>CAVYZT010000009.1:167500-336389 GCA_963773045.1 uncultured Acidobacteriota bacterium | reverse complement strand
TGGTTCGGCGACGGCTGCTCGCCGTCGCTGGCGTGTCGCAAGTAGACCGAATCGGCGGGGCCGAGCGCCAATTCCAGGTCGTGGCGCACCCCGATCAACTACGTGCCAACAGCATCAGTGTCAACGAGCTGCTGGATGCGGTGCGCGGTGCGAGCGACAACGCATCGGCGGGGATCTACATGGAGGGTCCGCAGGAGTATCTGCTGCAGACCATCGGCCGCGCGCGGACGCCCGACGACGTTGCAGACACCGTGGTGGCCTTGCGGGGCGACCGCTCCGTATTGGTGCGAGACATCGCCGACGTGCGCGAAGGCGGCGCGCGCTCAAGCGGGGCGAGGGCTCGCGAAACGGCAAGCCGGCGGTCATCGTCGGCGTCGAGAACAACCGGGTGCGAATACCGTTGAACTGACGGCAAGGCTCGATCGCGAACTCGACGCACTCCAACGTGAACTGCCCGGGCATGTAGGCCATCGACGATGATTCCGCAGTCCGACTTCATCGAAGTCGCGATCGGAAACGTCGTCAATGCGCTCCGCGACGGCGGGCTGCGGTCGTCGTGGTCGTGTGTTCTTCCTCGCCAACCTCCGAGCGGCGGCGATGACGCTGACCGCGATGCCGTTGTCGTTGCCGCGCGGTGCTGCGCTGCCGGCGTTTCGACGCGACCATCAACACGATGACGTTCGGCGGCACGGCGATTGCGATCGGCGCGCTGGTCGACGATGCGATCGTCGACGTCGAGAAGATCGTGCGACGGTTGCGGGAAACGCGACGGGCCACCGGGTGCGGAACGGTGAGCCGCGGCCGTCGTCCGTGACGCGACGCTGGAGATCCGAACGTCGATCGTGTTCGCCACGGTGACCATCGTGCTGGTGTTCTGCCCATCTTCGGCCTGGCCGGCGTGGAAGGACGGCTGCTCACGCCGCTCGCGTTGGCCTATATCGTGGCCCTGCTGGCGTCGCGGCCGTCGCGATCATTGTACCCCGGCATTGGCGTACGCCTTTCTGCCCGGCGCGATCGATCCTGCGCGGGCACGACGGCTGGGTGGCGCGTACGCTTAAGGCTCGCTTCGCGAAGGATCTTGCCCCGGCGCTGGATCACCCTCGGCTCGTCATGCGGTCTCGGGTTGCTGCTCGTCGCGGCCCTGGTCGCGATGACGCGGATGGGCGACGCGTCTTCCTTCCGGAATTCAACGAGGGCTCGCTGACGGTCCAGGCGAACACCGCTCCCCGGCACGTCGCTGCCGAAGTCCGACGAGATCGGCCGTCGAGTCGAGCAGATCCTCTTGGCGCAGCCCGAGGTCGTGGCGACGGCTCGCCGGACCGGACGGAGCTGAGTACGACGAACATGTGCAGGGCGTGGAGGCGGCGGAGATCGACGTGGGCCTCGAGAGACACGGTCGCCCGCGCGCCGAACTGCTCGCGGAACTGCGTCGGGGGTTCTCGACTTGCCGGGCACCAACGTGACCATTGGTCAGCCGATCTCGCATCGGATCGATCAGATGCTGTGGGAAGCAGCGAACCTCGCCGTCAAGATCTTCGGCGACGATCTTCCGACGCTCCGCCACCTCGGCGAGCAGGTGCGGGAAGTCGTGACGCGGTCCCGGGAGCCGTCGATGCCTCGCGACAGAGGCACCAGACGGACAGTGCCGACGGTGTCGCTGCGGGCTGAATCCGGCCGGCGATCCGCGCGTACGGGCTGCGCGCCGATGACGTCGCCGAAGCGGTCGAAACGAGCTTCGCCGGCGCGCCGTCGGCCGGATCTTCGATCGCGCCAGACCGCCTTCGACCTCGTCGTGAAGCTACGACCCGGCGTCGCAGCCGACTTCGACGCGGCTCGCGGACGCCTGCCCATCGACACGCCGACCGTCGTCCGGTGCCGCATTCGCGGCTCGCGCCGATTCAGTCGGCACCGTGGTCCCGAACTATCGTCCTGCGAGAGAACGTCCAGCGCCGGATCGTGATCTCGAGCAACGTCGCCGGCCGCGACCTCGGTGGCGTGGTCGAAGACATGCGCGCGGCCGTCGCGGCGGCGGTGCCGCTCCCTCGGGCTACCGCGTGGAGTACGGCGGGCAGTTCGAGAGCGAGCACAGCGCCTCGCCGGTTGCTGCTGTCGGCAGCGGCGTCGTGCGGGCGTCTTCATTCTTCTCGTCCTGGCGTTCGGCCGGACGCGTGACGCGCTGCTGATCATGGTGAACCTGCCGCTGGCGCTGATCGGCGGTGTCGTCGGCGTGTACTCTGGCCGGCGGCGTCTGAGCGTGGCATCCATGATCGGCTTCATCACCCTGTTCGGCATTGCGACCCGGAACGGCATCATGCTCGTGTCGCATATTCAGCATCTGATGCGGGAAGAGGGCGTCCCGACTTCCAGACGCCGTTATGCGAGGCGCGACCGAGCGCCTCGTGCCGATCTTGATGACCGCAATGGCCGCCGGACTCGCGTTGAGCCGATCGCGTTGGCGGCCGCAAAACCGGGCAGTGAGATTCAGACACCAATGGCGATCGTCATCATGTGCGGGCTCTTGACCTCGACCGTGCTGAACATGGTCGTGGTCCCGACGTGACGTGCGGTATGGGCGTGCAGCGACGCTTCATCGCGGCGGACGAAATGTGAGCCTGCCCTTCACACCTGAGCAGTTTCTTCAGCGTGTTCGCGGAATACAACCAAGCCTTGTGGCCCGTCGTGATCGCGTTGTGGCTCGCGACCTCGGTTACTCGTCGCCGCGTGGCGAGAGCCAACCGACTGTACCGCGCGCTGACGTGTCTGCTTGTGGCGCTTTGGGGGTGGAACGCTGTCGCGTATCACGTGTTCCTGTTCGCCCGGATCAATCCAGCCGCGTGGATCTTCGGCGCGATGTTTGCGCTTCAGGCGGTATTCTTTGTGTGGGCTGGCGCTCGCACCAGGCATCCGTACTTCTCATCCGACGGTGTGATGGCGCGCGTTGGTGCGAGCCTTGCCGTCTATGCTCTCGCGTACCCGTTCTTGACGATGGCATTCGGTCATCGATATCCGGCAGCGCCGACGTTCGGTGTGCCTGTCCGACAGTCATCCTGACAATCGGGCTCCTCTTGACCGTTCGCGGAGGGATTCCGCCGATTCTGACGATCGTCCCGGTTCTCTGGGGATTCATCGGCGGGTCGGCCGCAGTCCTCCTGGACGTGCGAGCGGACTATGTCCTCGTGGGAGCGGGAATACTGATGGCGCTCGCCGTGAAGACCCGTCGTCGCACACCGGCGGCCACTCCAAGCGATGCCACCCGCCCGCAAGGCGAGCGGCGTGCGCCGCTACGCTGAAAGTGGTTCCGCCCGTGACGCCCCGCGATCCGACCAGCCGTGCACCTGAAGGTAGAGCGTGGCGGAATGTGTGGCGGTTTCAGAGAACCGCTGCACGTGTTCGAAGGCTCGCCCATTGACATCTGCCGCGCGCTGACCGGTCGACAGATGCGACTGCGTCAAGAAGTGGACATCGGCTCATCCGCGGAAGTCGCACTCGGTGCGAGGCTTATGCAGTTGTCAGCACATGAAAAAAACCGCTGCGTTCTCCGCTATGAATCGGTCGGCTCGGTCGTGGCAATTCGTTCGCTGCGCGGCGCCCGGGCGGGACAATTTCAGGGACGTTTTTGGGGACGGTCGGGTTCCCCGGACTCGAAGCCTAGCGTATACTTGGGGTTCTCGCGCGGTGAGGTGGCCGAGAGGCTGAAGGCGGCGGTTTGCTAAACCGTTATAGGGCTAAAAACTCTATCCAGGGTTCGAATCCCTGCCTCACCGCCAGACTTCGCTCGCCTTCGGCGAGCTACGTCTAGGCAGGCTCGCGGTTTCACTCAGCCTGCCAAATCCTTACGAGATATCGACTTGCGATGTCTGTCTCGCCGTAGCAGCGCAGCTGCGAAGGCGGACTACCTCGTTGCGTCTGTTGAGGCTCCTTCCGCCGTCTCCAAAATGTCTCCAAAACTTCGCGCGTCTTGAGGTCCATCCTCTCCGACTCTCATCCGGTCGACTCACCGGCCTGACAACCTGAGGACGTCGCCTGGACGTCGAGGCCTGAGGAACCGGCCGGATTCAGCGACTACTGAGTGCCGAGCAAGAAAGGATGCAGGTGTAGATCCGACATGCGCGCCACGTCGGTGGCATAGGCGCGGTAAACATTGGGCCGGTGGCAGGCAAGGACAATCGCGCACTCCCGCAGGAGGTCTGAAGTGAGAGGGTGCCCGCCGTGCATCGCGTCGAAGACGGCCGCGATATCTACGCTGGAAACGAACGAGCGCCAGTTGCCCCGGCCGGCGGGCTTGGAGGACGCTGCGGGTTCGTCACTGTTGACGAATGTCAGGCGCTGCTCCTCGTAGTCGATCACGCCCCGCACTAACTGCCGTTGCCAGTCCTGCAAGAGCGGAAGTTCGGCAATCCAATCGTCGAGGAATGGACGCAGGACCGACCAGATCGGAAGCATGCTGGATGGGTTGGCTTCGGTTGTCTCCCGAGTGACGGGCCCGCGAAGCGACAGCGCATCATAGAAGGCCGGGATGAGGTTGTCGCCCATCACGCGCCCCAGCACAGCGACAGTGAGGGGCGCGGCCGCTACGGCCTGCGTAAAGAACAGTTCCACCTGTGCCAGCTGCGCGAAGTTCCCGGCTTCGCTATAGGGCGCGAAATAGCCGGCGAAAAACTCTGGGTCATTCTCGATGGCCGCCACGTCCTCCGGCGGAACGTGCAGGAAGGGGTACTCGATGCGGAGCGAATCGATGTCGAACTTGGCTGGAACCATGGCGCGAGACAATGGCGCCGGAGGCCACGTGCGCAGGCGGTGGAACTGCACCATTCCCGCGCCGATCAGCTTCAGCTCCGCTCCCATCGTGATCGTCGACGACAGTTCCTCCGGTGTCTCGTCCGGGAACCCGACCACGAAGGAGCACGTGGAGGCGATACCCAAGTCGGAAAGGCCGCTGATGGTGGACACCACGCCCTCGCGCTTCAGTCCCTTCCGCATCACCTTCTGCAGTCGCGCCGAGCCGGATTCAACGCCGAAGAACATGGCCCAGCATCCGGCCGTCTTCATTTTCGGCAGCAGGCCGTGAAGGTTGATGTCTGTACGGTGGTTCGCCATCCACTCGACCGGGAGGCGGGACTCCATCATGGCCTCACTGAACGTATGGATGAACTCCTTGTCGACGGTCAGCAGATCGTGAACGAGCATGAAGCCATCGTACCCATGCTGCTCGTAAAGGAAGCGCATCTCTTCGATGATCTGGTCAACCGTCTTGACACGATACTTGCGCTCCCAAAACGGCGCTGTAGCGCAGAAGGTGCATGAGAAGGGACATCCACGCCCCGCCTCGATGTAGATCGTCCGGCGCGGCGAGCCCGACGGGACAGTCGCAGCGTACCGTTTCAGGTCGATGGCGCCCTCGATGGTCCGCCATGTCTGCGGCAGTTCCGAGAAGATCCATCAGGCCCGCCGAAGGGTTGGCGTGCAGGTGACCGCCCGCGCGGTAGTGCAGCCTGGGAACCTGGGAGATCGGCCCGCCGAGTTCCAGAGCCGTGAGCAATTGACCAAACGCCTGCTCTCCCTCGCCTTCGATCACGTAGTCCAGTGCCGATATCCGCTTCAGTGCCTGACGCCCCAGCGCACCAAAGTGGGAACCTCCGCCTATCGTAATGACGTGCGGATCGCATTCCTTGGCGTGCCGCGTGATGCGCTCGGCCTGAAGGCTGTTGTTGTACATCGAGGTAATGCCGATCGCGTCTGGCACGAAGTCGTGCATCGCACGCGCGACCAGGTTTCGATACAGGTTCTCGCCGTCCGCAAGACCCTTTACTTCCAGGTCGAGGTCCAACACTCGGACGTGATGACCGCAGCGGATCAGCCAGAGCAGCCAGCGTGCACAAACCCAGAGGAGGCGCGACCTCGCGGCCGGCATTGAGTGGAGGGTGCGTGAGAAGGACTCGCATAAATGCCTTCGGAAATGCTCAGGGGAAGCGCCGCACGCGACAGTCGGAGCGGCGAGGCTTCGGACCGTGCGATGCGATCGCGACGACATGGCCAGCAACGAAAACGTTGGAACAGGCCTCGGACACCGCCGGAAAGCTGTGCCGGTCCGCGCAAGCGGACGCATCGGACTCGGTGACGCTATTTGTTGCCCTGCCGGGTCAACTGGACCAGTTTGTCCAACAGCTGCGCGTCCAAGAAGATCGAATTGACCGGCGGACGAGCCTTGACCAGGCTGAAATCTCGAATCGGACGCAGGACGAGGTCGCTCGCTGCAACATGGGCGACGACGTCTACGCTGGCGCCTTCTTTCAGGAAGACCTGCACGCCGGTCTCCCCGTCGCGCGATGACCCCAGGAGCACGCCCGCAACGTCGCTGGGGTTGATCTTCACCTGCATCTCGTCGCTGCCGCGCTCCATGCGGACCCCGAGCACCTGTTCATGCCGGTCCTTGGCGGCCACGACCTTTGCGACTGAGTCGGGCAAATAACCGACGACGGCATTGATTTCTTTCATCGCTTTTTTCTTCATCGTGTTCGTCATTTCAGTTACCCGCATCGAACCTTTCAGCAAGCCTCGGAAGCCATCCGCCGTCGTTCTTTCGGACCGCACCTATGGAAACGCGATCACAGTGGGTGAACTGTCAGCGCCGTCTTTTCCTCAGACCGCAGTTTCTAACACTCCGCACCGGAGGTGTCAAACCGTCGAGGCGCCAGGATGCGCCGAGGGTTCCGCCGTTTCCTGGCCCGGATGAACTCAAGAAGCGCATTCGGGAACTGGACGACTGGGTCCGGTTGATTCGGCAAGCCGTCGGCTCGAACGACCGGTTAGGCGTCGGCATTTGGTTTTCAGGCATGGACTCACTGTCCCGGAGGTGGCTGCCAAAGTTCGACCTTGTTGCCCTCAGGATCCATGACCCAACCGAACTTCCCGTACTCGGAGTCGTCCGTCTTCTCCAGGACGTTGCATCCTTCGTCCCGAAGCGACTGAAGTACAGCGGCCAAGTCTTCGACGCGATAGTTGACCATGAAGGTCGACTTGCTTGGTGCGAAGTGCTCACCATTGGCGGCACCGATGGACCACACGGTCGTTCCCTTTGTCGGATTGCCCGATGCATCGGTCCACGTGAACGCCGTGCCTCCCCATTCCTGGACGTCGATTCCCAGGTGCTGCTTGTACCAAGCTCGCAGTGCGACAGGGTCGTTCGCGTTGAAGAAGATTCCTCCGATACCTGTGACTCTCTTCATTTGAGCCTCCGAAGTGCGGCCAAGTTGGAACGTACTGCGTTTGCGACGCTTAACTAGTGTTCGACTTCAACCACTCAGGTCGGAATTGACGCCGTTCGCACGAAACCAACTCGGTCTTCCACCTTCGGGCTCCCGCTTCTGCTTGGTAGCGGGCATCCTAGCAGACCTGGGCGCTTGAAGAGGTTGTGGCTCTTCGTGCGGACGCCACACGTATCCAGAGCCCAGATAGGTGCGCGCGACAGGAAGAGAATCTCAGTTCTGTGCGAAGGCCGCGTAGCCTGCCACCGCTCATTTGGTGTCAGTCGGTGATCTGCTCGTTACGAGGACCGCGGAACGTCCGCGCGTGCAGACGCATGCCCGAGATCTTCCGCCGGGCCGGCTGCAAGCCGATGTTGGGCGCCGAGGATAAAATCACGCCCTATGCGAACCACAGACATGAGTCTCGTCCTCTCGCGCCTGTTCTCCGAGCTCGTCGACGGCGCGAGCGATCCAACCGGTGCCTTTATTCTGAATTCCCGAGACGTGGGGCTGCTGCGATCGCTGGAGAAGCTGTCGGCCGACGACGCGTCTCGCTCGGCCAACGACGGTGCGACGATTGCCGCGCATGCGCAGCACGTGCGCTACGGGCTGTCGCTGATGAATCGATGGGCGAACGAAGGCGGCAATCCCTTCGCAGACGCGAAATGGGACGAGGCCTGGAAGACGTTCGACGTCGACGCGACCGAGTGGGACACCATCCGAAACGGGCTGCGTGAAGAAGCGCACCGTTGGCTACGGGCCCTGAGCTCACCACGTGACGTGACCGACGTGGAGCTGGCCGGAATGGTCGCGAGCATCGCTCACCTGGCCTATCACCTCGGCGCCATCAGGCAAATCGATAAGCATGCGCGGGGGCCAAAAGAGGGAACGTTCTAGAGCCATTTCGACGGCATCGGTCGATCTGCCGATGGTGTTTCGTGGCCTTGCGCCCCTGACTCAATACCTCAGGAGCCGCCCCTCCCTCACCGGCAACGAGGCAAAGGATCGAGCCACGCAGTTACTCGACGTCGCACTCCGAGAGGATCTGCCGGTATCGCACGCGCGCGTGCTCATACGCGTGTTGTGCGGTCTCACGCTCCACTCCTCGAATCCGTCGTGACTTCTGCGACCAGCATTGGTCCACAGCCTTGAGACACCACTCTGCACTTCGCTTCGACGCACGCACGGGCCGCGCACCCACGAGCGCGAACACGGGATTGGTATGCGCCGACCCGAGTATCCGCAACGCGATCCAGCTGCTCCGGTCCACGGTCACGTCCAAGGCGATGTCGCGTACGACACCGTCGGCGGCAAGACGCTGGCGCGCCGCGGGACGGCCATTGACCACGACCTCGACGGTGATGTCGCGCGACCCCGCGATTCGCGCGTGCTCCAGAGTCCAGAATGGCTGCCGTCCGGGGTCCGGCGGCTCCGCCTTGTCTCTCTTGTCGGGAAGAAGGGCGGCGACGCGCGCGGTCACCCGCACGGTGGACGATTGCCCGAGTCGCAGCTCGCTGCCGCTGGTGCCCGCTTCCTGGCCGTTGATCTTGAAATCCAGGATATGGCCGAACCCGTCCGACACATACGAGCGGCCATCATGGATGCCTTGACACCAAGCCTCGTAGGTGAGGCCCGCGGGCAGGTGGACGTACGAACGACCTGCCCCCACGCGATCATCCGTAATGCACGGAAAGTCCGTTTCGCCGCTAATCCGAGTCCGGAAGCCGCAGTTGAGGGTGTGATACCAGATGTTCAATTCCTGGATGAACGGCGTATCCGCCGCCGAGATGAAATCCACGACATCGTGCGCGACGTCGACGATGTACTCGTTCGCGCCGATCCCGTCGAAGTTCGGCATCTCATAGTTCGGCAGGTCGCGGCTCTTCACTTCCAGCCCAAAACCAGAATGCGCAAAGCCGACGATCGCATCCTGAGCCTTCGCCCACTTGAGGATCGGCAGGTCCCACGACGGCCAGTCTTCGATCTGCCGCGTCTCCGGGAAGTCCTGATCCCGCAGGCGCAGGAGGACGAGATGTCCACAATGGCTCGAGGGAAACCCCGACACTTCGACGTCGTAGCGCAGCCGTGTGGACGGTGTGGAGATCGTGTTGTCCTTCGCCTCGAAGAATTGACGCTGGTGGTAGTAGCTGGGGCCCCAGTTCAGGACGGCGCCGACACTGAGCGCCTCGCCCAGCACCTGACGCATCATGTCCTCGGGCCGGACCCCTTCGGTTGGACTCTCGTAGTGGGAACAGCCCGCGGCGTGGATGTGATGGTCGCCTGAATACCAGCCCAGCGACGACGGGTCGATCCATCGACGCAGTGTGAAGTCGAGCGTCGGCGGCGCGGCCGCGCGCGTGAGGACGACTGTTCGAGTCTCTGGCAAGTATTCCGGCCCGCGTCCACATTCCACCGTGAACTCGCCCTCCGGGAGACGCACGCTCTCACCGTCCGCGCGGTAGACCTGATCCTGGAAGAAGAAATCAGGCGCGAGACGTTTCGAACGCGCCGGGTAGACACGACCGATGGCGTCCCGGACGAGGAACGACGCCATGGTTGGACGGCCGAGCTCGTCGCGAACGCGTAACGTGACATCGCGGGACGGGGCAATCTCGAACAGCACCGCCGTCCGGTTGCGGAATCCGATGTCCTCGCTGCCGGCGCCGAGGTGTGCGCCGATCTGCGCCTCGCGGCGGCCGGCGTCCCGGCTGTAGAGCAGCACGATTCGGTATTCGAGATCGAGACCGGACAGCTGCGGCTCCATGGGTTTGTCGCGAAAGGTGTCGACGACCAGCCATCGGTCGGTGATGTCGGCGGGCAGGACCGATCGCGGCGCCATCGCCAGGCCGGTCCCTGGGCGATACACCGGACGGCCTTGCGGACTCTCCATGACGAGCGTTCCAGTCGTGCCAGCCTCGTTCTGGACTTTCAGCAGGAACGCCCGCCAGCCTTGTTCAACCAGCTGCGGTGCGGCGGCGCCGCGCGTGACCGAGACGCGGCTTTCGGGGTTGATGCGAACGGCGAGCAGGCAGCGCTTGTCGAGAAGACGCTGGATGTCGGCGAGCGCCCGCGCCGCATCCGAATCATTCGCGGCGGCGTCGAGCGCTGCACGCTCCTGATCGCTGAACGGTTCTCCCACGTAGGCCATCGCGTCCATCACACGCCGGACCGCGGCGACCAGCGGTTGCAACTCGATCCGCACGCCGACTCCCAGTGGCAAGAAGGACAAGCCGAGTAACCGTCCACCGAACGGATGGGCGAGCGCAGCCAACCGGGCGATCGAGCTGATCGCGTTCCGCCGAGACCACGTGCGGCGCGATGCCCGGCCGCTGCCGACTTCTTGTCGCGGGCTTGTCATACACCCTCCTCGCCGGGTTCACGTCGTATCCATGAGGGCCATGACCGGCTCTGGTGCGTCTTTGAATTTGTCGTACTTTCCAAGAATTGTCCCGAGGGCGAGAAGAACCGGAAACGCCACCCGGCTCCTTCCTGGAAGGCGTCGCGAGCCTAGCACAGTCACCGATTGACAGACCGTTCGCTCGCCATTAGCGTGGAGCCGTGAGCTTCTGCGAACACTGCCAAGGGCAACGATTCGATCGCGCGCGCGGGCTCCGGGCGCTCCGGAAAGTCCGGCAAGACTTTCGCGCCGCCGCCTGCGGCCGCGACGTCGACCAGGCGCTGGGGCAGGCGATCGAGGCGCTGCGGGCCTTGGATCTGCCGCACCTCGAGCCCGAGGAATCCGACGACGACGTCGTCGTACACTGAGGAATCCGACGACGACGTCGTCGTACACTGAGGAGTCCGACGCCGACTCGTCGTGCACTGAGAGGAATCCGTTTCTCGGTCGGAGACGGTCGCGCGGTGATGACAGACGATCCGGTGCCCATTCCCATCGAGCGCGAGCTGGATCTGCACGCGTTCGCGCCCCGCGACATCGTTTCCGTTGTCCACTCGTACATCGACGCCGCTCATGACGCCGGCCTCGCCGAGGTGCGACTCATCCACGGCCGTGGCAAGGGCATTCAACGCGGCATGGTGCAGAACGCGCTCGAGCGTCATCCGCTGGTGGTGGAGTTCTGGGACGATCACGCCTCGCATCTCGGCGCGACGGTGGCACGCCTGAGAATCGGATCAGACTGAAGAATCGCAGTGCCGGCTAGGCGGATTTGGCCGCCCGAGGGCGAAGCATCAGCCGGAGGTGCGTCGTCGCTTCGCCCAGCGACCAGGCGGTATGTCCGAGGAGTTGGAGTGGAAGCGTCCACAGGAACCGACGGCCCCATCCAGCGCGAAACGCATCGTGTGCTCCCCGCGCGACGACGACGGTGATCAACGCGGGGAACGCGATCAAATACCCGGCGATGCGTGCGCGATGCCAACCTTCGAATATGACCCGTGCATCCGCGAAATCGACGCCACGCGAAAAGCGCTCACGCCAGAACGAGCTGACGGTGCCAACGTAGCGATGCTCGGTAAGGGCGAGCGGTTCGAACCAGGCCCGCCATGCTTTCGCAGCCGCCCGCCAGCTGAACAGCGCGTCGCCCGCGAAGCGATCGCCGTCGAATGGCCCGACCGATTCAAAGACCATGCGCGTGCACGAGGCGTTGGCTGTTCCCCCCACCGAGGTGTAGCCGCGCGGCAGCCGGCTCAACCTGAACGAGTACTTGCAGAGATGAACCCCTGTCGCGAACCAGTCGCCCGGCCGGCCCTGCAGCTCGATCGAGCCGCACACGAGTTGATGGCCGGCCTGGTGCGCCTCAATCAGTCGCTCGAGCCACTCCGGATGGGCACGGCAATCTGGATCGGTGAAGACCAGAATCTCCCCTCGGGCGCGCTGGGCGGCTCGATTCCTGGCGGCGTGCGGCAGTAAACGGCTCGGCGCCTGCTCGAACAACACTTCTGGAAACTGCTGCTCGACGAGACGACGGGTGGCGTCTTCAGGAGAGCTGTTGACGAGGATGACCTCGAAATCCCGAAAGCGTTGCCGGCGAAGGCTCGTGAGGCAGTCCGGGAGGGTGTCCTCGGAGAAATACGCAGGAATCAGAATCGAGACCTGCGGCGAGGGCATCACGCTTCGCCCTCGCGAGCTTCGTTGAGCTCCCACCTCAGCGCCTGAAGCTCGGACTGCCCGGGTCCGAACAGATATCCGAAGGACTCGCCCACGGCGTCGGTCACGTACCACCCCACGATCAGTGGAATGGCCGCGGCAGCCTGTGCCCACAGCAGACTGCGGCCGCGCAAGCCAAAGAGCAGGCGCGCCAGCCTGATGGCCGGCGATCCAAGCGGCGCACCAAAGCCATGCACGAGCCGGCGCATCGTGCTCCACTTCTGCGTCTCCGCCCGTCGCGCTGCGAGGAGGCGGCAGTCCAGTACCCGGTGATCGTGTCCCTGGCGTAATTCGAGAAGTTTGTGTGCGCCGCCCGCGCTCGAGCTTCGACCAGCAGCGGGAGACCGCGCTTGCCAAGCACCTCCTGAAGGTTGAAGTCGATCGTGAGCAACCCATCGAGCTCGCTGCCAAACGACAACAGCAGGTCGCGCCGGTACGAGACGTTGTTCCCGGAGACGAGTCGAGCCGGCCCAGGGCGTGCCGGATCCACGAATTGCCCATATCGAGCGAGCATCGACGCCCGGCTGACGTACGTGCGGGGATTGGCGTTGGTGAATGCGTACCCCACGGCGGCCCAGGGGCCGCGATAGGCCTCGATGAGCACCGCGGCCCACTCCGGCTCAGGGAAGCAGTGGTCCTCGATGAACCCAATGACCTCGGCGCTCGCCAGGCGAACGGCTTCTGCCCGGGCCCGGCCCCAGCGGTTGATGTCGGGGCGGCTCGCATAAACGTGGCGCAGGGACGGCGCGACGTGGAGTGGAGCAGGACCGCCATCGATGAGGTCGACGACGACGACTTCTATGCAATCAGCGGCGGTCTGCGCTGCCAGCGCATCGAGCACACGCTGCGCTCTGCGGCGCTGTGAACCGACGACGAGGACAACGGAGAGGTGAGGTGGGCGTTCGGCCGGGCCCATGAGCCGGACAGTAGCATCAGGGTCCGCGGCAATAAAACTGAGATTCGTGTCGCGGCTTGCCGGTCGATATCTCCGGATCAGGTGCCGATCAGCCCTGCCGTGATTCGATGTTCGTCACACGCGAGCCGGCGATCGTGAGCCGCATCAGATCCTCACCCCAGATCACCTTGCCTTCGAAGACCTGCTGGATCTCGTGCACGATCCGCTCGCGAATCCCCGGCTGATCGATCTGTGCCAGGAGGTGCGTGAGGACCAGCGTCTTGACGCCGGCGCGCTTGGCGATCTCCGCGTTGTCGCGGTGATTCCCGCAGGCCGCGCGATACGCGGGCGAAGGCTCCGTCCCGCTGAAGTAGTGATTCATGTGGATCAGGATGTCGCATCCCTTGGCCAGCTCGACGATCGTGCTGCTGGGGCCGCTGTCACCGGTGTAGCAGATCGATCCTTCCTTGGTGTCGATTCGGAACGCGAGGCATTCGAGATACGGCTGCACGTGTTGCGCATGACCGACCGTCACTTTCCACCCGTCACCTTCGATCGCCGACCCGGCGTGAATCTCCGTAACGTGGGGCGCCGGCCGTCGCCGCGGCGCCTTGCCGCCGCGCGCCTCGAACTGGTCGATGCTGCTTCGATGTTCAATGCGCGCGCGGATGTCGGGGCCATAGATGCCCTCGACGCCAAACAACTGATCAGTGATCCGCGCGAGCGGCGGCGGTCCATAAACCTCGAGATCGGCGATCCGATCGGCACCCTGATCCCACCGTTGCAGGACCAGCCGTCCGTAGTCCATGAAATGGTCGTAGTGAAGGTGAGTGAAGAACGCGTGCGTGACATCCACCGAACGGCGTCCGCTTTCCAGCAGCCGGTGATGCGCGCCGGGTCCGTGATCCCACACGATGAGATCCCGCCCTACCTCGATCAAGTAGCCCGAGCTTTGCCGCTCCAACGACGGCGAAGGCGTTCCGGTTCCCAGAATCGTGAGCGACAGCGGCTTGCCGGAATCGGCTGCCGATGGGCTGGGCTGGCCGTCGACCTCGGCGTTCACGGGTACCGCGGAGGTTGCGGCGAGAGCGGCGATGAAGTCTCGACGTTTCATCTGATCACCTTCCCGGAGACTAGCGGCGCGACCGGGCCGAGTCCAATTGATTCTATTGATCCGCTCATTGCGGCGCTCGGTTGCGCGGCGCGCCTTGGTGGCGTAGAGGGAAGAAGCGATGCAGACCGCAGCCCAGTTTTGCTAGAGTCTGCGCCACAGGGAGTCACCATGACCCGACTGATGAACATCGTCTGGCGCCGCGTGCCATCCGCATCTCGTCTGGCGCTTGCCATTGTGGTCGGCCTGGTCACGGCTGCCGCGCCCGCGCCGGCACTCGCCCAAGGACCCGCCAGGGGCACCGAAATCCTATGGGATCGATACGGCGTGCCGCACATCTTCGCACCAGACCACCCCAGTCTGTTCTATGCCTACGGGTATGCGCAGATGGAGGCGCACAGCGAGCTGCTGCTTCGGCTTTACGCGCAAGCGCGCGGACGCGGAGCCGAGTATTACGGCCCGACCTACCTCGCGGCGGACCGCTGGGTTCGCACCAACGGCATCCCCGAAATCGCGAAGAAATGGGCCGCGGGGCAGAGCCAGGAGTTCGGTCCGCTGATCGAGTCATTCGTGCGCGGGCTGAACGCCTGGGCGGTCGAGCACAAGGCCGAACTCAGTCCCGAGGCGCAGCGGGTGCTGCCGGTAAGCGTCGAGGACGTGTACGCGCACTGCCTTCGTGTGATCCACTACGACTGGATCATCAATCCCGCGAAGCTGGAGACGAGGCTGTCGCGCGCGGAAGCCGAGACGCACGGCTCCAACGAATGGGCCATCGCTAGGTCCCGATCCGCAACCGGCAAGGCGATCCTGATGAGCAACTCGCATCTTCAGTGGGGCGACATCCACACTTATTTCGAAGTGCAGCTCTCGGCGCCCGGCGTCACGTCGTACGGCGCCGTGTGGGTCGGATTCCCCGTCTTGCGCCAGTGCTTCACCGAGTACGTCGGCTGGACGCAGACGACGAACAATCCTGCCGAGTCGGATCTGTATCGCCTGGTGCTGAAAGACGGCGGCTACGTGCTCGACGGGCAGGTGAAACAGTTCGAGACGCACACCGAGACCATCAAGGTCCGTGAGGCGAACGGATCGCTCCGCGACGTGGCTCTGGAGGTTCGTCGCAGCGTGCACGGTCCGGTTGTCGCCGACCGCGGCGCGCCGATTGCCATGCGCGTCGCCGCCATCGATCGGCCGCGGCTCTTCGAACAGTTCTGGCGCATGGGTCTGGCGAAGAACCTCGGCGAATGGCAGGACGCCATGCGGATGCAGCAGCTTCCGCTCTTCAACACCGCCTACGCCGACCGCGACGGCCACATTGCCTACGTCTACAACTCGACGCTGTGGCTGCACAAGACGGGCGACTATCGCTTCTGGCAGGGCGTCGTGCCCGGCGACAGGTCGGAGCTGATTGCGACCACCATTCAGCCGTACGACGCCATCCCGAAGGTGATCGATCCGCCGACCGGCTGGGTGCAGAACTCCAACGACATGCCGTGGACGTCGGTGTACCCGATGATGCTCGACTCGACGAAGTTCGCCGCCGGCTTTGCCGCGCCGCAGGGCATCACCCAGCGCGCGCAGCGCGGCATCCGCATCCTGAGCACAGCGCCGGCGAAGATGACGTTCGAAGACATCAAGAAATGGAAGCTGTCGACGCACGTTGAGACCGCCGATCAGTTCGTCGACGAGCTCGTCTCGATCGCAAAGGCGATGGGCACCGAGCGCGCGAAACGCGCGGCCGATGTGCTCGCCAAATGGGACCGCGAGGCGGAAGTGGGGAGCGAAGGTACCCTGCTCTTCTACAAGTTCATGACCGCGGCGGGCCAGAGCTTCGCGTCGATCGGCGGCTTCAAGGTGCCGACCGACGATCGGCGTCCGCTCGAGACGCCGCGCGGCTTCAAGGATCCTGCGAAAGCGATGACGGTGCTCGACACGGTGGCGGGCGAGGTCGAGAAGGAGTACGGATCGCTCAGCGTCAAGTGGGGCGACGTGTTGCGCTTCCGTCGCGGCAACGCCGACGTGCCCGGCAATGGCGCGCCGTCGCAGCTCGGCGCGATTCGCACGATCGGAATTTCACCGTTCGTGAACGGCCGGACCGAAGCCGTGTCGGGCGACACGTTCTACGCCGTAATCGAGTATCTCGACGCCGCAGCGCGCCGAAGTGCTGCTCAACTATGGCAACTGGTCGAAGAAGGGGTCGAAGCACGTCGAGGATCAACTGCCGCTGGCGTCGCGCAAGGAGATGCGTCCGATGTGGCGGCTCAGGAAGGACATCGAGGCAAACCTCGAAGGCCGGAAGGTGTTCTAATTACTGGCTGCCGGGCAGTCGGCTCTCAGCTTTCGGCACAAGCTTTTGCTGATAGCTGATAGCCGATAGCTGAAAGCTGACTGGAGATCTCATGTCGAAAAAATGGTTCGTGGCTTTGCTCGTTCTCGTGACGGCGACTGCGGTCCTCGCGCAGCAGCCGGCGTTCAAGCGCACCGTGCTGCAGACGGTGGACCTGTCCATCGCCGACCGGCAAGCCGTGACGGCGAAGGCGGAGTTCCCAGGGGGAGCATCGGCCGGCCGCCACACGCATCCGGGCGAGGAAATCGGCTACTTGCTCGAAGGCAGCGTCGCCGTCGAGATGGACGGTGTCTCGAAGACGCTCAAGCCGGGTGACGCGTTCGCCATCCCCGCAGGCAAGGTGCACAACGCCACGAACCTGGGAACCGGTCCGGCCACGATCGTCTCCACCTACATCGTGGAAAAGGGCAAGCCGCTCGCCACGCCCGCGAAGTAGCGTAGGGGCTTTTTCGATCAGTCGCTCAACGACACGCGAATCGAGAGGTCGTTCGCCGCTCGCGTCACCACCTTGTACTTGCGTCCCGCGGCCTTCTCCTTGTCAAAAAACTGCTTGACGGCTTTGCCGACAGCGGGTTTCGCAAACGCGTCGAATGGATTGGTGAGGTGGATGGTGAACTTGTCGTCCTTCCGGATGTCCGAGATCATCTGAAGCGTGTCGACGTCGGGGTTGTCGAACTTGCCGTCCGCCGAAATCACGTAGTGGTCGGCGACGATCGTTTCGAAGTAATCCTCTTTCACGTTGCGAATGCTTCCATGGTGCGGGCACTTCAGCACGTCGACGCGAAGCTGGCCTTTGGTGTCGAGTAGTCCAGCCGCGGCAATGCCCTTGAGCGTGTGGTCGCCGCGTCCGTCGCCGGTGAGCAGAATCCGTTTGCCGCCCGACTCCACAAGCACGACGATGCTCGACAGGTTGTAGACCGATCGGTCGATATACGCGGCGATCTCCGCCTTGTGCGCTTTCTCCTTCTTGAGAATCGGCTTGATCTTCTCGTCCCAGTCCTTCTGCAGCTTGTCGAGGTTCTTCTTGTCGGGGGCGACGACCGTGAGCGTGAGCGTCCCAATCTTGATTGGCGCATGACCTTGCATCACCAAGCCGTTGAAGGGCAGATTGCCCTTCAGCGAGAAGAAGTCCGCGAGCTTGCGCAAGTCCCTTCCCTGTCCGACGGTGGTGAGCACCAGCGACCCTTCCGGACCCAGCACGCCGCCGAGTGACGCCGGCGACATGGCGCCGGTAGCCGTGGCGATCGAGGCGTCGGTGTTCCCGAGGATGTCGTCGAACGCGTTGTGCCAGAACCGGCGGATCCTCCAGGACTTCGGCCCCTGCTGATCCTTGAGCTTCTGCATCAGCTCGAGCACGCCGGCGATGTGATCCTCGTCGATGTGGCTCACCATCAGCAGATCGATGTCGAGCGGTTTGCTCGCCTCGAGCTTCCGCTCCTGGCGCAGTAGCTCGAGACGCGGCTTCACTGCATCCGGATAGACACCGGGCGGACCACCATCGATCAGAATCAATCCCGGCTTGGCTTTGGTGCCGTGGTGGAGCAGCAGGGCGTCGCCGTGCTTTGCGCGGAGTGCCTCGAGAATCAACATAGGATCTCCTGATCAGAGCGACTGCAATGCGCGCAGGACATCCAGCATGCCCGCGCCCTGAAAGTACCGCTCGCGGCCGAGGTCGGTCGCTGTATCGCACAGGATGTGCTTGATGCGATCGGTCTGGCCGATGAGCTCGCTGTGCCGGGCCATGAGCAGCGCGGCCGCCCCGCTCACGTGGGGCGCCGCCATGCTGGTGCCATCCTTGAGTCCGTAACTCCCCGACGGCAGGCAGGACGTGATCTTCTCTCCCGGCGCCACCAGATCGGGCTTGCGCCGGCCATCGCCCGTCGGCCCGCGGCTCGAGAAATAGCTCACGCCGTAGGTGTGCGGCCGGTAGCGATGCGTCGCGCCGACCGTGATCACCGCGTCGGCGTTGCCCGGATCGGTGATGCTGATGCTGTTGTAGGCCTCGCTCGTAAGGCCTTCGTCGGTCGTGTATTTGCGGTAGCCCTGATTGCCGGCCGCGGCGACGACGACGATCCCGTTCGAGCTGACGCGCTCGGCCTCTTCGCACACCGGCGTCCTGCCGCACGCGTAGTTGGCCACGTCGTGCCACAACGACAGGCTGAGATTCACGCCATGGACGAGAACGAAGTCGTTGGTCGAGTTGAGGAAGCGCACGAACTGCATCGCCGCCATCACCCCGAATTCGTCGCCGACCCCCTGCGCATTCAGAACCCGCAGATCGTACAACCGCAGATCGGGACAGACGCCGACCAGATCCTCCTCGAGCGACGCGCCCGGATCGTCCTTCTTCCAGTCGCCGGCGAGGATGCCGGCGACGTGTGTGCCGTGATCCATATCAGGCGCCACGTACTGGCGTTCGCGATGCGGGATGCGAAGCAGCGGCGCGATGATCTTCCAATCCAGCGTGCGTCCTTGCTTGAGGGCCGACTGCAAGTCCTGGATCTTGTCGTTCAGTCCCTCTTGATCGGTCCCGCGTTTGAGCCGCTCCCGCAAACAGGTCGGCTGCTCGGACGTCTGTGGATCGAGAAGCAGGTCGATTTGGGTGAAGTCGTAGGTGTCGACGATGCGCGTGAAATTCCCCTGCTCACGCCCATTCCTGAAAGCGTGCTTCATTGGTATCCGGTTGACGCGCTGACGGAAGGCCGGATGTTCGGCGTCGATGCCGCTGTCGATGATCGCCCACGCCAGGCTCTTGCACGAGATGTCGAAGAGGCGGCGAGCCGCATCGGCCTTGATCGCCAGCGTGGACCGCGCGATGCTCGCTGTCGCCACGCGGTTGCGGCTCACGGCGTAGATCCGCTTGTCTTTGGGCGCGGCTTCGACGCCGCGCACCAGATCGAGAAACGCGTCTACCACTTCGGCCCAGTCTTCTTCCTTGGCGGTCGCGACGTTTTCTCGCAGCCTCTGTGGGAGAGGGCGATTGCTCTGCGCGATGGCCAGCGCCCCGACAACTCGAATGGTCCAGAGAAGCTCACGCGGAAGCCGCGTCGCACGTGGCACTGGCTTTCCCGAGGATCCCTTGCGTGTCGCCTTCGGGCGCGCGGCTGGTTCGAGCGGCCGAGCGTGCTCCGGATCGCGGACGCCGGCGACGAGCGCGTTCTTCAGTGCACCGCTGGGCCGGCCACCAAGACCGAACTCCTCGCAGTGGAGAGCCCACCACTCGGTCATCGGCAGCACGACTTGCACGAGCTCCTCGAAGTACAGCGTCGCCGCGACGGTGGTCAGGTTGTAGGCGACACGTGGGTACTCGGGCTTGTGTCCAAACCTCGTTGACGTGTCGATGCCATGCTTCTCGGGCGTGAGACGCTCGACCAGCAGCGTCCGGACGTCCCCAGGCGCGTTCTCGCGGAACGGAGTGAGCAGCAGCTTGATTCTTGGAAACGGAAAGGTCAACGGCCGGGGCTGTCGCCCTTCATCCTGGTCTCCGGCGACGCCGGCGTAGGCGAGCCACACGTCGGGGAGCACCGGCGAGTCCTGCGTAAAGCGGCGGACCCTGCCAGTTCCGAACATCAAGTCCTCGAGCAACCGCCGGCTGAGAGCGTCGCTGCCGGGCTTGCCGGCGTCTTCGGGCCCGCGGCCACCGGGCCCGGGGCTCTTCGCGCGTCGTTTCCTGACAGCCATGTGTCCCTCCTGGGGAACCTAGATACCGCGCGGGTAGGGGAACGTCGTCGCGGCAAGCGCGGACGGATCGTAGTAGCTGCGAACCGCGCGTTCGGCCATGCCGTAGCCGAAGTTGATCAGCCGCTCTTGCACCTCGTCTGGCAGCTCCGCCAGACGCGTGGGTGTACGTGCCAGCTCCCCGGCCTTGTCCTTTGGCAGATCGAGCGCGCTGGTGGCCGGGTACTCAGCCGGATCGGTCCACATTCCCCAGTACGCGCCTTTGCGATCCTGATTCAGGAAGGCCGCCACGATCTGGCGCTTCCGCAGACTGCGCACCTGGTTGTCGATGAGCTCGTTCACACGAAGGGCGTGGCGTGCCCAGTCGGCGTGCGGCCGCTCCTGCGGTTGCATTCTGCCGCCTGCGTCGCTCACCAGAATGGTGCTGTAGCGCTTCCAGGTGGTCTCGATCCCCATGTTGTCGTAGACGCCCCCGTCGGTCAGATTTACCGAGGTCGTGAACGGCGGGCGTCCCTGAGGACCGAGATCGGTCGAAAAAGCGGTGGGTGCGAACTCGAGGCGAACCGGCGACAGGACCGGAGGGAACGCCGAGGACGCTGCCACAGCTTCGGCGACGCTCGTCCTCGGTTTGAGGTAGCGTCCGAGCCGCCAGTCGGCGATGTAGGGCTTCGAGAATCTGAACAGCGAGCCGGTCTGCACGTTGGTCGCGTTGATCACGAAGCGCGGCGTATCGGGAAAGTCCTGCAGCGTTTTGTCCCCGAAGAGCAGCTTGCGATAGTTCGCGACGATCCGATCGCTGACGGTCCCCGGGAGAAAAATCCCGCCCAGGATGGACTTCTTGTCGATCGTGGTGGAGGCCATTCGGCGGATTGGCTCCACGACGCCTCGCCGGAAACCGTCCTGGCCGCCGATCGCCAGTGTCCAGTTCAGGGCGAGCACACCGGTGGTGATGGATCCGCCTGAGACGCTCGACACGCGCGCGAGTTTCGCCAGGATGGCCGCGTGGTGGAGGTACCACAACGTCCCGAGATGGTAGAGCATGGCGCGATACCCGCCGCCGGAGAGGCACAGCGCGATGCCGTCGGCAGGTTCCTCGAGCCCCGGCTCCGTCGTCATCGGAATCGAGCCGGGTTGGGCGGCGCTCATATCGACTCCCTTGGTTCAGACCCTCGGAGTCTAGAGCATCGAGCGGCAACGACGTCATCCTTGGAATCAGAGGAGAGCAGCATCCTTTCAAGACTTACAGGGCGGCCAAAGCGCCGCTCACGCTCGCTACCGACGACGAGGGAGTTTCCCGGATCGATCTGAGCAACGAGTTCTTGCGGGCAGCGGTAGGCTACGGGCTGGGCTACCGGGACTTGAAGGATCTGGCGAGAAACGCACTCCACTACAGCTTTCTGCCCGGCCGGAGCCTGTGGCGACGCCACGATCCATTAGCAGTTGTCGAAGACTGCGAAGACACTTCGCCGGGATCGTCGTCTCCCTCTTCGGCATGTGCGGCCTTTCTCACGTCCAGCGAACGCGCGCGAGAGCAGTGGCGACTGGAAGCCGAGTTGGCGGCCTTCGAAGCGCTGGACTGGAATCAATAGAAATCGATCGGCGAAAAACACTCGGGCGATCGTCAGGCCCGCTGAGCCAACGCGCACCGACTCTGAGCGGAGGAATCATGAGCAACGAGATTGCTGATCTGTCGACAGTGAGCCCTCAGTGCACATTCCTCGAATCTCACCCGCAGCCGCCCAAGGCCGACAGCACGCTCTATCTGACGCGCTCCGCCACCGACAACATCAGTGGCGGTCAAGATCACACGATCGTCGGAGTGCAAATTGTCTTGGCCGCCGGACATCCCAACGGGCTCTGGGAGACACTTCACATCGACCGCAAGGCTCAGAGGCTGAACGCCACGACCCAGAAGAAGGACCCGACAAAGTTCCTGATGGCGACGCGGTCGCTGACGATTTGCTGCGACACGCTCGAAGTGCACGGCGAGTTCTGCGTGCCCGAGGCGGACGTGACGATTTACGCGCGCCGCCTGGTGTGGGCGAGCGAGGATGCCGCGATCAACACGTCGCCACTTCTTTGGGACCTTCCGAATGCGGCCAACGCTCAGGGGTCCACTCCGGGAGCGGACGGCGCGAATGGAAGGAACGCCGGCTCGGCCAGGGCGTTCGTCTCGGTTGTCGAGCCCTCCGATGATCGGATTAGGGCAACAGCAACTGGCGCGCGCGGACGACGGCAGACTCACCGCCCGTGGTCCAGACCGCAATCACTCCCCGGTCGGTGGCGGCGAGAACCGGATACGTGGACGCTCCATCGGCAGCGAGCGTGATCGGTTCACCGACACGCTGCCCGGCGTCGCGATTCAGGACCCGCGCCGCAGCCACTCGGCGGCCATTCACGGATTCGTCCCACGCGACGACGACGCGGCCGGCCGAGTCGATGGCGATTTGGGGGTGCGACGGCTTCGGGCTGCCAAGCGTCGGAATCCGCACGCGCGGCGTGAACGATCGCCCGTCACGCGAAGACGCATAGAAGAGGGCGCCTTCCGGATTGGTTCCGCCAATCAGCGTGGGCCAGACCAGGTGCACCGTGCCTCGCGCATCCACCACCATCGCCGGCCCATCGTCTGGGCATCCGTTCAGCTCCCACTTGTCCTCGCTCACCCGGACCGGCGCTGAAAACGATCGACCACCGTCCCGTGACACCGTAAAGGCGATGTCCCGGATGTTGCCCTGGTAGACGTGCCGCCACGCGGCATAGACGGCGCCGTCGGGCCCGACACTGAGCGCGGTCTTGCAGCAGTAGCAGACGCCTTTGAAGAGCTCCCGCTCGCGCGGCAAGGACGACTGGCCGGTTGCCGCGTAGTACAACCCGGAGCGCTGAGCCATTGCGACGCCGTCATGCTCGCCCGCGCTCTTATGGTCCGCGTGACCCTCGAGGCGGTCCGCCGCGAGCCCGCGGTGGTCCAGCCAGATGGCATGTGCGATGCCTTGCTGATCCAGAGCGAGTGCAGGCCAACCCCGATCGCCAGGCGCGCCCATCGTCTGCAAGACGACTGGCGGATCGAACGTGCGGCCGCCGTCTCGCGATCGAGACGTTTTGATCGACGTGGTCTCACCGCGCGCATTCCACAAGACGGCGATCTCGGGAACGGTGGACGCGTTCGCCGTCAGGAGCGCGACTCGCGGCGGGATCTCGCCACCGAGCCGGGCCTCGCCAGCGGTCGCATTCACTTGCACCGGCTGACCAAACGTCTGCCCTCCATCACGGCTGACGGCGACGTAGACATCGCCCTTGCCATTCGCCGACGCGCCCCACGCCACCGCGACGAACGATCCAGCGGCTGCGACCCATGGCGTGCTGTTCACGCGGTCCTTGACCGCGAAAGTGACCTCGCCCGGCGAGCCGGCGAGCAATGAGTGACCAATCGAGATCAGTGCGGCAAGGACAAGCGCCAATCGCATGGATTCAATCCTAGGTCGGCGACTTCCGATGCGCCCTGCGGCATGATGTCGCAGCGGCCGTCTGTCATCTGCCGTCTGCCGCGTGCCGGATCCCGGATGCCGTGGTAGCTTTTCCGGGTGCGGCTCAACCGCTGGCGCGCATTCGACCAACTGTCACCGCGCGACAGATGGATATTTCTTCAGGCGCTGGCTCTGCTGCCGCTCACGGCCGGCGCGCTTCGCTTGCTCAGTTTTGCGCGCCTCCAGTCGTTGATCTCGACCACGCTGCCGCGTCCGTCGGACGGCGCGTCCTCCCCACTCGAACGAGTGCACGCGACGACCCGATTGGTGCGGCTGGCAGCGGAACGAGGGTTGTTTCGCGTCAGCTGCCTGCCGCATTCGGTCGTTCTCTGGTGGTTGTTGCGGCGCCAGGGCATTAACGCGGTGCTCCGATTCGGCGTGCGCAAGGCCAGCACGGAGATCGAGGCGCACGCGTGGGTGGAACACGGCGGCATCGTGCTCAACGACGACGACGATGTCCGTGAACGCTTCGCGGCATTCGATCGCGCCATCGCCCAATAGCGTTGTGTCGCCGGGAATGCTCGCGTCAACCCCACGTGTCGAATGTCTCGAGCGCCCCGATCAGGCCTGTCACCACTGGCGCGCGGCCGGTGCCCGTCACCGGGACTCCTGATCCAAGGGCGTCAAATGCGTAAATGATTCCAGAGAAGGCCCGCATGATCGTTCAGCTTCGCCACCGGGGCGTCGCCGTTCCGGATGCCTCAGCCCTGACTCAGGCGCGCCAGCGATTCGAGCAGGGACACTGCATCCTGCTGCCCAGCCTGCTGGCGCCCGAGCTTGTCACCGCGGTGTTGACGGCGTTCGAGCAGACCAGCTTCTCCGATTACGAACACGAAGGCATCGGGTCGGAGCTTTGCGCGCGGCACGGACTGGCAACCGGAGTCCTCGAACTGCTGGCCAACGATCCGGAGTTTTTCGCGATCGTTCGCACCCTCACCGGCTGCGGACCAATCGGATCGTTTGTCGGCCGGGTGTATCGGATGGTGCCCGGGCAAGGCCACTACGACTCGTGGCACTCGGATGTCGGTGGCGATCGAATGATCGCGTTGAGCATCAACTTGAGCGCGACACCCTACAGCGGCGGGTTGCTGCAAATGCGTCAGGCCGATTCCGATCACGTGTTCTGTGAGATCGCAAATCTCGGCATCGGCGACGCCCTGATGTTTCGCATCGATCCCGGTCTGCGACACCGCGTGACCGACGTCGTCGGCTCAGCGCCGAAGACTGCCTATGCCGGCTGGTTCCGGTCCCGGCCCAACTACCGCGACCTGGTGCGAGAGCGAACCGCGCGCCGCCAACGGGGCGACCACGCGATCGACGATGGCGTCCACCACGTGTGAGAGGCGGGCGAGCGAAGGCTGCACGCGCACGTCGAAGACTCGAATCGAGGACGCCAGGGCCAGATAATTGACGAGCAACTGCCGCTTGCGCGCACCATCGTGCCAGTCGAAGCAGAGCGCGTGTCCCAGCACCGTCGTGAGCGCGGCACGCCCTTCGAGTCTGGCAATCGAGACACCCGTCTCCGACTCTGGGGTCTGGCGAGCCAGGACGCACAAGGCGGCGATCGGCGCTCTCTGGTTCACGTCTGCCACAGTCTCGGGCTGCAGTCGCGCTGGAGTTCCGAAATGCGCGGCGGAAGGTGGCCTCAACCTGAACTCGAAGGGCAGGCGCAGCGAACGCGGCTGTTGCCGAACGATCTCAAACACCACTGCATCGTCCGACCATGCGGCATATCCGCGTTGGCTCAACGCGTACGCCATGGTGGACTTGCCGACTTCAGCGTGGCCGCAGAAACCGACCACGCCCTGCGAAGTCAGGACACCGCTGGCGTGTATGGCCTCACGGCCGAGCGACTGCAGTGCCAGCGGCAAGACGCTGTGATGAAACGCTTCGGTGATGAGGTCGGGGCGGGCCGGCCGATAGGGGATGGCCGTGATGTGAGCGGAGCCGGCGGAGAATTCAAAGCTCGCGACGCCCGGCCAATCGAGGCAGCGCCGATCGCCGTTGGTGGAAGAGAACGCCACCGGCTGCCCGTCCGGGCTTCGCCAGATGTTTACGCCTGGCGCGGATGGATCCAGTTGGGTTGGATGCTGGTCCTCTCCCTGGAGGATGGCGAGCGAAAGCATGGAAGGCGGCGGTGACGCCGCGAAAGGCGTCAAACGTGCTCAGCCTGAAGGCTTCGTCTTCTTGCTCTCACCAGGATCGGCCGCAACCGCTGTGAGCTTGCCGTCGCCCTGCTGGACCACGTCCTCGACCGCGCCGACGTACGACAGCTTCGGAGTCTCCCACGGTTTTTTCTCGGTGCGCTCGGTCGAATGTTTCCGCTCCGAATCTCTTTGCATCTGGCCTCCTCTGGCCGGCCTCGGGATCAGACATGTGCCCGCACCCATTCTTCCAAGTGCATGATATCCAAGATCTGGGGCATTTGCGCCGTGTCTCGAGACTCGAAGGCCTGGCGAGCGAACTCGCTCACGCCTGGGCCAACCACTCCTAATCGCGCCAACTCTTTGGCGCCGCCCGAGCGTTGCCAAGCTGCCGCGCCTGCAGTGGAGAGCACCGAGACGAAATAGTTTGCCGCTGACACCTTGCGTTGGCGGTCGAAGCCCAGCCGTGGGAAGCGTCTGGCCACCGTCTCGCGAACCATTCCTTTAGCGCGCCCGCCCTTGTCCAGGATTCTTGGCGGGATGCGATGGAGGAACTCGACCAGGTCCGCATCCCAATACGGAGCCATCTCGAGGGTCTGCGTCATCCGGCTGAACTCGAATTGCTCTTCGAACTCCATGGCCATCGACGGCCGGATGAATCCGGTTGGGCCTTCCATCGAGAAGAACCCGTACGGACCGGTTGGCGCCGGCCGCCGCCGTATGCGCTCGGCCACCTCGGCAAATCGGCGAACCGATTCGCGGCGCAGTTCCGGATCCGGCGCGAGCCAATCGGGCGTCACCGACTCTTGCCGGTGGCGCCGATGCGTGGCCAGGACCGAAGGCGCCACTCGCGTGAGCAGTCGCGACAACCGCCGCGACAGCAACGGCCGGAGCCCGTAGTTCCACAGCAAGCGGCGGACGTGGGCGACGCGGGGCAGATCGTACCGACCGCAACGAGTTGCGCAGCAGTTCAATCAGATCACCGGCATTCCACGTGCGCAGAAGATCCGCGACGTAATACGGATCCACCGTGAGCCAGTCGTCGCCGCCATTGCCCGTCATGATCACCTGGCAATCACGCTGACGCGCCTCGTGTCTGAGACGGTGGTACGCCGGCTCCCAAGGGTTCTCCAGCGGTGCGCCCATCTTCCGCGTCAAGGCAAGGGCCGACTCCATCAAGCCGTGGGGTTGAACCGTTTCCTCGAACGGATAGATGAGTTGTGGAATGCCCAGACCAGACGCCACGCCGCGCTGGACGTCTTCTTCATTGCACTCAGGGTGTGGAAACGCCAACGACAACGCGAGCGGCGCGCGCCGTCCCGATCGCCGCGACAGGTCGATCGCCGCGGCGGCGACGCTCACCGAATCCAGCCCGCCGCTCAGAAAGATCGCGCTCGGTCCCAACTCCAGGCAGCGCTCGACGGCCTCGTCGAGCATCGTGTCGAAGCGATCGGCCTCCTCGTCTGCCATCCAATCGATCTCTCGATCAGGCTTCAGGACGTGCCAGTAGGGCCATTCGCGCAGCTGGCCGTAGGAGCCAGCAAAGGCGTGACCGGCAGGGACGCGACGGATGGCCTGGAAGAATGTCTCGGTCGGGTGGTCGCCCCAGGTGTGTCTGATGTGATCCACCATCGCGGAGCGATTCGGTGCTCGCGAGACCCGGGGATCAGAAGCCAGCGAGAGGATCGACGACGAGAACAGAAGATCGGATCCTGTACTCGCCCAGAACAGCGGATGGACGCCAATCCGATCGCGGGCCGCAAACACCGTGGCGTGGTCCGCGTCCCAGATCACGGTAGCGAAGATGCCGCGGATCTGGCGAGGACAGTCCTGCCCCCAGCGTTCGTACGCGCGCAGCATCAACTCGGCATCGTCGAGCGACTCTCCGGGTCCTCCAAGTGTCGCGATCAGGGCCGGACGATTGTGGAGATGACCGCTGAACATCGCGGCCGACGAGTGCCGCTGAACCGAGCTGAGAAACCGTCCCCGCTCGCCCGTGATGCTGAATCCGCTTGAAGACCCGGAAGAACGCAGAGGCACGCGCGCCACCCATTGGCACGTGAGCTCGGCCGCAGGGCGGCTAACCGGCGTCGCGCTTGGCAATCAGTTCCTCTGAGGCGAGCAGCCTGGTCAACGACGCGATGGCGTTGGCCAGCTCAGCTGGCGCCACGTCGAACTCGTTCAGCATGATCTCGCGGATCTCGCCGGTATCCGTTCCAGCGCTGATCAATTCCCAGAGACGCGCGCCGGTCGCGTTGAGCTCGAAGATCCGGTTGGTTTTCAGGTGGATGAGAACCACGATGTCGTCGAGGCGGCGGGAGACGACATCGTCAGACGCAGCGAAGCTGGCGCTCAACTCGTGTTCAGCCATTTGGGAGGCTCCAATTATCTACCCATCCCGCTTCGAACCAAGAACTCCGCCTGCATTTCACTATGGCTTGCTTGTTGCTTTCTTCACTTTCCCGACTACTCATCGAAAGGCGGTTTCTGAGGTTGCCTCACAGAAAGAACCCTAAGATGCCCAAGGCCGGTCCCCCATCTACCTACTCTGAGCCTCAGCTGCCCAAAACTCCTACGGGCATACGCGGGCTGGATGAGATTACGTTCGGCGGTTTTCCCCGCGGCCGCTCGACGCTGGTATGTGGCAGCGCCGGGTGCGGTAAAACGCTCATGGGGATGGAGTTCCTGGTCCGCGGCGCCACCGAATACGGCGAGCCGGGCGTCTTGCTGACCTTCGAAGAGTCCGCCCGGGAACTGACGCAGAACGTCCGCTCGTTGGGGTTCGACCTCGACGGTTTGATCGATCGCAAGCTGCTGGTCGTGGACTTTGTCCGGGTCGAGCGGAGCGAGATCGACGAGACCGGTGAGTACGATCTCGAAGGCCTCTTTGTCCGCCTGGGGCATGCCATCGACACGATTGGCGCCAAGCGGGTCGTGCTCGACACTCTCGAGACGTTGTTTTCCGGTCTCTCCAATGAATCCATCCTGAGGGCCGAACTGCGTCGACTGTTCCGCTGGCTCAAGGACCGGCAGGTAACGGCCGTGATCACCGGCGAACGCGGGGAGGGTCTGCTGACGAGGCACGGCCTCGAGGAGTACATCTCGGATTGCGTCATCGTCCTCGACCATCGCGTGACCGATCAGCTCTCCACGCGCCGGCTGCGCATCGTGAAGTATCGGGGGACGACGCATGGCACCAACGAGTACCCGTTTCTCATCGACGAAACCGGGTTCAACGTCCTGCCCATCACCTCGCTTGGCCTGGCGCACATCGCCAGCGATGAACGGGTCCCCAGTGGCGTCCCCCGTCTCGACACGATGCTGGGAGACGGAGGGTACTACCGGGGCACTACGGTCCTGATCTCTGGAACCGCAGGCAGCGGCAAGACCAGCGTGGCCGCGCATTTCGCGGACGCGTCGTGCGCGCGAGGCGAGCGCTGTTTGTATCTGGCCCTCGAAGAGTCGCCTGGACAAATCGTGCGCAACATGCGCTCGATCGGGCTCGACCTCGAGCGGTGGACGAACCAGGGACTCCTCGAGATTCACAGCACGCGACCGAACCTGTACGGCCTGGAAGCCCACTTGGCGAGAGTGCTCAGGCGTATTCAGGACTTTGAGACGCGCGCGGTCATCTTCGATCCGATCAGCAGCCTGCTGCACGCCGGCACCACTCGGGAGGCCGGCATCATGCTGATCCGCCTGATCGATTTTCTAAAGGTGCGCCAGATTACGGTCCTGCTGACCGATCTGACGTCGGGCAACCAGGTCCTCGAAGCCACCGAGGTTGGCATCTCGTCGCTCGTCGATACCTGGATCTTGCTGCGGACCGTCGAGTCCTCCGGCGAGCGCAACCGCCAGATTTCCATCCTCAAGTCACGCGGCATGGCGCACTCGAATCAATTGCGCGAGTTCCTGTTGACCGACCGGGGCATCGAGCTGCGAGACGTGTATCTCGGACCGGAGGGCGCGCTCACCGGGTCGGCGCGGGTAGTGCAAGAAGCGCGCGAGAAGGCGGCGGGGGTCGCGCAGCAACATGCGGCCGAGGCCGTGCAGCGCGAGCGCCGGCGGAGGCGAGAAGCGCACGAGGCGCGAATCGCGGCGCTGCGCCGGGAATTCGAAGCAGAGGAACAAGCCTCGGAAATCTCAGAACTTCAGGAACGCGATCGCGAAGTGGCGCGTCAGGACGAGCAGTCGCAGATGATTCACAGCCGCCACGCGGACCCCCCGCCAATCGACGGCCAGGCAACGACCACAGGACGGAGGGGGCGCAAATGAACGAAGCCCTTCGAGAAGACCCGATACCAGACGACCTCGGGAATGGTGAGGTGTGGCAGCTTCGCCTCTATGTTGCCGGCCAGACGCCGAAGTCGATTGCCGCCTTCGCCAACATCAAGCGGCTTTGCGAAGAGCATCTGGCCGGCCGCTACGAGATCGAGATCGTCGATCTCTTAGTGAACCCGCAGTTGGCCGCGGGCGATCAGATCATCGCGATTCCTACGCTGGTCCGGAAGCTGCCCGAACCGCTGCGCAAGATCGTGGGTGACCTCCGCGACACCGAGCGCGTGCTGGTCGGGTTGCAGCTCCGGCCCGCGAGGATCGAAGTGTGATGAAGAAGCCTGGCAAATCAAGCACGGAAGAATTTGAAGAGGCCTTGGCTTCTGCCGCGACCAACAGTGAGCGCTATGTCTTGCGGCTGTTCGTCACCGGCATGACAGCCCGTTCGTCGGAAGCGATCCAGACGCTCAAATCGCTCTGCGCGAAGTACCTCCAAGGACGCTACGAGCTGGAGGTCATCGATATCTATCAGCATCCGGAAGCGGCGCGAGACGAGGAGATCGTTGCCGCGCCGACCTTGGTCAAGAAACTCCCGCTCCCGTTGCGCCGCCTGATCGGCAACTTGTCCGACGTCGAACGCGTCCTGGTCGGCCTGGATCTGCGCCCGCGAGGCGAGGCCGGTCGATGACCAGGAGGACCGCGGCAGGAGCCCGCATGTCCGCCGACGATCTCGAAGGCGAGAACGCGGATCTTCGGCGGCGGCTGGAAGAGGCGCAAGAGACGCTCGAGGCGATTCGTTCGGGCGCGGTGGACGCGTTTGTCGTCAACGGCGAGAACGGCAATCGAATCTACACGCTCGAAGGGGCCGAGCGTCCGTACCGCGTCTTGATCGAACGGATGCATCAAGGCGCCGCCATGCTCGGCCCCGACGGGACGATTGTCTACGCCAATCGCCAGCTCGCCACCATGCTGCGCGTCTCGCTCGAGAAGCTCATCGGCACGCCGCTGGTCGATTTCGTCTCGCTCAATCAGCATGCGGAATACCTCACCCTCGTGCTCGAGGGGCAGGCATCGGCCAGCCAGGGCGAAATTCTCATGCAGGCCGCAGACGGCACCGTGCGTTCCCGTCTACCTGACCCTCAGCGCGCTCGAGGACTCGAGCGGCGTCGGCGTGTTGCTCACCGACCTCTCCTCTCAGAAGCATCAGGCCGAGCTGGCCGCGGCGCACGAACTGCTCAAAGAATCGAACCGCGTAAAGGATGAATTCCTCGCCACGCTCTCGCACGAGCTGAGAACGCCGTTGCATGCCATCCTCGGATGGACCCACCTGCTGGGCGAGCGAACCCTGTCGCTCGACGCCCAGCAGCGAGCCATCGACGTCATCCGCCGCAATGCCAAGGCGCAGGCGCAGCTCGTCGAGGACCTGCTCGACATCTCGCGCATCGTGTCGGACAAGTTCCAGCTCAAGCAGGATGCGGTCGATCTGGGGTCGGTGATCACCAGCGCGGTCGAAACGCATCTGTTGACGGCGAAATCCAAACGCATTCGCCTGGTGGTCAAGACGCCGTCCGATATCGACATCCTCGTTCAGGGCGATGCCGAGCGCCTGGAGCAGGTCATCTGGAATCTCCTCTCGAACGCGATCAAATTCACCCCGGCCGATGGCCAAGTCGAAGTCGAGTTGCGGGCGCGTGAATCCACCGCGGAAATCGTCGTGAAAGACACGGGACAGGGCATTCGCCCGGATTTCTTGCCACTCATGTTCCAGCGGTTCCGCCAGGCCGACAGCACCAGCGCGCGAAGTCACGGCGGGCTCGGCCTCGGGCTTGCGATCGTCAGGCATGTCACCGAGGCGCATGGCGGCAACGTCCTGGCCGCGAGTCTCGGTGATGGTCACGGCGCGACGTTCACCGTGCAGTTGCCGATCAAGTCGGTGCGGCCGAAGGCCAAAACGGATTCGCCGGCTCAGGACAGCCAACCTATGCAGCTGTCGGCTGCCCGCGTCCTGGTCATCGACGACCAGGCCGACGCGCGGGATCTGATGCGCGCGATGCTCGAATCACGAGGCGCAGACGTCGTCACCGCCGGGTCGGCCGAGGAGGCGCTGCGCGCGCTTCGCCATCGATCGTTCGATGTGCTCTTCTGCGACATCGCCATGCCCGGCAAGGATGGATACGCCTTGATCCAGGCGGTGAGAACGCTGCCCGCCGACTTAGGTGGCCGGGTTCCTGCGGTTGCCGTGACCGCCTACGCCAGCCTCCCCGAGCGCGCCGCGGCGATCGAGGCTGGCTACGACTGGCACCTCGCCAAGCCGATCGATCTCGACGAGCTGGTTGGCTCGGTCGCCCGCGCCATCAGCCTCGCGCGATTGCGCTAGCCGGCGGACCGCCGCTTGCCACGCTGCGTAGCCGCCCGCTACGCTGTCCTTGCGTGCGCAAATCTTTCCTGCAGAAACCCTTTACACCGGTCCAGCTCGCGACGAAGATCCGGAAGTTGATCGACCAGCGCCCATGATTGGCGAGACCGTTTCGCACTATCGGATCCTGTCCCGGCTTGGCTCCGGTGGTATGGGGGTCGTGTACCAGGCCGAAGACACCCGGCTCGGCCGACGCGTCGCCATCAAGTTTCTGCCCGACGATTCCGGCGTCACGCCCGAGGCGGCGCAGCGGTTCTTTCGCGAAGCTCGAGTCATCTCCTCGTTGACCCACCCTCACATCTGCACGCTGTTTGACATCGGCGCGCATCACGATCAGCGCTTCATGGTGATGGAGCTGCTCGACGGCGAGTCGCTTCGCGCGCGGATCGATCGGAGTCCGCTGTCGCTGGACGAGGTGCTTCGGCTTGGCGAACAGATGGCCGATGCGCTCGACGCCGCGCACGGTGAAGGCGTCGTCCACCGTGACATCAAGCCGGCGAATCTCTTCGTGAGCAAGCGTGGATCGCTGAAGGTGCTGGACTTCGGCATCGCCAAGCTCAGCCGCGCCGGCGGTGACACGAGCGAGACGACCGTGGGCGGCTCGAATCAGCTGACGACGGTCGGGTCGACGGTTGGGACGATCGCGTACATGTCGCCGGAGCAGGCGCGTGGTCACGAGATCGATGCGCGCAGCGATCTGTTTTCCGCCGGCATCGTGCTGTACGAAATGGCGACTCGCACGCTCCCATTCCCTGGGGCGACGCCGGCGACGATCTTCGAGGGGATCCTCACGAAAGCTCCCGTGCCGCCATCGCAAATCGAGCCCGGCTTGCCACCGGCGTTCGATCACGTGATCGCCCGCGCGCTCGAAAAGGATCGCGACACGCGCTTCCAGAGCGCCGCGGACCTGCGTGCCGAGCTTCGGCGCCTGCGGAAGGCGGCAGAGAGCGGGGCGATTGCGACTCCGACTGGAGCGGCGCCAGGCGCGGCCGCATCGAATCTTCAGTCAGGTGTCGCCGCCGTTCAGCGCGAGCCCCGGCCATGGCTCAAGCCGGCGCTCGTCGGCGTGACGCTCATGACCCTCGCGGTGGTTGGCGGTCTGTTCTTCTACTGGTCGGTGAGCACGCCGGCGTTCGCCGCCAAGGATCCGGTGGTGCTCGCCGCCATGATGAATCGAACCGGCGACGCCATGTTCGACGACACCCTGGGCGAGGCGCTGGGCGTTCAACTGCGGCAGTCGCCGTTTCTGACTGTGGTCGCCGATCAGCAGGTGCAGTCCACGCTGCGGCTCATGGGTCGCGATCCGATGACCCCGCTCACCGGTGACGTCGGGCGCGAGCTCTGCCAGCGCGTCGCCGCCAAGGCGATGCTCGGCGGCTCGATCGCGATGCTCGGGTCCTCATACGTGGTCACGCTCAACGCGCAAGACTGTCTCACCGGCCGCGTGCTCGCCGAACAACAGGTGCAGTCGGATTCGAAAGAGAACGTCTTGAAAGCGCTCGGCAGCGGCGTCTCGGCGCTGCGCGGAAACCTCGGCGAGTCGCTGGCGTCGATTCAGCGCTACGACGCCACGGTCGAAGAAGCGACGACGCGATCGCTGGATGCGCTGAAGGCGTACAGCCAGGGGGTCCGGACGCGCAAGACGACCGGCGACTTCGACTCGGTTCCGTTCTTCCGCAAGGCCATCGAGCTCGATCCCGAGTTCGCGCTCGCCTACGCGCGACTCGGCACCGTGTTCAACAACCTGGGGCAGTCCGACGAAGGACGCAAGATGACGGGCAAAGCGTTCGAGCTCAGAAGCAAGGTGAGCGACGCCGAACGCGCCTACATCGAAGCGCGCTATTACACGACCGTGGACCAGGACCTCAGCAAGGCCGCCGAAACATACCGGGTGCTGTTGGCGACCTATCCGGACGATTACTCGTCGCTCGTGAACCTCGGATTACTGCTGCGCACCCTGGGACAAGACGAGGAAGCGATCCGCGAGCTCGAGCATGCGGTCGTGATCGGCGCCGACCAGCCGCTGGCGTGGCAGAACCTGTCGAACGCCTATTTCGATGCCGGCCGCTACCAAGATGCGCGCAAGGCGATCGATACCGCGCTGAAGCTTCAGGACTCCACCAATTCCAGGGCAGGCCTCTATGCGCTCGCGATTGTGACCGGCGACCCGGCGCTGGCCGACGCGCAGGTGGCGGCGGTTCATGGCCGCCGCGACGAAGTGCAGATGGTGGGGACTCGGATTGCCGGCGCGACGTATCTCGGAAAGATGAGCGACGCTGACCGGCTGATCGTCGAGCTGCAGTCCCGCCTGGAGCAGGCCAGCCTCGCCGATCGGATCGGCGAGCGGATCCTGGATCTGGCGATCAACGAAGCGCTGGTGGGACTGACGGATGTCGCGAGCGCCCGCGCGACCCGCGCCCGAACCGGCGGTCTGGTGCAGGCGGGCGCTCTCGACGAAGACCTGGTACTGAGCGCCCTGCTGCAGGATCGCGCGCGCGCCAAGGCGATCTTCATCGGCGCCGTCGAAGAAGCGAAGAAGTCGATTGCCAATCCGGCTCGGCGTCTCGAAGCGGCGCGCTTCCTGGAGTCGTTGCTGGCGCTCGCCGAGGCCAAACCGGCCGAGGCCGCGACGCTCCTCGAGCCGGTGACCTTCGACACCGCTCACGGTCAGCAGGTGGCCGTCTGGTGCATTGCCCAGGTCCGGCTCCAACATTGGCTCGAAGCGTCCAAGGGTCTCGAATGGGTGGTTCAGAAGGAGCCGCGCAGCGGTCTGGGCGCATCGAAGGCCTCGGCGATGGTCTCGCTTGCCAGAGCGCGCGCGGCGCTTGGACAAACGAGTGAGGCGCGGAAGATCTACCAGCAGTTCTTCGATCTGTGGAAGGACGCCGACCCGGATGTGCCGATGCTCGTCCAAGCGCGCCGGGACTTCGAGAAACTTCCCGGATCCTAGATCCAGCTTCGCTCGCCGTATAATCCGCCCTTCAGAGAGGTTTCCACATGCGCTGGGTGTCGGTTCTGCAGACTTCGATCGTGGCTGGTGTGGCCGCCGGTGCCTTCGCACTGGTGTCGCTGTCACCGTTGACCGGCCAGACTCGCACGTCCAACATTCCGCGGCTCAACGGCAAGCCCAACTTGAATGGCATCTGGCAGGCGATCAACACCGCCAACTGGGATATTCAAGCGCACAGCGCAAAGGCGGCGCTCGCGATGCGTCCGGGCCCTGTCGTTCCAGTTCCCGCCAAAGAAGTGCTGGCTTTTGGTGCGGCGGGATCGGTGCCCTCGGGACTCGGGATCGTCGAGGGCGATGAGCTTCCGTACAAGCCCGAGGCGTTGAAGAAGAAGCAGGAGAATCAGGCGAACTGGCTGACGCTCGATCCCGAGATCAAGTGCTATCTGCCGGGCGTGCCGCGCGCCACCTACATGCCGTTTCCGTTTCAGATCCTGCAGAGCGCGACGTCGTTCTTCATCGCCTACGAGTATGCGGGCGCCACCCGCAACGTCATGCTGAAGGACCCGGGCCCGGCGCCGCTCGACAGCTGGATGGGTCAATCGGTGGGCCGCTGGGAAGGCGACATTTTCGTGATCGACGTCACCGGGTTCACCGACGGAAGCTGGTTCGATCGGGCCGGCAATCACCACAGCTCGGACCTGAAGGTCACCGAACGCTACACGATGACCGACTCCGATCACATTCAGTACGAGGCGACGATCGAGGACCCGCAGACCTTCACCCGACCCTGGAAGATGAGCCTGCCGCTCTATCGCCGGGTCGAGAAGGGCGCGCGGCTGGGTCAGTTCAAGTGCGTCGAGTTCGTCACCGAGTTGATGTACGGTCATTTGCGGAAGGAGCCGCTGAAATGAGAACCCTGGGTGTCACGCTCACGGCCGCGGTGTTCGCTCTGGCGACCGCCGGCGCGCAGGCCCCGGCGACCGCGCCCCCACCGCAAAAGCCCGCTGCCGCGAAACCGGCGGCCAAGCCGGCGGCGATCCCCCGCACGCCGGATGGACGTCCTGACTTCCAAGGCAATTGGACCAACGCGACGATCACACCGTTCGAACGTCTTGGCGCAAACCAGCCGCTCGTGCTGACCGACGACGCCGCGATCGCGCAGGAACAGAGCACCCGGCGGGCGTTGGAGGCCCGCGAACAGCCAAGTGATCCGAATCGAGCCGCTCCACCTGTCGGTGGCGAGGCCAGGAAGAGCCCGAACGCCGAGCCCACGTTCATCGAACGTGTGTGGCAAGGGGGCGCCGGCCTCGTCGGCGGGTACAACTCCTTCTGGATCGATCCCGGCGAGCGCGTCCTGCGGGTCGATGGGCTGCCGAGAAGTTCGATCGTGATCGACCCGGCGGATGGCAGGGTGCCGGTGTACACCGCAGAGGCGCGCGCTCGAATGGCGCAGGCGGGGGCCGCCCGCAAGACCCAGGGCGGCGAGTTCGACCATCCGGAACTGCGCCCGCTCGGGGAGCGCTGCATCACCTCGTTTGGCAACAACGCCGGGCCGCCGATGCTGCCGAACTACTTTTACAATAACAACTACACGATCGTGCAGACCGCCGACACGGTGATGATCATGACGGAGATGGTGCACGACGCGCGCATCGTCCGGATCGGCGGTCAGCATCCTCCATCGAGCTTCCGCCAATGGTTCGGCGACTCGATCGGACGGTGGGACGGTGACACGCTGGTCATCGAGACGACGAACTTCCATCCGCTGCACGGCTTCCGCAACTCGTGGGAGAACCTGAAGGTGACCGAACGGCTGCGGCGAGTCGATGCCAACACAATCAGCTACCGGTTCACGGTGGAAGATCCATCCACCTTCGTCGCTCCGTTCACTGGTGAGCTGGCGTTCAACACGATGCCGCCAGGTGAGCAGGTCTACGAGTACGCCTGTCACGAAGGCAACTACGGCCTCGTCAACGTCTTGAGCGGCGCTCGACAACAGGAGCGGACGGCCGCCGCGCAGAAGAAACCGCAGTGATTCGCGGTTCGCGGTTCGCGATTCGCGTTTCGCCACAATAGGAGCCGCGAACGCGTCGACGCGCAATGCACCGCGTGTCAAACGGCGAGGGTTCTCGTGAGCAGATATGCTAGCGCGATGATGAGCTGCGAACTCGCGAAAGGCGAAGAGCGAAGAGCGAAAAGCGGTCTGCTGGCGGCTCTATTTCTCTTCTTGGCTGCGCCGTCGTGGGCTCAAGCGACGGCGGTGGAGCCCAAACCGGTAGCCTCCCCGGTCGCAGCGCCGGCGTCGATTGAGTACACGCTGTCGTTCCCGGCCCCGGAACATCGCTATATGGTGGTCGAGGCGCGATTCTCAAAGGTGCCCGCCGGCACGTTGCAGCTGCGGATGGCGCGAACCTCGCCGGGCCGCTACGCGCTGCATGAGTTCGCCAAGAACGTGTTCGACGTCTCGATCGCAGACGGCGCTGGCAAGAACCTGACCGCCGCCCGGCCGAACCTGCATCAATGGGACGTGACCGGCCACGATGGTACCGTCGTGGTCCGCTACGTCGTCTACGGCGATCGCACCGACGGAACGTATCTCGGCATCGACTCGATGCACGCGCACATCAACATTCCTGCGGCGCTGATGTTCGCGCGCGGCTGGCTCGATCGGCCGGCGCGCGTGACCTTCGTCGAGCCGCCGGGGAAGAGCTGGAAGGTTGCCACGCAGCTGTTTCCGACCAGCGATCCGCTGGTCTACACCGCTCCCAACCTCCACTACTTGATGGACAGCCCGAGCGATTTCAGCGCCTTCACGCTCCGGACCTTCAGCGTCGACAAGGCAACCTTCCGCGTCGCGCTCACGCACGACGGCACTGACGCCGACGCCGATGCCTACGCCGCCGACATCGAGCGCATCGTCAGGGAAGCCATTCCGGTGTTTGGCGAGCTGCCGCAGTTCGAGACGAATACCTACACGTTCCTCGCCGTCTACCTGCCATGGGCCAATGGCGACGGCATGGAGCATCGCAACAGCACCTCGCTGACCGGGCAGGGTGCGCTGCGCAATCCCAGCCAGCGCCGCGGCATGCTGAGCGCAGTCTCGCACGAGTTCTTTCACGCATGGAACATGGAGCGCATCCGCTCAAAAGGCATCGAGCCGTTCGACTTCGAAGAAGCCGACGTGAGCGGCGAGCTGTGGATCGGCGAGGGCTTCACGAGCTACTACGACGGCCTCATCCTCGAACGCGCCGGCCTGCAGCCGATGGACAACCTGCTTGGCGATCTGGCCGACACGATCGACGCAGTCGAGCTCAGCCCGGGGCGCAGGATCAGAAGCGCGGTGGATATGAGCCGCATGGCGCCGTTTGTCGACGCGGCGGTTACGGTCGATCGCACGGCGTGGCCGAACACGTTCATTTCGTACTACACCTATGGAGCGGCGATTGGGCTCGGGCTCGATCTCGCGATGCGGGACAAGACCGACGGCCGCGTCACGCTCGACACCTACATGCAGGCCCTCTGGGCCAACTATGGCCGGCCGGGACAGAAGGTGCCGGGTCTGGTGGCGACGCCGTACACGATGGATGGCCTGAAGGAAACGCTGGCCAGCGTGACCGGGGACCGGGCCTTCGCCCAGGAGTTCTTCACGCGCTATATCGAAGGCCGTGAGCTGGTGGACTACTCGAAGCTGCTGACGCGCGCCGGCATAGTGGCGCGAAAGCGATCGCCGGGCCGACCGTGGGTCGGCGCGGCGCAGTTTCAATCGAACAGCAGCGGGACCCGAGTGGCCGGTCTGGTTCCCTTTGGCTCGCCGCTCTATGTCGCCGGCGTCGAGCAGGACGATCGGATCGTCAGCCTCGACGGCACCGAGCTGAGCTCGCCCACCACGATGGAGCAGGTGTTGTCGCGGCACAAGCCCGGCGACACGATTCCGATTCGCTACGTTCGGCGAGGCGGAGAGACCGTGAACGGAACAGTGAAGCTGGAAGAGGATCCGCGGATTGAAATCGTCCCCATCGAGCGTGCCGGGGGAGAGCTCACGGCGGAGCAGCGGAAGTTCAGGGATGCGTGGCTCAGCTCGGCACAAAAGCGTTGATCGCGGCCGCGACACGTCGCGGCGGCTGATCGAGATTGGCCGCCGCTTCGACGCGCGCGGGTGGGTGCTCGGCACCAGCGGCAATTTCAGCGCGGTGCTCGGTCGCGAGCCGCTTCGCCTGGCCATCACGTCCAGCGGTGCCGGCAAGGGCGAGCTCACGCTTCGAGGAGATCCTCGAAATCGACGCCGAGGGGCAACTCGTCGCTGGCTCTGGGCGCCGGCCGCACTTGCGCAAGCCATCGGCAGAGGCGCAACTCCACGTCGAGATCGTCCGCGCCCGCGGCGCGGGCGCCGTGCTACACACGCATTCGATGTGGAGCACGTTGCTGTCCGACAAGCACCAGGCAGCGCACGGCCTCGCCATCGAGGGCTACGAAATGCTGAAGGGCCTGGAAGGCGTGACGACCCACGAGCATCGGGAATGGGTTCCCATTCTCGAGAACGACCAGGACATGGCGCGGCTTGGCCTCGCCGTTCGAGAGATGCTGAGCCGCCATCCGAGCGCCCACGCGTTCCTCCTGCGCCGTCACGGGATGTACACTTGGGGCAACTCGCTGCCGCAGGCCGTCCGCCACGTCGAAATCGTCGAGTTCCTGCTCGAAGCCGTGGCCCGAGCCGAGGAGGTCACACCATGGCGGTCGTCAAGATCCCGGCCCAGAATCAAGTCATCGCCCAACCCGAAGCGGTGACCGCTTTCCTCGCCGCTCATGCCATCGACTACGAGCGGTGGACACTCGACCGTCCCGTCGACGCCAACGCGACACCCGAAATGCTGCTCGCAGCGTATGCGGCAGAAATAGACGTGCTCAAGGCCCGTGGCGGCTATCGCACGGCCGACGTCATCGACGTCCGGTCCGACACGCCGAATCTCGACGCGATGCTCGCGAAATTCAGCCGCGAGCACTGGCACGACGAAGACGAAGTCCGCTTCATCGTCGAGGGTCGCGGCTTGTTTCACGTGCATCCGCAGGCAGGTCCGGTCTTCGCGATAGAGGTCGAGGCGGGCGATCTCATTCGCGTGCCTCGTGGCACGCACCATTGGTTCGACCTCTGCGCCGATCGCCGGATCCGGGCCATCCGGTTGTTTCAGGACACGTCGGGCTGGACGCCGCACTACACCGACACGGGGATCGACAAAGGGTTTCAGCCCGTCTGCTTCGGTCCCTCTTACGTGTCTTCGTCCGCGCCCATGTGAGCGCGAGACGCCGCTCCAGCGGAGATGCGGGCAATTCTGCTGGACATCGAAGGCACGACGACGCCGATCGCATTTGTCACCGAAGTGCTCTTTCCGTTCGCGCGGAGGAACCTGCGACGCCATATCGAGCAGCACGCGTCATCGAGCGAGTACAGGGAGCTGTTCGATCGACTGCGTGAGGAGCATGCCGCCGATTCGCGCGCGGGCGGGGCTGTGCCGCCATGGATCGACACGCCGGCCGCGTCGCGGCTCGAGTCGGTTGCCGCCTACAGCGAATGGCTCATGGACCGGGATCGCAAGTCCAATCCTCTGAAAACGCTGCAGGGAAGGATGTGGGAAGAGGGCTACACGCGCGGTGAGCTGGTGGGCGAGGTCTTCGACGATGTGCCTGGTGCGCTCCAGCGCTGGCATGCTCAGCACTTGCCGATCGGCATCTACTCGTCGGGGAGCGCGCTGGCGCAACAGCTCCTCTTCCGTCACTCGTCGGCTGGAGATCTCGCGAGGTTTCTTCAATGGCACTTCGATACGTCGATTGGCGTGAAGACAGAGAGCGACAGCTACCGGCGCATCGCCACGAGGATGGCGATTCCCGCCGAGGCTATCCTGTTCGTCTCCGACGTGACGGGAGAGCTCGATGCCGCCCGCGGCGCTGGAATGCAGGCGGCCCTGTCGATTCGGCCGGGTAACAAGCCCCTGCTGCTCACCGGGGGCTATCCCGTGATTCGACGGTTCGACGAGTTGCAGAATTGGACGGTGGATTCGAAGGGGAACACATGACCGACCTCAGGCCGGAGAAGCCTAAGAGGAAAGAGGAAAGAAGAACGAAGAAAGAAAGGATCGCGAGTCTCGTGCTCGCGAGTCTCGTGCTCGCGAGCATCGGACTCGGCGCACAGGCGCTGCGTGCAGTCCCACGCGTCACGATCGACGAGCTGAAGACACTGATGGCGCAGCAGTCGGTCGTCATCCTCGACGTGCGGACAGCCGACGAGTTCGCACAGGGCCGCATCCCCGGCGCGATCAACATCAACTACACCGAGGTCTTCAAGGAGGCAGGCCGATTCGCCGGCGAGAAGCGGACCATCGTCGCCTATTGCGCCTGCGCCAACGAGATGACCGCCGCCAGGGCCGCGGTCGATCTCGCCGAGCGCAGTGTGCCCGGCGCCAAGGCGCTCAAAGGCGGCTGGAATGAGTGGGTCGAGCGCGGCGAAGCCATAGAGAAGCAGTAGCGCGAGCGGCTAATTCATTTCCTCGCGCTCGCGCTATGACAGGCATTCTCGTCTGTGCCATCTGTATCATCTGTGGCCGATGCGATAGAGCTTCGTCTGCGTGCGGATGAACATGGCATCGGGCGCCAGAGCGGGCGTGGCGAGGCTCATCTCATCCAGGCTGCTTTTCCCCATCTCGACGTACTTGTCGCCGGCTTCGATCACGAACGTGTGGCCGTCCTCGCTCAGGAAATAGACCTTGCCGTTGCTGGCCCACGGCGAAGCCGAGAACGTGTTGCCGCTTCCCCCACGCGGGCCTTGTAAATTTCTCTGCCGGCGAGCGCGTCGAACACCGTCAGGATGCCGTTGTCGTTCACGATGTACACGCGTCCGCGGTAGACGAGAGGTGACGAGGTGTAGGCCGAGGCTCGCGGATGCGTCCATGCCACGAACGCATTGCTCGTCTCTCCTTTGGCCAGAGAGATATCGCCGTTCGCTCCCGGCCGCACCGCGAAGAGCGGACGATTCGACTCGCCCTGTGACCCGGTGCCGACGTACAACAACCCGCCGGCAGCGACCGGGCTGGGCGTGGACTGACCGATCAAGCCGCCCAGTCTCCACAATTCCTTCCCATCCAGGCTGTAGCCGACCGCGTGGCGCCGGCCGATGATCACCAGCTCGGTCCGGAGCGCATGTTTCCACACGAACGGAGTCGACCACCCTGACGTCGACTGGCCGCTCGGCAGATCTCGATTGACGCGCCAGCGCTCCTGGCCGGTCCGTGCGTCGACCGCGGCGAGAAATGACTGACCGTCGTTGTCGTGCAGGACGAAGACCTGGCCGTCGTGCACGACCGGCGACGACGCAGTGCCGAAGTCGAGATACATTGGCTGCGGATCGAACTGCTTCGTCCACAGCGGCCGGCCGTCGAGCGTGAAGGCGAACAGCCCGACGTTCCCAAAGTAGACATAGAGCCGCTCGCCGTCGGTGGTTGGTGTTTCCGACGCGAAGGTGTTCTTCCGGTGCCGGCCGCCAAAGGGCAGGCCCCTGTGCGCCTCCCGCTCCCATCGCATGCGACCAGTCGCGGCGTCGAACGCATAAACCATGTACCGGATCTCGCCGCTCTCCGCGGTCAGCTCGATGTCGCGAGCCGTGACAGCCTTCAGCACCTCATCGTCCGACAAGCCCTTCGCCGAGAGCTCGGCCACATAGTCGTTACCGAAGATGCCGGTCGAGGGTGCCTTGAACGCTCCTGGACTGATCGCGGATGTGACGAACACCTGGTCTTTCCACGCCACCGGCGACGACCACCCGCGCCCGGCTACCTCGACCGTCCAGCGAACGTTGCTGGTGCTGGACCATGAGGAGGGCCACTGCGCTTCGTCGAGGATGCCCGCGCCGTTGGGCCCGCGGAACTGCGGCCACGCGGGATCTGCCGCGCGCCGCGCTTCGAGCGGAACCAGGAGCAGGACGGTCAGCCCAGCCAGCCTCAGAAGAAGGGTCGTCGATCGGCGCATGCAGAACGCTAACACGTGCTGGGTATCCCTCTTACGCAGCCGGAGACTCGACTCGCTCTTTGAGGGACGAACGCCGGGGCAAGAGTCGGCCCCGAGAGTCAGCCGCAGATGACACAGATTACACAGATGCTGTGCGGCGCTCACGCGCGCCGAAGGCGCGCGCAACGAAGATACGGAGACCGTCAGATGAGAGTCTTCGGAGCCGTTCATGAGCGACTCTCATCTGGCGGTCTCCGTGTCTTCGTGAGCGGCTTCGCCGCTTGAGCGCCGCGCTCTTGCATTGCAACTCTGCTGCGCGTTCGCCGCGTTTGACCATGACAGGCATTTCATCTGTGTCATCTGTGTCATCTGTGGCTAAATTCCTTTCTTGGCGAGCGCGGCGGCGAGGAACTGGCGCGCTTCGGTCGATTTGGGGTCGACGTCAACCGCCGTTTGGAGATAAGGAACGGCCTCTGCGGCGCGTCCGGTGAGCGTCAGGAGCCGGCCGAGCAGCAGGTTGGCTCTGAAGTGGCGCGGCTCGAGCGCAAGGGCCGCGCGCAGCTCTGTTTGCGCATCCGCCACGCGATCGATTCGCGCGTAGACCGACCCCAGCGAATAGCGCGCATCGGCCCATTGCGGGAGCGCGGCGGCGACAACCGCCAGCTCGCCTGCGGCGCCCTTCAGATCGCCGGTTTCATAGAGAGCCAGTCCGAGTTCGTAGTGACCGCGCATGTTGTCCGGTTGCAGCGTCGCCGCACGCCTGAGCGGTGCGATCGCCCGCGCGAACTGCCTTTGCCGCGCGCGCGCCACGCCGAGGTTGAGCTGGGCAATCGGAATGTCCGGCTCTGCGGCGACGACCTTTTCCAGGAGTGGGACCGCGCGGGTGAACGCGCCGTCTTCGACCGCGACGATCGCGTCGTGAAGCGTGTTGGCGATTGCGATGCGGTCCTTCGGGTCGATGCCGGTGGCCCTTGATGTGCCCGACGATCCGCCGACGTAGCCAAGAGCGGCCAGGCGCTCGGCTACGGCCGGATCGACCCGCGCTTGCGAGCTCGCGCCGGTGGCTGACCGTCCGAGAAATTGAGCCAGCTCTCCGTCCAATCCATCGGCCAGACGGGCGCGGCTGAGCGCGAGGTTTCTTGCGGCGTCAGGATCGGCCACCAGGTCGTAGAGCTCACGCTTCGGCGCTCGGACATAGAGGAAACGGTCAGCGCGCCACGAGATAACTGGACTCCAGCCAAATGCGCGCCGCGGATACGAGCTCTCCGAATAGACGGGGCGGTCTTCCCCTTTCGACCCCGCGCGAGTCAGCGGCAACAGCGACTGGCCTTGCATCGCTGGTGGGGTGCTCAACCCCGCACTCTCGAGCAGCGTCGGCGCGATGTCCGCCAAGCGCACGCGCGTGGCAATCCGCGTTCCCGCGCCACGACCGCCGGGTAGCCGCACGATCAACGGCACTCGCTGCGTCGCGTCATACAGGAACACACCGTGGGTCGTCTCTCCATGATCGCCAAGCGACTCGCCATGATCCGAGGCGACCACAACCGCTGTGTCGCCGCCGAATGCCGCGACCAGGCGGCCGATCTGCTGGTCCATGAACGCGACTTCGCCGTCGTACGGCTCCGTCGCGAAACGCGCCCGCAGATCGGCCGGCGGCTCGTACGGATCGTGTGGGTCGAAGAGATGCACCCACAGGAAGAACGGCGCACGCGCAGCCTTCGTGTCCTTCGTGTTCGTCGTGGTGACCCACGCCAGGGCGCGCCGCACCACTTCGTCGCCGCGCCGCTCGATCGTGGTGTATCGATCCTCGCCGGGCCGGCGGAGACGAAAGCCGGCGTCATAGACATCGAACCCGCGATCGAATCCGGGCGCCGTGCCGTTGCGCGGATCCAGGATCAGCGACCCGACGAACGCCGCGGTCTGATAACCGCTCGATTTCAACAGGTCGGGCAGATACGGCACCGGCGCCGGCAGTGGCGCGCCGAAGTCATCCACGTGATGGAAGGGCGGATAGGTGCCGCTCAGGATGGTCGCGTGAGAGACGGTGGTGATCGGCGCCTGCGCGTAGGCACGCTCGAAGACGATGGCACTCTTCGCCAGAGCGTCGAGCGCAGGGGTCAGACCTCGCGTCGATCCGAGAAACCCCATCCGATCCGCCCGCGTCGTGTCGAGCGTAATCAGAAGGACATTGGGGGTCGTCGACGGCTGCGCCGACATCGCCGCGTTGTTCCGGAGAAAGATCGCGGCTGCGCTAATGACAACCAGCGCCGCCGTCAGGAATCGATGCATTTACGAAAAGGTGCCAAGTGCCCCGTGCCACGTGCCAAGGTTGGTGCATCAACACCCACCCTGGCACCAGGCACGTGGCACCTGGCACCCGTAGCGTTAGAAGAGAACTTTAAGCGCCCACTGCATCGCGCGCGGACCGCCCGAGCCGATGACGGCGTTGCCGCGATCGACGTCCGGCGTCGACCCGATTTGTCCAAAGACGCCGCTGCGTGTGCTCGTGCTCAGGAACGTGCCGAGGTTCACACGATTGGTGACGTTGAAGATCTCCCAGCGCGCCTGAATCCGCGTGTTGCCGCGCAGCTTGAACTCCTTCAGGATGTTCAAGTCGAGCGCCGAGAATCCCGGCCGACGGCCGCTGTTGCGTCCACAGGTGCCGAGCGTTCCCGCAGGGGGGTTGGCAAATGCCTGCGACGCATTGGTGATCGCCGATCGGCTGGTCGTCGGGTTGGGGAAGAGATAGTCGAGGTCGTAGTTGTAGGTCGGCTCAGCGAGGCAGTTGGCGCGCATCACGCCGGTCCCCTGGCCTGACAGATCGGTCGTGCCTTGGCCAGGAGTGAACGGCCGGCCCGAAACCGCCGAGAACGCCACGCCAATCTGCAACGGCCCGCCACCCATCGACGCGCCGGGAATTTCGTAGCTGCCGCCCGCACTGAAGTTGTGGCGGATGTCGAAGTCGCAAGGGCCTTCATTGGCGGCCGGGTCGTAGGGGTTGGCCGACTGGGCGTTGGCCGCGTCACGGTTGCCCGAGTTGTAGTCGGTGCAATTCGACAGTGTGTAGCTGTACTGCGTGTTGATGCCATGCCACGCGTTCTGCCGGAACGAGAGCTGAAGGCTGTCGTACCAGGATTGGCCGTCGTTGGTGTACGCGACGATGCTGCGATATTGCGGGAACGTCGATCGGTACGGCCTCAACAGGTCCGGGCTCGTGGTCGGCGACCCGAGTGGCGGCGCGTTGGTCTCCTTCCGCCACACCAGGCCCTGTCCTCGTGAACCGACATACGACACGGTGACAGAGTTTCTCTCGCCAATCTGGCGTTGAACCGTCGTGTGAAAGTAGTGATACCGCCCCAACTGAAAGTCGTCGGGCACCTGGAAAATGTTGAATGGCGGCGCGCCGGTCGGCGAACTGCCGAAGATGGGCACTCCCGGCTGCAAGCAGATGTAGTCGCCGCCTGCGGCTGAGTTGTTCGGGTCGAGGCACGTCGCCAACGGGTTGTCGGGCGCGAATCGCGGCGACTGCGCAAACGACACGCGGAAGACGCCGAGCGTCGGCGTCGAGAACAGTCCCGGATGCACGACGCCGATTTGTGCCGAGTCGTAGGTGAGCGCGTAGCCCGCCCTGACGCTGGTCTTGCCGTCACCCATGACGTCCCACGCCAGGCCGGCGCGCGGCCCGAAGTTGTTCGTGTCGGCGTTGTACAGCTTGTCGATGCCGTTGCCGAGCTGCACGAGCCCCTTGTCGGGGAAGAAGTTGGTCGCCAGCTCGTCTTGCTCGCTGACCGGCGAGAACACTTCGTAGCGAATGCCGCCGCTCAGAGTCAGACGCGCGGTGACCTTCCAATCGTCATTGATGAACACGCCGATCGACGACTGGCTCATGTGCCGCTCGGTCTGGCCGAACGATCGCGCCGCGTTCTCGAACCGGCCGAGCAGCAGGCCTACCACCGAGTCCACGTCACGGCTGCTGCTGCCGTTGGCGGTCAGCGTCGTGCGCGCCTGGTTCCTGACACTGCGGTTGTAGGCGTAGTCCCACGCCGCGCCGACTTTGTAGGTGTGCGATCCACGAGTCTGCGTCAGCGCCGTGGAAATCTGCGTCGTCGTTGTCGGCTTGGTGGTGATCGGGTAGCCGCCGACGCCGCCGATGTGTCCGAATGGCGTCGTGACGCCGGGGACGCCCAGGTCTTCCGGATCGAGCGGACCAGTGTTGATGCCGAGGCTCATCGGATCGATCTTGTTGTTCGGCTCGATCGTCTGTGAGAAGAGGTTCCACCCGATGCGGGTCTCGAGCAGCGTGCTGTTCGAGAGCGTCGAGTTCCAGACGAGTCCGGCCAGTGAAGCGATGGTCGGGTCGGTCACCGAGTTGAACATGTCAATGGGACCGTTCGGCGGCACGATCTCGCCGCTGTTGCCGGCCGGGGCCGACTGAAAGTTCTTCCCGTAGAACACGCGGCCGTTGATCAGGTTGTTGGCGTTGAGGTTGTGATCGATCTTCACGGAGAACGTGTTCATGTTCGACACGTTCGGCGCGTTCACGTTGATGTTGCCGGTCGGATCGGTCGGGTAATATTTGATCAAGTTCTCGCCGATCGGATTCACCTGCATGCCTGCGGCCGCGATTCGCGCGCGCGCTTCGGCGATCTGCCCCTGTGTCGGCACGTGAACGACATACGGTGAGGTGACGGCCAGCCGCTGGCCCTCGTAGTAGCCGAAGAAGAACGTCTTGTCCTTGCGAATCGGCCCGCCGAAGGTGCCGCCGTACTGCTGGTTCTTCGTCGGCGTCGGATCGGCAGACGTGCCGGCCGCCTCCGCCGCGCGCTTCACGAAAAAGTTCGGCGAGTCGGTCCAGTCGTCATGCCGGAAGTAATACCCGGTTCCATGCGGCGTGTTGCCGCCGCTCTTCATGACGATATTGATCGCTGCGCCACCCTTGACGCCGAACTCGGCCGACGGCGTCTGCTGCACGGTGAAGTCGCCGATGGCGTCCATCGGCACGAGCGTGGCAGGCACGCCGACGACGCCCGTCTGGTTCATCACCGAGTCGCCGTAGTAGCGGTCGTTGTTCGAGATGCCGTCGATCATGAAGTTGTTCGACGAGGTTCGTGCGCCGCTGGCGTTCACGCCCTGGAAGCCGCCACCGGGCCGGTGCTGCACGCCCGGGACCATGTTGAGCAGCGAGTTGAAGTCGCGGCCGCTGAGCGGCATCTCTTCGACCCGCTTGCTGTCGATGCGGCTGTTCAACTCGTCAGAGAACTCGATCAGCGGGCTGACGCCCTGGACGGTGATCGTTTCGGTCTGGACGCCGACCTCGAGCTTGAAGTCCGCCTTGGCCATCCCGTTGGCGAACACCTGCGCGTCGCGGGTGACGGTCTTGAACCCGGCCAGCTCGGCCGTGACGCGATACAGACAAAGGGGAAGTTCCGACAAGCGGAATCCGCCTTGAGTGTCGGTCACTGCGGTCCGAGTGAGACTCGTGTCAGGTACACACCGCGGTGACGGTGGCACCCGGCAGGACCCCGCCGGTGCCGTCGGTCACGGTACCGCTGATGTCACCCGAGGTTCTTTGTGCGAAGGCAGTGGAGGAGAACGCAAGTACACCAACAAACCCTACGATCAGAGGAAAACGCGGGCGCATGGACCATCCCCTTTCGACGTGTAGTGCAATGCAATGCAAACGCAGGAAGTGTATCCGGTTGTAGCCCTCGTCCCTAGGGTTGTCAACCAGGCACTCCCGTTCGTCCGCAAAACTCAGGGACGAACGATCAAGCACGCGGGGCGAACGGCTGACTAGAGGGGAGAAGCGCGGAGCGGAGCACTAGTCATCTGGAGGCGACCCAGATTATGGGTCGCCCCCGAGACGTGATCGTTGAAGGATCGTCGACTCAGAACTCGTATCGAAACGCGAACTGCATGCAGCGGCCGGCCTGCGCGTCGCAGGTGGCCAGCGTGCCGGTGTATTTGCCAAAGCCGGCGATATCCGGCGTGACCGACAACTGCCCGACATCGAACTTGGGTGTGTTCGTCAGGTTGAAGACATCCCATCGGAATCGGATTCGATGGTCGGAAATGCCCACTCCCCACGACTTGCTGAGGCTGGTGTCGATCGTGAAATACCCGTCGCCGCGCAGCAGGTTGCGGATGCCGGCCTCGCCCGGCAGCGCGCGCCGGAAGTACGTGAGCGCTTCGGTCGCGTCGACGAATGGGCTCGGCCGATTGTCCACCGTGTTCATCGTCGTCTCGGTGGGCGGGAGCTTGTTGGGATCGACCAGCATCGCGTTGCCGGTCAGGTTCCAGTTCGTCGCCCAGCACGAACGGCAGTTGGCGACGTTGAACGGGAAGCCGCTGGTCCAACGCATGAGGCCGGCCACCGACCAGTTGCCGATCAGGCCGTTCACCAGACCGTGGGCGTTGCTGCCCCAGCGCTTGCCGGCGCCGAACGGCAGCTCGGCGAGACCGTTGATGTTGATTTGATGACGCAGATCGAAGTCCGAGATCCCGTAATTGAGATCGGGCTCGAAGGAGTTGATCAGGAAGCCGGAGTTGCCGCCGTTCGAGAAGTTGCCGAAGGCGCTTCCGCGCTCCACCTGGGAGCCCATGTCCATGGATTTCGACAACGTGTAGTTGAAGTCGAACTGGGTGCCGCCGGAGTATCGCTTTCTCAACGTGAACAGCATCGCGTTATAGTTCGAGCGGCCGATGGAGCTGATTGCGGCCAGTGAGTCGTACTGCTCAGCGAAGTAGCGAGTAGGGACCGAAGATGCTGCATGACGGGCTGCACGACGTGTCCATGTCGTAGAGCGCCGTGATCCAGTCCGGACCGTTCTGCATGTAGGCGCGCGTGATCGCCTGTGTGGCCGTCAGCCCGTTGCCGGCCGCACCCGGGAACAGATTCTCCCAATACGCGAGCGCCGGCAGCACGCCGTAGGCCGAGGCCGCCGAATTGCCGGTGATGCCGCGTGCCTGGGCGGCGCCGATGATCTGCTGCGCCGCCGTGAAATAGTCCATGCCGCTCTTCGCGTCGACGAGGTTCAGCGGCATCGCGATGTCGCGACGAATCAGGAGATCCCGGCCGAATCGACCGAGGTATCCCACTTCCATCTGATAGTTCCGCCCGAGATCGCGGCCGACGACGGCGCTGAGCATGTGGGCCGACGGCGTCGTCATACGTGTCGTCGATGCTCTGCGTGATGATTCCGGCTCGACGTGGCGGTGTCTGAGGGAACCCTCCCGGCGGTGCGGCCGGCACGGTCGGCGGCAGCGTCTTGGTATCGATGAACCGGACCGCGGGATTCTCTTCATACGGCGCGCCGAACGGGCTGCTGATCTGCGTCGACATCCCGAACGCGAAGCCTTCGTCGAAATTCGTGGCCAGGCCCAGACCGACACGGTCGAAGACCTTCGTGTACCCGCCGCGAACGGTCAACGCCCCGTTGCCGGTGAGCTTGTGCAGGAATCCCTTTTCCGCGGTCGGCGTCCAGGCCGCCGAGATGCGCGGCGCGATGTTGTTCTTGTCCCACCCGTAGAATCCGGGGCGGTCGTTCTTGGGGCCCGCGAGATCGAACGTGACGATTGGGGACTGGTTCGACGGGATGCCCTTTGCCATGTTGGCGACCCGCTGGTCGAACCACTCGCCCATGCTGATCGATGGGGCGACCTGCAGCCCGTTGGCCTCATACGGCGGCGAATACAGGCTGTAACGCACGCCGCCAGTGATCGTGAGGTTCGGTCGCACCTGCCAGCTATCCTGCAGGTAGACCTCGTACTCGTCCGAGGCGACCGTGCGAGCGACCGGAGTTCCCGGCGCCTGCGGCGTGCCGTCGCGATCGTAGTTGGCGCGCTGGGTCGACTGCGACAGCACGCCAATGATGTTGAGCCAGGCGTCCGCGTAACCGGCCTGGCCCGCGCTCGCCACTGCCGGAAGCTCTGAACAGCGGGCCACCGTGCAGAACGCGCTGCCCGGCATGTTGCGCCGGCCGACGCCGGCCACCCATGAGGGATTGACCTGTTGCGTTCAGGTAGGAACTTTGGAAGCGTTCCTTGGGTACTCGGCTGTAGCGGATGTTGGTTCCGGCCTTGAACCCGTGCGTGCCCTTGAACCAATTGACGTCGTCCACGAAATTGTGCGTATTGGGCTGGCGCGAATCGGTGAAGGTCGAGCCGAGGGCGTCAAACGGGTCGATGAAGCGGAACGTCACGTAATTGGCGTCCGTGCGTCCTTCATTGGATTCGTCGATCCGCGTCATGCCGTAACGGAAGCTGTTGGTGAGGTGCGAGGTCAGCACCGTGTCGTAACCCAGCGCCAGCCCGAAGTTGGCGCGGAGCGCCTGGCGCCGTGCGGGTTGACCGGGGAACTGCGCCGCCTCGTTGATCGTGTCGTCTTGCTTGCCGAACCGGCCGAACAACTTGTGGTCGCCGGTCGACGACAAGTTGTAGTCCACGCGCGTGAGGAAGGTGTAGAACTGATTCTCGATCGGCGACGCGAATCGGAACGAGTCGATGTTGTTCGGACGCTGGCCCGGCTCGTTCGGCGACGGGTACTGGCTGAAGTACCTGGCTGCCGCGAGGCTCGGACCGATCCGCAGGGGATCGATGGCCGCGATGTCGGCCGGTGTCATCCCATACCAACCGCTCGGCACGGTGTGAGTGTTGCTCAAGCCGCGAACGCTGCCGCCGGGACACACGGCCGCCGACGCGCACTGATACATGAGCACGCCGTCGCGGAACGAGTTCGAAGGCACGCCGCGCACGACCGGGCTTTCGCTCTGTTCCTGGAGCCGCTCGATGTTGCCGAAGAAGAACAGCCGGTTTCGCTGAACCGGTCCGGAGAAGGCGCCACCGTAGATGTCCTTGTCGAGCTTCGGCGCCTGGTTCTCCTTTCCCCCCAGCAACTGGGCCAGCTTCAAGAAGTACTCGTTGCTGGACGTCTGGGTTCGGCGGAGGGTCCAGTACCCAGATCCGTTGTACTGATTCGTCCCGCTCTTGGTCACCAGCGACACCTGCGCACCGCTCGAACGGCCGCTGTCGGCGTTGTAATTGGATGTGCTGACGCGGAATTCCTGCAGCGCCTCCTGCGTGATTCGCACCGCCGACGTAAACGCCGTCTGGTTCTGCGGATCGTTCACGTCGATGCCATCGAGCGTCACGTTCTGCTGGTCGGCGCGCGCGCCAGCGACGGCGCCGTAGCGCGGGTCCTCGGCGTCGGAGTTCGGCGTTGGTCGGGATGAAGACCGCGCCCGGCTGCAGGCTGAGGAGCTGAACGACGTTCTGTGCTTCAATCGGCAGACTGCGAATCTGCTCGGTCGAGATGGTGTTCCCCACGCTGGCATCGGTGGTGTTGAGCACGATTGTCTGCGACACGACATTGACGGTTTCGGTGACCCCGCCCAGCTCCAGCGTCACGTTCTGTCGCACGGTCGAGTCCACCACCAGCGGGATGTTCGTGGTGACGGAGGTCTTGAATCCCGAAAGCTCGACCTTCAGGTCGTAGCGGCCCGGCTGGATGTTGACGAATCGATATGTCCCGCGCTCGTCAGAGACAGTCCCTTGTGCGACGCCGGTCTGCCGGCTGGTGAGCGTCGCCGTCGCGCCCGGGATGACCTGCTTCTGCTGGTCGGTAACCTCACCTACCAGCGAGCCCGTGCCAGCCTGTGCCCAGGCAGACGCGGAAACCCCCAACGCCAGAACGACGAAGACGCCCTTCCGCAACGATCGAGTAAAGAAGCCCATTCGAGCCCTCCCCCCTCCAGAAGCTGAAAAAGCACCGCGCGATCACGCGATACCATCATGACGTTCATCACCAAAATCAGGTCAGTCACACCTGCTGAGAGCTATCCGTCCCTTGTAATGAGCGTAAATAGAACGTCGTAAGCTTAGAGTCAAGGGACAAAAGCAGTGACAGGAGTGCGGATGCACTGTCTCGCGGCGATGATCGTCACGGCGCTCGTGTGGCCGGGAGCCGCCCAGCAATCCGTCTTCCGGTCGCGGGTTGACCTGGTCACTGTGGACGCGACGGTGCTGGGGGCCGACGGGATACCGGACTCCACCCTCGAGGCCGGCGATTTCGTTCTCCGAGTCGACGGCCAGATGCGGCCCATCGTCACGGCGGAGTTTGTGGGCGACTCTCGTCGGACCACTCGTTCCACTCAGCCTCTTGAGGTTCGTCATTTTTCCACCAATCAAGCGGCGGATGCGGGTCGTTTCGTCGTGGTCGCCGTCGACGAAGCTCACATCCGGCGGCTCGAGGGCCGTCCGGCGATACGCGCCGCCAGCGCCTTCATCGATCGCTTGAACCCGACGGATCGCGTGGCCGTGACCCCGTTGGGCAGGGTCGGCGTGACCGAGTTCACCCGCGATCGATGGGCACTCCGTCAGCGTCTGGAGGAGATCAGGGGTCAAGGCGATCCCGTGTTCCTGCAGTTCAACATCGGCCTCAGCGAAGCGATCGAAATCGCCGATGGCGGGCGCGCCAAGCTCGGCGATGTGGTCCTTCGCGAGTGCGGGCGGTCGCTGACCGAGTACGCCAGCGCGGCGCGCGCTGTCGACGATGTCACGGGTCGGGACGGGTGCCCTGAGCAGGTCGAACAGGAAGCGCGCGTCATGTCTCAGCACGCGCGGACGCAGGCGAGCATCTCGCTCAGCGCGATCGACGCGCTGATCGGCAACCTGAAGAGCCTCGAAGGGCCGAAAACGGTCGTTCTCCTCTCCGAAGGGATGGTGCTCGATCCCCGTCTGGTGGATGTGACCAACCTCGCGGCTGCGGCCAAGGACGCGCGCGTCACGATCTACGTGCTCCAGATGGAAGTGCCAATGTTCGAGGCGTCTCAGGATCGCGTCTCGCCGACGTTCATTCGCGACGTGAACCTGCTTGGCGACGGACTCGATCGTCTCGCCGGCGCAACCAAGGGCGCGGTGTTCAGGCTGAACGGGAGCGACCAGCGGCCATTCGAACGGATTGCGACCGAGATCTCGGGCTATTACCTGCTTGGCTTCGAAGCGATCGAGGCCGATCGCGACGGACGCGTCCACCGAGTGGAAGTCAAGCTTGCGCGTGGCGGCGGAAGCCTTCGCGCCCGCCCCGCGTTCCGCATGCCGCAAGTGGCGCCGTCGGATCAGTCGCGTGAACAGGACCTCGTCGCTCTCCTGCGGGGCGGATCGGCCACCGAATTGCCGGTCCGCGTCGCGACATACACGTATCGAGAACCCGAGTCTGCAGCCGTTCGCGTGGTGGTCAGCACCGAAGCGGATGGCAACGGGTCGGCCGCTTCGCAAGTGCTCTTCGGCTACGTGTTCACCGACGCCGGCGGTGTCATCGCCGCCAGCGGCGCGTATCAGGCGCCACTGGGCCGGCATACCTTCAGCGCAACCGTGCCAGAAGGCCCATATACCTTGCGGGTTGGCGGGATCGATCCACTTGGTCGTCGCGGACTCGTGGAGCGGCCGTTCGCGGCCGCCGTCGACAGCCAGGCGGGACTCCGCCTCAGCGATTTGATTCTCGCGCCGGTGCCCGCCACGCCCGAATCGCCTTTGCAGCCGCTGGTGGACCGCATTCGCGACCGTCGTGTCATCGCGTACCTGGAGCTGTATCCAATTGAAGACCTTGGTGACGCGCGGGTCATATTCGAGGTGGTGTCACCCGGCTCTGCACGCACCATCGTCGAGACCAGTCCGGTTCAGCGAATGGCGAAATTCTCGTCGGCGCGGGCGATCATGCTTTTGTCGGCACTGCCCCCCGGCAGATATGTCGCCACGGCCCGAGTCATGGCAGTGGATCGCGAGCTGGCGCGAGTCACGAGGCCGTTCTCGCTCGAGCCGTAGAATCTCCGCTATCCCTTCTTGCAAAGGCAAATAAACAGGGAAACGCACGTTGGCCGCGGAGACGCGGAGACACAGAGAATTCTCTTAGTAGATGCGCTCCGCGCCTCCGTGCCGTGAACCGCTTTTGAACAGTCTTGCCGGCGTCGTCCCCAGCGCACGTTTGAAAGCGGCGACAAACGCGCTGGAACTTTCATAACCCACTTCGAGCGCGACCTCTTTCACCGGCTTCCCCAAGGCGACCAACGTGAGCGCGTGCGTGAGCCGGAACTGGCGACGCCATTGGCCGAGCGTGACGCCGGTGTCGCTGATGAAGTGGCGCGCCAGGGTTCGCGCGCTGACCGACAACGTCTGACCGAGCGCGACCAGCGACAGCGTCTCGCTCGGATCGGACATCAGCAGATCGGCGACGTGAAGCGCACGCGGATCTTGCGGCGTCGGCAGCCGGAGCTCGATCCGCCGCGCCGCGTCGATCTGATCGACGAGCACGCTCGCCAATCGGCGGCCGGCGCGATCGGACGGCAGCGCCTCGAGCCGCACGAGATGATCGACCAGCGCCCGCAGCAACGGCGGGTTGTCGAGCACCTCGCAGAGCGCGCGAGGACGCACTAGGTCTGAGCGCAGATACAGAACGCAGGCTTCGGTCTGGCCCGATGGCTCCAGAGAGCATCGAGTCTTTGCTGGAATCCAGGCCGCGTGGCCTGCCGGCACGACCCATCTGGCCTCGCGCCTCGAGACAATCAGCGCGCCTCGAGAAACGGCGATCAGTTGATGCCGGTCGTGAGCGAACTCCGGAGTTTTGCCGCGGGAATATCGTTGGCCTTGCCCTCGAACGAGCGGTTCTGGCACGCGTCATATTACAGCTATTTCAACAAGTTATATAGATAACTTGACAAGGAGGAATGGAGCCGTATCCCAACCTTTTGCTCAGAAAACGCGTCTATGGTGGGTGCTATGAACGTTTTCGTACGCGGCGGAATGGCCGCCGTGTTGTTGGTGCTTGCCTTTTCCCCCACTCTGGCTGGTAGCGGCGATCGCCGCACCGCCGCCGCGGCCGTCGTCGAGGCCTTGGCGGTCCCGGCAAACGGCCCCATCGTGATCGACGGCAACTTCTCCGAAGAGGTCTGGAAGCAGGCCCCGCTCATCAACGAGTTCCTCCAGCGCGAACCGGATGAGGGCGCGGCACCAACGCACCCGACCGAAGCGCGGATCGCGTACGACAACGAGGCGCTGTACGTCGCGATCCGCGCCCTCGACTCAGAGCCCAACAAGGTGGTCGGCATCCTGACCCGCCGCGATCAGCGTTCGCCGTCGGACTGGCTGAGGATCGTCGTGGACTCGTACTACGACCGTCGGTCGGCCTATGAGTTTGCCGTGAACCCGGTTGGCGTGAAGACCGATCGCTACTACTTCAACGATGGCAACAGCGATGACAGCTGGGATGCCGTGTGGGATGTGAAAGCGGTTCGCGACTCTGATGGCTGGCGCGCCGAGTTCCGCATTCCGTTCTCGCAGCTCCGCTTCAATCAGCGCGAGGGTGGCCCGGTGGGCTTTGCGATCATTCGCGAGGTCGGACGCCTCGCCGAGACGTCGACGTGGCCGCTGCTCTCGCGCAACGCCAACGGCTTCGTCTCGCAGTTCGGTGAAGTGCGCGGTCTCAGGATGGGCGGGGCGCCGAAGAAGTTCGAGATTGTGCCGTACACCGTCGGAGAGATCGAGACGCAGACCGTCGAAGCGGGCAATCCCCTGGTCGGTCCGGTCGAGCCCGGCGCCTCGGTTGGCCTGGACATGAAGTACGCGCTCACGCCTGGTCTTACGGTGACCGCGACGGCGAATCCAGACTTCGGCCAGGTCGAAGCCGATCCCGCGGTCGTCAACCTCGATGCCTTCGAGACGTTCTTTCCGGAGCGCCGCCCGTTCTTCGTCGAAGGATCGGGCAACTTCCGCTTCAACATGGACTGCAACGACGGCAACTGTACCGGCCTCTTCTACTCGCGCCGGATCGGTCGTGCGCCGCAGGGGAGCCCCGACACAGCGGACGAGGAGTTCTCCGAGACGCCGGTTGCCGCCACGATCATCGGCGCCGGTAAGGTCACCGGGCGGGTTGGAAAGTTCGCCGTTGGCGCCCTTACCGCAGTCACCGAGAGAGAGGAGGCCAACATCGCGGGGTCCGACGACATCGATCATCGCACCCAGACCGTCGAGCCGATGACGGCCTACACCGTGCTTCGTTCCAAGCGCGAGTTCGCCAATCAATCGTCGATCGGCTTCATGGGGACCTCGACCAATCGGCAGATCGTCGACGAGGTGAGCTTCCTCGCCAACAACGCGTTCACCGGCGGCGTGGACTACGACTGGCGCTTCGGGCCGAAGTACTCGTTCTCGGGTTACTGGGCGGGCAGCCACATCACGGGCAGCCCCGAAGCAATCGAGCGCCTGCAAGAGAACAACGTCCACTCGTTCCAGCGGCCGGACGCCGACTACGTGGAATCCGATCCGCTAGCGACAACCCTGGGCGGTCACGCCGGATCGATGAGCTTCGGCAAGATTGCCGGTGAGCGCACCCGGTTCAATACGTTCGTCGGCTACAAGAGTCCGGGCTTCGACAGCAACGACCTCGGGTTCATGCGCCGCGCGGACGAGAAGACGATCAGCAACTGGTTCCAGTGGAGGGACTTCAATCCCGGCAAGTACGTCAGGACCTACTCGTTCAATCTCAATCAGTGGGCCGGCTGGAACTTCGGCGGCGACCGCACGTTCTCGGGCGGCAACGTCAACATGCACTGGACGTGGGCCAACTATTTCAGCAACGGCTTTGGCCTCAACGTCAATGGCGCGCCGTTCAAAGATCGCGTCACGCGGGGCGGGCCGGGCGTGCTCGGCAATCCCGGACGAGGCCTCTGGTTCTACTTCAACTCCGACAGTCGCAAACCGTTCTCGGTGAGCTACAACGGCAACCACTGGGTCGATCGCGACAGCCTGAAGCAGCACGACTTCAACCCCTGGATCAACGTCCGGCCGACCTCGTCGATCTCCCTCAGTCTCGGCATCCGCTACGACATCAACCACGACGATGCGCAGTGGGTGGAGAACGTGGAGGACGCGAACGGGAAGACGCGCTATGTGTTCGGGCACATCGACCAAACGACCACGGCGATGACCACACGTTTCAACTACACGATGACGCCAAACCTGTCGCTGCAGGTGTACGCCGAGCCGTTCGTCTCGGCGGGCACCTATTCCGGATTCAAGGAGCTCGCTGACGGCCGCGCGCCGCGCTACGAGGATCGGTACCGGCCCTACGCCTACGAGAGCAATCCCGACTTCAACTACCGCTCCTTCCGGACCACCAACGTGCTTCGATGGGAGTACAAGCCCGGCTCCACGCTCTTCATCGTCTGGCAGCAGAACAAGGAGGCTACGGAAGAGTTCGGTGACTTCAGCTTCGGGCGCGATTACACCGGTGTCTTCAAGGCGCCGGCGCACAACGTGTTCCTGGTGAAGTTCAGTTACTGGATCAACATGTGAGGGCTCTTCGCCTTTCGCGGTTCGCTTTTCGCAGGGCCGCGTTGGGCAATGGCGAACAGCGAATAGCGAACAGCGAACAGCGGCGAGGCGATATCATCGCCGTATGTCCTTTCGCCGCAACGTCCGCGACTTCCTGCATGGCGCGGCGTATGGGCAATACGAGCGAGAGCTGCGGCGCCAGGCCGCGGAGCTGAACGACCTCTTCCTGCTGCTGTGCTATCTCGAAATCGTCGGGTTGCCCAATCCGGCGACGCTGTATCTGCTCGACGTGTATCCGTATCTGCTCGAGCAGTTTCATCAGTGGCACCGGCGCATGGGCATGGACCACTCGCCGCTCGGAACGTTGCCATGCTGCTGAACCAGCGCATCCTGTTCTTTGGCGGCAAAGGCGGCGTCGGGAAGACCACGTGCGCCTCCGCCATGGCGCTGGCCGCCAGCCGTGCCGGCCGGCGCGTGCTGCTGGTGTCCACCGATCCGGCGCACTCGACGTCGGATCTCTTCGAGCGCCCGATCGGTCCTGAGCCGGTGGAGCTGCTGCCGGGCCTTACCGGCCTGGAGATCGATGGCGGCTTCGAATCCCGGCGCTACGTTGCCAAGGTGAAGGATCACATCAAGGCCTTGTTCGGCCCGCACATCTTGAAGGAGGCGGGGCGCCAGATCGATCTCGCCGCCAGCATGCCCGGCGCCGAAGAGGTGGCGCTGTTCGATCGTATGGGTGAGCTGATTCGCGGCGAGGACACGCAGTTCGACCTGATCGTCTTCGACACCGCGCCGACGGGGCACACCCTGCGCTTGATTCAGATGCCGGAGTTGATGGAGGCGTGGATTCGGGCGCTCTCCCGGTCGCGTCAAGCGATGCTGGGTGCCGATCAAGACGACTCGAACGATCCGATCATGCGGTCGTTGTCGGATCGGCTCGAGCGGCTGCGCGAGTTTCGCGGCCGGCTCCTCAGTCCGCGCACCACGGCGTTCGTGCTGGTGCTCGTGCCCGAACGTCTTCCCATCGAGGAGACGGCGCGCGCGATCGAGCAGCTCGCCGAGGCCGGCGTGAACCTTGGCGGCCTGGTGGTGAATCGCGTGCTGCCGGATTCGAGTCCCGATCCGTTCCTGCGATCCCGCCGTCAGCAGGAGCAGGTGTATCTCGACGAGATCGCTCGACGATTCGCCAGCCACTCGATGACTCATCTGCCGCAGTTGCCGTCGGATGTCCACGGCCTGACGACGCTCGGCGAGATCGCCGCGCGGCTCATCGGCAGCGAGACCACGACCCCGAAGGACACGGAAGGATTGCTGTCACGATGACGATTCCCAAGCCTCAGGAAGGCGAGTATCCGAAGTTCTACGCCGGCTATGTGGGCAAGGTCCCGGTGAGCGGGCCGGTCGCGCTACTGGAAACGCAACAGCCGGCGATTGCGAAGCTTGGCGCCCTCGACGAGGAGCGTGGTGGTTACCGATACGCGGAAGGCAAGTGGACGGTGAAGGAAGTGCTGGGCCATATGGCCGACACCGAACGCGTCTTTGCCTATCGGCTGCTGCGCATCGCCCGCGGCGATCAGACGCCGCTGGCCGGCTTCGACGAGAACGCGTGGGCAGTGACCGCGCCTCATGCGCATCGGGCCATCAAGGAGATCGCCGAAGAGATGTCGGCGGTGCGCGCGGCATCGCTCGCGCTGTGTCACTCGCTCGACGCCACGGCGATCGCACATCAGGGGACCGCCAACAACGCTGCCATCACCGCGCGGGCGCTCACGTGGATCCTCGCCGGCCACGCGGAGCATCACCTGGGTATCCTGCGTGAGCGCTACGGTCTCGCTATCTAAATGACGACGAACGAAGCCGCGGAGGCGCGGAGTCGCGGAGAAACGCAATCAAAAGCGCCGTTCGGCAGGCAGCCAGGAAGATTCACTAAACGAATTGGCTCCGTGTCTCCGCGTCTCCGTGGCCATGTCCGTCATCGTTGTTGGGTGGACGCTGTGTTGGGCGTCAGTCGCGTGACGCTTTCAGCGACTGAGTCGACCTTCTTCTTCGAGTAGGCAATCGGGAAGTACTTGCCTCGTGCCCAGAGCTCGAAGAGGTCGCGGTAGTGCGGACTGTCGGGATCGCCGGATTGTCCCGGCGTGTTCAAGCCGACCGAGTTATCCCAATCCTCGGTGTCGGCGACGATCTTGAGCGATCCGCCCGAGGTCTGGTTGTCGCTGTTGCCGGTCGCGCTCACCGTCGTGCCATCGCCGCCGCGTGACAGCGGTCCGACGTTGAGCTTCGCTCGCGTGGCGGCGTTCACGGCGTTGGTCATGGGATGCTGCACCAACGCATGGTGGAAGCCTTCTTGTCCGTATCTCCACCCGGTCATATCCGGCCCGAACCGCTTGGTGAGCTCGGCGACGGCTTCGTCCATGCTTTTGCCGAGCACCCCGTCGCGCCCCCCGATCGGGTCAGCGCCGAAGCGGCCGTCGGGCGAGTGCAGCCAGTCGATCAACCGCCTGGTCGAGACGAAATTGCCGCCCATTGCAGTGCGCAGTACCGGCGGCACCACCACGTCCCTGGTGTTGGCGAGCACCCGTCGAAACCACATCGCGTACACGCCAGCGGGGACCGAGTCCTTGTCGAGGACGTAGTCCCATGTGGTCAGCGTGTCGCGTGCCTTGGCCGATGCCGGCGCGAGTTTGAGATCGCGCAGCAACGGCACAATCGCGCGGGCGATGATCGAGAGGTCGTCGTTCTGCAACCGCACCATCTCACCGACGGTGAACAGTCGTCCGGAGCCGAGCACTTCTGATATGCGTGATGCGCGGAACGGATCGGTCCACTCGTAGTGCTGCGCTTCCGGCCAAGGATAGTCGTTCGGCGACAGGTAGTTGTTCGCCGTGGCGACGAAGCCGCGCGCCGGGTTCGTCTCGTGGGGAAGCGCGGTGATCGGAAAGAAGCCGTCCCATTCGTAGCGGCCGTCGCCGGGCACCGGGAGCAACCCGCTCCAGTTGCGGCGGAGCGGCTGCACCCCTGCCGCCTGCCAGCCGATGGTCCCGTGCCGATCGACCCACACCATGTTTTCTGAGGGCATGTGGTTGAAGGCGCAAGCCTCGCGGAATTCTTCCCACGTCTTGGCCTGATCCATCCGCAGGCTGGCCAGATACGGCGCGCCTCCCAGCTCCATCCACGCCGCCCTCAGCGCATAGGCCTTGTGATTGGTCTTGTCCTCGAACAACACAGGGCCGTGACGCGTGTATTTCAACTCGACGGTCTCGGGTTTCTCGCCTTTGACGGCGATGCTCTCCGTCATCACGCGCATCGCTTCCCAGCCGCCGCGGTAGCGATACTCGTTCGTGTTTGCCGGGTTGGTGTCGTAGACGTAGAGGTCTTCGCTGTCCTGGCCGAAAATCGTCAACCCCCACGCGCCATGTTCGTTGTGGCCGATCGACACGCCCGGCAGCACCGGCTCTCCGCCGCCAATCACATTCCATCCGGGCGCAACCAAGTGCACCCAGTAGCGGAGCGAGGGCGCTGCAATCACGCGATGCGGGTCGTTGGCGAGCATCGGATACGTGCTCTGCGTCCGCGATCCGGCGACCACCCAGTTGTTTGACCCGATGTCACGCGGGTCGGCGTCGAGTGACAGGGGGCCGGCCGGATCGGGCGCGGTCGCGATGCCGGTTGCCGGATGCCGGATCCCGGCTTGACGTTGCCGGTTGCCGGCTGCCGGATCCCGGTACGCTTGTCCTAAATCTTCCGGCTTGAATTCCACACTCTCGCGAAAGCTCGAGTACAGCTCGAGCACGTTTTCGGGAAACACTTTCGCGTCGATTGCTGGATCGAGCGTGAACACCGGCTCGCCGCCCTGGAAGTACAGCAGCTCCCGCAGCTTGTCGGCGCCGACGGCATTCATGCCGCGCACGAACCGCGCCTCGTCGGTCACGTTCGCCGTCAGGCTCTGGTGCCTGGAGATCACGACCGCCGGCGTCCACCGTCCCGCCGTGATGCCGAGCATCTTGAGCTCGATCGGCAGCAGCGCGGGGTTTCGCTCGGTCTCGGCGATGTAGGCGTTCACGCCGCGCACGAACGCTTCGATGATCGCCTTGCCGCGCGGATGGTACCGCGCGAGATCGCCGTCGAGATCGCCGCGGAACTGGTGCAATCGCGCCCCGATGTCACGGCGGAGCTCGCGCCGTCCGAGCATCTCGGCCACCGTGCCCGTCGCCTGCCGCCGCCAGATCTCGAACTGAAACAATCGATCCTTCGCGGCCGCATATCCCTGCGCGAAGAAGAGGTCGCCTTCGTTTTGCGCGTAGATGTGATTGATGCCCCAGCGGTCGCGGATGATCTCGACCGGCTGGCTCAGCCCCACGGCCTGTAGCGTGCGGGTCGCCGGCGCCTGCCCTTCGGCTCGACGACCGCTCTCATCGCTCAGGGCGCGGCCCCCCGAAGAGAGCGTGACCGCGATCAACAACGCCATCAGAACCGTGCGCGCCATGTCATTCTCCCAGTTCCGGGAACCGGCATCCGGCAGCCGGCATCCGGCAGCGGACGAGCTTCGATCGCAATCGGTTGCCTGATTCCGGTTGCGGATTCCGGTTGCGGATTCCGGTTGCGGATCCCGGTTGCCGGATCCCGGTTGCCGGATCCCGGTTGCCGGATCCCGGACTATATACTCCTAGAGATGAAGTTTGCGCCGGAGTATGTCACCAACGTCCTGAACGAGAACTTCGAGGACGCCAAGGAGCTGCTCCTCTCTCCCCTGATCGCGATTCACTACGCCCATCTCGTGATGCTCACCGAGCAGGGCATCGTCTCGAACGCCGACGCGGCCAAACTGCGCCGCGCCCTCGATCGCATTTCGATGAGCCAGGTCCGCGAAGTGCTCTACGACGGCACTTACGAAGACCTCTTCTTCTACATCGAGCGGCTGATCAAGGAGGGCAGCGACGAAGACGTCGCCGGCCGCCTGCACACGGCGCGCAGCCGGAACGACATCGACATGACGATGTACCGGATACGGCAGCGTGAGTTCATCGCGTCGCTGGCCGGGGCTGTGCTCGATTTGAGAGAGGCCTTGCTGTCGCTGGCAGAGCGGCACACGCACTCGGTCTACGGCGCGCATACCCATACACAGCCGGCGCAGCCGTCCACGATCGCCCACTACCTGCTGGCCGTGATCGAGCAGCTCGAGCGCGACACGACGCGGCTGGCCGCGGCGTACGAATCGACCAACCGCAATCCGCTCGGCGCGTGCGCCATCACCGGCACCGGCTTCCCGATCGACCGCAACCGGACGAGCGCGCTCCTGGGATTCGGCGGGCCGACTGGCAACACCTACGGCAGCATCGCGACGGTGGACTACCTGCTCGAAAGCGTTTCAGCCACCAGCGTCCTCATCGTCGGGCTCGGACGGGTCATTCAGGACCTGCTGCTGTGGTGCACGATGGAGTTCGGCTATCTGCGGCTGAGCGAGGGATTCGTACAGGGCAGCAGCATCATGCCGCAGAAGCGGAACCCCGTGGCCCTCGAGCATGCGCGCGCGATCGGGAGCAAGGCCGTCGGCCAGGCGCAAGCGATCGTCACGGCGGTTCACAACACGCCGTTCGGCGACATCGTCGATACCGAGGACGATCTGCAGCCGCTCGTGGCCTCGATGTTCCGGGATGCGATCCGCATGGTCAAGCTCGTCGCTGCGGCGATGCGTCTCGCCGCCTTCGACACTTCGCGTCTCGCCTCGCGCGCCGGGATCGGCGGCACCACGCTCACGGAGCTGGCCGATACGCTGGTGCGCGACCATCAGCTGTCGTTCCGTTGCGCGCATGGCATTGCCGCCTTGTTGTTGAAGGCTCGCACCGAGGACCCTGACGTCGCCCTGTCAGGCGCCCTGGCCAAGGCGTCCCAGGCGATTCTCGGCCGCGCGCTCCACTACAGCGAGGCCGATCTCCAGAGGGTGATGAGCCCCGAGCACTTCGTGGAGGTCCGTACGACCTTGGGCGGGCCGGCGCCGAGTGAGACCCGCCGAGCCATCGGCGAGTCGAAGCTCCTGCTCGCGGCGGATCGCGCCGCGTGGTGCGGCCGGCGCGAAGCGCTCGAACACGCAGAGTCCGCTCTTCGGGCGAGGGCCGCTCAGCTATGAGCGACATGACTCGCAGCTACGTCCGCGTCCTGATCGTGTGGGTCGTGACGCTTTCAGCCCTATATCTCGCGCAGACGTTCTTCACCCGGTAATGGGTTCTCGGCCGATGTCTCGTTCTGCCTTCTGGCTGCCTTCGCAGCCCTACTGCTTCGGCTCGTCATCGCGCCATAGCTCGCTCGACCGGAATGCGAGCGAAGGCGGATGCCATCTGCCTTCTGCTTTCTGCCTTTCCTTGATCAGCCTCTGATGTCGCCCATCGACTGGCTGGTTGTCGCCAGCTATGTGACGTGGGTCGTCTGGGACGGCCTGCGGCAAGCCAGACGTTCGAAGAAGCTCGAGGGATACCTCCTCGCCGGCCGCAGTCTTCCCTGGTGGCTGGTCGGATTGTCGGTGATGGCCACACAGCTGTCGGCCATCACGATGATCGGCACCACCGGTCAGGGCTACGCAAACGGCATGCGCTTCTTGCAGTACTACTATGCGCTGCCGATCGCCATGGTCGTGCTGTCGCTCACGCTAGTGCCGTTCTTCCACAAGGCCAACATCTTTACCGCCTACCAGTATCTCGAGCGGCGATTCGACCAGAAGACGCGCACGTTCACGTCGCTGCTGTTTCTCTTCTCTCGCAGCTTGTCATGCAGCGTCGTGATTTCCGCTCCCGCGGTCGTGATGTCGGTGATCCTCGGGCTCAATCTCACGCTCACTTGTCTTCTCATCGGGCTGCCGACGACCATCTTCACGATGTTCGGCGGAGTGCGAGCGGTCGCGTACACCGACGTGAAACAGATGGTCGTAGTCGTCCTCTCGCTCGTAGCTGCCGTCGTCGCGCTGGTGATCGGCCTTCCCGACTCCGTCGGGTTCACTGATGTGCTGCGGGTCGCCGGTACGACGGGCCGGCTGCAGATGTTCGACTTCCGCTTCGACATCACCGAGCAGTACACGTTCTGGTCGGGCACTATCGCGGCGCTGTTTCTCTTCTTGTCGTACTTCGGCACCGATCAGAGCCAGGTGCAACGGTATCTGTCGGCGCGGTCGGTGGACGAGGCGCGCACCTCGCTCCTGGTCAGCGCCTACTGGAAGATCCCCCTGCAGGCGCTGGTGCTGCTCGTGGGCGTGCTGACCTTCACGTTTTACCTCTTCACCCGTCCGCCGATGCTGTTCAACGGGACGCACGATGCTCAGGTGCTGGCGAGCGAACGCAGTGGCGAGTACGCGGCGCTGCAACAGCGGTTCGATCGTGCGGTCGAAGGCCGCCGGGTCGCGGCGGATCAGCTGGCCGCCGCGACCCGCGCCGGCGATCCAGCCGCGAGATCCGCATCCATGGAGCGATTCAAGGCTTCAGAGGATGAAGTGAAGGGAATCCGTACCGAAGCCGTCGGCATCGTGCGAGCCGTGTCGGGCGACACCACCTACAACGACGTGAACTACGTGTTCCCGACGTTTGTGACGACGCAGTTGCCGATTGGCCTCGTCGGGCTTCTGGTGTCGGCGATTCTCGTGGCCGCGATGTCGGCCTCGTCTGCCGAACTGAGCGCGCTGTCGACCTCTACCGTGATCGACATCTATCAACGTCTCGTCGCTCCGGGCGCCAGCGAAGCGCATCTGCTTCGAGCCACGCGCTTTGCTACGGCATTCTGGGGACTACTGGCGTCGCTCGTCGCCATTCGCGCGGCGGAGCTCGGGTCGCTCATCGAAGTCGTAAACCGCTTCGGGTCGCTCTTCTACGGCTCGATTCTCGGCGTCTTCGTCCTCGCGGTCGGCTTCAAGCGCGCCAACGGCACCGGCGCCTTCGTCGGCATGGCGGTGGGCATGGCGACGATCGTCTACGTCGCGCTCTACACGAAGGTCGCCTTTCTCTGGCACAACCTCATCGCGACCGTCGTCGTCGTGACCGTCGGCTTGGCCGTGAGTGCCCTCATCCCGAAGCGACACTAGTGGTCCGCTTCCTCATCGGCCCGATCCTCCTGGTGATTCTCGTGATGGTCGTCTCCTGGGCGCTGGGAGAATACCTGCGCCAAAGACGGCGATGAGAATCTGTTGATCTGGTGAAGTGGTGATGTGGTGATCGATCTGATGATCTCGTGATGTGATGATCGGTCGATCGATCTGCTGAGCTATCTCGTGGATCTACTGTCTGGAGATCGCCCGATAGATCAACCGATCGATCTCCAGATCACTCGATCACCAGATCTGCCGATCGATCACAAGCTCACAACCTCACAAGATCGCAAGATTCTCTCAGAGCCGATCGAGCGTTTCTTTGCCGATTACCACGTTCCATAGCAACGACTGGTACTGGACCACGCCGGCCTGATGGTCCGGGTCCGCGTCACGGATGGCGTCGACAGCGGCCTGCGGGTTGTCGTCGGGGACCCTGACCAGAAACATTCCACCAAATCGTGGCTCGTGAGGTCCGGCGGCCAGGAGGGTGCCCTCCTCCTTGAGTCTCCGTTGGAAGGCGCGATGCGCTTCCTGATGAGCGACGACCTCTTCGAGCGGGCGGCGGTAGCGGACGATGAGCATGGCGTACATGCGCGACAGGATACTCGGAAGACAAAAGGCAAAGGCAAAAGGCAGAAGGCAGAAGGCAAAGGCAGAAGGCAAAAGGCAGAAGGCAGAAGGCAGAAGGCAGAAGGCAGAAGGCAGAAGGCAGAAGGCCCCAAAGCAATCGTGTTCGGCTAGCTACTCGGGCGTCCCACAAACGGACACCTCTAAGCGATGGCGTAAATCTGGTTCTTTCCCAACCAACCTGTTTGCTTGGAGTTACGTCGAATCATTCAGTTGGTACGCTCCTCGCTAAACAGATAGCGAATTGCTCCGATGTCTCCCAGGCCCAAGACCGATCGTCCGCGAGTGGCCCCACCCAAGGGCCGCGTGTTCCGCAAGATTTTCAGCGCGGTGAGTGTGAGCGCGGTGGTCCTGGCGCCCGTGTCCGCGTCGGCTTTGTGGCTGCTGCTCACCGATCCCGTCACCGCGGCTGGCGTTCTCGAGCGCGGAGATCTCCTGCCGGTCGTCAAGGCTCTCGCCGTCGCCGTTGGGAAGGCGATCACCGCCGTGTTGCGATTCCTCTAATCTGTTTTCCCCTCACGGCTCATGGCTCACGGCCCGTCACTGAATTCTTTAGTACCAGTGACGAGCAATGGCGTCGCTGACGTTTCTGGGTGCCGCGCGCACCGTGACCGGATCCAAACATCTTTTGGAAGTCGATGGCCATCGCATCCTGTTCGACTGCGGGATGTTTCAGGGGCTGAAGGAGCTTCGCCAGCGCAACTGGCTGCCGCTCCCCGTTCCGGCGGACTCGATCGAGACCGTAGTCCTCACTCACGCGCACATCGATCACAGCGGGTGGCTGCCGCGGCTGGTGAGAGGCGGGTTCAAAGGCAAGGTTCATTGCACCGCGGCCACCGCCGATCTCTGCAAGCTCGTCCTGCCTGACGCGGCACACCTCCAGGAAGAGGACGCGAAGTTCGCCAACAAGAGGGGCTACTCCAAGCACGATCCAGCCTTGCCGCTTTACACCAAGGAGGATGCGGCAGAAGCCCTGTCTCGTTTCGTGACGCATCCCTTCCGGCATCCGCTTCCGATCGCTCCAGGGATCGAGGCGCAGTTCATCAACGCGGGTCATCTGCTTGGGTCGGCATATGTCCTCGTCAGCCGCGGCAACAGCACGAGCGGGCGCATCCTGTTCGGCGGAGACCTTGGCCGGTACAGCCGGCCCGTTCTTCCCGATCCCTCGCCGGGTGTCGAGGCCGATGTGCTCCTGGTCGAGTCGACCTACGGCGATCGTCTGCATCCGAACGAAGACGATGGCGCGAGGCTCGCCGAGGTGGTGAGCGAATCCTATGCGCGCGGCGGCAAGCTGATCATCCCGGCGTTTGCCATCGGACGGGTCGAAGAGCTTCTCTATTGGCTCTTCAAGCTGGAAGACGCCAGGCAGATTCCCACGCTGCCGATCTACGTGGACAGCCCGATGGCGCTGAGCGCGCTGCAGTTCTATCGTCACCATGACGCCGAGCTCGACCCCGAGGTCGCCACCATGCGTCGCGCCGCCCCGCGATTCCGGCCGGTTGCCTCGGCCGCGGAGTCAAAGGCGCTGGTCGAAAACGATCAGCCGGCGATCATCATCGCCTCGAGCGGTATGGCCACCGGCGGTCGCGTCGTTCACCATCTGTTTGCCAACCTTTCCGACGCTCGCCACACCGTGTTGTTCGTGGGATTCCAGGCGGCCGGGACGCGCGGCCGGCAACTGATCGACGGCGCTCACTACGTGAAGATGTACGGTCAGCAGGTATTGGTTCGCGCCAAAATCGACAAGCTCAACAGCATGTCCGCTCATGCCGATGCCGGCGAGATCATCCGATGGCTGCGGACGTTTCCCAAGCCCGCCAAAATGACGTACCTCGTGCACGGAGAACCGCCAGCGCAGGAAGCGCTGAAGACCCGCATCACCTCGGAGCTCAAATGGCCGGTGGAGATTCCTTCCTACGGCACCACTGTAGAGGTGGGACTTTGAGCCGGGATCCGGCAACCGGCAACCGCGAACCGGTACCAAACAACCGGAATCTCGAAGACGTCGAACGCTCCGATGCCGGATCCCGGATGCCGGATCCCGGTTCTGCCTCCTTGATGCCTCTAGACACGCCGCTCGATCGGCGGCCATACCTGCTGGAGCAGATCGATGACGCTGCCGTCGTGCAAGTCTACGCGGACGGGTTCGCGGCGCTGACGCTCAACGAGAAGATTCTGGTCTGGCATCTATACCAGGCCGCGATCGCCGGCCGCGACATCTACTACGACCAGCGCCATCGCCATAACCTGGAGATGCGCGACCTGCTCGAAGGCATCCTTACACATCCGAGCGGCATCGACGAGGCGGCGCTCGTCGAGATCACTCGCTACACGAAGCTCTTCTGGATCAACACGGGACCGTATAACAACCTCACGGCCCGCAAGTTCACGCTGCGGCTCGATCGCGATCGGTTGCTGGCCGCCGCCGAAATCGCGCGACGCAATGGCGCTGGCTCCTTCGAAGGCAGGTCGACAGATCTCGAGGGCGGTGTACTCGAGCTGATCGATCGGCTGGCGCCGATGTTCTTCGACCCGGCGTTCGAGCCGATGGTCACGAACAAGACCCCCGGAGAGGGTCAGGACATCCTCGCGAGCAGCGCGAACAACATGTATCGCGGCGCGACGATGGCCGATCTGGAGAGTTTCGTCGAGCGTCATCCGCTGAACTCACGGCTCGTCAAGGAGGACGGGGGACTGGTCGAGCAGGTGTACCGCGTCGGTGGCCTCTACGACGTTGAGATCCGCCGGATCATCCGTCACCTGGAAGACGCGGCTCGGTATGCACCTGAGCCGCTGGCCAAAGCGCTGCGCGCGTTGATCCGCTTCTACGAGTCCGGCAACGACTCCGATCGCGAAGCCTTCGACATCGCGTGGGTCCAGAATCGCGAGTCGACCGTGGACACGATGAACGGCTTCATCGAGGTCTACATGGACGCGAGAGGCGTCAAGGGATCCTGGGAAGGCGTGGTCTATTACGCCAACCACGAGAAGACGAAGAAGATCCGCACCATTGCCGAGCACGCGCAGTGGTTCGAGGATCACATGCCCTTCGACGCGCGCTATCGCAAGTCGGTCGTGCAGGGTGTCACCGGCATGGCGATCGAGGTCGTCGTCGAGACCGGCGACTCCGGACCGGTCACGCCGATTGGCGTCAATCTGCCGAACGATCAGCGGATTCGCGAGGAATTCGGCAGCAAATCGGTGTCGCTCGCCAACGTACTGGACGCCTACGAGCGTTCCACGTTGCCTTCCTATCGGGAAGAATTCGCGTGGGACGAAAGCGAGGTGGAGCGCGCGACGCGCTGGGGGGCGTTCGCCGGAGAGCTGACCACAGACATTCACGAAGTCCTCGGCCACGGATCCGGCCGCATGGCTGACGATGTGATCGAGCAGCCACAGGACCTGTTGAAAGAGCAGTACTCGGCGCTCGAAGAGACGCGAGCCGATCTGGTCGCGCTCTATTTCGTCGCCGATCCGTATCTCGCCGCGCTCGGCATCCTCTCCGCCGAGGATCAGGACACGATCGTCCGCGCCGAGTACGAAGCGTACGCCCGCAATGCCCTTGTCCAGCTCCGGCGGGTGCGCCTCGGCACGCAGCTCGAAGAGGACCACATGCGCAATCGCCAGGCGATCGTGAACTGGCTGCTGGCGCATACCGGAGCAATCGAGATCCGGCAGCGGGATGGCAAGACCTATTACGTGGTCGTCGACGTCGTGGAGTTCCGCGAGGGCGTCGCCCGGCTGTTGACCGAAGTGCAGCGAATCAAGTCGGAAGGCGACTACGCCGCCGCCAAGGTGCTGTTCGAAACCTACGGCGTGCACTTCGACCCGGACCTCCGCGACGAGATCGTCCGCCGAGTCGATCGCCTGGGGTTGCCTTCCTATACGGGTTTCGTGATGCCGAAGCTCGAGCCCATCCGCGCCGCGACGGGCGCCATCACCGACGTCGACATCTCATATCCTTGCGACCTTGCCACGCAGATGCTGGAGTACTCACAACACCGAAGAGACAGATGACGCAGATAGCACGGGTCAGGGCCGCAGATGACGCAGATAACACAGACGGGCATTAATCACTGCTGGATCAAAGCAATAGCTAATCAGGCCTTTCTTCCGGTCTGCCTGATCTGTGTCATCTGTGTCATCTGCGGCCCTGGTATTTCTGTTTCTGTGTCATCCGCCCAATCTGTGTTGGTGTTGCGTGATCAGCTATTGATCGCCGAGGACACGCGGCCGGTCACCGACACGCAGATCACGATTCTGCGCGAGGCGCTGAACGGCAACTTGCGGCGAACGGCCATTCGATCGATTGGCCGGATCGAGCGGGCCGATCTGATCCCGCTCGTCGCACCGGCACTGGGCGACGGCGTCGGCATTCGCGCCGAGGCGGCCAACGCGCTGGCGCAGATGGCCAGAACGCCGGCCGCGGTCGCAGAAGTTCAGCGCCTGCTGATCGAACGCGCGGCGATGGATGCGAAACTCGAAACGTGGGAATCGTGGGGTGAGATGGCGGCGGCGCTCGGACGCCTGCCCTATGAGTCGGCGGAGCAGGTGTCGAGAGCGGAGGCCGTGCTCGCCCGGGGGCTGCCGGCGCCCGATTCGTTCACCGAAGTCGAGACCGCGGCTCTGGTTGGAGCAGTGCGCGGGCTCGAGTCGTTGTCCCGGATCTCGAGAAAGATCGGTGCGCTCGAGCCGCGGACCTGGGAATTGCTGCGGTGGGCCGCCACGGCGCAGCGGCCGGCCGCCGATCCTCGATCGGCACTCATTCGACGTCTGGCGATGTCCGCTCTGGTCACTGGTGGACCAGCGACGCCTTCGGTCATCGATCGCGCGCTGCTCGATGGCGACGCGGAGGTCCGCCGGCTTGCGGCGCTGGCGGCGAGCGGCGATGCCCCGATTGAGGGCCGCGACGCGCTGCTGAAGCGCGCGCTGGCCGATCGCGATGCGCGGGTCCGCTGGGATGCGCTTCGCGGCTGGGGACGGCAGTTCCAGAAGACTTCGTGCGCGCCCCTTCGCGCGGCGCTGAACGATACGGACACGCATGTCCGGCTGCAGGCCATCGATCTGCTTGGCGCCGGATGCCCTGTTGCAGAAGCGGCCGTGCCCGAGATCACGGCTCTCGTCGAGACTCTTTCCAATGCGCCTCGTTCCTGGCACGCGCCCGCTCACGCTATCGTTTCGCTCGCGCGGCAGTCTCCAGCGCAGGCGCAGAAGGCACTGCCGCGATTTGTGGAGCATCCGGTCTGGCAGGTTCGGATGTACGCGGCTCGAGCGGCCGGTGTGCTCTCGGATCTCGGTGCGCTCAACACGCTCGGCCGCGATCGGGTCGACAACGTCCGCGAGGCTGCGCTCACGGCGCTCATCGAATTGAAGCGGCCGGAGGCGATTCCGCTCGCCATCGAGGATCTGTCGCGTCCGGACTATCAGCTCATCCTCACGGCGACTCGCGCGCTGGCGGAGCCGAGCGTCGCGGCTCGCGGCACGCCCGCGCTGCTGACCGCGTTAGGCCGCATCACGCAAGAGCACAAGGACACCTCGCGCGATCCGCGAATGGCGATCCTCAATCGCCTTCAGGCGTACGGCGATACCGCGCGCGCCACCGACCTCGAGGGGTATCTTCGAGACTTCGATCCCCGTGTCGCCGAGAAGGCGGCGGAGATCCTGAGCGCGTGGACAAACCAGCCGAGAACGGCGGCGCCGCAGCCGCTGCCTGCGCCCGGGGTCACTGCAGCCACCGTGGATTCACTACGCGGGCGGTCGCTCCGGTTCTTCATGAGTGGCGGGAGGTCCTTCGACATCGCCTTGAACGTTGATGCGGCGCCGCTGTCGGCCGCGCGCATCGCCCGGCGGGCCGGCGAAGGCTACTACAACGGACTCACGTTCCACCGCGTTGCGCCCAACTTTGTCATTCAAGGGGGCAGCCCCGGCGCCAACGAGTATGCCGGCGACACCCTCTATATGCGAGACGAGGTGGGGTTGCATCTTCGCGGCACCGTCGGGATTTCCACCCGTGGCCGCGACACCGGTGACGCGCAGATCTTCGTCAACCTCGTGGATTCACCCAGGCTCGACCACACCTACACGGTCTTCGGCACGGTTGTCGCAGGGATGGACGTTGTGGACGGCGTTCTCGAAGGGGATGTGATCGATCGCGTCGAGCTCGTCGGACGCTGAAACGAGAGCTCGGTTGTCCCACCCGACCCACCTGTCCGACCCGCCTCACCAGCCCTAAAATGCGCTCCACGCGCCTGCCGTCGAATCTCGAACCCAACTCGCTGGCGCGGGCGGTCGCCGAGCTGCGGCGCCTCGGCCAGCCCATCGTCGATCTCACCGAGTCGAATCCAACACGTATCGGTCTGGTGTATCCGCCGGATTTGCTGGCAACGCTTGCCGACCCCGAGGCGTTGCGCTACGACCCGCAACCGCTGGGCCTGTGGCCGGCTCGAGCCGCCGTGGCTGGAGACTTCCGTCGCCGGGGCATCGCGGTGTCGGCCGACCGTGTCGCCATCACCGCGAGCACGAGCGAGGCCTACGCGCTGTTGTTCAAGCTGTGGTGCGACCCTGGTGACGCCGTTCTGGTGCCGCGGCCGAGCTATCCGCTCTTCGAACATCTCACGTGCCTCGAGTCGATTGTCGCGACACCTTACGATCTCGAGTATCACGGGTCGTGGCGCATCGACCTGGCGTCGATCGAGCGGGCGATCGGCCCTCGCGTCCGCGCCATTCTCGTCGTGTCTCCGAACAACCCGACCGGATCGTTTCTGCACCGCGACGATCTGTCCGCGCTGACAGTGGTCTGCGCCGGGCACGGCTGTGCGCTCATCGGCGACGAAGTGTTTGCCGACTATCCCTTGGATCCTGCCCCTGCCGCGTCCTCGGTGCTCGGCCAGTCGGAAGTGCTCACGGCCAGTCTGGGAGGTCTCTCGAAATCCGCCGGCCTGCCGCAGGTGAAGCTGGGCTGGATCGGGTTTGGCGGCCCAAGCCATGCGGTCGATGAGGCGCTGTCGAGTTACGAGATCGTGGCCGACACCTATCTCTCGGTGTCGACGCCGGTTCAGATCGCCGCGCCCGCGCTCATCGAGCGCGGCGCCGCGATTCGTGAGCAGATTCAAGCACGGATCAGAAGCAATCTCGAAGCGCTACGGCAGCGCGTCCAGTCGTTTCCGTCGGTGAACCTGCTTCGCGTCGAAGGCGGCTGGTCGGCGGTGCTTCAGATTCCATCGATCGCCGCCGAGGAATCGCTGGTCATCGACATCCTCAAGGGTGATGGCGTCCTCGTACACCCAGGCTATTTCTTCGACTTTGCCCGTGAAGCGTTCGTGGTTGTGAGCCTGCTCGTCGAGCCGGCGGTATTCACGTCTGCGGTTGAGCGCGTGCTCCGGCGAGCGACGCGAGGGGTCCACGCGTGACCCGCCGTGAGAGCGGCCTGAACGTTCCCCTGTTTTCCCTCGCCTCGTCGCGCGGGTGGGGCATCGGCGAGTTTCCCGACTTGGCGCGCTTCGCTCGTTGGGCGGCGGAAGCGGGACAGGCGGTGCTGCAGATTCTGCCCGTTGGCGAGATGCCGCCGATCGAACGGTCGCCGTATTCCTCCATGACGGCGATGGCCCTCGATCCGATCTATTTGTCGATGGCTGATCTTCCGGACTTCGCCGGTCTGGGCGGCGAGCTCGCGTTGGACGCGTCCGACCGTGCGGCACTCGAGGTCCTGCGCCAGTCTCCGCGGATTCGCTACGCCGATGTCAGGCGCGTGAAGAACCGCTGGCTGCGCCGATCATGGGATCGCTTCGTTCAAGTGGAGCTGCAGCGCGGCTCCGCCCGCGCGATGCAGTTCGGCGACTTCACGCGACGTGAAGCCTGGTGGCTCGAGGAGTACGCGACCTTTCGCGCGCTTCATTCGCACTTTGCCGATCATCGATGGCAGGAGTGGCCGGATAAGCTCCGGCGAGCAGATCCAGAGGCGATTAGCCAGGCGCGCACGCATCTCGAGACGGAGATCGCCTACTACAAGTACCTGCAGTGGTCGGCGTCGGAGCAGTGGGCCGAGGCGAAGCGCCGCGCCTGGCCGACGAGAATCTTCGGCGATCTGCCGTTCATGATCTCCGCCGACAGCCCCGATGTCTGGGCGCGGCAACCCGAATTCCGGTTCGACGCGACCATCGGAGTTCCTCCTGACGAGTTCAGCGAGACGGGACAGGATTGGGGCCTGCCGCCGTGGCGGTGGGAGGTGATGGCCGCCAAGCGCTTCGCCTGGATGAACATGCGCGCGAAACGCTACGCGGCGCTCTTCGACGGCTATCGCATCGATCACCTTGTGGGCCTGTACCGAACCTACATCCGACCGATCGACGAATCGATCGAGCCCTTCTTCGAGCCCGGCGAGGAAACGCTGCAGACCGAGCTTGGGGAATCGCTGGTCGGCATTCTTCGTTTGGATCACCAGGGTCAGGCCACCGCCGCCAATCAGAGGCAGCCGGAGGTCATCGCCGAAGATCTCGGCGTGATTCCGGCCTTCGTTCGCAAATCGATGAAGCGTCTGCGCCTGCCGGGCATGAAAGTGCTCCGCTGGGAACGCGAGTGGGATCTGCCGGGTCAGCCGCTGCTCGACCCGCGCGACTATCCACCGCTCTCTGTGGCGACGACCGGCACTCACGATATCGAGCCGCTGGCAGCCACGGAAGAAGGCGATACCGACGAGAAGCGAGAAGCGGTGCTGCACGATCTGCTCGAGTCCGGATCCAACCTTGCCCTCATGCCGCTGCAAGACGTCTTCGGCTGGACCGATCGCATCAACACACCTGCCGTTGTCGACGAACTGAATTGGACGTGGCGATTGCCATGGCCAGTTGACGAATGGCTCCATCGGCAAGAGACGATGTCGCGGGCAAGACTCCTGCACCAGTGGACCCGCTCAGCGGGCCGCTGAGGACACCCAGGGGACGAAAGAAGCCTGGGGAAAGAAAGAAGGAAAGAGTCGGATAGAATGCTCCGATGCCCGCCGCCGCTCCCTCGCTCCGGGGGATAGAACGCTACCGACGCGCCATCCGGGTTGCTACCGGTCTAAGCGGGGCGGCGCTCGTGGGTTTCCACGGGTGGTTGCTGGCGACGCAGATTGCCGATGGCCGGCTGACCGAACCGGGTCTCGCGTTGCGGTGGTTGGTCGCCGCCGCCCTGGCCGCCGGTCTTGCCGCCCTTTACCGCTCGCGCGCATCGCAGTTGAGCCGGAAAGGGATTGCCATCTGGGTGCTTGCGGCATTGCTGCACGGCCCGGCAGTAGCCGCTGCGACCGCCGACCCATCCGGTGTGCTGGCTTTGCCGGAGGCGGTTGCGACCGCCGTCCTTCAGATCACGGCCACGGCGGGATCGCTCGCGCTGGGCCTCTGGGTCCTGAGTTGGCTTCTCGGCGCGTCCGAGCGCCGTTCAACTCTACGGCTCGCACCAGCAGTGCCGGAGCTTCGTCGTCGTCTTGATCCTCGACGGCGTCCGTTTTCTCCTCGTCCGCCTCCGCGCATCTAGGGGCCACTGCGGGCCGCCTGAACAACCCGCCCGCAAGTCAAGGCAGAAGGCACAAGGCACAAGGCAGAAAGCGCTGGCGAATTGGCGTTCTGCCTTTTGCCTTCTGCCTTTTGCCTTCAATCAATTTCTTGGGGACTCGCCCGGAGTGTCTTGTCATGTGCGTATTTCGCGTTCTCGTATTCGCAGTTGCGGCTTGCGCAGCCGCATCGGCTCAGGCCGCCACGATCACCGGCGTCGTTGTGGACGTAACCGGCGCGTCGCTTCCCTCGACTCGGGTCGTGGCCCGCGACGTCGCGACCGGACAGGAATCGTCGGTTGAAACCGATCGGGAAGGCCGCTACCGGCTGGAAACGCCGGCCATTGGCACGTATCTCGTGATCGCGACGCGGGCGGGTTTCTCGCAGAGCGCGAGAACCGTCGTGATCGAGAGCGCCGAGCAGACCATCGATCTTCCGATTCAACTGGAGCTGGGCAGCATGACCGCGGAGGTGAGCGTGACCTCCGCTCGCGCCGAGCGTGAAGTGCGCCAGATTCCGTTGCACGTCGATTCGATACCCGCAGCCGCCATCGAAGCGCAGAATCCGCTGTCGACCGGCGATGTGATTGCCTCAGCCGTCAACGTGGAGCCGGTTGGCAACGGTCCCTTTGGCGTGCGCCCGCGTCTCCGCGGCCTCGACTCGACGCGTTTGCTCGTGCTGGTTGACGGCGAACGGCTGAACACCGCCCGCCAGGCCACCGACCGCACCGGCGCCGAGGTGGGACTGATTGCGCCAGAGACGATTCGTCGAGTCGAGATCGTCAATGGCGCGGGGACGCTGATGTATGGGTCCGACGCGCTCGCCGGCACCATCAATATCATCACCACCGAACCCGGATTCACGCCTGCTCCGCAGTTCCTCTACGGCTTCAACGGTTACTACAGCTCCAACGAAAACGGCCTTCGCGGGTCGCTGACGGTTGGCGGGACCACGCCGCGCTTCGCGGCCCGCGTCCAGGCCGGCGCCGAGCGCTACGACAACTACAAGGCCGGATCCTTCGACAGCGAGGACACGCGGCCATTCTTTGCGTCGGGCCAGCTGCATCGCGCCGACACGATCGACGACAACTTCGGGTTCGCCTTCGGCGCGTTTCCGGATCCGTTCAACGCCCCCTACGTCCGAACCAGCGATGAGGTGTTGAACTCAGAGGCGAACGGTCACTTCGTGAACGCCTCGGGTCTGGTCAAGCTCGACGATCGGCAGAGCCTGCGTCTGCGCTATCAAACCCGTCGTATGAAAGATATCGGGTTCCCCGATTTCGCCGCGCCGTACTTCTTCAACGCCACCTCTTTGCCCAAGAGCGATCTCGACAAAGTGTCGGCCCGGTACGAGGCGCAAGCGATCACGCCCTGGCTGGCCAATGTGTCGCTGACGGGTACTACCAGCGGACGGCCCGCGTGCTCCGGAATGCTCTCCCGGTGCAGTTTCCGGCGCCGACGGCCGTCACCTTCTTCCCGATCAATGTGCTGAGGCTGGACATTCTCTCGAACACCGAGCAGCGTGTCTGGACGCCAGGGCTGGACGCGCAAGCCGTCTTCGTCCCAGCCTCGAACCATCTGTTGACGACCGGTCTGACCATGTATCGCGATCGGAGCAGCGATTCGCGGACGACAGCCACGATGACCTCGCTCGTGGGACAGGTCGTAATGGGCGCCCGAGGCCCGGCGGCGGCCGTGCTGCCATCGCCGGTTGCGCTTGGGCCGGCATCGATTGCCAACCCAGTGCGGGTTCCCGACGCGAGCCTGCGCGATATCGCGGTCTTCGCGCAGGACGAGTGGCGGCTTCGCCCTGACCTCTCGCTGATTGCTGGACTGCGTGGCGATTTCTACTCCGTGGTGACCGAGGCGACGCCCGGCTACAGCGTGGCGTCGGTCGTGGCCGGTGCGACGCCGCCGATCGATCCAGCGACGCTGCCCAATCCCAATGGCGCCTCGTACGCGCGGGAGGCGCTCACCGGTGACGTCGGACTGGTGGCGAATACCGGTGGCCGGGTCAGCCCGTTCGTGCGCATCGGCCGCAGCTACCGCCATCCGAATCTGGAAGAGATGCTGTTTGCCGGGCCGGCAACGGTTGGCAGCCTCGTGCCGAATGTCACGGTGAAGCCCGAGACCGGGGTGAACTTCGACGCGGGCGCCAAGTTTCACGCCGGCGCGGTATCTGGCGGCGCCTACCTCTTCGTGAATCAGTATCAAGACTTCATCGCTCAGGACCTGGTCGTGGCCACCAACGCCTCGGGCCCGCTGGCGCAGGCGACCAACTACGCGGACGTCCGCATCTCGGGCATCGAGTTGTCGGCCGACGCGCCGATTGCGCTTCGTCGCGGTGTGCTGACGCTGTCGGCCGCGACCGCGATGACCCGGGGCACGATCACCGAAGGGGTGAATCCGCTCGACAACAGCTCGCTGGATGGCACGCCCTTCGACAACATCACGCCGTTCCGAATCCAGGCCGCCGCGCGGTTCAGCCATAGCAGCGGTCGCTGGTGGATGGACTACGGAGTCCGGAGTCAGGCCAAGGTCACTCGGGTCGCCGAGACCCTGCTCGACTCGCCGTTCCTGATCGCGCAGGATCTACTGGCGCTCGACGGATTCACGGTGCAGCGCGTCGGCGGCGGAATCAACCTGACGCGAGGCCGGGATCGAGCTGCGATCACGTTTGCGATCGAAAATCTCGCCGATACGTTCTATCGCGAGCAGTTTCAGTTCGCGCCGGCGAGAGGACGCAGCTTCACGATTGGCTTGAACGTCGGCGCCTTCTAGGCAGGCGAGGAGGGAGCGGGGTGGTGAGTGAGCGCTGATGCGGGGCCGCGATTCGTTCACTACATTCCCATCCTGACGACCGCTCTCTGCGCGCCGTTTGCGTGGGAGATCTATCGCCGCTATCGCGCCCATCCGGAGCGCCTGCACTTGCTCTGGTGGTCGCTCGGCATCCTGACCTACGGCGTCGGCACCTTCACCGAGGCGACGACGACGCTGGTGGGGTGGCGCGAGCCGATTTTTCGCGCGTGGTACATCTCAGGGGCGCTGCTGGGCGGTGCGCCTCTCGCGCAAGGCACCGTCTATCTCTTGCTTTCGAGACAAACTGCGCACGCCCTGACCGTGGCGCTGCTGTCGTACGTGTCGGTCGCGTCGATCGCCGTCGTCCTGTCTCCGATTCAGTACGCATTGGTCGAGCCGCATCGACTGTCGGGCCAGGTCCTCGGCTGGCAGTGGGTGCGATACTTCAGCCCGGTCGTGAACCTCTACGCCGTGATCTTCCTGATCGGCGGCGCGATCATTTCGGCGCTTCGCTATGCCGGCAACGCGAGCACACGGCATCGAATGTGGGCCAACGTCCTCATCGCCATCGGCGCGATCCTGCCCGGCATCGGCGGCACGGCGACGCGCATGGGCCACGTGGAAGTGCTCTACGTCACCGAGCTCATCGGCTTGCTCATGACGTGGGCCGGCTATCGCATCAGTGTCCGGCCTTCGGCCTCTTGAAGTCACAAGTCACAAGGCACAAGGTGGAACGAGAGTTCTTATTTCTGCCTTTTGCCTTCTGCCTTCTGCATTGCTGAGTGCTTCACCCGATATGTCACGAGCACACAGCCGCCATCGATCTCGCGGCACGCCTTCAGCTCGAGCGGTACACGCCTTCCGGGATCGACGAACGCCGGCACGCCCGATCCGAGGAGGATCGGGTGAATGTTGAGGCCGACCTCGTCGATGACGCCGGCGTCGAAGAGCGACCCGGCGAAGTTGCCGCCGCTCATGACACAGATGCCCTTGCCCGGCTCGTCCTTGAGGTGGCGGACGAATTCGCCGGCGTCGGTGGTGACGAGCTCCACGCCTTTCTGCTTGATCGACTTCAGCGTCCGCGAAAACACGTAGCTCTTCATCGTCGGGGAGCCGCCCCCTCCTTGGCGGCCCGCGGCCTCCCACGTCTTCCGGCCAAAGAGCATGGTGTCGTGCTCCTTCCAGAAGCCGGTCATGAAGCTCTCGACGTCCTTGCTGAAGTGCAGCCAGTCGAGCGCGCCATCCTTGGCGGTGAAGAACCCGTCGAGGCTGCACGCGCCGCCGTAGGTGACCGTTCGCATCCCTTCCTCCTCGGCTATACTAAACGCCTGTTTAGAAACGATACTAAACGGCCATTCATAAACTGTCAACAACCACGAAGGACACGAAGCACACGAAGCACACGAAGCACACGAAGGGCACGAAGGGCACGAAGGGCACGAAGGGCACGAAGGGTACGAAGGGTACGAAGACAAGGTACGAAGGGACGGGAAGGTTCAGATGGCACGCCCGAGGAAGGTGAGCGATGACGAGGTGTTTGCGGCGACGTACCGGGCCATGGCCCGGCTCAGTCCCAGCGAGCTGACGCTGGCGGCGATTGCCGCCGAGGCTGGCCTGACCGCGGGAGCGCTGGTCCAGCGCTTTGGCTCGAAGCGCGATCTGCTGCTGGCGCTGTCGGGCCGCTACTCGAGCGGCACGGCGGACATGTTCGCGGGGTTGAGGGCCGCTGCCCGATCACCGCTGGCGGCGATTCGCGCCTACAGCGATTGCCTCGCCCAGATGGCGGCGTCTCCAGCCGCGCTGGTCCGCAGCCTTTCGTACTTGCAAATCGATCTGACCGATCCCGACTTTCGCAAGCACCTCGAAGTGCAGGCGCGCTCGACTCGAGCGGAGCTCATCGCCTTGATCGAAGCGGCGACCGACTCGAAGGAGCTCACGCCCCAGACCAGGCCGCGCCAGCTCGCCCGCACCATCGAGGCCGTGCTCGCGGGCTCGATGATGGCGTGGGCACACTATCAGGAGGGCAGCGCGGCCGAATGGATGAGAGAAGATCTGGGGGCGGTTCTCGCTCCGTTCCTGACCACGAAGGGCACGAAGGTCACGACCACGAAGGGCACGAAGGTCACCAACACGAAGGACACGAAGGTCACGAACACGAAGGGCACGAAGGTCACGAACACGAAGGACACGAAGACGAAGGACACGAAGGACGCGAAGACGAACAACAGAAAGAAGGGCAGATAGAGAGCCAACCGCCAGTCCTCTGCTGAATTGTCGAGGGCGAGAGCCGAGAGCGGACTATTTGATTCGCAGGAGATCGGCCTCTGCCGCGAGGTAGCCGAACGCATTCCAACCAGTGCCCGCCGTAACTTTCTCGAACACCTCGCGCGCCCGCTTGGTGTCGCCCATCACGTAGTAGTAATTGCCGACGCCGTAGCCCTGGGTCGCGATGGTCGTGGGGTCCGAAGTCGAGGTGTCGAGCAGCGCCTCCGGCTTCTCGAGGCCTTTGTACATCAGCAGCCGGCGGTGGTACGACTGGTTCTCCAGGATGTCCATCTTCGGCGTAATGCGCTCGAGGACCTTGGCGGCTTCGGCCCCTCGATTGAGACGCATCAACGTCATCCACATCCAATCGCTCGTGGCGGCGATCGAGTCGTCGTTCTTCGAGACCTTCATGCACTCGACGTAATCCGCGTAGGCCTTCGCATAGTTGCCGCGGAGGTAGTCGGTGAGCCCGAGGTGGTACCAGATATTGAAATGCAGCGTGCTGCGCGGCATGCCCGACGGGTTTGGTGCGCCATCGGGCTCGACCTCATCCGGCTTGTTCTTGATGAGCTCGGCGGCGGTCTCGAAATCCGCTTGCGCCTTGGCCAGCTGACGAGTCGTGAGGTAGCGATGCCCGCGATGCCGATAGAGCTTGGCTGTGTCGGGATGCACGGCCATCGCCTTGGTGAACGTCACGATCGCATCCTGATAGCGCCACAGGTAGGCTTGGCGGCGGCCGAGCCAGATGGCCGCTTCCAAATCCTTCGGGTTCGCGGCGAAGTTCTTTTCCGCTTCAGCGAGATCGGCCTCGAGCTTGGCTCTGTTCGGAATGACCGCCAGCGGATACAGCGGCTTGCCCGAAAGCGACATCGCCTCCGGCTTGGCTGCTGCGGTCTGTCCCGTCAGCGGCGTTGGCGCCAGCGCCAGCGCCACAAGTGCAAGCATCAGCATCGATCTCATGAGCCCGTCCCTCCGTACGCCTTTCTCACAGACACGAAGCAGCCATAATACCGGCCCAGCACGAAACGCAGGAGACCCTGGCGCGCACCAGCGACGCTACTTGCGGCTCTCTTCGACCTCGCCCTCGATGACGGCGGCGTCGAGGAGGTCCTGTTGGCTGGCGCTCTGGAGCGGTCGTGACATGCTGTCGACGATCGTCACCGGTGGAATGTCGTCACCCGTGGCCGCGCCCAGTTCCTTGAACCGTCGCATCGACACCATCACCCGCGTGTCGTAGCTGCCAACCGCGTCGTTGTAAGCCTTCACCGCGCTATCGAGACGCGATCCGATCGCGTCGAACTTGTCCGCAAACGTTCGCGCGCGATCGTAGAGCTCGCGCCCGATCCGGCTGATCTCTTCTGCATTGATCGTCAACCGCTCCTGACGCCAGCCGAGGGCGGCGGCGCGAAGCAGCGCGATCAGCGTCAGCGGACTGGCGATCAACACGCGCTCCCTGACGCCGAACTCGATGAGCTGCGCGTCCTGCTCGAGCGCGCCGAGGAAAATCGCGTCGGTCGGCAGGAACAGGACGACGAAGTCGGGCGAGGAGGAGAACTGATCCCAGTAGCCCTTGGCGCCAAGCTTGGCGATGTGCTCGCGCACCTGCCGGACGTGGTCGGCCAGCTTGCCGCTCCTCACGCCGGCGTCGGTCGCCGCCTGCGCGTCGAGGAACGCTTCGAGCGGGGTTTTGGCATCCACGACGATCGTGTGGCCGCCCGGCAGCTTCACCGTGAGATCGGGCCGGAGCCTGCCGCTGTCTGCGATCGCGGTCGGCTGCTCATCGAAGTCGCAGTGCTCGAGCATGCCGGCGAGCTCGACGACTCTCTTGAGCTGCACTTCGCCCCAACGTCCGCGCACGCCCGGCGATCGCAGCGCCCGGACCAGGTTTTCGGTTTCCAGCCGCAGCTTCTGCTGCGTCAGTCCCACCTGTTCGAGCAGCGTTTGCAGTTTCGACGAGTCAGCGGTCTGGTGGCGATTGGTCTCCTGCAGCGTCGTGCCAAGCTGCGAGAGCGTGTCCTTGATGGGGGAGACCAGCGAGTCGAGCGCCTGCTGGCGTTTGCCGAGGTCCGCTGCGGCTTCCTTGTGGACGTTGCCGATCTTTTGATCGGCCAGCTTCAAGAACTCATCGGTGCTCGCCCGCAGTGCCTGGCTCGCAAGCGCCTGGAACGAATCGCGAAGCTCCTGTTCCTGCCGAAGACGGGTCCTGGACGCGAGCAGCCAACCGGCAACGAACCCCGCGACTAGGGCTCCGAGTATCAGCACGACCTCAAGCGGACTCACGAGACCTTATTGTGAACCCTTTCGCCTTTCTTTCTTCGCTCTTCTTTCTTCTTTCTTCTACTGAGCCGTGCCGGTTCTTGGCGCCGACGGCTTGGGTAGGGCTTTTCGAGGCAGCATCTGCTCGCGATTCGCCGTCTGGTAGACGAACGCCGCCGTGATGACCGAGTTCTTCATCATGTCGGCCGCGACGATCTGGTCGTAGACGTCGAGGTTGGTATGGTGCGTTCGTGTGTCGTACTGAATGTCATCCTGGATGAACTGGAAGCCAGGCAAGCCGACGGCGTTGTACGACAGGTGATCGGTCCCGCCAGTGTTGCGAATCGTGAGATGCGTCATTCCAAGATTGGCGAACGCCGCGATCCACTGCCTGAAGATCGGCGCGACCGCCTCGTTGCCCTGCAAATAGACGCCGCGGTAGGCGCCGGTTCCGTTGTCCATGTTGAAGTAGCCCGCGAGCTTCGCGTGCTCCGGTTTCAACTGCATCGTTGCCGGATCGGCAAAGTGGGTCTTCACGTACTCACGCGAGCCGATCAGTCCCTGTTCCTCGCCGGTCCACAAGGCCAAACGAACCGTGCGGCGCATCTTCACGCCCGACTGCTTGAGGATGCGCATGGTTTCGATCATCACCGCCGACCCCGAGGCGTTGTCGGTCGCGCCCGTGCCGCCGTGCCACGAGTCGAAGTGCGCGCCGAGCATCACGATCTCGTCGGCCTTATCGGTGCCGGGGATTTCGGCAACGATGTTGAACATGCCGAGGTCGCCGTCGTGAAAGGTGCTGCGCAGATCAACCTCGAGAGAGACCGGGACGTCGTGCGCGAGCAGCCGCGCGATGCGGTTGTAGTGTTCGGTGGCGACGGCCACTTGTGGCGGGACCGGCGGGTCCTTCGCGTCGCGTGAGCCGCCAGACGCGACGAGCACGCTGCCGCTGTCGCCCATTCCTGCCCCCGGCTCGAGGACAGCGACCGCGCCTTCGGCGACCAGGAACGCGTTGCGTTTGGCGGCGAACGCTCTGGCGCCGGCGGGATTGAACTGCCCGCGTTCGCGCGGCATTTCCTGCATGGCCATATCGTCGAGGTCCTTGGCCGTGAACCGCGTCGCCGGCGCGTCCCACAGCGGCTTCACCTCGCGCGGATTCTGAGTGAGGACGATCTTGCCCTTGAGCTTGCCCTTGTACTTGTCGAGATCTGCCTCGCTCGCCATTGGCGCCAGCATCGCCTCGGCTGTCACCGGGCCGTTGGTCCCCGGAGTCCAGGCGCGTGCGTACGCGATCACCGGCCACGGCTCGGGTTTCACCACGTGCACGACGGTGCGCTGATTGCTCCAGCCGCGGCCGAACTCGACGCCCCACGGCTCCTGCTTCACGTTGGCGAGGCCCCACTCGTTGAGCTTCTTCACCGTCCAATCGGCGGCCGCGCGCATCTGTGGCGAGTTGGTCAGACGCGGTCCGTACATGTCGGTGAGCCACCATGTGGTGTCCATCACCTTCGAACGATCGAGTCCCTCTTCCTTGATTCGCTGCAGCGCGCCGAGGTCAATCGATTCGCCCGACTGCGCCGACAGGCTCAGGATGCCAGTCAGGGAGAGCGCGGCACACAGCACCGGCAGCACCATCAGCCGTCGTCTCGTCACCATGTTCATCCTCCGGGAAGTGAAACCGCCTCGCTCCCAAGCGAGCAGAAGCTGCAGTGTAACTCCACACCCAAGTTGGGACCGTCGACCCGTCCAGGAACGTGTACTGCCCCCGTGCGCAGATCTTTGCAGATCTTTGTAGTATCGGCACCGCCTTGTCGTAGCATTACCCGACCCTGGCGGATGCGGCGTTCCCTGATCTTCCTCACCGTTGCCTTGTTGCTCGGCGCTGCCGCGTCGGGCGCGTATCGATTCGTCTCCGCCGCCGATCCCATCGTGATGGCCCGCCACGATGCCGACGTCGTGCTCGGCCGGGACGCCGACTTGCTGAGCGGCGTTGTTCGGCCTGGCGCTACCCTTGCCCGCATGCTCGACGGCCTCGCCGTGGAGCCGGCAGACGCGGAGGCCCTCGTGGCCGCGATCAGCAGCGCCTTCGACGTCCGGCGTCTCCGATCCGGCCAGGCCTTCGAGGTCGATCAGCTGATCGACGGGCGAGTCCGCCAGTTTGTGTATGAGATCGACGGCGACTCGCGGCTGCAGGTCACACGGGCGGATCTCGATGGGCCGCCCCGCTTCCTCACCACGATTGCGCGCATCCCGAAGGAGGTGACGGTCACGACGGTCGAGGGAACTATCGATCGGCGGACCAACTCACTCACTGCGTCGATCGACAAGGCGGGTGAGGGCATCGAGCTCGCGCTCGGATTGGCCGATGTGTTCTCCGGCGAGATGGACTTCAATTCCGACCTCCAACCCGGGGATCGCTTCCGCGTCGTCGTCGAGCGCCAGACGCGCGAAGGCGTTCTTGCCGGTTACGGTGCGATTCTGGCAGCGGAGTTCGTGAACGCAGGCCGCCAGCTTCGGGCCGTGCGCTTTACGCCAGACGGCGGCAAGCCCGGCTACTACGACGAGCAGGGGCGATCGTTGAAGCGCTTCTTCTTGAAATCGCCGCTCAGGTTCGAGCCGCGCATCACCTCTCGCTTCTCGAACGCCCGCCGGCATCCCATCCTTGACTACACGCGCGCCCATCACGGTGTGGACTACCAAGCTCCAACAGGGGCGCCCGTGATCTCCGTTGCGCCTGGAATCGTCGCGTTGGCCGGATGGACTTCGGGTGGCGGCAGAACCGTTCGCGTCCGTCATCCGAACGGCTACGAGAGCGAGTATTTGCACCTGTCGTCGATGGCGGTTCGCGCCGGTCAGCGGGTGGACCAGGGAGAGCTGATCGGGAAGGTTGGCGCGACCGGACTCGCGACCGGCCCGCATCTGCACTACGGCTTGCGGAAGAACGGCGTCTATGCGAATCCCGTCACCGAACATCGCGGCATGCCGGCCGGGGAACCAGTGCCGGCGACGCTCCTGGCGATGTTCAATGCGGAGCGGGATCGCTGGCTAGGTTTATTGCTGGCGCCATCACGATCCCGCTCCGCAAACTGAGAAACAGCCATTCGCTGTTCGCCCATCGCGATTCGCAGATAGCTCGAGGGTTTTCGCGAATAGCGAAAAGCGAAAAGCGAAGTGCGAATGACTGCTCGCTCCCTATCTAAACGTCCACCCCACGCCGAACTTGACGTCGGGCGATCCGAATGCCCCGACTTTCACTTCGAACATCAACCCGCGCGTCTGCTCGACGCCGAGCATCAGATTCAGGCCGCCTTCGGTGTTGGTGTCGCTATTGGCCGTAAAGAAGTTCACTGCCGGTCCACCACCTGCGTAGAGACCCCAGTCTCGACGCCGGCGTGGAAACTTATAGACGAATTCCATGTTGAGACCGACATGAGTCACGTCGTCGCCGAGGCCGACTTCGACGTTCGGCCGAAAATGCAATCGATCGATGAGGGCGCTGGTTTCATAGTGCACGCCGAAATACCCCTGGTCGGGGTCGATCGACACGCCGCCGCGAACACCCGGCTGGGCCGAAGCGGAGGCGGCGACAAGAAGGAGTAAAGCTGGAAGTAAAAATGACACTCGGATGACAAATCGACCTGAAGATCGCGTCATCGGGCCTCCTGAGTGTCGGGCGCTGCAAGAGGTTTGCCGAGCGCAGCCTATAATTGACGGTTCATGTCGCGCATTTATCCCTTCCCAGCATTACGCCCTTCGCCTGAGGCGGCGGCTCGCGTGGCAGCGGTGCCTTATGACGTGGTCAACACCGAAGAAGCCCGGGCGCTGTCAGCAGGCAACCCCATCAGTTTTCTTCACGTCTCTCGTCCAGAAATCGATTTGCCATCGGGCATAGACCCGCACAGCGACGCGGTTTACCAGCAGGCGGTGCAGAGTTTTTCGACGCTGCGCCTGGCTGCGCCGTTGGTCGTCGAAGCCGAGCCGAGCTCGTATGTGTATCGCTTGACCATGGGGCCGCATGTACAGGCGGGGATCGCCGCCTGCTTTTCAATCGAGGAATACGATCGCAACCTGATCAAGAAGCACGAAAAGACGCGACCAGACAAGGAGGATGACCGCACGCGTCACATGATCGCGATTCGAGCGCAGACCGGGCCCGTGTTTCTCACATACAAGGCTTCATCTGCAGTCGATGCCGTGGTGGCGCGGGTCATGACCGGCGATCCACTGTTCGACTTCGTCGCTCGCGATCAGATCAGGCATGAGATCTGGCGCGTGGCTTCCAGCGAGCATCAGCACCTCGAGGCGGCGTTTGGCCCGATTGCGAGTCTTTACATCGCCGACGGCCATCACCGGGCGGCCAGTGCCGCACGCGCGCGTCGAGTCCTCCGCGAGCGCGAGAGCATGGCGGACGGCTCGTTCCACGAGTGGGACACTGTGTTGGCGGTGGCCTTTCCCGACAATCAAATGCAGGTGCTGCCGTATCACCGCGTGGTCCGCGATCTGAACGGCCTCTCGACGTCGGAGTTCCTGGATCGGCTCGCCACCCGGCTGAACGTCAAGAAAGATGGCTCAGCCTCACCCCGTCAGAAAGGCGAGATCGGGATGTATCTGGACGGAGAGTGGTGGAGTGGGAGTTTTGCGACAGCTCGTCAGCTCTCGCTCCCAGAACCCCTGAGCTTCGGCGAGACCAGCCCGACGGCCGCCGACTCTCCGTCGGGCTTGGACGTCAGCAGGCTTCAAGACGAAGTCTTGTCTCCAATCCTCGGCATTCACGATGTGCGTACCGACAAGCGGATCGATTTCGTCGGCGGCATTCGGGGCGCCGCCGAGCTCGAGCGGCTCGTGAATTCCGGCCAATTCGCCGTCGCGTTCTCCCTCTTCCCGGTCTCGGTCGACGACCTGATGCGAATTGCCGACGCCGGCGGCATCATGCCGCCGAAATCGACGTGGTTCGAGCCCAAGCTGCGCGACGGCTTGCTCTCACACCTTATTTGATCGTGATCAACAAGCGTGACGGAACCACTGAAGCACGAAACCACAGAAGGCATATAAAATTAGAACCTTTGCGTACGAACATCTCATCCGTTTCCGTGTTCCTCTGAAAGCATCTGATTAACGCTATGTCAACGACCGTTCATCGCATTCATAACTTCTCTGCCGGTCCTGCAATACTGCCTGTCGCGGTTCTCGAGGAAGCCCAGCGCGACCTGGTAGCCCTTCCTGGGGTCGGGATGTCGGTGCTGGAGCTCAGCCATCGATCGAAGACCTTCGAGGACATCCTGGCGACGACCGAGGCCAATGTCCGCACGCTCGGCAGGCTTCCAGCCAACTACAAGGCGCTGTTCCTCCAAGGTGGCGCATCGCTGCAGTTTTCGATGGTGCCGCTCAACTTTCTGGCTCCGGGCGGCACGGCCGATTACATCGTCACTGGCGGCTGGGCGCAGAAGGCGGTGAAGGAAGCGCAGCGCGTGGGCACCGTGCATATCGCGGCCTCGACCGAAGGCGAGAAGTTCTCGCGTCTTCCCAGCCAGGAAGAGCTGAACCTGACGCCGAACGCCGCGTATGTGCACATGACCACGAACAACACGTTGTTCGGCACGGAGTGGTTCCACGAGCCCAACGTCGGTGACGTTCCGCTGGTTGGCGACGTCTCGTCGAACATCTTCAGCAAGCCGATCGATATCGCGAAGTACGGCCTCGTCTACGCCGGCGCGCAGAAGAATCTTGGCCCCTCGGGCGTGACGCTGGTCATCGTGCGCGAGGACCTCCTGGCACGATCGCCGAAGTCACTTCACTCGATGCTGAGCTACGCCGTTCAAGCCGAGAACGGCTCGATGTACAACACGCCGCCGTGCTTTGGCATCTATCTGATGGGGCTGGTCATGAAGTGGTCCCTGAGCCAGGGCGGTCTCGACGCGATGGGCGCGCGCAATCAGCGCAAAGCCGGCAAGCTCTACGCCGAGATCGATCGCACCGGCTTCTACCGCGGCACGGCCGCGAAGGCCGACCGGTCGCGCATGAACATCACATTCAGGCTGGCCACCGAAGAGCTCGAGAAGAAGTTCGTCAAGGAGTCGACCGCCGCGGGCCTCGACGGCTTGAAAGGCCATCGATTGGTTGGCGGCATGCGCGCGTCAATCTACAACGCGTTCCCGGAAGAGGGCGTGGATGCGCTCGTCGCCTTCATGAAGGAGTTCGAGCGACGCAACGGGTAACCACGGAGGGCGCGAAGGATTACGTATCAGGGGGGCGGTTGAAGCGCCGCCGTCCGCCCCGGCGCCTTCGGCCGCGGCGCCGCCTTCCGTTCGCTGTCGCGGTGTCGCTGTCGGCCGGGGCTTCAGCCGTGGCGGCGCCGCGCTCGAAGGCCTCGGGCCCGAGCGCCTCGATGAAACCGCGCCAGTGCTCCAGGACCCCTGGACTGTTGCCGTGGATTTCAATCCACGTCATGGCGTCGTGGAACGAAGATCGATTCACCAAACTGCGCTTGGCGCGCGCCGACATCTCGAGATCGGACAGGCGTCGTTGAAACGCAAGCACCTGGCGTAGCCGCTCCGTGTCCCGCCGAGCGATCGGGAGCGTGCCGATCTTGAGAATGGGCTCCTTGGGAGGCCGCCGCCGCCTGAGCCGGCCCTGGTCCTCTGCCGCTTCGCCGTCTCCATCGTCGGACCATCGCGACAAGTGGTCTCGCCGCGGCATGAGACCGAGCGGCACGAGGAGCGTTCCCAGCAGGATGGCGTTGGTGAGGGTGTTTGGTGCGACGTCGTACTTGCCGCGATAGGCGTCGAGCGCTGCCAGCGCGTCACGCACCGCCGGCTGGTTGGCGCTGCGCTGCAGCTCGGGGGTGATGGGCTCGAGCAGGCGATGCTCCGCCATTGCGCTGAACGTCGGCTCCGCCGCGCCGGATCGCAGCACCTTGTAGTACTCCTCGATCAACCTGGCCGGTGCCGCGGCCGTCATCAGCGAACGAAAGCGCGCGATCCCATCGACGACCGGCGAGTCGAGGCGGAAGCCCAGACGCGAGGCCATCACGATGGCCCGCATCATCCGCACCGGATCTTCCTGGAAGCGTTCGTGCGGATCGCCGATCGATCGCACCACGCCTTCTCTGAGATCCTGCAGCCCGCCTACATAGTCGATGATCGAAAAGGTGGCGATGTCATAGAAGAGCGCGTTGATCGTGAAGTCGCGACGAAACGCGTCTTCTTCCGGCGTGCCGAACGTGTTGTCGTGTTTCAGGCCGCCGTCGTGGTCGTCGCGATGGTCAGACCGCCGCGGCGAGGCATGCGGCGAGTCGTCGGCCCGATCGTGATGAGCCGGCGCAGGATCGGCGGGCTCGTTTTCCGATCCGGCCGGAAGATGCCGGCGGAACGTCGCCACCTCGATCGTCTTCGTGCCGAACCGCACGTGCGCCAGGCGAAACCGCCGGCCGATGATCCAGCAGTTCCGGAACAGTTTCTTGATTTGATAGGGATGCGCCGAGGTGCCGATATCGAAGTCTTTCGGCCGCCGGTCGAGCAACAGGTCCCTTACGCTGCCGCCCACGAGGTACGCCGTGTGACCCGCCTCGTGCAACCGGTAGAGCACCTTCAACGCGTCCGAGTCGATGGCTCGACGCGAAATCGAGTGCTCGGCGCGCGGCACAATCACCGGATCGGTCATCCAATCCGACATTGTACAGCGTGCTACGATCGCGCCGTGGCGCCGGTCCGCAAGAGACGCACCGTACTCTGCACTACTGATCGCCGTCGTCGTGTCGACGTCCGCCGAGGCGACCCGCGCCGATCTGGCTCGAGCCCGATCGCTCTACAACCAGCGCCAGTTCGATCAGGCGATCGAAGCGGCCGGGGTCGCGCTGAAAACGCCGACGACAGCCAACGCCGCGACCGTCGTGCTGGCGCGAGCCCACCTCGAACGCTTCCGCGAACGCGCGGACCCGGCCGACCTTGCAACCGCCCGTACGGCTCTGGGCAATGTGATCTCCGATGATCTGGAGCCACGCGATCGTGTCGACTTCCTGATGGCGCTCGGAGAGGCGCTGTTTCTGCAAGACGACTACGGCGCCGCGGCCCGTCTATTCGAGAGCGGTCTGGCGAGCGCGAAATCGATCGGGCCGGCGCCGCTCGAGGCCATGCTCGATTGGTGGGGCAGCGCGATCGAACGGTACGCCGAGAATCTCGAGCGCGATCGGCGGCCGGCGGTGTTCGCCCGTCTCGGCGATCGCATGGCCGAGGAACTCGCGGACAATCCGGGCTCCGGCGCGGCCGGCTACTGGATCGTGGTGGCCGCGCGCGGATCGGGCGAGCCGGTGGCTGCTTGGGACGCGGCGATAGCAAGTTGGGTTCGGGCCCGCATGGCCGGCATGCGTGCGGCGACGCTGCGCGCTGATCTCGACAAGCTGGTGCTCGAAGGCATCATTCCCGATCGTGCCCGCCTAGTCCCACTCGATCGACGCGATCAGGAAACCTCCGAGCTTCGCGCCGAGTGGGAGCTCATCAAGCAGCGCTGGAAGTAGCTTCCCCGGAGTCCCTGCCTGGACGTCTCCCTCATCGACGGCACGTACGAGCTGTTCCGCCACTTCTACGCGGTGCCGCCGCTCAAGGATCGGGTCGGCCGGGAAGTCGGCGCGGTTCGCGGGGTGCTGATCTCACTGCTCGGGATGATTCAAGCGGGCACGACGCATCTGGGCATCGCGACCGATCAGATCATCGAGTCGTTTCGCAACGACCTTTGGCCTGGCTACAAAACCGGCGCGGGCATCGACCCGGCGCTCTATTCGCAGTTTCCGCTCCTCGAAGAGGCGGCTGCGGCGCTCGGCATGGTCGTCTGGCCGATGGTGGAGTACGAAGCTGACGATGCGTTGGCGGCGGCGGCGGAGGTGGCTTCGCGGGACCCGCGTGTGGAGCGGGTGATCATCTGCACGCCCGACAAGGATCTAGCCCAGTCAGTGCGCGGAACGCGCGTCGTCCAGATGGATCGCCGGGCGAGGACGATTCGTGACGAAGCCGGCGTGATCGCGAAGTTTGGCGTCCCGCCGGCCTCAATCCCGGACTACCTCGCGCTGGTGGGCGACAGCTCGGACGGATATCCGGGTCTTGCCGGCTGGGGCGCGAAATCCGCGTCCGCGGTGCTGGCGAAGTTCGGACATCTGGAAGCGATTCCGGCCGACTGGCGCGAGTGGAAGGTCAATGCGACGAGGGCCAGCGCGCTCGCGGCCACGCTCGATCGCGAGCGTCACCTGGCCTTGCTGTTCCGCGATCTCGCAACCCTTCGCACCAATATTCCGCTGTTCAAATCGGTTGACGAACTCGAATGGAAGGGCCCGACGCCGGCCTTCGCCGAGTTGGCGGCGCGAATGGACATGAATCTCAGAATGCCAGGCTAGCTCTTCGCTTCTTTCCAGTTCTCCCCAACGCCCACATCGACGTCGAGCGGGACGCGAAGTCGCACGGCGGCTGCCATCTTGGCGCGCACGAGCGCTGACACGTCGTCGGCTTCGTCCAGCGGCGATTCGAAGAGCAGCTCGTCGTGAACAGTGAGAATCATGCGCGCTTGCGGATGTGTGGCTTGCAGCGCTTCGTGGACCTGGATCATGGCCAGCTTGAGAATGTCGGCCGCCGTCCCCTGGATCGGCATGTTCACCGCGATGCGCTCGGCCGCCGATCGAATCGATCCGTTGCGGCTGGTGATTTCGGGCACACCCCGGCGGCGGCCGAACATCGTCTTGACGACGCCGGTCTTGCGTGCGTCGTCGAGCGTCTGATCGATGAAGCCGCGAACGCGCGGGAAGCCGGCAAAGTAGGCGTCGATGAACTGCTGCGCGGCCTGCTGGGTGACGCCGATGTCTTTGGCGAGCGTGAACGCCGTCTTCCCGTAGAGCAGGGCGTAGTTGATGATCTTGGCGCGCCGTCGCAGCTCGTGAACGCTGAGCCCGCTGTGCTCGCCGAACACCTTCGTCGCCGTCTGATCGTGAATGTCGTCGCCCCGTTCAAAGGCGGCGATCAGGGTTTCATCTCCTGACAGGTGCGCCAGGACCCGCAGCTCGATCTGAGAGTAGTCGGCAGAGACCAGGACATGGCCGGGCTCGGCGATGAAAGCGCGGCGAATCTCTCGACCGATCTCGGTTCGAATCGGGATGTTCTGGAGATTGGGATCGCTGCTGCTCAATCGCCCCGTGGCGGCTACCGCCTGATTGAATTGGGTGTGGACGCGGCCGGTCTCCGGGTTGACCAGCGTGGGCAGCGCGTCGATATACGTGCCCTTCAGCTTTGCCAGGCCGCGCCACTGAAGGATGAGCTTCGGCAGCTCGTGTTGAACCGCCAGCTCCTCGAGCACCTCGACGCCGGTTGACGCCGTCCGAGTCGTGCCGGTCTTCTTCAGAATCGGCAGCCGGAGCTTCTCGAAGAGCACCTCGGCCAGCTGCTTTGGCGAGTTGATGTTGAACTCTCCGTCGGCCAGTCGATAGATCTCGCGGCTGAGATCCTGCATCTCGCGCTCGACGATGGCCGACTGCGCGCTGAGCGCGCGAGTATCGACCCGAACCCCGGTCCGCTCGAGCTCAGCCAGAATCGGAATCAGCGGCCGCTCCAGGTCTCGATAGACCGAATCAAGCTGCTCGCGCGCCAGCACGGGCGCGAAATGAGTGGCCAGCTGTCCGGTCAGATCGGCGCGCTCTCCGGCAAAATCGAGGACGCCCTCAACCGGCACTTGTGAGAAGAGCAGCGCCTTGGTTCCCTTGCCGCGTACGTCCTCCTCGGTGAGCGCCTTGTAGCCGACCATGTCCAACGCCACCGGCTCGAGGTCGTGGTTCGACCGGTTGGCGTCGAACAGATAGCTGGCGATCATCGTGTCGAGGCCTACCGGCGCGATCGACACGCCGTGACGGCCGAGCACGATCATCTCGGCTTTGAAATCGTGCGCGACTTTCTCGACGCTCGGGTCGGCAAGGACAGAGCCGAGCCGCTCGAGCGCCTCGTGTCGATGGAGCGAGGCGCCGGCGGCGAAGCCCTCGTGCCCCAGCGCGACATAGCGCGCGTGCCGAGGCTCGAGTGACAACGCGATTCCGACGATCGAGGCTCGAACCGGCGCGGTTCCATCGGTGATGACCTTGACCGCCACTCGGCCGGCACGCTTGATCGAACCGACCAGCTCCCGCAGCTCATCCATCGACGCAACGATCGCGTAGTCCTTGACGATGGAGTCGGCGGTCGGCGCAAACTCCGGCGCCAGCGTGCGAAAGATCAGCCGCGAAAACAACGCGTAGCAGCGCTCGCGCGACGGGCCTTGGTACCGGAACCTCTCTGATTCGAAGTCCACTGCCACGTCGGTTCGAATCGTGGCCAGCTCTCGACTCTGGCGCGCTTGATCGGCGTTCGCCTTCAGGGCTTCGCGATACTTCTTTTGCGGAACCTCGTCGGCTCGCGCGAGCAGCTCGTCGAGAGAGCCATAGGTCGCAATCAGAGTAGCGGCGCCCTTCTCGCCAATGCCCGGTACCCCTTTGATGTTGTCGATGGTGTCGCCCATCAGGGCCATCACATCCACGACCTGTGACGGCGTGACGCTGAGCTTTTCCCGGACGCCAGCCTCGTCGAACCAGGCCCCTTCGTCGCGCGGGTTGTAGACGCGAATGCCATCGCCCACGAGTTGAAAGAAGTCCTTGTCGCCGGTGACGATCGCCACTTGAAAGCCCTGTGCGGCAGCTTTTCTCGCCAACGTACCGATCACGTCATCGGCCTCGAAGCCCTCGGCGGTGAAGATAGGAACGCCGAGCGCTTCACACGCCTCGAACACCCAGGGAATCTGCTCGGCGAGGTCGCCGGGCATCGGCGTGCGATTGGCTTTGTAGTCCGCCGTCAGCTTCGAGCGAAAGGTTTCGGCGGGCAGATCGAACGAGGCGGCGATGAACTCGGGACGATGATCGGCGATCAGCTTGCGCAGCATCGTCACGAAGCCGTACACCGCGTTGGTCGATCGTCCGTCGGGCCCGGTCAATCCTCGGATCGCGTGATAGGCGCGATACATCTGATTGCTGCCGTCAATCAGGAAGAGCGTTGGAGCAGCCGGCATGGAAGGGGCGTGAGTATATCATTCGTACCGTGCGTCTCGCGGCTGCGATGGCGCTGCTGGCGGCGATTGCGACAGCGATCGATTGCAGCGGCGTGCTCTCGCGGAAGTACGAATACGAAGAAGACATCTATCTGGCGCTCGACGGATCGGCCACGGTTTATGTGAACGCGGCGGCACCGGCGCTGGTGGCGCTGCGTGGCGCCGCACTCCCACTCGATCCAACGGCGAGGCTCGACCGTGCGCTCGTGAGCAGCGGGTTCGACAGTCCAGTCTCGAAGGTGGCCAGCGTGACCTTGTCGCGACGCGACCGGCGGCGCTACCTGCATGTGCGCATCGATGTGCCGGACATCCGCCGGCTCAATCAGTCGCCCGCCTTTGCCTGGTCGACCTATCGATTCGACGTGCAGCCGGGCGCGATCGCGTACACGCAAGTCGTCAATGCCCCGGCCGCGAAAGACGTAGGCGACGTGGGCTGGACCGGGCGCGAGCGCGTTGCCTTCAAGCTGCATCTGCCCAGCCGGGTGACGTTCCACAACGCTCCATCAGGATCGATCGAGCGGGGCAACATCATCGTGTGGGAGCAGCCGCTTGCCGATCGGATGAAGGGCGTTCCGGTGGATATTCAGGCACGGATGGAGCCGCAATCGATCCTGTTCCGGACGTTGTCGCTGTTCGGATTGATGATCGTGCTGGTCGCGGCGACGTTCGCGGGGTTCATCTGGATGCTGCGACGGCGTGGGCGGGCCGTCACTTGATTACGTACTGGCAACAGAGACACAAAGACACAGAGAAGCCATTTTGAAAGGCTGAACTCTGTGTCTCGGTGTCTCTGTGGCCCGTATGTCCTCGTGAGTCTCTGAGCTCTCTACCCGCCGCGTCGTCTAGTGGGCCTCCGCAGAAGCGTCAGCTGCTGGATTTTCCCTCGAGGGATTCCCGAACCTCCGCGTCGGTCTTCAGCTCGTTCTTCACCTCGAAGGCGCCAAATCCAGAGGCGAGAGAGCGCGCCACCATGCGATCCACGTTGCTTTGCACGACGCCCTCGAGCGTGACCCGGCCGCGATTGACGACGACGTGAATCGGCGGGTTGGCCATGTTCGCGTAATTCCAGAAGAGCGAGTGGCCGTAGATCGCGCGTGCGATTCGGAATCGCAGCTCGTCGTCGAATTGCGAGACCGGCAGCACCTCGACCTTGTTGTCGACCACGAGGACGCCGTCCACCTTGCGAATGCGCCTTTCGATGTCGTCCCGTTTGTACGGCATCGTCACCCAGCCGGTCAGCTCGACGCGGCCCTGATCGACCGAGGCCGAGATGCTGTCGAAGATCGTGAACTGCGTATAGCGGTTCACCTGATCCGAGATGTCATTGAACACTTGAAGATCTTTTCGTTCGCTCTGCGCGAACGCTTGCGCCGACCCGAACACCAGACCGGCTGCGACAACCCAGGAAGCAAGCTTGCTAATCATTTTGTGGAACCTCCCCACACCACCCCGGATACTGCGAACCGTATGCCAGGGCTTTTCGACCTCTCCAGGTGGCAGCCAATATGGCCAGGCCTTCGACAAGCCTCTCTTCGTTCGGTAGGCACTTCGTGCGGGCTTACGGTTGGTTCGGAATGCGATCCACGAGGCGGCCGGCAGCACCCGAATCGCGAGGCGATTCGCTCACGGGCGAGCGAAGCGAGCGAGCCCACGCGGCGAAGCCGCGCCTGGCCTAACTCGAGGCGGTGTAGCCCTTTCTGGCACGGACTTTCAGGGAAGGATCTTTGAGCTCGACTCGAATGGTGTGCCAGCGGCCGTCCTTCAAGCCGGGGCTCGGGTAGCCGAGGTAGTACTGCTTGCTCAGCTCGTCGGCGATGCTGCTCACCGCAGGATCGAGGTCTCGCGTGTCGCGGACGATCTCGGTGCGGCCGCCGCTGTCGTCGGTGATCTCCCGCAGTGCCGCCACGTTCACGCGATCGTTGGGGTTGCCGAAGACGCCGCCCGATGAACCGCCCCCTGGTGGATATTGGGGCGGTGGGGGATAACCACCGCGGCGTCCGCCAGGAAACGGAAACGGAATTGGAATGCGCGGCTGCTGAATTGGCGGCGTGGGCCGACCACGGAACGTGGGCTCGGCGTTCCCGTCGATGCCGACGGCGTAGACGAGGACCTCGGTCTCCCGCACGATCCGCTTCACCTCCGAGACGCCGACCCGACTGCTAGTGTCGTTGCCATCGGAGATGATCACCACGGCCTTCTTGCGATTCCGCCCGCTCTGCGCCATCGGCACGGCTTCGGACGCCGCGTCGTACATCGCGGTGCCGCCGTTGGGATGAATGCGGCCCAGGGTCCAGCTCACCCGGCGCCGATCGCTGGTCCAGTCCGACACGAGCTCGGCAACGGCGCTGAACCGGTACAGAAACATCTCGTCCTGCTCGTCGGACAACTGCTGCAGGAAGCTGTCGATGGCGCTCACCGCCGCCGACCACTTCTCGCCCTGCATGCTGCCGCTGGTATCCAGGACGATGCCGAGGCTGACCGGCGATCGCTCCGCACTGAAGTGCGTCACCTCAACCGGCTTACCGTCTTCCCACACGAGAAAGTCTTCTTTGGTCAATCCAGAGGCGAAGCGCCCGGTTCGATCCGTCACCGTCGCTGACACGTTGATCAACTCGATGCCGCTCTTGAAGCGGAAGCCCTCCGGCTGCTGTTGAGCAAACGGTTGTGTCGATGCGAGAGCCAACAGGCCCGTAATCGCCGCGAGCAACACTTGCCGTTTGCTGAATGCCGGTCGCCGGATACCGGTTGCCGGATGCCGGTTGCCGTCTGCTGGTTGCCGTGTGTGTCTTTCCATAGTTCCTACTTCACCTGAACGCCCGCCGCTTGCTCGGCTTGCGCGGCAATTGGCGAGGCGCCGCGGCGATCGACATGCGGCACGATCCCCTGATCGGTGCGGAAGCTGACGCGATATCGCGCGATCGTCGCCGGCGCATCGACCGCAATCACGAAGGGCGATTCATCGCCCGATCCGAGACGCATGAAATCCACGGGCGCTTTGGCGCTCGTCACAAATGTCCCCTGTTGATCGAACAGGAAGACAACTGCCGACAGACGATCGATCGGATGGCCGGCGGCCGGATTGCGAACCAGACCCGAGACCGCGAGCTTCGACGATTGCCGTTCGTGACGAAGCGCCACCAGCTCGAGCGGCGCGCTCGAGGCGGCGGCCGACGCCGCACTCGGCTCCCGCCCAGCCATCACCCAAGCGACTCCGCCGAGCATCACCACGAACAGCACGGCTGCGGCTGCCGCCAGGCCACGCTGCCGCCCGCGGCTTGCCTGCGGTGCCTCGGTCGAACCGAGAATCGGACGTGAAGCGACATCGACGTCGGTTCGTGGCGGGAAGGCTTCGGTCCGTGGCGACCAACCTTCCGCGTTCGCGTCCAACACCTCGGCGGACCGCCTTGGCCTTGGCGAAGGCTGGTCTGGTGTGTCGATCACCGGCGGATTCAACCGATCGTCGAAATCCCGCAAGGCCACCCGCGGCGACCGGGCCCACGGCGCCTTCGGCGACTCCGCCTCTCGACTTCGCGCCGGCGCTGCCTGCAAGAGGGAGACGCCGGCTGCGGCCGACAGTGCGGCGACCCGAGCGGCGCTCCGCCGCCGCTCGTCACGGTTCAGACGCCACGCCGTGACGCTCATCGCCAGCGCGACGATCAGCGACAAGGCGGTCACGATCAGCAATGTGGTTTCCATATGTTCGCCGTTCGCAATTCGCAGTTCGCCGTTCGCAGCTCGCCCTTGCCCTGAGCAAGTCGCCGCGCGTCTGGCGCGGGCGGCGAGTCGAAGGGCTACCTCAGCCTGAACTCCACTCCCACTTCGACGACGACATCCACCGGTGTGCCTTTCATGCGCGCCGGCGCGAATCGCCATTGACGAACGGCGTCAATCGCCCGCTCGTTCAGTCCTCCGCGAAGGCCTCGCAAGACCTTCACGTCGCCGACCGAACCATTGCTTCGCACGACGATCTCCAACAGGACCTCGCCCTCGATGTTGGCGCGGCGCGCATCATCTGAATAGTCGGCCTTCACTTCGCGCAACAGGCGCGGCGGCTCGACCCCGCTGCCGGGACGATACGGTCCACCGCCCGTGCCGCCACCGGAGCCGTCGCCAATTCCGGGGCCATCGCCCTGGCCAATTCCAGTGCCTTTCCCTGAGCCGACGCTCCCGCCGCTGCCGGGACCGGGACTTGGCGGCGCCTCTGGCACCTTGGCCAGCACACCTTCGACGTCACGCGTCTCTGCTGGCTTGGTGACGATCGGCGCCATCACCGGCGGAAGCTGCTTGGCTTCGAGCGGCTTGGGCGGCTCAGGCGGCTTCGGGACGGGACGAATCGGCGGCGGCAGTTCCCGCGCGGGCAGCGGGCTGCTGATCTTTTCCGGACCTTTCCGTTCGGCCTTGGGCGGCGGCTTTGGCACCCTGAGGCCGCCGCCACCCCCGCCTCCGCCCGGCCCGGGAATGGCGAGAAAGACGAGTCGAATCGGATCCGGGTTCTCGATCGGCAGCGTCGGCTCGTCAGCCGAAGCCAGCCCGAGGCTGGCGATGATCAGAATCGTCGCCGCGACGATCGCGTGGAGGCTCGTCGAAACCACGAACGGCATCGTCCCCGAACGGTTCTTGGACACTCGATCGGAAAGCAGCTCGCGTCCGAGTCCAAGCTCGTCGGGGACGGCGACGTTGGACCCGCTTCGGAGCGCGCGGACCGCGCGGACCGCTTCGGCGTGCCCGACGTAGGACGCCGCGTCGCCACGACCGGCGAGCGCGCCAACCGACCGGATCTCACCTCGCGCGATCAGCGACTCGACACGAGCCTCGGTCGTTCCTGCCGCGGCGGCAATCTCGCTGGGGGAATAAACGTCCGGACCCGCGGCGTGTGGCATGGAATGACCTGCCGGTCCTTATGGCAAAAGGCTTGCCGTCAATCGCGACGGGCAACTCGTCCAATACATCACACTTTCGGCCGATTTCTCGCGACTCCCCGCAGATTTCGGCCGACCGCCTGTGGTCAGCAGTGGACGGGTGTCGCCTGGGGAAGGCACATGGCAGAAGGCACAAGGCAGAAGGCAGAAGGCAGAAGGCACAAGGCAGAAGGCACAAGGCAGAAGGCACAAGGCAGAAGGCACAAGGCAGAAGGCACATGGCAGAAGGCACAAGGCGGAGCCTAGGCCGGCGCGGCGAGATACTTCACGAACACGACCTCGTTCCGCTTCTCGTTGTAGATCAGCTCGTCGGCGATCTCCTTCACCATCAAGAGGCCGAAGCCGCCGGGCCGGATGCCCTTCTCCTCGCGAACCGCCATGTGCGCGATGGGATCGTCGGACGACTGCCCGATGGCTGCGTGTGAGAGCTCGTCGAAATTGAACCCGGGGCCTGGATCGGCGATGCGATACATCAACATGCGTGGCGTCCGAAGGCAGGCGATCCGCACGGTGCGATTCGGATCAAGCTGTCCGCCCCACTCGATGGCGTTCATCAGCAGCTCACGGAAAACGACTGCCAATCGCTCCCGAATCTTGGGATCGAGTTTCGCGTCGAGCTGCGCCATCACCGCTTGAATGCGTTCGGCCGCTTCGTGTGAACAGGGCACCACGAGCTCTACCCATTCGGGTTTGGCAGAGACCACATCGATCGGCCGTGATTCGGGAGCGGCGAGCGCCTCCCGAACGGTCTGGATGAGCTCCGGCGGCGCGATCGGTTTGTGCACGTACCTGAATGCCTGGTCGCGCACCGCCTTCAACACGGTTTCCGGCGTGTCGTCCGACGTCATGACAACGACCCGGGTGTTCACATTGCGCGAACGCAGCTCGGCCAACACCTCGAGCCCGTTCATCCGCGGCATCCACACATCGAGGAGCAGAAGGTCGAAGCGTTTGGTGCGGAGCGCCTCGAGTGCCTCGATGCCGTCCCGCACTACGGTTGCCGAGAACCCGTCCGCGACCAGCGCTTTGCGCAGGACATGCGCGGTCACGCGGTCGTCGTCCACCACGAGGATCTTTTTCATGTTCGGCGTCGCCTCACTGACGTTTTTCCTTTTGCCTTCTGCTTTTTGATCAGCGCCTTTCCTTTGGTGAGGCCCGCAGACACCAGCTCCTTTTCTAACAGATTCAGTTGCCTCTGAAGCTCGGCAAACGCCTGCGATGCTTCCTCGAACTGGCGCGCTTGGCCCAAACGCTCGAGTGCGGCCGCCGCGTCCCGCCCGGCAAAGCCTCCGACGGTGGCGATCGGTCCCTTGAGGGCATGCGCGGAGAGGCGAAGCGCCTCGCCGTCCCGGCGATCGACTGCCTGCTTGATCCGACGCATGAGACTCGCTGAGTCTGCCAGAAACATCGAGACGATCTCCTTCAAGAGCTTTCGATCGCCCCCCGTGTGTCGGAGTGCCGCCGGCTCGTCAAAGCTCAGGCTGAGTCTGGGCTCCACAACCCGCGGCGGCGCGTCTACTGATTCCCCGTCGGCCGCATCAGCGAACCGCTCGACCGTGGCAATCAAATCGTCGACGTCGATGGGCTTGGTGAGATAGCCGTCCATGCCGGCGGCAAGGCAGCGCTCGCGATCGCCGGCCATAGCGTGCGCGGTGAGCCCAACAATCGGGAGTCGCCGTCCGGTCGTGCTTTCGAAGCTCCGAATCGCGCTGGTGGCTTCGAACCCGCCCATCTCCGGCATCTGCACGTCCATCACCAGCACGTCGAAGCTCTCACCGTGTTGCTCGACTGCCGTCAGCGCCTCGCGCCCGTTCTCGACCGCCTCGACGCGGTGGCCACGCTTCTGCATCAGCGTGGTGACGAGCCGGCGGTTGACGACGTTGTCCTCGGCGACGAGGAGGTTCAGCCGGCGCGCCGGCGTGGCGGTCGGTCCTGCGCTTCCAGAAGCGGCCCGACGTGTCGCCACACCGAAGATGCTCGAGAGTGCGTCGAGCAAGTCCGAGTGCTTGACCGGCTTGTCGAGGCAGGCGTCGAGGCCCATCTTTCTGGCTCGCGTCGCGGTCTCCGGACGTCCGACCGAGGTCAGCATGATGACGGGTGTGTCCCGGAGCGTTCGATCCTGCTTGATGTGACGGGCGAGAGAAAATCCGTCCACGCCCGGCATCTGGCAGTCGGTGATCACTGCATGGAACCGTTCGCGTGCGGTACTGCTCAGCGCCTCGAGCGCCGACGCCACGTCGCCCACCGCCACCGATGTCATGTGCCAGCTTTCGAGCATCTCCTGGAGGATCCGCAAGTTCGTGGCGTTGTCGTCGACGACCAGCACGCGGAGCCCTTCGAGCGCGGCCGGACGCAGCGTTTCGGCAGACGCCTGAGATCGGCCGAAGACCGCGGTGAAATGGAAGATGCTGCCTTGATCCTCGTCGCTCTCGACCCAGATGCGGCCGCCCATCAGCTCGACCAGCCGGCGCCGCGATCGCCAGACCGAGGCCGGTGCCGCCAAAGCGGCGGGTAGTCGAGGCGTCGGCCTGGGTGAAGGCCTCGAAGATGTCAGCTTGCTTCTCGCGCGCGATGCCGATGCCCGTGTCGCGACGGTAAAGTGCAGCGTGACGTGGTCGGCGTCGGATTCGACCATGACCACCCGCGACCACGACTTCGCCGCTGGCTGGTGAACTTGACGGCGTTGCCCACCAGGTTGAAGAGCACCTGGCGAAGGCGGCCAGGGTCGCCGATCAGCACGTCCGGCACATCGGGCGCGACATCGCAGGCAAGCTCCAGGCCCTTCTCCGCCGCGCGCAATGCCAGGAGCTTGGCGGCATCGCCGACCGTCTCGCGCAGGTCGAAGTCGGTCTCGTCCAGGTCGAGCCTGCCCGCTTCGATCTTCGAGAAATCGAGAACGTCGTTGATGACCGTCAGCAGGGCCTCAGCCGACGACTTCACCGTCTGCGAGGTAATCGCGCTGCTCGGCAGACAGCCGCGTCTCGAGCGCCAGCTCCGTCATGCCGATGATGGCGTTCATCGGCGTGCGGATCTCGTGGCTCATGTTCGCCAGAAACGCGCTCTTGGCCTCGGCGGCCTGCTCGGCGCGATGCTTCGAGACCTCCAGTTCTTTGACGAGCTGCCTCAAGTGTGAAGCTTGTTCGTCGAGCTGGCCGTGCGCCACCTCGAGGTCCCGCGCGTATTGCTCCAGCGTGTGCTCGGCCGCTTTCCGCTCGGTGATGTCGTGCGCGGCCGCATACACCAGTTGCTGTTCCGCAAACGGCGCCGAGGCCCAGAGCAGCCACCGCAACGTGCCGTCCTTATGCCGGAACCGATTTTCGAAATGCACCACCTCGGCGCCGTGTGCCAGCTTCTTGGCTTCGGCAATCGTCGGCGCGCGATCGTCGGGATGGACCAGATCGAGATAGGGCTGGGCCAGCAGTTCGGCTTCGGTCCACCCGAGAACCCGCTGCCAGACGGGATTGACGCGCTTGAAGTACCCGTCGAAGCCGGCGATGCACAACATGTCGAGCGACAGCTTGAAGAACCGGTCCAGTTCTTCCTGCGCCCGGCGCCGGCCGATGTACATCCCCATCTGATTTCCTACCGTCGTCAGCGTCGACAGCAGGCCTTCGTCGATCTCCTGAATCCGGCTGCTGAAGAACTCCATGACGCTCAGGACTTCACCGCGCAGCAGGACGGGGAAGCCGAAGGCGGCGTGCAGGCCTTCGCGATCGGCCGTGGCAGCGCGGGGAAAGTTTGAATCGCGCACGACGTCCGGGATCCAGACCGGCTCACCGGTGGCCCAGACGCGGCCGGGTAGACCGACACCGCGCTGGAATCGCATGTTGCGGCTGATGGCGTCGAACTCGGGGAATTGCGCGGAGGGGGCGGACCAGATCTCTGAGCAGCGCAGAACGTCGGCTTCGTGATCGACGACCCACAAGGCGCCGTGGTCCCAGCCGACCATCGAACAGATGGCCTCGAGGATTTCAGGAACCGCCTCCTCGAAGGTCGCGGCGTTGACGAGGACGCGCGCGGCCGCATGCTCGGCGGTGAGACGTCGCGCGGTGGGAACGCCGGTACCGGACGGGCGAGCGCCGGGATCCATGGGCGGACCGTGATTATAGTGTCCGCACGGCCGGCCGGCGGCGTTCCCGGGCTCAGCCCGTGAGCCAGCCTTCTATCGCTCCGCGCAGCCGACGCCGAATCGTTTCTGAAGGAGCTTCCGGTTCGCCACGTCGAGGTCGCGGGTCGACGCGGGCGCGGGCACGGCCATTTCGCCTTGGCTCATCAGTCCTGCCGCCGCGTGCGGCAGTCCCAGCACGGCGTGTCCAAGCCGGTGCGCGATCGCGTCACCCAACGAGCGCTCCAACAGCTGGCTGGTAAACAGCAGATGGCGAGCGGATTCACGCGGTACTTGCATTTGAACCGACAGGCGCTGTTCGAAGCGAGTCACAACCTCGTCCGCCGAGATAAACACCATCCGGCGGGCGAGGCTGTCCTCTCGCGGCGGGACAAGGGCTGTTTCAGCAACCGTGCGGCCAACGACGACCCACGCATCGAGCCGAGCCTCGGTCGCGGCCTGCGTTTCGTCGATCCAGTCGATGTCGACACCTTCCGGCTCCCACAACTGGTCGACCAGGCGAGCGACAGCGAAGCTATCGACTGGGGTCTCGCCGACGGCCACCGACAGCGCAACACGAATCAGGTGACGATGATGAACCTCGCATTGCATGCCGGGATCGGCCGCTGCGCCCGCTGCACTCGAGACCAATGCCAGGGCAGCGGCGCCCGATACCGCCAGGGTTTTGAGCTTCATGACCTCCTCCACGGCCATACCCTCTCTCGAAAGGCAGCCGAGGGTCTTAGCTGAGATCTAGGCTTTTTCTAGGTTCCGGTGTGGCAGAACTGTGTAGGATTTTCATCGCTGTCCGATGCGCTACGCGTTTGGCGACTGCCGGCTCGACACGCTGAGCCGAGAGCTGACCAGCAACGGCCAGCCGGTTCACCTGACGCCCAAGGCGTTCGAGCTGCTCAAGCTCCTGATCGAGGCCCGGCCACGGGTGCTCAGCAAGACGGAGCTCATGGAACGGCTCTGGCCCGAAGCATTCGTGGTCGAGGCCAACCTTCCAGTACTGGTTGGCGACCTGCGCACGGCGATTGGTGAGCACGGCGCGGCGTCCGGTGCGATCAAGACCCACCACGGGGTCGGGTACAGCTTCACTGCCGTGGTCCGGGAGCTCACGGCCGGCGCTGCTGCCGCCGAAGACGGCGGACCGCAGATCGTCCTGCAGATCGGCTCCCGCCGCGTGAGGTTGGGGCCGGGCACCAATACCGTAGGCCGCGACGCGGCGGCCGACGTGTTCTTGAACGACGCGAGTGTTTCCCGGCACCATGCACGCCTGACGGTGGATGGCGTCGAGGTGCACGTGCAAGATCTCGAGAGCAAGAACGGAACGTGGGTGGCGGATGTCCGCATCGACCGATCGACCCCGATATCCCACGGCATGATCGTGATCTTCGGCAGCGTCGAGGCAGTATTGTTGGTCGAGCTGAGCGAAGAGCCGACGACCCAAACGCTTTGATACGGCAACCGGCATCCAACTTCGCTCGTGCTTTCGAGTCGAGCTTCCGCCTTCGCCCAGGCTCCGGCCTTCGCAGATGCTTCGGCGGGCCGCCGTAGCCTTGGCGGAGGCTGGCCGGCGGACCGCCGTAGCTTTAGCGGAGGCTGGTCGTCGGACAAGACCGACGGTCGGAGAACGAGCCATGATGCGAATTCGATTTGTCGCCAGTTTCATCGCGCTTGCGATCGCCGCGTCGGACGCTCCGCGCCTGCTGGCCCAGGCGGCCGACACGCGGCCGGCGCAATACCGGCCCATGGGCACTCCGCTCGAGCTCGGCCTCGCCGGATTCGCAAAGGTAGTGTGCTCGGCCGTCTACGTCTCCGGCCGTGACGCCGCTGAGGCGGCACGAAACAGCGGTCACCTGCTGATGCCTTCCGAAGAGGCCGCGGCGAAGGCGACCTCCTCGATCGATCGCGACCAGAAGATCGTTCGCATGTCGTCGGAGGGCATCACCCGCGAAGCCAGGTTCTATGGCGATCAAGGCTGCATCATTCACAAGCCGGAGCGGCCAGGCCGGCAGATCTTCTTCACCCCTGTTCCGGTGAGGACGACGCTTCCAGATGCCGCGTCGCAGGCGTGGCCAATGGGCGATCGGGCGGAGTCGCCGCCCCTTCCGCCGGAGGTCGATCGCGCAAAGGTGGATGCGGCTCTTGACGCGGCGTTTGCCGATCCCAATGCGCTCACCGCCGGCTTCATCGCCGTGTACAAAGGGCGCATCATCGCCGAGCGCTACATGCCCGGCATCACCAAGGACACGCAGCTGGAAAGCTGGTCCATGGGGAAGAGCATCGTGTCAACGCTCTTCGCGCTGCTGGTGAAGGACGGCACCTATCGGCTCGATCAGCCGGCGCCGGTTCCCGAATGGCAGAGCGCGGATGATCCGCGCAAGAACATCCAGACCACGCATCTGCTGCGCATGAGCAGCGGGCTGCGATTCATCGCGACTCAGGATCCCGACTACACGCCCGACAAGGGTTACCCGGATCACTTCTACATGTACACGGGCGCCGTGAACGCCTACGACTACTCCGCGCATCAGCCGCTGCAGTTTCCACCAAACACGGAGGGGCGGTATCGCAACTCCGATCCGCTCACGCTGATGTATCTGGCGAAGCTGGCGGTGACCAAACGCGGGGAGGAGTTTCTCACGTGGCCGCAGCGGGCGCTGTTCGATCGCATCGGCATCCGCCGACAGGTGCTCGAGACCGATCCTGTACGGCAACTTCCTGTTGACCGGGTACGACTACGGCACGCCGCGCAATTGGGCGCGGCTCGGCCTGCTGTATCTCCAGGATGGCGTCTGGCAGGGAACACGGATCCTTCCCGAGGGCTGGTCCAAGTTTGTGAGCACGCTCGCGCCCGCGTGGAAGCGCCCGGTGTACGGCGGTCTGTTCTGGGTGAACGGCGACGGCGCGTGGAGCATTCCCAAGGACGCCTACCTCATGTCCGGCGCGGGCGGACAGAACACCTTCGTGATTCCATCTCACCAGCTCGTGGTCGTGCGCATGGGCCACGCGCGCGGTGAGCGAGCGGCGCGCCAGGCGACCAACGCGGCGCTGAAACTGCTCACCGAGGCGATTGGGCCGGTGAAACCGACCGCCGAGCGCTGAGCCCGGCACTCAGTTGCGCTCCGGCTGGGCCGCTCGGACCCTCGACTGTGATCAGGTGACCCTGCGCCTGTCGGAGGGTCAGCGGTCGGCCAGTGTCCGTCCCGGCGGCGATCGAGGGGCCTGGAAAAGTGGCTGGGCGGGCCCATCTAACCAGCCATGGGCGCCGCACTTGAGCCCGTCTCCCTCCCTGGATGACCGGCCAATGAGTTCTATCGTTGTCAGCAGGGCAATGATCGTGAATAATCCGCGATCAGAGCCGCCTCCCCAGGGACCACAAACGCTGTCCCAGTTGGCTCGAGCGACGCACCTGTACGCTGTCCGCAGGGCTCCGGAATCTCGCGTTCGCTCGGCCACGACGTCGCTTATGACCGACGAAGCACGGTTCTTGGCTGCGCTGCCGACCATTGACGAAGTGGTCGGCCGCCTGTGCCGACGCCATCGTTTGAGCGCGGCCGAGTCCGACGAGCTGCGCTCGGATGTGAGGATGCACTTCATCGACAAGAACTACGAGGTGTTGCGCCGTTTCGAGGGCCGCAGCAGCCTTACCACCTACGTCACCGTCGTCATTCAACGTGTCCTTCTCGAGCGCCGGAACCGCATGTGGGGTAAATGGCGTCCGTCGGCCGATGCGCGCCGTCACGGTCCGACGGGCATCCTGCTGGAGCGGCTGGTCACCCGGGATGGGTGGACCACCGAACAGGCGCTCGAGATGCTTCGCGTCAATCATGGACTGGAGATCGACGTGACGCTTCAGGCGTTCTGCGACCGGCTCGCCGGTCGCAGCCCGTCACGACAGCTGGTTTCTGAGGAGGACGCCGGGCAGGTGGCCAGCCAAGGTCCAAGCACCGACGCAAATGTCGTGCGCGCCGAGCAGGACTTTCTCGCCAAGCGCGTGCAGTCGGCGCTCGAACGTGCACGGCAGGCCCTCGAGCCGATCGAACGGCTGATTCTCAAGATGAGGTTCGAAGATCGAGTACCAGTGGTGGATATCGCGCGCGCGCTGCATCTGGATCAGCGCCGCTTATACCGAACGATCGAACGCTTGCTGGCCACAATTGGCGTCAGCATGGCGGCCGAGGGCATTTCCAAGGCCGATGTGGCGACGCTGTTTGCCGCCGAGGATGTCAGCTGGAGTCACGCGTGCCGCGTCGATGCCGACGCGGGGGCGACTGCACCCCCTGCAGAACGACAGAGGGCGTCGTGGCTGACTCGATGACGCACGGCCTGGACCCGTGCCGCGATGTCGAAACGATCGCGGTGTACCTCGACGGCAAGCTGCCCGAGCGCTCGCGAGAGGCGATGACGGCTCATCTGGCGTCGTGCGAGACCTGTTACTTCCTCTTCCTCGAATCGGCCCAGACGACGCCCCCGTCTGCGGAGATCGCGACAAGCGAACGCTGGTGGAAGCGTCCAGTCGTGCTCTGGCCGGCGACCGCCGGGCTGGCAGCGGCAGCCACCGTGCTGCTGGCGTTCAGCTTCGGCGTCATGCCGGGCCAACGATCCGACGAGCGGGCGCTGCAAGCGCTGATTGCGGCGGTTGGCGCCGATCGAACGTTCGTGCCGCGGCTGACAGGAGGCTTTGCTCACGGGCCCGTGCGAGGCACCATTCGGTGGCGCAAGTCCGATTCCCCGACCCAGTCGCCAGACGTTCGAATTGCCGCTGCACAGATCGAGAAAGAGACCGCGGCAGAGGCGTCGGCGCCGGCGCTTCATTCGCGAGGGGTCGCGGCGCTCGTGATGGGTGAGGTCGATCTAGCCGTGGTGTCGCTCGACGATGGCGTCGAGCAGCGGCCGGGAGACACGCACTTTCTCAATGACCTGGCGTGCGCCTATCTGGTTCGCGGAGAACAGACCGGCAACCACGACGACCTGTCGAGAGCACTGGCCACGCTGAATCGGGCGCTCGAGATCGATCGCACCTTGCCGGAGGTGCTGTTCAACCGCGCGTATGCGCTGGAACAGCTCGAGCTGCTTCCTGAAGCCCGTGAGGCCTGGCAGGCGTATCTCATCGTCGACAATCGCTCGGGATGGGCCGATGAAGCCCGCGCGGCGCTTCGCGAACTCAGTCCGCCGTAGGTCGATCAAGCAGTAGCGGCTATACGTGGATGGCTTTCAGGCCTTCGACAAACCTGAAACCGTCCCGCTCCGCCAACACCCTCACGGGCTTGAATCCCGCCGTAGTCAGCGCCGCGGCGGTGTCATTGCTGTTGGTGCGTGCGGTGCGGCCGAACATGCCGCCGCCGAGTCCCTCGACGACTTCGATCCGTCCGCCGGGCCGCACGACGCGCCGTGCTTCGCGCAGATACGCCGACCGATCTTCTGCCGATCGCGCCGCGAAGCCGCCGCGCGTGTCGTCGATCACGACCATGTCGAAGGCGTCACCGTCGAACGACAGCTTCACGTCTTCGATCGGCTGCACTTCGATCAGTGCGCCAATCTTGGCGCCGACATTTCTTGCGCGCTGCGCGCTCTCTTCGTCGAACGTGGCCACGGCGGCCACGCCGCTCAAGCCCACCTTCGACGCCAACCCGGCCATCAGGGCGCGGTCGTCGCAGCCGATCATCAAGAAGCGCTCGCCCATCTTGACCCCGGTCATCGACACGTGCAGCGGTTCCATGCCACGGCCGCTGCGCGTCTTGAGCAGCTTGAAGATGATCGTCATGCCACTCTCATGATAGCCGCCCGCCAGCAGCCGGCTGCCGGATGCCGGCTGCCGTTCTGTTATATTCCCTCGGTGAAACAACCGTCAGAAATCGCGCCGGCCGAGGGGAAGCTGGGCGTCTTGCTCGTTGGCCTGGGTGCGGTCAGCACCACGACAATCGCCGGCGTGATCGCCATTCGAAATGGTCTCTCAAAGCCGATTGGTTCCCTCACGCAGATGGGGACCATCCGTCTCGGCAAACGCACCGAGGCGCGCTCTCCCAGAATCAGAGACTTCGTCCCGCTCGCGGATCTCGACGATCTCGTGTTCGGCGGCTGGGACATCTTCGAAGAGGACTGCTACGCGGCCGCGCTAACCGCCGGTGTGCTCGAACGATCGCAGCTTGATTCGATTCGCCACGAGCTCGAGGCCATCCGTCCAATGCCTGCCGTGTTCGATCAGCGCTACGTCAAGCGCTTGTCGGGTCCCAACGTCAAGAAAGGGAAGAACAAGAAGGATCTCGCCGAGCAACTGGTCGCCGACATCCGCGCGTTCAAGCAAAAGCACCACTGCACCCGTCTCGTGATGGTCTGGTGCGGCAGCACCGAGGTCTACATGAAGGAAGGCCCGGTGCATCAGTCGCTCGCCGCGCTCGAAAAGGGCCTCGAGCAGAATGACGAGGCGATTCCCTCGAGCATGGTCTACGCCTACGCCGCGCTCAAAGAAGGGATTCCGTTCGCCAACGCAGCGCCCAATCTCACGGCCGATATTCCGGCCATGCTCGAGCTCGCGGCCGAGACCAAGGCTCCGGTTGCTGGCAACGACATGAAGACAGGGCAGACGCTCATCAAGACGATCATCGCGCCCGGCCTCAAGGCGAGGATGATCGGGGTCCGTGGCTGGTATTCGACCAATATCCTCGGCAATCGCGACGGTGAGGTGCTGGACGATCCCGAGTCGTTCAAGACCAAAGAGGAGAGCAAGAAATCGGCGCTCGACTATATCTTCCAGCCGCAGCTGTATCCCGATCTCTACAAGGACATCTCACACGTCGTTCGTATCAACTACTACCCGCCGAGAGGCGACAACAAGGAAGGCTGGGACAACATCGACATCGTGGGCTGGCTCGGCTATCCGATGCAGCTCAAGATCAACTTCCTCTGTCGCGACAGCATCCTGGCCGCGCCGATAGTCCTGGACGTGGCGCTGTTCCTCGATCTCGCGAAGCGCGCCGGCATGGCGGGCATTCAGGAGTGGCTGTCGTTCTATTTCAAGGCGCCGATGTATGCCAGGGGGCTATACCCGGAGCACGATCTCTTCATTCAGTTGATGAAGCTGAAGAACACGCTGAGATTCATGCAAGGCGAAGAGCTGATTACTCACCTGGGGCTCGAGTATTACGATTAGCGCCGGCAACCGGGATCCGGCAGCGGCAACCGGGACGGCGAAGCTCGTGCAAAGGCACCCGAGCGAAGGCGGGCGAACTGCGAAGCGCGAATAGCGAACAGCGAACAGCGAATCGCGAATCGCGAATAGCGAGCAGCGAATAGCGAACAGCGAATAGCGAACAGCGAACAGCGAACAGCGAAGCCGATATGAGCCCATCAAAGACGCAGGCGGTACTTCTGGGTGGTCTCGCGATTGGCGTGTTATCGGCGTTGCCGGTGATCCAGTTTGGCAACGTGTGCTGCTGTGCGTGGGTGCTCTTTGGTGGGGGACTGGCTGCTTACCTGCTGCAACAGAACCATCCCGAACCGATTGGCCTTGGAGACGCGGCCGTCACCGGCCTCCTGGCTGGTGCATTCGGTTCGGTGGTGTGGCTGGTGTTGACGATATCGCTGCGCTCGGTGCTGGCGCCATTCGAGTCCACGATGGCTCAGCGCGCGCTGGAGAACGCGGACCTGCCGCCGGCGGCCCGGCAAATCATCGAAAGCGTCGGCACGGCGCCGGTGGTCGGCTTCGGATTGATCCTGATGTTCTGCGTGATGCTGTTCGTCTTCAGCATCTTCGGCCTGCTCGGCGGCCTGTTCGGCGGGCTGTTCTTCAGGAAGAGTCAGCCCGTGGTTCCGCCGCCGATTCCGCAATAGAAGGCACCCGCCTTCGCTCGCAGACCACAACCGAGCGACGGCGGGACGGCGCTTGGCACGCAGAGACTTCACATGACTTCCCGCAAACGCCTTCGCATCGATCCGCCGCTCATCGAATCGGCGGCGTCGGCCGTGGAGCTGCAGCCCCGTCTCATGCGCTTTCGCTGGTACTCGAGGCCGGCGTCGTAGCGCGCACGCTTTTAGCTCTTCGCCATTGGCCTTTCGCGAACAGCGAAATGCGAACAGCGAATGGCAATCGGGAGCTGAGAGCCGATCTGTATACTTCACAAATGTCCGAGCCGAAGCGTCGGGTGTCTCCCGAGATCGAAGCATTGCTGCGCGAAGACCGCGTCTTCACGCCATCCGATGAGTTTCGCGCCCAGGCGGTCGTCAACGATCCGGATGTCTATCGGCGCGCCGCCGAGGATCCAGAGGCGTTCTGGATGGAGCGTGCGCGGGAGCTCGAGTGGATCACGCCGTTCTCAAAGGGCCTCGAGTGGACCCCCCCGTATGCCAAGTGGTTTGCCGATGGGACGCTGAATGTCAGCGCCAACTGTCTCGACCGTCACCTTGGAACGTGGCGCCGCAACAAGGCCGCGTTCATCTGGGAAGGTGAGCCAGGCGATCGGCGCACGCTGACCTATTGGGATCTCCACCGCCAGGTCTGCCAGTTTGCCAACGTGCTGAAGAAGCTGGGCGTCGGCAAAGGCGATCGCGTGGCGTTGTATCTTCCGCTGATCCCCGAGCTCGCCATCGCGATGCTCGCCTGCGCTCGCATCGGTGCGGTCCACTCAGTGGTCTTCGGTGGATTCAGCGCAGAGTCGCTGCGCGACCGCATCAACGATGCGCAGGCGACGGTTCTGGTGACGGCTGACGGCGGTTACCGGCGGGGATCGATCGTTCCCCTCAAGAAGATGGCCGACGAGGCCCTTGCCGACACGCCCAGCATTCAGCATGTCGTGATGGTCCGCCGCGGTTTCGACGATATCCCCGCTCACTTGAAGGAAGGCCGGGACCACTGGTATCACGACCTGATGGCCGACGCGTCAGCCGAGTGTCCACCCGAGCCTGTCGGGGCAGAGGACTTGCTGTTCATCCTCTACACTTCCGGCACGACCGGCAAACCCAAGGGGATCGTGCACACGACGGGCGGCTATCTGCTTGGCGCGTATACGACCACGAAGTGGGTTTTCGATCTCAAAGACAACGACGTGTACTGGTGCACCGCCGACATCGGATGGGTCACCGGCCACAGCTACGTCGTCTATGGCCCACTCGCCAACGGCGCGACTGTAGTGATGTACGAAGGCGCGCCCGACTGGCCTCAGAAAGATCGGCTGTGGGACATCGTCGAGCGCTACGGCGTGACGGTCTTCTACACCGCGCCGACCGCCATCCGCGCGTTCATGCGCTGGGGCACCGATTGGCCGGCCCGCCGCAACCTCACATCGCTGCGGCTGCTCGGCTCGGTCGGCGAGCCGATCAACCCGGAAGCGTGGGTCTGGTATCACCTGCACATCGGGCGGGAGCGCTGCCCGATCGTCGACACATGGTGGCAGACCGAGACAGGATCGATCCTCATCACTCCGCTCCCGGGCATCACCACCACCAAGCCAGGGTCAGCGACACGGGCGTTTCCAGGCATCACTGCCGAGATCCTCAACGACAAGGGCGAGAAGGTATCAGCTGGCGGAGGACTGCTGTCCATTACCAAGCCGTGGCCGTCGATGCTGCGGGGGATCTATCGCGATCCCGATCGGTTCGTCGCTACCTACTGGAGTCGCTGGAAGCGGCAGGTGTACTTCACCGGCGACGGCGCGAGGCTGGATGACGAGGGGTATTTCTGGCTCCTCGGACGTGTAGACGACGTGTTGAACGTCGCCGGCCACCGCATCGGGACGATGGAGGTGGAGAGCGCCCTTGTGGATCACCACAAAGTCGCCGAGGCGGCCGTCGTCGGCCGGCCACACGAGATCAAAGGTCAGGCCCTCGCCGCCTTTGTGACGGTGAAGGAAGGTATCAGGCCCTCGCCCGACCTTGCGGAGGAGCTCAAACGGCACGTCGCACACAAGATCGGATCCATCGCGCGGCCCGACGACATCATCTTTTCGGCCGATCTGCCAAAAACTCGGTCGGGCAAGATCATGCGCCGGCTTCTCAGGGACATTGCCGAGGGCAAGGCGCTCGGCGATACGACGACGCTCGCCGATCCGGCTGTCGTCGCGCGGCTCAAAGAACAGTACGAACCCCAAGAGAGCTAGATACGCCCCGCTGAAGCCGAGTCGTGCGCCACTCTAGTGACGCCTCAAGGCAGGACTAAAGTCCTGCCCGACGAGCAACTCTAAAGTCGCGCGCACCTGCTGCCGAAATACCAAACGGCACCACTACTTTCTCGACGCTCCAGTGCCACAGGCACCGAGTCAATCGGCCGATCGATCGATTGGCTCACTGCCGAGGAGAGTCGATGTCCCTTCAGAAGAAACTGGGCGAAAGCCCGCGCGCAAACCAGCCGGCGCTTCAGAATCTGCTGCGGCCGTCAGCTCCAACCAACGCTTTCCAACGGGCAGGCCAGACAGACGATGCGCCGATCATCGAGCTCGTCGACCTGATCGCGCGAAGTGCGGTTCGGGCGTCGGCCAGCGACATTCACATCGAGCCCTCAGAGAGAAACCTCCTCGTCCGCCACCGGCTGGATGGACTGCTCAAGGAGGTGATGGACCTTCCGAAGTGGGTCCACGAAGGCCTGATCGCTCGAGTGAAGATCATGGCCGGCCTCGACATCGCCGAGCGACGTCTTCCGCAGGACGGGCGAATCCGGCTGCAGATGGAAGACGGCCAGCCGGTCGATTTCCGCGTCTCGACGCTGCGAACCTTGCACGGCGAAAAGATCGTCTTGCGCCTTCTCGATCATCAGAAGGGCGTTCCTTCACTCGAGCAACTGGGCTTCTCGAACGCCGCGCTCGAGGATTTGCGGCAGTTCCTGCGTTTTCAGCACGGGATGATCCTCGTCGTTGGGCCAACCGGCAGTGGCAAGACGACCACGCTTTGTTCGGCTCTCACGAGCCTGCGCTCGGAAAAGACGAACGTCGTCACCATCGAGGACCCGATCGAGTATCAGCTCCCGGGCATCAACCAGACGCAGGTCAGCGACAAGGTGAAGCTCACGTTTGCGAGCGCCCTTCGATCGATTCTTCGGCAAGATCCCGACGTCATTCTGGTGGGTGAGGTCCGCGACCAGGAGACGGCTCGCATTGCGATGCAGGCGGCCCAGACCGGGCATCTGGTGTTGACGACCCTCCACACCGATGACGCGCCGTCGGCGGTCACACGTCTGGTCGACATCGGCATCGAGCCCTACATCGTTGCCTCGGCGACCATCGGCATCGTTGCTCAACGGCTGGTGCGAAGGCTCTGTTCGAACTGTCGATCCCCATGCGCTCTGCCGCCTGAAATGCTGCGGAGCCTTCGCGTGACAGATGCGGAAGGTCTCGACTTTCATCGCGGCGTTGGATGCGACCTCTGTCATCACACCGGGTATCGAGGCCGGCTCGGCATCTACGAAGTGATGCCGGTTTCGGACCCGCTTCGCCGCTTGATTGCGCAACGCGCCTCGGAGGCCGCCATCCGCGATGCGGCGCTCTCGGCCGGCATGCGTTCACTCGCCGCCGACGGCCTCGAGAAGGTGAAGGCTGGCGTGACGACTGCCGAAGAGCTGCTTCGGGTAGTGACCGAGGTCGGCGAGGGTCCAACCTCCTGCCCGTCGTGTCACGGGGCCGTGGCCCACGATTTCCAGGCGTGTCCGGCGTGTGGGGGAAAACTGAAGAACGGATGCAACAGCTGCGGACGCGCGTTGCATCGAGAGTGGGCCTTCTGTCCGTTACTGTGCGAGAGCAGTGATCGAGACTCGCGGGAGTGACTCATGCCCTCTGGCAAAACCCACTATCAACTGCTGAGCGTCGACCCTTCTGCGGAGCCTGCGGCGATCAAGACTGCGTTCCGCGATCAGATCGCTCGATACCATCCGGACAAAGTCGTTCACCTTGGCCAGGAATTTCAGGTGCTCGCCGCACAGCGAACCTCCGAGCTCACGGTTGCCTACAAGACACTGATGAATCCTGCGCTGCGGGTTCAATACGACGCGACGCTCGCCGCCGCTCAACCAGGACAATTCGGGCACGACTCCAGTCGTGCCTCGACCGAGAGGGACTCGAGCCGTTCGGCCCATCCTCCCACGCGATTTGCCGCAGAACGCGCGGGCGGCGACGGCATCGTTCAGCGAGCGCTGGTCGCGCGGGTCCGCAATGTCGTCACCGATCTCTACGGCGCCGTTGAGTCGCCGCGAGTGCGTGGCTTCGATGTCGTGTTGGTGCCCACTGCGAGCCCAGCGCTGATGCGGTCGGCCCTCCCACGAGTGTTCGTGAGACTTCGGGATGACGTTGATCCGACGCACGTCCGCGACGCATGCGCAGAAGCGGCGCGGGCCGGCCTGCACGTGCCCGGCTCTCCGCTCAACATCCTGTTGTTTGCCAGGCGGCTGCACGACGAGCCCCGGCTTCTCGCGGCCTGCGAAAACCTGTGCAGCGACCGCTCTCAGGCGCTGCCGCCGAAAACCTATATCGTCGTCATTGATGCGGCTGACTGGCGCGCGATACTCGCCGCCGGCGCCCCGCCGGCGCTTCGCCGCTTCATCGATCGCTTGAGGGGCTGAGCTCAAAGGGGAACCTTCCGGAACCGCAGGACGTCCTCATCATGGGCTTGAGGCTCGGGGCCTGAGGCTTGGCCCAAGTCCCAAGCCCTCTTGTAGACTGAAAGCACCTTTTATGCCCCTTATCGAAACCCGTGACCTCTGGAAAACCTATCAGATGGGCGACGAGCAGATTCACGCTCTTCGCGGCGTCAGCATTCAGATCGAGCGGGGCGAGTATGTCGCCATCATGGGGCCGTCGGGCTCCGGCAAGTCGACGCTGATGAACCTGATTGGCTGCCTCGATACGCCGAGCCAGGGTGTTTACCTCCTGAACAACAAGGAGGTCAGCCAGATGACCGACAACGAGCTGGCGCGGGTTCGCAACGAAGAGATTGGATTTGTGTTTCAGACCTTCAACCTGCTGCCGCGCGCCACGGCCCTGCATAACGTCGAGCTGCCGCTCGTCTACGCCGGCGTGTCGAAAAAGGATCGGCTGGAGCGGGCCAAGATGGCGATCGACAAGGTCGAGCTCACGGCCCGGATGAATCACAAACCCAACGAGCTCTCAGGCGGCCAGCGGCAGCGTGTCGCAATCGCGAGGGCGCTGGTGAACAATCCCTCGATTCTTCTCGCCGACGAACCCACCGGCAATCTCGACTCGAAGACGGGCGTCGAAATCATGGCCCTCTTCGCGCGCCTGCATGAATCGGGCAACACGATCATCGTTGTCACCCACGAAGCCGACATTGCGAGTTATGCCCACCGGGTGATTGCGATTCGCGACGGACAGGTCGAACGGGACGTCCGGCAAGTCCCGCACGCGTCAGCCGCGACGGTGTAGCGTCGGCGTTCGGGGCCCGAAAGGCTCCCACCTGGCCGCGACCGGTAGCCCCAGCCGCGGCTCCTTCATGGCTAGACGGCCGCCCAGTGTCCTTCGTCGATCTGCCGAAGGGGTGCGCCGAGCCTCACGAGTGCGGGGTCGAGCTCGATGCGCGCGCGTGGTGCATCCGGGTCGGTCGCGGGGACGGCCGACAACAGCGCCTTCGTATACGCATGCCGGGCGCTCTCGAAGATTCTCCGGGTCTCGCCCATCTCGACGATCTTGCCGAGGTACATCACTGCGACGCGGTTTGAGATGTGGCGGACGAGTCGAAGGTCGTGCGCGACGAACAAGTAGGTGAGCTTGAGTTGCTGCTGCAGGTCCATCAAGAGATTGATGACCTGGGCCTGAATCGACACATCCAACGCCGACACCGGCTCGTCGGCGATGATGAACGAAGGATTCAGGGCGAGCGCCCGCGCCAGACCGATGCGTTGCCGCTGGCCGCCGCTGAACTCGTGCGGATAGCGCTCTAAATGTGAGGGATCGAGGCCGACCAGTCGAAAGAGCTCGGCAACGCGTTCTCGCCGTTCCGCCTTTGGCCCGATCTTGTGAATGACGAGCGGCTCCTCGACGATCGTCAGCGCCCGCATCCGCGGATTGAGCGACGAGTACGGGTCCTGAAAAACCATCTGCATGTCACGTCGGGCGGCACGCATTCGATCGCTCGAGAACGTCAGCACGTTTTCACCGCGAAACCGCACCTCGCCCGATGTCGGATCCACCAGCCGCAACATGCAGCGGCCGGTCGTGCTCTTTCCGCTGCCCGATTCACCGACCAGCGCGAAGGTTTCGCCCTCTTCGATCGAAAAGCTCACATCGTCCACGGCCTTGACGATCGTTCTTGGCCGGAAGAAGCCGCCGCCACGTTCGAAATGCTTGACGAGGTTGCGGACCTCGACGAGTGGCATCAGCTGACACCCCTCGACTGGAGCGCTGGCCGACTGGCGTCAGGCTGGTGCAGGTAGCACTTCACCAGATGCCCCATCCCGACTGTGGTCTCCACCGGGAAGGCGGTGTCACAGACTGGCATGCGATCGCGACAGCGTGGCGCAAACGAACAGCCCGGCGGCAGCGAGGCCAGATTCGGGACCACCCCCTCGATGGCCTTCAATCGCGAACCAGCGGCACCACCAGGAATCGAGGCGAGCAGGCCGCGCGTGTAGGGGTGCTTTGGATTCCGGAAGATTTCCCGCACCGCTCCGGTTTCGACGATGCGGCCGGCGTACATGACGGCCACGCGATCGGCGGTCTCGGCGATGACGCCGAGATCGTGCGTGATGAGCAGCAGCGAGAGGTCGAATTCTCGCTTCATCTCGCGCAGCAGATCGAGGATCTGCGCTTGAACAGTAACGTCGAGCGCTGTCGTCGGTTCGTCGGCGATGACCAGGGGTGGCTTGCACGCCAAGGCGATGGCCAGCATCACGCGCTGCCTCATGCCGCCAGACAGCTGATGAGGATAGTCGTCGGCCCGCTTGTCGGGGTCGGTAATGCGCACGGCGCGAAGGAGATCGACGGCTCGGCCGCGAGCGTCGGCTTTCGACGCCAGGCCGTGCACCATCAGCGCCTCGGCGATATGGGCGCCGACTCGCATCACCGGATTGAGCGCCGCCATCGGTTCCTGAAAAACGAAACCGATTCCCGCTCCTCGGATCCGGCGCATTTCCGATTCGGCGAGTGACAGCAACTCTTTGCCTTGGAAAGTCACCCGGCCGCTGGTGATGCGGCCAGGAATTTCCAGCAGCCGGATGATCGAGAAGGCTGTGGCCGATTTTCCGCTGCCGGACTCGCCGACCAGGCCCAGCGTCTCGCCTTTGCGGATCTCGAAGGACACGTCGTTGACCGCGACCACCGGTCGCGGCGCAAGATCGAAGACGGTTGTGAGGCCCTCGACAACGAGGACAGGGTCAGAGGCCATGGGCTCGACGCGCCAGTGTAAGGCTGATAGCTGAAAGCTGAACGCCGATCGCCGAATTAATCCAGACTCACTTCGCGATACTCGCCGAAGACGCTGCGGAGCGTGTCGGCAACCTCCCCGACGGTGGCGTGGGCTTCGACGGCCGAGATGATCGCCGGCACGAGGTTGTCTCGACCGAGCGCGGCGACGGCGACGGCATCGATTGCCGCGCGCCAGTTGGATCGATCGCGCGCCGCTCGGAGCGCTTTGACGCGGGAGGCCTGCTCACGCTCGAGCTCTGCGTCAATTTCAAAGAGCTCGACGCTCGACGATTCGTCTGTCTGGTACTTGTTGACACCCACGACGACCGATTCGCCGGCGTCCACTGCGAGCTGCATCTTGTACGCCGACTCCTGAATCTGCCGCTGGATGTAACCCGCTTCAATCGCCTGCAGCGTCCCGCCGACCGCATCGATTCGGTGGAGCAGCTCGCGTGCGCCGTCTTCGATCTGATTGGTGAGCAGTTCGAGGTGATACGAGCCCGCCACCGGATCGACCGTGTTGGCGACGCCCGACTCGTGCGCGATGATCTGCTGTGTCCTGAGCGCAATCCGAGCCGCGTCCTCGGTCGGCAGCGCCAGCGCCTCGTCGCGGCCGTTGGTGTGCAACGACTGCGTCCCGCCGAGCACCGCCGCCAGCGCCTGCAGCGCGACTCGAACGATGTTGTTGTCGGGTTGCTGCGCGGTGAGGGTGCTGCCGGCCGTCTGAGTGTGAAAGCGAAGCTGCTGTGCCCGCGGGTTGGTGACGCCAAAGCGCTCCGTCATCAAGCGCGCCCAGAGCCGCCGCGCCGCACGGAACTTGGCGATCTCCTCGAGAAAGTCGTTATGGGCGTTGAAGAAGAACGAGATCCGCTGGCCGAAGTCGTTCGCGTCGAGGCCGGCGTCCATCGCGGCCTGCACATAGGCGATCGCATTGGCGAAGGTGAACGCCACTTCTTGGACCGCGGTCGAACCCGCCTCGCGAATGTGGTAACCGCTGATCGAGATCGTGTTCCACTGCGGCACCTCGCGGGAGCAATACGCAAAGATGTCGGTGACGATCCGGAGTGAGGCCTGGGGAGGATAGATGTAGGTGCCGCGGGCGATGTATTCCTTGAGGATGTCGTTTTGCACCGTCCCCGACAGCTGATGCGGCGACAAGCCCTGTCGTTTGCCGACGGCGACGTACAGGGCCAGCAGGATGATGGCCGTCGCGTTGATCGTCATCGACGTGGAGACGCGGTCGAGCGGGATGCCGCCGAAGAGCTCCGCCATGTCGTCGATGGAGTCGATGGCCACTCCTACCCGACCGACTTCGCCGGCGGCCAGCACGTGGTCCGAGTCGTATCCAATCTGAGTCGGCAGGTCGAAGGCGACGCTCAGCCCGCTGACGCCTTGTGACAGGAGGTATCGGTATCGTTTGTTGGACTCGACGGCGGTGCCAAACCCGGCGTACTGCCGCATCGTCCACAACCGGCCGCGATACATCGTCGGCTGGATGCCGCGAGTGAACGGAAACTCACCCGGGTATCCGAGGTCGCGCTCGAGGTCGAAGTCCCCGAGATCTTCCGGCTCGGCGTAGTAGCGCACTGGGAGTGAATTGTGTTCCGGCACCCGGCACCGGCAACCGGCAACCGGCACCCGGCACCCGGCTGTCGTGCCGGATACCGAATCCCGATGCCCGATGCCGGATGCCGATCGATCCCGGCTGCCGGACCGGGCTCTAAGTCATCCGCCCAAGTTGATGTCAGCACACAACTTATGGTGTCTCATTCTTGACACGGCACAAGTCCGCCCGTAGAATGGCGCAGCTACGCGCCTCAAGCCAGCCTCATGAGGAGATTCAGCCGATGCCTGCCCGCCGCCCGGGGGTCACCATCGGTAGTTGCCGACGGCTCCCAGCCTGTTGGCGTGAGAGTAGACAAGAAGGGAGCCATCAATGGATGAGGTCGTCAACCGATTTGCGCGAGAACTGGCCGATTCGATCGCCGCGGCGGTCGCGGAGAGCGCGCAGGTCGAGGCGTGCCGGGAGCGCGCTCGGGCCGCGGGCTACGAGATGAAAGTCAATCTCGAAGCGGTCGTGGGATTTGTCACTCGGACTCAACCGGCTGAGGAGGGAGACGCTCAGTCGGCCGGTGCGGCGACGACAAAGGCCCTGGTGCCGCGAAAACCGTTCGACATTACGGTGAACGATCGTCGCTTCCTCCGCTCACTGCGGATTGCGGCGGAGGAGATGAAGGTCGAAGAGACCAACAGCTAGTTGTTCTGCTTCCCCTGATTGGCTACGGCCTGAGCGGCAGCCGCGGCTGCCGCCGGGTCGCCGAGGTAGCGGTGCCCGAGCGCCTTCAAGGACGCATCGAGCTCATAGACCAGAGGAATTCCGGTCGGGATATTGAGCTCGACGATGTCCGTGGCGGAGATCCCGTCGAGGTACTTCACCAGGGCGCGCAGCGAATTGCCGTGCGCCACGATCAGCACGCGCTGCCCTGAACCAACGGCGGGCGCGATCCTCTCGTGCCAATAAGGGAGAAATCTCGCGACCGTGTCCTTGAGCGATTCGGTCAGCGGCAGCTCCGACGCGGACAGGGATCGATAGCGCGGATCGTGTGAGGGGTGTCGCGGATCGTCGGGCGTGAGGGGCGGCGGCGGGATGTCGTAGCTGCGCCGCCACACCTTGATCTGCTCCTCACCGTGCTTGGCGGCGGTTTCAGCCTTGTTGAGGCCCTGCAGCGCGCCGTAATGGCGCTCGTTCAGCCGCCAGCTTTTCTCGACCGGCAACCACAGGCGATCGAGCTCGTCGAGCGCAATCCACCGCGTGCGGAGGGCGCGCTTCAGGACCGATGTAAAGGTCAGATCGAAGTCGAGTCCGGCCTCTTTGATCAGCTGTCCGGCGGCGCGCGCTTCCTCGCGCCCCTTCTCGGTCAAGTCGACGTCGGTCCAGCCGGTGAACCGGTTTTCCTTGTTCCAGACGGACTCGCCGTGCCGCAGCAGGACAAGTGTGTGCATATTCAAAGCATTCACATGAACTCGGAATCACGGAAGCACAGGAGACAAATTTCGAAAGAGATTCTCTCTGTGGTTCCGTGTTTCCATGTTTCCGTGTCGAGCCTGTCTTAGCTGAGTTGTTTGATCGCCGCTCGACCCGCGTACTTCGCCGCGCTGCCGAGCGCTTCTTCGATTCTGAGCAGCTGATTGTATTTGGCGACGCGATCGCTGCGCGACGCCGACCCCGTCTTGATCTGGCCGGCCGCGGTTCCGACTGCGAGGTCGGCGATCGTCGAATCTTCGGTTTCGCCGGAACGATGAGAGACGACCGATCGATAGCCGGCGCGCGCGGCAATGGCCATGGCATCGAGTGTCTCGGTGACGGTGCCGATCTGATTCAGCTTCACCAGCAGCGCGTTGCCGACCTTCTCTTCAATTCCGCGCCGCAGAATGTCCGGATTCGTCACGAACACGTCGTCTCCGACCAACTGAACACGGTCGCCCAACGCTTCGGTGAGCATTTTCCAGCCGCGCCAATCCTGTTCGGCGCAGCCGTCTTCGATCGAGATGATCGGATACTGGCGGCACCAGTCCTCATAAAGCGCCACCATGCCCTCGGAATCGCGCGGCGCCTCGCCGGATTTGTTGAACTCGTAGCGGCCACTGCCGCTTGCCCCGAGCGCAGTCGAGGGGGCCCAGAACTCGCTCGACGCCACGTCCAGCGCGACAAAGACGTTCCCGCCAGCTTTGTAGCCCGCCTTGCCAATCGCTTCGAGCACCACTTCGACGGCTTCGCGATTTGATTTCAGGCTTGGCGCAAAGCCGCCCTCGTCGCCGACCCCGGTCGACAGCCCGCGGGCCTTCAGAATCGAGCGAAGCGCGTGAAAGATCTCCACTCCCGCGCGCAACCCTTCGCTGAAGTCCGGAAAGCCCACCGGCATCACCATGAACTCCTGAAAGTCCACGTTGGAGTCGGCATGGGCGCCGCCGTTCAGGATGTTCATCATCGGCACGGGCAGGAGGTAGCCGCCCTCGTGGCCGGCGATGTGGGCGATATGAGCGTAGAGCGGTTTGCCGACGAGCGCGGCCTGGGCCTTGAGCGCCGCCATCGAGACGCCCAACAGGGCGTTGGCGCCAAGCCGGCCCTTGGTGGCGGTCCCATCGAGCGCAATCAGCGCTTCGTCGAGCGTCCGTTGCGTGAAGGTGTGGCCGCGGAGTGCGGCCGCGATCTCGCCGTTGACGTTGGCCACCGCGCGCCGCACGCCTTTGCCAAGGAATCGACTCTTGTCGCCGTCGCGAAGCTCGAGCGCCTCGCGTTCGCCGGTTGACGCCCCCGAAGGCACGGCCGCCCGGCCCTGCGCGCCACCTTCGAGGGTCACGTCGACTTCGACGGTTGGATTGCCACGCGAGTCGAGAATCTCGCGCGCGTGCACGGCAGCAATTTTCATGGGCGGAATCTCGCTTCAGGCGCGATGGTCGGCGTCGGTCTCGACGCGGAGGGCTTCGTCGCTAATCGGTCCGACATAGGGCTCCTCGCCGGGCGCCACCACGACGACTCCTCCGTCGGAGACCGTGTGCCGTCGCTGATCCTCTTCAGCGTTGAACCCGATGGTCGCGCCGCGAGGAATCTCGACGTCGCGGTCGATGATCGCGCGGCGAATGCGCGCGTGGCGCGCGACCCTCACACCCGGCATCAGAATCGATTCCTCGATCCTGCAGAAGCTGTGCACCCGAACATTGGGGCAGAGAATGCTGCCGTAAACCTTGCTGCCCGAGATGATGCAACCCTGCGAGACCACCGAGTCGAGCGCTTCGCCGCGGCGCCAGTCCTCGGCAAACACGAACTTCGCGGGCGGCGCCTGGGGCATGTAGGTGCGCAGCGGCCACTCGGGATCGTACATGTTGAATTCGGGATTCACCTGGCACAAATCCATGCTCGCTTCGTAGTACGCGTCGATGGTGCCGATGTCCCGCCAGTACTTCGCTTCTTTCTTGTTCTCGTCGTAGAACGCGTAGGCGAACGCCCGTCCCGTGCCGATCAGGGTTGGGATGATGTTGCGGCCGAAGTCGTGCTGGCTGTCGGGCTTGGCGGCATCCTGTTCGAGCGCCTGTATGAGGATGTCGGTGTTGAACACATAAATTCCCATCGAGGCCATCGCGAGATCGGGACGCCCCGGCATCGATGGCGGATCGGCCGGCTTTTCGGCAAATCCAGTCACGCGATCGCTCTCGTCGATCGCGACAATGCCAAAGCGTCTGCCGTCTTCGATCGGTACTTCGATGGCCGCCAGCGTCACCGCCGCGTCTTTCTCCTGATGGAACCGGAGCATCTTCAGGTAGTCCATCTTGTAGACGTGGTCCCCGGCCAGCACGACGACATATTTCGAACTTTCGCGGACGACTGAATAGAGGTTCTGGTAGACCGCGTCCGCCGTGCCTTGATACCAGTGCTCGCCGACGCGTTTCTGCGGCGGCAGAATTTCGATGAACTCGCCGAGCTCTTCCGACACGACGCTCCAGCCCTGGCGGATGTGGCGAGTGAGGGAGAGCGACTTGTACTGGGTGGCGATGAAAATGTGGCGCAAATTCGAGTTGACGCAATTGCTGAGAACGAAGTCGATGATCCGGTACGGGCCGCCGAAATAGACCGCTGGCTTTGCCCGCTCCCGGGTCAGCGGCGCCAGCCGCTCGCCGGCGCCACCAGCCAGCACGATTACCAGGACGTCGTTGTGCAGCATGAGTGGGGTGTTTACCGGGTCTGATGTTAGCGCAAACCTCAGCCTCCACAACGCTTTAGACTGTTTGACTTCGTTCCGTTCGACCTCCTATCATCAAATGATTCCAACCGCAGGTTTGCAGGAGAAGTGGATGATGAGTATTCGGCGCGTAGTCACCGTCTGTATTGCGCTTCTGGTTTCGGGCTCCTTCGCAGCCGCACAACCTGCCGCCAAGCAGGACGACAAGAAGCGGAGCAAGCAAGAACAGGTGGAAATTGAGCAGCTCGTAAAGCTCGTCGACGGCGTCATGGCCGGACAGCCAGCTCCGAGCGACGTCAAGATGTCGATCGAGCCTTACTTCATGAAGTCACAGGAGACGCGGACCTTCGTGCCGTTCGTGCTGTCGGTGACCGATGCTCCACAGGCCGACGCGGCCCTGTACGTCCGCGTGCTCGATCCCGCGGCTCCTCCCCCGGCGAAGGGCAAGAAAGTTGAATACCCCTGGGATGACATTCATTTCATCCCCGCCTCCCAGCTGGCCGGCAGCAATGTGAAGCTGCAGCGCGTGTTCATGGCCACGGCCGGCACCTACGACGTGTACATCGCGTTCAAGGAGCGGCTGCCGGAAAAGGCGCCCAAGACGCAGGTCCCGAAGATGGGGATGTTGAAGGGCCAGGTGGTCGTGCCGGATTTCTACAACGCCGAGCTCAACACCAGCTCCATCCTCGTCACCGACAAAGTCAACACGCTGACCGCCGCGATCGGTCCCGACGAGGCCCGCGAGCGGCCGTTCGTGTTCGGCGCGCAGGAACTGGTTCCAGCGGCCGACATGGATTTCAAGAAGTCCGAGGAGCTGTCCATCTTCTTCCAGGTCTACAACTCGGGCCTCGATCAGTCGGGCAAGCCCAACCTGACGCTCGAGTACGAGTTCCACAAGAAGGAAGGGGAGAGCGAGAAGTTCTTCAACAAGACCAACCCGCAGATTGTGAACGCGTCGAATCTGCCGCCCACCTTCGATCCGGCCAAGTTCCCGGTCCCAGGTGGCATCACGGTGCCGCTGGCGTCCTTCGGAGAGGGCAGCTACCGCCTGTCGATCAAGATCACCGACAAGGCGGCCAACAAGACGTTGACGCGGGACGTGAACTTTACGGTGAAAGCGTCGTAGACTGCGGAGTAGCGACTAGCGGCCCGCCTCCGCGCGACCGGGGGCGGGCCGGAGTTGGACAGCTATGAGCACCCCCACTGGCCTCGTTCCGGCGTTGATCCTCGGGCTCACGCTAGCGAGCCCGGCGGCTGGCCAGATGGTCGCCTCGCGCGGGCCGGAGCGCGTCACCAGCGTCGCCGCCTCGCTCAGCGGCCACATCGAGGGCACGGTTCTGGACGAGGCAGGACGGCCGCTCGATGGCGTCGTGGTTTCTGCCCTCGGCGGCACGACCGTGTTCGCGGTCTCTGACAAGTCAGGACAATTCATCCTTCGTCAGTTGCCGCCAGGTCCCTACCTCGTCCGCGCGCACCTTCAGGGTTTTCTCACACCGCGAAGCACTATCGTCAACGTCCGCCCTGCGGTCCGAACGGCGTCATCGTTCACCCTGAGGAGAGAGGGAACAGCGGAGGCGCCGCGAGTCGCGGACGCCAGCGTTGGCGCGACCCAGATCGATGCGCCGCCGCCCGCGACACGCGGCCGCGATGAAAGCGAGATGGCATGGAAGCTCCGCCATCTGAAGCGCAGCGTGTTGAAAGACACGAGCACCATGGCCTACGTGCCGGCCGAGGGCACGGACGAGTGGTTCCTCCGCGATTCGATCGACATGCTCGGCCGCGCGTTCGGCAGTTCGGCCAAGGCGGCTGGCGCGCTCTTCTCCGACCTGTCGATCGCCGGGCAAGTGAACCTGCTCACCACCGGCGCGTTCGACAGCCCGCTGCAGTTGCTGGAGCTCGATCGCATCAACAGCGTCGCGTTTTTCTCGTTGGGGGCGCCGGTTGGCGCGCACGGCAACTGGTCGGTCCGCGCGGCCATGAATCAGACCGATTTGAGCTCGTGGACGCTCGCCGGTAATTACGCCGTCAACGCCGAAGTGCCGCATCGCTACCAATTCGGCATGTCCTACAGCCTGCAGCGTTACGACGTCGGCAACGCCATCGCGCTGGCGACGCTGTCCGACACGGCGCGCAACGTCGGCTCGATCTTCGCGGTCGACGAATGGCGGATCTCGCCGCGCGTCACGTTGGGCTATGGCGCGACGTACGCGCACTACGACTACTTGCTCGGTCCATCGTTGTTCAGTCCGAGCGCGTCGGCGACGCTCGCGCCCTCGAAGAACATTCGCGTGCGCGTGTCCGCGGCTCGTACCGCGTCGGCGCCTGGGGCCGAGGAGTTCCTGCCGCCGTCACGCGCGGAGTACCTCCCGCCCCAACGCACGTTCTCTCCACTCTCGCGGGCAACGGGGTTTCGCACCGAACAACTCGACCACTTTGAAGTCGGCGTCGAACGCTTGATGAACGGCGCCTCGGTCAGAGTGCGGACGTTCCGTGAACGAATCGACAACCAGTTGGTGAGCGTGTTCGGGATGCGATCTCCGGATGCAGAGGCCACCGCGGTCGGCCATTACTACGTCGGTGCGGCCGGCGATGCCGACATCACCGGATTTGGTGTCGCGTTCACCCACGCGCTGTGGGAAAACGTCAGAGGATCGGTCGACTACTCAGTAGCGTCGGCCCTGTGGCTGCCTCCACCGACGAGCCGTGAGTTGACCTCGCTCGAGCGGTGGGCGCCGGGTGCCATTCGAGGCGGGCGCGAGCAGATTCACGACGTCACCACCTCGCTTCAGACCGAGATCCCGTGCACGGCGACGAGAGTGGAAGTGCTCTACAAGCTGAACAGCGCCTTCACCAAACACGAGGGGGACCTTCAGGGGCCTGGCTTCGATGCCAGATTCGACGTTCGAGTGAACCAGGCGCTTCCATTCATGAACTTCAGAACGTCGCAGTGGGAAATGCTGGTCGCGGTGAGAAACGTCTTCCACGAATCGCTCTCAAACGTCTCGTCGTACGACGAATTGCTCGTGGTCCGGCCACCGAAGAGGATTGTCGGCGGTCTGACCGTCAAGTTCTAGCGGCCGACTCTCCCAGCGCCGCGGCGAACCCCTATACTGGTTTTTGGATCAATGAACCGAAGCGTTGGAGTCGGTCCGCGAACACGCGGCACGACAATAGCTAACATTATTATTTTCAGCCACTTAGGTCGCGTGCCCCGACGCGACTCGTGGTATGCCGTTTGCTCGACCAACCCTCGGAAAACTCCGTGCTGACCGGCTTCGACCAGTCATCGCCCGCGTCCGCAAGGCTGATCACCGAGGAATCGTGGTGGGCCGAGTGGCGTCGTACCGCGTTGCCGGTTGCCGTGACCCTCGGATTGCTCGCGCTCGGGCTGGCCAATGTTGTCGCCAGGGCCACCTCGCTCGAGGTTGAGGACGGCGTCCTGTGGGTCGAGCGCGCGGTGGGAGTTGTCGCCGCGGAAGTGGTGACGTCTTCGGCGGCGGATCGCGCGAAGGTGAAACCAGGCGACGTGCTGCTGGCGATTGATGGGCAGCCGGTCGAACGGCGCGCGGATGTGCTCGAGCTTCAGCATCGAGCCGAAGCCGGCGCGCGCCACACCTACACGCTGCTGCGTCTCGGCAATCGCGAAGTCGCGCAAGTCGCGCTCGAACCCATCCCCAACGGCGCCGGTCTCTTCTATTACCTGCTGGCGACCGTCGGGATCTTCACGTTGCTGGTCGGTGCAGCGGTTCGTAACAGGCGGCCCACCGATCAGGCCACCCTGCACTTCTTCTGGCTCTCGGTGGCGTTCTTCGGGCTGTTCACCTTCTCGTTCAGCGGTCGGCTGGATCGCGTCGACTGGGTCTTTTATTGGGGCGACGTGATCGCCTTGTTGCTGCTGCCGCCGCTGTTCCTGCACTTCACGCTGGTGTTTCCGGAGCGGCCGCACATTCCGGGCTACTCCGCGCTGCTGGCGCGCTGGTTGCCGGCCATTTACCTGCCTGCCGCGGTCCTCGGTGCGACGCGCGCGCTTGCGCTCTTGCGATCGTCGGTCGATCCCGACTATTTCGTGCGCCTGGTCTCGTTCCTGGACCGGCTCGAATTCCTGTACCTCGCCGGGTTCTTGACGGCTTCGCTCGCGGTGCTGTGGCGGGCGCTCCAACGCGCGCGCTCGGTCACCGTGAAGCGGCAGCTCCGATGGATCGTCTGGGGCACGGCGCTTGGCGCCATGCCGTTCGCACTGGGCTATGCGATTCCCTTCGCGTTTGGCGTCGATCCGTCGGTGCCAATGGAGCTGTCGGCGATTCCGCTTGGCTTCATCCCGCTCGCCTTTGCGTCGGCCATCGTCCGCTACCGGCTGATGGACGTCGAGATCATCCTCAAGCGCCTGCTGATCTACACGTCGGCCGTGGCCGCCAGCGTGGCGATCTACGCGCTGATTCTGCGGACTTCGGGCGGCTACTTCGGGCAGAGCGAATCCGAACACCGCTGGATCATCGTCTTTTTGGCGACGGTGGTCGTGATCCTACTGGCCAAGCCGGTGAAGGACGGGCTGCAGCACGCCATCGACCGCGCGTTCTATCGCGACCGCTACGACTACCGCCGTGCGCTCGTCGGGTTTGCGCGCGAGCTCAACAGCGATCTCGACCTCAACCGTCTGGCCGATCGGCTGGTCGCGCGCGTCCGTGAAACGATCGAGGCCGATCGCCTGGCCTTCCTGCTGGCGACCGACGAAGGGAATTTCGAATCCATCCGGCACGAGGGGTTCGAAACGCCGCCGCCGCCGCTGTCGAATCAGTCGGGAATCGCCACGCGCCTGCACGGCGCGCACAACGTGCGGCTCGACGATCCCCTGGCGGTCTCGCGCTTCAGTGCCGAGGAGATCGAGTTCTGGCGTGACGCCGGCATCTACTACTTCGTGCCATGCGTCGCCAACGAAACCGCGATTGCCGTCCTGGCCCTCGGCCGGCGGGTGAGCGGCGAGCCGTTGAATAGCGAGGACATGGCGCTGATGACCGCGGTCGCGGCCCAGGCCGCCACGGCGATCGAGAACGGGCGGTTGTACCGCCAGCTGCATGTGAAGGCCACCGAGCTCGACCGGCTCCACGCGTTCAACGAGAACATCCTCGAATCGCTCGATCACGGATTGCTCGTCGTCGGCACCGATGGCCGAATCGCGCGATGGAACGCGTCACTGCAGCGACTGTATGGCGTGTCGCGCGAGGTCGCGATCGGCCTCAGCCTCGACCAGCTCTTCGATGCCCACGTCGTCGATTTACTGCAGGACGCGCAGCGGAATTCACCCGAGGGCACCACGATCTACCGCGTGCCCTTCGTGGCCAGAGGGCCCAGACAGGGTGAGCGGATCCTGGCGAACCTGACGACCGTGCCGCTCCAGGCTGTAGCGAGAGGATCGGCGACCGGCACGATCGTGATTCTCGAAGACATGACCGAGCGTTCTCAGATCGAGGAACAGCTGCGGATTTCGGAAAAGATGGCGTCGTTGGGCCTGCTGGCGGCGGGCGTGGCGCACGAAGTCAACACCCCGCTGACCGGGATTTCGAGCTACACGCAGATGCTGCTGGAGCAGGCCGACCCGGGCGACCCGCGCACGACCTTGCTCGAGAAGATCGAAAAGCAGACGTTCCGTGCGGCCCGCATCGTCAACGGGCTGCTGAACCTCTCCCGGTCGAGCGCGGCGGAAGCGTCCGAGCGCACGATTGTCGATTTGAACGCCGTGATCGGAGACGTGCTCTCGCTGCTGGAACACCAGTTCGACCGGGGCAGCATCAAGGTCCGCCGCGAGTTCAGGCCCGAGCCCGTGCCGGTGATCGGCTTCGAGTTCAAGCTGCAACAGGTCTTCCTCAACCTGTTTCTCAACGCCCGCGACGCGATGCCGAGTGGCGGCTGGCTCACGATTGCGACCCGGACCGAAGGTCACGAAGCCGTTGCAGAAGTGTCGGACACTGGGACCGGTGTGGCCGCTGAGCATCTGGCGCGCATCTATGACCCGTTCTTCACGACCAAGACGAGCGGGCAGGGCACCGGCCTGGGGTTGTCGATTGCATACGGCATCATGCGCGAGCACGAAGCCACGATTCAGTGCGACAGTACGCTTGGACAAGGCACACGGTTCGAGCTCCGCTTCGCTGCGGCCCCGGCGTCGGCAACGGCGCGGATGCCCAAGCAGAGCCGCGCCGGGTTCTAGGCCAGTGATGCCGCCGAACACTCAGAGACGCCCGTAGCGGGGCAGCCAGCGCCGCCGGCCGACAAACGAACGAACGATTCACATGCGACGAAACGCTTCAGGTACTGGTGATCGATGACGAGGAGGTGATGAGGGACATCCTCGGCACGCTCCTGGAGCGCGAAGGGTATCGCGTTCGGGTGGCCTCCTCCGGTCAGGAAGGGCTCGATCTCGCGCGCTCGTTGCCGTTCGACGCGGTCATCGTGGACATCATGATGCCCGGCCTGGATGGACTCCAGGTTCTCGACGAGCTGAAAAAGCACGACGAAGAGCTGCCGGTCCTGATGGTGACGGCCTATGCGTCGATGGAAAGCGCCATTCTCGCCATGAAGAAGGGCGCCTTCGACTACATCACCAAGCCCTTCAAGCACGACGAAGTGCTCGTCGTGCTGCGCAACGCGGTCGAGCGGCGGCAACTGGTTGCCGAGAACGTCACGCTCAAGCAGAACCTTCAGTCGCATTACCACAACTTCGCGGGCATCATCGGCAAGAGCAGCCGGATGAAGCAGGTCTTCGATCTGATCATCCAGGCGGCGCCGAGCCGCTCCACCATTCTCATTACCGGCGAGAGCGGGACCGGCAAGGAGCTCGTGGCGCGCGCCATTCACAGTCACTCCGCGCGCAGCGACCGCTCGTTCGTCACCGTAAACTCGGGCAACTTGCCGCCGGATCTGCTGGAGTCGACGCTGTTCGGTCACGTGAAGGGCGCGTTCACCGGCGCGGTCTATCCGAAGAAGGGCCTGTTCGATCTCGCCGACAAGGGCAGCATCTTCTTCGACGAGATCGGGAACATCCCGATCGAGACCCAGGCGAAGCTGCTGCGCGTGATGCAGGAGCGTGAGTTCATGCGCCTCGGCGGCATGGAAACGATTCGCGTCGACGTCCGAATCATCGCGGCCACCAACGTCGATCTGAAGCACGAGATGGAAAACGGTCATTTCCGGGAGGATCTCTACTACCGCCTGCACGTGATCAGCATTCAGCTGCCCGCGCTGCGCGAGCGGCGGGACGACATTCCGCCGCTGGTGCAGCATTTCGTCGAGAAGTACGCCGAGGAGAACGTCCGCCCCAATATCGAGGTCGCGCCTGAAGCGCTCGACCTGCTGATGGAATACGACTGGCCCGGCAACGTGCGCGAGCTGGAGAACGTCATCGAGCGCGCGGTCGTGCTCAGCACGTCGCCCCGGATCGGCGTCGACTTGATTCCTGAACAGGTCCGCAAGAGTCCGTCGTTCCAGATCCCCCACGTGGTGATGCCGCCAGACGGCGTGTCCCTCAAAGAGGTGACCGTTGCTTACGAGCGCCAGTGGATCGAGTCGGCGCTCGAGGCGGCCGGCGGTGTTCAGAAACGGGCGGCCGAGCTGCTCCGCATCAAGCCAACGACGCTCAACGAGATGATCAAGCGGTACGACATTCGTCCGCGACGCAAGAAGGCCTCGTCTGTTGCGGCGACGAGCAGCGAGACCGAATCGACGGCGTCCGAAGAAAAGGAAGAGTTCGAGCCGGTCGAGTGAGCTCGACGCAAGAAGCGTTTACTTGAAACGCACGGCGCCGGTTCGCGCCAGCAGCTCCAGGTACTCGACGACCGCATTCAACGGCACACTGCCGAATTCTGCGCTCACGGCATCCCGGATATCGCTGATCGATCGCTGGCCGTCGATGAAGTTCACGATCTCGTAGGCGACATCGCCGCCATTGCGGATCTCGAGCAAGGCGATCTGCCGGCCGGCGGCGCCAGCCTTTTCGGCGACCCAATCGTTGGCGGGATCCAGCGGGCCCTTGATGTCTTTCGAACGGGTTGGCACCCGGCGGTCCTCGCCACCGCGTCCGCGGATGCGCTGTGCGGTTGGAGTGAATGGCGCAGCGCTCATGCCGAGCGACGTCCAGACACCGGTAATCCCTCTCTCCATCGCCTTGAGCCTCGCCTGAAGTGTCTGGTCCATTGGGGTTGGCACGAAGCGGGCAACCGAGCGAATTCGACGCTGCTCGCGCTCGATGCCTTGCGCGAGCGTATTGAGGACCTCGCCGCTTGGCCGTTGCCCGGTCCCCATCTGCGCCACGACCCTGCGGGCGTCCTCTGCCAGGCGCGCGTGCGCGCCGACGGTGAGATGCGAGAGTAGCGCTTCGGCGCCGCGGTTAGGGAAGGTTGCGAGAAAGTAGCCGGTCGCCGCGGCAATGAAGGCCGATCGCTTCAGCTTGGTCGGCTCGATGTTGTCGACGAGATCGCCGGTGGTGTGGATGTAGACGTCCGGCCAATCGCGAAGGTAGACGGTCGGAATCGCGAACGCGCCTTCCTGATAGATCCAGTGGTCGCTGCCAGATTCATAGGGCGTGATGTCGGCCCAGAACGCGTCCTTCGAGCCGCCGGGCGCACGCACCGCCTTTGACCCATCACCGGACGAGGCGCCTTCGGATGCGCCGTCAATGACGAAGCGAGTAAAGATCTCGGCGACCTCGTCCGTGAGACTGGCGACCGACCAGGGCGATCGCGTGACGTGAAGAATGGACTTCGTCACGAATGGATCGCCGCCCACCATGTCGAGGTGGACCGCGGCCTTGATGCGGCCGGCGATCTCCGGATACTTCGTGAGATACGCGATCGTGCCTGTCATCTCCGATGGCCAGACGAACCGAATCGTCCGGGCAGGGCGCGCGATCGTCTTCGAGGCAATCAGGCCGTTCAACGCGCGAGCAATCTCGAGAATGGCGGCACATCCGCTGGCGTTGTCGTTGGCGCCTGGTTTCTGATGATCCAAGTGGCAGCTGAAGACGATTTCGCCGGCTGCCTGATCCGAGCCGGGAATCGTGGCCATCAACGTCTCGTAGGGCGACTGGTCGTCGCTTGCCGCGTCGACCCTCGCGTGCAGCGTGATGGCCTCGCCAGCACTGAGCCGGCGTTGCAGATCCCGCGCTTCGCGGAGTGAGATCATGATCGCGAACGTATTCGCCCGGCTCTGAGCGTCGAGGTGTCCCCATCGCACCAGGTCGGCATTGTCGCGCCACCATCCGGTCTGCTGATTCGCGTTGTAGGAGACGATGCCGAGAGCGCCGCGCTCGGCAACCGCCTGCGCGTGTACCGCCCCGGGATTCCCGTCGGCCAGCACGAGCCTGCCCCGAACCTCCTTACCCGCGTAGTCGGCCGCGGCCGTTCCGGCGCCGACGTCCACGAGGGCAGAGGTCACGTCGGCAGACTCGCTGTTGTCGGCGACTGCGAGAGCCGTGTCGGTCGTCGAGGTGATGCGCCGCGCGCGCGGAGAGACCTCTGACAGCTCCCCGCTGTTTACCCGCCACCCTCGATTGCCGAGCAGCGTGCCGAAATACGTCTTCCCGTCACCCGAAAAGCTCTCGACGCGGACGTCGGCAAGACCGAACTGCACGGCTTGTTCGCGAATGTATTGGACGGCGTCGTGAAAGCCGGGTGAGGCTGGCACGCGATGGAATTGTGTGAGGCGCTGAACGTGATCCTTGGCCCGCGTTCCCGAAAGCTCCGTATCGAGCGCACGGAGAATGGCGGGCTCGAGCAGCGTCTCTGCGGGCGTGAGTGGCAGGCCCTGATTGAGCTGTGCGCGCGGCGTCGCTGTGCCAAGCGCGATCACGCTGCAAAGGAGAAGGAGCTTGCGCATGATGAAAGCCTACGCTGAAAGCCGACAGCCGACAGCCGATGGCTGAGAGCTGCGCGTCAGCGCCTCAGCGCGCCGATCAGCCGGTCGTACTTCGCCAAAATGACGTCCCAGCGATAGTTCCGCTTCACATATTCCCGGCCGTTGCGGCCCATCCGGTCGCGCATCCGTTGATCGGCCAGCAGCACCTTGGTGCATTCGATGAACTCGTCGCGGTCCGAATAGAACAGTCCGGCGTTGCTGTTGAGGCAATGCTGAACCAGGACCGGCGCGCGGCCGTTGCAGAGCACCGGTGTGCCCACGGCCATCGATTCCAGCGCCAGCAGCGACAGGCTCTCGTACGGCGACGGCACGACGACGACCGTCGCGGCCTCGAGTGCCTGGAGGCGTTCGCGCTCGGAGAGCAGGCCCGCAAACCTGACCCACGGCACTTCGGGCAGCTGCATCAGCTTGACTCCCATCATTGCGAGTGCCGCTTCGCCGCCTTGCTCCTTGTAGCTGGTGAAGTACTCGATCAATTCCTCGCACCCCTTGCCCGGGTCGATGCGGCCGCCGTACAAGAGAAACTGGCCGTTCAACCGATGCCGGCGCCGGAACTGAGCCCCGCGCTGGCGCAGGTGTGGCGCCAGGCGCTTGTGCAGCTCCTCTTGATCCTCGGGCTCGGGGTCGTCTGACTGCGGCTGTTCCTGCAGCAAGTCGACCCCGCAGCCGACGGTCTCTTCCGCGGCCGCGCGAATCGGGAACGTGGTCTTGAGAAAGTTCTTCTCGACCTCGGTGTTGAACGCAAAGGCCGCCGGCGTCGCGAACATCTCCTGGTAGATGTTCAGCCGAATGGCCGGCTCGTCGTGTGCTGTCGGCACCAGGATGCTCCGCGCCGGATCCACCTGCACGCCGAGAACGGTTGGCGCGTAGAGATAGGTGAAGAAGATCAGCGCGTCGTACGAGCGATGGTGCCGCTTCAGGTACTCCAGCAACGCGGGTGACCACGGGCCCTGCTGCTCCAGCCACGCCATCTCATCGTCATGGCTGTGCTCGTGATGGAAGATCCAGTCCGAATATTGATTGAACGACTGGATGTCGCGGGTCCGCGCGTTCTTGAACCGGCGCACGGTCACTCCGCGAATCCGGTCGTGACCCTCCGCGTACTCGTTCTCCCATGTGATGTAGTCACGCGCGCAGGTCGTGAGGACTTCGACTTCGTTGCGGGCGGCCATCCGCTCGGCGATGAGCCGGCAGTGATACTCCGAGCCGCCCAGGATCTCGGCGCCATAGCGCTGAACGATAAAGGCGATTCTCACACGTCACCTATGGCCGCGCTTGCGGCGCGGCAATCAAGAGTTCGAGGTCTCGCCGGATCCGCGCCTCGCCAAAATCGGCGAGCCGCTTCCGTTGTCCGGCGATCACCTGGCCCCGCAGCGAGTCGTTGTAGGCGAGCTCGCCGAGAAGCTCGGCAGCAAATTCCAGATCCTTCGGCGCAAACTGCACGCCCGCCCCGCCGAGCGTGTCGGGCACCGCAGTGGAGGCATACGCCATCACGGGCACATCGGCGGCCATCGCTTCGACGAGCGGCACGCCAAATCCTTCGTGCTCCGACAGCGAAATGTACACGCTCGCCTTGCGATAGAACGTCGCCAGGTCCTCGTCGGGCACGGGGCCCGTGAACACGAATCGCTCCGGCAGCATCTCGAATTCGGCGACGAGCGCTCGAATCATGTTGTAGTAGCGGGGCACGCCGTCGGTCCGGCCGACGAAGATGAACCGGTACGCCGTATCGACGTAGCGCTTGTAGTGCTCGGCCAGGCGGATGTGGTCCTCGATCTTCTTGTTGGGCACGATCCGGCCGACGAAGAGGAAATTGAGCAGCCCGTCCGAGAGAATCTCTTCGAGGGCCGGGCGCCGCGGCGCCTTGGTGATTCGATCGGTGTTGACGGCGATCGGAAACACGCCGGTGTTGCGAAACCCCAGCGACTCGAGCTCCTGGCGATTGAACTCCGAATCGCCCAGCGCCACGTCCGCGTGCCCGACCAGAGTCTTGAGGTCCTGACGGCTGAGCGCCGCCAGCCGGAAGATGTTCGAGTCGTAGGGCGCGAAGAAGTGTGCGGGTGTGACGTTGTGATACTGCAGCACACGGCCGTGGTCGAGACGCGCAAACTCGGCGGTGAGGGGTGACACGAGCGCAAAGTGGAAGATCGTCACGTCGCCACGTTTGGCGGCGGGCTCCGAGAAATGACGCACCTCGCCGCGCAGGTCATCGTCGATCGTCAGCGCAAAGATGTCCGACTCGTGTCCGAGCTCTCTCAAGAGATCGCGCACTCGCCGGGCCGAATCGCCGATGGCGTCGCCGGAATGGGCCGCCGGGACCCACTGGTTCACTACCATCTAACGGAACGTATCAACGAAAACCAGGGTATCGAGCATGCTCCCTCATCAACGACACTGGGGTCGTTCCGCAGGAACGACCCGCTCGAGATATCGAACCTTCACGCCATTAAAACTCGACCAGCTTGTGAGCCTTGTGTCCTTCAGGCGCTTCAGGCAAAGCCCGGTACGCGGCAGGACGGGACAGCCAGATCTCTTCCAGCTCCTCGAGCAGCTTCACCTGATCCCAGAAATCGAACGCCACCGGCGGATGCGGCCGGCGCGCCGTCGCGATCATCTGATCGACGTACCGCAACAACGTGCCGCCGAAATCCCTGGCTTCCGACCGGTCGAGCGCCGCGTCCTGCCCCGCGATCACTCGCTCGCGCACCGAGTCGTTGCCGACGATGGCGTCGATGAGGCCGGAGACCTGTAACGGATCCTTGTTCTCGTAGAGAAGCCCTGCCCCGTCCATCGTCGCCGGCACTGCAGTGGCTGCGTAGGCGAGAACCGGAACGCCCATGTGAAAGGCCTCGACCAGCGGGACGCAGAAGCCTTCGTGCTCGCTGGCGCAGAGAAAGATGTCGGCCAGTTCGTAGTACGCCGTCAGCTCCTCGTCGGTCACGTGGCCGAGGAAGTGGACGTCGGTGGCGCCGATGGTGGCGATGAACTCGTGCAGCATGGCCAGATAGCGCTCGAATCCGCTGTGCGCACCGACCAGGAGCAGACGTGAGCGTGGATTGAACCACGTCTTGTATGCATGGAAGATGCGGATGACGTCCTCGATCTTCTTGTTCGGAATCATCCGGCCAACGAACAGGATGTTGACCCAGCCATCGTCGAACTGACCCGCGTGCATGAAGTTCGGCGGTCCGGAGAGATGCGAGAAGTCCGGGACGACTGGAAGGACGCCGGTCGTTGGAAAGCCGATCGCCTCCAGTTCCTGCCGGTTGTATTCGGAATCGCCGAGGGCGAGATCGCAGCGCGTCTTATACAGCGCCAGCTCGCGGCGGCCGAGGTAGCACAAGCGGATCAGGGGCTTGTGAATGTCGACGAAATACTGCGGCGGCGTGATGTTGTGATAGACGAGCGCCATGCGATCGGGCAGCGCATACGCCACTCGTGAGGCGCGCGAGCCGATCGAGAAGTGATGAATCAGGATGTTGTCGGGATGGCTCGCTGCCGGCAGATCGCGGTAGTCCTGCGTGAGATCTTCCAGGCGACGATCGGCAGTCTGAACGAAGATCTCGGACTCGTAGCCCGCCGCCCGAAGCACCCGTTGGACGCCGAGCACTTCGTGCCCGATCGCATCGCCATAACCGAGCGTGGCGAGCACCTGATGCACGGCGATTCCCATCGCTAGGCTGACACGCCCTTCATTCTTCCTTCTTCTGTCTTCCTTCTTCTTCGCCCGGCCACCTAACGCCCTCCGTTCGACCGGCGGCCTTTGCCATCGTGACGCCCGCCGCGATTGCCCCGCCCACGCTGGTCGCGGCTGCCGCGTTGGTCCTGCTTGTCGCGGCCTTCCGTCCGTTGGGGAGGGCGTCCTTGCCGGCCCTCCGGTCTGGTCTGACGAGTGTCTACCCGCTGCTCGCGCACATCGCTTCGTGGTGAGTACGGGGGACGAGGCGGCGCGGGTCGATCAGGTGCCGGGCTGGCCGGCCGTTCAGCCGTTGGCGGTGTGGTTTCGGCTGTGAGGCGCACGGGACCGGCCGGCAATTGCTGCACGATGCTGTGGGCCGCCGGCTGCGAGCGGCGGCGGCGAGCGAACCATCCGGGCAGCGGTTCCATCTGATTGGCGGCCGGTTCCTTTGACAGCCGCTCGAGCATGTCGAGGTACTTCTTCTCGATCACCGGCCAGCTGTAGTGGCGTTCGAAGAACGCGCGACCGTTTCGGCCAAGCGCCGCCTGAAGGCTCGCGTTGGTGTCGATGGTCCGGAGCGTTTCGGCAAACTCGCGGTAATTCTCGTAGAAGAGCCCCGCGTTGCTGCGCAGGCACTGGCCTTGAAGCACTTCACACCTGGCGTTGGCGAGCACCGGCTTGCCAAGCGCCCAGGCTTCGAGGGCCACCATCGACAGGCTTTCCAAGTAGGACGGCATGATGAGCAACTCTGCCGCGGCGATGGCGTCGAACTTGTCCTGATCTTCGACGAAGCCAAGATGGTGAATTCTCGGATGCTCGGGAATGGGAATCACCGGTGCGCCGATCAGGACCAGGTGCATCCCGTCCACGAGGCCGGCGCTGTAGTGCTCGAAGAACTCGAACAGCTCCGCGCACCCCTTGTTGTGATCGATCCGCCCGACATAGATGGCAAATCGATCGCGCAGCCCGAACTTCTGCCGGAAGCGTCCGGCGCTCGACTGCGCCGGAATCTCGGAGCCGATGCCGACCACCACGCCGGGGACCGACTGATTGCTCGAGACGCTCTGGATGGTGGCGCGTTCCTCGTACGAGTTGTACATGAGCGCTCGAATGCCGCGGAACACCGGCGCAAAGATGCCGAGTCCGAGCGCGCCATCGCGTTCCGCCGTCGGAACCAGGATCGCCTTCGACGGGACCGCTCTCGTCCCGTAGAACGAGTGGGGATACCGAAAGCTGAAGAAGATGAAGAAGTCGTAGTCGCGTTCGTGAGCGGCGATGTAGGCGATCAATCCGGGGCTTGTCGGGCCTTCCGCATCGAGCCAGGCCAGCTCGTCGCGCAGCGAATGGGTGGTGTCAAACACCCGCTCCGACCACTTGGCAAACTCGATCGGGTCGCGCTCGCTGGCCACGGAGAAGCGCCGCACCGGCACGCCGTTGATGGTCTCGACGCCTTCAGGCAGATCGTTCTTCCACGTGATGTAGTCGCGGGCGCAAGTCGTCAGGACCTCGACCTGTACATGGGGCGCGAGATGCTCGGCGACGTAGCGAGCATGCTGTTCGGCGCCGCCGTTGATCTCGGCGCCGTATCGCTGAACGACGACCGCGACCTTCACGGCTTGTCGTCTGAGGGGTCGTCGGCCGCTTCGGGCGTGGCGTCGAAGTCATCCGCCTGCGCTTCGTCTCCAGCGTCGAACCGATCCTCGTCGCCGGGGTCGTTGCCGTCGCCTGGCAGGCCGTTCTGGGCGACGCCTTGAGGCGAGCCTTGTGCGCCACCAGCCGCCTGCGCGTCACCGCCGCCGCGTCGTCCTCTCCGGCGGCGCCGGCGCCGCCGGCTGCTGCTGCCCTCGGCTGAGAGGCCGCTGGGGGTGTTGGCGGGGACAAAGCCTTCGGACATCGCTCCTGCGGCCTGATCTTCTGCCGCGCTCTCTCGCCGATCCAGGTTCGCGACGGCTTCGGGGCGGTATTGGACCACGCCTTCCAACGCGCGCACGCGCCGTTCGCTGAAGTCGAGTCGGCTCGACAGCGATTCGATGCGCATCCGCATGTTCTGCACTTCGATGCCAAGGCGCGTGGTCTCCAGAACGAGGTTGTGCAGCACTTCGTAGTAGAGGGTGTTCCAGTCGGCTCGCGATCGATCGAACTCGATCTTGCGACGGGTTTCGCGCTTCAACAGGTCCGCATTGAACTGCGCCTGGGTGTGCAGAATCTGGTTCAGGACGTTGGGGTTGAAGAAGAGCTTCAGGATCGGCATCAAGAGCCTTCGCACGACGCGCAGTGGAGCGCGGTGCGAAGCGAAGAGGGTCTGGTCGTCGAACGTGTAGGGCGGGTCGATCGCCGACGGCTCGCTGGTGATCGCCGGACGGCTGCGGCGGAACTGTTCGAGCAGATCCGACCGCAGGTTCTTCGCATCGAGAAACTTCTCGAGGCGAACCGACGCCAATTCTCGAATCTGCTCTTCGGTATAATCCGCGCCGCGCTTCTCCAGGATGCGCGTGCGGATCTGCTTCATGATCTGTTCGACATCGACCGACTCGGAACGAATCGTGAACTCGCTCATCGGCAACCTCAGGCCGCCGATCGCGGCGTCTGACGCCGCCGGCGGCTGGCGAACTCGGGGGCCTCTTTGATGCAGGTGCCCAAAATGCCGAGCGATTGTTTGAATGCGTGCATGCCCGCGCGGGTGATGCCGGCCGGTCTGGCGCCCACCTCCGGAAAGCCGTTGACGTCCGGCGTCAACTGCTCCCAGTTTTCGAACAGACGGCCCCACGGGCTGCTCAATACCTGCTCCATCTGGCCTTTCGCCTTCAGTGGGTACCAAAGGCTGTCGTGATAGATGACGCTGGCGATGTATGCCCAGGGCGCCAGCACCGTCTTGAGTGACCACTCCATCGGCTTGCGCAGCGGCCCCCAGTAGATCTTGTGCTGCATGCGCGAGGCGAAGGTCATGTCCTGGAACGGTCCGACGAACTTCCAGTTCTCGTTCGCCGCGTCCACATCGCCGACGATCTCGATGTCGCGCGGGTCGCCGCAGCCGAGACCGAGCTCATGGGCGAGACGGATGAACTTGATCGACATGGGATCGAAGCCCATCAGCTTGGCGGCGACCGCGTCGATCGCCACCTGATCGGCGCTGGCGAGCATCACGTTCTTGACGCACGGCTGCATGCAGCGCGGACCAGGGCCGTCGCCGGCAAAGGTGCCGTCCATCACGGCGAAGACACCGCGGTGGATCTTTTTCTGAATCATCAACAGATCCACGAGCGTTTCGTGGATCACCGGGTGCGTCCAGTGACGGCGCTCGTTGAGCAGCCCGCCGAACGCGTTCTTCATCGCCCCGGTCGTCGTGGTGAAGACATGCGTCTTCACCGTCGGCAGGTGGATGATGTTCTCGCCGATGAAGCGCCGCGGGATCATGAACCCGTCGGGATAGACCTGATTCAGGCAGAGGAACTTGTCGGCCAGGTCGCCGACCGCGTCGCGAATATGGATCCAGGGCTCGTCGCCCTCATAGAGGTGGATGTTGCGAAGCCCGTGCGACTGGACGACCGGGAGCTGCTTATTCTCCGTCTCGCCGAGGTGGGCATCGATCACCACCGTCCGGTTGTGGCAGGCGTGGATGAGCGTGGGGTCGTAGCCGTCCCGCTTCATCGCGCGGATGACGCCGTCGAGCTGCCACGGCGTGGTCGAGCTGCCGGGGAAGAAGAAATGCCAGGAGATGTTGACCTTGAGCGCCGTGTCGGCGTCTTTGGCGATGATGTCCTGGTAACCGGCCAGGTTCATCACCCGGTGTGTGTCCCGAAGGATCGTCGCGGGCGAGGTCTTCAGCAGCGAAACTGTTGATCGTTTCAATATCCTCTTACGAACCAAACGGCCGATAGATGATCACGACTACTGCGATGCCCCAGAGCGCCACACACGAGAGCAACGGCCGATCCAGCAACAGCATTTCCGACGGACTGCCTCCACCCTGCTTGCGGTGCACGAGGTAGAGGTATCGGAACAAACCGTAGATGGGAAACGGCGTTGTCAGCACCAGCCAGTCGGTGCCGAAATATGCGTGCGTCTCCGGGCTCGCGCAATAGATGACGTAGGCCACGAGCGTTGCCGCCGCGACGATCGCAATCATCTGGTCGAGCAAGTAGGGGTCGTACTCCTCCAGAATCGGACGATGTTCCTTGGCGCCTCCGGACAGCAACGTTAGCTCATGCCGCCGCTTGGCGAGACCCAGGAACAAGGCCCCTAGGATTGTGCAGACCAGCAACCAGTCGCTGATCGGCACGCCGATCACCACTCCACCAGCCACGGCCCTGAGCACAAAGCCAATCGCGATCGACATGACGTCGAGGATCACGACGTGCTTGAGTGCGTAGGTGTACAAGGCGAACAGCGCCAGGTACGCCGCAGCCACTACTCCGAATCTGGGTTGCAGCCAGAACGCTGCAGCCAGCGCCGCCACTCCGAGGATTGCGGCCCACGCCAGCGCCACGGAGATCGGCAACGTGCCCGAAGCAATCGGCCGCCGCCGCTTCAGCGGATGCTGCCGATCGGACTCGCGATCCGACACGTCGTTGATCAGGTAAACCGTGCCGGACAGGAAACAAAAAATCAAAAAGGCCGCCGAAGCATGTGCCACGGCGGCCGGGTCGAGCAGGCGGCGCGCGAAAACCAGCGCCGCGAACACAATCAGGTTCTTGGTCCACTGATCCGGGCGTAGCGAGCGGATCAGGCCCGCCGCCCGAGACTCAGCTCCCACGTTACTTGTTGTAGCTCTTTACCGCGTCCGCCTCCGACTCGAATGTGTCGAACACGGTCAACAGCTTGGTAATGGACAGCAAATCCTCAATGCGCTTGGTCAGGTTGAGCAGCTTGAGGCTGCCGCCTGAGCGGCTCACGGTCGTGAACGTCCGGACGACTTCGCCAAGACCCGCGCTGTCGATGTACGGAACCGCTTCCAGATTGAGCAAAAGCTTCTTTTTGCCGGCAGCCAGCAGACTGTTGATCTTTTCTTTCAACATCTCGTCGCCCTCGCCCAAGGTCATCTTGCCCTTGAGATCGAGGACGGTCACATCATTTACTGTTCGTTCGACGATTTCCATTCGAGTCCCCTAACACGTCGATGAAACCCTTAGAACGCTGGCGTTTAGGCGTCGCAAAGGTGCCGAATGTTATCACAGACAGCTACTCGGTCTCTCGCCGCATCTTCTTGCGGTTTCGCTTTCGGGCAAGCGCCTGCTTGGCGCGGCGCTTGTCTCCCGGCTTGAGATAAAAGGAGTGCTTCTTGATGTCCTTGATGATGTCTTCCTGTTGCACCTTGCGCTTGAACCTCCGCAACGCGCTTTCGATCGACTCACCTTCTTGCAGTTTCACCTCGGCCATCGTCGTTCACCCCCTTTCGACTCGATTTTGCTCCCTGCGTCGACCTTAGCCGACGGGACAAGTATGCTAGGCTATCACAAACGCACACGAGGCCGCTGACGGCGCCAAGCCATCCACTAACCTCTTTACCGTCTGGCGTTTAGACACCGCATCCAGCTTCTTGTCATTCGCCCTAAAACGAGCGAGTCGGCGCCCTCTATCGCGCCGAGACCAAACGCCAATGCCACGGCCGTTCCTCGCTCGACTACAGTGTTTCTTTGCCACGTTCCGCGGGGCAGGAAGACTTGACCCGCGCCATTGGAGTTCTGAGGGTCAAGTGCTCTAAACATGCGCATCCTCGTTTTGGGCTCCGGCGCCCGCGAACATGCCCTGAGCTGGAAGCTGGCCGGCGAGCCCGACGTGGCGTCGGTTCTGTGCGCGCCGGGTAACCCGGGCATCGCGCGAGCCTTTCCAACGGCTCGCGTCGATCCGACCGACGCCGACGCCGTTCTCTATTTGATCAAGGAAAAGGCGATCGACCTGACGGTAGTCGGCGCCGAAGCGCCCCTGGCGCGCGGGCTGGCCGATCGGTTATCGGCCGATGGCCGCCGAGTCTTTGGCCCATCGCAGGCCGCGGCGCAACTCGAGGCCAGCAAGGCCTTTGCCAAGGACTTCATGCGCCGGCATCAGGTTCCCACCGCGGCTTACCGTGTCTGCTCGAGCGCCGCCGAAGCGATGGCGGCGATTGCCTCCGGCGAATTTGGCGACGCCCCTGTCGTCAAGGCCGATGGCCTGGCGGCAGGAAAGGGCGTGGTCGTCGCAGACGATCGAGCCTCGGCGGAGCAAGCGGTTCGCGCCTCCATGCTGGACAAGGCGTTCGGCGAAGCTGGCGCGCGCATTGTGCTCGAGGAGAAACTCTCCGGTCCCGAAGTCTCGTTCTTTGTCGTCGTCGACGGAGAGCGGTACGTTCCGCTGCTCTCGGCTCAAGACCACAAGCGCATATTCGATAACGACCAGGGACCGAACACTGGCGGCATGGGAGCCTTCGCGCCGAGCCCCCTGATGACCGCTGAACTGCAAGGGCAGGTCGAGCGCGCGATCGTTCGCCCGGTGCTGGCCGGCATGGCCGAAGAGGGCGCCCCGTTTCGCGGCTTCCTCTATTGCGGGTTGATGATCACCCCTGATGGCCCCAAGGTGATCGAGTTCAACGTACGATTTGGTGATCCGGAGGCGCAAGTCGTGCTGCCTCTCCTTGACCAGCCCCTGGCTCGGCTGCTGTGGGATGCCGCGAGTGGTCAGTTAGCGGAGGCCCGGTCGCATCATCAAGTCCGGCGCGCCGCGGTGGGCGTCGTGCTCGCGGCCCCTGGCTATCCTGGCGACGTGAGAACCGGTGACGTGATTCACGGACTCGATCGACTCGAGAGCGAGTGCCCCGATGCGCTGGTCTTTTGTGCCGGTGTCGCGGGCCGCAACGGCGATCTCGTGACTGCGGGCGGGCGAGTGATGACGATTGTGAGTCGCGCGGACAGCTACGAAGACGCGATTCGAGACGCCTATTCGGCCGCCTCGCATGTTCGCTTTGACGGGATGCAGTATCGAAGGGATATTGGGAAGAAAGCCCTCATCGGATGAGCGCCAGCTCACCACTTCACCAGATCTCCAGATTCAAGGGTCTATTCATCTCGTAGAGCGACCAACGGATCGATCGAGGCGGCGCGGCGCGCCGGCAACCAGCTCGCGAGGAGAGCTGCACCGACGAGCAACCCCACAATCGAACCCAGCACTTCCGGGTCTCCAGGCTTCACCTGGTAAAGCAGATCGCTAAGTAAACCGCCCGTCGCAAAAGAGCCAGCGACGCCGAGAATCACACCGACAGCGATCGACACCAGCGACTGCTTGACGACGAGTCCCGCCAGTTGAGAACGGGTGGCGCCGAGCGCCGCTCGAACACCTATCTCCCGCGTCCGCTGCGACACGTAGTAGGCGAGCACTCCGTACACGCCGATCGCTGCGAGCACCAGGCCGACGAATGCAAATCCCGTAAGCAGCCGCATCGGTGTCTCCCGCCATGCAACCGAGGTCGAAATGACGTCGCTCATCGCGTGCACTCGCGCCACGGGCAAATCGGGTTCGGTTCGTTTCACCACATCCTTCAACGTCGACTGCCAGATCAATGGCTCGCCGACGGTCTTCGCCACGATCGTCATCACCGGCCAGGCAGATTGACTGTACGGCAGGAACAATTCGCGGTTCACGTCGGACTCGAGCCCGAAATGACGAACGTTTCCCGTGACGCCGACAATGGTCAACCACGGGTTGCTGTTCTGGAGCGAGCCGAGTTTCAACCGTTTGCCAATCGGGCTCTCGCCTGGCCAATAGCGCTCGGCCATCTCCCGGTTGACGATGGCGACCTTCTCACCTCGTGTCACATCGCGTTCGCTGAAATCGCGGCCCTCGAGCAACGGAATTCCCAGGGTTGCGAAATACCCGGGGCACGTCAGTCTGAACGCCGCCGATGCCCCGTCTTGCTGCGTCGGCACTGGTCGTCCTTCGATGGTGAGACCGCGGCCTGCGCTCTGTCCGGATAGCGGCAAGTGGCTGATGGCCCCGATCGTTCGAATGCCTGGGAGGCCTTCGGCGTTGCGCGAGAGATTGGTGCAGAAACTCTCGCGCACCGGAGGACCATAAGTGTCGGCCTGCGGAATTGACACGTACATCGTCAGCACTTCTCGTGGGTCGAGTCCTGGATTGACCTGCAGCAGTCCCGCCAGGCTTTTGACCAACAGCCCGGCTCCGCAGAGTACGACGATCGCAAGACCAACCTCGACTGCGACCAACACTCGCCGCGCCAGGTTTGCCAGGCCCGTCGATCCACGCTCGCCTTCGCGAAGCAGGGCGTTAGGCTCCCGGCGTCGAAGGCCAATCAGTGGCGCGAAGCCGAACAGACACGCAGCCAGAATGGCGGTGCCTGCCGCGAACAGCAGAACGGTGCCATCGATAGCGATCGGAACTTCACCCCGAAATATCAACGTCCGGAAGTTCGGGGCGAGGAAGAAGTCGGCCGTGCGGGTCGCGATCCAAGCGATCAGCAGACCGCCGGCGCCTCCGGCCAGAGCAAGTGCCAGGCTTTCTGCAAAGAGTTGTCTCGCCAGTCTTCGGCGGCCGGCCCCAAGCGACAGGCGGACCACGAATTCGCGACGCCGCGCGAGCGCTCGACCGAATTGCAGGTTTGCAACATTCACGCATCCGATGACGAGGATGAGCGCCACGGCGCCCATGAGCGCTTTGAGGGTGCTTCGAAGCGGACCAATTCCCTGCTCCGACATCCTGACGATCGTCGATCCTTCGTCGCGATTGTCTTCGTAGCGTTGCGCCAGCGCGCGGCCCACTTGTTCGACGTCAGCGCGGGCGGACTCGAACGAGACCTCGGCGGCCAGGCGGCCCGCAACCCAGAACGAGTGAGAGCCGCGTTGCTCGTCCTGTTTCGTAAACGCGATCGGGACCCAGACTCCGGTGTCTTTTCTCGGGAACTCGAATCCCGGTGGCATGACACCAATCACCTGATAAGGCTCGCCGTTCAGCCGCACGTTCTTCCCGACGGCTGAACGATCGCCGCCAAACTGAGTCCGCCATACCGCATCGCTGATCACGACGACGTTGTGGCCAAGGTCGTCTTCCTCCGCAGTGAACACTCGGCCAAATGCCGGCGGCACAGCGAGAACCGTGAACAGACTCGAGGAGGATCGCAAGCCGGACACCTGCTGTGGATCTTGTTCCGATGCCACATTGAACGTCCGAAACTCCCAGATGCCGAGAGAAGAAAAGCTGCGCGTTTCCTGACGCCAGTCGTCGTAAACCGGCTTGGCGACGATAAAGTTCTTGGCCCGGTCGTCACGCTCGGTCTCCCACACGACGACGAGCCGTTCTGGATCGGGGTACGGCACCGAGCCGAGGAGCAGCGCGTTGACGATGCTGAAGACCGCCGTGCACGCGCCGATGCCGATTGCCAGCGTCAGGATGACGATCGCCGAAAACCCTCGTTCCATCCTGAGTGCCCGAATCGCATGCCGGAGATCGGAGCCGAGTCCCGCACTCCAGCTGCCTTCGCGAGATCGGGCTGGTTTTCGCCGCGCGTCCCGCTCCGCCACAGCCGTTGCCAAGGGGCCCATCCGCTGCAATTCGTCGTCGACCGATGCGTCCGCGTCCTCTGCAGTGTGTCCAGTGGCGAGAGCCGCACGGTTGAGGTCGGCGAGGTGATCGGCGATTTCCTGGATGGCCTCGGCGTGTGCCGACGGGATCAACCCCTCGGCGGCCATCCGCTCGCGAACCCGCGCGGCCCAATCACGCATGACGGAGCCCTGCAGCTTTAGAGAGCGCCTGCACAAACGCCTCCCAGCGATTCCGTTGCCTGGCCAGCACGCGTCGGCCTTCGGGCGTGAGTCGATAGCAACGCCGCCGGCGCTGGCCGGCCTTCTCGACCCACCGCCCGGTGATCCACGCGCGATCCTCGAGCTTGTAGAGGAGCGGGTACAGCGATGCGACGTGAAAGGTGAGCAACCCTCCCGACCGTCGCGCGATTTCCCGGGCGATGTCATAGCCGTGAAGCTGTCCGTCTTCGATGGCGGCGAGGATCAGGACCTCGGCGCTGCCCTTGCGGGCCGCGGTGTCTTCGATCGGGTCTGCCATATATGGGAGTCACATATATCAGAGGAGGCGTCACGAGTTCAAGGGTTCACCGGTTCAGGGGTTCGCCGGTTCACGGGTACAAGGTTCACAACCGTCGAAGCCGGGCACTACACTGGAAGCTTCCAATGAGCGAGCAGCGCCAGGACCTTGCCGGCCTCGAACGGGAGGAGTTGGCCGGCTTCGTCGAGTCGCTTGGCCACAAGCGGTTCCACGCGACCCAGATCTATCGCTGGATCTGGAAGCGGGGGGTCACCGCCTTTGCCGACATGACCGATCTGCCGCGGGCGTTGCGCACGGCCCTCGAGGAACAGGCCGTCATCTCCACGCCCGAGAGCGTGACGCGGGCCGTGTCCGACGATGGGACCCAGAAATTTGCGCTGCAGCTGGGCGATCGCAAGCAGATCGAGTCGGTGTTCATTCCCGATACGCCGGCCCAAACCTTCTGCATCTCGACGCAGGTCGGTTGCGCGATGGGGTGCGCATTCTGCTTGACCGGCAAGATGGGCCTGGTGCGGCACTTGTCGGCGGGGGAAATCGCCGGTCAGGTTCGAGTGCTGGCCGATGCGCTCGATCTGCGGGACTCCCGCTTCAACATCGTCCTCATGGGCATGGGCGAGCCGCTGCACAACTACGACGCGACCATGAAGGCCCTTCGGATCTTGAACGATGAAGAAGGCCTCGCGATCCACCCGCGCCGGATCACCTTGTCGACCGTTGGACTGGTGCCGATGCTCGAGAAGCTGGCGACCGAACCGCTGATGCCCAACCTCGCGGTGTCGCTCCACGCCACCACTGAAGAGCAACGCACGGCGATTGTGCCGCCGACCAAGAAGTATTCATTACACGACATCATCGAGGCGTGCAAACGTTTCCCGGTATCCAAGCGCAGTCGCATCACCTTTGAGTACGTGTTGCTCGAAGGAGTGAACGATTCGCCGGAAGACGCGCGCCGGCTCGTCAAGCTCCTCACCGGCGTCAAGGCGAAGGTCAATCTGATTCCTCTCAATGCCGCCGCCGGCATTCCCTTCGAACGCCCATCGGATCAGCGAGTGGATCGGTTTGCCAGAATTCTGGCGGCGAAGAATCTCGGAGTGTCAGTACGAAAGAGCCGCGGGCGCGACATTCGTGCCGCATGCGGCCAGCTGATTGTGGAAGGGCAGGGCACGAAGCGCTCTCCGGGTCAGCGCTTGGCGGCGGCGCTATGAGGAGCAGGATTCCAGGTGTCTTGTTCTCGTGGCGTTGGAAAAGGACACCCGGTCTCTTTCTCCTGTTGACCTTGTCGTCGTGTGCCGCCGGCGCACCGCAGACATGGTCGGCGCTGTCCAAGAGACTGCAAGAATTGCCGCCCGCCGAGCGAGGCGCCGCCATCGAGGCTTACATCGCCGCACGCGGTGGGACGCCGCTGATCGAGAATCAGTCCCGCGTCGTCTTTCTCGCTCAAGATCTGGACAGCGTCGCGCCGCGAATCGTCGGCGACTTCAACGCCTGGGCAACCACGGCACAGGGTTACGACGCGTCGGTCGGCACCATGACGCGGATCGACGGCACCAGCTGGTCCTCTCTGGAAGCCACTGCCTGGACGAACGCCCGCGTCGAATACGTGTTGCTCTACGCAAAAGAAGCGCGGGCGGATCCATTCAACAAGCGCGTGGTCCAGGCCTATGCAGGACCGCGGGGCGAGCTCCGGATGCCTCTCTGGGTTGCGCAACCTGAGATTGACGATCAATCCCCCGTGCCCGCCGGTCAGCTGATGGCGGAGACCATCTCCTCCAAAACATTGGCAGGCACACGCCGCGTGTGGTTCTATGTCCCGCCCGGCTACGCCGCCTCGAACGAGACGCTCTACCCGGCGATCTACATCCTCGACGGCGGCAGCTACGTCGAGACAATGGACGTGCCGCGAATTCTCGATCGGCTGATCGCACAGAAGAGCATCCCGCCGATCGTTGCGGTGTTCTCCGAGCCGGCCGATCGGCAGGAGGAATACTCACGGAGTCCGGCATGGAGAACGTTTGTGACCGGCGAGCTCGTGCCTCTGGTCGACAAGCGGTTTCGAACTTTTCCCTCGCCCGATCATCGAGTCATTCTCGGCAGCTCGCTGGCCGGCTATGGCGCCGTCGATCTCGCCATTGAATTTCCGTCGATCTTTGGCCTCTGTGCCGCGTTGGCCCCGCCCGCGCAAACCGCGACCATCGTCACCAATCAACCGAAGGCGAAGGCGTCAGCCCTTTCGATCCGCTTTTTCGTGCTTGGCGGCGTCTACGACCCGATGATCGACGGTGCGCGCCGCTTGCGAACGACCCTCGAGGGTGTGCAGGCGGCCGTCACCTACCTCGAAGTCTCGGAAGGCCACAGCACCGAGACCTTCCGAGGCCACATCGACGAAGCCCTCAAAGCGTTGCTGCCGACGCCGTAAGACGCGCGCGCAGTGATTCGAGCGTCCGTCGAATCGATTCTCGAGCCACGCGATCGACCAGCGGCCGCACGAACGGCCTGAAGACGAAGGGAATATCGCGGCTCAGCGTCAGCGACTCCAGTTCGACGACGACGCCCTCGGGGACTTGCAGATAGCGCCAGTACCGAGTTGAGGCGCCACAAGTATCCGTGGTCGTTCCCTTGCGGGAGTGTCTGTTCACTCGAAGTGCCGGCATTCTCCACTTCGACGATGCGTGTGGCCACGCTGGTGCTGGCCGCACGGCTCGGGGCCAGCGTGTGGTACTTCACGTCGTGCTCGGTGTCGTAGACCACAGTGACGATCTTCGAGCGTTTGAGGCGGAGGTACAGCTTTTGTGAGTCTCCATCTCGCGAGATGACGCGCGTCGCCACCACGTCTTCCTGCTTGTGCTGGTTGTGGTTCGGCTCTTTCAGCGTCCGAAGCACGTCATCCAGTTTGACGTTGGGCACCAGAATCGCGCCCCTCCAGTGATGGATGCTTCCGCCGTCCACTTCGATTTCCTGGGCGTTCTCGTCCTCCGCGGAGCCTTTCATGATCAGAACCTCGCCGCGCCGCAACTGCGCCCGGGCGGCTTCAGCCTTGGTCGCCGGCTGGCGATCGACCCCGAGGAATGGTCCCTCAACCGTGAGCTCTCGCGCGGTTCGGGCTTCAACGGCCGAGGCGTAGCGAGTGAAGTCCTGCACCGTCTTGGCTAGCAGGGTCGAGGCATCGGCCGATCCCGCCGCGAGCACTGCGACAATCGCGGACGTGCGAAACACCAAAGCTTCAGCACCGGCAAAGTTCACCAGCCCCAGCGCGATGATGGCGATGACGTTGCTGATCACAGGCGAAAGGCCAGCGCTTTCCACCAGCGCCGCAGTGACGACGGTGGCGCCGACGATGGAGGTGAATCCCGTCAGCACATGAAACCGCGCCAGCCGCGCACCGCGTTCGCCCCACGTTGCTGAAGGCCGATCGCGCCACGTCCACTGCTCGTGCCAGACGAAGTTGCAGAGGATTGCGAGCTCCGCGGCGACGATGGTCGCCACGACGTAGTGGAGATCCATCCATTTCATCAGCACGGCGAGAGCGCCGAGCTGGACGATGAATCCGCCAAGACCAGCGGCCGTGAACCGGGCCCATCGGCGAAGCAGGTGATGGCTCACCGGCGTGTCTCCTCCAGGTAAAGGGCGCGAACGTTGACGCTCGATGTGGCGATGAAGACCCCGACCATTCCAATGGTCCCGATGACCCCGCCGAGATCGAAAAGACGCAGCTGGCCGATCAGCGGGATGACGACGAAGGGTCCCTTCAGGAGCGTGAGCGCGCCGGCAGCGATGAGAAGTCGGAGCTCTGTCGGACCGAAGCCCGCAAACGACATGTTGAAAATGCCTCGTGAATGAGTGGCGAGGAAGGATTCGGCCGACACGAGGAAGAATCCGCCGACGACGAGTGCGGCGACCAGCGGCGACATGAATCCCGACGCCGCCAGCCCGGCGAACAGGCAAGCCGTGCCGGCCAGATCGATCACATGGTCGACGTAGAAGCCGTACCGAGGCCGCTGCTGATTGCGCACGCGAGCCACGGTGCCGTCGAGACTATCGCCAAACCAATTGAGCGCAAGGAAGACGACGACCATCGGCAACCCGATCCCGGGGTTCCACGGCGCACTGGCGAAGGCCAGGCCCGCGCCGACCATCGACAGCAGTCCGAGGGCGGACAGATGATCCGAATTGAGCCAGCGGGGCAGTCGCTCGGCGATCCAGATAAGTAGGCGTTTCTCCTGCGCGGCCAGAAGACTGCGGTGGTTACGGACGTGAGAGCTGACGAGCATTGACGAACTCCTTCTAATCCGGAATGTGCAAAAGGAGAGCGGAATGGCTCAGCCGCCATTGCCCCGGCCGGCATTCGTGATATGATCCTCACGTAATTCTTTCTGCTGCAATCACTTAGGCGGCAGTCTCCCATTCATGTCCGAGAACAACATTCGTCGCGCTCTGCTCGCCAATGGTGTCCGTCTCGTCACCGAGCAGATGCCGCATGTGAGGTCGGTGTCCATCGGCGTGTGGCTGATGCGTGGGTCGCGGCACGAGCCGTCCGACCACGCCGGCATCGCGCATTTTGTCGAGCACATGCTCTTCAAAGGCACCCCTTCGCGGTCGGCCGAAGCGATTGCCCAGCAAGTCGATTCCATCGGCGGCCAGCTCGACGCCTTTACCTCGAAGGAATACGCCGGGTATTACGTCAAGGTGCTGGACGAGCACCTGCCGATCGCCGTCGACATCCTGGCCGACCTCATCGCGAATCCACTGTTTGCCGATGCCGACATCGAGCGGGAAAAGAAGGTCATCCTCGAAGAGATCAAGATGGTGGAGGACACCCCCGACGATCTGGTCCACGAGATCTTTTCGGAAGGTTTTTGGGCCGGCCATCCCCTGGGCCGTCCAATACTCGGCACGCCCGCCAGCGTGTCTGAACTGGATCGACCGACCCTGGCCCGCTACTTCGGCCAGACCTACGTGGCCTCGAATTTCGTCGTCGTGGCGGCTGGCCATCTCGAGCATGATCGAGTCCGCGAGCTGCTGGACAGATCACTGAACAATCTCCCGCCCAACGGTCCCGCTGCGGTGCTCGTCGCGCCGGTCACGGCCGCAACGGTGCAGGTCCGCCACAAGGAGCTCGAGCAGAGCCACGTGTGCTTTGGCACGGCGGCATTGCCGCAACATCACCCCGACCGGCATGCGGCCTACGTCTTGAACACGGTGCTGGGCGGCTCGATGAGCTCCCGCTTGTTCCAGAACGTCCGGGAAAAGCGCGGGCTCGCGTATGCCGTGTTTTCCGGACTCTCCGCGTATCAAGACGCTGGAGCGCTCAGCATCTACGCGGGATGCGCCAACGAAGCCGTGGTCGAGCTCATCGATGTGGTCGTCGCCGAGATTCGACAGATCAAGGCTGAGGGCCTCGATCAGACCGAGCTCCGGCGGGCGAAGGATCACTTGAAGGGCTCGCTGATGTTGAGCCTCGAGAGCACGTCGAGCCGGATGTCGCACCTGGCGCGACAGGAAATGTACGGGGACGAGACCGACACGCTCGACGAGATGCTGGCGGCGATCGAGCGGGTGAGCGACCGCGATGTCGAGCGCCTGGCCCACCGCTTTTTCTCCGACGACGGCCTGGCAGTGACGGTGCTGGGCAATGTTGACGGACTGCAGGTCCATCGAGAACAGTTACGCTTGTGACCAGAATGGCGCGACGTCAGCCACGATGATTGCCCGATACACGCACCCAGAAATGGGCCGTATCTGGAGCGAACAACGAAAGTACGAGACGTGGCTGCAGGTTGAGCTGGCCGCCGCCGACGCGATGGCCGAAGCCGGCATCGTGCCGAAAGAGGCCGCGCGAACGCTGCGAGAGAAGGGTGCCTTCGACGTCGCCCGCATCGACGAGATCGAGAAGACGACGCAACACGACGTGATCGCGTTCACGACATCGGTCGCGGAGCACGCCGGTCCCTCGGCCCGGTGGCTGCACTTCGGCCTCACTTCCTCCGACGTCGTCGACACGGCGCAGGCGCTGCAAATGGTCGAGGCCTGCGACCTGATTCTCAAGGACATGGCGGGCCTGGCCGACGCGATCAAGATCCGCGCCTTCGAGCATCGGCAGACGCCGATGATCGGCCGCACGCACGGCGTTCATGCCGAAGTGATGACGGTCGGCCTGAAGCTGGCGCTTTGGTACGCCGAGCTTGGCCGCGACGTGGAGCGAGTGCGCCGGGCGCGCGAGACCGTCCGCGTCGGCAAAATCTCTGGCGCGGTCGGTACCTTTGCCCATCTCGATCCGCCCATCGAGGCGGCGGTGTGCGAGCAGCTTGCTCTCCAGCCGGCGCCGATTTCGTCGCAGGTGATCCAGCGCGACCGTCACGCCGAATTGCTCACGACGCTCGCGATTACCGCCGCGTCACTCGAAAAGTTTGCGCTGGAGATTCGCGGCCTCCAGAAGACGGAGATTGGCGAGATCGAAGAACCGTTCGGCAAAGGCCAGAAGGGCTCGTCGGCGATGCCGCACAAGCGGAATCCAATCGGCTGCGAGCAGATCGTGGGCCTGGCGAGGCTGCTGCGGGGAAATGCGATGGCGGCGCTGGAGAACGTCGCCCTCTGGCACGAGCGCGATATTTCGCACTCGTCCGTGGAGCGGGTCATCCTGCCCGACAGCTTCATCGCGCTCGATCACATGCTCCGCCGCTTTACCCGCATCGTGTCGGGCATGGTGGTTCATGCCGACCGGATGCAGGAGAACCTGTCGCGGTCGCGGGGAATCGTGTTCTCCGGCCAGGTGTTGCTCGAGCTGGCTCGACACGGCGTCTCGCGCGAGCAGGCCTACGAGTGGGTGCAGCGCAACGCCATGCGGTCGGCCGACGAGCACAAGGACTTCAAGACCTTGCTCCTGGCCGATCCCGACATCGGGGGGTACTGCCGGCCGCGGAGATCGAAAAGGCGTTCGACATCCGGGAACAGTTGCGGAACGTCGACGCGATCTTTGCGAGGGTGTTCAAGGACTAGGAGAGACGGGTCGTCCGCCTTCGCCGACGCTATGGCGGACCGCTGTAGCTTCAGCGGAGGCTGGTCAGACCCGTTTGGGGAAGGGGTTATGCGAGCACGGGTTTACGTCACGTTGAAGCCGTCAGTATTCGATCCTCAAGGTCGCGTCGTCGCCGATGCCCTCGTGTCGCTCGGTTATCAGGATGTGAAGGACGTGCGGCAGGGCAAGTTCTTCGAGGTCGAGCTCGACGAGCACGATCCGGTGCGCGCCAAAGCACACGTCACCGAGATGGCCGACAAACTGCTCGCCAATCCAGTGATCGAGAGCTACCGCGTCGAGGTGCTGTCATGAAATTCGCCGTCGTCGTCTTTCCCGGTTCGAACTCCGACTACGACGCGTACTATGCGGCGTCGCACGTGCTGCGCGAGAACGCGTCGCTCGTGTGGCACAAGGACACCGACCTGGGCGGCGCCGATGTCGTGCTGCTCCCCGGGGGATTCGCACATGGCGACTATCTCCGAACCGGTGCGATTGCGCGCTTTTCGCCGATCATGAGCGCCGTCCAGACCTTCGCCGACCGCGGCGGTCCGGTGCTCGGCATCTGCAACGGGTTTCAGATTCTTCTCGAGGCTGGAATGCTGGCGGGGGCGATGGTCAGGAATCGCGGCATCAAATTCGTCTCGCGCCTGCTGACGGTCCGAGTCGACCAGACTGACACGCCGTTTACCGCTGCGTGTCGCAAAGGCCAGGTCCTGCGCATGCCGATCGCACACGGCGAGGGCAACTACTACGCAGAGCCCGCGATCATCGACCAGCTGGAACAGAATCGGCAGGTGGTCTTCCGCTATACGAGCCCGGAGGGCGAGGCGACGATTGAGGACAACCCGAACGGATCGATCAACAACATCGCCGGCATCTGCAACGAGCGGCGCAATGTGGTCGGTCTGATGCCGCATCCGGAACGCGCGGCGGAACCGTCAGTCGGCAGCGCGGATGGCCGCGTCGTCCTGGAGTCGGCGGTGAAGGCCATGTCATTTGCGGCGGCGATTCCCACACGATGAGCGTCATCGACACCACCGTTCTCGAGCGTCACGGCATCAAGCCTGACGAGTACGACCGCATCGTCCAGCTGATGGGCCGCGAGCCCAATCTGCTCGAGCTCGGGCTGTTCTCGGTGATGTGGTCGGAACACTGCAGCTACAAGAGCTCTCGGGTCCATCTCAAAACGCTGCCGACTACAGGATCAAGAGTCGTGCAAGGGCCGGGAGAGAACGCCGGCGCCGTCGACATCGGCGACGGATGGTGTGCGGTGTTCAAGATTGAATCGCACAATCACCCGTCGTTCATCGAGCCCTACCAGGGCGCAGCCACTGGCGTCGGCGGGATCATTCGCGACATCTTCACGATGGGCGCGCGACCGATCGCGCTGCTCAACGCGCTCCGCTTCGGCTCGCTCGAAACGCCGCTCGCCCGCCGCATCTTCGAAGGCGTCGTCGCGGGGGTCGGTGGTTACGGAAACAGCATCGGCATTCCGACGGCCGGCGGGGAGATCGTTTTCGACGAGATGTATGCCGGCAATCCGTTGGTGAACGTGCTCTGTCTGGGCATCTCGAGAATCGACGGCATCGTGAAGGGCGCGGCCCGCGGCGCCGGCAATCCGGTGTTCTATGTCGGCGCCAAGACCGGCCGCGACGGCATCCACGGCGCGACCATGGCCTCGGCAGAGTTCGATGAGAGATCGGCCGAGAAGCGTCCGGCCGTGCAAGTTGGCGATCCCTTCATGGAAAAGCTTCTGATGGAAGCGTGCCTCGAGGTGATGAAGACGGGCGGCGTCGTCGGCATCCAGGACATGGGCGCTGCCGGCCTGACATGTTCGACCTCCGAGATGGGATCGCGAGGCGGATGCGGGATGACGATTGACGTGATGCACGTCCCGCAGCGCGAGACCGGCATGACGCCGTACGAGATCATGCTCTCCGAGTCGCAGGAGCGGATGCTGCTCGTGGTGGAGAAGGGTCGCGAGCGCGAGGTCGAGGAGGTCTTCGAGAAGTGGGACCTTCATGCCGTCCAGATCGGCGAGGTCACGGACGGAGATCGCCTCACGGTGTACGAACGCGGAACGCTGGTCGCCGATGTTCCCAATCGCGCATTGACCGATGAGGCGCCGGTTTACCGCCGCCCGATGCGAGAGCCCGGGTGGCAGAAGGACGTGCAGGCCTTCTCGATTGACGATCTGGGAGCCGCCCCGGCAGCGCAGGCCGCGTTCGATCGACTCATCGCGACGCCGACGATCGCGAGCAAGCGGTGGGCGTATCGGCAGTACGACCACAGCGTCGGCACCAACACCATCGCCCAACCTGGAACGTCTGCGGCAGTCGTTCGCGTCAAGGGCACGTCACGCGGGCTGGCCCTGTCGGTGGATGGAAACGGCCGATTCTGCTATCTCGACCCGTACCGTGGTGCGATGCTCGCGGTCGCCGAGGCGGCCCGCAATGTGGCGTGCGCCGGCGCCACGCCGATTGGCGCCACCAACAATCTGAACTTCGGCAATCCCGAGCGGCCCGAGATCATGTGGCAGTTCGGTGAAGCCGTCCGCGGCATCGGCGAGGCGTGCCGCGCTCTCGACGTGCCCGTCACCGGCGGCAACGTCAGTCTCTACAACGAGACCGAAGGTCGCGCGATCTTCCCGACGCCGGTCCTTGGCATCGTTGGAGTGCTGGAGGATGCGTCGAAAGTGGCGACGCGAATCTTCAAACAATCCGGTGCGCTCGTCGTACTGCTGGGCGATAATCGCGGTGAGCTCGGCGGCAGCGAATATCTGGCTCAGATGCACGGTCTGGTTCGCGGAGTCCCTCCCACGCTCAACCTCGATCGCGAGCGTGCTGTCCAGTCGCTGGTAGTGCGTGCCATCGATCAGGGCTGGATCGATTCCGCGCACGACTGTGCGGAAGGCGGATTGGCGATTACCTTGGCGGAGTGCACGTTCGACAGCGGCGGTATCGGCGTCCGAGTGGACGTTCCTTGGGCCAATCCGGAACTTGGCGGCTACTCGGCAAACGCGACCCTGTTTGGCGAGTCCGCCTCTCGCATCGTCGTCTCGACGACGAGCGAGCGTTTCTCTCTGCTGCAGGCCGCCGCTCAGGCAGCGGGCGTCCCTGCGGCGGTGATTGGGAAGACCGGTGGCGATCGAATCCAGATCGCCGTCAACGGTCGGGAAGAAGTCGACAGCGCCGTTGGCGCTGCCGAAGAGGCCTGGTCGACGGCCATTGAGCGCAGAATGAAGAAAGAAGCCGCGCATGTTCGATAAGTTCCGCGACGCGTGTGGGGTCTTCGGCATCTATGGCCACGCCGAAGCGTCGAAGATGGCGTATCTCGGCCTGTATGCGTTGCAGCATCGTGGACAAGAAAGCGCCGGCATTGCGTCGGCCGACGGCGACCGTGTGCGTGTCATCCGCGAGATGGGCTACGTCAACGACATCTTCAACGCCGAGAAGCTGGCGAACCTGTCCGGATCGATCGCCGTTGGCCACACGCGATACTCGACCGCCGGAGAGAGCAAGCTCTCGAACGCGCAGCCGATCGTCATCAACTGCGTGCACGGCCAGGTCGGCGTCGCGCACAACGGCAACATCGTCAACGCCGACGAGATCCGCCAGCGACTGGTGCGTGCGGGATCGATCTTCCAGACCAACAGCGACACCGAAGTCGTCCTCCACTTGTTTGCCAGATCGCAAGCAGCCTCGGTGCAGGACGCTCTGGTCGAATCGATTACTCAGCTCACCGGCGCGTTCTCACTGGCGTTGATCACCAAAGATCACTTGATCGCCGTGCGCGACCCGCATGGGTTTCGACCCTTGGCATTGGGAAAGCTCGGCGACGCGTGGGTGGTGTGCTCGGAGACGTGCGCCCTCGATCTCATCGGCGGCACGTATGTTCGGGATGTCGAGCCCGGCGAGCTGTTGATGATTGGGCCGAACGGTCCGCGTTCGATCAAGCCTTTCCCTGCATCACCGTTGTCGCACTGCATCTTCGAACACGTCTACTTCGCGCGCCCCGACAGCGAGGTCTTCGGGCAGAGTGTGAACGAGGTCCGGACGAATCTCGGACGAGCCCTGGCGCGGGAAACGGGCGTCCCTGCCGACGTGGTGGTGCCGATTCCCGACTCGGGTGTTTGCGCGGCCATCGGCTATTCGGAAGAGGCCCACATTCCTCTCCGATTCGGCCTCATCCGCAATCACTATGTTGGCCGCACATTCATCGAACCGGCGCAGGCGATTCGCCACTTCGGCGTGAAGGTCAAGTTGAATCCCGTCAAGAGCATCCTGGCGGGGAAGCGCGTGGTTCTGATCGACGATTCGATCGTCCGCGGCACGACGAGCCGCAAGATCGTGAAGCTGGTTCGCGCCTCCGGCGCATCCGAGGTCCATCTCCGCATCAGCTGTCCGCCGACGATCTCTCCGTGCTTCTACGGCGTCGACACGCCGCGTCGGCAGGAGCTGATTGCGGCGACCCACACGCTCGACGAGATTTGCAAGTACGTCGGCGCCGACTCGCTCGGTTACCTCAGCCTCGAAGGGTTGATGTCGTCGGTGAGCGGGCGCGGGCCGTCGTACTGCACGTCCTGTTACACAGGTCGTTACCCGGTGGCCTTCCCACGAGACCACAACGCATACTTGCAGTTGTCACTCAAAATTCATGCGACGCACCAGCCCGAATCAGAGGAAGAGGCTGAGACGGTCGGCTAGTCTGCTCGCGCTGGTCGTCGCGTGGTTCGCGATCGCGATCGCGACAGCGACTGCCCAGGAGCGCGGGCCCACCAGCGTATCGCCGGCCGAGCTGCGCCAGGCGATCGATCATCTGGGCGACCTCGACTACAAAACCCGAGTGGCGGCCGCGCGTACGGTCCGTCGTTGTCCGTCGCCACAGGCGGTTCCCGCGCTACTCCAAGCGGTCGCCGAACACGCCGACGGCTACGTCCGCTTCCGCGCGCTGATTCTGCTCACCGGCTTCAACGACCCGAGAACCGCCGACACGATGAAAGCGGCGCTGACGTCGCCCAACGATCGCCTTCGCGAAGTGGCGTATGGATACTTGGAGCTCCACCCCGACTCGTCGCTGACGCCGCGCCTTCTGGCAGCGTTTGAAAAGGAACAGGGCGAGTTCGTCCGTCCATCGCTCATTCGCGCAATGGCCGCGCTGTCCCAGGAGCCGAAGGTCACCGAGGCGTTGATTCGAGACGCGGCGCGAGGCGAGGACTATTTCCGCAGCACCGTGATCGAGGCGCTTGGTGACTACAAGGTCAAGGCGGCCGTTCCCCAACTCGCGGAAGTCGCCAAGCTCGACGGCCCGCTTCAGGACGATGCGGTGACGGCGCTGGGAAAGATTGGCGACCCGGCCGCGATGGTCACGCTGGCCCAGTTGCAACGGACGGCGCCCGCCGAGGCGCAGCCGGCGCTGGCGGCTGCGATTTGCCTGCTGGGCACCAACTGCGTCTCTCACATCGGCTACCTCGAGAAGACGCTCAGCTACGCGGCCGACTATCCCGGCTTTCAGGAACTGCTTCGCGGCGCGGCATCGGGTCTTGGTGCGATCAGCTTGCGTGGCAATGTGGAGACGTTGAACTTCCTCTTTGACATCGGGATCCCGGCCCAGGATCCGGTTCGGGCGCCGGTCACGCTGGCCATTGGCCAGGTGGGACTGCGCAACATGCCGTTGATGTTGAAGGCGCTCGAGGCCCGGAAGGATATCGACGGAGCGGTCGGCATCCTTGCCGAATCGTTTGACATGCTCGAAGAGGATCTCGAAGAGGAACAATTCTTCGCTGCCATCCGTCGCGCCTACTGGGCCGCGGCCGACGGCTCGCCCACTCGCCAGCTGTGCGAACAGCTCATCGGAAGGCTAGACTTCTAGAGCTTTTCGCCGCGCTTCGCATTTCGCGAACTGCACAGCGATGAGCGAGTAGCGGACTGCTAATCGCGATATGGACTACAAATCTTCCGGAGTCGACATCGATGCCGGCAACGAGACTGTGCGTCGCATCAAACACCTTGCGAAATCGACCTTCACGCCGGGAGTGCTCTCTGACATCGGCTCCTTTGGCGGCCTCTTCAAGCTCGACACGGCCAATTGGCGTGAGCCGGTCCTGGTGTCGAGCGCGGACGGCGTCGGCACGAAGCTCAAAGTCGCGTTCATGGCCAATCGCCACGACACGATTGGCGTGGACCTCGTGAACCACTGCGTCAACGACATCCTGGTCCAGGGCGCCATACCGCTTTTCTTCCTCGACTACCTCGCCACCGGCCGTTTGTCGCCGGACGTCGCCGAGGAGATCGTCAAAGGATTGTCTCGGGCCTGCCGGGACAACACCTGCGCACTCATCGGCGGCGAAACCGCAGAGATGCCGGGCTTCTACGCGGACGGCGAGTATGACGTCGCGGGATTCATTGTCGGCGCCGTCGAACGGTCGAAGGTGATCGATGGCCGTTCGATTGAGGCCGGCGACGTTTTAATCGGCCTGCCCTCGTCTGGACTCCATACCAACGGGTACTCGCTGGTCCGCCAGGTGGTGTTCGACGGGCTTGGACTCGACATCGACAGCCATGTGCCCGACCTCGGAGAGACGGTCGGCGACGCGCTGCTGCGGCCGCATCGTTCGTATCTTCGGGTCATTCAGCCGTTACTCGACTCGGGACTCATCAAAGGCCTGGCCCACATTACAGGCGGCGGCGTTACCGACAACCTTCCGCGCATTCTCCCACCGGGAACGGCGGCCCGCATCGCGCGGTCGTCATGGCGCGTGCCGCCGATTTTCCGCTGGATTGGCGAGGCGGGCAGCGTTCCAGAGTACGACTTGCGGCGGACGCTCAACATGGGAATCGGGCTTATCATCGCGGCAACCCGAGCGAATGCAGACCGGCTGTCCGCCGCACTGCTCGAGGCCGGCGAAGCCAACAGCGTCGTGATTGGTGAGATCATCGCTGGAGAGCCGAGCGTCCATTACGTCTGAGGAGGAAACCCATGAAGCGGCGAAGACTTCTCCAGTGGATGGCTTCGGCTGCCGCCACCTGGCCGCTGCTCCGGGCCCGCGTTCGCGCCGCAAACGAGCTCAGCCCGAACGAGCTCCTCGTGCTGCGCGATATCGCTCCCACTGTGCTGCCAACCGAGCTCGGCGCGAACGGCGTCGAGCACGCCGTCAATGACTTCGTGCAGTGGCTCCGTGATTATCGCGAGGGCGTGCCGCTCTCCCATGGCTACGGCATCCCCCGCTTGATTCGATCCGGACCCACGCCCGTCACCCGATACAGTTCGCAGCTAACCGCTTTGCAGGAAGCCGCGAAGTCTCGCGGCGGGCGCTTTGGCGCCCTCGCGGTCGAGGAGCGACGCCTGCTGCTCGACGAAGCGCTCAAGCAGAACGGCGTGACGAACTTGCCCGGGCGCCCGGACGGTAAACATATCGTGTCCGATTTGATGGCCCACTATTTCCGCGGCAGCGCCGCGACCGACCTCTGCTACAACGCTCGCATCGGGCGCAACACCAGTCGATCGATTCAGGTCACCACCGTGAAGCCTGCGCCACTCACCGGGCGCTAGAGCGGCATATATGCCAGTCCACGAGTCCGACGTTTGTGTCATCGGCGGCGGCATCACGGCGGCGATGCTCGTCGAGAAGCTGTCTGAGCTTCGTCCGGGCCTTCGCATCACCGTCGTCGAAGCCGGCCGCTCGATCTTCGATCGGCCGAATCGGCTCGAGTATCAGAAACGGCTGCTCGCGTACGGTGAGCATCCCTGGCACGACGACTTCATCGAGGATCAACAGGCCAAGGGAATGATTTCGATGACGATGGCGGTGGGGGGACAGGCGTTGCATTGGGGCGGCGCCTGCAATCGATTCTCGCAGGAGGACCTCCGGTTGAAGACCCTGTACGGACTGGCGGCCGACTGGCCGCTCGAATGGCAGGAGCTCGAGCGGTACTACGTCGAAGCCGAACGGCGGTTGAACGTCGCCGGCGACCCCAGTCCCTACCCTGAGGATCGCCGATCGGCGCCGTACCCTCAGGCCGCGGTTCCGCTGTCGTATAACTTGCAGATCTTGAAGCGCTGGGGGGAGCAGAGCGGACTCAAGTTCTCGCCGCTGCCGATGGCGCGCAATCTCACCACCTGGGGTGGTCGAGGTGCGTGCACGCTGTATGACACCTGCGGCGATGTGTGCCCCACGGGTGCGCGCTATTCACCCGACTTCACATACCAGCAGCTGATCGCCGCCAAGAAGATCACGCTCCACGATCGGACGCTGGTTCGAATGCTGGCTCCACACGAAACCGACCCGACGATCGCGGCCGCCCACGGCGTGCACCAGGATCGGCCGAGCGAGGTCACCGAGTATCGCGCCAAGGTGTTCGTGCTGGCAGGTGGTCAGTGCTGGAGCCCACATCTTCTGCTCTTGTCGACGAGCTCGCGCTATCCCAATGGCCTGGCAAATCGCTCTGGTCTGGTTGGGCGGTACATGAACGGCCACAAGTTCATCTCGGCGATGGCCGAAATCGACGAGCAGACGTTTCCGGGCCAGAACCTGACGCACAGTCTGATCTCACGCGAATACTTCCGATGCGCGCCGAATCAACCCTTCGTCCGCCACGACACTCGCGTGTGGGAGAGCTCCTTCCGCAGAGAGCCGCGGCTGAGAAGTGCAGACGGCCGTCTTCTCCTTGGAGATGAATTGCTCGCCGACTGGCGATCGAGAGCGCTGAAAGGCAGCTCGGTTCGCCTGCGAGCCTATTACGACTCGCACCCGTCGGCGGACAGCCGGCTGACGCTCGATCCAGCGTCGAAGAACCGCTACGGCGATCCCATGCCGACGATCGAGCGCCGTCTCGACGCTGCGGCGGAGGCTCGTGAGGCCGCCACCTTGGCGCACTGCACCACCGTGTTCGAACGCCTCACGCGCGCCAGCCGTGGCCGGCTGGTGACCAAGCCCTCGGTTTCCGACTATTGGGATCATCCCGCGGGCGGTTGTCGCATGGGCACCGATCCCTCGTCGAGCGTGTGCGACAGTTTCGGCCGCACCCACGATCATCAAAACCTGTTTGTGATTGGCGCACCGACGCTGCCGACTGGCGGCTGCACGAATGGGACGCTGACGTTTGTCGCGCTTTCGCTGAGATCGGCAACGAAGATTGCCGAGTCGTCTGCCGCATGACGCCGCCCCCCGCATCGCCAGACTCTCGTCGCATCGGCGTTCTGATTTCCGGCCGCGGCTCGAACCTTCAAGCGATCATCGACTCGATTCACGACGAACGGCTCGACGCGACGATTGCCATCGTGATCTCGAACCGCGCCAGTGCGCAGGGGCTCGAGCGAGCGCAGGCAGCCGGCATCAAGACGTGCGTGATGGACCATCGAGCCTATCCCACCAGGCAGGACTTTGACCGCGCGGTCGTGGCCGAGCTTCGATCACATGGCGTGGCCCTCGTATGCCTAGCGGGGTTCATGCGACTGCTCAGCCCGGTGTTCGTCGAGGCGTTTCCCAACCGGATTCTGAACATTCATCCATCGCTCCTCCCCGATTTCCCCGGGCTCGAGCCGCAGCAGCAGGCGATCGATCATGAGGCCGCCATGAGCGGCGCGACGGTCCATTTCGTCAACAACGAGCTCGATGCCGGGCCGGTCGTCCTGCAGCGGACGGTGCCAGTCTTGCCCGGCGACACGGCCGATCTCCTCGCGGCGCGGATTCTCGTCGAGGAACACAAGCTCTATCCGGAAGCCATTCAGCGGGTATTGGACGGACTGAACCCGCAGAACCCGCAGAACCCGCAGAACCCGCAGAACCTGTAGAACCTGCAGAACCTGCAGAACCTGCAGAACCTGCTTCATGTCCGTCTTCTCAGCGTGAGGATCGAAACGTCTGGTGGGCAGTTCAGACGAATCGGCACATAGACCGTCCCCACCCCTCGGCTGACAAACAGCGACGTGTTCTCTCGAGTGGCGAATCCGGCCAGCACGGGGAATCTCCGTGCCGCGGGTGCTCCAAGGCCAGGCACGATCACTTGGCCGCCGTGCGTGTGGCCGGAGAGGACGAGTTGCACATCCAGCGAGGCGGCTTCGACGAGGCGTCGCGGATCGTGCGCGAGCAGCAGCGTCGTTCCTCCGGTTCCGCGCAGAACCTTGGCGACGTCGGCGATCCCGCGAGTCCAGAAGCGAATGCCGGCGAGATCGAGGCGTTCGCCGTTGAATTCGATTTGAGTGCGAGCGTCCTTCAACACCGCAAGGCCGCGCGCCTCGAGTGCCGCGGGCATCTCGCGATCGTCATCGTGATTGCCGAGAACCGCGAAGGCGCCCAGGCGCGCCGATGTCAATGGTGCGAGCAGCTCGGCGACCGGGTTCATGTAGCGTCGCTCGGCTTGCGTCACGTAGTCGCCGCCGAGCACTACCAGGTCGGCTTCGGCGGCGAGCACCGTCTTCACCGCGTGCGACACATCGTCGGATGGCACGCTGTTGCTGTGATGGATGTCGGTGAGCAACGCGATGCGGAGGCCGTCGAGGCCCGGCGGCAATCCGGTGATCGGCAGGTCGCGCTGGATCTGCTCGAGCTGATGTCGAGCGTACAGCGTTCCGGTACGCGCCCACTCCGGTTGCGAGACCAACGCTCGTGGCGGCAAACGTCTGCAGCGCGGCGCGCCGCGTGATCGCCATCGAGGGCAGTATAGTTAATCGACATGAACCTCCACGCAGAGCTCGAGTGGCGCGGCCTGGTCTCGGAGATCACCGACGGCCTGCATGACGCCTTCGAGCGTGAACGCGTGACGGCGTACATCGGTTTCGATCCCACCGCGTCGAGTCTTCATGCCGGTTCGCTCCTGACAGTAATGGGCCTCGCGCGATTGCAACGCTTCGGGCACAGCCCGATCGCGATCGTCGGTGGGGGAACCGGGATGATTGGCGATCCCAGCGGCAAATCGCAGGAACGCCCGTTGGTGTCGCGTGAGCAGATCGACGAGAATGTCGCCGGCATTCGCGCGCAGCTCGAGCGGTTTCTGGATTTCGACGCGCATCCGAATCCCGCGCGGATCGTGAACAACGCCGACTGGCTCGCGTCGTTCGATCTGCTTGGATTCCTGCGTGACACGGGGAAGTACTTCACCGTGAACTACATGCTCCAGAAAGAATCGGTGAGCCGCCGGCTCGAGAGCGAAGATGGGATCTCATACACGGAGTTCAGCTACTTGCTGCTCCAGGCGCGCGACTATCTCGAGCTGTTCGATCGCTACCACTGCACGCTGCAGATGGGTGGCAGCGATCAGTGGGGCAACATCACGGCCGGCATCGAGCTCATTCGCAAGCTTCGCGGCAAGAAGGCGCACGGTCTGGTATGGCCGTTGATGACGACGGCCACGGGCGGCAAGTTCGGCAAGACCGAAGCGGGAACCATCTGGCTCGATCCGGCTCGCACTTCGCCGTATCGCTTCTATCAGTTCTGGTTGAACACCGACGACCGCGACGTCGTGAAGTACCTGAAGTACTTCACCTGGCTGGACCGGCCG
>CAVYZT010000009.1:0-162500 GCA_963773045.1 uncultured Acidobacteriota bacterium | reverse complement strand
GGCTCTGCTAAGTCGAAAACGACGTATAGGGTCTGACGCCTGCCCGGTGCCGGAAGGTTAAAAGGAGAGGTTAGTCGCAAGGCGAAGCTTTGAATTGAAGCCCCGGTAAACGGCGGCCGTAACTATAACGGTCCTAAGGTAGCGAAATTCCTTGTCGGGTAAGTTCCGACCTGCACGAATGGCGTAACGATTTGACCGCTGTCTCAACGATGAACGCTGCGAATTTGTGGTACCGGTGAAGACGCCGGTTGCCCGCCATAAGACGAAAAGACCCCGTGCACCTTTACTGCACCTTAGTAGTGAATGTTGACGCCGTATGCGCAGCATAGGTGGGAGACGTTGATCCCAGGCTCTCGGGCTTGGGGGAGTCAACAGTGAGATACCACCCTTACGACTTCGATGTTCTAACCGCAGCCCGTCATCCGGGCTCGGGACACTGCTAGGCGGGTAGTTTGACTGGGGCGGTCGCCTCCTAAACTGTAACGGAGGCGCACGAAGGTTCGCTCAGGCTGTTTGGAAATCAGCCCTAGAGTGCAAAGGCATAAGCGAGCTTAACTGCGAGACCTACAAGTCGAGCAGATGCGAAAGCAGGTCTTAGTGATCCGGTGGTTCCGCATGGAAGGGCCATCGCTCAACGGATAAAAGGTACGCCGGGGATAACAGGCTGATCTGGGCCAAGAGTTCACATCGACGCCCAGGTTTGGCACCTCGATGTCGGCTCATCGCATCCTGGAGCTGTAGCAGGTTCCAAGGGTCCGGCTGTTCGCCGGTTAAAGCGGTACGTGAGCTGGGTTTAGAACGTCGCGAGACAGTTCGGTCTCTATCTATGGTGGGCGCAGGAAATTTGAGAGGATCTGACCTTAGTACGAGAGGACCGGGTTGGACGGACCGCTAGTGTACCAATTGTCACGCCAGTGGCATCGTTGGGTAGCTAAGTCCGGAAGGGAGAAACGCTGAATGCATCTAAGCGTGAAACCCACCTCGAGATGAGATTTCCCTGGACGCAAGTCCCTAAAGGCTCCTGGTAGACTACCAGGTCGATAGGTCGGGTGTGGAAGCGTGGCGACACGTTCAGCTAACCGATACTAATCAGCCGTGAGGCTTGACCATTTATTCACGTCAAGTGACGTGCGGCTATGTGGTCAAACAACTATCGCATTGCAGAGTATTCAGCCTGATGTCTTGACAGGGCGAATTAGTTGGACGATCCAACTAGCGATCGACCGATTGAGACGTCAGGAACGATATGCTCTGGGACGACCCCGTTTTGCGCCGGTCCGCCTTCGTTCCGCTGATGCTTGGTTTGAACGAGCCAGGCGGAAGCGAACATGGGCGAGACAGGCTGGCGAACGGAGGGCCGCATAAGAGGCCCACCTTTGCCGTAGCTCGCATCGCGAGCGGAGGCGGGGACCCCAGACACCAAGTTTCCCGGTGGCCATAGGAGCAGGGTCACACCCGTTCCCATTCCGAACACGGAAGTTAAGCTTGCTACCGCCGATGGTACTGCGCGCGCAGGTGCGTGGGAGAGTAGGTCGCTGCCGGGGATTAACTCAGAGGCCCAAGCGCTAACGACGCTTGGGCCTCTTCTTTTGTACGGCAGAACAGGGCCCAACGCAGATTACACAAAAGGATCACTCGGGCCGCAGATGACACAGATAACACCAGATGACACAGGACACAGATGACACAGATAACGCCGACCTAATAGACCAAGCGAGAATACCAACGCCTACGCGAGCTCGCCGGCATCCAGCTTTGCCACCTCTTCGAGCTCATCGAGACCCGGTCGAACAAAACCACGCGCTTCAGGGAACGTCGATTCGATTTTCCCAACCAGCCAGTCGATTCGGTCCACAAGATCTCCACTCGTCTTCGTCGACATCACTTCAGTCGCGGCAAGCACATCGCAGGCTGCCCGCATCTCTTCCAAGCCCAACAGTGCAGCCTTGCCCGATCCCAGCGCGTCCGACCGGTCCTCGTCATCGTCGTCCTTCAACCCCATCAACGCGCGGTAGATTTTGCCGGCGACGAAGATCCCGAAATGAGCGAGCACCTGCAGAGGCTGGTGGGCGCGGTACTGATCGTCGGCGATTGGCTCCAGCCACCTCCATACCGCCCCTGCGAAGTCTCGCGCGCGTGTTTCCAACTCCAGATGCTCGAGCGGCACATCGAAGAGCGCGTCCGGATCAGGTGAGTTCTTCAGTTCTTCCTCGGCCTCTCGTTGAATCGCGTCGAAATCGATGCCGAGCTCCTTCTCCCACCGTTCCATCGCCGCGCCGATCTCACGCGCCATCCGCTCCTGCCGCGGTTCGCCGATGGCGCCGTGATCGCGCTCGAACTCGTCCTCGGCGCGGTCGGCAAATACGCGGCATCGACTCGCAAGCGGACAGCGCTCGCACCAGCGGTCGCAGTAGTTGAAGACGCCGACGATGAACCCGTCGTGGACCTCCATGAGCTCCTCCGCTGTGACTCAAGAGCAATCCTGAAGCCTGGCCCTAACTGCCCGAAATCTCGCGCATTGGCCCAACACAGATCGCAATTGCTGCCATGCAGTTGGGGATTGATGGACGCAGCATCTGAAACACAGGTCAGACACCACGAGCCGGATTGATCTCGCCAGACCGCTGCGGCGGGCGAAACGACGGTCGTCCCGCGCATGATGGAAAATCGTCGAATTCATGCTACAGATTCACGAGCGTCTCGCTGCTTTGGATCTCGGCAGGTCCCAGGCGGTAGCGTAACGACCTGACCGAACGACGAAACCAGCCTTACCAATCGCTGCATGAGAGCCCGCGCGCAATCGCTCTGGACGTTCATTCCGTGGTTCCGCCCCAGGCTGCAAGTGCCACCAGTGGCGGGCGAAGCCCTTCGGATTGAACGGGTTATCGCCGCGGCGCGGCTGCTACTGACCCTAGTGGCCCTGGCGCAGCTCAACCGGCCATTGCTGGTGCCGACCGAGAACATCCTTCAAGCCCAGCTGTTCCTCATCGTGTTCGCCGTGCACGGCGTGGTGGCCATCGTGTGGCTTCGCGGCTGGCAGCGGACCACCAAATGGTTCACGCTCACGACGCATGCGATTGACCTGCTCGTGTCGGTCGCCATGCTTCCTGTGGCCTCACCGCCAAGCCCGTTTTTCGTGTTCTTCCTGTTCGTGCTCGCCGCGGCCGCCTTCAGATGGGGCCTGCGAGAGACCTTTGCGACCAACCTCGTGGCCCTGACGCTGGTGTTCGTGCACGCCAAGCTCACCGTCTTGTGGCCGGTGCTCAACTTCGGCATCCCATACGAGCTCGATCGCGTGCTGATTCGCGCGGCCTACTTCTCGATGATTGGTTTGATTCTCGGTTACCTGGCGGAAGAGAGCCGCCTGCTTCGAGCCGAAACCGCCGCGATCGCCGGCCTGCTCGGGCACGTTCGCGCCGACCTCAATGCCACTCGCGTCCTGACCGATATCGCCGCCGACGTGCAGAGGCTGTTCAACGCCAAGAACCTGTTGTTGGCGGTGGAAAACCCAGCGACGGGTCGCGCGTTCCGCTGGGACTCGGGGACGGGATGGACAGTGGCGTCGCCGACGATGACTGGCGATTCAGGCGGCGGCGTCGACGAGCACCAGTTTCTGTTCGGATCGCCGAACCAGACGCTCGCGCTCACCCGCAAGTTCTGGCGGCGCGTGAGCCCGCTGGCGTACCACATCACCAGACTCGATCCGAGCAGCCGGCGCCGGGATGTGCACGAAGTGCTCCTTCCGAAGGCGTTTGTCACGGCCTACCCGTACCGCCGCATCATCTCCGTGCCGGTGTCGTTCGGCGACGAGTGGAACGGCCGCGTGTTCGTGTTCGATCCCACGTTGAACGTGCGTCTGGTGTCGCTGGCCGAATGCCTGCAGAAGATGGTCCGCGAGGTCGCGCCGGCGGTGCTGAGCGTGTATCTGTTCGGTGAGCTGCGCAGCCGCGCCGGCGCCATCGAGCGGGCGCGCGTCGCCCGCGAGCTGCACGACGGCGTCATCCAGTCGATGGTCGGCATCGAGATGCGGCTCGCCGCGCTTCGCAACCAGGCGGTCCTCTCCAGCACGGCCGAAGAAGAGCTGAGGCATCTGCAGCAGATGGTTCGTGATGAAGTGCTGAACCTGCGCGATCTGATGACGCAGATGCGGTCGCCCGAGCTCGATCCCAACGAGTTGCTCGACTATCTGGCGCAGCTGGTCGATCGATTTGGAAGAGACAGCGGCATTACGGCTCGCTTCTCCTCGGATCTGAAGGAGGTCGTGCTGTCACGCCAAGTCTGCTTCGAGCTGGTCCGCATCGTCCAGGAAGGCCTTGTGAATATCCGCAAGCATAGCGGCGCAACGAGTGTGGTCGTGCGGTTCGGCCGCGCCGAAGGTCAGTGGGTGCTCGAGATCGACGACAACGGACAAGGCTTCCCGTTCGCCGGAACGATGTCGCTGGATCAGCTGGACGAGGGGCGCAAGGGTCCAATCGTGATCAAAGACCGCGTTCGCGCGATTGGCGGACAGCTCACGCTCGAATCGATGCCGCGTCAAGGGACGCGACTCAAAGTGCTCGTGCCTCAGGAAGCGGCGTATGCCTGAGGCGGCCCGTTCGATTCGGATCCTGATTGCAGACGATCACCCGATCTTCCGGGAAGGGCTCCGGCGTCTGCTCGAGTCCGGCGGATTCGAAGTGGTCGGCGAAGCCGCCGATGGTGCCGAAGCCGTTCGGCTCACCAGAGACCTGTCTCCCGATGTGCTCTTGCTCGATGTCGCGATGCCGCGGACCACGGGCCTGGCGGCGCTCCGTGAGCTGTCGACGCATTCCGGCCCGACCAAGACGGTTCTGCTCACCGCCGCGATCGACAAGGACGACATCGTCACCGCGCTGCAACTCGGGGCTCGCGGCGTGGTGCTCAAGGAAGTGGCGACGCAGGTCCTCTTCAACTGCATCCGGCGCGTCATGGAAGGCCAGTATTGGGTCGGCCGCGATGCCGTGGCCGATCTCGTGAGCCTGCTCAAATCGGTCGTGACCGGCGGTCAGGAACGCAAGTCGTTCGGTCTCACCAAACGCGAGTTCGAGATCATCGGCACGATTGTCGCCGGCTACTCGAACAAGGACATCGCACAGAAGTTCACGATTGCCGAAGACACGGTGAAGCACCACCTCACCAACATCTTCAACAAGCTGGGCGTGTCAAACCGGCTGGAGCTCGCGCTCTTTGCCGTGCATCACAAGCTCATCGACGGAAGCGGGTAGGTTCCGCGGTTCGGCCTCACGAGAGAGGGGCCGCCTTGACGTGCCGGGCGATCTGCTCGTGGGTGGCAAACCACACCCCTGGCTTGCCCTTCATATAGGCAATGAGGCGCTCGAGCATCGCCACGCGCGAGCGATGCCCGGTCAGATGCGGGTGCATCGTCAGCAGGTAGAGTCCGCCTTCCTCGTAGGCGACGTCGAACTCCGACTGAAAGACTTCGTACACGTCCCCCAGCGACGGATTCGATCCGTCGGTGTTGCCGCCGAAGTACGGGAAGTCGTCGAGAATGCGCTCGATGGGCAACTCCACGACGCCGGTGGGCTGACCGTCGAGCAGCAGCTCGTAGGGGTCGTCGCTGGCCATCAGGCTGCTGTCATAGATGAAGCCGGCCGCCTTGACCTGTCCCATCGTCCAGCCGCTGAACTTCCATGACGGCGCGCGATAGCCGACGGGGCGTTTGCCGGTCAACTGGATCAGCGTGTCGATGGACTGAGTGAGGAGACGCTGCTCCTCCTTTTCGTTGTTGAGCAGTGGCAGGCGCTCGTGGATCCAGCCGTGCACGCCGATTTCGTGCTGGAGGGAGGACGCCTGAATGGCCTTGACCATTTGTGGATGGAGCAGCGCGCTGACGGCCGGAATGAAGAAGGAGACGGGCACCCGCTGGCGGTCGAGCATCTTGAGCAAGCGCGGCACACCGTCGACGGCTCCGTATTCGCCGCGCGAGATCACTTCGTAGTCCAGGGTCCCAGTGGAAAGCGTGGCGGTGGCGTTGTCCACGTCGAACGAGAGGCCCACTGCGACGCGTGCGCCGCCGGGCCACGCCGGCTTCATCCGCCGCCCGGCGCTCACGTGGAACATCTGGCCCTTGAGCGCGTCGATTGAGAGCTTCGTCCCAGGCAGCGGATCCGGAGGCGGCGCGCTCGACGCAGTTGAGGGCGGAGCCGACGGCGTGCCACAGGCCAGGCTCAGGCACAGAATCGCGAGCGGTCCGAGCGAATTCGAGCGGATCATGGGCGCCTCCGGCGCTCATCTTAGCCCGCAGCGAACCAGCCGTTGCCATCCATCGTATTTAGAGGCATAGTCTGCCTATGCCTACGACCGCCGGTCTGCCTCCCGGCACCCTCGTGATGCTGATTCTTCGGGTCCTGCGGCCCGGCCCGCTGCATGGCTACGCCATTGCCCAGCGCATCCGACAGCTCTCGAGCGAGCAGTTGAGCGTCGAAGAAGGCTCGCTCTACCCGGCGCTTCAGAAACTGCTGGTCAGCGGCTGGGTGAAGGCGGAATGGACTCGCTCGGATACGGGCCGCGAGGTCCGCAGCTACAAGCTGACGGCGCGTGGCCTGAAACAGCTCGATACCGAGCAAGTCGAATACCAGCGGATGGCCGAAGCGATTGCGGCCATTCTCAAGTCCGCCTAAGTACTCGACTTTCACAATTACGATGACGTCTCGGCCGCCGATGCATCCCGCCTCGCCGCGTTGCTCGTCGGTCAAATGCGCCCGGCATTCTCCCTCCTCGCGCCTTGCGATCCGGGCGCCTCGGCGCCCGAATACGTCACCGTAAGTGCGCCACGACGGCGCAGAGAGGATTCTGCAATGAAAAGCGGATGACTCAAAGCAGCCTGGCTCCATACGAGATGAGGGGGGGCCCCTCGGACTCGGACGGCAGGGTCAGGGTCCAAACCACCGGACGCTGCTGCGGCCCAATAGCCGTGGTGGTGAGCGGTTCGGAAAAGGCGGGATGAACCCGTCAGGTGTGCGCTGGAAAGACGAACGCGAGTGAACCGTTGATGACGTGTCGAAAACGTATGGACGTCACCGAAACCAGGTTCGTTACGGAGGCTTGGGAGGCAGCTCGGAGGAAACCTGTGCACGGTCCGAGCGGTGACCGGCATGAAGACGGCGTGAGTCCAGTGCAGGCTCGTAGGGGGAACGTGGGAACCTGCCGCCTCGATGCGAAGGGAGAAATCCAAGTGGAGGACCCACGAGGGTGAGCGTACCGATGCGAGGCGGAGGGACGGACGGGCTCGTGGTAGCAATGAAGCCTGGTAATGCGGGTGGAGCGAAGGAGCCCGACTTTCTGGCTGAGGGAACCGGTCAACCCGCAAGGGGAGGAGCCGATGCCTGAAGCAAAGCCGTACGTCATTCCGAAGCAACTCGTGTGGGAGGCGTATCAGCGGGTGAAGGCGAACCGAGGGGCCGCAGGGGTGGATGGCGAGTCGCTGACGGCGTTCGAGCAAGACCTGAAGAACAACCTCTACAAGGTCTGGAATCGGATGTCGTCGGGCTCGTACGGTCCACCGCCTGTGCGGCTCGTCGAGATTGAGAAGGATACCGGCGGCACGCCGCAGCTCGAGGACGAGTTTGCGCTGTCGCGGCGGCAGGCCTACCGCTATCTCGAGCACGCCGCCGCATTGAGCGCTCCTGTTCCTGCCGTCGAACCGACTGTGGCGATGACCTTCAAACTGCCGCTGAGCCTGGTCCGCGCGCTCCGCGCGCACGCGCGCCGCAGTGGGCTCACACTCGGACAAATCGTCACCCAAGCGCTGGCCGCACTGCTCGGCCCCCTTTCTCGGCGACGTGGCTGAGCGACACTCACCTCACGGCACGCTTCACGTTGCAGCTCGATTACGCCTTTGATCGCTTACGGGCCAGCAAGCTGGCTCACGCCTACGAAATTCTGGTCCCGGCCCGAGCCCGTCCGCTCGAGGCCCCTGTGAGGGAGCGTCGGCATGCAGATGGCCGCGATTTACGCCCGGGTCTCGTCGGAGCAGCAGCGCGAGGCGCACACGATCGGGAGCCAGACGACGGCGCTGATCGAGTGGGCGAAGACCCTCGATCTGGAGGTGCCGACCGCCTGGATCTTCGAAGACGACGGCTATAGCGGCGCGACGCTCGAACGACCGGGCCTGGAGCGCGTGCGCGACCTGGCGGCCGAAGGGCAGATTCACAGCCGTACTCGTCTACGCGCCCGATCGTTTGAGCCGCAAGTATGCCTACCAGATCCTGCTGATCGAGGAGCTCGCTCGCCAGGGTGTGGCCACCCGTTTTCTCAATGCGCCGCAGAGCGCCACGGCCGAAGATCAGCTCCTCGTGCAGTTTCAGGGCATGATCGCCGAGTACGAGCGTGCCCAAATCCTCGAACGCTCTCGCCGCGGCAAGCGACATCGGGCTCGCGCTGGGGAAGTGAGTGTGTTGAGTGGCGCCCCCTACGGCTACCGCTACCTGCGCAAGCGTGAGGACGCGCCCGCGTCGTATGCCGTCATTGATGCCGAGGCGCGCGTGGTGCGGGAGGTCTATGCGCACTATACGACGACGGGCTGGAGCATCGGGGCGATTGCGCGGTGGCTCAATGACCAGCGCGTGGCTACGCGCAAGCCCGGGGCGCGCTGGGAGCGCTCGATGGTCTGGGCGATGCTGCGCAACCCCGCCTATCGTGGATTTGCCTGTTTCGGGAAAACGCGCGGCGCGACACGCCATCGCGTGACACGACCACTGCGACTGCGCGGTGGGATCACTTCTCGTGACAGTGCCAATCATGAACGCCCACGCGAAGAGTGGATCGAGATCCCGGTGCCGCCACTCATTGCCGAGAGACACGTTTGCGCGCGCGCAGGAGCTGCTGCACGAGAACAAAGTGCGGGCGCGGCGCCGTACGATCGAACCCAGCGTCGTCCAGGGCCTGGTGAGTTGTCGCAAGTGCGGGTACGCCCTTTCGCGCACGTCGACCCGTTCGAGCGCTCGCCCAATTCACTACTATCGCTGCCTCGGCTCGGATGGCTGGCGACACCTCGGCGGCCCCGTCTGCGAGAACCGACCGGTCCGGCAAGACCTGTTGGATCAGATCGTGTGGCGCGAGGTGGTGCGGCTGCTCGAGGAGCCCGCGTTGATCGAACAGGAGCTTGATCGCCGGCTCTTAAGCCCCAAGTGACGCAGAGAGGCCGATAGGGATCGTGCTCTTCGGGATCGTGTCCTATGGAGTGGCGTTGCGAACCAAGGAGATTGGGATTCACCGCGCGCTGAGGAGCGATCCCATCCGCGCGCTCAGATGTGATTGACGCTTCCTGTCTTCTCGTCTTCTGTCTTCGTCACTTTTCGTAAACAATCCTCCCGCCGACCATCGTCATGAGCACTTGCGCATCACGCAGCTTCGGCTCCGAGCAGGTGAGCGGGTTCTCGGAGAGCACGATCAGATCGGCCAGCTTGCCGGCTTCGAGCGACCCTTTCGTCTGCTCTTCGAACGTCAGCCACGCGTTGTTGACGGTAGCCATCCTGATCGCCTCTCGCCGGGACACGCGCTGATTGGTCCCGAGGACGCCGCCAGTAATCGTGTCTCGGGTCACGAAGTGGTAGAGCGTCCACAGCGGCGGGAACGGCACGACCGGTGAGTCGGTGCCGGACGACACGGGCAGGCCGGCGTCGAGATAGCTCCGCACCGGTGTCGTCAGGCTGGCTCGCTCCAGTCCCCAATACTTCACGAGGCTTGGCCCGGCGAGATAGAGATGATTCTGCGCCGAGATCGCGACGCCAAGCGCCTTCATCCTCGGCAGCTGGTCGGGTCGCCCGATGAAGGCGTGCTCGATGCTCCAGCGTCTGCCGACGATGGTGCGCTCGCGATTGGCGCGCTCGTACGCTGCCAGCACGAGATCGATCGCGGCGTCGCCGACCGCGTGAGTCGCGACCCGCCAGCCTCGCCGGTTCACTTCACTGACGATCGCCGTGTAGCGTTCCGTGTCGATCGTCTGCAGTCCACGGAAGGTTCCTTTCTCACCCCACGGCTCTTCGTAAGGCGCGCGCATCAGCCCGCCTTCGAACCCGCCGTCGACGCCGAGCTTGATGCCGCCGGCGCGCAGCCATTCGTCGCCCTGGTCCGGCTGAATCCCCGACTGATCGAGCGTTCGCCCGACCGCCGCGGCGTCGCCGCCCGGACGAAGCAGCGCGTTGACTCGCATCGTCAACAGGTGGCGCTTCTGCATCTCTTCGAGCAGCCGATAGTCGTCTACGGAAATCCCAGGATGCCGGACCGTCGTCAGGCCCGCGGCGTTCAGCCTTTTGTATTCGGCGATTCGATCGGCGATCTGCTCCTCGCGCGACCGCGGTATCGCGGCAGGCAGGCGAGCGAGCGCCTTGGCCGTGTCGACGAGCTCGCCATTCAACCGCCCACCCGCGTACCTGGAGATGCGGCCACCGGCTGGCTCAAGCGTCCGTTCGTTGATGCCGAATCGCGCGAGCGCTGCGGAATTCAAGATGTATTCGTGCCCGCCGCGGACGAGGACCACCGGATGGTCAGGCGCTGCCCGATCCAGATCATCCCGTAGCGGCAGACGTTGCTCCGACAGTTGCGCCTCGTGCCAATCGCTGTTCGACAGGATCAGCTCGCCGGCGCTGCCGGCTGTCGCACGTGCCGTGACGGCGGCGAGGACTTCGGCCACAGATCGCGCTCGCGACAAATCAACGCCGGGCCCTCCACCGGCACCGTGCAGATGGTTGTCCATCAGGCCTGGCATCACCGTACTGCCCTGCAGATCGATCACTCGAGTCTGCGGACCGGCCAGCGAGCGCATCTGCTCGCTGTTGCCGACGGCCATCACGCGGTCGCCGACGATAGCGATGGCTTGCATTTCGGAGAACGTGCTGTCGACGAGGAGAACGTAGCCGTTGTAGAGGATCGTGTCCGGCGCCGGCGGACGGGGCAGAGGCTGACGAGCGTCACTCGCCGCCGCAACGAGAAGAAGCGCGACGAAAAGTGCGAGACGTCTCACGCGCTTAGCATACTGCTCGACCTGACGTTGACCGCGGAGCACCGTAGGCACCTTGCGCACGTTAGGCACCTTAAGCACCTTGTTTTCGTCCCTGCCATTTGTCCCACGTCCCTCGGTTCACACCGCCAAGCCGCTATTCTGACCCGATGCCCCCGTCGAACAGCCCCGCGGGAGTGGATGACCTCGCGGCGCGACTCATCCTCACCCCGGTGGTTGGCGTCGCCATTCCGACAATGGCCGGCCTGGTGCACTACTCGTCGCATTCCCTTCCCAGCCTTCTGGCCACGTACGCGTGGTTCATTGCCATTGCCTACGCGACCTGGGAAGGGAATCTCCGTCTTTACCTCCGGTTTCAGGATCGGACGGCGTGGCTGACTCGACCGTGGCATCGCGTCCGACTGCTCATCGGCCTCATCTGTCTCTTCACGATCCCGTTCACCGTGTCGGCCTTGTGGCTGTGGTCGTCGCTGTTCCGCGATCCCGGCGCCAATTGGCGCTCGATCGCCGTTGCCGTTCTGGCGATCGTGGCAGTGGTGACGTTCATTACCCACGTCTACGAGACGGTCTTCCTCGGTACGCGAGTGGGACAGCGACCGCGTGCGCAACGAGCGGCTGCAGCGCGAGATGGTGGAGGCCGAGCTGCTCGCGCTTTCCAGTGAAGTGAATCCGCACACGCTCTTCAACAACTTGCATGCGTTGAGCCATCTCGTCGATGAGGGCAGTCCGCGGGCGTCGGCCTTTGTCGGCGCGCTGGCCAGCAGCTATCGGTACCTGCTGCGGACGCGTTCGCAGCGCGTCGTGCCGCTCGCCGAAGAGCTTGCGCTGCTCGATCAATTCATCGCTCTGGTGAGCATCCGCTATGCAGGCGGCCTCCGCGTTGGCGTTCATGTCGAGCCCGATGCCGCGATCCGCTGGCTGATACCGCCGGTCGTCCTGCCCGAGCTTCTCGAAAATGCCGTGAAGCACAACGAGTTCTCAGCCGAGGTGCCGCTGACCATCGAGGTTCGCCTCGAGGGTGATCGCCTGACCATCTCTCATGAACGCCGGCCGAGAGCCGGCGAGGTGTCCTCAACCGGCGTCGGCCTGGACAATCTGGCGCAGCGCTTTCGCCTGACCACCGGCGTCGCGGCCCGGTGGGTTGACAGCGGCGGCCGATTTGTCGTGACGCTTCCGCTGATTACGAGGGGGTAGGAAGCCACATTCCACAGTTCACAGTCCGCGGTCCGCGGTCATGGTCCGGGGTCTCGCTGGTCTACTGTTTGCACAGGTAAACGCCGACAATACGCATGCGCCCTGCGCCGAGGACATCCGGACCGAGGATGGACTGTGGACTGCGGACCGTGGACAGAGGACTAGAATGATTCCCATGCGACGGGTCGTGTCGATTACTGCGCTCACCATTGCCCTTCTGTGGTCCTCGGTGGCCGGCGCTCAGGGCCCGACCAACTGCTCGGTGCCCTCGCAAAACCTTTATGTCCGCGACGTTCTGAACGACCTCTATCTCTGGTACCAGTTCCTCCCGACGGTCAGTCCAACGTCGTACGGATCGCCAGAGGCGTATCTCGAGGCGGTCCGCTACCGTCCCATCGACAATACGTACAGCTACATCACGACCGCGGCGGCGAACGACGCGTTCTATGACGAAAGCCAATACATCGGGTTCGGTTTCGCCACCCAGATTCTCGACAACGCGATGTACGTCGCGCACGTTTACGACGGGAGTCCTGCACAGGACGCCGGGTTCGACCGTGGCACCCGCATCGCGGCGATCAACGGTCAGAGTGTCGAGTCGCTGATCGCGGCAGGGACGATCGGCAGCGCCTTTGGACCGTCCGAGATCGGTGTGCAGTCCAGCGTCGTGTTCTTCACCCGCAACGGCACGCGTCTTGAGGCCCAACTGACCAAGCGCCTGGTGACGATTCCGACCGTATCGCTCGCGAGCGTCTTCACCGTTGATGGGCGCAAAGTCGGCTACCTTCACTTCCGCAATTTCGTTCGCCCATCCATTGCCGCGCTCGATCAAGCGTTCGAGACACTCAAGCAGAGCGGCGTGACCGAGCTCGTCCTCGATTTGCGCTACAACGGCGGTGGGCTGGTCGATGTCGCGGTGCATCTGGCCAGTCTCATCGGCGGGTCGCTGACCAGCGGTCAAGTTCTTGCCGTCTACGATCACAACGACAAGAACCGGCGGTTCAATCAGACCCTCCGCTTCGAAGACGCACCGCAGGCCTTGAATCTCAACCGGTTGGTCGTGATTACGACTCGAGCCACGGCATCGGCCAGCGAGCTAGTCGTCAACACGCTCCGGCCTTACATTCCCGTGGCGACCATCGGCGAGACGACCTACGGCAAGCCTGTCGGGCAGGTACGGCATCCCGTTCTGTACCAAGGTCCTGGCGCCGGTGGCGTTCTCCCTGAAGAACGCGGCTGGTCAGGGCGACTACTTCGATGGCCTGACGCCGACCTGCGCCGCCGCCGACGACATCACGCACGAGCTGGGCGACGTGGCCGAGGCCTCGTTTGCCGAGGCCATCACCTACATCCGCACCGGCAGGTGCAGCACTCGAGCATCGAGCGAGGCGCAAAGCCTCCGCGCTCAACCGCGAGGCGCGCCGATCATGACCGGCTTCGCCGCGCTTGTGAACGCCTGGTGAGTGCCCGAACTTCCTGACATCGAGCTCTACCTCCACGCGCTCCGGCCGCGCATCGTCGGGCAACGTCTCGACCGCGTGCGACTGGCCAGCCCGTTCCTCGTACGCTCAGTAGATCCGCCTCTCGATCACACCTTCGGCCGCACCATCATCGGCCTTCGCCGCATCGGCAAGCGCGTCGTCTGGGCGTTTGAAGAAGAGTTGTTTCTCGTCATCCATCTCATGATTGCCGGCCGGTTCCGCTGGCATCCCACGACGCAAGAGCCTGTCTCGCCGACCGGCCTCCGCGAAGGCTCCGGCGGTCCGCCGAAGCCTTTGCGAAGGCGGAAGCTCGCGGGTCGAGCCACACGAGCGGAGGCGGGTCCGGTCAAGCTGCCAGGGAAGGTCGGTCTCGCAGCGTTCGAGTTCGCCAGCGGCACGCTGCTGCTGACCGAAGCGGGATCCAAGCGGCGTGCTTCGCTCTATGTCGTGCGCGGCGAGAAGGCGCTCGCCGATCTCGACCCTGGTGGAATCGACGTGTTGTCATCGAGCGTCGACGAATTCGGCGCCGCGCTCACGCGCGAGAATCACACGCTCAAGCGCGCGCTGACGGATCCGCATTTGCTGAGCGGTATCGGCAACGCCTACTCGGACGAGATCCTGCATGCTGCCAAGTTGTCGCCGATGCAGTTGACCGGCCGCCTGACGCCCGAGGAAATGGCGCGGCTTCATGCCGCTACGACCGCGACGCTGATTGCCTGGAGAGATCGCTTGATCGCAGAGGCCGGGGAGCAGTTTCCGGAAAAAGTGACGGCGTTTCGAGAAGAGATGGCGACGCACGGCCGGTTCGGTCAGGCGTGTCCGGTGTGCGGAACGCGGATTCAGCGTGTCCGCTACGCCAGCAACGAGGCGAACTACTGTCCTGCCTGCCAGACCGGCGGCAAGCTGCTCGCCGATCGCGGAATGTCACGTTTGCTCAAACAGGACTGGCCAAAGTCGCTGGACGAAATGGATCAGCACATGGCCAGGCGACGACAAACCTGAAAGTTTGTCGCCACCTTCTCGAGGCCTGTCAGCACATCAGCCCTCGGCCTCTGCAAACTCCTCGTCGTGTGGCGACAAGCCCTCGGCCTCGCGTGGCGATAAACCTTCAGCCTCATGTGGCGACAAACGCCCGGCCTCGTGTGGCGACACACCCTCAGGTTTGTCGTCGATCTCCCGCTCGTAAGTGAGCGCATCAGCCAGGTAATCGTGCGCCGTCGCGTCGGTGCGCGCCAGCAGCTGCTCGAGCGGCGTGCGCGGCACGGCGATCGCACCCCGCGCTTGGAGACGCGGGAACGATCCGTCGAGACTCTGCGGTGCGTAGCGGTGCCAGAAGTCGATGTGCCACCTCACGAACATCCGCACTCGCGCCAGTCCGTGCTCGTCGGCGCCCCAGTGCTCCCGCGCGAGTGTGACATAGCGCCGATAGATGGCGACTCGCTCCTCGGCCGAGATGTCGCGATAGCCGTCGAGCGCCTCGCGGAAGAGCCACGGCTTGATGAGGACTCCACGCGCGGACATGACCGCTGGGCAGCCAGACCGGGCGCGGGCCTCCGCGATCTCGTGCGGAAAGAGCAGATCGCCGTTGCCGATCACCGGCACTGTAACCGCCGACACGATCTCGCCAATTGCGTCCCAGTCCGCCGCCTGACGATACCGCGCGTTCCGCGTGCGGCCGTGAATGAACAGCGCGTCCGCGCCGCCGTCGACTGCCGCGCGCGCTTGATCGAGGCAGTTCCGCATCTCGTCATTCCAACCGAGACGCAGCTTGACCGTCACCGGAACGCGCGACACGGCCTGCTTCATCGCTTCGACGATGCGGCGGATACGTTTGGGCTGGCGGCCGAGCGAGGCGCCGATGCCTTTGCGTGTGAAGTGATCGATCGGGCAGCCGCAATTCAGGTCGACGAGATCGGCACCGCGGGACTCCACGAGCGCCGCGGCCCAGCCGAGCTCTTCGGGATTCGTCCCGGCGAGCTGCACGCCGAAGAACGGCTCGCCGTCGAATCGGCGAATCAGCGCAAACTCGCTCTGCCGTCGCTGCTTGAGCCGCCGCGCCACCGTCATCTCGCTGATCGTGACGCGCGCGCCCAACTCGACACAGAGCCGGCGATAGGGAAGGTTCGATCCCTTCGTCATCGGCGCCATCACGACGGCGCCATCCAGAACTTCGCGGAGCGTCATGTCCCTGCATCTTAGTCGGCAACTGCCAACGGCAACCGACTTGGGGCCTGCAGCGGCAACCTGCTTCGGGCCTGGCCCGATCGCAGAGTCTGCGATCGGGAAAATCCAATGCCAAGGTGGCAGTTTCCTGGAAGGGGCAAGGGGAGGCTGCGGTCAGATGCCGTGTTACTTTGGAGCTCATGCGTCGACGTTCAGCGCTGCTCGCCCTTCTTCTCTCGTCGTTCACCGTTGCAGTTTCGGCTCAGGCGCCAAAGCACTTCTTCTGGAGCGTGAAGGACGCGAAGGGATCGGAAGCGTTTCTCGTCGGTTCGCTGCACGTGCTCACGCCGGACTTCTATCCATTGGCCCCGGAAATCGAAAAGGCGTTCGAAGGGTCGAAGGCCCTGGTGGAGGAAGTCGACCTCGACGAGCTGAACAATCCGGCGTCGATCGCTGCGCTGGTCAGCAAAGCGATGTTCACCGACGGCCGTACGCTGGAGCAGGCCGTCTCGCCCACGACCTTTGCCGAGGTGAAGCGTCGCGCCGAGAAGACAGGAATTCCGCTGGTTGCGCTGCAGCGCATGAAGCCGTGGATGGCCGCCGTGGCGTTGACCACGCCGATGCTCACTGCCGCCGGCTTCGACACAGACCTGGGCGTCGACCGCCACTTCTTCGGGAAAGCCAAGGCCATTGGTCGGCAGCGATGGGCGCTCGAAACCGTTTCCTTCCAGCTCGATCGGTTCGATCAGCTGTCGCCGCAGCTCCAGGAGCAGATGCTGACCTCCACCCTGGCGGACGTCGATACACAGATCGCCAACGTCAAGGCAGTCGCCCAAGCGTGGGCGACGGGAGACACCAAGACGATCGAGCAGGTGTTACTGACCGAGCTGCGCGAGCTGCCCGAGCTGTATCAGCGCCTGCTCGTCGACCGGAATCGCAACTGGCTGCCGCAAGTCGAGTCCTGCCTCAGCCAGAACGCAGGCTGCTTCATCGTGGTAGGCGCCGCCCATCTCGTCGGGGCGGAAGGGCTTCCCGCGCTGCTCTCGGCAAAAGGCTACAAGGTCGAGCAGAAATAGAGTGCCAGGTGCCAGGTGCCAGGTGCCAGGTGCCAGGTGCCAGGTGCCAGGTGCCAGGTGCCAGGTGCCAGGTGCCGGGTGCAGGGTGCCGTTCCGAACATTCTCCCGTCCCACTTCTGACGTCCAGGGCGGACGCCGTCACGTGTTTCAGTGTTTCCGTTTAATGCATTCGTTCAGGGACGTGCAAGACGTTCGCGCGCGCGCTCAACAGCGGCTCTGAAGGCGCAGCTCTCGACGTGATCGTTGACCAGCCCCATCGCCTGCATGAAGGCGTACACCGTCGTGGGTCCAACAAACGACCAGCCTCGCGCTTTGAGATCCTTCGATAGCGCGATCGACGCCGGCGTCTGGCCCATCTTCATCAGCGCCGCCTGCGTCAACTTCTTCGGCCGGTCCTTCAACGCCGGCTCCCACGACCAGAAGTAGGCGGCGAGGGATCCGCGTTCGTCGACCAGCTGCAGCGCGCGCTTCGCGTTGTTGATGGTGGACTCGATTTTCCCGCGATGCCGGACGATGCCGGCATTCTTCAGCAGGCGCGTGACATCACGTGCTGAAAACCGGGCGACCGCGGCCGGGTCGAAGCCCACGAACGCCTCTCGAAAGTTTTCGCGCTTGCGGAGGATCGTGATCCAGCTCAGTCCCGACTGAAAGCCCTCGAGGCAGATCTTCTCGAACAGACGGCGGTCGTCGGTGACCGGACGACCCCACTCTTCATCGTGATAGCGAACGTAAAGCGGGTCCTCGCCCGGCCACGAGCACCGTTTCATGTGGTCTTCCTGGTTCTCTGCCGCCCTTCGCCTTCGAGCAGCGCCTTGGCGACGCGGAAGTCGTCGCGCAATTTCGGATCGACTTTGGGGAATGTCGGATCGAGCGCCTCGATCGTTTCGATCACGGCGTTCGAGATGACCAGTCGCGCGAACCATTTGCTGTCGGCGGGGATGACGTACCAGGGCGCCCACTCGGTGGCCGTCGCCCGGATCAGGTCCTCATACGCGCGTATGTAGTCGTCGAAGTGCTCCCGCTCCTTGACGTCGCCGAGCGAAAACTTCCAGCTCTTCTCGGGCTGCTCCAGGCGGGAGAGGAAGCGCCGGCGCTGCTCCTCCTTCGAAACGTGCAAGAAGAACTTGCGAATCACGACGCCTTGTCGAGAGAGGTACCGCTCGAAGGCGTTGATGTCTTCGTAGCGCTCGTTCCACAGGTTCTTCGTCACGAGCGTCGCGGGTAGCTTTTGGCCTCGAAGAATCTCCGGATGGATGCGGACGACGAGCGTTTCCTCGTAGTACGAGCGATTGAAGACACCGACGTGTCCCCGACGGGGCAGCTGCCGTGAGGTACGCCAGAGAAAATCGTGGTCGAGCTCTTCGGCTGACGGTGCCTTGAAGTCGTGGACTTCACACCCACGGGGATTGACGCCAGACATCACGTGCTTGATGGCGCCGTCCTTGCCGGCGGCATCCAGGGCCTGGAAGATCAGCAGCACCGACCAGCGGTCCTGCGCGTAGAGGCGTTCCTGGAGCAGAGCCAGCCGCTCGACGCCCTTCTTGAGCGCGCTCCCGGCGCTTTGCTTGCTCTTCAACCCATTCGTGTCGTTGGGATCGACACTCTTCATTCGAAACTTGGAACCGTGGTCGACGCGATAGCGCGCTGCTAACGCGGACGCAGAGCGAGTGGGCATAGGGGGATACTGAACCTGGAAAGTTGAAAGTTCAAAAGTGGATAGTTCAGAGTTTAAGTTGAAAGGGTCAGTTCAGTTTGCAGTTCCAGGTTCAGGTTCTCCCCGCTTCATCGATGCTGGGGGCTCGGCGCCAGGACCGCGAGCACGATCAAGCGGCCCTGGCTGGTGTTGTGAATGCCATGCGGCTCGCCCTCGGGCGCGACCAGCAGGTCGCCTGCACGCATCGGCAGCGTGCGACCTTCAAGCAGGAAGACGCCCTCGCCCTCCAGCACGTGATAGACCTTGTCTTGCCCGGCATGCGCGTGCAGTGCATGTGACTGTCCTGGCTCGAACGCGTTCAGTCCCACCAGCAGGCGCGGCGATTCGAACAGCGTCGCCTTGCCCATCTTGTCGGGTGAGAAGACCGCATGACGAGCCGGCCTGATGATCTCCGGATGAAGCATGGCTAATGTCCCGCCTTCTGAGGGCGACGTGCTTCCATGTTCAGCCGCCAGTAGTCCAGGGTGAACGGCGGATCGTCGCGACTGGCGCTGTCGGTGACCTCATCGAGAAATGCCTGCTTCAACTCGTCAGTCGGCAGCATCGCCAGATGCGGATGGAAGATCACGTTGGCCACGAACTCACGATAGTCATTCGGCGAGCTGAATCCTGTCGTCGCCGGCTCGAGACTCGCCTGCACGTCCTGGAATCCAGCCTCGGCAAGCCGAGCGAAGGTCACTTCAGGCGACGCATACTCCCACAATCCGGTCCATCTGGTGTAGTACGGCGCGAATGGCGCTCGATGCATGAGCCGCTCGGCGTGCTGGCGAGCATGAGCGAGATTCGGGCCGCCTCCACATTGCGCCATCAGGCGGCCGCCCGGTTTCAGCGCTCGATAGACGCTGCGAAACAGCGCCGCGTGATCGCGAACCCAGTGAAAGGTCGCGGTACTGAACACGAGATCGAACGCCTCGTGAAACGGCATCTCTGGCAGTGCAACCTGTACGAATGTGACCCGGCTGCCGAAGTTCGGTCGAAGATTGGCGCGCGCCGTGATGAGCATGTTCCACGATCGATCGAGCGCCACCAGGCGTCCGCGCGGCAGGCGCTCCATGAGCTCGCCGGTCAGGCGGCCACTCCCGCAACCGGCGTCGATCGCCGATTCATCGCCGCGTACCGTCAGCCGATCGAGGACTTTCTGTCCCCAGCTCGTCTGCGGCCCGGACACTTTGTGATACGCCGTGGCATTCCATTCGCGAGTCATGATCGGTCCACTGTCCACAGTCCACGGTCCACAGTTCACGGTCCACAGTTCACGGTCCACGGTTCCCGGATGCCGGATGCCGGATGCCGGATGAAGTGTCCCTTGATAGTGTATGCAACAGGTTAGTGTCTTTCCCCGCCACTCGTCTGTCGGTCGTTGCTCGCACGAGGAGTGCGGATGAGGAAACCCGCCGCCTCGCGTTTGACACGCTGATCGAGGCGTATTGGAAGCCCGTCTACAAATACCTTCGCGTGAAGTGGAGCCTGCGTCCGGATGAGGCGGCCGACGTGACGCAGGAGTTCTTCACCGTCGCGCTTCAGAAGGAGGTGGTCGAACGTTTCGATGCGGACCGCGCCCGGTTTCGCACTTACCTTCGGCTCTGCGTCGATGGGTTTGCGGCGAACTGGAAGAAAGCCGAGCGCCGCATCAAGCGCGGCGGGCACATCGACCTGGTGCCGCTGGACTTCCGGTCCGCGGAAGGCGAGCTGTCGCGCTACGAGCCGTCGGTGCCGGCGGACGTCGAGGAGCTCTTCTATCGCGAGTGGGTGCGCGCGCTCCTGGAACGCGCCGTGGCCGATCTGCAAGCCGGCGCGGTCGCGGCCGGCCGTCCGGAGATGTTCGAAGTGTTCCGCCGATACGATCTGATCGACGACGATATCGTCCGGCCGACCTATGCCGTCCTTGCCAGCGCACTCGGTCTCACGACCACCACCGTGACGAATCACCTGGCGACGATGCGCAAGCGCTTCCGCCAGATCGTGCTCGATCGCCTTCGCGACCTCACGTCCAGCGACGAGGAGTGGGAAGCAGAGGCCACCCGACTGTTGGGACGCCGATGACGCAGGTGAGTTGCCAGGGCCACAGATGACGCCGATGACACAGACTGGGGCACGAGGACGACACGCGTGAGCTGGTTGTCTGACTCGACGGTCGATCGGCTGCGAGCCGCCGCTTCCTGGCCCGATCTCGACGACCGCTACACCATCGGCGGGGTCGCCGGACAAGGCGGCATGGGCACCGTCTACGTGGCGCACGACGGCGTTCTCGACCGCGAGGTGGCGGTCAAAGTCCTCGACGTCGCCGATCGCTCTGGGGCACGTGCCTCGCGCATCCTGCGGGAGGCGCACATCCTCGGCCGCCTCGATCATCCCGCCATCGTCCCGGTGCACGATGCCGGCACGCTCTCCGACGGTCGAACTTTCTACGTGATGAAGCTGGTGCGCGGCCAACGGCTGGATATGGTCAATGCCGAGCTGACGCTGCCCGATCGGCTCGTGATTTTCGGCCGCATCCTCGATGCAGTCGCATTCGCCCATTCGCTCGGCATCGTCCATCGCGATCTCAAGCCGGAGAACATCATGGTCGGCGGCTTCGGCGAGGTCTACGTGATGGATTGGGGCGTTGCCCTCACCAGTGGAGAGGCGACTCCGTCGGTGGAAGCGCCCGAAGTGGTGGCCGGCACACCAGGCTTCATGGCGCCAGAGCAGGAGCACAGCGCCACGGTGGATGCTCGTGCCGACGTCTACGCGCTGGGCGGCGTGCTTCACCATCTGTTGCCATCGCCGGCTCCGCCCGCCCTCTCGGCGATTGCCGAAATGGCCAGGCGATCCGACCTGACGATGCGCTATCAGACCGTCGCGGCGCTGGCCGACGACCTTGCCCGCTTCCGCAACCACGAGCCGGTCGAGGCCTACGGCGAGTCGCTCGCGGAGCGTCTCTTGCGGGTTTATCGGCGATACGAGCTGCCCATCCTCCTGGTCTTCGCCTATATCCTGATGCGCGCCGTGCTGTTGATCTGGGCGCGCGTCTAGGATCATGGACAGGCCACAGAGACAAAGAGGCACAGAGACAAGCTTCGGAATGCCACAGAGCTCACGCACTGGCCGGTCCGAAGAGAATGCAGTGTGACACCCAAGAGATGACTCCGTGTCTCCGCGTCTCTGTGGCGACGTCCGTCGGAGTGTTTTGGCAGTTGTACAGAGATGGGTTTTGCCGTTGAACAGATCTCTCAGGAGGCACTGATGAAGAAACCGGTCTTTGCGATGCTGCTTGGCGGAATCCTGGGAGTCTTCGATGGCTTGAGCGCCCTGATTTCGGCGCCTCAGGAAGCGCCCAACATCGTCGGCATTGTCATCGGGTCGACCTTCAAGGGCATTGTGCTCGGGGCGATCGTCGGCTTTGTCGCGCTGAAGACGGAGTCCCTCGCCGTCGGCGTGGCGGTTGGTCTCGTCGTCGGTGCGTTCCTCGCTTATCTCGTCACACTCGGCGGTCCCTATCTGTGGGAGATCGTTCTGCCCGGCTCAATCGTGGGACTGATCGTTGGTTACGCGACCATGAAGTATCCGGGACCCAGCAGGCAACGTGCCTAACCGATTAGGGTGCCTAAGGTGCCTAAGGTGCCTAAGGTGCCCAGGGTGCCAAGGGGCTTTTGTGCCTCAAAAGTCCCACGGTTTGAAGCCGACCATCCCCCACGAGTAACAGGTACGTCGAGACGATGATCGCCGAGCCCGAGACCGCGACAGCGTACGCGCGGAGCCAACGTCCAGCGCCGGTGAGCCATGCGACGAGCGTGGCGACCGAGGCCAGGACAGCGGCGATTGGCAACAACACCGTTCCGACATGCATCGCCATGGTCCAGCGATTGATCAGCCCGAGGTCGCGGTCGGAGACGAGACTGACGCCAGCCGCGATCATGACGATCGCGATCGCGGGCAACAGCAGGAAGGTCTTCAAGCCCCAGAATCCCTTTGGGCGGGCCCATCGTGCGTGAGCGATCCAAATGACGGCGAACGCCAGGGGGCTCATCACCATCGTGGCCGCGGCGAAGACTGGAACGCGGACGGCCTCGACGCGCCAGTGCGAAACGCGTTCTGCGTAGAACGGCCCGGCCAAAACCATCTGCTCGTTCCCATCAGTCGCAAAGACGCGAGTCGCATCGACATCCTTGTCGAGACGAAAAAGCCCCTCGCCGACCGGGATCAATCGTTCGCGTGAGCCGAAAGCAGGGTCGGAATAGAGAACGCCGTTCTCAGACGTGATCGCCTGTCCAGCGAACAACCAATTGATGAAACCGGTAGCCTCGAGCCTGGGACTCGCGTTGTGGTAATAGCCCACGTACCGATCGAGAAAGGCAGGCTGCGAGGTGAGTTCTGGCTTTGGTGGCGGCTCTACTTCGGCCTTGAGGTATTGAATGGCGAGCGTCGAGATCCGCTCCATCGCCTGGCGTGAGAACGTTCCGTTCAGCAGGACGACGAAGCCGACATCGCGGGAGGGGGAATACGCATACTGAGATGCGAAGCCTTCAATGCCCCCGCCATGACCAAGTAGCGGGAACGACGCGCTCTGTAGACTGCCGATGCCCGACCCGTAGCCGTTCAACAATCCCGCGCGCGATGCCAGAGTGGAGCGAGGGTGTTCCATGTTGCTCAGGTATTCGGGATCGACGATCAGCTTGCCGGGCATCTCGCCCCAGTTCAGGAGCACGTGGACGAACGCGCCGAGTTCGGCTGCCGACGTGTGCAGGTTGCCAGAGGGCCTCAAATAGATCTGTGAGTAGGGTACCGGTGGCCCGCTGCGGTCGTCATACCCCTTGGCCAGGATCGCCTTGTCTGCCTCAGTCAGTTCGAAGCTGCTGGTCTTCATCCCGATGGGCTCGAAGATCTCCCGTCGAATGACATCGTCGTATTTCTGTCCGGTCACTTGCTCGAGCACGTAAGCGGCCACCGTGTATCCCGGATTGGAATACGACATGCGCGTGCCAGGCTGCCAGCGCACGATGCGTGAGCGCGGGTTGATCTTCAGCACATCTTCGAGCGGCAGGTCGGGCGGATCGAGGAGGTTGTACATCTCGTTGAAGTGCATGTCGTCGAAGCCGGCGGTGTGCTCGAGCAGATGGATGAGGCGGACAGGCTCGGTCCCTTGCCACGGATTGTCGATGCGAACCTTCGGCGCAAGCTCGGCGACCGGAGTGTCGAGGTAGACATCGCCGTCCTCCGAGAGCTGCACGAGCGCCATGGCGACAAAGGTCTTGCTGATCGATCCAGCACGAAAGTGTGTCTCGGCGGTGACCGGTGTTTTTGCCTCACGATCCGCATAACCGACACCGCCGGCCCACTCGATGCCAGACTGGCGGACGAGTGCGATTCCGGCTCCGGGGACGCCGGTTTCATCAAGAACGCGCTGTACCGCTGCGCGGAATTCATCGACTGAGGCAGGCGTGGCAGATAGGGCGGGTGAGGCTGGTGAGGGAGAACACGCGGCCATCGCGCACGAGAACGTGACCGCGAGTGAACCAAGGAACCACGCACTCTGGCACCTCAGCGCCCGCCTACGCTCATCGGAACGCAGAAGAGCTTCGGCGCGGCAGGCCCTGGCACTTTGGCACGTTATCAGGTCCACGGAATCTCTACGACCCCTCGCGCCTGCCGCTCAATGAGATCTGGCAGTCCGGACAACAACTGGAGGACGTCGCCGGGCAGATCGCGCGGCGCAAACGACGCGAGGTCGATGGAGCCCACTCGAACGAATCCCTCGGCGAGAAGCTGATCGTTCGCGTCGTTGCGAATCTCGAAGAGATGGCGCAGCCGTCGTGGGTTCTCGACGATCGTGTTCAACCCGACGCGGACCAGATCGCCGGCGCGAGCCGGCGCCCGAAAGCGAATCTGCATTTCCACTCGCGGCATGCCGAGCTTGTGCCGGTCGAGAAACATCTGCCGCGACGTGCCGAGCGAAGCGTAGAGTTCTTCCTCCGCATCCTCGAACCATCCCAGAAAGTTCGGAAACCAGACGATGCCGGCTGCGTCGGTATCCGACCAGTGGACTTTCTTGCGGATCTGGAAAAACGCCACGGCAAAAATATAGTGCCTAAAGTGCCTAACGTGCCTGGGGTGCCAAAAGGTTGTGCGCAACTGCAACTGACAACTGACAACTGAACTGAAACTCATCAACTGAAACTTTGAACTCTGAACTTTCAACTTTGAACTTACAGTATTCCCCCATGCAGGGCTGGCACGGTTGGGACGAATACGCGCCGTTCTACGACTGGGAGAACGCGCAGACGGTAGGCCGTCGAGATGTCGACTTCTGGCGGCGGATCGCGATGGGGACGGAGGGCCGTGTCCTCGAGCTGGGCACCGGCACCGGCCGGGTTGCGGTTCCGATCGCGCGTGCCGGTCGAGCCATTGTCGGCATCGATCGATCGGAGCCGATGCTGGCGCGTGCCCGCACCCGCGTTCGTCGCGCGCGTTTGCAGCGGCAGCTCCGACTGGTCCGCGGAGACATTCGCCATCTTCCCTTTCCCGATCGATCGTTCTCGTTGGTGATCGCGCCGTACGGAATTCTGCAATCGCTTCTGGTCGAGCGCGATCTCAAGCAGACCCTCGACGCGGTGACGCGAGCACTCGAGCGCAACGGCATCTTCGGGCTCGAGCTCGTCGCCGACCTGCCGGCATGGGACGAGTATTCGAAGCGCGTCAGCCTGCGCGGCAAGCGCGGGGCCAATGGGATGCCAATCACGCTCCTGGAATCGGTCAAGCAGGATCGCGTCAAAGGCATCACTCGATTCGAGCAGGAGTTCGTTGAAGGCCGCGGGCGAGCGGCTGTGCGGCGCACCTTCAGCCTCGCTTTCCGGACGGTAACCGTGCCGCAGATGGCACGACGCCTCGAAAAGGCGGGACTCGAGGTTGAGGCGCTGCTGGGCGACTACCAGGGCGGCCCCTGGGATCTGCGGGCCCAAACCTGGATCATCCTGGCTCGCAGGAGGTAAACTACCTGCTTTCCAACCTTCGATTTCAGGGAGCAATTCGATGTCCGGCCATTCCAAATGGCACACCATTAAGCACAAGAAAGGCGCGGCCGACGCGAAGCGCGGCAAGATCTTCACGCGCCTCATCAAGGAATTGACGGTTGCCGCCCGCAACGGCGGAGGCGACCCGAACATGAACCCGCGCCTGCGGACGATTATCGCGGCGGCAAAAGAAGTGAACATGCCCGCCGACAACATCAAGAAGGCAATTCAACGTGGCACGGGCGAACTGCCGGGCATCAGCTACGAAGAAATCACCTACGAGGGCTACGGTCCCGGCGGCTCGGCGCTGATCATCGAATGCCTCACCGACAACAAGAACCGGACCGTCGGCGAAGTGCGGCACACGCTCGAGAAGCACGGCGGCAATCTCGGCTCCAGCAACTCAGTTGCGTGGATGTTCAGCAAGAAGGGTCTCGTCGTCGTCGAGAAAACGAAGGCAGACGAAGAAAAGCTGTTGAACACCGCGCTCGAGGCCGGCGCCGACGACATGCAGGACGATGGGACGGCGTGGGAGGTCCTGAGCGATCCGTCGGTGTTCGAAGCCGTCCGGGACGCCGTCAAAGCCCTCGGCATCGAGCCGGCGAGCGCGCAGGTGGCGATGCTGCCTCAGAACTACGTGAAGCTGGAAGGCAAGGAAGCCAACCAGATGATCAGGTTGATGGAAGCGCTCGACGAGCACGAAGACGTGAAGCAGGTGTGGTCGAACTTCGACATCGAAGAGAAGGAGATCGAGGCCTCACTCGCGTGAGGGTGTTTGGCATCGACCCCGGCTCCGAGCGCACCGGCTACGGGTGCATCGACTCCGATGGCCGCCGCCACCAACTGGTGCTCTGCGGGGCCATCCGCGCCCGCGCGGGCGCATCGTTTCCAGACCGGCTCTCGATGATCTACCGGGAGCTCACCGGACTGTTGATCGAATGCCGGCCGGAGTGTGTCGCCATTGAGAATCTCTTCTACTCCGTGAACGCGCGAAGCGCGCTCAAGCTGGGTCACGCCCGCGGCGTCGCGATGCTCGCCGCCGTCGAGGCGGGTATGACCGTGGTCGAGTACACGCCGGCTGAAATCAAACGCGCGGTCGTGGGCTACGGACGCGCCGAGAAGCCGCAGGTCGGCCAGATGGTGAAACTGCTGCTGGGCCTGACCCGAGTGCCGAGCCCGCACGATGCGGCCGACGCGCTGGCAGTAGCGATCTGTCACCTGCAACGAAGAGATCGGGTCTCTCTTTCAAATGCGACCGGGGAGAAAAAGAAACCCGCTCTCGTATCCTGGCGCAACTACCGGCCGCCGTCCGGCTTGCCCCGCGCATGATCGCGCACCTGCGGGGTCGCGTCCTCGAAAAGCATCCCAATCGGTTGATTCTCGACGTCGCCGGCGTCGGCTACGACGTGCAGGTGCCGCTGTCGACGTTTTACGGGTGTGGCGATCCAGGAAGCGAGATCGCGCTCAGAATCCATACGCATGTCCGCGAAGACGCCCTTGCCTTGTATGGCTTCGCCACGCCGCTCGAGCTGACGATGTTCGAGCGCCTCATCGGCGTGAATGGCATTGGCCCGAAGCTCGCGCTGGCCGTGCTGTCCGGAATCGACGCGCTGGATCTCGTCCGGGCGATCGAACGAAACGACGTCGCCCGGCTCGTGGTGATTCCAGGGGTCGGCAAGAAAACCGCGGAGCGAATCTGCGTCGAGCTCCGCGATCGACTGCCCAAAGCGATCGACCGCGCCGGCGGCGGCACTGCACAGACCTCTGCCGGCGCGATGCGTGACGATATGGTCTCGGCGCTGGTCAATCTCGGCTACCATCGCCAGACCATCGACAAAGTGCTCGACCCGCTGTTCACCAATGGTGAGGAGCAGCGGTTCGAGGACGTGCTGCGTGCGGCATTGAAACAGCTCTCACGGACGTGAACGTACGTGGCCACAGAGACACAGAGACGCAGAGTCAATCGCCAGTCGGAAGATAATTCAGGGCCACGTACATTGGCCGCGGAGTCGCGGAGTCGCGGAGCAACAAGCCAAATAGATCTCCGTGTCTCCGCGTCTCCGTGGCTCCGTTTGTTGGCATCGGTATTCGGATTTCCTACTAAACAACCTCTGTGTCTCTGTGACTCTGTGGCTGCTTCTGTCTCCGTGGTCTCGTTCTTCTCATGACCGACCCGCGACTGCTGACCGCGGCGCGCGTGGACGAGGACGCGCAAGACGAAGCGGGACTTCGTCCGCGCCGGCTCGACGACTACATCGGCCAGGACCGGGTGAGGGAGAACCTCGAGGTCTCGATCACCGCCGCGACCCAGCGCGGCGAGGCGTTGGACCACACGCTGCTCTACGGGCCGCCGGGACTGGGCAAGACGACGCTGGCGTATGTGATCGCCAACGAGCTCGGTGTGGCGGTCAGGACGACGTCAGGGCCCGCGATCGAGAAGCCAGGTGACCTCGCCGGCATCCTGTCGAACCTGCAGGCGCGCGAAGTGCTGTTCATCGACGAGATCCACCGGATGTCGCCCGCCATCGAAGAGATCCTCTACCCGGCAATGGAGGATTTCGAGCTCGACATCATCATCGGCCAGGGACCCGGCGCGCGGTCGGTCAAGGTGCCGCTCGAGCGCTTCACGCTCGTCGGCGCGACCACTCGAGCCGGATTGCTCACTTCGCCGCTGCGAGGGCGTTTCGGCATCGTGCATCGGCTCGATTTCTACGAGACCCAGGACATCGAGGAAATCGTCCGGCGCTCCGCGCGCATCCTGAAGGTGAAGATGGCCGACGCTGCCGCGGTCGAAATCGCCGGACGGTCGCGGGGGACGCCTCGAATCGTCAACCGGCTGCTCCGGCGGGTTCGCGATTACGCGCAAGTGAAGGCCGATGGCCAGATCACGCTCGAGGTGGCCAGGGCGGCGCTGGCGCTGCTCGACGTCGATCGTTACGGATTCGACGACAGCGACCGGCGGTTGATGCTGACGATCATCGACAAATTCAGCGGCGGTCCGGTCGGGCTCGGCAGTCTCGCGGCCGCGCTCAGCGAAGAAGCGGGCGCGATCGAAGACATGTACGAGCCGTACCTGATTCAGATTGGTTTTCTCGAGCGCACGACGCGCGGCCGCGTGGCGACGCCGCGCGCCTACGAGTACTTTGGGCGAGACATGCCCGGGAGGGGGTTGTTTTGAACGTTCGTCGTGTCGAAATCAAGAGCCTGGCGACCTACGTGCCGCCACGCGTGTTGACCAACGCCGATCTCGAGAAGATGGTGGACACCAGCGACGAGTGGATCCTCCAGCGGACAGGGATTCGCGAGCGGCACATTGTCGATCCAGGCGTCGGCACGAGCGATCTGGCGAAGGAAGCGGCGGAAGAGGCCATCAGGCGCGCGGGCCTGACGCCCTCCGACATCGACGTGATCATCGTCGGCACCGTCACGCCTGACATGCTGTTTCCCAGCACGGCGTGCCTGGTCCAGCACAAGATTCGCGCCGACAAAGCGTGGGGATTCGACCTGTCGGCCGCGTGCTCGGCGTTTACCTATGCGTTGACGGTCGGCAGCCAGCTGGTCGCCTCAGGCGCCGTGCGTCACGCGCTGGTGATTGGCGCCGATGTGATGTCGAGCATCATCGACTACACCGACCGGGCAACCTGTGTGCTGTTCGGCGATGGCGCCGGCGCGGTCGTCCTCGCTCCGGCGACCGATCCCAACCTTTGCATCATCGACTTCGAGCACAGGATCGACGGCGCCGGCGGACCCGCGCTCTGCATGCCGGCCGGCGGCAGCAAGCGGCCGGCGTCACACGAGACCGTGGATCAGCGGCTGCACTACGTGAAGCAGGACGGCCAGGCGGTTTACAAGTTTGCGGTGCGGAATACCGGCGAAATCTGCCAGCGCCTGCTGCACCGCAATAACCTCACGGGCGACTCGCTCGATTTGTTCGTGTCCCACCAGGCCAACAAGCGAATCATCATGTCGGCCGCCGAGAAGATCGGGATGCCCGAAGAGAAGGTCGTGATCAACATCGACCGCTTTGGCAATACGACGGCGGCGACGATCCCGCTGGCGTTGAACGATGCGGTCAACGCGGGACGTCTCAAGAAGGGCGATCTCGTGCTGCTCACGTCGGTCGGCGCTGGCTTCACGGTCGGCTCGGTTTTGCTGCGTTGGTCCTTCTAGTTCGCGCGCCTTCGCACGCAAGAATTGCGATGTCAGCGACGGCACAGCCCGTGTTTCAAAACGGAACCACCAAGCGCCAAATGTTTCAGGGAGTCGTCGTAAATAATTGCGACATAAGGCCTTCCCTTATATGGCAATTATTGAGACATGGCCGCCACATCAGGTCGATCGGAATCAAGAGCCCCTAAGTCCCGTGCGCCAAACGCCTTAGGGGAAAAACACACCAGTGAGACACGAGAAAGTGCTCTGAACTCGAACATCGCAGATCTGCACCAGGTCCCGTTCGTGACACCGAGCAGTTAGCGAAGGTTCGCGAATTCGCACCGTTTTTCATACGGCATCGACCGAACCTCGTCCGTGGCGTGCGGCTTGCTCAATGAGGGCGCGTGATGCTCACGCGCCGCGCCTCTCAGAGGTCCTTGCCGGCTGTGCTGCTCGTCGTTCTCGCCAGTGCTTCAACGGCAATCGCCGGCCAATCGCAAAAGCTCGATCGTGCGCTGCAGCTCGGCAAATCTTCGCCAGGTTCACAGAGTGTCATCGTCGAAGTGCGGCCCGGCCATGAAGAGTGGGTGCGTCAGCTCCTGTTGGCGAGCGGCAAGCAAGCCGATGACCTGTCGAGTGTCGGATCGCTGAGGGCTGAGTTGTCGGCGGCCGAGCTCGAAGCGCTCTGCGAATCGAGTGATGCGGTCGCGATGTGCCACAGCGATGCGGAGGTGCGGCCGGATGGTTTGCCCGGTTCCTCCCCACCGGACCAAGCCACTTCGTCGCTGCTGGCCACGCTGGGACTGCGCGCCAACTCGAATCTGGGTGCGGGCGTCACCGTCGCGGTGGTCGACTCGGGGCTGCACCCGTCGGCCGCGTTCGCCGGCCGGGTGAAGGCGTTCCGCGACTTTACCGGCACGAGCGTCACGACCAGCACGGGCCCGTACGGCTGGCCGTTCGATGACTTTGGTCATGGCACGCACGTCGCTGGACTGATCGGCGGCGAGCAGCGTGCGGAGGACGTGGCGTTCCAAGGCGTGGCGCCAGGCGTCTCGTTCGTGATCCTGAAGGTGCTGGACAAGAACGGCGCCGGCAAGACGAGCGATGTGATTCGCGCGATCGAGTACGTGATGGTCAACCGTCGTCGTCTTGGCATCGACGTGATTAACCTTTCACTCGGCCATCCGCCATTCGAGCGGCCCGAGACCGATCCGCTGGTTCAAGCCGTTGAAAAGGCCTCGGCCGCAGGACTGATCGTGGTGGCGTCAGCCGGCAACTACGGCATCGACGCGAACGGCGAACAGGGCTACGGCGGCATCAGCGTTCCTGGCAACGCGCCATCAGCGCTGACGGTCGGCGCCGCCGATCACCAGGACACGGTGACGCGCGATGACGATCGCGTGGCGCCCTACAGCTCGAGCGGCCCGACTTGGTACCAGGGTCTCGCCAAGCCTGACTTCGTTGCGCCAGGACACTGGCTCGCGTCGGAGGCGGCTCCTGCCGGATGGCTCTACACGGCCCATCCGCAATTCCAAAGGCAGGGATCCTCGGGCAAGACCTTCATGCAGTTATCCGGCACCAGTATGGCCGCGGCCGTGACCAGCGGTGTCGTGGCGGTCTTGAAACAATCACGGCCCGAGCTGACCGCCAATCTCGCCAAGGCGTTGCTGCAATTCACGGCGATCTCGATGAGTGACGACCAAGGCGTGATGTACAACGCGCTTCGTCAAGGCGCCGGGGAGGTGAACGCGGCCGGCGCCAACCTTCTCGCGCACCGACTCAACCCGCGTATCACCGGCTTGAATAGACCCTGGCTCAACACTCCGGTGGAGTCGACCGAGATCGGCGGGGAGCTGTATTCGTGGGCCAGCAACGTGGTGTGGGGCGACAACGTGGTCTGGGGCGACTCGGTCTACTACAACCTGCCGGTCCGGGGCCTGAACGTGGTCTGGGGCGACAACGTCGTGTGGGGCGACAACGTGGTTTGGGGTGACAACGTTGTGTGGGGCGATGGGGTCACGAGCGGCAACGTCGTCTGGGGTGACAACGTGGTTTGGGGTGACAACGTGGTGTGGGGTGACAACGTGGTCTGGGGAGATGACGTCGTTCGGGGTGAACTGGTCCTGATGACCATGAAGAAGGGCCGTTAGTGAATCGCCTTCCGGATATGTTCGAACCCGGTTTCGAGATGACCGAAGGCGAATGCCTTGAAACGATCGCGACCGTTTCTTGCGCGTCGAAGCAAGAACTGCTCGCGGAAGACCGGCGTCAGTCAAAGTTGCAGCGCCGCCGCTGGGTCGTTCACTAAGTACTGCCTTTCGGCCACCGTCACACAATCAGGCCCGGCCATCTCCAGGTGGGCGGGGCTCCTTTTCAGATCAATCGGTCGATCGATCGTTGGTCGAAAACGGGGCGATAATCGGCTGCCGCCACATGTCCGCGACCGATGCCGCCGCGCCCTTCAACTACGCTCAGGGCAAGCTTTCGACACGCCGGCTCGGCGCGTTTTCTCTCGCGGCCGTTTTCGTCGCCGCCGCGGCGGTCACGGCCCTCGACTACTCGTTCTTCGTCGGCGATCCCACGCTCGTGGCCCGGCGCCAGATCCATCACGGGGTGCTCTCCCATACGGCGACCGCGCCCGATCGCTATCGCCTGCTCGCGCCAGCGATCGTCGAAGGGCCAATGAGAGTTCTGCGACAGTGGATGCCGCCAGAGGCGGCATTCGATCGCGTGTATGCCGTGTTCTATCTCGCGGCGATGACGGCTCTGCTCTGGTCGCAGTTTGCGTATCTGCGTGTGTGGTTTACCGACGAGCAGGCGCTCATTGCCGTCTTGCTCCTGGCGAGCACACTGCGCATCACCATCAGGCAGCACGACTACGCGCCGTTCTCCTACCTCGAGCCCACGTTCTTTGCCGTCGGGTTGCTGCTGATTCTCCAAGACCGGCGCGTCTGGCTGGGACTGCTCGTCGCCGTCGCGTCACTCAATCGGGAAACCGGAATCTTCGTGGTCCTTCTGTTCGCTGCTACACAACCGCTGACCCGTCGAAACCTGCTGACGACGATCGCCTATGCGGGAGTGTGGGCGGCGGTTTTCATCGGCGTCAGATGGTTTGGGGGAGAGGCGGATCGCTACTGGGAACTCGGCAGGATCTGGCGGACCAACCTGTCTCAGCCCGGCCTGACGGTCTACAACGTCACCGCCTTTCTCGGCGTGATGTGGATCTTCGCCGTCATCGGCTTCAGGCGAGCGCCGGCATTTCTGCAGCGGGCTGCGATGGTGATTCCAGCCTATGCGGGCGCTGTGCTCGTGTGGGGGTTGTGGTGGGAGGTACGACTACTATTGCCGCTGCTGCCGCTGGTGTTGCCGCTGGCGCTCTCAGCTCTCTTCGAGCCTGAGGCGAGCCCCCAATGGAGCAGATGACACAGCCATCCGCCTCCAGGCCGTTCCAGCGGCTGCGGTTCGGTTCATGGGCGATCGGCGCGATGCTGATGACCGCCGTTCTGGTCAACGCCTCTGACTACAGCTTTCTCGTGCCGCTACGCGACGTCCGAATGGCCGCTCACCAGCAGATCGTCGCGCACTCGGCGCCGGCGCCGGCGCGCTATCGACTGCTCGTTCCGACTCTCCTGGACGTTCCGATTCGCGTCCTTGCCACCGTTATGGCGTATGACAAGGCTTTCGGCCGCGTCTACGCCGTCTTTCATTTCACCGCTCTGCTGACGCTTCTGGCGATGCTCGTGTACCAGCTCTCACGCTGGTTCACTCTCGAGCAGGCCATGGTTGGAGCGCTGCTGGTTGGCAGCACGGTACGCATGGCGCTCCGCCAGGGTGAGTACCTCGACCTGTCATCGATTCCCATGACCGGCGTTTTCGCGCCTCACTCCTTGCTGGAGCCGATCTTCGTCGCGGGCACGGTCGTTCTCGCGATGACAGAGAGCACGTGGTGGGTCGTTGCATTGCTGGTGCTGGCCACGCTCAATAGCGAAGCGTCCGTGTTACTGCCCTTCGTGTATCTCGCGGTTCGTGGCGTCTCCGCGCCATCGCTCAAGACGACGGCTGGACTCGCGGCGATCTGGATTGCCGTCTCGGTCGCGATTCGTTTGGTCGTCGGCACGTCAGAGCCGGCACCAATGCCCAGCGAAGTCTGGCGCGAGAACCTCGCCCATCTGCCGACGACGGTGATCAATGTGGCGCTGTTCATCGGACCGCTGTGGCTGCTGGCGGCGCTTGGCGTGAAGCGAGCGCCGGCGCCGGTTCGCCGGGCCAGCGTGCTGATTCCCATCTACTTGGGAGCCGTTGGCATTGCCGGCGTCTGGTGGGATGTCCGGCTCTTGATGGGCCTCTACCCGATCCTGGTCCCGCTGGTGATTGCCGCGTTGTTCGCCCCGCGCCTGGTGGCGCCTTCCGCACGCCACGCCGGAGTGCTCACGTGATTGAAGTGACACGACCTGCATCTGAGTCCGGACGGACCACCTGGCTCGTCTACGGCGTCGGCATGGCGCTGCTGTCGGTGGCCCTCTTGCGCACGGCTTGGGTGTGCGACGACTCGTACATCACGTTCCGTACCGTGGACAACCTCGTGAACGGCTATGGCGCGGTGTGGAATGCGAGCGAGCGTGTCCAGGCCTACACGCACCCGCTCTGGCTGGCACTGGTGACCATGCCGTATCTCTTGACGCGAGAGCCGTACTACACGTCGATCGCCCTGAGCATCGCCCTGACGCTGTTGACGGCCGGACTGCTGACCAGGCGACTCTCGCGCACGCCGTGGGCGATGCTCGTCTGCTTTGCCGCGCTGCTCTCGTCGAAGGCCTTCGTGGACTACTCGACCTCGGGCCTCGAGAACGCGCTCACGCACTTGCTGTTGGCGCTCTTTGTCTGGCACTGGTGGGAAACGCCGGCAGGAGAATCGAGGCTGCGGCAGCTCTCGTTCATCGCATCGTTGTGCCTGTTGACCCGGCTCGATCTGGCCGTGCTGGTCGGCCCAGCGCTCGCGGTCGAAACCTGGCGCATCGGACTGGCGCGCGCGGTCCGGCCGCTTCTGGTGGGCTTGCTGCCGATTCTGGTGTGGGAGGGATTTTCGCTCTTCTATTACGGATCGCTCGTGCCAAATACGGCGTACGCGAAGGTTGGCGCAGGCCTGTCTCGTCGTTCACTGCTCTCTCGCGGGGAAGGATATTTTCTCCGGACGTTGTGGACGGATCCGGCGACCATTCCGGTGATGGTGCTGGGCCTGATGGCCGGGAAGGCGAACTGGCCGCTGGCAGTTGGCGTGGTGCTGAATGCCTTCTATGTCTTGTGGATCGCTGGCGACTTCATGGCCGGCCGGTTTTTCACCGCGCCGTTTCTATTGAGCGTGTGCCTGCTGGCGCGCGCTCGCTGGGCCCAACCTCGCTTCCACGCCGCCGTCGTGGCAGCAGGTGTGATCGCGCTCGGACTGCTTGCGCCCTGGGAACCTGCGCTCGTCAGTGGCTACGGGTTCTCACGAGTTAACAACCTGGTCCACGGCGAGCGCGGAATCGAGCCCAGAGACAAGAGCGCATACATCAACGCCTACGGCGTGATGGACGAACGGCGCTGGTACTACGAGTCGAGCGGGCTGTTGAAATCTCGCCCCGGACAACAGCGGCCCGACAATGCGATGGTGTTCGATGGGCTCGAACTGCGCAGACAGGGCAAGCAGGTCGTGGTGAGAGACGGCATCGGATTCACGGGATACTTCGCCGGGCCCGACGTCCACATCGTTGACATGTTTGCGCTCGCCGATCCACTGCTCGCCCGCCTCCCGGCCGACCCGGGGTCCCGGGCCGGTCACCATCTTCGCCACATCCCCGACGGATATCTCGAGACGCTTCAGACGGGCACGAATCGTCTTGCCGATCCGGGGCTGGCGGCCTACTACGATCATCTTCGACTCGTGATCGGCGGGCCGCTGTGGAGCGCCGATCGTCTGGCGACGATTGCCAGGCTGGTCCTCGGCCGGTTCGACCATTTGCTGGCCGGCTTCTGGTCCTCGTGAAGACCTCGGACTTCGACTACGAGCTTCCCTCAGAGCTCATCGCGCAACAGCCGCCGGCGGTGCGAGGCCAATCGCGACTGCTCGTCCTGAATCGACCGACTGGCGCGATCTCGCATCATCAGTTCGCCGAGTTGCCGTCCTTGCTGGAAGCCGGCGACACCCTGGTCGTCAACGACACCCGCGTCTTTCCGGCACGGCTGATCGGCCGCCGTCTGCCGGGCGGCGGTGCAGCCGAGTGTCTTCTCGTCAATCCAGTCGCGCCCCTCGACGGCTCTCTGTCATCGACGTCATCTGTGGCCTCCGACACGTGGAGCGCGCTCGTGCATCCGGGGCAGCGCCTGCGCGAGGGGTCGCGCCTGATCTTTGAATCGGCGACCCGTCGCCTGCACGCCGAGATTCTCGGACGCCACTTTCACGGACGCCGCACCGTGCGCCTCTGGACCGATGATGGCCGTTCTGTCAGCGAAGCGATCGAGGCGCTGGGGCACGTGCCGCTGCCGCCGTACATCAAGCGCGACGACATCGCCTCGGATCGCGAGCGCTATCAGACGGTCTACGCCAGCGAGCGCGGCTCGGTCGCCGCTCCCACTGCGGGGCTGCACTTCACGACCGACCTGCTCGACGCGCTGAAGACGCAGGACATCGATCGAGTTGCCATCACCTTGCACGTGGGCTATGGGACCTTCCAGCCGGTTCGTGTCGAACAGGTCGAGGATCACCAGATGGAAGCCGAGCACTACGAGGTGTCCCTGGAAACCGCCTCGCGCCTGTCGCGCGCGCGCGGAGCCGGTCAGCGCGTGATTGCCGTCGGCACGACGTCGACACGGACGCTGGAATCGCTCCGGCTCTCGCCCGACGGCACGGTCCAGGCAGGGCAAGGGGAGACGGCGCTCTTCATTCGACCGGGTCATCGCTTCCAGCTGGTGTCGGCGCTGATCACGAACTTTCACCTGCCGCGCTCATCGCTCTTGATGCTCGTCTGCGCATTTGGCGGCACCGAGGCGGTGCTCGAGGCTTATCGTCAAGCCGTTGCCCATCGGTATCGGTTCTATAGTTACGGGGACGCGATGCTCATCGTCTGACCGGCAACCGGCAACCGGCAGAACGAAACGAGAGCCTGCCTGGCCGAAGCTCGTGAATGCGGACGAGCGAGTGAAGGCGGGCGAACTGCGAACAGCGAATGGCGAATTGCGAAGAGCGAAAATGAAGCTTCCCTACGAGGAATTCGATCTGTCCGGCGTCCGGACCTATCCGCTCGATTCTCGGCCGAGCAAAGTGGCCGTGTCGCAGTTTGCCAGGCCTCACCAGCCTGGCGCGGGTGTGACCGGCCTGGTCGAGAGTCTGCCTGGACTACTGGCTGCCGCCGATTTCAAGGCAGCCGTCGACGCGATGGGTCGTGCTCGCCGTGACCAACGCGCCATCGTCTGGGGAATCGGCGCGCACGTGATCAAGACCGGGCTGTCCCCAATCCTCATCGACCTGATGGAACGAGGATTCATCTCGGCGATCGCAACCAACGGCGCCGGAATCATTCACGACTTCGAGATCGCATTGGCGGGTTCGACGTCAGAAGACGTGGACGCGGCGCTCGGGCCGGGCCGGTTCGGAATGGCCGAAGAGACCGGCACTGATTTGAATCGAGCGATCATCGACGGCGTCGGCGAGGGGTTAGGGATCGGCCAATCGGTCGGCCGCCATCTGTCCGCTCGTCAGCCGCCGTTTGTCTCGCACAGCCTCGTGGCCGCCGCCTGGCGGCTTGGCGTGCCCGTCACCGTGCACGTGGCGATAGGCACCGACATCATTCATATGCATCCGCACGCGTCAGGAGCGGCGATTGGTGAGGGCAGCCTTCGCGATTTCAGGTATCTCGTCTCGGCGGTCTCCCGGCTGTCCAACGGGGTCTATCTGAACTGCGGCTCGGCCGTCATCCTGCCGGAGGTGTTCCTCAAGGCGGTCGCGATTGCGCTCAACGGCAATGCGCACGCCCTCGATGGTTTGACGACGGTGAATCTGGACTTCTTGCGGCAGTACCGCCCGCAGACCAACGTAGTCACGCGCCCGACCATGGGGATCGGGAAGGGATACTCGCTGACCGGGCACCACGAGATCATGATTCCGCTGCTGGCCGCGGTGCTCATCGAACAGCTCTGAGTCATCAGCTCGGCCTCAGACGCTGATCATCACTACGGTCGAGTTGTCGGTCCCGCCCTTTCGGTTCGCTTCAGCGATGATGTGTTGACAGACAGCTGTCAGGTCCCGCTCATCGCTGTTCGCGAGCGTCGACAGCTCCTCGTCCGCTAGTCGCACCAATCCGCGATCGGTGACGGCGCCAAAGGACCGTATGGTTTGGGCCAATTCGGTGGAGAATAGCCCACGTCGTGCTCTTTGTCGTCTTCTTCTCCGCCCTGGTCCTCGCGACACCTTCGAGCGCTCAACGCCGTGAATTCGTCGGTCCTGGCAAGTGCACAGATTGTCACGATCACAGCGATGAAAAGGAATGGTCGGAGAAGCGCGATGGCGACGGCAAAGGCAAGCTCCACCTCGATGCGCTGAACCAGCTCGAGGACTCTCGGTCAGCGGCGTGGGGCACTGTCGTCGGGCTCAAGGACGTTTACGATGCCGGTGGGGCTTGCGCCCGGTGTCATGCGACCGTCGTCAGGGGATCTTCCGAATTCGGTGTGACCTGCGAGAGTTGCCATGGCGCCGGACGTGACTATCTGCGCCCGCACCAGGACAAGGGCGCTTATGCGGCGGCCGTCGCGCTTGGCATGGCCGATGTCGTCAAGAAGCCGGACACCTGGGCGCGCCGGTGCCTGGCCTGCCACGTCCTTGGCGCCGATGCCGGCGACGCGGCGCTCATCCAGGCGGGACATCCATCTGGCAGCCAGTTCGATCTCAGCCGGAAGTTCCCGGCGATCGCCCTGCACTGGACTTCGAAGTACGAGCCTCGCGTCATCGCCGCCACCAACATCGCCCGAGGGACTCCGCCACCAGTCGCCATTGCGCCAGTTGCGGCGCCACCGTCCCAGGCTCCGGCGCCGGCAGCCGCCACTCCGGCCGCGGCGCCACCGCTAGCGACAACCGCGCCGCCGGTCACCAGCGTGCGCACAGAACCGGCGCCAGCGAGAGGGACCCGGCCTGCGATACTGTCGGTCCAGACGCCATCGTTGCCGCCGACAGCTGAGCGAGCAACACCCGTGCCCCCGGTGGAAGCCGATCCCGTCCACTTGCAAACTCCTGCGGCCCTTGTCGGATCGGTTCAGGGACGCGTCGTCACGCTGCTTGAATCGTTGCTCAAGGCCGGGGTCCGTACGCCCGTCAAGTTGACACCGCCGGCGACCACGACGGCTTATCGAGGAGCGGACGCGGAGTTGCTCCGATTGCAGGAAGAGGTCATTGCCCTGGCGCTCGAAGCGCTGGGCACGGCGCCGCCGTCGAAGTCGCCGCCGCGACAACAATAGCTCCGGATGCCCCTCATAGAGACCATTTCCGCCACGCTTCTCAGAGAGGTTCCTCTGTTGAAGGACCTTCCGGCGACCCTACTGGAATCGCTGCGCCCGCATCTGCATGTATGCGAGTTTCGAAAGGGCGAGCCGATTCTTCGCGTCGGCGACTATTGCGACGGCGCGTACTACTTGCTGAAGGGCCGAGTGGACGCGCGCCTGCCGGCGGCTGCAAGCACGCGCGCGCGCCGAGACGCGTCGGTGCTCGTGCCCGAAGTTCCGGTCGCGCTCAAGCTGGGAGAGCAGACGATCCTGGAGCCGGGCGAGATTTTTGGCGAGGGAAGCGCCCTGTCTCGCTATCCGATCGCCATCGATCTCACGGCCTCGTCCGACGTGTCGTGCGTGTTGATCCGCACACCGGCGTTGCGGGCGATGTTCGACGTTCCAGAGCTCGCCGGCTTCAAGGAGCTGTTCGAACGGCGCTATCGCGAGCGAACGCTGCGCTCGCACCTGCGGCGCGTCGATCTCTTCGCCGATCTGGATGAGGCGGCTCTCGAGCGGCTCGTCGATCGCGCGGACTTGCGAAGCTTCAAACCGAAGCAGGTCGTCGCTGAAGAGGGCCAGCCTTGCGATGCTTTCTATCTGGTGCGTGGCGGTTACGTCAAGGTGAGTGTCCGCACGTCGGGCGCGGACCTGGCCGTGACTTACCTGCGGATGGGCGATTGGATCGGCGAGGCGACGCTGTGCCTCAACGAGCCTTGGCCAGTCTCGTTGACGGCGATTGACCACGTCGAGCTCGTGCGCCTATCACTCGAAGACATCCGCCCGCTGCTCTCCGTCGCATCTGCCAGCCGCCGGCTGTGGGACGTGATGATCGAGAGGCTCAAGCAGCGTGGACGAACCGCGGTGAACCCGTCCTCGTCGCGTCCGCTGCAATTTGCCATCGAGTCCGAACTGATTCGTGGGGAGAGCGTCCTGCTGATCGATCTCGAGCGTTGCACGCGGTGCGACGAGTGCGTCCGCGCCTGCGCCGACGCCCACGATGGCACGCCGCGGTTCGTCCGCGAGGGGATCAAGTTCCAGAATTTCAGCGTGCCGACGGCCTGTTATCAGTGCAGCGACCCCGTCTGCATGATCGGCTGTCCAACCGGCGCCATCACGCGTCCGCTGGGATCCGTCGAAGTTGCGATTGACGCGTCGACGTGCATCGGCTGCGGCAACTGCGTCAAACGCTGCCCTTGGGGAAACATCCTGACCGTCCCCTTCGATAGTCCGAAGGTCGGCGAGCGGATCAACCTCGCGACGAAGTGTGATTTGTGCATCGGCCGGCCAGAAGGGCCGGCTTGTGTGCAGATGTGCCCCCAGGGGTGTGCCCAGCGAGTGAGTTTCAAAGACAGCGAGCAGGTCACGATGCTCTTCTCTGGCTGATGGCCACGGCAGTGCTTGCGCCGCGCTCGCGGCAGTTGTTGCGCTCGACTCTCGCGGTCACCGCGCTGGCGCTGGCGCTCTACGCCACAATCGCCTGGCGATGGCCGTGGCAGCCGGGCCGGTTCGGCGGGCTCCTGTTTGGAACGGTCGCGGCACTGTTGTTCGTCAACGCCGGTCTCTATCCTTGGCGCCGGCGGTGGCGCGCGCGGCCGCTCGGAACCGCTCGTCGATGGCTGGAGCTTCACGTCTACGGCAGCGCGCTCGGTCTCTTCTGTGTGCTCTTGCATACCGGGTTTCGCTGGCCAAACGGCAGCATGGGCTGGCTGCTCTGGCTTCTCGCCGCTTGGACAACCGCAACTGGTCTGTTGGGCCTGTGGCTGCAACGCCTGATTCCGAAGCTCCTCGCCCGGCTGACGGTCGAGGCAGTCTACGAACGCATTCCTGAATTACGGCAGCGACTCGTCGTCGAAGCTGATGCGCTGATGAACGATGCCTCCGACGCGCTGGCGTTGACCTACGCGACGCACCTGCGGCCGTCTCTCGTGGAGCCGCGGGTGAGCCTTGGATGGATCACCGGCTCGACCGGCGACCGCGAGCAGCTGCTGCGACCCCTTGTAGAGGTTGGCGCGTTCCTCGACGAGGGTGAACGTGCGCGCGTTCGTGACCTCGAGTCGATCGTTCACGACAAGGTCGATCTCGACGCGCAGCTGAGCCTGCAACGGGTCCTCAAGGGCTGGCTGGCCGCGCATGTGCCCACTGCGGTGGCGCTGCTCGGACTGCTGTTCGTGCACGTCGTGGCGGTGATCTGGTTCTGACATGGCGCGTCTCCGGCCCCAAGGCACATCGGCACACACCAAGGCTAAGGGCTTCTTGTTCCCGCCCGACAACCGGCTGTGGCTCGGGATTGGCGCTGTCGTCGGAGCGGCGATCGTTCTGGGTGCTGTCGGCTTGTTTGTCATCGGCTCGATGAACCCGAGCCTCGCCGGCGCGCGCGCGGCGCTGTCCCCGGGAGATGTGGCGTCGCACCATGCGCGCATCGATCTGAAATGCGGCCAGTGCCATCAGACCGCCGGCGGCGTGCAATCGGTCCGTTGCGAACGCTGCCACGACCCGTCAGGGACGGATCGCCTCCTGCACTCCGCGCACGTGCTGCTTGGCAGCGGCGATCGAGGCCTGGCCGATCGCGCCGAGGTGCTCGAGTGTGCGTCGTGTCATACCGATCATCGCGGGAGGGATGACACGCCGAGGACCGTCGACGATCGGGAGTGCGCAACGTGTCATCAGTTTCGATCGTTCGGCGGGCACCCGGAGTTCTCGGTGGTGCGCGCGCGGGCGACGCCCGGCGTGGGCCTCGAGTTCGATCACGATCGACACGTTGTCGAAGCCGCGAAGGCTAGAGTGGACACGTGCCAGAGCTGTCACGAGCAGACGCCCGATCGACGCGCCTTTCAACCGATGACGTTCGACCGTCACTGCGCCAGCTGCCACCTGAAGGATGGGCTGATCAGCGGAGAAACCGACTTCGTGCAACCCGATCTGTTGGTGCTCCCCGAGGAGATGCCGAGCGATCGGCTTGGCGGCAGCCGCCCGCAGATTCAGACCAACCCGCGCGGACGGAGAAAGGCGAGCGGCCTGCGACATCGCGACGCGTGGGTGCTGTACAACGCAGCGCGGCTGCGTCGCGGCGTCGATCGGGAGGGCGATGATGCCGAGCGGGCGTTGCTGGCCGCGCGTATCCGCTATCTCGAGCAGCTCGAGCAAGCGCCGGCGACGCGGTTGGTTCCGCCGAACGAAGTGGGGGCCGCCATCGATCTGGTGCGCGCGGAGCTGGCTGACATCGACCGAGTTGACGGCAGCGCGACCACCGACGAGGCCGCGCTTCGTGAGCTGTCGGCCAGCGCTCAGGCGATCGCGTCGAGCCTTCGATCGGCAACGGAGTTCCCAGCGCTGGACTTCAGCGCCAGCAATCGGGCGCTCGGCATGAGCGCCCAGCCCGAGACAGGGAGAGCCTCGGCAGCGCAGGTGGAGCAGCGAAAGACCGAGCTCCTCAGGGTGCTCGACGTCATCGTCCAACGCCTGCCCGACTCGCCTGTAGCCGCCAGAGCCACGGCCCTCCGTGCCGAGGTCGAGCGACTCGCCGCGTCGGGTGAGGCGCCGGTGGATCGGGCGGGCCTTTTGGACCGGCTCGACCGTCTCGACGAGGCGCTCTCGCCGCTCCGAGCCCTCGCCGATCCGGGCTCGCGGTCCGAGGTCGGAGGCATCGACGCGATGATCCAGCTCGCTCGCGAACGCGCCGGGGCGGGCCTCGGTCGAGAAGAGTTCGAGATCCGAAGGCGAGAACTGATCGCGCTTCTCGATGCGATCGAGGCCCGCGGCGGCGATTCCGTACGCGCCCGCGTCGGTTTGCTGCGTGGCCGAGCGCTGTCGTCGAGACCGGGCGTCCTTGGGAGCGAGAGCGACAATCGCACGAGGCGACAGCGCCAACGGGTCCTGGATCGCCTGCTGGTGGAGCAGGAGCTCGACTCGTCGCCGGCGGATCGCGACGATACCCCTTCGCAGGATGCCTCGCTCGACCGGGGCGAGCTCGACCGCAGCTTGCGAGCGTTACAGGCGCGGCTGACAGAATTGGAGCAGTCACCCCGGATGCCGGGTCCAGGCGGTGAGGCCGAGCGCGGCGCCCGTGCCGCCGCGCTCGAGTCGCTGCTGGTGCCGTGTCTCAAATGTCACGAGCTGAACTCGAGCCGGTCCGCGCTCGCGAGCGTGCGCATCGCCGAGCCGGTGATGCGACGCTCGCTGTTCACCCATGCGCCACACACGATTCAGGCTTCGTGCGAGTCGTGTCACGGCACGGTCCGCGCGAGCAAGGCGGCGGCTGACGTGAACGTGCCTGGCGTCTCGACATGTCAAGCGTGCCATCGGTCGTCGCTGGTGAAGGCGACATGTTCGACGTGTCACGTCTATCACCCTTCGTCGGCTGTGCGATTGGCGGTGACAGCACGATGACGGCAAGGCTGCTGATACGCGCCAGCGACGGCACCGTTCAATCGATCGACGTGGGTGAAGGCCTCGAGATTGGATTGGCCCCGACCAACGACGTGGTGTTGACCGAGTCCCTCATCGCGCCGGTTCACGCTCGAGTCAGATTGAGTGACGGCGGCCCGTGCGTGGAGGATGCGGGGAGTGATGCCGGCACGTGGGTGAATGGAGAACGCGTCACGCGCCGGGAATTGAAACACCTCGATATCATCACGCTGGGGCGTCATATCGACCTCGTATTCCTCCAGGGCGAGAGCGTTTCAGAGGCGCCTGGCCAGGGCACAGTTCTCTTCGACGGAGCAGCGTCCGTACCCTCGCACCTTCTCCGTGTCAGCGCGCTTGGCGACGCGCCAGCTCAAGCGACTCGGTTCGAGGCGGGGGCGGCGCAAGGACCCCCGGGCGAACTGTTGATGTCGAAGTTGCCCTTGCCCGGCGGGCTCCCCCCCGAAGCGGTCTTTGGCTTCAAGGAAGTGGGCCCCCCACCGAATCCATCCGCCCATGCACCGGAAATGGATCCTGACCTCACGCGGCTCGAGCCTGCGTTGATCGCTCCACGCCGCGGCCCAAGCGACGCGCGCGAGCGGCCGATCATCGGCATCCGCTTGAGCGGCAAGAACGGCAGCTTCGAATGTTCGCTGGGGCGTTCGGTAGTGGGCCGAGGGTCCTCCGCATCGATCCGCATCAAGAGCAAGGAGATGTCCCGTGAGCATGCGGTTATCGTGATCACGCCGACCGAGGTGACCGTCGAGGACCAACAGAGCGCGAACGGGACGTCGCTGAACGGGACGCGAATCACCGGCACACGCCGCCTGATTGATGGGGACCGGTTGGTGTTTTCAAGCCTGGAATTCGGTGTAGAAATCCTGCGCACAAGCCGGGGAAGGTAGGCGGGTCATCCACCCCGATCAGGGTAGGTACAAAAGCGATGGATTCACTGCGAGAGACGCAGTCAGACGGCACGCTGATACTTGACACGCCGGTCACGCTCCCGGAAGTCCTCGACGTCCTGGTTGTCGGTGGTGGCCCATTCGGGACGGCGGTCGCGTTTCGAGCCAAGGAGCTTGGCTTGAGCGCGCTCGTCATCGACTACGACGACCTGATGAAGCGCATTCGCGACTATGCGAAGGACAAGCAAATTCTCCCGGACTACGGCGGCGGTGATCGCATGCGCTTTCCTAAAGGAGGGGCGCTGATCTCGAAGCTGCGTTTCCCAGCGATCGACAAGGACGAGATGTGCCGGCAATGGAAGGCGCTCTACCGGCGCCACTCCATTCCGGCGCAGATCGGGGTGGAGCTGACGTCCCTCGAACGTGAGGGCGATCGCTGGTGCGCCGTCGCCTGGAATCATCTGCTCAAGTCTGAGCAGATGCTCCGCGCTCGTCACGTGGTGCTGGCGCTCGGCCGTGGCGTTCCCCGTCGCCTCGACATCCCGGGAGATGTCGCCGGGCTTGCGTTTGGCCTGACCGACGCGCAGACCTACGTTGGCGAGCCCGCGTGCGTCATCGGCGGAGGGACGTCGGCTGCCGAAGCGGTGATTGCCATCGCCAACGCCAAGGGCGTTGGTGGCGATCCGTCCGCGGTGTATTGGTCGTATCGCGGCGACAAGATGCCGAAGGTGTCGAAGGCGCTCGCCGACGTGTTCTTCGAAGCCTTCATGGGCCACGGCAACATCCGCTACTTGCCCGGCAGCGAGCCGATCGCGATGGTGAACGCCGACGGAAATGTCTGTTTGTCGCTGCGGACCGGCAGGGTCAGCGCACAGGGCAGACCCACCGAGACCACCCACTTCGAGTTCGCCAAGCGCTTCTGCATCGCCTGTATCGGTGAAGACATACCGGAAGCGCTACTGGCAAGGTTGGGTGTGCCGCTGGCGACCGGGGGGGCCGCGAACAAAAGCCGGCCCGTGGTGACGCCACTGCTCGAGACGCGACAAGCCAACGTGTATCTGGCCGGCGACGTGTTGAGCCCCGCGTACTTCGAGACGACCGACTTCGGGAGCGACCCCTCACAGTTCGGCGAGATCAAGCGCCGCGGCAACATCAAGGCAGCGCTGCGCGACGGCGTGCTCGTGGCCGAGGTGATTGCCCAGAAGATCGCCGGCCGCGTGAAGGTCGAGGTCAAGCTCGACTTCGAAGATGACACGCCGCTGGCGGCGGAGGCCGCGCCGCCAGAACACGCCGCGCCACCCACGCGGGTGCTGGGCGCGTGTTCGCTGGTGAGCATTCTCGCCTCGGGAGTCGAAGCGAACGAGTTCGCGCTCGAGCGCGAGCGCGTAACGACGATCGGCCGGCGTGGCGCCGACATCGTCTTTGCGGACGATTCGGCTTTGGCCGATGTGCACGCCTCGATTCTCTTCGAGCAGGGCGGCTTTCTGATTCGTGGCGAGGGGAAGGATCGGACCGTACTGCTGCAGCCTTCACCGGAACGATCGCTCGAGCTCGATCGGGGCGCAGTGATTCGGGCCGGACGTCAATGGGTGGTGGTCGGCGATCGCCATCGGGCCGAAGTTGTCGGTCACTTCGATCGATCGGGAAAGCGGCTCGCCACGTTCGAGCTTCGCGAGGGCTCTACGGTGGTCGGCCGGCAGGCGCCAGATTTGACGATCGCGCCTGAGGACGGGTCGCTCTCCCGCCGTCATTTCGCACTGACCCTGAAGGCGGCACGCGTGTCGGTGAAGGATCTGGGCAGCGCGAATGGCACCCAAGTGGTGGTCACCGCACCGGTCCGGCTCGTCGACGGCGATCGGATTCTCGTGGGCTCGCAGGTGCTGGCGTTTCGCGACGAACGCGGGCTGCGAATGCCCGCGCAGCGGATCTCTTTCGACACACAACTGGGGCCGGTGCCCGCCGGTCCGCAACCAGCCGCCGGGCCGGCGTCGGGATCTCGGAGGCCCGGCGAGCCGCGAGCGCCAGAGAGTCCCCGACCGGCACCGGCCGCTTCGGAGATTGGCGTGTTCTTCGATGGTGTCAACCGTTTCGTGTCGTGTGCGAAGGGTCAGACGATCTGCGACGTGGCAGAGAAGGCCGGCATCAGGATTCCGGCGGACTGCCATCGCGGTTTCTGTGGCGAGGACCCGGTCCGGATCGTGGAGGGCGTCGCCAATCTGAATGCAATCGGCAGTGCCGAGCGCTCGACGCTCGAGGACATTTGCTCGCTTGCGCCAGGCCCGTACCGATTGGCCTGCATGGCCCGAGTCTCGGGCGCCGTTCGTATCGAGCTCGCGAACCGGAAATAGTGCGCAATCGCGATCAATCGTACCTGCGCTCGGATCGGGAAGGTGAGCGTCGTGCGGCGCCCGACATCATCGAGTAGAATCCGCGGCACCTATGACTTTCGTTCGGGCGCTGTTCTCGACGTTGTTCATGCTCGGCGCGAGCGCCGGCCTCATGGCTCAGCAACCGTTCCAGTACCTCGGCCCCAACGAATGCTTGAACTGTCATGACCACGCCGCCGAAAAAGAGTGGTACGAGAAAAAGGAGATCCCGGAGGTTCAACGAATCTTCCCCGACAAGAGCGCCAACGCCGGCCACATCAATTCACTGAATCAACTCGAGACGGCCAAGTCGGATGAGTTCGCCAAGGCCATCGGCCTCAAGGACAAGTACGATCTGAATGGCGCGTGCGTCACCTGTCACGCGACGGTCTATCGCGGAGATGCCAACGCCGGCGTCTCATGCGAGAGCTGTCACGGTCCAGGCAGCGGATACCTCAAACCCCACCAGACGAAGGATTCCTACGATTTGTCCGTGGCGCAGTACGGCATGACCAAGCTCATCGGCAACATGCAGGGCTGGACGCAGCAGTGCACCAACTGCCACGTGATGAACGACGATCGGCTGATCAAGGCGGGCCATCCGGCGGGCGACGACTTCGATCTCGGCAAACGCTTCTTGCCGGTGAGCCTTCACTTCAAGAAGAAGTACCTCGGCCACCGACGTCACGGTGGTTGGGAAAAGCGAACTGGAAGGGATCATTCGGCGCCGCCGTGGTTTGACGACAGTTGCGGAGGGGACGCCCGCGGCGCCTCCAGCTGCAGCGGCGCCCGCAGCGGCACCAGGAACAGCCGCCACGCCAGAGGCGCCAGCCGTGCCAGCAGCGACTGCGCCACCAGAGACACGCGCTCCAGCAACCGCCGCAGCACCGACTACGGCCCCTGCTAGCCCATCCGCGCCAAGACCAGCGGCGGCACGAGTCAGCGCCGGACCGCCTCCCGGATCGCCGACCTCGATCGAGCCTCCGCCGTCCCTGGACACGCCCCCCGCGTTCGTCCCGCCTCCTGCACCCGCCGCCGCGCCTCCCGCTGCCGCGCCGATGACCGCGCCGGCCGCATCATCCGGTCCGCCAATGAGTTGGCTGATCGGCGGAGGAGCACTGATCGTCGCGCTGGCTGCGGGATTTTGGTTGCTAGGCAGGAAGTCGAAGTAGAGGCGGGCCTCTTGGACCCGCCTTTCGCCAGCCAACTCGAACGAATCGCCTCTACTTGCGTGGCGGCGGGTCGTTGGTCACCGTCCACACTTGTCCGTTTCGCAAATAGAGCTTCTGCTGTTCCTGCAGATTGAAGGGACGCGCGCCCCGCCGGCCGAAGACCGTGATCTGGTGCCCGCTTTCATCGACCGCGCGGTCGCGACGATAGCCTTCCGAGATCCCGATGGCTTCCGATCCGTTGCGATACGTGCCCACGAGCCGTGGGTTGGGTCGCGGGCTGAAGCCGAGATTGCCAGGCACGCTGTCGGGCGCGGCGAGCTCGACGACGTGAAGGCCGTTCTTGCCGTCGGCGACATAGGCGAAGAGTCCGACGTTGACCATGCCCACTTTGACGTCGCGTGCATCGCTGATCGATCCGCCGCCGGTAAACGTCTGATCGAGCCGAGGCTGCTCTGGACGCTCGATGTCCACGATCGCCAGCCCTGCTGAGCCAGCCGCGACGTACGCGTACGTCCTTGCGAGGTAGAGGCGGTTCGCCTGCGCCAGCGGCACGACGGCGCCCGGCACGAGCCGTGGACGCTCTGGCACCGTGACGTCGATCACCTTGAGGCCCTCGGCGTCCGTGACGAACGCATAGCGGAACTGCACGGCGACGTGGCGGGGCGACTTCAGACCCGCGGTCACAGATGTAACGAGTCGAGGTGCCGTTGGCGTGGCGACGTTGACGATGACCACGCCTGCCGGTGTCGTGATGTAGGCGTTATCCCCCGCAAGCGTGATCGACGAGGCGCCAGTCAGTTGCCCATTCGGGTTGAAGGTGGCCGATCGCGAGAGCCCGTTGTTCGTCGGAATCCCGTCGGAGAGGGTCTTGATGTCGACGACGACCAGGCCCTCGTCGGCATCGCTGATGAACGCATAGCCGTAGATCGGGGCAATCGGCTGTTCCTCATTCTGCGGGAGCACGACCTTCTTCAAGTCGAGAGGCGCGGGCGATCCGATGGCCAGGCCAGTGGCGTTCCTCGTATCGACACTCATCCGTTGCGAGGCAAACGGCGCGGAGACGATGCGCTGGGCGAAGTCCTTGTTTGCCACATTGGCCACGTCGAAAACGCGGAAGCCGTCCCGGCCCGACGCCGCCAGCAGATACTCGCCATAGAGCTGCACCTGTTGGGCCGTCCCTCCATGGCGGACCGCCTCGGTCAGGTGGCGGCCGCGGGCGACGTAGGCGGCGAAGTTGGCGGGGTAGGCGAGCGAATGCAGATGGCTGCCGAAGACCGACATCGGCTCCTCGGGCTCGGTCACCGCGACCGCCGAGAGGCCGCCGCGGCCCTCGGCCACGTAGATGTACCGGCCCATGAAATTCACCTGATTGGTACCCAGCATGAGCACCGACGCCAGCCAGGCGTTGTTGTCACCGTCTCGGGAGACGTGGCAGTCCGTGCACTGCTTGGTTTCCTTGCCTCTCACCGTATGCGGCACGTGGGTGTTGAAGGCGTTCCCCGTGAATCCGGCAGACGAGATCGTGGGCGCCTGGTTGATCACCCACCCGCGCGTGGCGTTTTGCACGCTCAGCGTCACCGCACTCGACGATCGCACGGGAGCAATGCGATGGCCCTGCACCGTGCCGTCGATCCCGATCATGAACCCATCGGATCGAAGCACCTCGGGGTTGTACGAGGCGTAGACCTGGCTCTCGACCCCCTCGTTGTGCAGCATCGGCTTCTTGGTGTTGACCTTCGCCGCGAGGTGGCAGCCGAAGCAGTTGGTCGTCCACGACGTGTGGCAGCTGTAGCACGCCAGTCGGGTTTCCGGGTGCGCGAGATTCGCCGACTGGCCGTCGCCCCACGTCACGCCGTCCTTCTGAATCGTGTGCGCGGCAACCGCGGCCTGGTTGGTCGAGGTCGCGATCTGTGGCACGGTCCACTGCTTGTTGTCTTCGACCATGCTCCGCTGGATTGTCGTCGCGCCCCTCCGAACGAACTGCGGGACGCCAAACGGTGTCAGGCGGGCGGAGGTGAGGTCGCGTTTGCTGGAGGCCGGACCGCTGGTGGCGAGCGTCGCTCGCGCGGCGGGCGTGCCGTGGCAATCCTGGCAGCCGATCTCAATCGCCGCCCGCCGGTCGCCATAAATCTTGCCGGTGCCGTGCATGTCCTGTGTGAAGTGGCAGTCCACGCAGTGCATGCCACGCTCGAGGTGGATGTCCTTGAGGTGCACGGCCTTCTGCCAGAGCGCGGGATCGTCGAAGCCGATCGTCTTGCCGTCGGCGTCGAGGAAATTGCCCTTGCGGTCGCGCTTGAACACTTTCTGAAACATCCATCCGTGGCCGTGGTAGTCGGCGAACTGCGCCTTCGTGAGCTGCGGGTTCATCTCGCTCACGGTTTCGAGGAACTTCGGGTCGCTCCACAGGCCGCGCGCGGCAGCCTCTTCGGGATTGAATCGCCCGGCACGATCGATCTCCGCGAGCGTGGGATTCCGCTGTATCTTCGGATACAGGCGCTCGCCGTCGGTTTGCTGATCCCACCACATGTAACCGAGATAGGTGTTGAGGAATCCGTTGCCGTTGTGCACGTGACACGTGATGCACTGGCTCGACGGGATGCGGCGTGTGAATTCGTGCCGGATCGGGTGGCCCGATTCACCCTTCTTGATGGTCGGGTCGTCGCTGGCCGTGGTTCCGCGGTTGCCGTACTGCGCGTACGGTCCCGAATTGAACGGATCGCGATCGTTGGCATACACGACGTGGCACGAGGCGCAGCCGCTCATCCGATAGTCGCCGGGCGAGTCGTTCGTACCGAGAAACGAGAGGATCGGGTCGTTCAGTCGGGTCTTCTGCACCCCGAGAATCACGGGATCGACGGAGCCCTGGGTGCCAAAGCCGCGATTGCTCACGGTCACATCCGGCTGGCCCGGCACGTCTTCGCGATTCGGGTTGCCCAGCTCCGATTTCGGCCCGCCGCCTCGCTCGAAGACACGGAAGATATTCCCGGGCTGGCCCACTTCGAAGCGTGGCAGTGGGAAGAGCTGCGGAAGAATGCCCTTGAGCCTCGTCTCCTCTTCAGTTGGCGGCGGCAGGGTCCGGATGATTTGCGGTTCGCCGCGCGGCGTGTAGTTTTCGGCGAACTGCGCGTCTTTGAACGGCACCGACGAGTTGTTGTAGAGCGCGGTGCTGTACACCTGCGCGCTGTTCATCATCGGGCCCTTCTGCAGACTGCGGATAGTGGCGTTGTGGCACCGCCCGCACACGACGGGCGCGACGCGCATGTCGGAGGGATTCACGAATCGAATCCACTCGTGTCGTTCGCGATTGAGCACCGTGTAGGTCTCATGCGGATTGGCCGCGGTCTTCCACACTTCAGTGAAGCGAGGTTTCGGATGCGCGGCTTCTTTGCTCGTGGCCGTGCCGTCGCCGCCGTGACAGTCGGCACAGGAGAGCGACTGAGCCGTCGGATGCGGATCCTTCGCGTTGACGTGGCACGTCAGGCATCCCTGGCTTGGCGCCGATGCTCGCGCGGCCGTCCCCTGGTCGGTCGCCGCGGGTCCCATGACGTGCGGATGCGGGCTCTCAATGGGGGCCGGCGTTTCGACCGCCGGCAGATCGCCGCGCGGGGACTGCGCCGTGGCGACCAGGGTCAGCGCCGACCACACGCCGACGATGACGGCCATCGACCCGCCGACGATCGTCGAACGGTGGCGGATCAGTCGATCGGACAGTCGAGACACTCGGGACTGGGGCTCGTGGCTCATTCGTGACTCAATACGCGAGTTGGATGGCGCCGACCACGGAGTAGAGGCTGCCGGAACCGATCGCCGTCGCCAGGCCGCCACGCGGCGTCAGCGCGGAGACACCGACAAGAGCGAACAGGTTTTCGTTGACGAAGGGGCGAAACTTCGCGCCAACGCTCGCATCCCAGCCGATGGCATCGTCTTCGAATCCGTTCCCAGGTCCGGCGAGCTGGCGCAGAATCGACGCATCCGCAAAACGCAGGAACGAGAGATTGGTCACGATCTTCAGGCGTGGACTGACACGCAGGTCGACCCCGCCGTTCACCAGGATCACGCCGGGATTCACGAAGTTCGCGCGGTCTGTGAACTTGCTGCGGAGATTCGGCAGTAGGCTGAATTTTTCGGAGATGACGAGCTGACCGTCGGCGGCCGCCACCGCCGTCTTCTGCTGCGTCCAGAACATGAACGGTCCGCCGGCGAGGTTCGGGTTGTCGGTGATGGTGTCGAAGCCCGTGGCCTTCCCTGGTGTGCCGTTGTCTCCTGACGCGTAGTAGAACGAGCCGCGATACCGGTACCAGTCCGCGTCGCGCGAGAGCTCGAGCGCGGCCATTCGCGCGTTGATGTCCACCGGCGCCACGGCGCTGCCGGTCAGCCTCTGCGCCACGAGATTGTCATCGTCGGTGCCGAACGCCTGATAGAACGCATGGCTGACCGACCAGGATCCCCAGCGCCCGTCGCCGTGGAAGCCGAGGTAGGTCACCTGCAGCGCACCGATCTGTGGTGAGGCGGGGTCGTCCGACGTCTTGGTGTCGCGATTGATGTGAAGGTTGAACATGCCGGTGTATCCCGGCACGCCAAGGTCCTGCACGTAGTAATTGCCGATGACGACCGTTTGCTCACGGCTCGAGAAGCGGTGGAGCTGACTGGCCGCATCGCGATCCCGCATTGAAAAGAACGCGACGTTGTACTGATCGCGATTGCTCCGCGCATTGCCGAACAGTCGCACACCAAGCTGGTTGTCGACGAAGACGTACCCGCGGAAGTCGCTGTTGAAGTTCTGCATGCCGCCGCGGATCGACACGAAATCGAAGGCTGGATTCAGCACTGACAAGCGCTTTTCGGCAAAGGCTTCCTCGACGCCGTACGTCTGGGCACTCTGATTCTGTCCTCCAGAGTTCAAGGCGTTCACGTTGCCGACGACGGTGGCGCGAAGCGACCAGCTCTTGGGCTGAAAGACGGTGTCTCCTCGAAACAGCTCGATGCCGCCGACGAAGTTGTTGTTGAAGAACAACTGACTGGTGGGCTCGGCCTCCCCGGCACCGACGGCTCGAGGATTCGCCGTGGAGTTGAGCTGCAGGTTGAGATTGACGAAGAGGCTGTCGCTGCCGCCAATCGGCCGGTCGGCCTTCGCCGGGTTCTGGTTGTACGGATCGAACGGGCTTCCCATAACCCAGGGCATCTGCCGCGCGCCCGGGTAGCGCTGATAAGGAGGGAACGTGTAGTCCCAGCGATTCGGCATCGCTTCGAACTCGCCGCCCGGCGCCGTCACCTCAGGCGCCGCGGCTCGCTCGCTTCGTTCCGGAGCCGTCTGCCGTTCGGGAGGCTGTGGCGCAGGCGTCGTTGCGCGCGGAGCAGACGGCACTGGTGTCGGCGGTGCCGGCGGAGGCGGCGGTGGGGGAGGAACGGGTTGGAGACGGATGTCGAACTGTCTCCGCTCGCCGGGCGCGAGCGTCACGTCGGTCACCGAAAAGGGCCGCGCATCGGGTCCAGGATCTTCGACGCGAAGGCGATAGGGCCCCGGTTGCAGCCCACCGAAGACGTACGCGCCAGTGGGATCGCTGACGACGCGTCGATCGATTCCCTGATTGCCCGAGACGATCACCACCACGTTGGCCAAAGGCTGCCCATTCGGACCGATCACCGTCCCCTGGATCGTCGCGCGTTGTGTCTGCGGCGCCTCGACTGGGACTCGCGCTTGGAGCCGGATCTGAAGCGTCAGCGTCTGACCGGCGATGAGAGCGATTTGATCCTGACTGAACGGCGCGAAGGTCTCATCCTCGGTCCGCAGACGGTACGTGCCAGGGAGGAGGCCCCCGAAGACGAATGCGCCGCTTGCGTCGGTGACCGCGCGACGATCCACGCCTTGCGGGGTCGTGACGATCAGCGTGACGTTTGGTTGCGGCGCGCCATCGGGGGCGGTCACGACGCCGTTGATCGTCGCCCGCCCTTGGGCAAACAGATCTCCAGCGGTCGCGAAGACGCCGACGAAAGCGAGCACAACGGCGAGGAACACGCTTACCGCTTCACCACGTTGAAGCTGGCGTTCTGGCCGTCGTGATTGGACGCCACGACACGCAGTCCGAAGAATTGTCGACGCCTAAGGGGGGCATGGGCGCGCAGCGATACTACGCGGAGGGGATCGCCGGATCAAGACCCACCAGCGCGAATTCCCATTGCCTCCGTTTCTTGACCACGGACTCCAGCGCGTCGATTACCGGCCGGAGTGGGCAATCCTGCGAATTGTTGATCGCGATCAAGTGATCGGGCTGGCGATTCCTGGCTTGTCGTCGGTATCGCGTCGCACCATGACGCCCCACCTGACCAGTCTCGCGACGACTAGAACTGCCAGCGCGCATGCGGCGCCCAATAGATGCGTCGAGTACCGGCCGGAGTAGGCAATCCCGCGAACGACGGTCGCAATCGAGGCGCAGCCGAGGAAGAACAGGACGACTGACAGTGGAAGCTCTCGAAATCCCCTGATCCCGACGATCGCGGCGACGGCCGCGATCGCTGCGACGAGCAGCGGGATCGAGTAGAGCGAGAAGCGCGGTGGATCGTTCAGCGTGAGCAGCACCCCGAGGCTTTCGATCATCCGCTGGAAGTTGACGGCGAACGGCAAGTCGGGCTGCCAGGTCTTGTTCATGGCAAACGAGGTTCCATGCGTGATCGAAAACACGCCCGCGTAGTACCACGTGTGCAAGGCGAAGAGGATCAGTGCGACCGCCAGTGTGGCCACGAACCCGGCGACGAGAAACCACGAAGTTCGTTTGGCGGTCTGCGTTGGACTCCAAAGCGCCCGCGCGGGTACGTCGAGCGGCACCGCCATCGACGCCACCGACAGCGCGACCGGAAAGTTGTTCAGGCGGGTGTAGAAAGCGAGCGCCGCGGTGGTAGAAGCCTCCATCACGGTCTTCAAGCGGAACGTGCCGTCCGGCCGCCGGTTGAGGGCGAAAAGCGCGCTGATGTAGATCAGGCCCGTTGACGAAATGTCGGTGAGCCCGCGGCCGAGGAATCCAAACGTCGGCCCTTGCATGACCAGCGTCAGCACGCTCACCGCGCCGATGACTCCCCACCGATGCCCGGCGATCGTCGTCACGACGCGATAAGCGAAGAAGGCGGCCGCCAGCAGGCACGCGCCGTCGGCGTAGAACTCGCCGACGCTGGAGTCGCCGAACAGCACGTGCAGCGCGCCGATGGTCCACCGATAAAGCGGCTGAAAGTAGAAGGTCGCTGACCCGCCACGGATCCATTGCTCCTGCATGAAAATGGCGTACGCGTAGCGTTGATACGTCCACGAGTCCTCACCGCCGGTGTAGAACGAGAACCGGCCGATGTTCATAAAGAAGCCAGCGGCGAGGAAAGCCAGCCAGGGGACGCCGATCAGGACAAACGCGCCGCGAGTCGATCGCAGCCGCTCGGGCAGTGGGATCGCAAGCGACAACGCCAGCACCGTGATCGACCAGCGCGCCAGCGGCGAGGCGGCAAGGTTGGAGGATTCGCGCGCGCCAATCAGTGCGAGACACGAGGCTGCGGCCACCGCCCACGCGATCGAGGGGATGTGTCCCCACCAGACGAACGCAGCGCCGATCCATCCCGTCATCAGAATTGCGACGATCGCAAGCGCGAGCCACCGCAGAACGACACCATTCAGGCTATCGAGCCGTGACGGCGGCGTGAGCGTGGTCGCGGGAAAGACCATCGATCCCATCGGCGTCCCGTTCCACAGAGGAGCCAGGCGCCAATGATTGCCGGTGAGCGTTCCGCTGATTTGAACGAAGTGAACGCCCTCATCGAGCTCGATCCGCCTCGTCTGTGGATCGGCCGCGTCGGCCTGGCGGCCATCGACGACCACGTTGACGGTCATGCCGGGGCCCAGTTGCACCTCTAGCACGCCGCCGCCGGCGGGCTGGATGAAGCCGACGACCGACATCGGCAGCACGACATACGGCGGCCGATCGTTCGCGCTGGGCCACCCATCGTCCACCGGCGGCAGGTTGTAGAACCAGACCGGGAAGTGCTTGAACTCCTCGTATCCGCGCGTCATCACTGCGGAGCATTCCGGATTCGGCGAGAGCCAGTCGGCTCGAAGGTCCCAACTATGCGGTCGCCCCGTGCTATCGCGAACGATCGGCGCCGGCGGATCGAAGCGCACGCACCATCCGGCGGGAGCGAGAAACGATGTGCCGATCTTGGTCAGCAGCAGAATCGCGATGGCCGCCCGAACGAGTCGCTGCCGGAGAAACGCGGGATGAAACCACCAGAGCGCGGGAAACACCAAACCGAGCAGCAGAGCCTCGAGGGGCCGATCGAGCGGCGCGCCATCGAGCGGACCGCGCACGTGAGCCGGCCACCACATCGCGATGGCTGCCAAGGGGCCCCACAGCCAGCCAAGCCGACCTGTCGCGGACATCACGCCGACACATTATTCAGCAAGCCTCGGCCGCTTTGCGGCCCTCGAGGCCGCACAGCGGCCGAGCCCACGGCGGCTGCCAAGCCGCCGCAGCCCAATCTGCTACCATCAAAGGTTCGTGCCGGAGTAGCTCAGCCGGTTAGAGCACGCGTCTCATAAGCGCGGGGTCGGCGGTTCGAGTCCGCCCTCCGGCACCAGCGTAAGGGGATCAATCAGTCGATCAATAGATAGACTGGCGGGCTTGAGGCTTGGGACTTGAGGCTTGGCTTTAGAGCTCGGGACCCTGGATGGTACTCTCGTAGCCAGTCGCAAGCCCCAAGCCCCAAGCCTCAAGGCGCAAGCCCCGTGAACACGCTGCTCGACCGCGTCCGCAAATTCGCCAACGAGCACCAACTCTGGTCTTCCGAGAGCCGTCTCATGGTTGCGGTGTCGGGAGGCTCCGATTCGGTCGCGCTCCTGTTCATCCTTCGCGAGATGGCATCACTGGGATCCACGAATCTCTGCGGCCTTGCACACCTCGATCATCAGATTCGAGGCGCGGAGTCCCAACAGGACGCCGCGTTCTGTCGTGCGCTGGCGGAAAGGCTTGGCTTGCCCTCGGTGATCGGCGCGGCGGACGTGCCGGCGTTGGCCGCGCGCGAAGGACTCTCAATGGAGGTGGCCGGACGGCAGGCGCGGCATCACTTCCTGGAGGACGCGGCCGCAACGCTCGGCGCCGATCGAATCGCCCTTGCGCATACCCGCGACGATCAGGCCGAAACCGTGTTGCTGCGCCTGGTGCGCGGCGCCGGCCCTTCCGGTCTTAGCAGCATTGCGCCTCGACGCGGCGCGCTGATTCGCCCGCTGCTCGACTCGTCTCGCGTCGAGTTGCGCGCGTTCCTCGAGGAAAGAGGAGAGCCCTGGCGAGAGGACTCGACCAACGAAGATCGTGCAAATCCGCGTAACCGGATGCGACACGAAGTGCTGCCGCTGCTTCGAGCGCACTTCAACCCGCGCGTGGATGCCGCATTGGCTCGAACGGCCGATATCTTGAGAAAGGATCACGCGTTGCTCGAGGAATTGGCGGTCGAGGCAGCAGGTCGAATGCTCAGCCACTCCGATGGGCGCGTCTCGATCGATCTGGCAGGCCTCAAGGGCCTGCCCGTTGCCCTGGCTCGGCGGGTGGCGTTGAAGGCACTCGAAACCGCCAATCCACGCCGCTCGTATGGCTTAGAAGAGGCTGACAGCGTTCGGTCGGTGACAGTGGGCGAGCCCCTGCCCGAATTGCCTGGCGTCCAGATGGAACGTTCCGGCGAAAACGTTGTCATACAAAAGAGAGGGGATCGCGGGCTGGCCGTCGAAGGCTTTGCTGTCGACCTCCCCGTCCCGGGTCTGGCGACCGACCCCGGGGGTGACTGGGAAGTCGCGGCCGAAGGGCCTGTGGCTCCACCGCCTGCTCTCAAGGCCGCGGCAGGCGAGACCAGGGTCGCCGTCGACGCGCAGAGGCTGTCCCGCGGGTTGCAGGTGAGATCGCGCCGGCCCGGAGACCGATTGCAGCCGCTGGGCATGACCGGCCGAAAGAAGGTGCAAGACGTGCTCGTGGACCGCAAAGTCCCGCGCGAGGAACGAGATCGAGTCCCGATCATCACGGATGAAACGGGCCGGATCGTGTGGGTTGCAGGGCACGCGCTGGACGAGGGATTCCGCGTGACCCCTCGCACAACGACCGTGGTAATGTTGACACTGAGGCGTAAGAACGCCTGGAGGCCGAGTTGAATTCGACAGTCAAGAGCCTTGTCTTCTGGATGGTCATGGTCGTGGTTGTGGCCGTGATGTGGAACTTCTCCAGCCGGTTCCAGAACAAGGAAACACCGGTCAGTTTCAGCGAGTTCATCGCGTGGGTCGATTCGGGCCAGGTGGCGCGAGTCACCATTACCGGTAACGAGCTCGTCGGCGTGACCCAGGCGAAAGAGAACTTCCGCACCAACATCCCGCTTCAGTACGAAGGCCTCGTCAATCGGCTGATCGACAAGAAGGTCATCGTCCAGTCGAAAGAACCCACCGCATCGCCGTGGGCCACGCTGCTGCTGTCGTGGGCGCCGATTCTGCTGTTGATCGGCTTCTGGATATTCTTCATGCGCCAGGTGCAGAGCGGCGGCAACAAGGCGCTCTCCTTCGGCAAGAGCAAAGCCAAGCTCTCATCGTCCGCTCAGAAGAAAGTCACCTTCCGCGATGTCGCCGGCGCCGAAGAGGCCAAGAACGAGCTCCAGGAAATCATCGAGTTCCTCAAGGAGCCGCAGAAGTTCCAGAAGCTCGGCGGCCGCATTCCCAAGGGCGTCCTGCTGATGGGTCCTCCGGGAACCGGCAAGACGCTGCTGGCGCGTGCCGTGGCTGGAGAGGCGAACGTCCCGTTCTTCTCGATCAGCGGTTCGGATTTCGTCGAGATGTTCGTGGGTGTCGGCGCCTCCCGTGTCCGGGATCTCTTTGAACAAGGCAAGAAGAACGCCCCCTGCATCATCTTCATCGACGAAATCGACGCCGTCGGACGCCATCGCGGGGCCGGCCTTGGCGGCGGCCACGACGAGCGCGAACAGACGCTCAATCAGTTGCTGGTCGAGATGGACGGCTTCGAGTCGAACGAAGGCGTCATCCTGATGGCCGCTACCAATCGTCCGGACGTGCTCGATCCGGCGTTGCTGCGCCCCGGCCGCTTCGACCGCCGTGTGATCGTCAACCGTCCCGACGTTCGCGGTCGCGAAGGAATCCTCGCCGTCCACACTCGCAAGATTCCGATGTCCGACGACGTGGATATCAAGGTGCTGGCGAGAGGCACGGTGGGCTTTACCGGCGCCGACCTGGCGAACTTCGTGAACGAAGCCGCGTTGAACGCCGCGCGCCAGAACAAGAAGCTCGTCACGATGTACGACTTCGAGTTCGCCAAGGACAAGGTGATGATGGGTGCGGAGCGCCGCTCCATGCTGGTCACCGACGACGAAAAGCGAGTGACGGCGATCCACGAAGCGGGCCACGCGCTGCTGGGCATTCTGCTGCCCAACGCCGACCCGATTCACAAGGTGACCATCATCCCGCGCGGCATGGCGCTGGGGCTCACACAGCAGCTGCCGACCGACGAGAAGCACAATTACTCGCGCACGTATCTGATGGACCAAATCGCGCTCCTGATGGGCGGCCGCATCGCCGAGGAGCTGACGATGGGCAACATCACCACCGGCGCCGGCAACGATCTCGAGCGTGCCACCGATCTCGCCCGCAGGATGGTCTGTGAATGGGGCATGAGCGAGGCCATGGGCCCGCTGACCTTCGGGAAGAAGGAAGAGCAGATCTTCCTCGGTCGTGAGATCGCGCAACACCAGGACTACAGCGAGGACACGGCGCTGAAGATCGACGCCGAAGTCCGCAAGATCGTCACCGACAACTACAATCGCTGCACCGTGCTCCTCACCGAGCACAAGCAGCGGCTACTCGACATCGCCGACGCGCTCCTCGCGCGCGAGGTCCTGGACGGCGAGCAGATTCGCCGCTTGGCCTACGGCCATCCGCTCGACGAACTAGTGCCGCCGCCGGCCGCAATTCCAGCGCCTGCCGACGCGCGTGACCGCGGTCGCGAAAAGGATCGGCCGTCGCTGGTGCCCTCGCCGATGCCCAAGCCGCTCACGCAGGAGTGAGGCCCGCCTCACGGCCGACCTTCACGCTCAATCTTCCGGGCCGGGAACCGCTGATTCTCGGTCCGCGCACGCTCGTCATGGGCGTGCTCAACCTCACCCCGGATTCGTTTTCTGACGGCGGGCTGTCGCGCGATTCCGGGCGAGCCATCGACGTCGCGCACGAGTTGGAGAGCGCCGGCGCCGATCTCATCGACGTTGGTGCAGAATCCACGCGTCCGGGAGCGACACCCGTTTCCGCCAAGGAAGAGATCGCGCGCCTGCGTCCGGTCCTGAAGACGCTTTCTCAGCGGCTTCTAGTGCCGTTGTCGATCGACACGTACAAGGCCGAGACCGCCGAATTTGCCCTCGATCAGGGCGCGGTCATCGTCAACGACATCAGTGGCCTGGAGTACGACTCCGACCTCGGTCTGGTGGTGGCCTCCCGTGGCGCGCCGGTTGTGCTGATGCACACGCGGGGCCGTCCGGAGGACATGTACGCGCGGGCGAGCTACGACGATGTCGTGGCCGACGTTGCCCGGGAGTTGAACGCGCGGATTCAGCACGCGATTGAGTGCGGGATTGCGCGCGAACAGATCGTATTGGATCCGGGTCTCGGCTTCGGCAAGCGTGCCGAGCAGAGCCTGAAGTTGCTGGCCGGCGTGCACGAGCTGGCCGCGCTCGGCAGGCCGCTTCTGGTTGGCGCGTCGCGCAAGTCGTTCATAAACGCCGCGACCGGTCCGCTCGAGCCCGGCGCTCGCGACTGGCCCTCAACCGCTGCCGTAACCTTCGCCGTGCTCTCCGGCGCGCACATCGTGCGGGTGCATCGGGTCGCCGAGATGGTGCAGGTCGTGCGCGTCGCCGACGCCATTCGAGACGCGGCCCGGTAAGGCCGTCGGGCTAGAATCCAAAGCGCGCGCCATGCCAACTTTCGACGATTTTGCCGCGCTGTTCCAGCGTCCTGCGATGACCATGTGGGACGTCCTCGACATCGCGATCGTGTCGCTCATCGTGTACGAGCTGCTCAAGCTCATTCGCGGCACGCGCGCAGTCCCGTTGGCGGTCGGCATCACGCTGATCGTCGGCCTCTTCTACTTTTCCCAAGGTCTGCAGCTCGACACCGTCAACTGGCTCATCCGCAACATCGTCGGCTATGTCGTCTTTGCGGCGATCGTCCTGCTGCAGGCCGATATCCGGCGGGCGATCGTTCGCCTGGGGCGCGCACCGCTCATCCGGCGCTTCGAACGTCCGCAGAGCAACGAGGACGTGATCGAAGAGCTGATAGTCGCGGCGACCACCTTGTCGTCGAAGCATACGGGCTGCATCATCGTGATCGAACGAGCGATCGGACTGCTCAATTTCATCGAGAGCGGCATTCCGCTGGATGCCAAGCTCACCTATGACCTGCTGGTGGCGATCTTTCAGCCCTCATCGCCGCTCCATGACGGAGCGGTCATCGTCCAAGGCGACCGCGTGGCTGCCGGGGCGTGCTTTCTTCCACTCACGGTCAATCCCCGATTGAGCCGCCAGCTTGGCTCTCGCCATCGCGCGGCCATCGGCATCACTGAAGAGAACGACTCAGTGGCCATCGTCATTTCTGAAGAGACGGGGCTCATCTCGTTCGTTCACGACGGAGAGATCGAGCAAGGACTGGACGCCGCGGCGCTGCGGGCGCGGTTGAAGTCGGTGCTGACGATCCGCCAGGTTCATGAAGGCCGCGAGGCCGGGTACTCCGAGGAGTGATGGCTCCGTTCCCGTTTCGGAATCTCGGCTTGAAGTTCCTGTCGGTGTGCATCGCCGGCATGCTGTGGATGATCGTCGGTGGTGAGGGCGTGGTTGAGCGAGTGGTACGCGCGCCGGTCGAGTACAAAAACCTGCCGCCGGGTCTGGAGCTGGTGGGGAGCCTTCCCGAGACCGTCGAGGTCCGGGTGCGCGGTTCGTCTGGACCGCTGAGCCGGATGGCCTCTGGCGACATGTCGATCGTGTTGGACTTGCGGACGGTTGAAGCCGGACGGCGCGTCTTCAATCTGCTGCCCAGTCAGGTGCGCTCGCCGTTTGGCGTCAATCCCGTTCAAGTCTCGCCGGCATCGGTGACGGTCGAGTTCGAAGCCGCGGGGCTTCGATCGGTTCCCGTGCAACCGGAGGTCTCAGGGAAACCCGCTTCAGGGTTTGAAGTGGCCGAGATCAGCGTCGAGCCAAAGATGGTTGAAGTGGCCGGCCCGGTCGGTGCTTTGCAAGAGTTGGCGGCAGTGACAACCGAGCCGGTGTCGATTGCCAGCGCGTCGAAGACAGTCCGGCAGACGGTGACCATCGGTGTGCCCAGTCCGAACGCCCGACTCCGCACGCCACAGTCTGCCGTCGTCACCGTGACGATCCAGCCCACGAAACGCCCATGAAACTCTTCGGAACCGATGGAATTCGCGGCCGTGCCGGTGTGCCTCCGCTCGTGCCGGAAGCGGTCGCGCGAATCGGCGCGGCATTGGTGCGCGCCCTCGCCCCGACCGCAGGTCACGCGCCGCGAGTGCTGATCGGTCGAGACACGCGAGAGTCGGGAATATGGATCGAAGCTGAGCTTGCTCGTGGCCTGGTGGGTGAGGGCGCCACTGTCGTCAGCGCGGGCGTCGTGCCGACACCGGCAATAGCGTATCTGGCGGGCACAGAGGCGTTCGATGTCGGCATCGTGATTTCGGCCTCGCACAATCCCTACGAGGACAACGGCATCAAGGTCTTCTCCGGTGCGGGCGTGAAGGTGACCGAAGCGGTTGAACGTGAGGTCGAGCGATTGGTGGCGGACGCCGCGTGGCCTGGCCCGAATGCGGTGGAGGCTCCTGGTCGATCGGATCGCGCAACCGTCGATCAGAGCTCCGATCTCGCCGAGCAATACCTCGCGCATCTCCGTCAGATTCTGCCCGAAGCCAGAGCGCTCGAGGGATGGCCGGTGGTCATCGACTGCGCCAATGGTGCGACGGCGCCGCATGCTCCCGGGTTGTTTCGATCGTACGGACTCGACGTGACCGCCATCGGCGTCGATCCGAACGGACGCAACATCAACCTCAACTGCGGATCGACTCACCTGGATTCGCTCGCGCGGCACGTGGTTGACCGTGCCGCACGCCTCGGCGTGGCCTTCGACGGAGATGGCGACCGGACGCTGCTGGTCGATCACACGGGCCGGACGATTGATGGCGATGCCATCCTGTTCATGGCTGCCCGGCAATTGCAGCACGAGGGCCGGCTCCCGGAATCGACGATTGTTGCCACGGTCATGAGCAACATCGGCCTCGAGCTCGCGCTCGGCCAGTTGGGCATCACCATGGTGCGGTGTCCAGTGGGGGACAAGTACGTAATGGAGGAAATGTCCAGGCGTGGGCTCGCGCTTGGCGGCGAGCAGTCGGGCCACATCATCCTGGCCGAGCACTTGTTCACCGGCGACGGGATGGCGACGGCGCTCTTCGTCCTTCGGATGATTGCCGAGTCGCGCCTCGATCTGGCCGACCTCTCCTCGGCGATGGTCAGCTACCCGCAAGTACTCGTCAACGTTCGCGTGCGCGAGCGGGCCGACTACATGCAAGTGCCGGCGATCGCAGGGGTGATCGGCCGGGTCGAATCCGGCCTTGCCGGCCACGGGCGTCTGCTGGTTCGATACTCTGGCACCGAGCCGCTGTTGCGAATCATGCTGGAAGGGAAGGACGATGCCGAGATTCGCGCGTGGGCTCACGAGATCGCGGGCACAGTCAAGGCGCATCTTGGATAAGAGGTTCGAGATCACGGTGACGGACGCAGCCACGGAGTCGCAGAGGCGCGGAGAATGAATTGTGACTAGGTGTGCTCCGCGTCTCAGCGTCTCCGCGGCTCCGTACGTGAGTTGTCGCGAAATCGATCAGTATTGAAGTCGATGGTGAAACTGTCGGTCAACGTGAACAAGGTGGCCACCGTGCGCAATTCGCGCGGGGGGAAGCTGCCGTCGGTGATCGAGGCGGTCCGTGCCTGCATCGATGCCGGGTCGCCAGGCATCACGGTGCACCCGCGGGCTGACGCGCGGCACATTACGGTCCAGGATGTTCACGAGATCGCCGAGGAGCTGCGTCCGCTTCGAGGACGGGTCGAGTACAACATCGAGGGCGATGCGCGTCCGGATCTGATCGATCTCGTTCACGAGGTGCGGCCGGATCAGTGCACGCTCGTGCCGGTTGCGCCGGGAGAAGTCACGAGTCAAGCCGGCTGGCCGCCCGACACACCGCGCGACGAGCTGGCCGGCATCGTCTCCCGGTTTCGATCGGCGGGCATTCGCGTGAGCCTGTTCGTGGACCCCGATCCTGCCGCCATTCGGTGGGCGAGAGAGATCGGCGGCGACCGCGTGGAGCTCTACACCGAGCCGTTCGCGCGCGCTTTTGAGCGCGGTCCCGATGCGGCCGATGTGAGCTTCGGGCAATACGTTCGAGCCGCCGAGTTGGCGCATGAGATCGGCCTTGGCCTCAACGCCGGCCACGACCTCGATCTGCGGAATCTCACGCTGTTCCGAACGCTGCCGCACCTCGACGAGGTGTCCATCGGCCACGCGCTCATCAGCCGTGCGATTTTCGTCGGCCTCCCCAAAGTGGTTCGCGAATACCTCGCCGTCCTCAAGGGGACAGCCGAGATGTAGATTGCTTGGCGATTTCGGCAAGCCACCCGATCACGAACGTCGCCACGGAGCCGCGGAAACGCGGAGCCAGCCATTTTGGCCCTGTGTTCTCCGCGACTCCGCGACTCCGCGGCCAACATTCGTAGACGGTGTATTCTGAAGCTTCCCCATGCGAGCAGATGCAATCGTCTTTGGCATCGCCGGCACGCTGTTCGGCCTCATCATCGGGTGGATTCTCGGCAGCCAACAGCCGACCGGCCCGATTCGTGGTGCCGCCGCGCCCGTGGCACAGTCGGCGCCGGCGAGCCAGCCACCCGCCGGCGGGTCGCAGGCGGCCGCCATCGATCCCGAGCGCGTCAAAGCGCTCGAAACTCTTGCCGCTCAGAACCCAAGCGATCCACAACCGCGCGTCAGCTTGGGCAACTTGTTCTTCGACGGCGAGATGTACGGCCAGGCGGTCACGTGGTACGAGCAGGCACTGGCGTTGAAGCCGAACGACGTGAACGTATCCACGGACCTCGGCGTCGCGTACTACTACACCAACCAATCCGATCGCGCGCTCGCGCAGTTCGATCGCTCACTGGCGATGGATTCCAGGCACGTCAAGACGCTGCTGAATGTGGGGATTGTTCGCGCCTTTGGCAAGCGCGACCTGGCCGGCGCCGCCAAGGCGTGGGAGCAAGTCGTCGCGATCGCGCCGGACACTCCCGAAGGCCAGGCCGCCAAGAAGGGGCTCGAGGGCCTGAAGAGCGCGCATCCCGGCGCGGGCAGTGGAGGCAGCTAGGCCAGTGGTCCTTCGCTACCTCCTCGTCCTCCTCCTGTTCTGGTTGATCGCTCGGGCATTCTGGCGGTTGATGGAAGGTGTCGTGCGGGGCGCAACATCATCCGGATCGCAGGCTGGATCCGCTGCATCTTCTAGAGCGGCGAACGCCGTCAAGATGTCCAAGTGCCCGATCTGCGGCACTTACGTCGTGCCCGGGAAAGCAATCAGCCTCACGCGTGGCGGCGAAGTCTTCTACTTTTGCGGCGATCCGCATCGTGCGGAGTTTCAACACAGATGACGCTGGTCGTTCGAGGGCCGCAGATGACACTGGTCGTCCCAGGGCCGCAGATGACGCAGATGACGCAGATGGCCCCAGAGCCACCGACCTGTCATGAGCGAGCTTGCGCCCCGCCTACGGCAGGACGCGGGCGAGTCGAATCATGAACGCCGAAGAACAAGCCCGCGCGGATATCGTCGAGGTCGGCCGCCGGTTGTGGGCTCGAGGCTTTGTCGCGTCCAACGACGGCAACATCAGCGTACGACTCGGCGAAAACCGTCTCATCACGACGCCCAAGAGTGTGTCGAAGGGGTTCATGACCCCCGACATGATGGTGATTACCGACCTCCAGGGCGCTCGCGTGGCAGGCGAGCGCGAGCCCTCGTCCGAGTTGAAGATGCACCTCGAGGTGTATCGGAACCGGCCCGACGCGCGGGCCGTGGTCCACGCGCACCCGCCGACCGCGACCGGATTTGCTGTGGCGGGGATCCCGCTCGATCGCGCCGTGCTCGCCGAGGTCATCACGACTCTCGGCAGCATTCCGCTGGCAGAGTACGCCACACCGTCAACCGAGGAGCTGCCGGCGGCGGTCCGCAAGTACGTGAAGGCGCACGACGGCATTCTGCTCGCCAATCACGGTGCGCTCGCCCTGGCCGGCGACGTGTTCTCCGCGTACTACCGGATGGAGACGATCGAGCACTTCGCGAAGATCAGCCTCGTCGCGCACACGCTGGGCCGGGAGCACGTGCTCTCCAGAACCGAAGTGGATCGGCTGCAAGGACTGCGTGGCATGTACGGCATCGCGTCGCCGGCGCCGATTTGCACCGACGACACGCTGACTTCACCCGGCGCGCAGCTCGATTGTCAGGTGGTACAAGCGCCAGCTTCGGCAGAGCGTCTGGTGCCGCACGCGCCCGCGCTCGCCGATGGACTGATCGACCGATTGATCGACGCTCGTCCGTCTCCGAGCGAGGTTCAAACGGCAGGCTCGCGCAACGGCACAGACGGGGAAATTCGGCTAACATACCGCGAGCTGACGGCTCTAATAGAGGACGCGCTGCGCGCGCTGAAGTAACCGACTTGGGACTTGGGACCTGGGTCTTGGGGAATGGCTTTTCAAGCCCCAAGCCTCGAGCCCGGAGGGATCGATAAATGGGTGAAGCACTGGGCATGGTCGAAACCAAAGGGCTGGTCGCCATGATCGAAGCGGCCGACGCCATGGTGAAGGCGGCCAAAGTGACCCTGGTTGGATGGGAAAAGATCGGCGCGGGTTATGTCACCGCGGTGGTTCGTGGCGACGTCGCCGCAGTCAAGGCGGCCACCGATGCGGGCGCTGCGGCCGCGCGACGCGTCGGCGAATTAGTGTCGGTGCACGTCATTCCCCGGCCGCACGCCAACCTCGAAGACGTCCTGCCAATCGGCAAGGCCAACGCGAAGGGATAGCGCGCTCGTTCAGACGCGCCTTCTCAAGCCACGAGGCATCCGCCTCCGCTCGCCTCAGATCGACGCGAGCTCAGGCGAGATGGCGCGCCGAAGCAGTAGGACTGCGAAGGCGGCCAAAAGGCAAAGACCAGCATGTTACTCGCGCGCATCGTCGGCACGGTCGTCGCCACGCGAAAAGATCCGCGCCTGGTCAGCAACAAGCTGATGCTCGTGCGCCCCGTGGATCCGAAGGGCAAGCCCGAAGGCAATCACCTGGTCGCCGTCGACACGGTGGACGCCGGCGTCGGCGAGACCGTGCTCATCGTCAGCGGCAGCTCCGCTCGCATGGCCTCCGGTTTGAAAGACTGTCCGGTTGACGCCGCGATCGTCGGCATCATCGACTCCGTCGACACGGTGGAGTAGCCGCCATGCAGATTGCTCGCGTGATCGGCCACGTCGTCGCGACGCGCAAGGATCCGGCGCTTCAGGACCGGACGCTGCTGCTCGTGCAGCCGCTGTCGGCGGACGGTCAGGATGTGGGGCGCGCGCTGGTCGCCGTCGACTCGGTTGGCGCGGGCGTCGGCGAGAACGTGTTCTTCGTCCGCGGCAAAGAGGCGAGCTTTCCGTTCTATCCGACCGAGGTGCCGACCGATGCCGGCGTCGTCGGGATCGTGGATCACTGGACGACGGGCGAACGATGATCCTCGCGCGCGTCGTCGGTCAGGTGATCGCCACGCAGAAGCGTCCGCAGTTTGAAGGCGCGAAGCTTCTGCTGGTTCAACCTGAGTCGCCGAGTGGCGAACCGAAAGGGGCCACGCTGCTGGCGATCGATTCGATTGGTGTCGGCGTCAGCGAACGCGTCCTCGTAGTCCTCGAGGGTCGCGCGGCGGGCGAGGCGCTTGGCCGCAAGCTGTCGCCGGTGGACGCGGCCATCATCGGGCGCGTCGACGAGGTGGAGAGTGTCGAATGAACGACGACGAGATTCGCACGCTCGTTCGTGAGGCAATTCAGAGGCACCTTGGTCCGTCTGCGCTCGCCCCGACATCGCCCGCTCGTTCGCCAGCAGGCGTTATCGAGGCAGGCTCTCGGGGCGCCGTCCAATCGGTCAGCTTCTCGCGCTACAGGGTGCAGCGTGTGAGTGACGATGGGATGTGCCTGATCGAGCCGGCGGTACGGTGCAATCACTGTGGGTACTGCGAGTGCCATGGGCACTGACAAGGTGCCTAAGGGTGCCTATTGTGCCTAAGCTGCCAAAGGGTTGGTGCCAACGTTGAAACCAACAGTACTGATCACGCGAAAGTTACCGTCCTCTGTCATGCAACGCATCGAGGCCGTCTGCGACGTCGACCTCTACACCGGCCGAGATGCGATCCCCCGGGAAGAGCTGCTGTCGCGCGTTCGAGGGAAGGACGCGTTGATTTGTCTGCTTACCGACCCGATCGACGAGGCGGTGCTCGACGCGGCCGGCCCGCAACTGAAGATCGTCGCCGACGTGTCGGTTGGCTACAACAACATCGACGTCCCGGCCTGTCGGGCCCGCGGCATCGCGGCTACTCATACTCCCGACGTCCTCACCAATGCGTGTGCCGACTTCGCGTGGGGGCTGATCCTGGCGATCACGCGACGGCTGGGCGAAGGCGAGCGGGTCGTGCGAGCGGGCAAATGGCCGGGCTGGAGCCTCGACTACATGCTGGGTATGGAGCTCCGAGGCAAGCAGCTGGGGCTCGTCGGGCTTGGACGCATCGGTCGGGCAGTGGCGGAAAAAGCGCCGGCCTTCGGGATGACCGTGGCTTACACGACCGAGCCGCCGGTGGATCTGCCTGGCGCCACGCCCATGCCGCTCGATCGCTTGCTCGCGACCTCGGACGTGGTCTCGGTGCACGTGCCGATGACGCCAGAAACCCGCCACCTGATCGATCAGAAGGCGCTGACGAAGATGAAGCGCACGGGCTATCTGATCAACACCTCCCGAGGTCCGGTCGTCGACGAAGAGAAGCTGGCCTGGGCCCTCAAAGAGCGGCTCATCGCGGGTGCCGCCCTGGACGTCTACGAACGTGAGCCGGAGGTGCATCCGGGTCTGTTGGGGCTCGAGAACGTGCTGCTGATTCCTCACTTGGCGAGCGCGACTACCGAAACGCGGACGGCGATGGCCGATTTGGCGGTCTCGAATGTTCTCAGCGTGCTCGCCGGCCAACCGCCGGTTACTCCCGTTCCCCAGTAGGGGCCCGGCCCCTTCGCAGTTTCTGCCATCCCGGAATGGTCCTTGCGCCGCGTCAGAAACTGCGAACGGGCCAGGCCCCAGCCCGGAGGCCGGCCCCAGCCCCGAGGCAAAAGGCTCCGGCCTCGAATGTGAAGGCCCCGCCCCTGAGGGCGAGCGCGGTCGACCGGGTGATGCAAGCGCTTGGCAAAGCGATCGACGGCATGGATCTGCCGGCGATCGAGAAACTCTCCGCGAGCCAGCCCGAGGATCCCTTTCAAGTCCTGATCGCGACGCTCCTGTCCGCGCGCACGCAGGACGCCACCACCCATGCAGCCTCGACGCGGCTCTTCCGCACGGCCCCGACTCCACAGGCGATGGCCCGGCTCACGGTCAACCAGATCGAGAAGTTGATCCATCCGGTCGGCTTCTTTCGCAACAAAGCGCGCTTCGTGAAGCGGACGGCGCGCACGGTTGTCGACCGGTTCAACGGCCGGGTGCCGCGCACGCTCGACGAGCTCGTCACGCTGCCGGGGGTGGGCCGTAAGACGGCCAACCTGGTGATGATCGTCGCGTTCAAGAGCGAGCAGAACATCTGCGTCGACATTCACGTGCATCGCATCTCGAACCGGCTTGGCTGGGTGCGGACCCGGACGCCAGAGGAGACCGAGCGGGCCCTCTACAACGTCGTCGATGCCCGCTGGTGGCCGCTGCTCAATCTCTACCTCGTCACCTGGGGCCAGAACGTGTGCCGACCGGTGTACCCTCGCTGTACCGACTGTGTGATTGCGGCGGATTGTGCTCGCATCGGCGTGACGCGGGTCGGCGGGGCGGCAGAAGAAAGAAGAGCGAAGAGCGAAGAAAGAAGAAAAAAAGCGAATTGAGGAGGCCGATGCGCGCTAGCTTCTCTGTCTTGCTGTTCGCGACCCTCGTGACGTTTGGCGCCCCTGCCTCGGCGCAAACATCTCCCGGCGCCGGACCCATCATCGTCGTCGAGACCGAAAAGGGCACGTTCGAGTTCGAAACGTATCCCAACGAGGCGCCGAAGACGGTGGCGCACATCATCGACCTGGTGAACAAGAAGTTCTACAACGGGCTGCGCTTCCATCGCGTCGTGCCGGGGTTCGTCGTGCAGGTGGGCGACCCGCAGACTCGCGACATGACCAAGCGTGAGAATTGGGGCCGTCTCGAGAGCGGCAATCCTGTCGGTGTGGCCGAGTTCTCGAAGCTGCGGACGCATGTGAAAGGCGCGGTCGCGCTCGCGCACCGCGGCAATGCGTCGACGGCCGACAGCCAGTTTTACGTCTGCCTCAGCGACACGCACCGGCTGGATGGCCAGTACACCGTGTTTGGCAAGGTCATCTCCGGGATGGATGTGCTGTCGAAGATTGCCGAAGCCGACCGGGTGATCAGAGTAACCGTGCGGGCGGGAACGTAGCGACCTTTCCCTGAAGTTCGGGATACCGCTCCACCAGCTCCGCGGGCATTCGCGTGCGGATCGGCTCGTCGAGCAGATGGCGAAGTGTGGCGGCGTTGGCCACCGACTGCGCCGAGAAGTGATTGTTCAGAAACAGGTAGACCTTCTTGCCGAGGGCGCGTGCGGCGTTGGCCCTGGCGACAATCGGCTCGAGCTCGGACTCTGAATACAGGTAGTTGTAGCGATCTTCAGAGTTCTCGTGCTGCCACCAGTTGGCCTTGTTGCGCCCGTGCAGGCGCACGTAGAAGATGCTCGCGTCGTTGGGCACGAAGTCCTGCTGGATGGCGGAGTCGATGCGCGGCTGATCGATCTGCACCCAGGCCGCATGCCGTCGATCGAAGAGGGCACGAGTCGCGTCGGTCCGATCGCTCCAGCTGCGATGCCGCAGCTCAACCGCCAACGGGTATTCAGCAAACGCCTGCAACAACCAGTCGAGATACTCGCGCGCCTCGGGTGAGTCGTGAAGGCTCGACGGGAACTGCACGAGCAGGGCGCCGAGTCGACCGCTGACGGCGAGCGGATCGATCCCGCCCTTGAACAGATCGATGTCCTCGCGAGTGATCGATCCGCGATCGTAGGCGATGAGCGGGTGCGTGAACTTCTGGTAGAGCTTCACCGTGAAGTCGAAGTGGTCGGGCGTGCGCTTGAGCCAGCCGAGCGCCGCCGCCGCCCGGGGCTGGCCGTAAAACGTGCTGTTCACCTCGACCGTATTGAAGCGCTCGGCGTAGAAGCTGAGCTCGTCGAAGCCCCGGTCGCGGTCTTCGGGGAACGGATAGAAGATACCGTTCCAGCTGCCGCGGCCAGAGGGGTAGTTCCAGCCGGACGTACCGACGCGCAACTCCACCGGAGTACACTATCAAGACAGTCCGCTTTGCGCGATTCGCCATTCGCTTTTCGCCATGGTAAGCCCCGCACGTCAGCGAACCACGAACCGCGAGGAGCGAAGAGCGCACAGCGCACGGCGCACAGCGAATGTTGACCATCAACGAAATCTTCCACTCGATTCAAGGCGAGTCCTCATTCGCCGGGCAGCCGTGCGTCTTCGTGCGCCTGACAGCCTGCGACCTCCGGTGCACCTGGTGCGACACCCCGTATGCGTTCTATGAGGGTCACAAGATGTCGGTGGACGAGGTCATCGCCGATGTCGAGTCGCGCGGCTGCGATCTCGTCGAAGTGACCGGTGGCGAACCGCTGCTGCAGCAGGACGTGTATCCGCTGATGCAGCGGCTGATCGACGCCGGCAAGACCGTGCTGATCGAAACCGGCGGCCATCGCAGCATCGCCAACGTGCCGGCAGGCGTGATCCGAATCATGGACGTGAAGTGCCCGGGATCTGGTGAGTCAGAGAAGAACGACTGGTCGAATCTGCCGCTGCTCACCAGCCGAGACGAGGTGAAGTTCGTGATCGCCGATCGCGTGGATTACGACTACGCGCGTGGCGTCCTCGCGCGCGAACGTCTGGCGGAGCGTTGCGGCGCTGTCCTGTTCTCGCCGGTTCACGGCAACCTCGACCCACGGCAACTCTCCGAGTGGGTCCTCGCCGATCGTTTGCCCGTGCGCGTGCAGCTGCAGCTTCACAAGTACATTTGGAGTCCAGAGACGCGTGGGGTCTGAGACGACGGCACGCGGCAGCCGGCGGCCGGCAGACGACACGACATCCACGGCAGTGGTGCTGTTGAGCGGCGGCCTGGATTCGTACACCGCCGCGGCGGTGGCGAAGCGCGACGGGTTTTCGCTGTCGGCGCTCAGCTTCAATTATGGACAACGGCATGCGCACGAGCTGACGGCCGCTCGCAACGTGGCGAAGGCGCTCGGCGTTCAGCGGCATCTCGAGCTGCAGCTCGATCTGACGCGCATCGGTGGGTCGGCCTTGACCTCAGAGGCGATCGAAGTCCCCAAAGACCGGCCGATCGATCCTTCGGAGATTCCCTCGACTTACGTTCCGGCGAGAAACACGATTTTTCTGTCGGTCGCCATGGGCTGGGCAGAGGTCCTGGGGTCCTCCGATCTGTTCATCGGCGTGAACGCCCTCGACTACTCTGGCTACCCTGACTGCCGGCCGGAATTCATCCGCGCCTTCGAAGCGATGGCGCGCCTGGCGACACGCGCCGGCGTGCAGGGGCATCCACTGACGATCCACACGCCGCTTCTCACCTTGTCGAAGGCGGAGATCATCCGGCTCGGCATCTCGCTTGGGCTGGACTACGGGCTCACGCACAGCTGCTACGACCCGCGTGCAGGGGGCTTGCCGTGCGGACGCTGCGACAGTTGTCAGCTGCGCGCCGCCGGGTTTGCCCAGGCAGGCGTTCTCGACCCGTTGGCGACGTGACGCCCTGTTAGGATCGGCTCCGGAGCGTTTACGCTTTGGCCCAACCGCTACGACGTCAGGTCATCGTTCTCGGCGTCATCCTCACCGCCCTCGTCCTCAGCGCGATCTTCTACGGCGCTCGGATGACCTACGAGGAACACCTGCGCCAGCTCGAGGCCGAAACCTCGACCATGGCGGCGACCGTCGTGGTCTACGTCAACCGCAACCTGGACTCGGCCGACGCCGTTTCGGTGATCGCGTCACGCCATCCAAGCGTGCTGCGGCTGGATCCGCGAGCCTCCGTCGACGTCCTTCAACCGCTGGTCAACCGCAGCCAGGGCGCGGTGCGCAATGCGCTGGTCGCGGACCGGTCCGGCCGCGTCGTCGCGTGGGCAGAGCCGCCGGCAGCGGCCATCGAAGGCAAGGTCGAGCCGGCATGGCTGCGGAACGTCGCTGAGCAGCAGCGACCGTCCGTCAGTCCACTGCTTGGCGGCCCAGGCGATACCGCCCATGCCATCGTGCTGGCGTACCCGATTCTGACCGACACGGGAGACCTGGTCGGCGTCTTCGGACTCTCCATCCATCTCGAATCGCTCGAGCGGGTGTTGACCTCGATTCCGCTGCCGCCCGGATCGGTGGTGACGCTGACCGACGAGAAGAGCGTGGTCGTCGCCCGAAGTCTGGATGCGGCAAAGTATGTTGGCCGCTCGACCGAGGCACCGGGGCAGCAGCGAAACCCATCCGACGTGCCGTCCTCGATCGTGCGCACCGGCCTGGACGGTGTCGAACGGGTCTTTGGCAACGCACTGGTCACCCGGGGCCCATGGATCGCCAGCGTTGGAATCCCGACCAGCGTCGCCAGAGCGCGAACCGCTCCCATCTACTGGCGCAACCTCTTCATCGCGATCGGCTCCGCCCTCCTGGTGCTGCTGATTTCGTCCGTGTTCATTCGGCGGTGGCTTTCGGCGTTCAGCTTCCTCGATGCCACGGCACGCCGGGTTGCCAAGGGCGATCTGTCGCCGGTCGAGCCCCGCGCAATGCCAACGGCCGAGTTGACCCAGCTCTATCAAACGGTCGGCGGCATGATCACCAACTTGAGCGCTGCACACGAGTCCATCGCGGCGCAGGTAGCCGAGGAACGCCGCATTCGCCAGGAGATCCAGACGCTGCAGCAGCAGGTGGTCAGGCAGGAGCGGCTCGCCGCCATCGGCGTGCTCGTGTCGGGCGTGGCGCACGAGCTGAACAATCCCCTTCAGGCGATTCTGGGTTTCGCCGAACTCCTTCAGATGCATCACGAAATGCCGGAGTCGGCGCGGACCGACCTCTCGTTGATTCAGAAGGAGAGCGCGCGCGCCAGCGCCATCATCAGAAACCTGTCGCGCTTCGGTCGCCAGCCCTCCGATCCCTCGCCCGTGCGCCTCAAAGACGTCGTCGCCTCGGTGATGGAGCTTCGGCAGCGGAAGCTCGAGGAGCTGCAGATCGAAGTCGACGTGCAGGAGCGCTCGCGCGCGACCGTGATGGCCATCTTCACCGAGCTCCAGCAGGTGCTGCTGAACTTTGCGATCAACGCCGAGCAGGCGATGGTGCACGCGAACCGGACCCAGCGTCGAATCACGATTCGCACCCAGGACAAGAACGGCTGGGCGTCGGTCGAGCTCGAAGACAGCGGCCCCGGCGTCGCTCCCGGCGATGAAGCGAAGCTGTTTCAGCCGTTCTTCACCACCAAACCGGTCGGCGAGGGCACCGGCCTGGGGCTTTCGGTGAGCTATGGGATCATTCAGTCGCACGGCGGACGCCTGGGCTATCGGCAGTCGCCGTCGGGAGGAGCCATCTTCTACTTCGAGCTGCCGGTTGCTGGCGACGCTCCGCCTTGGGTTGGCAAGAGTGGAGGAGCGGCTTCGCCTCGCTAGCTGCTATGTTGTCTTGCCCCCGCTCCGCCCTTCGACCAACGCTCAGGGCGTCCCGAGCAACGCCGAGGGACGCGGGGCGAGACATCGTGAAGGCCACCAGCTTGACTGCTATGTCACGAAGTCCGGCCTTCAAGGTGTCTAGCGAACCTGTCCAACAGTCTACGAGTCCCTGATGACCGATCGGATCTACTACACCGACCCCTACGCACAGTCCTTTGACGCCACTGTCGTCTCCTCCGATGACGTCGACGGCCGGGCGCATATCGTCCTCGACCGAACCGCGTTCTATCCGACTTCGGGCGGGCAGCCGTTTGACACCGGCACCATCGCCGGGGTCGCCGTCGTGGACGTGATCGATCGAGAGGATGGGGAGGTCGTCCACGTCGCGTCGGCTCCAATCGCAAAGGGGACCGTCGTGCAGGGCGTCGTCGACTGGCCCCGGCGCTTCGAACACATGCAGCAGCACACCGGTCAGCATGTGCTGTCTGCGGCGTTCGATCGACTGCTGAGCGCGCGAACGGAGAGCTTCCACCTTGGCGCCATGTCCGCGACGATCGACCTCGGGCGCGAGGTTTCGCGGCAGCAGATTGCGGGCGCCGAAGACGAGGCCAATCGCATCGTCTGGGAAGACCGTTCCGTTGCGATCCGGTTCGTTTCACCTGAAGAGGCCGCGTCGTTGCCGCTGCGTAAGGAACCGGCCCGGACCGGAAGGCTCAGGCTGATCGACATCGACGATTTCGATCTTTCGGCCTGTGGCGGCACCCATGTGTCTCGCACCGGCGCGATTGGCGTGATCGCTGTCAGCGGTTGGGAGAAGTTCCGCGGCGGCATGCGCGTTGAGTTTCTTTGCGGCGACCGCGCGCTGCGACGGTTCCGAGCGTGGCGGGATGCCCTGTCAGCGACCCAACGGCATCTTTCGGTGGCCCCCGATGAGTTGGCCACGGCCGTCGAACGGCTGCAGGGGGATATCAAATCCCTTCAGCGAAACGCGAAGGCGCTGCAGGAAAAGCTCGCCGTTCACGAGGCCACTGCGCTCCTCACCAAGGGCACGCTGATCGGCGGCCGGCTCGTGATCGCCGAAGCCTTGGACGGCTGGGACGCGCAGGCGTTGAAGACCATGGCTGTGGCGGCCGCGGCCGAACAACCCTGTGCCGCGATCGCGTTGTTCACGGCGTCGAGCCCCGCGCTGGTCGTCATCGCTCGAGGCGCTGCCGCCAGCGTGGACAGCTCTGCCGTCCTCAAGGCCCTGGTATCGCAATTTGGAGGAAAGGGTGGCGGGAAGCCCGACCTCGCCCAGGGAGGAGGACTCAACGGGAGTGCCGCGGAGTTATTGGAAACGGCGCGCCACCTCCTGCTAGCCTGATGTTTCGGTAGCGGCCTTCAGCACCGCGTGTTCCCCGGAACCAGCGTCCGCGCCTTCGCTACTGTTGCAGAACACGGCGACTGCCAGTCGTCCGCCACGACAATGCGGCAGAATCGACGCCTGGAGGCTGAAGCCGGGCCCCCCGCCACCGTGTCCGTAGCTTGGCCCGAATGGTCCATCCGGGTCGGCCAGAATTCCAAACCCGCAGCTCGCTGAGACGGTCGGCGGATGCGACCCCGGCACGCGGACGAGGCGAAGCATTTGCCGCAAGTGGTCGGAATCGAGCAAGTCTCCGGCAAAGAGACTGTCGTAGAACAGCGTCACCTCCTCGACGTTCGACACGCCCACTCCTGGGGCACACCAATCTGGGTGGTAGGTGGAACGAACATCCACGATCTTCCCGTCGGCTCGAACGCCGGACCCATAGCCGGGCACGCACGACGCCCAGTCATCGACCGTCTCGGCAATGAAGGTGTTCTTCAAGCCGAGTCGCGACGCGATCCGATCGTCGACGCATTGACGAAAGCTCTTGCCGGTTGCGCGCTCGATGACGCGGCGGAGGAGCAGATATCCAACGTTCGAGTACGACCAGCCGCCGCCGGGCTCGAACAGAAGTCCCTTGGGCAGGGTCGCGTCGAAAAACTCCTCGTCGGTCCACGGATTCGACGGTCGCGTTCTCACTGCCTGGTGATACTCGGGGAGTGGACCGTAGTCCGCTAGCCCACTGGTGTGCTGGAGCAGATGCGACAGCAGGATGGTTTCGGGCACCGGCAAATCGGCAAACCACCGCCGGAGCGGATCGTCGAGACGCAGGAGCCCTTCCGCATCGAGGCGAAGCACACACACCGCCGTGAATGTCTTCGTGATGCTGTAAAGGCAGAACCGGCTCCGTGGCGAGACTTCACTTGCCGACCCGTCGGTTCGGTCGAGCGAGACGCCGTGCCAAATCAGCGAGCCGTCGCGACGAACAGCGGCAGTGACGATCGGCACCCCGGCGCGGAAATGCCACTCGTCCAGGGTCGACTGAAATCTGTCCATCAATCAGCTTTCAGCTTACAGCTCTCGGCTTTCGGCAAAGACGCCCATGCGTCTTAAGCTGATAGCTGATAGCTGAAAGCTGATAGCTGAAAGCTGAAATCCGATCGCCGAAAGCCGTCTATCTGGGCGCCATCCGCAGAGCGCCGTCCAGGCGGATCACCTCTCCGTTCAACATCTCGTTCTCGATGATGTGACGCGCGAGGGCGGCGTACTCAGACGGGCGGCCGAGCCTGGATGGGAACGGCACCTGCTGACCAAGTGAGACGCGCGCCGGTTCGGGCAGTGCGGCCAACAGCGGCGTGTCGAAGATTCCAGGTGCAATGGTGACGACTCGGATCCCCAGCGACGCGAACTCGCGGGCCACCGGCAGCGTGAGTCCGACAATGCCGCCCTTCGACGCGGCATACGCGGGTTGACCAATCTGCCCGTCGAACGCGGCGATCGAGGCGGTGTTGATGATCACGCCGCGCTCACCGGCGACCGACGGCGTATTCTGCGCGAGCACGGCCGCCGCGAGCCGAATCACGTTGAACGTGCCGACGAGATTGATGCGAACCGTCCTTTCGAACAGGTCGAGCGGGTGAGGACCGTTGCGGCCAAGCACTTTGGCCGCCGGCCCGATGCCAGCGGCGTTCACGACGCCGTCTAACCGGCCGAACGCGGAAACGGCCAGAATCGACCGCTGCCTTCACCTGCTCCTCGCTGGTCACGTCCGCTTGCGCGAACCGCGCGTGCTCGCCGAGCGCTTGCGCTGTGCCTTGCCCGGTCTCGGCGTTCACATCGAGCAACACGACTCGGCCCTGAGCCTCGAGAATGGCCTCGGCCGCCGCCCGCCCCAAACCCGACGCACCGCCAGTGACGATGAAGGACTTGCCGGATATCTGCATGGTGCCCCTTGGCTACCGCGATTCGCTCTTCGCCGTCCGCCATTCGCAAGGCGCCCAGGACTTCAAACCGCCAATCAGCACACGGGGGCATGCGAACCGCGAAACGCGAACCGCGAAAAGCGCTTTCGAGCATAGCGTAGAATTGAAGGTTCATGACTCTCTACGAGCAGCACTATTACGGTGGCGCGTGGCACAAGCCATCGAGCGGCGACAGGGTCGACGTGATCTCCTCGGCGACCGAGGAACCCGTTGCTCGTGTCGCCCGTGGAACGGCGGCTGATGTCGATGCGGCAGTCACAGCGGCGCGCGAAGGCTTCGAGTTGTGGAGCCGCACGCCGGTGGCCGATCGCGCTCAGTGGCTGGAGGATCTCAGCGCCGCGATGAAGACGAGGGCGCATCAGATCGCGCGCGCGATTTCACACGAGGTGGGAACGGCACTCGGGTACTCGACCAAGGTACAGGCGGAATTTCCCATCTCGATGATCGGGATGAACGCCAAGTTCATCCGCGAGGCGCGCCTCGAAGAGGAGCTCGGCAACTCGCTCGTCGTCAAGGAACCGATCGGCGTCGTCGGATGCGTGACGCCGTGGAACTACCCACTGCATCAGGTCGTCTGCAAGATCGCGCCGGCCCTGGCCGCCGGCTGCACGGTCGTGCTGAAGCCCGCCGAGATGGCGCCGCTCAGCGCCTTCATGCTCGCCGAGGCCGCGCATGAGATCGGATTGCCTGCCGGGGTGCTGAACATCGTCTCCGGATCGGGTCGCGTGGTCGGCCAGGCCATCGTCTCCCACCCTGGCGTAGACATGGTGAGCTTCACCGGGTCGCTCGAAGCCGGCCGTCACATCGCCTCGGTGGCGGCAGGCCAGATCAAGAAAGTCACGTTGGAGCTCGGCGGCAAGTCGGCGTGCGTGATTCTGGACGACGCGCCGTTCGAGAAGGCAGTGCCGGCCGGGGTCAACAACTGCATGCAGAATTCCGGTCAGACATGCTCGGCCTGGACGCGCATGCTCGTCCCGCGCTCGCGCCAGGATGAGGCCGTCGAGCTGGCGCGTGCCCAACTCGCCAAACTCACGCTCGGCGATCCGTTCGACGCGCAGACACGCCTTGGACCGCTCGCCTCCGCGGGCCAGCGCGAGACCGTGCTGGGTTACATCGACAAGGGAAAACAGGAAGGCGCCAGGCTGGTCGCGGGTGGGGGCCAGCCCGAGAAGTTCGCCAAGGGCTACTACGTCGAGCCGACGATCTTCGCCGACGTCGACAACAAGATGACCATCGCGCAGGAGGAGATCTTTGGTCCTGTGCTCTCGATCATCCCGTACGCTGACGAGGCCGAGGCGGTTCGAATCGCCAACGATTCTCCCTATGGACTGTCAGGCGGGGTCTGGGCGGGCACTGCCGAGCGTGCAGTCGACGTTGCCAGGCAGCTTCGGACCGGCCAGGTGGATATCAACGGTGGCCGCTTCAACGCGCTGGCGCCATTTGGGGGCTACAAGCGATCCGGTGTCGGTCGAGAAATCGGCCCACTCGCGCTCGAAGAGTTCTTCCAGTTGAAGTCCATCCAGCGCTAGATGGTTGGGGCCTGGCCCGATCGCAGAATCTCACACGCGGAAAATCCGATGCCAAGGTGGCAAATACTCCCAGGGTTGTTCGCTGCCTTCATCGTGATGCTCGCCGGCTTCTGGCTGGCCGATCAAATTGGCCATGCGATCCTGGCGGCTCAGGGGCTGAGCGGAAGCAGTCCCATCTCCGGCGTGCCAGTGGCCATCGTTCTCGGCCTCTTCCTTCGAAACCTGCTGCCTCTCCCGCCGGCTTTGTCGCCCGGTCTCAAGTTTTCAACCACGACGATCCTTCGCCTCGGCATCGTCCTGGTCGGCATTCGCCTCAGCGTTTTCGACGTCGTCAAGCTCGGCATCGCAGGCTTGCCGGTTGTGGTCGCGGCGATCGCGACCGGCCTCGTCTTCGTCACCTGGTTCAACCGCCGGCTGGGGCTGCCACCGCGGCTGGGCACGCTCATTGCGGCCGGCACGAGCATCTGCGGCGTCACGGCCATCGTCTCGACCGCACCGGCCATCGAAGCCGACGAGCGCGAGGTCGCGTACGCTGTCGCCAACGTCGTGGCGTTTGGATTGTTTGGGATGCTCGCCTATCCCTACTTCGCGCACGCGATGCTGCGGAGCTCGGAAACCATCGGCTTGTTTCTCGGCACCGCCGTTCACGACACCTCGCAGGTCGTTGGCGCGGCCCTGACCTACAAGCAGGTGTACGCCGACGATGTGGTGTTGCGAGTGGCGACGGTGACAAAGCTCACCCGTAACATTTTTCTGGCGGCGGTGATCCCGCTGCTCACCTGGATGCACGTGCGCTCCACTCACGATCACGTTGCCGGTGCCAAGAGCGTGTCGATCAAGGCGCTGGTACCGGCGTTTGTGATCGGGTTTCTCGCGATGGCGATCGTGCGATCGATCGGCGACGCAACGCTTGGCTCGAGCGGCACCGCGTTTGGATTGTGGGATGCCCGCGCCTGGGGATCGCTGACCAATCAGATCGGGGATTTCTGGGCGTCGCGAATCCTGCTCGGCACGGCGATGGCAGCCGTCGGTCTCAACACGAGCTTCGCGGTCTTCAAAGGTGTTGGGATGAAGCCATTCGCCGTCGGGTTCGCGGGCGCCATCGTAGTCGGCCTGACCGGCCTCACCATGGCAATCTTGCTCGGTCCGTTCGTCCGCCTGTAATCCGTCCCACGATTAATCGCGGGCGTGCTATGGCCCGAGGCGGTCGCACGACGATCTCACGCGCCTAGGCGCGATCAAACCGGGGCGCAGCACTGCAGCAGACAGTTTCGCTGATGGCATGCGATCTGAAGGAATGACGCTCTCAGATAGGTGGCGACGATGACGACGCTCTTCCGCGTGCTCGCCGGCGTTGCGATTCTTCATGGCCTGAGTGCGTCTGCACAGAGCGCGTTCCCGCCCAGGCTGGAGAAGTACTTCTCGGCGGTCCTGAAGCTGACCGCTGAGAACCGGAAAACGCTTCAGAGCGGCGCGACGCTGACGAAGGAGCTGGAAGCGGATCCGGAGAAGGAGGTCGCGCTCTTCGGCGCCGTCTGGGTCGCAGCGCCGCGAGCCCGGTATGTCGCCGCGCTCAACGAGATCGAGAAGTTCGAAGCGGGTGAGGGGTTCCGCGCGACCAAGAAGGTCAGCGAGCCCGCCCGCCTCGAGGACTTCGCCGCGCTGACGCTGCCCGACGAGGATGTGCAGGACCTCAAGGAGTGCCAGGTCGAAGACTGCCAGATCAAACTGGGCGCCGATGCCATTACCCGGATTCGCAAGGAAGTCGATTGGTCCAAGCCCGATGCCAAGGCAAAAGTCGAGCAACTGATGCGCGTGATGGGTGTCGCCTATGTGAACGCGTATCGAGAGGGCGGTAACAGCCGCCTGGCAGTCTATCGGGACGCGGACCGTCCGACCTTTGTGGCGAAGGAGTTTCAGGAGCTGATCGAAGGGATGCCCGAATTCGCCGACGGGCTGTCCGACATGCGGCACTTTCTGCTCGAATACCCCAAGCCGCCGACTCGTCCCACGACGTCGTTCATCTATTGGCAGGAAGCGAATTTCGGACTGAAGCCGACGGTGCGCATCAACCACGTCGCCATCCAAGAGTGGCCGGACGGAACGCTCGTCGCGTCCAAACAGCTGTATGCCTCTCACTACTTCTGGACGGCTCTCGAATTGCGCGCGCTGATTCCTGACGCGGCTCGCGGCGAGGGCTTCTGGTTCGTCACCGTCGTGAGGAGCCGCACCGACGGCCTCAGTGGCGTTGTCGGCCGGATTGTCCGCGGCAAGGTTCGCGACGCGTCGCAAAAGGGCATTGAATCGATGCTCACCAAGACCAAGAAATACGTCGAGCGCCCGAAGCCGTCAGCCTGACCTTCCCGTGACGTAATAGCGAAAGCTGACCCATTCGGCGCCGCAGCTGTGATCGTCCTCGACATGGGCGAGGCGTCCACCGTGGCGCGCGATGAAGTCGATTACGATTCCCCGATCGATGCCGTTCATGGGAAAGTCGCCTGGGTCGGTGCTGCTGCTTGGTCCGGCGACGCTGGCACTCATCGAGGAGAAATCGATCATGCGCTCCGGTGCAGAAGGGGTGGGCACCGATCCACCTCGGCTGCCCGCCTCAGGCGCGAGCGATCCAACTCGCACCGGGAACCTGGTCGTCGGTGATCCCTTGTCGTGAAACCACAACACCCCCTCGTGCGCGAGATCGATTTCGCACACATAGTCGCCGTCCTCTGCCGGTGCGGTGATGCCAAGCGCGACACGGCAACTCTCTCCGGGCCTGAGGACGCCTGGCAGGCCGACCCGGCCGTCGTCCCGGCTCAACATTCGATCGCTGGCATCTCTCCAGTGGTTGCCTGCGCGAATCACTCCGCATTCCGACGCGGACCACGCGTGTGGACTCTGATTGCTGACGACCAGGTCGACCGTGATCGGCGACCCGGCATCAAGCTCGAGATGGTCAACGCCCGTGACATCGATCCTCGCTTGATAGGCCTCGTCCGGCATCGTGCAGGGAGCGGCAGGCGGCAACGAGTCTGCCGCGGTTCGCCGGTGCGAGGGGATCTGAAACACCAGCGCGCCGCCGGGCGCGAGCATGCGGAAGAACTCGCCCACGTACCCGAGCGCAAGCTCCGGCGGCAGGTGTTGCAGAACGATGTTGCTGATGATGAAGTCGAAGGCCGCGTCGCCAAACAATCGAAGATCGTCGCGCTGATTGTTCACATACGACACCCGCGACGGGAAGGCGTTGAGGTCGCCGGCCAGCGCGAGCATCCGCGGAGAGACGTCGACGCCGACGACGCGGTCGAAGTGGCGAGCCAGCGCTTGCGTGAGGCGGCCCACGCCACAGCCGAAGTCGAGTGCGGACTGTCGCGGAACGTCCAGGCGGCGCGAATCGAACTGATAGAGAACCGCGGCGATCTCGCTGATGCCGGTTTGAAAGAACCGCCCGAAATCCCATCGACCCCGGCTTTTCGAGTCCTCGGACAGCACGGCCCACAACGGGTCGCGCTCCGCCTGCTTATCCCAATAGTCGCGAATCTGATCGAAGTCGCTCATCGGGCTTGGGGTTTGGCACTTGTGGCATGGGGCTTGTGGCTTGGGACTTGGGGCTTGAAACTATTTTCTGATTGCTTCCTCCAGTAAGACAAACGGCGAGACGATGGTGTCGCCGAAGGTGCGCCTCTGCCATCCGGGCACGAGCGCGTCGATCAGGAGGTAGAGCGCGAGCCCTTCGTCCTGGGACCAGTAGTTGCGATTGTCACGGACGAAACGGATCACCGCTTCATCGCCGACGTCAGGAGCGGCCTGCAGCCGCGCCCAGCGATAAGTGGCCCATTGTGCGCTACCTTCCATCGCAAAGAAGACGTCCTCGAGTTCGCGAAAGGCGGTTGATTGATTCGTATAGAACTTGGAGCGGCGCTTGTGCGCCATGGAGAGGCCTTGTTCGGCCCAGTCCCGCCGTTTCGCCCGGTCCTCAGAGAGGACCGCCCGATAGAAGATATTGCGCTCGGCCTCGATGGCCAATCGGAATGCCGGCATGAGTCCGAACCGCCGCTGCACGACGTCGTCATCGACAATTCCCGGCATCGCGTTGGCGCGGCGAAGAGCCGCCACGCGCCTGGTCACGCCGACCAGTTGGGTGGAATGCGTGAGCTCGTGAATCAGCAGGCCCTGGAAAAACTCACCCAGCCGCGGCTGCTTGGCGCGGCGCGGATCGCGCTCCCAGATGCTCAACATCGACACGACAGAGAAGGTCGCGGCGCCACTGCCGTAGACCGACGTGCTCGCGGTGGCGCGAGCGGTGACGAGGCGGCCGTTTGGTAACGAGATCTGGCCGGTGTGGGCGGCCGCGAATACGGGTACTCGCTCGCCGTTGATCAAAAGCGGAGCGCTGGTCTGGTCGAGTGCCGGCCGGGCCGCGGGATCGGGCGAGAGATGCCACACGCAGCCCTCGTCGAACAGCACCAGCCACGGCAATGGACCCGGACCAATGCCGAGCGCCTCTACTCGAATCCTGCTCCAGCCGCTCAAGGCCTCCTGCAGCCAGCGCCGGCCGGGCTCGGGTAGCTCGCAGCGTGACTGGGCTGTCGACGGCAGGAATGCGGCACGTCCGGTTCCAGTGAGAAGCGCCGCGGCCAGTCCCACACCAACGATCCACCTAGACATCTTCTAGAGGCCACTATCGTGACAATTGACGCCAGTTTCCGCCAGGCCTTGGAAGATGTCTCGCCCCGCGGAGCGGGGCAAAACAACGCTGCCCGAGCGAAGCGGAGCCGACGCGTTTTGGGGGCGCTTTGAGGCGGAGCTTCGCTAGCGAATCTGCCGTATCAGTCACCCAGAATGATCGTGTAGCAGCAGGTATCCACCGGCGCAGTCGGATCGAGATTCGGGAAGACCGAATGCCGCTGCCAGATCCCTTCTCTGACGAACCCGCACTTGTCGAGCACTCGTTGCGAAGAGCGGTGCGCAGGGTGGCACAGCGCATACAGCCTGATCACGTCGAGCTGGCGTGCCAGCGCGACCATAGCCGCGAGCGCTTCCGTGGCATAGCCGCGGCCCCACGAATCCTTTGCCAGGACATAGCCGGTCATCGCCCGCCACTTCGTCTCGAACGACAGGCCCGTGCTTCCGAGCAGCAGCCCGTCGGTTCGCGACCGGATCAAATACGGGCCGGCGGGACACTCGAGCCATTCCCGATCGCTGATCGACAGAAAAGCTCGAGTGTCGGTGATGGACCGATGCCTCGGAAAGCTGAGGTACGAGACGACGTCGGCGTCGCTGGCATAACGATCGAAAATCTCCTGCACGTCGGCGGCTGAGGGGCGCGCCAGCTCGAGTCGATCGGTTTCGATTCGCTCGGCCGCTTGGTTCGTCATGAGATCTCCACTCTAGACGTAGGGCGGGACTTTAGTCCCGTCTGAAGGCGTCACTGACCGGCCTCCGCCCCGACTTCGCTCGAAGAGCTTCGTCGAGGTCTCGCCGGAGCGCTACGCGCATACGCGGACAAGGCTACGGCGGTCCGCCGACCAGCCTCCGCTAAAGCTACGGCGGTCCGCCGAAGCATCTGCGAAGGCGGAAGCGCTTCGCGCGAAGGCGGAAGTGGCGCCTACGGATGCGCGCTAATCGTTCAGGGAGATCACGATGCCGAAGACGACGATCGCCAGCAGGATCAGGAGCACGATCTTCCAGACGCTGTAGGGATACTTGCCGGCGATCTTCCCCGTGTAGCCGTTGACGATCACCTGAAACGCCCGCGGGCCGTAGTTGTAGGAGAGCAACCAGATCGGCACGAGCACGTGCTTGAACGTGCGCCCGGAAAAGGTCGGCCGAATTTGCAGGTTGCGATAGGTGTCACCGGGAATCTGAGCGGCGCAGAGCTGCTCGAGCGCCGCCTGCATCTGCGCCAGCGACGCCTGCGCCGCTTCCATCAGGACGACTTTGTAGTGCTCGACGACATGGCCCGACAGAAACGCGGTGTCGTAGGGCAGCACTTCCTGCGTCGGAAACGGCTCGACCTGTCGCAGCAATTCGAGCGGTAGTCCTTGCGTCCCTGGCACCGGCTCGTCGTCGAAGAAGTGATCGACGACGCCCGACGCCGGCTCCCATCGCACCCGGCGCTCCTGGCGGACGACGCGCCGGCCCTGACTGTCGCGGCCTTCGACGTTGACGTAGTAGTAGTAACCGGCGTCGGCATCCCAGGGGCAGTGCGCCTGCGCGTCGAAGGTCCAGTACGGGATGTACAAGCTCTTGACCGTGTCGAGGAGCGCCGTCCTGACGAGCTTCCCCGGCGCCAACCACTTGCTTCTCCACCACCGGCGGATGTCGTCACGTACTCGAGCCGTGTCGATCTTGAATGGCAGAACGCCAGACGGCTTGATGGGCGCCTTGATCTCGTCATACGAGACCAGCGCCGGTGAGCCGCAGAATTCGCAGTTCTGCCCGACGCGCGACGGATCGAAGACCATGACCGCCTTGCAGCTCTGGCATTGAACGCTGCGGCGCTCGGTCTGCCACCCGCGTTCTTCCTCCGGCAGATCGCGAAGAGCGGTGACGAGATCGACCTCTGTGACTTTGCCGGTCTCGCGATCGATGCGATATGGAGATTCGGTACCGCAAAACGGGCAGACGAGCCTCTGCTTGGAAGGATTCCACTCCGCCTGTGCGCCGCAGGCGGGGCAGGCGTGTTTTTCGAGCGCCGGGATTTCAGACGGCATGGGAGACGGCGCTCGCTAGAAGCCTGCGAGGGTCATCTGCATAAGCGTCATCATTCGACTCGCTCGCGTCTCGCCCTCGGCGCGCCGCAACCTCGCTCATGACCGGTCGGCGGCCCTACTGCGACAGATAGCTGTTGAGTGCCGTTCGTGAGATCCGCCAGGTCGTGCCGATCTTCTTCCCCTTGAGCTCTCCGGAATCGAGCACCGCCATGACGTCCGTTTCGGACACACCAAGCACCTTCGCGGCGTCGGCCGGGCTCAGGAGATCCGGCGTCAGGCCAGTGGGGCCGGCGGCTGTCGTCGGCGTGGCACCGCCGCCGGCAAAGCCTTGCTGCATCATCTGCTGCGCGAGGCCGAACCCGACCGCCAGCTCGGCCGCTGTGCCGGCGGCGCCGCCGCCACCCCCGCCGCTTTCGAAGCCCTTGCCCATCTGATACTTCACGTACTCGTTGAGATTGCCGATCGCCGCCATGCTCGATCGCTTGTCGATGGCCTGCTCGACCTCGGGGGGCACCGACACGTTTTCAACGATGAAGGTCGTGATCTCCAGGCCGTACATCCGCGTCACAGCGGGGTTGATGAGCGGCAGGAGCGCCTCACCCAGCTCGGTGTAGCGTGAGGCCACGTCCAACACCGGCACCTTGGCGGAGGCCAGCGCGTCGGTGAAGATGCTCACGATCCGCGAACGCATCGTGTCGGCGAATTCGTCGAGGCGGAAGTTGTGATCCGATCCTGCGACCTCTCGCAGGAACGTCTTGGGCTCGACGATCTTGAAGTCGTACGTGCCGAACGCGCGCACGCGGACCAGCCCGAAGTCGTTGTCGCGCATCATCACGGGATTCGACGTGCCCCACTTGTTGCCGGTGAACAGCCGCGTGATGACGAAATAGACGTCGGCCTTGAAGGGGCTGTTGAAGCCGAACGGCCACGACTTGATTTTGGTGAGAACCGGAATGTTGTCGGTCGTCAGTGTGTGCTTGCCCGGCAGGAACGTGTCGCCGAACTGGCCGAGGTACACGAACTGCGCGATCTGCGACTCGCGAACGATGAGCTGGGCGCCGTTCTTGATCGCCTTGTCTTCGTCGGGGAACTGCCATGAGAGCGTATCGCGCGAGTCGTCGGTCCACTCGATGACTTCGAGTAACTCGCCCTTGATGAAATCCATGATGCCCATGGGTGGATCTCTCCTGGTTCTACAGGTTCTACAGGTTCTACAAGTTCTGCAAGTTCTGCAGTTCTGCAGGTTCTGCAGAACCTGTGGAACCTGTTCCAAGATTCTATTGCAGGCTTTGCTCTCGTACCCGGTCCGCCCGCGCAGCCAGCGCGCGAGCGCGGCGAATCGTTAACAGTGACGGAATGGGCTGCTGGCCATACAATTCGGCATCTGTCGCCGATCAATCGCAAGATCCACATTGGCGCGCTGCGCCGGCTTTAAGGCGATCAAACAGGAGACGTTTCCATGACATCGATCACAGGTGTGGCTGAGGCCTTCTTCGCGGCCTGCGAGGCGGGTAAAGGATGGGAGGCATGCAAGGCGTTTTGCACGCCTGATGCGACGTTTGGCGCGCAGGCGGAGCCGCTGCTGGAGCTGAAGACGCTCGCTCAGTACACGGATTGGATGAAGGCCATCATGACGGTTCTACCAGACGGCCATTACGAGGTGAAGTCCTTCGCGACTGACACACAGCGTCACAACGTTGCCGCGTATGGAGTGTTTCATGGCACTCATACTGGCCCCGGCGGCCCTGTGCCACCAACGGGACGCCAGACCAGCACCGACTACGTCTACGTCATGCAGTTCGACGGGGACAAGATCGCGCACATGACCAAGATCTGGCACGCCGGCCTCGCGATGAAGGAGCTCGGTTGGTCCTAACGCAGGACGTTGGGAGCGCGCCGCCCGACGCCGGGTGAGGGACCCGTGACATAGGCGGGTTTAGCCGGCCTCCACCAAGGCTACGGCGCTTTACCGAAGCGCTTCGCGCGAAGGGTTGGAAGACCCGCCTCTACTCGCGCCTGGCGACCCAGCGGATGGCGCCAAGCAGCTGACGCTGAAATCTCGGGTCCGACCACGTGCCCGGGAAGTGGCCCAGAGCGTTGTAATAGGCGCGGCCGGCGCCGAACGATTGGGACCACGCCAGCGGGTAGTCGCCGCTGGCCCGGACCGATGCGGCGTCGAGCCGCAGCAGCACGCGCACCTGCGGCCGGGGATTCTCGCGGAAGGTGTAGAACTCCTCCTGAATCGCAAACCGATCCCCGATCCCGGTCGAGGCCGGGTGCGAGGGGTCCTCGACGATCACGGTCGCGGTTTCGGTCCAGGGATGCTCCTTGAAATACGCGCCGACCAGGCGGCCGTAGTCGGGCCACTCATACAGCGTGTCGGTCGCGCTGTGCGCGCCCAGGAATCCCTTGCCGTCGGCCACGAAGCTGACCATCGCGCTCTTCTGATCGCCAGAAAGCGGAAGCTCGCCGCTCGTGAGCGCGAAGAACAGGACGTCGTAGTTCTGGAGGTTCGCGGCGCTCAACTGGGTCAGATCTTCGGTGGCAGTCACGGTGAACGCGCCACTGGTGGCAGCGAGGCTCGCCATCACTTCCCTTGCGGTCGCGATCGAGTCGTGGCGAAAGCCGAACGTCGCGGTGACCATCAGCACTCGAATGGGAGGGTCGCCGTTTGCCGGCGCAGCGCTCGGGGTCGGGCTCGACGGGCCCTCGTCGTTCGAGCAGGCGCCCAGCAGGATCGCCAGAAAGGCACAAGGCAGAAGCCACAAGGCAGAACGCGTCATTGCCCGCTGCTTCTAGACTCTGCCCCTGTCGGGCAATCGTCAACCAGAGGGCATTCGGGACAATGTGGCAGGTTTCGCCGGCAAACCGTCTGGCCGTGATGCTTCAGCAGAAGGTAAGCGAGACGTCGAGCCGGCACACTGCGAGGAAGGTCGCCGTCCGCGGCAGCCTGGGTCTCGCGATAGCCCAGCGCCCAGGACGCCCGCTCGCTTCCGTAGCCGAGGCGCTGCAGCACTCGAAGCGCGTTTGAATCGAGACCGAGGATCGGGTGAGTCCGCGTGAGGAGCAGAATGCGCTCGGCGCCAGGCACACCAATCGCCGGGTACTTCGTGAGCTCGCGGCGAGCCTCTGCCAACGGGAGCTTCAGCACCCGGTCGAGGCGGCCGCCCCACTTCTTCACCACACGATCGGCGGCGGCGCCGAGACGCTTTGCCCGCTGCTCGGCTGCAACTGCGCCACCATGACGCGTCACGTCATGCAAGGTCTTGAGAGGGGCGTGGAGGATATCAGAGGGTTCGAGGCCGACACGCTGCTCGAGCATGCGATACGCCTCGAGCCGTCGCTCGTCGTCTGCCAGGTAGCCGACCTGCTCCCAGACGATCAAACCAAACGGATCGCTGGTTGGCGGCTCCGGCGGCGTACCGTGGAAACGTTTGAGACGGCCGACGAGACGTTCGAGTCGGGTGATAGCCGGCCTCGCTAGACACAGTCTAGCTGGCCGCCGACCGAACGAACACGTCGACGAGATCGGCCGGCGTGATCCGGTTGAGCGTTTCGTTCACGCCGACGAGGAAGCCGCCCTGGTTTGGCGCCGACAGCATCACGCCGTGCGCGGCAAGCCGCTTCTGAAACGCGGCCGCATCGACTCCACGAACGCGCAGGCGAAAGATGTTGGTGCCCGACCGAATGCGCTCGACGGTAAAGGCGTCGCGGCCATTCAAGCCGCGAATCAGCTCCTCAGAGGCTTGAACCGCTGTGCGATATCGATCGCTGAAGCCTCGCATGTAATGCAAGGCGACCAGCGCAAACGGCCACACCGTGTTGAGACCGCCGCCGAACATCCGACGGTCGTGATACATCCCGTCGAGCAGGCCCCGCGGTCCGGCCAGAATCGCCCCCGAAGCGGCATTGAAGTACTTGTAGAGCGACACGTAGACCGTGTCGAACATCTTCGATGTCTCCACGACGTTCTCGCCGGTGTACGCAGCCTGGAGAAACAACCGTGCGCCATCGAGATGCAGTCGGATGCCCTCGCGCCGGGCGAGCGCGACGATCTTCTGCATCTCCGCCGCGTCGAAGTGTTCACCCTGCTTGCGCCGGACCGGTGTCTCGATCGCAATCACCGACACCGGCCGGACGACGCGCGCGCCCTTCGTCGTGTCGAGAACCTGCTGCACCTCATCGGCGGTGAACGTGGCGCGGCCGCGCGCCAGCGGCATGAGCGTGAGGTTGCTCAGGGTCTGAGCGCAGTCGCCTTCATCCAGATAGAAGTGGCTGTCTTCCTGCACGATCGCCCGGCTCGGGCCGCCGGCGAGCGCGCGGACCGCCATGTGATTGGCCAGCGTCCCGGTCGGCATGAAGATCGCGCGCTCCTTGCCGAGCAACTGTGCGAACTCGGTTTCGAGCTCCTCGACGATGCCGCCGAGAGAGTAGGAGTCGGGCGTCATCGCCTTTTCGTCGAGCAGCCGTGTGAGGAGCCGCGAATACTGCGGCGGCGTCAACCCAATTCCGTCGCCGCTCAAGCGAACGACGCGTTCGTCGGTGTCGGGCGCAGCAACAAGGCTCGAGGCCGCGTGTGCGAACGCCGCCCCGGGGAGCGCCAGACCGACACCCGCGCCGACGCCGCCGACCTGCAGGAACTGACGTCGATTGACTCTAGCCATGGCTGTCCTCGCTCAGTGTTGTGCACCAGCACCGGCACCCTCGGCACCCACCCATTGGCACCCGGCACCATTGTCACCATTGCCACCTACTGTTTGATCGAGTATTCCAACTCGTAGAAGTGTCTTTTCCCGTCGATGATGATCTTCATCGTGCCGGCAATGCCTGCCAACTCGCCGGTCCCCGAGTCGGGCACGATCGTCACCGACAGATTCTGCTGGCCGCGGTCCATGATGCCGGTGTGATGCAGCGCAAACGTTCCTGTGCGTCCCTTGAGCGTGCCCGTGATTCGTTCGACAGCGACGTAGACGCCGGAGTCTTTGATGGCCGGCGCCATGGCGGTGAGCATCTCGCCTTTGCTCGTGCCGTCGAGATCCCCACGAAACACCTTGTCGATCGTCATGCGTCCAAGCTGTGACCCTTCGGATGTGTCGTCCGATGGCTGCGGCACGAGCTTGACGTCGAACTCACCTTTCGCTCGAGTCGCCGTCATCTTTCCATCTTTCTGGGTCGCGTCTGCAGCTCCGCCGGGTGAAGCGATCACGGCATCGGCGTTGCCGATGAGGATGCAGGCGCAGGCAACGAGCGCGGCCGATCTTGAGAGCATCCACGTATCGTAGCCGAGGATGACACCGCTCGCGCTCCGTGCGAGCATCCAGTCCCGACCGCCGCTCACTCCCGAGAGGTCTGCGGATGAATCTGAATCCGTGCAGGCGTCCGCTAACGTGGTGCCGGCGCCGTCAGGCTCTTGTTCAGCAGCGCCGCGAGCCGCACGCCCGCCAGCGCGAGTCGCTCGTCGATCGCCGTGATGTGCCTGCGATAGTAGGTCTCGTCAATCGTTCCCTGGTCCGGAACCAGCGCCGCTTTGGCGAGTTGAAGGCTTTGACCCGCCCACTCGGCCGGTGTTCCCGGTTCGGCGTTCTGCCAGCCCTGTCGTGTGATCAATTCCTCGAGCGCCGAGATCCACTGTGAGTCGTTCCAGCCGCGGTGGTCGATGAGCATGTCATCCCAGACGGCGTGCAGGTTGCACGGCCGCTGGAATGAGGGATTGGTCGAGCAGTTCGACGTGCCGAAGACCGAAACTCGCACGTCGTTGCCGCCGCGGCCCACGCCGATCGAGTGAAACGGCTGGTGCAGGTCACCGACGAAATGCACGAGGAACTTGAGCGCTGTCGCCCGGTCCGGTCGATCGAGCGTGACGTCCGCCAGCCGCCCTTGCAGGTAGAGGATGCGATCGACGATGCAGTCGCGCCACTTGTCGGGGCCAGTGCCGGCCGCGACTCCGGGCTGGCGAGGGCAATCCCGATCGCGATCGTATGCGGTGACGTCTGGTGGGATGCTCACGTAGTGCCACGGGTAGGTCTGGTAGTTGTCGGTGCGGTAGTCGTCCGCCCACGACGCGATCTCGGCCAGCGGACGGCCATCGAGCAGCCATGCCACGTTCTGCTTTCCGATCGAGGTGAGATGATTGGCGGCGATGGCCGCAACCAGCCGATGCCCCTGCCGACCCCAGCCTTCGAGAGCTATCTGTGGCGCGCTCGCGAGGAGGGTTACGAGGAGGATCCACTGCTTCGCCAGTCTGCTGCGGGGGCTCATCTTGCGCTCGCGGGTCAGCCTATCTGAAATTGCCGGTTGATCGATCGACTGATTTCGCGACTGTTTACGATCTTGTGACGCGAGATTGGGTGACTCGATTGCGAGATTGGGGCTGATCTGGAATTCCAATTGGCGCGATCTCCGGATCAGGCAGTTCAGAATCGCCCAATCACTCAATTGTCCATCTCCAAACAGTCAGTCAATCGGTCGATCAATTAATCGGCAATGTTCCTACCCCCAGTGCCCTAGAATCCATCTGTTGGAGGTCGCCATGAAGAGCCGACACATCGTCGTGACCGCGTTGATACTCGCGTGTTCAAGCCTGGGTGGTCGTGCCCAGGAGCCGCAGGAGCAGGCGGCCAAAGGGCCGGTGGTTGGCCGGTCGGTCGTGGCGACGACATTCGGGATTGTGGCGGCGAGTCAGCCGCTGGCCGCCCGCGCGGGCGTGCAGATTCTCGAACGTGGAGGAAACGCGATCGACGCGGCGATTGCCGCCAACGCCACGATCGGGCTGATGGAGCCCACGGGCAACGGCCTGGGTGGCGACCTGTTCATCATCTATTACGAAGCGAAGACAGGAACCGTCTACGGCTTGAACTCGAGCGGATGGGCGCCGACCGGACTCACGGTCGATTACCTCGCTTCGAAGGGCATCACCAAGATGCCGCAGCGCGGCATCTACTCGGTGACCGTTCCCGGCGTCGTGGCCGGCTGGGACGCGATGCGAACCAAGTTCGGCACCAAACCGTTCTCGGAGCTGCTGGCGCCGGCGATCTACTACGCCGAAAACGGTTTCCCGTTGTCCGAGCGAATCGCTGCAGGATGGGCCGGCTCGGTGAAGATGCACAGCGAGCATCCCAACTCGCGCAAGACGTACTTGATTGACGGTATGCGCGCGCCAAAGGCGGGGGAAGTATTCCGCAATCCGGATCTCGCCGGCTCGCTGCGCCTGATCGCCGCCAACGGGCGCGATGGCTTCTATCGAGGCAAGACCGCCGACGCCATCCTCGCCATCTCACGCGAGCAAGGCGGGACCTTTACCGCGGCCGATCTCGGCGAGTTCCAAGCCGAATGGGTGACGCCGGTGAAGACGACGTATCGCGGCTGGAACGTCTACGAGATCGGCCCGAACACGCAGGGCGTCGCCGCGCTGATGATGCTGAACCTGATGGAGCAGTATCCGCTCGGCGAGTACGGCTTCCACAGCGCCAGCGCGCTGCACGTGATGATCGAGGCGAAGAAGCTGGCCTACGCCGACATGCTGAAGTACGTCGGCGACCCTCGATTCGGCAAGATGCCGGTCGAGGAGCTTCTGAGCAAGCCGCGTGCGGCGGCGCGCGCGAAGTTGATCGACGCGTCGAAGGCCGCCTGCCAGGTGGCGCCCGCGAAGCTCGACAGCGTGACCAACTCGCAGGGCAATGACACGATCTACATGTCGGTCATCGACAAGGACGGCAACATCGTGTCGCTGATTCAGAGCAATTACAGCGGCTTCGGCTCGGGGCTCGTGCCGCCGGGCGCTGGGTTCATGCTGCAGAACCGCGGCGGTCTCTTCTCGCTCGAGAAGGGACAGCCGAACACGCTCGAACCGCACAAGCGTCCGCTGCACACGATCATCCCGGCGTTCATGGAGAAGGGCGATCAAAAGATCGGGTTCGGCATCATGGGCGGCTGGAACCAGGGCCAGGCCCACGCGCAGTTCGTGGCGAACATCGCCGACTACGGCATGACGCTGCAGCAGGCGCTCGAGGCTGGGCGATTCACGAAGGGCAGCTTCGAGGGCTGCGACGTGCAGATCGAGTCGCTGGTGCCGGAGGCGGCGCGCGCCGAGCTCAAGTCGCGCGGCCACGATCTGCGGGTCGTCGGTCCGCGGACCGGGACCTTCGGCTACGGCCAGGCCGTGATGCTCGGGCCCGGCGGCGTGCACTTCGGGGCGTCGGAGCCGAGGCACGACGGCGCCGCGATTCCGCAGGCGCCGCCGGTCTTCGAGACGACGAAGCGGTGAGGATCGCTGCAGCCAATGCGCGGTCGACAGTTCATTCTCGCCCTGCTTCTCTCCATCCCGGTTCTGATTCAGGGCCAGGGCGGGGCCCCGTACGACCTGATCATTCGCAACGCCCGCATCGTCGACGGCACGGCCAGCCCGTGGTATCGCGGGGAGATCGCAGTGCGCGGCGACACGATTGCGCTGATCGCGCCGCGGATCGAGGCGCCGGCGTCACGCGTGATCGATGCTCGCGGTCTCGTCGTGGCGCCGGGCTTTATCGACATCCATACGCACGCCCGTCGCGGCATTTTCGAGCTGCCGACCGCCGACAACTACGTGCGCCAAGGCGTCACCACTCTGATCGAGGGCCCCGATGGTGGATCGCCTGTGCCGCTCGCCCCATTTCTGGCCAAGGTGCAGGCGGCACGGATCACGCCGAACTTTGCCATGTTCATCGGCCAGGGATCGGTGCGCAGCGAGGTGATGGGCGAGGTCGATCGGCCGGCGACTCGCGAGGAGCTCGACCGGATGCGCGCGCTCGTCACCCAGGGCATGGAAGACGGTGCGCTCGGTCTCAGCTCCGGCCTCTTCTACGTGCCGGGTGCGTTTACGCCAACCGAAGAAGTGATCGAGCTGGCCAGAGTCGCGGGCCGGATGGGTGGCATCTACATCTCGCACATGCGCGACGAGGCCAAGGGTGTGATCGACAGCGTCCGCGAGACGCTCGCGATCGGCGAAAAGGGCGGCCTGCCAACCCAGATTACGCATCACAAGATTGTCGGGAAGAAGTACTGGGGTGGATCGGTCGAGACGCTGCGAATGGTCGACCAGGCCCGTGCGCGCGGGGTGGACGCGACGATCGATCAATATCCGTACACGGCTTCCGCGACGAGCATTGGCGCGGCGCTGCTACCGGCATGGGCGCAGGAAGGCGGCCGCGAGGCGACGCTCAAACGCCTGAAAGATCCCGCGACGCGCGCCAAGATCAAGGCCGAGAGCGTGGCCATCATCCGTGACGAACGCGGCGGCGGCGATCCCAAGAACGTGTCGGTGTCGGCGTGCCAGTTCGATCCCAAGCTGGCGGGCCAGAATCTGGGCCAGATCACCCAGGGCCGCGGTCTGCCCGTCACGATCGAGAACGCGGCAGAGACCGCAATGTGGATCGTCGAACAAGGCGGATGCGGCGGCATCTTCCACGCGATCGGTGAGGAGGATCTGCAGCGCATTCTCGTTCACCCGGCAACCATGATCGCGTCGGACGGCGAAGTGGCGATTTTCGGCCGCAACGTGCCGCATCCCCGCAGCTACGGCACCTTCGTACGCGTGCTTGGACTCTACGTTCGCGAGAAGAAGCTCTTGCCGCTCGAGGTTGCAGTGCAGAAGATGTCGGCGTTGCCGGCGCAACGGTTGGGGCTCAGCGATCGCGGTGTGCTGCGGACTGGACTGAAGGCCGACATCGCGATCTTCGACCCCGACACCGTGCGCGACACCGCCACGTTCGAGAAGCCGCACAGCTACGCCGAAGGCGTCACCGCGGTGATCGTCAATGGCCAGGTGGCCTTCGAGGACGGGAAGATGACCGCGGCCCGGCCCGGACGCGTGCTCTACGGGCCGTCCAGAAAGAACTAACGTCGCTCTCGGCTATCTGCTATCCGCTCCCGGCTCCCGGCTGCCGGTACATCACGGCAATCCAAACGCGAGCAGCACGTTGCCGGCCTTGCCTCGCCACTGTCCATAGCCGGAGTTGGTGAGCACCAACCCGCCGGCAATCACCGGACCTGCAGCGTCGATCGATCCTCCCTCGGCCTTGACGCCGTTGACGGTCTCGAACGGCTGCATCGTGTTGAAGTCCCAGATAATCTTGCCGTCCGTCGTGGAGTAGGCGCGGAAGTGGCCGTCGATCGATCCGGAGAAGACGGCGCCCGGCATCACGCTGATCGCGGCTGAGTGAGCGGCTGCGCAGCCGGGACCGCCGCTGCACGTCAGTGGCGGCGCCGGTGTGTTCCACACGCGCTCGCCGGTGGCCAGGCTGATCGCGTACACCCCACCCCCTTCGGCCCCAGGCTGAAAGCCGTTGGGCCCGATCACGTACACATCCGACACGGCCGCGTAGATGTTGCGGTCGTCGGCGGCCGAGCCCCACTCGATTCCGCCGAGCGGGCCACCTTTGCCGGCGCGGAACTGCCAGATCATCTTGCCCTTTTCGTCAGGGGCGATTCCGTAAACCACGCCAGATTTCTGGCCCAGGACGAGCACGCGGCGTCCCCCCGGCAACGTCTTCAGGATCGGCGAGTTCCCGAAGTCGTGGTCCGGTCCGACGTCATCCGGACAATTCTCGACGCCGGGCTTGCAACCGATGACGAAGGCATCGTTGGGAGTCGCCTGCTGCACCCACAGAATGGCGCCGGTGGTCATGTTGAGCGCGACGACGGCATCGGTCGTGGGCGCCGCGGGAGATGTGTAGGCGTTCCCGGTCGCGACGTAGATGGTGTTGTTCGCGGCATCGACCGTCGGCGACGCCCAGATCGCGGCGCCGGCGGACTTCCACAACGGCGTGCCGGCGGAGTTCTTGCCCACGATCTTGGGCGGCTCTGGAATCATGTACGACTTCCACACCTGCGCGCCGGTCGCCGCGTCGAGCGCGACCACACTGCCGCGGAAGGTGCAGCATTGGTAGTTGGCGCGGGCGCCAGGTCCTTCCTCAAAGGACGACACGGGGACGTACAGGCGGCCGTTGGCGAACGCCGGCGCGCCGGTGACGCGCGCGAAGGCGTGGTCGTCGACCTTGGTCTTCCACACCAGTTCACCGGTCTGCGCGTCGACCGCGTAGGCGTTGGCGCGAATGTCGCCAAACATCGCGACCGTGCGTGGCGCATTGGCGATCGCGAGGCGGCCGATGCTGATTGCGCTCCGCACGCCGCCGTCGGCTTTGAAGGTCCAATGGGTGCACCCGGTCTTGGCGTCGAGCGAATACACCATGCCGTTCATGTTGCCGACGAAGACACGTCCGGCCGCGACGGTCGGCTGGCCTGACGCCATGTTCGCGCCCGCGAACCCGAACGCCCACTTGAGCGTGAGCTTGGGCACCTGAGCCGCGGTGAGCCCCGCCGCCTTCTCGGTCTGGAAGCGTGAGTTCGCCGCATCGTTTCCCCACCCGTTCCACATCGGGAGCGACGCCAGGTCTGGAAGCGCGCCACTCGCCGCGCACTTGCCGATTTCCGGGGCTGGCGTGGCCACCTGTGCCGAAGCGGATGCTGCCAGCGAGACGACCATCAAAGTGAGCGTCAACAGTCGGGTCATGGGGCTTCTTCTTAACACGGAACCACGAAGATCACGAAGGGCACGAAGGACACGGAACACGAAGATCACGAAGGGCACGAAGGATTCGGAACACGAAGATCACGAAGGGCACGAAGGACACAAAACACGAATGACGCGAAGGCACGAAGGGCACGAAGGGCACGAAAGGCACGAAGGGCACGAACAGGAAGGACTCGAAGGGCACGAAGCGCGATAGGATGAGCCGCCCTGCGAGGCTGTTCTTACCGAAGGGAGCTGATACTGATGACGACGCATCGGATGTCTCGATCGATCGGACGCCGGCGGTTGGTGGGCGTCGCGGCGGTGCTGTTTGGCCTTGTTGCGCTCACCGTCAGTCGGACGCCCGCGCAGCAGTCGGAACACTGGGTCGGCACCTGGGCAACAGCACCCGTTGGTCGGCCCCAGGCGCCTCCGCCACCCTCACTGCCGCTGCCGGCCGTGCCCGGTCAGGTTCCGCCAGGACAGACGACGCCCCCTCCGCCCGCGCCGTTCATGCACTTGAACAACCAGACTCTCCGGCAGATCGTGCGTACGAGCGTCGGCGGCCGCCGCGTGCGAATCGTGCTCAGCAACGCATTTGGTACCAGTCCGTTCACCGTCGGCGCCGCCCATGTCGCGTTGCGCGACAAGGAATCGACGATCGTGGCGGCGTCGGACCGTGCGCTGTCGTTCAGCGGCAAGCCGACGATGGCGATTCCGGCGGGGGCGACGTTGTTCAGCGACCCGGTCGATCTCGTCGTCCCGCCGATGAGTGACCTGACGATCGACCTCTATCTGCCAGGCAACACCAACCACCCATCGCCGCTGACCTACTTTGGCGGCGCCCTGCAGACCAGCTTCGTCTCCGAGACCGGCAACCACGCGGGCGCATCGGTCTTTCCAGCCGTGGCCACGACGCCGAGCTGGTTCCTGCTGTCCCGGGTCGAAGTGATGGCGCCGCAAGGCGTCGGTGCGATTGTTGCCGTCGGCGACTCGATTACCGCCGGCTCGCGTTCGACACCCGACACCAACAACCGCTATCCGAATCATCTGGCTCGACGCCTGCAATCGCTGCCGGCGCCAATGGCCGTGCTCAATGCCGGCATCGGTGGAAACCGCGTCCTCAATGAAGGCGCGTTTCAATCCGGCGTGAACGTCCTCGGGCGCTTCGATCGTGACGTCATGATGCAGACCGGCGTGACGCACGTGATTGTCCTCGAGGGCATCAACGACATCGGTAATGCGCGTGAGAATCCGACGCCGACGGCCGCGGATTTGATCGCCGGCCACCAACAGCTGATCGACCGTGCCCACGCGCGGGGAATCAAAATCCTCGGCGCGACGCTCACGCCATTCGAAGGGGCCGGCTACTTCACGGCCGTGGGCGAGGCGAAGCGACAGGCGCTCAACCAGTGGATTCGGACGAGCCACGCCTATGACGGCGTGATCGATTTCGATCTGGCGACGCGCGACCCGGGAAGTCCAGGACGCTTCCTGCCGCAGTACGACTCGGGCGATCACCTTCATCCGAGCGACGCCGGCTATCGGGCGATGGCTGAGGCGATCGATCTGGCGCTCTTCACGCCGAGGGGCACGAAGTAAGCTGAGCCAGGCGCCTCTTGAGGAAGCGCCGCGCCGGCTCCTGCTTCGCGAGCTGCAACGCCCGCTCGTAAGACGCGCGCGCTTCGGCTGCCTTGCCAAGCCGGCGGCACAAGTCGGCGCGCGCGGAGTGCGCGAGATGATAGTCGTCGAGCTCGCCACTCGCCAGAATCGAGTCGATCAAGACCAGTCCCGCGGCTGGCCCGTCTCGCATCGCGATGGCCGCGGCGCGATTGAGCGCCACGACCGGAGATGGATCGATTCGCATCAGCACATCGTAGAGCCCGGCAATCTGCGGCCAGTCGGTGCCACCGGCGTCAGCGGCCTCGGCGTGAACCGCCGCTATCGCCGCCTGGATCGTGAACGGACCGACGCGGCGCGACTGGAGCGCCTGGTGGACCAGTCCGAGCCCCTCCGCGATCTGATCGCGATTCCACAACGATCGGTCCTGCTCTTCGAGCAGCATGATTTCTCCATCTGGAGACGTGCGTGCGGCACGCCTGGAGTCGTGCAGCAGCATCAACGCGAGCAGTCCGACCGCCTCGGGCTCTGGCAACAGTTCGACCAGCAGCCGGGCCAGACGAATCGCCTCGCTCGACAGGTCGTGACGGGTCAGCGATTCTCCCGACGAAGCGGAGTAGCCCTCGTTGAAGACCAGGTAGACCACATGGAGCACGCCGTCCAATCGTTCGGGCAGATCGACCCGTGAGGGCACTCGATACGGAATCTGCGCGTCGCGAATCTTCTGCTTCGCGCGGACGATGCGCTGGGCGATGGTGGGCGCGCCCGTGAGGAACGCGCGCGCGATCTCCTCCGTCGTCAGGCCGCAGACTTCACGGAGCGTGAGCGCGACCCGTGCGTCTGGAGGAAGGGAGGGATGGCAGCACGTGAAGATCAGCCTGAGGCGGTCGTCCTCGACGTCCTCTTCCTCTTCCATCGCCGGCTCGGCGGCCGTCCGATCCAGATGATCGGCCAGCTCGGCCAGCGCCGCGTCGAATCGGGTCCGGCGACGCAGTCCATCGATCGCCTTGAAGCGCCCGGTGGAGACGAGCCAGGCGCGTGGGTTACTGGGGAGGCCATCGCGCGGCCACACGCGCATCGCTTCCATGAACGCGTCGTGCAATGCCTCCTCGGCAAGCTCGAAATCGCCGAGCAACCGGATGAGCGTGGCGAGCACGCGGCGCGATTCGGATCGGTAGACCGCTTCGATCGCGTCCCGCGCCGAATCCGATGCGTCTTCGCTCATGAGCTCAGATTCAGGAAGAAATCAGAGGGAGATCGGGGAGATCGGAGAGAGAAGATTGGATCTGCCCAAAGATTGATTCCCTGATCTCCCTAGACTTCCTGTGATGACGCCGACTCGCTCCTAACCGGCGGAGGCGGACATTTCCCAGACCGGCCGCACTTCGATCGAGCCGTACTTCGCGCCGGGAATCCGAGAAGCCACGCTGATGGCGTCGTTCAAGTCCTTGGCTTCGACCATGTAGAAGCCGCCCAGCTGTTCCTTGGTCTCGGCGAAGGGGCCGTCGGTGGTGGACACCTTGCCGTTCCGAATCCGAACCGTCGTCGCCGAGTCCACGTTGTGCAGGCGATGGCCGGCCAGGAGGTGGCCGCTGGCCTTGATGCTCTCGCCAAACGCGCGATACTCCGCCATCATCTTTTCCTCTTCAGACTTGGGCAGGGTGGGCCAGATGGCTTCATCCGAGTAAATCAGGCACAGATACTTCATGATCGTTCTCCTCGTGTGTCCGTCATTGCTGGACACTGGCTAGTCGATGGGCCTGGCCCCGATTCGACAATGAGGTCTCCCAAGAATTTACAAGAGGCCAGGAGACTAGGAGGGCGTCTGGCTCGCGTGCGGCACGTAGTGCCGCAATGGCGAGTGAACTGGCACGACGATGAGTCGCGAACGTCGAACCAGAGGACTCATCGTCGCGCCAATTCACACGCCATGTCTGGCCGGCCTTCGGCCGGCCGACCGCGAGCCAGACCCTGCTCCTGATCTTCTGATCTTCTGATCTCCTGTTCTCCTGTCTCTCGTCGCCTGTTCTCCTGTTACAGAGAATCGCCCAAGAAGCCTAGCACTGCACGGACCACTCGTTTGGACGCTGCGCCATCGTCGAACAGATCGAACCCGTGAGGCCCAGACGGGTGGTTGACGACAGTGAGCGGCAGGTTGGCGGACAGGGCGGCTGCGACGAACCGATCGAGCGATTGGTTGAGGCCGGCCATCTCATCCCGCCCGGCACGGCCGATAAGAATCGGGACATCATCCGCGAGGTCGCCCAGCGAGCGTTCCGCGCACGGATTGACGAACCGGAACGTCGCCGACGCCGTGGCCACCTCCGTGGCTCCATCGAGATCCATCAGGTAGGGATAGAGCAAGGCAATATATTGCGGCCGGCGCGCTCGGGTTCTCATCGACAGCGAGAGGGCGAGGGGCGCATTCCCCGAGCTGGCCCAGACGCCCAGTCTGCCCACATCAATTCCAAGAGAGCTCGCCCTCGACGCCAGCTGATTGATGAGAGCATGCAGATCCGCTTCGGGCTGGCGGTTCGTGGAGGCGACGGCGACCAGGCCTGATGCCGCCATCAATCGTGCCCACGATATAGTCGATCCCATCTCCTTGAACCGGCATCCGAAAATGCGTTCGAAGCCGGGGTCCGAGTAGCCGCCCACGAGCACGACGACCGGCCGGCTGCTATTGCTGGCCTCGGATGATGAGTACACGTCCATCGTCAGGGGTTCGCCATCAGCGCCCGTGAACTGAACATCCTGCGTTACGCGAACCGATTCCAGGCCGGGCATCGTGTAGACGACGCGTGATTTCGACACACCATCAGCCTCGCTTTTCTGAGTCATGGCCGCTCCTTGATGAACACACTCGTGCGCCCTTCGACGTGCTCGCCGCTGCGCGCCAATCTCGCTCAGGGCAGGCAAATGCAAAAGCCGCCGGGCAGGCTGCCGCGACGGCTTGCGTGTGCGCTACTTGTTAGGGGTTCGCGATCACGCTATCAGCGCGGCCGGGGGTGGTGCAACGGGAAAGCGGAAGCGCGCTCCTCTGGACTACTTCGGGTACTTCGGCCGGAACGTTCCAACAGTCCACAGATTCCCTTCCGGATCGCGCACGTCGAATCCGGTGGAGCCCTCAGGGAACATCGGCGTTCGACTGTCGTGCAGCGGCCGCACGACATCGGCGCCGGCAGCGACCGCCTTCTCGTAGCGCAGTTGAACGCGTCCTTGTCGATCGCCGCAAGCGCGATCGACGCGATGCCGGCCGCAGACGATGGATTGCTGGCCGGAGGGCGCGGCGAGACGAAGACGAAGGCCGTCCGCCACACCAGCTCCGCGAAGAGAAGGTTCCCATTCGGATCGCGATACACGCCGGCGGGATGAAACCCCAGGACGTCGGTGAGCCATTGAATGCCCGCCTCAGGGTCGGTGTAATTGACAGTCGGCGTCAGAGTCGGGGAGGCTTCTTCCATCTCGTGATCTCGTGATCGCGTGAGCTGGTGATCGATCGGATGACCTGATGATCTTGTGATCTTTTGATCGATCTAATGATCTATCTAATGATGTCTCTGACGGTCTGGAGATCGATTTAACGATCGCGAGATAGATCGTCACCATCGATCGCCACATCTCCAGATCAAAAGATCGTGAGATCGATCGCACGATCATTACTTCACCACATCACCAGATTCTGCCGACGCCCGTTCAATACCTCTTGGTGAATCCGTTTCGCGCGTTCGTGACGCTGAACGATCCATCCGCCTGCGCCGCCACTTTGAACCAGTAGGCGGGGCCGTTGTGTACCGGCGGTGGCGAGTTTGGCGTGCCAGGCTGCGGAGCGGCCATTGGCGCCACGGGCATGGTCGCGGCCGGCTCGTCGATGCCGTTGGCGATGAACATGCCCGGCACGGTGTATTCCTGCCCGCTCAACAGCGAGAAGTGCATCTGCCACAGATCCTCGAGACCGGGCGAGCTGTAGAGGACCCGCATCGCATTGGGCATGCCGCCCTTCCGCGTGCCGTTGTTCATGATCGCGACACGCGGGCGAAGGGCATGGACCAGCACGTCCGAATTGGAGACGTCCAGGCCATGGTGCGAGACCACGAACAGATCGACGGTACCGACGCGATTCGCCGGGCACATCAGGTCGAACTCTTTGTTCACGGTGAGATCGCCGAGATGCGCCACGCGGAATTTCTCGAACGTGACGATGCTGCCGACCGACTGCGCATTGTCACTAGTGTCGGGCTCCTGAGGTTTAAAGGTCGCGCAATACGGATTGGGCTTTCCGGTGCCAGGCAGCGGCGTCTTGAGCGCCTGACCCGCTGACGTGACGATGCGCCAATCAAGGCCGGCGACGGTGATTCGATCACCCGGCTTCACAACGGTGTGCGTTCCCTTCGCGTAGATCGTGGGATAGACCTTCTGGAGAAACTCTGGACCCGCGCCGGACGGTTCTGCCGCCGGTCCGTGATCGACGAAATGTCGAATCGGGATCCGGTTGGCAAGCTCCACCATGCCGCCGAAGTGGTCGCCGTGCCAGTGCGTCGTGATGAGGTGATTGATCTGCGACACGCCGGCGTCCTTGACGGCGGCCATGATCCGATCGGTGTCACGCGTGGCCGCCGCGCCGCCATTGCCCGTGTCGATCAGTACCGCCTCGCCCGACGGGGCCACGAACAACGTCGCATTGCCGCCCTCGACATCGACGACGTAGATCAGGAGCGGTTTCGACGTCTGCGCCTGGATCGGCGCCGCGATCACCGCCGCGCCCACGATCAGCATCATCGCCAGCTTTGACATGCTGAGCCTCCGCGCTCTTGGGACCCAATGTACCTTTGGCACTCCAGGCACCGTTGGCACACACCCTTGGCACCTGGCACCCTTGGCACCCACCCCTTGGCACCCTTGGCACCTGGCACCCTTGGCACCCACCCCTTGGCACCCTTGGCACCTGGCACCCTTGGCACCTATTTCCCTGGGTGATACTCCCTTTCCGTATGCCCCTGCAGCTGTTCCCTGTAGAAATACACGTCGCGCAGATTGCCCGTGGCGTAGCGCTCGGCTTGATCGTTGAAATGCTTGTTCTTGGGATCGCCGTTCAAGCCCCCGGCCGTGACCGCTCGGGCGCGGACTTTGTCGCCGAATTCGACCGCCGCCACGAAGCTGTTGCCGCTGGTGCCGTACATCTTCTTCGTCCCTGGATACGTGCGGGCGCCGAACGACGCCAGCGATCCCCATCGAGACGAGGTGAAGGCGACGGGAATGCTCGGGCCGTTGTCGTTGAAGGGTTGCACGATGTCGCCGGTCAGCCGTTGGAACCGGTTCACGTCCCCCCACGGCGTCTGCCATTTGCCGAAGTCGGCGGCGAGCTTGTCGGACGCGGCCGCTAACGCCTCGAGCCGCTCGGCGGCCGTTGCCTTCTTCGCCATGTACTCGTAGGTCGACACGCCCGCCTTGCGCGCGGCCGGTGTCGCCTTTGTCCAGAGCTCGTCGCCCCAGTACACCGCGAGTGTGGTGGGGACCGACGTCGCCGACCAGCGATAGTCCCAGCCCTTGAGCATCGCAATCTGCTCGGCGAGCTTCTTTTTGAGCGGGCTCGACGCGGCGGTCTGCTCGTAGGATTTCACGAGCGCCGGAATCTGGATCTCGAACTCCGGCAGGTAGCTGTCGAAGCCGGCGGCGATCAGCGAATCCAGCGTGAAGTCCTTCTTCTTGTCGAGGACCTTCATCGCGTGAATACCGCGAGGATTCTCGCTGCCGCTGTCCACGTAGACGGGGTAGTCCTTCTGCTTCGGACTGTTGGCGCCGGTGACCGAGAACGGCCAGTTGTTGGTGTTCTGTATCCATCCGTTGGGCGGGTTCATCGCGTTCGGCGTGTCGTCGATGGCCAGCACCCCGTTCCACTCCGTCTCAGGGTTGCTGCCGTCCACCGGCTTGGTCCAGTCGAACTTCGAATTGCGCTTGGGGATGAAGTTGGAGTGGAAGTAGGCAATGGTGCCGTCGGCGTCGGCATAGACGGTGTTGTTCGACGAGTTGGTGTGCAGCTCCATGACATCGCGGTACTCTTTGTAGTTCCGCGCCCTGGTGCGGGTGTACGACTGCGTCAGCGATTTGATCGGCTCCTGCATCAGCCGCACGCTCACCCATTTGCCGTCCGCTTCGCGCACGATCGGGCCGTGATGCGTGCGGTAGACGGTGAACTCGCGCTTGTCCGTTCCCGTCGCGGTCTTGAACGGCACGGTGATGACTTTTGACAGCACCGGCCGGTCGGCGTCGCCGTACTTGTAGGCGAAGCCCGGGTCCTTCTTCACGATCGTCTCGAGGTACTCGTCGATGTTGTCGACGCTGCTCGACGTGTGCATCCAGCCGACGCGCTCGTTGAATCCCTGGTAGAGGAAGAACTGGCCCCACGTCGCCGCGCCATACGCGTTCAGGCCGTCGTCGCTCGTCATCTGCAGCTCGGAGCGGAAGAAGAACGACGTGTGCGGGTTGATATAGAGCAGCGCCTTGCCATTGGTGGTGTTCGGCGGCGCCACCGCCAGGCCGTTGGACCCGGTCGGCTCCTCGGGCGGCGCCAGCGGCTCGAACGCCGCGGTCGTGGTGACCGGCGACTTCCCATAGAACGCCTCGAGTTGCGTCAGGTTCACGCGCTCGATGTCACCGCCGATGCTGCCCTCGGTGAACGACAGCGCCATCCACGGTTCGAACCGCGTGATGACGCGCGGCTTCACGGCGGGATGCGTGTGCAGGTAGAAGTTGAGGCCGTCGGCCCACCCACTCATCAGGGCCTGCAGTGACGCTGGACTCTCTTTGTATTTCGCCTTGAGGTCCTCCGGATCGACGAACAGCTTCATCCGCAGGTCGCGGTAGATCTCTTTCTCGCCCTCGGCTTCGGCCAGCCGGCCCATCGCGTTGATGTAGTTGGTCTCGACGCGATTGAAGTCGTCCTCGGCCTGCGCGTACACCATGCCGAACACCGCGTCGGCGTCGGTCTTCCCGCGAACGTGCGCAATGCCCCAGTCATCGCGCGTGATGGTGATGCCCTCGGCGCGCCGTTCCCATGCGGCGACTTCGGGGTTGGCGGAGGCCGTCGTGGCCGAATCAGTCGACGAGCACGACGCACCCAGCGCCGCGAGGATGAGGACGAGTCTCTTCATAGGATGAAACCTCTGTGGTAGGACATCTTAACCGGCATCCGGCATCCGGCATCCGGCATCCGGCATCCGGCATCCGGCATCCGGCAACCGGCAGCCGGCAACCGGCAACCGGCAATCACCCACTCAGGGTAGAACTTGTAGAACTGTAGAACCTGTTCCCTCAGTCCGCGATCACCACACCCTTCCTCACGTACGTTCGATCGGTGACCTGCGACAGCAGGAACTCGGCAACATCGGCGCGCGAGATGGTTGGAAAGCCTCGCAGGTCCAGATGCTCGCCGATGCGATAGCGGCCGGTCCTTGGACCATTGGTCAATCCGGCGGGGTAGACGACGGTCCACTCGAGATGGCACGTGTGGACGCACGCTTCGCCGAGGGCCTTGTCGCGGTAGATCCTGCGCAGCAGAGTGTTTACGAACAAACGAGGAAATAGCGGCAGGTCGGCGTAGGTCTCCCCGATGCCGAACGCAGAGGTGTGAATGAAACGCGTGACGCCGTGCCGGGTCATCGCCGCGATGATCAGCGGCAGGCTTTGCTCCATCAATCCGTGCGGCTCGAACGATTGTCCACGGCCAAGCGCGCTGATCACCGCGTCCTGATCGAGCACGACGTCCGAGAGGGTGGGGGCCGTCGACGTGACATCGCCTTGAACCACCTGAAGCCGATCCGACTCGATCGGCAGTTGCCGCGGATCACGGACCAGCGCGGTGACATTGTGCCCGGCAGCGAGCGCCTGCGAGACGACTTCGCGACCCGTTCTGCCCGTTGCTCCGAGCACGAGAAGGTTCTTGCTCATCGGCCTTCGCAGCCTGCCTGTGTCATCTGTGTCATCTGCGGCCCTGGAGCGATCTGTGTCATCTGCGGCCGTGGAGCGATCTGCGTTATCTGCGGCCTAGCGCAGCTCGACCGTTCCGCGCGGGCTGTCGATGGTTGCGATCAACGCCACGGATTTTCCGGCGCTCACCGGAAGAGCGATTCCCAGTTGGCCGAGCACCACTCGGATGGGTTCAGGATTCTGGTGCTCTGCTCTCAGTCCGATCAGCGTCCCCCCACGGGCAGCACTCGCCGCCGGGTGCGGCGTCGTACCCCAATTGATGAAAAACGGCACAAGGCCGTCGGCGACGACGGTTCGAGGATCCGTATAGGTCCATTTCAGGAGCAATCCGTCTGGCCGTTGCCGGCTGCCCTCGCCGATCGCACCCAAGGTCACACCTTTCGACGCCGCCGACTTCACGCGGCCAGAAAGGTCCTGCTCCTTGGCAGACCAGGTGACGAGCTTCGGCTCCCGCAGCCCATCAATGCCGAACGGGCGCGGAAGATTGGGCGCCGGCTGCTTGGGATCGGGACCGATGATTTCGATGTAGCTCGACTCGCCAAGCGCGATCAGCGCGTTGCGCGTTCCGCGGCCGGGGTGTTGGCCGCCAGGCGTTGCCTTCACGCCCAGCAGTTGTTCGATCTTTTCGGTGGCCGCAGGCAAATCGGGTCCGGCGTAGACGAGATGGTCGACCGCTATGAGCAACGCTGTCATTCCTGTCCTCTGCCCGCTCGCACGAACAGCGGCCCCCGCACACAGGGCCACCACGAGCGCAACCAGAACTCTACCCATCCTGGGCTCCGGTACGAGCGCCATCATGCCACGCGCTTGCCGTTGGCGATGACCGCCGCGGGGAACAGCTTCTGCCGGCCGAAGCGTTTCGCGTTCACGTTGTCGACGAACTCGAACTCACCTTGCCGTATCTCGAACACCGCCACATCGGCTGGAGCGGCAACCCGAAGCGTCCCGAGGGCCTTGAACGGTGGCATGGCCTGCGCCGCATTCGCCGTGGCCGATGCCATCACCTGATTGATCGACATCCCGAGCATCAGAAATTTCGACAACACGGTCGGAAAGTCGAACACGCGATCGGTTCGTCCAGGTGCCGTCAAATCCGAGGAGATCGTGTCGGGAAGGAAATCCTGCTGCATCGCGCGCTCGGCGACATCCCATGTGATGTGCCCGTTGCGGCCGTTGCCGATGTCGAAGACGATTCCTCGCCGTCTCGCCTCTCGCACTTCGGGCAGCACTCGCCCCCCCTCGTCGAGAATGCTGCTCGGTGGCGGGGAGTAGACATGCGTGACAATGTCGCCTGGCCGGAGCAACGCGAGAATCGCGGGCATCGGGGAGACGGTCTGCCCGACGTGAACCATGAGCGGCAGACCGAGCGGGACCGTCACCTCGTGCGCCCGTCGAATCGCGTCGAGGTCGTGTTCGCCGGCGGCATTGCGAGACAGCCGCGCCTTGATGCCGGCGATGACGTCGCGGTTGGATTCGATGACGCGGCGCGCCGCGGCCGCGTCGGCCTTGGCAAAGTCGAGGAGCTCTCCCGGCCCTTCCAGGCCGCTCCTGGACAGATTGAGGAGCACCCGCATCCGGTTCGGCGCCCGTTTCGCGATGTCGAGGATCTCGCCGGCGTTGTCGGCGCCGCTGGAGCCGGCATCGGCGATGGCGGTTACCCCGGTTGAAAGGCAATGAGCCGGCAGCATCTCGCGGCTCAAGTGCGCATGAATGTCGATCAGCCCCGGAGTCACGATCTTTCCTCGGGCGTCGATCACCTCGGTCGCTTCGGATGCGGCGATGTGGTCATCGAGTCGGGCGATCCGGCCACTGGCAATCGCGACGTCCATCACGCGATCCAGCTTTTGGCTGGCGTCGAGCACGCGCCCGCTCTTGACGAGGAGGTCGAAAGGCGCAGGGAAGATTCTCGGCGCCCGGCCCACCGCCACCGCCGAGAGGGCGGCAGCCTGGATGAAGGTACGCCGGGTCGGCAGCGTCATGACCGTCGCCTCGCTACTGCCGCTCGAGCGTGAGACGTCGCGTGAGCGTCTCGCTACCACCGCGAAGCGAGCTCGGTGCTGGACCGAAGATCAGCTTGCCGTTGTCGAAGCGGAAGAAGCGCTTTTGCTCGGTGCCCACGTAGTCCGGCCGCCATGCGGCGTCGACCTTGAGGGTCACGCTGCCTTCCGATTCGTTCACCGTGCACGGGCCGGAATAGGCGATATATGTGCTCAGGAGCGCCGCCTTCATCTGATCGTTGGCCGGCGTGCCCTCAGCCGCAAACGCCGGCACATCGCTCGACATGATCTGCACGTAGCACGATCCGCCCTGCACGACGATCGAGCCGACCGGATGCCGGCCCCACGGATATCGCGCGACCGAGCCGTCGGCGCGGAGATCCTCGGCGGCAATCAGCTTCCATCGCCCGACTATGGTTTGAGCCGACGCCCGCGCGGACGTGACGAGCAGACCAACGACGATGAGCAGGAGCGCCGTCCGAGTCCCATCGATCTTCATGTCTCCCCCTCAGCGCTGAAGTGGGCTCCGCAGATACCTCTCCACGTTCCGTGCGAGCCGCCGTGATGCGAGGTTCGCCTCGAACAGATGTCCGCGAAGGCTGTGAGTGTAGCCTATGAAGAAGAGTCCCGGACGAGCCGTTGGCTCTCCGGAGCGGGCGATCGGCTCGTCGTCGCTCTTGACCAGGTCCTTTCCGTCCTATTCAGCGCTGAAGTAGCCGTTGAGGTCGCGAGTCGTCACGGCGCGTGCGAGCTCGCTGAATGTTCCGTGCTGGGCGATCTCGTTGGCGGCTTGAAGGAAACCAGTCCATGCGGCCCGGGCCAGCGCGCCGCCCACGCTGATTCTCCGGACGCCGAGCCGCGCGAGATCGGCAACCGTGGTGAAGTCGCTGTTGACGAGAACGTTCACCGGCTTGGGCGCGACCGCATCGACGACCGACGCGATCTCTTCCGCGGTGCGGATGCCGGGCGCGTAGAGACAGTCAGCTCCGGCCTCGGCAAACGCGTTCAGGCGTCGAATCGTCTCGTCGAGATCGGGACGGCCGACGATAAAGCCCTCGGAGCGGGCCGTGAGCAGCACCTCGGTCCCGCTCTCGTCGATGGCCTGTCGAGCAGCGGCGATTCGCTCGACGGCGAGTGTGAATTCGAGCAGCGGGTGGGTGGCGTCGCCGGTTGAATCTTCGATCGAGAGGCCGGCAATCCCGGTGCCCGTCGCGGCGGCCACGTTGACGGCGACCCCTTCGGGAGCGATGGCAAAGCCGCCCTCGAAGTCGGCGTTCACCGGCACCTCGACGCCTTCACTGACCGCGCGCAGATGCGCGAGCGCTTCGTCCAGGCGCACGTGGTTGTCCATCTTGCCGAGCGACCAGGCGAATCCAGCGCTGGTGGTGGCCAGCGCGCGAAAGCCGAGTCCGGCGAGAATGCGCGCGCTGCCGAGGTCCCAAGGATTCGGGAGAACGAAGCAGCCGGACTCGTGGAGCTCCCGGAAAAGGCGACAGCGATCGGTGACGTTCCCCATTGGTTTCTGCCTTCTGCCTTGTGCCTTCTGCCTTCTACGACTTCTCGGTCAACAAGTAGACGGCGAACGAGGCGAGCCAGTGCTCGCCTTCATAGTGCCCGGTGGCGACATGCTGCAGCGCGTCGATCGCGTGCGTGTGCCCGGCCGCAGCCAGGACTGCCCGCGCCGGATCGGCGTCCGGCAGCGCCGCGGCGATCTGCCGCATCGACCACGCGCGGCTGAGATTCAGGCCGTCGAGGTGGCCGAGCTGCGGATCGGATCGATCGGTCACGACCGCGATCTCGAGCAGGTTCCTGGGCTCGCGATTCGGCAGCTGTGGCAGGTATTTGTGAAACCAATCCGCAAACGCCGGCGGCGGAAGCACTCGCCGCATCAGGTCGGCTTCGACCAGGGTGGGTGACAGAAAGTCGGAGCCGCTGGGCTCGAGCTTCGCGGGGTAGTCGGTGTCGCTGGCGAAGTAATCGGTGCTCCGCTTGATCAGCAGGTCCTGCAGCGCAGTGTCGCCGACCGTCTTCGCGTAGTCGAGCGCAAAGGCGAGGCCGAATGCCGTGTTCGGATGCAGACCAGTGCGAATCGCATAGGTCTGCTTCGGCAGGAAGTCGAGATAGCGCTTCGCCATCGTATCGGATAGCGGCTTCAGGTTCTCGAGCCACCGCCTGGCCTCTGGCGATGAGGAGCGGTGCAGCTCTTCGGCGAACTTCAACGTCCAGGCCCACCCGTACGTTCGCTCGAACGCCTGCGTGCCCGGCCGCGTGAAGTACGCCGCCTCGGTCTTGACGTTCGCAAGCGTCAGATTCGCATTGAGCGCCTGGACGATGCGATCCCGTTCCGGCAGGTTGGGGAAGAGCCGCAGCAGACGTGCGAGCATCCAGTGACCGTGCATGGATGAATGCCAGTCGTAGCAACCATAGAACGCGGGATGCACGCGGTTTGGCGCCTGCACGTCGTGCGGGGCGTTGAGCACGAACCCGGGAGAGTTGGGATACTCCTTCTGCACGCAGTTGAGCGTGATCTGCGCGAAATTTGACGCGCTCTCCTGAGTCAGCGCCGGGAGTTCGGGGATGGCAATCGATGGTGGCGGAGCAGCCGGAGCCGAAGGGGCGGGCTTCGATTCACACGCGACCAGCAGCACTGTGGCCACCACCAGTGCGACACGCCAAATCGGCTTCATAGGTTTAATGCATGACACTGAAACACAGAACCACTGAAGCACGGAAAGACATTTAGCCATTTGCATTCGGTGTTTCTGTGTTTCCGTGATTCCGTGTGACTCATCGTCGAAGGACCTAGCGCCGGAACTCGACGATGCGCGCTAGCGCACGATCCATCACGGCGTCGATGTCTCGGCCGGGGAGACGGAGGCCGTTGTCTCGAGCGTGCCGTCTTCGCCGGGCACCGACAGCAGTACGTCGGACAGCCGGGACGCCTACTTGCCGGCGATCCGCATACCCTTGATGTGCTTGTGACACTGGAAGCACGTCAAGGTCAACGACATGTAGTTCAACGCTGCAGTGTCAAGGTCGCGAGCCTTCGCCGAGTCCCGGAGATCCTGGATGGCGCGAACAAAGGCGGCGCTCTGGCGCAGGTACTCGGGGCTCTTCAACACCGACCAGGCAGGCAACTCCGTCATCCGGACCATCGCGGCGCTTTCCCGATCCAGCAACGCGAAGTCGCTCGTCATGATCGCCTCCAGGATCCGCTGCGAGTGAGTGAGCTTCTCGCGCATGGCGCGGCCCGTCTCGACGGTCTGCGCGCCGGTTGGAACGGCGAGCACTGCCAGCACGGCCGTCAGCGCCAATCCGATCGACGTCCGCATGATGAGTGTCATGACTCATTATGCCTGGTTCACTGGCCTACAGCCGTCGCGGGATCGGTGTAGGCGAAAGCAACTCGAGTTCTCGCGGACACACGTGAGCTGAGGGTTCAGCACCCGGCGACAGAGAAGGTAGCGACGTAATCGCTGGCCTGGATCGGCCGATCTGAGCGCGGATACGGTGCGAGGCCGATGAGCGCGATGGTGCAGTTCGAGTACGACAGTTCCGAGCCGCTGTCTTGGGTGTGCAGCTCGCGTATGGCCGGTTGGCCGGTTGATGCCGACAACCGCAATGACAGCGTCGCGTCACCGGCCCACACACAGAGCGCGTCCATCGGGCAGCGCGAATCGGAGGCGACGCGCTCGAAGACGATCGTCAACCCACCCTGAACAGTCGCGGACGCGCCGGCGCGCAACTCGAACGATTTGCCGAGGGGCAGCGGGCTGGGCTGCGTGGGAATCGACGCACAACCAACGCTCATCGTGAACAACAGGGCCGCCGGCATCCGCCAACCAGAAGCGCCGAACTTCATCGTCACCATCGTCGCACGAACGGCTCAGGGCGTCATGAGCGTGTTCCAGTGTTCCAGACTGCTCACCTGCGAAACTCAACGAGCCTGGCCAGCGCGCGATCCATCACGGCGTCGATGTCGCGTCCTGGGACGCGGAAGCCGTTGACGAGGATCGAGAACACGAGCGGCTCTTCCGCGACGGTTGTGACGTAGCCGGATAGCGAGCGCACCTGTGACATCGATCCCGTCTTCGCCCATACGCGACCCTGCAGTGGCGTGTTCACCATCCGCGACTCCAGCGTGCCCGGTTCACCAGGCGCGGCCAGGGCGTCACGAAAGCGATCGCCGAGCTTGGGATCCTTGGCTGCGTGGACGAGCAACTGCGTGATGGTGTCGGCGCTGATCCAGTCGTAGCGCGAGAGGCCCGATCCATCTCTCGCCAGATAGCCTTCGTTCGGGATGCCCCAGGACAGCAAAGTTTCTCGGAGAATCCGCAATCCAGCTTCAGCGGTTTGCGGACTGCCGACTGTGGAGTGCGGACTGTGGTCTGCAAGCGATCTCAACAAGGTCTCGGCATACAGGTTGCGGCTGAACTTGAGAGTGACCGCGACGATCTCCCAAAGCGGAGGCGACTGATCGCTGATCAAGGTCGCGGTTGAATGCCATTCTCGCGGCACCAGCAGATCGTCCCGGTCCAATGCGCCGCCGGCGACGACGATTCCGTGACGTGCCAGAGCGCTGGCAAAGGCGTTGACGTACTGTTGCGTCGGGTTGGCGACGGCCGCCAGCTCCGCCGCGCTCGGTCCTGCGGCGGCGATCTGTCCGCTGACGACCAGGACGTTCGATCCCTGCATCCGCTGCAGGTCGATGCGCGTCTCGCCTCCGACGGCAACCGTGACGACGCGCTCGTCCACGATCAATCCGCTGAGTGTTGGAGAGACGGCAACGAAGGCGCGGTCCATCGGCTCGGCCGCCGGTGTCACTCTCACTTCGACCTGCGACTCGTTGTACTGAAGCGCACCTACCGGCGCGCCGTAGCCGAGCGGGATGTCGTCCCAGGACCACCCAAGCCCCCAGCCGGGTTCGGCGATGTCGCGGTCGTCGCCAATCAGTTGGCCAGAGACGCGACGGATGCCCCGGTCCCAGAGCTGCCGCGCCCATTCGTCGAAGATGGCGACGCGGGCCGCGTGGCGGGGATTGATTGTGGGATCGCCGTCGGACGCCACGACCAGGTCGCCCTCGAGCACACCGTTCTCGATCGGGCCGGTCGCGGAGACGGTGGTCGTATACCGGAACTCCCAGCCGAGGCGGTCGGCAGCGACGGCTGTGGTCAGGAGCTTCTGGTTGGAGGCCGGAACCTGCAGCCGCTGGGCGTTCTGCTTGAATAGCGAATCGCCGCGAGCGATCGAAGTCACCGCCACCGACCACTGCGCATGATCGATGACGGGGTCGTTGAAGATTGCCGTGAGGTCGTGGCGAAGCTGTTCGAGCGGAGGCCGCGTCGGGGCTTCGGGTCGCGCCGTCCTGGAGACGCAGCCTGAAGCGACCGCGAGCGCCGAGATCGTCGCTATCGCAACGAACCGGCGCCCGAACATCACGGTTTCTTCTCTGGCGCGGGCGGCGGCGTCGCGGCAGGCGGCGGCGGTGGCGGCGGCATCACAGTCGTATCGATCGCCTTCAGCAGATCGCCCATCGAGGCGGTCGCGATCTTGCCGGCGCCGGGCTCGCCTTCGCGGGCGCCGAACGCGTCGGTTCCGACCTTGCCGACGCGGACGCGCTCGAACTTGCCCCCGTCGTAGCTCAACTCGACCACGACTTCGGGCTTGTCCAGCCCGGTCTTCGTCTTCGCCTCGACGAACGACTCCGCTTTCAGACCTGAAAGCCGACCGAGCAAATCGTCCATGGCGGTCTGGGGAACGTCATGAACGGCGCCGCCCTGCGGCGTCACCTTCCACACGTCGGGATCGCCCGGCTTGCCGGCCTTGACCTTTTCGAAGTCGTAGACCTTCGGACCGCCCGGCGCAGCGCCGGTGATCCGCATCCGATCGATATTGAAGGACCGGGACTCGAAGAATTCCTTCCTTCGATACTCGCTGAAATTCTTCTTGAGATCGTCGCGCAGCGTCGGGTCGAGCGTGAAGACGGCCGGCCGTGAGTTGTCCTTCGCGTACACGTCGTCTTTGTCGGTGTTGCCGACCAGAAGCACTGTGCGCGCGCTGCCCGTGCCGATGGTGATCGTCTGCGTCGGCTTGTCGAGGCCGTACTTCTTCAGGTCGCTCGGCGCGTCCTCGATGAGCTTCGCCATGTTCGAGCTCGCGAATCGGCTCAGCAGGCCTTCGATGCCGCTGTAGTCGCTTCGCGCCGCCACCGGCTTCACGACCTTCCACTCGCTGCCCGATCGCGCCAGCTCGATCGACTCGGTGCCTCGCGCCATCGTCAGCGAATCGGCCTTGTCGCGATCGAACTTGAGGATCTTCTTGTCCCGCAGGTCGAACGGCTTCTTATTGAAGTTGCTTTCCTGGAACGACGAGATCAGGAACACCTTCTTCTCGTCGGGCTTCATCGCGTACATGTCGCCCATCGTCGGCGTCTTGTCGCCGATGGCCAGTTGACCGGTGACGCTTCCCGCTTTGAACGACACTTCCATCGGCGGTTTGGCGAGACCGTAGGCGGCCAGGTCCTTCGGGCTGTCGTCGAGCGGACGATTGAGCTCGAGGTTGGCGATGGACGTGGTCAGTCCGCCCGATTCGGTGGCGTCGGCGTCGGCAGCCACCGGCTCGATCATCTTCCAGGCGCCGTCGGTCTTGCGCAGCAGGCTCGTCTCACCGTTGTAAGTGAGCCGGACCTCCTCGATCTTGTCTGCTTCGACGGTGAACACCTTCGACTTGGCCGGGCTGCCGTCGTTGCCAGCCTCGGTACGCTTGTTATCGACGAAGTAGATGTACCCGCCGAGCCCGGCGAGGACGACAACCAGAATCAGTGTTGAGGTGAGACCGCGCATTCCTACAAACCCTTCTGTGTCATCTGTGTCATCTGTGGCCCTGGATCAATCCGTGTCATCTGTGTCATCGCCTCTTCCACCATGTGTAGACACCGGACGCGAATACCAGCCCGGGGATGACGAAGATCGACAACAGCATGATGCGCTGTTGCTGATCCGCGGTGAGCGTAATCCGTCGATCCTCAGGCTCTCGCGGACGGATGGCGATCATGTTCTCCTGCTGCGCCAGCCAGTTCACGGCGTTCATGAAGAAATCGCGGTTGCCCTGAATCCCGAGAAACGCGTTCGCGGCAAAGTCTGAGTCGCCGAGCGCGACGACCCGCGATTCGGGTTTGGTCTCGGGCTCCGGCTTGTCCGCCGGCTTGTTCGGATCGGCGGCAGGCGCAGGCGGCGTCGCGGTCGCCGGCGCGGAGACGGCCGCGCCCAATGTGATCGGGCCCTGCTTGTCGCCCTTCGACGCGTCAAACGACACGCGCCCGCCGGACGTCAACGACGCGATGTCGGCCTCGGCCCAGCTCTGCGGGCTCGTCTGCACGAGAGGCTGCGCCGTATGCCCGTTGACACCGCCATCGACCGGCGTGACCGCTCGCGCCACCGGATACGCCGTCATCAACTGAAACCGATCGGTGATCGGGTGAGCCGGATAACTCGCGGCCACCGGCACCGAAGCATCGGTGCCGAGCATTTGGCCGATGCCGCTCGTGTCGAGGACGATGGTATTGCTGGCCTCGATGCCCCAATCGTGGAGAAATGCGGCGAGGTTGGGCTGATCGGTCTGACCCTTCTCCGGCGGATCCATCAGGACCAGTACCTTGCCGCCCTTCGCCACGTACTCCTTGAGCGCGTCAATCTCCGGCTGCAGGAAATCGGTTCGCGGGCCGGCGATGGCGACGACGGTCGCATCGGCCGGGACACTGCGCTGTTGCGCCAGCACGAGGCGCTCGACGCCGTAGTTGTCGCCGGTCAAAGCCTGCGAGACGGCGCTGTAGCCGATCCGATCGGTGCCTGCCGTGTCCTTTTCGCCGTGTCCCGACGTGAAGTAGACCTTCCGCGTCGCGCCGGTCACGGCCTTGACGAGCGCGTTGGTGAGGTCTTGCTCGTTGGTGCTCGTGACGCGCTCGGTCCGGCCCTGATACTCGACGACGATGGTGCCGTACGACTGAATTCCCGCCGCCTTGGCGCGCGTCGGCTCACGGTCGGCGTCCACGTAGTCCACCGACACGTTCTTCGAATGGTAGGTGAACTCGTTCAACCGGTCCTTGAATCGATCGAAATTGACCTGCTGATCGAAGACCGTGAACTTGACCGGTTCTTTCAGGCTCTGCAGCAGCTTCACCGACTGGTCCGAGAGGCTGTACACCTGATTGGCCGTCAAATCCCACCGCTTGTTCTGCCGCGTCGCGAGGTAGTTCACCGCGGCGAGGATGCCGAGGAAGACCACGATCGACACGATCGACAACGTGCCGTACCTGGCGCCGCGGCCCTGATAAAAGGTGGCGACGTCGCGCCACTGGCCGGCCATATAGATCAGCACGCACGCCAGGCCGCCCATCGCGGCATAGGACGCGTACTGATTCCATTCGGGCCTGAGAAAACGCACGGCGACGGCGCCGAAGACGAGCGCGGTGCCGATCCAGCCGATGATGCTGACGATGTTCTTCATCATGGCTAACCTCGCCACCGTTCGCTATCGACCGACTTCATCGTGAGGAACAAGCCAAAGGCGATGAAGCTGAAGTAGTAGACGAGATGCTTCGTGTCGACGATGCCCTTGGCGAAATCGTCGAAGTGCTCGGTGATGGACAGGTGCTGCAGAACCGCCTGTGTGGTCGGGCCGACGAAGCTGCCGATCCAGTTGATCACCCACAGCATGAGGAAGACGCCGAAGGTGGCCATCGCGGCCACGATCTGATTCTTGGTGAGGCTCGAGATCAGCAGGCCGACCGAGAGGAAGCAGCCTCCCATCAGCAGCAGGCCGAGATAGCCGGTCAGCACCGGCTTCCATTCGGGAGTGCCGTAAAGGAAGAGCAGCCCAACGTGAATGAAGGTGACCGCCAGCATGGCCGCGTAGAGCGTCATCGCGCCGAAGAACTTGCCGAGGATGATCTGCAGATCAGTCAGCGGCGAGGTGAGGAGCAGCTCGATGGTGCCGGAGCGCTTCTCCTCGGAGTACGTCCGCATCGTGATCAGCGGGAACACGAAAAGCAGAATCACCGTTGCATTCACCAGCAGCGGGCTGATCAGCATCTGGTTGACGTTCATGGTCTGCGGTCCGCCCATGCCCATCCCCATCTGCATGCTCTGCCGTTCGAAGAACGACAGCAGCGCGTAGTAGAAGTAGCCGAAGAGCAGCGCGAAGAAGCCGATCAGGATGAACGCGATCGGCGAGGCGAAGTAGGCCTTGATTTCCCGCTGGGTGATGGCTAGCACGTTACGCATTGACCACCTCCCGCTCCTGCGCCTCGTCCTGGGGCTGTTCTTCGGTGGTCAGGCTGAGGAAGATGTCCTCCAGGCTCATGCGCATGGGCCTCATCTCGAGGAGTCCAAAGCCGCCGCCGACTACGGCGTCGGCCAGGGCTCGTCGCACGTCGGCGCCCTTCTCGCTGTCCACTTCGAAGCTCGAGGCGCTCTCCCGCGCGTCGGCGACGTTTACCCGCACGACGCCGCTCACGTTCCCCAGCGTGCGCGCGACATCGTCGGTGTTTCCTGCGACCTCGACGAACATCGTCACCGTGCCGCGCAGGCGTTCGGTGAGGGCGTCTGGCGTGTCGATGGCGACCACTTTGCCCTTGTTGATGATCACGACCTTGGAGCAGGTCTGCGAGACCTCGGGAAGAATGTGCGTGCTCAAGACGATGGTGTGACTGCCGGCGAGCTCACGAATCAGTTGCCGGGTTTCGATGATCTGCTTGGGGTCGAGTCCGGCGGTGGGCTCGTCGAGGACGAGGACGTCGGGGCCATGAATGATCGCCTGGGCCAGGCCGACGCGCTGGCGGTAGCCCTTGGACAGCTTGCCGCACTGACGGTCGGCCATGTCGGTGACCCACGTCTTCTTCATGACCTCGTTGACCCGGTTCGGAAGGTCCTTCCGCAGGCCCTTGATCTTGGCCACGAACAGCAGGTACTCCCGCACGGTCATGTCGGGGTAGAGCGGCGGGGTTTCCGGGAGGTAGCCGGTTCTTCGCTTGGCCTCGATCGGTTGATCGAAGACGTCGAAGCCGGCCACGACCGCCTTCCCCTCGCTGGCTGGCATGTAGCCCGTGATGATGCGCATCGTCGTGGTCTTCCCGGCGCCGTTGGGCCCGAGGAATCCCAGGACTTCTCCCGACTCTGCGCGGAAGCTCACATTGTCGACAGCGGTTACCGGGCCGTAACGTTTGGTTAAGTGTTGAACCTCAATCACTGAGAATCTCCGATGCAAGAAAAACGATGTAAGCTCTTGAGTCAGCGTCTATTAGTGTGACGCAAGCCCCCGATCCTAGTCGAACCGTCCGAGAGCGGCAAGTTCGCCCGATATCGTGAAAAAGGTCCTCTTCTTCTCGGCAGTCCTATTCACGATCGTAGGCGCCGTGGGCTGGTGGTGGGCGCGTGCGTCCTTGCCGGTTTTAGACGGCCAACTCACCCTGCCTGGTCTGCAGGCGCCGGTTGAAGTCCTCATTGACAACCACGGCGTGCCGACAATTTATGCGGCCGACAGCGACGACGTCTGGTTCGTGGCCGGCGCGATGCACGCGCGCGAGCGCCTGTGGCAGATGGAGCTCTATCGCCGCGTCGCGCTGGGGCGGCTCTCGGAGATCTTCGGCGAGCGGACACTGCCGGTCGATCGGCGATTCGTGACGCTCGGGTTGAGGGCTGCGGCAGAAGCGGAGTGGCAGCGGGCCAATCCCGTGGTGCGGGCGGCGCTCGAACGGTATTCGGCCGGAGTGAACGCGATCGCGGCGGCGATGATCGGGCGGCAACGGCCGCTCGAGTTTCAGGTGCTGCGGATCACGCCCGCGCCGTGGACGCCGGTCGACTCGCTGTCGGTGGCGTGGCTGCTGGCGTGGCGCCTGTCCGAGAATCATCAGGCTGAGTTGGTCCGCGCGGTCCTGGCCGAGCGGTTCGGGGAGGAGAAGGCGCAGCAGTTGGCCGGCAGATATCCGGTGAGTGCTCCGACCGTGATTCCGAACGTCGCACCGGAAACTCAGAACTCCTTCGTGCCAGGAGTGCCAATCGTGCCAACGGTGCCAGGGTCGGTGCAAAGAGGGCCGAGGGCGGCTTTCGCCCTGGCGCCAACCCCTTTGGCACCTGTGGCACGCTTGGCACCTATTCCTGGCCTCGAGTGGCTCGCGGCTGGAGCGCGGCGCGGGCTGAGTAACAACTGGGTCGTCTCTGGCCGCAAGACGAAGAGCGGACGTGCGATGCTGGCCAACGATCCCCACCTGCAGATCGAGTTTCCATCGGTCTGGTACGAGATGCATCTCGTGTCGGCGGGCCTCGACGTCGCCGGCGTCTCGATTCCCGGCGCGCCCTTTATCGTGCTCGGGCACAACTCGCGCGTGGCGTGGGGGATGACGAACACGGGCGCCGATGTGCAGGACCTCTACCTCGAGCGCATCGACGTGGAGCGCAAGCGCGTCTTGGCCAATGGTCAATGGGTGACGGCCGACGTGACGCCCGTTGAGATTCCCGTGCGCGGCCGGGCCACTCCGGAAACATTCGAAGTCTGGAAGACGCGACACGGGCCGGTGTTCGCGGACGTGGGCCTCGATTGGGAGGCGCCGCCGGCGTGGTTGTCGCCCGCCGGACGAACCGGAGAAGAGAGGCGCGCCTATGCGCTTCGTTGGGATTTGCGCGGCGATATCGCCGCGTCGTTCGAGGCGCTCAATCGATCGACGGACTGGGCGTCGGTCCTGAACGCGGTCCGCACACTCACGGTTCCGTCGGTGAACCTGGTCTACGCCGACGTTGACGGCAACATCGGCTACGCAACCGCCGGCCGCGTGCCAGTGCGATCGGGCGGCGACGGGACACTCCCGGCCAACGGCAACAACGGCGAAAGCGAATGGGCCGGATCGATCGACGCCGACGACCTGCCGCGCCTGTTCAACCCGTCCACCGGCTACATCACCTCGTCGAACAACGAGATCGATCGCGGGTTCCGAGGACTGATCGCCCGCGACTGGGCGGCGCCGTTCCGAACCACGCGCCTCCACGGTCTGCTCGCAACCGGGAAGGATTTCGACCTGGCGTCGATGGTCGCGCTGCAGAACGATCGGCACAGCGTGGCGGCCGACGTCGTGCTGGCCGACATCGATCGCACGCTGGCCGCGCTCAAACAGCGGAATGCCGACGCGCCCTCGGTCGCCGCGCTCGAGCGGTTGGCCACCTGGGATCACGTGGTTGACGGGCGGCCGATCGTGTCGTTCTACGAGGCCTTCGAGGATGCGGTGTGGCGGCGCACGTTCCAGGACGAGATGGACGAGCCGCTCTTCCTCAAGTTCTACGAGTGGGCCGGCGCCGAGCGCCCTTCGGGCTTGTACGCGATCGTCGGCGATCGCGAGTCCCCGTGGTTCGACGACATCAGCACGGCGGAGACGCGCGAATCGCGCGACGACATTTACCTGCTGGCGGCGCGCGACGCAGAGGAGCGGCTGCAGCGCGACTGGGGCGGAGAAGGCAAGCGCGCCTGGGACGTGATTCACGCGGCATCGTTCGACCATCCGCTCGCGGCCGGCGCGCTGCCGCTCAAGTGGCTGTTCAGCCGCGGCCCCGTGCCGGTCTCGGGCGATGGCACAACGGTGATGCGCATCAGCTGGAACCGGCTGCGGCCATTTGCCGCGTGGGAATACCCGTCGTGGCGCCAGATCTTCGACGTCGGCGCCTGGGACCAAACGCGCGTCGTCTTGCCAACCGGACAGTCGGGGCACCCCTTGAGCCCGTTCTATTTCGATCAAAACGCCCTCTGGCGCGAGGGCCGATATCGAATCCAGCCCTTCTCGCGAAACGCGGTTTCCGCGGCGACCCAGCATCGGTTGTTGTTCGTGCCGTAGGAGCAAAAGCCTCAGGGGTTCCGCAGGTTCCTGCCTCCTAGTAACGTCTCGGTAGAACCCGGCAGAACCCGGCAGAACCCGCAGAACCCGCAGAACCTGCGCAGAACCTGCAGAACCAATGTGAGTTCGCCTCCCTTGACCCCGTCACCTCGTTCTGCCAACATGTGAACACTTGCTCATATGTTCATCTGGACAGATAGCGAGGGGTGACAGCGGAGACCGGAGGAGAGCATGAAGGCCGTGGGCAGCGACGACGTTTGCGACCTCGTTCATATCGACCCGGCGCGAGTGGCCGGGTTGCGCGCGGCGCTGGTCAATAGCGACGACGTCGAAGGGCTCGCGGACACGTTCCGCGCGTTGGGCGACCCGACCCGGGTTCGCATCCTCGACGCGCTCTCGCACGGTGAGCTCTGCGTCTGCGATCTGGCCGCGGTCCTCGGCGTGAGCCAGTCGGCCGTGTCCCACCAGCTGCGGCTGCTCCGCGGTCTGCGCCTGGTCCGCTCGCGGCGAGACGGCCGCATGATCTTCTACGCGCTCGACGATCGGCACATCATCGCGCTCTTTCGCCAGACGCTGCGCCACGTGCAGGAAGGGGTCCGTGGCGAGAAACCTTTCTCGATCTCCCGCGCCAGGAGTCACGCCCGGTGAGTTCCGGTACGACGGCGATCGACCAACCTAACCAGCCTCCGACAAGGCTACGGCGGTCCGCCGAAGCGCAAAGCGCGACGGCGGAAGGTTTGTCGCCACCAACCTCCTCTTCGGCTCACGCGGCGGCAACCTCTGCCGGCGCGCCTGTCCATGGGTGCGATCACTGTGAGGTGCAACCGCCGAAGCCGACTGGCGCAAAGGCGCGAGGGATCGCGACCGCGGCCGCCGGGCTGTTGCTGGTAGCCGGTTGCGTCTTCGAGCTGCTGGCTATCCGCCCGTCGTGGGCGACGCCGGTCTTCATCGCCGCCGCAGTCGCCGGCAGCCTGTTCCCTGCGCGCCGCGCGTTCGCCGCGCTCCGCCGCGGCACGCTCGACATCAACGCCCTCATGCTCATCGCCGTGACCGGCGCGCTGCTGATCGATCGCGTGGAGGAAGCCGCGATGGTCGTGCTGCTGTTTTCGCTCGCACAGTGGCTCGAAGTGCAGACGCTCGATCGCGCGCGGCGGGCGATCGCCCGGTTGCTGGATCTCACGCCGCCACAAGTGCTGGTCCGGCACGGCGATCGCGATACGTTGGTCGGCATCGAAGACGTCAGCCTGGGCGCTGTGATGATCGTCCGTCCCGGCGACAAGATCCCACTCGACGGCGTGGTGCGGGCCGGCTCGTCGGATGTGAACCAGGCGCCGATTACCGGCGAGTCGCTTCCGGTCGAGAAGTCGCCAGGCGACGTGGTTTACGCCGGCACGGTGAATGGGCACGCCACGCTCACTGTCGAAGTCACGCGACGCCGTGAAGACACGACGCTGGCGCGCATCATTCGTCAGGTGGAATCGGCCCAGGCCGCGCGCGCGCCGCGCCAGCTGTTCATCGATCGCTTTGCCGCGTGGTACACGCCCGCCGTCGTCGCCACGGCCGCGCTGATCGCGGCGGTCCCTCTTTTCGTGAGCGGCGCGTCTGGCGACGCGTGGATCTACCGCGCGCTCGTGCTCCTGGTGGTGGCCTGCCCGTGCGCGCTCGTGATCTCGACACCGGTATCGATCGTGTCGGCGCTGGCCGGCGCCGCTCGACAGGGGCTGCTCATCAAAGGCGGCGCGCCGCTCGAACGTCTGGCTGCGGTCCGCGTGATCGCGTTCGACAAGACCGGAACGCTCACCACCGGTGCTCTGAGCGTCGGACGCGTCGTCGCTCTCGACGGGTTCGCGGCCGATGATGTGATTCGGATTGCCGCCGGCGTCGAGTCTCAGGCCGAGCATCCGGTGGCCATGGCGATTGCGCGCGAGGCTCGCGAGCGCGAGCTGTCAATCGCGACGGCGCACAGCGTGCGCGCCTGGCCGGGCCTCGGCGTGTCCGGCGTTGTCGGCACCGACGAAGTGCTGTGCGGGACGGCACGACTCTTTGCGGAGCGTAGCCGTCTCACGCCCGAGCTTTCCGACGCGGCGGCCACGCTCGTCGCCGCGGGCTTCTCACCTGTCCTCATCGCCCGCGGTGTCCGCGCCGTCGGCGCGATCGGCATGGCCGATCGTCCGAGGGCCGGTGCCGAGGGGGCGGTAGCGGACCTGCGCCAGACCCTTCGACTTCACTCAGGCCAGGCGACCACCGTGGCGATGCTCACCGGCGATCACGAGACCACGGCTCGCGCTGTCGGCGCGCAAATCGGCGTCGACGAGATTCGGGCCGGCCTGCTGCCAGAAGACAAGGTGAAGGCCATCGAACGGCTGCGCCGCGAGTACGGGCCGGTGGCGATGGTGGGCGACGGCATCAACGACGCGCCGGCCCTGGCCGCTGCCGATGTCGGCCTGGTCATGGGGGCCATCGGCAGCGATGCCGCGCTCGAGACCGCCGACATGGCGCTCATGACCGACGATCTGCACAAACTGGACTATGCCATCCAGCTGAGTCGTGCCACACTGGAAAACATTCGCAACAACGTCATCCTCGCCATCGGCCTCAAAGCCGCCTTCGTGGCGTTGACCGTCGCGGGAGTGGCGACGCTGTGGATGGCCGTGCTCGCCGATTCCGGGGCCTCGGTGCTGGTCGTCGCCAACGCGCTGCGTCTCCGGAAGTTCGGTTTATAATTCTCCTTTATTCGTACACATTCGTAAGTTCTCCTTTATTCGTACACACTCGTAAGGAGTCAGAGCATGTCCGCGACGTGTCCCGAATGCGATTCACCAATTGACGTCGACGAATTCGACGTCGATATCGGCGACGAGTTGACGTGCTCGGAATGCGGCTCCCTGTTGCGTGTGTCGAGTGACTCTCCGGTCGAGCTGGAATCGGCCGACGACGACGACTTCGACGACGACGTCAAAGGCGACGACGATGCGGGCGAGGCCGATGACGACAGCGACGAGCTCGACGACCTCGACGAAGACAATGACGACGAGGACGAGAAAGACATCGACGACGAGTAGCCCACTGCAGGCGAAGGCCGACCATCTTCGCCGCATCCTTTCAGACTGCGAGTCGGTCCTGGTCGCCTTCAGCGGCGGCGTGGACAGCGCGTACCTGGCCGTGACTGCGGCCCAGGTGCTGGGCGATCGCGCGCTCGCCGTCACCGCCGAAAGTCCGAGCTACCCCGACGCCCATCGCCAGCTGGCGCTGCGAGTGGCGCATGCCTTCACACTGAGCCACGAGGTGATTCAAACCGCGGAACTGGATCGGCCGGAGTACCGCGCCAATCCCGCCAACCGCTGCTACTTCTGCAAAGACGAGCTCTATGGCCAGCTGCAGAAGGTGGCCGGCGAGCGCGGCTTGCGCGTGATCGTCGACGGCAACAACGCCGACGATCGCGGCGACTATCGGCCCGGCCGTCAGGCCGCGCGGGAACACGGCGTCCGCAGTCCGCTCGACGAAGCGGGACTGACCAAGACCGAGATTCGCGAGCTCTCGCGGCTGCAAGGCATGGAGACGTGGGACGAGCCGGCGTCCGCCTGCCTGTCGTCGCGGATCCCGTACGGACACGCGGTCACCGACGAAAAGCTGCGACAGATTGAACGCGCCGAAGACGTGCTGCGCGACCTCGGGTTCCGGGTGTTTCGCGTCCGGCATCACGACGAGATGGCGCGGCTCGAGATCGCGCGCAGTGAAATGGCTCGCGCACTGGATGCCGATGTGAACGCGACCATCGTGCGCGCGCTGAAGGAGCTGGGCTTCCAGTACGTCAGTCTGGATCTTCAGGGGTATCGCCTGGGCAGCCTGAACGAAGCGTTGCGCCTGCGACCCGTCTAGCAGACCTGAGGGCCGCTCCGTTGTGGCCCGTTCGGCCAGGCTGAGGGCGACCCTGAGCAACGTCGAAGGGTCGCGGCCCGCGAGTCCGGGGCCGGAACTGCATGCCGACGACGACTGATTCAACTGCTACAGTCCACTGGTGACGCCAAGACGATCGCTGCTGGCGCTGGCCTTGGTTTTCGCGCTCGCGCACATTCCGTTTCTCGCCACCTCGCTCGAAGACATCGACTCGGTGAACTTTGCGCTGGGCGTGCGGCATTTCGACGTGGCCACGCACCGGCCGCATCCGCCGGGGTACCCCGTCTACATCGCAGCCGGCAAGCTCGCGGTCGGCGCGCTCGATGTGATCAGCGGCGCACCGCCATCGTCGATCGACGCCCGCGCGCTCGCGATCCTGTCGTTGATCGCAGGCGTCTGCGCGGTGCCGCTTCTGTACCGCGCCTTCGCATCTCTCGCAGGTCCGCTTTCAGCGCCATCAGACGAGCCGCTCGATCTCACGGCCCTGGCCGCGACCGCGATCACGATCTCCTGCCCGCTGTACTGGTATCTCGCCGTTCGGCCGATGAGCGACCTGCCTGGGTTTGCCGTCGCCGCCGCGGCGCAAGCGTGCCTGCTCAGGGCGTGGCGGCTGCAGACGCCCTCGCCCACCGCGTCGACTCGGCGGCTCGATCCTCAGATCCTGGCGCAGTCGGGCCGGATGATCGTGCTTGGCGCATTGGTCTCGGCGACCAGCATCGGCGTGCGATCGCAGACGGTGTGGTTCACCGTGCCGCTCCTGGGGCTGGTCCTGCTCGATCGCATTGGCCGCGGCGTGGCAGGCGCCATTCTCGGCAGTACGATCAGCTTCACGGTTGGCACTCTTGCGTGGGGAGTGCCGCTGATCATTGCGAGCGGCGGTCTGTCGTCCTATCTCGTGGCGCTCGGCAGCCAGGCCGGCGAGGACTTTGCCGCTGGCGACATGCTGTATCTCAACCCCACACCTCGCAGTGCCGCCTTCGCGCTGGTGCGGACGTTCGTGTATCCCTGGGATTCACCCGCGCTGGCCACCGTCGTGCTTGCCCTCGCGGCATTCGGGTTCGTGCAGGTGGCGTGGCGCGAACGGCGAACGATGGTGGCGCTCATCGCGATGATCGCGCCGTACTTGCTTTTTCACTTGGTGTTTCAGGACACCGCCTTCGTCCGCTACGCCCTCCCTGTCGTCCCGCTCGTCGCGTTTCTGGCGGCGCGCGGTGTGGCGCTTGCCTCCGAAACCGCCGCGCCCGTCGTCGCCGCGGCGATCTCGATCTGGTCGGTCGCGGTAGCGGGGCCGGTGCTGGTCGCGTATGGCGCCGAACCGAGCCCGACGGTTCGCGTGATCGCGGCGATGCAAGAGGAAGCTGCGCGCTCGCAGCCGGGCGCGCTGGCGCTGCACCAGACGTTCAGGCGGCCGCTCGAAGCCGAAGACGTCGGCGTCCAGCCGCAGCTGCCGTCGCCGCCGCGACTGGAGTGGCTCGAGTGGGTGAAGTATTGGCGCGACGGACACGCCGAGCCGCTGTGGCTGCTCGCCGATCCTGCCCGCTCCGATCTAGCGCTCGTCGATCCGCAGAGCCGCCGAGACGTCACCGACATCCGGTGGCCGCTCGTCGCCCGGCCGGCGTTTGGCGGGATGCGCCCCTCGGCGGTTCGGTGGTACCGGCTGGCCGCGCCCGGCTGGTTTGCCGGCGAGGGCTGGGCCCTGACACCGGAAACCGCCGGCATGGCGGGAGTCAAGGGCAAGGGCCCATCGATCGCGCCGATCAGCGCGTGGGTTCGCCGTCGCTCTGAGCCGGCGCGTCTGCTGATCGGCGGGCGCAACCTGGCCGCGCTCGGCCAGCCGGCCGCGCGCTTCCGCGTGGCGATCGACGGACGATCGTTTCAAGAATGGGAAGCGCCGCCTGGATTTTTCCTGCACGTCTTCGACATTCCGGCAGGCGCGCTCCGTGGCGAAGGTGCGTTCGCTGAATTCAGTGTGCAATCGGAGCCGGTCAACGGCGGCGCGGCGATTCCGACTGCGATCGAACAGTTCGACGTCCAGAACCTGGACACGATGATGTGGGGATTCGACGCCGGGTGGAACGAGGCCGAGTACTCGCCGGCGCTGGGTGTCTGGCGTTGGACCAGCGACAAATCCACTCTTCGATTGGTCGGTGCGCCCCAAGCGATCCGGTTGGTTCTCCCAATTGAGGACCCGATGCGGTATTTCGATCGCGCACCGCGCGTGCGAGTCGTGGCCGGTGACCGCGAACTCGCCTCGACCACAATCGACAGTTCACGCGTGTGGACCGTTGATGTGCCCGCCGACGCCGTTGCTGCCGCTGGCGGCCTGCTCACGATCGAGAGCGATGAAACGTTCGTCCCCGCCGAGCGCGGCGGGCCGCCGGATTCTCGGCGACTCGGTCTCCGAATCTTCGGCGTACAGGTCGGGAATTCGTTGACACCAGCAGAAGCGAACCGCTAATCTGCGGCAACCAAATGCAGGGTTCGTACCCCAACCTGATGCAGGAGAGCGGAATGACGATGAGTGTGTATCGACGGATGACTGGAATAACTTCGCTCTGCCTGGCGCTGGCTATTGGTGCGGCTGCGTGCGCGAAGAAGGCGCCGGCCCCGGCACCGCCACCGCCGCCACCGCCCGCAGCGACGGCAACACCGGCGCCACCAAAACCGCCAGCACCGCCACCACCCGCGCCTGCTCCGCCGCCTGCGGCGTTGAGCGAGGACGACATCTTCGCGCGCAAGACTCTCGATCAACTGAACGCGGAGAAGCCGTTGGGCGATGTGTTCTTTGATCTCGATCAAGCCACGATCAGCAGCGCCTCGCAGAGCGCGCTCTCGACCAACTCCAACTGGCTCAAGCGCTGGGCCAGCACGCGCGTCGCGGTCGAGGGCCACTGTGACGAGCGCGGCACGACTGAATACAATCTGGGCCTGGGGGAACGTCGCGCCAACGCGGTGAAGGCTTACCTGGTGAGCCTGGGCGTGCCGGCCGAACGGGTCAACATCGTGAGCAAGGGCAAGGAGTCGCCTTTCTGCACGACGTCAGACGAGACCTGCTGGCAGCAGAACCGCCGCGGTCACTTCGTCATCACTTCCAAGTAGATCAGTGTAGGGGCGCTTCGCGAAGCACCCCTACGTGAATCTCCTCTAGCCCGCGAGCGATTCGACGATCGACATCGCCGCTTCGCGCGGATCCTTGGCGCCCGTGATCGGTCGGCCAACGACCAGATACGACGACCCTGCCGCCATCGCCTCGCGAGGCGACAGCGTGCGCGCCTGATCGTCTCTCCCTTCCTGCCCAGCGGGCCGGATGCCCGGCGTGACGATGAGAAAGTCGTCGCCGCAGGCCTGCCGAATCGCCGGTGTCTCCTGCGGCGAAGCGACGACGCCGTCCAGTCCGGACTCCTTGGCCAGCTTCGCGAGGTGGACGACCTGATCGAGCACGCTGCGGCTGACGCCGATCTCCTGAAGCGACGCCGCGTCGAGGCTGGTGAGCACGGTGATGGCGATCACCAGCGGGCGCTTCCCCTGACCCGCGGCTGCGCTCTTGGCCGCTGCTTCGGCCGCGGCCCGCATCATGGCGCTTCCGCCCGATGCGTGGACGTCGATCATCCACGCGCCGGTGGCGACCGCCGACTGCACGGCTCCGGCCACGGTGTTGGGAATGTCGTGGAACTTCAGATCGAGGAAGACCTGGTCGCCTCGCCCGGTCATGTGGCGGACGAGCGCAGGTCCTTCGGCCGTGAAGAGTTGCTTGCCGATCTTGTAGCCGCCGACGGCGCCGCGCAGCGTTTCCGCCAGCGCCAGCGCCTTGGCGCCCGACTCGACGTCGAGCGCGACGAGGATGGGATTGACGTTCACTTGACTGTCTGCCGGCTGCCGGCTGCCGGATGCCGGTTCCTCAAGCATGCGTTTTTTCAGCGGGCGTCGGGTCGAAGGCGCCGATCAGGTCGCTGATGCGCGCGACCTTGTGACGGGTCATGTACTCGGTGAGGCCATCCAGGACCTTCGTCCACACGAACGGATCGATGAAGTTCTGCGTGCCGATCTGGACAGCCGTCGCGCCGGCCAGCATGAACTCGATCGCGTCACGCGCGTCGGTAATCCCGCCCATGCCGATGATCGGGATCTTCACGATCTGGAAGCATTCCCAGACCATGCGCACTGCAATCGGCCGGATGGCGGGACCGCTGAGTCCGCCGAGCACGTTGGTGATCTTCGGGCGGCGCGTCTCCACGTCGATCGCCATCGCCAGGAACGTGTTCACCAGCGATACCGCGTCGGCCCCGGCTTCCTCGGCAGCCCGCGCGAACGACGCGACGTCGGTGACGTTCGGCGTCAGCTTGGGAATCACCGGCAGGTGAGTGGCTTTCCTCACGGCCTTGACGACATCGTGAGTGCCGGTGAGGCTGCATCCGAACTGAATGCCGCCCTCCTTGATGTTGGGGCACGAGATGTTCAGCTCGATCGCCGCGACGCCGTCGGCCTGCGAGAGCACCTTCGTGACCTCGACATACTCATCGAGCGTGCTGCCGCAAACGTTGACGATCGTCCGGGCGCCCTGGCCGCGGAGGAGCGGCAGCTTCTCTTTGACGAAGCGATGCACGCCAATGCCCTGGAGGCCGATCGCGTTGATCATGCCCGCTGGTGTCTCGACGATGCGCGGCGGCGGATGGCCTTCTCGCTCGGCCAGGAACAGACCCTTGACGGCGACGCCGCCGAGCATCGACAGGTCGACGACTTCCTCGTACTCGAGTCCATAGCCGAAGCAGCCGCTCGCCGCGATCAGCGGGTTAGGGAGAGTGAGGTGACCGATGCGAACTGACAGGTCCATGGCTGTGATTACGGGGCACCGGCACAAGGCCTTCGGCCTTCCATTTAGTCCCACACCAGCTCGGCGCCGTCGAAGACCGGCCCGTTGATGCACGATCGTACCAGATGTGCGTGCTCGTCGCCGTGGCGCACCGGCACGACGCAGCTGTAACAGCCCCCGAGGCCGCAGCCCATCACCCGCTCGACTGAGACTTGCGAGGGTTGATGATACTTGGCGGCGATGGCGGCGACGGCCGCGAGCATCGGCTCGGGGCCGCACGCGTAGATCATCACCGCGGCGGCTTCGTTCTTCTGCCTTCGTTCTTCTGACTTCTTCAATGCGTCTTCGAGCGGAGCGGTGATGCGTGCTCGCACTCCACGGCTGCCATCCTCGGTGGCGAGGACCAGCTGCACGCCCAGGCGTTCGAAGAACTCCAGGTAGAACAGCTCGCCAGCCGACCGCGCACCGTAAAACAGCGTCGTCTTCGTGTGCATGCCGGCGAGTGTTTCAGCCAGCGTGGCAAACGGCGCCAGCCCGACGCCGCCGGCGACCATCCAGGCTTCGGTTGGCCGTGCCACCGCAGTGAATGGCCGGCCAAGTGGGCCCAGGCAGTCCACGCGATCGCCAATCTCCAGATCGTAGAGCCGGCTCGTGCTCGGTCCCGCTCGCTTGTTGAGCAGGCTGATCCCGGTCACTTCACCATGCTGGTTGCGCAGCACTTCGAACACTGAGAACGGGCGTCGCAGTAACGGACCGTCCGAGCCGCTCGGCTTGACCATCACGAACTGTCCGGATTCGGTGCGCGCGCCAACTTCGGGAGCGCCTAGCGTCAAAACCGAGTAGTCACCAGACAGCCGGTCGTTGGCGAGGACGACGGCAGCGATGTCGATTGGAGGCATCAGGGAACAGGTTCAGCAGGTTCAGCAGGTTCAGCAGGTTCAGCAGGTTCAGCAGGTTCAGCAGGTTCAGCAGGTTCAGCAGGTTCAGCAGGTTCAGCAGGTTCAAGCAGGGTTCAACGGGTTCAACACGTTCTGCGGGTTCCCGGGCTCCTTGTTCGCAACCTGTAGAACCCGTAGAACCTGCTGAACCTGCTGAACCCGCTGAACCCGCTGAACCCGCTGAACCCGTTGAACCTGAGTATACGATCCACTCGTGCGTTACCTGCGCATGCTGTCGAACTCGGTCATCGCGGCAGGCCTCGCGTCGGCGTACCTCACCGTCTTGTTTTTCCAGGTCAACCCGTCGGTGCGCATTGACGCGGGGACGCTGCTGCCGCTGGCGCTCACCATCGCGGCTGCCTACGGGTTGATTCTGTTGGTCGCCTTCTACGCGCTGATCGTGCTGCGTCAGATCCTCGCCGTCGAAGTGCTGTCGCCAGGCTGGTTGAGCGTGCGCGTGCTCTCGTGGCTGTGCGCCATCGCCGCCACCGGCGGCGCGACCATCATGTGGTTGAACCTCAACGGCTTTGGCCCCGTGCTCGATGCGACGACCACGGCCCGGATGTCGGTGGGCGCCAGCCTCGTCTCGGTGGCGGCTTTCGTCTTCCTCTTGATTGGACTCGCGCATCTCAGGCGCCGCGGCGGCCGCATGAGCGCGACGATCCTTTCGATCACGATGTTCGCGTCCGTGGCCGCTCCGATTCTGGCTCGCGGTCCCGGTCACGCCGGGCCCGTCCCCGAGCCGCCGAGCATGCCGTCGGCCGAGCTCGATCGGGAACGCGACGGCGCCCGCGTGACCATGCTGATGTTCGACGGCGCGTCACTCGACGCCATCTCTCCGGCCGTCGCCGCGGGACGGCTGCCCAACATCGGACGCATCTTCGATCAAGGCGCCGTCCTGCATCTGGAGACACTGCGCCCGACCCAGGCCGAGCCGGTGTGGAGCACCATCGCGACCAGCCGGCTGCCGATGCACAACGGCATCCGCTCCGCCGTGTCCTATCGCGCTCCCGGGGGAGTGTCGCTGCTGATGCTGCCTGACTACTGCTTCGCGCAGGCGCTCGTCCGATTCGGCTTTCTCGGCGAGGAGCCGCACACGGCTGCCGATCTGGCCGTGCGGCCGATTTGGAGCATCCTCAGCGATCTGGGTGTTCGGGTCGGCGTGATCGGGTGGCCGCTCACGCATCCGGCGCCGGAGGTGAACGGCTTCCTCGTGAGCGACACGTTCCATGAATTGCTGGGGGGCGGGACCGAGGACGAATCAAAGGGGATCTGGCCGCCTGCCCTTTTTGCCGACGCGCAAGCGGCGCTTGCCGTGCCGGTCGTGCCCGATCCGGTCGCGCTGGTCTCGGCGCTTGGCGCGCCGCAGCCGAGCAACGACTACGATATCGGCCGCGACCCTGCGCCAGTGATCGCCGATCGCGTCCATCTGCAATTGCTGAACGCGCTTGGCGCGAGATCGCCGCGGTTTCTCGCCGCGCGGTTCCCAGGCATCGACGCGGTTGGACATCTGTTCCTGCGCTACGCCGATCCATCAGCCTTCGGAGACGTTTCCGACGAAGAGCGTCGCCGGTTTGGCGGGCTGCTCGACCAGTACTACACCTTCATCGACACGCTCGTCGGCCGCGAGATGGAGAAGCTCGCCCCCGACGACCTGCTGCTGGTCGTCTCTGCGTTCGGGATGGAGCCGCTCAGCCCCGGCAAACGGTTGCTCGAGATGGCAGTAGGTAACTCGCAGATCAGCGGCACGCACGAACGCGCCCCCGATGGGTTCGTGCTGGCATTCGGCTCGTCGGTCGCGCCCGGCCGTCCCGCAAGGGCAACGCTCGTGGACATCACCCCCACCGTCCTCTACTTCCTGGGCGTTCCCGTTGGCGCCGACATGGTGGGACAGGCGAGGACGGACATCTTCAAGCAGGCGTTCACGGCGGAGAATCCGGTTACCTTTATTCCCTCCTACGGGCGCTAGCAAGTGCCAAAGGTGCCAAGTGCCAGGGGGTGCCAAAGGGTGGGTGCCAGGTGCCAAAGGTGCCAAGGGGTGGGTGCCAAGGGTGCCAGGGGTGCCAGGGATGCCAAGGGTGCCAGGGGTGCCAAGGGTGCGAGGGCGTTGGTGCTAAGAGTGCGAAAAGCGAAAAGCGAAAAGCGAAAGGCGAACAGCGAAAAGCGAAAAGCGAACAGCGGATAGCGAAGAAACAATGCCCAAATGCATCGGCCTGGTCGGCGGCCTGGGAGTTGGCGCCGCGATTCACTACTACGACGCGCTGGCGCGCGCGCACGAGGCTCGGGGTAGCCGGCTCGAGCTGACGATGGTGCACGCGCAGATGACGCGCGTGTTCGAGCATGCGCAGGCAGATGACAAGCCCGGGTTGGCCGCGTATCTGGCCGCGATCATCGATCGCCTGAAAGCCGGAGGCGCCGAGCTGGCCGTCATCCCGGCAGTCACTCCGCACCTCTGCATCCGCGAACTCGAGGCGATCTCGAGGCTCCCGATCGTCAATCTCCTCACGACCACCCAGGCCGCGATTCGGGATCGCGGTCTGCACCGGGTGGCGCTCTTCGGAACCCGCTTTGTGATGCAGACCGGACTGTGCGGCGCTCTCGACGCGGTGGAGCTCGTTGCGCTCCAGCCTGACGAGCTGGATATGGTGCACACCACCTACACTGATCTCGCGCGCAGCGGCCGCGCTCTGCCTGAGCATCACCACTCCCTGACGCGCCTCGCCCAGAAGCTCTGCTCGCGCGACGGGGCGGAGGCAATCGTCTTCGCTGGCACCGACCTGACGCTGCTGTTCAACAAGTCCAACACCGACTTCCCATATGTCGACTGCGCGGCGGCGCATCTCGATGCCGTCATCGAGGCCGCTTTCCAGGGTGCCTAAAGTGCCTGGGATGCCTGAGGTGCCAAGGGGTGGTGCCGCAGTGCCACGGTGCCAAGCGTTCGTGCTTGGTGCCGACGCGCGAACGGCGAATAGCGAATAGCGAATTGCGAGGAGTGCGGTAGAGTTTTTGCCGGATGGTCGTCAACTGCGTTGCGTACGAGCGCGGCAAACGTCTCGCCGACATTCCGCTGAGCGAGATTCGGAAATACCTGGCCCGACCCGACTGCTTCGTCTGGGTCGCGTTGAAGGATCCTGAGCCATCGGAGTTGGCGGCGCTCCAGGAGGAATTCGATCTCCACGAGCTTGCCGTCGAAGACGCGCAGCACGGCCACCAGCGTCCGAAGATCGACGAGTACGGCCCCTCGTTGTTCGTCGTGCTGCACATGGTCGAGCCGTCGGGCGAAGACCTGACGACGGGAGAGGTCGCCATCTTCATTGGTCCCCAGTACGTCATCTCCGTTCGTCGCGAGGCGCAACTGGGCTTCTCCGAGGTTCGACGCCGCTGTGAACAGGAGCCGGAGCTGCTGCAGCACGGTCCGGCTTATGTGTTGTATGCGCTGATGGACACGGTCGTCGATCGATACTTTCCGATTCTCGACGCCCTGACCGAGGACATCGAAGAGGTCGAAGCGCAGATTTTCTCGGAGGCCAACACCCGGACGCAGGTCGAAGCGCTCTACGGATTGAAGCGAAAGCTCATGATCCTCGATCATGCCATCGTGCCGCTGCTCGAGGTGGCTGGGAAACTTCACGGCGGCCGCGTCCCGCCGATTTGCACGGGTCTCCAGGACTACTTCCGCGACGTCTACGATCATTTGGTCCGTGCCAAGCACATGATCGACAACCTGCGCGATATGGTCGCGACGGCCATCTCGGTGAACCTGTCACTCATCACACTGCAAGAGAACGCGGTGACGAAACGGCTGGCCGCGTACGCGGCGCTCGTCGCGGTTCCGACCATGGTGGCGGGCGTGTATGGGATGAACTTTGAGCACATGCCCGAGCTTGGCTGGCGTTTTGGCTATCCGTTGGCGCTGCTGTCGATGGTGATCGCTGACATCTATCTCGTTTATCGCTTCAAGCAGGCGAAGTGGTTGTAAGCGCACTGTGCTTTGCGAGCGCGCAGGAACTGGCCAGTCTGATTCGCGGACGTGCCGTCTCAGCGCGCGAGGTGATGAGCGCCCACCTGGCGCAGATCGCGCGCCTCAACCCTCGCCTCAATGCCATCGTCGCCAAGCTCGACGATGGCGAATGCCTGGCGTTGGCCGGCGCCGCCGACGAGCGGCTGGCGCGTGGCGAGCGCGTCGGCCCTCTGCATGGCCTGCCGATCGCGTTCAAGGATCTTGAAGCGGCAGTCGGGTTTCCATTGACGAAGGGCTCGCCGATTTTCCGGCACTTCATGCCAGACGAGGATTCGGTCATCGTCGAGCGGCTGCGCCGGGCCGGCGCCATCCCCATCGGCAAGACGAACGTGCCTGAGTTCGGCATGGGTTCGCACACCTACAACGCTGTGTACGGCACGACCCGCAATCCGTACGACCCGAGCAAGAGCGCGGGCGGGTCGAGCGGTGGCGCAGGCGCCGCGCTGGCGTCGGGCATGTTGCCGATCGCCGATGGCGGCGATCTGGGGGATCGCTGCGCAACCCCGCCAACTTCAACAACGTGGTCGCGCTGCGTCCGACCGTTGGCGTTGTGCCCAACGCACCGACGCCATTGCCGCTGCTCGGGTTTTCGGTCAAGGGGGCGCTGGCGCGCTCGGTTTCGGACGTGGCCTATCTACTGAGCGTGATGTCAGGCGCGGACGCGCGTGACCCCGGGTGTCATCCCTCCGACCCCGCGCGGTTTCTCAAACCGCTCGATCGAGACTTTGCCGGTGTGCGAGTTGCGTGGTGTCCCGACCTGGGCGGCCTGCCGCTCGATCGGCGAGTGCGGTCGGTGCTCGCGGCTCAGCGCACCACCTTCGAACAGCTCGGTTGCATCGTCGAAGACGCCGTCCCCGACCTCAGCGATGCAGACGAGGTCTTCATCACGATCCGGACGTGGATGAGCTGGATCGTGAATGGGCCACTGCTGGCCGAGCATCGCGATCGGATGAAGCCCGAGGCGATTTGGGACATTGAAGCCGGTGCGCGGTTCAGCGGGGCAGACATTGGCCGGATCATGCTCCGCCATGCCGAGCTCCTCGAGCGCGTGCGGCGATTCCAGGACACGTACGAGTTCCTGCTCTGCGCGGTCAATCAAGTGCCGCCCTTCGACGCTTCGGTCGATTGGCCCAAATCGATCGAAGGCGAGGCGATGGAGCACTACGTGTCATGGATGAAATCCGCATACTGGATCTCGGCGACCTGCCGCCCGGCGGCATCGGTTCCCGCGGGGTTCACGTCCGATGGCCTGCCCGTGGGCATCCAGATCGTCGGCCGCCATCGCGATGACGTCGGCGTGCTCCAACTCGCGTACGCGTTCGAGCAGGCAACGGGGTTTGGGAGGCTTCGGCCCGAGATCGTGTGACGGCAACGGAGGTCGCCACCGAGGCGCAGAATCACAGAAAACATTGGACTGAAACACAGAACGGGAAAGGGGAGTCGACGCACGAGGCCCCGCACCCTTGGCACCCCAAGCACCCGGCACCTTAGGCGCCGGCACTCTAGGCACCCTTGGGCACCTTAGGCACCTCGAACACCATAGGCACTTGGCCACCCTAGGCACCCCCGGTGCCTTGAGGTATGTTCGGCCCTATGGGCAGCCCAACCAGAAAACCGACGGCGTTGGCACCCCCCGCCTCCCCCAGCGTCCAGCTCGCGCGCTTCATCGGCAAGTTCATGCCCGAGATGCAGACCCTCACCAAAGCGGTGCTGCGGAAGATGCGTCTGCGCTTTCCGGGAGCAACCGAGATGGTCTACGACAACTATCAGGCGCTGGTCATCGGCTTTTGTCCGAACGATCGGCCGTCCGACGTGATCTGCTCGATCGGTGTGTATCCGCGTTGGATCAACGTGTACTTCTTCGAGGGCGATACGCTTCCCGATCCGGAAGAGCTTCTGCAGGGAAACGGCAACATGGTCCGTCGGATCGTCGTGCAGCACGCCGCCGAGCTCGATCGGCCCGCGGTTCAAGCGTTGCTGGATGAAGCGCTCAAGCGGGCCGAGCCACCGCTCGATCGAGATGGCAAGCGGCGATTGGTGATCAAGGCGGTCGCGGCCAAGCAGCGGCCACGGCGTCCGACGCACAAGCAGGGCGGCGACTTCAGCCCTCGCCGGGTATCGAAGCGACCGAAGCGCGAACGGATCAGCATCGCCGACGACTGAGATATACTGCTCGGAGTCTCTTTAAACGCGGACCCGAGAGTTCGCAAAGAGGTTATGCATGCCAGTTGTGATGGATGCCGAGCGCATTTCGCGTGCGCTCACCCGCATCGCCCACGAAATCCTCGAACGTAATCGCGGCATGTCCGACGTCGCCCTCGTCGGCGTGCGGAGCCGCGGCGTGCCGATCGCGCAGCGGCTCGCCCGCGACGTCGACGCCATCACCCATGAGTCGATCGGCGTCGGCTCGCTCGACATTACCCTCTACCGCGACGATCTCATGCGCGCGGCCGTCGGGCCGCAGCCGCTCGTCCGGAAGACCGAGATCCCCTTCTCGATCGACGACCGCACGATCATCCTGGTCGACGACGTCCTCTTTACCGGCCGTACCACCCGGGCCGCGCTCGATGCGCTGATCGATTTCGGCCGGCCGCGCGCGATTCAGCTGGTGGTGCTCGTCGATCGCGGCCACCGTGAGCTGCCGATCAAGGCCGACTACGTGGGCAAGAACGTGCCCACGTCGCGACAGGAGAGCGTGCAGGTGCGGCTGCGCGAGATCGACGGCGTGGACGAAGTCCTGCTGCAAGCCCAAGTCGAGGAGTGAGCCATGGAAGCACTAGAAACCGGCAGCCGGCAACCGGCAGCCGGCAACCGGCAAAACTCAACGGACGTCACGTCTGCCGAGCCCGTGCTCACTGGCCTGCGAACCAAACATCTGCTCGGCATCGCGGATCTCAGCCGCGAGGAGATCGTGCTGGTCCTCAACACCGCCGAGGCGATGAAGGAAGTCGGGCAGCGCGCCATCAAGAAGGTCCCGACGCTGCGCGGCCGCACGGTCATCAATCTGTTCTTCGAGCCGAGCACACGCACGCGGACGTCGTTCGAGATTGCCGAAAAGCGGCTCAGCGCCGACACGCTCAACGTCGCCATCGCCACGTCGAGCGTGGTCAAGGGCGAGACGCTGGTCGATACGGCCATGAACCTCGAGGCCATGGCTCCCAGCATGATCGTGCTGCGCCACCCGTCGGCTGGCGCGTGTCACTTGCTGTCCCGCATCTGCCGCGCCCGCATCGTCAACGCCGGCGACGGGATGCACGAGCATCCAACGCAGGCCTTGCTCGACGCTTTCACGATTCGAGAACGCAAGGGGCGGCTCGAAGGGCTGAAGGTGGCGATCGTCGGCGACCTCTTGCACAGCCGGGTGCTGCGATCGAATCTGCTGCTGCTGTCGAAGCTCGGCGCCGACGTGTGGGTGTGCGCCCCGTCAACGCTGATTCCCCCCGGCCTCGCCCAGGCCGGCGCGCACGTGACGACGCGCATCGACGAAGCGGTGAAGGATGCGGACGTGGTGATGATGCTGCGCATCCAGCTGGAGCGCATGCAGGGCGGCTACTTCCCTTCGATCCGCGAGTACTTCAGGACCTTCGGGTTGACCGAAGAACGCGTGACGCTCGCCAAGCCCGACGTGATCATCATGCACCCCGGTCCAATCAATCGGGGCGTCGAGATCGCGTCAGAAGTCGCCGACGGACCCGCGTCGGTGATCCTCGATCAGGTCGCCAACGGCGTCGCCGTGCGGATGGCCGTGCTGTACTTGCTGGCGGGCGACAGCGAACAGGAATCGGCAGCGTAAAACGTCCGTGCCATCAACTAATCGCGCCTGAGGGCAATCAGCGGATCCAGCTTCGTCGCCCTTCTCGCCGGCCAGATGCTTGCCGCGATCGCGACGACCGCCAGCAGCAGCGCGATTGACCCGATGGTGAGCGGATCGCGCGGGCTGGTCTGAATCAACAATTGCGACGCGCTGAAAATCTGGCCCACGCCGAACGCGCCGGCGACCCCGATGGTGAGGCCAATCGCGAGGTGCAGCGCCGCTCGCTTGACGAAGATCCACATCACCTGCGTCGACTGGGCGCCGAGCGCGGTTCGCACGCCGATCTCTTGCGTGCGCTGGGTCACGGAGTAGGCCGTGATCGCATACAGGCCGACGGCGGAGAGCAGCAACGCGATGACCGCGAAGATCGCGAACATCGTCCCGAAAATGCGGAACGGCCAGCGCTGCTGGGCCAGATTCTGATCCATCGTGCGGATGTTGAACAGCGGCAGGTCCGGATCGATCGCCCGCACTTCCTCGCGCAACACCGGAATGAGTGCCGATGGATCCCCGTCCGCGCGTGCCACCAGGTTCATGAACCCTCGCGGATCGCTGCGAAACGGAAGATAAGCAATCGGGTCGGTCTCGGCCTGATCGAAGTTGCGCTGGCGCACGTTCGGGGCGATGCCGACGATCGTGGCCGTCAAGGACAACGGAATGCCGCCGGTCGGCGGCGCGCCGCCGGCCAGATCGATCGTCAAGGTAATGCGGCGTCCAATCGGATCCTCGTTCGCGAAGTGCATCTGCGCGAACCGGCGGTTGACGATGGCGTTTTCGTGCCCGGCGCTGCCATCGTCGGCAGTGAAGTTGCGGCCGCGAACCAGCGTCAGACCCACGGTTTCGAAGTATTGGGGATCGATCGTGAGCATGGTCACGGTCGGCGTCTGCTCTCCGGCGGCCAACGGCCGGCCGTCGACGGCCAGCTGTCTCGAAAAGCCGCCGCCCATGGGCATGTTGCTGGCCACGGCGACCGCGCGGATCTTGCCGCTCGTCTGCAGCCGCTCTTCGAGGCGCTGATAGAAAGCCAGCCTCTGTTCCAGCGACGGGTACTTGCGATCGGGCAGCGCCAGCGACGTCGTCATCAAATGGGAGGTTTCGATCCCCAGGTCCATTCGGTACAGGTTCATGAAGTTGCGCATCATGAAGCCGGCTCCCGCCAGCAGCACGACGGTGAGCGCGAGCTCGGCGACGATCAGGACGCCGCTCCAGCGCTTGACCCGAATCCCAGCCGAGCCGGAGCGTCCGCCCTCCTTCAGGACCTCGTTCACATCGGTCTTGGACACGTGCAGCGCCGGCGCGAGGCCGAACACAATCGCAGTCCCGAGGCAGATCGCCATGAAGAAGGCGATCACACGTCCGTCCATCGTGAACTGAATCCAGTAGGGCTTGCCGACGTCCTGCGTAACCGCGTCAAAGGCCTTGATGCCGAAGTTGGCGAGGACCAGACCGAGAACGCCGCTGACCATCGCCAGAATGAAGCTCTCGATCAGCAGTTGCCTGACGATCCGCCAGCGGCTGGCGCCGAGCGACACGCGCACGGAGATTTCTCGCGAGCGAGCCGCCGAGCGGGCGAGGAGCAGGTTGGCGACGTTGGCGCAGGCGATGAGTAGTACGAAGCCGACCGCACCCATCAGCGAGAGGAAGATGGCGCGGATCGGACCGCCGTTCATCTGTTCGTTGAAGGTCTGAACCTTGGGTTGGATGTTCTGGTTGGTCTCGGTATAGTCGCCCGCCAGTCGCTGGCCGATGGCGATCATTTCAGCGCGCGCCTGGGCCTGCGAGACGTCCGGGGCCAGATGCCCGAACGCGGAGAAGCCGCGCGCGTTCCGCTTCTGCGTCTGGAGATCGGCAATGGTGATCAGCGGCTGCCACAAGTCGGCGTTCTGAGGGAATTTGAACCCTTCCGGCATGACGCCGATGACCACCGACGGGTTGTCGTTGACCCGAATGGTCTTGCCGACGACACCTGGGTCGCTGCCATAGCGATTCTTCCAGACGCCGTTGCCGAGGATGACGACCGAGGCGGCGCCCGGGCGATCGTCATCGGGAAGGAAGTCGCGTCCCAAGAGGGTGGGCTGGCCGAGCAGCTTGAAGCCGTTCGCCGAGATGTAGGTGCCGATGTACCGCTCCGGCGCCCTGCCTTCATCGCTCACGTTCATCGTCGTGCCGGTGTACGCCGCAAGGCCGCTGAACGTCTTGCTGGCTTCGCGCCAATCCTTGAAGTCCTGATACGAGACGCCCATGTCACGGGCGCGCACCGTGTCGCGTGAGCTCAGGGCGAGAACCCGATCCGGCTCGGCAATCGGCAGCCCGCGAAGCAGCACCGCATTGACGAAGGTGAAGACGGTGGCGTTGACGCCAATGCCCAGCGCCAGCGCCACAATCGCGACCAGCGCGAACCACTTGTCTTTGATCAGGAGCCGGCTCGCAAACTGCACGTCCTGCCAGAGACCCATGGGCGCTCCTCAGCTGTTTGCTATTCGCTATTCGAAGTTCGCCAAACTATTCGCGTCGACAAAACTGCTCGCCGGATTGCGATTTGATCCGCTGAACGCCGACAGCGAACCGCCAAAAGCGAGCCGCGAATGGCCGATAGATGGTTCAGACGAGTTCCGAGTCCACATTGTTTCAGCTATAATTCCGCGGTCTCTTTAATCCGGGCCGGCGAGCCCGAGAAGAGTGCGCATGAAACGACTGCTCAAGGGAGGCCGTGTCCTCGACCCGGCCAACGGCCACGATGGCGCCTTCGATGTCCTGATCGACGGCGACCGTATTGCCGAAGTCGCTCCCGACATTCCAGCATCACGCATCGACGGCGGGCAGCTCATCGAGCTGCCGCAAGGGCTGGTGGTGTGCCCCGGCCTGATCGACATGCACGTGCATCTGCGCGAGCCGGGCCAGGAGCACAAGGAGACGATCGCGACCGGCACCGCCGCCGCGGTGGCGGGTGGGTTTACCGCCGTGGCATGCATGCCGAACACCAAGCCGGTGAACGACAACGCCGGCGTCACCATCTTCATCCTGCAGAAAGCTGCCGAAGCCAATCTGGCGCGCGTGTATCCGATCGGCGCCGTCTCACGGGGGCAGATGGGCGAGGAGCTGGCCGACATTGCCGAGCTTCGCCAGGCCGGATGCGTCGCCGTGACCGACGATGGGCTGCCGGTGGCGACGGCGATGCTGGCGCGCCGGGCGCTCGAGTACACGAGCATGTTCGACATGCCGATGATCGAGCACTGCGAGGACCCCTCGCTCAAGGCCGACGGCGTGGCCCACGAAGGCCCGGTCGCTGCGTCGCTCGGACTGCGCGGAATCCCCGGAGTCGCCGAGGCGATCACCGCCGGCCGCGACATTCTGCTGGCCGAGATGACCGGCGGCCACGTCCACATTGCGCACATGAGCGCGTGGCAAACCCTCGAGGCCGTGCGGCAGGGAAAACGCCGCGGCGTGCAGGTGACCTGCGAGGTCTGCCCGCACCACTTCACGCTCACCGACGATCTGCTGGCCGCGCCGATTCCGTACGACACCAACACCAAGATGAATCCGCCGCTGCGCGAGGCTCGCGACCGTGACGCCATGCTCGCCGGCATCGTCGACGGCAGCGTCGACGTCATCTCCACCGATCACGCGCCGCATCATTACGACGAGAAGAATGTCGAGTTCGACCGCGCGCCCTTCGGCATCGTCGGTCTCGAAACCGCCGTGCCGATTTGCCTCGATCGGCTGGTCCACACGGGCCTGATCAGCCTGGCTCGCCTGATCGAACTGATGTCGGTGAACCCGGCGCGGATTCTTCGCGTGCCAGGCGGAACGCTCAGTGTCGGAGCGCCCGCCGACATCACGATTCTGTCGCTCGATCGCGCCGTGACCATCGATCGCGCGACGCTGCGCAGCAAGTCGAAGAACACGCCCTATCATGGCTGGTCATTTCGTGGCGGCGTCGCCGCGACTATCGTGGGCGGCCGGATGGTCTATAACGCGCTGGAGTGAAAAGCTTTGTTCGCCGTTCGCCGTTCGCGATTCGCGATTCGCAGTTCGCAGTTCGACGAAGCGAGAGCAGCGAATGCGAACAGCGAACAGCGAACAGCGAACAGCGAACAGCGAACAGCGAACAGCGAACAGCGAACAGCGAACAGCGAACAGCGAACAGCGAACAGCGAACAGCGAACAGCGAACAGCGAATAGCGAACAGCGAACAGCGAACAGCGAATAGCGAGGCTCCGCCAGATGACCAATAGTGTTTCCACTGATCGCCACCACGACCTGCGCGCCCGCGCCTTCGACGATCTCCGCCGCTTCGCGGTCGTCATGGAGGGGCACTTCGACTACGGCAACGGGTTCCACGGCCGGCTCTACCTCAATCCTCATCAGCTTTTTCAGTTGCCGTCGACGATCTGGCGAGTCGCGCAGGACCTGATCGACGTGATGCCGTCGGAGCTCTCGCAAAGCGTCCAGGTGATTGCCGGCCCCGCGACCGGCGGGGCGCTGCTGGCGCACACCATCGCCGGTCTGCTCGACGGGCGACGGACGATGACCCATCCGCCCTATCGCTTTGCGCCGATGGGGAACGCGGAAGGCCGCCCGACCCTGAGTGATTTTTACAGGAGGCTCGTCGCCGGCCAGCGCGTGCTGGTGGCCGACGATGTGCGCAACACGGGTCACACTCTGAAACGCTGCGCCGAGCTGATCAAGGCGGCGGGCGGCGAGGTCGTGGCCACCGTCGTCATCATCGATCGCTGCGAGGCCGAGGTGTTGCTCGGCGTGCCCAACATCTCTTTGATCGACTACAAGGCCCCGCCCAACTACGCCGCGGCGTCGTGTCCGATGTGCGCGGCCGGCAAGCCGATTACGCACTTCTAGACGTACAGGCCACGGAGACACAGAAGACGCAGAGCTAGGACCTTAGAAGGACAGGCGTCACGCAGCGCTCTCGATCCAGACTTCAACAGTCACGTACGTTGGCCGCGGAGGCGCGGAGCCACGGAGCAATAACTGGGCTCGGATAGCTTGCGGCTGGGATCCCATTCAACTCGACGATTCAATCACTCTGAGTGGAGAACCAGAATCCCAAATGACCCCGCGTCTCCGCGGCTCCGCGGCCATGTACGTCTTCGTTTTCTGATCCGATTTTGGCTTAGGCGAGTCTTTCTCGGTGTCTCTGTGTCTCTGTGGCCACGGCCGTTTTCATCAGACCAATGAGCGAGCAGATATAGAGTCCCACCGCCACGAAGAGCAGGTAGCGGAAGCCCAACAGCATTGAGCTGTACTCCGCCAGCCCGCCGAACATCGCGCCCGCGATGTTGGCGCCGAAAGCGCGGTCGGGTTCGGTCGAGCGCGCGAATGACACGGCGAAAATCACGCCGGCAAACAGCACCGGGGCGAACGCGAGGAGCGAGGAGCCGAGGATCTGCATCGTGCGATCCATGCCGAGGAAGTAGTCCATCGGCACCAGCGCGCTGGCGGTGAGCGAAATCAGCAACCCTGCGTAGTACGGAGTCAGGCGCGTCGGCCGAACGATGAGCACGAAAATGTTCGCCAGCAGGATCATCACCAGCACGGCGAAGATCACGATCGAATTGATGACCCACGTACCACCAAAGAGCAGCGCCATGTGGACGACGGCCTTGGTTTCCACCAGCATGAAGCCGGCGCCGAGAAAGAACATTTGCGCCAGCGCGCCGGCGGCGTCGCCCTTCGTGTCCTTCGTGCGTCGTTTCAGAAAGGGAAAGACCAGGAGAAGGCCGATCCCGCCCATGATCGCCATCCCGCGCAGACTGAGCGCGGGGATCATCGGCTCGCGCAGATAGAGGAACGGCCAGTCATCGGTGGCGACCAATGGCGGTTCGGCGCCGGCATCCATTCGCGTCGTGCGGAACTGCGTCCACGGCTGCTGGTTCTGCTCGTCGTGAGTGAGCTTGCGCCACGCCGCGCGTTCGTCGCCAGGTGGCGTCTCGAAGCCGTTCGGTGCCTGCGGGTCGGGTGCCCGGTTGGCGCGGAGCCAGTATTCGGGCTGGCGCGCAAACGCATCGCGCATCGCCTCGATGCTGCCGGCGAACAGCACCGTGAACTCGTCGTGCAGCACCTGATCGGGTGTGAGCGTGTCGCGTGCCGGCAGGTTCATCACCATTGTGCTGCCGGCGCCAAACGACGACTCGAGCGCGTTCCGCAGCCGCGACACGATCCAGCCCTGGCGGAAGTAGTTATACATGACGAAAATGCCGCCCGGTTTCAACCGCTTCTTGACGTCGTCCATCGCCTGCTGAGTGAAGAGGTAGCTTTCAAGGCGGATGTTGCTGTAGCTGCTGTGGAGCACGAGCGAATCGACGAGCGCGTAGACGATGAGGTCGTACTGCTTGTTGCTCGACTTCAGGAAGTTGCGTCCGTCGTTCAAGTGAACGAAAACCCGCGGGTCCTCATACGGTTTGTCGGGATGATGCTGGCGGCCGAGCCGGTAGATCACCGGGTCGATCTCGACGGCGTCCACGCGTTCGGCGCCCCAGGCCAGCGCGCGGCTCACGTCGTTGCCTGAGCCGGCGCCGATGATCAGCACTTGGCCGAAGGGCGGCCGCCCCGAGTCGCGATTCAGCAGGTGGGGCAGTGAGTACGCCGGGAAGGCCTCCCGCCGCGACACCATCTGTTGATGGCCGATCAGGTTGACGGTGATGACCCGGTAGTTCGGCTCGTAGTGAATCCGATAGTAAGGAGACCAGTACTCCTTGAGGGCGTTGATGGCGTCGTCGCCGTAGCGGGTGCCGCCGGTTGCGGCGAGGAACAGGACCAGCGCAGGCGCGACGGAGAGGGTCAGGCCCTTGATCCGATCTTCGGGCATCAGGAAGTACCCGAGGGTGGCCAACACGACGGCAAACCACCAGATTGGTGGCAGTTCGAGCCAGGAACAGACCGCGAACAGCACGATCCCGGCGATGCTGCCGAGGATGTTGAGCGTGTAGGACCGGAGCCGATCCGGAACGCGATTGAGCGCACGACCCAGCTCCTGGCCCGGGCCGACCATCGCCAACGCAATCGCGAGGAAGAACAACCCGCAAATGACCTCGATCGGTATCACGAACGTCGTCGGATCGCGCTGCTGGTACTCGGCGCCGAAGAAGACCAGCTGCGGCGATGACTGGTTGCCGACATCGATGTAGCTTCCGTGTCGCTGCCGTTCGTACTCAACCAGATGCGCACCGCCGAGCGCCGCGACGAGCAGCAGCGGCGTCCACGGGAGGAAATTCGTCTTCCGGCTGGCGGCCAGGCAGCCGACCGACATGCCCAGCACCGCGGCGAGGAGAACCGTGTTCGTGAAGAAGGTGAGAAAGAGGACGTGCGACGGGAACCACCGGATGCACGCGAGCTCGAGAAAGAGGACGAGGAGGCTGACGAGAAACAGATCGAATCGTGCGCGCGCCGTCACGGACATCTGGTGGCGCAATGATGACACGGATAGGATGATGTTGAGCGCCGGTGAAGGATCGACTCGACGAAATCTACGCGCACTTCAATCTCGCCAACTCGGTGGCGGATCCGATTTGGATCGTCCGTCGCTTCGAACGCCCTGACGATCGAGAGATCGTGGCGTTCTGCGCCGCGGCGCTCGCGTTCGGGCGCGTGCAGAGCGTCATGCAGTCGATTGAAGGATTGCTGGCCGCGATGGGTCCGTCGCCGGCGGCGTTCGTTCGCGCGTTCGATCCGGCGGCACACCGCACGCACTTCAATCACCTGGGTCATCGATGGACCCGCGGCGTCGACCTGGCCGCGCTCGTGTGGCTGTTGCATCAAATGATCGCGCGCGATGGATCGATCGAAGGGTTCTTCGCCCACGGTCTGCAGCCCGACGCCGTCGACATCGGCGACGCGCTTGAATCGTTCTCGACACGGGCCATGGCGCTCGACCTGAACTCGGTCTACGGACGCCACCGGCCGCAGCCCGGCGTGGCGTACTTCTTTTCCCGGCCTTCGTCGGGCGGCGCCTGCAAGCGCCTCAATCTGTTTCTCCGGTGGATGGTCCGTCACGACCGCGTCGATCTCGGCGTGTGGTCCCGCGTGCGCCCGGCTCAGCTCATCGTCCCCCTCGATACGCATGTGATCCGGCTGGGCCAGTGCCTCCGGCTGACGCGCTACAAGAGCCCGGGCTGGCGGATGGCCGCCGATATCACGGCTTCACTGCGAGCCCTCGATCCGATCGATCCGGTCAAGTACGACTTCTCGATCTGCCACGTGGGGATGATGAACGCGTGCGGCTTTGGTACCAAGGCCCGCGATTCGAGCTGCCCGCTTCGTGGTGCGTGCCGGCCGGGCGGCAGGCGACAAATCTCTTCGCGGCGGCCGATCGCATAGGCTCCCATGCCCGACGATCAGACCCTCCGGCTCATTCTGATGGTGTCTTCACGATCAATCTCTCGCCGAGCACGCGAAAGCGCGATCAAGGGATCAAGCGTCCCTGATTGAGTAGAGGAGGTCGATCCGCCTGCATCCCGTTCTACAATGTGCCTCTCTCGACGGAGGCCAACATGCAACGTGCGTCGTCTCTCGTGGTCGCGGCTGTCTCTCTCGGCCTCACGGTCACTGCGGCACAGAGCGGCTCGCCCTCCCTCGCCAACGGTGAATGGCCGTCGTATCACGGCGACAACCGCAATCATCACTACTCACCTCTCGCACAGATCGATGCCGGCAACTTCAGCAAGCTGGAGGTCGCCTGGCGGCTGAAGACCGACAACTTCGGCAATCGACCCGAATTCAAGCTCGAAGGCACGCCGCTGATGATCGGGGGCGTTCTCTACACCACCGCGGGAACCCGACGCGCGGTGATCGCCGTCGACGCCGGAACGGGCGAGGTGCTGTGGATCCACGGCGAACCCGAAGGCGCGCGCGGCGCGGCCGCACCGCGACAGCTCTCCGGTCGCGGCGTCTGGTACTGGACCGATGGAAAAGATCAGCGCGTGTTGTACGTCACGCCCGGGTTTCAACTAATCGCGCTTGATGCGCGCACGGGGATGCGCATCCCATCGTTTGGCAAGGACGGGAGCGTCGACCTCAAGGCCGCGGCGGTCTTTGGCAGAGGCCAGCCGATCGACTTAATCAACGGAGAGATCGGTCTGCACGCGACGCCCGCGATTGGCGGCACGACCGTGATCGTCGGCTCCGCATTTCGGGAAGGCCACACGCCAAAGACGCACAACAACACGAAAGGCCTCGTGCAGGCGTTCGACGTTCGCAGCGGCAAGCGCCTCTGGACCTTCAACACCATTCCAAAGCCGGGCGAGTTCGGAAACGAGACGTGGGAAAACGAATCGTGGGCCGACAACGGCAACGTCGGCGTCTGGAATCAGATGGCGATTGACGAGGCGCTCGGTCTCGTCTATCTCCCGGTCGAGACGCCCAGCGCGGATTTCTACGGCGGTCACCGGCCGGGGAACAACCTGTTCGCCGAAAGCCTGGTCGCGATCGATCTCAAGACCGGCAAGCGCCGCTGGCACTACCAGCTCGTCCATCATCCAATCTGGAACATGGACATTGCCACTGCGCCGATCCTCGAAGACATCACCGTCGGCGGCCAGACGATCAAAGCCGTGTCGATCATGGGCAAGCAGGCGATGGTCTATGTTTTCGATCGCGTCACCGGAGAGCCGGTGTGGCCGATCGAAGAGCGGCCAGTGCCGCAAAGCGACGTGCCCGGGGAGAAGACGTCGCCGACGCAGCCCTTCCCGACCAGGCCGCCCCCCTACGATCACCAGGGCGTGATGCCCGAGAACCTGATCGACTTCACGCCCGAGCTCCATGCCGAGGCGGTGCGGCTGATGTCGAAATACAGGATGGGTCCGGTTTTCACGCCCACCGTCGTCAGCAAGGCCGAAGGGCCGATCGGATCGTTCCGATCGTCAGGCGGGACCAACTGGCCTGGTGGCGCATTCGATCCAGAGTCGCAGGTTCTCTATGTGCCGTCGTTCACCTCGCTGGTGCCGGTCGGACTCCTTCCGCCTCCGAACGCCGAGTTCTCGGACCTCAGGTACGTCCTCGGCAATGCGACGACGGGCGTTCGATACATCACCGGCCCTGGGGAGAATGCCGGCGCCGATGCGCCGCCGCCGGCGCGTGGCGTCACCACGCAAGGTCTTGGTGGCGAAGTCGCCGGCGCGAACCCGCCAACGCCTCAGGGGTTGCCGTATTTGAAGCCGCCGTACGGGCGCATCACGGCGGTCGACATGAAGAAGGGCGAGTTCATCTGGCAGGTCGCGCACGGCGAGACCCCCGACTCGGTGCGCAATCATCCCGCGCTCAAAGGGCTGAACATCCCGCGCACGGGTCAGTCAGGCGCGGTCGGCGTTCTCGTGACCAAGACACTGGTCATCGCCGGCGACCCGTTGCCGACGACGGCGGAGAATCGACCGCGCGGCGCGATGTTGCGCGCGTACGACAAGGCATCGGGGAAGGAGGTCGGCGCCGTTTACATCCCAGCTCAGCAGAGCGGATCGCCGATGACCTACATGCACAAGGGACGGCAATTCATCGTCGTCGCCGTGAGCGGCGGGAACTACTCGGGCGAGTACCTCGCCTTCGCGCTACCAGGAAATTGATCCTCTCGGTCCATTCGCCCTTGATCACGCGATCGCGAACGTAGCCGCGGAGAGACGGAGACGCGGACCTCGTGGTTTTCCAAATCAAATTCTCCGCGTCTCAGCGGCCAACGCACGTCTCAGTGAATTCTCGTTCGCACATAATCGCTTGATTCAGCCACGACCCGAAGTCCTCGTCATCGGCGGCGGCCCGGCCGGGTCGGGGGCCGCGAGATTGCTCGCCGCGTGGGGCCATCGCGTTCAGGTCGTGACGCGGCCGGCGGGAGAGGCGCGGCTCGCTGAATCCCTTCCACCAAGCTGCGGCAAGTTGTTCGATGCGATTGGGATCGGTGCCGCGATCGAGCGCGCTGGCTTCATTCGATCCACCGGTAACACGGTCTGGTGGGGGAGCGATGCGCCGCGCGTCGAGCTGTTTGCCGAAGGCGGACGCGGATGGCAAGTTGAGGCGGAGGCGATCGCGGCGGTGCTGCTCGACGCGGCGACCGAGGCCGGTGTTTCGATCCAACGGCGAGTCTTTGCTGCCGAAGCGCTTCCGTCAATCGCAGCCGGCACCTCTCCGTTCGTGCTCGACTGCAGCGGCCGCGGCGGCGTTCTCGCAAGGACTCTCGGGCTGCGCGCGTACGACGAAGGCCCGCGCACGATCGCGTTGGTCGCCAGCTGGCACAGCGAGCGCGACTGGAACGTCCCCGATCCCAGCCACACCGTGGTCGAGTCGTACCGAGGGAGGCTGGGCATGGTCGGTGCCGACTTCCCCGAAACTCCGGCACATCGCCGTGATGGTGGACCCCGAACGATCCGGCCTTGCCCGCGCCCGCTCGGCGCGAGGTATCTACCTCGCCGAGGTAGCAAAGACCCGTGAGTTCCGGTCCCTGCTTCGCAGCGCGACCGTCGATGCCGGTCCGTGGGGCTTTGATGCGTCCACCTACTACGCTCAGCGCTACGCGGGCGATGGCTGGCTGCTGGTCGGCGATGCCGGCTCGTTCATCGACCCGCTTTCGTCGGCGGGGGTTAAGAAGGCGCTCGCCTCGGGTTGGCTCGCCGCAGTGGTGGCTCACACCTGTCTGACGCGACCGGAGATGCGGCCGCATGCGCTGAGCTTCTTCGATGCTCGCGAGACCGAGATCCAGCAGCGTTTCGCCGCGATGACCCGGCGGATGCTGAGCGACGCGGCGGTCGGTCACGCCCACCGCTTCTGGGCCGACCGATGGGACGAAACGAGCCCTGCGCCTGCCGTGGACGACGACGAAGCGGGCGTGCGGGCGTCGTTTGAGCAACTCCGCCGGCGCGAAACGTTTCACGTCCGTCGTGGACCGGCTGCCGTCGTGGAAGAGCGTCCCGCCGTGAGCGATTGCGAGATCGTCCTCGAGCCCCGCCTGGTCAGTCGGAACCTCCCCTCGGGAATTCGCTTCGTGCGCGACGTGGACGTCATTGCGCTGATCGACCTAGCGCCGCACTATTCCGAGGTCCCCGATCTGTTCGCGGCCTACTGCCGCCAGAGCGGACCGGTGGCGCTGCCCGACTTCCTCCGCGCGCTCGCAACGGCACTGGCGAGGGGCTGGCTTGTGTCACAATGAACGACCATTCTCGGGCTCGGGACTTGGGGCTTGAAACGGATGCGAGGTCCGACGTGAGACGTGCGATGCGCGCTCTGGCTGGTTCGACCTTCCTGTTGGGGACAGTGCTCGCTGTCACGCTCTCGTCGCAGCAGCCGCCGGCGCCCGCACAGCCATCCGATGCGCCGACCGCGAAACCGGAAGAAGGAATCCCCGTCACCGATCAGACGGTGCAGAAAGCGTGTGGCGCGTGTCATAAGGCCGACGACAAGGGCCAGATGTCGCGGATTTCGTTTCAGCGCAACACGCCCGAAGGGTGGCAGTCCACGATTCAGAGGATGGCCAGCCTGAACGGCCTGAAGATCGATCCGCCAACCGCTCGACAGGTCGTGAAATATCTGTCGAACAATCACGGCCTGGCGCCCGACGAGGCCAAGGCCGCGTCGTTTGAGGCCGAGCGGCGGCTGATCGACTACAAGTATACGGCCAGCGCCGATACCGAGTCGGTGTGCACGAAATGCCACTCCATGGGTCGCGTGATCTCGCAGCGGCGCACGAAAGGCGAATGGGATCTGCTGATCACGATGCACCGCGGGTGGTATCCGCTGGTGGACTTTCAGGCGTTTCGCCGAACCGGGCCGCCACCGCGAGATCCCTCGCCCGACGGACGCCCGCCCGATCTGCGTCACCCGGTTGACAAGGCCATCGACCATTTGTCCAAGACATTTCCGCTCAAGACACCCGAGTGGCAGGCATGGTCGGCGAACATGCGGCCCGCGCGCCTCGATGGCACGTGGACGTTGAGTGGATGGGATTCCGGCAAGGGCCCGATCTATGGGAAGGTCACGATCGCGGCCGATTCGGGAACCAGCGACGAATTCACGACCACGATTTCCTACCGCGTCGCGCGCACCGGCGAATTGGTGTCGCGCACCGGGCGCGGCATCGTCTACACGGGCTTCCAGTGGCGCGGCCGTTCGTCGAAAGGGAATGATGACAGCATGGCGCTTCGCGAGGTGATGTTCGTCGATCGCGACTGGCGATCGATCGAAGGCCGCTGGTTCACGGGCGGCTACGACGAGATCGGCCTCGACGTTCGACTCGAGCGGGTTGGCGCGGAGTCGCGACTCCTGGGCACCGACCGCTCTGCGCTCCGCACCGGGACGTCGAATCAGGAGTTGAAGATCTACGGCGCCAATCTGCCGGCGAGCCTCAAACCGGCAGACATCGACCTCGGGCCTGGGCTGACGGTGACGAAAGTCGCCTCAGTCACCGCCGACCTGGCGACGGTAGTCGTCGACGTCGCGGCAAAGGCTACGGTCGGCGTCCGGGATCTGTTCGTCGCCGGCGCGTCGAAACAGATGGCGCTTGCCGTGTTCGATCGCATCGACTCGATCAAAGTGAAGCCCGACTGGGCCATGGCGCGGGTCGGAGGCGTAACGTTTCCGAAGATGCTGGCGCAATTTGAGTGCTGGGCCTACCAGAACGGTCCCGACGGCCGGCCCGACACGGCCGACGACATCAGCCTGGGGCTGGTCGAAGCCGCCTGGAGCATGGAGGAATACACGGCAATCTATGGCGATGACGATATGAGCTTCGTCGGCGACCTGGATGCCGGCAGCGGCCGCTTCGTTCCCAACATCGAGGGCCCAAACCCCGAGCGCAAGGGCCAGCGAAACAACGTGGGTGATGTGTGGGTCGTTGCGAAATACGCCGCCGACGCCGGCGACGGGAAACCCGCCAACACCATTCGGGCGCGGGCGCACTTGCTCGTGACCGTGCCGCTATACATGCGGTTTGACCCGACGACTTCGCGATGAGCGTCCTGGGCCTGCGTGAGTTTCATCCCTTCGATGCGGCAGGACGCCGGTTCGTGTACCTGGTGCCGAGCGCCGCGGTCTTCACCCTGGATGACTGTTCGGACGCGGTCGTCACCGAGCTTGGCGCCCGGCCACGCGCCGCATCCGAGTTGACCCGCGATCTGGCGTCGCGCTTCGAGGCGCAAGAGGTCTCGGACACCATCGCCGAACTGCTGCGCGTGCGGGTGCTGGGCGAAGCGTCTGCCAAGCCGCCAGGCCTGCCGCCCAAGGTCATCCCGCTTCGCCCGGTGCCGCTGCAGACGCTCGTGGTGAACGTCACCAACCAATGCAACCTCGCGTGCACTTATTGCTACGAGTACGGCGAGGACAAGATCGTCGACACCGAGAACGGCCAGCAGCCGAAGTTCATGAGCGAGGAAACCGCGCGCGAGAGCGTCGAGTTCGCGCTGCGTGAGTCGCGCGAGAACAAGCACGCGCACATCACGTTCTTCGGCGGCGAGACGTTGATGAATTTCCCGGTGCTCAAATCCACCATCGCTTACGCGCGGCGACGGGCGGCGGAGGTTGGCAAGGAGGTGGATTTCAGCCTCACCACCAATGCCACGCTGCTGCGTCCCGAGGTGATCGACTTTCTGGCCGACGAGCGCGTCGGCGTCACCATTTCGATCGACGGTCCAGAAGAGCTGCAGAACAAGTTCCGCGTCTTCCACAACGGCGCGGGCAGCTACGCGGTAGTGGCTCCAAAGATCAAGGCGCTGCTGGCGCGGCATCGGACACGGCCGATCGGGGCGCGGGTGACGCTCACCAAACAGACGCTGGATGTCGGGCGCATCTATCGACATCTCTTCGACGAGATGGGCTTCTGGGAAGTTGGCTTCGCGCCGGTGACGACCGCGCCTGGACGCGACTACGCGATTGCCGAGGGCGGCTTCGATCACCTGCTCGGACAGTTCCGCGCGCTGGCTGCCGACTATCTCGCCGCCGCGCTGCAGAACAAGCATCACGGCTTCTCCAACGTGCGTGAGACGCTCCAGGAGATCCACCAGGGGCACGCCAAGGCCTACCCGTGCGGGGCAGGCCTCGGGTTGATGGGTGTCTCGACCGACGGCCGCGTGGCCCTCTGTCATCGCTTTGCGGGATCGGACGATCACGGCTTCGGCACGGTGCGCGACGGCGTGTCGTGGGAGAAGCAGCACGAGTTCCTGGAATCGCACCACATCAACAACAAGACCGATTGCCAGACCTGCTGGGCGCGCCCGATCTGCGCCGGCGGCTGCTATCACGAAGCGAATACGCGATACGGATCGACCAACCGCCCGAACCTCCACTACTGCGAGTGGATCCGCGGCTGGACCCACACCTGCCTGGAAATCTACGGCGAGCTGGCCGAGCGCAATCCGGCCTTCTTGCGTCAGTTCGACGATGAGCCCGTTGAGGAGCGCGTGTCATGAAGCATCTCACTGCCGTGAATCGGAAAGCGTCCCGAATCGAGCAGGCGACGCACGACGTCGTCGCCCTGCAGGGTGGGCCGCCGCAGCAACCTCAGCCGGAGCCGCACATCCCGAACGGGTGCTCGCTGGTCTTCTCACCCGGGTGGGAGGCCGACCGCAACGGCGGGACCGCTGGACTCTGCCAGCCGGTGGAGCGCGACCTGTTCGACTGTCACATGGGCTGCTTCTGGCCGGCGCAGGTGCCCGACCAGTTGAACCACGCGCCGGATTGGACGGCCAAGTGCGCGGCCGCTCAGAAGGACTGGCGGAAGATCGACCTGGTGTTCCCGGATAAGAAGTGATGAAGACGGCATCCGGCATCCGGTATCCGGCAACCGGCCTCGCGCTCCTGGCATTGCTCGTCGCGCTCGGCCTGGCTCCAATTGCGGCACAACGGGCGCAGCCGGCGCCGTCGGCGAAGGCGGTGAGCGGCGGCGATTATCTCTTCTACATGGGCACTTATGCCGGCACGATTCAGATCTTCGACGAGGCGACGGAGGTCAAGATTGCCGACATTCCGCTGAAAACCGGCATCCCACGCTCGCTCACCCTCTCGCAGTCCCGGACCAAGTTCTACGTGCTCGACTCGACGCTCGAAAAGATCGAGATCGTCGATATCCCGTCGCGCTCGACGCTCGACACCTTCACTTTGAGTGAAGGAAACAAGCGGACGCGCATTCGCGGCCTGCAGGTCGATCCGCTCGAGCGATTTCTGATCTTGTTGACGCGCTCGGCCACCAAGCTCGTGGATCGCTGGGAGATCGGCGACATCTCGCTGCAACTCTTCGACCTGGCGCAGAAGAAGGTGACGCGGGCGATTCCGTGGCCGAGAGGCGAAGAACGGGAAGGCGTCAACATCCGCTTCTCTCCGGATGGAAAGCTCCTCTACTTCTTCGGCGAGGACGTCCTCATCCTCGAGACGACGAACTTCACCGAAGTCGATACCTGGGCGCTGAGCCGACCGATCGAATCGGGCCTCGGACGCATCAGCTTCGGCCAGGTCGAGGACTTCAACGAAGATCCGGGCTTTTTCACCGGCCTGTTCACCATTCAGGACCCCGTGCAGAACCGCCGCATCATGGGGCTGGGCCGGGTGAATCTCGTCGCCAAGAGCATCGACTTCACGCCAATCGGGCCGGCCGAAGGCGTCGGCTTCGCACTGGCGCCGGATCGCAAACGCGGCTACGGCCTGATGCAGCAGATCGGCCGCTACGAGTTCTGGGCATTCGATGTCGAGCAACGCAAGCTGATCGGCCGGACCGAGTTCGCCGGCCGCCCACGCATGGCCCTCCGTGTGTCGTCAAACGGCAAGCTGCTCTACGTATTTCAGGCGGGCGCGACGATCGACGTGTACGAGGCGTCGACCTACAAGTACCTGCGGACGATTCAAATGAACGCGGATCAAACCACCAACCTCTTCATCCTCCCTCGGCCTGGAGCGGGCGCCTCGGGAAGATAGAGTGGGGAATCTTGTGATCTGGTGAAGTGGTGATCTGGTGATCGAACTGGTGATCTGTGGATCTGTTGATCTGGAGATCGATCTAATGATCTATCTGAAGATCTGAAGATAGCTCACCAGATCGATCATCAGATCGACAGTTCACCAGATCATCAGATCGATCATCAGATCACGACTTCACTAGATCACTAGATTCTCCCAGATGGACCGCCGCGCCTTTGCCTACCTGATCCCGTATTGGCGCCGGCTGATCCTCGTCCTGGCGATCAGCCTGGTGAGCACGGCGACGACGCTCGCGATGCCGTATTTGTCGCGGTCGCTGATCGACGATGCGCTGATCGGCCGCGACCTCGACGCCCTCCGCCGCATCGTCCTCTGGTTCGCCGCGCTCGGCGTCTTCGGTTTCGTTCTCAACGTCGCCAGCGGCCTTCGCTACACGCGCGTGTCAGCGGAGATCCTGTTCGACATGCGGTTGTCGCTCTACGAGCATCTCCAGCGCCTGTCGCCGCGCTTTTACGCGAGGACGCGCCTCGGCGATATCGTCTCCCGGCTCAACAACGACATCAGCGAGATTCAGCGAGTGGCGGCCGAGGCGGCGCTGGCGTGGGTCGGCAACGTGCTGTTTCTCATCGGCAGCCTGGTGATGATGGTGTGGCTCGACTGGCGGCTGTCGATCGTCGCGCTTGCGCCGATGCCGTTGAGCCTGGTGGCTCTCGTCTTCTACCGCCGGCGGCTCGAGTCGCGCGTCGCCGAGTTGCGCCAGCGGAGCGCCGACATCGGCAGCTTCCTGATCGAAACGCTGCAGGCGGCGACGCTGGTCGCGGCCTCCAACGCGCAGCGGCGCGAGTCGGATCGGTTTCGCGGGTTGAACGGCGCGTTCATCGACGCGCTGATGAAGATGCAGCGGGTGACGTATTTTGCTGGAGGTCTCCCTGGCACTGTGTTGTCGATCGGCTCGGCGGTCGCCTTCTTCTATGGCGGCATGCGGGTGATCGACGGCTCGCTGACGCTGGGCACCATGGGCGCATTTCTCGCCTACCAGATGCGCGTCTTCGCGCCGGCGCAGGCGCTGATGGGCCTGTACGCCAGCCTCGCCACCGCTCGCGTCTCGTGGAAACGCGTCCTCGAGATTCTCGATGCGCCGGTCGATGTGGCCGAGCGGGCCGACGCCAGGTCTCTACCGGGCGCTCGCGGCCAGATGGCGTTCGATGCCGTCTCTCTGGCCACTGAGCGAGGGGTCGATGTGCTCGACGCGGTGAGCTTCGAGGCGGAACCCGGCGCCGTCGTCGCACTCGTCGGCTCGAGCGGGGTCGGCAAGTCGACGCTCGCGTATCTGGCAACCCGGATGCTCGATCCGGACAACGGTGCCGTTCGGCTCGACGGACACGATTTGCGATCGCTGAAGCTCGCCGACGTTCGCCGCCATATCGTCCTGGTCGAACAGGAGCCCACGCTCCTTCACGCCACCATCGGGGAGAACATCCGATACGTACGGCCGGACGCGACCGAGACCGAGGTGCGGCGCGCCGCCCAGGCGGCTGGCCTCGCGGGCTTTGTCGACGGCCTGCCGCAGGGATATTCGACCGTCGTCGGCGAGCGAGGGCTGGCGCTCTCGGCGGGAGAGCGGCAGCGGGTCGCGCTCGCCCGCGCGTTTCTCGCCGACCCGGCGGTGCTGGTCCTCGATGAGCCCACTGCCGCGCTCGATGCGGCGACGGAGCGGCATGTGATCGGCGGATCGCGCGCGGTGATGGGCGGCGGCACGATGATCGTCATCACGCATCGCCTCGAGCTGGCCATGGCCGCGGATTACGTGGTCGTGCTGGAGGACAGCCGTGTCGCCGATCGCGGGAGGCCGTCGGAGTTGGCCTGTCGTCCCGGGCCGTTTGCGACGCTCTTCGCGACTGATGTCACGTACGTACAGGCCACAGAGACACAGCGACACAGAGATCAATAGGCAAATTCAGAGAATCACATTCAGCATGATTGGCAAGATGCGTTTCCCAGAGCATTCTCTGTGTCCCTGTGTCTCTGTGGCTTGTACGTGATCCCATGATCCGGGTGGCAGTGATCGATAGCGGCGTTCACGCCGCGCACCCGCACGTGAACGGCGTTGCCGGCGGCGTCGGCATCGACGCGGATGGGCAGGAGCACGACGATTTCGTCGATCGACTTGGGCACGGAACGGCGGTGACTGCGGTGATCCGCGAGAAGGCGCCGCTCGCCGAGATTCTCGCGGTCAAGGTGTTCGATCGCGAGCTCGCGGCGAGCGGGCTCGCGCTGGTGGCCGGATGCGCCTGGGCCCTCAAGCAGAACGCCCGGCTACTGAATCTCAGCCTCGGCACGCTCAACCGCGATCACGAGGCCGCGCTCATGCGCGTCGTTCACGAAGCCCGCGAGTCCGGCGCCGCGATTGTGGCAGCGGGCCCCGAGCACGACAGACGCTGGCTGCCCGGAACGTTGCCGCACGTGTGGAGGGTGACGCTCGACTGGACCCTGCCGCGGGAGCGCTGCCGCGCCACCGTCACCGAAGAGGGCAGCGTGATCTTCGAGGCCTCGGGCTTCCCGCGTCCGATCCCTGGGGTTCCGCCAGAGCGAAACCTGAAAGGGTTGAGCTTCGCGGTGGCGAACGCAACCGGTCTGGTGGCGGCGCTATTCGACGGCCAAGCAGCCGACTCCGACCCGCGCGATGTCGTGTCTCGAGCGATCGCGCGCGGTTGGGGTGGGGGGTGAATGCTCGCATTGTCGAACGACCGAGGGACTGAATGACCGATTGTTTCGAGATTGATGATTGCGAGAATGAGCGACTCCAATTATGGATTCATCGAATACGTGATTGGCAGGCACGCCATTCACGAACTTGTCAATCGCAGAATCGAATCACACCATCCCGAAATCGCGGAATCACGAAACAGTCGGCCGATCGGTCAATCAGTCCATCGGCAATGCGAATCAAAAGCTGATCTTTGCGGCCAACTGCACCTGCCGCGGGGGGAGCGTTTCGGTGTATTTGCCGTACGTCGGCAGCGGGCTCGACGGGTACGCGCCAGTGCCGAAGATCGTGAACGAGCCTTGGTTGGTGTTCTCGAAGAAGTTCGCGCGGTTGAAGAGATTGAACGCGTCCATGAGCAACTCGAGGTTGCTTCGTGCACCGAACTTGAAGCGCTTGCTCACTCGCAGGTCGAGGCTCAGATAGCTCGCCGTGGTCTCGCTGTTTCGCCCGACGCTTGTGGCTTCGTCGGCGGGGTTGATTCTCGCGCGATCCGATGGGAAGGCGCCGCCATTGCCGTCGCCGTTCAGGTCGGCGCCGGCCAGCGGCGTGTAGGGCCGTCCCGAAGTCGCCGTGAAAATGGCGGAAAGACCGATGTCCTTCGGCAGCACGTACACGCCAGAAATCACGAAACGGTGCCGCTGATCCTGGGTGGCCGGCCCCCACTCGGAGTCCGGATTGAAGCCCACCGGTAGACCTTCCTTGTCGCTCGGATTGCGGCCCCTGCCGTTGTTCTGCGGAATGAAGTTGCTCTGGAAGTCGGTCGAATTGTCTTCGGCCTTCGAGAGCGTGTACGACGTCAGGAACTGGTACCGATCGCTGAACCGTTTGTTGATCGAGACCGTCAAGCCTTTGTAGTCGGTCTCGCCAAACGACGTGTACTGCAGCACAGAAGCCGAGGTGCCAGGAATGCCTCCGTTCAGGCACGGCGCCGCCGGATTTGCCGAACACGGCAGGTCGTTGGCACGGCGGCTCGCGCCAAGCGATGGCAACACCGGGTTGTAGTCGATCGTGCCCACCTGCTGGTACCCGCGCACGAACACTCCGTTGACGTTCAGCGCCAGGCTGTCGGACAGCGCGCGATCGAAGCCGATCGCCGCCTGGTGGGCGTAGGGCGTCTCGAGCCCCGGGTCGGCGGCAAACTGCAGCGTCGGGTAGAAGCCGCCGAGCAATGCCGACGCTTGTGCCTCGGAGAGCTGACGACCCGGAGAGTTCCATGCCAGGACGCTGCACGGAACGCCGCCGCACGACTGCGCCAGCGATACGACCAGCGTGCGGACTCCGGTTTGCGCCCCGGTCAGAATCTGAGTGACGCCTGAGACGGCGCCGAGCGTAGCCTCGTAGAACAGGCCGTACGACCCGTGCAGCGAGGTCTTCCCATCCCCGGTGAGATCGTAGGCCACCGCTACCCTCGGCGCGATGTCGTTCGAATCGGTCGGGAACGAGTAGTTGAGTCGCGTGCCGTTCACGTCCGAGATGTTGTAGCCGGCGAGGTCGAGAAAGAACTGACGCTGATAGCGCAAGCCCGGTTTCACGACCAGACGGCCCAGCTTCCACTCGTCTTGCACGAAGAACCCCAGGTCTCGCGAGGGATACAGGTAGGTGGAATTGCCGTAGCCCTGCACGTACGCCGCGGGGAGCCCCAACTGAAGCGCCGCGAGCGCGCTTGGAATGCCCAGCGCCGGGACGGCGCTGAAGATGTAGCGTCCGCCAAAATGCAGGGGCAGCGACGCCCGCGTGGTCTTGATGTCGTTGAACTCCATTCCAGCCTTCACGTGATGGCTGCCCTTCAGCCAGCTGATGGTGTCGACCAACTGGAGCCGGCGGTTCTGCCGCGGGTTAGGTGTGAAGCGTTGCCGGCCAACGCTCGCCACGCCCGTGATCTCGAGCGTCGGTCCGCCCTGGTTCTCGGCCAGGCACGGGCCGCCGCATTTGGGATCGAGTGAATTGATCTCCTGATCCTGCGGGGCGTATTGCACGCGTAACTCGTTGATCCACCTATTCAGCACGTCGGTCTGCGATGCGGAGATCGACCAATCCGTACGTAACTGCTCGGCGCCTCGGCTGCGCGCGATGCTGCCGCCGAACGGTTCGATGTTCTCGTTCTCGATGTCGGCCCAGCTTGCCCGCACCGCCAGCCCATGGTTGGCGTTCCACTGATGGTCGACCTTTCCGAGCACTTGCGTCATCGTGAACGCATACGGCACGTTGCCAAGCTCAACCGGGAACCCGAGGCCGTTCAGCGCCGTGGCCGCGTTCGGCTGAATGGTGACGAGGTTGCTCGCGTCGGTGGTGTTGTGCTCGAACGAGCCGAAGAAGAACGTCTTGTCGCGCTTGATCGGGCCGCCGAGCGTGGCCCCCCACTGGGTTTGCTTGAACGGTGCCTTGTCGATGGCTGCCGGTGCGCCAAAGATGTCGAACTTCTCGAAATGGCTCTTGGCGTTGAGCGCGTCGTCGCGGAAATAGCCAAACGCGTTGCCTGAGAGCGAATTGGTGCCGCTCTTGGTGACGATGTTGACCACGCCCCCGGTGGCCTTGCCGAATTCGGCGGAGTACGAGTTGGTGAGCACCTGGAACTCGCGGACGGCTTCCTGGCTGAACGTCGATCGAACCGCGCCCAC
>CAVYZT010000008.1:0-184781 GCA_963773045.1 uncultured Acidobacteriota bacterium | reverse complement strand
CAACTGCTTGCGACGCGTCAAGACAACAGGCCGGATGCGACATTTGCTCGAGGAATCTCCACCGTCGAGTTTGTGTTCGAGACCGCGCCGTTTGCGAGCGCGCATGCATCGACTATCGTGGAGACGCGAGACGGGCTTGTGACGGCCTGGTTTGCCGGAACCCGTGAAGGGGCGTCCGACGTCGGCATCTGGCTGTCGCGCCACGCGGATGGAAAGTGGACACCTCCGATCGAGGTGGCGACGGGTACTCAGTTGGATGGCAGCCGATACCCCTGCTGGAATCCCGTTCTTTTCGAATCTTCCGACAAGGCGCTGATGCTGTTCTACAAGGTTGGCCCAAGTCCCCAGAGTTGGTGGGGAATGGTTCGCACTTCAGCCGACAGCGGACGGACCTGGACCGTGGCTCGACGCCTGCCGGACGGCATACTTGGTCCCATCAAGAACAAGCCAGTGCGGCTCTCCGACGGAACCCTCGTTGCTCCCAGCAGCACCGAGTCGTCTGAGCGCCCGAGCACGTGGCGGGTTCACTTTGAGCGCACGACTGATGCCGGGCTGACATGGACAGCCGCCTTTCCCTCCGCCCCTGACGATGGGCGTGCAATCGACGCGATCCAACCGAGTATTCTTGTCCATCCGGGTGGCAGGCTCCAGGCCCTCGGACGTACGCGTTCGCAGCGGGTCTTCGAAACCTGGTCCGGTGACGGCGGGCGAACCTGGACCTCGATTTCACTGACGGGGCTGCCGAACCCCAACTCAGGCATCGATGCGTTGACACTCCGCGATGGCCGCCACCTCATCGTGTACAACCACACCGCGCAGGGGCGGTCGCCGCTGAACGTGTCGGTCTCCAATGACGGCAAGGCGTGGGAAGCTGCGCTGGTTCTGGAGGATGAGCCGGGTGAGTACTCGTACCCGGCAGTGATTCAGAGCACCGACGGATCCGTCCATATCACGTACACCTGGAAACGCCAGCGGATCAAACACGTTGTCGTCGATCCCGCAAGGTTGAAGTCGGAGCCCATGCCCGATGGGAAATGGCCGCAGGTACTTCGGTGACCGTGCACCGCGCACGCGGCTGAGCGGCAGGTCGTTAAACCGGATGCTATTGAGGAATCATGTGCAACTAGACTGAACGCGGCGTCTCCTTCGACTTCCGCCCAAAGAGCACCGGAGCGTTCGGCTTTGACATCATCGTTGGCGATCAAGGCGCAGAGTATGAGTGGCGCATCAGCCAAGCTTGGGGGTGGCCACCACAATAAGCGGTCTAACCTCGGCTTGCAGCCGGTGAAATCATGAGCCGCCGCGGCTGAAGCAGATCGTTAGGCGGAACTCAGAGACGGACATGGTAGCGGTCAAGCAAGAGGACCTCTCATTAGCCTTCGAGTTCGTCAGCAGTGGTGCTCCGATGGAACACCGGGCATACATCTCGAGGGACACTGGGGCGATCTACTGGGTCTCGGAACTGGGATCCCTGGAAGAAGAGCCTCCGGATGATCTTGAAGAATCAGATCGATATATCGAGATTCCCCACAAGAACGACCTCGACCTGGGTCGAGATCTGGCATTGCGTTTCGCCGAAGAGGAGCTGCCGGACTCGTACGCGCGGGTGCAAGACTTCTTCCGCCATCGAGGGGCCTATGCGCGCTTCAAAGACCTCTTGGCGGCAGCAGGGTGCCTCGACAAATGGTACACGTTCGAGGCCGAGTGCACCGAGCAGGCCCTGAAGGACTGGTGCGAGGTGAACCAGATCGAGGTCATTCCGACTGATAAACGGTCGGCCTGACCACGCGTTGGAGCCGACGCCGCGCTCGATGGTATCCTGCCTCGCGCGGCGCGGCTCAACGCGAAACTTAGGCGGATGGCGAGGACGTCCTGGCCGGGACCCTGGGTCGAGGGAAAAGGGGTATGAGGAGAATCGCAATCATTGCCGTGGTTGCCGCGTCGCTCGCGCGCCGCTTACCTGCGCGGCTCATTTGACACGTTGGGCGGACGGACAATTCTCGCCGCTACGACTCAAGAGCAACAACCTAAATACAGGCAGATCATTGTGACCAGCAACATCCGGACAGTTCAGGACCTGTACGCGGCATTCGGTGAGGGCGACGTGGCTGGTATCCTGACGGTTCTCAGTCCGGACGTAGAGTGGCGGGAGCCAGAGAATCCGTTCAATCCGGCGGCTGGCACCCGGCGAGGTCACGCGGGGTTTCTTGAGTGGTTGCGGATTGGCCATGAGTCAGAAGACATTCTGATCCTCGAGCCGCGTCAGTTTCTTGCGGACGACACAAGCGTTGCGGTCGTGGGATATTCCAAGTGCCGTTCGAGGTCGACCGGTCGAACGTACGAGACAGACTTTGTTCATGTGGTGACCTTCCGAGACGGCAAGATTACGCGGTTCCAGGAGTTCTTCGACACATACGCGGCGGGTGAGGCGTTTCGACCCTGACAATGCGGAGCTGTGAGCGAGCGAGATCGGATAGGAATGATGCAAATGCACAAAGGAATCGGATCGTGGTTGTGCGTGCTTGTTGCCCTTTTGGCTGTGACGGCGTTCGGTCAGACGCCTCGCATCAAGGTGACTCCCAACGAAAGCGCGAAGCGTGTCGACATCACGATTGATGGCAAGCCGTTCACTTCATACATCTGGCCGCCGACGATCAAGAAGCCGGTTCTCTATCCGCTTCGCACTGTCACCGGCACTCTGGTCACTCGGGGATTTCCGCTGGATCCACGCCCGCGTGAGCGCGTCGATCATCCGCATCATGTCGGGCTGTGGTTCAACCACGGGGACGTCAACGGGTTCGACTTCTGGAACAACTCCGACGAGATCACCGGCGATCGCGTAGCGAAGATGGGCACGATCCATCACCGGCGCATCGTCGACGCGAAGAGCGCCGACGATCGCGGCCGGTTGACGGTCGAGTCCGAATGGATCGATGGTGCGGGGACGCCGCTGATTCGGGAGCGAACACAGTTTGTCTTCAGCGGCGCCGGCGATGCGCGCAGCATCGATCGGATCGCGACGCTCACCGCGCTCGCGCAGCGCGTGGTGTTCCGCGACAACAAGGAAGGGACCATCGGCATGCGCGTCGCCCGAGAGCTCGAGCAGCCGTCCGACACACCCGAAGTGTTCACGGACGCGTCCGGTCACGCGACCTCGGTTCCCGTGCTGGACAACAAAGGAGTAAGCGGGCAGTACATCAGCAGCGAGGGCAAGAAGGGGGATGCGGTGTGGGGGACGCGCGGACCTTGGGCGCTGCTGGGCGGCATCATTGGATCGGAACCGGTGACGCTCGCCATCCTCGACCACCCGTCGAATCCCGGCTATCCGACGCACTGGCACGCGCGAGGGTACGGGCTGTTTGCGGCCAACCCTCTGGGACAGAAAACGCTCAACGACGGCAATGTGGAAATCACGCTCGTGCTCGAGCCGGGCCAGTCCGCGACGTTCCGCTATCGGGTGCTGATTCTGAGCGCCGCACCCGATGCACAGCGAATCGAGCGTGAGTCAAAGGGGTTCACGACCGAGTCCCGATAATCGCGTCGCAAGACGAGCGTCCGTCAGTCAGAATAGGTCCGGTGATGACCAGACGACTCCTGATCTCGCTGGTGCTGGTGGCCGTTGGCGTCGCCGCTCTAACCTCTCAGGAAAGCAGACCTGCTGTGAGCGACGTGCGCTTGATGACGCTCGATCCCGGGCATTTCCATGCGGCGCTGATTCAAAAGGAGATGTATCCGGGCGTGGCCGCGCGCGTGGACATCTACGCGCCGGCCGGCACCGATCTCGACGAACACCTGAAACGCGTCAACGCCTTCAACCAGCGCGCCGCCAGTCCGACGAGTTGGCAGACCGAGCTTCACACCGGTCCTGATTTCCTGGCGCGCATGCTCCGCGAGCGTCCGGGCAACGTCGTGGTGATCTCGGGACGGAACCGTCCCAAGATGGATCGCGTTCGCGCGTCGGTCGGCGCCGGCCTCCACGTTCTGGCCGACAAGCCGTGGATTCTCACCGCCGCCGAACTGCCCGGGCTCGAAGCGGTTCTCGCCGAAGCGGACGAGAAGGGGCTGGCCGCGTACGACATCATGACCGAGCGCTTCGAGATCACCACGATCCTCCAGCGGGCGCTCGTGAACGACCCGGCCACGTTTGGCGAGATCATCCGCGGCAGCGAAGCCGAGCCGGGCGTGTACATGGAGAGCGTGCACTACCTGATGAAGGTCGTCTCGGGCGCGCCGAACATCCGTCCGCCCTGGTTCTTCGATACGACCGAACAGGGCGAGGGCTTGAACGACATCGGTCACTCACCTGGTGGACCTCGTGCAGTGGACACTCTTTCCCGACCGGGCGGTGGACTATCGAACCGACATCCAGGTGCTTTCGGCACAGCGCTGGCCGACGTGGATTCCCGAGGCCGACTACCGGCGCGTGACCGGACAGCCCCAGTTCGAGAAGAGCTTGACGCACGCCGTGAGGGGTGGACGGCTCGAGTACCTACGCCAACACCCTCGTTTCGTACGCCGTCCGCGGCGTGCACACGAAGCTGAACGTAATCTGGGATTGGGAGGCGGCGCCAGGCTCAGGCGACACCCACTTTGCTTTCTATCGCGGCACTCGTGCGCGCATCGAGGTACGGCAGACACAGGCCGATCGCTTTACACCGGAGCTCTACATCATTCCCGCGTCCTCGGCGACGAAGCCGCAAGTGCTGGCGGCGGTCACCGCGAAGATCGCAGCGCTTCAACGGTTGTATCCCGGGGTGAGCGTCGAGGATCGAGGCTCGGAGATCCACATTGGGGTCCCCGCGGCGTTCCGCGTCGGGCACGAGGCGCACTTTGCCGAGGTCGCGACGAACTTCCTGAAATACGTTCGCGATCGACGCGCCCTCCCAAGCTGGGAGCGGCCGAACATGCTGGCGAAGTACTACGTGACCACCAAAGGCACGGAGCTCAGCCGCCAGAAACCTCCGCAAGCAGCGCCGCGCATCGCGCCAAAATGAGCAGCCACTCCATAGTTTACAGATCCACAGATTCCACAGCACTGCTCAGATAAGAAATAGGTGCAGCTCAGCGTGGCGTCCGCCACACCACACGGCGCCGCTCGCATCTGTGTCATCTGTGTCATCTGTGGCTGACTTGATCGGCCGCCGCGCGTCTGCGTTGAAAAAACGGCTCCGCGGGCTGATGGCCCACGGAGCCGACGTGACGGAGGCGACGCTAGAAGGTGTATCTGAGTGAGAACTGCATCCGCCGCTCGTTGCGAGCCGAGATCACCTTGCCAAAATTCGTGTCGGTCTGATTGCCCGCCGCATCGAAGATCGCGGACGTGTCGACTTCGTTGAACGACAGCGCGTTGAACAAGTTGTAGATCTCCCAGCGGAACTGCATTCGCTGATTCCCTTTGAGCGGGAACGTCTTGAAGATCGAAAGGTCGTGATTGTGGAAGCCGGGGAGCACCACCTTGTTGTTGTCACAGTTGTTGCCGACGTCGCCCTGCCCCGTGGGCCGCTTGAAGACGCTGGTGTCGAACCAGCGGTCGATCGTGCGGCTCCCTTTCGGCAGGTTGGCATCGCCAGTCTGGAGCGGGTAGGGGCCGTCGGCGTCGCCGCATCGTTCGCCGCCGCCGGTGAAGTCGAAGTTGTCGGTGGTCGTGAACGTGACGGCGCCGATATTGCCGGTGGCAAACGTGCTGATGCCGGAGATGCTCCAGTGGTCCAGGATCCACTTGGCGGCGCCGTTGCCGCCGAATCGTCCGCTGCCATTCGGAATATCGATCGTGTAGCTCGCCACGACGACGTGCTCCTGGATGTTGTTGCGGCTGTGCGCGGCCGATTCGGGCAGCGGGTTGCTCGTGAACGTCTGCGCGCCGTTGACCGTGTTGTTGTTGTTGGCGCGATTCTGCGCGAAGAAGTTCGAGTAGCCGCGAGCCCAGGTGTAGCTGCCCGCCAGCTCGATGCCGCCGGTGAAGCGACGGGTGAGCTGCGTCTGCAATGAGTTGTACTCGGAGGTACCAGTAGGCGCGGTGATCGTGATGTCGCCGAACCCGATGATCGGACGCAGGAACACGTCAGGCAGCGCTCCGGGATTGGACGGTGATGGCGTCACGGTGGGGTCGCGATTTTCCGGCATGAAGTGGGCGCCGGCCGGCACCGAGTTGTAGTTTCGCGTCACCGGCAGGTAGCGCGTCTGGTCGCCGATGTAGGCGACATCGAGCACCAGCTTCCATCCGAGTTCGCGCTGGAGACCCACGTTGTAGCGGTAGGCGAGAGGACGTTTGTCGATGCGCTCGACGCCGGTGACGCTGACCGGTGTGGTCGAGCTCGTCGCCGTGAGGAACGATCCCATGTCGGTGTAGCGGACCACGCGGTCGAAGCGATAGGCCGGTCCGCCGGTGACGTAGAAGCCGCCGTGCGCTTCGTGGTAGGTGCCACCGGCCACACGAAGCACGGTCTTGTCGTTGATCGACCACGCAACGCCGAAGCGGGGGTCCCATTGAACCGGAGTCGGATCGGTGAAGCCTTCGCCGCCGTCAACATAGTCGCCGTTGTTCTGCGGCACGACCCCGTTGATCGTGCAGGGCGTCGTCGGCGTGATCACATCGCACGTATACCCGGTTCCCGGCACCATCTGGCCGATGTAGGTGACCGGGAAGATCTCCCCGTTCAGCGGGTTCACGGCACGGCGGCCCGCTGCAGTCGTGATCGGCCGGAACAGTGCGGGCGGGTTGCCTCCCCACCTCGGGTCGAACCGCTCGAAGCTGAAAACCGATGACTCTCCAGAGATATGTCGCGGAATGTCGGACTTGTACATCCGCAAGCCGACATCCATGCTGAGCTTCGGGTGCACCTTCCACGTGTCCTGCACGTACCAGGCGTAGGTGGTCTGCCGGCGGTTATCCCCCGGGCGTCCCATCGATTCGGTGTAGCTGGTCACCTGGCCGAGATACGCGTTCGCGTAGGCAAATCCCACGTTGTTCGGATTGGCGGTATCGTTCGCGAAACTGAACTCTCCAGCGAAGAGGCCCGAGCGCGCCTGACCGAAATTCTCGCGCTCGCGCATCACGCCCGCCTTGAAGGTGTGGGCGCCGCGGTGGTGCGTGATCGTGGCGGCGACGTTGCCGGCGGTATCGTGTCCGGTGATCGGCCAGCGGTTGTCGTAGACGATGTTGGGAATCCAGTCGTTGCTGCCGCTGCTCTGGAAGTTGCCCCACTGCGCCTTCGGGATCAGGTTGAGCGGATTGTGGAGCGCCGCGAACTGCGGCATGGTGGCGAGGGCAGGAAAGCTGCTGCGCTGGATCCGCGCGAGCTGTTCGGCATTTTCGGGAGGCCCGTCTTCGTGGCTGTCGAAGATGCCCGCATTCACTTCGACCACGGTGCGCGAGCCGATGACGCGCGTGTAGTCGATCTTCGCCTGGTCGGCAGTGAAGTCGTAGCGCTGGCGGACCAGCCCCCAACGCGCCGAGGCGCCGGCGACATTGATGCCGACGCTCTTGGTGAACCACGTCTGCCCCTTGACCGAGATCGTGTCGTTCTGCGTCGGGCGGAAATCCATCCGGATCAGATGCTGCCGGCGCGGGTGCGGGATGCTGGCTTCCTGATCGACGAAGTTGTAGCCGGATCCGGTCGCGTTGGGCAGCGGCATCATGTTCAGCAGCGCGAGCCCGCGAGGATCCGCGCGATTCGAGGGGATGACGTTGTTGGCGAAGTTCTGTCCCGTCAGCGGGTCACGGATCGGGATCAGCGCACCGGCCGGGGTGCGCGTCTGCGAGAAGTCACCTTGCCGTTCGAGCTCGGTCGGCACCATGAAGCGCCGCAGGATGTTCGGGTCCTTCAGCCGGGTGTCGTCGAGCGAGTAGAAGAAAAACAGTTTGTCGCCGGTCGAGTTGATCCGCGGGATGGCGGGAACCGGGCCGCCGAGGTTGCCGCCGAGCGTGGAGTAACGGTACTCGGGCTTCGGGATGTTGTTGATGATGTTGAAATAGTTCGTCGCATTGAACATCTTGTCGCGCTGGTACGTGTACGCGGTGCCGTGATACTCGGTGCCGCCGCGCTTGGTGACGAAATTCACTTGCGCGCCACCCTTCAACCCGTACTCGGCGGTGTACGCGCTCATCTGCACGTTGACTTCCGCGATCGCGTCGAGATTGGTCGCGCCGCTGAAGTTCGTGCCGCCGCCGCCGTTGCCGCCGCCATCACCACCATTGATGCCGTCGACGTAAATCGTTTGCCCTCGTCCCGAGCCCTGAATCACCGGCACGGCCGTGGCGAAGCTGCCGCCGAACGTCTCTTGATCGTTGGCGAGAAGGCCAACGCCGGGCAGGACCTTCAGCAGCGAGATTGGGTCGCGGCCGCGAATGGAGAGGTTGGTGACCTGCTTCAGGTCAAGCACCGCCTGGTGTGCGGTGGTGTTCGTCTTGAGCGTCTCGCCGACGGCCGTCACCGAGATCACCTCGGTCAGTTCGCCCAGTTGCAGCTGAACCTGTCCAATCGCGGTGCGGCCGTTGCCGAGAACGATGTTCCCGGCTTTGGCAACGGACTTGAAGCCTTGAAGCTGGACCCTGACCGTGTATGGGCCCGGGACGAGGGCCGCGAACGCGAAATCGCCAACCTCGTTGCTGACCCCATGACGCTCCTCACCCGTCTTTTCGTTGACGAGCGTGACCTCGGCGCCGGGGACGACCCGATTGGAGTCATCGACGATTGTCCCGGATAGAGAACCCGTTACCGATTGTGCCGAAACCTCGATGGCGAACAGCGAGAGCACAGCCACCCACGCCGTGAGACGACTCATAGCAACCCCCCTTGCGGGCCTGCGAGCAGTCAGGCCCGAACATCCACGAGTTCGCGCGACGATTTGGAGGCTGATATATCGAACTCAATCGGTAAAGTAAACGGATTACCCGTTACAGTTGGGGAATTCCGCGCGTCGTTTTGTGGTTCAATGGCCCTCGATCGGCGACCCTTCCGGAGGTCACATGCGGCAGACGTTTCAAGCCCCTGGCGCGAAGAACGCGGGCCTGGCCATGGTCCTCATGGTCGGCACTGGTCTCGGTTGGATCGCCCACGCGCAGCAGCCGCCGGCTCCTCCGCCGGGCACGCCAGTGGAGGCCGCGGGATTCACCGGCAAGACCGCGATGCTCGACTCGACCGGCTATGCCGTAGGCCGGCGAGTGTTTGCGCCGCACTCGCACAACGCCACGTGGCATATGCACTCGACGGGGCAGCTCGTGTTTGCCGAGTCGGGCCACGGCCGCTTGCAGATGAAGGGTCAGGCGATTCGCATCCTTGCTCCCGGAGACAGCGGTTATATTCCACCGAACACGATGCACTGGCACGGATCGGCGCCGGACGAAACTTTCACGATGATGTTCATCACGATGGGTACCTCGACGACTTCGCCGGGCGAGCCGATCACCGAGGACATCTACCTTGGTAGGAAGTAGGCCCCGTTGAATGCCGTCGACAAGAGTTCAAGAGATCAGAAGAATAGATTTCTCCTGAACTCGCGAGTTGAGCGTCGTCTAAAGTCTGTCGTGCAGGAAACCTGATGCTCCCGGCGCTTCGAGGCACCGCTCTAGGTTTCCTGCTGTTGCTGACCGCCGCGCCAGCAGTGGCACAGCCGGCCTCTGCGGCGAGCGCGGATCGAATCGTCGCCGAGCGCGTGATCCGGCTCGGCGGCGCGGTGATCCTCGAGGGACAACGCCGGCCCATTCTCGATCTCGACCAGCTGCCCGATGCCGACTTCCGTCTGCACACGCTCGACCTGGTCGGCGTCTCGATGGGCGCGTGGGGCTTGAAGGACGAGCTCTCGCGCCTTCCGCCCGTGCCGCACTTGAAAGCGCTCTACATCAACGGACGGCTTTGGTACAACCAGCCGGTCTCGCTCGTCGCGGACACCATCGGCTTGTTCGCGTGGGCGACGGCGCTCGAGAAGCTCGTCATCAGTAAGCCCGTGCAAACCTACATTCCTCTGGAAGACGTCGTGCTCGAGAAGCTGGCGACGCTTCCGCGCGTCGAAGAAATGCGTCTCCATCAGACGCGGCTGCCCGGCGATGCGCTCGCGCCGTTCACTCACCTGACGCACCTCGACCTGCGTCACAACCGCTTCTTCGACGATCGGGGGCTGCGTCACGTTGGCCGCATGACCGGTCTCACCACGCTCTATCTGACCGGCACGTCCATCACGGACGAGGGGCTGCGAAACCTTTCCGGCCTGGACAATCTCGTCGACCTCGATCTGGATGGCACAGGCATTTCAGACGCGGGTCTGGCGCATCTCGCCGGGCTCACCAGGCTGCGGCGCCTCAGTTTGCAAGGTTCGAGCGTCACCGACGCGGGACTCGCGTATCTGAAGGACCTCACGAGCCTCTCGGAGCTCACGCTCTATCGCACCAAGGTGTCGAACGCTGGACTGGCGCGCCTGGCACCACTCAAGCAGCTGCGCAGTCTCGACGTGCGCTACAGCAGAGTAACCGCGACCGGAGTTCGGGAGCTCGGTGCCAGCATTCCAGACGTCGCGGTGCTGTTCGAAGACGCATCCAACCGCCCATCGCTCTCTCACGCCGATGTCGCCACCGTGAAAGGGAAGGGCGAGTCCGCGATTGCGCAGTGGCTGCGAAGCCTCGGCGGCCAGGTTCAGATGCGCGACGGACACGTCACGGCCCTCTCGCTGGCATCGGCGCCGATCAGCGACAAGGAGATGGCGATCCTGCAGGAGTTGCCCGCCCTGGAGGAGCTGACGCTTCGCGGCACGGAGATCAGCGATCTCGGAATTGCGCAGGTGTCCGGGCTGTCGACGCTTCGCGTGCTGGACCTCAGTCACACCCTGCTCTCCGACGCGGCGCTCGACGGCCTGCGCGGGTTGAACCGGCTGTCGCGCCTCGACCTGAGTCACACGCTGGTGGAGGGCCCCGGCCTGACGGCGCTCACGAGGCTGGCAGCGCTGCGCGAGCTCGTCTTGAGCAATTCGCCGATTCGCGACGAAGGGTTGGCGCCGCTTGGCGCCATGACCGGATTGCGGCGCTTGTCGATGAGCTACACCGACATCACCGACAAGGGGCTGGCGCAGCTGGCGCCGCTGACCAACCTGACCGATCTCGATCTCTCCGGCTCGGATGTCGGAGACGCGGGACTGAAAACACTCGGCACGCTCACTTCGCTCGAAGCGCTGCATTTGAATTACGGCCGCTTCACCGCCGGGGGACTCAAGGCCATTGCCGGCCTGCAGCGCCTCAAGCAGCTCAGCCTCGCGCGGACGAAAGTCACCAACGACGCGATGGACGCCGTCGGTGGGTTGCCGCTGCTCGAGTCACTGGATCTGGACTACACGAGGGTGAGCGATGAGGGGCTTGCCAAGCTGGGCGGGCTCACGAAGCTGATCAATCTGCAGCTGGACGATGTGGACTTGAGTGATGCGGGAGTGAAGCATGTTGCCGCGCTGCGCGGCCTGAGGCAGCTCGACATCTATCACACGCTCGTCACCGAGAAGGGGTTCGAGGAGCTGAAAACCGCGCTGCCGGGCTGCCAGATCCAGTATGCCAAGGACTCGGCGCGACGCGAGCGGAGGGGTTCATGATCCGCACGGCGCTCCTCTTGGGTTCGCTGCTGCTGGCCACGACGGCGGCCGTACAGAACACGGCGGCCGTACAGAACACGGCGGCCGTACAGAACACGGTGGCGGCAGAGAACGCCGCCGAACAGAACCTCGCACCGGCACAGGAAACCGCCGTCATCCGCTCGATCGAGCGGCTGGGCGGGTCGGTGATTCGCGACTCGACCGGGCAGATCGTGGAGGTCTCGCTCGCCCGCACGTGGGCGACTGATGCCGACATCGAACCGCTCACCGCGGTGAAGACGCTGAGGCGGCTCGATCTCTCGCTGACCTACGTCTCCGATCGCGGCGTCGAGCGCCTCAAGCCGCTCGATCGGCTGGAGGACTTGAATCTGTATGCGGCCGAGTTCATCACCGATGCCGCCTTGGCCTTTCTTCGCGGCCATCGCCAGTTGACGTCGCTGAACCTGCGCGGCACCGATGTCACCGATACGAGTCTCGCTTATATCGCCACGCTGTCCAGCCTCACCGCGCTCGACATCAGCTTCACCCAGATCACCGACGTGGGCATGGAGCATCTGGCGGCACTCTCCCAGATCGAAGAGTTGAATCTCGGCGGCAACAAGATCAGCGGTGTCGGGCTGCACGTGCTCAAACTGCTGCCCAAACTGCGCAAGCTCAGCTTCTACGGCATCCAACGCCGGAACGCAGGGTGGTGCTGGGCGCCAGTCGTCACCGACTTCGAGCTGGAGACGATCGCGCTGCTTGGCGGGCTCGAGGATCTCAACATCGGCCTGGGCGTTGGCCTCGGGACGCCGCGGCCGGCGGATTTGGGGCCCGCGGATGGCGAAGCCGAATGCCGGATTGCCGGCGGCACCCGCATCACCGACTTCGGCCTGAGCAAGATCGCTCAGCTCAAGAAGCTCCGCCGGCTCGATCTGGGCGGCACGTCGATTACCGTGAGCGGTCTCAAGACGCTCGTCAGCCTTCCCGAACTGCGGCGGTTGAATCTGTGGAACGTCGCTGCCATCGACGACACGGCGGCGCCGCACCTGGAATCGCTGCACGCGCTCGACACGCTTGACCTGTCGAACACGAACGTCGGCGATGCGGCGCTGGCGCGGCTCGCCAGCCTCACGAATCTCCGTCGCTTGTACCTGTCTGAAACCAAGGTCACACCAGAGGGGCTGGCGGCGTTTCGCAAGCGGGTGCCCGCGTGTGTGGTCTCGTGGGGCGCTCGCCCACCGCGACGTATTCCACTCAGTCCGGGGACGCCGAATGGCCGCTGATCGTGTTCGTATCGCCGGGGCCTGCCTGATCGTCGCGTGGGCCGCCGCCGTCAGCGCTCATGTCGCGCCGCCCGGCTCGCCGGCGGTTGTGCGCGAGGCGGCGCAACAACAAACGGCGATTTCGTTTTCGCGAACCGTCTATCCGATTTTCGAGGCGGCCCAGTGCCGCGGCTGTCATAGCGACGACGGCGTGGCATCCGCCACACGGCTCCACTTCCCGGACGCCAACGCGAGCCCTGACGACATCGAAGCGTTCGGCCTCACGCTGGCCGTGCTGATCGATCGCGGCGACCTCAGCCGATCGCTCTTGCTCAACAAGCCGACCAACCGCGAGCGTCATACCGGCGGCGTTCGCATTCGACCGGGGTCGTTCGAGGAGCAGGCGTTGACCACGTGGGTGATGCAGCTGGCGGGTGTCTCAGACGAGGCGGTCGCCGCCGCCCGCGCGCGGCTCACGGCGGCGGTGCTGCCGACCGGGCCCACACCGGTGCTGCGGCGTCTGACCCACAGCCAATACAACAACACCGTGCGCGATCTGCTGGGCGACTACAGCCGGCCGGCGGATCGATTTCCTCCAGAGGATTTCGTCAACGGGTTCAAGAATCAGTTGCGGACGCAGGGCATGCCGCCGCTGCTCGCCGAGGCCTACAGCGCGTCGGCCGAGAAGCTGGCGCTCAATGCGTTCCGCGCCGGCGATATCAACAAGCTGGTTCCCTGTCAGCCGGCGTCGGCGCGCGATGCCGGCTGCCGCGATCGGTTTCTCAGGTCGTTCGGCGCGCGCGCGTTCCGCCGGCCGTTGACCGACGAGGAGCTGCGGCGATATGCGGCGCTCTTCACCGAGCAGGCGGGGAAGCGCGGTCAGTTCTTCGATGGCGCGCAAGCGGCCATCGAAGCGATGCTGCAGTCGCCGAAGTTTCTGTTTCACGTCGAGGGCAACTCGACCCGCCCCGCCGGAGAGCGAGTGGAGGCGGGGCGTTTTCGTGATTACGCCACTGCCAATCGTCTCTCGTATCTGTTGTGGGACACCATGCCGGACCAGCGGCTGTTCGACGCCGCGGCGAAAGGCGAGCTGCGAACGGCGGAGGGCATCGAGCGCGTGGCGCGGGAGATGCTCGCGCAGCCGGCGGCGCGCCAGGCCGCCGACGAGTTCTTTGCCGAGTGGCTGCGGTTCGATCGCGTCCTCGGCTCGGTCAAAGATCGCCGCCGCTATCCCGAGTTCACGCCCGAGCTGGCCGCGATGATGGTCCAGGAGACGCGAATGCTCTTGGACAACCTGGTGTGGAACGACGGCAATTTCATGGACGCGTTCACCGCGGAGTACAGCTTTCTCAACTCCGATCTCGCCAGTCTCTATAGCGTGGCGGCGCCTTCCGGAGAGTTCGAGCGGGTCAGGTTCCCGGCCGGCTGGCATCGCGCCGGCCTTCTCGGACACGCATCGTTTCTGACGTCGACCGCGGGACCGGTCGAGACCTCGCCAACCGCCCGCGGCATCTTCATCCGCGAGCAGTTGCTGTGCCAGCAGGTGCCGAATCCGCCACCCGGCGTCAATACCGAGGTGCCGGAGCCGACGATCGAGCGGCCGTTGCCTCGGCGGGATCGCATGGGGGCGCACGTTGCGAATCCGACCTGCGCCACGTGCCACCGGCTGATGGATCCAATCGGGTTCGGCCTCGAGAATTTCGACGCGATCGGGCGCTGGCGCGACACCGAGCGCGTCGAGCTCGGCGCCGGGCGATCGATGGAAACGCTCGAGTTGCCGATTCGATCGGTCGGGCGACATCGCGGGAGTGTCGAACTCGGCCTTCACCGATCCGGCTCAGCTTGGCCGGGTCCTGGGCAACACCCGGGCGTGCCAGGAATGCGTCGTCAAGCAGGCGTTCCGTTACGCGTTCGGACGGGTTGAGACGTCGGCGGACCGTGACACAATCAGCAAAGCGTTCGTCGTGTTTCGTGACTCGGGCTTCCGCTTCAAGGAGCTGCTGGTTGCGCTGGTGCGCTCGCCGCAGTTTCTGGCCGGCCTGGAGGAGAGCAAGCCATGATCAGCAGACGGCGTTTCCTGCGGGACATGAGCATGGGCAGCGTCGGCATCCGGGTCGGATTGCCGCCGTTGATCGGCATGTTCAACGCGAACGGCACGGCGTACGCCGCCACGTCGAGTGCGGCCGCGACGGCAGCCGCCGGCCCGATTCCGCCGCGCTTTCTCTTCTGGTTCAACGGCAACGGCATTCCAGAGCGCTACTGGATTCCACGCGAGGTCGGCGCGGGCTATGAATTGACGCCGTGTCTCGCGCCGCTCGAAGCGCTGCGCGACGACATCCACGTGATCAGCGGTATCGACAACCCGAACGCCCGCGTGGTCGCGCCCGGCAACACGCACCACAAATCGATGAGCGCGCTCGTGTCGGGAACGCCGTACACCGGCCGGGGCGCCGGCGGGCCGTCCATCGATCAGGTGATCGCCGCGGGCCTGCGCGGTGAAACCCGCTTCCGATCGCTGCAGGTCGGGGTGTGCCAGGAGTCGCACGGAGAGAACATTCACCGCAATCTGAGTTGGGCGGGCTACGACCGGGCGCTGCCGCCGGAAATGATCCCGCAGAATCTCTTCGATCGGCTGTTCGGCGTGCGCGACGAGGGCTGGGTGAATCGCAAGAAGAGCGTGCTCGACGCGGTCCGTGAAGACCTGGCGGATCTGGAGCCGACGCTCAGTCAACCCGATCGCCATCGTCTCGACGAGCACCTGACGTCGGTGCGAGATCTCGAGCGCGCGATGGCGAGCCTGCCATCCGACTACGGGAAGACCATCAAGGAGCCCGAAGACGTCGCCGACCTCACCGACTACCCGCGCATCGCCAAGATCCAATCCGACCTGGTCGTGCATGCGTTTGCGTCGGGCCAGACCCGCGTCGCGTCGTACATGTTGACGAAGTGCCAGAGCCTGACGCGGCTGCCATGGCTGGGATACACGCGGCTGCGCCACCACGATTACACGCACACCAACGGCGACTCGCCGGAGGGTCAGCGCATCATGCGTGATATCTGCCGCTGGCACGTCGAGGAGTTCGCCTACCTGCTGAAGCGCTTGAAGAGCGTTCCCGAAGGCGACAGCACCCTCCTCGATAACACCTGCGTCGTCTTCGTCGCACGAGCACGCCGAAGCGAATCCGCACAAGGACAACGGGCTGGCGCTCATCCTGGCCGGACACGCCGGCGGCATGAAGACCGGGCTGCATTCGAAGATGCGGAACACGATCGGCGACCTGTATGTGACCGTCGCCGAAGAAGTGTTCAAGATGCCGCTGGAGAAGGGATTCCCGACGGCCGAGACCAAGCTCAGCGGGATTGTGTAGCGGGCGCCGGCACGCCGAGTCGCCACTGCTCGTCGAAGAAGCCCGACATCACGATGTCGCCGTTCGGCTTCAGCACGGCATAGTCACCCAGGCGTGGGTACAGCCACGCGTTGGTGCCGCGGAAGTCCGCCTCGCCAAAGGTGTGGCCGCTGTTGATCACGACATACCGCTTGGGATTGAGCGGATTCGGAAAAATCACGACCGGAATGTGATCGGCTGCGCCGAACGTCTCGGAGCCGATCGTGATCGCCGCCTTGGTCCACTTGATCGGCAGCTGGCCAAGCACCTGGGCGATGACGCGGTTGCTGCCCGGATCGCCGAACAGGATCAGGTTGTAGGCGGCGATATCGCCGGCCGCGAGGTCACGATCGTTCTTGACCCGGATATCGCCCCGCAGCCACTTTGCGAAATTCCAGCTGAAGGTCTCGAGCGTTGTCGTCGCCCACTCCTGGGTCGCCGCGTTCCACGGCGAGCCGGTGGGGCGGACGCACAGGAAGCCGTCCATGAACGCATCGTCAACCGGTCCCTGCAGGCCGTGAACCTTGCGCAGGCCCGCCTGCGCCAGGGCTCCCGCCTCCGCCGAGGCTGCGACGGGCGAGCCGGCGGGAAGGCTGGGTTTCGTCGACTGCAACACCCACTTGCCGCTTCGCTTCTCGAACGACGCGTTGGTTCCGGCGGTCAGCGCTTGCGAGTCGATTGTGAACGTGCCGCCGGCGCCCAGCACGGTCAGGCCGGAGACGTTCGTTGTGGTGATCGTGTAGTGCTGGCCGTCCTCACCTCTCGTCGCATCGACTTCGGCGCGCCGGTAAGTGTGGTCCAGGCCGTCGACCGTGAGCCAGTACGACGAGTTGAATCGCGTGGTGTAGGTGACGAATCGCAGATGATTCGGCACGCGATCGGCGGCCTGGAGCGCCTTGACGATGAACGCGTTCGACTCGGCTCTGCTGTCGGCGTGCCATGAGTGGCCGGTCCTCGGGCCAATGAGGAACAACGCGCGGAGGTCGGTGGTGAGCCAGCGATAAGGGCCGTCCTGCTGAAAGCGGAAGCCTTCCTTCATCAACTGTTCACGGATGTTGACCGAGGCTTGCAGCTGCGCGTCGTCTTCGCCGCCGTATCCCACCGTGGGTGTATTGAACGCGTTCAGCGAGTAATCGACCGCGTCGTAGTAATGGAGCATCGCCTCCTGGTAGGGCGGCAGCGTTTCGCGGCGCCCGTAGCGCCGCGTCTCGGTGTAACCGGCACCTGCCTCGATCGCCGCCCAGCGCCCGGGATGATGAAGGCCAAGGTGCCACGAGCTGGCGCCGCCCATGGAGAAGCCGCGCAGCACGATTCGCTTCGGATCGATCTTGTAGTGCCGCTGTACCGACGCGATCGATTCGAACATGTCTGCCTCGCCGGCCCAGCGGTACGACAGGTTCGTGCGTCCGAGCGGCTCCAGCTGTATGTAGTCCTGATCGGCCGGAATCGGCCGATCGCGTTCTTGCTGAATGATGAAGGAGACCTCGTTGAGCGCCCGGTTCGTGCCGTGTTGCCAGATATCGAGCCGCACCGGCTTTGTGCCGTCGTAGGAGGCCGGAATGGTCAGACCGTAGGGCTGCACGCTGCCATCGACGCGCGACACATACGCGCGGACGAGGTGCCCCTTCTGCTTCGGCCAGGATGGCGCGCCCGCCTCGAGCTCCTTCGCTCGCGCCAGGCCGCGATCGAGCACGGCGATCGTGTTAGCGGTGAACTCCTTGGTGGCGAATTCCTCAGGGAACTTCAGGATGTATCCAGCCGCCTTGCGATAGACATCGACATCGGCGACGAGCGCGGCGATCGGCCTTCTTCGCGGTGAGCGCCGCCACTCGCGAGGCCAGCGCGCGCATTCTCTGCTCGATCACACGTTTCTCCTCGGCGTTCGGTGGCACCGATTCCGATGGCACTTGCGCCGATAAGGCGGGACTGACGTCCCGCCCGACATCACCGTAGGCGACCGCCCACAAGCCGATCGCGAGCAACAGGCCGGTGATTTTCATGGCCACATTATGCGCGCGCCGGTCGCGGCCGGCCCGCGTCTGTCGTTACCTTTCCGCGAGTGGCCGAGGTTCGCCTCGTCGCGGGTCGGTAACAGGGCGAGTGGCTCGCGTCGGAGCGTGTGGCGTACAGTGCCGGCGTGGATCGACGGACGTTCTTGGGGCAGCTAGGGCTGGTAGGGCTGGTAGGGCGAGTAGGGAGCGTCGTGCCCCACCCGACTTACCCGCCCCACCTGCCCCACCAGGCCCAGTTCGATCTTGCCGCCATCGAGCGAACCAGGGTGCTTGCCGCGGCCACGAAGTACCTCAAAGAGCCGCCAATCACGGTCACCGCGTCGTCTTCGCCTCGGAGCGCGGGCGGCCGCCACGACTTTTTCTCCGAGGCCGACTACTGGTGGCCGGATCCTGAGAACCCGAAAGCGCCCTACATCCAACGCGACGGGATGACCAATCCCGACAATTTCGTCGAGCATCGCCGCGCGATGGTGCGACTGAGTCTTCACGTGCCCGCCCTCGCCGCCGCATGGAAGCTCACTCGCGACGATCGATTTGCGGCGCACGCGGCGCGTCATTTGCGAGCGTGGTTCATGGACGAAGCCACGCGCATGAACCCGCACCTCCTCTACTCGCAGGCCATCCAGGGGCGCGTTACGGGCCGCGGTGTTGGCGTCATCGACACCGTGCACCTCGTGGAAGTCGCCCGCGCGATGCCGGTGCTTGCCGAATCCCGCGTCTGGTCATCGACCGATCAAAGCGCCGTGCGCGACTGGTTCTCGCAGTACCTCGCGTGGATGACGACCCATCAGTACGGCATCGACGAACGGGAGGCGAAGAACAACCACGGCACGTGCTGGGTGATGCAGGTGGCCGAGTTCGCCCGGTTTACCGGGCGTGACGATCTCACCGACTATTGCCGCCAGCGGTTCAAGACCGTGCTCGTGCCCAACCAGGTCGCAGCCGATGGCAGCTTTCCCGAGGAGCTCCGCCGCACCAAGCCGTACGGATATTCGCTCTTCAATCTCGACGCGATGACCACCGTGTGCCAGATCGTGTCGACCACCACCGATCGTCTCTGGACGTTCGAGGTCGCCGATGGGCGCGGCGTGAAAAAGGCAGTCGCGTTTCTATTCCCGTACATCGCGGACAAGAAGGCGTGGCCCCACAAGCCGGACGTGATGTATGACGCCGAGTGGCCGATGCGGCATCCGGCCTACTGTTTGCTGGCCTCGCGTTCGACGAGCCGAACGTATCTCGACGTGTGGAAGCGGCTGCCGGCGGATTCGAGTGTCGAAGAAGTAATCAGAAACTTCTTTGTTCGACAACCACTCCTCTGGGTCGATTAGAGGGCTTCTGCGTAACGCGGTTATCACGGGGAGGTCAGGGAGAACAGGGAGCAATCTTTGGCAGATCTAATTGCGCCGTTCGACGATCGCTACGACATCCTTAACGAGAGCGACGTGGGCGATAGCAAACGCGCGATTGGCTGAAACATTCTCGCAGTCAGTCAGGAAAGTCGATGCATAAACTCTCCCCCAGAGGCCTGGCGCTATAGGAGTCGAGCTATGAGCAACCTCGTCGCGAGTCCGAGCAGCGGAAATTTCGTTGGAAAGAATAGCAGCTTCGCAGACGTGCCGAAGCTGCAGGTGACGATCACGACGCAGGGAGGGATAGTCCTGCTGATGCTGCGGCCGGCGGCCGTCGAAGGGATCGGCGGCTCGCTCACGTCGATCAATGAGAGCGCGGACCAAACGTTCTCGTTTTTCCGGTTTCGTAGAGGGTCGAGCCCGCTTCCTGTAATGAAGCTCTCTCGCACTGGCACAAGCCAACCCGTAAAGGTTGGGATATCCGTGCCTTGTGCGGCCGTTTCCTACCTCGATACTCCTCCCCCGGGCACGCATACGTATGCTCTGCAAGCGCGCGCGGTTACTCCAGACATTATTGGCGGACCGCATCTCTATTTCGTCGACGCGGTGAGCCTAGTGGCGCTAGAGATTAACGGGGGTTCGCAAGAACCAGAGGACAGTGGAAGTGACAAACTGCCCGAAAAGAGTGTGAAGCGTAAGTCTCGGCGACGAGTAAGTCGTTGACCTGGAACTCGAGCTGGCGTGGCGAACTGGCAGACGCAAACGGGCTGACGCCATCCTGCCTCCATCATTTCGCAGGTCACCCGTCCAAAGAGGAGCGCATCGGCCTGCTCGATGTTCTCGAGCGCGTGACGATGAAAGTCTTCGTCCGCGATCATTTCACGATGATCGCAGCACCCGTCCAGTGTGACGGTGATGGAATACCGAAGTTCGCATTATGCAAGAGTACCGGCGATGGGGTAGACGAGCATGGTTAGTCCGACTAGAAGCGGTTCTGCGTGACGCGGTCACCACAGGGAGGTCAGGGAGAACTGGGAGCAATCTTTACAGATCCAATTCGGTTTCCCTGATCTCCTCGATCTCTCTGTGATTCCCTAGGAGCGCGCGATACTAGGTTTGTGATTCGGAAAGCCTTCCGCGCCTCGGTCTTTCCCGGGCAGCAGCTCGAATATGAGCGCCGCCACTCGCCCATCTGGCAGGAGCTCGCCGATGTCTTGGTACTGCACGGCGTCCGCACCTACTCGATCTATCTCGATCCGGCGACCAACGATCTCTTTGGCTACGTGGAGGTCGCGAGCGAAGAGCAGTGGGAGACGATTCGGACCACGGATGCCTGCCGCCGCTGGTGGCGCTACATGCGAGAGATCATGCCCGCGCGAGAGGACGATAGTCCCGTGACCGCCGAGCTTCGGGAGGTCTTCCACCTCGAGGCTCCTTGAAGCCGGGCGATCGGCGGCCGGGGAGCAACCGCGGATAGGATGTCCCATGCTCGATCGATCGCGCGTGCAGGACGCGCTCGGCACGGCTGACGGGCTGCTTCGCCTGCCGAACTGCTTCCCCAATCGAGGAGACGATGATGACCACGACTCGACATATCTGGCCGGCGATTCACAATGCCATGTGGCCTGGTCTCGTGGGGAAGGGGCCTGGCTCTGAGCCCCCCATCGATCTCGACACGATGCTCGATCTCACGGCGTCGGCCGCGACCAATGGGGCGAGGTTCGACGGCGTCGACTTGTTTCTGTTCGAACCTCACGTCAGCATCGATTCGACCGACGACGACCTCAAGCGCCTGCGCGACAAGATCGCCAGGCACGAGTTTGTGGTCGGCTCGCTGGTCGCGCCCGTCTGGCCTGCCACCGGGGGTGGCTCGGCGATGGGCAGCGCCGATGAACGATGGAACTTCGTCGCGCAAGTTCACAAAGCCTGCGAGATCGGACAGAAGCTGAAGGATCTCGGCATTCGAACCTACGGCGTGGTTCGCATCGACTCGGCATCGAGCCCGAGTGAATGGGCGAAGGATCCGGTTGGCAACACCAAGAAGATCGCCGAGACCTTCAGGGAGGCCTGCGACATCGCGGCCAGCTACGGCGAAACGCTAGCCGCCGAGGGTGAGATTTGCTGGGGCGGCATGCATAGCTGGAAGCGCATGACCGAGCTCCTCGAGACGGTGAATCGTCCGGATGTGCTCGGCTTCCAGGCCGATATGGCGCACACGCTGCTCTATACGATGGGCTATAACGCCCCGGAGGATCGCATCTTGCCCGAGGGCTACGACTGGCAGGATCGCAACCAGCTACATGCCGCCTTGCAGCAGGTCACCGATGCCTTGCGTCCGTGGACGAGGGACTTTCACGTGGCGCAGAACGACGCCACGGTGAAGGGATCGGGGTCGCACGACAAGACCGGGCGCCACTGCCTGCCGCACGATCCCAACGGCAAGCTCGACATCGTGCACGACGCCGGTTATTGGTTGCGCGACGCAACCGGCCAGCCGACCAAAGCGATGCATCACGTGTGCTGGGACGGCTGCATGTTCCCGAACGAGACGATGATGCAACCGCAGACGTGGAGCGACATCCTCGGGGTGATGACGAGGGTTCGCGACGCGCATGGCTGGGACTGAGGACGCAGATGGCGGTCAGTAACGACCAATCATGAAGTCGTCCCCTTGCCGTTCTGAAACAGCTGCGACGCGAACTCCACGAGATAGTTGCGCCAGTTGATCCAGGTATGGCCGCCGGGCGATTCCTTGAACACCGGCGCGAATCCATGCTTCTTGAACAGATCGACGGTGGCCTGCGTGGTCGGCATGAGACGGTCTTCTTTCCCGGTCGCAAACCACAGCAGCCGTAATCCCTTCTTCAACGCCGCATCGTCCAGCTTTGCCGCGTGCATCTTTTCAAATTCGGCCGCCGTCAGCGGCGGCGTTGCCGGAGGATTGGCCGCCGCGGGAGCAGCTCCCCGCCCGCCACCTGTGTCGGCCGCGGGAAACGCGCCGAGCAGCCCGGAACTGTAGACGCCGATGTAGGCAAACCGTTCGAGCCGCGGAATGGCGACGTTGAGCGTGTGACCGCCGCCCATCGAGAGTCCCGCGATGGCGGTGTTCGCACGATCGGTGAGCACACGGTAATGCTTCTCGATGTACGGCATCACGTCGGTGACGAAGTCGCTCACGAACTCGTCAGTGGCCGTCCTGCCGATCGCGCTCCCGGGACCTCGCGACGTGTGACCAGCGGGCATGACCACGATCATGGGGCGCGCCTTCTTTGCGGCGATCAGGTTGTCGAGGATGAAGCCGGCGCGCCCGACCGACGACCAGGCATCGTCGTTGTCACCAGCGCCGTGTAACAGGTAGAACACTGGATGACGGCCGCTTCCGGACTCGTAGCCGGGCGGCGTGTAGACGTGCATCCGCCGAAACTTACCGAGAGCGGTGGAGTTGTAGGTGACTTCGGCGATGGCACCGCGCGGTACGGGTTTCGTATCGAACACGTCGGAACCCGGTACGTACAAGAGGCTCCACACATTGTTGTTCGACTCGCTGATGGCGGGGTTGCGCGGATCGATCGTGGCGACACCGTCGACGTTGAAGTTGTAGCGATAGGCGCCCGGATCGAGAGGGCCGAGCGTCACCTCCCACACATCCTCAGCGCCCTTCGACAGCTGCGCGGTTTGACCAACGCCTGGAATGTCCGATGCGGCAAGGCGGATGGCGCGCGCCTGCGGCGCATAGATGCGGAATGCCACCCGCTGATCGGGGAGAACCTCTGGCGAGACGACCTGCGGCGTCTGAGGCGCCTGCGCGAACGTCGATCCACTGGACAAAGCGGCGAGCGCGATCGACACAGCGGTGACGATCTGGAGCAGACGAGTCATACTGGACCCCCTTGTGCGTAGCCGCAATGTACTCGAATCGGGGCGGTTCGCGCATGCCCGAGCGTTTGGCGCGACGGAGAAGTGAAATGGTCCGGTCGCGCCGCGTCATCATGCTGGCGATGCCATCGTGAACGCACGATTCCTGGCGTTGGATCTCGGGGCCGAGAGCGGGCGTGCGGTCGTCGGCGAATCGCGCGATGGACGGCTCGGCGTGCGTGAGGTGCACCGCTTCCCGAATCAGCCGGTGCGCGAGAACGGCGGGTTGCGCTGGGACATCCAGCGGCTCTGGCAGGAGGTGCGCCGTGCGCTCGATGGCGTTGGCGACGGCCGCTTGACGAGCATGGGCGTCGACTCCTGGGGCTGCGACTTTGGACTGCTCGACGAGCGCGGCGATCTGCTCGAGAACCCTTATCACTATCGCGACGCGCGCACCGATGACGTGATGCAGACCGTGACGGCGCTGGTCGTGCCCGAGCGCATTTACGGGACGACCGGCGTTCAATTCCTGCCATTCAACACGCTCTACCAGTTGTATGCGGCGTGTCAGCAGACGCCGCAAGTGGTCGAGTCGGCCGCCTCGCTGGCGATGATTCCGGATCTGCTCAATTACTGGCTGACTGGAGAACTGCGCTCGGAGTTCACAATCGCGTCCACGACGCAATTCGTGGACGCTCGAACCCGCGGGTGGGCGACGGATCTGTTGCGCGAGCTCGCCATTCCAACGCGACTTCTGCCACCGCTGGTCGAGCCGGGTACGCTGCTCGGCGGTGTATGCGAGAGCGCCTCCGCCGATCACCAGGGGACTCAGGTCGTCGCTCCGGCGTGTCACGACACCGGGTCTGCGGTCGCGTCGGTCGTGGCCGGCGGCCGCGTAGCGTTTCTCAGTTCGGGCACGTGGTCGTTGCTAGGCACCGAATTGCCGGCGCCGATGGTCAGTGAACGCGCGCGCATCATGAACTTCACCAATGAAGGCGGAGTGTGCGGGACGACCCGGCTGTTGAAGAACATTGCCGGACTCTGGCTGCTCCAGGCCTGTCGTCGTGGGTGGGCCGAGGCAGGACACGACCTGGCGTACGACGAGCTCATCACCGCCGCGGCGGACGATCGCTTCGCGTTTTCGTCGCTGATCGATCCCGATTGCGCGGACTTCTTGCACCCGGGCGACATGGCGGCCGCGATTGCGGCGTACTGCCGGCAGACGGGACAGGCCGAGCCGTCTGGCCCACCCGCCTATGCGCGGACGATCTTCGAAAGTCTGGCCTTCAAATACCGGCACGTGCTCGAAGCGCTCGAGACCATCACCGGCACGGGCGTCGAGCAGATTCGTGTCGTCGGCGGCGGGGCGCGTAATCGCCTGCTCAACCAGTTCACGGCCGATGCGACCGGCCGGACCGTGATCGCGGGACCCGTCGAAGCGACGGCGCTTGGTAATATCGTCATGCAAATGCTCGCCACTGGCCACGTGTCGTCGCTCGAAGAGGCGAGGGAGGTGGTCGAGCGCTCGTTCCCGGTCGAACGGTACGAGCCGTCCAACCCGGCATCGTGGGATCGGCACTATGCAAGATTCCTGGAATACGTGGAGTTGACCCGTGCGTGAGGCGCTCTCGGAGACGAGATTTCTGCAAGACCTCTGGACTGAGGAGACGGCGGCGGCATTGAGCGATCGACCGCTCGACCTGCTGCAATATCGTTCGAATCTCCTCGGCGCCGATCTTCGGATCACGAACTTCGGCGGTGGGAACACCAGCTCCAAGTTCGATCTCGCCGATCCGCTGACGGGAGCGCCCGCGCGGGTGATGGCCGTCAAGGGAAGCGGTGGCGACCTGCGATCGATCCGTGCCGACGGGTTTGCGCTGCTGTATCTCGACAAGCTCGAGGCCCTGATTCGCCGGTATCGCGGCGAAGCGCACGAGGACGAGATGGTGGCGTGCTATCCGCTGTGCGCGTTCGGTGACCGCCGCGTCGCCGCGTCGATCGACACGCCACTGCACGCGTTTCTGCCATTCGATCACGTCGATCATCTGCATCCGGATTGGGCGATCGCGCTGGCCGCCAGCGCGAATGGCGACAAGCGTCTTGCCGAATTCAACGCGGCCTTCGGCCGCCAGCTGGTCTGGCTGCCATGGCAGCGACCCGGGTTCGAGTTGGCGCTGATGTTGCGGCGTGCGGTGGAGAGCCATCCCGGGTGCGACGGCATCGTCCTGGGCGGCCATGGTCTGTTCACGTGGGGCGACACCCAGCGCGCGTGTTACGTCAACAGCATCAGGACCATCGATCAGATGGGGGAGTTCATCGGCCGGCAGCGTCCGGCGGAGGGCAAGCCGTCGTTTGGTGGCATCGCCGCCGCGGCCGAAGTGGATCGCCAGGCCGTCGTTGCGGAACTGTTGCCATTCCTGCGCGGCGTTGTCTCGTCGAATCGTCGCGTGATCGCGCACTGGGATGGGTCCGCCGACGCGCTCGGGTTTGCCAACTCGCAGTGGGCAGAACCCCTCAGCGCGCTGGGCACGAGTTGTCCTGATCATTTTCTGCGGACCCGCATCTGCCCGATGTTCGTACCCTGGGACGCCGCGGCCGAATCCGTATCGACGCTGCAGCAGCGAATCGCCGAGCGTGCCGCAGCGTATCGCACCGCGTACGCGGCGTACTACCGGGCGTTCGCCGATGCCAGCTCGCCACGCCTGAGGGACTCGAATCCGTCGGTCGTCGTGATCCCGTCACTGGGCGTCTTCGGATTCGCGAAAGACAAGCGCGAAGCGCGGATCACGACGGAGTTCTTCGTCAACGCGATTCACGTGATGGACGGGGCGACCGTGCTCGAGGACGCCGATTCGCAGCCGACGGCGGTGCCGCAGGCGCGCCGGCCGGAGCAAGCGAAGGAGTTTGCCAGCTTTCGCAATTACGTGGCGCTGCCGCGTCTCGAGGCGTTCCGAATCGAGTATTGGGCCCTTGAAGAGGCCAAGTTGCAGCGCCTGCCGCCGGAACGCGAGTTCAGCCGCCGGATCGTGCTGGTCGTGGGCGGCGGCAGCGGCATTGGCCGCGACGCTGTTCTGGAGATGGCCAAGCGTGGCGCGCATGTGATTGTCGCCGATCGCAATCTGGCGGCAGCCGAAGAGACGGCGACTGAGGCGATCGCGGTCTCGTCGGCCGAGATGGTGATGGCCTGCGCGCTCGATCTCTCAGCGCGAGAGTCGATTCACGACGCGCTGAGCGCCATCGTCCAGCGATTTGGCGGTCTCGACTGCGTGATCAACACCGCCGCGATCTATCCGACGCCCGACCCATCGACGCCGGCAGAAGCGGTGTGGGGCCAGGCGCTGACCATCAACGTGACCAGCAACCACGTGCTTGCGCTGGAGGCTGCCCGCATCTTCGAAACCCAGAAGCTGCCCGCGTCGATCGTGCTCACCAGTTCCGCGAATGCCGTCGTCCCGAAGCAGGGGAGCGAGCCGTACGACGTGAGCAAGGCCGCGATCAATCATCTGATTCGCGAGTTGGCGGTCGGCCTCGGGCCCATCGTGAGAGTGAATGGCATCGCCCCGGCGACGGTCGTCGCCGGCTCGTCGATGTTCCCGCGCGATCGGGTGATCGGGTCGCTGAAGAAGTATCAGATCGCGTGTCAGGAAGACGAGTCGACCGAATCGTTGCGGAACAAGTTGGCGGCGTTCTACGCACAGCGGACCATCACCCGGCTTCCAATCCTGCCGTCCGACTGCGCGAATGCGATCTGCTGGCTGGCCGGCGACCAGAGCGCCAAGACGACCGGCCACGTGATTCCGATCGATGGCGGTCTGCCGGAGGCGTTTCTGCGATAGGGCCGCAGATTACACAGGTTACGCCAGGGCCGCAGATTACACAGATTACGCAGATCAGAAAGCGGTGCGAATCTGGTCACCGCACGTGGTGAGGTGCACATGAGCAGGCCGGACGTGTCACGGACGGTCGCGCAGGCGCTCGATACGTTCCGGATCGAGTTGCCGTCGTGGGGGTTCGCCAACACGGGCACCCGGTTTGGCAAGTTCTTGCAGGCGGCGGCCGCCACCACGATCGAGGAAAAATGCAGCGATGCCGGGCAGGTCAACGCGCTTACCGGCGCGTGTCCCACCATTGCCCTTCACGTCCTCTGGGACTGTCCGCGCGGGCTTGACGATGTCGAGACGGTGCGCGCTGCGGCCCGCGCCGCGGGTCTTGAACCCGGAGCCATCAATCCCAATGTCTTTCAGGACCAGCACTACAAGTTTGGTTCGTTCGGCAATCCGGATCCGAGAAGTGCGGCAGCGGGCGATCGATCACTGCATCGACAGCGCCCGCATTGCGGCCCAGCTGAGGTCTCGCGACCTGTCGCTGTGGTTTGCGGACGGTTCGAACTACCCGGGCACCGCCAACATCCGTCAGCGCAAGCACTGGTTCGAAGAGGGGCTGTCAGCGGTGCATGCCGCCTTGAGTCCTGAGCAGCGGATGCTGGTGGAATACAAGCCGTTCGAGCCCGCGTTCTACCACACCGATGTGGCGGACTGGGGAATGGCCATCGTGCTGGCGCGCCGGGCCGGGCCGCAAGCCAAGGTCCTGGTCGATACCGGCCACCACTACCTGTCACAGAACATCGAACAGATCGTGGCGTGGTTGCTCGACGAACAGATGCTGGGCGGGTTCCACTTCAACGATCGGCGTTATGCCGACGACGATCTCACGATGGGCTCGATCGACCCGTACCAGATTTTCCGGATCTTCCATGAGATCCGGTTCTTCGAATGGGAGCATGGCGCACGCGACCGACGTCGCTTACGTCGTCGATCAGAGTCACAACCTGAAAGGCAAGATCGAAGCGATGTTGCAAACGGTGATGAACGCCCAGGAGCTGTATGGCAAGGCCGCGCTCGTTGACCACGAGCGCCTTGTCCATGCGCAACGAGCCACCGATCTCGTGCGCGCCGAATCGTGCCTGCAGGATGCGTTCAAGACCGACGTTCGCGGCGCGATTGCCGAATGGCGCCAAGCCAGGCGGCTGCCCGCCGATCCGCTCGAGGCGTTCCGTCAGAGCGGCTATCTCGAACGCATCACCGCGGCGCGGGGTGCGCGGAACGCGTCGGGCCACAGCGCGTACGCGTAGCGAATCTCTCTGACCTCCTGTGAATCCCCGTCAAACTGCAGCCTTAGGAAAATCACAGGGAGATCAGGAGATCGAGGAGATAGGATTTGGATCTGCCCAAAATCAACTCCGTGATCCCCGACCTTCCAGTGAATTGGAAGCGGCTCGACAAACTGACACCCTGATCTCTCTGACCTCCCTGTGAATACCCCCTCCTGATTAGGCGGCGCGACAAGGTCCCGGCGCGCGCGGTCATTTTTGCTGGATAATCCTTCCGCGTGTCGGAATCCCTTCTCGTTCTCCGATCGATCACCAAGACCTTCGCCGGCGTTCACGCTCTCAACGGTGCGTCGTTCGATCTTCGCCCTGGCGAAGTCCATGCCCTCGTCGGCGAGAATGGCGCTGGCAAGTCGACCCTGATCAAGATCGTCACCGGCGCGGAGGCACCTGATTCCGGAACGCTCATCGTCTCGGGTCGCGAAGTCACGCGCATGGATCCAGCCACGTCGCGGTCGCTCGGCATCGCGCCGATCTACCAACAGCCCGCACTGTTTCCGGATCTGACGGTGAGTGAAAACATCGCGATGTCGACCGAGGGCCGCGGCATCTGGGCGCGCGTACAGTGGAACGATAGGTATGCCCGGGCGCGAGAAGTCCTGGGCCGCGTCGGCGCATCGATCGATCCCGATCGATTGGTCGAGACGTTGACCATGCCCGAGCAGCAGCTCGTCGAGATCGCCAAAGCGATCGGCGCCAATGCCCGGATTCTCATCATGGACGAGCCGTCCGCCTCGCTGACCGAACGCGAAGTGGCGCGTTTGCGTGACGTCGTGATGCGCCTGCGGCAGCAAGGCGCGGGCATCGTCTACATCTCGCACCGGCTGGACGAAGTCTTTGCGCTCGCCGACCGCGTGACCGTCCTGCGCGACGGCGAGACGATCGCGACACGTGACCGCGGCTCGATCGATCGAGTGGAGTTGATTCGGCTGATGGTCGGGCGCGAGCTGTCGGCCGTCTTCCCCAAGCGCCCCGTGGCACACGGCGACGTCGTGTGCGAGGTTCGCCGTCTCACCAGTCGCGCCGCCGGCATCCGCGACATTTCGTTATCGGTGCGGCGAGGTGAGATTCTCGGCATCGCCGGGCTCGTCGGTTCCGGCCGGACGGAGTTGGCGGAAACGATCTTCGGGTTGCGGCCGGTGGACTCCGGTGACGTGATCGTGCGCGGTGTTCCGCTTCGACCCGCCTCACCGCGCGCTGCCCTTGCGGCGGGCATTGGCTACGTGCCTGAGGATCGCCGGCGGCACGGGGTCGTCGTCGAGATGCCGATCCCCCCGAACACGAGTCTGGCGAGTTTGCGATCGATTGCGAGGCGCGGGCTCATCGATCGTCAAGCCGAGCGGAAAATTGCGGAACATTACGTGGACCGGCTGCGCATTCGCACCGCCGGGGTCGACGCGGAAGTCGGCAGCCTCTCTGGAGGCAATCAACAGAAGGTCGCGCTCGCGCGCTGGCTGGCCACCAGGCCGGCGATCCTCATTCTCGACGAGCCGACGCAGGGCATCGACGTCGGCGCGAAGGCGGAGATCCATGCGCTCATGCAGGAGCTGGCTGAAGACGGCCTCGCGATCATCATGATCTCGTCGGACCTGCCGGAGATCCTCGGCATGAGCGATCGCATCGCGGTGATGCGGCGCGGGGCCATCGCCGGCGTTGTGCCGCGCGCCGAGGCGACGCCGCAGGCCATTCTCGCGTTGGCGCTCGAGGACGCCGCGTAAGAGCGTCCGATGGCCACGCGCGAACTGTCGGTTGCGGCGGCGATGGTGGCATTGGCCGCCGTCCTGGCAGTGGAAGCGCCGTCGTATTTTGCCTTCGACAACCTGCGCGACATCTTTCTGTCCAACGCCCCGGTCCTGATCGTCGCGATCGGGATGCTGCTGGTGATGCTCACTGGAGAGATCGACATCTCGGTGGGATCGGTGTTCGCGGCATGCGGCGTGATCGCCGGTGTCCTGGCGAAATCCGGAATGCCGCTGGTGATTGTGGCCCTCGGCGCGGTGCTCGCGGGCGCGGTGCTGGGCACGCTCAATGGCGTCCTGGTGGCGTACGCGAGAATCCCGTCGATTGTCGTGACGCTCGCCACGATGGTCGCGTTGCGGGATGGACTGCGATGGGTGACGCAGGGCCAATGGGTGTACCGACCTTCCGAACAGCTTCCAGTGGCTTGGACTGTCGCAAAGTGCGCATACGTGGCTGCTCGCGAGCGTGGCCGGCGTGCTGCTCGGCGTGTCGTTCGGGATCTTGGGCTGGCTGAACCTTGGCCGGGCCGTCTATGCGACCGGATCGAATCGCGAAGCGGCGCGATTGGCCGGTCTCGACCCGTCATGGATCGTGACCGCCGCATTCGTGTCGATCGGCGCGCTCACCGGGCTGGCCGCGTGGTTGAATGCCACTCGCTTCAATCAGATTCCGATCAACGCCGGCCTCGGGCTCGAGTTGAAGGTCATCGCCGCCGTGGTCGTCGGTGGCGCCGCGATCAAGGGCGGACGAGGCACCGTGGTCGGAACGCTTCTGGGCGTCATGCTCCTGGCGGCCATCGGTCCGGCGCTGACGTTCCTGGGCGTGAATGCGTATTGGGAACGGGCGATCCAGGGAGGCATCATCTTGGTGGCCGTTGCGACCGATCGAATCGGCGCACGTCTCGCTCGTCACCACGCGGCACGCGCCGCCGCGCACGCCTAGCCCGCTTATGCGATGGAAGGACCGCTGGTTCCCGAACGCCGAGTGGGCCGTGCTCCTGGCCCTCCTCGCCGAGATCGCGATCTTCGCCGCCATCGCGCCGCGGTTCGCCTCGGCGACCAATGCCGTCGAAATCCTTCGACTGAGTGTCGAGCTCGGGCTGCTCGTGGCCGCGCTGACACCAATTGTGATCAGTGGCGGCATCGATCTCTCGGTCGGCGCCGTGATCGGACTGGCGGCGGTGACGTTCGGCACCGCGTTTCACGACTGGAAACTGCCGCCCGTGGCGGCGGCGGGTTGTGCGCTGCTGGTCGGGGCGCTGTGCGGCGGGTTGAACGCCTTCCTGATTGCGCGCCTTGGGCTGCCGCCGCTGATCGTCACGCTGGGATCGATGTCGGTGTTTCGCGGACTCGCCGAAGGGGTCACCCAGGCTGCGAGAAACTTTACCGGCTTCCCACCGGCGTTTTTGCAGTTTGGCCAGGGGTACGTGTGGGGTATCGTTCCGGCGCAGCTTCCAGTCCTGCTGGTCGCCTGTGCCGGCTACTACGTGCTCCTGCACCGATCGGTGCTCGGCCGGGCGTGGTACACGATCGGCTTCGCGCCGGCGGGTGCGCGGTTCGCCGGCATTCCGGTGGCTCGTCGTGTCGCGCTGCTGTATGTGTTGTCAGGGGCGATGGCCGGCATCGCCGCGCTGATCTACGTGGCGCACCTCGGCCAGGCGCGCTCTGATGCCGGCACGGGTTACGAGCTCGACGCCATCACGGCGGTCGTGCTCGGCGGAACTTCGATTGACGGCGGGCGCGGCACGTTGGCGGGCGCGCTGCTCGGGCTGTTCGCGATCTCGGTCTTGAAGAACGGACTGCAGCTCTCGGCCCTGCCCACCGAATTGACCGGCGTCTTGACCGGGGTCCTGCTGATCGTCACGATCGCGGCCGGTCGATTGGCGCGTCGGCGGCCGAGCGGCGTCGCGTGGCCGCAGGAAGTGGATGACGATGTGAAAAACAGTCAGGTGGCGGTGCTGTGCGGGGCGATTGTCGCGGCTGCGGTGATCACATCCGCGACCAACGTCTGGCTGGTGCGGTCGCTCGATCGCGCGCAGCCGGCAGGGAGTTCAGCCACCGCGCCGTCGGCCGATCGACCGGTGATCGCGATGATGCCCAAAGCCAAAGGCGATCCCTATTTCGTGAGCTGTCTGGCCGGCGCCGAAGAGGCGGCGCGCGAGCTTGGCGTCACGCTCATTTGGGACGGCCCGACCGGGCTCGACGCGGCGCGACAGAACGAGATGGTCGAGAACTGGATCACCCGAGGCGTCGATGTCATCGCGATCGCGGTCGAGAACCGTGGCGCGATCTCGACCGTGCTGAGAAAGGCCCGCGACCGTGGCATCAAGGTGGTGACGTGGGACGCGGACGCCGAGCAGGACGCGCGCGATTATTTCGTCAATCAGGCGACCGCCGAGGGCATTGCGAACACGCTGACCGACGAGGCCGCCCGCTTGATGAACGGCCGGGGTGAGTTTGCCATCGTCACTGGTGCGTTGAGTGCCGCGAACCAGAATGAATGGATCGCCAACATCAGGCGGCGCCTGGCCGAGAAGCATCCTGGGCTCACGCTCGCGACCATCCGCCCGAGCGACGACGATCGCGACAAGGCGTTTGCCGAGACGCAGACGATCATGCGCGCGTTTCCAAAGGTGCGGCTCGTCATGGCCATCTCGGCGCCAGCCGTCCCGGGCGCCGCGGAAGCGGTCCGCCAGGCAGGCCGTAAGGATCTCAACGTCATCGGCCTGTCGCTGCCGAACATCAACAAACCGTACGTCCACGGCGATGTCGTCCAGACGGTTGTGCTGTGGAACACCAAAGATCTGGGCTATCTCACGGTGTATGCTTCGACGCTGCTGGCGCAGGGAAAGGTGCCCCCAGGTGCGCGCTCGCTCGGCGCCGGACGGATCGGGAACGTCGAAGTGCGCGGCGACGAGATCATCCTCGGTGAGCCGATCAAGTTCACCAAGGCGAATATCGATCGGTTCGATTTTTGATGCAGCCCTTCGACGAAACGCTCAGCCAAGTGAGGCGAGCGCAGGCGGGATTCTAGCGATTCTGGAGCCGGGCGTCGCCGCGACGTATCAGATGTCACGCGTCATTTCGCTTACCCTCGTCGCCGTGCTGTGGCTGGCGTCGTCACGTGACGCCCTCGACACTGCGCAGCCTGGAGGGCCCTCGAGCTGGCCTGCTGTTTCAAGTGAGACGCGACCGTGGACGCGGTGGTGGTGGTTGGGGAGCGCGCTTGATGCGGCAACCATCACGCGCGAGCTCGAGGCGTTTCGTGCCGCAGGACTCGGCGGAGTCGAGCTCACGCCGATCTATGGCGTGCGAGGACAGGAATCGCGGTTCGTCCCGTATTTGTCAGACCAATGGATCCAACTGCTGGAGCACACGCTCCGCGAAGCGCGCCGCCTTGGCCTTGGTGTGGATCTGGCCACGGGAACGGGTTGGCCGTTTGGCGGCCCGTGGGTCGGCGAGGGTGACGCTGCGCGCGGCCTGCTCGTCAAGACATGGGAAGTGGACGGGGGTGAGCAGCTCCGCGAGGACGTTCGCCTTCAGCAAGAGCCGCTCGTGCGCGCGCTGGGCAATCAGATCTACGAAGTGCGTGAGACCGCGCCTGGCGAACCTCCAGCCACCACATCGCAGGCTCAACCGCTCCTCCGTCGTGGAGCACGCGCCCTGCAGATCGGAGACCTGGTCGAGCCGGTCGAAACCAATCCCAACCTTCAGGCCCTGGCGCTCGAACAGGTGCGGTTCCCCAAAGAGGTGCCACTCGTCGCACTGATGGCCGCCGATCGAAGCGGAGTCGTGATCGATCTCACCGAGCGAGTGGGTGGCGACCGCCGGATCGATTGGATTGCGCCGCCGGGCCGCTGGACGGTCTACGGTGTCTTCCTCGGCTGGCACGGAAAGATGGTGGAGCGTGCCGCGCCTGGAGGTGAGGGCTACGTGATCGATCACTTCTCGCGGGACGCGATCCGCCGCTACCTCGCGCGGTTCGATCGCGCGTTCGACGGCCGCGCGCTCTCGGGCATCCGCGCATTCTTCAACGACTCGTACGAAGTTGACGATGCGACGGGAGAGGCGGACGGGACGCCGTCGCTGTTCAACCGGTCCACCGGCCGCGCCGCCGCCGACATTCGCGAGCGACTCCCGGCGCTTCTGGCGAAGGATGGCAGCGATGCGAGTACGCGCGCGCTGGCCGACTACCGGTCAACCATTTCCGATCGGCTGCTGGAGACGTTCACGGCCGAGTGGAACGCGTGGGCGCACAAGCGAGGCGCCGTGACGAGGAACCAGGCGCATGGGTCGCCGGGGAATCTGCTCGACCTGTATGCGGCGAGCGACATTCCGGAAACCGAGGGCACCGAGATGGCGCGGAGCAAGTGGGCCGTCTCGGCTGGCCACGTCGCGGGCCGGCGCCTGATCTCCGCGGAAGCGGCGACGTGGCTCGACGAACACTTTCGATCGACGCTGGCCGACATCCGAGCAGACCTCGATCGCTACTTCGTCGCCGGGGTCAATCACATCGTCTATCACGGCTCCAGCGCGTCGCCGGCCGGCGCGCCGTGGCCTGGTTGGCTCTTCTACGCCTCCGTCGAGCTGAACGATCGCAACCCGTGGTGGCGCGATCTGCCGGCGCTCAACCAATACGTGACGCGCGTGCAGTCGTTTTTGCAGTCCGGCGAGCCGCATGACGACGTGCTTCTGTATTACCCGTTCTACGATTTCGCCGCCGAGCGCGGCACCGGTCGCCTGGCACATTTCGGCGGGGCCAACGTGCCGGATACCGGCACGGCCTTCGAGAAGGCTCGCGATCTGATGCAGGGCCGCGGGTTCACTTACGACTTCGTCTCTGACCGGCAGCTTCACGAGGTCCGGTTCGACGGCCGGGGCCTGGTGACACGCGGCGGCACGCGCTACAGCGTGCTGCTGTTGCCCGCGACGCGATACATCCCTCTCGAAACATTCACGGCCGTTGTGGAGCTCGCGCGTCAGGGTGCAACCGTCATCGCCTTCTCGGGTTTGGCGAGCGACGTCTCCGGTCTTGCCGACTTGCCTCGTCGTCGTGACGAGCTGAAGCGCTCGGTCGCCAGCCTGAAGTTCGGCGAGGCCGACGGTCGCGGCGTGGCCGAAGCGCGCGTGGGGCGGGGCCGGATGTTGCGCGGCGACGCGCTCGAAGACCTGCTGGCCGGCGCGGGGATCGCTCGCGAAGCGATGGTCGATCGCGGATTGGCGTTCGCCCGGCGGAAATCCGGTGACTCGGCCATCTACTTCGTCAGTAATGCGAGCCAGGCCGACATCAGCGATTGGATCCCGCTGTCGGCTGGTTCCGGCGCCGTCGCGATGTACGACCCGATGCGCGGAGAGGTGAGCACCGCGCCAGTCAGAGCGAATGCCGGGGGTGGCTTGGAGGTACGGATCGAGCTGGCAGCAGGTGAATCGTTGATTCTGTCCACGAATCAAGTGCCACGGGCCGGGGCAGTGAGCGCAACCACTGCGGGTGATGCGATTCGCGTTGACGGTCCGTGGACGATCCGATTCGACGCCGGCGGGCCGATGTTGCCGGCGCCGCGCACGGTCGAACGACTGTCGTCCTGGACGACTCTCGGCGGTGAGGATGTCACGGCGTTCTCTGGCAGCGCGACCTACTCGACGCGTGTTCCACGGCCCGGCGAATCGGCGGACCGCTGGCGCCTGGATTTGGGGCGCGTTCACGAGAGCGCGAGTGTGAGGCTCAACGGCGTCGAGCTCGCCACGTTGATCGGGCCGCGCTTTCGAGTGACGGTGCCGGCCGATCGCCTGCAGGAGTCGAATCTGCTCGAGGTGACGGTGACCAACTTGATGGCGAACCGCATCGCCGCACTGGATCGAGTCGGTGTGCAGTGGCGGATGTTCTACAACGTCAACTTTCCATCGCGGTTGCCCGAGAACCGAGGACCGGACGGGCTTTTCACCGCGGCGCGATGGGCGCCGCTGCCTTCGGGTTTGCTCGGCCCGGTCACGCTGACTTCGCTGCGCACGAACGCCCCCTGAAACGTCGCGACGCTGGCCCGATTCTTTCCACGTGGCAGTTCTTGCGAAGGGGCCAGGCCCCTCCCTCTAGGCGGGCAATGCAAGCAATTCACGACAAACCTTCAGGTTTGTCGATCAGACGGCGTCACAGACGAGGACCTTGCCGCCATGCGGGGGCACTGTGAGGGAGACGCGTCCTGTTCGCCTTCCCAAATCTTCGTCTGTCCACAGCTCGCGGACGCGGTGTGCACGAGACAACGAAACGCTCAGCGCCTTCGGCGCGTCGCCCCAGTTGAGGAGACAGAAGGCCCGACGGCCCTGACCGAGGTCGACTTCACCCACCTCCATCAATGTGTCTGGAAAGCGCGCGGCGCGTCCCGTCGGCGGCTGCAGCTTCTTGAGCATCGCGAGTCTTGGTGGCGTGATCGTCGTCAGGTCGTCACCAGAGAGGATCATCCCTCCCGAGGCGTAGATCACGGTCGCGTGGAAGCGGAATTCGTCGTCGGTGAGCCCGCCGGTGAGCACGATGGCATCGGGATCGTTCCACCACAGCCGGCCGTTCTGCCAGTTGCGGCTCAGGTTCTGACGGGCGGTATCGCTCACGCGCTTCCAGTCGCGCCGGATGTCGTGCGAGCTACGCGATCCGTGGATGATGCCGATCGACGGCCAGAGCGGATGATTGCAGCCGAGCACGAACGCATCGCGAGTGCCGCGCAGCACGGCGGCCATCCCGCGTCGATACGCGTCGACGCGCGTCGCCCGCGGATCGCGGAACCGGCCACCGTGAATCGCTCCCCAGAAGTTCGCGTCGAGCTTGAAATACGTGCACCCCCATTCGTCTCTCATTGTCTTGAACACGTGCTGCAGGTGCGCTTGTGCCTCGGGGTGGGTGCCGTCGAGCGCGTACCACGGGCCGCGCCGCCAGCCGCCGAAGGTCACGCGATCCGTACGCAGCGGCCGGCCACTGTCGTCCTTCACGAACCAGTCCGGATGTTCCTTGAAGAGTCGAGAGCCTTCTTCGGCGATGAACGGCGCCACCCAGATGGCGGGCTCGAACCCGCGATCGCGAATCTGGCGCAGCACGGTCCGAACCTCGCCGCCGAACGCGCTGCCGGTCTCGAGCCAATCGCCCATCGCGGGCTGATAACCGTCGTCGATCTGGATGTAACGCAGGCCCGGTATGTCGCGCGCGATCACGTCGAGGTTGTCGAGCACCTGTTTGGCCGTGACGTTCGGCCCGAAGCAGTACCACGAACACCAGCCTGACGGCGGAGCCGCGAACGCTAACCCGTCGACTTCGCGCTTAGACGCGCCGCGGCTACTCGCGTCGCTGTGGGCAGGTGGCCTGTGGTATTCGACGAGCCGCGCGGCCACCGACGCGAGCAGCGCTTCGCGATCGCCGCCGCTCAGATACGCGAACTCTTCGAGCAGCACGGTCTGGCCGGGCGCCACTTCTCGTCCCTCGAGATCGAGAGCGACATCGATGATGCGCGGCTTCAGCCGAAACTGGCCGCTGAAACGGCGGCATGACGTGAAGGCCAGCACGTGGTGGCCGCCGTCGCCGGGGCTACCTCCGCCCAGACCTGGTGTCGTGAACGTCAGCAGGTTGTAGACGACGCGATTGCCCTCCGGTTCCGGCATGCGATAGTGCTTCGCATCGGTGTAGTTGCCGAGATCGACGACGGCATTCATCCTGCCGCCGGTCTGGCTGAGCATCTGGAAGCCTTCACCGTAGAACTCGGTCTCGGGTGGCAGCGTGTGAGCCACGCGAAACAGCGTGACGTCGCGGAGCGCAACCGGCGCAGTGCCTTTGTTGACGATCTGAGACCGGCAGCGGCCGCCCTCCCACGTGCGGGTCAGCTGAATCTCCGCGGGTGCCGGTTTGCCGCTCGGCAGCGTCGCCCGCCACGCCGCTCCGCGGAAGGAATCGAGCGCAAGGCCGGTCTGCTGCCGGCCGAGCGCGTGCTGCGGAACGAATGCGAACGGCGCGCTCGCGGCGAGCTGCAACAGCTCGCGTCGGGTCACTTGACGACCTGAGTTCCTTCAAATTCCACGACGACCACCGTGGCGGTTGGATCGAGGATTGGACGGTCGAGCTCGAGAGAGGTGCGGCCGCCATCGACTGAAGTTTTGACGGCTGCACCGCCATCCAGGTAGTAGGCGCGGGTGACTCGGTTCTTGAGTGGAAGCGGGAACGGCGCGCGCGGCTCGTCGAAGAACGTCACGTACAACTTGCCCGGCTTCGTAGTGTAGCGCCACTGCGTGTTCTGCAGGAACAGTGGCTCGCCGCGTACATTCTTGGCCCCCTTTGCGCTCGGCTCACCGAGCTCGTCGCCAAATGGCGTCGGGCCGGCGCCGTACACCGCATCGCCGTTCTTTCGCAGCCAGCCGCCCACCGTGCGCAGGATCTCCTGGCTTGGCTGTGGAATCACGCCTTCGGCGGTCGGGCCGACGTTCAGGAGGTAGTTGCCTCCCTTGGAGACGATGTCGATCAACTTGAAGATCACTGTCTGGGGCGACTTCCAGTCGTGGTCGTCCGAGCGATAGCCCCACGTGTGATTGAGCGTCGCCGGTACTTCCCATGCCTCGCCCTGAACGTCAGGCGGCACGACATTGTCGCCGGTCGAGATGTAGTCGCCCGCCATTCCCAGCCGACCGTCGATCAACGTGTTCGGCTGCAGCGCCCGGAGTGTGTCAACGAAGCGCTTCGCGCGTGCTTCTGTCATCAGACGCGGTGTGTCGAACCAGATGAGAGCGATTGGACCGTACCCCGTCAAGAGCTCCCGAATCTGTGGCTCGGCTTTGTCGCGCAGGTACTGATCGAAGTCTTTCTTGGTCTCGTCTGCCAGGAAGTCCCACGTGTTGCCGGCGCCATTGGGCTCGTGCCAATCCTGCGCCTGCGAATAATAGAAACCGAGGCGGATGCCGCCCTTCGCGCACGCGGCCGCCAGCTCCTTGAGGACGTCACGCTTGAACGGCGTGGCGTCGACGATGTCCCAGGTGGTCACCTTCGAGTCGTACAGCGCGAAGCCGTCGTGATGCTTCGAGGTGATGACGATGTACTTCATGCCCGCGTCTTTGGCGAGCTGTACCCATTCGTCGGCGTTGAACTTGACCGGGTTGAACTGCCTGGCGAGCTGCTCGTATTCCTTCACCGGGATCTGCGCCCGGTTCATGATCCACTCGCCGATGCCGGGAATGCGCTTGCCCTTCCACTGCCCGGCGGGTAACGAGTAGAGGCCCCAGTGAATGAACAGGCCGTACTTCGCGTCGCGAAACCACTCCAGACGCTTGGCCTTCGCGGCGTCGACTTGTGACCCTTCGACTCGCCGTGCAACCGCTCCGCGGTTGTCCGGCTCGCTCAGGGTGACCCTCGCTGCGGTCGGGTCAAGCAGCAGACAGACTAGCGCGGCGAGCGACCGGTGGCGGACTCGGGAGGTGGAAGGCATCACGGGCGACCTCGCTGGTGACGTTGGCCACGAAGAACGGGACGTAGCTTCCTTTCGGCACGATGATGCGGATCGGGGCGTGAACGAGCTCGCGCGCGTACACCTCGTCGAGCTTGCGCCGCAGCGCGTAGGCGCGACGCCGGACGCTCGAGTCCTCGTCGGTCGAGTACGCGTTCGGCCGGCCGAGCGCTTCGACGCCGATCAGGTACTCGTGCAGCGTGTGGCCGAGGCCGCGCAGCTCCATTTCGCAGATGTAGCGCAGGAAATTCCGCACCTGCGACGCCCGAACGAACGTGGTGCTGGTCAGCACCTGCTCGAGCGCCGCGCGTTTGTCACTCTCATTGAAGGTGTGGGTGACGTCCATGATGGGCTCCCAAGAATCGACGACTGCGTTCAAGCAACCACGGGAGCCGCGAACGCTGGTGCGGTCACCAGCGCGGCGGCGCCCCTCAGACGGGGGTACTCGATGGCGGCGACCGGACGAATCGGCGTCGCGGCCACTGCGGGGGTCAGCGCGCGCTCGAGAAACGCCGCGCGCAACGAAGGTTCAACCAGGTCCCAGGCTCCCGTGATCTCGCCGCCGATGTAGACGACCGCGGGATCGAGGGCATTGACGACGAGGGCGAGTCCGACGCCCAGATAGCGGCCGGTCGTCTGAAGCGCGCTTCGCGCCTTCAGATCGGTGCCGCGTGCGCGGGCCAGCAGATCGTCGATGGTGAAGTCGGAGGCCGGGAACCCGCCCGCGGCATCCGGCTGCTGGCCGAAGTAGCGCGCGAGGGTCGCGCGGTTCGAGACGTACGCTTCCCAGCATCCGAGCGAACCGCACGAGCACCGCGGCCCATCGAGGGAGATCAGCAGATGGCCGAACTCCCCGGCCAGGTTGTGCCGGCCGCGGAGCACTTCGCGCTGGAAGCTCACGCCAACACCGAGGCCGTCCGACGCCGAGACGAACACGAAATCGCCGGCCGGGCCCTCACCGGATTCGTGCATCGCCCAGAGCTGGGCGAGCGCGCAGACGCGACCCGAGTTTTCGATCTCGACGGGCAGCCCGGTCGCCTTGGCGAGCATGTCGCGGAGGTCGACGTCGCGCCAGCCGAGCGTGGGCGCGTGCAGCAGGCGCATCGAGGGCCGTTCGACCATGCCGGGGACGGCGACGCCGATGCCGGTGCATTCGTCGATCTGCGCGTGATCGGCGAGCAGTTGCGTGATGCGGGCGGCCAGCGATTTCACGAGCGCTTGCGGGTCGCGATTGGTCGGCAGCGTGACGACGCCGCCGATGGGCTTGCCGACCAGGTCGGCGAGCATCAGCAGCGTCTGGCTCAGGCGAATGTCGATCGCCACGACGGCCCGGCGGCGCGTATCGATGTAGAGGAAGGTGGGCTTGCGGCCACGGACCGCATCGCCGGTGGCGCCTTCGACAATCGCCCCGTCCTTCAGCAGCTCGTTGACGATCAGGCTGACGGCGCCCCGGCGCACGCCCATCGCCCGGGCGAGGTCGGCGCGCGAAAGCGGCTGCCGCGTGCGGACCAGATTCAGCACGATCGTGCGATTGATCTCGCGCGAGGTCCGTCGCGTCGCCACTCGAAACCGGGTCGTGTCGATCTTTCGCATTCGTCTTACTTTTGGACGCTATGTCGAGTTCAGAGCCTTTGCCGGTTCACGCCGTGCGCCCACCGCAGCAAATCACTGCATCTTTACCGTTCAAGCCTTGCGATCATGGAATCAATATTGACCAAGAATGGGACAAACTAAGCCCGCGACCGGGGCTTGGTCAAGCGGAATGTGATGGAAGGGTAACGGCCGCAGCTATGGCAGGGCCACAAATGGCACAGGCCACAGATAACCAGGGCCGCAGATGACACGGATCACACAGACAACCAGGGCCGCAGATGACACAGATGACACAGATTCTTATAGGGCGAGCGGCAGGGGAGCCAGGAGCATCTGGCCGCGCACTGACAGCGACATCGAGGGCCAATCTGGACTCGAGGTGACGACTTCCAGCCCTTCGTCCGAGACCACCGAGCTTTCCTCGACCTTGGTGCCGGTAATGCTCGGATTCCAGGCAAAGGCCTGCCGCTGCTGCACGGTCTCGCGGGAAGCGGGGTGGGCGATCCACTCGCGAGAGCGGTAGCCGGTCGCGCCGCCTTGATGATGCCGGTGCTCTTCGCCGGGGAATCCCGCGTCGGCGTACGCCATCGCCGCCGCCGCGAACAGGTTGGACGCCAGGGCACCGGGACGCGTGGCATCGAGCAGCCGGCCAAAGACGCTCGCGGTTGCGCGCGTCTTGACGTCGAGCCACTCCGGAACCGTGCCGGCGACGACGATCCGCGAGAGCGAGGCCACCAGGCCGCAGCGTTGCGCGCAGACGACGACCATCACTCGGTCCTGCCAGCGCGCGGGTGTGGGAGCCGGATGGCGGTACCGGCTGATGCGATCGTCGGCGGCCACGAGCGTGACGATCGCGCGCGCGCCGACGTGTGCGACTGCCGTTGCCACGCGCTGTGCGATCTCGGTCTCCGCCTCGCCGGGCACCAGCGCTCGACACAACTCGCCAACCGCGCGTCCCAGGTCGCGGCCGAGCGCGCGATACCGATCGATTTCAGCCGGGGTGAGGAGCGCTCGCGTCGCGGCGATCGCCGGCTCGATCGGCGTGCCGCCGGGAAGCGCGTTGTCGCAGCCAACCTCTCCGCTCACGAGCTGCTTCGCCGTCGAGATCGGCGTGCCCGGTTGTGCCTGCTCCTCGGTCCACGGATACTCACAGGGTGTAAACGCCAGGCCGCTCAACGCCTCGTCCTGCAGTCTGGGCATCTCGATGTTGTTGGCGACGATGAATCGCTGGCCGCGCGCGCTGACGAGCAGGCTGCCGTTGCCGTTTTCGCGGCTGCTGTCGATTTGATTCGACCGGCCGGCGGTCAGCCACGCAAAGTTCGGCTGGGTGTTGAGCAGGATGCCGGCGAGCCCTCGCGCGGTCGCAAGACGAGCGAGGCGCTCGACCTTGTCCTCGATCTCCTGCATGGCGGCCCATCCTGACGGCTCTCAGGGGCCCATGCAATCGGACGCAGTTACTCTCGGCCTTTCGCTGTTCGCTCTTCGCTTTTCGCCCCAAGCCCCAAGCCCCAAGTCCCAAGCCCCAGACCCCATCCGAGGACGGACACCCTCTGTTGGCGCGCCAGCGGTTGGCTTATGCTCCACCGAATGAAAATCGTCGACGGCAAGGTGATTGTCTGCAGTCCCGGTCGTAATTTCGTCACCCTCAAGCTCACGACCGAGGATGGCCTTTCGGGTCTGGGCGACGCTACGCTCAATGGCCGTGAGCTGGCGGTCGCCAGTTACCTCATCGACCACGTCGTCCCCTTGCTCATCGGGCGCGACGCGCGCCGCATCGAGGACATCTGGCAGTACCTCTACAAAGGCGCCTATTGGCGGCGCGGCCCGGTCACGATGTCGGCGATCGCCGCGGTGGACACCGCGCTCTGGGACATCCTCGGCAAGTCGCTCGACGTGCCTGTCTATCAGCTGCTTGGCGGCGCGTCGCGCGATGCGGTGATGGTGTACGGCCACGCGAACGGCACGACGGTTGAGGACACGGTCGAAGCGGTGCGCCGCTACGCGGCGATGGGCTACAAAGCGATTCGCGCCCAATGCCGGGTACCCGGGCTCGAGCATTCGTACGGCGTCGGCCGTGGCGACATGTACTACGAGCCGGCTGAGAAGGGCCTTCCACCGGAGACGCGATGGAGCAGCGAGCGGTACCTCGCCTTCGTGCCGTCACTCTTCGAGCGCCTTCGCAAGGAGTTTGGTTCCGATGTCCATCTGCTGCATGACGTGCACCATCGGTTGACGGCGATCGAGGCCGCACGTCTGGGCAAGAGCCTGGAGCCCTACCACCTGTTCTGGCTGGAAGATCCGACGCCGGCCGAAGAGCAGGCACGCTTCCGGCTCATCCGCCAACACACGACCACGCCGTTGGCAGTCGGCGAGATCTTCAACTCGATTCACGACTGCTCCCAATTGATTCAGGAGCAGTTGATCGATTACATCCGCACTACGGTGGTCCGTGCCGGCGGCATCAGCCACCTGCGCAAGATCGCGACGCTCGCCGAACTGCATCAGGTGCGCACGGGGTCGCATGGCGCCACCGACCTGAGCCCGGTGTGCATGGCCGCGGCGCTGCATTTCGATTTGAGCGTGCACAACTTCGGGGTCCAGGAATACATGCGGCATACCGACGAGACCGATCGAGTCTTTCCGCACGCGTACTCGTTCGCCGACGGCTTCATGTATCCGGGGGACAAACCTGGATTGGGGATCGAGATCGTCGAAGACCTGGCCGCCAAGTATCCGTACGAGCGAGCGTATCTGCCGGTCAACCGGCTCCTCGACGGGACGATGCATAGCTGGTAGGAAACAGCTGTTCGCTGTTCGATATTCGCTGTTCGCCGTTCCCATATGGTCAATTGCGTCCATCCGTACGCAGCCGCGGAGTCGCGGAGTCGCGAAGTCGCGGAGAAAATGAGCTCTTGTGTTGACCGCTGTTCCGCGTCTCCGTGTCTCCGTGGCTATGTACGTTGGCGCACGTGGTTCTTACTGTTAGGTCTTGATCGCGAAACGCGAAAGGCGAACGGCGAATCGCGGAATGCGATAGGGTTTGCTGTGTGAACGTCGGACTCGTTGGCGCCGGCAACATCAGCGACACGCATGCGCGCGCGGCGCTGGCCGCAGGACTTCATCTCGCCGGCGTCTTCGGCGCCAATCAATCGCGGGCACGCGAGCTCGCCCAGCGCTACGGCACAGTGGCGTACGAGAGTCTCGATGCGCTGGTCCTGCAGCCATCGCTCGACCTTGTGTTGATCGGCAGCCCGTCAGGCTGTCACGCCGACGAAGCGAGGACGGCGGCACTGGCCGGCTGTCATGTCCTGGTCGAGAAGCCCCTTGACATCTCCACCGCCCGCATCGACACGCTGCTGCACAAAGTCGAGCGAACCGGCGTCACCCTTGGAGTGTTCTTTCAGGACCGGCTGAAACCCGATGTCGTGGAGATGAAGCGCCGAATCGACCAGGGCGGCATCGGCACGCCGCTGCTGGCGACGGGCGAAGTGAAGTGGTTCCGGCCTCGCGAGTACTACGCCGACTCGCGATGGCGCGGCACCGTGGCGCTCGATGGTGGCGGTGCCCTCATGAATCAGGGCATTCACACGGTCGATCTGCTGCTGTATCTGCTCGGGCCGGTGACGCGAGTGTCGGGCGCGGCCGCGACCCGGTTTCACACGATTGAAGCCGAGGACACGGCGACAGCGCTGCTGGAGTTTTCGAGCGGGGCGCAAGCGACGATCGACGTGACGACCGCTGCGTTTCCGGGCCGGCCTCGTCGTCTGCTCATTTCCGGCACTGCGGGATCGCTGCTGCTGGACGGCGATTCTCTTCGCGAAGGCGCAAGCGAATCGGCCGCTGAAGTCCGCGTCGAAAGCGCTGCTTCGCCAGTGGTTTCCGACGCGACTGCGCATCAGCGCATCATCGAGGATTTCGTCGACGCCGTTCGACAGGGGCGCCCACCCGTCTGCAATGGCGCCGAGGGACGGCGAAGCGTGGAGGTGGTCGAGGCGGTCTATCGGTCGGCGAAGGAGAAGCGAGTGGTCGAACTCTAGGCTGTTCGCTGTTCGCCATTCGCAATTCAGTATTCGCTCTAAGCATTTGCGAAAAGCGAATCGCGAAGAGCGAATCGCGAAGTTACAGCCGTGGTATCGACAGCCCCCCGTCGAGGTGAATCACGCTGCCAGTGGCGTAGGGCACATCGCCGCGTAGCAGCGCCGCGACTGCTCGCCCGACGTCCTCCGGCGTCCCCCACCGCGCGTCGGGGATCAGGCCTGCCGCGATCCGCCGATCGTAAGCCTCCTTCACCGCGGCGGTCATGTCGGTGGCGATGATCCCAGGACGGACGTCGTAGACCGGAATGCCGTCGGCGGCCAGCCGCGTCGCGAACAATTTGGCCGCCATGGCGAGCCCGGCCTTGCTCACGCAGTACTCGCCGCGATTGACCGACGCCATCTCCGCCGACACCGAGGTGACGAACACGATGCCGCCACGGCCGCCCGCCCGGGGCCCGCCGGCGACCATGGCCCGCGCCACCGCCTGCGCTAGAAAGTACGGGCCTTGCAGGTTGGTCCGCAAGACCTCCTCAAAACTGTCTTCGGTGGCGTCGAGCAGGTCGGCGCGCACGCGCGGCGCACGGCCGGCGTTGTTGACCAGCGCCGCCGGCGCGCCGAGCTGGTCGATGGTCTCCACCAGAAAGCGCGCGCGGCTGGATGCGTCGCTGATGTCGCCCTGCACGTAGTGCACGCGTCCGCCGTGCGAGGCGAGGGTGGCGATCGCATCGCCCACATCGGCCGCAGGACGGACGCCGCCGATCGCAAGGTCCCAGCCGTCGGCCGCAAGCGCGGCTGCGATGCCCAGGCCGATGCCGCGGGCGCCGCCGGTGACCATGGCGATGGGTCGCGAGTCAGGCATGGTCGTGAGGACCGAAAAACGCGAGATACGGAGCGCCGGTCGCCAGGCGCTTCACATACAAGGCCGCTTCTCGTGCGTGATAGTCCCCCCACTGGCACGACTCGCCGCGGGGGATCGTCGAGCCCTCGGGGATGTGATCCCATCCGTTGGGCCGGTGATAGATGGCGTGGAGGATCAAGCCTTGGTGATCCGCTGACTGGCTCAAGTACGGACCGCTTGGATCGAGCAGCGTGTCGAGCACGAGCAGCCCGGCCTGGGTGTAGCGATGCCCGTCCTGTTGCCGGCCGCCCAGAAGATGACCCAGGCGCAGCAGGCCCTGCGCTCCAATCGCCGCCGCTGAGCTGTCCACCGGCTCGAGATCGTTGAACGGATCGGCGCCCCGGTCGCCCCAGCCGCTCATCGCCGCCAACCCGGGCGCGCCGGTGTCCCAGTAGGGGATGCCGTCGGCGCACGCGGCGTGATCGAGGTAGAAATCACAGGTCGCGCGTGCGGCGTCCAGCATCCAGCCTTCAACCGTCGCGCGGTCGTGATCGGTGAACGCTTCGTCCGGCAATATCTCGAGAAACTCGAGCTGTTCGGCGAAGCCCAACATCGCCCACGCGAGCCCCCGGGTCCAGGTGGTGAACGGTGAATAACCCTGCTGGCTGTTCGGTCCGCGGTACGTGCCGTTGGCGACGTTGAAGAGCGACTCGTGGGCGACGCGGCCGCGCAAGTCGTAGGTATCCCGGCCGTGTCCGAAGTAGACGCTGTATCGGGCGGTCGCCTGCGCATGCTGCAGCAGCCGCCCGATCAGATCGATCTGCCGATCCTGTTCTTCGATCAGGCGGTGGCCAAGCCGCGCTGACAGGGCGAGCGCGCGGAGCGATCGAATCGTGTCGACGAACAGCGAGTGCGCGCCGTTGAACGAATGAATGAACCCGCCTGAGGGCAATGTGGTCCAGCGGCGCGCCTGCACGGCGCCGCTGACCTTGAGCGCCAGCTCGTAGAAGTGCACTTGCCAGGCGTCGGCCTCGAGGCGTCCCTCGCGCGCCAGGCGCCACAACGCTCCGTACGTGCTGACGTTGTTGAACCCGTGATCGTGGACGCCCACATGGGTGAGATGCGGTGCCATCCGTTGCAGCGTGTGCCGCCGGCCGAGCTCGAGAAACCCGCGATCGTCGGTGGCGTCGAACTGCAGCAGCGCCGCGCCGTAGACGAACCCTTCGGTCCATTCGGTCCAGCCGCGCGCGGTGTAGCGCCCCAGCACCGTGAACACCGGCGCGCCCGGCGTGGACCAGGATCGATCGAGCGAATCGATCTTGGCCGCCGACAACTCGAACATCCGGTCGATGGCCGGCAGCAGATCGCGTGGCTCGCGCGCGCGATCGAATCGGATCACAGCTGCAATCCTGCCTGTGTAATCTGCGGCCCTGGCATTGCCAGCTGCGTCATCTGTGTCGGTAACGGTGGCATGCGCCGCGTATCATAGCGGATCCATTGACATCGCTCAGACTCGCGCCGTACGCTCGCGCACGACGATGAGCGAGACTCGATACCCGCGCGTCGCGGCGCTGCGCACGGCTGAGCTCTTCAGCCGCCATCTTGACGCGGAGGGAATCGAGCTTGGCTTCGATTCGGAAATTGCCCCCTCGGGCTCGTCGCCGCTCGGCGAACCGTTTCAAATCGGCAATGTGCGCCTCGGCAATCGCTTCTGTGTGCTTCCCATGGAAGGGTGGGACGGCACCAGCGAAGGCGAGCCGAGTGAGCTGACCATCCGGCGCTGGCAGAACTTCGGCAAGAGCGGCGCGAAGCTGATTTGGGGTGGTGAAGCCGTCGCTGTTCGCCACGACGGCCGCGCCAATCCGCACCAACTGATGCTCGACGAGCGCACGCTCCCGTCGATCGCGCGATTGCGCCAGCAGTTGATCGCCGCACACGTCGAGCGATTCGGCGCCGCTGCTGAGAACGATCTGTACATCGGGCTGCAGCTGACCCACTCCGGCCGCTTCTCGAAGCCCAACCGCCACGAACGCCCGGAGCCGATGGCGGCGGTCGCCAATCCGGTGCTCGATTCTCGCTTCACGCATCCGGTCCCGGTGATCGCCGACGAGGACATCAGCCGGCTGATCGACGACTTCGTGGCCGCGGCGAAACGAGCCGCCGATGCAGGCTTCAGTTTCGTGGACGTCAAGCACTGCCACGGCTACCTCGGCCACGAACTGCTGGGCGCTCATCAGCGCGCGGGACGATTTGGCGGGAGCCTGGAAAACCGCACGCGGTTCATGCGGGAGATCATCGACGGAATTCGCGCCAACGTTCCCGGACTCGAGATCGTCGTGCGCCTCTCCGCCTTTGATGTCGTGCCGCATCGGAAGAGCGTCGACGGATCGGGTGTGCCAGAGATCGATCCGGCTGAATACCCGGCTGGATTCGGATTGCTTCGGAACGGCGACATGAATACGGCGCTCGACGAAGCGCGGCACATCCTCGGCATGCTCGAGCGTCGCCAGGTACGCTGGGTGTGTGTCACGGCGGGCAGCCCGTACTACTGCCCGCATGCGCAGCGGCCCGCGTTGTTCCCCCCAAGCGACGGCTACGACCCGCCGGAAGATCCGTTGCACGGCGTCGCCAGGCTGATTCAGGCCACGACCTTGTTGAAGCGATCGTTTCCGCGCATGGCCATCGTGGGAACCGGCTACAGCTATCTGCAGGAATGGCTGCCGCATGTCGCACAGCACCAGGTCCGGCACGGCCACACCGATTTCGTCGGACTCGGGCGGATGATGCTGGCGTACCCTGACTTTCCAGCGGACGTCTTGAGTGGTGTGCCGATGAAACGCAAGAACATCTGCCGGACGTTCAGCGACTGCACGACCGGCCCGCGCCTCGGGCTCGTGTCGGGTTGCTTCCCGCTCGACCCGTTCTATCTCAAGCATCCAGACGGCGCCCGCCTGCGCGACGCCAAGAGTCCGGCACGATAGTGGCCTTAGAAGATGTCTAGTTCCTCTCGCGGCCAACAGATCGTTGCCCTGGTCACTGCTTTCCTGGCCCTGTTTGCCATTGTCGGCATGGCGCTCTACGGGCTGCCGCGCTTCTATCCGTTCTTCGTGCAAGAGCTTGGCTGGAGCCGACAGCAAGTGACGTCTGGTAACGCCTACAGCAAGATCGCCGTGGCGCTCGCGTTCGGGTTCATTGCCGGCCGCCTGGTCGATCGGTTCGGGCCGCGACGTCTGATGCTCGCCGGCATCGTCATGGCGGGCCTTGCGCTCGTCGGACTCTCGTACGCGAAGACGCTCGGCGCGTTCTATTTTTTCTACGCCTTCAACGCCCTTGGTTACGTGTGCGGCGGACCGCTTCCCAACCAGGTGCTGTTGTCGAGGTGGTTCGACAAGGGTCGCGGCAAGGCGATGGGGATGGCGTATCTCGGGATCGGCGTCGGTGGGGCGTTGGTCCCGCTGCTGGCATTCGCGCTCACCCAGAGCGTGGGCTGGCGCGGCGCGCTGTGGTGGCTCGGCGTCTTGATGATCGCCGTGGCGCTTCCAGCTGCCTGGTTCGTGCGCGAGCCGCCGGCGGCAGCCGCGAGCGCGCGGGCCGCCTCGCGACGATCGCTGGCGCCGATCGTCTCCCGACCCGTGTTCTACCTGCTGCTCATCGGGAGCTTGTGCTCGATTGGCGCCGTCGGCGGCACCATGCAAAACCTGGCGCTGTACCTGAGTCTCGACCGAAAACTCGCTCAGGCCGACATCGACGGGACCCTGTCGCTGATCCTGATTGGCAGCCTGGTGGGCCGGCTCTTCATGGGATGGCTCGCCGACCGCATTCCGAAGAAGCGCGTGATGATCTTGATCTACGTGATCGTCGCGATCGCGATCCCGCCGCTGTTCTATGCGCCGACCGCGACGATGCTCAAGGTGTGCGCGTTCCTGTTTGGCATCGGCCTCGGCGGCGATTACATGATCATCCCGCTGATGGCGGCGGAACTGTATGGCGTCGCCATGTTGGGGAGAGTGCTCGGGATCGTCCTCACCGCCGACAGCGTTGCGGAATCGCTGGTGCCGATGCTGGTGGCGGGGCTGCGCGATTCGACCGGCAGTTACGGTCCGGGATTTCTCGTGCTGGTCGGACTGGCGGCGGTTGGAGCCGCTGCGGTGAGCCTGTTGCCGGGCCGGCCAGGTGCCGAGTTCGAGGCCGTGCGAGCGAGTTCAAGCAGTGCGGCTGACGCGCCGGCCTTGTCCAGAGAGGCCGTGTAATGGCTGGGCCTTCGACTTCGCTCAAGCCGGGTTCCTTGTTCGATTTGACCGGCCGAGTAGCCGTGGTCGTCGGCGGCACGAGCGGCATCGGACGAGCGATCGGACTTGGTCTGGCAGATGCCGGAGCAGACGTTGTCGCCACCGGCCGGCGTCGTGACCTGGTCGACGCCGTCGCTCGAGAGATCACGGAGCGCGGACGACGGACGCTGGCCATGTGCGCGGATGTCGGAGACGTCGCATCGATGGCCGCTCTCCGCGACTCGTGCGTGCGCGAGCTGGGCAGCATCGACATCCTCGTTGCCGCGGCCGGGGTGACCAAGCGAGTGCCGTCGCTCGAGATGACCGAGGCTGACTGGGACCGGATCGTCGGCACCAACCTGACCGGCGTCCTGCGCGCCTGCCAGGTGTTTGGTGCGACGATGGTGAAGCAGAAGCGCGGGCGCATCATCACGATTGCGTCCCTGACGTCGTTTGTCGGCATGTACGAAGTGGCCGCCTATACCGCGAGCAAGGCGGGAGTCGCGGGCCTGACCCGCGCGCTGGCCGTGGAATGGGCGAGGCACGGCGTGACGGTCAATGCCATTGCGCCCGGGGTGTTCGAAACGGATTTGAACCGCGAACTGTTGAAGTCGGGCCGCGGGCAGGAGTTTCTGGTGCGCACGCCGATGGGCCGATTCGGCGACGTCGCCGAGTTGGCGGGCGCGGCGATCTTCCTGGCGTCCGATGCCGCCAGCTTCGTGACCGGCCAGCTGATCGCCGTGGACGGTGGATTCCTGGCCAGTGGAGTGAATCAGTGAACGAAGATCCGGCATCCGGCATCGGGCAACCGGCATCAGGTGCTGAGATGAATGACGATTCGGCAACCGGGATCCGGCAGCCGGCAGGACGAGTGATTGTGATCAGCGCACGCGACAATGTGGCTACCGCGCTCGAGACGTTGTCCGCGGGACAGACGATTGAGGTGGAGGGGCGCCGCATCGACGTGCGCGAGATGATTGCGAGCGGCCACAAGGTGGCGTTGACGCGAATCGCCGCCGGCGAGCCAGTCGTGAAGTACGGTAGTCCGATTGGCACGGCGATCGCCGACATCGAAGCGGGAGCGCACGTCCACATTCACAATGTAGAGAGCGGGCGCGGCCGCGGCGATCTGATGTCGATCGACGGCACGGGGAAGGTGCCGTGAGCGCGGCTCCAGAGATGTCTCGACTCGGATTTCACGGATTCCGCCGGCCCGATGGCCGCGTCGGCGTGCGCAATCACGTCCTCGTCGTGCCGACGGTGGTGTGCTCGGCGGTAGTGACCGAGCGCATCGCGTCACAAGTACCGGGCGCCGTCGCGCTGCCGCACCTTGCCGGCTGCGGCCAGCTTGGTCCCGACATGCAGATGACACACGACAGCCTGGCGGCGTACCTGCCAGCATCCCAATGTCGGCGCGGTGCTCGTCGTCGCGCTCGGCTGCGAGCAGGTCGTCGCGCAAATGCTGACCGAGTCGGCGCGCGCCGCCGGCAAGCCATCGGCCATCGTCTCGATTCAGGGCGAGGGTGGCACTCCCAAGGCGATCGCGAAGGGCACGGAGCTGGCCGCAGACTTCTCGCGCGAGCTCGAAGGGGACTCGCGTGTGTGGTGCGACATCGAGGGGCTGATTCTCTCGCTCAAGTGCGGCGGATCGGATTACACCTCTGGCCTGGCGGCCAACCCGGCGCTGGGCCGCGTCGCCGATCGCCTGCATGGCTATGGTGCGGCCACGGTACTGGGAGAAATCGCCGAGATTATGGGCGCCGAACACCTGCTGGCGGCGCGGGCCACCCAACCCGCCGTGGCGAGCCGGCTGCTGCGAGTGATCCATCGCGTCGAGAGCGAGGCGCAGGCGCTCGGCCTGGACATTCGCGGCACGCAACCCTCGCCCGGAAACATCCGGGGCGGGCTCACGACGATTGAAGAGAAGTCGCTGGGCGCCACCCATAAGGCCGGCGAGATCACACCGCTCGAAGACGTCGTCCCGTACGCCGCGCGGATCACGCGCAAGGGTCTGACGGTGATGGACACGCCGGGTCTGGACGTGGAATCGGTCACCGGCATGGTTGGTGGCGGCGCGCAGGTCGTGGTGTTCACGACCGGGCTAGGGACCCCGACCGGCAACCCGATTGCGCCCGTGATCAAGATCACGGGGAATCCGCGCACCGCGCAGACGATGGCCGACAATACGGATCTCGATGTGAGCGGCATTCTCGACCATTCCGAATCGATGGACCAGGCGGCCGGCCGGCTGCTCGACGAAATTCTCGCCGTGTGCTCGGGTAAGCTCACCTCGGCGGAGCGCCTCGGCCATCGCGAGTTTGCGATTCACCGGCGGAATCCGACGTTTTAGTCCGGCAACCGGCAACCGGCAACCGAAAAGCCTGCCGCGCAGAAGCTCGAAGATGAAGGCGGGCGAGCGAAGGCGGGCGAACAGCGAATGGCGAACGGCGAAAGGTAGTCATGCATAAACTCCAAGATTCGGTGACCGAAGCGGTCGCGCCGGTGCGAGTCGGCCGATATCGCTGGGTGGTTTGCGGATTGCTCTTCCTGGCCGCCACGATCAACTACATCGATCGCCAGGTGATCGGCATCCTCAAGCCGACGCTTCAGCAGCAATACGGTTGGAGCGAGATCGACTACGCCGACATCGTGTTCAGCTTTCAACTGGCGTACGGCATCGGCTTCCTGCTTGCCGGCCGGTTCATCGATGGCGTGGGGACGCGAATCGGGTTCGCCGTTGCCGTCCTGATCTGGAGCATTGCCGCGATGGCTCATGCCGAGGCGCCGCTGTACGGTCCCGGTATCGCGGCGCTGCTCGCGGTCTTCGGCCTGGTCTATGCGCCGTCGGTCGCCGGCTTCATCGCCGCGCGCTTCGCGCTCGGCATCGGCGAAGCCGGCAACTTCCCGGCGGCGATTCGGTCGGTCGCGGAGTGGTTCCCGGTGAGGGAGCGCGCGTTTGCCACCGGTCTCTTCAACTCGGGCACCAACATCGGCGCCGTCATCGCGCCTCTCACCGTGCCGTGGATCACCGTCACGTACGGCTGGTACTGGGCGTTTCTCTTGACGGGCGCCATTGGATTCCTGTGGATCGCGTTGTGGTTGCCGCTGTTCGGCGAGCCGGAGAGTCATCCGCGGGTTGGCGCCGCGGAGCTGGCTTTCATCCGCAGCGATCCGTCTCCGCCGATCCAGAAGGTCTCGCTTCGCGCGGTGCTTCCTCATCGTCAGGCCTGGGCGTTTGCGGCCGGGAAATTCATGACCGACCCGATCTGGTGGCTCTACTTGTTCTGGGTGCCCGATTTCCTGAGTCGCAACCACGGACTCAATCTGCTGGCGGTCGGTCCGCCGCTGGTGACGATCTATCTGATCTCCGACGCCGGCAGCATCGCCGGCGGCTGGCTCTCGTCAGCCTTGATCAAGCGAGGATGGACGGTGAACCGCGCACGCAAGACCGCGATGCTGATATCGGCCCTTGCTGTGGTGCCGATCGTGTTTGCGTCGATGGCCAGCAACCTGTGGGTGGCAGTTGGCCTCGTCGCTCTCGCGGCTGCGGCCCACCAAGGGTGGTCGGCGAACCTGTATACCTTGACCAGCGACATGTTCCCGCGTCCTGCCGTCGCCACCGTCGTCGGCTTTGGCGGAATGGCTGGTGCCGTCGGTGGAATGCTGATCGCGAAGTTGACCGGCTACCTGCTCCAAACAACCGGCAGTTACCTGCCGGTGTTCCTGATCGCCGGCACGACTTACCTCGCGGCGCTGCTCGTGATTCACTTGCTGGCGCCGAACCTGGAGAAAGCACAGCTTTAGCGACTCGATTTTTGTAGAACACTGGCCCTGAAATCGTGGAGGGCATATGACAGCCGCGTTCAAGTTTGGGACTCCCCAGTTCACCGACGAAGATCGTGCGTACGGCGGCTCGCGCTTCCGAGAGGTGGTTGACGCGCTGCTCGCCAATCCCTATCAGCGCGTGTGGGGTGGCGCCGCTGAGCCGCCCTTGCCGGTCTACAAGGTGACGTTCCCGACCGTCGCCAGTCATCAGTTTCACCAGGCCACGGAACGCACCGTCGACTCGGGTGCGGACCTGCGGTGGGGCTCCGATGGCAAAGGGTCTCGACGGATCGTGCACCCGAATGGCATCTGCCTGATCGGACGGTGGCAGATCACGGCAGACACCGGGTACTCCGGCTATTTCGCCAACGGCAGCACGGCACTCGCCATCGCGCGATACTCGACGTGCTGCACCGAGACGCGTCGTGGCCACACGCGGTCTCTGTCAATGGTCGGCAAGCTCTTTCCGACGACCGATCCGGATCACGCCGCGCCGTTGCGGACGGCAAACTTCATGACGCAGGACGACATCGGCGGCTCGGACACCGAGTTCATCAACGACATTCAGCTGCGCAACGCTCCGGACACCACGGTTTCACGGCGGGGCCTGGGCGTGCCGACGCTGCTGGCGACCGGCTTGACGTTCAACAAAGTCGACAAGGAACCCACCATCCGGCAGTTGTATTCAATCGCAGAGCTGGGCAAGCCCGCCGGCGAGCCGACACGAGCGCCCGAGTTCATGCGGCTGCTCGTCTGGCCCCATCAGCCACGAATCGAAGGTGACGGGCTCGATTTTCGCGACGAGATCATGGCGCAGATCTTCGATCGAGGCGATCCGACCCCGAAGCGCACGCTGACGCTCGCCATCGAGCTCACCGACGATGGCGAGACGACGGGATCGGCGCTCGAAGAGCGACGAACGTTTCGTAACTGGCGCCTCGTCGGCGCGCTGACCTTCGACAACGCCGTCGTCTCCTATAACGGCGACTTCGTGATCCACTTCAATCACCCGACGTGGCGCGACGACCGGAACGACCCGGCTACGGCCACACGCGTCAACGGCAAGAAGGTCCGCTAGACGCCAACTGCTAAGGCTCTTTCGGCTGGAAGTTATGGAGGAGCTGCGGATAGCCGTTCATCGCCAGGCGCGTCGAATATCCCGTGCCGCCGTGGCGGGCGCGGTGCCACATCTGCTTCGGCACGAACACGACGTCGCCCTGCGCGGCGTCGAAGATCGGCAGGTCCCCGATCCTGTAGTTGATCGTCCCTTCCAGGACGAACCAGAACTCCGCCGAGGCCTCGTGAAAGTGTCCTAAATCGTTCGGGTCGTTGACCTGGGGCAGCCCGCGGATCACGTTGGCGAAAGCGCGGGGATCGGACACGAAGGCGCCGGCCACGCGCTTGCCGGCGGCGATCGCGCCGTTGAAATCGAGGAACGGCCGGACGGTGTCGCTGTAACTCGCCTTGCCGCTGATGCGCACCTTCATGAATTCCATGCCCGGCACTGGTACCGGCGTTTCGTCAACGGGGTACATCGTCGGCGAATCGGCAACCTTGACTTCGAGAAAGAGCGCGGGCGCGTTGCCCACGGCCTCGAGCTGATAGACGTTGCGGTACGGGACCTGGACCAGAAAGCCTTTGGTGGCGACGAATGGCTCCTGTCCTTCGATCGTGAACCGGACCTGCCCGTCTTGCACGATCCACCAGATGGGACTGTCTGGCTGGAATTGGCGGGCCGTCTTGGCGCCCTGTGCCATCTGCACGTAGTCTGCGATCAGCAGCGTGTCGCGCACGATCGGCGCGCGCCAGCTCGCCTTTCCTTTGTGCGATGCGAGCAAGTCGACCAGTTTCGTGTGCGGACTGTTGGGCGCGACCCACGGGTTGGGTTTCGTCGGCACGGGCGCCCAGACCAGCGATTCCTGCGGCGCGGCCTGGCCTTGAAGACCGTGAAGACGAGGCGGGGCCGCCAGGAGCACTCCCAACGTGATGACGATCGCCGCCGTCCTCGGATAAGGCGTTCCAGTCAATCGCATGTGTTCGCTCCTCTCAACAGGCCCGGCCTCGCTTGCGACTATTGCTTCGGCTTCACCGCCAATGGACCGACTTCAACCTGTCCTTGCGTGTTGGCCAGCGGCCCGAGCTCGGCGGCAACGCCTCGCGAGATCGCAGCCGTTTCGCTGCCCGCCTGGAAGCAGGTGAAGTCCGGACGATCCCGCCACGCGAGCGGACCGCACAGCCGCACGCCGGCTTTGACCGCCGCGTCGTGGACGATATTGATCGCGCGCTCGTAGTCTGGCGTGCCCTGGCGATAGCCGGTGAAATTGCCAAGATCTCCACTCGCCGCGAACACGGCCGTGACGCCGGGCACTTTGGCGATCTCATCCGCGTTCTGGAGGCCTTCGAGCGTTTCGATCATCAGAATCAGGACGATGTTGTCGTTGATGGTCTGACGATAGCCACCTGGGACCCCTCCCCACATCGACGCGTCCGAGCCTTGTCCTCCGCCGTTGCTCCGACGACCGAGTGGCGGGAAGTACGTCCAGTTACGCGCTTCGATAGCTTCGGCTACGGTGTCCACGGTCGGCACGACGATGACGAGTGCGCCCGCGTCGGTTGCATGCTGGATCTCACGCTCGTCCGCGTACGCGATGCGCACGCCAGGAACCGCCTTGGCGTACGGGCAGGTGCGCCACATGCGAGCGGCCTGGCCCCAGTCGCGTTGGTCGTGTTGCATCTCCGTCCAGATGAAGTCATATCCGGCGCTGGCCATCGCGCAGTACGTCGCCGGATCCGTGGAGCTGAATACCGTGCCGCCCGTAACCTTGCCGCCCTGCATCATCTTGACCTTCACGGGATTCCAGATCTTCGACCCCGATGGGGGATTGAACGCAGGACCGTACTTCCAGGCCGCGGGGTTGAACGGCCCTTGATTGACGGCCTCAGCAGGCGCCGTGGCTTTCGCGTTGCTGTCCTTGCCCGCCGGTGCGGCCAAGGGAAAGGTCGTCGCGCCTGGCACGGCGTTATTGGCATACGGATCGGCGGTCGCCGGCTGCTGACCCGAGGGATTCGGCGGACGCGGCGGAGTCTGCGTCTGCGATCCCAGTGTCGCGATGACCGTCGCGCACAATGCCGCTGAAAGAAACAGTTTCTTCACGACCCCCTCCCTCTAGGTGCGCCCAGTCGCACCGTCGAGGAATATGCTCCTTCGCCGGATCAAGAGCAAGTGGGTTTAGGGTTACCGCTCTTGGCTTTACTTTGATGAGGAGAAGTGGTACTTCCGCGGCGTGCGCCTCATACCTAGCAAAGCTCCGCCTCCAACCGCCCACAAAGAGCGCGTCGGCTCCACTCAACCATCACGATTGGAGCCATAGAAGATGTCCAGATGTCTCATCGCGCTGGTATTGGCGGCGTCGGTTCACTTTCAAACACCTGCCCCGGCCCAGCCGGCCGGGAATATCCCGATTGCCATCGTCGGCGCTCGGCTCATCGATGGCACCGGCGCCGCCCCAGTCGATGACGCCGTCGTCGTCACCGAAGACGATCGGATTCGCGCCGCCGGTCCGCGGCGGCAGGTGCAGATCCCGCCCGGCGCGACGGTCGTCGATGCCCAGCGCCAGGTTCTGATGCCCGGCCTCGTCGACGCCCACTGCCACATCAACCAGGCGCCGGACGACATGAGGCGCTACTGGCGCGCGCAGTTGCGGTGGGGCGTGACGACCATGCGCTCAGCTGGCAACGACAAGCCCGATCGCGTGCCGCTGTTCCGGGAAACACGAGACGGCCCGGATCGGTATCTCTATCCTCGCGCTTATACCGCGGGTCAGGGCTTCAGCGTGAGCGGCCCGTATGAAGGCGCGCCGACGTTCAAGCCGACGACGCCAGGCGAGGCGCGCGAGAACGTCCGCAGCTTAAAGGCGCAACGGGTCGACGTGCTCAAGATCTGGATGACCGATCCGAAATTCCCGCCCGAGGTGATCACGGCCATCGTCGACGAGGCACGGCAGCAGGGGATTCCGGTGACCTCGCACGTCACCGACGTGGCAAGCCTCCGCCAGCTTGCCGATCAAGGAGTGATCGATTTCCTTCACACGCCCCGCGACGAGCCGGTCACGCCGGAGCTGATCGCGTACGCGAAGGCCAAGCGGCTCTCGTTCGCGCCGACGCTGGCCAACGGAGAAGCGGCGTGGTTCTACTACGAGCACCCCGAGATTCTGAATCTGCCGACGCTGCAGGAGGCCCTGTACCCTCGAGGCCGCGTCATGCTGGCCGACGCCGGGCGGAAGGCCAAGACACTGTCGGATCCGGATCTCGCGCAGCGAAAGGCCAGGCTGCGCGAGGTGTACCCGTTCATCAAGGCGATGTCCGATGCCGGCGTTCGCATCGTGACCGGGACGGACTGCGGCGCCGAAGCGTCGCAGATCACGCCGTTCGGCCATGCCACACACCGCGAGCTGCAGATGTACGTCGAGGCGGGAATGCCGCCGCTGGCCGGCATTCGCGCCGCGACGCTCGATGCGGCGAGAGTGATCACCCGTAACGAAGATCCAGACTACGGCTCGGTTCGTGCCGGCAAGGCCGCCGACCTTCTCCTTCTCGACGCAGATCCAACCGTCGATATCAACAACTCGATCAAGATCGCCAAGGTGATGCGGGCCGGGCGATGGGTGCAATGATAACGGGGGCTTGGGGCTTGGGGCTTGGGGCTTGGGACTTGGGGCTTGGGGTTTGGGACTTGGAACAAGGGTTCTGCAGTACTTGAGCCCCAGGCCCAAGCCTCAAGCCCAGGCCTCAAGCCCCAAGCCCCAAGTCCCAAGCCCCTCTAAAGTGAGGACAGCATGAACCGGACAACGGTAATTGTGTGCCTGGCAGGCGCGCTTCTCGGCTCGTTTGGATCTTCAGCGTGGGCACAACCAACGCTGGATCTTGCCGACTTCCTGGTCATGCCGATGACCGGTGTGGTCGAGGGCAAAGGGTCGAACGAAGTCTTGCTCGCGCGGGTCAACACGCTGCGCGAAGAGGTCGGCGGCGCGCGCCGCCTCTTCATCAGCGACCTCAACGGGCCGCTGTACATCCTCGACAAGGAGACCAAGAAGCTGTCTGTGTACCTCGACTTCAACGGCGCGGCGGGGAAGAACGGAATCTTCCGCAGGCTGACCATCGAGCAAGGCTATGGCAATGGACTGAACGGGTTCTTTCTCGATCCCGACTACACGCGCAACGGCAAATTCTATACGTCGCACATCGAAGACCCGGCGCTGCCGGGATCGAATCTTCCGAACAACAGCGCGTTCCCCGGGTTGAAGGTCGATGGCTATACGACAACGCCTGCGATCAAGACACCCGGGCCGCTTCAGAACGAGGGTGTCCTGATCCAGTGGACCGATTCGAATCCGTCGGACGGAACGTTTGAGGGCACGGCGCGAGAGCTGTTGCGTGTGCAGCTGAACACGCGCAGCCATCCATTGGGCGACATCATCTTCAACCCGGCCGCCCGACCCGGGGATGCCGACTGGCGTGTCCTCTACATGGAATGCGGTGATGGCGCCTCCGGCGAATCCAAGATCGTCGAGATTCGATCCAACCCGCAGCGGCTGGATAACCTCGAGGGCAAGATCCTGCGCATCATTCCCGATCTCGATCAGCACGTGGCGGCGAGCACGCTGAGCGAGAACGGCCGCTATCGCATTCCCAACGACAACCCGTTTGTCTCAACGCCCGGCGCGCGGAAGGAAATCTGGGCGTATGGCTTCCGCAACCCGCATCGTCTGAACTGGGGGCTCGATCCGGACAACGCATCGAACAACCGATTGATCGTCAACTCGGTTGGACTCACGACGTGGGAAACGGTCTACATCGTGCACAGGGGCGGCAACCACGGGTACGGGCAGCGGGAGGGCACCGAGGTTCTCAAGGCCGACAATAAGACGGCACCCCTGCCTGCGATGGACAAGATTCCACTGCAGATTGGCGACACGCCCACCGACACGCTGGTCGAGCCGAAGTATCCGGTGATTCAGTACGGCCACGACTCAAAGGGCGGCGATTCGATCGGCAGCGGCTTCGTCTACAACGGCTCGGCCATTCCCTCGCTTCGCGGCAAGTACGTGTTCACCGATCTGACGACGGGCCGGTTGTGGTACGCCGACTACAAGGACATGCTTGCCGCCGACGACGGGAAGGCGGCCACGTTGGCCAACATTCACGAAGTGCGAGTGCGATGGAACGATCCGAACGACTCGCCGGACGCCGGTGCACGCGTGTTCGATTCGATGTTCACCGTTGTGCAGCGCACCTATCATGCCCGGGGCGGCAAGGCGCCGAAACTGCCAGGCCGGTCGGACCTTGTCCTGGGCGGTCGCGCCGACGTGCGGTTCTCGATGGACGCCGGCGGCGAACTGTATCTCTACAGCAAGGGTGATGGAATGATTCGAAAGGTTGTCGGAGCGACTGGGTTTTGAGTAACGGGCCCTGGACCGGCTGAACTGGAAGATATGAGACCGTGGTTCCGGAGTCTTGGTCCAGGTGGGAATATTTCAGGAGGCGACAATGCTGACCCCGCGATCGATGGTGTTTCTGCTTGTAATCCTGGCGCTCAGCGCACCGTCCGTCTCCTTTGCTCAGTCTGAGCGCGGCAGCATTACCGGCGTCATCGAAGACACGACCAAGGCAGGCATCCCCGGCGTCGTCGTCAAGGTGATCAACACCGCCACCGATGCGACGATTGAAGTGGTCTCATCGGATTCCGGTGCCTACAGCGCCGCGAACCTGCCGCCGGGGCCGTATCGCGTCGAAGCGACGCTGGCGGGTTTCCAGAGCTCGAAGGTCGAAGGCATCAGGCTGACCGCGGGCGCCACCGCCCGCGTCAACGTCACGATGAGTGTTGGAGCCGTCTCCGAAACGATCAGCGTCGTCGCCGGCAGCGCGCTGATGCAGAGCTCGGACGCGAAGGTCTCGACCAACGTGTCGAACGAATTGATCGATCAACTGCCACTGGTCGTCGGCGGCGCGATGCGCAGCGTGTTCGACCTGGTCTCGACCGTGCCGGAGGCAAAGGGCAGCACCACCAACGTTTCGCTCGGCGGCGGGCAGGGCGGCGCGTTCGGCGCGACGCTCGACGGCATTTCCGTGAACACGAATCGAAACGCGGATGTGGTGGAAACCGCGTTTCTGACGCCTTCGGTCGAGGCCATCACGGAGTTCGCGGTCGAGACCAACGGGTTCAAGCCCGAGTTCGGCCAGGCCGGTGGTGGCGCCATCACGTTCGCGTCCAAGTCGGGCACGAACACGTTGCACGGCTCGCTCTACAACTTCCTCCGCCACGATGCGTTGGATGCCAAGGGGTTCTTCGAGACGACCAAGGGCGTGTACCGCCAGAACAACTTCGGCGCGTCGCTCGGCGGCCCGATCGAGATTCCGCGTCTGTACAGCGGCAAGAGCCGAACGTTCTTCTTTGCCGCCTATGAAGGCTTCCGCAACAACCAGGCATCGAACGCGTTGACGCTCAGCGTCCCGACGCCAGAGATGTACGACGGCGATTTCTCCAACTGGGTGGACAGCCAGGGCCGCATGATCGTGATCTACGACCCGGCGACGACTCGACCGAACCCAAGCGGCACGGGCTTCATCAGAGACCCTTTCCCCGGCAATCGCATCCCGGCCAACCGATTCAGCACGGTGGCAAAGCAGTACATCGCTCTGGCCCGTTCGGAAGTTGTTCCGAACCGAACCGGACTCGTTCCAGGGACGTTTGGCTACGTCTCGAACAACTATCGATCGCCCGGCGGGACGACGGTGGAGACGACGCACAAGCTCAGCGTGAAGGTCGATCACACGCTGACCGACAAGCATCGGGTGTCGTACCTCTTCAACCGGACGAAGAACCGCGCCAACCCCGGTGACTCCGGTGCGGCCGGACTTCCCGCGCCGTTCAACACCTTTCAATCGTCGAGCTTCGACGGCGACCTCCATCGAGCCAGTTGGGACTGGGTGGTCGGCCCGCGCATGGTCAATCACCTGAGCGGTGGCATGAACACGTTCAACAAGAACGCGTTTTCCCCCAACGTCGATCAGAACTGGAATAGCAAGGTCTGCATTCCCAACGCCGTCGACTGCAATCAGAACTTCGGCATCGTCTCCTTCACCGAGTTCGCGACGTGGGGCGGGTCGTCTTACAACGGCACCGAGCAGCCGCGGTTCTCCCTCAAGGACGACCTGACGCTCGTCAAGGGCGAGCACACGATCAAGAGCGGCTTCACCTTCGACCGGCAACAGGCCAACGGATTCGGCCAGCAGGACATCGGCGGCCGGGCCGGCTTCAGCTTCCTCGAGACCGCGATCCCGGGAACGACGACGCTGGCCAACGGTGGCGGAAATTCGTTCGCCTCGTTCCTGGTTGGCGCCGCCGACACAGGCAGAACGGAGACCATCCGCTACCTGCAGCAGATCTATCCGTACTATGGGTTCTACGTGCAGGACGACTGGCGGATGACGGACAAGCTGGTCTTCAACTACGGCGTGCGTTACGAGTTCACGAAGCCGCCGGTCGCCGGCGGCGATCAGTACTCGGACCTGGACCCGACCAAGCCGAATCCCGCGGTCAACAATTTTCCGGGCGCGTTGGTGTTTGCGGGTGACGGCCCCGGACGTGAGGGCACGCGGAGCTTGTTCGACGGCTACTACGGCGCGATCGCGCCCCGACTGAGTTTTGCCTACAGCGCCAGCGAGAAGACCATCTTCCGCGGCGGCGTCGGCCGATCCTTTGGCCGCGTCACCGTGACGCAGGGCAGCAGCCACTTCGCCGGGTTCATCGGCCAGTACGTGTTCTCGTCCGCCGATGCGGGAGTGACTCCGGCATTCGCTCTCGATCAAGGCTTGCCGCCGTATCCCTTGCCGCCGCTGATCGATCCGGCGTTCTCGAACAACAACGACGTGGATTGGTTCAACGGCGACGCGGCCGCGCGCCCGGCGACCTACGACAACTGGACGCTATCGGTTCAGCGTGAGGTTCGCAAAGGCCTGATGATCGAGCTCGACTACAACGGAGTCTACGGGTCGGATCTCCAGGCCGGGTTGCTGAATCCGAACCAGGTGCCGATGTCGGTGGTCAACGATCTGATCGCCCGGTTTGGTCCGGCAGGGACCGTCGCCCTGTTGAACTCGCAGATCACGTCCGCCACGGCGATTGCGGCAGGAATCAAAGTTCCCTACGCCAACTTCACGGACCCCAACGTCCAGCGCTCCCGTACGGTCGCACAGGCGCTGCGTCCCTATCCGCAATATCTCGCGGTGAACGCCCAGAGCGGCGGCGGCGACAAGACCGGCCGATCCCACTATCACGCCGGCGTTCTGAAAGTGAATCAGCGAATGGTGGGTGGCGTCACGATACAGGGCAGCTATACCTATTCGAAGATCACAACCGACGCCGACAGTTTCAGTGGCAGCGGCCGGGCGATGGACGCCGCGCGTCCCGAGCTCGAATGGTCGTTGGGCCGCCTCGACCAGACCCATACCATCAAGATCAGCTCGGTGGTCGAACTGCCGTTTGGCGAAGGCCGCCGTTGGGTCCAGACCGGAGTCGCCAGTCACATCGTCGGGGGATGGCGGTTCGCGCTCATTCAGGCCTATTTCAGCGGCTTGCCACTCGGCGTCACGACCAACGCCCCGCTGAACGTCTTCAACGGCGTCAACCGGCCGAACGTGACGGGCGCGGATTGGCGCGCGCCGATCGCCGGCGATGAGTTCGATCCGCTCGTCGATCGGTACTTGAGCCGGGCGGCCTTCGTGCAGCCGGTCGGCGAGCTGGGAAATGCGCCTCGCATCAATGCCGACGTACGCAGGCCATGGAACCTGTCGGAGAACATGAGCCTCGCCAAGTCGATCAAGGCGACGCAGAAGCTCGATCTCGACGTCCGCCTCGAGGTGTTCAACCTTTTCAACCGCATCGTCTGGGGTGCGCCCAACACCGATTTCAGCAGCAACAACTTCGGTCTCATCACGACTCAGGACAACAACCCGCGCCGGATGCAAATTGGCGTGAAGTTGTACTGGTAAGTCGAGACTGCGGACTGACTGGAGTCCGCGTTCGCTGGCTTTCGGCGATCAGCGATCGGCTCTCGGCGAGAATGACGGTGGCTGAAAAATAGCTGATAGCGGATAGCCGATAGCTGAAAGCTGATAGCCGACAAGTGAAACGAGGCAATCGTGATCAGATCACAGGGCTTCTCACGACGCGAATTTTTGTGGGGGATGACCGCGGCGCCGTTTCTCGCGAACGGACTGTCGCTCCCGTCGTCGTTTACCGAGCTGGCCGGGCCCGAACGGAAGCGCGTGAAGATCCGCGACGTGCAGGTCATGCTGATGCAGGGGCCGGGGCGCAATTACACGCTCGTCAAGGTCACATCGGACGCAGGTCTATACGGCATTGCCGAGGCGTACGGCACGCCCGGGGTCGGGGTCAAGGAGCAGGTGCTCGCACTCAAGCCATGGCTGGTCGGCAAAGATCCGCTCGAGATCGACGCGCTGTATACGCACATGGGCGAGGGCAGCCCCAACTTGAGCGGGACGCGCACCGATGGATCGGCGCACAACCTGATGCGCGCGGTCAGCGGCATCGAGATGGCGTTGTGGGATCTGGCAGGGAAGATTTTGGAGGTGCCGACCTCGACGCTCCTCGGAGGAAAGTTTCGCGACAAGGTGCGCGTCTACGATCACGCGGCGCCGCGCAACATGCTCGACAAGGCGTCGTGCGCGGATTGGGCGGCCAAAGCCAAGGCGCACCCGAGTGGCTTCACCTGTCACAAATACGGTTTGCAGAATTCCGATCCAGCCACCGACAAGGCGCGCGACCTGGCCAATCGCGTCCTGACCACCAAAGAGTTGATCGGCGTCCGCCAGGGCTTCGACAACTGCCGCGACGCGATCGGATGGGATCACGACATCATGGTGCACTGCCACTGGGAATACGATCTGCGCACCTCGATCCAGATTGCCGAGGCAGTGGAATCGTGCAAGCCGGTCTGGCTCGAGGACCCGCTGGGTGTGGACTACACCGATTCCTGGAAGCGGCTGTGCGAATCGTCCAAGGTGCCGATCTGCATGGGCGAGAACCTGGCGCGGCGCGAAGGGTTCCTCCCGTTCATCCTGAATCAAGGCAGCGATATCCTCCATCCCGACCTGCGAAACTCCGGCGGTTTCCTCGAGACCAAGCGGATTGCCGACCTGGCCCACATCTTTGGCCTGCCGATGGCCAACCACAACACCGGCAGCCAGGTCTGCACCTACGCGTCGGCACAGTGGGCCGCGTCGATTCGCGATTACATTGGCCTGGAAACGATCACCGGCGAAGGCGGCTGGATGGATCAAGTGCTGCTGCTCGATGGTCCGTATATCAAGGATGGCTTCATCCAGGTGACCGACAAACCCGGGCTCGGCATCGAGTTGAATCCGGATGTCGTGCGCGCGCATCTTGGGCCTGGGGAGGTCTGGTGGGGTTAGGGAAGGCACAATGCAGAAGGCAGAAGGCAGAAGGCAGAAGGCAGAAGGCAGAAGGCAGAAGGCAGAAGGCAGAAGCAGAAAGCCTGCCTCGCCGAAGCTCGCTAAATCGAGCACGAGCGAAGGCGGGCGAAAGGCGAGTCCCATGAATCGTCGTGAATTCGTGAAGCTGGCTAGTGCAGGTGTATCCGCGGGTGCTCTTGCCGAGGCGGTGGTGACGGCGCAGCAGGGGCAAGCGCCGGCGAAGTCGGGCATCGTCGCGCCGACGACCTCGCCGAAGGTGAAGATGAAAGTCGGCACGCAACACGGCCACACCGACCCCATCCTTCGCGCGTGCGCGGCCTTCGGCGTCAACAATATCTGCAGCGGCCTGCCGTCGGCCAAGATGGACGAGGCCTGGTCGGTGGATGGCCTCGCGAAGCTGCGCGATAGCGTTGCCGCTCACGGCATCTCGCTCGACATGGTGCCATTGCCGATGAGCTCGTCGGAAATCACCAGGGCGGAAATGCCTGCGATCTACCTGGGCCAGAGCCCCGAGCGCGATCGCAACATCGACGATATTTGCCAGATGATCCGCAACTGCGCGCGCGCCGGCATCATGCAGGTGAAATACAACTTCACGCTGATCGGCATTCCACGCAGCGGCACGGCGAAGGGACGAGGCGACTCGCGCTACAGCGAGTTTGTCTTTGCCAACGCGAAGCAGGATCCACCGCTCACGACCGCCGGCAAGGTCGACGCCGACACCTATTGGGAGCGGATCACCTATTTCCTCGAGCGCGTCGTCCCCGTGGCCGAGGAATACAAGGTGAAGATGGGATGCCATCCGCAGGATCCCGGCGTGCCGAAGGGGGCCGGCTGGCGGGGTGTGGACGCGGTCCTCGGGTCACCTGACGGCTTGAAAAAGTTCGTGTCGATCAAGGAGAGCCCGTATCACGGGCTGAACTTCTGCCAGGGCACGGTGTCGGAGCAGCTGGAGAAGCCGGGGGAGCAAATCTACGACGTCATCCGCTACTTCGGCTCGCGCAAGAAGATCTTCAGCGTGCACTTCCGCAACATCGAGGGCGGCTTCCTGAACTTCCGCGAGACGTTCATCGACAACGGCAGCGTGGACATGCTGAAGGCGATGCGCGTGTACAAAGAAGTCGGCTACGACGGCATGATGATGCCGGACCACGTCCCGCGGGTGGAAGGCGTCGACAGCGATCAGGGCTTCGCGTTTGCCTTTGGATACATCAAGGCGCTGATCGCGGCTGTGTCGGCGGAGACCTAATTCACAGGGAGATCGGAGAGATCAGGGAGAGAATCGTTCTCCCCAAACTCCCCGAACTCCCTGACCTCCCTGTGAACCCTAGAACCCGGGGACCTGCCCTTTCTTGGTTTGCCGTCTGCCGAATCCTGTTGCCGCCTTAGTACTTGAGCTCGATCCGGATCGTGTGACTCATCGTCTTCCCGATATTACGGACCTGATGAAGACTGGCTTCACTCCAATACACGACCCCCGCCTTGCGCTCGTTGCGGACCCACTGGCCATCGGGGAGGATGCGCGACTCCAGCGTGTACTCGGTCATGCACACGCTGACTCCGCGCAAGTGGCGATGAGGCACTTCTTCGGTGCCGGCCGGGATGCGCGCTTCGAGCACACGGACGAACGGGTTGTCGATGAGCAGCTTGTAGTTTTGTGGGATGACCTTGAGGACGTCCAGGTCCGGCTCCTGAGACGCGGCCGATCGAACAACCAGCATCAGCGCGACGAATGTCACCGTGACCAGCCCCGCCGCCACTGCCAACCGTCGCCCGCGTAGTCGCCTCATGACTGCACCATCCTGAATCGGCACACGGCTGCCGGTTCGCTGCCCGGTCCGGGCGCCGTGAGCCCGGCGTCGCAATAATAGATGTAGCCCTCGTGAATGCACATGCCGTGTGGATCGGGGTCGGCCGTTGGCGACAGCTTGACGATCTCGAGCACCTTGCCTGAGTCGGGATCGAGCTTCTGCAGCAGCCGGTCGCCGGCGAACAGGCACCAGATCGCACCGTCAGCCCAGTCCAGGCCGTGCGGGCGATCGCCCTTCACGGGAATCATGCGGAGGATGCGGAAGTTGTCTTTCGGATCGAGCTCGGCCAGGGCATTGAGGTTGAGCGCGACTGTCCAGAGCGTCTGCGTCTCCTGCACGTACACGTTGCCGTGCACGCCACCCCACGGCGGATCGTACGCCTTGAGGGTCTTGCCGGTCTTCAGGTCCGCCTGAATGATCTCGCCGAACGGCTTGTCGGTTGGACGCGGCGGACGCCGGCCGCTCACCCCGCCGTTGGCGTTCAGCCACAAGTACCCGCCGCCAATGGCGAGACCGCTGGTGTTGTGCGATTCGGTTTGCAGCTCCAGCAACACCTTGCCCGTGTGCCAGTCCACCTTGAACACGCGCTCGGATACTTGATCGCCAATCCACAGGCCGTCGGCTGCAGCTTCGAGCGCGTTGGGATGAAGATCGGGCGCCTTGAACAGCCGCTCGACTTTCGCCTGCCGGGTCGGGATCGGCGGCGCCTTGGCCGCCGGCGCGGCCTCCTGTGCCGAGAGTGAGGCGCGAGCCGCCACGCCCGCCAGCAGTGTTGATGTTGCGCCGAAGAACTCTCGACGTCTCATCGTGTAGATGCCCATAGTCGTTACCTCGCGGTGGTTTCGAGCGGCTTCAGGCGGCGGAACGTCGACTCGAAGGTCGCGCCTGCTTGCGATGAGCCTCGAAGCGTCAGGGTCTCGCCCGTCAGAGTGAATTGCGTGGTGTTGTCGCGGCCGACCACGTTGGGATCGGTGTTGGCGACATATTTCCGAGTGAACGTGCTGCCGTCCACCGTGTAGGTTCCTCTGGCGGCCGACACGCCGGTGAAGCTCCTCATGTAGTCGTCTACCGTGTATTGCTCCATCGGTTTGCCCGGGGACTTCCTGCCAGGCGGCAATTGCGTCTGTGAGTACCAGCCGTCCTCGCCGAGAATGACGATCAGCGGCGCCGGTTGCGGGGATGATTTGCCATTCACCGCGTGCGAGGTTCGCTCCCACGTGCCGACCAGCGCTTTGGAGACCAGCGGCTGAGCGGGCAGCCGCTTGAAGCGAGCCTGCGGCGATCGGTTGGCGCCGGTGCCGACGAGCGCGAGGATGTCGGCCTCGAACCAGCACAATCGATCCTGCGCACTGTTCTCCCCGCCGGGAGCGATGTTGACGAGATGGCGGCGTGTGACCACGCTGCCATCGGCGTTGACTGTCCAGGTGCCTTGTCCCCCTTCAACTTTGTCGAATCGAGTGAAGAGCTCCTTGGCCGTGACCTGGTCGAGCGGCGTGTCGCTTTTCGGCCGATCGCCGGGCATCTCCATCATCGACCAGTAACCATCAGCGCCGAACTTGACGAAGAGCGGGGCGTCGGGAGGCTGCACCGAGAGCGCGTTTCTCAGGAGCGAGACTCGCTCCCAGGTCCCGACAAGTCGTGCCGCGGTGCATAGTGGAGTCGTCGCCGGCGCGCTACCGGGCGTGGTCTGCGCAAAGGCGAACGGGACGCCGCACAGGCTCGACCAGAGCACGACGTGACAGGCCGCCAGCTTCAGGTGCATTCCAATGCCCCAGGTTGGGTAAATCCGAGCGCGAGACTAGCACAAGTTACCGGTAAAGTGCCCGGCGCGTACGTTACGATTCCCGCGTTCAAAAGGTTCAGACGGTTCAAAAGGTTCAGAAGGTTCAGAAGGTTCAACTCAGGAACTCAGGAACGTTCGCGCCGCGCGGGAGGTTCAGTGGGAACAATCGATCAACGCTGGCGCCACAGCGTCACTCGACGTGAAGCGCTCGTCGGGTTGGCGAGTGTGCTCGCAGCGTCCACTCGTCTCGGCGCGCAACAGGATCCGCGGCCGCTGAAGGATCACCAGCGCGCGCTCGGTCTCGACGAGATGCTGACCGCGTTCGACTTCGAACCGGCGTGCTTTGCGAACATGACGCTCTCCGCCTACGACTACATGGCGCACGGCGCGGATTCCGAATTCACCTTGCGGCGCAATCGCGACGTGTTCGATTGGGTCCAGCTGATCGAAAAGCCCGGCGCGACTGCGGCTGCGCTGGACATTTCGTCCGAGCTCTTCGGCATCAAATTGGACCATCCGATTCTCGTCGCTCCGAGCACACGCCAGCGGGATCTGCATCCCGACGGCGATGTCGGGATGTACGTGGGTGCGACCGCGACGAACACGCCGATGATCGTCGCCAGTGGATCGAGCGTGCCGATCGAGAAGATTGCCGCCGCGGCCAGCGGTCCCAGATGGTCCCAGTTCTATCCGATCAACGATCTGGAGGCGAGCCGGGAACAGATCACCCGATTCCAGGCCAACGGGGCACGAGCGATCGTGGTGACGGTGGATCAACAGACGTCGGTCTACGAGCGCGATCTGCACGACCGGAATCTCGGCGGCACTCTGCGCCGAGTCGGCGCCCGTGCGAGCGCGACAGCGAAGCCGGCCACTGCAGGTCCAGCGTTGTACCGGGTGGACTCGCGCCGCATGTGGTACTCGTGGAAATACCTCGACGACATCCGGCCGTTCATCAAGGGACACATGCTCGTCAAAGGCGTCCTCACGGCCGAGGACGCCAGGCTCTGCGTCGAACGCGGCATCGACGGCATCATCGTCTCCAACCACGGCGGCCGCTCGATGGACTACGGTCCGTCGACGCTCGAGGTCCTGCCGGAGATCGTGGACGCAGTCGGCGGCAAGATCCCCGTGCTCGTCGACAGCGGCTTCCGTCGCGGCAGCGACATCGTCAAAGCGATGGCGATGGGCGCCTCGGCTGTGTGCCTCGGCCGCGCCGCCCGATGGGGACTGGGCGCGTTTGGTCCGCAAGGCGTGCAGCGCCTCCTCGAGATTGTGCAGACCGAGTTTCGAGAAGCGATGGCCAGCACAGGTCGCAAGACACTGGCGACGCTCGACCGGACCGCACTGAAAATGGATTTCACGTGAACGCCGAACGCTTCGGCCGACGTCACGGCCTTCGGCAACTGGTCTCCGTCGCCAACCGCCTGGCCCCGTCAGAGCAGGCCGCGCGACATGAGCCTCGACGCAAGCCGCCGCGCATCGAAGAGCTGGTGAACGTGCTCGAGTTCGAGGAGGTGGCGGCGCAGATGATGCCGCCGGGCGCGTTCTCAGTCGTGGCCGGAAGCGATCGCACCGCGTTCGACCGGATCACGCTGCGTCCGCGGATGCTGATCCCGACCCTGGATCTCGATCTCAGCGTCGAGCTCTTCGGCGAGACGCATCTCGCGCCGATTCTCGTCGGTCCCGTCGCAGACCAGCGACGCTTCCACGCCGACGGTGAGCTGGCGACCGTGCGCGGCGCCTCGGCCGGCAAGGCGGCGGCCATCGTCAGCAGCCGCTCGAGTGTGCCCGTCGGCGAGCTGGTCGGGTTGGCAAAGACGCCGCTCTGGTACTCGGCCTACGGGGACTCGACGGCGCAGAAGCAGATTCAACTCGCCGTGGCCGCCGGCTGCAAGGCCGTGTGCGTCACGGTCGGTGTGGCGGCGAATGCCGGGAGCTCCACAACGGCCGCGCGCATCGATTGGAAGGGACTCGATCAGATTCGTCGCGACGTCAAAGTGCCGTTGCTCGTCAAAGGCGTGATGTCCACTGAAGATGCCCGGCGGGCCATCGACGCCGGCGTGCAAGGCCTCATCGTCTCGAATCATGGCGGGGTTCCGGCCGCGCCCTCGCCCATCGAGGTGCTGCCGTCGATCGCGGACGCGGTTGCAGGGAAGGCAGCGCTGCTGGTGGACGGCAGCTTCCGGCGGGGCCCCGACATTCTGAAGGCGCTGATCCTCGGCGCCCACGCCGTGGTGATTGCGCGGCCTGTGATCTGGGGGTTGGCGGCATACGGCGCCGATGGTGTGCAGGGCGTGATCGAAATGCTGCAGAGCGATCTCGGACGGCACATGGGCGCGCTCGGCACGCCGAATCTGAAGAGCCTGAATCGAAACCTCGTCAGGATTCACAGGAGATAAGTGGCCAGCTTCCCTCGTCGAGAGTTTCTCGGACAGCTCGCCGGCGTCGCGTCGGCCGCTGCGGCGCCATCACTCATCGATGCGTCCAGCGCACACCCGGTGGGTTCAGTTCGCGCTGACGAACGAACCGCGTCGCGCGCGCAAGCCAACCGTGCTCCGGCGCCCCGATTCATGTACGTCGGGAGCTTTACCGGCGAAGGTCGTGGGCACGGCGAAGGCCTCAGCGTTTTCCAGCGCAAGAGCGAAGCGGACGCGTGGACGCGGGTTCAGCTGCTGGAGATCGCTGACCCGTCGTTTCTCAAGATCGATCGTCAGCGGCGCTTTCTGTACTCGGCCCACGGCGCTGGCACGCAGGTCACCGCGTACTCCGTCGACCAGACCAGCGGCCAGCTGAAGCTGTTGAATCAACAACCCACGCAAGGAGTCAACGGCGTCCACTTGGACATCGACGCGACGAATCGCGTGCTGGCGGTCGCGAACTATGCGACTGGAACGCTGGTGATTCTGCCGATCAAGCCCGACGGCTCACTTGGGCCTGTGAGCGACATGGCCACGCTCAGTGGAGAACCCGGCCCTCATCGGACCGAACAAGCCAGCTCTCATCCCCATCACTGTCCCTTCGACCGCACCGGCCGCTTCATCGTCGTGCCCGACAAAGGCTTCGATCGTGTCTTCGTGTATCGGCTCGACGCGCAGGCTGGAAAGCTGATGCCGGGCAATCCGCCGTCAGTCGTCAGCCGCTCCGGCTCGGCGCCACGCCATGTCGACTTCCACCCGACACGACCCTGGGCGTACGTCATCAATGAACTGAACTCGACGATGACGACGTATCGATTCGAACCGGAGAAGGGAACGCTCGAGCCAATTCAGATTCTCCCGACGCTGCCGCCGACTTATACGGGAAACAACAGCGGCGCCGAGGTGGTGGTGGCGCCATCAGGTCGATTCGTCTACGGATCGAACCGCGGCCACGACAGCATCGTGATCTTCGCCGTCGGCGAGAACACCGGTGAGCTGACGCCGATCGCGTGGGAGCCGACGCAAGGCCGGACACCGCGGTTCTTCGGACTCGATCCTTCCGGCTCGCATCTCTACGCCGCCAACCAGAACAGCGACACGATCGTGATCCTTCAGGTCAACGAAGCGACCGGCCGGCTGACCCCGACCAAAGAGGTGGTGAAGGTCGCCAGCCCGACGACGATCGTGTTTCGATAGCGCAAGATTTAAAATCCAGCGGTCACGTACGTAGCCACCGAGGCAGCGAGGCACAGAGAAAGCTAATCTAACTCTGTGTCTCGGTGTCTCTGTGGCCAGTGTGTGTCAGCGTTCTGATGGATCTTGCAGGCTCAACGTGGCAACGCGAACACGAAAATCGCGTTCCCATCCGGCGGCGGCTGTTTCTCTGGAAGCGTGTCGGCGGGAATCGTGGTAATCCACTGTCCGCCGCCGGTGCCTACTGGGACGGCGAGATATTGCCGGCCGTTCACCGCGTAGGTGATTGGAAAGCCTTGAACCGAAGTCGTCAGGCGCGTTTGAAACAGGATCTTTCCCGTCGTCGCGTCGTAGACGTACAGGTAGCGATCCCAGTCTCCGACGATCGCGAGGCCGCCGCCGGTGGTGAGCGCCGATGTGTTGGGCGGCGTGCGCGTGCGATTGCGCCACAGGATGCGACCCGTTCGGGCGCTCATCGCGAGAAACTCGCCGATGCCGTCCGGGCTTTCCGGATGCAGTCGATTGGTCCGGCGTCCACCGCCTGATCCACCGCCCCCTTCGACCTTCTTCACGTCGTTGAACGTGCCGGTCTCGCACGTCAAGTTGAGCGGAATGTAGAAGGCCTGCGTCTCGGGGTGGTAGGCCATGGCCCGCAGGCTCTTGAAGCCAGACGAGCTCGGGCAGAACGAGAGCTCGACGCCGGCGCTCGGAATCATGCCCGCGCGGTAGGTGGCCTTGCCGGTGTTCGGGTCGACGTCGATCAAGTTCTGATAGCCGAGATCGCGGGCGCTCACGAACCTTCCGGTCTTGCGATCGAGCTCCCAGAGAATGCCGAGCTTGCCCATGGTGAAGACCGACGAGCGGCCGGGCAGATCGACCAGCACGCGCTCGAACGTTTCGTCCATGTCGTGCGTCTCGCCCGGGATGTGCTGGTAGTACCAGACCATCTTCCCGGTGGTCGCATCGAGGGCGAGCGTGGAGTTGGTGAAGAGCGCGTCGCCGTCGGTGCCGCGCGCGAAACGCGTCCAGGGCTTGGCCTGAGAGGTGCCCCAGTAGATCAGGTTGGTGTCCGGATCGTAGCTGCCGGGTATCCAGGCATCGCCGCCGGCGCGGAAGAGGAGCGGCAAATCGCCCCAGGTGTCGCCGCCGGGGTCTCCGGGTCGAGCAATTGTCGAAGTGCGCCACAACTCCCGGCCGGTCTCACTGTCGTGGGCCGAGATGAAGCACACGTCGTTCTTATAGCGCTGGCACCCGTTGATGCCGGCCACGACCGCGCCCTTGGCGACGATCGGTCCGCTCGAATAGCTGTAGCCGAGCTTGCTGTCGGCGACCTGATGGTCCCAGACCACGGCGCCGGTGCGCGCGTTGAGCGCCACCAGCCGCGCGTCGGCGGTTGCCGCGAACACTTTGTCACCGTAGATCGCGAGATTGCGCATCGGCGAGGTTCGTGGCTGCGCGCCCGGCGGCACAGGTTGCTTGTACTCCCACAGCAACTCGCCGGTTGCGGCATCGAGCGCCTGCGCGCCGCCGCCTGGAATCGGCAGGTACATCACGCCGCTGGCGACCAGCGGCGTCGGCTGACTCTGCCCAGGGTTGAGGGTCCACGACCAGGCGAGCTGCAGCTGATGCGCGTTCTTCGTGTTGATCTGGTCGAGCGGGCTGTAGCCCCAGCCATCGAGTGTCCGCCGCCAGTTGAGCCAGTCGCCGGGATTGGGATGCGCGAGCATCGCGTCGGTGATCGGCGTGAAGCGAGCGGCTTGAGGGTCGGCCGGCTTCGCGCGCTGCGCGTCGGCGAGGCCTCGACCCATCTCGAGTTGTGAGGTCGAGAGGAATGCGAGCACCAGCGTCAGAATCGCACCGGGCCATGCGCGTCGACTGTAACGGTTGACTTCGGCGTCGTATTGCTCGCGAATGCTCATAGCGCGTACCCGCGGCGAGTATAGCCAGATGCGATCGGTCGACCCCTGAGTGGGGGGTTACCGAACAATGCTACACTCCGCACCGGCCGCCGTGGCTTAAACGGTAAAGGCTCCGACGAAAGGTGGTTTTGCATGCGGCAAGCGCTTCGTCGAAATACGCGGTTCAGTCTCGCCTTCCTGACCGTCCTGTTCCTTCCGGCCCTCGCGTGGGCACAGGCGTCGATTGTTGGAAGCGTGCGCGACCAGTCTGGCGCTGCGCTGCCCGGCGTCACCGTGGAGGCCGCCAGTCCCGCTCTCATCGAAGGGACGAAAACCGCGGTCACCGATGAGCAAGGGCGTTACCGGTTCGAGGCACTGCGGCCCGGCCGGTACACTCTCAAGTTCACGCTGACGGGGTTCGACACCCTCAATCGCACAGGAATCGACGTGCCGTCCGACGTCGTCGTCACCGCGAATGTCGAAATGTCCGTCGGGACACTCGAGGAGTCGGTCACCGTGACTGGCGCCTCGCCGCAGGTGGATGTGTCGCAGGCGTCGCGGACGCAAGTGCTGACGCGCGAGGTCATCGATGCGCTGCCCGTGTCGCGCAACGTGATGTCGATCGGCGTCCTCGCCCCCGGCGTCCGGCCTGGAACGCCGGACATCGGCGGCTCCCGCATGACCGAGCAAGTGGCGCTGCGCGCCCACGGTCTCGGCGGCAACGACGCGGAGCAGCTCGTCGAAGGGATGTCGATTCAGAGCCTCGAGGGGCCGTCGCAGTCGTACTTCGACGACATGCTGCAGTCGGAGATCACGGTCATGACGAGCGCCATTCCCGCGGACACCTCCGGCGGCGGCATTCGTCTGAACAGCGTGCTCAAGGACGGCGGCAATCAGTTCAGCGGCGCGGCGTTTCTCGGGTTCAGCAGCGGCGACTGGCAGGCGGATAACGTGGACGATGCGCTCCAGGCTGCGCCCAACAGCATTCGCAGCGCGAACGCCATCAAGCACATTCACATGTTCGCGGCGTCGTTCGGCGGCCCGATCAAGCGCAACAAGGCCTGGTTCCTGGTCACTGCCAGACATCAATCCTCCGACGAGCTGGTGGCGGATGTGCCCGCGCAGATCGTCGCGCCGGATGGCGAAGTGATCAATTCGTATCTGGACACGTATGTACGCGGGCCGTCCGTCCGGCTGACCTGGCAGGCCGCCGACCATCAAAAGATCGCGGTGTTCTTCTCGCGCTGGTGGAAGCGCAAGGGCAAGGACTTCGCCGCCGGCACCGACCCGAGAGTGGGGCAGTTCCGCGATCCGAAGAAGGCGCACCACTTCGTCGGCAACATCAAGTGGACTTCGACGCTCAGCAACAAGTTCCTCTTCGAGGCCGGCTATTCGGTCGCCGAGTTCGACTGGCACGGCGGCCCGGCGCCCGGTGTGATGAAGGAGCGCGGCACGCCCGAGTGGTACACGCAGACGAGGAAGACCGATACGCAGCGGCAGATCCATCCGCAGTGCGCCTACGACACCGGCTGCACCGCGTGGGGTTCGCTGCTCAGCCAGCGGCAGGACAACACCCGCCACGTGTTCGACGGGCGAGCCTCGTACGTCACCGGATCGCACAACCTCAAGGTCGGCTACACCTTCGAGTTCGGTCCCGACGGCCGCATCGCCAACGAGTACAACGGCGACATTCAGTTGAACTACAACGCCGGCCGGGCCAGCACCGTGACGGTCTTCAACACGCCGCTCGACGCGCCCGGCTATGTCGAGAACGACTCGGCGTTCTTCGTCCAGGATGCGTGGACGTTCAGACGGTTGACCGTGAATCCCGGCTTGCGAGTGGAATGGTTTGCCGCCGGAATGCGGGCCGTCGGCGCGCCCGCCGGCCGGTTTGCGCCGGAGCGCTTCTATCCGGCGCAGAAGAGTCTGATCAACTGGGGGCCCGACTACGCGCCTCGGTTGTCGGTGGTCTACGATTTGTTCGGCGACGGCCGGACGGCGCTCAAGACCAGCTTCAGCAAATACCATCGTCAATACGACGCCGATCCGTTCCTGGCCTACGCCGATGCCGGCCTTCGACAAGAGAACCGCAACTGGTTCGACTGCGTGCTCAACGCCGCTGGCAGCGCGTGCTCGGGCGAGGCGAGCCCCTTCAACAACGACGGCATCGCGCAGGACCACGAAATCGGACCGAGCCCGAGTGGCGGCAACTTCGGCCAGCGCTCAGGCGCGCTTCCCGGCGAGCTCGATCGGCAGTACAACCTGGAATTCACTGCGGGCGTTCAGCATCAGCTCATGCCGCGCCTGGCCGTCGGCGCGCTCTTCATCAAGCGGGAAATCCGGAACATTCAGCTGACCGACCGGACGTTCATCACCCTCAGCGACTACACGCCGTTCACGGTGGCGATGCCGGCCGTGTCCGATCCGGCGGTGGCGGCCGTGCTCAATCCAAACGAGATGCTCACGATCTACAACCTCAATCAGGCCAAGAACGCGGTGTTCGGCCAGGGACTGGTCGATCGCAGCAGCGGCCAGGATCGGTCGTACTACACCGGGTTCGAGGCGTCGTTCTCGGCGAGGCTGGTCGGCAGCGCGACGTTGTTCGGCAGCTGGACCGCCGAGCGCAATGTCTCGGTGTTCTGTGAATCGGATGACAACCCGAACGGTCCGCCGGTCGCCGACTTGTACCAAGGGCGCAATGTCGCCAGCGGTGGCCGTTTCTGCGACCAGCGTCAGTTCGACATGCCGTTCACGAACGAGTTCAAGCTGGCCGGGAACTATGTGCTCCCGTACGGGATGGACGTGGGCGCCGTGGTGCAAAGCTATCCCGGGCTCGAGCGGGTGATCACGTGGCAGCCGGCGGCGAACCTGTTTCCCAACGGCCAGCGCACGCAGGCGCAGACCATCATTCTCAACCAGCCCGGATCGCTGTTCCTCGAGCGCTGGAACCAGGTGGATATCAACATCAGAAAGAACTTCCGCTACGGCAACAACAAGGTGCACACGTTCCAGTTCGACATCTTCAACGTGTTCAACAACAACTCGATCCGCTCGACCACCGATACGGTGGGGACGTCGCTCGGACAGGTGACGGCGATCATGCCGGGCCGTTTCCCGCGCGTGGCGTACCAATTCAAGTGGTAAAGGGACATCGAATGAAGGCACAAGGCACAAGGCACAAGGCACAACGGCACGCGCGACCTCGAATACGCAGGCTTCTGCCTTCTACCTTGTGCCTTCTGCCTTTGATCTTGCTGGCCGGCGTCTCGATCGCCGCGGGCCAGGAAACCGTCGGTCCGGGAAAAATCGAGCTTGGCTTGTTTCCGGCGGGCGGGACCTTCTTTGTCGGCGGAGACGACGATCAGGAAGTCAATTTCAACGTCTATTCGTTCGGTGGCAACTTCACCTACTACGCGGCCGATCGCGTCGCGCTCGAAGGCGAGCTTGGCATCGGCCTCGGCTGGGGCCAGGACATCTTCTTCGAGCGATCCGAAGTGTTCCACACGCAGATGCCCAACGCCTGGAACTTCTCCGGCAATGTGCTGTTCTTCCCAGGCGGTGCGGCCGGCAAGACGGTCCCCTTCTACATCACCGGCGGCGTCGGCATGGTCTCCCTTCAGTCACGCCCTCCGACCAAACCTTTCGGGTACGACGTGGACACGGTCGGATTCGAAACGTTCCTGGCGGAGAACATCGGCGGCGGCGTGAAGGTGTTTCGGAAAGCCGCGCCGGATTGGGGATTCCGCGGTGACTATCGCTACCTGATCGTCAACGCCAACGAGAGCGCGCCCGCGTTTTTCGCGAAGTCGAAGACTCGGGGCGGGCACCGCATCTATTTCGGCGTGCTCTACACGTGGAAGCGGTGAGCCGCCTCCACCCGCAGGCCTGAGCGTTGATGGCGACGGCTTAGAAGCCGTACAACCGCGCCGGGTTGTCCACCAGAATCTTTCGTCGAACCGTTGGGTCGGGCTCCCAGACGGGCAGCAGATTCAGCACGCGGCCATCGTCCACGGCGATCGGCGGCGCGAGATCGGTCGGCTTGCGGCCCGGCACCGTCGCCGAATCGGGGTGCGGCCAGTCGGTGCCCCAGAGAATGCGATCGGCGTTGGCGGCGATCAGCGCTTTAGCCAGAGGGGCCACGTCCGAATAGCCGGCGAGGGTGGAGGCGCGATAGGCGCCGGAAATCTTGACGTAGGCTCGGCCCGATCGAACCAGGTCCACGAGATCCTGAAACCCTGGCTGTCCGGGGCCTCGCGACGCCAGCGCGCCGCCAAAGTGATCGAACACGACCGGCACCGGAGCCGCGAGCACCACGTCCTTGATCGCCGCGATCATCGGTGGCGTGGTGTTCATCTGGACGTGCCAGTTGCGCCGTTGGGCACGGGCCAACCCGGCCTGCAGCCGCTCCCGGCCCGCCGCCGGATCGGTGATGCTCGCGGTTGCGAGATTGAGGCGGATGCCGCAGACCCCGGCCGCACTCATCGCATCGAGATCGCGATCCGGCGTCTGCGCATCGATGACCGCTACGCCACGCGCGTCTTTGCCTCGTGCCTTGATGCCAAACAGCGTGGCGGAGTTGTCGGTTCCGTATACGCTCGGTTGGACGATGACGACGCGCTGGATGCCGAGTGCTTTGTGAAGCGCGGCGAGCTCCTCGGGCGACGCGACCGGCGGCGTGTAGACACGTGCGGGAGAGAACGGAAAGCGTTGCGGGTCGCCGAAGATGTGCACGTGACAGTCACAGGCGCCCCTGGGCACGTCGAACGTGACGGCGGTCTGAGACGGCAGCGTCCTGGCGCCCAGGGCTCGTCCCGGCACGGTCGCCGCTGCCGCCAGCGCCTCGATCAGTTCTCGTCGTGTCATCATCGCGATCCCTCCAGCGGATGCAGTGTAGTGGAAACACCTGAGGCAGAACTGCCCCGCAGTGACCCCGCACAGTTCAGACCGTGGGCGGCGGCCCCGGTGCCGTAAGTGACGTCCCCGGTGATGCCCCGTAGCCACGTTATGCTCGATTGCGACGACATGCCCCGCTTTGGCAGCGACATTGAGTAATATCGTCGCCGGCAGCGTGACGCATGGCCGGACCTTCGACGTGCGAAAGCTGCGGGCACGGACGGAGGCGAACAGGTCAACAGATGGCAGCAGCGCGAAAGGGTGGAGACGTGCAGGCTCGTGGATTGTTCATACTGATCCCAATCGCAATCGTGGCGGTGGCATCGACCAGAGCGGTGAGCGCACAGGCGCCGGTGTCCGCTCCGCCGGAAACAGTTGAGCAGGCGGCTCAGGAGCCGTCGCGGCAGGCTGTCATCGAGCAGGAGCAGGCTGCCAAACTGAAGAACCTGACCCCGTATACCCCCAAGAAGGCCGAGCGAATCTTCGAACACATCGACACCATCTTGGCCGGGGGGCGCATCCGCTGGCATCCCTTCTTCGATAACGCCTATTCGGGCGGCGGCTTCACGCTTGGCGTCGGGCATGTCAGCTATGTGAGCCCCTACAACTACATCGACCTCCGCGGCAGCTACACGATCACGAACTACAAGCGGGTTGAGGCGGAGTTTGTTGCGCCCCGGATGTTTCAGCGCCGCGGCCAACTGTCAGTGCTCGGTGGCTGGCGCGAGGCGACGCAAGTCAGCTTTTTCGGGATCGGAAACGACACATCGGACAGCGACGAAACCAACTATCTGTTCCGGCAACCGTACGGGTCGGCCTTGTTCACCATCTTCCCGACGCGCCGCGTCGTGATGCTGGGGGGCGGCTTCGAGCTGTCGCGCTGGTCGCAGTTGTCGGGCGAAGGCACCCTCTCGCCGTCGGTTGAAACCAGGTACACGCCTGAGGAACTGCCAGGCCTCGGTGCCGAGGTGACGTATCGGCACACCCAGGCCACTATTGGCATCGACCTCCGCACTTCGCCCGGCTACACGAGGCGTGGCGGCTACTACGGCGCAACCTTTCACGACTACACCGATCCAGACCACGCCTTCGGTTTCAAGCTGCTCGAATACGAAGCCATCCAGCACCTGCCGATCCTGCGTGAAACATGGGTGCTCTCGTTGCGGGGACGCGTGCAGACCGCGACCAGCAAGGACGACCAGCAGACGCCGTTCTTCATGACACCGGCGCTTGGCGGCGGCTCGACGCTGCGCGGCTACAGCAGCTGGCGCTTTCGCGACCGGAACAGTCTGCTGCTCCAGGCGGAATGGCGCGTGATGGTCAACCGCTACCTCGATCTGGCGTTCTTCTACGACACCGGCAAGGTGGCCGCTTTCGCCGCCGATCTCAATTTCGAAAACTTGAAGGACGACTTCGGGTTCGGTGTGCGCTTCCACGGTCCGTTCGTCACACCGCTTCGTGTCGAATTGGCCAAGAGCCGCGAAGGTCTGCACCTGGTCTTCTCAACGTCTTCTGTCTTCTGAGGTCTTGTTGCCATGCGCCTCTTACCGCGTTCATCACGTGCACGTCGCGCCGGGTTTCTGGTTCTGTCGATGGTCGCTGCGATCGGGTTGTTCGCTGCCGTCGCGTCGATGCAGGGACCGCGCTTCTATCCGGACGATCCGATCGCCCGCGAACCCGAATCGCAAGACGCCTCGAAGGCGGCGCGGTACGAACTGTCGGAGATGTACGAGCTCACCCACAACCTGTTCATCACCTCCGGCTACAAACCGAGCGGTCTTCGGGCGAAGAACGTCAACACGATCGACGAAGTGCCGGATTCGAGCTGGTTCACCAACCGCATCGGCACCCGCCCGGTCACGACTGAAGAGATCATTCGCGGCGCCAATGTCGGCGAGGCGCCCGACCCATCGAGCTGGGTCGTCATTCGGGAGAAGACGTCAGGCGCGCACCCAGGCTTCACCGCGACCGACGCCAAGGGCGTGACGTGGTTCCTCGAGTTCGATCCGCCCAAGTTCCCTGAGGGCGCGACCGCCGCGGTCGCGATTGCGACCAGGATCTTCTGGGCACTTGGCTACAACCAGGTGGAATCGTTCCTGACGACGTTCGATACGAAGAAGGCGACGATCGATCCGAAGGCGACCATTCCGCGCCCGAACGGCAAGCGAACTCCGTTCAACCGCGACGATCTGGAGGTCGTCCTCGAGAATGTCGCGCGCAGCCCGGATGGGACCTATCGCGTGATCGCCGGCCGCCTGCTGCCGGGCAAGATTCTCGGCGGATTCCAGTACTCCGGCACGCGCCCCGACGATCCCAACGATCTCGTTCCCCACGAGCACCGGCGCGAGCTGCGAGCGCTGCGGGTCTTCGGCGCGTGGACGAATCTCACCGACATCAAGGCCAAGAACACGCTTGACACGGTGATCACGGAGAACGGCAAGTCGATCGTCAAGCACTACCTGCAGGATGTCGGGTCCACCTTCGGCATGTGCAACGACTATTACGAGTGGGATCTCAGCTACGAGTACTTCTATGAAGGGCCGCCATCTCTGAAGCGCCTGTTCACGCTCGGATTTGGTCTGAGTCCATGGCAGACGGTTGACTACGTCGAGTCCCCAGCCGTCGGCAAGTTCGAAGGAAAGGTATTCGATCCCCGGAAATGGCGGCCGCAGACGCCGACGACCGCCTACATGGAGCTGCGCGAGGATGACGCGTTCTGGGCGGCGCGCCGGGTGGCGGCCTTCACAGACGACCTGATCAGGGCAGCCGTCCACTTCGGGCAAATCAGTGACCCTGCAGCCGAGAAGTATCTGGCCGACGTGCTGATCGAGCGGCGCGAGAAGGTGAAGAGCAGCTACCTCACGCAGGTGAATCCCATCGTCAACCCGCGTCTCGATGCCACGGGTCTGACGTTTGAAAACGCCGCAGTTGCCGGCGGAGTCGCCAAGGGCACGATGGCCTACCGCGGGTCGTGGATGCTGTTCGACAACGCCACCGGCGCGACCAAGCCGCTGGCAGAAACCAAGAGTCCGACGACGACGATGGCGGCGCCGCCGGGTCTGCCGGCGAGCGGCTTCGTGGCCGTCGACCTGGCCGTCGACAGCGATACCTATCCGACGTGGAAACAACCTGTTCGCGCCTACTTCCGTCGCGACGGCGGTGGTTGGAAACTCATAGGGTTCGACCGATTGCCTGACAAGCCTCCGGCGGGCAGCAAGCCGGCCCAGGCAGGGTAGTCTCGCTGCATCTCGATAACGTCTTGGTCGTGTCTGATTCCTGCGTTGGGAAGACACGACCAACGTCTTGCGCTGCTGACGCTTGGGAATCGGCGAGCCGTGGTAGCATCGCGCCTCCCAGAACGGAGTGCTCTACGAAGCCGCACTCTGTCTGCCGATCTCGCGGTCGATCTCCTCCGAAGATCGACCAGGAGCGCTGGCCAGAGCCATCAGCTGCATCTCGGCCGCCGGCATCAACATCGACGGCTACAGCGAGATGAACGGTGTCGTGCACATCTTGACCACCGAGCTGCAGGCGGCGCGCCGCAGCCTGAGCCAGGCCGGGTTTCACGAAGTGCAGGAACAGGACGTCGTGGTGGTGCCGGTCTCGAACGAGCCGGGCGCAGCGGCAAGAGTGTTCCAGAGGATTGCCGAAGCGCACATCAACGTGCGCTACAGCTACCTCGCCACCGGGAACTGCCTGGTCATCGCCTCGAGCCAACCACAGCAGGTGCTCGACCTGCTGTAGGAACGCGTCATCGCGGCGGCGGCATCGGCCTCGCGTCACGTCATCCGGCAATCGAGCCGATGGTGCTGAAGGGCAGAGAGTGACGTGCACGTCAGCGAGCGAAGCGACCGACCTTGAGCGCCCAGGCCAGAGCGAACACGAGTACCGCTCCGCCGATCGTGAGGAGCGAGCCCATCTTCATTTGCAGCAAGACCGGCCCGGGCGGCATCACCGCAGTTGCGAAGAACAAAGCGAAGACGAGACCGATCGACGCGGCCGTACTCACCACTAAAAGCTCCTTCCAGCCGACGTGCCGCGGCAGATGCAGGCCAGCGGCGATCGCCAGGCCGGCGGCCGCCATGATCCCGATTGGCCGGACGAGGCCGGCGACCGGAATCGCCAGCGTGCCGAGCTCGAGGCCGAAGAAGGGAACGCCGGCATTGACCAGGCCGAACATGAACAGCACGCCTTCCACCGGAAGGCGCCACCAGCGCTCGAAGAGCGTCATCGTGTCGTGGGCCTGCGGGGCCGGCTCGACCAGCAATCCCCGATCGCGTTGCCCGTGAGGGAAGAAGGGAACGATCGGCACCAATGCCAGCGCCGGGTGAACGCCGCCGAGAAACAGCGCCCACCATGACAACACACCCGGTCCGATCAGGTACGACCAGAAGCTCTTCACTTCCCGGCTCCGCAGGGCCGCGGCGCCGCCCACCGCGACGGCCATCATCGCCAGACCAACCAGCGGCTGCGAGTCGCCGGCTGGATGCAGCAGGGCGACGAGGATGAGGCCGATGGCGTCCGAGGCCATCGCCAGCAGAAGGAGAAAGGGAACCGCGGCATGTTGTCCGAAGATCAACCTCGCCACGACGTAAGTGCCGGCGATATCGATCGCACAGGCCGCCACCCAGCCGGTCATGAGGACTGGCTCGCCGGCATATTGAAGAAACAGGAGGTAGCTCGCCACTGACAGGAGCACGCCACCAACCGCCGCCGCGACGGGCAGCGCGGCGCGGCGCCACGGGTGGAGCGCTCCTCCCGGCAGCGTAGCCTCCGCCAGCTCCTTGGTGATCAGCCCCAAGAAGAAGGCCATGCCGATATCGTTCACGGCGAAGCTGGCAGCGTGCGTGAATCGGAAGTAGCTGTCGGGGAGGGTGTTCGCCCATGCCAGCGCCACGAGGCAGCCGGCCGGCAGCGCCACGAGGTAGTCGAGGACGAAACCAGAGACCCGCAGGGCGATTCGCCGCTTTCTCGATGGTCCGGTGCGCGGCTTGTGGCCACTCATCGTCAGGCTCCGTCACTCGTCAACGAGCCGACTGACCTTGACGCTGAATCGTCCCCGAATCGACCGTGACGCCGGTGCGGGAAATGGTCTGGAACCACAACTGGTTTCCGTCAATCTCCACGAGCATGAAACTCCTGTCGTCGTCGAAGAACTTCGCCGTCATCGCCGACGGTCTGGTGTTGCCCTTTCGCAGTTGACCCGAGGCGCCCTCGACGAAGTGGTAGATCCCCTTTTGCGGCGTCAGGCGTTCGTAAATGTGGTCGTGGCCCGCAAAAACGACGTTGACGCCGTAGCTCACAAACAGCGGCTCGAACAGGACGCGAACATCCACCGACGAACCGTGGGTGCGGCCATCGGAATAGAGCGGATGGTGGAAGTAGCAGATCTTCCAGTCCTCGGTCGAGGTCTTCAAAGCATTCTCGAGCCAGGCCAATTCAGTCTTGTCGACGCGGTTGCTGTCGAGCGCGAAGAACCGGACGTTCTTGATCGCGTGGCTGTAGTACAGGTTACCGCCCATGTTCCACAGCGAGTACTTCCGATTGGCCGGATCGTCGTGATTACCGAGCGACGCGTAGAACTGAACGCCGGCGGAGAGCAACGCCCTGTACGGCTCCGAGAACTTTTTGACGAGGTCCTGCGATCCCTGCCCTCCGTAGATGTTGTCGCCAAGCATGATCACGCGGTCGAACGGGAACGTCGCGCGGACCTGCGCCATCTGATTGGCGACCTCATACTGTGGCGGATCGCCGGTGCCGTTGTCGCCGATGACGGCGAACTTCACGGAGTTCGGCGCCGACGGCAGGGCGAACTGCTGGGCAGTGAGGCTTCCCCACGCGCAGGCCAGCAGGAGAAGCGCCGTCAGGAGCCGGCGGGTGGTGCGATGGCGGTCCATCTGATCTCGTAGGCCGGAACCATCACACGCGGTCAACTGACCACTGGCGCTGAACGAGCACCGGCCGTCTCAACAGAGGACTCCAGTCTAGTTCCGAAAAGATGACGAGAGGATGAATGCCGGCCGGGCGCCAAAGAGACGGGTCAGATCCGGCCTGCGCCGGTGTTCTTACGGAGAGGACCATCGGCGCGCGAGGGCGACGTAGGCTGAGGGCACGACGTAGAGCGTCACGAGCGTGGAGAGGCTGAGGCCGCCGATGACGGCCAGCGCGAGCGGCCGTTGCATCTCCGCGCCAGCGCCGAGCCCAAGAGCGAGCGGCAGCAGCCCGAAGAGCGTACACAGCGTCGTCATGAGGATCGGCCGCAGCCGGACCTGAGCTGCGGCGATCATCGCCTCGTGCAGCGGGGCGCCCTCGGCAAGGCGTCGATGCGCGAAGTCGAGCAGCACGATCCCGTTCTTGACGACCAGTCCGACGAGCAGAATCAGCCCCATCGCCGACGACACGTTCAGATCGGTTCCGGTGATCAGCAAGGGCCGCGAACGCTCCGCCAAGTGACAGCGGCGCCGCGGCCAGAATCAACAGCGCTGCCGTGAAGGTCTGGAACTGCACGACGAGAATCGTGAACACCAGCGCGCTGGCGATCGCGAACACCATCAGCAATTCTCGAAACGCCTGCCGCTGTGCGGCGTACTGCCCGCCGATTTCGTAGGTGTAGCCGACGGGGAGCTTGATCCCGTCGATGACCGACCGGATCTCGTCGACTGCGCTCCCCAGATCGCGGTCTTCGAGCCGCGCTGTGACCAGCGCCATCGGCCGCAGGTTCTCGCGCAGGAGCTCCTCCTGACCGTTCGTGCGGGTGACCGTCGCGAGGCTCGATGCCGGCACCAGGGTGCCTTGCGTGCCGCGAATCAGGGTGGCGGCCAGGCGTGGCGGATCGAAGCGGTAGGCGTCCGGATAGCGCACGCGCACGGGAATCGATCGATCCGGCAGGCGCAGATCGGTCGCAACCGTGCCCGCCCAGGCATCCGACAACTGGCTGGACACCTGCTCGACCGACAGGCCAAGACGACCGGCAGCGGCGGGATCGATCGTCCAGGTCACCTCGGGATTGCCGCTCGTCGGTCCGACCACGTCGACGACGCCGTGGACCTCCTCGAGCTTGGGTTCGATCTGCTCGGCGAGATCGGCGAGGACCTCTGGGATCGTCGCCGAAGATCTTGATCTCAATCGGATCCGGATTGCCTTCGAGATCGCCCAGCATGTCCTGGAGCAGCTGGACGAACTCAATCTCCGTGTCCGGCGCAGCTTCGATCAGTCTTGGCGCGAAGGTCGTCGATGATGTCGTTGGCGGATCGGTCACGCTCACCGCGCGGCTTGAGCCGCACCAGGATGTCGCCCGTGTTCTGCTGAGTTGCGAACAGTCCCAGCTCCGAGCCGGTGCGCCGCGAATACACGGCGATTTCGGGCGTCTCCTCGAGGACGTTTTCGATCGCCCGCAGCCGGCGGTCGGTGGCGTCGAGGGCCGAGCCCGACGGCGTGACGTAGTCGATGACGAAGCCGCCTTCATCCGAGGCCGGGAGAAATCCTGTGCCCACCTGCCAGTACTCGACCACGGCAACGGTCGCCAGCAGCGCGACGGCGATGGCGGCCATCAGTGGCCGACGGAGCCAGAAGGGCAGGCTGGACGCATAGGCGCGCTGAATGCGGCCTGGCTCGACGCGCTCGGACCGTGGATGGATCCAGGCACGCGCCAGCAGCGGGATCAGCGTCAGTGAGAGCACCAGGGAGATGAGGACCGCGGCTGACAGTGTGAGCGACAGCGCGCGAAAGAACTGACCGACCACCCCCGAAAGCAGGCCGAGCGGCGCAAACACGACGACCGTCGTGAGAGTCGAGCCGACGATCGGCGCGATCAGCTCACGAGTGGCGTGCTCCACGCTCTCGCCGGTGCCCGCTTCGTCAAGACGCCGGTGAATATTCTCGACCACGACCACCGCATCGTCGATGACCAGACCGATCGCGACTGCCATGCCGCCCATCGACATCAGGTTGATCGACTCGCCGAAGAGCCACATCACGAAGAAGGTGGCGAGCACCGTGAGCGGAAGCGTGCAAGCGGCGACCATCGTGAGACGGAGATCGCGGAGGAAGAAGAGCAATACGAGGACCGCGAGGAAGCCGCCGATCAAAATGGCGTCGCGCGTGTTGGCGATGGCCTGCTCGACGAACTCCGCGAGATCGTACGTCTTGGTCAGCCGCAGCCCGGCTGGGAGCGACTTCACGATGTCGACGAGCGCCGTCTCGACCCCTTGCCGGACCATCGAGGATGTTGGCGCCGAGCTGTTGCGAAACGGCGATCGTGGCCGCGTCTTTCCCTTCGCTGACGATGAGCTGCGTGCGATCAGGCGCGCCTGGCGCGACGGTGGCGACATCACGCATGCGGAGCGTGATGCCGGGCTTGCTGACGACCGGCGTGTCGGCAATGTCGTCGATGTTGGCCCACAGCGCCGACGTCAACAGCAGGTGCTGCTGTTCGGCTTCGGTGAACCGGCCGGCCGGGGCCAGCACGTTGGCGCTGCGCAAGGCCGAACCGACGTCGGCCACCGTGAGCCCGGATGCGACCAGCCGGGATGGATCGGTCACGACTTCGATCTCGCGCGTGTCCGACGCCAGCACTTCGACACGGCCGACTCCGGCCACGCGCGACAACGCCGGCCGCACTACGAAGAACCCGTAATCGTGAAGATCGGCTGAGGGTAAGCCGCCAGTGATGTCGATGCTGAAGAACGGAAACGCCGTCGGCATGAGCCGATCGACCAGCAGCTCGACGTCACCAGGCATGTCCTGCCGGGCCTCCGCGATCCGGTTTTGCACCTGCTGCAGCGCGACGACCATGTCGCTGGCCGGATCGAATTGGGCGGAGACCTCGGCCGCTCCGCGGAAGGTCCGCGAGCGCACCCGCCGAATACCTGGCACTTCCATTACCGACTGCTCGATCGGCCGCGTCACCGCCAGCACCATCGTCTGCGCCGGCGTGATGCCGGCGTGCGCGATCACGACGATGCGTGGAAACACCAGAGGCGGGTAGATGTCGCTCGGCAGCGACCAGCCGGTGAGCAACCCGCCGGCCGCGACCAGGACCGTCACGAGCAACACCGCGCGCGGCTGGCTGGCCGCGAGGCTGACCAGATTCATGGCGCGACCGAGATGGCTGCGCCATCGGGCAACGCCGTCTGGCCGCGCACGATGACGCGGTCGCCTGCGGACACCCCTTTGACGATTTCCACGATGTGGTCTCCTTCGAGACCGAGCGTGACCGCCTGGCGGTGCGCGACGTTGTCTGCCCCTGCCACCATCACGAAAGTCTCGTCATCGGCACGAAGTACCGCCTCGACCGGAATGGCGACCACTCCGACGCGGCGTTCTCCGACGATCGACACCTGCACTGGCGTGCCCGCAGTGAATCGCGTGCCGCTCTTGAAGGAGAGACGTACTTCGCCAACCGACCCCGTCGGATCCAACTGACCAGGCTTCGCGCTGACCGTCGTCGCTTCGGCCTCGCCACCGCCCGGTCCGCTGACCTCGGCGGGCCGGCCGAGGGCGATGCGGGGCAGGTCGGCGGCGGCTACCGACGCCATCACCTGCAGCGTGCGCGGATCGATCACGCGCAGGACCGGATCTGAGCTCGACGCATCCACCAGGTCGCCCGGGTTGTGCCACCGTTTGGCGATCACTCCGTTGAAGCGAGCGGTGACGGTCGCCCGCTCGGCCAGCTCCGTGGCGGCGGCCGCATCGCTCTCGGCCCGTGCGAGCGTGGCTTCGGCCTCGGTGAGATCCCGCTGAGCCTCTTGGACTTCGCGTTTGGCGGCAACGCCGCGTTCGACCAGGCCGCTCAATCTGACGACGGCCGCTCGAGTGGTCTCGACCCGCGCGCGAGCCTGCACGACCTCGGCGTGTCGCCCTGACACGTTCGCCGCGAGCGTCGGGATCTCGAAGCGCACGAGGACTTCACCGGCCCGCACTGGATCGCCTTCGGCTTTGGTCAGCTGAGCAATCCGTGCTGCCTCTGGCGCGACGATGGTCCAATCGGCGCCAGGCGTTGGCGCGACGAGCCCGCTCGCGCGGATGCGCGACTCCACAGTGTCCAAGGCGGCGGCTTTGACTTCAACCTGCACCGACGCCGTCGTTTCGACTTCCTCAACCGCAGGTGAGCTGCACCGCGCAGCGAAAAACGCAAGCACCAGCGCGATCCAGGGTCCGCGATGTGTCGTCATGGGAGTGGGGCGCCAATCGCGCGCTCGAGATCAGACAACGCCACCTGAAACGCGAGGCTGGCCTCGAGGTGCCGGCGACGGACGTCGTAGGTGAATTGAAGGGCTTGGAGGAGCGACACCAGTCCGGTTTGTCCCGAACTGTAGGAGTCTTGCGCCATCTGGTCGACCTCGGCGGCTCTCGGCACGCTTTCGGCCTCGGCTCGCGCGGCTCGTTGGCGGGCCGCCGTCGCGCGGACCAGCGCCGCGACGACGCGGCTGTTGACGTCGGCGAGCGTGGCGTCTCGTTCCGCTCTCAGCCGAGCGAGCTCGGCCTCTTCGAGCACTTCGCCCGCCTTATGGCTGGTCAGCAATGGAACCGTGAAGCCGACCGTCGCTCGATAGCCTGCCGCGAACTCGGGCTCGGCGTCGAACGTGACCGAAGCGCCGGCCGTGACATCGGGAGAGCGCAACGCGTGTGCGAGGTCGCGTCGCGCCGCCTGCTCGACCAAGCGGCGATCGATCAACGCAATATCCGTGTTGGCCGTGGCCGCGCGCGCTTGCGCATCAGCCAGCGTTGGCAGGCTGCCACTCGAGAGGTCATCGGCGAGCACGAACATCCGATCGACCGGCTCGCCGAGCAGCACGTTCAGTTCGGCTCGGGCGGCGCGAACCTCGCTTTCTGTCGCCGAGACTTCGTTCTCCGTCTCCACCAGGGCCAGCTCGGTTTGCACGACTTCGAGCCGCGGCACATCGCCGGCCTCGAAGCGCGCCTGGGCCGCATCACGCGCTCTCACAGCGAGCGCGCGCAGATCGGTCGCGAGGGTGGTGCGACGGTCCGCGGCGGCGAGCGCAAAGTACGCGCGCCGCACTCGGGTTCGCAGATCGAGGATGGTTCGCGTAAGGTCCGCGTCGTGCACGGCGACGCCGGCGGTCGCGAGGTCGATTCGACGCTGTCGTTTGCCGCCGAGCTCCAGCGGCAGCGCGAAGCCGACCGCCTGGCGCGGCGTTTCGCGCTCGGCTTCGTAGGTGACGTCGGGGTTGGGACGCTCACCGGCGACGTCGACCGCCGCCAGATCGACTGGGCGTTGCAGCCGTGCCGCGACCAGCGCGCGATTCGCGCTCGCGGCGCGCGCCACGGCTGCGTCCAACGTCAGGCGCGACTCTCCGACTTGAGCGAAGACGGGCGCAGCAGCCCACAGCGTGACCGCGATCGCCAGCCCGAGCGGCGTCTGCCTACTTCGATGGGGCATACGCCAGGACGTGGAAGGTGTCGGCAATCGCCACTGGACGAGCGCCCGCCTCGGCCGGTTTGAATTCCTGAGCTGCGGTGTAGATGCGATGCGTCGCTGGATCGAGCGTCATGGTGCGCGCGCCGCGCTTGGTTGCGAGCGTCTGGACCACCGACATCTGGTCGCCGGGCCCCACGCGAATGATCGAGATATGGCCATCGCTGCAGGAGCTCATCGACAGCGAGGCGCCGGCATCGAAGACCGTCGCGTCGGTCCCCTGGCAGATCCGGGCGTGGGCGACGACTTTGCCGGTGGCGCCGTCGAGCATCACTTGTTCTGGGCCTCCCCCCACGAAGATGCGATGACGGGCGGTGTCGATCGCCATGCCGGTCGGTTCTTCAGCCGGCGCGACCGGCCAGTGGGCCGTCACGGTGTGAGTCTTGATGTCGATCACATCGACGGAGTTCTTGTCTTCGATATTCACGTAGACGCGGCCGAGCTCGGGATCCGCCGCGCCTGATTCGGCGTCGCCAGAGAGCGGGATCGTCGCCGTCACCTTGCCGGACGCCGCATCGATCACGGTCACGGATCGGCCGGTGTGATTGAGGGCGTAGATCTCCTTGTTCGCCGGTTCGTAGACGATGGCATCGGGATTCGCGCCCGTCTCGACCTTCATCAGCGTTTGCAGCGTCTTGAGGTCGACGACGCTCACTTTGTTCTCGCCGCCGTTGGTCACGAAGCCGCGCCCGCCGGGAGCGATGGCGATTCCGTGGACGCCGGGGGTATCGGCGATTCGTCCGACGATGCTCATCGCGTCGGTATCGATGACGACGACCTCGGTGCCATGGCTCACGTAGAGCCGGTGTGCGGGTGGATCGACGGCAAGGTAGTCAAAGCGTCCAGCACCACCGATCTTGACTTCCCCTGCGGCCGCGTAGGCACCGCCGGGCGTCTGTGCCGAACCCGCCGACACGACGACGACTCCGAGAACGAGGACCGAGCCGAACAGACGATCGCCGCTCATGGGACACCTCCAATTGACGGAGTCGCCAGTCTACGAAGGCGTCGATGAATTCTCGATGACAGCTGGGGGCGGCGGCCCGAAGACGTAGCCCTCGCCTCGACGCGTCGAGATCAGCGGCGTCTCGCCAGGACCCTCGAGCTTGCGCCGCAGCCGCTGGATATAGACGTCGATCACATTCGAGACCGCCTCGTAGTGCTCGTCCCAGACGTGCGCGGCAATCTCGGCGCGCGTGATCACGTCGCCGGCCCGGCGCGCCAGGTATTCCAGCAGCGCGAACTCACGTGCGGTGAGCCGGATCTCGCGTCCGTCACGCCGCACGTCCCGAGTCCGCGTCTCGATGGTCACGTCGGCCACCGTCAACCGCTCCGAGGAAATCGGACGGCTGCCGCGACGGACGATGGCCCGCAGCCGCGCCAGCAACTCGCCGAAATCGAACGGCTTGGTCAGGTAGTCGTCGGCGCCGCTGTCCAGTCCCTCGATGCGCGCCTCGACCGCGTCTCTGGCGGTGAGCATGAGAATCGGCGTCAACTCGCCGCGGGCGCGGATCTCTCGGCAGACGGAGAGGCCATCGCGCATCGGCAGCATGAGGTCGAGAATGATCGCGTCGTAGGTGTTCACGAACGCGCTCTCGGCCGCCTGATTGCCGTCGGCGGCGACGTCGACCGCGAAAGCATTCTCGCGCAGCCCCTTGGCGAGCAGCCGCGCGGCATTCGGTTCGTCCTCGACCAGCAGAATCCGCATAGCTCGACTTAACCGCCTACGTCGCTCGACGCGGCAGACGCGCCTGGAAGGTGGTGCCGTTGGGACCCGACTCGAGCAGGTCGAGCATCCCGCCGTGCGTCACGGCCACCCATCGCGCAATCGCCAGCCCGAGACCGGCGCCGCCGTCCGCGCTTCGCGTCTCGTCGAGCTTCACGAACCGCTCGAAGATGCGAGCCCGCTGTTCCACCGCGATCTCCGGACCGCGGTTTGAAACCGACAGCCGAATCCAATCGGCATCGTCGACGACCGAGACCTTGACCGGGCCGTGACCGTGCCGGACGGCGTTATCCAGCAGGTTGGTGATGAGTTGCCGCGCCAGAGCCTCGTCCCCGACCCAGGAGACGTCGGCAGGGGAGTCGACGGTGATCGTGACGCCGCGGTCGGCGGCGAGCAGCCGGACACTGCGCACGCACTCACTCACGAGATCGTCGAAGTAGAGCTCCCGCGGCATGACCTGGCGCTGGCCCGCGTCGGCTCGGGCCAGCAGGAACATGTCGTCCACCATCCGCGACAGCCGGCGCGCTTGATCGCCGACGATGGCGAGCGACTCGCGGTACTCCTCATCGGTGCGATCGACCCGGCCCAGCGTGACGTCGGCGGCGGTACGGACGACAGAGACGGGCGTGCGCAACTCATGGGACGCGTCGGCCATGAAGCGCCGCTGCTGCTCCAGCGCGGCGCGCATGCGATCGAGCAGCGCGTTGAAGGCCCGTCCCAGCGTGCCCATTTCGTCGTGTGGGGTCGCGATCGTCAAGCGCGCCGCAGGGTCGGCGGCACTAATGGCTGAGGCTTCCGCGGCCATGCGCGCGACCGGCCGCAAGGCGCGGGTGGCGGCGATCCAACCACCCACGGCAGCCAGAAGCAGAGCGATCGGCACTGCGATGAAGACGACTTGCCGCAGCATCGCCGCTTCGTGCGCGACTGCCTCGAGTGAGGCCACCACGGCAACGATATAGGGCGCATTGGCGACCGTGAGCGGCGTCACGTGGAGCCGCGCGTCACCTAGCCGCGTGGCCACGGTTCGGGTGACGGCCTGACGACGGCTGGGCACGACCAGCGCCACGTCATCCGACGGAACCAGCCCGTTCCATCCTTCACCAAGCAGCCGGCCATCGGCATCGAAGACGGCGACGCCTCGGCCGGGCAGCCGCAGCTCATCCAGCATCGCCTCGACCGCTGCCGCGCCAGGCCCCAACTCACGCGTCTCGGTGTCGAGCACGCCGGAGACCGTCACGACATCGGCCATCAGTTCGTTGTCGAGCACCCCGATGTCCACCTGCGGCTGCAGCAGCAGCAACGAGCCGCAGAAGATGAGCAGGATCGCGGCGAGCGTGCCGCAAAACCAGGCGATCAGCCGAAGCTGGAGAGACATGGGCGGGGCAGGATTACGCCCTCACGGCCGGCTCGTCGAGACGAGAAACCCGATCGAGCGCTCGATCGGATTGTAGAACTTCCCGTAGTCGGGCGAGGTGATGTTGTGCTGCACGTCGCGCTCGTCACCGGTGTTGAAGACGTTGTAGACCTTGAGTCCGGCCGTGAACTGATACTTCCGGAAGCGCCAGGGCCGCGCGAGGCTGAAGTCGAGGGTCGACACGGCTGGCAGCCGGCCCGCCCGGTTCCTGGAGCCGACAAAGTCCTGAAACTCGTTCACGGCCGAGAAGGGAAATCCGGTGCGCCACTCGTAGACTGGCGCGAGCACCCACTTGGCACCCACGCCGATCATCCCGCGGACGATCAGGCGATTGGGCACGTCGGTCGGGCTCAGCGAATTTTCGTCGGCCCGAATGATCGGATTCCGGAAGCTGCCGAAGAACTGATCGTAGTCGTTGAGATTGCGCGTGCTTTCCGATCGCACGTACGAGACCGTCACGTCGCGGTGTTCGCTGGCGAGGTATCGCCCGGTTGTCTCGAACTCCCAGTACTTCGACGCGCCGGCCGCAGCTGAGCGTCAGCAGGCCGCGAGCGGGATCCGGATTGACGATGTACGCATGTGCACCCTCGCGATGGAGATACGCGGCCTTGAAGAACATGCCGGCGGCCGAATCGCTGATCCCAGGCAACGGTCTGCACGATGCTTTCCGGTGTCCGCAGCTCACCATCGACGACGTGCGCGAAGGTCACGGCCGGACCGAGCGCCGCTCCGGTCGCGGCGAACCGCCGGACGGTCTGCGTGTCGTACTGAGTGAAACGCGCCGACCGTCAGCGGCGTGCGCTCCGAAAACTTACCAATCCCGCCGCGCAGAATCGCGCGGCCCTCGGGCAGCACGCTCACGGCCATGCCTCCACGCGGCGAGTAGTTCATCTTGTTCACGATGCCCTCCCGGTCGGTCCGGAAGCCAAGCTCAACGTTCAGGCGATCGTTGATGCGCCACCGGTCCTGCACGAAGACGGCGACCTCCGTGCTGCTGACTTCGGGGTTGATCGCGCGCGGTGAGTAGGTGGTTTGCTCCGCGAGCGACCCGTCGAGCCGGACCACGTCCAGCTCTTGACTGTAGTTCTCGCCGTCGAAGCGAGAATGTTGGAGATCGAGGCCGGCCTTGAACACGTGATCGCCGAGCCACTGATCCTTCGCGTACGTCAACGCCTCCACGAATTGCAGGCTGCGCACGTGGCGCTCCTGGCGGTTGAAGAAGTTGCCGCTCTGGCCCTGCGGGGCATAGACCATGGGCAGCTCGCCCCGTGTGTTCTGATCGACTTGGAAGAACCGCGTGGCGACGGTCGACTCGAGGACCGCGTGGGCCGAGAGGATGAGTCGATCGACGAAGCCCGTTGAAAATCCGGCTTGCCAGAACCGGGGCGTCGTCTCCGGCGGTCGAAACGTCGACAGCGTTGCGTTCTTGATGCTGCGAGGGAAGTAGATGACCCCTGCCGTGAGGGCATGACTCGGCGACATCACGGCATCGAGCCGCGTAAACGAGTCGAAGCTATCGAGGCCGAGCATCGGCTCGCCTGGAAGGCTCTTGACCGGCGTTCGCGCGAACCGGTACTGGAAGTACTGGCCGAGCAGCAATCGATCGCGCTTGAGCGGTCCCGAGATCGAGAGTCGCGGCTCGAACTTGTTGACGAAGGCGAAGCCCTTGCCGAACCCGGGCACGAGGTTGTCGGGCTTGACGACCCAGTCGTTGCTGCCGCGCTTGGTGCGCACCTGCGTGACGCTGGTCGAGAAGCGCCCGTACTCGGCGGCAAAGGGATTCGACAAGACCTCCACCGATTCCACCGCGCCGCTCGGCAACTCGAGGTCGAAATCTCCGGTCGATGGATCGTTGAGGCTCGCGCTGCTGAGCTGAAGGGCCCCGCTCGTCGGTGCGCCACCCTTGACTCGCAAACGGCCTTCGGGGCCGCGGACGACGCTCGGGAGCAGCGTGAGGAGCGACTGGAAGTCGTCTCCCGCGAGCGGCTGAATATCCATCTTCGCGCCCGTCAACACATCGCTCACAGCGACGGGCTGGAGGCTTTCAGTCGGCGAGTTCGCCGGGGCGACGACGCTCACGCTCTCGCGGACGAACGTCAGCCGCATCTCGATCAACACTTGTTCGGTCGCCCCTGGGTGCACCGTGAACGGCGCGGCTTCGGCGTTGGCAAAGCCCTCGCGAACCGCCCGGACGATGTAGCGGCCCGGCGGCACGTCGGGGAACGTGACCTGACCGACCCCGTCGCTGGTCGTCTGGCCGATGGTGATATTCGCAGTCGTATCGCGCAGCTCGACCGTCACCGCTGGAATCCGCAAGCCTTCGAGAGCGATCGTGACCACGACACGACCGGGGGCGGGTTGACCCGCCGGTTGGGCCGGAGCAGAAGTGGCGACGAACAAACCGACGGTGAGAACCGTAGCCACACGAAGAATAGGCATGACGAATCCGGTTAGCTTAGCCATACCAAAGATGACACCAGAATGAACATGGAAACCATCATCGCTGATATTCGCTCCGGCATCCGGATGCTGATCAAGTATCCGATGTTGTCGTCCGTGGCGGTTCTCACGCTCGGACTCGGCATCGGCCTCAGCACGACGGTGTTCTGCGTGGTCAACGCCGGTCTGTTCAAGGGCCTGCCCTTTCCTGAGGCCGACCGCGTAGTGGCGGTCGTCAGCACACGGCTTGCTCAGAACCAGCCGAGGCAAAGCGTCAGCGTGCACGACCTGGACGTCTGGCAAGCACGTCAGACGTCATTCGACAAGATCGGCGCGTTCGGATTCGTCCCGCTCAACCTGTCAGCTGAAGACGAGCGTCCCGAACGATTCAGCGGCGGGCAGCTCACCGTCGCGGCGTTCGAAGCCATTGGCGTAGCGCCGATTCTCGGCCGCGGTTTCCGTGAGGGCGATGATCGGCCGGGCGCCGCCCCGGTCATGTTGATCGGTCACGACCTGTGGCGGGATCGCTACAAGAGCTCACCCGACATCATTGGCACGAGCGTTCGCGCGAATGGTGTGTTCCGCACCGTCGTCGGCGTGATGCCGGCGACCTTTGCCTTTCCCGTCCTGGAGCGGGCGTGGATTCCTCTCGAAGTCAATCCACTGGCCGCTCCCAGGGGCGACGGACCGAGCTTCCCGGTGATTGCGCGGTTGAAAGACGGTGTGTCGGTGGCCGAAGCGAAGGCGCAGCTGGCGGCGATGGCGTCACAGCTCGAGGGAGAGTTTCCGGCCACCAACCGCGGCGTCGGCGCCGACGTCATGCCGTATGCGATGTACATCTTTGGTCCAGAGATCTACGGTCTGCTATACACCATGCTCGGCGCGGGGATCGGCGTGCTGCTGATCGCGTGCGTGAATGTCTCGAATCTCCTGGTTGCGCGTGCATCGCTCAGGCGCCGCGAGGTGGCGGTGCGGATGGCCCTCGGTGCTGGCGCCAACAGGGTCGTGCGGCAGCACCTCACTGAGGTGCTGGTACTGACCGTCGCCGGCGCCGCTGTCGGCATCGTGCTCAGCGTGCTCGGCATGCGCTGGTTCATCCAGGAACTGTCGGTCAGCCCGCCGCCGTTCTGGGTCACCTTCGAGCTGGATTACCGAGTGATGCTCTTCGTGCTCGGACTCATCGTTCTGGCCAGCGTATTTGCCGGCGCCTTGCCCGCGATGCACTCGGCACGGGTGAGCGCGGGCGCGGTCATGAAAGACGACAGCCGATCGTCGACGAGCGCCAGCCTTGGCAGGTTCAGCAGCACCCTAGTCGTCGCCGAGCTGGCGGTTTCGTGCGGGCTGCTGATCGCCGCCGGCCTCATGATCAAGAGTGTCGTGCAGTTGAAGAACGTGCCGATGCCGTTTGCGATCGACAACGTGTTGACCGCGCGGGTCGATCTGCCCCGCGGCAGCTATCCGGATTCGGCCGCAAGCATCCGCTTCTTCGAACAGCTGCTGCCGCGGCTGCGGGCGGTTCCCGGCGTGGAAGCGGCGACACTCTCCGACGGCTTACCCGCCGCCGGCAACGGGTCGATTCCCGTACAGATCGAAGGCAAGCCCTACACCGATGCCAGCGAATATCCACTCGCGCGCGAGGGCATCGTCACCGCCGGCTACTTCGAGACGTTCCAGACGCCGATCATCGCCGGCCGAGAGTTCACTCCTGGCGACGACGCCGCGCATCCGGCCGTGGCGATCGTCAACGAGTCGTTTGCGCGCCTGCACTTTCCCGGTGATAGCGCTGTCGGCCGGCAGATGAGACGCAGCCGGCCCGGTGACAAAGAACCGTGGATGACGATCGTCGGCGTCGTGCCTGATTTGATGATGGAAGGCATCGGCAACAACAACGCCAGCCCGGTCGGGTACTACATCCCGATCGCGCAGAGCGACGTGGCCAACGGGGTCCGCATCGCGGTTCGCACGCGGGGCGAGCCGGGGGCGATGACGTCGCTGGTTCGTTCGAGCGTGGCGGAGCTCGATTCGGACCTGCCGATCTACGAAATCCTCACGATGCGTCGGGTCATCGATCGGCAGACCTGGTTCTACACGGTGTTCGGCACGTTCTTCATGGCCTTTGGTTTCTGCGCGCTGTGTCTGGCCGCCGCGGGTTTATACGGTGTGATGTCGTTTGCCGTCACTCAACGCTTGCGGGAGATGGGCGTTCGCTCGGCGCTTGGCGCGGGCAGCGGCACGCTGGTTTCACTCATCATGCGCCGGAGCATGGTTCAGCTTGGCATTGGATTGTCGCTGGGGCTGGCACTGGCGCTGGCCGCCTCAGGAGCGTTGCAGCCCGTGCTGTACCACGTCGATCCGCATGACGCGCTGGTGTTTGTCGCGGTGGTGGCGGCGCTCGCGCTGACGAGCCTGGCCGCCAGCTACCTGCCGGCGCGGCGGGTGACGAAGATCGATCCACTGATCGCATTGGCGGCGGAGTAGAGAGACCATGGCGAAGCCCGCTCTGGACGATCAGATCGACCAGCTGTATCAGCTTCCTCTCGACGAATTCACGGCAGCGCGCAACGCGCTCGCCAAGGAAGCCGGCCCGGAGGCCTCGACGATCAAGCAACTCGAGAAGCCCAACACCGCGGCCTGGGCGATCAATCAGCTGTTTTGGCAGGATCGAAAGCTCTACGACGAGGTGATCGACGCCGCGACCAGACGGCGTGACGCGTACCGCCAGATGCTGGCCGGCAAGAACGTCGATGCGGCAACCGCCGACGCCGATCATCGCGCCGCCATTCGCACAGCGGCGCAGGCGGCCCGGGCCATCCTGGAGAAGACCGGTGGGAAGCCGACCGACGCGGTGATGACTGCGATCTCCGAGACGCTCGACGCGCTGCCGGCCGCTGAAGCTCCGGGCCGGCTCACCAAGTCGCTCAAGCGGATCGGTTTCGAAGGGCTCGAAGGTGTTCCGGTTGCGGCGGCGCCAAGAAAGGTGACGCCGATCGTTCCACGCGCGTCGAAGCCGGGGCCGTCTCCGCCGCCGACGGCGAACGAGCGGCAGGCGGCAGAAGCCAAGGCGCGCGAACTGACGATGGTGCGAGAGCGCCTGCGGTTTGCCGAAGCGGCGGAACGCGAAGCTCACGAGATGCTGGAGCGCGCCGAGCGTAACGTCGAGCGCACCGAACGAACTCGCGAGCGGATCGAAGAGGAACTGGTTGAGGCGACCGAGGTGGCGAAGAAGGCGCGCAAAGCGCACGCCTCGGCGAAGACCTCCTATGAGAAGGCCGTCGCCGAGCGCGAGCAGCTTGCGAAGAAGCTGCTGTGAGTGCGGGTGCTTAGTTCGAGCTCGCGCGGCTGCGACGCAGCCGGCGGCCCAGGTAGACCAACCCGGATCCCAACAACACGAGCGAACCCGGTTCGGGTACTGTGGTCGCGTTCAGCTCGACATCGTCCAGGAGCGCGCCGCGGTAGTCGGAGCCGCCGTTCAGGAACGAGAACTTGATCGCGTCCGGCGCGCCGAGGACGAAGGGAATAGTGAAGATGTCCACGTCGGTGGGGTTGCGAAAGATGTTGCCGGAATAGTAGTTGTTCGACGACGAGAAGACGTTGAGCGAGACGACGTCGGGAAACGGCCACTCGCCGGTGTGGTTTCCGGCAAGGAAGAACTTCAACTCGTACTTGCCCGGTCCCAGGTTGATGGCATTTTTCAGCTGCAACTTCCCGGAGCCAGGCGTGCCGTCCAGATCGACATACAGGCCGTGACCGCCCAAGCCGCTGTTGGTCAAGAAGTCGTAGGGGCCGACTCCGCCAGGCCGCAGGGGGATGAGGTCCACGTCTCCGCCGGAGCCGACGTCCCACTTGCTGAACCCGGTATAGTTGAGCTGTCCAACGCCGCCATTCTCTCCATTGAAGTTGTCGGAGAAGATCGGCGCTGCCTGCGAGGTTGCTGGCCACGCTCCAACCACAAGTGTCAGAGCCAGTATCAATCGTTTCATCTATCATTCCTCCGGTTGCTGGGGGAGCCGAAGGCGGCAGTGGTGCGTTCGCTCAACTGGACAACCGTGACACGGCTGTTTTCAGAGCAAACGGCTCGCCACCGCCGGGGAGCGAGAACGCATAGCAATTCATCCTGCAACAGTGCAGTCGCGGGCACACTGCGACAGGGGTCGCAAGCAATCCGACGAAGATTCCGCTCTGAGGTTGAATTAAGTGTGACGAACGAAGGTGGCTGTATTGGCCCCGTGCTCGCTATTGCTAGTGGCGTAATACTGACTGCTCCAATCCCAATCGACCCAGCCCCTCATATCGGTCACCTATCGGTCACGGTATAGTTGTGTCCAGCCAAAACTCCCGCTTCCACGTCGTGAAGCGTCATTTCGTGAAGGGATACTCCATGCGTGTGATGTACCGGTTTGCAGTGTCAGCAGCAATCACTCTGGCCGCCACCTCGATGATCGGCGCGCAGGCGCCGGCTCAGCCCGATGGCGCCATGGCGGTGAAAGGCGGTGGCGTGTTCGCCAAAGGGTGGACGGGGAAGGTCGACTCGTCAGAAGAGAAGGCCGGCCAGGTGTTGAACAACGCCAAGCTGTCGCAGGCGGCCAACGGATCGCTTGAAGTCACCACGGGTCCCGCCACGACCTACTGGAATCCCGCCAACAAGGCGGCCGGTGACTACACCGTGAAGGCGACGTTTACCGAGTCGAACTACATGGGCCTCATGGATCACCCGCATCCGTATGGCATCGTGATCGCCGGCAACGATCTCGGCACGCCGACGCAGAGCTTCCTCTACTGCGCGGCCTATGGCGACGGCACGTTCATCGTGCGCGGCATGGGTCCCGACCCATTCGCGATGGGTGCCCGTCGTCCCCAAGCCAACGAGGTGGTTCACAAGGCTGCCGGAAAGGGCTCTTCGGTGACGCAGGAGATTGCGATGACCGTGAAGGGAGACACGGTCTCCTGCGCGATCAACGGAAAAACTGTGGCGACCTATCCGAAGGCCGAGGTTGTCGCCGCCGGCAAGCTGAAGTCCACCGACGGCGTTTACGGGATCCGTTTCGCGCACAACACGTCGGCGGTTGTGACCGGCCTTTCGGTCACCAAGCCCTGACGAAAAAGGACCGGCCCCTTTTCTTCCGAAAAGGACCTGGCCCTTTGAGTGGCCAAAGGGCCAGGCCTTTTGAGTCGTCAAAGGGGCAGGTCCCAACCTGAGGGCGATTCGGGCCCGAATTGGTGTAAATTATTGACGTACCGGCAGTTCGTCCAGGAGGAGATATGACGTCAGGGCGATTCCAGGCGATGACACTCGGCGGGCTTCTCGCAATTGCGGCTCCCGCCCTGGCAGCAGACACGCCGCCCACATTCTCCAAGGACATCGCACCGATCTTTCAAGCGAAGTGCCAGTCATGCCATCAGCCCGACTCGATCGGGCCGATGTCGCTCATCAACTATCAGGAGGCGCGCCCGTGGGCGAGGTCGATCAAGTCGCGCGTCGTCGCCCGCCAGATGCCGCCGTGGCACATCGATCCGAGCGTCGGGGTACAGAAATTCAAGAACGACATGTCGCTCACCGACAAGCAGATCGACTTGATCACCAGGTGGGTTGACGCCGGCGCGCCGCAGGGCGATCCGAAGGACATGCCGCCACCCAAGCCGCTCGTGACCGACAACCAGTGGCAGGGTGTGAAGGACGGCTTCGGTGAGCCAGACCTCGTGATTCGATCCTCTGAATACCCGATGCCGGCGGCGCACCAGGACGTCTGGTACCGGCCGATGAGCGACATTCCGATCGCCGAGCCGCGCTGGGTGAAGATGGTCGAGATTCGCCCCACCAACATGAAGGCCCGGAAGGGACTGCACCACTCGATTGCGTATCTGGTCCTGAACGACGATCCGGACGCCGTGAATCAGGGAACCGCCAACGGACCGTCCGGTGCAGCCACCCGTGACGACCTCGTGAACCGCCGGCCGCAATTGATGGAGTGGGCGATTGGCAAGGGCTACGACTTGTTCCGCCCCGACACCGGCAAGTTGATCGTGCCAGGCGAGAAGATCTCATGGGATCAGCACATCCACGCGTCCGGCGAAGACGTCAAGGTCGGGTCCGAAATTGCGTTGTGGCTGTACCCCAAAGGCGAAGAGCCGAAGAAGCGCAGCTACCTGATCGGCTTCACGGGACTCAAGAAGCGCGGCTTCCTCGACATCCAGCCCAACTCGATGGCCTACACCGAGGGCTACACCGTGCTCAAGGAGAACACCTTGATCACGAACTTCCAGCCGCACTTCCACCTGCGCGGCAAGGCGATGCAGGTCGAAGCGATCTTGCCCGACGGCAGCACGCAGATCGTCAGCTACGTCGGCAACTTCAACTTCAACTGGATGACGAACTACATCTACGACGATGACGCGGCGCCGGCATTCCCGAAGGGCACCGTCATCCATGTGAGCGCGTGGTACGACAACACGAAGAACAATCCGAGCAACCCGGATCCCGAGCAATGGGTGGGCTACGGCGATCGGACCGTGGACGAGATGGCGCACGCGTGGATGAACGTCGTCTACATGAACGACGAGGAATACAAGGCCCTGCTGGCCGAGCGGAAGAGCAAGAAAGAGACGACCACGCTGCAGAACCAGCGATAACGCACGGGAATGTCCGGGTATATAGTCGCGTTCGCCCTCGTTGCTGGTGTTGTGCTTTCGGCGCAGCAGCCGACACCGCGTCTTCCCATCGAGCCGTTCCGGCAGTTCGGCTCGAGCGTCACGCCATCATTCGAGGGCTGGTACGACAATCCAGACGGTAGCCATACGTTCCTGATTGGCTATCTCAACCGCAATTCCGAGCAGCCGTTGGACGTGCCGATTGGCCCGAGCAACCGCATCGAGCCGGGAGGTCCGGACTTCGGGCAGCCGGCGCATTTTCTCCCTGGCCGTCAGTACGGGATGTTCACGATCACGGTGCCGAAGGACTTCACGCGCGAGCAGCGACTCACGTGGACCATCGTCGCCAACGGTCAGACGATGAGCGTTCCGTTCCGGCTGAACCCTGACTACGTCGTGAGCCCATTTCACGACGTGGCCGTGAACAACACGCCGCCGATCCTGCGGTTGCTCGAGGACGGCCCGACTACACAGGGGCCGCGAGCAGCCGTGACGCAAGCCAGCGCGCTCTCGACCAACGTGGCCACGCCGCTCGCGCTGAACGTCTGGGCGTCAGACGACGAGAAGTACTCGAGCGGCTCGAACGCGCCGTTGCGCAAGCCGCCGCCGTCGGTGACGCTGACGTGGTCGAAGTATCGAGGGCCGGGCGAGGTGACGTTCGCCAAAGCCAGCCCCGCCTTCGACAAACTGCCCGGCGGCACGATGCCGTTCAACGGCAAGGCGGCGACGACCGCGTCTTTCAGCGAGCCAGGCGATTACCTGCTTCACCTCACCGCCAACGATCTGTCTGGGCCGGGCGGGGAAGGTGAAGTGTGCTGCTGGACGACGGCGATCGTGAAGGTCGCGGTCAAGCCCTGATCGGCCGTTTTGCGATCAGCTTTCGGCTCTCGGCCCTCGCATGAGACTCGCATCGTCTTTCCGCCGTTCACGTGCTCATGCTGACAGCTGCCTGAGCTGATCGTCATTCGCTGATAGCCGACAACTGAAATGTCCGCAATCCTGGTTCCTGGTTCCGCGCGCGATGCCGATGCGATCGGCAGACTCCACGCCGAGAGCTGGCAAGCCTCGTATCGCGGCATCATGCCCGATGCGTTTCTCGGCAGTGACGCCCTCGAACACCGGCGCGCCGCCTGGCGAGAGCGTCTCGCCATCGAGACCGATCGGCGATGGCTGTTGAAGGCCCACGATGAGGACGGCGAGCTGGTCGGCTTCGCGTGTGTCGAGCTCGATGCCGAGCCCGAATGGGGCGCATTGCTCGACAATCTGCACGTGCGCCCGGACCGCAAGAGACAAGGGATCGGCCGGCGGCTGTTCGAGGCGGCGCGCGAGTGGAGCTTCGAGCAACTGGGTCACCAGGGAATCCACCTGTGGGTGCTCGAAGCCAACGTCGAGGGACAGCAGTTCTACAGCCGCATCGGCGGCACGATTGCCGAACGGAAGATCAAGGACGTCGTCGGCGTCGTGACCGTGCCAGTGCTGCGATACGTCTGGAAATAGAGCGCGGCTAGTCCGCCACTCGCGTGTGGCGAATGGCAAACAGCGAACAGCGCTTACTGCTGTTTATGCGTGCAACCAAGATCGGCGCACGCCCGATCGAAGAGCATCAGCGCCCCCGCTGCTGCCGATGCTGCATTCTTGCGCGTTTCGGCGTTGCGATCGCGCGACGCCTCCATGCCCAGCTTCGAGGCCTGTGCGCCAAGCGTGCACGACGCGATCAGCAGCTCGTGAGTGGCAGCGAGCGCGTCCGACGGCTTGATGTCGTCCAGCAACCGGCGAACGCTGGTGAACTCCGTCAACGCCGCCTGCAGCGCTTCGGCACTGATCGATCCTTCGGCGTCGAGCAAGATCACGATTGGCTGCTGCGCCTCCAATCGCTCGAGCGCGCCAGACAACCGTTGCCGATAGCGCTCGACGTCACGTGACGAGAGCCGGGGTGCTGATGGCGGCGGCGTGTACACAGGCCGCTGCCGGCCAACCGGCACATCTGGAACCGGCGCGGCCGCGGGCGTTGGCGCCTGTGCCGCCGGAGGCGGCGTTGGGGCGGCCGGTGCGGGTGTGGGAGCCGATGCTGGTGTCGCCGGCACTGGGCAGGCGACGGGGCAGTTGGAGGCGGTGACGCCGCAGCTGGTGATGCCGCAGCTGCTGATGACCCAGCCGGTGGCGCCACAGCTAGTGATGGCGGAGCTGGTGATGCCGGAGTTCGCGATCCAGGAGCTGGGGAAGTCGGAGCGGGTGCCGGAGCTGCTGGTGGTGGCGGAACCGCCGTCACTGGAGCGGTTGGCGTCGGAGCCGCATGATGTCCGCCATCGGCCAGAGTGGGCTCGACTGGCGTTGGGGGCGGGACTGGTCGTGGTTTTGGGGCGGCGCTCGCGGTCGAGGGTTCCGGGCCAAGCACGATCTTCAGCCGGCCTTCGCCGAGCGCGTTCGCATCGAGCCGGTAGCTCGTCATCTTCGTGAGGTCGAGGACGACGCGGGTGACGTTGATCGAGTTGAGGGCGACGCGAGTCTGCTGCACCACTCCGTAACCGGGGCCGATCTCGATGCCGCGGCGACGCGACGTCACGCCTGCGAAATCGATGAAGATCCGCGGCGGATTCTCCGCCGTCCCGGCAGTCGGCATCGGGAGTGGGCCGTTGGCTTCGATGACGACGGTGATGACGCCGCCAGCGTTCATCGTGAGCACGGATTGAACTTCAGGGAGAGCTTGCGCCCGCAGCGAGAGGCCGGTTCCAAGCAGCACCGCGACCACCGTGGCCGACGCCACGCGCGACGAGCAAATCATGCGGGTCATGGTACACCCGCCTTCGCTCGACTGAGTGTTCGAGCGACGGCGGGCAGGCTGCGAAGGTAACATGGCAAACCAGCGTCAATGCTTCGGATTGACAGGCGGCTGGTCGAGCGATGGTATCGGCAGGCCGATGCCGGTAAGTGGAACCTTCCGATCGACGCCTTCGCCGATGCGCTGCAGAGGAGTGCGGCCAAGCGATTTGGCGAGACCGCGATCTCGGCCAACGAGCTCGAGTCGTACCTCACGTCACTTCACCTGGCCGACCTTGCGCTCGCTTCCGCCTGCGGGGCGGGGAACGAGGCGGCGTGGGAACACTTCGTTCTCGAGTTTCGACCGGCGCTGTATCGCGCCGCCGATGCGATCGACCGGTCAGGGTCGGCGCGCGAGCTGGCCGATTCGCTCTACGCCGAATTGTTCGGGCTTCGCGGCGGTTCGGTCCTCCGCTACTTTCACGGGCGAAGCAGCCTCGCAACGTGGTTGCGTGCGGTCCTCACGCAGCGTCATGTCGACGCCGTTCGGTCGCGGGCGCGCACCGAGCCGCTCCCCACCGACGAAGAGTTGCCGGCCGCGCCGGCCGCGAGCGGCGACGAGCCGATCGATCGCACGCGATTCCTCGCCGCGATGCAACGCGCGTTGGTCGCCGCCATCGCCGTGCTCGCGCCACGCGAGCGGCTGAGACTGGGCTGCTACTATGCACAGCAGATGACGCTGGCAGAAATCGGTCGCCTGCTGCGCGAGCACGAGGCGACGGTTTCGAGACACCTCGCGAGAACGCGACGATCGCTCGGCGAGGACGTCGAGCGACGGCTGCGCCAGGATGAGAAGCTCAGCGAACGCGAAGTGAAAGAGTGCTTTGCGAGCGTGACGAGCGATCCAGGCACGCTCGATCTCACGTCCCTGCTCGCGACTCCCGGAGAACGCAAGAAAATCGTCCCCGATCGTTCTACCACTGAGGGCGTTCCGTGAGGACCGACGACACTCGCGACCAGGCAGTCGAGCGTCTGCTGCGGCGATCTCTCGAGATCGGCGGCCAGACCGATGTGTCGCCAGACTGTCTCGATGCCGAGACGTTGGCCGCGTGGACCGACGGAACCCTGCGCGGAGCGGCGTTGACGGCGGTCGAGGCGCATGTCGCCGGTTGTGCACGGTGTCAGTCGATGGCTGCCGTGATGACGCGAACGGTGCCGGCCACATCGGTCGCGGTGCCGTGGTGGCGAAGGAGCTTGGGGACGCCATGGCTCGTTCCGCTCACTGCGGGAGTTGTCGCGGTCGCCGTCTGGTCGGTCGTTCCCAATCGCGCGCCGGCGCCGGGGCAGCCTGTGGCGTCGGTGAGCGCTCCTGCCGAGCCGGCCGCGCGCGACCAACGAGCGGACACGTCCGAGGCTCCGAGGGAGTCGAAGGATAGGCCCGCTCCCACGGCCGCCGCCGATGCGTTTGCCGATTCGCGCCAACCGCCGTCGATGCCAGCCGCCAAGGCGGCGGCGCCGGCGGCGGCGCCTGCAGCAGCCGCGGCGCCTGCTCGTTCGTCGGTTGAAGCCGAACCGCCAGCTCGCGCCAGAGAAACCCAGGGCGCGTTGATGAAGCAGGAAGCCTTCGGCCGTGAAGTCACTTCACCCAATCCGGCAATCCGCTGGCGCCTCGGGGCGGCCGGTGCGATCGATCGGACCGAGGATGGCGGAGCCACATGGACGAGTCTTGCGAGCGGTGTGGCCAGCGAGCTCATCGCCGGCGCGTCGCCGGCATCCTCGGTGTGCTGGGTCGTTGGCCGCGATGGCACGGTCTTGCGCACCACCGATGGCCGCACCTGGGAGCGCATTCGCATTCCCGACTCCGCCGATCTTGTGAGCGTCGAAGCCGCCGATGCCCTCAACGCGGTCGTGGCGACAGCAGATGGCCGGCGGCTCCAGACGTCGGACGGCGGTCAGACCTGGATCAAGTAAGCTCCGAGACCAGAGATCAGAGATCGAGAACAAGAGTTCAGGAGTTCAGGAGAACAGTTTTCTCCTGACCGTCCTGATCTTCTGTTCTCAGAAACCTCTTGGCCTCGCGCTGCAAGATTCTCCGAGCGACCACGTTCTAAGGACAGGGGGCCGGAGTGGCCCGCTGACAAAGGAGTGGTCAACATGTCTGTTCGCACTGTGCTCGCGGCGCTGGTTCTCGCCGGCAGCGCCCTTCTCGCTCGTCCCTCGAGCCCCGTCGTCTCGGCCGAACCCGCGCCCCCGGCACAGGATGTGACGACGACGCTCGACGATCAAACGGAACTGGCCGTCACGGTCTACAACTCGGAGATCGCCCTCGTGCGTGATGTCCGCAATCTTCAGCTCGGCCGCGGCATCGGCAATCTGCGATTCATGGACATCGCCGCCACCGTGAATCCGGCGACGGTGCACTTCCGGTCGATCACCGAGCCTTCGAGCCTGAACGTTCTGGAGCAGAACTATGAGTACGACCTGCTCGAGCCCGACAAGCTGTTGCGCAAGTATGTCGGTCGCGACGTCACGCTGGTCCGGTGGCGGCAGGAAGCGGGCTCGTCGCGCCAGGAAGAAGTCAAAGCGCATCTGTTGAGCTACAACGGCGCGCCAGTCTGGAGGATCGGCAACGAAATCGTCACCGGGATGAACGCGGATCACATCCGTTTCCCGGAGCTGCCCAGACAGTTTGTATTCGCGGCCGACGTTGATCTGGACGATCGAGAACGACGGCGGCGCGCGGCATCGGGTCGAGGCGTCCTACCTGGCCGGCAAGCTCGACTGGACGGCGGACTACGTGTTGACCGTCGCGCGCGACGACAAGACGGCCGGCGTCGATGGTTGGGTGACGCTCACGAACAACAGCGGCACCGCCTTTCGCAACGCGAAGCTGCAACTCGTCGCCGGCGACTTGAACCGCGTGCGTCAGGCGATCGGCAAGATGATGGCCGACGAGATGCGCGCCGAGCGGCCGGCCGCCGCGCCGGCGCCCATGGCGCAGGAGGCGTTCTCGGACTATCACCTCTATACGCTCGGCCGGAAGACGTCGATCAACAACAACCAGACCAAGCAGGTGAGCATGCTGTCGGGGACCGCCGTGCCGGTGGAGAAGCGCTATGTCGTGGAGGGACACGCGTTCTACTACCACAACGCCCAGCACCCGGGCGCGCCGATCAAGGACGTCGTGCAGGTGTTCTATCAATTCAAGAACGAGCAGAAGGGCGGTCTCGGGATGCCGATGCCGGCCGGGACCGTGCGCGTCTATCAGGAGGACTCGAAAGGCGGCGTGCAGTTCGTCGGCGAAGATCGCATCGATCACACACCGAAGGACGAGACGCTGAATCTCAAGATCGGCAACGCCTTCGACGTCGTCTGCGAGCGCAAGCAGATCGACTTCGAGCGGATCGCGACCAATGTCTACGAGCTGGAGTACGAGATCACGGTTCGCAACCACAAGACCATGCCCGTCACCGTCGAAGTGAACGAGCCGCTGGGTGGAACGTGGCGGATGATTCGCTCGTCGCACGAGTGGAACAAGACCGCCGCGTGGGCGGCGCAGTTCAAGGTGCCCGTGAACGCAGAAGGGGAGTCGGTTCTGAAATATCGGGTGAGAGTGACTTACTAATCGCTGTGCCACGGTGCCTAGGGTGCCAGGGTGCCTGGGGTGCCAGGGGTGAGTGCTGATACGCGCACCCACCCTTGGCACTGTTGGCACGTGGCACGTTGGGCACTTTGGGTGCCCGCGCGATAATAGCGGCGCATGTCCAATCAATTGAGTTGCGCGGCAGTACTGGCACGAACGCTGAGAGAAGCGGGCATCACCCGCATGTTCGGCCTTCCAGGCGGAGAGATCCTCGAGTTCATTCACGCCGCCAAGCGCGAGGGCATCGAGTTCCTGTTGACCAGGCACGAAGCGGCCGCCTCGTTCATGGCCGACGTGACCGGCCAGATTCAGCGCAAGCCCGGCGTCTGCGTCTCCACGCTCGGGCCTGGCGCCGTCAACATGACGCTCGGCGTCGCGAACGCCTTCCTCGATCGTTCACCGCTGGTGGCGGTGACGGCCACCATGTCGGCGAGCGCGTCGCCATACGCGACGCACCAGAAGCTGGACTTGAACGCCGTGTATCGGCCGTTCACGAAGATGGCGATCACGCTCGACGGCCACGACACCGCGGCAAAGGTGCGTCGAGCGCTCTGCGAGAGCGTGGCGCCGCGGATGGGCCCGGTTCACATTGCGGTGCCTAGCGACGTCGCGCGGCTTCCCGAACACGAGTCGTCGTCTTCCCACGACCAGAGCGTGCTGGAAGCGCCTGCGGCCCGCTCATGCGGCTCAGGACCAGATCGCGATGGTCGCACGAGAGCTCGCATCGGCCAGGCGACCCGTCCTGATTCTCGGCCTCGATCTGGATCCCTACGCCGACGTCCAAGCGGCAAGAACCTTCGCCGAGCGCCTTGGCGTTCCTGTCTTCGTGACGCCGAAGGGCAAGGGACTGTTTCCAGAGGACCATCCGCTGTTCTGCGGCGTCTGCGCGGGCGTTGCCGGCGACAGCGTGATCGTGGATTTCTTCAAGCGAGCCGATCTGCTGGTGGGGCTGGGGTTCGAGCCGGTCGAATCCGACAAGCTGTGGCATCGCGACATGAAGCTGGTGTCGATTGGCCCGGTGTCGATCGCCGACGAACGAGTATCTGCCTCACGCCGAGGCTGTCGGCGACCTCGGGCACACGCTGAGTGAACTGTCATTGGCGCCATTTGGACCCTTCGAATGGGCGGCGGCCGATTTCACGTCGGCTGCGGGCGGAGCTCATCGATGTGCTGAAGCCGTCGGCACCGCTCACCGCGCTCTCCGGATTCGAGTTGACGCGACGACTGCGCGAACTGATGCCGCGCGACACCATCCTGGCCACCGATGTCGGCGCCATCAAGTCCATCACCAGTCAGGCGTGGACGTCGTACGAACCGCTGACGTTCTTCGAGTCGAATGGGCTGTCGGCGATGAGCTACGGCCTCCCCGCGGCGATGGCGGCGCGACTGGAATTCCCCGACCGGCCGGTGCTCTGCACCATGGGAGATGGCGGCTTCGGGATGACGTGCGCGGAGATCGAAACCTGCGTGAGAGAACGAGTCCATTTCATGACCGTCGTCTACAACGACAGCAGCCTCAGCCTGATTCACGTCTCCCAGCAGAATCGAGGCCACGCGCCGTACGGCGTAGACCACGGGTCGGTGGATTTTGCGGCCGTCGCCGCGGGGTTGGGCGCATGGTCGCGTCGCGTCCGGACGATGGGCGAGTTGGATGCGGCCGTACGAGAGGGGATGACGATCGATCGGCCAGTGGTGATCGACGCTCTCGTCGATCCGACCGAGTACCGGGCGCACAACAGTCCACGTGGGGTCCGCTGACGCAGATCGGCCGCTAGCCAGCCTCCGCCATTGGCTACGGCCGGTCCGCCGAAGCGCTGCGCGAAGGCGGAAAAGACGAAGGGCCGCACGATCGACTGTCGTGCGGCCCTCGTTCTGCCTTCTGCCTTCTGCCTTCTTACTGCAGGTTGCCCTTCTTGGCCACCAGGTTGGTGACCAGCTGCTTGACGGCCAACTCCGTCGCCTCGCCGATCACCGTTTCGCGGAAGTTCGACGAGCCCATCTGGACGCCGCCGAAGCCGCCGCCACCGCCGCCACCCGCGCCGCCGCCCAGCATCAACCCGCTGCGCTTGGAGACGCCTTCACCCTTGGCGCTCAGCATGATCTCGCTCGTGGAGGTGTCGATGACGCGAACCGTGATCGCCACCGTCGCCTTGCCCTTCGACATGCCCACGCCGCCAAGACCGAACTTGCCGCCCCCGAAGCCGCCGCCGCCGACCCCCTTCTTCGAGTCCTCGGTGCCGAACTTCGTGATCGAGCCGGTGACGAGATACTTCACGCCGGCCACCTTGCCCAGCTTGGCGACCATCTTTGCATCCGGATCGGCGCGGTTGCTGTTGGAGAGATCCTGCTCCCCAAGGACCGAGGCGAGCTTCTTCCGCTCGAACACTCGGAACGATCCGTCCTCGAGCATCGCATCGACGATCAGGTCGGCGACACCTTTGCCGATGTCATAGTTGTCGTCCCACCACTTTTGGACCGTTCCGAAGTCGAGATCGAGCAGGGCCACGGTCGGCCGGTTCGACTGGGCCTGCAGACGTGCGGGCGCGAGCATCGTGGCGACGGCAATCACCGCTGCCAGCATGCAAATTGAGGGGGTCAACTTTCGCATTCCTTAATCCTCCCGGGGTTCGGACGGCCCATCATAGCAATGGAACTCAGTGGACTACCTATCGGCCGCTGGGATTATAGACTTTTGCTCCCAAAACGGCTCAAAAAGTCACGCGATGTTCGTTGAATAGATCGGTATGGACCTATCTCGCGACGTTAAGTCGGCATGGCGATCGCTCTGGCTGGCCAAGGGCCTCTCGGTCACGGTCGTCCTGACCCTGGCCTTAGGCATTGGCGCCAACGCCGCCATTTTCAGTCTCGTGCGTGGTGTGCTGCTCCGGCCGCTGGTCAACGCCGACGAGGAGCGGCTGATTTATATCCGCCAAAGCGCTCCAGGGATCCCGACGGAGAATACGACGTTCTCCGTTCCTGAGATTCAGGATCTTCGGGCGAGTCTGCGAACGCTCACCAGTCTCGGCGAATTCTCGACCATCGGCTTCACGATGATCGGACTCGGAGAGCCTCGCACCGTTCGCGCCGGCGTGGTCGACGGGCATTACTTCGAGGTCATGGGCTTACACCCAGTCCTTGGCCGTTTACTGACGACCTCGGACGATGGTCCAGGCGCCGCCGGAGCGGCAGTACTGACCTACCGCTTCTGGACGACGCAATGTGGCAGCGACCCGAGTGTTATCGGCAAGACCGTCCGCCTGGGCTCGCGGTCGGCGACGATTGTCGGGGTCCTCGAGCCGTCAGTGCCGTACCCGGCGGAAACCGAATTGATCGCCAACGTTGTCACGAGCCCGCACCATCTGTCGGCGACGATGGTGACGGGGCGAGAGCATCGGATGACCGAGATCTTCGGCCGCCTTGCCCCCAACGCCGACCTCGAGGCCGCGAAGGCCGAGCTTCGCGTGGTTCACGCCGGCATCGTTTCGGCGCATTCTGAGGCGTACTCGGCAAAGGCGAACTTTTCGATCAACGCCGTGACGTTGCGCGATCAGGTCACAGCCCAGGCGCGCACGATTCTCTGGGTCCTGATGGCCGCGGCGGCATTGATCTTCGTCATCGCCTGCTCGAACGTCGCCAATCTGATTCTGGCGAGGACCGTCCGTCGAGAGTCCGAGCTGGCGGTTCGTACCGCGCTTGGCGCCAGCCGGGCGGCACTGCGCCGGACCCTGCTGGCCGAGAGCCTGTTGCTCTGCGGGACCGGAGCCCTCGTCGGCGTTCTCATCGCCAGGCCGATTGTGGCCGTGCTGGCCCGCTACGCGTCGCGTTTCTCTGTGCGCGCGCTCGATCTGACCGTTGACGCCAGCATGCTCTGGGTCGGCTTCGGCCTCGCCATCGCCGCGGCCGTGCTGCTGGCGTTCGTACCGCGGCTGCCGTCGGCCGATTCAGCGCAGGGCCTCGGACTCTCGAGTGGCGGCGTCAGGATCACGTCGTCCACGAAGTGGCGGCTCCGCTCATTCGCCGTCACGCAGATGGCCGCGTCCTTCCTGCTGCTGGCCGGAGCCGGCATGCTGATTCGGACACTCCTCGCGCTCCAATCGGCACAACCAGGATTCGAGATCCAGAAGGTGCTGGCGGTGAACGTTCCGGTGTCGACCTTCGGTCGCACGCCGCAACAGGTTCGCGACTTCTATCGAGAAGTTCGACGTCGCATCGCGGAGCTTCCGGGCGTCGGCCTGGTTGCGTTCGGCAATGTCGTGCCGTGGCGCGATGTCGGAGGGAACCCCGGGTCCGGTTTCGCGTTCTCGGTCGAAGGCCGCGTGAAGCAGGACGGGGAGGACGATCCACGCGGCAAGTTCCGGTCGGTCTCGCCAGGATTCTTTGCCGCACTCGGCGTCCCGATTGTTGCAGGCCGCGACTTTACGGATGATGACCGGCTCGACTCGGAGCGGGTCGTGATCGTCAGCCAGACGCTGGCGCGGCAACTCTTTCCGAATCAGGATCCGCTGAACCGGCACTTGATGTGGACCGACGGCGTGATGAAGTTCATCGGCGTCGCCCCCGATGCCCGCCGCATCGTCGGCGTCGTGGCCGACATGGACGACGAGAACATCCAGCCGGGCGCGATGCTCACGGTGTATCACCCGTTCGAGCAGGAGATTGGCGGCGGGCGCTTGTTCGTCGTCGCGAAGGGAGACCCCTACGCGCTGGTGCCGGCGATCAGCAAGATCGTGCGAGGCATGGCGGCCGAGCAGGTGGTCGAGCGCGCGGCCACGCTCGACGATGTCCGGGCCGAGGTCCTGGCGCCAGATCGACTGAACGCACTCGTGTTCGGCGGGTTTGCCGGCGTCGCGCTGGCGATATCGATCGTCGGTGTCGCGGGTGTTCTTGCGTTTTCGGTGAGCGGACGCATTCGTGAGTTCGGCATTCGTCTCGCCATCGGCTCGCAGCCCGGCGATCTCTTGAGAGGCGTGATCGGCGAGGGCACTTGGCTTGCGCTCCTTGGCGTGGCCGCGGGCGCTCTTGGAGGATTGGCGATCGCGCAGATACTACAGGCGTACCTGCCTGGCACGCGGCTGCCGGGCGTGCTGCCGGTGATCGGCGCCGCGATCATGTTGATCGTGGCCGCGGTGACCGCCTCGGTCGTTCCGGCGTCACGCGCGGCCCGTGTGGATGTGATGCAGGCGCTCCGCTCGGAGTAGAGCGTTTGCGTTGTGCCTTCTGCCTTGTGCCTTCTGCCTTGTGCCTTCGCTAGGCCTTCTCCGCTTCGCTTTGAGGAATGATCCGCAGATACGGCTTCGGGGCGCGCCAGCCCTGCGGGTATTTCGCCTTGGCGTCGGCGTCGGAGACTGCCGGCAGAATGATCACGTCGTCGCCATGCCGCCAGTTCACTGGCGTGGCCACCTTGTGCTTGGCGGTGAGCTGCAGTGAATCGATCACGCGCAGGACCTCGTCGAAGTTCCGGCCGGTGCTCATCGGATAGGAGATGAGCAGCTTGATCTTCTTGTCCGGGCCGATGACGTACACGTTGCGAACGGTGGCGTTGTCGGCGGCGGTTCGGCCTTCGTAGCTTTCGCCAGCGGCCGCCGGCAGCATGCCGTACACCTTGGCAATTTTCAGGTCGATGTCGCCGATCAGCGGATAGTTCGGCGCGTGGCCCTGTGTTTCGGCGATGTCCTTCGACCAGCCGTTATGGTTTTCGACCGGGTCGATGCTGAGGCCGATGATCTTGACGTTCCGCTTGTCGAACTCGGGCTTCACGCTGGCCATGTAGCCGAGCTCGGTCGTGCAGACCGGAGTGAAGTCTTTCGGGTGCGAGAAGATGACACCCCAGGAGTTACCGAGCCACTCGTGAAAACGAATGGGACCCTCAGTGGTGTTGGCCTCGAAATCGGGCGCGTCGCTGCCAATAGGCAATGGGCCGGTGCTCATATCAGACTTCTCCAGAATTTGTAGACGGTTTGTGGATGGTGTGGGTTTCGGATAGATCATCAGATCGGCCGACGGAGATCAACCCGTCGGCCTCTCGCTTGCGGAAGGTGTGTGGCGACGCGGTAACGCGCCGGCGCGTTAGCGATCGCCACCGGGCGGGCGAGGAATAGCCGTGCGCCCCGAGTCGCCGCCGGACGAGCCGCCGCCGGAGTACCCGCCCGAAGACACGCCACTCGACCCCGTCGAGTTGGTGCCTGACGAATTCCCGTTGCCGCCAGACGACGAGTTGCCACTGGATCCCGATCCGCTGACCGGCACCGGAACTGGTTCGCGGTTTCTGATCTGCGTGTACCCGCGGCCGTTGACGACCCGGCCTTCGGCCGATCCATTGGGGTCGGGGGGTGGCGTGATCGTGGACCCGCCGTTGCCTACCGTGATCCACCCCGGAGACCCGTACGGATAGTAGCCATAGTAGGGATACCCGTAGCCATAGCCATAGCCGTAAGCGCCGTAGAAGCGCCCGCAGCCGTAGGCCGGACCATATGCGTAGTACGACGAGAAGCAATCGCGGCCGAGCATTGAGAACGGAATCACGGGCGACAGGAACGGATCCCACCAACCGATCGGCGAGCCGACGTAGCCGCTGTCGTCGATCGACGCCGCCGCGGCGCGCTCGACGACAAACTTCTTCGGGTAGCTGAGCGCCACCATCAGATCGATCACGTTGTCGGGGACGCCGGCCTTGTCGAGCGCCAACAGCGACTGCTTGTCGAGCCTGAAGCCTTCCGCGGCCTCGCTGATCGCCGCCTGCACGGCGTCGCTCGGGATCTTGCTGCTCGCTTCGATCACGTCTTCCACGGTCCACGGCGCGCCCACCGCCGATCCGCGAACTTCCGCGGAGCGCGGTGCAAACGAGCCATCCGGTAGTTTCTGATTCCCAGATCGATGGAAGCGGCGGACACGGACGCTCTTGTTGTCGGAGAGATCGGCAAACTGCACGTCGACGAGAACTGGTCCCTCGAGAAGGAACGAAACGCCCGAGAGCTTCCGCGACGATTCGGATCCACACGTGACGTCGGTGAAGCGGAAGAGGCGTTGATTGCCGCGCGACCATTCCGATCGACTGGTGCCGTGGCAATCACGGTCGGCGATCGGCCGGGTCACCTTGTCGGGGATGACGGTCTCGGTCATCCGTACGTCATCGTCGAGCAGGGTCAGCATCTTGATCCCAGTGACTGATTCGGGCGTGAGGCACAGCCGGAGTCCCGTTCCGGTCAAGTCGTCCTCGGATCGCCAGCAGCCAAGCCACGGCGCCCAGCGCGCGTCGATCTCCCACTTTGGCGCCGGCGGCCTGGTGTCGGTGCTCGCCTGTGGCGAGGGTTGCTGCGCGTGGGCAATGCCGCTGACCAGCGCGAATGCCAATAGAAAGATCGTGCGCATCGTCTTCTCTCCAAAGACCAGGGAATCTGTCGGCGTCATCTGCGACGTCTGCGTTATCTGTGTCATCTGCGGCCCTAGAAGACCAGGTGAATGCCGGCGCCAAAGCGGGCGCCTGACAGATCGATTGGCGCAAAGTCGACGAACTTCTGCTCGAGATCGGCCGAGCTCCACAGATACTTGGCTTCAAACGACATGAACAAGTGCTTGTAGACCTGCACATCGGCGCCGCCGACGACGTGTCCGCTTGGCGCCCAGCCGTCGGACCGGAACACATCGGTGAACACTCGGCTGGTCTGGAAATCGACGAAGTCGCCGGTCTGAAAGAACTCGTAGTTCATCAGGCCGCCGCCGGCGCCGACATACGGAGTGACGGTGCGCGGAATCCACGCGAGACGGCTGATGCTTCGACCCTTCGGCACCAGCGAATAGCGCACAGTGCCGAATGTGCTGAACTGTTTCATTTCCGTCTTCTGCTCGATCGGCAAATGGTTGTTGTCGATGAAGGCGCGGTATTCCGACGGCGTCGACGACTTGCCGAAATCGAACCCCACGATGATGTCGATGCGAGCTGTCAGGTTGATCCCGAGCTCGGCACCAATCGTCGGCGTATTGAACGACGAACGGTCGAGCGTGAGATGTTCGGTGACGAAGTCGAAGATGTCGCTGCCGGCACTGGCGACAAACCAGTTGCCACGCATGCCCACTGATGCGCGCGGGCGGCCGAGAAAGAAGTCGGGGCTGGGAATTGATTGCGCGCGAGCTGCCTGACCGCTGTTCTGGTCGTCAGGTTGGGCGTCTGCCGGTCCCGGCACTGCCAGCAGCAGCGCCAGACAGCAACCGACCAAGCCAACGACACGTTGGGGGTCACGTCGCAAGGCCATCCTCCCGGGGGTTCCTGCTGGCTCAGAACCACCCCTGTGTTTACATGGGAGCGTAACAGAACAAGGTCAATCGCCATAGACACTTATGGTCACGGCCTGGCAGTCTCTTTGGGACTGGTAGGACTGGTAGGACTAGTGGGGCAGGTAGGGCGGGTGAGGCGAGTGGGGCAGGTAGGACGGTGGGGCAGGTTGGGAGATTAGGGTGGTTCGGTTGGGCTGTTCGAACCCGCCAGCCCTACCTGGCCTACCAGCCCACCCGCCTTACCAGACCTATTTCAACTTGAAGGTGAGCTCGAGCGTGACGATCACCGGAACGGGCTTGCCATCCTTGCGCCCGGGCTCGAACCGCCACTCGGCTGCCGCGCTCAAGGCGGCTTCGTCCAACCCGTATTGGGCGTCCAAGGAGCGGGCCACCTTGAGGTCGGTCGGCTCACCGTCGGTCGAGACCACCATCTCGATCCGCACGCTGCCTTGAATCTTCTGCTCCATGGCAGCAGCGGTGTATTGGGGGCGGACCTGTTTGGTCACGCGGGGCAGCGTGACGCCGTTCCCGGGCTTGAACACCTCCTGTACGGTGGGCGTCGACGGCAGCGCGGCCAGCGCGAATGGGAACTCGATCGGCAGACGCCGGGCCGTGGCTCCGGTCGCGAGCGTGACGAGAAGAAGCGCTGCGGCCAGCGCGGCGATCGAGTGTCGACGTGTCATGCGAACCTCCTGCGCGATGAGCGCAATTCGGCGTGGCAGGTGCCGGGGCCTGATCAGATGCATCACGGGCAGCGGTGTCGGCGCCGGCTCGGCGAAGGCGAGGAGCGCTTGCGCATACGCGCGTCGATCGGCCGTGATGCGAATGGTTTCCTCGTCCACGACGGCTTCCCGCATCAGCCCGATGCGTGAGAGCAGGACGTGCGCCGCCGGGTGAAACCAGAGCAGCGCGCTCCACATTCGTTCGAGGAGAGTGCGGAGCCAATCGCGCCGCCGCACGTGCAGCAATTCGTGGCAGATGATCGCGCGCTGTACAGCGGCCGGGTGGTCGAGCGCACGCTTCGGCAGCAAGATCAGCGGCACGCGGAACCCGAGAGTGACCGGACACGCCACGTCGTCGGAGACGTGGATGGCCGCAGACGTCTGCAGCCGGCTCGAGAGATCCGCGACAAACGAGGGCAACGGCAAGAGTGGCTGCGAACGCTGTCGAATCACCCGCAGCCGGGTCAGTCCAACCGCGATCCACGTGAGCCTGATGACGGCCACGCCGGCGACCGTCAGGAGAAGGGCCGCGGCGATCCGGCTCCAGTCGATCGGGATCGGCGGTGCGGCCGGCGCGAAGTCGACAATCCGAGGCAGAACGAGTCCGGACACGTCCTGGTGACGCTGGCTGCCGAATGCGAGAGGCAGCAGGACGCTGCTGGCGAGCACCAGGTTCCAGAACAACAGCGCCGGACGCGGCGAACGAATGCGCAACGCCCACGCGGCGAGTGCTGCTGCGCCGACGAGAGCGGCCAGTTGCGCACTGTACGATACGAGATTGCCGAGGAGCAGCCCGTTCACTTCTGATCCTCGTCCAGCAGCCGTTGCAGGTCGCGGCGTTCGCGAGCGGTGAGCCCGCGCTCGCGCAGCAGGTGCACGAGCAAGGGACGCGCCGAGCCGTCGAATACTCGGGTGACGAACTCGGTGACCATCGCGCGCACCACCAGATGCTGCGGCTTGGCGGGAATGTAGACCTGGGCCTTCTCGCCGGGCTGTTTCTTGAGGTGCCCCTTCTGCTCGAGGATGTTCATCATCGTCTGCACCGTCGTATAGGCGACGGTCCGCTGATCCCTCAAGGTGTCGTAGACGTCGCGCACAGTCGCCTGGCCTCGCGGCCAAATCAGTTTCATGATCTCGAGCTCTTGAGCCGTCAGAGTCTCCGATTTGCGACGCATACTAAAGAATTAGTATGAAAACATTAGTACGTCAAGGGGGACAGATTAACGGGTTCAGCAGGTTCAGCAGGTTCAGCAGGTTCAGCAGGTTCAGCTGGTTCAACAGGTTTCAGGTTCTCGGGTTCTTCAGGTTTGGGCAGTTTCGCCGGGTTCGAACCTGTCGAACCTGTCGAACCTGTCGAACCTGCTCGAACCTGTCGAACCTGTCGAACCTGCTGAACCTGCTGAACCTGCTGAACCTGCTGAACCTGCTGAACCTGCTGAACCTGCTGAACCTGCTGAACCTGTTTACCGTAAACACTCGTAATCCCATGGAACGACTGCTTCAGGACCTTCGGTTTGCCCTGCGGACGTTGTGGAAGGACCGCAGCTTCGCCCTGACCACCATTGCGACGCTCGCCCTCTGCCTGGCGGCGAACGTGGCGATCTTCGCGATTGTGGACGGCGTGCTGCTGAAGCCTCTGCCGTTCGACGAGCCGGATCGCCTCGTCCGCATCTTCAACCGCTACCCGGGGGCGGGCGTCGAAATCGCCGACAACGGCGTGCCCGATTACTTCGACCGCATCGCCGGCATGCCTGCGCTGGACTCGATTGCGATGTTCCGGCAACAAGGCGTGACCTTGAGCGGACCGACCGGAGAGGCCGAGCGCGTCCAGGCGATGTTCGTGACGCCATCGTTCTTCAAGGTCCTCCGCCTTCAGCCGTTCCGCGGCCAACTCTTCACCGATGACCAAGGAGAACTGGGGCAAGAGAAGGTCGTCATTCTCACGCACGGCTTCTGGCAGCGAACCTTCGGCGGCCGGGACGATGTCATTGGCAAGGACGTGCGCCTGGGCGGCGAGCCGTTCGTCATCGTCGGCGTCATGCCGCCGGGCTATCGCTTCATCAATCCCGACATTCAACTGTTGCGGCCCGCGGCGTTCAGCCCGCGGGAGAAATCGGATGACGCGCGGCACAGCAACAACTGGCAGCAGATGGGACGGCTCAAGCCTGGCGCCACGCTCGCGCAGGCCCAGAGCCAGCTCGACGCCATCAACGCCGCCAACTTCGAGCGCTTCCCCAAGTGGCAGGAGATTCTAAAGAACGCGAAGTTCGGCACGCTGGCGGTTGACTTCCAGAGCAATCTTGTCGGCGAAACGCGATCGACGCTGAACATGCTGTGGGGCGGCGCGATCTTCGTGCTCCTCATCGGCTGCGTGAACATCGCGAACCTCGTCCTCGTTCGCGCCACCGGCCGGCTGCGTGAAATCGCCACGCGTCAGGCCCTCGGCGCCGGATTCGGGAGGCTGGCCCGACAGGCGATCACCGAGTCGTTGATGCTGGCCCTTCTCGGCGGCGGCGCCGGCCTCGCCCTGGGTTGGTGGGGACTGAAAGCGGCGCCGTTCCTCGGATTCGATCAACTCCCGAGCGGTAGCGGCATCGCAATCGATTCGCGCGTCGTGCTTTTCACGATTGTCCTCGTGGCCCTGGTCGGGCTAGCTGTGGGCCTCATACCGGTGCTGGCCGCGCGCCGCACCAACCTGGCGCAGTCGGTGCGCGACGAGGGTCGCAGCGGCACGCAGGGGCGGGGTCCTCGTCTCATGCGCCGCGTGTTGGTCACCAGTCAAGTGGCGTTTGCGTTGATGCTCCTGGTCGGCGCCGGTGTGCTGCTGGCGAGCTTCGAGCGCGTGCTGAGCATCGATCCGGGGTTCCGGACCGACCACCTGCTGACAGGAACGGTGTCACTGCCGACGGCCCGCTATGCCGACGACACCGCGGTCCGGGCGGCCTCGACGCGGATCCTTGAGAGGATTCGATTGATTCCCGGCGTGCAGACGGCCGGCGCCACGACCTCGTTGCCGTTCAGCGGCAACTACAGCGACAGCGTGATCCTGGCCGAGGGCTATCAGATGTCGCCGGGGGAGTCGCTCATCTCGCCGAGTCAGTTGAGCGCCAGCGATGGTTACCTGGAGGCCATGGGCGCGACGCTCATCAGCGGACGGTTCTTCGACGCCAATGACACAGAAGCCATACGACGGGTGCTCATCATCGATGAAACGCTGGCGCGTCGCTTCTGGCCGAAGGGCGATGCCTTGGGCAGGCGCATGTACTTCCCATCCAACGTCAACGATCTGTTGCAGAAGCCGCCGGACGACCAGATGATCACCGTTGTCGGCGTCATCGCGCCGATGCGGTTCCGAGGCCTGGTTGATTCGTCGGGCAACAAACGGGTGGGCGCCTATTTTTCGCCCTTGCGGCAACGTCCAGAGCGAACACTGGGATTCGCCATCCGCACCGCGCAGGCGCCCGACACCGTCCTCAGCGCCGTCCGCCGTGAAATTGCGCAAATCGATCCCGAATTACCGTTCTACGGAGTGAAGACGATGGAGGACCGGCTGTCCAGCTCGGTGATCGATCGGCGGACGCCGACGCTTCTGGCCGGCGGCTTTGCCATCGTCGCCTTGTTCCTCGCGGCGATTGGAATCTACGGAGTGCTCGCGTATCAAGTGTCACAGCGACGTCGCGAGATCGGGATTCGCATGGCGCTCGGCGCCGCATCGGCCAACATCTTTGGCCTGGTTCTTCGGGAAGGCACACTGATCGTGCTGCTTGGCGCCGCGGTCGGTCTTGCCGGATCGTTCCTGCTGAGGCAGACGATTCAAGGACAGCTGTACGAAGTGGGCGCGATGGACCCTCGAATCGTCGGAGGAGTCGCCGTGCTGCTGGCCGTCGTGGCGCTGGCCGCGTGCCTGCTGCCGGCGCGGCGCGCGGCGAGGACCGATCCGATGATCGCGCTCACCGACCAGTGAGACGGGCCCGGCCTGATTTTTGGCGTTCGTCTTTCGCTCGCGCTTGCTTGTGGGGCCGCTGATTGGGTTGATTCTGGCGGGCATCGTGCTGGCCGTGGTCGCTGGCCTCGTGCGGCTCGTTGAGCCCAGCCTTGCCTTTTTCCCGCTCGGCGGCGAAGACGAGACGCCCGCTCGGTACGGCATCCCGTACGTGCCGCTCACGATCACGACCGCCGATGGCGAACGGATCCACGTGTGGCACCTGCCGCGCGCCGATGCCCAGGCGCAGGTCGTCTACTTTCACGGCAACGGCGGCAATCTGTCGATCTGGTCCGATGCGCTCATCGGGTTGTCGCGTCACCAATTCGACGTGATCGCCGTCGACTACCGTGGTTACGGGCTCAGCACGGGTCGACCCTCGGAGCTTGGGCTCTATCGCGACGTCGACGCGACGATCGCGCTGGTGCACGACCGGCTGAGGCGCCCGGATCTGAAACTGGTCTATTGGGGCCGGTCTCTCGGCACTACGATGGCCGCGTATGCCGCCGCGATGCGCGCTCCAGACGGAGTCGTTCTCGAAGCAGGTTTTCCATCGATGCGCGCCGTGCTCGAAACCAATCCCGTTTTGTGGTTGCTCTCGTGGGTGTCGAGCTATCGATTCCCAACGGCACGTTGGATGGCGAGCGTGCGGTCGCCGGCGCTGGTGCTGCACGGCGACGCCGACTCGGTGATCCCGTATCGGTTGGGGCAGCGACTCTACGAGGCCGTGCCAGGCCCGAAGCGGTTCGTTACCATTCTTGGTGGCGATCACAACGACGCTGCGCCGCGAAACGGGAACGCCTACTGGGACGCGGTGGCAGAGTTCGTGCGATCGCTGCCGGTGCGTTCTGGGCACACGGCACCTCACACACCGTAAGCGCTCTTCGTACAGACGTTCCGCAGATACAAGCAGGAGCGACATAGAATCGGCCAACCGCGGTCGGGCGACTAAGGACGCATTCAAGAGGTGATCCGATGCCACATTTCCTTCGTCAAATCACGCTGGTCATCTGCGCGACGATGGCGCTCGGTCCTTACGCAGCCGCGCAGTCCGTCGCCCGACCCACGATCTACAACGTCACGCTCGCCGCAGACACGGGAGTGCTGACGATCACGGGGGTTGGCTTCGGCCAGCAGCCGGTGGTGAGCCTCGCTGGCCAACCGGTTACTGTGCTGGGCGGCGGATCAGAAACGCGCCTCGATGTCGTGGCACCGGCGGCGCTGGTGATGACGCCCGGATCGTACCGGCTGACGGTCGTCGATCCGGTGCGGCGCGTGGGCGATAGCTTTGTGGTGGCGAGCCAAGGTGGAAATGTCGTGTCTCGGAGCGTGCCCCTCAGTGGGGTGCCGTCGCCTACTGAGACATCAGGAGGGTCATCCGCCGCGACTCGGAGACCCGCCCTCGGATCCCCGGCCCCAACGGGGCCGCACTCCGCTGGTGGGCCGTCCCCGCTGGTGATAGAAAACTTGGGCTTTCCGTATCTCACCGCGATTGGCACGTTAGCGCTTACCAACAACACCACTGGAAGCCACAACACGGCGAGCGGCTATCAGGCGCTGGCGGCCAACACGTCGGGCACTTACAACACCGCCACTGGCCTCAACGCGCTGGCGTCCAACACGTCGGCCTCGTTCAACACAGCCACGGGGGCGCAGGCGCTCTTGTTCAACAATGGCGATTTCAACACAGCCCATGGTGGCAACGCTCTGGTGTTCAACACCTCGGGCTCGTACAACACGGCCAGCGGGTATCAGGCGCTCTATTCCAACACGACTGGGCCCAGAAACACCGCCGCGGGATTTGAGGCGCTCGTTGCCAACACCACGGGCGGTTCCAACACGGCCAGCGGGTACCACGCGCTCCATTCCAACACCACGGGCGTCGAGAACACGGCCAGCGGCTATCGAGCGCTCTATTCCAACACCACGGGCTTGTTCAACACGGCCAGCGGCACTGCAGCGCTCTTTGCCAACACTACGGGCTTGTTCAACACGGCCAGCGGCTACGCGGCGCTCTATGGCAGCACGGGCGACGAAAACACCGCGGTCGGCGCCGATGCGCTCATCAACGCTACGGGCTCCTCCAACACGGCGCTCGGACTTTTGGCCGGTGCCAGTGCGACGACGGGCTCCCACAATGTGTTCCTGGGCGCCGAGGTCACAGGCGCCAACTCCGACAGCCACACCATCCGTCTTGGCAGGCTGTATGACGGCACGGTCGGGCAGAATCAGACCTTCGTCGCCGGGATTCACGGCACGCAGTTGACCGGACCAGCGGTGCAAGTGTTCATCGATGCCAACGGCCAGTTGGGGACCCTCACCGCGCCGATGGCCAACGGGACGGGCACGGTCGGGTCGATGGTGGTTCCGCAGCCGGAGAAGGCGCAGCAGGCAACGATTGCCGCGTTGCAGCGGCAGGTGTGGGACCAGCAGACCGCGCTCGTGGATCTCCGTGCGCGGCTGGCCAAGTTGGAAGCCCTACTGAGGGAAACAGCGGCGAGGAAGTAATAAACGCGAAGCCGCTGCCGATGTCGGACGTGAAGAGTCGGGTGCATTCAAGAGGAGCGCCGATGCCAAACTTCCTTCGTGAGATCACGCTAGTTATCTGCGCGACGCTCGCAGTCGGTCCTTCCGCTGCGGCGCAATCTGTCCCCAGACCCACGATCTACAACGTCACGCTCGCCGCAGACACGGGAGTGCTGACGATCACGGGGGTTGGCTTCGGCCAGGAGCCGGTGGTGAGCCTCGATGGCCAACCGGTTACCGTGCTGGGCGGCGGATCAGAAACGCGCCTCGATGTCGTGGCACCCGCGGCGCTGGTGATGACGCCCGGATCGTACCGGCTGACAGTCGGCGATCCGGTGCGGCGCGTGGGCGATAGTTTTGTGGTGGCAAGCCCGGGTGGGTTCGTGTCCGGGAGCGTGCCCCTCGGTGGGGTGGAGTCGCCCGTCGGGGCATCGGGAGGGTCATCCGCCGCGACTCAGAGACCCGCCCTCGGATCCACCGCCCCAACGGGGCCACGCTCCGCCGGTGGGCCGTCCCCGTTGGTGATCGAAAACTTGGGCTTTCCGTTCCTCACGGCCATCGGCACGCTGGCGCTCACCAACAACACCACGGGCAGCCACAACACGGCGAGCGGCTATCAGGCGCTGACGGCCAACACGTCGGGCACCTACAACACCGCCACGGGCCTCAATGCGCTGGCGTCCAACACGTCGGGCTTGTCCAACACGGCCACCGGGGCGCAGGCACTCCTTTTGAACAATGGCAGCTTTAACACCGCCAACGGTGTCAACGCGCTGGCGTCCAACACCTCGGGCTCGTCCAACACGGCCGCCGGAGTTGAGGCGCTCTTTGCCAACACCACGGGTGGCCAGAATACGGCCAACGGCAGGGGAGCGCTCTATTCCAACACTGCAGGCGGGTTCAACACGGCCAGCGGCTACGCGGCGCTTGCGTCCAACACGTCGGGCTCATCCAATACCGCCAGCGGGTATCAGGCGCTCTATTCCAACACGACTGGGTTCAGCAACGCGGCCGCCGGAGTTGAGGCGCTGTTTGCCAACACCACGGGCGGTAACAACACGGCCAGCGGCAGGGGAGCGCTCTATTCCAACACCAATGGCTCCAACAACACGGCCAGCGGGTATCAGGCGCTCTATTCGAACACGGCTGGGCCCAGGAACACGGCAACCGGCGTTGAGGCGCTCTTTTCCAACATCGGGGGCTTCGACAACACGGCCAGCGGGTATCGGGCGCTTTATTCCAACACGACCGGGCGCCATAACACGGCCACCGGAGTTCGAGCGCTCTCTTCCAACACCACCGGCGAGGGGAACACGGCGAGCGGTGATCAATCGCTTTTTTCCAACACGACAGGCCCGTACAACACGGCCAGCGGCGGCCTGGCGCTCTTTTCCAACATCGTCGGTAGCCGGAACACGGCCAGCGGCTACGGGGCGCTAACCTCTAGCACGGGCGACAACAACACCGCGGTCGGCACCGATGCGCTCAGTATCGCGACGGGCTCCTCCAACACGGCGCTCGGCCAGGCGGCCGGTGTCAGCGCGACGACGGGGTCCTACAATGTGTTCCTGGGCGCCGGAGTCACTGGCACGTCGTCCGACAGCCACACCATCCGTCTTGGCGGGCCGTATGACGGCACGGTTGGGCAGAATCAGACCTTCATCGCCGGGATTCATGGCACGCAGCTGACCGGACCAGCGGTGCAAGTCTTCATCGACGCCAACGGGCAGTTGGGTACGCTCACTCCGGGGATGGTGAGCGGGACCGGGACCATTTCAGTCTCTCAAGTTCAGCAACAACTGCGCGTTCAGCAGGCGCAGTTGCAGAATCAGCAGGCCACCATCGCAGAGCTGCGTGCGCAGCTCGCTGAGCTGAAGGCGCTCGTGACGCGGAGAGCAGCCGGCAAGTAGAGCGCGAATGCACACTCTCCGAGTTCCGATTCGAGGAGAGACCGTCACGGCGTGAGCCCTATGCGCCGGATCAACTCGGCGTATCGGGGGTCGGCCCGTAACGAATCGAACATCGGATCCATCTTCACGAACGTCAGGACTTGCGAGTGCTCCGCGCGCGCGCGTTCGAGCCAGGCGAATGCGGCGTCACGATCGTCGAGGCCGATGTACCCGATCGCGATCTGGGCCGGCGGCACGAAGCGCGTCTTCGACGCCTCGATCATCCCGCCGAGAATCTCGCGCGCGTTCGCATGATCGTTGGTGCGGCCGTAGGCCTGCGCGAGCAGCGCCATGTGCAGCCAGTTGCCGCGCGACGTATCGTTCAGCTGCTTGAATTCGACGAGCGCCTCGGCGTGACGCCCCGTGGCGGCGAACACTTGTGCGAGGAGTCTTCGCCCGGACGGAAAATTCGCGTCGATCTCCAGCGACTTTCTCGCGAACTGTTCCGCAACGTCATACCTCCGCGCGAAGTAGTGTGCCAGCCCGACCTGGTAGGTGCCGATGAGCGACAGCGGATCGAGCGCTCGCGCGCGCTCGGCTTCGACGATGCCTTCGTTCACGCGCCCGACCAGCCCCAGATAGCCGGCGTACCAGAGTCGAGCGGTCGCGTAGGCCGGATCCAATTCGATCGCGCGCCGGAATTCTCGTTCGCCATCCGCCCACTGCCAGTCGAACGCATACGTGACAAAGGCCAGCGACGCGTGCGCTTCGGCCAATGTGTCGTCGATCTCAAGGGCCTTATGCGCCGCCGCCTTGGCCTTCGAGGCGGCTTCGGCTGCGGGCATCACGGCGTACGGCATCGACCCGAGCATCTGGTACGTGTCCGACAGCCCGGCGTACGCCGGCGCATATTCTCGGTCCAGGTCAATAGCCTGTTGAAAATACACGAGCGCGCGCTGCAGGGCGTCGATGGTCCTCATGTTCCAGAAATGCCGGCCCTTGAGGTACGCCTCGTACGCGGCGACGTTCTCGGTGCGACGACGGAGGACGCGCGCTCGAGCTTCCCCTGACAACACCACAGCCAGCGCGCGGCCCACCTGCTCCGCGATCGAATCTTCGACGCGGAACACGTCGGTCCACGGGGCGTCGAAGCGATCCGCCCAGACCGTCAAGCCGTCGGCGACCCGTATGAGTGACACATTGATGCGGAGCCGGTCGGCCGAGCGTTGAATCGCGCCGTCGAGCACCAGTTCGGTGCCAAGGTCGCGCCCCGCAGCGATCGGATCGCGACCGGGGCCGTAGCGGCTGGTCGCGCTCAGCGGAGGCACCGCAATGGACCGGAACGCGCTCAGTTCGGTGATCAGCGCCTCGGCGAGGCCAAGCCCGATGTAATCGTCATCCTGGGCTTCGGGAACGAGCGGCTTGAACGGGAGAATGGCAACCGATCGCGCTGCCACTGTTCCTGGCGGTGTCGAGTTGCGGCGGTCCGCCAGAAAGTATGCAGACGCGGCCACGCCGGCGGCGAGCAGAGCGGCGGCCGCTCCGAGCCGCAACCGTGCTTGCTTCCTCTTGCTCTTGGAGGAGTCCAACAGGATGTGGTGGGCTTCGAGGCGTTGCTCGCTCCGTGACTGCCGTCCGGCCCGTGAGTGCTCGAGCTCCGTGAGCAGATCACGCGCCGTCTGCCAGCGCCCGGCAGGCTCCTTCGCCAGACAGCGACCGACGATGTCGTCGACGAAGGCCGGGATTCCGGGTTGGAGCACGCTCACGCGAGGCGGCTGCGACGAGAGGATCGCCGCCGCCAGCCGGGCGTTGTTCGGTGCATCGAATGCCTTTTGTCCGGTCAGCATTTCGTGAAGGACGGCGCCAAAGGCGAACAGATCGCTGCGAGCGTCGGCGTCGTTGCCTTCAACTTGCTCCGGCGCCATGTACTGTGCGGTGCCGAGGATGGCGCCGGGTCCGGTCAGTTCAGATGGCGGCGTCGTGCCCGCCGAAACAACGTTCGCACTCAGCTTGGCCACGCCGAAGTCGAGCAGCTTCGCGCCACCCGGCGTGAGCATCACATTTCCGGGCTTGAGATCGCGGTGAACGATGCCGGCGCGATGCGCCCGGTCCAGCGCCGACGCGATTTGTGCCGCGTACTCGAGCGCTTGCGGTAGTGGCACAGGGCCGTTCGACAGTCGCGCGGCCAGCGTCTCGCCCTCGAGAAACTCCATGACCAGGAAGTTGACGCCGTCCTGAGTGCCGACGTCATAGAGCGTGCAGATGTGCGGATGGTTGAGCGCGGCGACGGCGCGCGCCTCGCGTTCAAATCGTTCGCGCCCCAGGGGATCGGCGGCAAGATGTGCCGGCAACACTTTGATCGCGACGTGGCGGCCAAGGCGTGTGTCGAGCGCCTTGTAGACCTCGCCCATGCCTCCCGCCCCGATTCGGGAGCCGATCTGGTACGGACCGATGGTCAGGCCGTCGAGCGGCCCGGAGCTGGAGAGGTGGCTGAACACCTGCGCGGCAGGCTGTTCGAGAAAGTCCTCCGCTGTCTCGTACGACGCCAGCAGGCTTTCGACTTCGCACCGCAGCCCCTGGTCCGACGCACATGCTTCATCGAGATAGCCCGCACGGCGATCCTCCGGCAGCGCGCGCGCTTCGCCGAAGACGTCTTTCAGCCGCTGCCACGCTCCGGGATCGGAACTCATGGGCGAGCCGTCATCGTAGCAAATGCTCGTGGTGGCGCTGTCCTTTACGCGTTCGCCGCGGGCGTGCTTAACTCGCCTCGCTGATGGACGGAGACAGGCCGCCACCCGCCGAGATCACCCGCATTCTTCACGAATGGCAGGCCGGCAGCCGCGAGGCGTTCGACCGCTTGATTCCGATTGTCTACAACGAGCTCAAGACCCTGGCCTCCCGCCAGCTGGCGCGCGAATGGCGGCACAATCGGCTCGAAACGACGGTTGTCGTCAACGAGGCGTACATCAAGCTCTTTCGGCAGCGCGAAGTCGATTGGCAGAATCGCGGACATTTCTTCGCCATCGCTGCGCAGATGATGCGCCGCATTCTGGTCGATCACGCGCGGCGTCACCTGCGCGAAAAACACGGCGGCAAGACGATTCACCTCGGGCTGACCGAGGTGCGCGAGCCGACGGCAGCCGAGCAGGTCGATGCGGTCGACGCGTTGGCGCTCGATCGCGCCCTGGTCAAGCTCGGCGAGCTCGACCCGGATCAGGTGCGCATTGTCGAGTTGCGCTTCTTTGCGGGATTGACGGTGGAGGAGACGGCCGCGGCACTCTCGACCTCGCCGGCCACGGTCAAGCGTGAGTGGGCGGTCGCGAAAGGGTGGTTGTATCGAGAGCTGACCCGGACCTGAACGCGATCGCTTCCCCCTAGGTAAGAACCCTCTGCCTGCGCCAAGACGTCTGAGCCATTTCTCCCGCGACCCGCGCGTATAGAGCCGCGAGGTTCTGATGCGAAACCTTCTGTGTGCGGCGCTGACGTGGATTGGGATCCTGGTGGTGGCGGGCTCTGCTGCGGCACAACCCGATGCGACGAGGCCGACGATTCATCGCGTCACGGTCGACAGCCAATCCGGTGTGCTGACCATTACTGGCGCCGGGTTGGGCCCGCACCTCGTCGTCACCATCGAGGGAACCCCGATCCCCTTGCTCCCAGGCGCGACGGACACCCAGATTGAAGTCGCGCTGCCGCCCGCGCTCCCGACCACGCCCGGCACGTATCGACTGACGGTCGTGGATCCGGTCCGCCGAATCGGCGACGCGTTTGTCGTCGCAAGCCAAGGCGAGGATTTCGCGTCTCGCAGCGCAGCCCTCATTGGGGCGCCATCGCCCACCGACGCATCAGAACGGCCGCCCGCCTCGACTGGCAGACCCGCTCTCGGATCGGCAGCCGCCACGGTCCCACACTCCGCTGGCGGGCCTTCGCCGCTGACGGTGCGGGAAGACCTGGGCTATCCGTACCTCACCTCCATTGGCACGCTTGCCCTCAGCAGCAACACGACCGGCAGCCACAACACGGCGAGCGGCTTTCAGGCGCTGAAGTCCAACACCTCGGGCGGCTACAACACCGCCCATGGCGTCAACGCGCTCATTTCCAACACTACGGGCGGCAACAACGCGGCCAGCGGCTATCAGGCGCTCTTCTCCAACACTACGGGTGGCAACAACACAGCGACTGGCGTTCAGGCGCTCTATCTGAACAACGGCAACTACAACACGGCCAACGGCATGAATGCGCTCTACAACAACACCACGGGCGCCGACAATACAGCGAACGGCGCCGGCGCGCTCTTTTCCAACTCCACGGGCTACGCCAATACAGCCAGCGGCAGGAGTGCGCTCGTCTCCAACACCACGGGCTACTCCAACACGGCCAGCGGCAATGGCGCGCTCTACAACAACACCATTGGCAACTACAACACCGCCAGCGGCACGAATGCGCTCTACGCCAACACCACGGGCGCCGACAACACGGCCACTGGCACGAATGCGCTCTTCTACACCACGGGCGCGAAGAATACGGCGCTCGGCTCGATTGCCGGCTACTACGCGACGACCGGTTCCTACAATCTGTTCCTCGGCGCGGACGTCACCGGCGCGGCGACTGACACGAACACGATTCGCATCGGCCTGCCCTACGACAGTGGGACCGGCGCCGGGCAGAACAAGACCTTCATCGCCGGAATTCGGGGCACGACGGTCACCGGCGGCGACGCGGTGCTAATCGACGCGTCGGGCAAACTGGGCAGCGGACCCTTTCCGCCCACCGGTCCGAATACAGTCGGCACGACGCAAGTCATCGACGACTCTCTGACCGCGAGCGACCTCGCGCCCAATGCGGTCGGCACCTCGGAACTGGGGAACGACTCGGTGACCGCCGTCAAAGTGGCGTTCAATTACGCCGCGAGCGCCAGCGAGGGCGGCGCGGCGACCGACGTGGCCTGCGTCGGATGCGTCGCGGCCAGTGAGGTCAGCTTCAGCTTTGCCTCGCTCGGCGCGAATACGTTTGCTGCCACCCAGACGATCGGCGCGGGGAATCTCGACCTGGTCCCCTCGACCGCCACCGCGGGCAACGTGACGAAGAACGGCGCGCTGTTCCTCCACAACTTTGGTGCGCAAAACACGTTTCTCGGGATGAATGCCGGGAACCTCGCCATGACGGGACACGAGAACGCGGCCGTCGGCTTCGACGCGCTCAAGGCCAACACCACGGGCTACTTCAACACGGCCAGCGGCGCGTCGGCGCTGCCTGCCAACACGACGGGCTCCCTCAACACGGCCGACGGCGCGTTGGCGCTCTACTCCAATACGACCGGCACCGACAACGTCGCTAACGGAACTGTGTCGCTCTATTCCAACACCACCGGCGCCGACAACACGGCCACCGGCGCAGGGGCCCTCTATGCCAACACCACGGGCGACGCCAACACGGCCAGCGGATCTTTGGCGCTCCATTCCAACACCACCGGTATCCAGAACACAGCCAGTGGGCTGTATGCGCTCATGGGCAACACGACCGGTTACAACAACACCGCCAGCGGCGCTGCGGCGCTCGAATCCAGCACCACGGGCCACTACAACGCGGCGTTCGGCTTCGGGGCGGGCGGCTATGCGACCACCGGCTCCTACAATGTGTTCCTGGGCGGAGGGGTCTACGGCACGGACACCGACACCAACACCATCCGCATCGGTCTGCCCTACGACGGCAGCAGCGGGCAGAACCGAACCTTCATCGCGGGGATTCGCGGCACGCAGTTGACTGGCAGCGCGGTGCAAGTATTCATCGACGCCAACGGGCAGTTGGGTACCGCCACCGCGCCCATTGCCAGCGGAACGGGCACGGCCGGGTCGTTAGCGGCGCCGCAGCGGCTGGCAAGTCCGCAGGAGGCGGTCAACGCCGAGTTGCGCAGGCAGATCGCGCGGCTGGATCAGGCGAATGCGGACCTGCGTGCGCGACTGGCCAAATTGGAGGCGACATTAGCGCGCGTCGCGGCTGGAAGGTAGAACGACGTGTTGGACGCGAAATGATGTCAGCGATCACGACGCGACGTCGCGCGGAACCACCAGCACGCGGCGCAGCTCGCCGCGGCGCAGCACGCGAACCGGCACGATCTCGCCGATCCGCTCTTCGGTGAGCAGCCGGTGCAAGTCGTCGATGCTCGACACGGGCTCGCCGGCGAAGTCCACGATCAGGTCGCCGGCACGCAGGCCCGCCTCTTCAGCAGGCGTGCCTTCAGACACGGCCGTGATCGTCACGCCTTGTTCGTTCGGCAGCCTGTGCTCGCGGACCAGTCGGCGAGGAATCGAGTTGTCCTGACCGGCCACACCGAGATGACTTCGCCGGACCCGGCCGTCGCGGAGCAGAGCTGACACCACGTATCGTGCGGTGTTGATGGGCACCGCAAAGGCGATGCCTTGACCACCGAGGATCACCGCCGTGTTCACGCCGACGACCTTGGCCGCGCTCGTCACGAGCGGGCCGCCGGAGTTGCCGGGATTGAGCGCCGCATCGGTCTGAATCAGGTTTTCCATGAGCCGCACGGTGCGGGCTCGAAGCGATCGGCCGAGCGCGCTGACTACGCCGGCGGTCACCGTGTGCTGGAAGCCAAACGGGTTGCCAATGGCGATCACCAGCTGCCCGGGCCGGAGTGAAGAGGAATCGCCGAACGGCGCAGCGACGATGTCCCGAGCCGTGACCCGGAGTACCGCGAGATCGGTATGTGGGTCGTCGCCAACCAGGTCGGCAAGCAGGTCGTGCCCATCGGGAAGCGTGACGCGAATCTTGGCGGCGCCCGAAACGACGTGGCTGTTGGTGAGGATCAGCCCGTCGGGCGCAAAGACAAAACCGGACCCCGAGCCCTGTGCGCCGCGTGGCTGGCCGCGCCGCCCGGACCTGGAGGGCAGTTCCACATCGACCTTCACGACAGAGGGGCCGATCCTCTCGACCGCGGACATCACTGCCGTCGAATACGCGTCGAACAATTCGGCGTCGATCAAATCGCTATCACTCCAAGCCGCAGTCCACGCTGCACCGCCTCGGTTCGCGTCGACACACCAAGCTTGCCGAAGATCGACGCGAGGTGAAACTTCACGGTGTGCTCGCTGATGTCGAGCGCCCGTGCGATCTCGCGGTTGGGCAACCCGTCGGCCACCAGCCCGAGCACGTCGAGCTCACGCGCGGTGAGCGACTCCATCAGCGGTTCTTGCTGGCGAGCCGCCGGCGGGAGCGTGATCACGGCATCGGCCAGTTCGATTCGCGCGACCAGCTCGAGATTCGGATCGGCGCCCAGCCGCTCGCGAAGGACCTCGATTTCGTCGCTCGCTTGACCGCTCAGGAACACTCGCAGGCGAGGGGACACGAGGATCCCAGCTTACCTTCGCGGCCGTTCACCTACCGTCACCACGAGTTCATGAGATGCCGTACCGCGGACGACGGTGAGCGGGACGGGTGTGCCCAGCTTGTTTCCGCGCAAGCGCGTCACCAGCTCATCCGGCTTCCTGAATGGTTTCGCCGTCGAAGGCGACGATCAGATCGCCGACCAGCACGCCGCCGGCTTCCGCCGGGACTCCCCGACACGACGTGGCTGACGAGCAGTCCGTAGTCCTGCGATCGGCCGGCCTTCTGTCGCGCCGGCAGCTCAACGGCGAGCGAGCTGACGCCAAGAAAACCCTGACGGGTTCCGCCTTCGGCCTTGACTCGGGATCCAGCAGCCCATGCAAGGCTCGCCGGGATCACGACGGTCGTGCCGCGGATGGCCATCGACGTGATGATGCCAAGCGCTTGTCCAGAGGCGTCGATCAAAGCGCCGCCGGCCAGCGCGCCGTGCGGTGGTTGTTGAATGCGGATGACCCGTTCGAGGCTGCTCGCACGCCCGGTCCGAAGCGGTCCACCAACGACGCTGATCGGCGCCAGCGTCGCCATGACGTTGCCGCTCCACGTCCGGCCAATCGCGACGGCGAGACTCCCGACTTTGGGTTCGGCCGCGGCTGGCAATGGCCGACGCCCGAGTCCTTCAGCGTGGACGATGGTGAGGCCCATGTTCGAGACGCGCCCCAGGACAACCGCGTCGACGGGTGGCGCATCACCGGCGTGAATCGTGACGCGCTCGTCGTCTGTCGTCGCGGACGTGAGGATAAGGCCCTCGGCGAACACCACGCCCGCAGCGGGGCGCCGGTGACCTTGAACTTGTACGACCGAGCTCGAGGCCTGCTCGACGGCGGTCGCAATCTGATCCGAAAGGCTGGCCCATGTGTTGTTCATGCCTCCACGGTAGACGTCCGAGTGGCGCGCCGGATCAGCCGAATGGGCGGGGAAAATAGAAAGGGCACGGGGCCGATGTGGCCGCCGTGCCCTTGTATGAACCGTGTCAGGCCGTGTTAACGGGGATCGTTGTCCGTGGTCTCCACTCGCACGACCATTGCCGCACGCCGGTTCATGCGGCGAGTCTCTTCACGCGAGTTGTCATACTTCGGCTTCTCTTCGCCGTAGGTGACGGTTCTCAGGCGGGTCGTGGCGATACCGTGGTCGACCAGGTATTTGTAGACGGAGTTGGCGCGGCGTTCGCCGAGTGCCAGGTTGTACTCCGCCGTGCCGATGTTGCACGTGTGTCCCTCGATGACGAGTCGCGTGGTCTTGGTCTGATTGAGCGAGTTCACCGCCTCGTCGAGGATGCGAAGCGCTTCGGGCCTCAGCGAGTAGCGATCGAAGTCGAAGTAAACGTCTTCGAACACGAATTCGCGAGCGGCTGCGGCTGGAGCTGGTCGCGGGGTCTCAGCCGGCGGCGCCGGGGCCGGTGGCGCCACGACGGGTGGTGCGGGAGTTTCTGCCGGCGGCGGCGCTGCTTCGGCGATAGCCGTTTTCTTCGGGCCAGGCCGCCATCCCAACCGGACCTGAATGTCGGTGTAGTCAGCGAACGTCGATCGATTGGCCCGCTCGAATGTCGGGAAATCGAATTTCGCCGCGGCACCGAGGAAGAATCCGTTTTTGGCCATCCAGGTCACGCCGGTCGCGAGGGCGCGATGGTTGTCGACGAGATTCTGCAGCGGACTGAACGAGCCGTCGGTCGCGACGAGCGCCTGATCGAGGTTCGTAGTGTCGCGCTTCAACGGGTGCTCACCGAAGAACTCGGCATGCAGCAGGATGGTTTCGGCAGGAAGGTAGCCGACGCCGGTGCCCCAGGTCATCAGTGGGGGGACCTGAGCGACGACCGGGTCACTGGGATTGTTCCGCTGTTCGGCGCCCACTGTTCCTGTCAAGACGACTCGGCTGGAGACCCAACGGCTCACGACCCCCTCGCCACCATACCTGGGAGCGCCAACGCCGCCGCCGTCCTCTGCATCGCCCGTCGGCAGGCGTCCCACTCCGCGAATCGCGATGCTGACCGGCGCACCGGACAGCTCATCGAGCACCTTCACTTTGGCGCCGATGCGGATATCGGCGCGGCGATTGCCGCTCCACGTTTCGCGCGCATACGGAGCGGCCGAATCGATACCGCCGCCGCGTGAGTCAGTCGGCACGAACAGCGGGCTGATGTCGCGATCGACGCGCTGAATCGCATCCCACGCAACAAACACGTCCGCGCGATTCGCGAGGCCATAAGAAAACGACGCCGTGAAGTCGGATACGTTCAACTGTCCCTGAACGCCATTGCGAGAGGTCCGCGAAGCGCTTCCGCGCCAGCGGCCACGGCCGTTGGTGTCGGCGGTCGGCACAAAAAACAGGCCGATGTCGCCGACGGACGATACTCCGACGGAGTCACGCCCGTCGTGCCTATTAGTATCGATAGCTTGTGTTTGATCGTCCGCGGTAGGCGGCGCCTGAGGCTGCGCGTTCACCGGTACCGCCGCCGCGAGAACCCCGGCGAGCACCCAGATCTTGGCACTCATCGTCATCCATCCCTTCTGTGCGCTGTCAAACGCATCTTTAGGAACCGAATCAAACGCCGTGCCGCCTGGGAGAGTGGCGTGGTGTAAGACTAAGGCTCAGTCCGAGTTGAGATGCACCGAGTATACCGCAGGCCCAAGCAGTTGACCAGTAGGGACTTAGTCCAACATTGCGGCAGGGTAGAGTAAATTCGGCCGGCTGGTACCAGCAAAAAATACCGATCACTGGGTAAAACTTCGCCCAGCCTGAAGGTATCGAGAGGGCAAACGATGGTCAATTACATCCTCAATCAACCGCGACGCCGCCGTCACTGACTCGAGCGAGACACCGGTCTTTACCCCAAGACCATCGAGCATGTAGAGCAGATCTTCGGTCGCGAGATTGCCGGCCGCGCCTGGCGCGAACGGACAGCCGCCAAGTCCACCCGCAGAGCTGTCGAAGGTCGTCACGCCATAATCGAGCGCCGCGAGCACGTTCGCCAGCGCCGTGCCGCGTGTGTCGTGGAAGTGCAGCGCGATCCGATCGGCCGGCACGCGGGCGGTGACCGCGTCGAGAACGATCGGGATCTGGCCGGGATGCGCGACGCCAATCGTGTCGCTCACCGCCACTTCGAACACGCCGAGATCGATGAGGCGTGCCGACAACTCGCCGACGCGGTTCGGCGGGACATGCCCTTCGAACGGACAGCCGAAGCACGTGGAGAGATAGCCGCGCACGCGGAGGCCCGCCGCCTCGGCGGCGCCGCAAATGTCCGCATAGATCTCGAACGATTCGCCGATCGATCGATTGATGTTTCGCTGACTGAAGGTCTCAGAGGCGGCAGCGAAGATGGCGATCTCGCTGACCCCGGCCGCTACCGCGCGTTCGAAGCCGGCGAGGTTTGGAACCAGTGCCGAATATCGCACGCCGACACGCCGGTCAATGCCGGCAAAGACCGCCGCGGCGTCGGCCATCTGCGGGACGCGCTTGGGGGACACGAATGCGGAAACCTCGATCGTCGAGTGACCGGCGCGTGAGAGCTGGTTGATGAACGCGATCTTGTCAGCGGTCGAGACGATCGCCGGCTCGTTCTGCAGCCCATCGCGTGGTCCGACTTCCACGAGCGCGACGCGATCGGGCATCGCACGCATTACTCGAACTCCAGCAGGTTGATCCCGGGCTGCACCAGCTCGCCTGTCGCGCAGTGGATCGACTTGATCACACCGCCTCGTGGCGCGCGAAGCGGCATCTCCATCTTCATCGCTTCCAACACGATCAGCGTGGCGCCTGCCTGGACGGTCTCGCCCGGAGTCACGTGAATCGCGACGACGGTCGCCGGCATGGGGGCCGTCACGCCCGTTTCGGCCGTGCCCCGCGTGCGTTCCCTGACTTTGTTCTCCCTGGCGGCGCTGACCTGGGTCACCAGACCGCCGACAAACACCCAATGGCTGGTGGCGCTCGACGCGACGGCGACCTGCCAGCGGCGCGAGCCGTCGCCAACCAGGTACCAGCCGTCGCCGAGGGATTCGACGGAAAGGGCGGCCACGTTAGCCTCGCCAGCCCTTCAATGTGCCGAACGGATCCCAAGTCCCTGAGGTGCCTGGAGTGCCAGGGGTGCCAGGAGTGCCGAAAGGGTGGGTGCCTGGAATGCCAGAGGTGCCAAGAGTTCGTTGGTGCGCTTGGATCGCGGCAGCGACGACATCTTCGGGTGGCGCCGGGATCGATTCGGCGATGCTGGCGCCTTCGCGATCCAAGAGACCCGTATCGAGCTGTCCGTCGATGAAGGCGTGATGTTCGAGGAGCTTCAACAGGAACGGAATGTTCGTCCGGATGCCGAGGATTGCGTACTCGCGCAGGGCGGCGATGGCTCTCAACCGGGCGGTCTCCCGGCTTTCTGCCCAGACAATCAGCTTCGCCAGCAGCGGGTCGTAGTGAACGCTGACGTCGACCCCGCGCTCGACCCCGCTATCGACTCGTATACCAGGACCGCGCGGCTCCCGATAGAGCAGGATCGACCCCGCCTGCGGGAGGAACCCCTGCGCTGGGTCTTCAGCATAAACACGACACTCAATGGAGTGGCCGCGCTGCGACAGGTCGGCCTGCACGAAGGCGAGCGGCTCGCCGGCCGCGATCCGCAGTTGTGCCTGGACCAGATCCACGCCGGTCACGCATTCGGTCACCGGGTGCTCGACCTGAAGGCGGGTGTTCATCTCCAAGAAGTAGAAGCGCGCGTGGTCGCCTTCGCCTTCGAGAAGGAACTCGACCGTGCCGGCGTTCCGGTAGCCGGCGGCGCGCGCCGCGGCGATCGCGGCATCGCCCATGCGCCTTCGTACCGTGGGCGTCAGCGCTGGGCAAGGGCTCTCTTCAATCGTCTTCTGGTGACGCCGCTGCGCCGAGCACTCCCGTTCGAACAGGTGAACGACATTCCCGTGATTGTCCGCCAGCACTTGGATTTCGACGTGGCGAGGCCGCTCGACCAATCGCTCGACATACAGCGTGTCGTCGCCGAACGCCGCGCGAGCCTCGCGCCGCGCCGCAGCCGTCGTCGCGGCGAGATCCGTGTCGGAGCGAAGGATCTTCATCCCGATGCCGCCGCCGCCCGCCGATGGCTTCAGCATCGCGGGGAAGCCCACGCGCTTGACCGCATCGAACATCGCTTCGTCTGACTGATCCGCAGGCGTCTCCCCAGGGACGATCGGCACGCCGGCGCTCGCCATCAGCCGCCGTGCGCCGATCTTCGATCCCATGTGCTCGAGCGCCTCGACCGGCGGGCCGACGAAGACGAGACCGGCTCGATGGCAGGCACGTGCGAATCCCGGGTTTTGCGAGAGAAAGCCGTAGCCCGGATGCACGGCATCGGCGCCGGTTTCTTTGGCCGCGGCGAGAAGAGCGTCGATGTTCAGATAGCTCTCGCGGGCCGGCCCCGGCCCGATTCTTCTGGCCTGATCGGCGGCCGCGACATGAGGCGCGTGCCGGTCGGCATCGGAGTACACGGCAACGGTTTCGATATCGAGCTCGCGACAGGCGCGAACGATCCGGAGCGCGATCTCGCCACGGTTGGCGATCAGCACGCGTTTAAGCATTCGCGTCAATCATGCGGGAGCCATCCGGGCTTGGCCTTGTTCAGAAACGCCCTCAGCCCCTCCTGACCTTCGGGTGTGACGCGCTGTTTGGCAATCGCCTCGGCCGTCAGGTTCTTGGCCTCTGCCGGCGTCAGTTCCCATACGGTCGCGATGAGCGCCTTGGCCGCGGCGACCGCGCTTGGTGCGGCCGAGAGCGCCTCGTCCACATAGCTTTGTACCGCCGCGTCGAGCTCGCTTGCGGGGACGACGCGGTGCACGAGTCCGATCTCCTTTGCTCTGGCGGCGTTGAACCGCATGCCGGTCAGGAACAGCTCGCGCGCGGCCGACCGCCCGACCTTTGCGAGGGCGTACGGTGAAATCACCGCAGGAAGAATCCCCAGCTTGGTCTCCGTGAATCCGAACACGGCGCTGTCCTCGGCCACGACGATGTCGCAGACGGCGGCGAGCCCGCACCCGCCCCCGAGCGCGGCGCCGTGCACGCGTCCAATCACGACCGCGGGAATGCTGTTGATCGAGAGGAACATCTCGGCGGCGGCCTTGGCGTCATGAACGTTGTCGTCGTGCGAGTAGTCCGCCATCTTGGCCATCCACGCCGCATCGGCGCCGGCGCTGAACACCTTGCCCGCGCCCGCGAGCACCACTACCCGAAGGGTTGGATCGAAACGGGCAGCCCCGGCCCAGCGCGTCAGCTCCTCGATCATCCGCTCGTCGAAGGCGTTGCGGACGTCAGGACGATTGAGTGTGACGCGTTCGACACCGCCGTCACGCTGAACGGTCAACAGGTGGTACGACATTACATGCGGAACACGCCAAACCGCGGCGGAGGAATCGGAGCGTTGAATGCTGCCGAGATACCGAGCGCCAGGGCCGATCGCGTTTCGGCCGGATCGAGAATCCCATCGTCCCACAGCCGCGCCGTTGAGTAGTACGGCGAACCCTCGGCGTCGTACTTTGCGAGGATCGGATCGCGAATCGAGGCTTCGGCCTCTGGCGACAGACTGGATCCTTCGCGCGAGAGCTGGTCGCGCTTGACCGTCGCCAGCACGGACGCCGCTTGCTCGCCGCCCATGACGGAGATTCGCGCGTTTGGCCACATCCAGAGCAGGCGAGGTTCGTAGGCGCGGCCGCACATGCCGTAGTTGCCCGCGCCAAAGGATCCGCCGATGATCACCGTGAACTTCGGCACCACTGAATTGGCGACGGCGTGGACCATCTTGGCGCCATCTTTGGCGATGCCACCGCGTTCGTATTGCTGTCCCACCATGAAGCCGGTGATGTTCTGGAGAAACACCAGCGGCACGCCTCGAAAATTGCACAATTCGATGAAGTGGGTCGCCTTGAGCGCTGATTCGGAAAACAGCACGCCGTTGTTGGCGACGATGCCGATCAAGAAGCCGTGGAGTCTGGCGAAGCCGCAGACAACTGTGGGCGCGTAGCGCTCCTTGAACTCGTCGAATCGCGAGCCGTCTGCCAGGCGTGCGATCACCTCGCGCACGTCGTAGGACTTGCGCAGGTCGAGATTCACGATGCCGTAGAGCTCGGCGGGATCGTAAGCGGGGTCCTCGGGCGCCGTCATGTCCGCCGGCAGCCGCTTGACCGAATTGAGCGTCGAGACGATCGCCCGCGCCTGATGCAGCGCATGCTCGTCGTCCTCGGCGAGATAGTCGGCGACGCCCGAGAGTCGCGTGTGGACGTCGGCGCCGCCGAGGTCCTCGGCGGTCACGTCTTCTCCAGTCGCGGCCTTCACGAGCGGCGGTCCGCCCAGAAAGATCGTCCCTGTGTTCTTGACGATGATGGTTTCGTCCGACATGGCGGGCACATAGGCACCACCTGCCGTGCACGACCCCATCACCGCCGCCACCTGCGGAATGCCGAGGGCGGACATTCGCGCCTGATTGAAGAAGATGCGGCCGAAGTGCTCGCGGTCAGGGAAGACTTCGGCCTGGAGCGGGAGGAACGCGCCGCCCGAATCGACGAGGTAGACGCATGCCAGCCGGTTCTGCAGCGCGATCTCCTGCGCGCGGAGATGTTTCTTGACGGTGATGGGGTAGTACGTGCCGCCCTTGACGGTCGCGTCGTTGGCGATGATCATCACGTCCCGGCCGCTCACCCGGCCGATCCCGGTGACGAGACCGGCGCCGGGCGCGTCGCCGTCGTACATCGCCCACGCGGCCAACGCCGACAGCTCGAGGAATGGCGACCCAGGGTCGAGCAGCTTCTCGATTCGCTCGCGGACGGGGAGTTTTCCCTGAGTGCGGTGGCGTTGCAGGTATTTGTCACCGCCACCGAGCTGCGCTTCAGCGACGCGCGCTCGGTACTCGGCGAGCAACGCCCGCATGCGCTCGTCGTTGGCGCGGAATTCGGGCGACTGCAGATTGATGTGTGATTCGAGCTTGTCCATCTACCAGCCGCAGCAATCGGTTTTGAAGCGGCACGACGGGCAGCGCCAGACGGCGTGCATCCGATACATCTCGGCGCCGCAGCGCTCGCACGTCATCGACTCGTCTTCGGACTTGGGTGGCGCCTGGCGAAGCGCGGAGATCACCGGCTTGACGATGACTTTGACCGGCGGTTTTTCCACGTCGCCAATTGTAGGCAATTTCTGTGATGGGGCCAGGCCCGGTTGCAGAAGTTGCTTGCGGCTGACTTCCGGCGGACGAATACGCTACAGTGGAGCTTCGATGACCGATCGCCACACGATCGTCGGGGGAGCGGTGCTTGGCGCACTGGTCGGAGCTGTGGCCGGCTACGTCTTCTTCACCGAGCGGGGACGACGGTTCCGGCGTGACGTCGAGCCGGATCTGCAGACAATCGTTCGCGAGGCCATGCGCGTGGTGAAGAGCGTGAGCGAGCTGCGCCAGACGCGATCGCAGACGCGCCGGGCGGTCGGCAGCTCGACGCCGCTGGCCTGGCCGCGACAAAGCTAGCTCAACCCTGAAGAGCCGGTGGGGAACACGCGCGAGCGGCTGGCCCTGCACCTGCGCCTGCTCGGACGAGCAGCGCGGCAGGCGTTCGTCGACCTTTACAACAGCGACGTCCTCACGCACTCCGCATCAATCGCCTACTACGCGCTGCTGTCGCTCTTTCCGCTCTTCCTGTTGATGCTGTTGATTCTGGGCTCGCTGACCTCGAATCCGGACGAGCGGGAGCAGGTCGTGCGGTTCGTGTTCCGCTACTTTCCGCGGCAATTCGATTTCATCACCGGCCAGCTCGACGCGTTTCAATCGTCGACCTTCCAATTCGGCGTCGGCAGTCTGCTGGCACTGATCTGGGGAGCCCTCGGCGTCTTTTCGGCCATCACGTCCGCCGTGAATCACGCGTGGCGAGTCGACATGCAGCGGAGCTTCCTGAAGCATCGCCTGGTGTCGTTCGTGATGCTGCTGTCGGCCGGGGGCGCGCTGGTCATCGGCCTCGGCCTCGCCAGCGTCGTGAGAATGGCCGAGACGCGCTGGTTTGGCAGCATCGCCGAGACCTCGCCGCTCCTGCAGTGGCTGAGCGGCGTCTCCGCCGACTATGCAGCCACGGCGCTGCTCATCGTCTGCGTCGCGCTGGTGTTCTACTACCTTCCCAACGCGCCCGTCCGGTTTCGCGACGTCTGGCCTGGCGCGATCCTCGTCGGTGTGGCTTGGCGCGTCGCCCTGGCCGGCTTCTCCTGGTACGTCCGCGATCTTGCGTCGTGGAATCTGATTCACGGATCGATCGCCGCCGTCGTCGTCTTCTTGATTTGGGTGTATGTCTGCGCCGTGATTCTGCTCTACGGCGTGCAGATGACGGCGAGCTATTCGCGCCTTCAGGATGTCGCCGCGCGAAATCCCGATCTTGGCCGGATTCTGGGACGGGTTTCTGACACCTGGGAATAGTGGGTTCCAGGGTTCAAAGGTTCAAGGGTTCAAGGGTTCAAAGGTTCGCCATCGCGTGTGAGTTGGCGGACCAGCGCGTCAGTGAAGTGACTCAGATCCTCAACCTTACGTGACGTGATCAAGTTGCCGTCTTCAACGACGGGCTTGTCCACGTAGCGACCGCCCGCGTTCTTCACGTCAACCGCGATCGACGGCCAACAGGTCAGCGTACGCCCGCGCAGCACATTGGCGTTGATCAGCACCTGAGGCCCGTGACAGATGGCGCCGACTGGTTTGCCGGCCGCCATGAGATCGCGGACGAGGTCCAGCATCGCGTGAATCAGCCGCATCCGATCGGGAGCGAAGCCGCCCGGAATCACGAGGGCATCGAAGTCGGTGGCCTGAGCCCCGGCGGCCGCGCGATCGGAGGTCGCACGATCGCCTTTCTTTCCGGTGTAGGTGCGCCCGGCGAACGGACCGATGAGGACCACTTGCGCGCCAGCGCGCGTGAGCACATCGCGCGGCACCGTGAGCTCAGCATCTTCGTAGAGTTCGTCGAGGAGGATGGCGACCCGCTTGCCCGTTAGCGGGAGGTCGGACGACATGCGGTCATTGTAATCCCGCGCTCTAAACATGTTCTGAGGCCACAATCGCGACGCGCGAGGCCATCGTGCGCGGCCGAAGAACCCGACACCTTTTTCCGGGCGGTGTGAGGCGTAGCTTCGCTAGCCCTACTTGCAGACCTGCGCGGTCGCCGTGTTGGTGAACGTCGTAGTCGTCTGGTTGCCGCCGCTCACGTTGACGATCGTCAATTGCGCCCCGTTGGCGTCGAACGTCGTCGTCGTAGTCGCCGTCGCCGCACCAGTCGTCTGCGTCTGCGTCCAGGTTCTCGTTGCGTCGTTGTAGACGTTGGCGATTGTCGTCCCTGGAAAGCTCCCGGCGGTCGGCCGGCCCGAACTGTCCCATGCAGTGAAAGTCGTGGTGGATCCGCCGCTGGTAAACGAGATCAATCGGCGCTGCGCGTCGTAGGTATAAGCCACCGAGTTTGTGCCCGAACCGCATGCGCCGGTGTTGGTCGTGCTCGACGAAGTCTGCATCGACAGTCCGGGCACGACCCGCACCTCATCGACAAAGTCCGCGGTCGATCGATACATGAACACCGACGTCGTGCACGGCGCGCCGTTGGCAAACATCGTCGTGATCGTGGACGTGTTCGTCGACGGGTTGAAGGCGCCCGAGAGCAACGCGTTCATCGTCGTGTTGCCCGACACCGTCGTGACAGAAGCGGCGGTCGGATAGGTTCGACAGGTCGCGCTCGGAGCGGGAGGCGTTGGCGCAGGAGGGGTAGGGCTCGGAGCCGTAGGGGCCGTCGAAGCGCTGGGTGAACTCGAACCCGACGATGACTTGCCGGAGCAAGCGGTTCCGGCCGAAACGCCGGTCACGACCAGCAGAAGCGTGCTGTGACGTACGAACTGTTTGAGGATTGTCACATTCGGGGACCCACACCCACCCCACCTGGACCCAGGGAGTATATCAACGCGCGAGCCGGTATGATCGAGTGATGCCCAATCGCCTGAATGCCGAGCAGAGCCCTTACCTGCTCCAGCACGCGCACAATCCCGTCGACTGGTTCCCGTGGGGCGAGGAGGCGTTCGCCACGGCGCGGCGGGCGAACAAGTCGATCTTTCTCTCGATCGGTTATTCGACCTGCCATTGGTGTCACGTGATGGCGCACGAATCATTCGAAGACGCCGATGTTGCGGCGGTGCTCAACGAGCACTTCATTTCGATCAAAGTCGATCGCGAAGAGCGGCCGGACGTCGATCACGTCTACATGACGTTCGTGCAGGCGACGACCGGCGGTGGCGGGTGGCCGATGAGCGTCTGGCTCACGCCGGACCTGAAGCCGTTCTACGGCGGCACCTACTTCCCGCCGCGTTCGCAGTGGGGGAGACCCGCGTTTCGCGACGTGCTGCTCCAGATCGCGCGGGCGTGGCGAGACGAGCACGACAAGGTCGTGCACTCCGCGTCAGAGATCGTCGATCGCCTGGCCGTCATGACGCGGGGCCAGCCCGATCGGAGGAAACCCGACGCGAACGCGCTGGCCGCAATTGCGCAGCAGTTCCAGCAGTCGTTCGACAGCCGGCGGGGCGGGTTTGGCGATGCGCCAAAGTTCCCTCGTCCAAGCGAACTGCTGTTCCTGCTCCGCGAGCATACGAGGACGGGGGACGACATCTGGCTGCGCATGGTGACCGAAACGCTGCGAGCGATGGCGCTTGGCGGCATGCGCGACCACATCGGCGGCGGATTCCATCGCTATTCGGTCGACGGCGCCTGGCGGGTGCCGCATTTCGAGAAGATGCTCTACGACCAGGCGCAGCTGGTCCTGGCCTATTTGGAGGCCGCACAGGCGACCGGCGATCCGTTCTTCGCCCAGGTGGCGCAAGACACGCTGCAGTACGTGCGGCGAGAGATGTCCGACCCGGCCGGTGGGTTCTACTCCGCTGAGGACGCCGATAGCGTGCCCCCTGAACACGCAACGGATCCGCACGCGCACAAGTCCGAAGGTGCGTTCTATATCTGGAGCCTGGATGAGGTGCGGCGGATCCTCGGTTCGGACAGCGCGCTCTTCGAAGGCCGATACGGCTTGCTGCCGAATGGCAATGCGCCGTTCGATCCGCAAAACGAGTTCGGGCAGAAGAACCTGTTGCACACGGCGCTGTCCATCGGTGACCTTGCTCGCGCGAGCGGCCTCGAGCCTCTCACGGTGGCTCAGACCCTGATGAAGGCGCGGCAAACCCTGTTCGACGTGCGCCAGCAACGGCCACGGCCGCATCTGGACGACAAGGTGCTGACCGCCTGGAACGGGCTGATGATTGCGGCCTTCGCGCGCGCCGCGCGCGTGCTCGACGGTGGCGCGCTTCTGGACGGCGATGGGGCCGAAAGTGATGTCGGCGAGCGGCCCACCTCCGCTGAAGCTACGGTGGGCAGGCATCTTGAAACGGCCATCAGGGCTGCGTCGTTTCTCCGGCAGTCGATGTGGCGGCCCGACCAAAGGATTTTGATGCGCCGTCATCGAGCGGGCCACACGGCGATCGAGGGGTACGCCGAGGACTACGCGTTCTTGATCTGGGGCTTGCTCGAGCTCTTTCAGTCCAGCGGCGACGTGGAGTGGCTCTCGTGGGCGCGCGAGCTCCAGCGCCGGCAGGACGAGCTGTTCTGGGACGAGGTGGACGGCGGCTGGTTCAGCACCACAGGCAACGATCCGTCGGTGCTGCTGAGAGCCAAGGAAGACCACGACGGCGCCGAGCCGTCGCCCACCTCCGTGTCGGCGTTGAACCTGCTGACGCTCGCGCATTTGACGGGGGAGCCTGAGTCCTCCGACCGCGCCACTCGCGCGATCGAATCGTTCGCCGGGCGCCTGATCGAACAAGGGCGCGCGGTCCCGTTGATGGGCGCCGCCCTCTCAACCGCGTCGAGCGGCGGCGAGCAGATCGTCATTCTGGGTTCGCGGGGCGAACCGCACACCGCGACGCTCTGGCGCGCCGTGCAACAGCGCTATCGCCCGTTTGCGGTCGGCGTCATCGTGGATCCCCGAGATCGCGACCGCGTGGCCGCTCACATGCCATGGGTGGCTTCGATGACGGCCATCGACGGCAAGGCGACGGCGTATGTGTGTCGCGACTTCGTGTGCAATCAGCCGACCACCAGTGTCGAGGCGCTTCAGTGAGCGCGCTGGTCGAAAGTGTCTCGGAGCGGACCGGCTCGTGGCGTCGCATCGTCATGAACGCGCCGAGGGGCAATCTGCTCTCCCTGGAGATGGTCAGCGCGCTCAGGCGGGCGATCTCAGAGGTCAATCGCGAGCAGGGCTTGAAGTGGCTGACCATTGAAGGATCCAACGGGGAGTTCTCGTTTGGCGCCAAGATTCAGGAGCACCGGGCGGAGGAGATGGCCGAAGTCCTTCCCGAAACCCACGCTCTGATTCGGCAACTGCTGGCGTTTCCGGCACCGACCGCCGCCTTGGTCGATGGGCGTTGTCTCGGCGGGGGCTTCGAGCTGGCGCTCGCGTGCGACGACGTGATTGCGACCGAAGCGGCGGTGTTCGGGCTGCCCGAGATTCGGCTCGCCGCATTTCCCCCGGCCGCGGCGGCGTTGCTTCCGTTGAAAGTTGGAGCCTCGCGCGCGTCGCGAGCGATCGTAACCGGACAGTTCCTCGAGGCCGTCTACTGGCACGAATCCGGCCTGGTGTCGCTCGTCGCAGCGCAATCGACCTTGCTCGATGCGGCTGGCTCGTGGTTCGATGCTCACCTCGCGCCCTCGTCGGCGGTCGCGCTTGCGCATGCTGCCTTGGCGGCACGGGCGACGCTGTCGGCGCAGGCGCTTCCGGCGCTCGATCTCGCGGAGTCGCGCTATCTGCGCGAAGTGTTGCACACGGCAGACGCCGCAGAAGGCGTGCGCGCTTGGATAGAGAAGCGCGCGCCGCAGTGGAAGGACGAATAATGCCGCAGCAGAGCGTGATGGAAGTCGATGTCTGGGTCCGTGGAACCAATGAGGCGACCACCCAATCACTCCCGAATGTGTCGTCTGAGACGGCGACCTGGACCGACGGCGACGTGCGGACGCTGTTGGTCGAGATGTTACTCGCCCTGGAACGGGCCAGGAATCCGGGCGGCGAGACGCCCACTGTGACCCTACGCGGGTTCAGCTGGATCGTGAGTTCCAGCGCCGAAGGCGTGCTGGTGCACCTCGAGATGCAGAGCGGGGCGGCGAGCGCGGGACCGTTTGCGATCGCAGAACTCCGACTCACGGAAATGATCGGCCGGGTGATGACCGGGAGCTCGACTTCGACTTCGGTTCACTAGGAACGAGTTCAACAGGTTCTGAGGTTCGACGCATCACGAGGTGTGATGACCGACGTACTTCTGGCGGCCCTCGACGAGGCGTTTGACGCGCGGTCGTGGCACGGGACGAATCTGCGCGGATCGCTGCGTGGTCTGGACCTGGCCTCGTTGTCATGGCGTCCGGGTCCGAATCGGCACAACATCTGGGAGCTGGCGGTGCACGCCGCCTACTGGAAGTACGCGGTCCGCCGACTGCTCACGGGAGAGAAGCGCGGGTCGTTTGCGTTAGAGGGCAGCAACTTCTGGAAGCGGCCGGTCGAGAAGACGATGGCCGCGTGGAGGCGAGACCTGGCGCTGCTCGACACAGAACATCGAGCATTGCGAGGGGTCGTCGTGACATTTCCACGAGCCAAATGGTCGAGGCGTGCGAAGAAGGGCAGTCGCTTCACGTATGCCTGGATGGTACGCGGCGCCGCCGCGCACGATCTGTATCACGCAGGGCAGATACAGCTGCTCAAGCGTCTGCAGCAATAGCGATGGAGAGATCCACCGACGAGATCAAGAGATTCAGTCACAGGAGGTCACGAGATCAGGAGATCACTACATCCTCAGATCGATCAACCGATCTCCACATCACGAGCTCACGAGATGTGAAGCGTTAGACCCCAAGCCGGGGTGGCGAAACTGGCAGACGCACGGGACTTAAAATCCCGAGACCTCACAAGGGTCGTGCGGGTTCGATTCCCGCCCCCGGCACACCACGAAGAGCACGAAGAACACGAATAACACGAAGAGCACGAAGAGCACGAAACTGCCTCTTTTGGACGACGAGGGCCAGACCCCTAATAATGGGGTGTCGCGCGGCCGCATCCCCCGCACACCGCTCGCGACCCACAAGGGGGATGCAGATGACACACGCTTATCCTGCGCGGCTGTGCCTGGCCGCACTGATCACGATAGGTGTCGCGAAGCCGGCCGTTGCGCAGACCATCTTGTCGCCGGGCGGCGGCATGGTGTGGGGATCGCTGGGCTTCCAGCTGGACCTCGGCGGCAGCGTGAACTCCAGCGGCATCGGCCAGATTGGCTCGCAGCGCGCGGAGATCAACACCAACACCTGGGCCGAGCGCTACGACTCCCCGCTGCTGATTCGCCTCGGCGGCGCCTACAACCTGGACGATCGGTCCCAGATCTTCGGCGCGTTCGGCTGGGAAAAGGCCGAGGCCGAACCGGCTGACGCAGGGTTCGTCGGCGGCCGGCGGCTGGAGGTGAGCTTCACCGACTACCAGAGTTGGGATATCGACGCGGGCTACCGCTACTTCATCGACATCGGCCAGAACGCGATGCCCTTCCTGTCGGTGTCGATTGGCTTTCAGCGCCTCGAGCCAATCGCGATCAGCCTGTCGGCGCCGCCGTTTCAAGTCAACCAGCTGCCGTTCTACGCGGAGTCCTGGGTCGCGCAGTGGCGCGTCGGCACCGGCATCATTGCCGAGGTCAACAAGCATTTCGGCCTGCACGCCACACTCGACCTCAAGTACTCGGGCGTGCTGTCGGACGAAGCCGGCATCGGGACCCTCGGCTTCGAGCGAATCAACAACGTCGGCAACCGCTGGAGCCTGCCGATCATGGGAGGAGTCTTCCTCAAGTTCTGAGACTCCCGCTCCATCTCAGTTGCTCTCGGAAATGGGAGGGACGGAGGTCCGGGGCGGGGCCTGGCCCGTTCCTGGTAGTCCTTGTGCGCGCGCCTTCGTCGCTTGGCGGTCTCTGTCTCGCCGATGGACGCCGCGTCAGACCCGGTCGTAGGTCTCGGTCATCTCGGCGAGCTTTCGCGCGGTCTCGCGAGTCAGTTGACCGGGGAGCAGCCGCCACCGCCAGTTGCCACGGCTCGTACCGGGAGAATTGATCCGCGCGTCGCTGCCCAGGCCGAGGAGGTCTTGCACGGGAACGATCGCCGTGTCCGCGACCGACGCCAGCACGGCGCGGATGAACTCCCAGTGCACCTCTCGTCCGTCGAGGCCGAGATAACGGCGGGCGTGATCGCGTTCGCTCGCGAGCTCGGTGTCGGACCGTGTGCTGTGGCCAACTGCGCCGGTCCACCATCCCACGGTGGTGTCGTTGTCGTGTGTCCCGGTGTAGACAACACGGTTGCGTGGGTAGTTATGAGGTTTGAAATCGGACGCCTGGGGGTCGTTGCCAAAGGCGAACTGGAGAATCGCCATCCCGGGAAGCCCGAAGCGCTCGCGCAGAGCCTCCACTTCGGGTGTAATGACGCCAAGGTTCTCCGCCACGAAGGGCAGCCGATCCAGCTCCAGCGCCGATTGCACCGCTTCGAAGAGCGACACGCCCGGTCCTTTCATCCACTCGCCGCGTACGGCCGTCGTCGCGTCGCGTGGCACCTCCCACGACGCTTCGAAGCCGCGGAAGTGATCGATGCGGACACGATCGACCAACGCCAGCAGCGCACGAAAGCGCTCGATCCACCAGACGTATCCGGTTTGTTCGAGGACATCCCAGCGGTAATGGGGATTCCCCCATAACTGGCCGGTCGCGCTGAAATAGTCGGGTGGCACACCAGTGAGCACGGTCGGTTGGCCGTCTGAATCGAGACGAAACCACTCTCGTTGCGCCCAGACATCCGCGCTGTCGTGCGCGACGAAAATTGGAAGATCCCCCATGATCTGAATCGAACGCGCGCGGCAGGCGTCGCGCACCCGCTGCCACTGCTCGAAGAACAGGAACTGGGTGAACTTGTGCAGGCGGATTGCTCGAGCGCAGCGGGCCGACCAGCGCGCGACCGCGGATGGATCGCGACGCGCGATGTCGTGCTCCCACGCGACCCACGCCGTCTGATCGTGCGCGTCCTTGATGGCCGTGAACAGCGCGAAGTCATCCAACCACTTCGCGTGCGCGCTGCAGAAGCGGTCGAAACGATTGCGCATCGGGAGGCCACCCACCGCTTCGAAGCGATCGTGCACTCGCGGCCAGAGCGCCCGGCGGTGGGCGATCACCGCCGGGAAGTCGACGTCGCCCGGTTGGAAGACGTGCGGGTCACCGGCCTCCGACTTCGTGAGCAGTCCGTCCTCGATCAGTCGTTCGAGGCTGATCAGCAGCGGATTGCCCGCAAACGCGGAAAAGCACTGGTACGGGGAGTCGCCGTAACCGGTGGGCCCAAGCGGCAGTACCTGCCACAGTCGCTGGCCGGCGGACGCCAGCCGATCGATGAACTCGAAGACGCTCGGGCCGAGATCCCCGATGCCGAAGACACCCGGCAGCGATGTCGGGTGGAGAAGCACACCGCTTGAACGACGGAACGGCATTGTGCACTCTATCGAGGGACCGTGAAGTTCTACCAGGAAGTGTACGACGCAGCCGGCACGCTGCGCGAAGTTCATCACAAATATCCAGTCGATCTCGGCCACCAGCAGGTAACGGGTGACAAGCCATGATCACGCGAGACAGCCTGGCGTCCCAGCTTCGCGACTATCTCCAACATCGGATCACGCGTACAGCCTTGGTCAGTTGGGCCGAGAACGCCATGATGGAAGAGGAATTCGACGAGCGCGATCTCGACACGATCCGCGACATCACGAGCCGGCTCGGACTCGCAGACGTTCGCGAATTCGGCCTCACTTGGGAAGATTGCGAAGGCTATTTGTCGCGCATCGGATACCGGGCAAAGGTGGATGTAGTTCAGGCGAGCTGATCCGCGTGCGTCACGCGGGGGACATCAGACAGCCTCAAGAAATCCCTCAAGGTGGCGCAGCCATCCGGACTTGTCCAGAAGAGCGCAGTATTCCTCTTTGCTTTTTTTCGCCATTCCTGCTCGCGAATCGCGCTGCGATGCATTCGCATCTCGTCGATCACGGCCGGCGCAGGCGCCAGCTTCCGGGAGACGACTGCGCTATGATCTGCCCTTCATCGTTGCCTACTCATAGGGGATGTGCATGAGCGCCTGGCTTCTGCTCGCAATGCTGGCTGGGGCCGATGTCTCCACCATTGGCGGTGTCGTCCACGATTCGAGCGGCGCGGCCGTCGCGTCCGCGACGGTCATCGTGCGCACCGGGTCCGGTGCCGAAAAACAGGTGGTGACCGGTCCTGACGGCCGGTTCACCATCGACACGTCCGCCACCGGCGACCTCACCCTCGTCGTCCGCGCCGACGGCTTTGCCGAGAAACGGCAGCCCGTCTCCGCGTCGCGCGATATCGAGATCGTGCTGTCACCCGCGACGCTGCTCGAAACCGTAGTCGTCACGGCGACGCGAACCGAGCAACGCCTCGGCGAAGTGCCCGCAAGCGTCAGCGTCGTGACGAGCGAGCAGATCAATTCCTCGCCCGCCCTCGTGGCCGACGATGTGCTGCGCCAGATCCCGACTTTCAGCCTCCTCCGCCGCGCCAGCAGCCTCGCGGCCAATCCGACCGCGCAGGGTGTGTCGCTGCGCGGCATCGGGCCGAGCGGCCAGAGCCGGACGCTGGTGCTGCTCGACGGTGTTCCGTTCAACGATCCCTTCGGCGGCTGGGTGTACTGGACCCGGGTGCCACTCGTCAGCGTTGATCGCATCGAGGTGACCGAAGGCACGACGTCGAGCCTCTACGGCAGCTCCGCGATGGGCGGCGTCATCAACATCATCACCGGCAGGCCCACGAGAAGGACGGTCGAGATCAAAACTCAGTACGGCAGCCGAGGCACACCCAAGTTCGACTTCTTCGGGAGCGACAAGTGGAATAAGGTGGGCGTGGCCGTCGAAGGCAGCGTCATGAACTCCGACGGATTCCCCATCGTTGCACCGAGGGAAGTCGGGCCGATCGACATCAACGCCAAGGTGGACTACCGGAACGTCAGCGCCAAGGCCGAATATGCCCCGAACGATCGCGTGAACACGTTCTTCCGTGTCGGGTACTTCACCGAGGATCGGATCAACGGCAAGGTCGGCGAAGTGAACGACACCCGGTGGACGACCGTGAACGGTGGACTCCAGGCCCGGCTGCCTGACCGGAGCGACCTCCAGGCGCGCGTCTACGGGGACTTCCAGAAGTCCCATTTCAATTTCCTGGCTGTCACCAACGCGGCAACGACACGAAATGTGGTTCGCCTCGCGACCGATCAGCACGTGCCGACCAATGCTGTGGGCTGGGCGGGTCAGTGGAGCAAGACGCTCGGCGCAGCCAACGTCTTCAGCGCGGGCGCCGACTGGCGATGGGTTGACGGCGACAGCCGGGAGGATGCGTTCGTCCCGTCGGTGCCGACCGTGATCGTCGGCGTCACGCAGGCGGCGACGCTCACGGTGCAGCGCATTTCCGGCGGGTCCCAGCAGATTCTGGGCGCCTTCGCCCAGGACGTCTTCACGCCGGTGCCCAAGGTCGTGGTCACGCTCAGTGCGCGCGTGGATCGCTGGCGTAACTACGATGGTCACAATCTGGAGACGACGGTGGCGACCGGCCTGCCGACCGCCAACAACAAGCCGTCCCTGCCGGATCGGACCGACACCGTGGTCAGCCCGCGCGCCGCGGCCCTGTACCACATCTCGGATCGCGTGACCGCGTGGGGCTCGGTCAATTCGGGCTTCCGCGCGCCAACGCTCACCGAACTGTACCGCCAGTTCTCGGTGGGGGCGATCACGACCCGCCCGAACGACCAGCTCGGGCCAGAGCGCCTCGTGGGCGGCGAGGCGGGACTGAACGTCGCGCCCGCCCGAAACGTGACGGTTCGCGCCACCTGGTTCGACGACAGCGTGCGAAATCCCGTTTCGAACGTCACGCTCAACGCGACCACGGCCCAGAAACAGAACCTCGGCCGGACGCGGGTCCGCGGCATCCAGACCGATGCGGAGTATCGCGTGGGCTCTTCCTGGAGATTCTCCGGCGCTTATGTGTTCGACGATGCGAAGGTGACCGATGGGGGGGTGGCCAACGCGGCGCTCGTCGGAAAATACGTCCTGCAGGTGCCCAAGCATCGTGGATCGCTCCAAGTCGCGTACTCGGATCCCAGAGTACGCGAGCATCGCGCTCGGTATGCAGCTCGTCGGTCTGCAATACAACGACGATCAGAACGTGCAGTTCATTCCGGCGGCGACCCTCGCCGACGCCGGATACGACACGTCGACAACCGCGGGGCTGCCGGGATATGCGGTCGTCGACTTCGTGGCATCGCGCGAGGTGGGGCGTAACCTACAGGTGTTCTTCGGCGTGCAGAATCTGTTCGACAAGGTGTACTTCGTCCAGACGAATCCGTCGACAATAGGAACGCCGCGCCTGGTCAACGGAGGCCTGCGGATCCGATTCCAGGGACGCTAGGGGCGACGATGGCCGAATCGACGCGTCACAACGTGGCGTCGTCATCAAGACCGATGCTTGGTGGTTGATGTGTATTTCGAGCGTGCGTTAGCCGAGATCAGGTTCGCCACGCATCCCGTACATCATCAGGCCGAACGCAGTCAGCGTCGTCGGCACGACGACGGCGAGCAGCGTGAAGAAAACCGCGGCCTGAGGCATGGGTGCGGCGACGCCGGGCTGTGACGCCGGTCCCGGCAGATCCACGATCGCGCTGAAGACGTTCGCAACGAGGCCGAGATACGCCGACGTGAAGCCGGTGAGCAGGCCAATCGATCGCTGGCGTTCGGTGAGGCGGAGCTCGCGCCAGACCAGTCCAATCGCAACCAGAATAAGACATGTCAAGAACGCCGCGAGATGTGCGGCCAGCCAGGCACGGGGATGCGGCAGCACAGCGGTGGCGATCCCCAGCCAGACGGCGAGAAAGAGAAAAATGAACCCGTGGCGAAGCAATCGGCGACGCTGTGACTCTATCAAGCTCGTCATGGACCATAGCCTGATACTTCGTGGTTGTCTGGTTTCGCGGTTTGGTGTCCTCGTGGCGGCTACTTCGCTGGCGCCACCGAGAAGCTGTCGACGACGTTCCCTCCGCGGTTGACGAATTTGAAGTTCGCGCTGCCCGGGCTCACCTCTACCAGCAGTGCGCCGTGGTCCGCGTTGTAGCGGACCAGGCTGCCGGCGACCGGCGGTCCGAACGAGTAGAGCCCGAATCCTCCCGCACCGTTGACCACATACGTCAGTCCGTCGCGCACGATCCGTTCGTAGGTGTGGTCGTGTCCCGCCAGCACCGCCGACGCTCCCCACGCTCGATACGGCCATTGCACGGCGGCGAGCGAGCCGTTTGGTCCGGAGGAGAACGGCGCATGGTGCATGACGACGAACCGGTACTTGAGGGTTGATGCAGCCAGGCGGGCCTGCAGCCACTGGCCCTGCGTCGACGTGGCAAAGATGCCGTCGGGCTCGTGCGAATCGCTGTCGATGACGAAGAAGTGCACCAGCGAGCGGGTGAACTCGTAGTACCCGCTCGTTCCCCGGCAGGGTGAAGTAGTCCTGATAGGGTTGCGCGCCGGGAGTCTCCCAGTCGTGATTGCCGAGGGCGGGGAAGAACCGGTTCTGGGTCGCGGCCGAGGGAAAGCTTCCCACGTACGGAAAGATGAAATCCGCATAGTACTGGCCGATGTTCGTGTCGATCGTGAAGGCGGCGCCGTTCATGTAGTTGTTGTCGCCGGTCGTGATGATGAAGTCGACGTTCCAGCTCTTGACGAGCAGCGACACATCACGCGCGGGTGTTCCGGCACTGCCGTAGTCGCCGATGACCGCGAATCGGACTGTGGTCGTGCCTCCTGGGTGCTTGGACTTCCATTCTTCTGAGGCTTCGATGTTTCGGACGACTTCCGCCCACGCGGCCTCGGTAGTCCGTCCGGCAAGCCGTTGGTTGAGGTAGACGTCGAAGATCCACGCGGCGATACCGAGAAAGTCTGGCGCGCCGTCGATTGACAGGCCGTTGGGGCGTTGCAGACCCTCGGGCGCACGATAGTACGCGTCCAGTCGCAGCATCGTCTGAAAGAACTCGGCGCGACTCAACTGGATGGTCGTCTTGCACCCTTGTGGGGTCTGCGACGCCTGGCCTGGATGCTTGGCCTTCCATTCGTCGCTCTGCGATATCCACGCGACGACTTCGGTCCACGAGTCCTGGGTACTCCGGCCAGAGGAGCGGCAGGCCAGATAAACATCGAAAATCCATGCGGCGATTCCCTCGAAGTCGGGTGCGCCGTCGATCGACAGACCGTTGGGCCGCTGCAGACCTTCGGGCGCCATGTAGAACGCGTGGAGCCGGTTCATCGCGGCCAGGAAGTCGGCGCGATCGAACGCCGGCTGCAGCAGCACGACGAGCGCCACGACGACCGCGATGCCCCGTGCGACGAACGTCATTTGGTCCGGCTCACGATACCGGAAATGCGCGAGCGGGATTTCTCTCCTGACACCACGCTGTCAGGAGGTGGCAGCTACGCTGGCTTGGTTCGCTCAACGCGAAAAGGGGAGACCGCGAGGCCCTCATCGCGCAGCGGCGGCTGCAAAAAACTCCACGAAACCGGCGGAAAACCGCGGTTGAGGCGGCTTATCGGTGCCGGGTGCAATGGTCGTCGGCCTGACATATGCGGTTCTTGAACAACCCATGACACGTCTGCAAGGCCGCCGTCCTCCTGCCGTTCACAGTTCGAGAACACGTTGCACTCGATACGCGTCGAAGTAGGATGTAGCCTTCAACGAGCTGCAGGTCGGGCGGCGGGCTTCGAATCGGGCCAATCAAGGAGGCTGATATGGGTCGTGTAGTGGGCGCAATGTCGTTGGCTTTACTTCTCGCTGTGGCGTTCCCCAGCGGGGTGAATGCGCAGGCAAAAACCGTTACGGGCACCATCGGTGCGGTGAGCGCAAGCTCGCTCACCGTCAAGGTCGGCGGGCAGGACATGGCCTTTGTCGTCGATGCCAAGACCGTGGTTGAAGCGCGAGGCGCGGGAACGGCCGATCGCAAGGCCGAGGCCACCGGCGCGGCCGGCCCGAAGATCACGGATCTCTTGAGTGCCGGGCAGAACGTCGAAGTGACCTACACCGCGATGGGGTCGATGAACCACGCGACGAAGGTGCGCCGCGTGACGTCAGTACCGGCTGATGGTGGTGGGGCCATGGCCGCTCCGGCAGCCGGCGGCACGATGTCATCAAACGGTACGGTGACCGCTGTCGGCAGCAACACGCTGACCATCAACGCGAGCAGCGGTTCGCAGACGTTTGCGATCGACGGCACCAGCAAGGTTATCGGCCACGGCGTCGGCACCGCCGCCGCCAAGGGAGGTGGCAAGACGGTGATTACCGACCTCGTTGCCGTAGGGGATCGGGTGACCGTCTCGTATCACCAGACCGGCGGGGCCATGCATGCCGCCGAGGTGCGCGTCACGGAGAAAGCGAAGAAGTAAGTTACTCGACCCGGTAGTTCGGCGCCTCTTTCGTGATTGTCACGTCGTGGACGTGACTTTCACGGAAGCCGGCGTTGGTGATGCGCACGATCTGCGCGTCGCGTTGCAATGCCGGAATCGTCGGCGCGCCGCAGTAGCCCATCCCCGCGCGCAGTCCACCGACCAGCTGGTGAACGACCATCGACATGCTGCCTTTGTGCTGGACCCGTCCTTCGATACCTTCTGGAACGAGCTTCTCGGACGCACCTTTCCCGGCCGGGCTCGTGCCGCCCTCGAGCTCGAAGTCGTCCTGGAAGTAGCGGTCGCGGCTGCCCCGGCGCATCGCCCCGATCGATCCCATTCCCCGGTATTCCTTGAACGTCCGGCCCTGATAGAGGATCAGCTCGCCCGGACTCTCGTCGGTCCCCGCGAACAGGTTGCCGATCATCACCGCGTCGGCGCCGACCGCCAGCGCCTTGACCACGTCACCCGAGAAGCGAATGCCGCCGTCGGCGATCACCGGCACGTGATGGCGCCTTGCCGCCGCGGCACATTCAGCGACGGCGGAGATCATCGGCACGCCGATGCCGGCGACGATGCGGGTCGTGCAGATTGAGCCGGCGCCGATGCCGACCTTCACCGCGTCCACCCCCATGTCGATCAGGGCCTCCGTGGCCTCTGCGGTGGCGACGTTGCCGGCAATGAGATCGATCTCCGGGAACGCCTTGCGCAGCGAGCGGACGACGTCCAGCACGCCCTGCGAGTGACCGTGCGCGGTGTCGACGACGAGCACGTCCACGTGCGCGGCCACGAGCGCCCGCGCCCGCTCGATCGTATCGCGCGCGATGCCGACGGCCGCACCGGTGCGCAGGCGGCCGAGCGAATCCTTGCAGGCGTTGGGATAGTTGATGGCCTTCTGGATGTCCTTGACCGTGATCAGGCCTCTCAACCGGAAATCGCGGTCGACGACCAGGAGCTTCTCGACCTTGGCCTGGTGCAGGATCTCGCGTGCCTGATCGAGCGTCGTGCCGACCGGAACCGTGATTAGCCGCTCCTTGGTCATGACATCCGAGACCGGGCGGTCGATGTTGGTCTCGAACCGGAGGTCGCGATTGGTCAGGATGCCGACGAGCCGGCCCTCCTTGCTGCCACCTTCGGTGATCGGCACGCCCGAGATTCGGTACTTCCGCATCAGCTCCAGCGCCTCGTGAATGCGCGCGGTCGGGGCGACGGTGATCGGATTCACGATCATGCCGCTCTCGGATCGCTTCACGCGATCGACTTCGGAGGCTTGGTCGTCGATCGGCATGTTCTTGTGGATCACGCCGAGCGCGCCTTGCTGCGCCATCGCGATCGCCATCTCGGACTCGGTGACCGTGTCCATGGCGGCGCTCAAGAGCGGCACGTTCAGTTTGATGTTCCGGGTGAGCCTGGTGCTGACGTCGACTTGCGCGGGAAGAACGTTCGAGTAGCGCGGGACGAGGGAGATGTCGTCAAAGGTGAGCGCCGTCCGCAGGCCGACGCCGATGTTCGTGGAGGTCAACTCGCTGTCTTTAATCTGCGGCGTCAAGGTCACCTCTCAGGCCCCGTGGCATTTCTTGAACTTCTTTCCGCTGCCGCACCAGCAGGGGTCGTTGCGGCCGATCTTCGGCTCTTCCCGTTTGACGGTCTTGATCGGCGCGTCGTCGCCGCCGACTCGAGCGGGAGCGCGGTCGCGCGGCCCGGCGTCGGCGACCGCCGCCGCCGATCCGCCGCCGGCGGCGGCCTGCGAACCGAAAATCGAGGCCGGCTGCGCGGACGGATTGTTGTAGTTGAGCGGCGCCTGGCGTCGCGGTGCCGGCCGGGTCGGAACCGCGACCGCTTCGCCGTCGCGCTCGACCACCGGCTTGAGCCACCAGAGGTAACGCACGACTTCTTCCTCGATCCGGCGGCGCATGTCCTGGAAGAGCGCGAAGCTTTCTTTCTTGTACTCGACCAGCGGGTCGCGCTGGCCGTAGCCGCGCAGGCCAATGCCTTCCTTCAGGTGGTCGAGTGAGTACAGGTGATCCTTCCACTGCTGATCGACGATCTGCAGCATCAGGTCGCGCTCGACGCGCGTGAGCACCTCGCGCGGAACGACGCGCTCTTTCTCTTCGTATTTGGCCGTGACCTTGGCCCACAGCTCGTCGCGCAGCTCATCGCTGCCGAGCGAGGTCATGTCGATCGATTTGAAGTCCTTGTCCTCGAGCGCGAAGAGCTGGGACACCTCCCGCAGGAGCGCCGGAGTATCCCATTGCTCCGTGTCCATTGCCTTGCCGGCGAAGAGATCGACCTTCTCATCGAGCAAGTCCTCGGCCGTGGCCATGACGTAGCCGCGAAGGTCGGTTTCCTCCTCCTGGCTCAGGTGCACCTTGCCCTCGAGGATCTCCCGGCGCAGCGTGTAGACGCTCTCACGCTGCTTGTTCATCACATCGTCGTACTCGAGCAGGTGTTTGCGGACGGCGAAGTTCTGCGCTTCGACCTGCTTCTGCGCTCGCTCGATCGCCCGCGTCACCATGCCGTGTTCGATCGGCACGCCCTCTTCCATCCCCAGGCGCTGCATCAGGCCCGAGATGCGGTCGGAGCCGAAGATGCGCATCAGGTCATCTTCGAGCGACAAGAAGAAGCGCGAAGAGCCCGGGTCGCCCTGACGTCCCGCGCGGCCGCGCAACTGATTGTCGATGCGGCGCGCTTCGTGCCGCTCGGTGCCGACAATGTGCAGCCCGCCGAGCGAGACCACCGCGTTGTGGTCGTCGTCGCACTGCCGCTTGAAGTGCCCGTAGATGCGCTCCCAATCGGCGCGCTTCACGCGATAGAAGCTGTCCACCATGAAGAAGTAGACGAACTCATCGTCGTCCACGAACTTCTCCTCGCCTTTGGCGAGCTTCTCGGCGACTTCTTCGTTGAGGCACTGCTGGCGCGCCATGTGCTCGGGATTGCCGCCGAGCAGAATGTCGGTGCCGCGGCCCGCCATGTTGGTGGCGATGGTCACGTTGGCCTTGCGGCCGGCCTGCGCGACGATTTCGGCTTCCTGGGCGTGGTACTTCGCATTGAGCACGACGTGCTTGGTGCCCTTGCGCTTCAGCATGCTCGAGAGCCGCTCGGACTTCTCGATCGACACGGTGCCGACGAGCGTGGGCCGCCCGCTTTCCTGGCACGCGATGATGTCGTCGACGATCGCGCTCCACTTCTCGGCTTCGGTGCGGTAGACGAGGTCGGGCTCTTCGATTCGGACCAGCGTCCGGTTGGTCGGAATGACCATCACGTCCAGGTTGTAGATCTTGGCGAATTCGGGGGCCTCGGTTTCGGCCGTTCCGGTCATGCCCGAGAGCTTCTTGTACTTGCGGAAGTAGTTCTGGAAGGTGATGGTGGCGAGGGTCTGATTCTCGCGCTCGATCTTGACGCCTTCCTTGGCCTCCACCGCCTGGTGCAGGCCGTCGCTCCAGCGGCGGCCGGGCATCAAGCGGCCGGTGAACTCGTCCACGATCACGACGCCGCCGTCTTTGATCATGTACTGCACGTCCAAGTGGTAGTGGACGTGGGCGCGAAGCCCCTGCTGCACGTGGTGGAGCAGCGGCATGTTGGCGGGATCGTAGAGTCCGCCCGGCTGCAGGCGATGCGCGAGCAGCTGCTCGGCTTTGGCCATGCCGCTCTCGGTCAAGGTCGCCGTCTTGTTCTTCTCGTCGACGACGTAGTCGCCGGACGCTTCGAGACGGTCCCGGTCTTCGCCCTTGGCCTGCCCCTGGTGAACCTCGCCGCGCTTCAGCTTGGGAATGATCCGATCGACTTCGTAGTAGAGATCAGTGGATTCCTCGGCGGGCCCGGAAATGATCAGCGGTGTCCGCGCTTCGTCGATCAAGATGCTGTCGACCTCGTCCACGATGGCAAAGTGGTGCCCGCGCTGCACCATGGCGCCGAGGTCGAACTTCATGTTGTCGCGGAGATAGTCGAAGCCGAACTCGTTGTTCGTGCCGTAGGTGATGTCGCAGCCGTAGGCCACCTGCCGCTGCTGATCGTTCAGCTCGTGCTGGATGACGCCGACGCTCATGCCGAGGAACCGGTAGAGCCGTCCCATCCACTCCGAGTCGCGGCGCGCCAGATAGTCGTTGACGGTGACGACGTGAACGCCTTTGCCGTCGAGCGCGTTCAGATACGCGGGCAGGGTGGCGACCAGCGTCTTGCCTTCGCCGGTCTTCATCTCGGCGATCGTGCCGGTGTGGAGCGCCATGCCGCCGATCAACTGGACGTCATAGTGCCGCATGTGGAGCACGCGGCGGCCGGCTTCGCGGACGACGGCGAACGCCTCGGGCAGCAGGTCGTCGATCGACTCGCCCTTGCCGAGCCGCTCCCGGAACGCCGCCGTCTTCCCCCGCAATTGCTCGTCGCTGAGCGGCGTGATTTTCGGCTCGAACGCGTTGATCTGTTCGACCCGAGGGCGCAGGCGCTTCAACTCGCGATCGTTTTGGGTGCCGAGAACCTTGGTAAGAAGCTGACCAATCATGTAGGGAGGAAGCCGGTAAGGCTATCTGGGCATTATAACGTGGGGCGGCTGGAAGCCGGTCCACCGTCCACGGTGCACCGTCCACAGTCCTCGAGGCAACTGAGGATTGAGGGCAGCGAACTTGGACTTTGGAACCGCGGACTGTGGACCGCGGACTGCTTAATTCGCGTTGGCGCGGCGATTCGTCAACAAGTTCAGCGGATTGAGGATCCGGCCGTTGACGCGGACTTCGTAGTGGAGGTGTGGACCGGTGGCGCGCCCGGTCGATCCGACAATCCCGATTTGATCGCCGCGCTGCACTTGCTGCCCGGGCTTCACGCGGAAGGCTTGCAGGTGACCGTATCGCGTCTCCAGGCCGTAGCCGTGATCGAGGACGATGAGATTGCCGTACGCACCGGAATTCGACGCCGTGGCGACCGTGCCGTTGGCCGTCGCGAACACGGCCGAACCGCGGTCCGCGGAGATGTCGAGACCCTCGTGCGTGTCCTTCTCACCGGTGAACGGGTCCGAACGCATCCCGGCACCGGACGACAGCCACCCCTGCGCCGGCCAAATCGACGGCGTCGCGGCGGCGAGTTGATTGCGGTGGGCCACATCCGAGCGGACCAGCTGCAGGCGGCTCTCGAGTCCCGACAGCAGATCGCGCAGCAACCCAAACGTGGTCTCGGGCGAGCTGAGGCCGAGCGGCGCCGTTGCCAGCTTGGCGCCGGTGCTCGCGCCGCCCATCGCCCGGCTCTTCACGATCGCCGGCAGCTTGTCCATTGACGACTGCAGCGATGGGTCGAGTGCAGCGTTGGCGCCCAGGTCGGAGATCGTCGTTTGCAGCGCCAGGATCTGATCGGTGAGCTCTTGGGTCGCGCCGCGGAAGTTCGCGTTTTCCAACTCCAGCGCGGCCTGGGCGACGTAGAGATCGGCGACGTCGGCCCGACCCTTCCAGGCCGCGCCCATGCCAATCAAGATGGGAATGCTGAACAGGAATCCAACGATGGACATCGCCGGTATGAGGCCGATGGTGAAGCGGCGGACCACTCCGGTCTGCCGGTCGGCGACGACGATCGTGTAGCGGGAGGAGGCCATCAATTCGTGTATGTCCCGCGCGCCGCTCGGGGGGGCCCGCGCGCAAGTCCAAGAGCCTAGCACGGCCCCCTTCGGATTCCGCAACAGTAATTTCTCAGGACGTTGCGTTTTCGCCCTTTGATCGACTGCGACATCGCTCAGTGCGGGACACGAAGAACACGAAGGACACGAAGGACACGAAGAACACGAAGAACACGAAGAACACGAAGGAAGATTAACCTTCGGTTCAGGTGTGTCGATCGGCCTCGCGCAGTTTGAATCGCTGAATTTTTCCGGTCGGTGTCTTGGGCAACTCCTTCACGAACTCGAACCAGCGCGGCCGCTTGTAATCGGCGAGACGGGTTCGGACAAACGCATCGAGCTCGCCGGCCATCTTCGCGCCAGCCTCGGCGCCCGAGCGGAGCACGATGAACGCGCACGGTTTGATCAGGCGATCGGCGTCCTCGCGGGCGGCAACCGCGCATTCCTGCACGGCGTCGTGCGCGGAGAGGGCGTGCTCGACTTCAGTCGGGCTCACCCATTGGCCGCCGACCTTCAACATATCGTCGGAGCGGCCGGCGTACCAGAAGTAGCCGTCCGCATCCTGGCTGTACTTGTCACCGGTGCGGATCCAATGACCTTCGATCGTGTCCTTGGTCTTCTGATGCCGATTCCAGTACAAGGCGCAGATCGAATCGCCGCTGATGAACAGGTTGCCGATCTCCCCAGCCGGCACTGGCTCCCCGGCTTCATCCAGCAGGCGAGCCTGATACCCGGGAACCAGCCGACCACTCGACCCCGGCCGCGCCTCGCCAGGCCGGTTCGAAATGAACATGTGAAGCGTCTCCGTCGATCCGATACCGTCGAGGATCTCGACGCCAAATCGCTTCTTGAAGCGCTCGAAGAGCGCGGCCGGCAACGATTCGCCGGCCGAGATGCCAAGCCGGATGGTCGAGAGATCGAAGTCTGGTCCCTGGCGCTCGTGCGCCAGCAGCATCGCGAAGCCGGTCGGCACCGAGAAAAACAGCGTCGGCCGATGCGCTTCGATCACGCCGTAGACGGTGGCCGGCGCCGGCGGGGCAGGCGACAAGATCGACGTGGCGCCGACCGAGAAGGGCATGTAGAGCCCGTTGCCCAGTCCGTAAGCGAAGAACAGTTTCGCGACGCTGAAGCAGCGATCGCGCTCGTCGATGCCGAGCACGCCGCGCGCATAGCCGCTGGCACACACCACCATGTCGTGCTGCAGGTGCACGCAGCCCTTCGGCGCGCCCGTGCTCCCGGACGAATAGAGCCAGAAGGCAGGTTCGTCTTTGTGCGTCGTGGCGGCCGACAACTCCGCCGAGCCTTCGGCCAGCAGTCGGTCGAACGCGCGCGTGCCATCTGGCGCTCCACCGATCACGACGATGTGAGCCAGGTGGGGAAGTCGCTCGCGCGGAATGCGCTGTAGCTCCGCCAGCAGCGGCTCAGACACGATCAGCACGCGAGCGCGGGTGTCGTTGAGCACGAACTCGTAGTCGGCCGCGCGCCACATGGTGTTGATCGGCACGGGCACCGCGCCAATCTTGATCGCGCCGAAGAACGCAAAGGCGAACTCCGGCGTGTCGAGCACCAGCAGCGCGACCCGTTCCTCGTAACGGACGCCGAGGACATCGCGCAGGGCGCTGCCGCACTGGTTCATCTGATCGAGCAGTTGCGCGTACGACACGCGCCGCTCGCCGCACTCGATGGCGATCTTGCTGCCGCGACCCTCCAACACGTTGCGATCGACGAAATACGTCGCGGCGTTGAAGATGTCGGGAAGGCCCGCGGCAATCGACTCGACCGTCATGGGGCTGGAAAACTTGACCGCTGAATCTTAACCAATTCAGCAAGTTTTCTCGCCCAGCGGAGGCGGGGCAAAGCTGACACTGTCTGCGATAGCCTGGCCTCCTTGTGGAAGAGGCGGACTTCCTGCAGGGCTATTCGGCTGCCGTCGCCGAGGGCAACGCCGCCAAGGTCTGATGGCTCATCGGGTCAACGCATCGCGTTGACGCCTTGCACTGCCACCGGGTTCACGATCTCGCTGAACCCCTGGCTCTGGGCGCATTGGCCGAGGAAGTTGCTGCCGAAGCAGCCGACCGTTCCGTCCTTGACGATCACGAGTGAATGGCGAGCGCCGGCGGCAATGGCCACGACATCGGCGACATCAGCGGGCCCAGGCATGCTCGAGGACTGACTGCGGCCGCTCCTGCCATCGCCCAGGCGGCCTTCACCCGCATGGCCAAAGGCCAGCGCGATGGCGTCGGCCGTGAGTACCAAGGTGTGCTCGTCGCCGGCCGAGACGGCGCTGGCGCGCGCGACGCCGACGGGCGCGATCGGGAATCGATAGGTCCCAAAGTGATCGACCGCGGAGTCGCTGCCAGACTGGCCGGTATTGCTCGCGCCAAACGTCCGCACCGAACCATCGTCGATCAGCGCGACGGTGTGGAAGCGCCCGCCGTCAAACGCCGTCACTCGCAGGCCGGCCAGTGCGGCGATGCGTCGAGGCGTGAGCACGTTCGCCTCGTCACCGCCCGGCGTCCCGCCAAGGCCCAGCTGGCCGTCCTGATTGTTGCCCCAGGCAAATGCGGCGCCGTCGCGGCTGACGGCAAAGGCATGCTGTCCACCGGCGCCGATCACGCTGATGTCCTGCAGGCCTGGGATTTGGGTCGGTGTGGTGCGGCCCTCGCCGTCTCCCAACCCGAGTTGTCCCGCCACGTTGTCGCCCCACGCGAAGACGCGGCCGTTCGCATCGAGAGCGAAGGATGATCGCCCGCCGGCGGCAATGGCGACGATCCGACCGAGGCCACTGACACGAAACGGCGTGCCGGCTTCGCCGCCCTCTCTCCCGTTGCCGAGCTGACCAGCTCCGTTGGCGCCCCACACCATGACCGCGCCGTCGCTGCGCAGCGCGAGGCCATGCGCCGCGCCGACCGCGATCTGTCTGATGCCGGTCAATCCCAAGGCCGGCGCCGGCCGCGTGCGCGAATCGTCGCCGACTTCGCCGTCGCCAAGACGACCGTTGACTTGATTGCCCCACGAGAAGACGACGCCGCTGCTGGTAAGCAGAAACGATGTCCCGTCACCAGCCGCCACCATGGGCGTGACCGGCCCCGAGTCCGATGCGGGTGCGGCCTGATCAGGGAGAGCGCCTGGCTGATCGGCCTCAGCAGACGCCTCACCGCCACCGCTGCTACAGGCGACGAGCGCTCCAATCGCCGCGGCCGCCGCCAGTCCGCGTCCAATCAATTGAGCAGTCATGTGACGCCCCTCCCTGACATCGCCGCGTCGCGATCGTGTCGAAGTCGCTCTCTTATCCGTCTCACGCCGCGCTGGGCGCGCCCTCGAACAGGCTGGCCAGCAACGGGCGCAGCTCCTGCTCAGCTGGCCCGCGACACCTGAACAGCGTCACGCCTGCGCCGCCGGCCTTCTGGCGGTTAGGCGACAACAGTGAGGTTTGCGCCCAACTCTTTCTCAACGTTTCTTCGAGAAGGGGCTGGTCGGTCGTGTCGTCAATCACCAGCGCCACGCGGTCCAGGAGAATGGTCTCGAAGAGTTGAGTGAGCTCCCAGGCGCAGCCCCGTCGCTTCGCCGAGAACGCGCGCAGATCCATGATGACCAGGTCCGAGCGCTTGACCAGACGATTCAGAGTCGGCCGCCACGTATTGTCGAAGCAGAAAAACTCGTGCACGCGATGACGCCCGTCAGGCGTCACGCGGTCTTCGATGCTGGTGGCGCGAGCGTCGAGGTCCTGCTCGTCCACGATGAACTGGCTGCGGACGCGGCCGCGCACGAACTGCAGAAACTCGTGCGGCTCGAGATTCGCCGCCGCCAGGTCCGGGCCGGCAATCATCGCGATATTGCCCTGGCGCAGCCAAACGCGCTGCAGGCCCGCGAAGAATCGCTCGCTGCGTGAACCGAGCGCGAAGACACGGAGCAGCAGCAAGTCGGCCCCTCGCGCCGGACGCTGTCCGCGGGTCAGCCAGAAGCCGAGTCGCGCGCATGCCCACCAGACGGCAAAGGCGGCCACGCCGGCGAGGATCCAGAGCGCACCTTTCAGCGCGAGGCCGATCGAGCCAACCAAGGCGAACAGGAGAACGATGGCGGCAATCTGAAGGAACTCGTCCGAAATCGCGTATCGCTCGTACCGACGCGCCAGCCAGGTCAGGAGGCGCCACCCAAGTGCCGTGAATGCGACGAAGCCGAGGACAATGGCGCCGTACAAAATCGTGACGGCTCCCAGGCCCATCGCCTGGCCGATTGCGACCAGCGCGTGCAGCGCAGGGCTGCTCAACTGCTGGAACACGGCGAGGGTGGCAAAGGCGCCGGTCCAGGCCGCTCCGAGAGACGCCATCACGAGCGGACCAACAGCGCGCAGCCGGCGAGTCATGAACGCGGACAGCATCAACGTGGCCGGTCCGACCAGGATCAGCCACAGCACGGAGATCGCGCCAACACCAGTGTCGGACTCGCCGCGGATTGCGACTCCCCAGAGCGCCAGCACGACGAAGTACGCAGCGATCAGCGCCGCGCGCGCTCGTGTGTGGATCGCCGCCACCAGGTTGACGGCGAGAATCGTCGGCCAGAAGTAGATCCAGAAGAGCGTCGCGACCCGACGCCTCGTCGTCAAGTCCTCGCCGTTCGCTTCCAGAAACCCAACGGCCATCACAAGGGCGAACGCTGCGCCGGCGAGCACGTAGACCGCGGCAGTGAGCCACCGCGCCCGGAACATCTCGTCCACCAGCGGCGCGCTCCGGCGGTCGGCTTGCCGGTCGACGATGCGCAGCACGAGGCGGCCGGGATCGCCAGCCGCAGGCGGAGTGAGCTCAGGTCCGGCCGGCGGCGGTGCTGTCTGCTGCGCCGAGTGCGAACGCATCGCCGCATGCACGGCGCGGCGATACCTCGCGACCAGAATCAAAGAGACGGGAAACGCGGTCGCGCACGCGACAATCAGCGTCATCGGGAGGGCGCCGGTGAGCAGGAGGCGTGCGGGTTCCATCGCCTGTGAGGCACTACCTTACTTCCAAGCCCGGCGAGACGTTACTTTGTCGGGGTCGAGAGGGCCGAAACGTGAGCGCCCGAGCTCAGGAGGGCGAAACAAGAGATCATGAGTTCAGGAGAAAAATATGCTCCTGATCTCTTGGTCTCCTGTTTGAGATCATGAGTGCAGGAGAATATCTGCTCCTGATCTCTTGCTCTCCTGTTTTATCTCTTGCTCTCCTGTTTTGGGTCTCTCAAGCCTCCACGAACCGGTACTGCAGCGCCTCGGCCAGGTGATCGGTGGTCACACGTTCGCTGCGCGCGAGGTCGGCGACGGTTCGGGCGACGCGGAGGACGCGGTGGAAACCGCGGGCGGAGAGGTTGAGCCGCTCGGCCGAGCGCTCCAGCAGCCGGCGCCCTTCGGCATCGAGCGACGCGTGTGATTTGAGCTCGCGGCCCATGAGTCCCATGTTGAGCAGCCGGACGCCCTGATGGTCGACGTTCCGCGTCAATTGCCGCTCGCGCGCGGCGAGCACGCGTGCCCTTACCGATGACGACGCCTCGCCCGGCACAGCCGCGGTGAGCGTTCGAACCGGTACCGCCTGGACTTCGACAACCAGATCGAGACGATCGCGAAGCGGGCCCGAGAGCCGGCCGCGGTAACGCGCAGTCTGCAGCGGCGTACACCGGCACAAGCGGCGCACGTCGCCGTGATAGCCGCAGGGGCATGGATTCATCGCAGCGACGAGCACGAAGCGCGCGGGAAAGCTCACCGTGCGAACAGCTCTCGACACAGTGATGCGCCCCTCTTCGATCGGCTGGCGAAGCGCTTCGAGCACCTTGCGATCGAACTCCGGCATCTCGTCGAGGAAGAGCACGCCGTGGTGGGCGAGGCTGACCTCGCCCGGCCGAGGGATGGTGCCGCCGCCGACCAGCGCCGCGTCCGAGATGGTGTGATGCGGCGCGCGGAACGGCCGCTCGACGAGCAGCCCCAGGCCGCGCGGCAGCGTGCCCGCCACCGAGTGGATGGCGGTGGCTTCGAGGGCTTCGTCGAAGGTCAGCGGCGGCAAGATTCCGGGCAGGCGCCTGGCCAGCATCGTCTTCCCGGCGCCTGGAGGTCCAATCAGCAACAGGTTGTGACCGCCAGCCGCGGCGACTTCCAACGCCCGCCTGGCAAACGCTTGACCGTGAAGATCCGCCAGGTCCAGCGCCGACTCCGTCTTCGCGGTGGCGGGGTTGGCTCGGACCACGGGCGCTACCGGCCACTGATCGACCGGCTGGTTCATTCGATCCACCGCTTCGGTGAGCGTCTGCACCGGCAGCAGACGCAGGCCGCTGACGACCGAGGCTTCGGCAAGGTTCGCAGCGGGGAGCAGCAGCGCGCGAGCCCCGTCACGTCGTGCCGCGGCCGCGATGGGCAAGACGCCTCGTGCGGGATGAATCGTGCCGTCGAGCGAGAGCTCGCCGACGTGCACGATTCCCTCGATCTCCCGGCCCGCGATCACGCCGTTGGCGGCGAGCACACCAAGCGCAATCGGCAGGTCAAAGGCGGAGCCCGCCTTGCGCACGTCGGCCGGCGCCAGATTGATCGTGATGCGGCGGATCGGAAATTCGTAGCCAGAGTTCTTGATCGCCGCGCGCACCCGGTCGCGGCTTTCCCGAACGCTGGCGTCCGGCAACCCGACGAGGTTGAAATGCGGAATGCCGGGGCTTACGTCGACTTCGACGTTGACCCGCGTTGCATCGATGCCGATGACGGTGGCGCTTTGCAAGCGGGCCAGCACGCGGCCCCTGGGTGCAATCGCACTGCCGCGTCCATCACGGGCGCATCGCGCCGAATCCAGTAGAGGATCGTGCGACGCGGCTCATCTGCAGCGCAGAAACTGCGCCTATTCGACCGGAGTGATGTGTTGGTTTCTTAAAGCTCTCGGCGGATAGCTATCAGCTATTCGCTCTTAGCTCTTCGCTCTTCGCTCTTCGCGAAATGCGAAATCGCGAATCGCGAACTGCGACTCAGTCCTGCTGGGCGTTGGTGATCCTCGCCGTCTGAATCACGATGCGGTCGCCGACATTGAGTCGCGTATCGCGCATCTTGTTCCAGGCCTTCAACTGCTCGACCGACGTGCCATGGCGCCTGGCGATTGAAGACAGCGTGTCTCCAGCCCGCACGCGATAGACCAGCCGAGTGGGCTCGTCCGACGATGTTTGCACTTCTTCCGCGGATGCCACTTCAACCGCGGCAGTGGCGGAGGAGGCCCGAGCCAGAAGCGCAGCCGACGGCATGCGGGGGATCAGCAGTCGTTGCCCGGTGGAGACGCGCGAGGTCAAGCGCAGATAATTGGCCTCGGCCAGGTCGGTTCTGCTCACGCCGTGTTTCTTGGCGATGATCGAGATCGACTCGCCCTTCTTGACCGTGTACCACTGCAGCGCGCTCAGTTGGCTTGGTGCGGTGGATGCGAGCCCTTCGCGCACCCGGTCCGCCGTGCCGACCGGAACCCGCAAGGAATACTCGCCAGCCCGAATCGGTGTCGTCCAGCGGCGATACTCAGGGTTCAACTGCTGAATCTCGTCCATCGACGCGCCGGTCCATTCGGCCACGCGCCGCAAGTCGAGCGCGGCCGGCAGGGTCACCGTTTCGCTTCGCGTCGGCTCCATCGCTTCCACGTCGAAGCCATACTGCGCCGGGTTCTTGGCGATAAGAACGGCCGCCAGAATCATCGGCACGTAGTCACGAGTCTCGCGGGGAAGGAATCGGCTGCTCGCCGTCAGCGACCAGAAATCGGTCGTCCGGCTGCGCTTGACGGCGCGTTGCACGCGACCTGGGCCGCCGTTGTAGGACGCCATCGCCAAGTGCCAGTCTTCGAACATGCCGAACAGTGTTTTCCAGTACTTGGCGGCGGCCACCGTCGCCTTCGTCGGGTCGGCGCGCTCGTCGAGATACCAGTCGGAGTTCAGGCCGTTCTCGATCGCGGTGCCGTGCATGAACTGCCACATTCCTCGCGCCTTGGCTCGAGACAGCGCCGACGGCTTGAACGCGCTCTCGACCAGCGGAACGTAGGCGAGGTCCAGGGGCAAGCCTTCGGCCCTGAACACGTCCTGGATCATCGGGAGATACTGCGCCCCTCGCGCGAGGCCTTCGGTGAGGAACTCCTTGAGCCGTCCTTTGAAGAGCTCGACATAGCGCAAGACTCGAGTGTTCGAAGGAATCGGGATGTCGTGGTGCGTCGACTCGAGGTCCGCCTGCACTTCCTGGCTGGTTGCCGAGCTTGGAGAGGGCGTTTCGACTGGCTGAATTGCGAGCAGGGTATCGATCGTGGCCGGTTCGGATTTGCTCTCGGTAAAGCCGTCGCCGGCGGCGAGGGCGGTTTGCTCCAAGGCGCTGATCCGATCCACCAGGCGGTCGAAGTGCTCGCGGAGCCTCGGATCGCTTCGAGCCCCCTCAGGTGATTCCAGCAGCAGGTCTAGCGCGAGATCGAACTCGGTCTTTGCGTGTTCGAGGTGACCGAGGGTGACGTCTCGTTGCCCCGCGTTGAAATGCCGGTCGGACTCCTCGATCAGGAGCGCGACCCGATCGGGCAGATGCTGGACCGTGAGCGGAGGCGACGCAGGTGGCGGCGTCGGCCTCTCGATACGTGCATCCGTCGTCGTACGTCCACCGGACGCGCAACTGACTGCCAGGAGCGTGACGCCGAGAAGCACGAGTTGCGTAGTTCGAGTGCCCCGCATAGTCTTCGACGCGAAGGGTCGAGGTTAACACGCACGGAAATTCGCGGTCAATTATTTGCGGATCTTGGGTTTACAGCGTTCAGCCCCCGGCGATCGGCTGTCGGCCCGGAGGGGAGGGGCACCTGGAGAGAGGCTGACGGCCGACAGCCCACCGTCGAAAGCCAATTAACGGGGCCAGTCGGCGTGGATGAAAATCTTCGCCGTCTCACCAGCGTCTCGCGCCGCCGGCGTGATGATCGTCCGCTCGCCAATCAGGATCCTGCGTCCCTCCTTAGCAGCTATCCGGACATCTTCTTCGCAGACGAAGGGGACTGGCCCGCCTTCGCGGCCATCAGGCTGCTTCGGCGAGGTCGCGCCGGAGCTCGCAGCTCCCTCGGCGCGAGCGACGGCGGATGGGGCTGGTAGGGACGACAACCCCCGCGTTGCCAGAAACCGATCGATCCGACTGGTCAGGACGTCAGCGGCAATGGTTTCGGGCACCGGCTTAGCCGCCACCCTCGGGAGCGGCGACCCTGAACCTGCAGAACCTGCAGAACCTTTCCCTGCCGGCCTCAGTTCGTACGCGACCCTTTTGATATTCAGCAGATGCTTCGGCGAGATGTTGTCCGAGGTGATGTTCCCGCCAAACCCGCCGCAGCCAAGCGTCATCGCCGGGTCGAGACCGGTCGTCAGCCCGATCGACCCGTGCGTCGTCGGCGTGTTGACACAGATTCGATACGCCGGCTTGTGAAGGCCGAACTCGAGGATCACTTGATCGTTTTGCGAGTGAATCGACATGGTGTGGCCCATGCCGCCGTACCGGAGGATCTCTTTGCAGCGCTCACAGCCCTCGCGCCAGTCCTTGACGATGTAATACGAGAGGACCGGGCAGAGCTTTTCGATCGACAGTGGGAAGTCGCGGCCAACACCTTTGAGCTCGGCGATGAGCGCCCGGGTGCCCGCAGGCGCCTTGATGCCGACCTTCTCGGCGATGAAGCCGGCCGATTTGCCGACCAGCGCCGGGTTGGGTAGACGTTGAGGAGAGACCAGCGCCTTGGCCAGCGCGTCGGCTTCGGCCGGCGACATGAAATAGCCACCCTGAGCGATGAATTGCCGGCGGGCTTCGGGCTCCACGGCCTCGTCCACCACGACCGAGTTTGGCGACGAACACAAGACGCCATGGTCGAACGCCTTGCCGGTAAGAATGTCGTCCGCCGCCTTTTTTACATCGGCGCTCGACTCGATGTAGCACGGCGCGTTGCCGGGTCCGACACCGTACGCGGGCTTGCCGGCGCTGTAGGCCGCTCGCACCAATCCCATTCCGCCGGTCGCGAGAATCACGGAGACCTCGCGCGCCTTCATCAGTTCCTGCGTACCTTCCAGGGTGACGGTCGACATCCAGCCGATCCCGCCCTCAGGCATGCCGGCGCCTCGCGCCGCCTGGTTCATGATCTCGGCCACGCGCGTAATGCACCGGGCCGCTGAAGGATGCGGACTCAAGACCACGGCGCATCGCGCCTTGATCGAAATCAGAATCTTGTAGATCGCCGTGGACGTCGGGTTGGTTGACGGCACGATGGCCGCGACGACGCCGAACGGCTCGGCGATTTCGATGATGCGCTTGGCGTCGATGCGATTGACGACGCCCACGGTCTTCATCGGCTTGATGAACTCGTAGACCTGCTGCGAGGAGAAGAGGTTCTTCTGAACCTTGTCGGCCACCACCCCGTAACTGGTCTCCTCGACCGCCAGCCGCGCGAGGGCCTCGGCGTGAGGCGTGACGGCGGAAGCCATCGCCTCGACGATGGCGTCGATCTGGGCTTGTGAGAACTCCGCGAGGCTCGCTTGCGCCTGCCTGGCACGCCGCGCGAGCGTGCGTGCCTCGCTGATCGATGTCAGGTCTTTGTCGGTCTGAGTTGGGGCTTCCGTGGCCACCCGTCCGCTTACCCTTTCGGCAGAATCCGTTCTACCTCGGCATGCGGACGCGGAATCACGTGGACCGAAATGAGCTCGCCAACCCGGCGGGCGGCCGCAGCGCCCGCATCGGTGGCGGCCTTCACGGCGCCGACATCGCCGCGCACCAGCACCGTGACGTAGCCGGCGCCGATGTATTCCGAGCCGATGAGAATCACGTTTGCCGCCTTCACCATGGCGTCGGCCGCTTCGACAGCGCCAATGAAGCCAAGGGTTTCGACCATGCCGAGCGCGTCGCGCAGAGTGTCCATCGGATTGAGCCGCATGATATTCTCGTTCGTCATGTCATGCAACGGAGAGTCATGCTGAGAGGAGTGCTGTTCGTCGCGGCGCTCGGTACGGCGAGCGCCCTGATCGCGGGCTGCGGCCGCAAGGAAGACACCGCGCCAGCAGTCGCCGAGGCGCAGGTCTCGCTGTCGCGCAGCAAGGTCGCGCTCGGCAGTCCAGTTGAGGTGTCCTACAAGTTCGTCGTCGCGCCCAACGCTCCGGCGTTCGGATCGCACCGGGTCTTCGTCCATTTCCTCGATGCGGACGAGGAGATGATGTGGACCGACGATCACGATCCGCCGACGCCGACCAGCGAATGGAAGCCCGGCCAGACCGTCGCGTACACACGCACGATGTTCGTTCCCAGCTATCCGTACGTGGGAGCGGCCAAGATCATCACCGGTCTTTACACGGCAGGATCGAACGAACGGCTGAAGCTGTCGAATCCCGATCGAGGCGATCGCTGGTACAAGGTTGTCGATTTCGAGCTGCTGCCGCAGACCGAGAACATCTTCTTGATCTTCAAGGATGGATGGCATCCCTCGGAAGTCGTGGCCGAAGGCGCCAGCCGTACCGAATGGCAGTGGACCAAGAAGGAAGCGTCGATCGCGTTCCGCAATCCCAAGCGCGACGTCACCTTGTTTCTACAAGTCGATAACCCTGCCGGCGTCGCCAACTCGGCCCAGCAGGTGACGGTTCAGCTTGGGGATCAGATGCTCGCAACCGTTCCGTTGAGCGCGAAGGAAGCGCCGGTGCGCAAATACCCCATCAGCGCGGCGCAGCTTGGAACCGGGGATATGGCGGAAATCCGCCTGATTGCCGATAAGACCTTCGTGCCAGCCCTGGAGCCGGGGGCCAAGAGCACCGACCCTCGCGAGTTGGGTGTCCGCGTGTTCCACGCCTTCGTGCAATAAGACGTCGTCAACTTTTTGGGCGCGGGCGCGGTCTAAATGGGATTGGGGGCCGACCCCAATCCTCATAATTTACTGTGGGACAAGCGCTTAGGGATGGAGTTCCGCTGCCGCCTCGCCGCCCCGTCGGGTGAAGTCATCGAGGGCGTGTACGTCGCCCAAGATGAGGCCGCACTGCGCCGAGAGCTGGAAGGAAAGGGCCTCTACGTCCTCGCTCTCAGGCCCCGCCTCGCGTGGTCGGGGCTGTCCTTCGGCAGCCGTCGCAAGATCACGCGGCACGAGTTCCTGGTCTTCAACCAGGAACTGGCGACCCTCCTGAAAGCCGGTATGCCTCTGGTGCAATCGCTCGACATTCTTCGTGCACGGCTGACCAACCCCCTCTTCAAGTCGGTGCTGGACGCCGTCTACGAGAAGGTGCGGGGCGGAACCGCACTCTCTGATGCCTTTGCCACGCATGGTGACCTCTTCCCAAGCGTGTACTACGCGTCGCTGCTCGCGGGGGAGCGCGCCGGCAACCTCGAGTCGGTTCTCCGTCGCTTCGTGGCGTATTCGAAGACGGTGGACGCGATCCGCACCAAGACGCTGTCGGCGATGATCTATCCGGTCATCCTGGTTCTCCTGGCGACGGTGCTGGTCGGCATCGTCGTGCTCAAGGTGGTGCCGGCGTTTTCGGACTTCTACGTGAGCTTTGGCGCCCAGCTCCCCCTGTCGACGCGCATCATCGTGGCGTTTTCGCAGTTCGTGCAAGCCCAGTTCTGGTTTATCGTGATCGGCCTGGCTGCCGCGGGATTCTTTTCCTACACCTGGGCCCGGCGAGCAGAGAATGCCGCTCGAATCGATCGGGTGGTCCTGAGCATTCCCCGGATCGGACGCAGCATTCACAAGTTCGCCACCGCGCAGTTCGCGCGGACGCTGGCGACGCTTCTTGGTGGCGGCATTCCGCTGGTGAACGCGCTCGATATCAGCGCGCGCTCGTCGGGCAACCGGCACATCGGCCGAGAGCTCGGAGTGGTCGCGCAACGCGTGCGCGAGGGTCAAAGCTTTGCGGGAACACTCCTGGAACGGGGAACCGTCCCCGACGTGGCGATCAAGATGATCGAAGTGGGGGAGTCTACCGGCGCACTCACCGAGATGCTCAACAGCCTGGCCGACTTCTATGACGAAGAGATCGAAACCGAAGTCGGACGGTTCGTCACGGTGATCGAGCCCGCCTTGCTGGTGGTCATGGGCATCGTCATCGCGATCATCGTCCTGTCGCTTTACATGCCCCTGTTCGAGTTGACGTCAGTAATCGGAAATAGCTAGGCCACAGATGACGCAGATGGCACAGACTGGTTGCTGCTAGATGGAAGTGACACCCAACGAAGCGCTCGAGCCCGAGTCGTTGATCGACGAGTCGGTCGTTGAGATTACTCCCGAGCAGCTGACCGCCGACGAAACCTCGGCACGCCGGCTGGCGGAGCGCTATCGCCTCGACTTCTTCGACATGCATCAGTTCCGTATCGACCAGGAGCTCTTCCGGTCGATTCCTGCGGACTTGATGCTTCGGTACGGGTTCGTCCCGTATCGCCGCGACGGCCGTTCACTGGTGATCATCGTGTCCGATCCGACGGACCTGCCGATGATCGACGAGCTGTCGGTGGTGCTGGGCATGCCGGTTCGCGTGATGGTGGGCGCGCGCGCTGCGATCGACGGCATGCTCAAGAAGAGCGAAAGCTCTCAGCGCGTGCTGGACGAGGCGACCGAAGAGTTTCAGATCCAGGTACTCAAAGACGACGACAACGGCGAAGACAGTCTGACCGTCGAGCGTCTCACCAGTGACAGCAGCCCGATCATTCGCCTGGTCGATTCCACCATTTACACGGCGATTCAGCGCCGGGCCAGCGACATCCACATCGAGACGCAAGACGACGCGGTCTACGTCAAGTACCGGATCGACGGCGTGTTGCAGCCGGCGATGCGGCCGATTGCCAAGCGATTTCACAGCTCGATTCTGTCGCGCATCAAGGTGATGGCCGAGCTCGACATCGCCGAGAAGCGCGTGCCGCAGGACGGCCGCTTCAGGCTGCGCGTGCCGGGCAAGACGATCGACTTCCGCGTGTCGGTGATGCCCAGCGTGCACGGCGAGGATGCCGTCATTCGTATCCTCGACAAGCAGTCGATCAGCGAGCAGTTCACGGAGCTGCGCCTCGACATTCTCGGATTCCCGGAAGCCGAGCTTCGCCGGTTCCGGAAGTACATCCGCGAGCCGTACGGCATGGTGCTCGTCACCGGCCCCACCGGCAGCGGCAAGACCACGACCCTCTATGCGGCGCTGGCCGAGATCAGGACGGTCGAAGACAAGATCATCACCATCGAAGACCCCGTCGAGTATCAGCTGAAGGGAATCACGCAGATTCCGATCAACGAGAAGAAGGGGCTCACGTTCGCGCGTGGCTTGCGATCGATCCTGCGCCACGATCCGGACAAGGTGATGGTGGGCGAGATTCGCGATCCGGAGACGGCGCAGATTGCCATTCAATCGGCGCTGACCGGACATCTGGTGTTCACGACGGTTCACGCCAACAACGTGTTCGACGTCCTGGGCCGCTTCCTGAACATGGGCGTGGAGCCGTATCAATTCATTTCCGCGCTCAACTGCGTGATGGCTCAGCGGCTCGTGCGCCGGATCTGCGAGGCCTGCAAGCGGCCGGACGTGCCCGATGCGGAACTGCTGGCAGAGTCGGCCATCGAGCCGTCGCTGCTCGCGGGCCGCACGCTCTATGCCGGCCCCGGATGCATCGAATGCGGCGGGAGCGGCTTCAAAGGACGCATGGCGATCTGCGAACTGCTCGACCTCACCGATCACATCCGCGAAATCATCCTGGACCGGCGGCCGATTTCAGAAGTGAAACGCGCGGCCAAGGAACAGGGCATGCGATTCCTCCGCGAGTCGGCGGTAGAACGTGTGCTCGAGGGCCTCACCACGCTCAAAGAGATCAACAAGGTGACGTTCGTCGAATGAGCCTCAACGACGTGTTCCGCTCATCGCCGCCAGAAGTCGCGATCGCGATCGACCGGGCCCACGTTGGTGGCGCGCGGGTGTCGTGGCGGGGCGGCGAGGCCGTGGTCGTTGCGCAGGCCTCGGAGTCGTTGCCGAGCGGCGCTGTCGTCCCCGCGCTGGCCGCGTTGAACATTCCCGACGTGCCGATCGTCGCCAGAGCGATCGAGAGCGTGCTCACGCAGATGGGGGCGCGGCCCTCTCGCGTCGCGCTCGTGGTTCCCGACATTGTCGCCAAGGTCTCACTGCTCAAGCTCGACAAGGTGCCGTCCAAAGCCACCGACCTGCAGGAAGTGGTTCGATGGCAGGTGCGGAAGAGCGCGCCGTTTCCCATCGAGCAGGCCATTGTCAGCGTCACGCCCGGCGCGCCTCAGCCTGACGGCGGGCAGGAGCTCGTCGTGTCGGTGGCGCGAACCGACGTCATTCAGCAGTACGAGCAAGCCTGCGCGCTGGCCGGCGCCCACGCCGGGCTGGTGGATCTCGCGACGTTCAGCCTCGTCAACGGCGTGCTGGGCGGGCGATCCGCCCCGTCCGGTGACTGGCTCCTCGTGCACATCACCGAGACCTACATCTCGCTGGCTGTTCTCCGTGGCCAATCGCTCATCTTCTTTCGCAATCGAACCGACGATGCGGAAGGAAGCGTGGCAGATTTGATTCATCAAACGGCCATGTACTACGAGGATCGACTGAGCGGCGGCGGCTTCGAGCAGGTCCTGTTCGCCGGGAGCGCCAGTTTCCCTGGCGGCGCCGAGGCCGTGCGGCAAGGGCTGGAGCAGCGGCTGGGCATCCAGGCGAAGTCGGTGGATCCCCGCGTCACGGCTCCGGTAGCCGATCATATCGATGCCTCGCCTGAGGCTTTGGATTTCTTGGCCCCGCTGGTCGGCTTGCTCGTGCGAGAGCGGAGGGTCGCCTAGTGCTGCGATCCAACCTTTCGACCAGGCCGTTCTACAACGATCGCGCGGTGCGCGCGGGCCTGGCGGTCGTCGCTTTGGTGGCCCTTGGGCTCACGGTGTTCAACCTGGGCCGCATCTGGTGGCTCCGCTCGGAGAGCGGCGACCTGCGCGAACGGAGTGAGCAGAACGAATCGCTGGCCCGCGATCTGCGGCAGAAAGCCCAGGGGATTCGGCAATCGTTGAATCGCCAGGAGCTCGCCGTGGTTCAATCGGCGGCGCGCGAGGCCAACGAGCTGATCGATCGACGGGCGTTCTCGTGGACCGATCTGTTCAACCGGTTCGAGACCACGCTGCCGCCGGACGTGCGCTTGATGGCGGTGCAGCCGCAGGTGGACGCTGAGGGGCGCCTGCTGGTGGCGATGACCGTGATGTCCCGGCGCGTCGAAGATCTCGATGCGTTCATCGATGCCCTGGAAAAAACCGGCGCCTTTCGCGAGGTGCTGACCCGCCAGGAAGAAGCTGAAGACGATGGCACGCGCAAGTCCGTGTTGCAGGGCTACTACGGATCACCAACGGGCGGGCGAACGGGGACATCGACGGCGACCGTTCCGGCACGTCCGTCGTCTGAAGTCGTCAAGGACGTCGAAGCGACGCGAACGGCGTTGCCAGGCGCGCGATGAAAGCGCTCTTCACGACTGTGGGAACGGTTCCACTCGCGCGGGTGTTGCGCGAGCAGCGGCGATGGCTCGTCCCGCTCACCGCGATCATCGTGATCAATATCGGTGTACTCATCGGCGTGGTCCTGCCGATGGCGCGATCGGTCGATGCCGGGGAGCGGCGCGGCGCGACCGCCGATAAGGGGCTTGCCGACGCGACCAGGGATTTGAAGGAGGCGCAGGCAACACGCGACGGCCAGGCACAGGCGACAACCGATCTGGACACGTTCTATCGTCAGGTGCTCCCGGCCGATGTCGCGACGGCGCGGCGGATCACGCATGTGAAGCTCAGCCAGCTGGCTCGGGCCCACGACGTGACGTTCGAGCGCAGCCAAGCCAACATCGAAGCGGTCAAGAAGTCGCAGTTGGATCGGCTGATGGTGAGCTATGACCTCGCTGGGAACTGGAACGACATCCGCCAGTTCATCTACGAGATCGAAACCGGTCCGGAATTCGTCGTGATCGACAACGTGGTGCTGTCCGAGGGGACCGACGGCAACGCGCCTCTATCGCTCACGCTGGAAGTGTCCACCTACTTCCGCTCGGACGGTCATGATCGTTAGGCCCCGAGTGCTTTGGCTTCTGGTGGCCACGGGAATGGCCGGCCTGGCCGGCTGTTCGTCGTCGCCCGCCGCAGCCCCAGTCGTGCCTGGTCGTCCGTCGGCCGCGCCGGCGCACCAGGCGGCCCCGCCGACGGAGTTGGCATCGGTGAAGCTCAGCACGCTCGACACCTCCGGGCGGCAGCAGACCGAGGCCGCACGCAACCCGTTCCGCTACCAGCCGAAAGTCGTCGCCGCGCCGCCCAAGCCGGCGGATACGCCACGACCCCAGCCGGTGCAGCCGATGCCCGTGGCGCCTCCGGTTCCTGCCGGCCCGCCGGCGATTCAGCTTAAATTTCTGGGCGTCGTGACCCGGAGCAATGGCGTAAGGTGGGCGGTGTTGAGCGACGGCAAGCTACCGATTTACGGGCGGGAAACCGATATCATCGCCGGGCAGTACCGCATCTTGTCCATTGGCAGCGAGACCGTCGAAATCGCCTATGCCGATGGCCGAGGCCGGCAAACTCTCAGGCTCTCGGTTCAGTGACGGAAATGATGGAACGGATGATCAGGCGCGCGCTTAGGGGAATCGCCACGATGGTCGTGATCGGCCTCATTGCCGGTTGCGCCACTGGGCGAGCCTATACCCGCGGCCAGGAAGCCGCTCAGGCAGGGGACTGGGAAGCGGCGGTTGGCTTCTACCGGCAGGCACTGCAAGACGACCCGGATCGTCCCGACTACAAGATCGCACTCGAACGCGCCATGCTCGCCGCCGCCGGGCAGTACGCCGAACGCGGCCGGCAGTTCGAGGCAGCCAACCAATTGGAAGAGGCCGCCCGCGCCTATCGGAAGGCGCTCGAGTTCGAGCCGGCGAATCGCCAACTGGCGGCCAAGGCCGCCGAGATCGAGCGGACGCTGCGCGATCGCATCGAGTCGCAAACGCCAAGGCCGGAGATCGAACGGCTTCGCGAGCAGGCGCGGCGAACGACCGAGCCGGTGCTCAGTCCGACCAGCCGCGAGCCGCTGATCGTCAATTTCGCCAACACCAGCGCCCGCGAGGTGCTGCAGTTCATCGGCAAGTTCACGGGCATCAACGTCATCTTCGATCGGGACTTCGCCGACCGGCCCATCACCGTCAGTCTCGACGGCGTCACGCTGGAGCAGGCGCTTCAGCAGATCATGCTCGCCAACGGCTTCTTCTACAAAGTCCTGAACGACCGGACGGTCATCATCGCTGTCGATTCGGTGCCCAAGCGGAACCAGTACGAAGAGCAAGTGATCCGCACGTTCTATCTGTCGCACGCCGACGCGACCGAAGTGTTCACGATGCTGAACAGCGTCGTGCGCATCGCCGGCCAGGCGGTGCTGCCGACGTTCTCTGCGAACAAGACCGCCAACACCATCACCGTGCGGGCGAGCGCGCCGGTCGTCCAGATCGTCGAGCGCGTCATCGACACGGTGGACAAGCCGCGGGCCGAAGTGATGGTCGACGTGCAGATTCTCGAGGTCAATCGAGACCGAGCCAAGCAGTATGGCCTCAGCCTGAGCGAATACGCCATTGGCGCGGCGTTTTCTCCGGAGTCCGCGCCGGCGGCCGCAGGCGAAGCTTCGAGGCCGTTCAACGCCAACACGATTTCCAACGGCGTCAGCGCGGCGGACTTCTACTTGTCGGTGCCGTCGGCGGTGGTCAGATTCCTGGAATCCGACTCGCAGACGAAGGTCCTCGCGAAGCCCCAGCTGCGGGCCTCCGAAGGCCAGAAGGTGACGTTGAATCTGGGCGAAGACGTCCCCGTGCCGAGCACGACGTTTACGCCGCTGGCCGCAGGCGGCGCCACGACCAATCCGTTGACCTCGTACGGCTACCGCACGATCGGCATCATCGTCGAGATGGAGCCGCGGGTCACCTACGAAGGCGAAGTGATGCTCAACATCAGCGTCGAGAACAGCGCTCGTGGCCAGGACACGAACATCGCGGGGCAGAACCTGCCGTCGTTCCTCTCGAGGAAGGTGACCACGCGGCTGCGCCTGCGCGACGGCGAATCGAACCTGCTCGCCGGCCTGCTGCGCGAGGACGAGCGCCGGTCGCTCCGGGGGTTTCCCGGAATTCTGCGGCTGCCCATCGTGAAGCAGCTGTTCTCGGACAACGATCAGAACATCCGCCAGAGCGACATCGTGATGCTGCTGACGCCGCGCATCATTCGCACGCACGAGCTGCGTGCCACCGATCTGGCGCCGATCTTTATCGGCACGCAAGGAAATCTGGCGCTCACCGGACCACCGCCGGTGATTGGGGGAGCGCCGGCCGACAACGCCCCGGCAGCCGACGCCGCCGCGACGCCGTCTCCCACACCAGGAGCCCCGGGCTATCCAGGAACGAAGCCGCCGATCCAGCCGGTGCTTCCCACCGGCGCCACGGCACAGCCGGGGGTGCCGGCCGGTGCGTCGCCGATTCCGGGAATGACGCCGGTTGCGCCGGCGCCAGTCGCACCCGCGCCGAACACTGTTGTCTCTCCGCCGCCGCCGGCGGAGCCGGTTCCCGCAGCGCCGCCACCAGCGCCCGCCGCAGCCGCGCCGGCGCCAGCCCCGCCCGCTCCATCTCAGCCCATTCCCGGCGCCGCTCGGGTCACGTTGAGCCCGCCCGGCGAGATGCGTGTTGGCGGAGGACCGTACCTCGTGCCGATTTCGATCAGCGGCGCCACTCGACTGACCACGATCACGGTCGCGATCTCGTACAACCCCGCGCTGGTCCGCGTCCGGAACGTGCAGGAAGGCACGTTCATGCGGCAGGGCGGAGTGAACCCCACGTTCACGCAACAGGTGGACGCCGCGACCGGACGGATCGACATCGCGGTGACGCGGCCCGCCGATCAGACCGGCGCGTCGACGTCGGGTCTCCTCGCCGCGCTGTTGCTCGAGCCCATCACGACCGGCACGGGCGCGCTGTCAATTAGCGGGACGGCATCGATGCCCGGTGGCGCGAGCGCTGCGTTGCAGTTCCTGCCAGCGGCCATCACCGTGCGCTGATGGAGCGTGGATATACCTTCGTCGAGCTCCTGGTCGTCACGACCATCATCCTGATTCTTGCGTCTGCGGTACAGCCGCTCGCCAAGGTGACCGTTCAGCGGTCGCGTGAAGCCGAGCTGCGCCGGGTTCTCCGCGAGATGCGAGTGGCGATCGACAAGTTCAAGGATGCCGCCGACTCGGGACAGATTCCGACCACCGAGCTGAAGGCCAACAGCGAGGGCTATCCGCCGGATCTCGAAACCCTCGTTGAAGGGGTGTCGGTCGCCAACGACGCGACGGGCCGGAAGCTGAAGTTTCTACGCCGCGTCCCAGTCGATCCGATGACCGGCGAGCGCGAATGGGGGCTTCGGGCGTATCAGGACAAGCCGGACTCCACATCATGGAGCGGGCAGAACATCTACGATGTGTATTCGAAGAGCGGCGGCACCGGGCTCGATGGGACCAAGTACCGCGACTGGGATTGACACCATGGCCGGCACGCACAGGTCGCAGTCTGGCTTCACGCTGATCGAGATCCTGATCGTCCTGACCCTGATCGTCGTCCTCGCGAGCATGGGGATGGTCCAGTATTCGAACAGCGTGCAGCGAAGCCGCGAAGCCGTGCTGAAGGAGGATCTGTTTCGCCTGCGCGAAGCGATCGACCAGTCCTACGCCGACAAGAATGCGTATCCGTCGGGCCTGCAGGATCTAGTGACGGGCGGCTACATCCGGGAGATTCCGGAAGACCCAATGACGCGCTCGCGCGACACGTGGCAGACGACGCCGGCCGAGCCCGATCCGAACAACGTTTCGGCGCAGCCGGGGATCTACGACGTGAAGAGCGGGTCTGAACTTACGTCGCTCGACGGCACGAAGTACGCCGAGTGGGATTGAAATCCGGCATCCGGCATCCGGCATCCGGGATCCCCTTCGACTCAGTCGA
>CAVYZT010000007.1:0-283023 GCA_963773045.1 uncultured Acidobacteriota bacterium | reverse complement strand
CGCCGCACTGGAGGCCGAATCGGCCCTGCTCGTCCGGCACACCGCTTCTCGGCACTAAGTGCTGACTTTCACAATTACGATGACGTCTCGGCCGCCGATGCATCCCGCCTCGCCGCGTTGCTCGTCGGTCAAATGCGCCCGGCATTCTCCCTCCTCGCGCCTTGCGATCCGGGCGCCTCGGCGCCCGAATACGTCACCGTAATTGTGAAAGGCAGTACTAAGCACCGCGAATATCGAATAGCGAATTGCGAACCGCGAATCTAGCAGGACCTGACCATGACCACGACCATGACGCAGCTCATCGCCGACCTCGCCACCGGACGCGTGGAAGTCGTCGATCTCACGATTCCACTCGGCAGCGACACTCAAGTGATTGGACTCCCTCCGATCTTCGCCTCGTCACCCGGCGTCTCGATAGACGTGATCTCGCGCTACGACGACAGAGGGCCGGCCTGGTACTGGAACACCATCACCATGGGCGAGCACACCGGCACTCACTTCGACGCCCCGGTGCACTGGGTGACCGGGAAGGACCTTCCGGCCAACGCGACCGATACGATTCCGGCCGCACGCTGCGTCGGACCCGCCTGCGTCATTGACGTCTCGCGTGAGTGCGCCGCCGATCACGACTTCCTGCTCACCCCGCAAGCTATTCAAGCATGGGAGGCTGCGCACGGCCGCATTCCAGCGGGTGCGTGGGTGCTGCTGCGCACGGATTGGAGTAAGCGCAAGGGAGCAGCGTTCATCAACGCCGACGCCGATGGTGCGCATACGCCCGGCTTCGATCAGACGGCCTCGGAATTCCTCGCGCGCGAGCGCGATATCGTCGGAGTCGGTGTGGAAACGATTGGCACTGATGCCGGCCAAGCCGGCCGCTTCAATCCTCCGTTTCCCAATCACACCGTCATGCATGGCGCCGGAAAGTTCGGCCTCGCCTCGCTGTGTAATCTCGACCGTCTTCCGGCAACCGGGAGCGTGGTTGTGGCGGCGCCGCTCAAGCTGGTGAACGGGAGCGGGAGTCCGTTACGGGTATTGGCACTCGTGGGACGTTAACTCCTCGGGATCTGCTATCCCAAAAGAGGGACATCTCGAATTCACTCTGGAGCAATACGCGGGCAGGCCGTTGCGAGCCTTCCGACTCGGCTGGAACTCTCTACTGACAGTCCTCAGCAATCCTCGAAATTCGACCTGATTCTTAGGCATGTTGGACGCGGCGCGACAGGGCTCCCGTCGCCAAGCAATTCGGCGGCGGGATCGATCCGGCCGCGGCTTTGACCTGCTTCGGCTGGACCGTGAAGCAGGAATGCTCGTTCAACTCTTGCGGCGGCTAGAAGACGTTCATCCGATCGGCCGTGAGCTTCCCGCTGCCGGGCCGGTCATTGAACTCCGGACTGTGCGCTCGCGTGGCATCGTCGTCTTCACCCCGGGGCATGGTGCTCGGTGTTTGGGCATTGATGCCAGGACGCACGGGCGCCTCATCGTGGGTGACATGGGTGTCTTTGGGTGCCGTCGTCTTCGGTTCGACAGGCCTCGCGCGCCGTCTGAAAGCGGTCATCATCGGTGTTCCTCGATGACTGCTGTGGGCAATCGGATGGGCTCAAGCAGTCCTGTGAGCGTTCCGCGCGTCATCGGCGCGATGACCATGAACATGATGCGCGAGAACAACGCGAGCGTCTGTGCTGATGTGCACACACACATTCGGCCGGCCTGGCGTGCCTGAGGCGCTGACCGACATCCGGTTCGTGGTGACCGTTCGTCGTTGGTGTGCTGCATTGAACAGACGGGAAAATTGGGACTCGCTACCCTTGCAGCGAGGTTCACCATGTCTCGTCTTCTGCTGTTGACCGCGCTGTTCACCACGGCGTTGGCGCTCCCCGTGGCATCCTCTGAGTCTGTATTTTCCCGCTATCGTGGTGTCACGTTGGGCGACTCTGTGCAGGCCGTTGTCGACCAGCTCAAGGCGACCCCATCGGATGTCAAAGTCGTCCACGCGCGTCCAACGCTCGTTCAACAGCTCTCCTGGCGACCGCGACAATTTGTGAGCGGCGCCAGTGTTCAGCCCGACCCTCTGGCTGAAATGATTCTCACATTCCATCTCGGTCGGCTCGCGCGCATCGCCGTCATCTACGATCGCAATCGGACGGCAGGGCTGACCGATGCCGACCTGAATGACGCCCTGAGCGGCGTGTATGGCACATCCCTGCTGCTGTCGACGCCAATCGGGACCACCATGCCCATTCCGGCCGATCGGCAAACCATCGGACGCTGGGGAGACGATGAGGCGCTGGTGCTGCTCTGGCGCGAAGCGTACCCCGACCGCGTGAGGCTCACGATCACGGCGATCGACGCGGATTTGGCGATGCAAACGGCCATCGTCGATGGCCTGCGGCTCGAGACAAGCGAAGCTCCTGAGCGGGACCTCGCGCGGCGAGCCGCCGAAGCAACGGCCCTTCGAGCGCGCGACGAGAATGTCCGACGCGACAACAAGGCCTCTTTCAAGCCGTAGCGGCCCTCATTCAGTGCCTCTGACACTCCGGCTTCCCGAGGTTCTATCTACCGATGATTCACAGCTTGTTAGAAACGCAACCGACAACTGCGCCGCTTGATGATGAACAAGACGTCTTGCGATGTGCGACCTGTCCAATGTGTCACACGCCTGCGTCTCTGACCCAGAGTGCGCTCGCGGCCGGCGGGGAATGGCAGTGCGCCAGGTGCCTGCAGCACTGGGATGCCGCGCGGCTGACGGCGGTTGCCGCCTATGCCGCGTGGGTCGTCGAACTCGAACAACGGAGATGGCAGCAGCGTGCCGCAGCGAAGGCGAGAACAACTCATGAACCTCAGACCACTCCACGACCGGATCGTCGTTCGACGCCTCGAAGAGGGTGAACAGAGCGTCGGCGGGATCATTGTCCCGGACTCCGCACGGGAAAAGCCGCAACGAGGCACGGTCATCGCCGTTGGCAGCGGTGTCGTCAAAGACGGCGGCGCACGCGTGCCTCCGGATCTCAAGACCGGCGATGTGATTCTGTTTGGCAAATATACCAGCCAGGAGATCAAGCTCGATGGCGAGGACTATCTCATCATGCGAGAGGACGAAGTGCTGGCAGTCATCGAGACGGGACGGAAGTAACCAATGGCAAAACAGATTGTGTACGGTGATGCCTCGCGTCAAGCCATTCTTCGCGGGGTGAACAGCCTCGCGAACGCTGTCAAGGTGACACTCGGACCGCGGGGGCGCAACGTCATCCTCGGTAAGGCGTTCGGGGCGCCCACCATCACCAAGGATGGGGTCACGGTCGCGAAGGAGATCGAGCTGAAGGATGCGCTCGAGAACATGGGCGCGCAGATGGTCAGGGAGGTGGCGAGCAAAACGTCGGACGTCGCCGGCGACGGCACCACGACCGCGACGGTGCTGGCCCAGGCGATCTACCGCGAGGGAGCGAAGAACGTCACCGCTGGTGCCAATCCCATGGCGATCAAGCGGGGGATCGACAAGGCGGTCGAGGCGATCACGGCTGAGCTCAAGCGGATGTCGGAGCCTGTGACCGGGTCGATGATCGCCCAGGTAGGAACCATCTCCGCGAACCACGACGAAGACATCGGACGGATCATCGCCGAAGCGATGGAGAAGGTGGGCAAGGACGGGGTCATCACCGTCGAGGAAGCCCGGACCATGGACACCTCGCTCGACGTCGTCGAAGGGATGCAGTTCGACCGTGGCTATGTGTCTCCGTATTTCGTGACCGAGCCCGAGCGGATGGAGGTCGTGCTGGAGAATCCGGTCATTCTCATCCACGAAAAACGGATCAGTGCGATGAAGGATCTTCTGCCATTGCTCGAGCTGGTCGCGCGTGCCGGCCGTTCGTTGCTGATCATCGCGGAGGATATCGATGGCGAGGCGCTGGCGACCATCGTCGTCAACAAGCTCCGCGGCACGTTGCAGGTCGCCGCCGTGAAGGCGCCGGGTTATGGGGATCGCCGGAAGGCGATGCTGGAAGACCTTGCCGTCCTGACGGGCGGCAAGGCCGTCACCGAGGACCTCGGTGTGAAGCTCGAGGGCCTGAAACTCGAGGATCTCGGTCAAGCCAAGAAGGTCACCATCGACAAGGACACCACCACCATCGTCGAAGGTATCGGCGCCTCAGCGTCGATTGCGGCTCGTGTCAAGCAACTGCGAACACAGGCCGAGGACACGACGTCCGATTACGACCGCGAGAAGCTGCAAGAGCGGCTTGCCAAGCTGGTCGGCGGTGTGGCGATCATCAAAGTCGGGGCCGCGACCGAGACCGAGTTGAAAGAAAAGAAAGCGCGCGTTGAGGATGCGATGCACGCGACGAAAGCCGCCGTGGAAGAGGGCATCGTGCCTGGCGGCGGTGTGGCGCTGCTGCGCGCGGCGAGGGTGCTCGAGCACCTGGCCGTTGTGGGCGACGAGCGGATCGGCGTCAACGTCATCCGCAGAGCGGTCGAAGAACCGATGCGATGGATCGCGACCAATGCCGGTCACGAAGGCTCGATCGTCGTACAGCGGACCAGGGAGATGAAGGAAAAAGAGGGCTTCAATGCCCAAACGGAGCGTTACGAGGATCTGGTTCAGGCCGGCGTGATCGATCCGGCCAAGGTGGTCCGCTCGGCTCTTCAGAACGCCGCCTCGATTGCGTCGCTCCTGCTGACGACCGAAGCCGTCATCTCGATGATTCCCGAAAGCGCTCCCCACGGGGCAGGGGCGATGAGCGGTGGAATGTACTGACGTGCGGGTGCCATCACGGCGCCAGGCCCATCACTTTTGTCCGACATGTCCGACATGCCGTGTGTGCAACCTGGCGGCCTGGGCCGCGTGATTGCGCGCGTGCAGATAGTGCCCATGGCCTAGGTACGCTTCGTTTGCCGCCTGCGCGTGACGCCCCGCACCGAAATGCGCGGCGGCCTCAATGTGGTGCTTGGCGGCGTGTTCAAAGTGCTCCGCCGCTTTTCGGTGGTGGTCAATCGCTTCAGTGGCCATGTGAAATCTCCTCAAGGCTGCCGTACGGCTGCGGCGCATCAATACTCAACTCGATATCCCCTTCACCACGGTCGCCGCCCTCGTTCTCCCAGCGGTGCACATCATTGCCGCTGCTCTGGGCGGACCGTCGGCTTGGCACTGTCGGGACCACTCGCTCGTGGTCGCGTAACGTCAATCGCTCCGACCGGGTTTCGAAGGCGGCGTAAATGGAGATGGCGACCACCGGCGTCACGATCGCGACGAGCACCAGCAACAGGACCCCTACGCTCAAGACCATGGCAGACCCCGACAACGCGACCAGCCCACCGACGATGAGCCACAGCGAGGCACGCCGGCGCGGCAGGTCTTGCATCGGAGCTCGCATGATCACCTCGAGAACCGCTAACGACTGGCGGTCGAGCCAAGCGTCAGTAGAATAGCGGCCCTTCTGTCTCAGCGCTGTGCCGAACAGCACAGGCAGAATCGCATGGCCACTCGCCAGGCGCTATTGGCGACTGCCTACCAATCGCCTCCTTCATCGCCGGCATGGCGGCAGAAAACGTGGACGTCATCACACTCCAGGAAGTTTGCTCGGGACAGCACAGTGCGATTCGCAAAACACTGCGCTCGAAGTGGAGCGACACCTTCAAGAGGACGACGTGGAAACCATTCCAGCGGTTTGGCGGCCCGATCGACTGCGACGTGTCGAACCACCGGCTCGTGTGGGCGCTGATTCGGTGGACGTAAGGCGGCGGCGCTCCGTAATGCCCGAGACGCTGGCCGTCAGCGGAAGTTCTTCGATACTCCTTTCTCGATAAAGCCTGCGAGAGCTTCCGGCCCACTCGCCAATCGCTGCGTTCCGAGGGTTCGAACCCGGTGTGCGAAGGCGCTGGGAATGGCCGAACGAGTGATGAACGCGGACCCACGCCGAGCATCGCGGCCCAAAGACATAGCTGACGATCGCCCGAGCGGCCGATCGTCGCGTCTTCGTTACCGCTGCTTACGCCTTTATGACGACACGCTCATGAGACTCACATGAGTTCGCCCTGCATCGACCGGTATCGTGGGCTTCATCATCGTCCAAATCGGATTGTAGGGGGCCTCATGACTCACGAAGAACTCGTATTACCTGGAGAATTCATCGGCGCGGTTCTGTTCACCATCGTCTTGCCGCTCATCGCGGTGATCGGCGTCGTGCTGAGCTACTTTCAACATGTGGGTTGAGTGAGATGCAGAGAATCACCGCGTCGATCGACCTTCGGCCAACCTATCGCGGCGTAGTCAGGCTCTCCGCGTTATTCAGCCACGGGCCCCCTTCGAAACGTAGCCTGTCGAGCGCGACGTTCCAGTCTGAAAAGTAAGAAAAGACTAGAAAAACAGAGTGATCAGACAGCATTTCTTCGGAGTGCGTCACAATCGACTGCGTGACCGACCACCGGCAGGGAACGCGATTCGTCAATCCGTCCGGGACCGCCGGGCAGCCGCTGTCCAAAGTTGTGCGAATGCTTCGGGAGCCAGGCACGCCCTGGCCTCGACATGTCGACGTCGTGGCGTCTCAGCCGCCGGCGCTCGACCGTGCCGCCGTCGCCATCACGTTCATCGGCCACGCGACGTTTCTGATTCAAACCAGGGCGGGCAACCTGCTGACCGACCCGATGTACTCGCAGCGGGCCGGTCCGATGAACCTTCTGGGTCCGCGGCGTGTGTGGCAGCCGGCCATCCGGTTCGACGACCTGCCGCCGATATCGACGATCCTGCTGAGCCACAACCATTACGACCATTGCGATCTGCCGACGCTCAGGAAACTCGCGAAGCGTTTCGATCCGCTGGTGGTGACGCCGCTGGGGAATGGACGATTAGTACGGTCCACCGGCATCCGTCGAGTCGATGAGCTCGATTGGTGGCAGGACGCGACCAGTGGTCCGCTACCGATCGCTCTGACGCCGGCGCAGCACTTCTCCGCGCGCACGCCGTTCGATCGGAACCGCGCGCTCTGGGGTGGCTTCACGATCGTGGCGGGCGAGGTTCGCGTCTACTTTGCTGGCGACACCGCGTACGCGTCGTTCTTCGGCGACATCCGCAAGCGCTACGGCCCGATCGATGTGGCGCTCTTGCCCATCGGCGCGTACGAGCCGCGCTGGTTCATGGAGGCAGTGCACATGAATCCTGCTGAGGCCGTGCAGGCCCATATGGATCTCGACGCCTCGCAGAGCATCGGCATGCACTTCGGCACATTTCAGATGACGATCGAAGGCATCGACGAGCCGCTGAAGGCGCTCGCAGAAGCGCGGCGGACGAAGGGGGTTCCGGCAGAGCAGTTTCGAACGCTGGACTTTGGGGCATCAATACGACTGAGCGCTGATTAAGCCCGGGTGCGCGGATCACCTCGCGCTTACTCCCAGGGTTTGCACACCGCCTGCGGAGCGTTGGCAAACAGCCCGCGCGCCGTCAACGCTGTGTCTGGGAAGTCGGCGAACAGACCGTCGACGCCCAGACAGTAGAAATCGAAGTACCTGTACCGGGTCATCGCCGTAGTTGCCCAGCAGATAGCGCCCCTCGTTCCTGAAGGTCCAGGTATGGACGAGCAGGCCAGCCGCGTGCGCATCATCGACGAGTGAGGTCGGCGCGGTGCGCGCGCGATCGGCGTCGTTCACCTGGCCGTCACCGTTGACATCATCATCGGCCTGGCCGTTGTGGTTGAGGTCCTCCATCGCGCCGCTGATCATGTAGCGCTTCCAGGGACCGATGCCGTCGGCATAAGTGGCGATCTCTGCAAGACCGGCCGGGGTCACGAGATCGATGTAGCCGCGCGGGTCGCCGGAGACCACGAAGTCGTACGGCCGGTTGAACGGCAACGTCGGATCGGAGTTGATGGTGCCGTCCTGGTTGATGTCCCAGGCATCGATCAGCTGCACGAGACGCACCTTGGTCATGCCGTTCAGCTGTTTCAGGTTCGCCACTTCGAAAGACTGGATGAAGACCGGTGCCGAGCGCTTGTTCAAGCCGAACCGGTCCAGCAGCCGCACCAGCGGCCCCTCGAGCGACAGATGGTGCTGCTGGTGGTAGGTGGGGTGCTTGGTCTCCGGATACACGCCGATTACGCGGCCGGTTGCCTTTTGCGCGCGCTGGGCCAGGCGAAGCACTTCTTCGAACGTCGGGATCTCGAAGAGGCCGTCGAACTGCGTCGGACGAAACGCCAGGCGCTGCTTCGCGCGCAGCGTCTTGATCTCGGCCAGCGTGAAATCGTCTGCGAACCAGCCGGTTTCGGGGAAGCCGTCGATCATCTTGGTGGTCTGTCGGCTGGCGAACTGGGAGCGCTTGGCAACGTCGGTCGTGTCGGTGATGTTCACCTCGTGACGAGCAATGAGCACGCCGTCCTTGGTCGACACCAGATCCGGCTCGATGTAATCGGCGCCCAGCGTGATCGCCAGCTCGTATGACGCCAGCGTGTGTTCAGGCAGATACCCGGTGGCGCCACGATGGCCGATCACGAGCGGCAGCCGCTGTGATGGGTTGCCGTGACGCGCATCGTTGGGCTGGCGAGAGTCAGCGGACACCAAGGAAGTCAGTGCGGCCGCGGCGACAAGAGCAAAGAGCGCATTTCGAAACATCGAGAACCTCCTGGCCCGCGCCGGATGCGGCGCAGACTTTGGGAGGATAACGACGGGGTGTAACCGTTGTTTGTGTTTCGGGTATCGATCTGATGAGCAGGAGGTAATACTTGTGCAACGCGCGGGCGCGATGGGGCGCTTCTTCTGGCGTTCGTGATCTATGCGGTGGTCGCCGCGCGCGTGCAGGCGCGGCGTCGATCAGCGCCTCGCGCCCCGGAGAATCGCCATCGCGACGTCGATACCCGAGAGCGCGGCACCCTCCATGAAGCCCTGAAACTCGTAGAAGGAGTTGGCATGCTCGCCGGCGAAATAGAGGTTGTGTGCCGGCATTCCCTCGAGACCGGCAATGGTCGTGAACTGGCCTGGCAAGTAGCATGTGTAGCTGCCGCGAGTCAGCGGGTTGGAAGGCCAGTGCTCGAGGTGCGCGACCACGTTGCCGTTCGTCCGGCGTGCCGCTGCGTGAGCGCCGGGAAAAACCCGATCCAAATCCGCCAGAAACAGATCGGCCTCGAGTTGAGTGGCGCCAGGATTGAGTGACGCCCCGCGGTTGCCGCCCGAGTAGTCGGTCAGCACAGCGCGCGTTGACCTCGCCCGTTGGGCGTTGGTTTCCCAGGTTGCCTGGTGATTTGCGAGATCCGAGTAGGACGAGCCGTTGCTGCCGTGTGCAATCCAGGGTCGGCTTTCGAACCCGACCATCATTTTGGCGTTGGTTCCATAGCCGAGCAGGTCGATTGCCGCGCGCTTTTCTGGCGACAAGTCTAGATTGAGATCGAGATCGACATCGCGCAGTGTCGTGAACGGGATTGCCAGGACGACAGCATCGTGGATGCGCGAGACCGCACCGCCGTGCGTCTCGAAGGTCAGTTCGAGGCGACCGCTGGAGGTTTGCCGGACCCTGGTCAGCATCATGTTGCTCTCAACGGGCTTGAGCAGCGCCCGAGTCAGACCCTCGACAATGCGATCGTTTCCATCGACCAGATGGTAACGCTCGTCGCTGAAGACCCCGAACGGAGTGAATTTCGATCGTCGGTCGGCGTGGATGAAGAGCAAGAAGTTCAGGCAACTCTGTTGGTCGGGCTCCAGCCCGTATTCGGCAATGTAGGCTTCAATGATCGCGGCTCTTGCGACCGGTCGAGCGGCCAGGCCTGCGCCATTGTTCCCCTCGAGGTACACAAGCAGGCTCGTGCGATCCAGGTCGATGTCGGCGTCGGTATGCGAGAGTGCGGTCACCTCGCGCGACAGCCGCCGTAGATCGAGGCGCATGGCTCGAACAAAGTCGCGGAACTCGTCCACGACCGTGGCTTCCGAAACGTGCTGGCCTTCGAAGTAGTAGGACACTTCTCCCGGCTCCTTCGAGACATCCTCCAGTTCAAGGCCGAACCTGCGCGCGTAGTGCAGCATCGTCTTATGGAGGTTGTCGATGAACTCGCCGCCGCGCTCAGCGACCTGGCCGGGGAAGAAACCGCGCAGGGACCAGCATCGCCCACCGGTGCGAGCGTTCGCGTCGTAGATCGTGATGGAGTCACTGCCACTGGCCAGAGTGTCGGCGCAGGCAAGGCCCGCGATGCCAGCGCCGACAATCCCGACGTCAAGTGATGATGCGGGCTGCCCGATGGCAAAGATGCGACTGACGGGTGTGGCGATGGAGGCCGCGGTCCCAACCGCACCCGCCCGCGCGACAGTTTTCAGCCATTCACGCCGGCTGCGGCGCGCCGCAGCCTGTTCGATCTCGGCCGCGCGGAAGCGCTCGAGTCCCTCGAGGGTCGACAGACGATGGTCGTTGCAGAAACGCGCGATTCTGAGCGCGCGGATGACTTCGGTGAAAAGAGCCGATCGACCCACGGCTGCCTCCCAAGCCTGCCTGGATGTAGAGCTCGATGCGTGCCCCCAATGCGCAACCGTGGGCCCTCGACGGCCGCCAGCGGCCGACAATGTCGCCCCTGACGCTGATGAGTCCTACAGTCGCGGGCCTAAGTTTATGTTGAAAAAGATCCTGCGAGCAGTAGTCGCCCCCAGACACGCTGAACGAAGAGACGGCTGGACCACTGGCATCGCCATCAGCGCACCCAACAATCGGTTTACAGGTCTGTTACACTCCTGATCCCGGGAATGACAACAAAAGCCGAACAATACGCTGCCTTTCGGAAACGTCGCGACGCCTTCATCAAAGGCGCCCAACATATCCATCAGGGGAATGTCGAGGCGCTGCACCACACCCGTGTGGCCTCGCGACGGCTGCGGGAATTGGTGCCCCTCTTGGAGCTGGATGCCGACTCATCCCGAAAACTGAGCCTTCAGCTCGCCAAAGTCACCAGGCGACTCGGCAAGGTGCGTCAGTTGGATGTCTTGATGCTCGTGGTCGAGGAGCTGAGTCATGACGATGCGTATTCGTCAATCGCATTGAAGCAGTTGGGGGCTGATATCGAGGATGCGAGAATCGCGGCGCGCAAACGTCTCGCGACGAAACTCTCGCCTGAGCGACTGGAAGGGATCGTCGCGAAACTTCAGCGTGCCGCACAGCATCTGGAATCGAACGGCCGGAAAGGGCTTCGCCGAACCGGCCCTGCGCCGAGGCAGGCGTGGCTGTGGGCGTTGGAGGCGCGTGTGGCACACCGTGCGGCACGCGTCAGATCCGCGATCCAGGCCGCCGGGGCGGTGTATGTCCCCGAACGCCTCCACGACATCCGCCTCGCGGTGAAGAAGCTCCGGTACGCGGCGGAGGTCTTGGCGGAGGCGCGACATCAGCGGGCGCCGGCTGCGATTGGGACATTGAGAACGGCGCAAGATCTCCTGGGTCGCCTTCATGACGTGGAGGTTCTCATCGAGCGTATTCGCGACCTGCAGGCGTCCTCGTCCGATCTCACGGCAGACCATCGGCTCGGCTCGCTGGCATACGCGCTCGAGGTCGATTGCCGGCGGCTCCACGCTCGCTACATGGGTAATCGCGCACCGCTGATCGCGATTGCGGATCGAATGGGCAGTGCCCAACCCGTTGACCTGGCCGTCAACCGGCGCGTGGCCAGCTGAGCGCGATTTCGGTAAACCGAGGCGCCTCGTCCTGACGCGATCTGTCGCGGGCTGTCAATCGTCGCGTGGCGGTGACCCGTCCGTCCGGGTGGACTTCTCACAGCGTTGAGATAGCAGCACCTCTCGAATTCGCTCTGGAGCAATAGGCGGGCAGGCCGTCGCTTTACAGGCCAGATCGCACGACATAACATGGCGCGATGGCTACCGACGGATCCTTCAAGTCGGTACTACCTGGCGCACAGCTCGGTCCTTACAGCATCGAGGCGAGGCTTGGCGCAGGCGGACCAGCCTTCGCTCGCGAAGCGAGCTTCGGCGAGTCCACCGAAGCCATGGAAAGGACCTGCCAGTGATTGGTCAGGTTCTTGGCCCCTATCAGATCCTTTCCAAGCTTGGCGAAGGTGGAATGGGCGAGGTGTTTCGTGCCCGCGACACTCGATTGGGCAGAACCGTTGCCATCAAGGTGATTCGCCCGGAATTCTCGCAACGCGCCGATTCCCATCACCGGTTTCAGCGCGAAGCCCGCGCCATTTCCGCGCTCAACCATCCACACGTTTGCAGCCTGCACGATGTCGGCGAGTGGGACGGCTTTGCCTACCTGGTCATGGAGTATGTCGAAGGCGCAACTCTCTACGAAATACTGCAGAAGGGTCTGCTGCCATGGCATCAATCGCTGCGCTACGCGGTCGAAACCGCCGACGCCGTTGCCGCAGCGCACGCCCTGGGGATTGTTCACCGCGACCTCAAGCCGGCGAACATCATGATCACGGCGGCCGGCGTCAAGGTTCTCGATTTCGGGTTGGCCAAGCGGGTCGAGCCAGTTGACGACGAGGCCGCCACGCAGATCGGTGAGCGGGCAAACCCGCGTCGGCGAGATCATCGGCACGCTCGCCTATCTGTCGCCAGAGCAGGCCGAGGGCAAGACGGTGGGTCCGCAATCCGACATCTTTTCGCTGGGCGTCGTGTTCTACGAGATGTTCTGCGGAATGCGTCCCTTCCGCGGCGACACCACGCTGGCGCAAGTTGCGAGCACTTTGCGAGAAGTCCCGGAACCGCCTGGAACACTTCGCCCCGAACTTCCGACGGCCATCGCCCGGATCATCCTGCGATGCCTGGAAAAAAAACCAGAAGCGCGGTTCGAGTCGGCGCGCGAACTTCATCGCGAACTGGCCGCGTGTGAGATCCCGAGCGGCCGCCGCAGAATCTCATCGCGATCGGTTGGAGCCGCGGCCGCTCTGATACTGGTCATCGCTCTGGGCGTCGCCGGATTGCAGGCTTACCTTCGCTCGTCGCGGGCGGATTGGGCTGAGAACGAAGCGTTGCCGGAAGTCGCCCGGCTCGTCGATGAGATCGCGATCTCTGGCAGCACGTGACGTTGCTTCGGCAGGCCGAGCAGTACGCTCGCGATTCGCCCGAGCTGATTCGACTGAAGGCGGATTTACCAGCAGGCGCGGTGCAGGTCACCACGATTCCGGACGGAGCGGATATTTACGTTCGAGATTACGCGGACACCGAACCTGATGATTCACAATGGCGGCGGCTGGGCCGTTCACCGGTGCAAACCGACCTGATTCCCCAAAGCTATTACCCGCGAGACACGTATCGCGTGAGGGCGGTGAAGCAGGGATTCGAACCCGTGGAATTGGCTGTCTCGCTCGGCGCAATCCGCGTCCTTCGGCGCTGACCATTGAGCTTCATCCGACGGAGTCAACGCCGGCCGGAATGGTCTGGGTGCCTGGAATCACGGAGTTAGGAACGAACCAGACGAATCCAGCCAGCGCGCCTGAAAAAACCTCTTCGTTCTGGCTGGATCGAAACGAAGTGACCAACCGCGAGTTCAAAGAATTTGTCGACCAGGGCGGATACCAAAAGCGGGAATACTGGAAACACGCATTCGCCAAGGAGGGCAGGGCTCTCACCTGGGAACAAGCGATGGCAGAATTCCGGGATGCCGACGGGACGACCCGGACCTGCCGCCTGGCAACTCGGCACCTACAAGGAAGGTCAGGCGGATTTCCCAGTCGGCGGCGTCAGTTGGTACGAAGCAGCGGCCTACGCCGAGTTTGCCGGCAAGAGCCTTCCCACCGTGTATCACTGGTTTCGAGCCGCCGGTATCGGCCTCCTGTCCGATATTCTGAACTTCAGCAATTTTGCCGGTCAGGGTCCGGCTCAAACGGCGACGAATCGAGGGCTCGGCCGTTTCGGAACCTATGACATGGCCGGCAACGTTCAGGAGTGGGTCTTCAACCCCGCAGGAGAGTTGCGTTACACGCTGGGCGGCGCCTGGGACACACCCAAATATGTGTTCGGGATAGGAAATCCCGACGCGAGGCATCCGTTCGAGCGGCGACTCACTTTCGGGTTCCGCTGCGCCAGATATCCATCACCAATCCCACAGGCGCTTCTGGGACCGGTGCCATTCCTGAATCGTGACCGTCGTCTTGACAAACCCGTTGACGAGAAAACGTATCAGGTCTTTCGCGCCCTGCACGCGTATGACAAGACCGAACTGAACTCGACTGTGGATTCGGTGGAAGATCGGTCGCCCTATTGGCGCGTGAACCACGTCTCGTTCCGAGCGGCATATGGAAACGAGCGCGATCGCGTCATCGCCCACATCTACCTTCCCAAGAACGCGAAACCACCATATCAGGTCGTCGCGTTCATGGGGGGCAACGATATTCTCAGCCGATCAAGATTTGACGATCGGGACGTGCAGCATAATTTCGAATTCATCATCCGCTCCGGGCGCGCGGTGATCGTTCCTGCGTACTCGGGTACGCTCGAACGGGGCCCTGGAGACTACTACCACCGCCGTGGCGAACCCCAGAGGTGGCAAGAAATGAACCTGCTGTGGTCCAAGGATCTCGGGCGGTCGATCGACTACCTGGAGACTCGACCAGACATCGACACTCACAAACTTGCGTTCTTCGGAATCAGCTTTGGCGCTGGGGCTGCTCCACGGCTGGTTGCCGTAGAGACACGGTTCAAGGCGGCGATTCTCGTCTCTGGAGGTTCGTGGGAAAAGGTTCCTCCCGCGGTTGACCCGTGGAACTTCGCGCCGCGCGTCAAAGTGCCCGTACTGATGCTGAACGGTAAGGACGACTTCGGATTCCCCTTGGAGACCAGCCAAATTCCCTTGTTCCGCCAACTGGGCACGCCCGAGAAAGACAAAAAGCACGTGCTGTTCGATGGCGGCCATGCGAGCCTTCTGACCCGGCTGGACATGGTCAAGGAAGCTCTCGACTGGTTGGACCGCTACCTCGGGCCCGTCAACGTGGGCGCGCAGTAAACGTCCAGCCATCGCCCTTCCGAGACCTATTCCTTCAGGTTGCTACACTCGGCGCGTCATGAAGAGCGTGCAAGTGAGGAAAGCCGTGCCGCCGGACGCTGCTGGCATCGTCAAGGTTCTCGAAGCTGTGACTGCGGAGCGGATCCACTCCGCGATCGATCACGCGTGGACTGTTGAACACGAGACCCGCTACCTCGAATCCCTTGCGCCGCGCGAGATCTTTCACGTAGCGGTCGATGCCGCCGCCGGCATCGTGGGTTTCCAAAGCCTCGATCTGTGGTCCTCGCTCCTGTCTGCGATGGCTCACGTCGGTCAAGTCGGGACGTTTCTGTTGCCAGGGTGGCGAGGGGTGGGCGTTGGCCGGCAACTGTGGAGCGCCACCGAAGCATTCGCGCGTGAGGCAGGCTACCGGAAGCTGGCTATTCAGGTTCGCGCGTCGAACACGGTCGCGCAAGCGTTCTATCGTCGGCTCGGCTTCCGGGAATGTGGACGGCTGACGCGCCAAGTCATCATTGACGGCATCGAGGATGACGAAGTGCTCATGGAGTATTTCATGAAGTGAACGGCGCATTACGGCCGCCAAACGGGGTTGACAAACGCACCGTTCGCCGCGACGTCCCACACAGCTACTCGCGCCCACCTCCAGCCTGGCGCCGCGGCCCTCCACTGAAACGTCCGGTCGCCAAACTCTCGCGTGTTGTCGAGCGCGATGGTTTCCCGATGCGTCGCCTGACCATCGCCCCAGACGATTTCGGCAAACCGGAGCGGGAACGTCCACCGCACTCGAGCGTTCACGACGATCTGATCGGCGGTCGACGAGAGGAGCTCGATTTCCGGCAAGAGCACCTCGCCCGTCGTCGTAAAGAACGCGCCGCGCGTGAGCGGCGCGAGGGCGTCTCCCCACTGGTCGAACGCTGGCAGGCGATCGAGCCTGATGTAGTTGATGTTCATGTGCGCGTACAACTCGTGCGTGTGGTCGAACTGGAACACGTCCACTTCGCCGAGGAAGCGCTTGCGAAACCCCTGATTGTTCAACTCATCCACGAGATCGAACACGCGATCGCCCAGACGAGGCGACGACAGATCCGACGGCAACGCCTTCCATCCCATGCCGAGGTAGCTGGGATCGCGGAAGTAGTCGGCCGAGAGAATCTTGTCCGGGAAGCCGGTCGATCCCTTCGTCCGTGGATGCGTCTGATACATGGAGCCGCCCTCGCGGCGCACGAGGTCGAACATCTCCGTGGCATCGGCGACGCTGTAGACCGTCCCGTACTTCGGATGCGTCGACATGAACGCCCGGTCCTTCGGACGATCCATGAACCAGTAGACCGGTTTGGGAAACACCAGCGCCCAGTGGCCGCCGAGATGCACGTTGGCTTCTTCGGCTGGAATCAGCAGGAACTCCGGATCCGACTGCGCCCGGAGCGCGCCGAAGTAGGCATGGAGCTCCTGTAGACGCAGCTCGGTGAGATCGCCGGGGTGCCCGTCGCCGTGAAAATCCATGATCATCGACGCGTCCACGCCCATGTTCTTCAGTACCGGCTTGAAGGGCGGAGTCCACTCGACGCCGTGCGCCATCGCCTGGACGGTGTACGCGAGATGCCAGTGGGTGCTCAGCGTCTTGTAGCCGTCGAGGCGAGGGAACCGGTCGCTGTTGGTGTAGCGCAGCACGTGCGCGAGAGCGCTGTCGGGCGTCGACGTGGAGAGCAGATAGAACACGCTCATGCGCTGTGGCCGGCCCGGCGGCGCGTTCACCCATGGGTAGTACTGCCAGTTCTCATCGCGCAACTGCCTGATGCCGAGCCCGACGCGGCCGCGCCAGGCCCAGTGCCACACAAAACCCAGATTCGACGTGAAATCGCGCGGGAAGAAGTACTGGTGCGGCGCCGGAAACACCGCCACGCTTCCGCCGGCCGTCTTCATCGCCAGCGTGCGATAGCGCGCCTGAACGGGCGTGCGCTCGGCCTGCAGCCCGTTCAGCGTGAGGCGCTGCAGCGCGCCAGAGGTGTCGTAGAACACGACCTCACTGCGCATGTTGTTGCCGGGCTGACGGTCGGCTGGCGCCGCCATGTCGAGTCCGCCGTCATAGTAGTAGGCGACGTCGGGCTCATTGGTAGTGAGCACCGCTTCCTGCTGAATCAGCCGACTGCCGGGATGGAAGGTGTACCACACACCGCCATCGAAGCTGCCCATACGTAAACCTTCGAACGCGACTTCCACGCGCTCGCCGACGCTCCGCGCCGTGGCAGCGCGCAGGCGGAAGGTACCCTGCACGTGCCGCGTTCCCTCAGGGTGCGTGGTGGGGTCATCGAAGAAGGCGTACCATCCGCCGCGTCGCTTACCCGTTTCCCCTTGATAGAAGGGACGAGCCCCTCGGATGACCGCCTCCCCGTCGGACCCCACGGTCGTGATCAGCGGCTGCGCAGGGTCCAGTGAGAACGTGGCGCGCCAGACGCGTCCGGTCTCGTCCGGCCAAGCCACGACCACGGAGTTGTCGCTCCGGGTCACGGCGATTGGACCTGGCCGCAGGCCGGAGAGATCGATCGGCACAGCCACAGGCGATGTCTGGAAGGGCAAGACCACGAGAGCGGCGAGGACCACCGTGAGATTCACCGCAGATCGCTCGGGGCAGGTGCTGTGGGTACCGCTCATCTCACCGTTCGTGCCGATTATCGCTCGAGATCACGTAGGGCAGGACTTTAGTCCTGCCGAGCAGGGTATCGCTCGAGATCACGTAGGGCAGGACTTTAGTCCTGCCGAGTCGTTCGATAGTCCTGCCGAGTCGTTCGAACATTTCTAGACAGCACGCCGGACATCGAGTACAAGTCGGCCGATGCAGCGATGCGGGCACGTCACATCCAGCGCCCTCTGGGCTGCCCTGGCAATGGCATGCGCCTCCGCCCGGCTCGTCTCGGCGCAGGAGTACGCGCCGGCCGACATCGCGTACGGCTCGCGGCTGTATGACGCGCAGTGCACCACGTGCCACGGCGCGAACGGGCGACGGCGTCGGCGGCGTCGATCTGCGCAGCGGCAAGTTCCGCAACGCGGTCACCGATCAGGATCTCACGCGCGTGATCACGAACGGCATCCCGGGCACCGGGATGCTGGCGTTCAAGTTCGACGCGGCCGAGATCGCGGGGATCGTCGCGTATCTCCGCAACATGAACACGTTCGACCGCGGCTCGGTGAAGCCGGGCGACGCCGGCGCGCGGGCCGGAGCGTGTTCGAGGGCAAGGGCGGCTGCCTGCGCTGCCATCGCGTCGGCGCGCAGGGCGCGCGCGTGGCGCCCGACCTGAGCGACATCGGCGCGATCCGAAGCGCCGGCTCGCTGCAGCGATCGCTGACCGATCCCGACAGCCAGATGATGCCGATCAACCGCCCGGTGCGCGTCGTCACGCGCGACGGCACGGTGATCAACGGCCGGCGGCTCAACGAAGACACCTACACCGTGCAGCTGATCGACGATCAGGAGCGGCTGCGTCTCGCTGACGCAAGGCCGACCTCCGCGAATACACGATCCTGACGACGTCGCCGATGCCGTCGTACAAGGACACGCTCAGCGCCGACGAACTGGCGGACCTGCGTGGCCTACCTGCTGTCGCTGAAAGGACGATGATCATGACAAGACGAAGCGACCGTCGTCGTGCGCGCTCGGTTGCCTGCTGGCGCTGGCCGTGCTCGTATCGGTGCCTGCACGCGCAGGTCGGATACGACGCGCCTGCTGAACGCGCGCGAAGGAGCCGCGGAACTGGCTGATCTACTCCGGCGGCTACTTCAGCACACGCTACAGCCCGCTCACGCAGATCACGCCCGCCAACGTCGAAGAACCTCGAGCTGAAGTGGATGTATCAGGCGGCGGTCGCCGGCACCTGGCAGACCACGCCGCTCGTCGTCGACGGCATCATGTATCTGACGCAGCGGCCGAACGACGTCGTCGCGCTCGACGCGAAGACCGGGCCGCGTCTTCTGGATCTACCGGCACACGCTCGACGCCGAACGCAGATCGTCTGCTGCGGCGCGAACAATCGCGGCCTCGCGATTCTCGGCGACACGCTCTTCATGGGCACGCTCGACGCGCATCTCGTCGCGATCGACGCCAAGACGCGGCCGTCCGCTGTGGAACACGCAGGTCGCCGAGAGCAAGGCCGGCTACTCGCTGACGCTCGCGCCGCTCGTCGTCAAGGACAAGGTGATCGTCGGCGTCGGCGGCGGCGAGTACGGCATTCGCGGCTTCGTCGCCGCGTACGACGCGCGAACGCGGCAGGGAAGTCGTGGCGCTTCTACACGATTCCCGGCGCCGGGCGAGCCGGGCGGCGAGACGTGGGAGCCGTGTCCGCCGCAACGCCGGCGACGTTCTGCGATCCCGAAGCGTGGAAGCACGGCGGCGGCTCGATCTGGGTCACCGGCTCGTACGATCCCGAGCTCAACCTGACGTACTGGGGCGTCGGCAACGCCGGTCCCGACTGGAACGACGAGCAGCGGCCTGGCGACAACCTCTACACCGACTCGGTCGTCGCGCTCGACGCCGACACCGGCCGGCTGAAGTGGCACTACCAGTTCACGCCGCACGATCGCTACGACTACGACTCGGTGCAGATTCCGGTGCTCGCCGACATCACCTGGAGCGGCGCGCCGCTCAAGGCGATGCTCTGGGCGAACCGCAACGGCAACTTCTACGTGCTCGAGCGCGCGACCGGGAAGATTCCTCGTCGGCAAGCCGTTCGTGAAGGTGAACTGGATGGAGCACGTTCGACGAGCGCGGCCGGCCGCATCCAGACGCCGCAGCCGCCGGGCCAGCCGACGTGGCCGGGCAATCAGGGCGGGACGAACTGGTATTCGCCGTCGTACAGCCCGCGCACCGGGCTCTTCTACGTGTCCGGCGTGGGAGAGGCTACGCGACGATCTTCGGCGGCACGGCGGTCGAGTACCAGGAAGGGCGGAACTTCGGCGGCGGCGTCAACCGGCCGTACGTGCCGGTGCCGGGCGCGCCGGCGGTCCCGGGCTGCGGCGCGGCCCGATCAACAACTGGACCGAGGCGGCCGCGACCGGCGCCGTGCTGGCGCTCGATGCGACCAGACCGGCGAGCTGAAGTGGAAGTTCGCGATGACCGACGTCACCGACAGCGGCATCCTGACGACGGCGTCGGATCTGCTGTTCACCGGCGGGCGCGAAGGCTATTTCCAGGCGCTCGACGCGCGGACCGGCACGCTGCTGTGGAAGGCGAGCCTCGGCGCGCAGATCGTGAGCGGTCCGATCACGTACGAGGTCGACGGCAAGCAGTACGTCGCGACGATCTCCGGCCTGTCGCTGTGCGTGTTCGCGCTGCGGGAGTAGCCGCCTCGCAGCATTGTGGCGAGATTCCCTTCAATAGTTATCCGAGTGGGTTCGAATCCCTGCCTGCCAGCCTTCGCCCGCCTTCGGCGAGCTTCGGCTAGGTCGGCCGCTACGCGACCGACGTACCAAGAAGGGACTTCCCTACACCAGCGAAGGCTGTCTCGACGAAGTCGGACCACGACGCAGATTCAACCGAATCGTTGAGCATCGCAATCACACTATCTGCGTACTCGTCCGAGCGGATTCGAGATTTCCTGCGCATTTCCTGTGGCCCGATGCGTGCGTGATTCCTGTCATGCATGGCATCGAGAAACGCATCGTCTACGTCATCCGCAGCGACGCCGATCCATCACGACACTACGTCGGAATCATAAATGATCTGCGCGCGAGACTCGAGTGGCACAACCATGGTCCATGCTGTCCTCGTCCTGGCAAAACCGGACGGAAACGTGGCGTACAATGAGGGCGCCAGCGAAGGAATTCTCGATGTTCGCCCGACTCTTGACGACAGGCTGCGTGGTCGCGGCCGTACTCGCCGTCGCGCACGCGCAGCAGCAACCAGCGACGTTCGGCACCACGACGCGCACGGTCGCAGTCTACGCGACGGTCACCGACTCGCAGGGGCGCCTCGCGCCCGAGCTCACGCGCGACAGCTTCGAGGTCGAGGACAACGGCGTCAAACAGGAACTGACCGTGTTCTCGAACGACCTCCAGCCGATCACCGGCATCATGCTGCTCGACCGCAGCGGCAGCATGAAGCCGAACCTCGAGCTGGAGATCCGCGCCGCAGAGACATTCGTCCACGGCATGCTGGCGGAGGATCGGCTCCGCATCGGCAACTTCGGCACCGGCATCATCATCGAGCCGGACGACTTCACGTCGGACCGCAATGCGCTGTTGAAGGTGCTGCGCGGCGACTTGCAGAACGACGGGCCGACGCCGCTGTGGAACGCGATCGACCGCGCAATCGACAAGCTGTTGCTCGAGAAGAGCCGCCGCGTCGTCGTCGCGATGAGTGACGGCGTCGACGAGCCGGTCGACTTCAGCGGCCACGCCAAGTCGTTGAAGGACGTGATGAAGCGCGCTGAGGACAACGATGTCATGATCTACGCCGTCGGCGTGGAAGGACTGGCGCCGTTCCAGCAGCAAGGCGCGACACAGGGCTTCGGCGGACGCGGGATGATGACGCACGGGCGCAACCAGCCGTTGATGCAGAAGCCCGACGAGGGCATGGCGAAGATCGCGGCGGCCACCGGCGGCGGCTACTTCGAGTTGACCTCGCCGGGTGACGTGCTGGGCAAGTTCGATCGCGTCATCGACGAACTGCACCACCAGTACGCGCTCGGTTTCGTGCCGAAGAAGCTTGATGGCAAGGTGCACGACCTAACGGTGAAGGTCACCAAGCCGGGCTACGCCGTCCGCGCGCGCAAACACTATCTCGCGCCGCGCCGCTGACGGACGTGGTGTCTGCCGAGTCGCCTGCTCCTCGAAAATGATTCGTAGTCAGAGTCGCTAAGGCGGACTCCGATCTCTCGCCTCACGCTCGTCGCGTCCCGAGCGAATCGCTGCCTCCCAGCCACACAAGATCGCCCGCGTTTCGAGGATTTCCAGCACAGTGTGATTTCACTATCGAACTCGCGCGCCGGTTTGAGGGAATTGGCAGCACTCCGGCGTCCAACGTCCTGAGTCAGCCAGCTGCCGAGTTCAAATGAACACGTCGGACAACTGAGCCACCGCGACCAGTCGATCGTCGCTCCAGCGTGAACCGCGGGATCGTAGGCGCCGAAGTACTCAATCGAACCAAAACCGCCGTGCTCAAAGACCGACTCGAGTTCGGTTCTCGTCCAACAGCGCATCACGAAGCGATAGTCGCTCGAATGTTCTCCAGCGTCGTTGACCAGAGTGTGCGTTTCGGACAGAAGAAGCTGCTGGCGCTCCGGATCGAGTTCCGTGGTGCTCGTGAACGTGAGCGTGCCTGCAGTTGTGCTACGAAACCGGTGTCTCGATAAGGCTGCGCATCGTGCTCACTTCCCGGTGTCAACGATCCGGTGCGATATGGCACACCGAGCACATGGTAGATCGCGCCGCCAGCGAGCCGCGACGTTCCAGCCTGGGTCATGCAACCAGTATGGATTTGGACGCGGGGTCGCCGGGCTGCAGGCGGACATCGAGCAGCAGCTGAAACAGACCGCCGAGGCTCAGCAACAGGAGCGTAGACTGTTGCCTCGCCTCAACAGGAGTAGCTGTCGAATGCGGACGCTTCGCGTAACGGTGGCAATCGCTTTCATGACCCTCATCGCGCCGGCCGCGCGCGCCCAGAGCCCTGGGGCCGCGGCAGCAGCAGAAGCGCTGCTCGACAAGATGACCGGCCATTGGGTGCTCACCGGCACCATCGGTAGGAAACCGACCACGCACGATGTGGACGTGGATTGGATCCTCAAGCGGGAGTACCTCCGGCTCCACGAGGTGTCTCGCGAGAAGGATGCCGCTGGAGGACCTGAGTACGAGGCGTGGATCTACATCGTCTGGGACGCGAAGAAGACCGAGTATGCCGTCCTTTGGCTGGACAATACCGCGGCGTTTACGTTCGGCGCCGAGGGAATCGGCCACGCGAAACCCGAGGGCGACCGCATCCCCATGCTGTTCACAGATCCCGACGGCGGCGGCATCCACACCACATTCAGTTACGACCGCGCCAATGACACATGGGCGTGGATGATCGACAATGCCGACAAGACGGGCAAGCGGTCGTCGTTCGCGAACGTGACGCTGACGCGCAAGACGCGCTAGGCAGCGTTCTGGACAAACCAAGTTCGAAAATCGTCCCTGACACCCAGCTCAACCGAAAGACGCACTCCAACCCTCATCGAATCGTGCCGGCGCACGCCCAAGGCGATCTGCTATTTGCCGAGCGTCCTCGTTAGCGCGGTCATCGCCTTGGTCGCCTTCGGCCAGCCAGCGTAGAAGCCCAGATGTGTCAGGGCCTCAGCGATTTGACTGCGGGTCAGACCGCTCTCGAGACCGCGGCGCAGGTAGACATCGAGCTGGTCTCCGTCGCCCGTCGCGGCGAGCGCGGCGATCGTGACCAGGCTGCGGTCCCGCGCACTGAGATCGGACCGCCTCCAGAGGTCATCGAAAACCACGTCGTTGGTGAGCTGCACGAACTTCGGCGCGACGGCTCCCAATTCCTCGGTTACCGTTTTGGCACGTGCGACGTCTGAACCGGGGGCCGGCAGACTCGGGCCCATGGCGCCAAGTGCGCTGGTATCGACCTTCCGCGCGGTGTACACCTGCTCGTAGACCTCGAGGGCCGAGACCGCGCTCGGCCATCCAGAGTAGATCGCCAGATGCGCCAGAAGACCGGAGGCCTCGCTGGGCTTGACACCGTTGTCGAGCGCGCGGCCCAAGTGGCCGGCAAGCTGCGCCGGCTTCCCGGTCGCAATCAAGACAGAGATCGTCACGAGACTCCGGTCGCGCGGCGACAACTCGGGCCGCCTCCATACATCGCCGAACAGCACCTCGTCGGTCAAAGTCGCGAGGCCGGGCGCGATCTTTTGCTGCAGCGCCCCCGAGAGTCTGCTGGTGCCCGGCGGTTGACTCACAGGTTGAGACTGCTGCTCCGACGTCGCCTTCGTTTGCGCTGGTGCTCCCGTGGTTCCTTCGGGACTCACAGCCGAACCGTTGTTCTCCGCAGGCGCAGGCCGGACGGCGCGAGAGCCGCCGCGCGTGATCACCATTGTCTGAGCTTCCGTGGACGCCGAGGCGAGCAGAGCCAGGGTCGCGATCGTTGCCATGAACAGGATCATTTCTGAGCTCCCTTGTTCCCCCCACTTCGCTTGCTGACGCGCGCATCGATCCACTGCAAGATCAGATCGGCAATCTGCAGGTTGTTCTTGTCCTGCATGATCATGTGGCTGTTGCCGCGAATGCCGCGCTCCGGGGGGGCGAGCATCTCGGCCTGACCGCCGGCACTCTTGATGCGGCCGATCAGGGCCTGACACGCCTCGAACCGGGCCTGCCATGTCGGCAGCGTCGTAAGGCCTGTCGGGGTGTCGCGATGATCACCGAACACGACCAAGATCGGCACCTTTGCCAAGGTGGCGATCTGGTCGTCGGCGTACCTGGCTGGGCAGCTGCCAGGTTCAACGAGCACGAGACCCTTCGCCGCGGCGGGATTGAGGAGCGCCGATTCGAGAGGAAATGATCCGGATTGCGAGTGGCCCATCAACACCGCGCCATTCAAGTGGCCAGCGAGATCGGCTAACGCTTTGAGCGTGGGGTTGGGTGTGGGGACGCCGCCAAAGCTGACATCGGGCACCCCCTGCTTCGCAAGTTCGTCCACAGCAGTCACCGGGAACTGGCTGTCGGGGAAAGGCTGGCCAGGAGTCGAGCCGAAGCGGAAGTTGGGCCAGACGCTCTCGTCGCTGAATCGCAGCCAGACGGGTTGGTTGGCCGGCGGCGTCGAGCCCGCGCGCACGTTGTTGAAGACGGCTTGATTGAAGCCGGATCGCCCGCGTCCGACCTGGTCGGGGACGTACACAGGATGGCCCTTGCGGACGAAGTACTCATCCCAACCCATTCGTCCGTCCGGCGTCGTCTCCCAGGACTTGCCCGTCAAGGTCGCGCCATGAATCATCACGACCGGAACGTTGCCGTCGGCTCCCTGCGGCACCATGTACCGCACGTACATCTGGTTGACGGCGATGTGCCCTCCGGGAGCGAGGTCGCCCACCTCACTCCGCGTCTGTTCGACCTTGTCGCCACCGACGAAGAAGCTGCCTTGAGCCTTCAGCACCAACGGCGTGTCCGGGGTCTGCACATCCTTGAGGGCCTGCGCGGTCGCCTTGACGGCCGTGCCGAGCACGCCAGCAAGGGCGGCACCCACGAGGATCGACGATGGGCACAAATTCGAGAATTGCTGGCTTCCCACGAGTAGTCTCCTTGCCTGACAGCACCGCAACGCGCACCTACGCACGCGCATTCGTCAGCACTGCCAGAAGTCCTGCGACGATCCAATTCCAAGCACGCATGCACGATCAGAGTAGCGGGCGGCGCCTGCCGTACCTTGCCTATTCCTTCAAGAATCGAAGGCGATCACCCCTCCGACTCGCAGGTTTGGGCAAGCCGCGCGGCAGCGCTGGTTGTACTATTCCCAACCTATGCTGCCCACAGCTCGCCAAGCGCGTGAACGTACGCCGCGTGCGCCTGAGGTCGAGGGGCGTGAATTCCGGCGGCGCCACGCGCCGGACCGTTCCGCATCAGTCGCAACCGGCACATCCCTGAACGACACCAGCCTGGCGGCCCCTGGCGCACTGGCGTTGCGAAGCCTCGCCAACCGAATTGCGCGGTACGCTCCGCACGATGGTGTGTTTCCACTTCGGCTGCCTGGAACATATGCATTGCGCCGTGGACGGATCACATCCGAGCCCGTCCACGCGACGCTGGGGCCGTCGCTGTGTATCGTGGCGCAGGGTGCCAAGGTCCTGATGCTTGGCAGCGAAGCTCTGGAATACGACCCCGCGCGCATGCTCGTGTTCGCGGTGGATCTCCCGGTCTCCGGGCAAGTGACTCGCGCCAGTCAAAGGGATCCGTTTCTCGGCTTCAAGCTGGATCTGGTTCCTGCGCGCGTGGCAGAACTCGCCGCGCGGGTATTCCCGCATGGCGTCCCCAAGCCGTCGGACAATCGCGGGCTCTACGTCGGACACGCGACCGATGGCATCATCGACGCCGTGACGCGATTGCTCGATCTCATGGGCCGGGCGGACGACTCAGATCTCCTCGGACCGCTGGTTGTCGACGAGATCCTGATTCGTTTGCTGCGGACACCAATTGGTACTCGTGTCGCCCAGATCGGAGAACCCAAGTCCGGAGTCCACCGGATTGCCAAAGCCGTGTCCTGGATACGCGCCCATTTCGCGCAACCCGTCACCGTCGAGGAAATGGCCGCCTCGGCGCACATGAGCGCGTCGGCATTCCACCAGCGCTTCAAAACGGTGACCACGATGAGCCCGCTCCAATACCAGAAAGTGCTTCGGCTGCACGAAGCGCGGCGGCTGATGCTGTTTCAGAAGATGGATGCGAGCGACGCGTGCCACCGCGTTGGCTACCTGAGTCCATCCCAATTCAGCAGGGAGTACGCGCGTTTCTTCGGCCGCGCGCCGACCAAAGATATCGCCAGGCTGCGGGAGGAGGGATTCCCGCCCGGCGCGTCTGACCGCTGAGTGTGCTGGGCAGGTGCGATCCCAGTGCCGAAGAATTTCAATCCGAGCGGGCTCGCGGGCGTAGGATGACACCGATCTCGGTCGCTAATTCGGAACTGTCGGTTGAAAGGCCGTCGCATCGGACTTCGGCAGAGGAGGATCGGTATGTCGACAGCGACGTGCGACATTCGCTTCTCGCTTCAGAATCGCCACGCCGAGACCCGTCTCGTCGACGAGCTGGCGCAGCTTGGCATTTCGAACCGTGCCGTCACCATCTCCGGTCGCGCGACGAGGAGCGAGAAAGAGATCAGCAGGACCGACTTCCTTGGTGCGAAAAATGAGGACATACGCAGCAAGCTGACGGACTTCCTGGAGGAGCACGAGCTCCCTTGTGACAATGACCTCGTGATCCTCGACATGGAGCCGAAGGAGATCGCCCCCCGAAACCTGGGTGAGTTCGAGAACGACAAGAAGCTGCAGCGAGCTCTGATCGCTGCGTACCGGCGGCGTATCCGCGTTGCCCGACAGGTGTTGCGACAGACCAAGCGTCCCGGCCTGAAGCTCGGCCTCTACCAGGTCATCGTCCCTGATGGCAAGGGCCGGCCGTCCGCAGAATTCGAGCAACGCATGTGCGGATACCTCGAGGCCGGCGAGCAGGGAATGTACGACCAGCTCGACTTCATCTGCCCTGTGCTCTACCAGCGTTTCGGTTCCGACGACGCCAAGCCTGAGACGCGCCGCAAATGGACCGACGCCGCCTCCAGGCAGGGGATCGAGCGATCGCTCACCTTGACCCGTAGGAACGGCACCCGCATACCGCTAGTCCCCCTTCTCAGCTTCTGGGTCTTCAACGGTAAGTCCGACAACGACCGAGACGCCGTTCACCCCAAGAGCCTGGCTCGACAGCTGCGGATCGTGCAGGACGCTGTTGGAATCGAAGCCATTGTTTTTTGGTCGGCGTGGCAGACAGTGGGCGAGATGCGGAGAGCCAAAGAGCCGGTCGAGGCGATCGTCATTGCCAACTTCCTGCGCAGCATCGGATCGCTGCCCTGGCCTGGGTGCGGGTGAGAGACTAGAGCGCGCAGAATTGGGGCGGCTTAGATCGGCTGTCGCAGCCACGCTTCCACATGCGACCGGTAGGCGCGGCTCAGACTCAGCTCGTGACCGCCTTTGAGGACCAGCGTGAAATCGCCGTGCGAGCGCGCGTGGAGCTCGCGAATCCGGGACGTGTTGACGGCCGTCGATCGGTGGATGCGCACAAACCGGTGCGGGTCGAGCCGCTGCAGCAGGTGCGTGACGCTGGAGCGGTATAGGTGTTTGTGCGGGCCGACGTGCAGGTAGACGTAGACGTCGGCTGCTTCGATCCAATCAATATCGTCGACATCGAGGAATGTGATGCAGCCGTTCGACTTCAATACGACGCGCTCGAGGTAACCCGACCGAGCGTCCACACTCTGGCGCTCTCCGGCGGCTGCGGTCAGCTGATCGGCCTGCTCGCGGAGGTCGGCCGTTCCCAGATACTTCCGCGTACGCGACAAGGCGTTGTCGAACCGCTGGTCGCTGAACGGCTTGAGCAAGTAGTCGATCGCGTGCGCATCGAACGCCTGGATGGCGTACTTGTCGAACGCCGTGACGACGACCGTAATCGGCAGCTCCTCTGGCGACAGCTGTCGCAGCACACCGAAGCCGTCCAGCTTGGGCATCTGGATGTCGAGGAACAGCAAATCGGGTTTTGCCCGGCGGACCAGGTCGAGCGCGGCGCGGCCGTCGGAGGCCGTGCCGACGACTTCCACGTCGGATTCCCGCTGCAGCAGCTCCAGCAACCTGACCCGCGCCGGTTTTTCGTCGTCCACTACGACGGTTCTGATCTTGACCATACCTGTCCCAGCGCGCGTGCTTACGCCACGCGATAAGGAAATGCCACGTCCGCGCAGGTCCCGCTCTCGCCGTCCGACGCGATCTCCAGCGTGTACTCACCCTTTCCATACAGCTGTTCGAGGCGGGCGCGGGTGTTGCCGAGCCCGATGCCGGTGTTGCGCTCGATCGTCCACCCTTTCGGCAGGCCCGGCCCGTTGTCCCGCACCCGCACCCGCAGGTGCTCTCCGCTGCGCCACGCCGACAGTTCGATCACGCCCGACGCCGTCAACGTGGAGGTGCCGTGCCGGATGGCGTTTTCGACGAGCGGCTGCAGCAGGAAGGTCGGTACCGCCGCGGTCAGCACTTCCGGATCGACGCGTACCTGCACGTCGAGCCGATCCGCGAATCGCACGAGCTGCAGTTGAATGTAGCGATCGATAAAGGCCAGTTCACGCTCGAGCGGAATCTCCTGCTGGTCAGCGTCGACGAGAGAGAGCCTCAGCAGGTCGCCGAGCTGCTCGATCATGAGTCGCGCCTGGCGAGGCGCGCTCTCGACGTAGGCCGAGATGGAATTCAGCGTGTTGAACAGGAAATGCGGATCGACCTGCGAGCGCAAGCGCCGCCATCCTCGCCTCGGACAGCGATCGCTTGAGCCTGGCGGTCTGGATCTCGCGGTCCTTCAGGTGACCCTGATACTCGAGTGCCACGCAGATCATCGCGATGGCCCAGTAAATGAACGTGCCGAAGCGGTAGGCGACGCGCGAGGCGGTTGCCAACAAGGACGTCCCTACCCAGTCGGGGTCGTTGGGCGCGTCGAGCAGGAGCGTGGCGCCGCGATTGAGATACGCGTAGGCGATCGTGAACACAATGCTCAGGGGGACGTGCACCAGCAGGCGTTGCCACAGCGCGTCAGGTGCGAAGGGGAGTTTCCGGTTGATCCAGTAGATCGCGACCGACAAGACACCCCACGTGTACCACTGGGCGGCGGCGGACTTGAACGAGTCGAGCCACGAGATCGCGACCCACTGGTATGGCCCCACGCGGATTTCCCCTCGCGTGGAGTAGATGATGACAATCAACGTCCAGAATCCGGACACCAACAGCCAGCGCGGCAGGGGCCGGCGTGCGGTAAACGTCGTGATCTCTTCGCGCTCGGGCGCCGGTGCGGCGCGGGTCGAGAGCACGTCGACGATCGAGCGTTGCATTGCTGAATCTCCTGGTCCAATCCCGCGGCTGGCGGCAGCCATAAAGTAGCGCGCCGCACCGGACACGGCGACCGCCCTGCGACACCAGAATCCCGCTCGTAACAAATCGTGCCGGGCGTCGTTCCCGGCAGTGTATAGGACGAGGCGCCAGAGGAGTACGTGTGTCGATGATCGGCGCCGGCGCCGGGGAGCCGACGTTGAAGGAGAGACCCATGGAGTGGCGTCTATTCGTACGCGGGCTTGTCACGGTCTTCGTCGTTGCGATCGCGCTGTCGCGTCCCGCGTTTGCGCAGATCACCACCGGCACGGTTGCCGGTACGGTCAAAGACGAACAGGGGTTGGCGGTTCCGGGAGCCAGCGTCACGCTGGTCAGCGAAGCGCGCGGCACCCGGATGGCGCCGGTCATCACAACGGCAACCGGCGACTTCGTCATCACGAGCGTGACCGCCGATACGTATGTCCTCGAGATCACGCTTGAAGGTTTCCGGGAGGTCCGTCGCCCCGGCATCATCGTGAGCGGCGGCGACCGCGTGACGCTCGGCGTGCTGCCGCTGACCGTCGGTTCCGCTTCGGAGACCGTGACGGTCACCGCCGAGACGCCGCTCATCCAGAGCCAGAGCGGTGAACGCTCCTACTCGATTTCGACGGAGGCGGTTCAGGCCATCGCGGTCAACGGGCGCGCCTACAACACCTTGACCAACCTCGCTCCCGGCGTCGTCGCCGGCACGGTCAACGGGCTCCGCGTCAACCAGAACACGTTGCAGATTGACGGCATCACCTCGGTGGACACCGGGAACAACGGCAACGGTGTGACGCTGACGCGTGGACGCCGTGCAGGAAGTGCGGGTCCTGACCACCAGCTATCAGGCGGAATACGGCCGCTCCGCCGGCGCGCAGATCAGCGCCGTGACGAAGAGCGGGTCCCAGCAGTTCCGCGGGTCGGTCTACGCCGACCGCCGCAAGGACGATCTCAACGCCAACACCTGGCTGAACAACTCGCGGCGGGCTGCCGAAGCAGAAGATCAATCAGTCGGACCAGGGCTACACGATTGGCGGCCCGGTCGGGCGGCCGAACAGCGGCTCGCGGTTCTTCTTCTTCCTCAACCAGGAGTTTCAGCAGGTCCTCACCGCCAACAACGAGACGCGGGTCCGCGTGCCCACCGCTGCTGGAGCGGCAGGGCGACTTCTCGCAGACGCTGCGACAACGCCGGGCGGCTGTTCAACCTGATTCGCGACCCGCTTTCGACGCTGCCGTGCACGGCGACCGACACCCGCGGGTGTTTTGCTGACGGTGGCGTTCTCGGTCGCATCCCGCAAGATCGCCTCTACCAGGTCGGGCTCAACGTGCTGAAGATGTACCCGGCGCCGAACAGCGACGGAACGACCAGCCAGGGCTTCAACTACGTGAGCCAGGAATCGATCGGATCAGCCGCGCCGCCAGGATCTGCTTCGCCTCGACTGGCAGGCCTCATCCCAGTGGCGCTTCAGCGGCAAGTGGCTGCACACCGGAGGCACGAACACCACTCCGTACGGCGGCGGCACGACCGGATTTCAGACCAACCTCCCGCAGTTCGGGTCGACCAATCCGTGCCCGTGCAGCCGCCAGTGGACCGTGTCGGCCGCCGGCACCTTGAGCAACACGCTGGTCACCGAAATGTTCGTTCGGATCGAGCAATCGCCCGATCACGAATTACGCGCTCAACCCGAACAGCCTGGGCCGCTCCGCGCTCGGGTTGACCGGCTTCCCGATGCTGTTTCCGGATGCGGTGCAGCAGGACCTGGTGCCGTCGTTCGTGTTCTCGGGAACCGGCAGCCGCGTGGCCAACGCGCCGACCAACAACACGCAGTACGGGCCCTTCGAGAACAACAACACGTCGTACGACCTGGTGGCGAGCATGACGAAGTTGTTCGGCGGGCACACGGGCAAGATGGGTTTCTTCATGAATCGTGCGGTGAAGGAACAGAGCAGCCGCGCCGCGGCCAACGGCATCATCAACTTCGTCGAACGATGCGTCGAACCCGTTCGACACCGGCTTCCCATTTGCGAATGCGGCGGTTGGCGTCTACCAGTCCTATTCGCAGGCGGCCGACTGGCTCAAAGGCAACTTCCTCTATCACAACGTCGAGTGGTACCTGCAGGACAACTGGCACGTGAACGCCCGCCTGACGGTCGACTACGGGATGCGCTTCTACTGGTTGCAGCCGACCTACGACACACGCCTTCAGGCGTCGAACTTCATTCCGGGGAAGTACGACGCGGCCAAGGCGCCACGCCTGTACTACCCGGCACGTGACGCCGCCGGCAACCGTGTCGGCCTCGACCGGGCGACGGGAGCGATGGTGTCGGCGGTCAACATCGGCCGGCTGGTGCCGGGATCCGGCTCGCTGGTCGGCAACGGCCTCTACGGCGCCGGCGAGGGGATCGACGAACAGCTCTACCAGAACCGCGGCATCCACTACGCGCCGCGCGATTCGGGCTTTGCCTACGACGTCGCGCGGCAACCAGAGTCTTCGTCGTGCGCGGCGGCTGCCGGCGTCTTCTACGATCGCGCCGCCGGCGACACCGTCTACGGCATGATCGAGCAGCCGCCGACGCTGAACCAGCCGAACCTGTTTTACGGACGGCTGCAGGATCTCAACGCTCCGCCAGCGGCACCGATGCGCCGCCGACGATGTCGGCGATCGACTACGAGGGCAAGATCCCCACGGTCTACAGCTACAACGTGGGTGTGCAGATGCCGTTGCCGTGGTACGTCGGCCCTCGACGTGTCGTTCGTCGGCTCGCAGAGCCGCAACCTGAACACGCAGGTCAACCTCAACGCGCCGAGCGTACGGCGTGGCGTACCTGCCCGGAGAATCAGGACCCGACCGCTGCTGCGTCGACCATCCCGGGAGCGACGGCGCTGCCGGTCGACTTCCTCCGCCCCTATCGAGGGCTTCGGCGACATCATCCAGATTCAGCCGACCGCCTACGCCGACTACAAGTCGCTTCAGAGCGTCGTGGAACCGTCGGTTCAGTCACGGCTTCTCATTCGGCTTCAATTACGTGCTCGGCAAGGCGATGGGCACGTCGAGCACCGATTTTCCGGCCGGCAACAACACGTACAACCCGAGCGTGATCGGTATGCCACGCACCGACAGCGACGCCAACCAGCGGAAGGCGAACTACATGCCGCTGACGACCGACCGACGGCACACGGTCGTCGGCAACTTCGTGTGGCAGCTGCCAAACGCCAACGTGGACAACCGCGTTCTGGCTGCCGTGATTCACGACTGGCAGGTGTCCGGCGTTTACCGGGCGGGATCCGGCGCGCCCTACACCGTCACCTACAACATTCCCGGCATCTCGCCTTACACGCTGACCGGAACGCAGCGCCTGGAGAGTGCGCGCATCGTCATCACCGGCGATCCGGGATCGGGATATAGCGATGATCCGTATCAGCAGTTCAACACCGGCTGCCTTCACGACGCCGAAGACGAACAGCGACGGGCTCGAGTCGGGGACCAACTATCTCCGTTATCAGCCGCAATACGTCCTCGACTTCTCGGTCGCCCGCTTCATCCGGTTCGGAGGGAGTCGACGGCTCGAGCTGCGCGTCGACGCCTTCAACGCGTTGAACACGTTTACAATTACCGGCGTGAACGCAACGCTCCAGGTCCGCAGCCTGACGGACCCGACGCCGACCAACCTGTCGCGGGACGCGAGCGGCAACTTGATCAACTCGACCGGCTTCGGTACCGTCAACGCGGTCGCGCCGGCTCGCCAGGTTCAGTTGATGGCGCGCTTCCATTTCTAGGGCGTCGCGCATGAGGCAGAGGGTCAGTCAACCGAGGTCGCCAAATTCCGCGTTCGCGCATGGATTGGTGCTCGCGCTGATCCTCGCGGCTGTCGGGCTCATTCCCCAGGCCTCAACCGCCCAGACTCGGGCCCTCGCCGCGCGTCTTGGGCGCGGCGGGGTGGAGTCCGGGGCCCCTGCCCCGCGTCTTGTGCGCGGTGGGGTGGAGTCCCGCTACGACGTCTCCCGCGCGGGAGACGTCGTCACGCTCTCTGACCAGAAGGCCGCACTCGAGGTGCGCGTCCTGACGACCGCCAGCAATGCGTATCAGATGACGGTCAAGGGCGAGGATGTCATCCGCAAGACGTGGAACACGCTGGACGACATCCGCCCGCGAATGGGACTGAACGGTGTGCCGCTGCTCTGGCCGTATGCGAACCGGCTCGACGAGCAGGCGTTCTACGCCAACGGGAAGAAGTATTCATTCGATCCAGGTCTCGGCAACACCGGCACCAACCCCATTCCGATCCACGGCTTCCTCACGACCGCGGACGCGTGGAAGGTGGTTGAAGCAAAGGCCGATGCGAAATCGGCGTGGGTGACGATGAAGTTGGAGTTCTTCCGGATCCCACGCTACATGAAGCAGTTCCCGTTCGCGCACACGCTGACAATGACCTACCGTGTGCAGGACGGTGCCCTTGAAGTGCGCACGCGGATCGACAGCTTGAGCGACGAGCCGATGCCCGTGGCGATCGGGTTCCACCCCTACTTCCAACTCACCGATTCATCGCGCGAAGACTGGCGCCTTTCGGTCGCGGCCAGAACCCATTGGATGCTGGATTCGAACAAGCTGCCGACTGGTCAGACGCAGCCGATCACCGCCATTCTTCCCGACCCGAAGAACGTGTTGGTGAAAGACGTCACGCTCGACGACATCTTCACGGACCTGGAGCGCGACCAGAACGGCCGCGCGACGATGACGCTCATTGGGAAAGCCCAGCAGCTCGACGTGGTCGTGGGCCCGAAGTTCAAGACCATCCTCGTCCTGTCGCGAGACAACAACGCCAACCGCATGCCGGCAACCGCGAGAGGCACCGTGGCCTTTGAACCGATGGCGGCGATCACCAATGCCCTGAACCTCTCTCACAAAGGCTCCTACAAAGAGCTCCAATCGATCGAGCCGGGAGGCTCGTGGGAAGAGAGTTTCTGGATTCGGCCTCGTGGGTTCTGATTGAACCGCTCCGCCTGGTTGCTGCCGTTCGTGGTGGCCGTCGCGCTATTCCGCGCGTCGGCAGGCGTTCACGCGCAGGATCGCGCGGTCGCGGCCAAGCCGCCGCTGACGATCTACATCATTGACACCGAGGGAGGGAAGGCGGCGCTCTGGATCGCACCGTCCGGCCAGACCGTTCTGATCGATAGCGGCAGCCCCGGCGGCCGCGATCTCAATCGGTTGATGGAAGCGGTGTCCGCCGCCGGCGTGACGCGGATCGACTACCTGATCTCGACGCATTATCACGTCGATCACGTCGGCGGTCTGCAGGAGCTCGTCACGCGAATTCCTGTCGGGACGTTTGTCGATCACGGTCCGACGGTGGAAGGTCCCATCGCGCCGAACCTGCGAGAACAAGTGCCCGGATTCCAGGCGGCGTATGCGGAGCTGTGGACCCGCGCGAAGCATCTGGTCGTGAAGCCAGGTGACGCGATCCCGGTTGCCGGACTCGAGTGGCGAATTGTCGCGTCCGCCGGGGCGGCGTTGAAGACGCCCGTCGCGGGCGCGCCCGGCGCAGGGCGACCAAACCCGGCGTGTGCACAGACCGAGCGGAAGGACATCACCACCGATCCGGAGAACGGTCAGTCAGTTGGCAGCGTGATCACCTTGGGACGATTTCGAGCCGCCGACTTCGGCGACTTGCTCTGGAACAAGGAGATCGACTTGATGTGTCCCGACAACCTCCTGGGCAGTGTCGACCTGTTCATGGTGACTCACCACGGTTTGAATGCCTCCAACCCACCAGCGATGGTGCATGGGTTGAGACCCCGCGTGGCCATCATGCAGAACGGAATCAACAAGGGCGCTGCCGTGGACGTCATGCAGGTGTTGCGTTCGTCGTCGGGCCTCGAAGACATCTGGCAGCTGCACTGGTCGTACACCGCGGGGATCGAGCACAACGCGCCTGGGGTTTTCATCGCGAACCTCGAAGAGCCGGGCACGATGGCCGCCAGGCTGACTGCTGCGCCCGGGGGCGGAGGCGGGCGTGGCGCCGGCACGCCGCCACATGAGCCGGCCTACTGGATCAAGGTGACAGCGAACGCCGACGGCTCGTTCATCGTCGTCAACAGCCGAAACAACTTCAGCAAGACGTACACGGCGCGGTGATGGTGTGACGCAATGACGTCGTCAGGACGTGGAAGCAGTCTGGTCGCTGTCTGTGCGGCATGGGCGATCGTGAGTGCCGGCGCGGCTGTGAAAGGGGTCGGCGGCACGGCGGGTCAGGCCGCGGGCGCCGCGTCAGCTCAGGCGCCCGGCGGCAGGGGCGGCGGCCCGTCTCCAGGCGCGGTGCTCTGGATGGACCAGTGTGCGGGTTGTCACGGCACTGGCGCGACCGCTGGTCGGGCCACGAATCTGTTCGACGACGCGTGGCTGAATCGCGTCGATGATACGCGGATGACCGACGCGATCAGGCAGGGCCTGCCCAACACCGAAATGCCGGCGTTCGGCACGTCGTTGAACGACCTGCAGATCTTTCAACTGGTACAGCACATTCGCACGCAAACGGCGGCCGCGCGGCCCCGCCCCGAGTTCGTCTCGAATCCCGACCGCATCGTGCTGCGCTCGATGAAGCAGACGGTTCGAATCGACCTCGTGGCGGATGGCCTGATGACGCCGTGGGCGCTCGCCTTTCTGCCTGACGGCCGGATGCTCGTCACCGAACGGGACGGGCGGCTTCGCACGGTCGATCACGGCACGCTCTCCGAGCCAGTCACCGGAACGCCGGCACCACATGTCCAGCAGGACGGCGGCTATCTCGATGTCGAGGTGCACCCCGACTACGCGCGGAATCGATGGATCTATCTCGCCTACAGCGAAGCTCAACCCGGATACGTCCCGCCTCCTTCGCAGAGTCCCGCTCCGGCTGACGGTCGAGCCGCAGGCGGGGGACCGCCACGCGTGCCGTCGATGACGGTCATCGTGCGCGGTCGGATCAACGACCGGAATCAGTGGGTCGATCAGGCGGTCGTTTTCCGCGCACCGGCGGAGCTGTACACGACGGCAGGCGCGCACTACGGTTGTCGCTTGATATTCGATCGACAGGGCCACCTGTTCTTCACGCTCGGCGAACGTGGCAACCAGGCGAACGCCCAGGACCTCAAGACACCCTTGGGGAAGATTCATCGCGTCAATGACGACGGCTCGGTGCCATCCGACAATCCGTTTGTCAACACGCCTGGAGCCGTGCCGACGATCTGGAGCTACGGCCATCGAAACCCCGAGGGGCTGGCCTGGGATCCGGTGACGGGCATTCTCTGGGAATCGGAGCACGGCCCGAACACGGCCGACGAGATCAACATCATCGAAAAGGGTCACAACTACGGCTGGGCCCTCGCCTCCAAGTCGGGCCAGTCAGGACTCGCGTTGTCGGTGCCGGGCATGGATGACCCGATCGCGTACTACACGCCGACGTTTGCACCGGCCGGCATTTCGTTCTACACGGGGAACCGGTATCCAGCCTGGAAGAACACGAGCCTGTTTGTCGGCGGCCTGCGTGGCCAGGCGCTTCGCCGGCTCGAGGTCAAAGGCAAGAGCATCATCAGTCAGGAAGTGCTCTTCGACCAGCTTGGCCGCGTGCGTGACGTGCTTCAGGGGCCCGACGGGTATTTCTACGTCGCGCTTCAGGACCCCACGGGCGTGCCCAATCCAGCGGGAGGCAATATCCCACTCTCGGCTTCGACGCCAGGTCGAGTCGTTCGCCTGACTCCGATGCCATAAACGGCCCGCCGCGCAACCGTTCTCAGGTCCTCATCGACCGCCTGGAGGCTTGCGAGGAACGCCGATCGTCGGCTCTTCGGTGCCGCGTCCGCGCGCCGGCGGCGTCCATCCGTCCATCGCGGGCCCGTTTTGCACAAACCGGACGTCGGGGCTGAGCGGATTACCGGAAAGGTACTGCTGCCCCGCGTTGCCCCAGAACTTGCCGGCTCGCAGGCTCGCGTTGCGACTGACCGTCAACAACGCCTGGTATCGGGGGTCGGTCTGCGCCCACCCGGAAAAGCGCGAAAGATCGTTGTTCCCCTGAATGATCACGTCGATGCCGAACGTATTGGCGATCTCGTCGGCGTTGATGATGCCATCGAGCGTTTCGAGCATCACGACGACGAGCATGTTGTCGTTGAAGGTGTTCTGGTAACCGCCGGGAACGTTCGACCACACGCGCGAGGCTTGTCCGGAGCCGGAACTGCGGCGGCCGAATGGCGGATAACGAGAGTAGCGGGCGGCTTCGAGCGCCTGATGCCCGTCTCGCATAGTCGGGAAGATCAGCCCGATCGCCCCGAGGTCCGTGGCCTTCTGGATGCTCGACTCGAGCTGATCCGGCATCCGGATCATCGGTGCCGCGCCGTCGGGACCGGGGCAGGCGGCGATCATCTTCGCGACCTCGTCCCACGACATCGTGCTGTGCTGCATCTCGAACCAGACGAAGCCGTAGTGCTTGCGGACCTCGCAGTAGAAGTCCGCGTCGAAGCTGCTGATGGTGTAGCTGGTGACCTGCTGGCCGCTGAACAGGAGCTCCTTGGCCTTGTTCCAGAATGGACGCTTGTAGTTGCCGCTGACGTAGCCCTTCGTCATCCAGCCCCACCCGCGAGCATCCACCGGCACCGGGTCCTTGCCCCATGCGCCGTCGATCAAGGCGCCCTCACCGAGCGCCGGCGCATCGGTCCGTCCGCCGCCACCCCGCTGACCTCCTGCAGGCTGCTGACCGCCCCCGCGTGCCGCCGGTTGGGTCGCGCTCTGCCCTCCGCCTGCGGCGCTGACCCCGCCCCCTTGCTGTCCCTGTGCCGCAACCAGCATCGCGCAGGCCAGCGCACCGGCGATGGTCGATGTGAGGAAACGCTTCGTCGTCATTACGATGCTCCTGCTTGAAGGCCTGTCGGCGCGATGCCGCCGCCGCATTCTATGGGCCGTAAGGTAGCGCGTTGCGCTCGACTTGGCGACCGCCTCACGACACGCCTATCCGGGTTGTAACAAATAGTATCCAAACCGGGACGGAACGGTGTAGACACTGGCGCTCGAAGAGTTGTGTCGGTCGCGACATGGCGTTCCGCAACCGGCTGTCGCGACTATCCGGAAGAGAGCCGACAAATGAATCGAATCATGTCTTGTCTTGTTGGAACCGATCCCGCAAGCGCATTGCCGCGCGTGTGTGGGCTGATGGTATGGCTGTTGGCCGGCGCCGCGCCGGTGATGGCCCAGGGCGTAGGTTCGATCGCTGGGACGGTGGTCGATGCGTCGGGATCGGTGCTGCCCGGTGTCAGTGTCACGCTGACGCTCGAAGGAGGTGGCGTTGGCAGCGGTCAAACCGCGGTCAGCAACGAGCAGGGCGCGTATCAGTTCACGCGGCTCGTGCCGGGCTCCTACGGCGTCAAGGCGGAGTTGCAGGGCTTTCGCTCGGTTGACCAGCGCAACATCTCGGTGAATTCCGACCAGGTGTCTCGCGCCGACTTCAAGCTGGAGATCGGCACGCTGGAAGAGTCCGTCACGGTCAGCGGCCAATCACCTCTCCTCGACACCTCGACGAGCCTGAGGCAGACGGTCATCACCCGCGAAGCGCTCGAAGCCCTGCCGAACCGCACCGACGTGTGGTCCATTTCCCGCGTGATTCCGGGTGTCGTCCTGAACAAGCTTGACGTCGGCGGCACGGAGCAGTTCCTCCAATCGTCTGCCAGCATCCGCGGCACTGCCGACGAAAACAAGTTCACCATCGATGGCATGGACGTGTCCGCGCTCGACGGCAACGCCACCATCGCCGCGCTCTATCTGGACCCGTACGCCTTCCAGGAGACCAACTTCATGATGGGTGCGGGGTCGGCCGAGAACTCAAATGGCGGGCTCACCTTTAATATGGTCACGCGCAGCGGCACCAACCGGTTCCGCGGCGGCGCGATGTACAACGGCACCACCCCCGGACTCGCCAATACGAAGAACTTCGACGAGGAAATGGAGGCGCAGTTGCTGGCGGCTGTGCCGCCGAAGGCGCTCGCGGCCAATCCGAACATCGAGCCCAATGCGGACATTCAAAAGATGTCCGATGTCGGCGCATGGCTGGCCGGACCCGTCGTCCAGAACAAAATGTGGTTCGCCGGCACGTTCCATGATCAGCGACTCGACTCCTACAAGCTTGGGAGCTACAACCCCGACGGCACGCAGGTGCTGGACGACAACATCATGTGGACCACCACTGCCAAGGCGACGTGGCAGATGACACGCAGGGCTCAGCTATCGTATTTTTTCAACCTGCAGTACAAGCTGATCGGCCATCGCGGCGGTGGCACATTTGCCGACGGGCGGGCGCGCAACTACAACGACAAGTACCCCACCGTCAATCAGGTGAAGTACAATTCGACGATCGGTTCCAACAAGGTCTTCGACGTCACCTACAGCCGCTTTCGCGCCGACGATGCGTTCGGATCGCGGCCGGAAGTGAAGCCCGGTGATATCGCGACCTTCGACACGACGACACAGACGAGCGAAGTGGCGCTGCCGACCTATCGCGCCATCGGCATGTTCCGCGATCAAGTGCGCACGACTCTGAGCTGGTTCCAGGGCAAGCACGACATCAAGGCCGGCTACGAATACGTGAATGCGACGCGCACGTCGCGCTTCTGGTCGACGTCGGGTCTCCGCTCGAATTTTGCCAATGGCGTGCCGGCATCGGTCAATACTTACCTCGTGCAGGTGACGCAGTCGGAAACGACTTACGGTGCCGACATCTCGGAGCTCTTTCGATACCACGCCGACGAACATGGCCTGTTCATCCAGGACCGCTGGACGCCGATCCGCAAGCTCGTCCTGAATCTCGGACTGCGTTTCGAGACGAGTTCGAGCTACCAGCCGGCCACCTGCCGGCCCGAGACCGTGTTCGCGCCGGAGCAGTGCTACAACAAGGTCGTCGCACCGTCGTTCAAGGATCTGTCTCCGCGCTTCAACCTGGTCTACGACGTGACGGGAGACGGGCGCACGGCCGTGAAGTTCGCGGCGAACCGCTACAACCAGCCGATCAACATCAGCATCATCGAGCGTCTCAATCCAGTGGCGGTCGGCAATGCCGTCACCAGCGATCAACGATCGTGGGTCGACTCGAACCGCGATCTGATTCCGCAGCTGAACGAGATCGGAGCGTCGCCCGGGTACGTCTTTGTCGGCGCCAACGGCCGCTACGCGGACGATCTGAAGCGGCCGAACTCGAGCGAGTACACGGTCGAACTCCAGCGCGAGCTGCCTCAGAGCATCGTCTTCTCCGCGGGCTACACCCACAAGCGGACCCGACAGAACATCGCAGAAACCGACACCATCCAGACTCTCGAGTCGTGGGGCGCCCCGATCACGGTCACTGAAGTCACCAGCAAGGAAGTCGTTCAGGTCTGGCGCCGCGGCACCGCCAACAGCGCCCGGCTGTTCTTCAACTCTCCGGACTCGGATACGAACTACCATGGCGGGGACGTGACGGTGAACAAGCGCATGAGCCACCGGTGGGCGCTGATGGCGGGTGCATCATGGGGCAAGGTCACGTCGCGGACGCGCGGCGGGCTTCGCAGCGATCCGCACGTGATCAACTACTTCGACAACGAGCCGCTGGCCGGAGCCGATCGCCCGTGGTCGTATCGCCTGTCCGGCGCGTACGAACTGCCGTACCGCGTGATGGCGAGCGGAACCTGGCAGTATCAGGCCGGGGGGCCGGAAGAGACGACGGTCGTCGTGACGAACCAGACCATTTCGCTGCCGCAAGGCAACACGACGCTGCGGGTTCGCGAGTACGGCGACACGCGGCTGTCGAGGGTGTCGGGGCTCGACCTGAGCGTCCGCCGGTCGTTCCGAGCCGGCAAGAGCACCAACATTACGCCGCGGATCGACATCTTCAACGCGACGAACGAGGCCACCGTCAACGCCCGGATTACGCAGCTTGGCCCGACCTACGGGCGTCTCAGCGGCATCCAGAGGGGACGATTGATCAAGCTGGGACTGAACCTGGAGTTCTGAGCGATGATTTGGCCGTGCTCACTCATGTGCGAGGACCGATGCGAACGTTGACGTCACACATCCTGGCTGCGGTGTTCGCGACGATGGGTTTGGCCGTGCCGGCGATGGGCCAAATCAAAGGGCCCGTCGCGCCGGCATTGACTCCAGAGCAGATCGCCCTCGGCAAGTCGATGGCCGCCAAGCTCGACGAAGCGGCCGCCAAGGAACAGCGGCGCCTCGAGACGTTCAAGGACCGCCCACTCGCCGCGGTCATTCAACGGTCGCTCGACATCTACACCAACTATCTGGCGCTCGCCGCGGAGATGATGCCCGAGCCGGGCTACGACTTCCGTCCGACGCCGGAACTGCGCACGTTCGGCGAGCAGATCAATCACGCGACATCCACGCAGTACTCCTTCTGCAACCAGACCGGTGTGCCGCCGGGCGTCGAGCGGCAAACCATGCCCCGACCCGCGCCGACGTCGAAGGCCGCCATCGTCGAGGCCTTCAAACAGTCGACGGCGTACTGCAGCCGGATTCTGGCGGCCGCGACGGAATCATGGCTGATGGAAGTCGTGCCCGCGGTAGGCGGCCCGTCGAGCGGGCAGATTCGCGGCGCGCGCGCGCACATCTTCATCTACGACGTTGTCCACACCGCGGAAGACTACGGAACCATTACAACCTATCTCCGCATGCAGGGTGTCTTGCCTTCATCGACCGCCCTCGACACGCGGCCTCGGTAAGGCAGCTCAGACTGGAGCGATCATGAACATGTTCAAGAGCGTGATGTCGGTGACAGGTTGCGTCGTGGCTGCGCTCACCGTGACGAGCGCCCAGAGCGGGCCGCGGCAGATGCGCACCGGGCCCGACAGTGAAATCCGGCACCTTGTGTACATCGCCACACCCGGCGACAACGGCACGGACAACCAGTCCGGCGTGGTCGTGCTCGACGCGGACAAGAACTACAGTTTCATCAAACGCATCCCGTACGGGTTGCCCGCGAGCCAGATGCCCGGTCCGAAGATTGCCGGCATCGAAGCCAGCGTGCCGCTGCAAATGCTGTACGTCGCCGCAAACGGTCACATGCTGGCGATCGATCTGAAGACCGATGCGTTGGCCTGGACGTTCAATGGTGAGAGCGCGCCGGTCGCGCGCACGTAGGGGCGCCGCCAGCGGCTGCTGCGAGCGTCCGTGGACGCTGCCGGACGGCAAGACGTTGCTGGTGGGTTCGAGCTACAACCAGTGGTGGTACTACATCGACGGCGCGACCGGTAAGGTCCTCGGCAAGCTCGACACACCTGACACGCCGGTCGCTCACAACCTGGCCGTCTCCGCCGATGGCCGGCTTGGCGTCCTCGGGCTCGATGTCGAGCCCGAAGGACGGCAAGGCCGGTGTCGCCGTCATCGACGTGCCGGGCCGCAAGGTGCTGCGATACATGACCTTCTCCGAGATGGTGCGCCCGCTCACCATCAATCACGACGCCAGCCTGGTGTATGTCAACGTCAACGACCTGATTGGCTTCGAGATTGGCGACCTTCAAACCGGCAAGATGCTCAAGCGAGTGGAGCTTCCGGGCGACGCGTGGAAGGGAAAGGGCTACAGCCACGGAATCGGCATGACGCCGGACGAGAGCGAGATTTGGATTGCCGACCCGGTGAACGGCGCCTGGCAGGTGTGGGACAACCCTGGCGACGGCCGCAACCCGGTCTACAACCCGTCGAAGATCATCAAGCCGTCGGCGGGCGTCGAGCACAGCTGGGTCGTCGATGACCAACGACGGCAAGCTGGCCTTCCTCGGCGACAGCAGCGTCGATCGACGTGAAGACGCACAAAGAAATCGCCGTGATGAAGGATGAGTTCGGCCGCAGAATCGTTCACACGGAGAAGATCCTCCACCTGACCTTCCGGGACGGCCAGTTGATCGAGACCAGCAATCAGTTCGCGGTGGGGAACGCGGCAGTCGTACGCCGCGCGCACGGCCGGCACTCGGTACTGAACGTCTCCGGCCCGGAGGGATCGATCCATGGTGCCGCGCATCGCATTCGGCTGTCTGGTTCTACTGGTCGGATGCATGTGGACGGTTGCACGCGCCGGCGGAGAGGACGGGCGGAAGCGTGGTACGAAGCCAGGTGCAGTCAGTGCCACGGTTCGGAGGGGCGAGGCGCGAAGGGACCGAGCCTCGTTCCCTTCGAGTGGAGCTACCAGCAAGCGCTCGAGCTGATCCGACAGCCGGTGTGCGACATGCCGCCCATTCCGGCGTCGGAGGTCAGCGACGCAGAAGTCGCGCAGATCGTCGAGTATCTGAAAAGGATTAAGTAGATCACCACGCTGCTGATCTTCGTTGCCGTCCTGGCAACGTGGCTGGCCGGCCAGGGCCCTGCCAGCCCCCCAGTGACATTTTCAGCCGACATCGCGCCCATCCTGTTCGAGCGATGTGGCGGCTGTCATCGCCCGCAGGGAGCTGCGCCGTTCAGCCTCCTGACCTACGCGGCCGCCAAACGACGCGCGACCCTGATTGCCCAGGTGACGAGCGCTCGCCTGATGCCGCCGTGGAAATCCGAACCGGGTTATGGCGACTTCATCGGTCACGTCCACTTGACCGACGGCGAAATCGATCTCATCGAGCGGTGGTCGGCGGCGGGCGCTCCGGAAGGAGATGTGCGGGATCTGCCGCCGACGCCGGTATGGGCTGACGGGTGGCAGCTTGGGAGTCCGAGCCTGACGGTGTCGTTTCCGGAGCCGTACGTGGTGCCCGCCGACGGACCCGATTTCTCCCGTACCTTCGTCCTCCGCCTCCCGGTGACTACGCCCACCTATGTCAAAGGACTCGAGTTCCGGCCCGGCAACGCCGGGGTCGTGCATCACGCCAACATCCGGATCGACGCGACGCCTCGATCGCGGGAACTCGACCAACAGGATCCCGAGTTAGGTCACGCCGGCCTGCTGCCTCCATCTGCCGTCTATCCAGACGGTCATTTCCTCGGTTGGACGCCCGGACAAGTGTCGCCGCTCCTGCCGAAGGGGCTGGCCTGGCGACTGAACCCCGGGACCGACCTCGTCGTCGAGATTCATTTCGTCCCGAATGGAAGATCGGAGACAGTGCAACCCGACGTCGGTCTGTATTTCACCGAGGAACCTCCCGAGCGCACGCCCGCGATGCTCAGGCTCGGACGTCAAAATATCGAGATCCCCGCCGGCGAGCGGCATTACGTCAGCTCGGATTCGTTCGTGCTCCCGGTCGATGTGGACGTGCAGGCGGTCCAGCCCCACGCGCATTATCGCGCCCGTGAAGTGAAGGGCACGGCGACACGGCCGGATGGGACATCGACTCCGCTCATCTTCATCAAAGACTGGGACTACCGCTGGCAGCACGTGTACCGGTACGCCACGCCGCTGACACTGCCGAAAGGGACCACCATCAGGCTCGAGTATGTCTTCGACAACTCCGCAGACAATCCTCGCAATCCGCATCAGCCGCCGCGGCCCGTGCATTGGGGGCAGCGTTCGACTGACGAAATGGCCGACCTGTGGGTGCAAATGCTGACGCGCACGGAGGAGGACCTGCAGATCCTGGCGAAGGCAATCCATGCCAAGCACGCAACTGAAGAGATCGTGGGTTACGAAATGATGATCGGGAGCGAGCCGTCGAGCGTGGCGCTCCGCAATGACGTGGCAGTCCTTTACTCCGAGCTCGGTCAGCTCGACCGAGCCAGGCTGCATCTAGAGAGCGTGGTGCGGCTTCAGCCAGACTCGCCGGCCGCGCACTACAACCTCGGCACGACGTTGTCCGCGATCGGCAACGTGACCGATGCGGTGCAGCAGTATCGCGAGGCGCTCAGATTGCAGCCCGATTACGCGCTCGCCCACAACAACCTCGGACATGCGCTGCTCGCCTTGGGGAAGACGGCTGAGGCACAGCAGCATTTTCAGGAGGCCGTGCGGCTCGATCCGCAAAATGCCGGCGCGCACTACAACATTGGCCTGATCGCGCGCGCCCGCGGCGACATGGCCCAGACCATCGAACGGTTCGGGGAGGCGGTTCGGCTGCAACCGGACTGGATCGAGGCGGTTGCCAACCTGGCCTGGATACTCGCGACGACGCCTTCTGCCGCTTTACGGGATCCTGACCGAGCTCTTCATCTGGCGGAGCACGCCTCGGCGCTGACCCGTCGTCAGAACGCGGTCGTGCTTGATGTTCTGGCCGCGGCGCAAGCCGCTGCAGGTCATTTCGATCTGGCCGTCAGCAGCTGCGACGAGGCACTGAAACTGATGCCCGATGGCGCGCCGGCCGCTGCCGTCGGGCAGCGCCGGGCACTCTACAGCACGCATCGAGCGTACGTCGTCAGGTAGTCATGGTCTCCGATCTGACGGAGCCAGCGGATTGCGCGTGAGGGGTTGATTGAAGGTTGGGAAGGCGACCGACAATCAACCCCGTGGTCCGAGATCAGGCCAGGCGGCCCATCAGCGGATCGGTGAAGCTGTTCTGTCCGTTCTCGAGATGTCCAGCCAAGCGGTTTTCGAACGTCGAATCGTAGTCCACGGTAATCACGAAGTCGTACCAGCCGAACGTTGACTGCAGCGCCTTCTGCAATTGCAGCGTGTCGCCGGTGTCGATGACGTGATGTGTCTGGTTGCCCGAGTACACGTTGAGAACCGTGATCGCGACACCGTACCCCGAGAAGTTGCCAATCAACAGCGTGATCGTGTTGGACGTTCCGTCGTAGCTCACCTCGGTCTCGAGATTCGGACCCTGGCCGAGCGTGCCCCTGAAGCGGCGGTGGAAGCCATTGGGGCCGTATACGGAGAGGTCGTACTCAGCGGCAACGCTCCAGGAGTCCGACAGCAAGGTGCCGGCGGCGACCGTGTAGCTGCGCGGCGGGTCAGCGCTTCCCGCCGACCGCACCTGGAGCACCGCAGCCGCCGAACCGTAGTTGACGAACTCGATGACAAAGGCGTTCCCGCCGTCGATGCTCCCGTGCGCATCGAGGGTATACGGCAGTGCCCGCGCCGGGCGCACGCCGGTGTCCTGACGCGGCATGTTCTGATTTTGCGGAGGCTTGGGGGCCTGGTCATGGTGACGCACGAAGTCGTTCGGCTCCCACTTGTCGGTGTCCGGCAGCACGATACCCTGCCATTGTTCGGGACTCGCGAAGTCGAACACGCTACTGAGATCGCCGGCGACCGCCCGCCGCCACTGCGTGATGTTGGATTCGATCAGGTCGGCGTTCCCGCCGGCGAACCGCGCCTCGAGGAAGCGGATGAGGGAGGTGTGATCGAACACCTGTGAGTTGACCCAGCCGCCCTTCGTCCACGGCGAGACCACGATCATCGGCACCCGCATCCCAAACCCGTACGGGCCGCTCGGGAAGCTCGCATCACCTGGAAAGATCTCATTCGTGATTGGCACGTTCGACAGGCCGTGAGCGGGCGTCTGTGGCGGCGTCGGGGGAACCATGTGATCGAAAAAGCCGCCTTCTTCATCGAACGTCACAAACAACGCCGTCTTGCTCCAGACCGCCGGGTTTGCGGCGAGAACGTCCAGGAACTGCGAGACATACCACCCGCCGTACTTCGGCACCCAGTTGGGGTGCTCGGAATACGCTTCCGGCGCCGCGATCCACGACACCTGCGGCAGGTTGCCGCTCTCGACATCCGAGCGGAAGATGTCGACGAGCGCCTCGGGGTTGGTTCGGCCAGTTGCCAGTATGTTGGTGCCGGTCTTCGCCTTGTCGGCGAGGGGCGTCCCCGGCTGCGCGTTTTGATACTGGTGGAAGTAGAGGAGTGAGTTGTCGCCGTAATTGCCGATATACGGATCGTTCGTCCAGCCCCAGAACCCCGCCGCGTCCAGTCCGACGCCGACGTCCTGGTACACCTTCCATGAGATCCCGTTGCGCTCGAGCCGCTCGGGATATGTGGACCAGTCGTAACCTAGCTCGGCGTTGGTGATGACGGGGCCGCCTCCATTGCCGTCGTTGCCGACCCATCCCGTCCACATGTGATATCGGTTCGGGTCTGTGGGACCCATGATTGAGCAGTGGTAGGCGTCACAGAGCGTGAAGGCATCGGCGAGCGCGAAATAGTACGGAAGATCGGCCCTCGTGTAGTACGTCAAGGCCGTTTCACCTTTGTTCGGCACCCACTGATCGTGCCGGCCCTCGTTCCACGCGGCATGGCCGTCGTTCCAGCCATGCGGTGGGTCGGGCAGGAACCTGGTGCCGATATTGTTGATGCGATATGGGAGCAGATACCCGGCACTGGTCGGTTGCTGCCAGACGGGAGCGCCCGACGGTAGCCTGACGGCACGCGGGTCGCCGAACCCGCGGACACCGCGCATCGTTCCGAAGTAGTGGTCGAACGACCGATTCTCCTGCATCAGAATGACGACGTGCTCGACGTCCGCGATGGTGCCGGTGCCGCTGATGGCCGGAGCGGCAAGCAGGCGCTCGAGACTCGGCGACCATGCGGCGGCCAGTGCCCCCGATCCCATCAACTTCAGCAGTGTGCGGCGGCTTGGACGCATGACGACCTCCCTCTATGAACGGGCCGGACAAATATTGGGGAGGGCACATGATCGTGCGCGCAGGTGAACGGCACGTGATCGGGACGCAAATTCCATGAAACGTCTCTGCAGCGTTACGTCGACACGCCGTGCCCGATCGCCTGCGAACGTGAGCCGCTGTCGCAAAAACCGTCGCAGAACTCGATGATCTGATCAGCCTGGAGTTGTGCTTCGAGCGAACGCAGTCGGATTTGCAGAGTCCTTACCGAATCGTCGCCCTCCATTGATGTCGCGCGCGTATGCTGCGCGGGCAGTTGCACCGCCGCACGCCGCACGCCGCACGCCACACGTCAGGAGAACGGTTCCATGCGCCGAATCGTCGTTGCAGCGTGCAGCGGTGTGTCCGTGGAGTTTCTTGGCTTCGTCCAGGCGGCGTGTGGAATCAGGAGCGATAGGGACTTTTGGCTTCTCCCCATCCCCAGCGCGGCATTGGCCCATCCATCGCAGGCGCTGACCCAGCCTGCGAGTTGAGAACCGCCATACGCGTGCCCCATTCAATGTAGGCAACAAACGCCGAGCGAAACTCCGGATCGGACGGCAAGCCGGCTTCGTCGGCGGAGTCCACGAGGAGCTCAATCCAGCGACGCCGCTGCGGTTCAGTGAGCATCCGGTTCAAGTGCTGCGAGATCATTCGTGGATGCCCGCCGTATGTCTCACTGTAGGCCGAGGGGCCGCCCATGACTTCACCGAGGAAGAGCGCGACCCGCTCTGGATGGTCTCCTCGCATGTGTTCGAAGAGCGGGCCCAACATGGCGTCGGCGAGGACTTTCCGATAGAAGATCGTCGTCAGGGCCTTGAGACGCTCGATTCCGCCGAGCCATTCGTACAGTGTCGGGATTCTGGGTTCGGCCATTCTGACTCCTGCTTCAATTCTCGACTCAATCGCGGCGACGAGCAATTCGATTGGCCCGATTCCGACCGAAAGAACCGATCGCCGCCATCTTCATCATTTCTCCATAATCGATACGCTTCGTGAACATTGAGGCATACGATTTCGTTGGATGTGGAGACCCGCGAATGCCGACGATCGACGTTCTTCTGAAACGCTTTGAACAGCCCGACGAGATCCGGACCTTCGAGCTCGGCCGCTTTGAATTGGTGACGATTGGCGGAATGACTATCGGGCGTGCGACGTACCTGCCGGGCTGGCGCTGGTCCACCCATGTCGGTGCGTCGATCGGCGCGACACACTGCACCGTGGAGCACATCGGCCTCGTGCTGTCGGGGCATGCCACGGCCGCGATGCGCGATGGCACAATCCACGATCTCACGACCGGCACCCTCTTCTACATTCCGGCCGAGCCGCACGACAGCTGGGTCGTGGGCGACGAGCCGTACGTCTCTCTGCATTTCCTCGGCGCCGGCGCTTATGCCAAAGGGTAGTGGCCGTCTCTAGTCGGTCGGTCCACGAACCGTCACCCTCTTCAAACACGAAGGCTGGAAGGAGCCGGTGGAGTTCATCTCATCGGCGCTGGGGGCATGGGAGCGGTACTTCCACGCCACACCAAGCGGCTCAGCGCGTCAGGAACCTGCCTTGATCTTATTGGCAAAGTCGGACCATTCGACGGCGTCGGCTGCTCGGCCAAGCGAATTGTAGGCACTGAACAGCTCGAGCGCGGCGTCGTAGGTAAGGTCATCGTTAGAGGGGCTCACAACCTGCAACAGGTTCGTGATTCCCGTTTGAATCCTCCCATCCAAATGGATTTGAATCCTGCCGAGTGAAAGAACACGCTGTCGCCTATCTGTGACGGAGCTCAGAGCCACAGATGTGAGCGCATACTTCTCAGCTTCTGTATACAGTTCGTCTGCTCTGGTCCCGGCAGAATAGACAGCTGCTGTTCGAACGGCTTCAGCCGCTGCATACAGAACCAGCCCATTGCTTGGCGAGACGGCCGCTCTTTGCCGCGCGACCGAGACGGCCAGCTCGAGTTCAATATCTGCAATGCCGGCCAAGTGTTGGGCGAGCGTTGCCAAGACGTCAGCGGACCGGACAGTCGGGATGGTCGGCTCGAGGAGGTCCTTCACCTGCGAAATCAGTTGCTGATAACGGGAGTCAGGATCATCGGACCATACCTCCTTCTCGCGTTTCTTGAGGAGTTGAAGCGCTCGGTCAATCGACGCTTCGGCTACCAGGTCTTGGCCAGTAGGCTCTTCGTTCGCGTCTCGAGTCTCAGCAAGAGCGACTGCCTCTGATGCTTGCTGATAGTTGATGTGAGCGAGATTCGTCGCGTCCTGAGCAGCCGACCAAATCGGCGTAGCCAGCGCGGCCGTAAAGGCGAGAACGACGGTGAACGCTCTCATGCTGGGCTTCACGAGCGGCATTGATTCCCACCCGCGGGCCCGATTCCCTGCTGCGGCCACTTCGCTTTGGCTCATGGAGGAGGCGGATGATCCTAACTAAAGAGTCCCCTTCCTCTGAATGATCCAAATCAGGAATCTGTGAATTGATCCAAATCAGGATAAGGCGCACGAACGCGTTCCGTCGCCAGTCCCGGGCTGAGGTGTTGGCCAGTAGATCCGGCTGAGACCGACGGGAACCAGTGTCGTGAACGAGTCTGGCGCCGCGCCACCCGGCCAGAGCACGGTGACCTTGCCGCTTTCGGACTCCTGCTCGAGCATGGCCTCGGCGGCCAATAACACCCGCGCAGGATGCGTGATCTGCGGTCCAAAACGTGACCAGATCGGCCGCCGCGGATACCAGGCCCATGCGACGCTGTCGTATCCGGTCCATCACGGATGTATGTCTTCTGACGAATCGTGTAAGGTCGCGCCTCGGAGGCCACCGTGCGCGATGTTGTCGACCGCTGGCAGGCAGGCGATCAGGTATGGGTCGAGACGGGGGTTCTGCTCCGTGCCACGGGCGAGCCCGCCGAGGTGCCCGCCGTCGTCGTGCGGGTGTTCCATGAGCGAATCCTGGTGCGCGTGCGCCACGCCCTGATCACCGACGCCAACGGGGTGATCTTGACGGTGCGACCGGCCCACCTCCGCCGCCGTCAACCGCCGCGGGCGGCGTCCGTGTGCAAGTAGCTCACGAGCAGGTGCTGATGCTCATTGGTCTGTACTTGACGACCTGGCACGAGACGCGGATGCTGGTTGGTCTCGCGGCGCTGGGTGGAGCTTCTCACGCGACCGCAAACGTGATCGATACCATCGTCCAATAGATTGACCTTCATCCTTCTGCCGTAATTGAGCTCTTAAGCGGAGCTTAGGAGAAGGTGTCAGGACGCCCCCAGTGTGATAGTGGGTGAACATGTCTGATCCTCAATTGGCGGCGCAGGCTGCCGCTGACCCACCTTCCGCGCGTCTGTTTCCGACGCTCACCCCGCAACAACTGTCGCGTGTTGCGGCGCATGGACGGCGGCACCCGACGAGTCCAGGCGAGGTGCTCGTCGAAGTCGGCGACAAGGTCGTCCCGTTCTTTGTTGTGGTGAGCGGCGAGCTTCAAGTGGTGCGGCCTGCCGCCGGTGGCGAGACGCTCATTGTGAGCCACCGTTCGGGTCAATTCTCCGGCGAAGGCAACATGATCAGTGGGCGCCGCTCGATGCTCCAACTGCGTGTCACCGAGCCTGGCGAAGTGATCGAGCTCACGCGCGAGCAGTTGCTGGGTCTCGTGCAGATCGATGCCGAGCTGAGCGAGGTCTTGATGCGCTCGTTCATCCTCCGCCGGCTTCAATTGATTGCACGCGAACTTGGCGACGTCGTGGTCATCGGCTCTGCGCACAGTGCGGGGACGCTGCGGGCGAGGGAATTCCTGACACGGAACGGTCATCCATTCCACTACGTCGACCTCGACCGCGATCGCGACGCGCAGGAGCTGCTGGAGCGATTCAACGTCAGCGCGGCGGATGTGCCCGTGCTCATCTGCGGGGCCGAGGCCGTGCTGCGCAATCCAACGATTGCCCAGATCGCCGACTGCCTGGGCTACAACGATACGATCGATCAGCAGCACGTCAACGACGTGGTGATCGTCGGGGGCGGTCCGGCGGGACTGGCCTCCGCCGTCTACGCCGCGTCCGAGGGGCTCGATGTTCTCTTGGTCGAATCGGGTTCGCCTGGCGGCCAGGCGGGCTCGAGCTCGCGCATCGAAAACTATCTGGGATTTCCAACCGGGATTTCTGGCCTCGAGCTCACCGGCCGCGCCTACGCTCAGGCACAGAAGTTCGGTGCCCAGGTGATGATCGCGAAGGGAGCGACCGGCTTAATGTGCGGCGGCCAGCAGTATGCCGTCGAGATTGATGGCAGCGTGCGGCTTCCCGCACGTGCCGTCATCATCGCGACCGGTGCGGAGTACCGCAAGCCCGCCCTCGACAACCTGTCGACATTCGAAGGTGACGGTATTCACTACGCCGCGACACACATGGAAGCGCAGCTGTGCCTCGGCGAAGAGGTCGTGGTCGTGGGAGGGGGGAATTCCGCCGGCCAGGCGGCGGTGTTTCTGGCGCAGACCGCCCGACGGGTGCACATGCTGGTCCGCGCCGGCAGTTTGTCGGAGACGATGTCGCGCTATCTGATTCGTCGCATCGAGGAGAGTCCGTCGATATCGCTGCTGACGCACACGCAGATTGTCGGCTTGGAAGGTAACGGGCGTCTCGAGCGAGTCCGGTGGCACAACGCTCAGACGGGCGAGATCGAAAACCGGGAGATCGGCCGCGTCTTCCTCATGACTGGCGCGGACCCGAACACCGGCTGGCTCGCAGGGTGCCTGGTGCTCGACGAGAAAGGCTTCATCAAGACCGGTCCAGATCTGTCGCCCGACGATCTCGCGGCGGCAAAGTGGCCGCTCGACCGTCCTCCGTTCCTGCTCGAGACCAGCCGGCCGGGGATCTTTGCCGTGGGAGACGTGCGAGGGGGCAACATCAAACGCGTCGCCTCCGCCGTTGGCGAAGGATCGATTGCGGTTGCCTTCGTGCACCAGGTCCTGCAGCGGCAGGCAAGATCGTGATTCGCCTTATAGTCGCGTGATGGACGGCGTCGAATTCCGCCACGTGTCCTACGGGCTTGCGTGGCAGACGCCCATTCTGGACAACTTCTCGCTGACGGTCGGTGCCGGAGAGACGCTCGCGCTTGTCGGCGCCAGCGGCGCTGGCAAGACCACCGTGCTCAAACTGGTCAATCGACTGCTCCTGCCGGACGCGGGCGAGGTGTGCGTGCAGGGCAGAGACACGCGCGAGTGGGATCCGATCCGCCTTCGCCGATCGGTTGGTTACGTGATTCAAGAGGTCGGCCTCTTTCCGCACCTGACCGTCGCCGAGAACATCGCGGTCGTGCCACGGCTGGAGCAGTGGCGGGCCGATCGCGTCGCCAGCCGGGTGCGGGAACTCCTCGAGCTGATTGGCCTCGAACCGGAGACGTATGCGGGCCGCTGGCCCGACGAACTGTCCGGCGGACAACGTCAGCGCGTCGGCGTGGCGCGTGCTCTGGCCGGCGATCCGCCGGTGCTGCTCATGGACGAACCCTTCGGAGCGCTCGATCCGCTGACCCGCCGCCAGCTGCAGCTGGAGTTCCTTCGCATCCAGGCACGCGTCGAGAAGTGCGTGATCCTCGTCACGCACGACATGGCCGAGGCGCTGGCGCTTGGCGATCACATCGGCGTCATGGAGGGGGGGCAGCTGGTGTGGTACGGCACACCTCGTTCGGTCGGCGAGTGTAACGATGCGCGCGTGCGCGCGCTCGTCGATGCGGCCCTCCCGCCTCGGCGGGACGACGTGTCGGGGCGGCCGGCATGACCGCCGTTGTCAGCTTCTGGCTCAGCCACCGGCTGGAGTTCGCCACACTCGTCGCCGAGCACGTGCTGCTCGTGGCGATCTCGACCACGGTCGCGGTGGGAATCGGCGTGCCCCTCGCCATCGTCGCCACGCGCCGGCCGCGTCTCGCGTCGCCGCTCGTGGCGATCGCCAACATCGTGCAGACGATCCCGAGCCTGGCGATGTTCGGCTTCCTGCTGCCGGTGCCGCTTATTGGGGGCGTCGGCGCGCGCGCCGCGCTGGTCGTGCTCACGCTCTACGGCCTGCTGCCGATCGTGCGCTCGACCATCGTCGGCATCACGGGGATCGACGAGTCGATTCGCGTCGCCGGTCTTGCGATGGGCATGACACCGCGGCAGCTTCTTCGCCAGATCGAGTTGCCGCTCGCCTTGCCCTCCATCATCGCCGGCGTCCGCGTCGCCGTCGTCGTCGGGGTCGGCTCGGCGACGATTGCGGCGGCCATCGGCGCCGGCGGCCTTGGCCAGTACATCTATCGCGGGTTGTCGATGGTGGATTCGACCGTGATCCTGGCCGGCGCCATTCCCGCCGCGCTGCTCGCGCTGTTGGGTGACGGTAGCCTACTGTGGCTCGAGCGCCGGCTCTCTACGCGCCGCCACACGAGGTCGCGTCGGACGGCCTTCGCTGCCGCAGCGCTGGCGATCGCGGCCCTGCTCGGCAGCACCGCGCTTGCCGTGCGCTCCTCGGGTGCGATCGTCGTCGGCTCCAAGAACTTCACCGAACAGCTGATCCTCGGCGAGATCGTCGCGCAGACGATCGAACGCGAGACGGGGCTCCCAGTGCAACGCCGGCTGAATCTTGGCGGCACGCTGATTTGCGATCGTGCGCTCCTGACCGGCGACATCGACGTCTATGTCGAGTACACGGGAACCGCGCTGACCGCCATCTTCCACCAGCCCGCCGCCACGGATCGGCAGGCCGTAATCGGGACGGTGCGCGCCCGGTACGCGGACAGCGGCCGAACGCTCCTCGCGCCGATCGGCTACGACAATACGTTTGCGATCCTCGTCCGCGGCGCGGATGCACGGGCACGAGGGCTCCATACCATCGAGGATGTGGCGATGGTGGCGCCTCAGTGGCGGGCCGGGTTCGGGTACGAGTTCCTCGAGCGGCCGGACGGATACTCTGGCCTGGCAAAGACCTACGGGCTGGTATTCCGCGCTCCGCCGGAAGCGATGGACTTGACGCTCAGCTATCGCGCGCTCGCCTCAGGTCAGGTCGATCTCATCGCCGGCGACGCCACGGCTGGCTTGATCAAAGGCCTGGACCTCGTTCAGCTCGAAGACAACCGACGCTACTTCCCGCCGTACGACGCGGTGCCCGTCGCGCGCGCTTCCACGCTGTTGCGGTATCCGCAGGTGAGGAAGGCACTCGAGGGATTGGCGGGCCGAGTCTCAGCGGCCGACATGCAGGAGATGAACTACACGGCTGACGTGCAGCACGAGAACCCCGCCGATATCGCCCGACGATTCCTGTCTCGGGGGCGGTAGCACTCCGCCCGATTGGCCAGAGCGGCGTGCGGCCAACGTATCATGTGGTCATGCCCAATGCTTGCGGACACCTCGATGCCATCCGCGAGATCAAAGTCGCGAGGCGGCGCGAATGTGAGGAATGCGTCAAGATCGGCGCGCGGTGGGTGCACCTGCGCACGTGTCAGAGCTGCGGCGCGACGCTCTGCTGCGACTCGTCGCCCAATCACCACGCGAGCGCGCATGCGCGCGCGGTGCATCATCCAGTGATCTCGTCCGCCGAGCCAGGCGAGCGGTGGCTGTACTGCTTTGCCGATGACGCGGCCGCCGAGTACTGATGCGCAGGCGGCGGATAATCACCCCATGCGTGAGGATGCTCTCCGTGATCACCTTGGCCGTCTCCTCGACTGGGAAGACGCGCATGTCGGATTCGACAAGGCCGTCGACGGGATTCCTGCAGACCAGCGCGGCGCGCGTGCGGCCGGCTTCGAGCACTCGCCGTGGCAGCTGCTCGAGCACATGCGCCTTGCGCAGGCGGACATTCTCGACTTCTGCGTCAACCCGAACTACCGGCACAACCTGAAGTGGCCGGACGACTACTGGCCGGGCCCGGCGCCGGCGAGCGATGCGGCCTGGAAGGAGAGCATCGCGTCGTTCACGCGATCGCGCGACGACGTGAGGACGTTGGCGCGTGAGATCGAAGATCTGACCGCGAATGTTCCCACCGGCACAGGCAACCAGACTTACCTGCGTGCCATTCTGCTGGTCGCTGATCACACCGCGTATCACGTTGGCCAGCTCGTCGCCGTGCGTCGCGCGCTCGGCATTTGGCCGTAGCGTGGATCAATCGTGCTCGGCGTTTACCTGCGCCCGCGACCCCGCCGGGAACGATGTCAGCCTTCACCGAAGGGCATTCTCCATGTGGAGCGCGCCATCTTTGGCTGCGTCCTCGGGAGTCTTCCCGCGCTCGCGCGCGACAATGTAGGCGGCATACCAGTCCGACCAGTGGTGCTTCGGCGCGGTTGCTGTGTACTCTCCATGGCGCGTCTCTGCCTCTCGCAGAAACTCTGTCAGACTCGCGACGTCCAGGTTGCTGAGTCCTCGTCCGGGAAGCCGCGCCTTGACCTCCTGGAGCAGCCAGCTGTTGCCGTCCGGATCGCTGAACGTGGCATATGTTCCGTAGGAGCGGCCGCTGGGGTCGGCGCCCGGCACGGGTGGTCCCCCGAAGGCCGTGAAATGGAACGCCTCGCTTACCTTGGCGCCGCGGGCGATGAGCTCCTCGCGTGCCGCCTCGATGTCGGAGACGACGAGATACAGGTTCTTGACGGAACCCGGCGCTGCCGTCGTGATTCCCTTGCCGAAGTGGATGGAGCACGGTGAGCCGGGCGGAGTCATCTGCAGCGCCCGCCAGTTCTCACCGTTGGCGAATTCGGCATCCAGCCGCCACCCCAAGCCCTGATAGAAGCGCTTGGCGCGATCGACGTCGGCCACCGGAAGGACGACGACCTCGAGCTTCAGATCGACCGTCGCAGGGCTTGGGATTTCAGTGGCCTGTTCATTCCTCGTCTGTGTGCTGCTCATGTTGACCTCACTGCTGTTGCCCCCGCCTTCGCGGCGAGCTCATCTAGGCTTGCTCCTAGCACCCGATTGAAGGCTGGGAATGGATGGATGACGTCGGCGAGCGCCTTCAGCGGCGTGCGCAACTTGATCGCGAGCACGAGCTCGCCCACGATCTCACCCGCACGCGGCGTGACCAGAGTCGCGCCGATCAGCACACCGCGTTCGCGATCGCCGACCAGCTTGAGCGCCCCCCTGTGAAAGTCATGGATGTAGCCGCGCGCGGTCTCGGCTGGATCGGCGGTGGCGACGACGACATCGATGCCTCTTGCGCGCGCGACAGCCTCTGACAATCCGACCGACGCGATTTCCGGATCGGTGAATGTCACGCGCGGGACCGCGGTGTGATCGGCCCTCGCGTCCAGGCCTCGCAGTCGACGAGCGACAATCTGGGCGTGGTAGTACGCGAGGTGGGTGAACCCACCGAGTCCCGTTATGTCACCGGCTCCGGAGACGCCGGGCCGCGCTTCGAGCGTCGCAGGATCAACCTTCAGCCAACCGCGATCCGTCTGTGCGAGCCCGGCCGCACGCCATGCCTCCGTGTTGGGGCGGCGACCCGTGGCAACCAGCAAGCGATCGGCCGAGACCGCCTCACCTGACTTCAAGTGGACGACGACGGCCGAACGTTCGCGCGATGGCTCAGCGGATCGCCGTTCGACGGCGACACACGCGTCCCCGATCATCAGCGTGATGCCATCCGCCTCCAGGTGTGGCCGGAGCGCGGCTCCAGCCTCCGGTTCCTCGAGACCAAGGAACGCCGGTCCCGCTTCGATCACGGTCACCTTGGAGCCGAGGCGCGCGAACGCCTGCCCTAGCTCGACGCCGATAGCGCCCGCGCCGAGAATCGCCAGCGAGGCCGGCAGCTCCCTCGGGATCGCCGCCTGGCGGTTGGTCCAGAACTCCACGGTGTCCAAGCCAGGGATTGGTGGGACTGCCGCGGTACTGCCGTTGGCGATCACCACGGCTCGGCGCGCGATGAGCTGCTCGTCTCCCACCGCAACAGTGCGCAGGTCCGTCAGTTTGCCTTCGCCTCGGAAGAGCCTGGCCCCGGTTGCCTCCAGCGCGGCGGCAGGGCGGCTGTCATCGAGGTCGCGCGCCATCCACAGCACGCGTTTCGAGACCTTGGGGAAATCAACGGTCCATTCCACGCGTGATGCGGCGAGGAGACGAGCGCGATCGGCCTCGCTCAACGTTTCGCCCGAGCGGAGCAAGGTCTTGGAAGGCACGCAGCCCCAGTACGGGCACTCGCCGCCGACCAGCTCTCGTTCGACAACGGCGAGCGTGAGCCCGCTGTCTTGAAGGCCGACGGCGATCGCTTCTCCGGCGACGCCACCACCGAGACACACGACGTCAAACTCCTGGGACACGATCCCTGCCCTCCGTCAGTAGGGGGCGAACGCCGAGTCAGACGCGAGGAATGCCGCGGCGTGCCTTGTGAACGACTCGTGAAACTGGAAGAGCGAGCCGTGTCCCGAGTCGGGGTACACGAGAAGGACCGCATTTGGCAGGGTCTCGCTCAACCGATAGGAGTTCAAGACAGGGATCATCTCGTCGTGAATGCCGTTGACGATAAGGGTGGGCTGAAGGATGCCCTTGAGATCGGCGAACCGGGTCCCAGAATATTACTCCCACTATCAGCAGGCAGGCAGCAGATTGGAAACCCTTTGGCCAGATCCGCTCGGCAACGTGACGCAACGGGCTCGCGTCATCCGTGACTACGTCGCCCAGTATCCCGAACCAATTCGGGCACGCGCGGGCGAGGTCGTCCACATTGGCCGAGAAGACGACGAATATCCAGGTTGGTGGTGGTGCACGGATCGTGCGGGCCACTCAGGCTGGGTGCCGAGCGAGTTGTTGCGACCAGCCGGCGGCGATGGGGAGGTCCTTGAAGACTATGAGGCGACGGAACTGACCGTGCGCGCTGGCGACGAGGTTTGGGTGACGTGCCGTCGCCACGATTGGATGTGGGTCCGCAACGCCGCGGGCGCAACCGGCTGGATTCCTGCCTCGCACGTCGTGTTCGAGTGAAGTGCCGGCCGCCTACTAGGCGGCCCGACGAGCCGCCACGGGCGACGTGGCAACCCGCCCATGCCCATGCGCGGCTCGCCCGTTCGATAACACCTCCGAAAGTGCCCGACAACCACACGAGGGCCGTCACTGGCAGGACGGCCGCGACTCTGGACGGACAGGGCGAAATAGGTGTATATACACGTATATGACGCCACCACGACATGCCCTCTCGGAATGTGCCGCGTGCGCCTGCTTTGCGGTGCGCCGCGCGGCCCGGGCCATGACGCAGCACTATGACCGGGCTCTTCGACCATCAGGACTGCGGGTGACGCAGTTCACGTTGCTCACGATGTTGGCGCTCGGCGGGCCGCTGCCGCTCAGCCGGGTCGCCGACCGATTGGGGATGGAGCGGACAACGCTGACGCGCAATCTGAAGCCGTTGCTCGCCAGCGGGCTGGTCTCGGTTGGACCTGGCGACGATCGGCGCGTCCGCACGATTGCGATCACCGCGAAGGGGCAGCGTGCCGCGGTCGCGGCACTCCCACGTTGGCGCTCGGCTCAGCGATCGGTTGCGGGACGTTTGCCGGCCAACGTCTTTGCGTCATTCGACGCCGTCATCCAGGGTCTTGCCACTGGGCGGACGCGCGTCAGGCAGGCCGGTTCGTAAGGAAAGGAGACGGAAATGATCGACATCATTGGTGCCATTTCGCTGACGGCGACTTTCGCCCTTTACGTCGCCATCTTGACCATCGCGATCCCCCTCGACACCACTCTGCGCCCGAGGGTCGCGGCAGGGGCTGCCGCGTGGTTCGCCGGCGTTGGCTCTCTCGCCGCGCTCGGTGTGTTCTCGAGGGAGATCACGGGAACCGCCACTCTCGGCGTGGTCATCCTCACACCCATCATGCTGTTCCTCATTGCTTCCGCGCGGTCGGCGGCGGTGCGGCGACTGGCTCTGAGCACCCCGCTCGCGCTACTGGTGGCTCTCCACGCCGGTCGAGTGTTTGGCCTCTTCTTCCTCTTGCTTCTCGACGCAGGTCGATTGCCGCCGACCTTTGCCATGTCTGCGGGGTGGGGTGATATCGCGGTCTCAGTCGCTGCCTTGCCGCTGGCATGGGCGATTCAGCACCAGGTCACCGGCTGGCGCCCTTTGACGTTCATCTGGAATCTTCTCGGGTTTGCTGACCTGGTCACCGCGGTTACGCTTGGCGTCGGATCGGCGGCGAACTCGCCCGTGAGGTTCATCTTCGAGAGTCCGAACTCTGGCGCGCTTGCGTCCCTGCCATGGGTGCTGATTCCTGGCGTGCTGGTCCCTCTCTATTTGCTGATGCACCTGGCCATCTTCGGGCAGTTGGCGCGGGCCACTGCAGAGAGGCGTGGTACGCCAGAGGGCGGAGGCTTAGCGTGGCAGAGTTCCGGGCGCTGACGGTCGACGAGCCGGGCGTCGCTTCGTCGCGAATCCGCAGCGCGGCGCGATCCCGGAGTGGAAGAACGAGATGGCGGAAATGTCGTGGCTGTTCTGGCTGACGTTCGACGGCGTGCGCTCGGCTGGCGAGGTGAGCGTTCCGACCGTGATGGTGCATGGTGACGGTTGCTGCCCGAGCATGCCAGGGCCGTCCACGCCGCGCTCAAGGGCCCCAAGCAGCTGGAGTGGACCGAGGGAAGCCAGATCGATTTCTACGACCAGGAGCCCCAGGTGATGAAGGCGACCGCTATTGCCGCGCAGCATTTCAGAGCGACACTGGGCTCCAACTGAAGCCGAGCATGGAATCGGAGTTTCGTGCTCGAGCTCGTAGAACGCGGCCGTGAAGCATCAGGTCAGGTGGACTGATCCGCACGTTTCCCACTTCGCCGTACCGGATCGACGTGGACGCTCGCGGGCGTCGAGAGAGCGTAAGAAAAACGCGGCTTCACAGTCGCGTCTCATCCCTTTCGGCGGAAGTGGACCTGCCCCGTGAGATCGCTGTCGGCGGTGGCAATCATCCATGACATGGCCTTTGCCGGCAGAAAGGACTCCTTCACGAATCCACGGTTCGAGACCTGCCGCACTTCCCACTCGAGGCGATCGCTATAGGCTCGAAACACCCGATACGAATTGGGCCACTCGACGAAGGCCGCATTCTGAATGTGAGTGATGCCTCCGAGCGTGTTCACTTCATCCCAATGATCGTGGCCGTTGAGCGTCGCGAAGACATTGGGTGCTCCCCGCAGCGTCTCCAGCAGCGTGTCTTTTCCGAGTTGACTCCAGTCCGGGACCTGAAATCCACAAGACGAAACGCCCGCGCGATTGTAGGGGGCATAGTGCCAGACAAAGATAGTAGGAGTAGAGGTGTCTGCGTCGAGCGCTGTCCGCAGCCACTCCATCTTGGCCTGTCGAGCTTCCTCGCGCTCGATTTCAACGTCCAGAACGATGAAGCGGAGCGGTCCTTTCTGAAACGTGTAATCAAGGTGGCCGCCGGGAAACTGTTGGCGCAGCAGCTCCCGCGCGTCATCGCGAGACGTCGGCAAATACCGATCGTGGTTGCCGATGCAGCCATAGACCGGGAGTGGCTGTGCCTTCAACAGCTCGGCCATCAGCGCGAACTCGTCCCGGGTCGCACGCTCCGTCATATCGCCACCGTGGATGACAAAATCGATGCGTTCGTCTGCCAAGGCACGAAGGGTTTGAACGAACTCGGGTCCCGAGTCTGCTCCCATCTTGCGATTCATCCAGTCTTCCCGGCCCTCGCGGCGCACATGGGTGTCGGAAATCAGCGCGAATGTGAACATGGGAGACTCAACCGGGCGCTCGACAGCGGAGATGCGGAGTGAGCGGATGGAGCCACCCGAGCGAAAATGCGGACCCGCAACGGTCAGATAGCGTCTGCCCTTGCGCAACAGCCAGGTTGCCAACGGCACTTGGGGCGAGGGCGGCGCACCGATGACATGCGGCGCAGCGTCCGTGACTTCCTTCACCCCCCACTCGTTTGCAGACACCATGGGCGCGCCCACCAGCAGGTTGTCGCACAGCACGGAGACTCGAAGGCCCGGACGAAGATCCGTTGCTGGCTCGAGGCTCAATTCGCCGGTGACGTAGGTGGTCTCCGCAACGTCGATCGCAAAGGTCAGGAGCGCGTCGTTCGGAAGTGTCTGCCCGTTCGCCTTGCCGATCACGACTTCGGGAGTGTCGAGGGCAAGAGCCAGCGCGCCTCGGCCCGGGTTCAGCTCGATGCCGCTCCGTGAGAAGGCCAGTGCGCGGCGATCGGCCTCACGACCAAGGCGCTGCGCAACCGTCGGATAGGCCGCCATTGCTGACTGCCTCGCCCAAACGGACCTGGACGACGGCCCCGCAAGCGCCGACGCTCCAAGGGTGCGGAGGACCGTCCGGCGTGAGATGCGCATCACGAAAAGCTAGCGCGGGCGCGTGACGACAGCATGACGGCTCGTTTTCAACAGACCGCCGACCAGGCCTCGCGATCGCTCTTTTCTCCGGCGGTGGCCACGATCTGGTCGACGATGGTCCTGGTGGCTCCACCACCAAGCAGCCGGTCGCCATTTCGGTGCGCCTGTGTCAGAAACTGTTTGCCCACCGCATCCACCGACGTGACGCGCGTCAAGTCGAGCATCAGCGTTTGATCTGGCTGTTTAAACGCCGAGGCGGTCCAGTGTTTGACCAGATCGCGCGCCTCCGGGCCGTCGAGCCCACCTTCGAATCGAAGAATCACGACGGCCGCTTCCGTCTCGACGGTAATCATGAGCATGGAACACTCCAAGGGCGCCTTGGCGAAGAGCAGAACCGGTACCAGTTCACCGGCCTCGCTTTGCAAACTGCGATCGACTCGGGAATGCCTTCGACGCGCCGACCCCTCGGCACACTGCCACCGGCAGGGCGCATCAGTGGGCTTCACCTCTAGAGACGTGCTCCCCGGCATCGATGTTCACTGCGGAATGTGGCAGCGCGGCCACCGCGGTGGCGTAGTCCGACGCTCGCTGCGGTGACGGAGGTATGGCGCAACACCCGCGCGATGACGACCTGAGCAGGCGATCGCGCCTCGCGTGCGCCGTGCGCAAGTTGGTCACGTCACTGCGACAGCGGGTTCGTCGCGACCTGTCGGATCGGCGCGCGGCGCAGATTCACCGGACCGCGCATGACGCTCGCGATGCAGGTCAAGCGCGATCTGCCAGACCACGCGAAACGATTGAAACGACTCCTCAGAAATGCGCTCCTGGTCGAGTGCCCAGACCACGTCGGTCAGCAGGTTGAACAACTGCTGACGGATCACCTGCATCTCACGGGGATCATGGGTGGCTTGAGTGCGAGCGATCAGCAGCACGACCTCATGCGTGTACTTGTCGGCCCGATCCTTCTGCCGTTGCACGAACCACCGCCGCAGCTCCCATCCCCACGATCCCAGCAACAGGCCGACGGTGAGCAGCAGCGCCACGAAGTCGGCGTACTGTTCGACGAATGCCGGCTTGTCTTTGTCGTAGTACCTGCTGCGCGCCCAGATGGATCGGCGGGCCGAGCCCAATCGAGGTGTCGGGCTGCTTCACTTGCGACAGCAACGCGCGAACCTCATCGCGATCTCGAGGGATGGCCTCGGCGAGCTCCTGTCGTGCCTCCAGCAGCGTTGACGTGACTGCTTGCACGACGTCCGTGCTCGTGTCGCGGTGCGCCAGTAGCGTGCGCTGGACGCCGACACTCACGAGATCGGCCGGCGGAATCGGCGGCGCGCCGAGATACGCACCTTGCGGGATCAGGGTGGGCTGGAAGGCGGCCAACTTGATCTGCATCGCCTGCGCCTGCTGGATCGGAACGAACTCGACTGCTCCGCTGCGTACCAGGCTCACAATCGCGGGGTTTCCGAGCGCGCGAACGCGGAAGACCGCATCCGCCTGATTGGCCAGGAACATGCGGTCCGCCTCGTCATCGCTCGCGCCGACGAACGTGCAATCGGTCGACGCCATGCCGAAGTGTTCGGCCACATGCAGGAATGACTGGTATTGGCCGCCGCTGGTCGCCAGCGCGACCCGCTTGCCACGCAAGTCGGGCACACTCTCGATGCCCGAGCCCTTGTGCACGAGCAACTGAAACGTGTCCTCGTAGAGAACGGCAATCAGTCGCGCGGCCGCTCCGACCGGCACATCCGCCTGCGCGGCGGCCATGGCTACGCGACCCTGCTCGAGAAGGGCAAGGCTTTCCGCCGTACCCCCGGTCTCGAGAATCGAGAGCTCGATGTTCGGGTAATGCCGTTGCATCACCGCCTTGAGGGCCTGGCTCAGGAGGTAGCTCTCACCGGTCGTCGACCCGGCGGCAATCGTCACCCGGTTGACACGAGCGCGGTCCAGCCAGTTCACCAGCAGTGCGCTGACGAGTACGAGGCTGGCAACGCTGAGCACGATCAGGCTCAGTCTGCCAGCGATGAATCGGTTCATGATCCAGGCCGATCAAGCGCGGAGGTGTCCCGGGCCTCGTTCACGAACTGAAGCGTCTTGACGACGCTACTGAGCGCGCCTCTTCAAGATGACTTCCGGCCGCTTGCTGAAGCCGATGTCGCCAATCCCTGAGACTTCCCAGCCCTCGGCGCCGAGCTCGTTCAAGATCGAGGACAGTTGCGACCCGAGCGCCTGCTCCATGTTGCCCGACGCGAACCAGAGCACACCGCCCGGAATATCGAACTTGTCGGTGGCGATCAGGATTTGATATTCGAATTTGTCCACGATTCCTCCTCGTTGGTCCGGGTTGAGCGCACGCCACAGGCGAGCGCGGCCCTTGGAACTCCAGAGCCGTCCGCTGCACCAGCGTGCCCGCCACCCTACCGAGGGATCATCACGGGGCGATGATGGCCGAATGGCAGTCGTGTAAACAGATTCGCTGTTTCTTGCGAGCTGACACGATCACGTTTTGGTTCAAGCTCAGGCATCGCACGGCCTCAATGCGGTTGCGGTGCAGGGACTGACGACGGGCGCCGGCCGGGGTGACCGCAATCACCGCTCAGAGACCGGTGGCAATGAAGTGGTGGAGACCGGCCGCTTGCCGTAACACAGACGTCACATTCGGGAGATGCAATGGCAAGCACACGAATGACAGAAGATAGCGGTATGGGAAGCCGCCTCGAGGCGAGCCTGCAGCATGACATCAATCTCATTCGCACCCAGGTCCGAGCGATGGCAGCGCAGTGCGAGCGCGCGATTCGCGACGCGGTGGAGGCGCTCGTCAGCGGCCAGCGGCAGCCGGCCTACCTCGTCATTCTGAGGGACCAGCAGATCGACGAATCGGAACAGCAGCTCGATCGCCTGTGTCTGGAGTTCCTGATTCGGCAGCAACCGGCGGCCGGGCATCTGAGGTTCGGCTACGCGGCGATCAAGATCAGCAGTGAGCTGGAACGGATCGGCGACCACGCCGAGGCGATCGCCCGCCGTCTGCTGAAGTTCGAATCAGCGCGACCGGACATTTCGTACGCGGCCTTCGACGCGATGGCGAGCGCCACGATCGACATGCTGCGCGAGGCCGTCCGGGCGTTCGACCAGAACGACGCCGATCTCGCGAAATCCACGATGCTGGTCGAAGAGACGATCGATCGCATGCGCAGTGAGCTCGACACGGTACTGGCGAGCATGCAGAAAGACGGCGCCGTGACGCTCGAAGCGTTCGCGGCGCTCTCGTCCATCAGCCGCCGCATCGAACGCATTTCAGACGAGGTCCGGGACATGTGCGCCGATACGGTGTACATGTGCACCGGTGACTTCGTGAAGCACCGGGCGCCCGAAGTCATCCGGGTGCTGTTCGTCGATCGCCACAACCATTGCCGCAGCCAGATGGCCGAGGCGATCGCGACCGCCATGTCGGTGCCGCAGATGCTGTTTACCAGCGCTGGCCTCGACCCGCGCAGCATCGATCCGCGGCTGCCGCGGTTCCTGGCGGAGAAGGGGCTGGACGTGTCGAATCATCGGCCGAAGTCGATCGATCACGTCCCGAACCTGTCGCACTATCACGTCGTGATCGCCTTCGATCAGAACGTCTACTACTCACTGCGCTTCCGTCGAACGCTCATCGTCTGTATCGACTGGTCGGTCGCCGATCCGTCAACGGTCGAAGGCAATTCGGCGGTTGTGCATGCCGCCTACGAACACACGTTCACGTTCATCCGCGATCACCTGACGGATCTGGTCGAAGCGATCGCGCGGCAGGGCTGATGGCGAGGCAAAGCCTGTACGATCTTTCGGGTCGGCGTATTGTCTCTCGTGGTTTCGGCGAGTGTGGCCGGAGCGAGTGGATGCGGGAGGGTCGGTGCGGAACGCTCGGGCCGTAAGGCCGTGATCTCGAACCGCGGGTCGGACACGATGATCAACGTCGCGCAAGGCTGGGCGGAGGCGTACGCAGAGGTCGCTCCCGAAGTCTCGGTCGAAGTGGCGGGTGGCGGGTCAGGTGTCGGCATCGCCGCGCTGATCGACGGCACCGTGCAGATCGCGAATAGCAGCCGCCCGCTGAAGCCGGACGAGATGGCAAAGGCGCGCGGGCACCACGGGGTCGATCCGGTCGAGATCGTGGCCGGTTACGATGCGCTCGCAGTGTTCGTTCACCGGAACAATCCAGTGGATCGTCTGACGCTGGCGCAGATTCAGGCGATCTTCGCCGAGCAGGGGACACTACTTCGCTGGTCCGATCTCGGCGTCGCCAACCGTCATGTCCACGCGACACGATCATCCGCCTCAGCCGTCAATCGAGCTCCGGCACCTACGATTTCTTTCGCGAAGTGGCCCTCGGTCGCCACGACTTCAAGCTCGGCACCCTGGAGTTGAATGGCTCGAAGGAGGTGGTGGAGCTGGTGAGCCACACACCTTGCGCGATCGGTTACAGCGGCATGGGATATGCGACGCCGGGAGTGAAGATGGTGAGCATCGCCCGCGACGACCAGAGTCCGGCCGTTGCGCCTTCTGCCGCGTCAGCGCTGGACCGAAGCTATCCGTTCGCGAGGCCCTTGTACGTCTTCACGATCGGCAAACCCCAGGGTGAGACGCAACGCTACATCGACTGGATTCTGTCCGACGCCGGGCAACGAATCGTCGCGAAAGTGGGTTACGTGCCGCTTCGACTCCACCAGCCGACGTCGTGAGCAGGACGCCGGAACCGTCGTCCCCACTCCTGCGGCCTCGCCGCTCGCGTATCGCCGTGACCGGTGAGCGGGCCTTCGAACTGGTCATTCGCGTCTGCGGTGTCAGCGCGATCGTCCTGGTATTCGGGATCTTCTTTTTCGTCGCCCGTGAGGCTCTTCCGATTCTCCTGTCGCCCAACTTCAACCTGCGAGAGTTTCTGTTCAGCATCGAGTGGTATCCGACTTCGGTCACCGATGTTCGTTACGGCGTCGCCGCCATGCTGGTGGGCACGCTCAGCGTGACCGCGTTCGCGATGCTGCTGGCCGTGCCGTTCGGGCTCGGCGCCGCCAGTCTACGTGTCGGAGTTCTGCGGGCCCAAACGTAAGGAGACGTTGAAGATCGTCATCGAGCTGCTGGCCGCCATTCCGTCGGTGGTCTGGGGGTTCATCGGCTTGACCGTAGCGAACGATCTGATCATCCGGCTGTTCGACGCGCCGGTGGGTCTCAACGTCCTCAATGCGGGGCTGTTGCTGGCGCTGATGAGCGTCCCGGTCATCGTTTCGATTGGCGAAGACGCCTTGAAGGCGGTTCCCGACTCGTATCGCGAAGCCGGGCTGGCCCTCGGTGCGACCCGATGGCAGTTGATCTACCGCGTGCTCCTTCCCGCCGCGCGCAACGGCCTGCTCGCCGCGACGCTCCTCGGTGTCGGCCGGGCGGTCGGCGAGACCATGGCCGTGCTGATGGCGACCGGTCATGCGGTGCAGATTCCCCACGGGCTCCTGGATCCGGTTCGCACCCTGACGGCGAACATCGCGTCGGAGATGGGAGAGGTCAGCGAGGGATCCGACCACTATCGCGTGCTGTTCCTCATCGGAGTGCTGCTGTTCTCGATCACGTTCCTCGTGAACGTCACCGCAGACCTCGTCGTGCGCGGGTTCAAGCGGAACTAGCATGTTCCAGGAAACCGCCTACGTGCGCCGCAAGCTGCGAGCCGAACAGCGCGCGCAGCTGATGTTGGGGGCGATGGCGCTGCTGATCGTCATCCCGCTGCTGATGATCGTCGTCTATCTCGTCGTCAAGGCGATGCCGTCGCTCAGCATCGGTTTTCTGCTCGAGCCGCCGCGCGAGTTGCAGACCCGTGGCGGGATCTGGCCCGCGCTGGTTGGAACGGTCTATCTGGTGGTCGTCTCACTGCTAATCGCCGCTCCGGTTGGTGTGCTGGCTGCGGTCTACCTGAACGAATACGCGCGCGACAACTGGGCCAATCGCATGATCAACCTGGCGGTGATCAATCTGGCCGGTGTGCCGAGCATCGTTCACGCGCTCTTTGGGCTGGGCGCATTCGTGCTGGCGGCGCGTCTGGGACAATCGGTTCTCGCCGCGTCGCTGACGCTCGCCGTGATGACGCTGCCCGGTGATCATCGCCAGCACGCGCGAAGCGCTGGCCGCAGTGCCACGGAGCTTCCGCGAAGCGTGCTGGAATGTCGGGGCCACACGGTGGCAGACGATTCGCGCGGTGGTCCTGCCCAATGCGATTAGCGGCATCCTGACGGGCGTCATTCTCCAGGTGTCGCGGACTGCCGGAGAAACGGCACCGATTCTCTTCACCGGGGCCGTCCTCTACAAGGCCGTGGACAAGGGCGACGTGCTGCCGTACTCACTGACCGAGAGCTGCATGGCGCTGGCCACCCATCTCTACAATCTCGCCACGCAGATCAACGGCGCTCCAGAATCGCTGCAGTATGCGACGGCCACGGTCTTGATGGGCACCGTGCTGCTCGTCAATGCGACGGCGATCGGCCTTCGCGTTTACCTCCGATCACGTAAGAAGTGGTGACGGCGATGAGCGATTCCCCAGTGGTGTCGGTGCGCGACTTGCGAATCGCCTATGGCGAGAGGGAGGTCGTGCACGGCATTTCCTTTGAAGTCGCGCGTGGCGAGATCTTCGGCATCATCGGCCCGGCGCAATCGGGCAAGACGTCGTTGCTCAAGTGTCTCAACCGCACGCTCGAGTTCACCGCCGGGGCCCGGATGACCGGGCAGGTCATGATCGACGGCGAAGATGTGACGCTGGTCCGGGACGTGTTCGAGCTCCGCCGTCAGATCGGCATCGTGGCGCCGCTTCCCGTCGGATTGCCGCTCTCGATCTACGACAACGTCGCCTTTGCGCCGCGGACCGCCGGGGTTCGGTCCCGAGCCATCCTCGACACGGTCGTCGAACGCTGCCTGCGGCAGGCGGCGCTGTGGGATGAGGTCAAGGACCGGCTCAACTCGCTGGGGACCAGACTGTCTGGCGGACAACAACAACGCCTGACGATTGCCCGTGCGCTGTCGCACGATCCGACGATTCTGTGCCTCGACGAGTTTTCGATCGCCATCGATCCGGTGACGACGATGAAGATCGAGGAGATGTTGAAGCAGCTCAACCGCCAAATCACCATCATCCTGGTCACCAATCTCACGCAGCAGGCTCGCCGGCTCGCCGACCGCACGATGTTCCTGCTCAATGGCGACGTGGTCGAAACCGATCGGTCATCGGTGATCTTCTCCGAGCATCCCGGTAGCCCGAAAACGTACCGAGTACGTGAATGGAATCTTTGGATGACCGTCGACGCGCCACCGTCGTTCACCATCGAGACCCGGGACCTCAACCTATGGTACGGGTCGTTTCAAGCGTTGAAGAACGTCACGCTGCGGATCAAGTACGGCCTGATCACCTCGCTGATCGGCCCGTCGGGATGCGGCAAAACCACCTTGCTGCGCTGCTTCAATCGCGTGAACGAGCGCTACGGTTCGGTCACCACGAAGGGCGAGATCACGATTCTCGGCAAGAATATCTACGACGCGGATGTCTCATTGCTGGAGTTGCGCAGGACGGTTGGCATGGTGTTCCAGCGTCCGAATCCGCTGCCAATTTCGGTGTACGAGAACGTCGTCTTTGGCCTGCGAATCCATCGTGATCGGCGCACGTTGACACGGTCGGCCCTCGATGACGCCGTCCACCTCGCGTTGGCCGAAGTGGGACTCTGGGAGGATGTGAAAGACCGGTTGCACGAGCGCGCGACTGATCTGCAGCTCGAGGAGCAGCAGAAGTTGTGCATTGCCCGGCTCCTGCCGCTCAAGCCCGAGGTGATTCTGATGGACGAGCCGTGCTCCGCTCTTGACATGGAGGGGACACGGGCCATTGAAGAGCTGATGCTCGCGCTCAAGTCCCGGTACTCCATCGTCATCGTCACGCACAATATGGCCCAGGCCCGGCGGACGAGTGATGAATGCGTCTTCATGCTGCTCGGTGAGATCGTGGAGCACCGGCGCACCGAAGACTTGTTTCTCAAGCCTGGGGATCGGCGGACCGCCGAATACGTTGAGGGCCGCTACGGATAGCAACCGGAAAGGGAATCGCGCTCATTCAGCCTGACAGATCGCAGATTGCCGGCACGTCCGTGAGTCGCTCTGTCAGATGTGTGTGAGGGTAGTGTGCGAGCTCTTCGCGTGAGTGCGACCCGGTCGTAATGCCAATCACACGTGAACATCCGGCGGCCGTCCCCTCGAGGAGGTCGGGGGGCGTATCGCCTACCCTGGCGACCGCTGCTGCGACGTACACGCCGGTCAACGTCATGGCGCGTCTTATCAGGTCGGGGTGAGGACGTCCTCGCTCTACCTCGTCGCTTGTGACCGTTGCATCAATGAACTCGGCGCCCAACCATCCGAGGCGACCCACTACGGCATCCGCGATCGCTCGACTGAAACCCGTGGACGGACCACGTGGCTATCGCAATCAGTCCGAGCGCGCCGGCTCCGGTAACGACCACTCCTCGCCATCCCACGCCGGCCTGACGATGTCCTTCGGCGTCGCTGAGCTCGCGACGAGAGGCTAGGGGATCTCGTGTTTGGTGAGTCCGTGCGGATCGGGTGAACGCAAGGCTGCACCGCCAAGAGTCGCGGCCTCGGCGCGGCTCACATGTCACGCAACTGACGTGGTCTGGTCGCTCTCCTGACACATCAGCGCTGTACATTGCGCCTTTCCGGAAGGAGGAAAACCATGGCAATTGCGATGTTCATGGAGTGGCCTGGAGTCACTCAGGAGCAGTACGACGCCGTGATGGCAGATCTCGATCTCGATCAGTATCCGGCGGACGGTGGGCTGTTTCATGTCGCCAGTCTCACACCCGACGGATTGCGCGTGCTCGATCTGTGGGAATCAGCCGAGGCGTTCGAGGCGTTCAGCGCCGAGAGAATGATGCCGGCCGTCCAGAAGGCCGGAATCGACACCGAGCCGATAATCGACGTCTTTCCGGCGCACAACGTCTACGCACCGGGACTCGATGTCATCGCACAAATCGGCGCTTCCTCGATGCCCGACGGTGAGGAGACGTTGCCTGACAGCGAGGAGGCCGTGGAAGAGGGCGAGGAGACGCCGGCGTCCTAGGCATCACGCCGCTTGCCAAACACGTGACGTCCCTCGGCGGGGAGGGGCGTCCTCTGTACGGCGAGGGTCGTCAGCGTCTTCTGGCGCTCTCCTCCTTTTTCCCTCCGTCTGCATCCTTCGCCTTCTCCGCCTGGTCGTCATCGTCGATCGCGCGGATAAAGCCCGACCGCACTGGTGGAGGCATTCGCGAGTGTGGCCCGCGAACCGATCGCCAGACAATCTCGTTGAGCTCGTACTCGGGCGTCATGTCGGCCTCCTCGAAGTTCATCGCCACCGACGCCGCCGCGCCGAACGCGTCGGCGCCGTTCCGCTCGTCGAGGCGCAGGCGTGCCGGAAGCGCGGTGTATGGCGAAGTGTCCGGGGTCGGCTCAAAGGCGTTGTACATCGGCGTGGCGGCGGCGTCGTACTGACTCATCGGCGGCAGGCCAAGAATCAGTTCCATGGTGCGCAGCATCGCCGACGTGCTGTACATCGTGCTGTCGAGAGCACGCCGCTTGGCAAACGGACTGACCACCAGCGCGATCGATCGATGCGAGTCCACATGGTCGGGGCCATTCTGGGCGTCGTCTTCAAGGACGAAGATCGCCGACTCTTTCCAGACGGTACTGTTCGAGATCGCCTCGATCAGGCGCCCCACTGCGCGGTCGTTCTCGGCCACCATGGCACGCGGTGTCAAGGCGCCGGGGCGGGTGCCGAACGTGTGGTCGTTGCCGAGTCGAATGATGCTCAGCCGCGGAAGGCCGCCCTTTTTCTCGAGCTCGCGAAATTCCTTGAGCCAGACGTCGACGCGCTCCCCATCGGGGATGCTGAGATCGAAAGGCGGATACGATGGATGCACCTTGCCACGAAGGCCGGGAACCGTGGCCTCGACCGGGCCTCCGGGTGTCTTGCGCTCGGCAAACTCACCGTAGCTGCGCACCGACACTCCGGCCCGTGCGGCGAAGTCCCACAAGTATCCGTCTGCGGGCGCAGAGAGGTTACCGTAGGGATTGCGGTCGCCCCATCCGCCCTCGCTCGTGTACACGCCTCCGCGCCGGCCGTAGTTGGTCGGCCACATCTTTTCCACCGCGTCGGTCGCGTAGGCGCCCATGGAAAAGGCGTGACCGTCGAAGCTGACCTCGGCATCGACGTAGAAATTGTCGAGGGTGACGAACGCGCGCGACAGCGCGTGCGCGTTCGGCGTCACGTCGTCGCCAAAAATAGTGAGTGTGGGATCGCCGTTGCCAACCTCGAGATCTCCGAGAACCTGGTCGTACGTGCGATTCTCGCGGATGACGTAGAAGACATACTTGATCGGCGACGGGTCGCCGACCTTCTGCGGAATCGGCGATGCGACGGGCGCGTTGGCGGGCGCGAGCTTCGTGGCGTCGGAGTACGGAGTCACGGAATAAACTCGTTCCGTGTGTGCCTTCAGTGCCGCGCGGTCGGGTACGTCAACAATCGACAGCGCACCTTGCAGCAGCTGGCCGATATATTGCCCATCTGCCGCCGGACTCGTCGCCTGAGGCCCCCGGGGGTTGGCTTGACTGGCGAGACCCTTGCCACTCAACACAATCAGCCGGCGACCGTCGGGCGTGAACTCGACCGCTGTGGGATACCAGCCGACCGGGACGAAGCCCTCGACTTCGCTCTGAACGGGATTCTCGATGTCCACCATCGCCACGGTATTGTTGTCGGCGTTGGCGACGGCGAGCGTCTCGCCGTCGGGCGACACCGCGAGTGCATTTGGCGTAGTGCCGGCGGGCGCGTTGGGAAAGAGCGAGACTGAAATCTGCTCGTGCGGTGTGAGGCTGGGCAATCCCACAACCCAGACACGATTCGTATTCGCACAGGCAACGAACAGCCGCTGCCCATCCCTTGACAACGTCATCGCATTTGGATGCTCGCCGACCGGCACCTCGGCTTGGGTCGCCAGCGTCTCGGCGTCGAGCGCGAGGACCTTTGCCCCGCCCCACAACGAGACGAAGACCGTCAGGCCATCGCGCGACAGAATGGCCGTATAGGGCTCGGCTGGGAGATCGACGGTACGCCGGACTGCGCCACTCTTCAGATCGATTGCGCTGATCGCGCGGCCAAGGACGTGAACGGCGTAGAGCCTGGTTCCGGACTGATTGATCGCCAACCCGCCGATGAAGCCAGTGCCCTTGAGGTCGGTGGTGCCGGGTGGGAGACGGACGGCGGGACGCCCGATCTTGATCTGGCCAACCGCCTTCGGGTCGGCCTTCTGCCACACGAATTCGTTGACGGTGTTCTCCGCCGCGCCAGACGAGTACAGCCGATCGCCTGACGGGTGCCACGCGAGGCCGAGCCACGCATGGTCGATGCTGACACGAGTCTTGACCATGCGTTGGGCGAGATCGACTACGGTCAGCGACGGCCTGGACCACCCGTTGTTGCTCACGACGGCGTAGCGGCCGTCGGCCGATAGCACCATCGACATCGGAAAGTCGCCGACGGGAATGCTGTGCCCAGCGGGCGCGATGCGCCATCCGTTCGGGAGCAGCGTGACGCCGTTTCCTTTGACACCTGGAACGTCCGGAGGCGAGGCCGTTCGTTCGGCAAGCGGCATGACGGCCGCTCCAATCTGCAGGATCAACAACCCGCTGGACCAAAAGAGCGACTTGTTACGCACCACCAAACTCCCTCGCGCCGTTCGCGCGTGATTCGCCATCGGCTAGTCGAGCGTCGCCCGGCTGCCACGTGCTCTCCGAGTCGCGGCCTTTATATATGAAGCGGGTGCGACGGTTCCACCGTCTAACGTGTGACGGCCGTGCAACGAATGCGGCGACACTGTGGCAGTCGCCGACCCGCGCCTCGCGAGCGACAGACTCATCATCGGCGGTGCAGATGGCAGTAGGCTGGTTGTTGGCTCGACCGGCAACAACTGTCCAGAGGAGGGCAACGATGGCGGCCTTTACCTTGTTGCATGTGGTGATCAGCCTTATCGGAATCGGAACAGGGTTCGTCGTGCTCTACGGATTTCTTACATCTAACGCGCTGCCACGTTGGACTCAGGCCTTCCTGCTGTCCACGGTCGCAACCAATGCCACCGGGTTTGGCTTTCCGCTTCGTCCGTTTCTTCCCTCGCATGTGGTGGCGATTCTCTCGCTCGCCGTGCTGGCATTGTGCATGTGGGCGTTGTACGGCCGAAGCCGGGTGGGAATTTGGCGGGCGATCTATGTGGTCACAGCGGTCATTGCGCTGTACTTCAACGTTTTCGTCCTGATCGTGCAATTGTTCAGGCGGGTGCCGGCGTTGACGGCCCTTGCTCCGACACAGAGCGAGCCCCCGTTCGCGATTGCACAAGGCTTGGCGTTTGCCGCATTTCTCGTGCTGGGCGTGTTGTCAGTCAGGCGATTCCGGCCTCGCACCGATCGCGGGCCCACAGGTCACGTGGAACGACGAGCTATCGCCTAATCGGTTAGGCAATCGAGCCTTCTTCGGGGAGTTCGCGTCGGGACAGGGGTCAGGTGATGCGAAAGACCGAATCACACCGGGCTGTCGTCCTCATCGACGAGCTGCTCTTTAATGCGCGTGGCTAAGGGCCGGGGGACGATGCGCTTACCCGAAGCCAACACTTTCGCCTTGGTCAGAGCCGCTCCGAAGAAGAGAATCAACGCCGAGTAGTAGACCCACAGCAGGATCAGAACCAGCGCTCCGGCGGCTCCGAAAGTAGAAGCGGGTACGCGATACGCCAGGTACGCGCTGATGAGATGGCGTCCGGCAGTGAAGAGAATCGCGGTTGTGACTGCGCTGAACCAGACGTCGCGCCACTGGATGACGACATCCGGGAGCATCTTGAAAATCACGGCGAACAGCACGGTGGCAATCACCAGCGAAGAGATCAGCTCCGCTCCGCTCAGCAGCCACGGCGCAAGCGGAAGCCAATCCCGCGCGCTCGCGATCACCGCCTTGATGGCGACGTCGACGACCAGCGAGACCAGCAGGATGAAGCCGATGGCGATGACGATGGCCAGCGACACGACGCGGGTCTTGACGAGGGTGACCAGGCCCTTCTTCTGCGGCTTGGTCACCACGCCCCAAATCCGGTTGAGCGAGATCTGCAACTGCGCAAACACCGTGGTGGCGCCGACGGTCATGGCCGCCAGGCCAGTCAGCGCCGGCAAGAGTCCGCCAGCCCTGGGTCGCCATCGCTCGAGCGCCTCTTCGACCGCTTGAGCGGCCTCGGGTCGTATCAAGTTGCCGAGGCGCGATACGATTTCGCCCCTGGCGGTCTCCTGCCCGAATACCGTGCCGGCAATGGAGACCGCGATGATGACGACGGGGGCTAGCGAAAACAGGGTATAGAAGGCCAGCGATCCGGCATGGATGAACGCGTTTCTCTCCAGCCAGAGTCCGCCGGCCTGCACGAACAGGTTCACGCTGTCGCGCAACGGCCTGGGGTTCCTCATCACGCCCATCGACGCGCAGCGGCGAGACCTGCCGCTCGCTCGTCTATTTGAAGGGCTCCTTCACGACGACTTTGACTCCGGAGATCACACCAACCACCGCGCGCCGGACCTGATCGGTTGCGGAGGTGCTGATGTCGCCGGCGGCTCTGAGCGCTCCAGTCGCCGCCGCCGATGCGGCCTCCGCCACATCGATGCCCACTTCGCGGGCGCCGGCGATCGCGCCCTCGACGGCGCCTATCGCCGTGCTGCCGAGGTCACCACCGAGCTCCGACGCGGCCTTCACCAGGCTGCCTGCGCTGTCACCGATGGTCGCGATGCTTGCGGTGCCGAGGTCCTTGGTGCCACGGAGCACGCCGAGCATCGTGCCTTTTGCCGCCGCGCCCAAGTCGCCGCCCACCGCCACCACGCCCTGGATAATGCCGCGGGAGACGTCGGAAACGGTTGTGGTCGCGGCCGAGGTGAGTCCTCCGATGCCCTTGATGGCGCCCGCCGCTGCCGCCGACGTGGCATCGATGGCGCTGACGCCGATGCTCTTGGCGCCTTCAATCGATCCCTCGATCGCCTGTCTGGCGGTATCGCCGACGTTGCCACCGACGCTCGCGGTGGTTTTGACCAGATTCTCGACCGTGGATCCGAGGGCGTCGAGCGCATCGGCCCCGACCTCTTTCGAACCACGCAGAACGCCGATGACCGCGCCCTTTCCCGCCTTTCCCAGATCGCCGCCCACCTGGGAGGTGCCCTGGATGACACCGGTGGCCACATCCGACACGGCCTCCGTGAGCGCCTTGCCGACGTTGCCCGTGCTCTTCAAGGCGGCGACGAGCGAACCGCTGACGGTTTCGGTGATGGCGTTGACGATTTCTCCAGAGCCGCGGATGGTTCCGATAACGCCATTCTTGATGCTGTCGATCAGACCTAGCATGTTCTCCTCCTGTTGAAGGGCAGCGCGTAGCGGGTGCTACTTGTCGAGTTGGAAGTCAGATGTGGTGGGACGAGGACTGCGTCGTCGCACGGGGGTGCATCAGTGTCGGTCATCTTGCCTTTGACGTCAACGAATGTTGGACAAGCCCACGGCATTTCGTGGGCCTCTCAACGATCATCCATCGCAGTGATAGGAGGCCTCGTGTGAACGACGACGTGATCCGCTACCTCGGCTCGCGCATGAAGATCGTCAACGTGCTCTTCTGCAATATCCGTGGCAATCGACAAGGAGTCCGCTGACGTCAGTGTCGATCGCCGCGAACAACGAATCGTAGTCGTGCGGACCATCGTGCCGCATGCCATTCAGAGAGATCGAAGATTCGCGCGCTCTTCTTGAACGCTAGAAAACGGGCGGAGGCCCGAGCGTCTCGAGGTCACCAAAGGCGTACATCCGGGCTCTCCACAACGCCCCCGGGCCGCGGGAATGCGCCTGGAAGGCAACCGCGCCGGCAACAGTTGCGGACGGCAGCCTGAGACCTTTCGCGAGGCTGGCCGACGCCCCGAGGCTCACCCTGCGAGCGCTGGCGTCCTGCTGTTCATAACCGCTGCCGCCGGCCGGAGGCTCTGCCGTTTGTCGCGCGCCTTTCGGAAATTCGACACGAGGCCCAGCTCACGCAGCATCGACCGCTTCTTCGCCTGATGACCATGCATGCGGCGGAGGATGTCGTCGAGCACCTTGACAGCCTCCACGACGTAGGCTCCCTTGTTGAGCATCACGCATTCGGCGCGATGCGCCATAGCTGCGTCGGTGACTTCGGCCCGCGACGGCAAGCCTTCTTTGGCGAGCGTCTCGAGTACCTGCGTGGCCCAGATCACGGGCACATGGGCCGCTTCGCAGAGCCACAGGATTTCCTCCTGGACTTCGGCCATGCGTTCGAAGCCGCACTCGACAGCAAGGTCGCCGCGCGCGATCATCACCGCGCACCGCGGCGCCTTCATCGCATCGAGCAGCATCGCCGGCAGATTCTCGAATCCCCGCCGCGTTTCGATCTTGAGCACGATCGCCGGTGGATGGTCGTCCATCGGCTCCAGGAGGGTCCGCAGCTCACGGACGTCGTCTACGTTGTTGACGAAAGACAGCGCGACCATGTCCGCGTGGCTCTGGACGAACGCGAGGTCGGCGCGGTCTTTGTCAGTGATGGCGGGCAGGTGGAGCACAGTGTCCGGGAGATTGATGCCTTTCTCCGCTCCGAGCCTGGCTCCCTGCGCACGAGTCCGAGTGATCCGCACATGGATTCGATCCGGCTGGCGTCGTTCCACGACGCCGCCGATCCGGCCGTCGTCGAACCACACCCGGTCGGCGGTTCTGACGTCATCAAAAATCTGTTCGGCGGTGCAGCCGATGGATGCTGGTATCAGGACGCGCCCGCGGTCGTTTCGAACGGCGTTGCGCCCGGCCAGCACTGGCCGGGTGATCACAAGCTCGTCGCCGGCAGTGAGTTCGAGCGGCGTCTCGACGTTGGGCAGGCTACCGACCGTTCCTTCGAAACCGGTCTCGACGCGCGTGCCATCGCCGCGCCGGACGACGCGAAGGGTCGTGCCTGGCTGGATGTAGCACGTGCTGCTCGATTCAGCCCAGCAGCCTTCAGCACCGACTGCGACGATGCGCAACAGGCGCGAAGCGCCACGCGCGTCCTCGAGGTGAATCCGGTCTCCGCGGACGAGCTGGCGAAGCCACGACCCGGGTACCGGGAGCGCTCGGTCGGACGGCGTCGGGGCCGGCTGCGGCTGCTCCTCGTCGAACAGCCAGACGCGGGCCGGCTCTGTGACCTTTCCACAGGCGTCACGCTCGGGCCTGAGCTTCACCACGGCCGGACCAGGCTCGAGCGGGCCGGTGCGGATTTTGGGCCCCGCGAGGTCCATCAAGATCCGGCAAGAGCGGCCATGGTGTTCGACCGCGCGTGCGAGATGGTCGATCATCCGCTGCCAGCGCTCTGGATCATCGTGTGCGCAATTGATCCGCATACAGTCCATCCCCTGTTCGATCAACTGCGAGACCAGTGTGTAGTCGTCCGCGGCTTCGCTCGGCATCGTCACCATGATGGCGACGCCGCCGCGGTCGGCGGGACGGGGGCCAAGCACGGCATCGGCATGAGCGTCGAGCAGGCGCTGACCTTCCGCAAGGTCGATGGGACAGTCCTGTGGGTCGCTTTCGGCGGCGGGACGGCCGTCGAGCCGGTACAAGACCGACAGCACCGATTCGACCGCCGCGAGCACGTGAGATTCCGCGCGGCCAAGCGACGACAGACCCGTGGCGGCTAGACGCGCTTGCAGCGGACGCAGATCGCGACTGCGCAGCGCCAGGTAGTGCAATAGGTTACGCGCGCTCGCCCGCTGGTCGGGGTGTACGTCCGGCAGCAGGTCGGCGGAGTCCTCGACGAGCCGGAGCATATCTTCCCGAATGCGCGCGAACTCCTCGATCAGGCTGTCCCATTGGTTTCGGTGTCGAGGTCGAGTCATGGTTCGCTCCTCAGCGACCCTCAGGCTGACGCCCGGCGGTGGCGTCGCGCGTATCGGAGATGTTGCGATTGCTCCGACGCGGTTCGGCAATCAACAAGCCAGCATCGCTGCCTCAAGGATAGGGCAACGCTGATGCCATGTTGCGGTTTCACAGTGATCGTCTGTTGCCGGGCGAAAACGGCCCGGTGTAAACGCGTTGTCATCGGCTCGTGACGAACGGCCGGACGGGTCTGGTGGTTATTCCTCTGGAACGCGGCTTATTTCCCTACTCTCAACCGCGTGAGTTGCCGCCCGGCCCAGGCCTGATTTGGGAATGATTGTTGAATCGGCGAATGCGGCAGCATCCAGGAATCAGCGCACAGCGCCGAGGATAGACTCTGAAGTGGAGCGCCGCAGACTTTCACCCTACTGTGATCGATGGAGGCACTCATGGAACATGTCGAGAACCTGCTGAATGCAACGCTCGCCGAAATCGAGCGCCTCTCAGCTCGCGGACGGTCGTCGGCGAGCCGATCAACGTCGAGGGCAATACCGTTCTGGTTTTTCGGGCTCGTCGACGTCCGGTCGGGGAGCCGGTCTGCGCGGTCCGCTCGCAAGCGCGCCGACGCTACGAGACCAGCGCAGCAATCTAGAGATTGAAGCAACGGAGAGAATCGTCGTGCGCGTCGAACATGTTTGCGGCGGAATCGTCGGACTGGCGCTCAAGCGGCCCGTATCCGTCGTTGTTCGGACGCCAGCCGGCGCATGGAAACTAGACTTGGAGTGCGAGCACGCATTCATTGGCGAGGGCACGGCTCCTTAAAGACCTTCAGCCCTCGACGCGCCGACTGGAGGACGGCTACCGGGGTCACCGATCCAAGCGCTAGCGTTTAGGACCATCTGGAGTCTTCAGTTCCGTGGTCAGGTACCGCTGCATGCTGTCGAGGTCGATCCGCATCGTACTGGCATCCCATCGGATGTAGTTCTTTCGCTTCAAGACCTGAAGCGCTCGACTGACCGTCTCGCGAGAACACCCCGCCATCTCCGCGAGCTCGGTGTGACGGGCTTTCGGAATGACGATGCTCGAACCGTCGCGGCGTCCCGCATGGCTCGCGATGCGTCCGAGGCACCAGGCGACCCGGCTGACCGACGGGAACGACGAGATCGCTCGCACGCGGTCGTCGGACTCGCGCACAGTTGACACCAGCCCGGCGACGAGCCGCTGCTCGAACGCGGGATTCCGGCGGAGCGCATCGAGGGCGGCGGCAGGGATGCGGATGACCTGACAGGGCTCGGCCGCCACAAACGACGCCGTACGGGTGGATCGGTCGAGCAGCGAAATCTCCCCAATCAGCGCCGGTGGCGTCACGATATTGAGAAGGATCTCCGCCCCCCTACTGCCGGCGAGCACGATATGCGCTTTTCCGGCGGTCAAGACGAAACAGCAGTCGGCCAGTGAGCCTTCCTCGAAGATTCGCGCGCCCTTCTTGAACGCCAGAGAACGGGCGGAGGCCGCGAGCGTCTCGAGGTCACCGGCTGGAAGATCGGTGAGCAGCGGCACGGCTGTCAGACACCGCTTGATGACGTCCTTGCTCATCGCCATTGCCATTGGGTCCTCCCACCATGCCCACGAATTGGCCGGATTGACCGCCCGCGAGCGAGATCTCGCCGGGCCAGCGACATTCTACGCGGCCTGTGCCCTGAAGCGGGTGCGGGCTGGGCCGTTGTGATCTGGATCACATACCCGCCGTGACCGCCGTCACAGACAGGCTTCAAGCCTCGCCGTAGGCTTCGCTCATATGGCTACCCACAGATTCAGCCAGAACTTGAGGGGCTTGCAGGTGAGGGGTAAGGACCGGGCACGCTGTCCTGAAAGGACGTGTGACATGGAGGCCGCCGGCGACAGCAAACTGACGGGGACCATCGTCTCCCGCTATGCCATCGGCGACCTGATTGGCGCCGGCGGTATGGGTCAGGTGTACCTCGCCAAAGATGAACGGCTGCAGCGCACCGTCGCGGTCAAGGTGCTGACCCGCCGGGACCGATCGCATCGGCGCGAGCGTGAACTGGTGGCGGAAGCCCGCGCGTTGTCACGCCTCAGCCATCCCAACGTCGCGTCGGTCTACGACTTTGTCTCCGAGTCCGGCCGCGATTTCATGGTGATGGAGTACGTGCTTGGTTCGACCTTGAAAGACCTCATCCACGGCCGCGCGCTGCCGTTCGCCGAAGTCGTCCGCCTGGGCCGACAGATGATTCAAGGCCTCGCCGCACTTCATGCCGCCCACGTTGTCCACCGTGACATCAAGCCGGCGAACCTCAAGGTCAGTGACAGCGGTCAATTGAAGATCCTCGACTTCGGGTTGGCGCAGCCCCTCCCATGTGATCGCACTGGGGACATCTCGACCCGGACGACGCCAGAGTTTGGACCCGCCGGCACCATGCCGTACATGTCGCCCGAGCAACTGTGCGGGGACGTCGTCGATGAACGAAGCGACGTGTTCAGCGCCGGAGCGGTACTCTACGAGATGGCGACGGGAAGGCCGGCATTTCCGCAGTCGAAAATGGCGTACCTCGTTGACGCCATCCTGAATCACGATCCGGTGGCGCCGTCGATCGTCAACCCTCATCTGCCCGTCGCGTTCGATCGCCTTGTGATGAAAGCGATGGCCAAGCGCTCGGTGCAGCGGTACCAAACCGCGAACGAAGTCGATGCCGCGCTCGAGTGCCTGTCTGAAGCAAGCGATTGGCGGCCGGCAACGACACCTCGGGTTTGGCTGTCTGGCTTACGTCGATGGATGACGCGGACTGGCCGGTATCTAGAATCGCGCCGGGTTCGCGCGTAGGCGAACGGGGTCTACGACCGTCCGGGTGCCTCGACGATCTGGCTCTTCATGTCGTGGATGATCTGCATGAATTCCGATTGTTCCTGCGGCGCGACCCCGTGCTTGTCGAGGGCGGCGGTGAACAGATCGATCGCGATCTTCCAATCGGCGTCCGTGATGGCGATCCCTTTGTGAGTCGTCTTCATGTCGCGGCCCAGATAGATGCACGGTCCCCCGGTGGCCTCGCACAGAAGATCGACCACCAGCTGCCGGCTGGTCTTCAAGCTGCGTTCGCTATGGCCGACAAAGAATCGGCCGAGGTGTTTGTCGGTCCAGCCCCATTCTAGAAAGTCGTCGGCGACCGCGGCGATCACATCGTACCCGCCGAGCCGCCGGTAGAGGCTGAGAGGCGACGCCGGTTGAGTCCGTCCCTCCACTCGCATCACGTAGACGTCGAACTCGACCCGCAACGCCGCCATGTCCACCCTGCCCACGCCGACGCACTGGGCACGGTTGAGCCATTCCAGCTGCGGTTCGGCCGTCGCGTACGTCGGCGTGACTACGACCGGAGGGAGGGGGTCGTACTCGTCGCGCAGCGCGCGGGCATAGCCGTCGGGGCCAAGATCGAAGATGCCGCCGTATGAGCCGTGAACGCGCGCACCCTCACGCGTCTCGAAACAGGCCTGCACGCTGACGATGGCCACTCCGTCTCGGCGGATCCGCATCCAGTCCGCCGCGCCGGGAAGGATGGTCGCATCGAGACCGGGCCCGACGAAGCTTCCCTCGATGACATGCCAGTTGATCCGAAGGCCATCGGGCGTGGCGCCGACCACTTCCTTGCGGAGCCGCGCAGTCAGTGATCCGAGGAAAGTGGCGCCCCAGGCCCAGCGTGGCTGCGGGGCGGTTGCGACTGCCGGGCGCGAGCGCACGGTATCGACAGACGCAGCAACCCGTCTCGCTTGAGAAACGGGAGACTCGATCTGCGCACCGGTGTGGGAGAGCTTTTGACCGACGAGTTGCAGCACCGGCAAAAGCCCGCCCGAGTCACGTGGACCGTCTGCCGGCCTCGCCCTCAGCAGCGGAACTCGAGGCATCTGATCGGCCAATCCAGTGATCAGACCGCGGACGTTCGGGAAATGGCCAAGCACTTTCGGTGTGAAGCCCCAGCTGAGAAACATCCGACCCTCCTCCGAACTCGAGTCGAACACGACCGTACCAGGCGTGACGGGCTGCAGCCGAGGCGCGAGATCGCTTCGCCACTGCCAGCTGACGATTGGCCCCTGGCCGATGCGCGCCACTGCGGGGTAGACATATTCGGTGTCGGGAGGAAACCACTGAAGTGAAACTCCAGCAGTCGCTGCGGCCTTTGCGATTTCGGGCGCGTACGACGTCGGATCGCTTGCCAGCTCCAGGTCGGCCCTGGCCACGCCTCGTCCGTTCTGGTCTGCGATCGACAGATGGAGTCGGCGGCCGTCGTGCGTCATGTCAAGGGCGCCCGGACGCTTGTCGGTGCCCATCCGCTCGCGCCCAACATCAATCGCGATCTGGGTCGTGTCGAGGAGCCGCACCAGGAACAACCGCGCCGTGTTCTCGTATACCGCGATTGCAGGGTTGAACGATCCCTTGAGCATGGGAAGCGTGCTCGATGCGCCATTCGGATGCGCGGCGATGGACGACTCGGCCGTGGTCGCGTCGTCCGGAACGGCGATCACCACCATGAACATCGCGTTGTAAGGCCCGATGGAAGTGTCGGTGAACCGGCTCGCCCAGAGTTGCCCGGCCGCCGTCTGTTGGTTGTCGGGGTATCGCAGCGTCAGCGCCTTGTAGCCGCTACCCGCCAATGCGGCGTTCACCGCTGGAACGTTGGCGCAGTCCCCGTAGAGGTGGACCATCTCGCCGTCGTAGTACTGAAGCTCGTTTGGCACCACCGCGCCGCGTGCGGTCGTGTAAGTCTTCCCAGAGAGCGGGTATTTGTCGAAGAGTCGCCCGTTGCGCTGATCGCGAATGACTCTGCCCACTCTGGTGCCTCAGCTCTGGAGTCGTGTCCGATGCGTGCGATGAGCCGTGTCGGCTGCGTAGGGATGCAAAACGTATCACGCCCGCGCTGACCGCTCAACGTGGATACGTCGGCGGGGAATATCGAGGACGAGGCCGTCCAGACCATAATGCACGGGGATTTCGGAATGACGTCCTTTCCGGCATGGCTCGAGCAGGTGGGGCTGGCGCACTGTGGTCCGATCCTGACATCGAACGGCATCGACTACGAAGCCGCCGCAAAGCTCACTCTGGACGACCTGCGCCGCCTGGGGCTCAACCAGAACGATGGCCAGCGGCTGCTGCAGGCGATCGCATCGCAAGCCCAGTTGCCTGGCGTCTCGGCTGCCGCCTCTCCGGCCACTCACGCCTCCCCGGAAGAGCGACGGCCGATCACCGTGATGTTCTGCGATCTGGTGGATTTCAGCGGTCTGTCGCAGCGCCTCGATCCGGAGATCTTGCGCCCGGTGATGAAGGCGTACCGGAGCGTGTGCTCCGGCGTCGTGTCGCGTTACGAAGGGCACGTGGCCCAGGTTCTCGGAGACGGCGTGATGGCCTATTTCGGCTGGCCGCTGGCGCACGAAAACGATGCCGAGCGGGGCGTGCGCGCGGCTCTCGAGATAGTGTCGGCGGTCAAGGGCGTGAGCGCACCGGAGCCGCTCGCTGTGCATGTCGGCGTCGCCACCGGTGAGGTAGTGGTGGGTGGACCCTCTGGTCCGGGCGACGGCGATGCCGGGTTGGCCGTTGGCGAGACCCCCAACCTCGCGGCGCGGCTGCAGGGCATGGCCGGGACGGACGAAATCTTCGTCGCCCATTCCACGCGGCGGTTGGTCGGCGACGTCTTCGATCTCATCGATCTTGGTGCGTTACCGCTGAAAGGAATCGGGTCGTCGAGAGCATGGCGCGTGCGAGCGGTTCGCCCGGCCGCGGGGCGTTTTGACGCGGCCCATGGCGGTGCGCCGCTCAGTGCGTTGGTCGGCCGCGAAGAGGAACTGTCGCTGCTGCTCGACAGCTGGGGCAAGGCTCGGGGCGGAGCCGGGCGAGCGGTCTTGATCAGCGGTGAACCTGGCATCGGCAAGTCGCGGCTGACCGAGGTCTTGCGCGAGAGAATTTCAGCAGAACCGCACTCCACGCTTCGCTACCAGTGCTCGCCCTTTCACCGGAACGCCGCGCTGTACCCAATCGTCGCGCACCTGGAGCTCGCGGCTGGCTTTGCGCGCGAAGACACGCCTCAACAAGAGCTCGACAAGTTGGAACGATTGCTGGCTGGCGGCGAAGCGCAACGCGCTGAGGCCGCGCCGCTGCTCGCGGCGTTGCTCTCGCTGCCGGCCGAGCGGTACTCGCCGCTCGAGCTCTCAGCGCAAAGTCGCAAGGAGAGGACTCTCGAGGTCCTCGTCGACCAGGTCGAGGCACTGTCTCAGACGCAGCCGGTGCTGATGATCCTCGAGGATGCGCACTGGATCGATCCGACGAGTCAGGACTTGCTCGACAAGATGGTGCCGCGGTTGCCGGGGCAGCGGATCATGCTCGTGCTCACCTACCGGCCGCAGCAATACAGCCCGCGCTGGACCGAGTTGCCACAGGTGACGACCCTCAGCCTCACCGGTCTGGCGCGCGAGCAGGGTGTCGAGCTGGCGGGGAACGTGGCCAAGGGCAAGACGTTGCCGCCCGAGGTGGTCGAACAGCTGGTCATGCGGGCCGACGGAGTACCGCTCTTCATCGAGGAACTGACCAAGTCGGTGCTGGAGTCGGAGCTGCTGGTCGAAGAGGCCGATCGCTACACACTGCCGAAGCCGCTGCCGGCCTTGGCGATTCCCACCACGCTCAGCGCTCTGCTGATCGAACGCCTGGGGCGCCGCGAAGGCGTTCGCGAGCTGGCCCAGATTGGCGCGTGTATCGGGCGAGTCTTCTCGTACGAGTTGCTGCTGGCGGTCTCGGCCAAGAAAGGGCGCGAGTTCGAGGAAGAGCTCGAGCAGCTCACGAAGACCGAACTGGTGTTCAGACACGGCACGCCCCCCGACGCCACCTATACCTTCAAGCACGCGCTGGTGCAGGACGCCGCCTACGATTCACTGCTCAAGAGCAAACGACACCAGTTGCATGGCCAGATCGCCGAAGTCCTCGAGAGCGAGTTCCCTCACGCCGTTGCCCGGGAGCCCGAGCAGCTGGCCCGTCACCATACCGAGGCCGGCCGTCTGGCGGCCGCGATTCCGTTGTGGCGCAGAGCAGGGGAGTCTGCGCTCGCCCGCGTCGCGCTGCAGGAGGCTGTGGCCTACCTCGAAAAGGGATTGGCCCTCATCGATCGACTCGATCCGTCTGCCGACCGCGACCGCCTCGAGCTCTCACTTCGAGAACCGCTGCATTCGGCGCGGCTGCGGTGGCGCGGTTGGGCGGCGCCCGAGGTACGCGTCAATGCCAACGCCATTCTCACGTTGGCGGAACGGCAGAAACAACCGCAGAGCCTGCTCGTCGGTTTGTGGGGGATGTGGATCAACACGATCACGCAGGGCCGAGTAGCAGAGGCACTTGACTGGGCTCGACGTCTGCTCGTCGAAGGCCGCCAGGCCGGCAACATCGACCTGACGATCCTCGGGCACCGCGCCGCCTTGTCTTCGCATTTCTATCTGGGCGAACTGGAAGAGGCGCGCGAGCAGCGCGACAAGGTCCTTGCGCTCTACGAACCGACCCGTGCCGGGCGATGGAGTGAGCTGACGGGAAACGATGTGAGAACCGCCGTTGGCGTGTTCACCTCGCAAGCGCTCTGGATGCTGGGGTACCCGGACCAGGCGGCGCAACTGAGTGACCAGAAGGATTCCGATTCACGACGGCTTGGCCACCCGTTCGACGTCAGCTGGGCGCTGACGTGGGGGGCTTACGTCTTCGACTACCGGTGCGAGCCCGATCGGCTGTTGGCGCGCGTGGACGAAGCCGATCGCCGTGGCCGTGAGCAGAGCATTCCCCTCGTTTACAAAGTGCTCGTCCCAATCGGAAGGGGCCTCGCCATGCTTCGCAAGGGCGAGCTGTCCGAGGCGATCGCCTTTTTGACGCTTGGCATCGACGGATGGCGCGCGTCGGGCGGCAACCTCAATCTCCCGTATCTCAAATCCGCTATGGCCGAAGCGATGGCCCGTCAGGGAGACCTGGCTGGCGGTCTTCGTTTGTTGGACGAGTGCTTGGAGCAGATAGAGCGTCCAGGGTGGCACGAGCGGGTCTGGCTCGCCGAAATCCTCCGGCTCAAGGGATGGACGCTCATGCGCCAAGGCCGGCGATCCGAGGCAGAAGAGCAACTCCGCTCGTCGATCGCCTGGGCACGACTCCAAGAGGCAAGGTCCTGGGAGTTACGCAGTTCGACGACGCTGGCACAACTGCTGGCGGAGAGCGGCCAGCGCGCCGCGGCGCGCGACGTGCTCGCCCCGAGCTATGACAGTTTCACCGAAGGGTTCGACACCCACGATCTCACGGCCGCGCGCTCACTGCTCGAGGAGTTGCGCTGATCCCGGCCCGCTCAGGCCACTTCGATCGTGATCAGCGCACGCAAGTAGTCCACGCCGGTCACGACGAGGAGCCCGGAGTAGCAGCCGGGTACGGCCTCTGCGGGGACGGTCGTCGCGATGGCGAGCTCCTTCTGCTCCTGCGGTTCAAGCCTGAATTCGGCCGGCGTGAACTCCAGAAGGCCAGCGGCAATGCGGCCGCCACGGCTTCCAAGCAAGTCCGTCGCAAGGGGAACCAGCCGCACCGAACGGCTCTCGCTGTTGCACACCGTCATCGAGATAGTGGCGCGCTGCCCGGGCTTGACCGTTGCCCATGGCCGCAACTCGGCCAGTCCGTCCGCGCCGCTCGCCGCCGGCTGAGATGCGCCGGCCTCAGGAGGCGGGACGCCCTGCAGCATTGGCCAGATCGCCGCGAAGTTGTCGACGAGGTCGTGGACCTGGCGCAACCATGGGGTGCCGGCGTCGTACGGGCCGTAGCGAGCGGTCGCGTCTGGACGCCGCGCGGCGAGCACGCCTTTGGCCATTTCTTCGTCCAGGATCGCCGCGGCTTCAGAGACGATCGTAGCCGCCTGTTTTCCGACGAGGTCGGGGGCGAGGTTGGCCACAGGATTCTCCAGCCCTTTGCTCTCCGTCAGTGAGAGAGGCAGCCTAACGAGCGTCGACAGCGGATCGGACGCTTCAGGAAACGGGATCAATCGTTTGCGATAGCCTTCCACGGTTCCCCCCAGTGATCTACGAATCCCGGCTCACCATATAGCGAATAATCTGATGCACGAACGTCTTCTCATCCGAGTCGGGCACGTCTCGAAAGGCCTGAGTAAACTCGTAAAGCGTCGCGCCGGCCAACTGCTTTGCGACGGTCCTGCCGTAATCCAGGCTGCCCACCGACCGCATCAGATCGAGGGTCCATCGCGCGTCGTCTGAGGAACGGCCGGCGCGGCTCTGGCCAAGAAACGTCATCAAGCGCTCCCGGTCGCGCTCGCCGGCGTGTCTCAAGAGGTGAATGAGCATGATGGTGCGCTTGCCCTCGAGCAAATCACCGCCGATTTCCTTCCCGTAGCGTTTCTCATCGCCGATCAGGTTCAAGAGATCGTCCTGGATCTGAAAGGCGGCGCCAAGGTAGTACCCGAAGCGATTGAAGCGATCGAGATCGACCGCGTCGCGAGTCGCGATCAGCGCACCAATGCGGCAGGGATGAATGAAGCTGTACCAGCACGTCTTCTTGAGGACCATCCGCAGGTAGTCCTGATCGGTGACGTCGCACCGATTGTCGCGCACCCAGCCGAGCTCCATCGCCTGGCCTTCGAGCGACTCCTGCATCATGTGATCGAACTCGTCGAAGACGCGCCAGGTGAGCGTTGCGCCCAGCGTCGAAAAGTTCTGCCGAAGGATCCGAATGCTGAGCGCGTTCAGCATGTCTCCCGCGTTGACCGCCAATGGGACGCCATGCTCGACGTGCATCGTCGGTTGACCGCGTCGCAACTCGCTCTCGTCTTCCACATCGTCATGCACGAGGAACGCGTTGTGCAGCATCTCGATCGCGGTGGCGGACGTCTCGGCCGCCGACGGGTCGCCGCCGAAGGCGCGGCAGGTGGCGAGGCACAGTGCCGGCCGAATGCTCTTGCCGATGCGCGAGAGGTGAGAGGAGAGGGGAGCGTACAGGTATCGCTGCGGCTCTCGATCGGGCACTGCCGACAGCAACCTGGAGAGCGTTCGCTCTCGGTAACTTGCGAGGTGCGACTGAAGCGAATCGTCCGCGGCGCCCGCCACAGAACTCATGATGTCGCCGGCCCTCTTTCCACCCTACTTCGGAACAATGCGCACTCGACCGGAGCGAGCGTAATCGCTCGTCGTTGGAGCGCGGCCGGTCGTCTGCGCTTCGACCAGGCGAAGCGCCAGGACCCTCACGATTCGTTCAACCAGGGCCGTCGCATCGCGCCTCAGGTCTGGGAGCGCGCTCGCCGGCCCTTCGCGGTCGACCGAAGCCAACAGCGCATGGTACGGCGACGACACGCCACCCACTCGTGAGCGATACAGATCGTGCTCCTCGGAACCACTTTCCAGGGCCGAGACGGTGCTGTTGGCCAGTGCGACGAACGACATCCCGAATTGAACGAGGGTATCGTCCCAACGCAGGCCCTGCATGTAGCGGATCAGGTCGAGCTCCCGCCACGGAGCGAAGATCTCGGGCTCGTGCAGCTGCCACACCTGGCAACGGCCTGCGGAAGACCCCGCGGCCTCGAGAATGCCGTTCACCGCCCGGCGGGCGGCTTCGTTGGCGGCCTCCATCGTTGCCAGGTCGGTGAAGGTTCTGACGTAGTCCGACGCCAGGAATAGATTCGGGATCTGGGTCACGGCTTCAGGACGCAACTTCCAGGTGTCGACCAGGTTCACGAGCAGCGGCTCTTCGTTGGCGGTTGTCCCATCGTCGCCAAAGCTGATGTCCGGATCGAGACTCCAGCTGTGCACCTGGTCGTCCTCCAGCACGACGACGTCCCCGTAGTTCAAGCTTCGCTTGAGCTGCTCCCACACCTCTACCTTGATCTCGTCGCGCGTGCACTCTCTCGCCGTCTTGCCGTTCAGTCCTTTTCGATCCCATTCGGAGATATCCACCGAGATGATTCCCCGTACGGTTCCGTCACCAAAGCCAGACAGGCTGACCGGTCTCCAGAATTGCGCCTGCGAGATTGAGGTCAACGCCCACGGCGAGTCGACGTAGATGCTGTGGCCGTGGGCAATGGGAACATCTTTCTTGAGATAGATCTGAATGCCGTTCATCCACTCCGTGATGTCATCGAGCGTGAAGAGCGCGGTGAGCGCCGGATCGGCTTTCCTCATCTCGGGGGTGATGAGATCGATCACATCCTCGACCGGCAACGCGAAGACGAAGTAATCCCCAACCACAGTGGTTCGCGACCCTGCTCGTTCGATAGTGGCGGATCGAATGCGACCGTTTTCGAACGCCACCGACGTGGCCTTCGAGTTGAATTGATAGGCGACGCCTCGCGATTCGAGGTAGCGACGCCACGGGTCGATCCACACGTCGTTGGTGGGGCCGTTCAGCACGCGATCGGTGCTGGGTCCAGGCGTGACGATGTCGAAGAGCAGCTGGACGAAGATGTCGCCGATGGTCTTGGTGCTCGCTTCGCCCGCCTTTGCGGCCACCAGCGAGCGGGTGATGCCGTGGGCGAGCAGCTTCTGGTAAGCGGGCGATCGGTGCTCGGCGCCGATGAACTCCCACCACGCGATCTTTTCGTAGTCGGTCATCCGCCGTTCGCGGCAGGACGTAATCACCTGCCAGATCTTCGAGCCGAAGAACGCGAGGTCGTCGTGCGACAGCCCGAGATCGCCGCCGAGGAAGCGGCCGACGTCGTCGAGCAGGACGCGGGCGTCGTTGATCGTGCGCGGTGAGCGGGCGGTGAGATCGACGGCGTGGCGGCCATAACGAGCCAATTGACACCGCGTCGTGTCCACGAGGTTGTCGACCACCGTTCCGCCCGGTCCGAATGGGATCCGGGACATCGTGTCGATGATGTGGCGATAGAACCGCGGGAAGAATCGGAACCCGTGCTCGCCAGGCAGATCGCGCCGTCCGTCCTTCCCTGAGCCCGGCACCGAAAAGCTTCGAGCCTTTCCGCCCGCGATCGGCAGCAGCTCGAAGATCTCGACGTCGAAGTGACGTTCGATCAGCTCATGGGCGGCGCTGAGGCCGGCGATACCGCCGCCGAGGATGATGACCTTCGGGTTCACGGCTCACGTCACAACACTTGTCGCTCACCTCGATCATCGTGCTCAGAGGTTTGCCAATTCTGCCTGTGCCTTCCTTAGATTCTCCTGTGCTTCTTGCTTTTGTCTGTCCAACTCCTCAGCGGTTAAGCTCGGAGCCAGCACGGCGGCTGCGCCTGACATTGCCGTCAAATCATTAACTCTTGCTTGTGCCTCCGCTACTCTGAGTTCTGCGTCTGCCCTGCGAGTCTGCGCTGGTGCGTCGTGTTCTGCGCTTGTCGCGGTCTTGAGGTTCTTTTGCGCGGTCTTAAGTTCCGCACTCGTCTCGGGAAGAATCGTAAAACCGGCGACCGGCGGATTCTGACGGTCTCTGACGCGGAGGACGAAGCGTTCGTAGACACGGAACAAGAACTTCGCGTCCGGAGTGCGTTGAAGGAACTGCACAGTGGGTGGAGTTCCAACGACGATGTCGACCGCTGAACCAGCAAGGGAGACGACAATTCCCGTGTTGGGGTCCATGCGTCCCGAACGAAGCAAGACTCGCTCATCGTGTTGTGTCGGTCCCTTCAAGAGCGGCTTGATTCTGTCTGCAGGAAGAACGAGAGCAGGTGTCGGGTCATGAACGCTCTCAAAAAGCGTGTTGCCTAGCACGCACGCGAAGGGGGCCGGATTCGACCGATCTTCCAGAACGCGTATCGCTCCGACAACCGCTTTGACGACCGTTAGTCCAGTCGTGTCTCGCAGAGCCCTGAAATCCCGCCTCTTCCTATGGCCAGCGAGTCCCTCCTGAATACTCGGCTTGTTCACGACGACCACAGGACCCCTGCGAGCCGGGTCAAAGCCGTTGAATACAATGTCGTCTTCGTCTTGGGCGAGAATGTTGGCAGCGCGCCGAAACGCCAGCAGCGCGTTGGCTAACGACTCGTCGGCAACCTGCTCGTTGGAAAGCTCGACTTTCACTGTCAGGTTGATGAGCTTTAGAGTCGTGCCTTCGCTATCCGCGTCAATTCTGACCGTCTTATCAGGCGTTTCACTTACCTGTTCGTTCCGTACGGTCTCGGTACCTGGCGGAAGGGGTCCGTAGCACGTGAGCAGGGCACTGGCGACGCTGGCCTTGTCGAACGCCTCAGTAACGGCGGCGTTCACCTTCTGCCATTGGGCGTCACCCCACCCTAACTGAGCGCTGCTGTCAGCCATAGTGTCCCTCTCACAGTCCGAGAAAATTGGTGACCCGCCAGCCGTTCCATCGTGGAGATGCGGTTCCCGGGGTTGGGTCCGCTGGATGGGCGAGGCGGAATTATACGCTTGGGCCAATCGTCCGGGGCAAAAAGTCGCTAAAAGGCTGTCTGTCGCGGCTGAGCGAGAGATCTTCCCGAAGAATCGCCGGTTCGCGAACGCTCGCGAGCCCGCGTGTTCCCGGTACGACGCTTGCTCAGCATTACGTATGACCGACGCGGAATCGCCTGCGCCTGATGATTCGATCGATTCAGCCTCGTCCCTCCCCGCTTCACCGCTCCACGTCCGCAACCTGGCCTTCACAGTCTTATCACTCGCCGTCGTCATTCTTCTGCTCCAGCAGATGCAGTCGGTGCTCATTCCGTTTGTCATCGGCGGCCTGTTGTTCTACGCCCTCGATCCGGCCGTCGACTGGTTGCAACACCAGCGCGTGCCGCGCGCGATCGGTGCGGCGTCCGTGCTCGCGATCGTCCTGGCGGGCGGCATCGCGCTGGCCTACTCGCTGCAAGGCCAGGTGTTGACCGTGGTCGATCAGCTTCCGGTTGGCGCCCGCAGGCTGGTGGCGTCGCTGCGAAAAACGCCGGCCGCCGAGGCTGGAGCAATCGAGAAGGTCCAGCAGGCGGCCGATGCACTCAAGGGAGATAAGAGGCCGGAATCCGGTGTGACGCGCGTCCAGATTGAAGAAAGGAGGTTTCAGATCGGCGAGTTCCTGTGGTCGAGGTCCGTGGGCCTGATCTCGGCGGCAAACCAGGTCTTGATCGTGCTGTTCCTGACCTACTTCATGCTGCTGTCGGATCAGCTCTTCAAGCGCAAGCTCGTCGAAATCGTCGGCTCGCTGTCGCAAAAGAAACTGACGATCAATGTGCTGGAGGAAATCGCGGGACAGATTGAGCGCTATCTCGCCATTCAGATCCTGACGAGCATGGCCGTGGCGCTGCTGACATGGGGCGCGCTCGTGGCGCTCGGCCTGGAACAGGCCGCCCTCTGGGGCCTGCTCGCTGGCATCCTCAACTCCATCCCGTACTACGGCCCCTTACTGGTCACGATTGGCCTGTCGGTCGTCGGTTTCCTTCAGTTCGGGACCATCGGCATGACGGCCGCCGTCGCCGGTGTGTCGCTCTTGATTACGACAGTGGAAGGGATGCTCATCACGCCGACGCTGGTGGGCCGGGCGGCATCTATGAATCAGATCGCGGTGTTTGCCGGCCTGCTGTTCTGGAGTTGGATGTGGGGGATCTGGGGGATGCTCCTGGCCGTGCCGATGATGATGGTGATCAAAGTGATCTGCGATCACGTCGAGTCGCTGCGCCCCGTCGGGCACCTCCTCGGCGACTAACCGGCGAAGCCGGGCACGATGAACGACTCGCCCTGACAGCAGAAGCACAAATCATCCGCCACCAGCCGGATCACGTCGTGCCAGTCGCCGACATGCGACTGCTCGTAGATCCGCATCGTCGTGTTCCAGTCGGGCTCGGCTGGAGAGGGTAGCCAGCGCCCGTCCGAGTTGGCGTGCAACAACAGCCAGGTCCGCCGCGCGAATCCCTTCGCGATGTGCGCGATGACGGTGTCGACGGTGATGACGAGGTCCAGGCCGGCGACCACATCCGCGATTTCACGCAGACTCCGGGATCGGGCGGCAGGGAAGTGCGCGACTTCGTTCGGCGTGAGTGACTGCTGCAAAATCTCGACGTCGCACGGAAGGTTGTCGACCAGCGACGCCGCTAATTCCACGGGAAGTGAGCGTCGCCAATCCGGCGGCTCCGCCCTCCACGACAACCCGACGCACGGGCGCGGTCGCGGTGAAGGGTTCTCGACAGCGATGTAGAGAACTGACGGAGGGACCGTCTGGGGTGCGGGCGACAGCTGATTCTGAAGCATCGTGGTCCGCTGTGAATCCACGATTCGTACCACTCGATCTCTGTTCGCGCAAGTAAAGATTTCAAGGCAAACGCGCGAGCGATCTCGCGCCACGCGAAACCGTGCTCTGCCTGGCTACCACTCGTGAGCAGCCAACGTGCATTGGTTTGGAATCGAACGACAGTGCAGGACTGACGCCTCCGCAACAAGACTGCTTAGCGGCAAATAGGTGAAATCCCCCAACTCTCGGCGTCAGGCTTCGAGGTGCGCCGGTCGCGATTCGCGTGCTCGACGGGCCGGCGCGCCCAGTTGGGGCCGGCGCCCAGTTGGGGGCCTGGCCCCATCACAGAAACTGCCATTCGGAAAAGTCGATGCCACGTTGGTACCCCTGGGAGGGGCCTGGCCCCTTCGCAGAAACTGCGACTCCGAAAACTCGATGCCAGGGTGGCAGTGCTTGCCCACCCGCGATTACATCGGTGGCAGCTCATCGCGGTCGGGATAGTGGCGGGCACCGCGATCAGCCTCTGGGCGTCGACGTTTGTCGACGGGCTCATCTACGGCTTGGCGCCGCGTGATCGCACGACACTGGCGACCGCCGTACTCGTGCTCTTCGCCGTCGCGACCTTCGCCGGGTGGCTGCCCGCCCGACGAGCGGCGCGGACAGACCCCGGCTTGGTACTTCGCGACGGCTGAACCCGTCTACTACTGAATGATTTCCTGTGGCTCGCCGTACAGGAAGTCGTCCATCATCACGATGTCCCGATCGGAACTGTCGTTGGGCCCGGGCGCGCGTGTTCCGGTCGTGATCTTTACCGACGCGATCAGCGGGCTGTTGAAGAACACGCCAACAAACGACAAGCCCGCAGTGCCAATAGAGCTGGGTACCACTCTCGTTGCGAGCAGTTCGCCCTTCGATCCCAGGAACTGAAGCGTGGTGTTGGGCGTGTCGACATCCGAGAAGATCGCGCCAAACCCGCTGACCGACGCCGGAATCTCGCCGCCGCCCGGGAGGAAGAAGAGCGCGGTCGTCAGATTGCTGCCAGCCGGGCTGAACAGCCGCTGCGCGCTGAACGCCTGAAAGGTGGTGGCGTACGTCGCGTTGCTGAAGAAGGTGGCAAGTCCCGCGACCGGGGCCTGGACAAAGCCGGTTCCATTGGTAGTGAAGCGCGCCCCGCGGCCGACGAGAAAGCCGTCGAATGGCGTCGGTACTGGTGAGGTGGTCGTGTTGTTCGGACTGCCTCCATCCCAATTGATCTGACGATGGCCCGACTGGTGTGGGATGCCGTCGTTACCGTTGTTTGGATTCCCGAGTGCGGCGCGAAACTCTTCGACCATGCCCTGAATCGACGCCACCGTGGGACCGGAGGCCTGGAAAACGAGTGGAGGTGGGACCGCGGCAGACACGGTCTCGAATGAATACGACACGCCCAACACCGACAACGCGGCAACGGCTGCCGCCAAGTGAAACGCCTGCTTTTTCATGGTGAATCTTCCCTCTGTGAACCTGACTGACGTGGCGGCCCGAGCGACTGGCGTCAGTCGAGCGCGATCCGTGAACTCAGCGAGTGTAGTGACCGCTCCGCTACAGGTCATGTCGGAGTGGTAATCAAGTCGTGAGTAAACGGTGCGTTACTTGACGGTCACCTGGCCCTGCAATTGCCACTTTCCGGAGACCAGTCCTGACTGCGGGGTAAAGAAGCGGTAAGCGTTTGGCTACGTCTGGCGCGAAGGCGCCACACGATCGGCGACGCCAGCGGCAAATACATCCCACTCGGGCCCCTCGTCGGAGAGCCGGCGGGCGCCGCGGGGCTCGAACACGAGCCCGGATCCGGCCACGAGATCTCTCACCGTCCTCGAGGCCAGCACCTCGCCGTCACTGGCCAACTCCGCCAGCCGCGCGGAGAAATCGTTGGCCGGGCCGCGCATGAGATGACCGACCACTTCGCACTCACCGGTGTGGAGCCCGGCTCGTGCACGCTGGTGAAAACGGGCCGCCGAGGCCGCGAGCGCGGCGCCAAAGCGAATCGCGCGAGCGGGTCCGTCGAACGCCGCCTGCACGCGCGTGGCCGACAGGTCCAACAGGCGGCCGCGATACCAATCGACTTCCTTTCGCACGTGAAGCTGAAACGCCTCGCGCGTGCGCTCGGCATCTGGCCCGGCGGTCAGCTCCGCTGTCACCACGGTGGCGAGGACGCGATTGGCGTCCACGGCATCGCGCCGGCCGTCGAGAAACTGCTCGATGGCAGTGAGCATGGCCTCCTGATCGCCAACGAACGGAAGATGATCCTCGCCCGGTAACTCTACGAACGTCGCGCCCGGAATGTTGGCCGCGACGTACCGTCCTTCATCGATCGTGAGGCAGCGATCGTCGGTGCGATGGAGAATCAGCGTCGGGACGCGGATCGACGGCAGCAGGTGACGCACGTCGATGTCGGCATTCATCTCGGTCAGCGCCAATGCCGCGCCCGGGCTCGCGCCCATCCGCAGATAGGTGCTCCACCACTCGACGAACGCCGGATCGTGTGCCTTGCTTGGCGCGCGTTCCAGCAGGCCAACGGGGCCGCCCCAGTGCTTCCTGATCTCGTCGAAGAAATGCTCGCGCTGCTCCGGCGTTGGCGCCCACGGATAGTCCGGCGCCCAGCGCCGCTTGGCGTAAGTGCCGATCATCACCAGCGCCAGCGTTCGCTCGGGATAGGTGGTCGCGTAGAGGCTGCAGAGTGGACCACCTTCAGATACGCCGAGTAGCGCGGCCTGACGAGATCCCACCGCATCGAGCACCGCCCGGACGTCGTCCATACGCTGCTCGAGCGTCGGCAGCTCGACGACCCGGTCCGACAAACCCGTCCCACGCTTGTCGAAGAGGATGAGCCTCGAAAACGACGCCAGCCGATGAAGGAAGCGAGCGAAGGAGGGCTCGCGCCAGAAGTAATCGAGGTGCGACACCCAGCCCATGACGAAGACGAGATCGATCGGGCCGTCGCCCACCACCTGGTAGGCGATGTTCACATCGCCGCTCTGCGCGTAGTGCGTCGGTGGCACCGGACGATCGGTGATGCGGGTGCTCCGGCGGTCGCTCGGCGTCGCCTCGACGAGCGGCGCGTCCGCGGTGGCGCTGGTGACGATCTTCACCGGCGCGATGAACCGGTATCCGCGCCGATGGGCGGTCTCCACGTACTTCGGATGTTGCGGGTCGTCGGCCAACGCTCGCCTGATCTCGCGAACGCACACCTTCAGCGCCGCGTCTCCGACGAAGACGCCGGGCCAGATCCGGTCCATGAACTCGTCCTTCGTGACGAGCCGGCCGGCATGTTGCGCCAGGTATTCGAGGACGCTGAACGCGCGTGGCGTCAATGAGACAGGCGTCCGCCCGCGAAGCAGGCTGGCGTTGCCGCGATTCAGGGAGAACTCACCGAACTCGAGCGTCGCCGCCGACGTGTCGAGAGGCTGTGCCGGTGGAACCGAAGCCTCTGGGTTCATGGAGCAGGTCCGCCGCGAGCGGTGCCACTCAGATTACCATCGGGCTCCTGTACGGACATCGTCGTAAAAAACGCCGCCAGCTGATCGAGCGAGTCGAAGTGCGCGGCTTCGCCGCTCCGTAGATGCTGGACGCGGCCACGGTAGACGCCGCGGACCGGGTCGGCATCCGCTCGCAGCTGGATGAGGAATCGGCGGTTGGTGAGGGCTTGATGATCCAGGTTCTGACTTGCGCGATCGGGGGGATTTGATGACATGGCGCGCCTCTACTCGCCAAGGCTAGGCGTGTGGGCCTCCGAAGTCATGAGGAGGTGGTAAGAAATTGGTTCGCGGCCGGCGATCTCCGTGGCATAGGCGTTGCAGTTCCACCGGTAGGCAGTAGACCGGAGGGCAAAATGGCAGACACACGAGATCTTGAAAACTTCGCGGGAAGTGCCGGAAGCGTCAGCAATGTCAGGGACAGGGTCGTGGAGACGGTGTCCGAGATGACAGATACGGCGACTGACAACGCCAGGCGTCTGGCGCGGCAGACGGTCGAGGGCGTCCAGCGGAGCGCAGACTATTTCCGCAACAACGGCGTTCAGAAGATCGCCGATGACGTCATGGATTACGCGAAGGCCAACCCAACGCAGGCGCTGATCGGCGCGGCGTTTCTCGGGTTCTTCGTTGGGCGGTTGATGTCCCGGGATAGGTAAGCAATGACCATAACCGAGACACGATCGTTCGGGTCCCTGTTCGGCGAGATCGTTCGGGACATTCAGCAGATTCTTCGTGGCGAGGTTCAGCTCGCCACGGCGGAAGTGCTCCAGGAGGCGACGAAACTCCGAACGGGTCTCGTGCTTCTTGGACTCTCATTGGTGTTCATGACACTGGGCCTGGGGTATCTCCTGTTCGCGTCGGTCTTGCTGATTGCCACCAGGCTGCCACTGTGGTCGGCGGCGCTGATAGTTTCTGTGGTGGTTCTGGCCGCCGCCGGCAGTGCGGCGATGACAGGGCTCGCGGCGATCCGCAGGATTCGCGGCACGCCACGAACAGTGCAGTCCATTAAGGAGACGGTCCGATGGACGACGTAAGGACGATTGAGCAACAGATCAAGGCAGATCGGCGGTCATTGGACCGCAAGATTCACGAGCTCGAGCACCGGGCCCACGCCGCGCTCGATTGGCGCCAGCAATACCGCGATCACGCCGGCACCGCGCTGGCGGTCGCCCTTGGTAGCGGGGTCCTGCTCGGCGCGCTCTCTCGCGACCGCGGGCGCGAGTACTCGACGGACATCGGCGTTCCCCGCCGATCGTGGTTGACGGCGATTGACCCCTCGGGTCGCGCCGGGGGTCATCTCAGCGAGCTCGTGAGCGATGTGCTCGACGCGTTCGTTGGATTAGCGGGCACGGCCGTGGTGGATTCGATCGCCAAGGCGGTGCCGGGCTTCAGGGACCAGTTCGACGTCGGGAAACGACGGCCGATCTGAGCGCCTGGAGCGCCCGCTCGATGCGCTAGAGCGCGGCGGTCTTCCTGAGAGCTGGGGTTCATCTCCCTTTCAGGGGCTGGACACACTATTTGCCCGTTCCTTTTCGTGCCCTTCGTGTCCTTCGTGTTGGTGCCCTTCGTGCGCTTCGTGACCTTCGTGTTAGTGCCCTTCGTCCCCTTGTGCTCTTCGTGCCCTTCGTGTCCTTCGTGTTGGTGCCCTTCGTGCCCTTCGTGCGCTTCGTGACCTTCGTGCCCTCTGTGCCCTTCGTGGTTCACTTTTGCGCACTCGAAGCCCAACTCGTAGCACGAGATCACCGCGGCTCGGGCCTGGAGCAGGGCATCGGTCTTGCTCTGTCTGGGACGGGAGGTTTAGATGGCGCAAGACAATCGCAAGGGCACGCCGCAGTCCGAACAGGATCGCGGCCGCCAGAACCCGTCCCAGGGTCAGAACCCGGGCGGACACAACCCACACCACAGCGCAATCGGCGACCGTGGCAAGCGATCTCAGAACGATCCGCAACGCCAGCGCCAGCAGAACGATGACGTCGACGACAAGGATCAGAAGGATGAAGATCGCGACAACGACGATGCCATGACCGACGATCGCGATCCATCCGACGCTGGCGCCTAGCCTACGCTCCACCAGCAGCTACCGTGTCTGGGGTCGATCGCTCAGCCGATCGATCTCAGACGTCTTGGTCACGGGCGGTCAGCCGGCCGCCCGTCCGTTCTCAATGACAATGGACTGTGCTCGATCGAGATGACGCGCCGGCCGCCAGCCTGGAACGCGACTTCGACGCCGGCATTGTCACCATCACTGATCACCGCCCATGGCCGATGCGTGAACGGCCGTGGCTGATGACGCAAAGCTGGAACGACCTGCTGTTCGCGCATTGGCGCACCGATCCGGCAACGCTGCGCAAGAAGGTGCCGGCTGAATTCGAGCTGGACCTGTTCGACGGCGAGGCGTGGATCGGCGTGGTGCCGTTCTACATGACCAATGTTGCGCTTCGTCGGACGCCGGCGCTCCCGTGGGTCTCCGAGTTTGCCGAGATAAACGTGCGAACCTATGTGCGCGTCGGCCATCGGCCCGGCGTGTACTTCTTCAGTCTCGACGCGGCGCGGTGGCTCGCTGTGCGAGCGGCCCGCCTCTGGCTGAATCTTCCGTACTTTTCAGCGGCGATGGCGCGCGTCTGCCGCGACGAGCGCATCACCTACCGGAGCGACCGGACTGATGACAGCGATGCGCGTTTTCTTGGAACGTATGCCCCGCTGGGTCCCGCCTCGAGTCCAATCCGTGGATCGCTGGATTACTTTCTCACCGAGCGCTACTGCCTGTATCACCTCAGCCACAGAGGAAGGCCGTACCGAGTGGAGATTCACCATCCACCCTGGCGGCTTCACGCCGCCGAAGCTGAAATCAGCCTCAACAGCATGGCGGCGGCGAGCGGGCTCGTGCTCGCGAATCACCGTCCGGTTCTGCATTTCGCCAGGCGGCAGGACATGGTGGCCTGGCCCCCGGAATTTCTCTAGATCGTTCGAGAGCTGTGCGACTTCAACGCTCGAGCGCCCACCCACTCGAAGGAACGTGTTTATCCCAATTGGGTAGAACGGTCGCGTCGAGAGACCCAGATGAGCAAATCGCAAGAAGGCGAAGCGGCCTTTCTGCGGCAATTACCCGCACATGATTCGCTGCCGCGAAGGCAACCGGTTTGCAACGGCAGTCGGAGTTCCAGGAGACATCACAATGACCGAAGGTACTTTACACGACGCATTTCTCGACGAGCTCCGCGACACGTACGACGCGGAAAAACAACTGACCAAAGCCCTGCCGAAGCTCGCCAAGACGGCGAGCTCGGCCGAACTGCGTGACGCGTTCGAATCACATCTCGAAGAGACGCGTGGCCAGATCGATCGTCTGGAGCAGGTGTTCGAGTCGCTCGGCGAAAAGCCGCGCGGCAAGCACTGCGAAGGCATCGCCGGCATCATCGAAGAAGGCAAGTCGATCATGGAAGAGGACTTCGACGAGGTCACCATGGATGCCTGCCTGATTGCCGCCGGCCAGCGCGCCGAGCACTACGAGATGGCGGCCTATGGCACGCTCGTCGCCTGGGCCCGCGCGATGGGACGCAGCGAAGCGGCCGCCCTCCTCGAGGAAACGCTGGAAGAGGAAAAGGCCGCCGACCAGAAGCTTTCGTCGCTCGCCGAAGGCGGCATCAATCAGCAGGCGAGTGAGGGCGCGCACTCCGGAGAGCAGGACGAAGAAGCCGACGAGGACGATGACGAGCGCGAGCCGGCCGGCATCGCGGCGGGACGCTCGGCCGCGACGGGACGCGGCGCGGCGAAGCGAAGCGGGCGCACCAACGGCAGGAGCAGCAGCCGCTCTCGAAGCTGAGATCACATCGATCGACGGCCGCTCCGGAGGGCGGCCGTCGTTTCCTGATGGACAGCTTTACTGCGATCGCGTAAACGGTCCGGCGTCCATCAGCAACCACGTATTCGGATCGATCGACACCGATGCGGGCTCGGTATCGGCGGCGAAGCTCACCGTGGTCGATCGACCGTTCATCTCGGCGCGCTCGACGCGGGGCAGCGCGCCCGCAGTCTGGACGATGCCGATTTCGACCGTCAGGCGATACGGATCGGCGGACTGGGACTGCGACAACGCAACCTCGACGCGCTTGGCAGCGGCGTCGTAGCGCCACGTGCCTTCGATGCGGGGAATGCCCGGCCGCGTGAGCCACTGGGCAAAGAACCAATCGAGGTTCTTGGCAGAAACCTGTTCCATCACCGCCCGGAACTCGGCGGTGGACGCGTTCGCGTTTCGATAGCGGCGGTAGTACTCGCGAATCCCCGCCCAGAACGTCTCAGTGCCGATCTCCCTGCGCAGCATGTGCAGCGTCCAGCCGCCCTTCTCGTAAACGAGCTGGTTGAGCACTCGCCCCATGTCGGCGAGGTTCCGGTGAATCACCGGCGTGTCCGGCAGCTTCTGCTCGAGAATCCGGATGCCGCCGCGGCTGCGCCTCAGACCGGCCACGAACGCGTCGCGTCCGCCATCGTGTTCGGTGAAGAGCAATGTGAAGTAGGTCGCAAACCCCTCGCTCAACCACACGTCATCCCAATCGCGCTCGGTGACCGCGTTGCCGAACCACTGATGCGCGGTTTCGTGGACGACGGCCGCGTTGCCGGCGGTGACGCCCTTCTCTCCATAGAAGATCGCGCTCGCGTGCTCGGTGGCGCCGTTCAATCCCGACGCCTCCACGCTGGCCAGCTTCTCGTACCGAGTACGGGCCGATGCGATCGACGAAGAAGGTGAGCGCGCGACGTGTGAGATCTTCGAACGTGCGCATGCCGATCTCACGATCCTGAGGAAACACCCAGCTCTGCAGCTCGACATCCTTCACGAGACCGGCGTGATGCACCGAGAAGCGCGCGACGCCCAGGGCATAGAGCCAAGAGGCAATCGGCACCGACTGTTTCCAGTGCGTGCGGCGCTGGTTGCCCGGCAAGTCGAGCTCCTCGATCAGCAGTCCGTTGGCGACGACTTGATAGTGCGCCGGCGCGGTCACGATGAACTCGCCCGTGGCCTTGTCGTAGGGATGGTCGATCATCGGCAGCCATTGGCGCGCGTTGTTGGGCCAGTTCTCGCTGAACATCGTCCGATCGCCGTGGATGTTGTTGATCAGGCGCAGGCCACCGGCGGGAACGCCCTTATAGCTCAGCGTGAAGGAGAGCTCGTCTCCAGCCTTCGACGGCGTCGGCAATTGGACGTGGAGCCGGTCGGATTCGTGCGTGAAAGAGAGGGCTGGTGGGGCTGGTGAGTTGAGTACAGAAATGCGACTGACACTCATCCCCTTGCCATTGGCAGCCGACGTCAGGTCGAGCACCACATCGCGCACACCATCGCTGACGAACTTGACCGTTACCGTCGTCTCGCCGGCGATCTCGTCCGACGCGTCGCCAAGCGTCAGGCGGAAGACGTAATGGATCGCGTCGACGCCAGGCTGGCGCGGATAGGTGTCGGCACCGAGAGCAGCGGACGCGAGCAGCACAAGGGCGGAGATGGCCGAGTAGCGCACCCGCCGATTATGGGACGAAGTCCCTTGATTCCGTGCGCGCGCTGGTCGGTGCCGCGGGGCTCGACGTTGAACAGGTCGTCTGCGGCTCGAACGGCGCCTCGCGCTGGCTGACCCTGGGTTCACATTCGCGGCTCGACGTCGAGGCCGCCCGCCGGCGGCTGCGATCCACACACCGTCTCGAGAGTCTGGCGATTCGACGACTCTCTTAGAGGCCACGCGCGGATTGCACGGAGTTCCGGCCACTCCGTCGATCGCTGATAGCCGAGAAACGAAGCCGAAGTAAGCTGAGCCGCAATGTCGCGGTATTTCGTAACCGGAGCCACTGGGTTTCTCGGTTCCGAGCTTGCCAAGCAGTTGATCAGTCGCGGCCACACGGTCGCCGCCCTCGTTCGAACGCCAGAGAAGGCGCGCGTCCTGCAGACGCTGGGCGCCGAGATCCACAGGGGCGACATCACCGATCGTCAATCGCTCCGCGCTCCGATGACCGGCGTGGACGGCGTCTTCCACGTCGCCGCCTGGTACAAAGTGGGCGTCGTCGAGCCCGACGCCGAGGCGATCAACGTCGGTGGCACTCGCAACGTCCTCGAGACGATGCGAGAGTTGGCGATTCCGAAAGGTGTCTACACGAGCACCGTCGCGGTGTTTTCAGACACGCGCGGCCTCGTGCCAGACGAGTACTACCGGTTCACCGGTCAGCATCTGAGCGAATACGACCGCACCAAGTGGCTGGCGCACTACGAAGTCGCCCTCCCCATGATGGCGGCGGGCTTGCCGCTGACGATCGTGATGCCGGGCGTGATCTATGGGCCGGGGGACACGGGAGGCCTCCATGCCGCGCTGGTCGATCTGTTGAAGCAACGTCTCCCGATGACGCCGGCGACGACGGCATTCTGCTGGGCGCACGTCGAAGACACGGCTCGCGGCCACATTCAGGCGATGGAGAAGGGAACGCCTGGCGAGACCTACATCATCAGCGGGCCGCGACACACGTTTGAAGACGCCTTCGACATGGCCGCGGAAATCGCCAAGGTGAAGAAGCCGCGGTTCCATCCCGGCCCTGGCCTGATGCGGTTCGCCGCCGGCATGATGGAGATCGTTGGACGGGCGTTCACGCTGCCGGCTGCCTATCAGCCGGAGTCGCTGCGCGTGGTGGCGGGGACGACCTACTTTGGGTCGAACGAGAAGGCCGTTCGCGAGCTCGGCTTCACCGCTCGTCCGCTGGTCGAGGGCTTAACCCAAACCATCGAGCACGAATTGCGGATGCCTTCCAAATCCAAAAAATGAACAAGAGGCCAGGAGGCCAGGAGAAAACGCCTAAAGCAATCAACAGGAGGTTAGGAGAAAGTCTGCCCTCGTGATCTTTTCAATTCCTGTTTGGAGTCTGATCTCCTGAACTCTTGTTCAATGAACAAGAGGCCAGGAGGCAGGAGAAAACGCTTAAAGCAATCAACAGGAAGTTAGGAGAAAGTCTACCCTCGTGATCTCTTCAATTCCTGTTGGAGTTTGATCTCCTGAACTCTTGTTTAATGTAACAAGAGGCCCGGAGAAGACGCCGAAAGCAATCAACAGGAGGTTAGGCGAAAGTCTGCCCTCGTGATCTTTTCAATTCCTGTTTGGAGTCTGATCTCCTGAACTCTTGTTCAATGAACAGGAGGCCAGGAGGCAGGAGAAAACGCCTAAAGCAATCAACAGGAAGTTAGGAGAAAGTCTACCCTCGTGATCTCTTCAATTCCTGTTGGAGTTTGATCTCCTGAACTCTTGTTTAATGTAAGAAGAGGCCCGGAGAAGACGCCGAAAGCAATCAACAGGAGGTTAGGAGAAAGTCTGCCCTCGTGATCTCTTCAATTCCTGTTTGGAGTCTGATCTCCTGAACTCTTGTTTAATGAACAAGAGGCTAGGAGAAAACGCCCTGAAGCAATCAACAAGAGGTTAGGAGAGAATCTGCCCTCTTGATCTCTTCAGCTCCTGTGAGAGCTTGATCTCCTCAACTCATGTTTGAGGTCCCGGAACGCGCGCGCCCGGTGCGAGATCGCGGCCTTCTCCTGATCCGTCAACTCTGCGGTCGTCTTGCCCAGCGGGGCGTAATAGAAGATCGGGTCGTAGCCGAAACCATGAACGCCAGCGGGCGCTGGCGCGATTCGGCCCTCGACCCTGGTCTCGGTTTCGAAGAGCAGCTCCCGCCCCCTGGCCATCGCCAGTGCCGTCACGAATCGCGCCTTGCGATCGGCCGGTCGGGTCGGCGCGAGCCGCCGGTAAATCTCGGCAAACCTCTCGGCGTACGACGCGTCGGGTCTCAGGAAACGCGCTGAATAGACACCGGGCTCTCCGTCGAGCGCGTCGATTTCGAGTCCCGAATCCTCGGCGACCGTCGGCAGATCGCTGGCCGCGGCGTACGCCAGCGCCTTGATGCGCGCGTTCTCCCAGAATGTCTTGCCGATCTCGTCGGGCTCGGGAATCGGTGGCAGATGGGCGAGCGTGATGAGCTCGATCGACGGATCCGTGAGCAGCAGGCGGATTTCACGGAGTTTGTCGGGATTGGTGGTGGCGATCAGCAGCCGCCGCATGGGATCTAGACCCAGCGCTCACTTCGGTTGGCGCTGGGCGCCCTTAGCCATCGGCTGTCAGCTTTCAGTGGTTCCTGCTGATCGCCGAAAGCAGAGGGCCGAAAGCCATCATCAGTTCTCATCAACACAACTGAACTGCGGGTTCAGCGGCCCATGATCTTCCCGACAATGTCGCGCTGTCGATCGATGAGCGATTCGATGCCCTTGTCGGCGAGCGCCAGCAGACCGTTCATCGCCTCTCGATCGAACGGCTCGGCCTCGGCCGTGCCCTGAATCTCCACGTACCGTCCATCGCTCGTCTTGACGATATTCATGTCCACGTCGGCCTTGGAGTCTTCTTCGTAGGCGAGGTCGAGCAGCGGCATGCCGGCGACGATGCCGACGCTCGTCGCGGCGACATAGTCGGAAACGGGAATGAATTTGAGCTGATCGGCTTGCTTCAGCTTGTTGAGGGCCAGGATGAGCGCGACAAAGGCGCCGGTAATCGACGCGCAGCGGGTGCCGCCGTCGGCTTGAATGACGTCGCAGTCGAGCCATACGGTGCGCTCACCCAGCTGATCGAGCCGCATCACCGACCTCAGCGATCGGCCCACCAGCCGCTGGATCTCCATCGTCCTGCCGCCAACTTTTCCAGCCGCGGCTTCACGCGTCGAGCGGGTGTTGGTCGCGCGGGGCAGCATGCCGTACTCCGCGGTGACCCAGCCCTTGCCGGTGCCGCGAAGAAACGGCGGCACCTTGTCTTCGACGCTGGCCGCGCAGATGACGCGCGTCTGACCGACTTCGATCAGCACCGATCCTTCGGCATGAGTGAGGAAGTTGGGGGTGATTTGAACCGGACGCAACTGGTCGGGCGATCGATCGTTCAGGCGATTCATGTCGGCAACAGCGTATCAGACCGCTTCGTCTGCTTCAGTGTTTCCGTACTTCCGTCGCATGTTCTTTCAGGGCGGCGTCGCGAGCAGGGTGTCGTTCTTCTTCAGTGGTCGCCGCAGATCGACATGGCCGGCGAGCGTGTCGGCCTCTCGTCCGTCGATCAGGATCTGCACTTGCTGCAGCGTGGGGAGATTGGTGAGCAGCGCGTTCACGATCGTGTAGACGGTGAGGAGCTCCTGCATCGAGCCTCCCGGATGCTTCGAGCGTACGGTCGGTTCCAGATCGACGAACACGTCGTTCTGACTCGAGACGTAGATCCCGCGCACGGCCGCGCCTTCGGGAATCGTCGACGTCAGCGAGTCGGGTGGCGTCGCGGAAAATTGCGCCTCGAGAATCGCGCGCGCCTGTTCGACCACCGAACCGCCGAGCGGCACCTCTTGCTGCGCGGAGACCAGACGCTGACCGTCTTCTGACGCGAAGTACAGCGTCGCGTTGATGCGCGGCGCTGCGGGATTGCCGCCGGCGGGCGCCGTGACGGCGGGCACGTTGGTCGCACCTGAGCCTGGAACCGGGCGGCGAAGCAGCCAGGCGAGCGCGGCGAACATCGCCCACGACAAGGCGATGACGACCACCGCGACGCCGGCGATCAGCGCGTACTTGCGATGCTGCGGATTCACTGAGCCCTGGTGTCCAGGAGATCGCGGAACTTGATCAAGGCCTCGAGGATCGCTTGGACGACGTGATCCTGATACTCCCCGGAGGTCAGCTGCGTCTCCTGATCGGCGTTCGTCAGATAGCCCATCTCGACGAGCGCCGCCGGCATGTTGGCGCCGACGAGCACGCGGAAGGGCGCCTGCCGAACCGCCCGCGGGCTCATCTCGAGCCGCGCACCCAAGGATTGCTCGATGAGGCCGGCGAGCGCGGACGACTGCTCGAGATACCGGGACTGCGCCGTCTCCCAGAGAATGAGATCGATCATCCGGGTGCCGCCGCCGAGCTCGGGCAGGGCAGTGGCCGAATCGTCCGCGCGCTTCCGGGCTTCGGCATCGGCGCGCTCGACGGTGAGGTAGTAGACCTCGGCCCCTCTGAGCGACGGCCTGACCGCGGCATTGGCGTGAATGCTGAGAAACACGTCGGCCTTGTGCGCGTTGGCGAACGCCGAGCGGTCATCGAGTGGAATCGTGCGATCGTCCTCGCGGGTGAGGAACACTTTGAGGCCGAGCCGGCTTTCGACCAGCGTGCGCAACCGGCGCGCGACCGCGAGCGTGACCGCTTTTTCCAATGTGCCGCGTGGACCCTGCGCACCCAACTCGTCACCGCCGTGACCCGGATCGATCACGAGCGTCCGCAGGCCCACCGACGGCGCGGCGTTCAGAGAAGGGCGAGTGTCCGGCGCTGGTGCGGCCGGGGCCGGCGCCGCGGTCGTCGTGTTCGACGGCAGCAGATCGACGACAAAACGGCTCGAGCCGGCATCGGCCTGGGACGCGCTCGTTCGGAACTGCGCGTACCTGGGGCCGGTCACGATCGCGACTGCGCCCGCCGTCTCGGCCTGCGCGAGGCCAAGCAGGAACGTTTGCGCGGGAATCGGCGGAAGCGTGAGCTCGAGCGCATCGGCTTCGAACTGCACCTGGAGCCGCCCCGGCTGCGCCGACGCCTTGGCGTCGGCGCTTGGCGTGACTTCGAAGATCACCGACACGCTGCTGACCCCGGCGTCGATGGAGACCACCACGCGCGGCACTCGCATGTCACCGATGACCACCAGGCGCGAGTTGCGCCGCAGATCGAGGCGGGTCTCGAGCAGCAGCGAGAGCGCGCGCGGGATGAAATCGACTGGCACCAGCCATCGGCCGTCGCGGCGCAGCACCGGCGCCAGCAGCGAGACGAGCCGACCGTTGGCCTGCACGACCGTCTGGTCGGCGGTCAGCACTGCGGATTCGATTGCGTACGGTGATCGTCAGGCCGCCGGCCTGCCGGTCCTCACGCGCCGTCGTGCCGAACGCGGTATTGAGGTCGTCCACCGACACGTAGTCCTGATTGCCAATCGGCGTCGTCGTCAGCGCCCGCCGGCCCTCGCGCGACAACAGCGTGAGCGTCGTGGGCGGCGCCTGGGCGGGCATCGTTTCGATCGATGCCAGCGACAAGACAATGACGATGAGGCTCGCAAGATGAGTACGGGGCATGCTCGGCACTACCCATCAATCATAGCGAACAGTCAGCGTCTGGCTGCCGCCGCTTTTGCGCGCTTGACGCGTGGTAACTCGGACTTGGGATTGGTGCTCCACGCCGTGGCCCAGTGCGATGTCACCGGCCAGTCGCCGCGCGCCAGCCGATCGGCAACGCTGCCCAGCAGCTTGCGCTCTTCGTCCGGTAGATGCTGCACGAACGTCTCGACTGCGCTGTCGATGATCTTCCAGACCGGCGTCGCCGTCAGCAGGCTGAGCGTCGTGAGCCGCGCTTTGGTCTCCACCGGCAATCGCACGGTGAGCTGCGGGTACTTGCTCACCTTCGCACCGTCGGGCCCGCTCGCTGGCCGGCCGCGCTTTCGCACATTCTGATTCGGCATCGTCGCAGGGTATCAGGGTTCTGGTCATTGTTGACAGCAGAAAATAGAAGGTCGACGCTGTTCGCTGTTCGCTGTTCGCGGTTCGCTGTTCGCGGTTCGCGGTTCGCTATTCGCGGTTCGCGGTTTGTTGTTCCCGGTTCACCATTCGCCATTGCCAGGAGACCTGCATGCGCATTGCCGCTCTCGTCGTCGGTCGAGCCGTCGTTGCGGTTGCGGTGCTTGGCGTCGTCGGGGGAACGACGGCGATCACGCATCCAATCGCGCTTGCGTTTCTGGCGATCGAAGCGGCGTGGTCGTTGGCCGAGGGCCTGCTGGCACGCGGCGATCTCGGACAGACGCGAGAGCAGCGACTCAAGGCAATGCTTGCGCCGATGAGCGAAGCCACCAGGAACTTTCTGTTTGCGGGAAAGCGTTACTTCCTGGCCATCCTCCTCTATCAGGTGGTCGTGCTGGCGGAGTTCGCACGCCGGGCCGCGGCGACTCCTCGAGAGCTCGGCCCGCTGACCCTCGCCGGCCTTGCGGTCTATGCCTCAGGCGCCGTCGTCCGAGGATGGGCGATCGCGTCGATGGGTGAGCGATTCAAGTCGTGGATCGTCAGTCGTGACGCGCGCGGACTCGAGACGCGGGGTCCATACGCGATCGTTCGGCACCCTTCGTACCTCGGACTTGTGCTCATCGCGTCCGGGCTGCCGCTGATCTTCGGCCAGCTCTGGCTGCTGCTGGTCACGCTCCTGCCGATTGCCACGATCGTCGGACGAGTCGGGCCGGAGGAGGGCCTGCTGCGAGAGGCCTATGGCGGGGAGTACGACTTGTATGCCGCTCGGACTCGAGCGAGACTGATTCCCGGTATCTGGTGAGTCGCCTTGTTACCCCTGGCACGCTTGGCACCTCAGGCACCCTTGGCACCTTAGGCACGTTGGGCACCTTAGGCACCTTGGTTCTTTAATCCAAACCAACGCGCCGCTCGAACGGTCTTTCCACCGTGAGCCTTGGCGAGTTGAGCGTTCCCATGCTCGTGGGTATCCCGACCCGGGATGACGTCGCCGAACCGGCCGGAACGGGACTCATCGCGCTGGCGCGAGGCGGCGATCGAACGGCCTTCGGCCAGCTGCTCGAGCAGCATCTCCCCGCAGCCCGCCGCCTGGCCTTGGCGGCGGTCGGCCAGCCATCCGAGGCTGACGACGCCGTTCAAGAGGCGTCGGTTGCGGCCTGGCAGCGTCTGCACGCCTTGCAGGATCCCACCGCATTTCGGTCCTGGTTCCTCCGCATCGTCTGGCGCAAGGCCCTCGATCGCCGGCGGTCACTCCGAACCTGGTTCGATCGATACACATCGCCGAGCGCCGATGCGGATACGCCGGCCTTCGATCACGCTTCGACCGAGCCGTCGCCAGACGCCGCCTTGCTTGGCCGTGAACTCGAGCGCGCGATCGCGCAGGTGGTGAAGTCGCTCCCGCGCCGGCTGCGCGACCCGTTTCTCCTCGCGGCCAGCGGCGACCATCACTACAGCGACATCGCCACGTTGCTGAGGGTTCCCGAAGGCACGGTGAAATGGCGAATCTTCGAAGCGCGGCGGCTCGTACGCTCGAAGCTGGAACGCCTGGGATATGGGGTCTCGAAGTGAGCGATCAGATCCGCGACTCGCTCGACGAAGCCATCGATCGCGTGGCCAGTCGCCTGGTCAGCGTCAAAGAGGATCCCGATGCGGCCCGGCGCATCGTGGCAGTGCTTCCGGCGCAACCTGGGCGCGAGTGGTGGAGTGGTTCGTTCCCGCTTCAAGCGGCCGCGATGGCGGTGATCATCCTCCTCCTCATCGTCTACGTGCGGCCGTTCGATGTGGGTGAGCCTGCTCCAGTCGATGAGCGCCGTGTTGAGATTCCCGTTCGAGAGCAGCCGGCAGGCTCTCCAGAGCCGGTGATGGAAGTCGAACAGACACGCCCCCAGGCAGTCGCGGGATCGGCTGCTCGGCGAGTGGCTCGCCGCCCTGTGGACCTTCAGCCAGCGTTCGGTCTGGCAGCAATCGAAGCACTGGAACAGCTCAGCGTTTCAACGCTCGTTGCCACCGCCCCGCTCAGCGCACTAGAGCTGGCGGCCGTCGAACCGATCTCGATCAGCGACTTGCCGCTTGGGGGCGATGCACCGCCGCCATTTTCGAAGGAGTAGTCCATGTCCCGCGCGCTTGTGATTCTTCTGACAGCCGGTGTGGTCCTCGGCAACTCGCACGTCTTTGCTCGACCCCAAGCCGGCCCGACCGACGGCGTGATGGCCTCCGTCTCCGCTCTGCCGGAACGTGATCTGAGCTTCGGCGGGACTGCGCTCGAGACGCAGGCCAAGCCCACTCCTCCGGCCCGCCCTGCGCCAACGCCGGCGCCGCAGCCCGCTCCACCGGTTCCGCCGCCTGCTCCCACGCCAGGGGCCGCTCCACCGCCGCCTCCGGCAGCCCCGCCCCCTCCAGCGGTGCCGCCGGCGCTCATGACGCCGCCGGGCAAACAAGTCAACGTCCAGCTCGAGTTCACGATTACCGATCAGACCGGTTCCGGCGCCGCGGACAAGAAGACGGTGTCTATGATCGCTGCCGACGGAACCATGGGTCGGGTTCGGTCCTATGCCGGCGCGCACTCTCCGAAAAGTGGTGGTCCACCCGTACCCGTTTCTCTGAACGTCGATGCGCGTCCGCGAATTCTGAGCGGCGACGGCGTCCAGATCGAGCTCACCATCGAATACCGGCCGCTCCCAGCCGCGTCACAGACGAACCCCGAGCCTGAAGCGAGCCAGCTCAACCAGAGCATGACGGTGATTCTGCAGAATGGCCGGCCTTTGGTGGTGTCTCAGGCAGCCGACCCCGTGACCGACCGGAAGATCGTCGTCGAAGCCAAGGCGACGGTGTTGAAGTGATCCGGGATCCGGCAGCCGGGATCTGGCAGCCGGGATTCAGATCCGGTATCCACCTTATTGCCGGTTGCCGGTTGCCGGTTGCCGGTTGCCGGTTGCCGGTTGCCGGGATACCGGATCATTTCCGTCATCGTCTCCATAACTGCGCCTTATGCTCGCCTCCGCGCAGAGACATTTCATTGCAACAGGTGCGGCCCTGTGTGACAATCCCGGTCGCGCCGTCGATCACAGCCCTGCTTGATTGCTGATCGCCGGATTTCCCAAGGTCGGTCGGAACCAAGGAGATCGTCTGCATGTATCGTGGTGCCAGAGGGCTACTCGGCGGATTCATGTTCGTAAGCATGCTGGCGATCAGCGCGTCGGCGCTCGCGCAGGCGCCGGCGGGGTCCGCCAGCAGTGCCGCCGGAGGCCAAAAAACTCAAGAGCGCCGTCCCGTCATCTGCGGCATCGATTGAAGCGGGCGCGCAGCTCTACCAGAAGTACTGCCGCTTCTGTCACGGCAACACCGCCAAGGGCGACAGCCCGACGGCGCCGAAGGATATGCAACCCTCGAATCTCACGGATACGACGTGGGTGCGCGGCTCGAGCGAAGGCGAAATCTACTGGATCATCCAGAACGGCGCCCCGCCGAAGTACCAGATGAAGGGTCTCAAAGCCAAGCTCTCCGACACCGATACGTGGAACCTCGTCAACTTCGTCCGCAGCCTCGGTGGCGTCCAGAAGTCGCACTAAGCACCGCCATCGCTGGACGCTGAGCCTTCTGTTTGTCACGCTCGCCGCCGCCTGGGCGTGCAGCGCGCTGAACAATCGGGAGCCGTCTAACGCATCGGCGGAGAAATCCCGATGGGGGACGCCAGCCGTCTTCACGACGGCGCATGCGTCGTTCTCGGCCGCGGCGCGCGACTTCTTCGGGATGCGCGACGACCCGCAGCAGCCCTTCGACTTCTCGCATCAGATCCATCTCTCGAAGGAAGTGCCCTGCACCGACTGCCACACGGGCGTCGAGAAGGGCGCGGTCGCCGGCCTCCCCAGTGTGTCGACGTGCATGATCTGCCATTCGCAGATCGCGACTGATCGCCCGCTGATCAAGACGCTGACCGAGCTGTCTGAGAAAGGGCGAGACCTCTCCTGGCAGCGCGTGTACGGGTATCCGGCCGAGTCGCACGTGCGCTTCGATCACGCACCGCACATTCGCGCCAAGGTGGAATGTTCGACCTGTCACGGTAACGTCGCCGAGCAGACCGTGGCACGACGCGTGGTCGACCTGAAGATGTCGTACTGCGTGAGCTGTCACAAGACGCAGAAGGTTTCGAATGATTGTTTGACGTGTCACTACTAACAGGTTCAGCAGGTTCAGCAGGTTCAGCAGGTTCAGCAGGTTCAGCAGGTTCAGCAGGTTCAGCAGGTTCAGCAGGTTCAGCAGGTTCAGCAGGTTCTGCAGGTTCTACAGGTTTCCGCCTACGCGGCCAAAGGCCGCCGTGGCGGACCTCGCCGAAGCGAGGGTGATTCGCTCGCGAAGGCGGGCGACGGGTTCTCCGATGACGCCGATCGATAGACGACGATTTCTGAAGGTCACCGCCATCACCGGCGCGACGGCGGCGTTGTCGGCGTGTGGGAATCCGGAGAATCAGATCATCCGCTTCATTCCGGAAGAGGATCTGATTCCCGGCGTCTCGACTTGGAAGCCGAGCGTCTGCCCGCTGTGCCGGGCTGCGTGCGGAGTGGTGGCGCGCGTGGTCGAGGGCGATGCGGAGGTGTTTCGCAACGGCCAGGCCGGCGTCATCAGGATGGGGCTGGTCAAGAAGCTGGAAGGCGATCCCGAAGATCCGATCAGCCGCGGGAAGCTGTGCCCGCGCGGGCAGGCGGCGCTGCAGATCACCTATCACCCGGATCGACTGGCGGCGCCGATGAAGCGCACGGGGCCGCGTGGCAGCGGGCAGTACCAGGAGATTGCGTGGGATCAGGCGATCGCCGAGCTGCTGACCCAGCTCGACGCGCTCGCCGCCGCTGGCGACGAGCGATCGCTGGCCGTGCTGACACGCCCGCTCGGCGGCCGTCGAGATGAGCTGATCGCCGCATTTCTTCAGCGGTTCGGCGCGCCAGCTCGAGTCGAGCTCGACGTCTTCGGCGACACCGTGCTGCGGCGCGCGAACCTGATCAGCTTCGGCCGCGAGCAGCTCCCGACGATCGATTTCGGCGCGTCGCGGTACGTGCTGGCGTTTGGCGCCGACTTCCTCGGCACGTGGAATTCGCCGGTCGCGCAGAGTCATCGGTTTGGCGCGATGCGCGCGAGCCGGGGCGGGAGGGTGAAGGTGGTGCAGGTCGAGCCCCGCTTGTCGCTCACCGGCGTGAGTGCCGACGAGTGGGTGGCGGCGGCGCCTGGCACCGAAGGCGTGCTCGCGCTCGGTATCGCGCACGCGATCATCAAAGCGGGGCTCAAGCCGGCCAGCGCCGCGGGTCGCGCGGGCGCGCTCATCGACGGCTGGTCAGCAGGGTTGCCGGCGCACGCGCCCGAACAGGTCGCGCCGGTCACCGGCGTTCGAGCGGCGACCATCGAACGCCTGGCGCGAGAGTTTGCCGGCCACGAACCGGCGGTTGCGCTGGTCGGCGGCGCGCCATTGGCGCAGACCAACGGTCTATTCCAAGCGCTCGCCGTCAACGCGCTGAATGCGCTCGTGGGCAGCGTGAATGCTGCGGGCGGGATCCAGTTCTCGCCGGCGCCTGAGCGTCCCGCGTCTCGATCGATTCCAGAGCTGTTGAAGACACCGCCAAAAGCGCTGGTCCTCCTGGATGCCGATCTGGCCTACTCGGCGCCGCCGGCGTGGAACGCTCGCGAATTCCTGCAGCAGGTCCCGTTCATCGTGAGCTTCGGATCGTTCATCGACGACACCACCGTCCATGCCGATCTGATCCTGCCGGACCATTCCTTCCTCGAGTCGTGGGTGGAAGCGAGGCCGGAAGCCGGCGCGATGAACGTGACGGCGCGCACCAACGAGCCGGTGATGCGACCGCTGCACAACACGCGAGCGATGCCAGACGTGTTGTTCGACGTCTCCAGCAAGCTGAAGAAGCCGATCGAATTGCCGTGGAAGAGCTGGGCAGACGGAGTCAAGGCAGGCCAGCCGGCGAAGGAGGCCGGGGGCGGCGGAGCAGTCTCGCCGAAGCCCGCGCCCGCGACCGAGCGGGCGAAGACGGATGGGGCGGGGAGGAAGATCGAAGCCGAGTTCGACGGGCGCGAAGGCGACTATCCATTCCATTTCCTGCCTTACAAGTCGCAGGCGCTGCTCGACGGTTCGCTCGCACACCTGCCGTGGCTGCAGGAGATGCCCGACCCGATGACGTCGGCGATGTGGAGCAGTTGGATCGAGATCAACCCGCACAGCGCCGAGAAGCTGCAGATTGCCGACGGCGACATCGTCGAGGTGACATCGCCGCACGGCACGCTGCGTTCTCCCGCCGTGCTGTCGCCCGGCATCGCGCCCAATGTGATCGCGATGCCGATGGGCCAGGGGCACGAGCACTTCACTCGCTACGCGAGCGGTCGCGGCGCCAACCCAATCAGTATTCTCGGCGCGACGACCGAGCCGGAGACCGGAGCGCTGGCTTGGGCCGCGACCCGCGTCAAGCTCACACGCGTCGCGCGCGCGGATGGCTCGTTGATCCTGTTCGCCGGCGCAACTCGAGAAAGACCTGAGAGTGGGCGGTAGGTGCAGTCTTTGAGAAAGAAAGAAGAAGGAAGAACGAAGCAAGAAGAACGAAGAAGGAAAATGACAGAGCCTGTCTCGCCGAAGCTTGCTGAGAAGCGCGAGCGGAGGCGGGCGGATAGCCGAGAGCTGATGCATGCCTAAGTGGGGAATGGCGGTCGATCTCGACAAGTGCACGGGCTGTTCAGCCTGCGTCGTGGCGTGCCATGCCGAGAACAACATTCCGACCGTTGGTCCGCAGCAAGCGGGCCGCGGCCGTGCCATGCATTGGATTCGCGTGGAGCGCTACTGGGAGGGCGAGTTCCCTGAAGCGCGGCTCAAGTTCCGTCCTGTGATGTGCCAGCAGTGCGATGCCGCACCGTGCGAGGCCGTGTGCCCGACATATGCGAGCCATCACACCGAGGAAGGGCTCAACGCCCAGGTGTACAACCGCTGCATCGGCACGCGGTACTGCGGCAATGCCTGCGCCTACAACGTTCGCTTCTTCAACTTCTTTCACCCCGAATGGGAGAAGCCGCTCAACCTGCAACTGAACCCCGACGTCTCGCTGCGCAGTGTCGGGATCATGGAGAAGTGCACGTTCTGCGTGCAGCGCATCAAGGCGGCCAAGACCGCGGCGAAAGCCGAGAATCGCGCCATCGTCGACGGCACTCTCCAGCCGGCGTGTGCGCAAGCGTGTCCGACCACAGCGCTCGTGTTCGGGGATCTCAGCGATCCGGAAAGCCGCGTGGCGAGACTCGCGAAGTCGCCTCGCGGGACCAAGCTGTTGGAAGACCTCGGCGGCGAGCCCAACGTCAACTATTTGCAGCGTCAGGCGTGGGATGAATCGGACACTCACTAACCGGCCGTTCATGAGAAGAAGCTGCGATCTGAAGCGTCGGCGAATCGCGCGTGAGCGACCGCGACATCGGAGCGGCCGGGAATGAGTGCGAGAATTCGCTCTGGCAAAGCCGTCGCCGACGATCTTGTTCGTCCGCTGTTCCAGACGTCGGTGTGGTACTACGGCCTGCTCATCGTCCTCGGCACCATCGTCGCCTGCGGCCTCGGCGCGTGGGCGACGCAGATGTGGTTCGGCATCGGCATCGCCGGTATCCGCTGGCCGGTCTTCTGGGGCTTCTACCTCACGAACTTCGTCTTCTGGATCGGCATCTCCCACGCCGGCACGCTGATCTCCGCGATTCTGCGGCTCGTGAACGCAACGTGGCGACGGCCGGTGACGCGTTGCGCCGAAGTGATCACGGTCTTCGCACTCATGATCGGGGCGATGTTTCCGATCATCCACCTGGGTCGCCCGTGGCTCTTCTTCTGGCTCGTGCCGTATCCCAGCGACCGTGAGATCTGGCCCAACTTCCGATCGCCCCTCGTGTGGGACTTCTTCGCGATCAACACCTATCTCATCGGCAGTGTCATGTTCCTGTTCCTGCCGATGATTCCCGACCTGGCGCTGGTTCGCGATCGATCGACCGGATGGCGGCGCCGGCTCTACAGCGTGCTCGTTCTTGGTTGGCGGGGGACCACCAAGCAGTGGCATCGGCTCGAGGCGGCGATGCAAATCATGGCCATTGCCATTTTGCCGGTCGCCGTCTCGGTCCATACCATCGTCTCTTTCGACTTCTCGATGGCGCCGGTCCCGATGTGGCACTCGACCATCTTCGGACCCTATTTCGTGGCCGGCGCGATCTTCAGTGGCATTGCCGCGCTCATCATCGCGATGGCGGTGCTCAGAAAATTCCTTCGGCTCGAGGCGTACCTCCATCCGATGCACTTCCAGAATCTGGGCAAGCTCCTCCTGCTCATGAGCCTGCTGTGGGTGTATTTCGTCTTCGCCGAGCGGCTCACGGTCTGGTACGGCAACGAGCCGTCCGAGATGGCGGTCTATTGGGCGACTCAGAGAGGACGTTACGCGCCGCTGTTCTGGACGATGGTGACTTGCAACTTCCTGATTCCGTTTCCGATCCTCGCGCTGCGCAAGCTCCGGACCATCACCGGGACCGTGATCGCGTCGCTCGCGGTCCTGGTGGGAATGTGGCTCGAACGGTTCTTGATCATCGTGCCATCGCTGGCGCACAAGTCGCTGCCATATAGCTGGGGTACCTACTCGCCGCAACCGGTCGAGATCATCATCATGACGGCGACGTTCGCCGCGATGGGCCTGCTCTACGCGCTGTTCGCGAAATTCGTCCCCATCATCTCCATATGGGAATTGAAGGTCGGCAATCACCCCAAGACGGTTCGCTCGCCCCAAGAAGTCGAAGAAGCGGCCGGGCTGTGGAGGACCCAGCCGTGAGCGCCGTGTATGGCTTGTTCGCCGGCCCCGACGAGGCTCAGCAGGCGTATGACCGTTTGAAGCGAAGCGGCGTGGCCGAGCGATCGATCGTCGTGATTTCGTCCGAACCGTTCGAGGAATACGAATTCAGCCGGCGTGACCATGCGACGTGGATGTACTGGATCGCCGGCGGCGGCGGCGCGATTGGTCTGCTCGCAGCCTGGTTGCTGACGTCCATCACGCAACAACTCTGGCCGCTGAACACGAGCGGAATGCCGATCGTCTCCTGGGTGCCCAACGCGATCATCCTCTTCGAGACGACCATGCTCGGTGCCATTCTGGCGACCGTTGTGACGCTGCTGGTCACGGCCGGTCTGCCCGCCTTTGGCGACCAGCTGTACGATCCCGAAGTCTCCGAGGGCTATATCCTCGTCGGCGTCGACAAGCCTGCGGCCGAGGCGCGCGAAGGTCTCCGCGCGACGCTCGAAGCGGTGGGCGGGCGCGTGAAAACCACGTAGAACCCGTCGAACCCGTTCCCAGCTTGACTTGCTGCCGGCGCTTGTATATAACCATATTGTTATCAAACCCACAGGTTATGAAATGACCGCATCCGATCAGCTCGACGCCACCTTTGCCGCGCTCGCCGATCCGACCCGGCGGGCGATTCTGGCCCGGCTCGCCAGGAGCGAGGCCTCGGTCACGGAGCTGGCCGAGCCGTTCGACATGAGCCAGCCGGCGATCTCGAAGCACCTCAAGGTGCTGGAGCGGGCCGGGCTCATCACGACCGGCCAGGACGCGCAGCGGCGGCCGCGCCGGCTCGAGGCCAGGCCAATGGCCGAGGCCACCGAATGGCTCGAGCGCTATCGCGAGTATTGGGAGACCAGCTTCAAGCGGCTCGACGCGGTTCTTCACGACTTGAAACGCGCGCCACGGAAACCGAGCAGCACACAGCGAGGAAGAAGACGATGACCGACACATTGACGATGACCACTCCAAGCGACCGGGATGTCGTGCTCACGCGCGTCTTCGACGCGCCCGCCAATCTGGTCTTCGACGCGTTGACCAAGCCCGATCTGATCAAGCGGTGGTCCGGCATCGAGGGCTGGACGTTTGTCGTCTGTGACGTCGACCTGCGCGTCGGCGGGACCTGGCGCTTCGTCTCGCGCAAGCCCAACGGCAAGACGGTCGGCCAGTACGGCGTCTACCAGGAGATCGTGCGCGGCAGGCGGTTGGTGAACACCGAATTGTGGGAAGACTGGGATGCGGGCGAAACGCTGGTGACGACCGAGCTCGTCGAACAACGAGGAAAGACGACGTACACGAGGACGATTCGCTTTCCGTCTCAGGACGTGCGCGACAGCGTGCTCAAGCACGGTCTGAGCTCGAGCGCCCCGGCGATGTACGACCGGCTCGCTCGAGTCCTCGCGTCCGAGGCCTCGGCCTCGGCCGCCGTCGCCGAAGGCGTTGGCGGACCGCCGCAGCTTTAGCGGAGGCTGGTCGCCGCCTCAGTTGACGCAAACCTCAGGCTGGCGCGGGCGCGGCCGCTGCGACTAGGATGCGAGTGTAGACGAGCCGCTTCGTCGAAGTGGAGGCGGCCGACACGCGGTGCCGATCTCGACTTTCTGGTCGGCTGCCGCGGTCACGTCGTCCCACGAGAGTCGCATTGATGGAAACATCTCTTGAGAGCTAAAGGAGACAGATGAAGCTGCTGCGCTACGGACCTCCGGGCCACGAGAAGCCCGGCTTGTGTGATTCGTCGGGAACGATCCGCGATCTGTCAGGCATCGTGGATGACATCGCCGGCGCCACGCTGTCGCCCGAATCGATCGCGCGATTGCAGGCTATCGATCCCGGCACTCTTCCGGAGGTCAGCGGCAAACCTCGTCTGGGTCCGTGTGTCGGGCGGGTGGGAAAGATGCTGGGTATCGGCCTGAACTACTCCGATCACGCCGCCGAATCGGGGATGGCGCTGCCAACAGAGCCGATTCTCTTCATGAAGGCCACGTCCTGCATCAGCGGACCCAACGACGACATCCTGTTGCCGCGCGGATCTGTCAAGACGGATTGGGAAGTCGAGCTCGGCGTCGTCATCGGACAGCCCGGCAAGTACATCTCTGAGGATCGAGCTCTCGATCATGTCGCCGGCTTCTGCGTCGCCAACGACGTGTCCGAGCGCGCGTTTCAGCTCGAGGGCACCGGCCAGTGGACCAAAGGGAAGAGCGCCGACACGTTTGGGCCGATTGGCCCGTGGCTGGTGACCACCGACGAAGTCGGCGATTGGTCGACGCTCGAGATGTGGCTCGAGGTCGATGGCCGGAGGTTCCAGAACGGCTCGCCTCGCACGATGGTGTTTGGCGTGCCGTTCCTCGTGAGCTACCTGAGCCGATACGTGAGTCTGCAGTCAGGCGACGTCATCCTGACGGGAACACCGCCTGGAGTCGGGCACGGTCAGAAGCCGCCGGTCTATCTGCGCGCTGGTCAGGAGGTCCACCTGGGCATCGCTCGGCTCGGTGAGCAGCGTCAGCGCGTGGCTGCGTCTTAGACCACGTCCTTCAAAATGTTTCGCGCCGTGGAACGGCGCAAGACAACATTGCCGTAGCGAGGCGAGCCGCCGCAGCCATGCTCGACGGTCTGAGGCGGAGCCTCGCTAGCTACTGCGAGAGCTTGTAGACGAGCAACTCCCCCGGAAATCCCGGTCCGCTGACCGACACCGTGAGGTACTGCGTGCCGTCGATCGAGTAGGTCATCGGCGACCCGGTCTGCGGCGCCGGCATGTAGACGGCGCCGACTTCGGCGCCCGTCTTCTTGTCATATGCGCGCAGCATCGCGCCTCGACCGTTGGGCGTCGTGTTGAATCCGCCTTCGCCCGCGATCACCAGCGTTTTGGTCGTCAGTACGCCGATGCGGCCTTGACGTCCGGTTCGCGGAATGGTGACGCCCTTGAGCGCCGCATTGTTCTTGATGTTGTCGGGAGTTTCACCGTGCGCGATCTGCCACACCAACTCGCCTTTGTTGAGGTCGAGCGCCGTGATTCGTCCGTACGGAGGTTTGGTGAGCGGCAGCCCGCGAACCGTCAGCGACAAAGCGCCGCCGCCACCGCCGCCACCGCCACCACCCGGACCACCACCGGCAGCCGGCGCACCTTCGGCGTTCGCAGCAGTAACGGCTGCCGCCGCGCTGCCAGCAGTGAGCGCGGGGCCGGCACCTGGCGCGGGAGGCAGAGCGGGATCGCGCGCATTGCCTCTCGCAAACAGCATGTCCGACCGCTTCGGATCAGGCGGCGCAAGCGGTAACGCGGTGACGCTCGTGTTCGAGAAGATATAGAACATGTTGGTTTCGGGATCGAGCGACCCTCCCTGCCAGTTGGCCCCCCCCGTGGCGTTCGGGAGCATCAGCGTGGCAAGTGGCCCTTCCCACTTGCTGACGACTGGCGGCGTAAAGATAGGCCCGATCTTGAAGCGTGTGACCAGCTTGACGGCCTCGGCACGAAGCTCCGGGGTGAAGTCGATCAGGTCGTCAATCGAGACGCCTTGCCGCTCGAAAGGGGGCGGCTTGGTCACGAACGGCTGGGTGGGTGAGTACCACTCGCGGGGGACATCACCTTTCTCGACGGGACGTTCCTCGATCGGCCAGACGGGTCTGCCGGTGATGCGGTCGAACACATAGACCCATCCCTGCTTGGTTGGCTGCGCGACCGCCTTGATCAGCTTGCCGTCCACCGTGATGTCCGCGAGTATCGGCGCGCACGGGATGTCCCAATCCCAGATCCCGTGGTGGATGAATTGGAAGTGCCACTTCCGTTTGCCGGTTTGGAGGTCGACGGCGACCAGGCTTTCGCCATAGAGGCCGTTTCCCGGTCGATGGCCGCCGTAATAGTCGCCCGTCGGCATCTCGACCGGCAGGTAGACGGTCCCGAGCTCTTCGTCCACGGTTATCTGGGCCCACACCCCGGTGTTGCCCGTGTACGCCGCGGACCCTTCGTTCCACGTGTCGGCGCCGAACTCGCCGGGCTGAGGAATGGTGTGGAAGATCCAGAGCCGCTTGCCCGTCCGCACGTCGAATGCGCGCACGTAGCCCTTCTCGTTCGTCTTGCTCTTCGGCACGCCGCCTTCGGCATGGGCGGCGCCGATGATGATTGTGTTCTTGACCACAACCGGAGCGGCGTGAAGCCCGATCTCACCCGTGGTCAAGTCCATTTCCTGGTCGTCGTTCTGCTTCAGATCGACGATGCCGTTGGTGCCAAAACCGGGCACGAGATCGCCGGTCTTCGCGTTCAGCGCGACCATCTGGTAGCCGGGCGTGACGTAGATGATTCGCTCTTCCTTGCCGTCGCTCCAGTAGGACAGGCCACGGCCTGAGAGCTGCCGCGGCGCCGCCTCGGCGCGCTTCCCTTCGGGCAGGCTGAACATCCAGCGCATTTCGCCGGTGGTGGGATCGAGCGCAACCACGGCGCGCCGCGTGCCGGCGGTGACGTAGAGCGTCCCGTTCACCATCAGCGGCGTGCCCTGGAAGTTGTACTCGGGTCGCGGACCGAGGTTGTCGGTCTTGAGCCGCCACGCCAGCGTGAGCTTGTTGAAGTTGCCCGCGTTCACCTGATCGAGCGGTGAATAGCGGGTGCTCTTCAGATCGGCGCCGTAGGTCGGCCATTCACCGACTTTGGCGGCGGGCGTTTGTCCCTGAGTGGCGATCGATGCCGAACCGGCAACCAGCAGCAGCGCCCCAAGACGCACGACAAGACGACGCGATGTTCGCTTCATGGCGGGAACTGTATAGTGTTGGACGTTCATTCTCAAGAGGAGGCGGCTTGGAAGTTCAAGGTTCAAAGTGGAGAGTTCAAAGTTCAAGTTCAAAGTTTCAGTTGACAGTTCTCGCCCTGACCGGATGCTTCTTGCTCGTCGGCGCCATCGCCACCCATGCCCAGACGCCCACCGCCATCCAAGTCGAGAGCCCGACGCTCAAGGCCAACCAGACGATTCCGCAGGACCACACGGCCGACGGAAAGAACGTCTCGCCGGCCCTGACCTGGAGCGGCGCGCCCGCGGCCACCAAGCAGTTCGCGCTCGTCTGCGACGACCCGGACGTCCCGATGCCGGGCGGCTTCGTGCACTGGGTGGTCTACAAGATTCCCGGTGCGGCAAAAGGACTGCCTGCCGACCTGCCGATGGAGGCAACGCTGACCGCCCCGTCAGACATCGCCGGAACCATCCAGGGAATGTCCGGTTTCCGACGCGCGGGATATCGAGGCCCCGCGCCGCCACCGGGGAAGCCGCATCACTACACGTTCACCGTCTATGCGCTTGATGCGGAGCTGCCGCTCGAGCCGGGGCTGACCCGCGCGCAGCTGATGGAGGCGATCAAGGGCCACATCATCGGCCAGGGCTCCCTCGTCGCGATCTACGAGCGCTTGAAGCAATAGCTGCTCAGTCCGTCGTCAGAACAACTATTAACGGACCTTGGCCGCGGAGCCGCGGGGACGCGGAGCAACCATGACAAAAGGCTTCTCCGTGTCTCCGCGCCTCCGTGGCTACGTACGTCCCCGTTTCCTAGAGCCTTGCTGAAAACTAGCTCGCGATCGATTTCCAGTTCTTGGCAAGGTGCTCGGCTGTCCGCCAGGCGAGCGCTTGAACGGTGAGCGTGGGATTACGCGCGCCGCTCGTACCCATCACCGACGCGCCGAGCACGCCGAGGTTCGGCACTTCGTGCGAGAACCCCCAGCGATTGACGACGTTGGTCTCGGCGTTGTCGCCCATTCTCGTCCCGCCGTACGCGTGGGTCGTCGGTCCCATCGTGCCGAGCGGGGCGGCCACCGTCGCGATCGCGCCCGCGGCCTTGTACCACTGTGTCATCCGGTCCTGAATGTAGGCGTTGATGCGCCGCTCGTTGTCCTTGTAGTCGGCGGTGATGCGGCACACCGGAAAACCAAGCGGATCCTTCACCACGGGATCCAGATCGAGGAAGTTGTCCTCGTAGGGCAGCGTCGTCTTCTGCAGATACGCCGAGTTGGTGCGATCGGCGTTCTCCGTGATGAACGCCTTCCATTCCGATCCCCAACTCGGAGTACGGCCGAACGTGTTCATGCCGGCGGCCGCGATCGGACGGCGATCCGAGTAGACCCAGAGATTCCCGCCGCCGATGAAATCGAGCGCGCCGTGATCGAAGTTGTCGTCGGCGAAGTTGTCGACCGCGACTCCTTGCGCGGGCAAGCCGTACCACGCGTTGATGTTCCACGGGAAGAGCGCGGTCACACCGCCACCCTGGGCGTGGCTGAAGTAGTGACGTCCGACCTGGCCGTGATTGTTCGACAACCCGTTCGGATACGCCTTCGACTTCGAGACCAGCAGCAGTCGTGAATTCTCGTACGTGTAGCTGGCGAGCAGCACCACCTTGGCGGGCTGGATGTACTCGACCCCGTCGGTGACGTAGGTGACGCCGGCCACGTGGCCGCGGTCATCGGCGTCAATCGAAGTCACGTGCGCGCGCGGCACGACCTTGAGCTTGCCGGTGGCCTGCGCGCGCGGGATGGTCGTGAGGTGAGGGCCGTTCTTCGCATCGACGTGGCATCCGCCCTTGTTGCAGAAGCCGTGGTACATGCACGCCGATCGATTCTGATAGGGCCGCGAGTTGATCGACGCGGGTCCTGGGAACGGGCTCCAACCCTGGCCGCGAGCGGCGGCCGACATCAAGTCGATGAAGCCGGTGCTGCGCAGCGGCGGCATCGGGTACGCGCGCTGCCGCGGGCCCTCGAAGACGTTGCCCTTCGGATCGATGGCGCCCTGGATGTTGCCGGCCTGACCGGACACGCCGGTTTCGTATTCCACCTTGTCGTAGTACTGCTCGAGCTCTTCGAGCCCGAACGGCCAGTCCTCGACGGTCGATCCCTTGGGGAGGCGGCCGGCGCCGTACTTCTTCGTCGTCGCGCTCACGACCCGGAAGTCCCAGGGATTGAGCCGCCAGCTCTGCGCCCAATAGTGGAGGGTCGTCCCGCCGACGGCGTTCATCATCGGATGACTGCCGGCGCGCGTGGTCGGCGCATTCGCGTTCACGCGATGTGTCGGCACTTCGTTCTGCGCTTTCTGGACGGCCATCGGCCAGTCGCGCACGTTGTTACGCAGCTCGTCGGGTGCGAAGTCGCGCTTGGTCAGCCAGGTGCCGGCCTCGAGGCCGATCACGTCCATGCCGGCCTGCGCGAGCGGCCACACAGCAATCCCGCCGGCGGCGCCGAGTCCGACGACCACGACATCGGTGGGTTTGAGCCTAGTCGCCATGGCCGTGATCCTCATCGTGTGCAGGCCCGCCGGCGTGATCGTGGTCAGGGGCTTGCCCGCCGTAGCCTTGTCCGCCTTCGCGCGAAGCGCTCCGGCGAGACCTCGACGAAGCTTGAAGAGCGGAGTCGGGGCGTAGGCGGGCGGTCGCTTTGGTGAACATGTCGTAGTCGTACGCCGACTTGTGGTTCGGCGCGAGCTTCGCGCCCAGGCGCTGATCGTCCTGCGAGACGCTGGTTCTGATGCCCGGATAGGCAATCAGATCCCAGCCGACGAAGTTGGCGTTGCCGCCGTAATAAGGGTCGCCGAAGGTGCCTTGGAGTGTGTGCGAACGGACCATCGCGAAGAAGGCGCCCGAGCCGCCGGTGAAGCCGGTCGCGGCGCCGGTCTCGACGTCAATCAGCAGCGAATCCTGATCGCGATTGGAGAGCTCCGTGAACGGTGCGCCGCGTGAGGATCGAGAGTATCGATCGAGTGAAGCGAGGCCCGCGGTGTAGGCGGGGCGGGAGGCCGCAAGCGCCCCCGCAAGAGCGCGATCGATATAGTGAGCCGCCCGCGCTTCGCGCGCGCCAGGGCCGTTGGCGTCGGTCGGAATGATCCGCGCGCAGATCGCTTCCAGCAGGTCCGATTCCGAGGCGGTGAGACTCTCCAGCGGTTCGCGTCGCGGCGACGCAGCCGACGGCGAGCCTGGTTGTGGGGGTTCTGCGATCGCCGGCGCGCTTGTGGCAGGCATCGGCACGGTGAGAGCCGCCCCCGCCAGACCCGCACGTTTCAACAGATCGCGTCGAGAGAGCCCGTTGGCTTTGGGATCCGTTTCGTCCGCCATGCGGCGCAGCTTAGCGCAACTGTCGCGGCATGTAACGGGGTCTGACCCCAAGAGCGCCCAATCTGCTGCAGTTCCTGCGATGTGGCGAAATCTGCGCGGTCGACGAGGCAGCAAGTGCGACGTTTTGGCATGTAACGGTGCCAGACCCCGTTACAATCGGCGCCATGAATGTCCCGTGCGTCACGATCGCGGCGGCCGCCGCCTCATTGCTTTCAACCGCAGCAGTCGCCCAGACGAAACACCAGAACACGGTCATCGATCTGTGGACGGCGGGGAAGCCGGCGTTTGGCGTCTACGCGCCCAACGAGCGACCGCGCGATCCCAATGCGCCGCAGGGGCCCGGCGCGGGCCGCGGCCCGACGCAACCGCCGCTCTACACGAAGGAGGGCGGCGAGAAGCTGGCGATGAACCCGCTGTATGACTACGTCTTCCTCAACCTCGAGGGGGCGTACGATCCCGCCGCCGTGCGGGCGATCTCCGAGGGGCTGCGCAGCCCGAAGGCGGTGAACCGCAAGACGCTCATCGTTCGCATTCCGCCGATCGACAAGGACGGCGCTGATGCCGCCAAGGCGCGCGTGAAGGAGATCTTCGACGCGGGCGCCGACGGCGTCACCATCCCGCACATCCTGAGCCTCGAAGAGGCGAAGCTGGCCCTGACCTTCTTCGACGCGGCCAAGGCCAACGTGTGGTCGCCGGCGAATCCGAAGGGGGAAAAGCTCGCGATGCTGATGCTCGAGGATCCCAAGGCAGTGGAGCAGGCGCGCGAAGTCGCCAGCCTCAAGGGTCTCAGCATCCTGGCCTGCGGCATCGGCAGCTTGACGCAGGCGCTGGGCGGCGACCGCGCGGGCGCGGAGGCGGGCACGCAGAAGGTGCTCGTCGAAACCCAGCGCGCGACGATCGCGAACATGCTCACCGCGAACGCTCAGGACATCGAGAAGCGCATCAAGGAAGGGTTTCTCGCGCTGCTGATGCAGGGTCCGACCGCCGACGACACGATCAAGATCGGCCGCGCCGCCGTCGGCCGCTAGAACCGCGAACCGCGAATCAGCGAACGCGAACCGCGAATAGCGAACAGCGAACAGCGAATAGCGAATAGCGAATAGCGAATAGCGAAAGCCGAATAGCGAATAGCGAATAGCGATGTTACCCGCCATCATCGGAGCGCTCCTCCTGGCCGCGTTGAGCACCGTTGCCGACTACATCTGGTTCCTGAACATTCCTCAACATCAAGTCTCGTCCGGCGCGATTCATGGCTCGACGCTCTTCGCTGCGCTCGGCGGCTATCTCGGGTGGCGCAAAGGCCAACTGCTGGCCGGCGTCATCGGCGGCCTGCTCAGCGGCCTCGTTGCGGCGTTGTCGTTCTACGTCCTGGCACCGGTCGGCGGCTACTCGATGATGCTGGTGTCCTGGCTCTTGCTGTGGATTCTGCTGGCATCGCTGCAGACCTATCTCGACGGCCAGCTGAACGTCGCGCGCGCGGTGGGACGCGGAGTCGTCACCGCCATCGTCGCAGGCCTCGGCTTTGCCGTCGTCCTCTTCGAGCTCTACCGCGGGTGGCCGCCTCCCACGTTCTCGGTCTTCAAGCACTTTGTCGCGTGGTCGACTGGCGTATGTGCCGGGGCTCTGGGTTCTCCTGAAGCGCTGAACCAGCCTTGCACGGAACCAGGAATCACGGAATCACGCGAATCGCGGACATCCGACCGCCAGGCTCCGAGTTTCCGTGTTCCGTGCTCCGATGCCGATGCTTGTCAGTGGCACCCAATACAGCGGCCGACGTTGGCTGGCGGTGCACCGTCGAGCCACGCTTTGCGCATACGTCACGCGACCCGAGCTGCTGGCGCTCGACGTGAGTCGCGTGAAGTAGTCACGAGCCTTCTCTTTGTCGCCAAGCCGGGCCCAACCGTCGGCCAGTCCGAAGAGCAGCTCACCGCGCGCGTGATCCGAGAGTTTGTCGAAGTACGACGACTGCAGCGCCAACACGCGCTCGTAGTCATCGACCGCGAGTTTGAGAATCGGCCTGGCCTGCGCCGCCGGCATCTGTCGGCTCGCCTCGATCAGGCTGGCGCCGCGCGGGATGCGAACCGCCGACATTGTCGGGCTGCAACGAGACCGCGCGCTCCATCTCCGCCATGCCGCGTCCCCACAGCTCGCCGCCCTTTTTGCGAGTCGCCGGACTGGAAGGCGAGTCCCGCTCGAAAGGCGAGGCCCGCTCCATGCCAGACCAGCGCTTCGGCGTGATCCGGATTGGCGGCGAGCATGGTCTCGCAGAGCGTCATCGCGCGATCGAAGCGCGTCCATGTCGCCGGTGAATCCGGCGAAGAAATCGGCGCGAACCGCCATGTCGAACCGTCCCGGCGCGCTGAGTTTCGGACGGCCGACGCGCGCCAAGCGCCGGCTGCGCAGTGCCTTGGGTCGCAGTGAGGGCGGTCGAGGCATCGCAACCAGCCACACCGCGGTGAGAGCCACGACGAGAGAGCGGAAGGAAATGGTCATGGCGGGTTCGACGGGCGAGGGAGCGATGCCGTTCGACCAGCGGCGGCGAATGGCCGATTTCGGCGGTCGGGCGGTCGAGTAACATCCCGTTTCGTCGTGCGTCCCCGGTCACTGTCGCACTATCGCATCGAGTCGGAACTCGGCCGTGGCGGCATGGGGGTCGTCTACCAGGCGTACGACACGCGGCTGCAGCGTCCCGTCGCCATCAAGGTGCTGCTCGACGAGATTGCCGGCGATCCGAAGCGCAGGGCATCGGTCCTCGAGGAGGCGCGAGCGGCGGGCGCACTCAACCATCCGGCCATTACGACGGTTCACGAGGTGGGCGAGCACGGTCAGGTGCTCTTCATCGTCATGGAGCTCGTCGCGGGACGCACCCTGCGTCAGATGCTGTCGAACTGCGGCACTCGAGGTCCGGCCGCTGCTCGACATCGCCATTCAGATTGCCGAGGCGCTCGCGGCTGCGCACGCGCAGGGCGTCGTTCATGGCGATGTCAAACCGGAAAACGTGATGGTGGGCGCCGACGGGCGGGTGAAGTTGCTCGACTTTGGCATCGCGCGACGACGCTCGATCGACAGCGCGGCCATCACCGGTCTCCTCGCCGATCGACGGGTCTCGCATCCGCTGTCACCACTCTCCAACAGGCCGGCACCGTCCCGTACATGGCGCCTGAGCTCGTGAACGGCACCGGCGGCGACCAGCGCATCGATGTGTTCGCGCTGGGCGTGCTTCTCTACGAGGCCATTGCCGGGCGGCGGCCTTTCCACGGCTCGACGCCGCTCGCCGTAGTGAATCACCTTCTGCACGCGAGCCTGACCCGCTCGTCACGATCGCGCCGTCAGCATCCCGGTCGATCTCGCGCGCGTCGTTCACAAGATGCTGGAGAAGGAGCCGGCTCGTCGAACGCAGACGGCAATGGCGGCCGCGACCGACCTCCACGCCGTCCTTCGCGACCTCGATCTTGCCGACATGTTGCCCACGGCCATCGCGGGCAAGCGTTCGGTGGCCGTGTTGCCCTTTCGACTGCTGACTCCCGATCCATCCGACGCCTACCTCGGCGCAGCGCTCGCCGACTCGGTGGTCGTACATCTCGGCGAGGGAGGTTCGCTGCTCGTTCGGCCGACGAGCGCCGTGATGCGTTACGCGAGCGGGCTGACCGACCCGCTGTTGGCAGGCCGCGAGCTGAATGTGGATGTCATCGTGGACGGCAGCGTGCAGCGTCTCGATCGGCGATTGCGCGTGCACGTGCAAGCGCGATTGGTGCATACCGGTGAGCTGCTCAGCTCGACGAGGCACGATGCCGATACGTCCGACTTGTTCGCGCTCCAGGACGATGTCGCCGAGAGCCTCGGGCGCGCGCTGGGTGTCGACGCAGCGCGAGGCACGTCCGGACCATCCAAGCCTCCAACCGCCAACGCGACGTCGTACGAGCTCTTCTTGCGCGCTTCGGACCGGCTGGTGACCTTCAACCGATGGGATACGCGCAGCGCCATCGACATGCTCGAGGACGCGACTCGTCTGGACCCGACCTTTGCCGATGCGTGGGCGCGTTTGGGTGAGGCCCGGGTCGTCATGCAGCTGTCCTTCGAGCCGGATGGCAAGTGGCTGCAGGACGCGCAGCGCGCGATTCGCCGAGCGCTGGCGCTGAATCCGCACAGTGCGCTCGCGCATAGCGCGCAGGCGCGGGTTCTCTGGACGCCGGCGATCGGGTTCAAGGTTGGCCCGGCCCTGCGATCCACTGCGGCAGCGTTACGGCTGAATGCCGGCTGTCATCCAGCCTGGGTCTATCAGGGCATCATCCTGTATCACGTCTGCCTGCAGGATGACGCACGTGCCGCGTTGACCTCGGCGCTGGCATCGCATCCCAACGATCCGGTCGCCTTGTCGTTTCTCGGGCAAACATTTTTCGAAGATCGCGATTACGAGCGCGCGGCGAGCTTTACCGAGCGTGCGCTCGCTATCGATCACGGTGGGCTCTATGCCAACCTGTTTCGCCCGATGATGCCGATTTACAGGCATCAGCACGGCGATGCCGATCGCTGCATTCGCGAATCGCGTCAGGCCGTCGGGGCGGATTCGATGCTGGCAGCCTACGATGCCTTGCTTCACGCCAAAGAGGGGCGCAGTGTGAAGGCGCGCGCCGCGATTGCCAAGGCGCTGGCCGGCCGATCTCTCGTGCACAACCACCACACCTTCCACCTGGTCGCTGCGGCGCAGGCAGTGCTGGGAGAGAAGGCGCGGAGTGTCGCGACGCTGAGAAAAGCGGGAACCTCAGGGTTTCCCAACCATGCGGGTTTTCGAGACGACCCGCACTTCGCGCCGCTGCGCGACTACCCGCCGTTCCTTCGTCTGATGGCGGACTTGAAGAAGGACGTCGCGCGTCATCGGCGCGAATTTGCGGCCACTCAACAGGGCGCCAATTGACGCTACTGATGACCGTTTTCGAGACGGCTCAGCCTCCTGCTTTGTCACCGGATGTCTCGGCCCTTCTTGCACTTAGTCGCGATATACTGTCCGCAGAATTCGACGGCCAATACCCGGCGTTCGCGCCGAGCATCCGGACCGAAAATGAAACGATTCGCTATCGCGGCCATCGTGGCCGTGATTCCAGCTTGGCTTCTCGCCGCGCAGTCCGCGCCGCAGCCTGCGCGCCGAAGCCGACGCCGGCTCCAGTCGCCAAAACTGCAGCACCGGCCCGCCAACGCCAGCCGCACCGTCGCCATCCCATCCCACCGCGTCAACGTCTGCTCCGACTCAAGCGCGCGCCGCCGCACGCCAGCAGGCGAAGCGTTGAGCGCCGCCGATCAGACGGCGATGGTGAAGACCTATTGCACCGGCTGCCACAACGATCGGATGAAGGCCGGTCAGCTGTCGCTGATGACGTTCGACGCGGCAGAAGCGGCGACGCATGTCGAGACGACGGAGAAGATGATCCGCAAGCTGCGGACGGGGATGATGCCGCCGCCGGGCATGAAGCGGCCGGAGCCGCGCGCAGCTGCAGGCGCTGTTGACCGAGCCTCGAGACGCGCGTCGATCGCGCCGCGGCGCTCAATCCCAATCCCGGGCTCACGTCCGTTTCAGCGGCTGAATCGCGCGGAATATGGACGCGCCATCAAGGATCTGCTCGGCCTCGATGTCGACGTCGCGGCGTTCCTCCCGGCCGACACTATCAGCGCCGGCTTCGACAACGTGGCCGACGCGCAGGCGTTCTCGGCGACGCTGCTCGACGGTTACCTCCGCGCGGCGAGCAAGGTGACCGCGTTGGCGATCGGCGATCCCGAGGCGGCCGCGTCGGAAACCAATTACCGGGTGCCGAAGACCGCGTCGCAGTTGGCGCGCGTGGAAGGCGCGCCGTTCGGTACCCGCGGTGGTGTGTCAGTGCAGCACACGTTCCCGGCCGACGGCGATTACGTGTTCAAAGTCGAGCTGCACTCGAACGCCTGCGGCGTCCTGTTCGGTGGGCCCAACGCCGGCGAGCAGGTCGAGATCTCGGTGAACGGCGAGCGCAAGGCGCTGCTGGACATCAGCCCGCGCATGGCGGAGACGACCACTGGCCTTTCGCTCAAGACGCCGCCCACCCACATCAAGGCCGGCGTGCAGCGCGTCACCGCCGCGTTCATTCAGCGCTTCGAAGGACCGGTCAACGATTTGATCGCGCCCATCGATCACACGCTGGCCGACACGCAGATCGGCGTGGCGGTTGGCATCACCACCCTTCCCCACGTCAAGGACTTCAGCATCGTCGGGCCGTACCGCGTCACCGGCGTGTCCGATACGCCAAGCCGCCGCAAGGTCTTCACGTGCCGTCCGACTTCCGCGGCCGATGAGCCGGTCTGCGCCGGCAAGATCGTCAGGCAGCTGGCGATGCAGGCGTTCCGCGGCACGCTCACCGATCGGGATTTCAACGGCTTGATGCGTTTCTACGCCGAAGGCCGGAAAGAAGGCCCGTTCGAGTACGCCATCGGCGCGGCGATCGAAGCGATTCTCGCGAGCCCGCAATTCCTTTTCCGTCTGGAGACCGCACCGCAGACGTTGAAGGCCGGCGACTCCTACCGGTTGGGCGATGCCGAGCTGGTCTCGCGGCTGTCGTATTTCCTGTGGGATGCGGGGCCCGATGCCGAGCTGGCGAAGACGGCCGGGCAAGGCGGACTGCGCGCCCCTGGTGGCTACGAGAAGCTGGTTGCGCGCATGCTGACCGATCCGCGATCGGTCGCCCTTTCGACGCGATTCGCCCGCCAGTGGCTGCGCTTGGGCGACGTCGATACGGTGTTGCCCGACGCAGTGGCCTATCCCTACTTCGACCGGACACTGGGCGATGCGTTCATCAAGGAGTCCGAGCTGTTCTTCGACAGCCTCGTCCGCGAAGACCGGAGCATTCTCGACCTCATCACCGCGGATTACTCGTTTGTGAACGAGCGCATCGCGCGCCACTACGGCATTCCCAACATCACCGGCAACGCCTTCCGGCGCGTGACGCTTCCGCCAGAGCGGCGCGGCATTCTCACGCAGGGTAGCGTGCTGGTTTTGACCTCGGTCGCCGACCGCACCTCGCCGGTGATGCGCGGCAAGTGGGTGATGGAAGTGCTGATGGGCTCGCCGCCGCCGCCACCGCCGCCTGGGGTGCCGCTGTTCGAGGAAACCAAGGGAACGGCCGACGGGAAAGTGCTCTCGGTGCGCGAGCGCATGGAGCAGCATCGCAAGAACCCGCAGTGCATGTCGTGTCATCGCGTGATCGATCCGCTGGGCCTCGCGCTCGAGAACTTCGACGTCACCGGCAAGTGGCGAATCAAGGACTCAGGGGTACCGGTCGATGCCGACGGGACGCTCTACGACGGCACGCCGATGAGCGGCCCGGCCGGGCTGCGCGCGGCGCTCTTGAAGCATCAGGACGTATTGCTGCTGAGCTTCACCGAGAACCTGATGACGTATGCGCTTGGGCGCCGCATCGAACCGGCCGACATGTGGGCGGTCCGCAAAGTCATCAAGGACGCCGCCCGGCAGAACTACAAGATCTCGGCCTTTGTTCAGGCCATCGCCAGCAGCCCGCTGTTCACCATGGGCAGCATGGCTCCCGTCAGCACCACTGCCCCCGCGCCGGTGGCGAGCCATCAAACACCCGAGCAGCCATCAGCTGTCAGCTTTCAGCAATCAGCAAGAACGCTCCAGATAGCCGATAGCCGGAAGCCGAAAGCGGGCCTAGTCAGGTAGAGAGCAAACCCTTATGACGTTCATTTCTCAGAAGCACCTCCATCGCCGGACCGTTTTGAAGGGCCTGGGCGCCACGATCGCGCTGCCGCTGCTCGACGCCATGGTTCCGGCAGTCCGCGCCGCTGCAGCCGATCGCAAGATGCGCCTGGTCGCCATGGAAATGGTGCACGGCGCCGCGGGCAGCACGGCCTACGGGATGGAGAAGAACCTGTGGGCGCCGGCCGCGACGGGATCGGCCTTCGACCTGAGCCCGACGGCGCTGTCGCCGCTCGAGCCCTGGCGCGACTACCTCACCATCGTCAGCAACTGTGACGTGCGCAACGCCGAGGCATTCCTGCCGCCGGAGATCGGCGGCGATCACTTCCGATCGGCGGCCGTGTTCCTCACCCAGTCGCATCCGCATCAGACGCAAGGGTCGGACCTCAAGGCGGGCACGTCGCTCGATCAGCTCTTCGCGCAGAGGTTCGGGCAGGAGACGCCAATGCCCTCGATGCAGCTGTGCGTCGAGAACGTCGATCAGGCCGGTGGCTGCTTCTACGGCTACTCGTGCGCGTACACCGACTCGATCAGCTGGGCGACGCCGGGAGAGCCGCTCCCGATGGTGCGCGATCCGCGCGCGGTCTTCGATCAACTCTTCGGCATTGGCGCGACGCCCGAGGCTCGAGCCGCCCGCCGTCGCCGCGATCGCAGCATCCTCGATTGGGTGACGCAGTCCACGAATCAGTTGAAGAACAACCTCGGCGCGGCGGACCGCGCCCGTCTGTGCGGACTACCTGGACGATGTGCGGGAAATCGAGCGGCGCATTCAGAAGGTGGAGGCGCAGAACAGTTCCGGCGAGGCGCGCGAGCTGCCGGGCGCGCCGATTGGTGTGCCGGACTCGTACGACGAGCACGTCAAGTTGATGTTCGACATGCAGGTCGTCGCCTTCGCATCAGATGTCACGCGCGTGGTCGCCTTCAAGCTCAGCCGCGACGTCTCGAACCGCGTGTATCCGGAGACCGGCGTCAAGACCGGCTTCCACATCGCGTCGCATCATCAGGAGCGCGAGGATCGCATTCAGGATCTGGCCAAGATCAACAAGTACCACGTGAGCCTGGTGCCGTACTTCCTCAAGAAGCTCAAGGAGACCCCCGACGGCGACAGCAACCTGCTCGAGAACTCGCTGCTGCTCTACGGCTCGCCGATGGGGAACTCCAACGTGCACAACCACAAGCGCTGCCCGCTGTTTCTCGCGGGTCACGCGGGTGGCAAGTTGAAGGGCAATTTGCACATCAAGGCCGCCGACGGCACGCCGATGGCGAACGCGATGCTCGCGGCGCTCAAGCTGGTCGGCGTGGACATCGACACGTTTGGCGACAGCACGAAGCCGATGGATCTCAACGCGGCGCCGTCGACGACGGTCGCGGCGGGAGCCTGATATGACCCAAACCAGAATCGCGCGTGGCCTCCTGGCGGCTCTGACCATCGCCAGCTTGTCGATCGGATCGGTGGTGGCGCAGAGCAAGACTCCCATCGCCGAGGCGGCTCAGGGCCGTGACGCCGCCGCCGTCAAGAAGCTCATCAAGGAGGGCAACGACGTCAACGCCGCTCAAGGCGACGGCATGACCGCGCTGCATTGGGCGGCGCTGAACGGCGATGCCGAGATCGCGCAAATGCTGCTCTACGCCGGCGCCAACGTGTCGGCCAAGACACGTCTGGGCGGCTACACGCCGCTTCACCTTGCGAGCCAGATTGGAAACGCCGGCGTCATCGCTCCGCTCATTGCCGCCGGATCGCCGGTGGGCGCGCAAACGACGACGGGCGCAACGGCGCTGATGCACGCCGCCGCGTCGGGAAGCGTCGATTCGGTTCGAATGCTCGTCGAAAACGGCGCCAGCCTCAATGCCTCGGAGAAGGCCAACGGCCAGACGGCGCTGATGTTTGCGGCGGCGTCCGATCGCATCGACGTGGTGAAGTTCCTCATCGCTCGCGGCGCCGACCTGGGGATGACCTCGCGCGTCGAAGATTTTCGGCGTTGAAGGTGGAGAACGATCTGCTCGACGGCCAGCAGCCGCAGCGTCAGGCGGCCCGTCCGCAGCCGGGGGCGAAGGACATCCCCGGTGTCACCCGCCCGTTCTCGTACAACGAGCTGATCGGCAAGCACGGCGGCCTGGCCGCATTGCACTTTGCGGCTCGTCAGGGCGCGATGTCGACCGCAGAGGCGCTGATCAAGGCCGGCGCGAACATCAACCAGCGAGGCGCCGGCGATCTCACCACGCCTCTCCTGGTCGCCTGCATCAACGGATATTTCGATCTGGCGAGTTACCTGCTCGACAACGGCGCGAACCCGAATCTCGCGAGCGAGGGTGGCGTGACGCCGCTCTACGCGGTGGTGAACGTCCAGTGGCAGCCGCGGTCGTTCTATCCGCAACCGCGTGCCTATCTGCAGCAGCAGATCGGTTATCTCGAGCTGATGACCAAGCTCCTGGACAAAGGCGCCGACGCCAACGCGCGCGTCAACCGCAACACGTGGTTCACGCAGTACAACTTCGATCTGCTCCGCACGGACGACTCCGGCGCGACGCCGTTCTGGCGTGCCGCTTATGCCAGCGACATCGCGGCCATGAAGCTGCTCGTGTCGCGCGGTGCCGATCCGTTCATCCCGTCGATGAAGCCGGCGGCTCGCGGCGACTTCCAGGCGGGGACGCGCAGCGGCGACGCCAATGCGGCGCCGCCACGCGTGCCGCTGCCGGTTGGCGGCCCGGGAACGCCTCCGATGGCCGCGGCCGCAGGCGCGGGATACGGAGAAGGATTCGCGGGCAACGCGCATCGCTTTGCGCCGACCGGCATGCTGGCGGCGGTGAAGTATCTGGTCGAGGAACTGCAGGTGGACGTCAATGCCGAAGACGAAGACGGCAACACGGCGCTGCACAACGCCGCCTCGCGTGGCGATAACGAGATGATTGAGTACCTCGTGTCAAAGGGCGCCGACGTCAAGAAGGTGAATCGCCGGGGGCAGACCACGGTTGACATGGCCAACGGTCCCGTGCAGCGCACGCAGCCCTATCCCGAGACGATCAAGCTGCTCGAGAGCCTGGGCGCGAAGAACAACCACAAGTGCGTGAGTTGCTAAGCGCGCACTGAAGAACGGAATCGCGGAAACACGGAAGGCGGAGGATGCTTGGCCGAATGACTCCGCGACTCCGCGGCCAACGTACGTTCATCGCTTGCAACGAATGATTCCAAATATGCGGTCACGACTTCCATTCGCCCTCGCGGCTGTCTCGCTGGTCGGTGGGCTCACCTTCGCTCAGGACTCGCGCCGGTTCAACCCGATGGTCGAGCTGCTCTCGCAGAAGAAGCCGGTCTTTGGTCTCTATGCGCCGAGCAATCGGCGCGGGGGACCTCCGGGCGCCGCACCGGCGGCGCCGGTCGATCCCAAGACGCCGGCACAGCTCGCCAAGCAAGCGGTTGATTATCCGATCAGCGATTTCATCTTCGACGGCAGCATGGAAGGCGATTTCGATCGCGCCTTCCCGGCGTTCGGCGAGTTGATGACCGGGATGAGCGCGGCCGGCATCCTGCTGAAGTCACCGCATCCGCATTTGAATCACTCGATCGTGGTCAAGACACACGAGATCGCGCCCGACCCGGTGAAGGCCTCGGCGAACATCAGCAAGCAGCTGAATCTCGGCGTCACGGGCATCATGTTCGTCGGCGTCGAGAGCGCGGAGGAAGTGAAGGCCGGACTGGCGGCGATGCGCTTCAAGTCGAAGGGCGGCACGCGGCCGGAGGATGTCGGCGGCGGGCCGGCGTTTTGGGGCATGAGCGAGAAGGAATACAAGGAGAAGGCGGATCTCTGGCCGCTCAATCCCAATGGCGAGCTCGTCAACTGGACCATCGTCGAGAGCAAGGCCGGTCTCGCCAAGGTTCGTGAGATTGCCGCCGTGAAGGGCATCGGCGTGCTGTGGCCGGGCGCCGGCACCCTGCGTGGCGTCTTTTCGACGACCGACGCCAACGGGCAGCGCAAGCTGGACGAAGCGGCGTGGGAAGCGGCGATTCAGCAGGTACTTTCGGCCTGCAAAGAGTTCAACGTGCCGTGTGGATACCCGGCGACGCCCAACGACATCGAGATGCGCATGAAGCAGGGCTTCAGCGTGTTCGTCATGAATTGGGGCGACCCGGGATTCAAGGCCGTCGAAATGGGACGCAAAGCCGCCGGACGATAAGTGGGGTGGCGAATCTGTTGATCTTGTGATGTCGTGAGCTTGTGATCGAACTGGTGATCTGGTGAGGTCTTGATCTGTTGATCGATCTGGTGATCTATCTCGAGATCGATTGATCGCGACCGAGCAAGATCACGAGATAGGTCACCAGATCGCTCAACAGATCATCAGATCACCAGCTCTCCAGATCGATCATCCGGTCACCACTTCACCAGATCAAAAGATTCAGCCGACTCCCAGTTCCACCATTCTGTCCCGCTGCCAGGCTTCGACCTCTGCAGTCGAAATCTCGCCCCCGTGATGCAGCGTCCAGTTCAGCGCGGCGCACAAGTCGTCCGCATCCTCGAGACCCACGGCCAACCGGATCAAGCGATCAAATCCGTTGCGCTTTAGCCGATCGATCGGCGTGAAGTACTCGGACACGGTCTTGTGGTGGTTGACCTTCGTGGCCAGCCCGTCGAACGACAATGCGTAGCGGACGATCACGCAGGTCGCCAGGACGTCCGCGAAATGCCGCGTGCGCTCCTCGTCGGCGCCGGCCACTCGAAACGAGAGCAGCGACCCATAGCGGGTGTAATCCCTGGCGATCGCCGTGGCATCAGGATGCGACGGCAGCGACGGATGGAACACCTCGCTGACCTTCGGGTGGGTCGCGAGAAACGCCGCCACGCGGGTTGCGGTTGCAGAACGACGCGCGTGCATCTCGTCGGTGCGATCGAAGCCCGACACGATGGCCGTCGCTCGCCGCCAATCGAGGATGCCGCCGCGCATCGCCATCAGATCCATGACCGAGTTGGCGAACGGCGTATCGTTGGTGGCGACGTAGCCCCAGAGGTCTCGGTCGCTGCCGCTCAGCGATTTGGTGCCGCTGGCCACCACCACGTCGATGCCGCGAGACAGCAGAGGCGTGCGAAACGCCCACGGTGTTGCGATGGTCGAATCAATCACCAGCTTGAGCGCCGGCGCCGCCGACCTCGCGTCGGCGACGATGCCAAGGAGCGAGTCCAGATCCTGCGCGCGGAGCAACGGATTCGTATAGGTCTCGGCAAAGACGAACCGGGTGGCCGGCTGGATGGCCGCTCGCAGCGCCTCCGCGTCTCCATCGTCCACCACGGTGACGCTTGCGCCGACTCGATTGGCCAGCCATTCGAGATACGTGCGGGTCTTGTTGTAGACCTGGCGCATGAGCACCGCGTGCGTGCCAGGTTCGAGCAGGACGTCGAACACCAGCGCAGTGGCCTGCATGCCGGAGTCGCAGACGAGCGCGCAGCCCGCCTGCTCGATGGCCTTCAGACGCGCGATGAGATCGGCGGTGGCCGTCGTGCCGTAGCGCGCGTAGAGATGGGGCAGCACCGACCAGCAGCCCTCGCTCGCAAACAGAAACGCGGCTTTGCCCTCCTGCCACTGAATGGCGCGTGCCGATCCAAACAGATCGAGCTGGACCGTGGGATCGTCGGGATGAAGGTAGGGAAGCCCCGTCCGTTGTGCGTGCGCGTCGAGCGCTTCGTGCAGATGACGAGTCTCTGCGGCCATGGCGTCGAACGGCGGCCGCTCCGCCGGACAGCCCGCCGGATCGAGCCACGCTCTGATCCCGGCCGCTCCAATCACTCGAGCACTCCGAGGCAGAGGCTCTTCCGAACGCGCGCGAGCCTGGAGACGGCGTCCTGGAGCTCGGCGACCTTCTCATCGGCGCTCGGCGAGATCATGAACGCCAGATAGAGGCACTCGTTGTCGGCGCGGCCGGCGTGGTTCTGCGCCATCAAGCCAAGACGGCGCACCAGGCTGTCGACGCGGCGCTCCAGGCCCGGATGCGGGTCGGCGACGACGCGGAGGAAGTGGCGCCGCGGCGCCGGTTCCAGGCCGCTGCCGGCACGTGCGAGCGGGAGCGCATGCGGCTCGGGCCAGCGGACCGAGTTGTCCTGCGCGAGATCGATGAGATCGCCAAGCACCGCGGTCGCCGTCGGCATTGCGCCGGCACCCATGCCGAACAGGCTGAGGTCGCCTGAAGAGGCGCAGCGCAGGTAAACCGCGTTGTATTCCTCTTCGACCGACGCCAGCAAGTGCCAGGACGGAAGCAGCAGCGGCTCCACTGCCATGTCGAGCCCGCCGTTCAACCGTGTCGCTCGCGCGATCAGTCTGATCCGGCAGCCCATCGACTCGGCCAGATCGCAGTCGGCCGGTGTGAGATCGCGGATGCCGCGCACCGGGAAGTCGGTCGGCCGCACCCACGCGCCGAACGCGCGATAGGTGAGGATCGAAAGCTTGTCGGCGGCGTCCTGGCCGTCGATGTCTGCGGACGCATCGGCCTCGGCCAGGCCTCTGGACTGCGCGTCCAGTACCGCGGCGTCGATCGACATCTCGTCCTGCTCGAGCCGGGTGAGGACGAAGTTGCTCGTACCGTTCACGATGCCCCAGAGACTGTCGATCTCGTCGGCGCGGTGACTGAGGTGCCGGATGATCGGCAACGCCGCGGCCGCCGCCGCTTCGCAGTAGAGCGGCGTCGCGGTGCGCTGTGCCAGCACGCCGAGCTGATCGAGCTTCGCGGCCAGCAGCGCCTTGTTGGCCGTCACAACCGGTTTGCCGGTCGCGAGCGCGGTCCTGAGGATCGGCTCCATCGCCATTCCGCCGGCCACTTCGACCACGACATCGACTTCAGGATCGCTCACCAGTTCGAGCGGCAGATCGGTCAGCGGAATACCGGCCGCGAGCGGCCCGCGATCCCGGTGGATGTCGCGCACGGCGATCTTCGACACGCGGAAGCGCACTCCATAGCGATCGGCGACCGCCTGGCGTTGTTTCTCGATGATCTCGAGCACGCCCCGGCCGACGGTGCCGCAGCCGACCATGCCGATGCGCACTTCGTGAACCGGCTCGACGCCGACGCCCTCGTAGCGCGGCCGCGCGCTGTCGCGAATCTCGCTGCCAAACGCGCCCGCGCCGCGCAGCACGTCGGCCAGCCGATCCTGGTCGGCGAGAAAGGCGTCGTGCCCATAGAGCGACTCGAGCTTCCACAGCGACGATTGCGCGCCGGCGGCTTGCAGCTCGCGATGCAGTTCGACCTGCAGCGCGAAGGGAAACAGCATGTCGCCCGGGACGCCGACGATGATCGTCTCCGCCGTGACACGATCGAGCGAGGCGCGCCGTGCCCGCGCGTCCTCGGCGACGATGCCGCGATCGATCGCCTCGCTCAGCAGCAGGAACGTCTTGACCGGGAAGCGCTCGGCAAACCTGCGTCCGTGATGATCCAAGTAGTCGGCGACCGGCGGGCGCTCGAGCTCCGGCAGGAGCTTGCCGAATCTCGTGTCGAGCTCGTCGCGTCCGCGATAGGTCAGCATGCCCAGCTGCCGCGCGCGCATCATGCCAGTCGGGAGGTCGCCGTTGCGAAGCCCGTCTCGCACCAGCTCTCGCTGCAGGTGGCGGGTGGCGGTGCCCCAACCGTCGGGCCGCAGGCCGGCTGAAATCGCCACGAGCTTGCCACAGCGCTCCGGATGCCGCACCGCGAAGGCAACGCCGACCATTCCGCCGAGACTCGCGCCGACCCACGTCACAGGCGTCTTGCAGCCGCAGCCTTCGAGCCAGGCGGCGACCAGGTCGGACAGGCCTTGCACCGAGATCGCAGGGGTCGTGGTGGGATCGTCAAACCCGCTCCACGTCGATCCGTTGCCAGGCCAGCACGGGCAGAGGACGGTATGCCGCTCTGGGTCAATCAGGTCCGGTGCGCCAAGAGCCGGCCACCACGCCTCGACCGGTTCATCGCCGTGCGCGCGCCCGTCGCCGAACGGAAATGGTGAAGCCGTGATGCCGCCGACAATGACGGCGGCCGGCGCGGTGCCAACCTCGGGCCCGTAGATCCACCCGCCAAGCTTCACGTCGTGAAGGACGTGCCCGTCGATGGTCATCGAGGGGCGCGTGACTTCAACATGGCGCGGATGCAGGCGGTGGGTGCTGGCGACGGTCACAGAAGTCCCGATTCTGGCTCGGGAGCGCGGATCGGCGCAAACATCGGGTGAGCCCGAGAGGTCAGGAGCCAGAGGAGATCGGGAGAGGGTTCCAAAGGCGCCGAGGGAACGAGTCAGCGGCCGACGAAGCCGCTCGTCACCGATTCGATGCGGCGGCCGGCGAGAATCGAGGCGACCTCGCTCGAGATTGACGGCTCGATGTCGGTCAGTTGACGCAGGTAGTCGCCCTCGAGCGCGGCCAAAGCGACGCCGTCGCGATAGACGATCTTGCTCGACGTGACGGCGCGGACGCGGTCGCCGCTGGTGAGAATGCCGGTCAGGTTCAGCGGATCGGCGGCGCTGATGATGATGAAGCGGCCGTCGCGGCCCGATCGACGAATCTCGCGCAGCCGCTCCACGGCGTCAGGAAGCGCGAACTGTTCACCCGACACACCCGCGACGAAGCGGCCGCCGCGGATCTCCCCGCGTGCTTCCAGCCGGCGATAAACAGTCGACAGTTCCCGCCACGTGGCCGCGTTGGTTTCTCTGACGAGGAGCCGACGAAAAATGACGCCGTAACGGTTCAGCAGCGCCCGAGCCTGAACCTCGATCGCGGGCTCGCGAGGCATCTGGGCCACTGGCGGCACTGCGGACCAGCGGCCTGCCTGATCCCTCCGCCGGTCGAATGCCGGTGGGTCCTGCTGAAGCGCTCTGGCGATTGCCCGGATGCCGGCAAAGGCATCGGACGTGACCAGGCCGCATGCCACCAGCCGGGCCATCGCGGTCGCGAGCGCCGTCTCGTCGAGCTCGCACCCCTGAGCGACATCGCGCAAGAACGACGCGCCTCGCGCGCGCAAGAGCGCCAGCACCCGAAGTGCTTCGGCGTCCAGGCCTCGCTCGATCGATTCCCGCTCCGATTCGTCGGCGAACCGCAGCGCCTGCCAGGCATCACGATGCTCGATCAGCAGGAGCGCGGCCCTTGTGCTCTTTGTGTTCTTCGTGTCCTTCGCGTCCTTTGCGTCCTTCGTGTCCTTGGTGGTTGAAAGGCGCGTCCATCCAGCCTCCCCGGTCAGGCACAGCATGTCGAGCATCGACGGCTCGTAGCGTTGCAATCGTGCCGGCAAGACCGAGCGCTCCCACGCTTTGGCTGGAAGCTCGAAGCCATCGAGGCGGCCGATGATGGCGCGCAGCCCTTCCTGTCCTTCAAGCTGATTCGCCGAATCGAGGTGCTGCCACGCGAACAGGAAGCGCGTGAAGTCGGCGATGGTGACCGGCTCGATCTCGGCGCGGAGCCGATTGAGCGTATAGCGGTGAATGCGCGCGAGCAGCCGGCGATCGCACCATTCGGTGTCCGTGGCAGCGGCCGTGAATCGTCCACGTAACACCACGCCCTGGCTCTCGAGCTCGATCAACGCGATATCGATCGCCGTGCGATCGGCCGCCAGCAGCGTCGCCAGCGCTGCGGCGCTCGTCGGGCCCTCGATCGCGACGCGCCCGCGAAGCAACTCGACCAGCGCGTCCTCGCGCGACCACGACCGGCCGGCACGACTTGCCGGCGGAACAACTGGCGGTTCGAGGATCGCGTTCGGATGCAGGGCGAGGAGCTCCGGGACGCGCTCGGCCGCGACCCAGAGCGCGGTCGATGCCGAGACCTCCGCTCGTGTCAGTCGGCCAGTGCGAGTCAACTGATCGAAGAAGTCGGGCGCGATGTCGGAGGTTTCGGCGACGGTCATCACACCGCTCGTGGCCACTGCGTCGTGCAGCTCATCCCGATCGCGAGGGTCTGGCCGGACCTCGTCACGGACGCGCGCGATCGCATCGGCATCCAGCGCGCCGAGATCGCGAGCCGAGGAGGGCTCGCCCGCGCGACGGGCGTAGACCGCCTGCGTCCGCCGCTCTTCCAGCGGCGCATCGTCCAGGAACGCATAGGGCCGCGCGTTGAGAATCTCGTGCGCGAGAGGCGAAGGTTCAGGCGTATCGCGAGTGACGAGTTGCAGCTCGCCGGCATGGATTCGCTCGAGCACCCGAGCCAGGCCGTTGAAGTCCATCGCTTCTTCCAGGCAGTCTCGAATCGCCTGGGACACCAGAGGATGGTCGGGAATCTGCCGGTCGCCGGGAATGTTTTCCAGGCAGGCCGCCGCATCCGGGAATGCCGCCGCGAGCAGATCGTCCGCCTGCATCCGCTGCAGCTGGGGCGGCACCTTCTTTCCACTCTTGAATCGCGGGACGGCGAGCGAGATGGTCGTGTTCCACCGCCACCGGGTTTGAAACACCGGCGCATCCAGCAGTGCCTGCACGAGCACATCCTTCGCTGTCGCGGGATGCAGATAGCGAAAGACATCGGCGAGCGGGAACGAGTGCTGCGGACCGAGCGACAACAGCAGCGCGTCTTCGGTTGCCGCTGCCTGCAATTCGAAATTGAACTGCCGGCAGAACCGCTTGCGCAGTGCCAGGCCCCACGCCTTGTTGATGCGGCTGCCAAACGGCGCGTGCAGCACGAGCTGCATGCCGCCCGACTCGTCGAAAAAGCGCTCGAGGACGAGCGTTTGCTGCGTCGGGATGGCTCCCAGCTCCGCGCGTGTCTCGGCCATGTAGGTGACGGCTTGCGAGGCGGCATCCGGGTTGGCGCCGGTCTCGGCGCAGAGCCATTCGATTGGAGAGGCGTCGAGCCGCTGCTCGATGCCGCCCCGCAGGTCACTCACTTCACGAGACAGCTCATCACTCCGCGCCGGCGCTTCGCCAAGCCAGAAGGGGAGCGTTGGCGGCGCGCCCTTTGCGTCGGCGACGCGGACGACACCGGTCCCGACTTTCAGGACTTGCCACGAGGCGTTGCCGAGCTGGAAGACATCGCCCGCCGTGCTCTCGATGGCGAAGTCCTCGTTGATGGTGCCGATGAAGGTGTCGTCCGGCTCGAGCAGGACACGATAGTCGGCCACCTCGGGAATGGCCCCTCCCGAGGTCAACGCCAGCATGCGGGCGCCTCGCCGGCCGCGAAGCCGCTGGTTCACCTCGTCGCGATGCACGAGCGCCCCTCGTCGTCCCCGGCGGGTCGAAAAGCCTTCTGACACCATCCAGACGACGCGATCGAAAGCCTCGCGTTCGAGCGCGTGATAGGGTCGGGCGCGCCGGACGACGTCGAACAGATCGCTCTCGCTGTAGTCGCAGCACGCCGTCTCGGCGACCACCTGCTGCGCCAGCACGTCGAGCGGCGCATCGTGCGAGACCACTGAGTCGAGCTCACCCCGGCGGACCGCGCGCAGCAGCGCGAGCGTTTCGACGAGGTCGTCTCGGGACATCGGGAACACGCGGCCCTTAGGCGTGCCGGAGATGGTGTGACCCGATCGGCCGACCCGTTGCAGCAGCGTGGCGATGCGATGCGGCGAGCCGATCTGGCAGACGAGATCGACGTGGCCGATGTCGATGCCCAACTCGAGCGACGCGGTCGCCACCAGGGCCTTCAGCTGGCCGCTCTTGAGGCGCGTCTCCGCATCGAGCCGCTTCTCCTTCGCGAGGCTGCCATGATGCGCGGTCACGGCGTCTTCGCCGAGCCGTTCGCTCAGGTGCCGCGCGACCCGTTCGGCCAGACGGCGCGTGTTGACGAAGACGATCGTCGTCCGATGCGCGCGGATCAGATCGGCCAGGCGATCGTAATAGTCCTGCCAGACCTCGTGTGACATCACCGCTTCGAGCGAGGACTTCGGCAGCTCGAGTTGGAGATCCCACGGCCGCGCGTGTCCCTCATCGACGATGGCGCATGAACCGTGGCTGCCGACCAGGTAGCGGGCCACGGCCTCGATGGGGCGCTGGGTCGCCGACAGCCCGACCCGAACCAGCGGCGACTCGGCGACCTGCTGCAGCCGTTCGAGGGACAACGCGAGATGCGCTCCGCGGCGCGTGCCGATGACGGCGTGAATCTCGTCGACGATGACGGTATGCACCGTGCGCAGCATCTGACGGCTGCGTGCGGCCGTCAGCAGCAGAAACAGGGACTCCGGCGTCGTCACCAGAATGTGCGGCGGCGTTCGCAGGATGCGCGCGCGCTCGGACGAGGTCGTGTCGCCGGTCCTGACCGCTGCGGTGATTCGCGGGACCGGGAGCCCGAGCTCACTGGCCAGGTTGGCGATGCCGCGTCGCGGCAGCGCCAGGTTCTTGTGAATGTCGGCGCTCAGCGCCTTGAGCGGCGACACGTAGACGATTCGGGTCTCGTCGGGAAGCGGCGATTGCAGCCCCTCCCGAAACAGCTCGTCGAGTCCGGCCAGGAAGGCCGCGAGTGTCTTGCCGGAGCCCGTCGGCGCCGCGATCAGCGTGTGCCTTCGCGCACGAATCTCTTTCCAGCCACGGACTTGCGCTGGCGTGGGCTGGCCGAGCTGTTCTGAGAACCAGCGTGAAACGACGGGATGAAAAGGCTGTGCGTGTTCCAACTGTGTTGAGTATGCGGCTGAGGACGAGGCTGAGAGCCGACCGCGTCTTCAGTCTACACCGGGTCGCGCGGGACGAATTGCCTTGACAGCGCTACGGAGCGCGACGTATTCGCCCCTTGCACTCCACGACTCGGTCCCATAGGGTATGTGACTCATCGTTCTTGTGGGAGGAGTTGATGCGATTCGTACGACTGGGATTTTCGGAACTGTCGAGGTATTTCGCCGCCGCGGCCGTCGTGGCCGTCGCGGGCTGCAGCGGAACCCCGGCGACGCCGCCGCCAGCCGCCCCCGCCAAGAAATTGCCGACCATCGATCTCGACGAGAAGAAGGCCTTTCCGTTCGAGAAGCATCTGGAGTCGAAGGACATCGCCGCCGGGTCGATGACCAATGCCCAGCTGTTTGAAGCGGGGGCCCTCCTGTTCCACACGCCGTACAACGGACTCGACGGCGTCGGAATGAAGCACACCATTGGCGGCGCCCCTGTCAATCGTTTCTCAGTTGGACCTGCGGGCGGCGGGCAGCCGATTCCGGTGGGCGCGCAGTCGTGCGGCAGCTGTCATGGCATGCCGTTCGATGCGTCCGCCGGCCTGTCTCACACGCGCGTCTTCTTCGACGTCGATCAGGACGGCAAGCCGCCATTCAACCCCCGCGCCACGACCTCGCTCTTCGGCGACGGCCTGCTGCAGCTGCTGGCACAGGGGATGACCGAGCAGTTGCTGGCCAGCCGCGACGCCGCGGTGGAACAGGCCAAGGCCAAGCCCGGAACGCCGGTGAAGCAGGAGCTCAAGGCGAACGGCATCGAATTTGGTGCGCTCAGCGCGACGGCAAACGCCAAAGGGGACGTGACGTTCGACATGTCACAGGTCCGAGGCGTGTCGCCCGACCTGGTCATTCGGCCCATGGGCTGGAAAGGGAGCGTGGCAACGGTTCGCAATCTGACTTTGGCGGCCGGCAACTTCGGCATGGGCATGATGGGCGAGGAGTTCGTCTGGCGGATCAGCGACAAGGCCGGTGAGGATCCAGATGGGGACGGCGTCACGCGCGAGCTTTCGGTAGGCGACGTCACCGCGATCACGGTGTACACAGCCGGACAGGAAACCCCCACGCTGATCGGGCACCTCGCGGAGCTTGGACTCGTCACCGCACCTGACGCGGCGACGACCGCCCGGATCAACAGCGGGCGCGAGCTCTTCGCGAAGATCGGTTGCACGAGCTGCCATGTGCCGGAGATGCCGATCAAGAGCACGATTTTCGAAGAGCCGACGCTCGCTGGTGGCGGCAACTACATGGACCACTTCCTGGCGAGCAAAGATCCCAACTACGACCCGAAGCGGCCGGTCAAGTTCGACTTGGCCAAGGACGCAGAAGCGCCGCGCGTCGAGACGGCCGGCGGCGGCGCGCTCGTGCGGCTCTATGGGGATCTGAAGCGCCACGACATGGGGCGGACGTTGGCCGAGCCCACTCCAACGGCGCCACTCACCTCATCGCTCGCGCCCCTTGAATGGAACGGCAAGGTGGCGTTCATCGGGCCCAGCGAGTTCTTGACCGCCGAGCTGTGGGGTGTCGGCAACACCGGGCCGTATCTGCATGACGATCGAGCCGGAACGCTGGCCGAAGCGATCGTGATGCACGGCGAGGACACGCCGCCCGCTGCCGGCCAGCCCGGCCGCAGCGAGGCGCAGGAGTCGCGCGATGCGTACGCCAAACTCTCGCGCGACGAGCAGAATGCCGTGATCACGTTCCTCAAGAGCCTGGTGACTTTCGCGAACGACCAGAGATAGAAACTGAACCGGGAACCGGGAGCCGAGAGCGGAGAGCCGAGAGCTGAGAGCCGGGAGTGATGCCGGTAGCCGGGTCACGGATGCCGAGACAATGAGCTATGTGGTCCGGGGTTGACGAAACCCGAATGCGATGGGTACGAGGCACACTGGCCTTGGCGTGGCTCGTCCTCATCGCCTCGATGTTCTACGACCCCGTCACACCCTGGCTGACGCGGCCAGACAATCTCGCCAGTCCGTTTCGCCTGGCCGACCACGCCGTCGTCGTCCAGGGCAAGGTGCTCGAGCAGTCGCCCTACCCGATGGGCGTGCGCATCTTCTGGACGATGCTCCTGCCGTGGCTGCCGATGTTTCTCATGGTCCTCGGCCACGAGGCGTGGCGGCGCGTCTGCCCGCTCTCGTTTTTCTCGCAAATTCCACGGATGCTGGGGACGCAGTCGCGGCTGCGACGCTTCAGCCGGACCACCGGCTTCGTCGAAGAAAAACTCCGGCTCATCGAACCAGGCTCCTGGCTCAAAGAGCACTTCTGGTACGTCCAGTTCGGGTTGCTCGCTGCCGGGCTGTGCCTCCGCTTGATCGGCATCAACGCCAGTGGACCCGCTTTGGGTCTGTTCTTTCTCTTCGTCATCGCATCGGCGATCGCGGTCGGCTACCAGTACGGCGGGAAGACCTGGTGCAACTACATCTGTCCCGTGTCGGTGGTGCAGCGAATCTACACGGAGCCGCACGGGCTGTTCGAGAGCCAGGCGCATCTGCAGAAGCAGCCGATCACGCAGTCGATGTGCCGCGTGAGCACTGCGACCGGCGTGCAGAGCAACTGCGTCGGTTGTGTGTCGCCGTGTCCAGACATCGATCTCGAACGCGCGTACTGGCAGACCCTCGAAACACCTGGACGGCGATTCGCTTACTACGGCTACTTTGGTCTCGTCTGGGCCTTCTACACCTACTTCTTCTTGTACGCCGGAAACTGGGACTACTACTTCTCGGGCGCCTGGACACACGAGGCTGGCACGCTGACGAGCGGGACACTGCTCGGACCGGGGTTTTACATCGGCGGCATGACCATCCCGATTCCGAAGCTGCTGGCGGCGCCGCTGACGATAGCCGTGTTCATCTTCACTGCCTACGGCGTGGGATGTGGCCTCGAGCGGCTCTACGCGTGGGTCATGGCCCGCCGGGGCCGCGCGCTGGATCGACGGGTGCTCCTCCATCGCACGTTCAGCGTGGCGACGTTCCTCACGATCAACAGTTTCTATTTCTTTGCCGGCCGCCCGACCGTCCGCTTGATGCCAGCCGTGGTCCAATCCACGCTCAACGCCCTCATCGTCACGCTCAGCACACTCTGGCTGGTTCGCGTCTTGAGCCGCTCCCCGGCGCGCTATCAGCGCGAGAGCGTGGTGAACACGCTGCTGAAACAGCTGAAGAAGTTCAAGACCGATTTCTCTCGCTTCCTCGACGGCCGCTCGCTCGACGATCTCGGTCCGGACGAGGTGTATTTGCTTGCGAAAACTGCGCCGGGCATCTCGCAAGAGCAGAAACACGGCGTCTACAAGGACGTGCTGCGTGAGTGGATCTCGACGGGACGCACCAACTCGTCGCAGAGCTTGACGATGCTGGCGGAACTTCGGCTGCAAGTGGGCGTCACCGAGGATCAGCATCACGCGATGCTGCAGGAGCTGGGCATCGAAGACCCGAGCCTGCTCGATCCCGATGCACGAAAAGAACAAGAGAACGAATTGCGGCTCGGGAATTATGGTACCGCGCTGCGGGCGCTGATCGGACGTGCGGTGGAGCAGGGCGCCGATCCGGATCGGCTGGCCAGCTTGCCGGGGTTCTCGTCGGAGCTGCGAACGTTGCAGTCGGTCTACCAGATCAGCGCCGAGGACCATCAGCGCGTGCAGCGGCGAATCGATCAGGATGGAGCGGGCTGGCGCGGCCACACCCTGCAACTGCTGCGCGAGGTCGGGCGCTTGAGCGCTGCGTTGTACTCGTTGAAACATCTCGCTCCGCTTGCCGCCGACCCACTCGGCCGCGTCCTGTCGCGCGGGATCAAAGAGGAGCGGCACCGGCACGCGGGCACGCTGCTCAGAGTTGCGGCCGCGGCCGAACAGGAAGGGGTGTTGCTGCATTTCGCCGGCGAGCTGTACGGGCTCGTCGGCGACGAGGCGAAGGACCTGGCGCGAACCAAGCCCTGGAAGAGAGCAGACGACGCCGGCTCAGATGTCGAGAGCCGAATCTCGGACGCGTTGGCTGGGTGGCCACCAGTCGAGCCGGCTGTACTCGACGGCTCGCTTGGCAGCGTCACATATCGTGACGTAGTGGCGATGGCTCCAGAGCCCGCTGTCGTGTACGCGACGTTCGCCCGTGATCCACATCCGGTAATTAGCGGTGCGGCCATCATGGCGCTGGCAAGGGCCGATCGACCGAAAGGACTGTCAGTGCTTCGCAGCCTCTACCCGCGACGCGACGAGGCGCCATGGTTCGTCGAGGAAGTCGCGGCGGCCGTTGAATCCGACCCCATGAACGACAGCGCCGAATCGATCGTGCTCGCCGACGGGTACGAGGTGATGCCGGCGACCACCATCGTCAAGCTCGCGTGGCTGACCGACATCGATCTCTTCGAGAAGATGCCGTTGAGCACGCTGGCGGAACTGGCGCGCCACGGCGAGCTGCGCCGCTATCCAGCGGGCGAGATCCTCTGCAAGGAGGGGCAGCGATCCGACGGCATGTTCCTGCTGCTGTCTGGCGACGCGCACGTCTTCCTCAATCGCGACGGCGGCGTGGAGCGCGTCGGCGGTGTCTCGGCCGGGCAAACCGTCGGAGAAATGGGCGTCTTTACGAAGAAGCCGCGCGCGGCCACGGTGGTGATCGGTTCGGCGACCGCCGATGTGCTGGCCTTCCGAGAAGAGCACCTGGATGCAGTGTGGGAGAATCCTCATGCGTCGCGCGGCGTGCTGCTGCGCGTCTTCGAGTACTACCAGGAGGCGCGAAACGCCGATCGTGCCTCGTCGGCGCCGCCGCCGGAATCGAACGACGGGCCTTCGTCTGGCGCGGAGAAGCCCTCGTAGGCATCGACGATGAATTCGCTTTCGGACCTGCCGTTTCTCGTGTTCGTCGCGATCGCTGACGCGACCGATTCGGTTGGCGCGGTCGAAGCCGACGCATATTTTCGCCTGCTGGAAAAGCGTGACTGGGTCACCTGTCCTGCGCTGGTCAGTTCGCTGCCGGAAGCGTCGAGGAAGTACGGCGAGCAGTGGCGGCTGTACCTGGCTGGCGGCATCAACCGGAGCGTGCCGGCAGTGCTTCAGGCCGTCCGCTCGGCCTCGTCGCGCTTCTCGGCAGACAACACCGCGTTGCTGGAAGCCGACCTGCTCTATATCGCGGAGACGCTGCGGCGAGCGGCCCGGCGGCCGAAGCTGCCGCGCGTTCCCAGGCCCGGCCATACCTTCGGAGCGCTGGAGAGTGCGCTTCGAGCGGCAGCGCCAACCGCGGATGCGCCCGAGCCGGTGGCCGCGCCGCCGGCGCAATCGAATGGGCGGCCAGCGCCGGCCGAGAGCCTCGAATGGCAGTCGGCAATCATCTCGCGTGCGCAGCCGTGGGACTCCGTGCACACTCGACTGGAATGCGTGCGCGTGGTGGACGAGACGGCCGACGTCAAGACCTTTGCCTTTACCTCCAGTGAGAAGCGGCCGTTCTGCTACAAGCCGGGCCAGTTCATCACGCTCGAGATTGACGTGGCCGGGAAGAAAGTGCGGCGGAACTACTCGATCTCCTCATCGCCGTCGCGGCCCGATTTCATCACGCTCACCATCAAGCGGGTGCCCGGCGGCCTGGTGTCGAACTGGCTGCACGATCACTTGAGCGTCGGTGAGGTGGTCCCCGCCGTCGTCGCAAACGGCAAGTTCAACTGCTGGGACATCAGAGCCCAGAAGCTGCTGCTGTTGTCGGCCGGCATCGGGATCACGCCGGTGATGTCGATAGCGCGGTGGCAGGCCGACCTTGGTGTGGACCGTGACACCGTGTTCTTCCACATCGCGCGCACGCCGTCGACCATCCTGTTTCGCCCGGAGCTCGAGCAGCTCGCCGGTTCGCATTTCAGGCTGATCCTCAACTGCACGCGCCCGGCGCCCGATGAGGAATGGAACGGCCTCCGCGGCCGCCTCGACGGCGAGGCCGTCGCCGCCGCAGTGCCGGACTACCGCGAACGCGTCGTCTTCATGTGCGGTCCGGAAGCGTGGATGAAGTCGATGCGCGACGTCTTCACGTCCGCCGGCCTGCCCGCGGGTCACATCCATCAGGAGTATTTCGGCCCGCGCTCGTGGGTCACGACCAGCCCGGATCCCGCGCTTCAACCGGCGGCCTCGAACGGTGCCGGCCGCGCCCGCATCCTGTTTGCGAAATCGCACAAAGAAGTCGAGTGCACGACCGACGAGCCGATCCTCGAAGTGGCGGAGCGCAGCGGCATCGAGATCGCCAGTTCGTGTCGGGTCGGAGCGTGTGGCACCTGCAAGGCCCTCAAGACATCAGGTGTGGTGCACAACGGCTTTTGCCCGGGTCTGGAGGACTCCGAAGCCGCCCAGGGTTATGTGCTGACCTGCTCGACGACCGTCGAGGGCACGGTGGTGATCGACGCTTGAGATATTGGGCGTCGTCGAATCTCGTGATCTTATGAAGTGGTGAGCTGGTGATCGATCTGATGATCGGATGAGGCGTTGACCTTTTGATCGATCGGTTGATCGCCTCTAGTGAGCCGGTGACCTTCAGACTCTTTTTGATCGTCACATCAACAGATCCAAGTTCAACCGATCGCGACATCATCAGATCGCCAGGTCGATCGCCAGATCACGAGTTCACCACTTCACTAGATAGGGTCTATAGAGTGTAAGTGTCCCCCTCGCATGCCGCCGACGTCGCGGCGAACAGCTGCCGCGCGGCCGCCTCGATCCGATCCAGCTCCTCGTCTGTCCTTCCCGGCTTGTGGTGTGCGAGCAGGAGACGTCTGGCGCCGCAGCGCTTGGCAAACCGCGCGCATTCGCTCCAGTCGCCGTGCCCCCAGCCGTTGAACTGCGGCCGCTCGTCCGGCGTGTAGTGCGCATCGAGGATCAGCGCGCCGGCGCCCGCGGCAATCCCGGCGAGTGGATCATCGAACGCCGCGTCGCCAAATTCGTGATCGGTGGCGCAGACGAGATCGCTCTGCGATCCGCGAATGCGATACGCGAACGCACCGCCTGGATGGTTGAGCGGCTGCGCGTGCACATCGAAGCCGTGAATCATCGAAGGGCCAGGCTCGATCAAGCGGATCGTCGTGCGCGATTCCAGTTCATCGAACGACACGGGAAAAAACGGCCGTTCGAACAGACGGCGGACGTCGGTCCCGATGCCTTCGAGGTTGGGCGCCCAAATCGACACCCGGTGGGCGCCGCTGAAGATCGGCGCGAAAGAGGTCAGCCCCTGAATGTGATCCCAGTGGTAGTGCGTGAGCAGAATGGCGATGTCCTGAGACGCGTCGATCGTGTCCCCAAGCCCGACGATGCCCGAGCCCGCGTCGACCACGAGCCGTTGGTGAGTGCGTTCGTTCACCACTTCCACACAGGGAGTGTTACAGCCGTGGCGGATCGATTCCGGCGTGCTATAAGGGACCGAGCCTCGAACACCCCAGAGGCGCACGCGCATCACGGCTCCACCTCGAACACCTCGACCTGATCCTTGCGTCCGCTGACGTTGAAGCAGCCGAGCGATCGGACCTTGATGTCGGGCGTCAGCCGATCGTGCGTGGCCTTGCCGATGACGATTTGACCGGGATTGGCGACCTCAGACTCCAGGCGCGACGCCGTGTTCACGACATCGCCAAGCACGGTGTATTCGCGGCGCCGGGGCGATCCGATGTCTCCCGCCAGCGCCACGCCGGAGTTGATCGCCATCCGCAGCTTCAACGGCGGGCCGCTCGTCTCCTGATTGAGCTTGTCGAGCTCGCGGCCGATGGCCTGCGCGGTCTTGACCGCGCGCACGGCGTGATCGGGCTGATCGAGCGGTGCGCCAAACACTGCCAGCAGGCAATCGCCGATGTACTTGTCGAGCGTCCCCTCGTTCGCGAACACGATGTCGGTCATGCGCGCAAAGCAGTTGTTCAGCAGCGTCGCCACCTGCTGTGGCGGCATCGCTTCGGCCATCGCGGTGAAGCCGACGATGTCGGCGAAGAGGACCGAGATCTCCCGCTCTTGCGCGCTCAGCGGCGCGTCGGCTTCTGAGGTCTCCTGCAGGATCCGCGCGACGACGGCAGGCGAGTGATACCGGCCCAGGCGTTCGCCCCGTCGCGTCTCTTCCAGCAGCCGGTCGGCCAGCCGCGCCTGTTCGATGGCGACGGCGGCGTAGTTGGAGAACGCGACGAGCAGTTCGAGATCGGCCGGCACGAATTCTGCCGTGATCGAGGTGTCCAGATACAGCGCGCCAATTGTGTCGTTCTGGCTCCACAGCGGCGCGCACATGAACGACCCGATGTTCTGCAACGCCCTGGTCTGCCACACCGCGGCGTTCGCATCGGTCTGTGCGTTGGAGGCGAGCATTGCCACCCGCTCCCGCATCACCCGGTTCAGCACGGTCCGGCTGACCGCCCCTTGTTTCACCGGCCCCTGCTCACGCGTCCGGGCCACCCGCGGGACGAGCGCGCCCGACTGCTCATCCTTGAGAATCAGGAACGCGCGCTCGGCGTTCGTGCTTTCCGCCGCGAGCCGGAGGACCTCCTCCAGGATGTTCGACAGCGGTTGGTTCTTCACGAGCGACCGCGACATCTCCGAGATCAGCGTCAGCAGGCGGCGGGCGTCGATGGACGGTTGCGCTTCCGGGGCTTCGTCAACCCGTCGATCCAGCGTGTATGGGAAGGGAACCGTCGCTCGCTCGATGATCTTCAGTTGATCCTCAGCTGAGGTTTCGAGGCGGGCCGAGAAATCGCCCAGATGAATGAGATCGCCGTGGTGAAGCTCCACCTTGGTGATCTGCGCGTTGTTGACGAAGGTGCCGTTCCGGCTGCCGATGTCGGCCAGCGTGCAGCTGTCGGCGGTCACCGTGAAGCAGGCATGCCAGCGCGAGAGACTCGGATCGCTGATTCTGAGGTCACAGTTTTCGGCGCGCCCGACAATCGTGTCGCCCGCCGTCAACACGTGGCGGGTCGGGTGCGCGTGGTCCCCGTAGACGAGTACGAACATCTAGCGAAGCTCCGCCTAGGCCGGCGATCGTGGAGCGGCCGGCTCCGCTTCGCTAGTAGCTATGTTGGTTTGCCCCGCTCCGCGGGGCGAGACCTCTCGAAGGCCGCCGAAAGCGACTTGACTCATGCGTCATGAATTCTAGCCTTCAAGATGTCTCGTTGAGCGTGCACTGACAATGGGCGACCAAGAGCCGGTCTCAGCGTTCGTCGATGGCAATGATCCTTGCCGACCATGGGCAGTAGACGCCGTTCGCAAAGCTGGTCCCTTCCCGCTCCACATGAGAGGGCAGGCCGTCGCAGACCTCAATGGTGGCTTCGGCGAATTCAATCTCCTCGAGATGCCAGCTCCATCCCGTGTTCACCTGCGTACCGGCCACGATGTGGCCGACCGGAATCGCCGCGCGGCCGCCTGCCTGAGCCGCCCTCGCCGCAGCAAGTTGCGCCGGCGTATCGAGCCGCGCTCGAAACGTTTCGGCCACCACCTGAAACGTCACGACGGCTCGACCCGACGGACCGGTAGGCGAGCCGCAGGCGGAGAGACTCATCGTCATTGCCGCAATGACGATGGCGCGAGGGCCGCCCAGGCTCGCCACTCTACGCTGCGTTGTCTCCGCCACCGCCGGTCAGCCTTTGCTGTCTGAGCGCTGCCGCGCCGAGCAGGCCACCCATGCCCATCGACTCGACGGCGCTGCTGGGAATGAGCATGAGCGCGCCCTTTTCTTTCAAACCTTCGTAGAGCATGTTCATCGCCCGTAAATGTAACGCCGTCGGGTCGTCGTGATACGACTTGGCGGCTTCATGAAACGAGTGCGCGATCTCGAGCTCAGCCTGACCCAGAATGATCCGCGCCTGTTTCTCGCGAGCCGCCTGCGCTTCGCGCGACATCGCGTCCTGAAGCGCGCCGGGAATGACGATGTCGCGCATCTCGACTGACGACACCGTCACGCCCCACGGGTTCGACCGCTGATCGATCAGCCGCTGCAGTTCGGATTCGATCTGCTCGCGTCCCCGCAGCAGGTCGGTGAGCGTCGTCCGGCCGATGATGTCGCGCAGCGCCGTCTGCGCCGCCCAGCTGACGGCCTGCGCGTAGTCCTGCACTTCGAGCGCTGCCTTTTCCGCGTCGTGCACCATCCAAAACAAGACGGCATCGACGTTGACCGGTACGGTGTCGGCGGTGAGCGTCTGTTCAGCCGCGAAGCTCGTCGTGATGGTGCGCTGATCGATCCACGACGACACGGCGTCGGCGAACGGCACGATCCAGAAGAGTCCAGGCCCCCGCAGGCCGACAAACTTTCCAAGGCGCAGGACCACCGCCCGTTCCCATTGACTGGCCACCTTCGGCGACTGCATTGCGACCACCCCGAGCAGCACGATGGCGAACGTGTAGACGGGATTCCCGGTCGTGAGCCAGACGACCGAGGCGAGCGCCGCCGAGCCGCCCAGCACCGTCACTGCCACGACGTTGGATCCGCGACCGTCGCGCCGGGTCTGAATGGTTGGAGTAGCAAAGACCATGCGGGCCATTTATTCCTCTCCCTCTTGATGCGACTCGAGCGCCGCAATCAGTTGATTGACGGTGATGCCGACAGTGGCGGCGTCGGCCAGCAGCCGGGTGACGAACGCGCGCACGCGACGGTCGTGCTCGCGCGCCGGGTGGGCGCGCGCCGGCGTGGCGGCGACAAACGAGCCGACACCACGCTTGGTTTCGAGGATGCCGGCTCGCTCGAGCTCGGCGTAGACGCGGGCCACGGTGTTGGCGTTGACCCGCAGCTCGACGGCAAGCTGCCGCACGGTTGGCAGCTGGTCGCCGGACCCCAACCGTCCGGTCGCGATCGCGGCGCGAATCCCCCGTTCCAGCTGCGCGTAGATCGGGGTGGCGTCCCGGGTGTCGATGGCCAGCCAGCTCACCGTTCTATAATACTAGTGTATTAGTACAAGTCAAGGCCCACTTTGCTAGAGTCCAACGGTGCGGGTGGACCGGGCAAAACGCGATGCGATCGGGGCAGCGGCCGTCGGCGCGATCGCATTCGTTCTCTACGTCTTGACATTGCGGCCAGACGTCGGCGGTCCCGAAGACTCGCCGAAGTTTCAGTTCGTCGGCCACGTCCTCGGCACCGCTCACGCCCCCGGCTATCCGCTCTACACGATGCTGACGAGCCTGTTCGGAACGATCCCGATCGGGAACCTGGCGTATCGCATCAACCTCTTCTCCGCGGTGATGGGTGCGCTGGCCTGCTCTGGCGCGTTCGTGCTCGCGCGCCGGCTCGGCGCTTCACACGCCGCGGCGGTAGCGGCGACGCTGGCCCTCGCGACCGGCGCCGCGTTCTGGCACAACGCGATCGTGGCCGAGGTGTACACGCTTGCCGCCGCGCTGGCCGTGTTCACCACGGCCGCTCTCGTCAGTTGGGGCCACACGCTCGAGCGTCCGCGTTTGTATGCGGCCTGTGCGTGGTTTGCGGCAGGGCTCGGCAACCATCTCACCATCGCCGGCATGCTGCCGGCCGGACTGTTGTACGGCATCGCTCGCGATCGTCGCGTGCTGTCGCCGCGCGTGATGGGCGTCGCGCTGGTCATCGGCGCGTTGGGAATGGCGCAATACGGTTACATCGCGCTGCGCACGTTTCAGCACGCGCCCCATCTCGAAGCGCGGGCGACGAATCTGTCCGAGGTCGCCGACATCCTGGTCGCTCGCCATCAAGCCGACACCCGGTTTCAATACAGCCTTCGCACGATCGTGACCGAGCGCGTCGGCCTTCTCGCCGGATCGTTGCGCGACGAGATGGGAGCGATCGGCGTGCTGCTCCTGGTGGCCGGGATCGGGTACGGATTCAGTCGCGGGAATGCGGACGTCGCGCTCGTGGGCGGCGCGGCGCTCGGCATGCTCGCGATCATCATCAACCTCTACGGCGACATCCCGGGCTTCATCACGCCGGTGATTGTGCTGCTGTGGCCGCTCGCTGCGCTCGGCATCGACGGCGTGGCCGCGCTGGCGGCTCGGTTCGGCGGCCGTCACCTGCGATCTGCGGTCACCCTGGTCGCGCTGGCGATTCCCGTCGCCAACGTTGTCGCGAACCGGCGAGAAATCGACGAGTACCGTCGCGTGGACGACGTGCGGGCCTACCGGGCGCTCTTTGCCCACTTGCCGGCACACGCGACCGTCCTCGTCGAGGATTTCTGGGCCAGCAACGTCATGAAGTACCTGCACTTCTCTGGCGAGTACTCGCCGGATCCCGATCCTCAACTGATCCCTAGAGATCTGGAAACCGTTCGGCGCTTGGTCGCCGCCGGGCAGCCCGTGTTCGCCTTCGGGCCCTCGACCGCCTGGATGCAGGCGGTTGGACTGATGTTCAAACCCGCCGAGGTCGAAGGGACATCGGTGCATGCGTGGCTCCAGCAGCTCCCGAGGGGCACGCTGGTCGCGATCGCTGCGTCCGGCCGCGCGTTGCCGCTCGAGTGGATGCCGCCCGACCACCTCGCGACCGGCCGGCCGCGTGTGTATGGCACGCTCGCATGGACGGCGGGCGAGCGGGGGGTTCAGCTCGATCAAAACGACACGGCCTCGATGTCCGAGGTCGCGCAGCCCGCCGGCCGGCCGGCGCTCAAGCTCATGGCGAATCAAGAGGGCGCGTCGGTTGCGAGCGGCGCCGATACGCTCGTGCTGGCCGATGCGGGGCTCACGCTGGTCACCATCGCCCCCGACGGCCGGGTCGACCGCCGGCTGCGATTTGCGCCAGAGGCGCCGCTGACCTTGCCGCTCGTGCCCTCGGTGTTCACGTTCGATCGCGAGGTGCCATGTGCAGGCCTTCCAGCCGGAAAGGCGACCGACATTACCGCCGTCGCCGCCGATGGCGGCTGGCTCACGACGATGAATCAGTCGGGCCGATCGGTTGTCCAGATCGAGCTGGCGCGACCGCAAGTGCGGGCGGTTCAGGCACGCGTACTGGACGGGCGCGGCGCCATATCCGTGGAGTCGTCTAGCAGCATCAGATCGAGCGTGATTCTCGAGCGCACCGGCGTGAGCCGCCCAGTGTTCGCGGTGGTGGTTCCTGACGCGACCGCTGGCGTGACGGCCACGCTCGAGACCGGCGGAGCGAGTGACCAACTGCGCGTCTGCGCGGCGTCTCCACGTCCTGTAGTTCGGCCCGGAACGTCCTCCGGAACAATCGAGGTTGGCGCTGCCGCCAACGACAACTTCGGCGCCGGCTGGCATGACGCCGAACGCGCAGGCACTCAGGCGTTTCGCTGGTCCGAGCGGGTCTCGACGTTTCTCTTTCCACTCGATGCCGGCAGCGCGCTCGACATACGGTTGTTGCTTCGTCCGGCGAGCGCCGAGGGCGCGACCATCGAGGCCAGCATGGCGAATGAAGTGGCGGGGTCGTGTGCGCTGCCCGCTGGTCAGTGGACGGTGTGCCGCCTGCGAATCCCCGGATCGTCGACGCGCGCGGGAGTCAACCGGCTGGTCCTGACGGCCAGCACGGCGGTCGAACCCGATGGGCGTCGCACCGGCGACCCGCGCCAGTTGGCGTTCGCCATGGAAGGGGGAATCGTCCGAGCGTTCAGGTAGGCTCACACCATGTCGATCTCACGCCGTCAGTTCGTCGCGTCTGCCGCCTCGCTAGCGGCCGGCGCAGTTACGACCAGCGCTCAGCCGTCGGGCCCGACGTCCTCCGATTCAGCCGATCCCCTCGGCGTGCGGGCCGACTTTCCGATCGCCCGCTTACGAACTTACTTGAACTCGGCATACATCACGCCTGTTCCCAACCAAGTCGTGGCCGTTGGCCGGGCATTCGTCGAGAGCAAGGCCCTGAAGCCGATTGCGCTCGGCGAGATGCTGCGGAAGACCGATCAGGTGCGCGCGCAGTTTGCGAGTCTGATCCAAGCAGATGCGGACGAGATCGGCTTTCTTTTTGCCACGAGCGAAGGCGAGAACGTGGTCGCCAACTCACTCGACCTGAAAGCCGGCGATAACGTTGTCGTCGACGATCTGCACTACGAGACCGAGTTCGTGTTGTACCGCCATCTCCAGGACACGAAGGGCGTCGAGTTCCGGATCGTCAAGCATCGGGACGGCCGCGTTGACGCCACCGACTTCGAGCCACTCGTCAATCGCCGGACCCGCCTGGTGTCGGTCGCGTGGGTCTCGCATCACAACGGGTTTCGCCACGACCTGCGTCCGATTGCCGATCTGGCGCATTCGGTGGGCGCGATCTGTTACGCCGATGCGATTCAAGCGGCCGGGATGGTTCCGATCGACGTGAAGGCGGCGGGCGTCGACGTTCTCTGCGCCGGCACCTACAAGTGGATGCTTGGCGGATTCGGCGTCGCGCCATTCTTCGTGCGACGGGACTTACTGGACCGAATCCGGGTCGATCGCTATGGCGCGCTGCACGTCGAGCGCACGCTCGGCGACGGCGGGTTCCAACTCTATCGGACGGCCAAGCGGTTTGACTACGCGACGCTGCCGTTCGCCGAGGTGTATCAGCTTGGCGCCGGCCTCGAGTACGTGACCCGAGTCGGCGTCGATCGCATCGAGCAGCACTCGGTGGCGCTGGCGCAGGAGCTTCGGGCCGGACTCGCCGCGCAAGGTCATCGGCTATTCACGCCGGAAGGCAATCGATCGTCGATCGTGACGTTCTACACGCCGAGGGACGCGAGCGCTTTGAGCGCGGCTTTCGAACGCGCGTCGATTGACGTGACGGTGCGCGGTGCGCTCGGGCAAGTGCGAGTGTCGCCGGCGCTGTTCAACACGCGCGACGACATCGTCAAGTTGTTGGACGTCACGAAGCGCCTCGCGTAGCCCTGTGGGGCCTGGCCCCTTTGCAGTTTCTGCGCACCTGGAATGGTTCGTGCGACTCGGCAGAAACTGCGAAGGGGCCAGGCCCCGTCATCCGACGCCGATCCACCAGCCCGCGAGAAACACGAGGACTCCGCCAACCACCACCTGAAAAGTGGCGGCGAGAAACGGCGTGTCCATGTAGCGCCAGCGAATCCACGAGATGGCGGCGAGCTCCAGTGCCACCACCGCGATGGCGACCGTCGTGGCCGTCCGGAAATCCTGAATCAGGTAGGGAAGCGTGTGACCGATCCCTCCCAGCGTCGTCATCACGCCGCAGACGACGCCGCGGAGCCAGGGCGTGCCGCGGCCGCTGAGCTTGCCGTCGTCCGACATCGCTTCGGCGAAGCCCATGCTGATGCCGGCGCCGACCGACGCCGCAAGCCCGACCTTGAACGTCTCGAGCGTGTTGCTGGTGGCAAAGGCGGCGGCGAACAGCGGTGCCAGCGTCGAGACGGAGCCGTCCATCAGCCCGGCCAGGCCCGGTTGAACGATGCGAAGCACGAAATGCTTCCGCGCGGTTTCCTGCTCGGTGGCGACCATGCCCGCTTCTTCCTGCGCGGCGCTCACACTGGTGGCGGTCGCCTCGTGCTTCTGCTCCTCGTGGGCGAGGTCGCCGAGCAGTTGCCGCACCGCGGCGTCGGTTGACTGCTGGGCGGCCGCCTCGTAGAAGTGCCGGGCTTCGATTTCCATCAGTGCGGCTTCTTCACGTGCCTTCTCCGGCCGCAGGGACGTGATCAGCCAGGACGGGCGGCGCTTGAGGAACCCGGTCACATCCTGCCGGCGAATCAGCGGGATGTGCTCGCCAAACTTGGTGCGGTACAGATCGAGCAGACGGTGACGGTGTCCGGACTCCTCCTCGGCCATGCGATCGAACAGCTCGGCGGTGGCCGGAAAGTTGGCTCGTAACGAAACCGCGAAGTCTCGATAAATCCGGCCGTCCTCTTCCTCGGCGGTAATGGCCAGCGCCAGCAGGTGCGCTTCGTCGAGGTCGCGGAAGTGGAGGCTCATGCCTTCGCTCTCAGTCTCTGCGGAATGTGCTCCATCTGCGGCTTAGGAATCTACCCCAATCGGCTCGCACAACCGATGCTGGCCAACCGAGGGTCTCGATCGTGCAGCTCCCGGACTTTGCGAGGAGGGCAGTACATGACCCGAACAATCCGGAGCCTGGTTTGGGCCGCCTTTGTCGCAGTCGCGAGCATCGCGAGTGGACAGACTCAGGGCGAACAGCTCGATATCACCGCCTTTGCGGTGAACATGAGCAACATCTGGACTGGCGCCTCAGTACCGGCTGACGGCCTCGCAACTACGTGCCGAAGGCGTCACACCGCCTTCGGCACCAGCCGGTAGCCGGGATCCAGATGCTGATGGGCGATCAGGATTTCATGGATGTTGTACGGATGCGTCGGGTTGCCGGTCAAATGATTGCGCAACACCTGGAAGACATGTCCAAGTCCGGCCGCGTCGTCGATGTCGACATCGGCGATACAGCGATCGCCTTCGCGAAAGAAGGTCAGCTGAAGATTGCCAAAGGCGTCGGCCGTCTTGAAGCTTCCTGCCGGTTGGAAGCCAGCGGGCGGCTGATGCAGCGCGCCATCGACCGGACGAAACAGATCGCCTTCGGTCAAGCCGGACACCTGCTCCCTCAGTGTCATCGGCACGTCGACGAGGCAACGGTCGCCGGTGACGTTGAGCAGCGCGATGTGCTGCAGTAGGTCAGCGCCGTCCTTGAACGGCGTCACCAGCGACTTCCTCGAGATATTCAGCAGACCAGCCCTTGCTTCGTCGCTGATCGCGTTGAACAGCGCCTCGCCGGTCACGCCCTCGTGCCCTTTCACGTCGCGGCTGCGAGTCAACACGCCCTTCAGTCGCTCGTCGAGGCGATCGTACGTGGGAAAAATCGGCCGCGCATGGGCTGGATCGATCGGCAACACGATCGTCTGCTTGGTCGAGCCACTCGCCGGGATCGTGACGAACCGTGAGACGGGCCTGTACACGGTCGGCCGGACCTCGAGTTTATACAGGCCTTGGGGCTCGGTGCGAAGCTCCGCAATCGCGAGGTTCCGCCTGGCGTCGTGACCCGTGACGCGTCGCTCATCCGTCAAGGTGTGGTGACGCAGGTTGATGTCGACGGTGTCCTCGATCCGGTTGCCGTCGACGTCGACGAAAGTCAGTTCGAGCTGCCCATTCGAGGCCATGATGGGTCCTTTCCGGGGGTCGGCTGAGAATACGCTAGAGCGTATCCTGAAGGGGCCATGGTGTATCGCCGGAAAAAGTATGTGAAGCGAGAAGACCAGGTGGTCGTCGCGGTTCGGCTGGCGTTGCAGACCAGCGGCTTCACCTACGAGAAATGGGGCTCCCAGCAGACTTGCAAGGCGGGTGACTGGATCGTCAGCAGCGACGGCGATGTCCACACCGTGGACGCCGCCGTCTTCGAGCGGACGTATCGACAGGTCGGGACCGGGACCTACCTCAAGACGACACCGGTGTGGGCGGAACTGGCGGCTGAGCCGGGTACGGTGCACACGAAGGAAGGCGTGACGCACTATCGGGCCGGAGACTACCTGGTGTTCAACGAGGAGCGCGGTGGCGATGGCTATGCGGTGACGGCCGAAAAGTTTCAGAGGATGTACGAGCCCGCCTAGTCAGCCGTCAGCTTTCGACTTGCGGCTCTTGGCTCTCAGCTGAACGACCCGAAGTGCTCGCGAACATTCACCTGCGCCGCCGAGGTGTCGCCGATTCTGCGCAGCAGCTCGATGTGCGCCTGATCGGCCTTGTCCATCTTCTGCACGCTCTTGGGGTCGATATCCGTGTAGCCGAGACCGGCGAGGCCGAGGGCGCTGAGATCGACGTTGTATCGCACGTACAGAAAGCTCCGTCCCAGGTTCTGGTCTAGTGAAAGGCGAGGCCGCCGCATCCGCCCTGCTACCGTGCCCTCGTCCGGTCCTTCGCGCGGAACCATGTCGAGCAATTCTCGATCGATGACGTCGCCATAACTGCATCGCCCGATCGCGCGGCAATTGATGTCCTGGTCGACGAGCGATCCGTACATCAACGAACCGGGAATGGTAACGCCGGTGCTCAGCATGTTGCTTTCAGGGGCATCCGAGGTCGCCCCCTCGCTTACCGCGGCGCCGGTGCCGACTGACACGAGGAGCAGTTGTTTCTCGCCGGTCGGCCATCTGAGCCGGTAGGCAGGCTCGGTCGCGAATCGATAGAGGAGGAACGCGGGATTGTTGTACGGCGTCACGCCGCCGTCGACGAACACGAACGTCTTGGTCTCGTCGTTCGGATCCACCTGGATCACCTCGGGCGGAAAGTAGATGGGCGCGGCCGTGCTGGCGCGGACGAGCTTCCACAACGGGATACACAGGTTGCAATCCGCGCGCGCCACGTCGTTGTACCGCGCCTCGGGATTGCTGCTGATGGGCCAGGCAGAATCGGTCGTGACGTTGCGCGTCACCACCAGCAACAACGTCTTGAGGTGGTCAGGCTTCAGGTCGATCGCGTCCCCGAAGACTTCCTTGAGCTTGTTCTCGAGCGGGCCATTGCGATACAGGCTGTTCAGCCGGTCGAGGAAGCGCGTCCGCTGAAACATCTCGGTTCCCGTCGCGCTGTAGAAGTCGATGAGCTCGTCCACGGACTTCCCCATCGCGAGCCCGGTCGCGATGATGGCGCCGGTGCTGGTTCCCGCGATGTAGTCGAAGTAGTGGGCGAGAGGCTGGCCGACCTGCCGTTCAATCGCTTTGAGAATGGAGAGGGTCAGGACGCCGCGAATACCGCCACCGTCCAATGCCAGCATCTTTCGCGGTTTCGGCTCACGGTAACGGTCGGCGAGCGGACCCCAGACCTTGGGATCGATCATGCGGCAACAGTATGCCGCGCTTTCCGGTCAGGGCGCGCGAGTGGCGCGCGACGCTGGCAACGAACGGCCTTCTTCGATCTTCTCGCGGAACTTTCTGATGAACCGGCCCGCCTCTGGTGGCTGATAGCCGCCCGCGCGGAAGGCATCCTGCCATTGACGCTCGCTCAGTTGTGCCAGCAGGTTGCTCGCCCACTGGACGTCATTGGGCGTGATGCGATCGCGCACCAGGTTTTGATACCAGCCAGTGCACGCGAAATCGACGAAGCCGTTGCTGACGCCGAGGATGAACCGCTGCCGTTCGAAGGCGACGGGGTCGCCCTTGAGGGGCACGAAGCGGTTGCAGTCTCCCAGCGCCGCGCCGACGTCGCGGGAAACGTACCACCGCTCGGCGCCCGCCCCGTTCCGATATTCGTACAGCGTGTTGTTACTGTTCTTCAGGTCGGTACTGTTGAACATCATCAGCAGCACGAGCAGTCCTTGATACGGCTGGGAGCCGACAAATGGATTTTCCTGCCACGACCACGCGCCCCGATCGTTCAGAGACTCGTCCTTGAGGCGGAAGCGGCCGCCGAGCTCTGTGTGCGTGCCCCAGTCGTCCTTCAACGTGAAGCTCGGGAGGTAGTACACCGGCGGCTGGTGGTACCCGACCGCCGACAACAGCCGCGACACCACGACTTCGACCGCACCCTCATCGTCGAGTCCACCAGGAGTGATCTGCTTCACGCTCCATTCACGGCCTTGAGAGTCGCGCACCGTCATGCCCGGGTTGACGCCGGTACGCTTGATCTCCACCAGCTGATAGGTGCCGTCGGGCGCGGGCGCGCGGCTGGCACCCCACGGGCCGTTGAACAGATCACGTCTGGCCAAATCGGTGGGCGCCTTCCAGAGGCTGTCGCCCTCGACTCTCGCGGTCGGTTGCGCCGCAGGAGGCTTGACTTTCAGCGCGCACGAGGCCGAGGTGAGCACCACGCTGAGCATCAGGAGCGAAATGGCGACTCGAGTCATCGCTCTCCCTACGGCACGAACGGCGCCGTCGCCGTGCGGCGCTGCAGCCTCGAGAGATTAAGAGCATCGGAAACGCTGAACAGGCACCGCCAGCCTTCACCGCCGCGGGCGACGTCGAAGCGAGCGATGGTCCGCCGGCGCGTGTGCAACCGCAGTCCCGCGCCATACGACCGCCGGCCGAAGTCGAGATCGCCGATCCGCGGGGCGACGTTGCCGGCATCGAACATCAGCGCGGCATCGACGTGCGTGAGCAACACGACGCGAGTCTCGATGTTGATCGCCAGCATGTTACGGTCGTGGAAGCGATAGTCGGCGTAGCTCCGCAGGACCTTGTTGCCCCCGTAGCTCGGCGCCAGGTAGAAGGGCACGACCTGTCCTTCGTCGGTGTCCGATGCGATCAACCATCCGTGCAGCGCGAGCACGACGCGCGAGCTGGCCAGCGGAACAAAGTGAGCCGCCTCGGCCTCGTACCGCCTGAAGCTGAACATGCCGGCATCACGATCCGAGTAGTAGGCCATCGCAGCGCGAGCGAAGACACCAGCCGTTGGACGATCGGGGAAGTCTCGAGTGTCCGCAGCGATCGACGCTCCGCTGTGCAAGAACGATGGCTGCTCGCTGACGGCAAAGACTGGATTGGTCGGAAACAGCTGACGCGTATCGGGAAGATCGCGCTGAAACGTTCCGGCGCGGGGCAGGATCGATGGCGCCAGCCATCCGATGGTGCCGGTGATGTCGACCCACTTCAGGGGCCGAACCGTCCCATAGCCGATCACGTTCGTGGACCGGAGGCGGTATTCGCTGTGATTCGCTTGGAGACTGGACGGACCCTCGCCAAAAAAGGCGACCTGCGGGAAATCCTGCCACCGGAACTGCGTGCCAGCCGCCAGCCGGCCGTGAGCCATCTTCGGAAGTTCGAACTGAGCTTCCCCAGTCTTGTACCCACGCCAAGAGATGGCGGCAGAAGCATCCACGAAGATCTGTTCCTTCGCATACCACTGCCGATACCCAGGCCCGCCTCCGATCCAGCCGGAGCCGGGGATCATGCTCTTGGTGTCAGCATAGAGACCGGCGTTTCGTTCGCTGCCGCTGAAGTTGCGGTCCGCGAAGATCACCACGCGTCTCACAAACTCCGGTTCGGCCACGAATCCCTGGGGTTCGGTAGCCCGGTCGAGAACCTGCGGCGCGTCTTGCGACGACGTCTGGCGTTGGGCTGATGCCGGCGCCGCGAACGTACAAAGGAGCGCGAAGGTCAGAAGGACGATGGAGCGGCAGGCGAGTACCATTGCTGACCCAGCATGTGCAGATTGCGGGCCACTCGAGTTCAGTGCCTCCGGGCCTTCGGATTAGGGGAAACCCCGGCATCCTCGGGTGCCACGCCCCCTAGTGCCACTCAATTTGCGGGCGTGCCTGTGAACGAGACTGCCAAAGATGCCTGAGCTTCCTGAGGTCGAGTCGGTCCGCCGCGAGTTGCAGCCTCACATGGAACGCGCTCGCATCATCAAGGTGCAGATCAATCGCCCGGATCTCCGCAGAGCATTTCCTCCCGACTTCGCGGCTCGACTCGAAGGACACATCGTCCAGGCGCTCGGCCGGCGTGGGAAGTATCTGTTGGCCGAACTGTCGTCGGGTGAGACGCTCGTGATGCATCTCGGCATGTCGGGGTCCTTCCGCATCGAGCGCGGCACAGGACGAAGCGCTCGAAGGGTGGAGTCGCCAGATCCGGCCGAGCGGTACTACTCGTCTGGCGAGGACGCGCGACACGACCACGTCGTGTTCCAGATGTCGTCTGGAGCCCTTGTCACCTTCAACGATCCGCGTCGCTTCGGCTCGATGGACCTCATCTCGCGCGACCCCCAGGCGAATCGAAAAGGTCTCGGCGGTCTCGGCCCTGAGCCGCTGTCAGACGAATTCGACGGCCGGGCGCTTGCTCGAGCATGCCGGGGGAAGAAGACGTCGCTGAAGGCAGCGCTGCTCGATCAGCGCGTCGTGGCAGGCCTCGGCAACATCTACGTATGCGAGGCGCTGCACCGCGCGCACCTCTCGCCCAGGCGTCAGGCGTCGACCATCGCGACGAAGACCGGCGCCCCTCGCGACAGTGCGGTCCGCCTCACAAAGGCGATCAGGAAGGTTTTACAGGATGCGATCGCCCATATCGCCGGGCCGCGCTTCCGCGTCTACGATCGGGAAGGCAAGCGCTGCCCCAGGCCGGGGTGCGGAGGAACGGTCCGCCGTCTGACACAGTCGGGCCGTTCGACGTTCTGGTGCCCGATCTGCCAAAAATAGGGTTCCGGTTGTAGCATCGAGACTTGCGGCCGACGACCCGCTGGAGGTCGGACCGCGGAAAGCCGAAAACAGGGTCGTGGATTTACGCCACATGCGTCGGGACTGGCAGCGTCACCCGACGCTCGTTCCGTCGATCGGTCTCGTCGCGGCGCTGCTGGTTGGCCTCGATCTGCTCACGACCCGCGTCGTTGCGCAGCCCTCGGCGACCGTCACCGTCAATCCTTCAATCGTTTACCAGACAATGGGCGGCTGGGGAGCGGACCAGTCGTTCACGAGAGACCTGAACTTCGTTTCCCAAGATACCCTCGACCAGATTGTCGAAGAAGCCGTCAACGATCTGGGATTGACGTTCCTGCGGTGCTGTTTTGGCTTCCTGTCCGAGCCATTCAACGACAATTCGGATCCGCGAAACATCAATTGGTCGGCGTTCAACGACGGGTCCACCATCGATCGCGTCGTGGCCACGGGATTGGGCTTGTTCAAACAGAAGGTCGAAGCCAACGGCGAGCCGCCGACGTTCTTGCTGAACCGGGATTGGGAGAACTCGGCGCCATCGTGGATGAACCACGCGGAGTTCGCCGAGACCACGGCGGCGACGATTCTCTATTACAGAGATCGGCACGGCATCAACTTCAACTTCACGACCATCGACAACGAGCCAGGCAGCTTCGATTCGTACACGCCGTCGGTGCAGCAAGCGATGATCAAGGTGATGGGGCCAGCGTTCGAGGCGTTCGGCCTTTCCACCAAGATTGCTCTGGCTGAGGGCATATCCGCCCAGAGCACCTGGAACTACGTTGACTACATGAGGAACGATTCGGCCGTCTGGCCGTACATCGGCTTCATCAACTGGCATCTCTACGGTACGAATGATCCCTATCGATCGCAATTGCGAGATTTTGCGAAATCGAAAAACATCCCCACCGGTCAGACCGAGTATCCCGCGACGATCAACGACCTGCTGAATGATCTGACATCTGGCGGCGTGTCCTACTGGACGAGGTATCACCTGGCCGGCAGGGGAAGAGGACCGACCGCCGGAGGGTTCGGGAGCGCTTTTGTCGCGGACCTGGATGGCACGTCGTTCTGGCGAAATACCGAGTACTGGAAATTCCGGCAGTTCATGCGCTATGTCCGGCCCGGCGCCGTGCGCATCGAGGCCAGCTCGAGCATTTCGTCCATCCGATCGTTTGCCTTCGATCAGTCGGGCAAGAGAATCGTGGTGCTGGTCAATACCGGCGGCGACGCGTCGGTCACGGTCCAAGGATTGACCGCTGGACGTTACGGAGTCAGCCAAGCCGTCGGCGGTCAGGTCTATTCAGAGCGCGGCGTTCAGTCTGTCTCCGGCTCCAGCCTTGGGGTCACGGTTCCCGGCGGCAGCATCCTCACGATCTACCCTTACACCGGCGCGAATCAGAAGCCCATTGTCACCGAGTGGAGGGCAACGCCGAGCTTCGTCAATCTCCCAGAGACCAGCGTTCGTCTGACCTCGTCGGCTCAGGACGTCGAGCTCGAGCCGCTCACGTTTTCCTGGTCGGTGAAGAGTCAACCCGAGTCGGTGACGGTGTCACTCGAGTCGCCGGATGCGGCGGCGACCAACGTGTCGGGACTGACAATCCCCGGTGAATACGTGTTTACGGTCACGGCGAGCGACCGGAATGGCCAGACGACCGCGCGCGATGTCATCGTCCGCGTGTACTCGGGCAACCAGGCACCGTTCTTTGCCGAGGGGAGTCGTTACTTCAAGGACGAGCGCATGATCCTGCCCGATACGTCCGCGACGTACGGCGGGCTCTTTATTGCCGCGCTTGATCGGGAAGGCGATCCGGTAACGACCGGTTTCAGCGTTGTCAGTCAACCGCCTGGAGCCAAAGCGTCGTTTTCTGGCGCCACTGTGTCGGGGCTGACTGTCCCCGGCACATACACGTTCCGATTCACCGCGAGCGATCCGACCCACACCGTCTCTCGCGATTTCTCTCAGCTGGTGGTTTCAGCGACCGGCAGTACGGCGAGCCGCCCCGATGGGGCGATTTCCGGCACAGCCGCCGCCGGGCCTGCCGCAGCTCTCGCGCAGAGCGCTGTCGACGATCCTCACCTGCGTCCGCCAACTCTTTCGGCCCAAAGTTCGGTCGTCGAAGTCGGCGACATGTTGCTGACGATCGAGCAACTCGAAGCACTTCGCTCGCCCGCTACCGGCCGCGGCGACGCCGGGCCTGACGGCATGTGGGACAGCGCGGTGATTCCCTACGCCATCGCGCCAGGATTCACGCCGGGGCAGCGGCAGAACATTCTCGCGGCCTTCAGAGAGTGGTCGCGGATCGCGCCAATTGTTTTTACGCCGCGGACGACCCAGCTCGGGTATCTCCAGATTACTCGTGACGAAGCCCTCGCATCGCAGACATCACCCTGCTTCAGCTCGGTCGGCCAGGTCACCAGGGGGACGGTGGTTCGGACCAACCTTGGGGGAGCGTGCGCCGACACCGTCGATGTGACCAGCCACCAGATCGGTCATGCCCTCGGCCTGTATCACGAGCACAACCGGCGCGATCGCGACGACTACGTCGAGATCGACTTCACGAACATCGCCGACGGAGCGGCGCCGGCGTTCGGCGTGTTCAACTTTCCGCTCATCGGCCCGTACGACTTCGCGTCGATCATGAACGACAACGGCCAGAGCCTGGCCAGAGATGCCACTCGTCCGGTGATTCGTTTGCGCCCCCGCTACGCTTCGTTTGCGCGGGCGATGGGGCAACAGTTGAAACCGTCGGACACCGACCACGCGGTGGTGACGTTTCTCTACGACGGGCAGATGCGGCCGTCGGGTGTGACCAGGCCAACCGAGCCGCCACAACGCGGGCCGTGGCGCGACGAGGCTCTGCTGGCGATGGAAAGACTGCACGCCTTCTACATGAGCCAGTTGGGGTTGCATCGCGTGGAGGGACTCTCAGTTGCGGGTCAGCCGGACTTTTCCGGCATCGCGTACTGGATCGGTCACATCTATGTCGGTGCGCGATCCGCCGGATGGAGTGCAGCCGGCGCCTTCGACATCGCCAAGGCCGGCATTACGCAGAGCGACGAGTGGCGGCAGAAGAACGCCGGCCAGCAACCGCTCACGCCGGCGGCGTTCCAGCCTGGCATCTCGCTCGACCATGGTGAGCTCGTCCGCGTCATGCAGCGGCTGGACCAGTTCTACCGGGCACCCGAAGGTCTGCAGCGGACCGGGGGCTTGTCCGTCGACGGCGGTCCGGATTTCCGCAGTCTTGCGACCTGGATCTTCGATGTGTACTTGGACGAGCGGTCGCACGGGACATCCGCGGACGCTGCGTGGGTACTCACCGAAAACGCCATCAAGTCCACCGAGGAGTGGCGCCGCAAACACTGACCGTTCTTGCCGCAACTAGATCGTCTTCAGGTATTCCACCAGCTCCTTCTTCTGCGCGTCTGACAGCTTCAGCCTGAGAACGTCGTTGTAGTGCTCGACCACTGCCTCGAGCGTCGCGAACCGCCCGTCGTGGTAGAAGCCGCCTTTGTGCAGCTTCTGCGTGTCGAACAACGCGCGCAGAGGAGCGGTGACGTAGCGGCGAGCCGGACCGCGGTCCGCTTGAAAGCTGTCGATCCCGATCTCCTCGGCGGTGTGCAGGTTCGAACCGGGCTCGGTGAAAATCGGCGGCACATGGCAGGTCGAGCATTTCGCGACGCCATTGAAGTGCGCCTGCCCTCGCTTGGCAGCCTCGGCGTCGTAGCTGCCTGCCGGGGGCTTCGGCGCGGGCATGGCGAGCTGATAGAACTGCAGCGCGGGAAGTTTTGCGGTGATCAGGTCGTTGCTGTCGCGCTTGCGCCCCCACCCCGCCTTCGCGGCCACGGGATACTGCTTCACATCGTTCAAACGTGAGTCGATGAACACACCCTTGCCGTTCATCTGCGTGTTCGCGACGTACGCATTCCAGTAGGTCACCGTGCCCCAGCCGCCGGTCCACGTGTGCTCGTTGACGCCGGCCAACGCGAATGCCGAGGGGATCATCGTCGCTCCGCTCTTGCCATCGGGCCGCATCGCCTTGCCATCGACGCTCAGCTCCGCGTCGTACCGGCCGGGGCCCCAACTCGTCATCACCTTCTTCACCGTCGGGCCATCGACGCCGAGCAGATCGCTGAAGGGCTGCAGGTTCGGCGCGGTAGCGACGATCGCGCCGATGTTGAGATCGCGATTGGCCCAGCCGTCGAGCCGCTTGCCGATGCCGGGAGCGAACGAGTCGTCTACGGTCGAATGACACAAGGAGCAGTGGACCCCGATCGAGGTGAGCTTGCCCTCTGAACTGAACACGCCGGTCACTCCGACCACGGCTTTCAATTTGAGGAGAGCGACGGTGGTAGCGGGATCGTCGAGGTCGACGGTTCCGGCTTTGATCTGGCCGGCGAGATCGGCGGGGATGGCCTCGGCGTCGACTTTCAGGCCAAGCGAAAGCGCGGCCTTGGGACTGACGCCGGCGCCGACGCCGCCGAGCTTCGCGCCGGCGATGGCCTCGTGGAGCCGGAGCTTCCCGCCCCAGAAGTCCTCCGAGCCGAATGTGTCGAAGCGGAAGATCTGCTTCCCTTCGTCCATCATCCGCCTGGCGTTGGCCTGGATCAGTTGATCGTAGGCCGCACCGGAAGTTGGAGCGGCCTCAGACTGTGCGCTGATCGACATAGGCGCCGCGCCACCACATCCGGCAGCGATGGCGCTCAGCGCCGAGACGACGAGCGGAGCGATTGCTCCACGAAGCTTTTTCATGGCGTCCTCCAAGACAGTGAGAGCCGGTCACTGATTGGAGTGAGCCGCTCGCGAAACGGTTCCGCGGCCCGGTGTTTTCTGCTACATGCCCGGGCGTTTACCCCAGGTCGGCGGCGCCGGCTCCATGGTCCGCCGATCGACCGGCTTTTCCTTGAGCTGACGCAGCGCCTCGGCCACCGCGCGCTCGAGCTGCGGATCGTGTCCGCCGATCACGTCCTTGGGCCAGTTTTCGACGTCGATGTCGGGCGCCGTGCCTTCGTTCTCGACCGCCCATTTGCCGTCGCGCGTGAAGAAGCCGCCGCGGGGAGCGATCATCGAACCGCCGTCGATGAACTGCGGCGTGTCAGCGGTGTGGACCAGCCCGCCCCAGGTGCGCTTGCCGACGAGCAGGCCGATTTTCCGGTGGTGGAACATCCACGGCATGAGATCGCCGCCCGACCCGGCCATTTCGTTGATGATCATCACTTTCGGACCCCAAATGCCTGCGGACGGACTGGTGAACGGCATGCGATCGCCGGCGACGTTGTTGAAGTAGCCGTCGAAGTCTCGTTGCAGCACGTCGATGATGTAGTCGGCCGCTGAGCCGCCGCCGTTGTAGCGCTCGTCGATCACCGCGCCCTTCTTGTCCTGTTGAGCGAAGTAGTAGCGATTGAAGCTCTCGTAGCCGCCCTGGCCGGTGTTCGGCAAGTACACGTACGCGAGTTGCCCGTTCGACAGCTTGTCCACGAGGCGGCGATTGGATTCGACCCACGCGCGCGTGCGAAGGCCCTGCTCATTGGCCACCGGCACGACGGTCACCTGACGCGCGCCCTGCGGGGCTGGCTGATTGTTCAGCGTGAGCACGGTCTGTCGATTGGCGGTGCCGTCCAGGAGGCGATAGATATTGTCGGGCGCGGTGAGGTTGATCCCGTTGATCGCGAGCACATAGTCCCCGGCCGAGACGTTGATCCCTGGCGCCGCCAGCGGCGCGCGCAAATCGGGATTCCAGCTCTCCCCGTCGAGAATCCTGGAGATCTTGTAGCGCCCGTTTTCGACGACGAAGTCGGCGCCGAGCAGGCCGCCTGGCGACGCCGGCACATCCGGCATCGCGCCGCCACGCACGTAGGAATGGCCGATTGCAATCTCGGCGCCCATGTTGTCGAGCAGGTAGTTCAGATCGGCGCGGTGGTTCACATACGGCAGCATCGCGCCGTACATTTCCTTCATTCGCGGCCAGTTGCTGCCGTGCATGTTCGGCACGTACAGATAGTCGCGCTGCAGGCGCCAGCCTTCGTTGAAGATCTGCGAGAACTCGGCCTTGGGGTCGAGGTTCATGCGCAGCGACACATCCAGACGCCCTTCGCCCGGCTTAGGCGCATCTTTGCCCGACGCGTCAACGAGAAAGAGGGCAGGGCGCTCGGTCGCTGCCGGCGGCGGTGCGTTGGGTCCAGCCTGCGGCGCCGGCGTGCGGTAGACCAGCTTCTTCCCATCTGCGCTCACCGAGTACTCGGCCACGTTCGTTTGGTAGACCATCGACTTGCGATCGCTCAGGCGATAGCGATGCAGCGTGTTGCCCCGAACCTCTGGATCGGTCGGCGCCTCGAGGAAGAAGACGGCGCCGGCGGCGCCGGCCTTCAGCTGCATGTACTCTCGCGTCGGCACGCGGGGTACGGTCAGGATGCGCTGCTGAAGCCCGTCGAAATCGATTGCAACGGTGGGCGTTGCCGGACCTTGCGAGCCTGCAGAACCTGCAGAACCAGCAGAACCTGCAGAACCTGCAGAACCTGCAGAACCTGTTGATCCTGTTTCCTCATCGCTCTCTGGAAGAAGTGGGCTTGCGTCCGTCTTCTTGAGCACAGCGATGTAGAGGGCGAACCGTTCGGTGTGGTCGTAGGACGTCATGTCGAGCCACTGCGAGCTGAGTCCAAAGTCGGTCGAGGCGAGGAACCACAGATATTTCCCGCTCGCGTCCCAGACCGGGTACATCGCATCGGCCAGTCCGTCGGTGACCTGTTTCTTCTCCCCGGTCTCGACATTGGCGACGACGATCGCGCGATAGAGCGTGTTCAGCCGCGAGGCGAACGCCACCCACTTCGAGTCGGGACTCCAAGTCGGCGATAGCGTGCGTTGCGGCACCATCCACGGATCGTTGCCGACGACTTTGGACTGGCCGCTGGCGACGTCCATCACCCACACGTTGAGGTTGGTGTCGGTATACATCAGCTTCGTCGAATCCGGTGACCAGACTGGAGTGTAGTAGAACGCGGCCTTCTGAAACGCGATCTCGCGAGGCGACGCGATGCCGTCCTGCGACTCGATCACGAGCTTGTACTCACCGGACTTGTCGCTGAAGTACGAGATCCATTTGCCGTCGGGCGACCAGGCGGGCTGGCGTTCTGCCGACCCGCTGGAGTTGGTGATGTTGCGCACGTCGCCCTTCTCGGAGGGGACCGTGAAGATCTCTCCGCGAGCTTCGACCACGACGCGCTTGCCGGTGGGGGAGATGCTGATGTTGACCATGCGCGCGGTGACGTCCTCGAAGCGCGTCATCATCCACGGGAAGTCGCCGGCGGCCTTAATGGTGAGCATCTGCGCCCTGCCGGATTTCGGATCGAGGGCGTGCAAGTATCCGCCCTGCTCGAAGACCACCGTGCCGCCGCCCGCGTCGAGCGCCTTGACGTCGTAGTCCAGGAACTTCGTCTGCTGCGCGAGCGCCTTCGAAGACGTGTTGTAGGACCAGACGTTGCCAACGCCGTCGCGGTCGGAAATGAAATAGACGGTGTCGCCGATCCACACCGGGTCGATGTCCTTCGAATCGGTCCACGGCGGCGAGACGAGATCGAACGTCTTCAAATCGACGATCCAGACGGGCCGATTCTGGCCGCCGCGATAGTTACGACGCTCGTCATCCCACGAGTTGTTCATGCGGTAGGCGATGCGGCGGCTGTCGGGCGAGATCTTTCCCTGGTAGCCGCGAGGCAGCGGCATCGGCTCTTCAACGCCGCCGGATGCCGGCACGGTCCAGAATCGAGGCGCGGCGCTGGGCGCGTCGGTGGCGCGCGCCGATGCGAACAGCACGCGCTTGCCGTCCGGCGTCCAGCCTTGCACTGTGTCGGCGCCGGGGTGCCACGTGAGCCGCGTCGGCTCGCCGCCTTCAACCGGCACGGTGTAGACGTCGACGTTGCCGCCGTAATCGCCGCTGAAGGCGATGGCCGAACCATCCGGCGAGAACTTCGGATTGATGGTCTGGCCCTGGAAACTGGTCAAACGCCGGGCGTTGCCGCCGGCTCGCTCCACGACCCAGATGTTGTTCGCATAGACGAAGGCCACATGGCTCGCGCTCGCCGTCGGCGACCGCAGCATTCGTGTCGCCTCGCCTTGAGCGGCGAGATGGGCCGTGTGCGGCATCGAGGCGAGGCACAGCAAGAACCCGAGCGCAATCGCGCCAGAGCGTCTGGAAATCACCATGAGGTCCTCTTCAAGTGAGCGGTGGGAAACGCAGCCTTGTCCGGCTCATTATAGGTAACCCGGCCCTGCCGGATGCAGGCCGCGGTCGTCCCGTTTGAAAATTCGGTCGGCGGGGCCAGTCGATCCACCAACAGAATCGGCTTGCCGGTTTGGGTTCGATCAGAACAGGGGGGACGTGGAGACATCGGTGTTTACAATCCGTCCAGTCAGCAGCACGAGACCTTCGCGTTGAAAGGCGACAAGCGGGCGCGGCAGCGGTTGAAGATCAAGAGCAAGGCTCAGATCGATCAGGCGCCCAAGCGCCGCGGCCTCGGCGACTGAGGGCGCTGACCTGGACTCACAGGTTGGCCAACCGGATGGACTCTTCAATCCTTCCGCGCAGTGGTGCGGCGGCCTCACCGCCGCTCGCCACGCCGGCTGCGAGCTCCTTCAGCACGTCCAGAGTGACGGTGCGGGCGTACGACGATTTTGGCGCCCGTCGCGTGAATTCGTTGAGCGCGTCGGTCCATCGAGGCTCGCCCAGCAATAGCGCAACGATCGCGGCGTCGGCAAACGCGTACTCGTCTTTGTTCCGCGGCCCGGTCGCACTCGTCTGTTCGTCGATGGTGGCCCTGGCCTTGCGCAAGGCGGTCGGCAGGTTTTCATCCTCCACCTTCACCGACTCGTCGTTGGCGGCGCTCGGCACGAGCAGGACGCGCGCGACCAGTCGCTGGGTCAGGTTATAGGAGTCCGTGAAAGCCTCCTCGATCTTCCGCCCATTGTCGTACGACTTGATCGCTTTCTCGAGATCGCCAGGCTGCCGGTCTGCGCTCGCGGCCCGCCGTCGGTAAACGCCGCCGATGCTGCCCAATAGGCCGTAGAGCGCTTTCTTGACCGACGTTTCGAACTCGAGCAGTTTGGAGTCCTTCTCGCCAGAGAGCTCCGCGAGCGCCTGCCTCAGCTCCTTCTCTGCTTCGTTCAGAAGATCCAAAGCGTCCTGCCAGCTTTCGAGGTCCCGCTCGTCCATGGCGCGGCTCTTCAAGTCCCGGGCTCGAGCGACGACGTCCATGATCAGTGGTCCTTTCGATAGTTCCGAATCTGCTTGAGGACGTTGAGGACTTCGGCGCGGAACGGCATGAATTCCTCGGAGGCGTTGCGAATGCGAGCGCTGAGCCGGCTGCCGATCTGCTCGAGCTCCTGCAGGCAAGAATCGCTGCCCTCGATTTCTTTCGCCGCCATCTTCTCGAGGATCTTGTAGCGATTCAGCTGGTAGTACCAAGCCGCGAGCGAGTGCTCGACCGCAGCTTTGCGCACCTGCTCCTTGAGCACGCCCCCGTAGAGCACCGGGACGTCGCCTTCTTCGACGTCGCGACCGGCGAGCAGGTCGGCCTGGCCGAGCAGGAACGACGTCACCGTCGCTCCGCCAGGTTCGCTGCGGCGATCGAGCGCCTCGGTGACGACTGCGTATGTGCGTCCCGGCGAAAGCAGAGCGCCGCGCGCGCTTTCGACCGGGTCCGTTTTGTACGCGTCGATTCGAGCGGCGAGTGGGGTCGGATCGGCCGGGCTGAAGCGGGTCAGCCCGAACAGCTTCTCCAAGTCCGGTATCCATTGATCGGGCGTTTCGGGCCAGAGCGCGTCGCCCGGTCCGTTCGACCACTTCGTGGGCTTCTCCTCACAGATGATGAAGATCGGCTGGTGTTCGCTCACCGCCAGCCGCACGCCAGTCTCGAAGAAGACGCTGGGGCGGCTGGCCGTCCAGTCCACGACGCAGAGACGAGTGCGGCGAATCGCCGCGTAAAGACGCTGCTCGACCAGCTGTGGTGAGCGGCTGTCGAGCACGGTGATGACGTCCGCCGCCTTGCCGAAGTTGTCGACGAGGTGCTCTCGCACGATCTGATCGCCCACCTTGTCCCCGTATTGCTTGTCGAACCAGCGGAGCATCAGGATTTCCGCTTCAGGACCGCGGATGCGATAGTCGTCGCCGAGGGCGCGAACCGGATCGTACGCGGGAAGGTCGAGGTAGCGATCGCCGGCCGCTACCAGAGCGGCAAAGGCGCTTTCGAATGCCCTCGCTAGATCGCCGACGAGATCGCCGCCGGCCTTCACCGGGTTGAGCGACGCGACGTTGAACGGCACGACCGGCTCGTCGTCTTGACTGATGACGACGGTGACACCACGCCGCACGGCCGATCGCAAGCCAAGCAGGAGCATGATCGGGCTCTGGTGGCCGGTCAAGTCGAACACGACGATCTCGGTCGCGCAGAGTGCCCGCACCGCCCGCTCATAAAGCGCCGGCGACGACAACACCTCCTTCAAGCGCAGCGGCTCTGCCTTGGTGGCGAGCGCGCGGCCCGGCGCGTAGCGCTCGGTGCCCTTCGCGTCGCGCAGCCGCCCGAGGGCCTGTCCGACTCGGTACGCAAGATCGGGATCTGAGATTTCGTCGCGGCCTGTCACCACCACGCATCCGATCTCGTGGCCGAAGTCCACTCGCAACCGCTTCCAGGCCGGATGGTTCGGATCGACGACGAACATGCCGTCGTAATTGGGCACGCGCGTCCAATCGTCCTGCTTGCGGGCGTCGCGCCAGAGAGCGCTCCGCGCCGCTGTTCCTTCAGCGACATCCTGAAGCCAGGGCTGAGCCCCCAAGGGACGTGTCGGCCCGTGCCGCTCTACGAGGCGGTCGACGGTGATGGGCGGCTGCTCTTTGAACCGCACCTCAATGCCGTCCTTGATCTGTTCGCTCTTGTCCAGATCCCCGGAGACGACCTCGAAGCGCTTGTTGTTCAGGAGCCAGGCCGTGATCAGCCGGTTCAGGATCGAGCTGTGCGGCTCGAACAACTGGCCGCTGCGATCGTTCAGCCGCACGCTACCGATCGGTCGAAAATCGATCGCCTTCTTGAGATGGGCGTCCACTTGCTGCGCCGCATATCGAAAGGCCGCCTCCCGGTCCTTTGGGCCGCCTTGCTCCGCCTTCAGCAGGTCGTTGCCCACCGTGTTCCGCGTGGTCACGTCAACCGCCTCGAGCACTTTCGCGTGCTGGAAATCCTGTATGCACAGCCGCATCAGGTCGGTAAGCGCGCCGTCGCCGATCCCCGACACCAGCCACCGCAGGTTCTTCTTCTCGTGCTCGGAAGCGCCCAAATCGTCATCGGTCCAGTACGAGTAGCCGAACGGCGGCTCCTCGACACCAAACCCCACGGCGAGCAGCAAGAGGTCGAACTCGTGTTGGGTCTTGTCAATCGACAGGGTTGGCGTGGGTCCGTCGCGTGAGACGAGCGTGATCTCGCCGACGCTGCACACTGGCTCGCTCAGCCGATCGCCGGCCTTTGCCTTCGTCTCAGCCCACGCTTTTTCCAGTTGTCCGACGACGTGCGCTGCGGTGTTGGCTTCCCAGTTCATGATGGGAAGGCCCGCGCTGCTATCCATCGCACCCGGCGAGGGCCAGTCGTAGATGTGCGGGTGGACGAAGCGCTTCTCGCAGTTGCGCTGCAGCCGCATCACGCTCGGCTGCTGCTCGAACACCGACACGCGCCAGGCCCCCGCCACTGCCGCAGCCGCGGCCGCTGTCATCCCCGCAATGCCCCCGCCGACGACGCCCACACGGCTGCGACGCGACAGGCGTCCGCCTCGCGCCAGCGCCGCCACGAGGTTCAACGCTCGAACCTGCTGGGCGTAGATGGTCACGTACTTGGCGAACCCACCCAACACGTACACATTGGGGCGGTGCTCGACCGACATGAGGTCGAGCAGGTGCGTGCACCATTCGTCGTCGGTCCCCGGCTTGGGGGGGAAAGGTGTCTCGCTCACGCGCGCTTCGCTATTTCTTGGGCTTCGCTTTTCTGGGGGCAGCACGAGTCAGCAACCGTTTTCCGCTCGGGACCGCAGCCTGTCCGGCTTTGTCGGCTGGTGTGGCGCGCTTTCTCAAGCCTTCGAGAATTCGAGTGGCCATGACCCTGGCCGGTCCCGACATGTGGTTGATGTGCTTCGACAGCACGAAGTTCGCGGTCTCGTAAACCGATCCCCAGTACCGACGGCCCTTGCGATCGCTTGAAGAGGTCGGCGTAGCCGCGCTCGATCGTCGCTCCTTGTTGTCTCAATGTGCCCTTGGCGACAGCCTCGTACAGCAGGAGGTCCGTCTGCGCGGCAAAACTCCAGAAGTCAGGGTCGTCGTGATTCTTTGCGACGATGCTCTTGCGCGCCGTCTCAACGAGTTTCGCGTCCAAGGGCTGTTTTTTTCCGCTCCTGGCGTTCAACGTAAGGTCACCGACGATCACATTCATCGCGGGGTAGAAAAGGTTAGGTACGTCGTTGCGCTGGCTGATCTCCAGCGCACGCTCGTAGTGCCGCTTCATCGCCTTCAGCGCCCGCGCTTCGGCGGCGGGTCGTCGCGCTTCCGCCTCGATCATGGCCAATCGCTTCATCGCTCCGCCGAACAGACTCTCGCGCTCAGCCGTCGCGGTGAAGGCCGACAGCTTGGATAGCCGTTTCATTTCTTTGCTGACGAGGGTGCGCGCCATCTCGAGGGCCGCGCGAAGCTTACGGTCGGCTGCAGCCCGAGAGCGCGTCGAGGTCTGCTGACCGCCGTTTCGCAGCGCTCCGACGGCACGCCACGCCTGGCGGATGCGGAGGTTGCTCAGCTGTTCCACCGCCCGGAAGGAGACATCGCTGTCATTGCTCTCAATCGCCATCTCGTACCACTGAATCGCCGTAGAAAAATCACCGGCCGCCGCGAAGGCCTGCGCAAACAGGTCGGCAATACCTCCCGACATGCTCCACTGCATGCGCTTCCAGCGATCCTCGAGATGCTTCACGCGCTCGAGCTGATAGGACGATTCGTACCCTTTGGTACGTCGACTGCACGATGAGCGTCTCCAGGGCGAGGCGTAGCCCTTCCACCGACCCGATGTGGTCGAACTCACCCGGGCTGGCCACCTGTGGGCTCCACGTCACCGGGTGGTTGCGCCTGAGGATCCAGTCCGGATCGCCGTAGCACTGGTATGCCGCCCAGGTATTGCCCGGAACCTTCCTGGCTTCGATGCGCGCCTGGGCCACGGCGTCGATGAACCGTTCTCTTCTGAGGAGCGCCTGATAGAAGGTCTTGGCAAACATTCCAGCGGCGTCGTCGTCAACTGCCCATCCAGCGGCGACCACGCATCGCACACCCATGTTGATCAACGCCTCGGCGACCCCGGCGGCAAACAGCGTGCGATCGTAAAGGCCCCGCTGCACCTCACTCCCGCGCAACACGGAGTTGGTGCCCAACCCGCCGATGTAGCAGCAGTTGATGAAGACCAGTTCTGGCACGACCCGAAGGGCCTCGATCTCGTTCGGACCCAGGAATGTGTCGTTGGACAGCACGACACCGCCCGGTCCACCGTCTGGGCCCTTGGGCTCGCCGTGCCCGGCGATGTGAATGACCCGCCAATTGCGTTCGAACAGGGCGTTCACGACGGTCAGCGCATCCGGTCCAGCGAGAGTGGACTGCTCGGTGAACAGGCGCCTGACGCACTTCGGATCGATCCCATTGTCAGACGTCAGGCACGCATAGACATCCTTGGCCTCCTGTCGCGCGCCTGGAAGCGGTGGATACTCCGGCGGGCACTCGGGCTCACCGATGACGAGGATCGACGCCTCGGTGTCGGCATCGGTCACTTGCGAGCGGAAATTCTCCGTCTTGAACTTCCGCAGAAGCTTGCTACGAATGGCCCATGGCTCCTGGAGAGGCTCCTCCGGCTCGCTGCCATCCAGGAGTTCCCAAGGAATGCCGGCTGTGCCCTCGTCCAGCTCGATTTGCGTTTCGGTCGAACCCGCGAGGAAGCCTTCGAGCTCGAGCGGAATCAGCAGTCGGAACAGTGTCTTGCCGAGCTGGTCATCGGCGGCCCCGCTGCTAGACGCGGTCGCGACGAGGTTTCGCAGCAGTTGACTCTGCGTCGCTTGCGCGCGTACTTCCGTCCGGGCGCGTTTGGTATCAAGGGCATAGGCAATCGACGTCGCATTGCCTTGGCGTCGCGTTTCTGCCGTGATGAAGTCGTAGTCGGCCCCACGGTAGCCGGAATCGAGCGGACGGCGGAGCCAGCCGGTGCTGGAGACAATCGGCTCGGCGACCTTGAATCGTCCGGGGTTGGCATCGGACTGCAGCTTCAAGGCGCGCCAGGCTTCGCTGGCGCGATCCAGGTACAACTCGACAAAGCGGAGCTGGCCGACCCGCGGCAGTCGGCGTGGGTTGGTTTTGGAATGCTGATCGATGATCTCGTTGGCTTCGTGGACCCCCTGGGCGATGAGTTGCGCCGCTTGACCGGCCGTGACCCCCGTGCCGCCACTGCCGAGGAGTGTCGAGGCCAGCGCGAACGGCGCGGAGTTCGCAGCTTGCTCGGCCGCTCGCTCGGACCAGGCAATCACCGCCTGCCGGACAGTGCGGACGATATCCATCGACTGCAGCTTGCCCTCTCGGCCCAGCCCGGCGACAAGAACGGCCTTTGGCCGTGGTGTTACCCACGGCTTGCCCTTGGCGATGCTGGTGTTGATGAAGATCCGATTCATGGTTGGCTCGCTCGGATACACCCCGAGGTCGAGGGCATGCTTCATCGCATCGTCGAGGAGACCATTGACGACCTTTTCCGTGCCAGTCAGCAGCGTGGCACGGTAGTGCCCGACCATCAGAGGCAGTTGTTCGAACGAAAGGTCGCCGTTGACGACGGCAATGTCGAGCGGTTCCGGCGCGACGGCTGCTGCGCTCGGCGGCTCGGCGACGATGACGGCGACCGGCGGCGGCGCGGTCGCCCGCGGCCGCGCGCTTCCCACTGAAGGGGCTGCAGCTCCCGGCGCGCCCGAGCGAAGCAGCCGGCGATCGGGAAGGCTCTTGGCCGGATCGATGGCGGCCACACTTTGCGCCCGCCCAGCGAGCGCCTTCACGATGAAGGTTACCGCGTCGGCCTGCGAGAAGAAGTTGACGTGTGTGACGGCGTCACCGGGAATGTTCCCGCCGGGTCCAAAGCAGCCGATACGCGTGCCGGGAATGAAGTTGCCAGCTAACGGATCGACTCGCCAGCCCCCCTCCGAAGGCACCACGAGATCGTTGGCGGTATTAAAGAACTGATCGATCCCGGCGTCGGCAAGGCGCCGCAACACGCTGCCCGGGGGGTTGAAATTCGCGACCAGGGCTGAGTAGCGATCGACGGGCGGCTTCGGCGGACCCTGCAACTCCAGGATCGGCTCCCCGTCAGCGTCCATCGCGTGGATGCCGGGCAGATCGCCTGAGGCATGGCGGGCGATCCAGACCAGCCCGTTGGCAACGAACTCGGCGCCGGTCGTGAACGGATTCTCCGGAAATATCTCGAGCAGGTTGGCGATCCACCCGACAGTGTCTTGCCACCGTTTGGGAGTAGCCAAAGGCGTTCCTTCATTTGGTGCCGCCACCAGTACGGCCTGGCCCAACAGGAACCGCGATGCGACCGACCCGAGCGCCGACTGGCGCTCGACGAGATTTCGCAGGACCAGGCCGCCACGGGAATGGGTGATGGCGTCGAAGGTGAACGGCTTCTCCGGCAGAGTCTCGAGGAGCATCCGCGCGTTCTCTTCCGGAGTCCGGCTGAGCGAGAAGTGATCGAATGCGAAGATGCGATCGCCGTAGAGTGGCGCGACCTGCTCGAAAAAGTCGGAGGCGGCCAGCGCTGAGTAGGCCGCTGCCGCGTTCGAGAACGTCCCGTGAATCAGCAACAGCGATCGGTCGGTAGACTTCGGCCGCCCTGCGGCGAGGCGCCCGGCGCGGAGGGTCGCTTTGTCGACCTTGAGCCACCCCTCTTTGAGCTCCTTGCGCTTCCAGACCGCCGTTTCAAATGCGCGTGCCAGTTTCCCAAGAGCCAATCCTACGGCGGCGTCGGCGGCCTGACCGGCCACCTTCACCACAATGGCTTTGATCGCCTGACTGACGGCGCCTCTGCTGGCGGTATTCCGCTCTGGCCTCGGCAGGGAAACGATGAAGCGCACCTCGGCCGGCCCGCCGCGTGTCGGCCGAGTGGTTTCAACCGGCGCATGGAAGGTGAGGGCGCCGGATTCGTGTCGAACGGCGAGGACCGCGGCCTGCCCTGGAGCGAGGTCGGAGGAGAAGTCCAAGGCACCGGGTGCGGCGCCGGCGGCGCGGACCTGTGGACGTGGCTCGGCGACAAACTCGTCCGCAACGGATGACTGCGTCGTGAGGAACTCCGCCGGCAGCCCTGGAAGGACCACGGCTCCCGAGCGTGTCGCGGCTCTGGTGGCTCCAGCCTTTGCGGTCTGCCAATCGGGTGTATTGAGCTTGATGGCCATACTGACCCCGGGTCTCCTCGTTCAATCCGGATTGCAAGCCGACGAACGACGAATCTAGCACCGAACTGATAGAGATTTCGTTTCTGCCTTGTCAACTCGTGGGTGTAGCTTTACGCCCTACGGTTCGCACCTCCTCCTGTGACGTCCGTAGTTTCGTAAAGGAGAGACCTATGGCTGCCCGTCCGAAAGTCTGTACCGACCGTATCTTGCCGCGGGATCTCATGCGCATGCAGCGAACGACCCGCTCCCGCGGCCGCGATCGTGCCATCGCGCCCATCGGCAAGACGTGGATGAACGGATCGACGTTGCAGGTCCGGTTCCTCGCCGGGACAACCGCACAGAAGAATACGGTGCGCGAGCAGGCCGGCTGGTGGACCGAGCACGTGAACCTGACGTTCGACTTCAACAATGCGCCTAACGCCGAGATTCGGATCAGTTTCGACCCCAACGACGGCGCCTGGAGCTATGTGGGCACCGACTGCCGGGGCATCCCGCTCAACGAAGCCACGATGAATCTCGGCTTCATGGACGGAGGCACGACCGCTCATGAGTTCGGCCATGCGATTGGCCTCGCGCACGAGCATCAGAATCCGGCGGGTGGCATCCAGTGGAACGAAGAGGTCGTGATTCGCGAACTGGCCAAGTCGCCAAACTTCTGGGACGAAGCCACCGCGCGACACAACGTCCTCCGCAAGTACACCGCCGACCAGATCAATGGGACTCAGTTCGATCCGGACTCGATCATGCTGTATTTCTTTCCGGCTGAGTGGACGCTCAACGGCATCGCCACGAAGGCCAACGACGTGCTTTCGGATCTCGACAAGCAATTCGCGGCCGGGGCCAAGATGTACCCAAAGACCGGTCCCACGGTGGATGCCCCGGTCGAGCTCACGGTGAATGCTACCAAGCGCACGGCAGCCTCGATTGGCAAGTTCGGCGAGGAAGATCTGTTCGCGTTCGCAGTGACGAAGGCTGGCCGGCACGTGATTGACACCAGGGGGCCCACCGACATCGTGATGAAGCTGTTCGGGCCGAATAGTCCGACGGCGCTGATCGCAGAAGACGACGACAGCGGTGTCGAGTACAACGCGCGAATTGCGGCTGACCTCGTTGAAGGCCGTTACTTCGTTCAGACGCGGCACTTCAATCGCTCTACAGGGATGGGTAATTACACCGTGCGGGTGTCACGGCCCTGATCCCTACAGGCTCGCGGCGCTCGGCTCGAGGGCCGAGCGCCGGCTTCCCACCACACGCATTCGCAGGCGCGAGTGCGGGGTGTTCGCCAGGAACGATGATGCGAAAGGGCGACGCATGCGACGTGCATTGACGATCACGATCAGCGGGCTGCTGGCGCTAGGCGCACTGCTGAGAGCCGAGCCGTTGTCAGTCGACCAGAGCGCCGCTGACAGTGTTGTGCTGGTTACGCTGGACGGGGCGCGGACGGAAGAGATCTTTGGTGGGCTGCAAGTCGACATTCTGAAAAGCACGTTGAGAGAATCCGAGGTACTCGAAGAGTCACCAACCTATCGGCGGTTCTGGGCGCCAAGCGCTGAAGAGCGGCGACAGAAGCTGATGCCGTTCTTCTGGTCGCTGGTCACCCGGGACGGATCGATCGCCGGCAATCGTCAGCTTCGCAGCACGGTTCGTTTGACCAACCGCCACTGGTTCTCGTATCCCGGCTATTCCGAGATCCTGCTTGGCGAGCCGTTCGACGATGTGATCAAGAGCAATGACCCTATCCGCAATCCCCACAGCACCGTGCTCGAGGCGTTGCGAGATGCTCTGAACCTTTCGGCGAAGAAGGTCGCGACCTTTGCGAGCTGGTCGGTCTTCAACGAGATCGTCGAGCACGACGCGGGGAAGACATTCACCAACGCGGGGGTGGAGTTGCTCGCGCTGAATCGCGCCGACGTCCAGACCATGAACACCCTCCAGCGCGAAGTCGTGACGCCGTGGAACGGGACACGATTCGATGCGTTAACATTCCGCCTCGCGATGGCGCACCTGGCCGCCGAGCGGCCAAGAGTGCTGTACATCGCTTTTGACGAGACCGACGATTGGGCCCACGACGGGCGGTACGACCGTGTCCTCGATACCTACGCCCGTACCGATACCTTCCTCAAGGAACTCTGGACCTGGCTCCAAAGCGACAGCGCCTACCGCGGCCGAACCCATCTATTGATCACGACCGATCACGGCCGGGGACGCACGCCAGCCGACTGGAGCGACCATGGCGCCAAAGTGGACGGTTCGCAGGACGTCTGGATCGCATTCGCCTCGCCGGCGATGGCTCGCCGCGGTGAGTGGCGCGACTCGTCCTTGTCCAGCAATCAGATCGCGGCGACGTTGTGCCAATGGCTCGGGGTCGACTGGAAAGCAACTCATCCGGGTGCCGGCAAGCCGATCGCTGAACTCACTGCCCAATAGACGCGAACGTCATACGGACATGTCGGTCGGATGCGACGTCGTTGTTACAAGACAAACAGCGGCGTCGGCCAAATCGCGGCCTCGACGTGCAACCTCCTGAAGAGGAACCCAAGCAGTGAGGCCCCTCGCCACGTAAGACAGCAACTTAGAGAACGATTACCGTTCGCTCATGAAGCGCCTTCCGAGGCGGCGTACGCTCCGGAACATGAGCACGATTGCGCGATTGGTGAAATGGGTCGTTGTCACGGTCTTCGTCGCGGCCGTCGCTGGCGCGACCGTTCTTTACGCTCTCAGCGAACGGAAGCTCAGCGCGCGTTATGACGTGCCGGATCGCGACCTCGCCATCTCGACCGAATACGCGTCGGTCGAGCGTGGGCAGCATCTGGTGCGATCGGTTGGGGCGTGCGTCCTGTGCCACGGTGACGACCTGGGCGGCGGTGTCTACGCCGACATGGGCTCTGTTGGTGTGGTGGCGGGACCGAACCTCACCCGCGGTCGCGGTGGGCTCGCGGCAACCTTCGAGCTGGCCGACTGGGTGCGCGCCATTCGCTACGGCGTCCGGCGCGATGGCACGTCGCTCATCATGATGCCGAGCGAGGAGTTCACGAACCTGAGCGACGAGGACCTGAGCTCAATCGTCGCGTATCTGGAGCAGGCGCCGCCGGTGGACCGCGAGGTTCCGAAGTCAGCGTTCCGTCCGGTTGGCCGTGCGTTGCTCGCCGCCGGCCAGCTCGAGATTCTGGCGGCGCCGAAGACGAAGCATCAGCAAACCCTGACGAACCTGCCAACGAAGTCGGGTCGTGAGTACGGCCGATACCTCGCCGACGCCAGCGGCTGTCACGGCTGCCACGGCGATGGTCTTTCCGGCGGTCGAGTGGCGGGTCCTCCGGGGCTGCCACCGGCGTCGAACCTCACGCCGGCTGGATTGGGGACCTGGACGGAGGAAGACTTCGTTCGAGCGATTCGACTGGGCGTCAAAGCTGACGGGACCGCAATCAACGAGTTCATGCCCTGGCGCGTGTATGCGGCGATGACCGATGCCGAGTTGAACGCGCTGTGGACCTACCTTGCCAGCGTCGAGGCGAAGCCGTTTGGGAACAAGTAGCCCAGGCCGATGGGCCGCCTGGAAGTTCAAACGCCGCTGGATTCCGCTCGCCAACTGTCGTGAAATACGGAACGAGGCTTGCCCTGTTTGGGGGCGGGCTGTCTGTCCGGCGTGGGCGGCAGCCCAAAACCCCTGCGGCGGCAGGGACTTGACGCCGACCGGCTCTCGAATGGCCCTTGAGCCGGCTGCCTCGCCCGTGCCATGTCGTGGCTGCAGGCGACTGCAGCCCCGTGGCCATGCATCAGCTGGTTTCGGCTGTGAAAGGACAGGAGTATGAGTCACGGCAAGCGCCCCCGAGCGATCGTCACGATCCTCGTCGCAAGTCTGTTGCTGCAACCCTCGGCGCCGCTGATGTCGGCGGCGATCGCCGGCGGTCAGAGTACGGCAAAGCCGGCACCCGCGGCTGGTCAGACTGCTCAGAAGGCTCCCGCCACCCCACCCTCCACAGCCGCACAGAAGCCGACGACGACGGCCAAGCCTGCAGCCGCGGCCGCGACCCCGGTGCCCCCGGACGGCGGCTGGCCTCGAACCTACCCGCTCTCGAACGCCCGCGACTTCGTTGTGTATCAGCCACAGATTGCCAGCTGGGATCAGCAGAAGCACCTCGTGGCGTTCAGCGCCGTCTCCTACCGCGGCCAACCGACTGACAAGCCCGCGGTTGGCACGATCAAGCTCGAGGCGGAGACGAAGACGTCAGTCACCGAACGGCTGGTCAGTTTTCAGAACATGAAGATCGTCGAAGCGAATTTTCAAACCGTGCCGAAGGATCAGGTGCGCGAGATCGTGGCGGCCATCGACAAGGCGATTCCGGACGATGAACGCGTGATCGCGCTGGATCGCGTCCTGGCCAACGTTGCCAAGAGCGGCATTGCGCCGAAGAACCTGGCGGACGTCAAGTCGGATCCGCCGTCGATTTTCTTCAGCAAGACGCCAGCGGTCATCGTCAATCTCGATGGCGAGCCGGTCTGGAGTCCCATCAAAGAGAACAATCTGAAATTCGCCGTCAATACCAACTGGGATCTGTTTCAGGTCGAATCTCCCAACACCTATTACCTGAGAAACGATCAGAGCTGGCTGAAGGCGAGCGACCTGAACGGTCCATGGACGCCGGCTGGCACGTTGCCCGACAGCTTCAAGAAACTTCCGGTGGAGGACAACTGGAAGGACGTCAGGCTCAACCTTCCGGGAAAACCGGTCGCGGCGTCAAAGGTGCCAACGGTCTTCGTCAGCTATCAGCCGGCCGAGCTCCTGATGCTCACCGGCGAGCCGACCTACGTCCCTGTGCAGGGCACCGCACTCCTCTGGGTGAGCAACACCGAAAGCGATCTCTTCCGAATGGGGAAGACCGGCTTGCTGTACTACCTGGTCGCCGGCCGCTGGTTCTCGGCGTCGGACTTCACCGGGCCTTGGACCTTTGCCACACCGTCGCTGCCTGAAGACTTCAAGAAGATCCCGCTCGAGCACGAGCGGTCGCGTGTCCTCGCCTCGGTTCCTGGTACCGATAAGGCAGCCGAGGCCATACTGCTCGCGCAGATTCCGCAGACCGCGCGCGTGAACAGAAAGGAAGTCAAGGCGCCCGCCGTGGACTTCCAAGGCGAGCCGCAGTTCGTGGCAGTCGATCCGACGAAAGTTCAGCGGGCGGTGAACACCGACAAGGACGTCTTCAAAATCGGCGATCGCTATTACATGTGTTACCAGGGCATCTGGTTCGTCGCCACCGGCGCGAGCGGGCCATGGGAGGTGGCGACGTCGGTTCCTCAAGAGATCTATCAAATCCCGGTCAGCTCGCCTGCGCACCACGTGACCTACGTGACGATCGAAGATGACGACGATGACGACTGGGTCGTATTTGCGGCGGCTGCCGGCTACACCGGGATGATGGTCGCATGGGGCTGCGTGATGTGGGGCTCAGGTTGGTACTACCCTCCGTACGTCGGCTATGGTGGTTTCTATCCCGCGTATTACGGGCACTTCCCGACCTATGGCTACTCCGCGTATTACAACCCGTGGACCGGCGCCTACGGCAGAAGCGCTGGCGTCTACGGTCCCTATGGTGGCGCCGGTGTTGGCGCTCGCTACAACCCTCGCACCGGGACCTACTCGCGTGGCGCAGCGGCCTACGGACCGTACGGAGCTCGAGGCGTCGCGCAAGCGTACAACCCCCGCACCGGAACGTATGCGGCCACGCGACAGGGATCTAATGTCTACGGCAGTTGGGGATCGACCGCGGTTCAGCGAGGCGACGATTGGGCGCGCACCAATCGCTATACGGATCGATCGAGCGGAACGACGACGCGTACGATCAGAACGGACGAAGGCTCGGCGGTCACACGCCGAGGTCCCAACGGCGGCGTCGCCGCTGTGGGCGATGGCGGAAACATCTATGCGGGCCAGGACGGGAACGCCTACCGCCGACAGGATGGCACGTGGCAGAAGTACGATAACGGCAACTGGTCGAACACCGACAAGCAGCCAACACGTCCTGAGCAGATGGACGCCGCGACGCGCGATCAACTGAATCGCGATTCCGCCGCCCGGCGTGAGGGCACAACGCGTACCCAAGACTACGGAAACTATCGCAGCGGCAGCGGCAGCGGCAGCGGCAAGCACCCGCAGCACGGGGAGCTATCGCGGTGGCGGAGGCGCTTCGCGCGGCGGCGGCGGGCGGAGCGGAGGCGGACGACGTCGCTAGAAAACTTGACTCGCAGAATTCCATGCAATTGAGTCAAGTTTTCTCGCCCCGCCGGAGGCGGGGCAAAACGACACTGCCCTAGCGAGGCGTAGCCGCACGTGAGTGTCTCCGTCGGTCTGAGGCGGAGCCTCGCTAAGCCTCAGAGCCTGCGGTTCCGACGTGCTGGCGTCGCGACCATCGGGAACCCTTGAACATTCGCGTCACCGCTTCATCGCTCTCACGATGCAGCCGGTCGCGGTTGTCAACATCGACGCTGTCCTGAGCCCAGCCGCACCAGAGCAGCCGGCCAGCGTCCCGTGACCCGCGAGTTGGCCTCTAGCCGAGGGGAATCACGCCACCGACACGGCTGGGGCGAGCGCCCGTGGGTTTTCCCGCGTCCACCGCGGGAGAATCCCCAGCGACACACCCAGTTGGCCGGCGAAATGGCAGGATTCGCCAGGAATCTCTGCGGTACGAGGGTTGCTCTACGATCGTCATTCGGAGGGCCGTACATGGGCGCGATCGACACCTCGCCGCTCAACATGTTTCGCATCGAGGCCAAACTGCGACTCCAACCTGGCACGCTCGAAGGCGCCGACTACGCGGTGATGATCACCGATCGCACGGGGACGATTGTCTGGGTGAATCGCGCATTCACCAGGCTGACCGGCTTCACCGCCGCAGAGGCCGTCGGCCACAACCCGAAGGTGCTGATCAATTCGGGCGAGCAGGCCCCGTCGTTCTACCGCGAGTTCTGGGCGACCATCCTCAGCGGGCGCGTCTGGCGCGGCGAGATGATCAACCGGCGGAAGGACGGGAACCTCTACGTCGAGGCGCAGACGATCACGGCCGTCAAAGACTCTACGGCGAACATCACACACTTTGTCGCCATCAAGCGTGACCTGGTTGCCGAAGGAGTGGCGGCCATTCTGTCAAAGCCGGTCGGAGCCCACGGGATTGAACGCAATTGGACTGGAGACGGTTCTCGTCGTCGACGACAGTGACGAGCGGCGGAATCGGACGACGGGCATTCTGCGATCGGCCGGCTACCGAGTACTCGCCGCCGCTTCAGTGCCGGATGCGTTGACGCTGCTCGACTACCATCGCGGACGTGCTCGATCTCCTCTTCGCCGATGCCGTCCTCGGTGACGGCTCCGGTCCGGCAGTGACCGAGCCGCATCCTGGCGACCCGACCCGCATGGATGTGCTCTACGCCTCGGGCTACACGGGCCACCGACTGTTCGTCCGGGACCCGTGGGAGCACGTCACGCATGTCATTCGCAAGCCGTACTCCTCCATGGCGCTTCTCGAGAAGGTCCGGGACATCCTGGACCTCCGCCGGTGCATCAAGATCGCGTGATCGCTCGGCCTGCGCTATCCTTGAGCGCGGATGGTGATTCACGATCTCTCGTCTGACCAGTGCCGGGATGTGCTGTCGCGGACCCATCTGGGCCGGCTGGCCTGTTCCCGCTTCAACCAGCCCTACATCGTCCCGTTCTCGTTTGCCTTCAGCCCCGACGACAATTGTCTCTACAGCCTGGCGACACATGGTCAGAAGATTGATTGGATGCGCGACAATCCGCGCGTCTGCGTCGAGGTGGACGACATCGGCGACGAGCGGCACTGGACGACGGTCGTTGTCTTCGGCCGCTATCACGAAATCGATCGAGACGAGCCGCAGGCGCCGGCGAGGCGCCATGCCTTCGAGCTGTTTCAGCGGCGGTCCGAATGGTGGCTTCCAGCTATCGGCAAGCGCGAGGGAGCGCCCGAACACAGCGAGCCGATCCTGTATTGGATATCGCTCGATCAGGTGAGCGGCCGGCGTGCGGACCGACCGCGTGTTGTCACGTAGCCCGCAGTCGCGACTCCCACCCTTCGGCCCAGTAAGTCCTATGGCCGATCGCCAATGCCATACTTATCGCCGTGACATCGCCCGAACTGCCCGAGGCCGCCTCGGGACGGATTGCCGAAGCACGGTGGCGGGCCCTGATCGACGCCGCCGTGGACGGCATCATCGTCATCGATAACGCACGGCCGCATCGAAGTCTTCAACCGTGCTGCCGAGCGGCTGTTCGGCTATACCGAAGCCGAAGTCGTCGGAACGAACGTCAGCCTGTTGATGCCGGAGCCGGATCGCGGCCGCCACGATGGCTACCTCGCCCGCCATTTGAACACTGGCGAGCGGCGCATCATCGGCATCGGTCGCGACGTCCAAGCCATTCGGCGCAACGGTGAGATCTTCCCAGTCCGCCTGTCGGTTGGCGAGATGGTGATCGACGGTGAGGTGCACTTCACCGGAATTCTTCACGACCTGACTCACCGAATCGGCGCTCGAAGAACAGCTCCGCGAGGCGACCGCCATGGCGCGGCTGGGCGAGATGGCCGCGGTCATCGCGCACGAAGTGCGCAACCCGCTCGCCGCCGTTCGCGGCGCGATTCAGGTGATCGGATCGCGGCTGCCGGCGGCCAGCGGAGATGGCGCGGTCGTGAAGGAAATCCTCTCCCGCCTGGATATGTTGAACGAGCTCATCCAGGACCTGCTCGTTTTTGCGCGGCCGCCGAAGCCGCAGATGGTCGTCACCGACCTCCGAGACACTGCTGTCGACGATTGGCGAGCTGCTCAAGCAGGATCCGGCGTTCGCGGCTCTGCACGTCGAGCTCGAGCGGGGCAGCGCCGACCGTTCAGGCGGATGCGAATCTGCTCACGATCGTCTTTCAGAATCTCTTCATCAACGCGGCCCAGGCGATGCAAGGCAAGGGCAGATTGCGTGCCTCGCTGTCCGTCCTCGATGGGTGGAATCGAATCGAGGTCGCCGACGAAGGCCCGGGCATCGCGCCGGAGATCCGCACCACGTTGTTCCGGCCTTTTCAGACGACCAAGGCGCGCGGCACCGGGCTTGGTCTGGCCACGGCCAAACGTCTGGTCGAGCTGCACGGCGGCCGAATCGCCGTCACGTGTCCGAGCTCCGGCGGGACGGTGGTCACGGTCGAGCTGCCAACGGAGGGAGCCGCGGACTCAGTCGAGGGCTGACGCCCTACCCGCCATCTCGCCTGGCGCTCGCGGCCGCGTCGACCAGCGCCGCCAGATCGTCCAGCTCGAAGGGCTTGCTGATGATCCTCGAGGCGCCAAGAGCCATGAGCCTTCGACGTCACCTCCGGCGTGCCGAACGCGGTCATCACGATGACTCGGCTTTGAGGTGACAGGCTACGGACCTTCGCCAGGAGCGACAGGTCGTTGACGTCCGGGAGTCGCAGGTCGAGGACGACGACGTCGAAAGTGTGGCCGGCGCCTTCGATCGACCGCGTCGCCGATGCACCGTCCGATGCCTGGCTGACCATCATGCCGCGCGCTGCCAGGCTCTCGCAGACTGACCAGCGAATCAGCGCCTCGTCGTCGACGACGAGGACGTGAACAGACTTGTTCACGTGACTTCCAATCGCGTGTCAACGGACGTGGGTCCACCGCCGCGGAGCTTTCCGTGATGCGTGACGGCGCGCATGACATGTTCTCGCTACAAGAACCGAGCCACTGCGTCGAAGCCCTGTGTTCGGCCGTGGCACGTATCGTGCTCAATCCCGATTGGCTGCTGTCAGGCGGCCGAAGTGAGGTTCTCATGATCGTGTTGAAGAACGTTCTCGTCGCGACCGACTTCAGCGACGCGTCGACGGTGGCGCTCGAATACGGTCGCGATCTGGCGCGGTCATACGGCGCCACTCTTCACATCCTGCACGTCGTCGAGGATGTGAGCTACAGCTACGGCGGCGAAGTCGGCTTCGCGATTCCCAATTTGCAGGAAGAGCTCGATGCCACCGCTCGAAAGCACCTGGAAAAGCTCGTCACCGAGGACGATCGGACATCGTTGCGCGTCTTGACCGCGCTCGTGACGAAAGTGAACGCGGCGGCCGGCATTACCGAGTTCGCCCGAGCCAAGTCGATCGACGTGATCGTCGTCGGCACACACGGACGGGGAGGCATGCAGCACCTGCTGATGGGCAGCGTCGCCGAGCGTGTCGTCCGCACCGCACCATGCCCTGTGCTGACCGTTCGCACCAACGAACGCGAGTTCATCGCGCCAGACGAGCTCGTGCCGGTCGCTGCGGCGATGTGATGAGCGCGGCTGCTGGCGCGCGCGAGATTCCCCAGCCGGTGGGAATAATTCGCGGCCGCCTGGCACACGGAGGCTGACAGAACCGGGACCGGCGGGTCGGGGTGTTCGCTTCGCAGGCGTCGAAGGAGAGGTTGTCATGAGAAGACTGGTCGTGCCGCAAGTCGGACTGATGTCGGCGGTGGCGCTCACCGCCTCACTGGTGGGATTCGCCGTCGCGCCGGCGGCGGCGCAAACCGACCAGGCGCCAACCGGCGCGTACCTGTTCCGGACCTATTGTGCGAGCTGTCATGGGCCGAGCGCGCAAGGCGACGGTCCGCTGGCCGCGGCGATGAAGCGCAAGCCGCCGAACCTCACCGAGATTCTGAAACGAAACGACGGCGTCTTCCCGGCCGACAAAGTGTTTCGAATCATCGACGGGCGGACGAAAGTCGCCGGCCACGGCGGCACCGACATGCCGGTCTGGGGGGACGCGTTCCGCCGTTCGATCGACGGCGGCGATGCGGCCTCGGTCAAGGCGCGCATCGATGCGCTGGTGGCGTTCCTCGACACCATCCAGGTGCGTGCTGCCGACTCGCGCGATCGATGACTGAATCGGCGATCGGCTTTCAGCTGCCAGAGATCGGCAACGTCGACTGAGCTGAGAGCTGAGAGCTGAGAGCTGATTGCTGAGAGCCATTTAAGAGGGGCGCTCGAGCGCGAACTTTTCGATGCGGTAGCGGATCTGATCGCGGTTGAGGCCCAGCAGGGTGGCCGCCCGCGTCTGATTCCATCCGCAACGCTCGAGCGCCTGCACGACCAGCGAGCGCTCGAGATCTTCCAACGAAATGCCGTTGACCGGCAGCTCGACGGCTTCGGTGAGCGCCGGCGTCGACTCCGCCGAGCTTGAAAGTGCTCGACGCCGAGCTCGTCGCCTTCGACAAGCAGCATCGCCCGTTCCACGGCGTTTCTCAGCTCTCTGATATTGCCGGGCCAGGAGTATTGCTTCAGGCGCTCCATTGCCGCGGGCGTCACGCGCTTGATGCGCTTGCGGAACTCCGTGTTGTAGCTGTCCACGTAGAAGTGGACGAGCAACGGGATATCGCCGGCGCGCTGTCGTAGTGGCGGAATCACAATCGGCACGACATTGAGGCGATAGTAGAGGTCCGGTTCGAAAGCGACCCTGTTTGACCTCGTCCTCGAGCGTCCGGTTGGTCGCCGCAACCATTCGGACGTCGACGCGAATGTCGACCGATCCGCCCACGCGTCGTAACGTTTTCTCTTCGAGAAATCTGAGGAGCTTGGCCTGGAGCGCGGGGACCATCTCGCCGATCTCGTCGAGGAACACCGTGCCGCCGTCGGCCGTCTCGAGCAAGCCGCGTTTCTGCCGATCCGCGCCGGTGAACGCGCCGCGCTCGTGGCCGAACAGCTCGCTTTCGAGCAGCGTCTCGGGCAGCGCCGAGCAGGTGATGTTCATGAACGGCCGCGCTGCGCGTGGGGAGTTGTAGTGAATGACTTTGGCCGCGAGATCCTTGCCGGTTCCGCTCTCGCCGGTCAGCAGCACCGTCGACCCGGGGCCCGCGGCGATCTTGCGCAGCAGCGCCCGGAGGGCGACCACCGAGTCGCTGGTCCCGATAATGCGGTCGAGACTGTAGGGCTGGGCCTGACTGGCGCGCAGCGTTCGCACTTCACGTCGAAGCGACGTCGTCTCCAGCGCCTTCTCGACCAGTAGCGCCACCTCGTCGAGGTTGAAGGGCTTGTTGAGATAGTGATAGGCGCCGTGCTGCATCGCCTCGACCGCCATCCCGACGCTGGCGTGAGCGGTCAGCATGATGACGAGCGTATCGGGCGCGTTCTCCTTGACGTGTTTGAGAACCGTCAGCCCGTCGCCGTCCGGCAACTTGTAGTCGAGCAGGATGAGATCGACCCCCTCGTCGGCTCGCTTCACCGCCTCGGCGGCCGTGTCGGCCTCGACCGTCTCATACCCTTCCTCTTTCAGGCGAGCTGACGAGGGACCAGCGAATCAACGGCTCGTCGTCGACGACGAGCACCGTCGGAGAAGGCATAGGCTGGTCAGTATAGTTCGGCCGGCCGCGGACGCGTGTCGCCGCGGCGTCGGCCTTGCAGAGGCCTCATCGGATGCAGACTGAGAATCAGAGCGAGGTCATCGCCTTCCTGGAATCGGCCTCCACCCACGCCGGCGCACGCGTCGAGCGCATCGATACGCACGCGTCGGTGGTGTTTCTGGCCGGCATGCCGCGCCTGGAAATTGAAACGTGCCGTCCGGTACGAGTTCCTCGACTTTTCGACGGTCGCACGACGTCGCGAGATGTGCGAGGCCGAGCTCCGGATCAATCAGCGAATGTCGCCGGGGTTGTACCGAGGTGTCACCGCCATCACCCGAGGTCCCGGTGGCTGCGCTGCAGCTTGGCGGCGCGGGCGAGGCCGTGGACTGGGTCATCGAGATGGTGCGTTTCGACCAGGACCATCTGTTCGACCGATTGGCCGAGCGTGGCGCGCTCCCGAAGAGTGGATGAGTCCGCTTGCGGCCGCCATTGCGGCGGCGCACGCGGGCGCCGAACGGCTGGACGATCGCGGGGGCATCGCCGGCATTCGCTGGGTGATCGACGGGAACGAGAAGGGGTTCGCCGAACCGTTCGCCAGGATCCTGGATGCCTCGCGAGCGCCGCGCTCACCGGGCCGCCCGGGCCGAAGTAGACCGGCATCATCACCTGCTCGAATCGCGACGCCTTGGAGGGTTCGTCCGCCGCTGCCACGGCGATCTGCATCTGCGCAACATCGTCCTGCTGAACGACCAGCCGATGCTGTTCGACGCGATCGAATTCAACGACGCGATCTCCTGCATCGACGTGCTCTACGATCTGGCGTTCCTGGTCATGGATCTCTGGCATCGAGGGCTTCGAGTCCCACGCCAACCGTGTGCTTGAACGCGTACGTGCACGAAACCGGCTATGAAGGACTGCCGCTGCTCCCGCTGTATCTGTCGTGTCGAGCCGCGGTTCGCGCCAAGACTGAATCGATCGAAGCGGAACTCCAGCCGGATGCCAGCCGGCGCGCCGGCGCTCGAAGAGGCCGCGCGGCAGTACCTGGCGCTGGCGCTGGACCTCCTGCGCGTCCGCAACTCCTGTCTCGTCGCTATCGGGGGGTTGTCCGGCTCCGGCAAGTCCACCCTGGCGCGACGGCTCGCGCCGTCCCTCGGCATGGCGCCCGGCGCCCTCGTCGTGCGCAGCGACGAGGTCCGAAAGCGTCTCTGTGGTGTCGGTCCATTGGCGCGGCTCGGTCCGCAGGGTTATACCGTCGAGGTATCCGCCCGCGTCTACGAGACGCTCGTCGAGGCCGCGACGACCATCGTTCGCAGCGGACACGCCGCGATAGCCGACGCCGTATTTGCCCGGCCGTCGGACCGAGAGGCCATTGAGCGGACCGCGGCGAGTGCAGGCATACCGTTCGTTGGCATCTGGCTGGACGCTCCCGAGTCGATACGAGTGGCTCGATCCGAGGCGCGAAGGTTCGACGCGTCCGATGCCGACAGCCGTCTGATTCGCCAGCAGGGTGCCGCCGAATCTGGACTCATCCAGTGGCACCGTCTTGACGGCGCTCTGCCGGCGGAAGAGGTTGAGCGGCAAGTCAGGTCGCTGATCGGGGAGCCTCACCGTTCAGCCGCTACGCCTGGGTAAGCCGGGCATCCAGGTTGCAGTTCCACGCGACCAGAGTCGCTCCAATGGTGCGCTTCGTCACTGCCCTCGTCGTGAGCCTCGCGCTCTCAGCCGGTTCCGGCCAGCGCATCGAGCTGACGGGAACGCGCTTCGCGTACGAAGTGAGGAGCGGCGACACGTTGACGTCGATCGGGGCTCGCTTCGGCGTCGGCGTTCGCGCGATCGCCGTCATCAACAGCATCGGCCACGAGGAAGTACTCCACGCCGGCCGCGCGCTGGTCATCGACAATCGGCACTTGGCGGTCATCACGCCAGGCACCCGCCTGTCGGTCAACATCGCTCAGCGGATGCTCTACCTGGTTGACGAGAACGTCACCGCCTATCCCATCGCGGTCGGGCGTCGAGACTGGCCGACACCAGTCGGCCCCTTCACCGTGCGCTCGAAAGAAACCGATCCGACCTGGGATGTGCCCTCGTCGATTCAAGCGGAGATGCGGCGGAGAGGGGAGGTCGTGATCACGCGGATGCTGCCGTCGCCACGCAATCCGCTCGGCGCCCATTGGATCGGCCTTTCCGTGCCATCGCTGGGCCTTCATGGGACGGCCGCGCCTTCGAGCATCTACCAGTTCGCGAGCCATGGCTGCATCCGCCTGCATCCGGACGATATTGCGGCCGTCTTCGCACGCGTGTCGGTTGGGGACGCCGGCGAGCTCACGTATCAGCCGGTGATCGCCGCGGCCATCGACGGACGGGTGTTGCTCGAAGCGCATTCGGATGTCTACGGCCGCCTGAAGGGTGCGGAGGCCTTTGTGAGACAGATGGCTCAGGACGGTGGATTCATCGACCGCATCGACTGGGCGCGAGCCACTCAGGTGCTCGCGATGCGCCTGGGAATCGCGGTCGACGTGACGCGCGAATGAAGCCGAGATTCAGGCGTCGATGGATTCGGGCGGCCTCACGCCGACACCTGTAGAGGCCTCTCTAACGGCAGGCGGATGTGCGCGATGGTTCCGCCCGCCGGCGGGCAGTCGAGCGAGATCTCTCCGTTGTGGGCCTCGATCAACCGCTTTGCTGTCGGCAGGCCAAGCCCCGACCCTCGGGTCTTGGTGGTGAAGAAGGGCGTGAAGACTTTGGTGCGCATGTCTGCCGGGATGCCGGGGCCCTGGTCGATGAACGCCACGTTGCAGGCCGCGTCGGCGACCTTGACCGCCACGCGAATGCGGCCATGCCCGTGCATCGCGTGGGCGGCGTTGACCAGCAGATTGTGAAAGACGATCTTCAACATCTCGGCGTCGGCGGGGAATGGCGGCGCCGAGCCATCGATGGCCACTTCGATGTCGACGAGGGATTCGTCCTTGGTCAGGAGATCAGCCGTGGACGCGATGAGCAGGCCGAGATCGGTCGGCGCGTATTGCGGCTTGGGCGGACGCGCGAACAACAGCAGATCCTTCATCATCCCGTCGAGCGCATCGATGCGCTTGATGATCTCGCGCACGATCGGTCCATCGGTGTTGCCGGCCGGCAGCCGCTGACCGATGATCTGAATCGCGCCCCGCACGCCGGCCAGCGGGTTTTTGACTTCATGCGCGATGACGGCCGCCATTTCGCCCAGCCGGGCCAGCGACGCCTGTTCGCGCATCACTTCCTCCATCCGGACCCGCGCGCTCAGATCGTGCAGAATCCCGGTGAACTTTGGTTCTCCGCCGAGCGTGACCTGCCCGACCGACAGATGCAGCGGGAAGGTCGAGCCGTCCTTGCGGCGCCCCGTGACCTCGCGGCCGATGCCGATGATTTTCGCCCGTCCAGTGGCCAGATAGCGCGACAGATAGGAGTCGTGCTCTTCGTGGTAGGGCGACGGCATCAGCATGTCGACGTTCTGCCCGACCACGCTTTGCGGCTCGTAGCCGAAGAGCCGCTCGGCGGCGGGGTTGAACGCTTCGATGCGTCCATGCGCATCGATCACGACGATGGCGTCGACGGCAGACTCGACGATCGCGCGCCATCGCGCTTCACTGGATCGGAGCTGGTCTTCGAGTCCCTTGCGGGCACTGAGGTCGTGCAGCATCCCGGTGAACTTGCGTTCGCCGCCGACGCGCATTTCGCCGACTGACAAATGCAAGGGGAACACCGCCCCGTCCCTCCGTCGCCCTTGCACTTCTCGGCCGCTGCCGATGATCTTCGCGTGGCCGGTCGCGAGATAGCGTTGGAGATAGCTGTCGTGCTCCTCGTGATAGGGCGAGGGCATCAGCATAGTGACGTTGCGTCCGATCACCTCCGATGCGGGATACCCGAACAATCGCTCGGCGCCGCGGTTGAACGCTTCGAGCCGACCCTGGCTGTCGATAACGATGATGCCGTCAACCGTCGTGTTGATGATCGCGTCCAGCCGCTCGGCGCGCGCCGTCGCCAGTGCCGCTGCGGACGCGTGCGCCCGCTCCGAGGCGTGGAGGCGGTGGCTGAGCCACGCGATGCTGACGCCGGTGCCGGCGAAGATCGCCAGCGACAGCAGATCGGCGATGTCGGTGACGGCCGGGCCGTCGGGCGGCAGCAGCCACACCATCGCCGCGAGTGCCGAGAGCGTGGTCGCCACGAGACCCGGTCCGAGACCGCCGTACCAGGACGCCAGCACGATGGCCGGATAGAACTGCAGGTACGGCACCTTCTGTCCGAGCAGCTCTCGCAGACTGAAACGGACGATTAGGGCAGCCGCGACCAGCAGGATCGCAATCGCGTATCGCCACGCATCGCTCGTCGCCGGCTGAGACAGCCTGGCAAAGCGGCGTCGCACTGTTGGATGGGCCATGCAAGCACCAGGGTACGGAGCGGCGGCAACAGCATAGCACCGGCTATCTCAACCCTCTTGCCCCGGAACCGCCCGGGCATTGCCATTGGTCACGAAGACTCGAAACGGCCAGTGGTCTCGAGCAGTCGAATCCGATAAACGGCAGCGTGGCTGTCTTTGCGAGGGATCGATCGGTCATCGCCGGACGGATGCAGAGCCGATGGCGTGGTCTCACTGGGCATCAGCGGTTGCAGCCGATCGCGCAGGCGGCCGAGCCCCTCCACCGCTTCGACGCCCGAGAGTTCCTCGAACCGGCCCCAGGCGATCACGCTGCGCCAGTTGGACAGGGTGTCGATCCGATCGACCTCGACGCAGACGAGCGGGTTCTGCCGCAGCATGCGCAGCTTGAGACCCTCTGCCGACTGAATGACGAGCCCATGTCCGTCGTACACGAAGCAGACGGGCACCACATACGTACGGCCTCCGGCATGGCAACCCAGCCTCGCGACGACCTCGGTGCGCAACAGCGCTTCGATCTCGCCCTGCGAGAGGTTCCCCAACATGCCTCGAAGGATTGCAAACGTCAAACCACTGTCAACAGCGAGAGACCGTCATTTGAGCGACGGCCGCGACCAGAAAACGGTACTGCCTTTGCGTTGAGATACGGCATTTGTCGCCGAGTCGCTGGAGGACGGAAGAACCTTCAGGACTCCGGCGCTCGGAGCAGCGGAGGTTCTTATGAACAGACGTCTAGTGATCACCGTGGGGGCAACCGTCCTCACGGCTCTGTCCTTGGTTCACGCACAACCGGCCGATCGAGCGGAAGCCGCCCTGGTGGCTGAGGAACAGGCGCCGCCGGCGAACCAGATGCCGTCGCAGGCCGGTATGACGAAGATGCACGAGCAGATGATGGCCGAGCTCAAGGCGGCTGATACCAGGTTGGAGCAACTGGTCGCCGACATGAACCTGGCAACCGGCGACGCCAAGGTTGCGGCTCTGGCGCAAGTGGTCACCGAGCTGGTGAAGCAGCAGAAGGCGACACACGCGCATATGACCACGATGTGCGCGCAGATGGGGCACCAAATGGGTCACCACGCGCCGCCCAAGCAATGAAAGGCGAGCGCCGCAACACGGTACGGCCGTCCGTGGCTTGATTTGAGCTACGAGAGGGCTGGACCGAACACCATGCCGAGCACGATGAGGAAGGTGAACGCCAGCAGCCATCCGAGCGCGCAGACGGCGACTGCGCGCCCCAGGCTCGTGTAATCGAGCGCATGCCGGACCGCCACGACACTGGCGGCGATGGTCCAGCCGATGGCGACGAGGAATACCGGCATCACCATTCCCGGAAATACCGCGAAGACCTGAATCAAGCCGGGTGCCGCCGCAAATCCGAGCACGCGCAGCAGTTGACCGACGTCGGCGCTGGTTTCGCGAGCCGGCAGAATGCGCGTGCCGATTTGCAGCGTCAACAGCGCCCAGCTTCCCCATGTCAGGAGCGCAAGGACGCTGGTCACGGCAACGAACCGGATGGTTTCGCCCGTGTCATACAATCCTGTGGCGCCCACACCCGCTGCCACGGACGAAAGGACGACCACCAGCATCGCTTGAGCGGTCGCGGTCTGATCGCCCTCGATCTCCTCGTAGGTCGCCGAGTCGAGCAAGGCGGCGCCGATCGTGCGGCGAAGAAACGTCATGGCGGTCCAGCCTCGATGGCTGCACGGAACGTGCCGAGGTCCCCGCCGCCGCAAGCCGTCGTGGCGCGACACCGCCTTCGGCCAGGACTGCAGGCGTCAGGAAAGATCCGCATGGGCTGCGGACTAATTCGCAGCGCGGGCCCCTGAGTCGAGCGCATCTCCAGCGGCGGGCTGTGGGCACACGGGTTGCTGTGTCGAATCACATGGAGTCGATCACAACCGACCACAGCGCACCGGCTGTCGGTGTGGATAACACCCGGCGAATCGTTCGCCATGTCAGCGATCTGATACGCGCCGAGTATTCCGAGATGCCGTGCCTGTCGCTCACGCTGCCGCAGGCGATGCGTCTCTGGAGCGTCGACAAGAGATTGTGCCAGCTTGGACTGACCGCCCTCGTACGAGAAGGATTCCTCGAGTATGCCGAGGACGGGAAGTACCGGCTCCGCTCACGCGAGCAACGTCGATCGCCGCTCTTGAAACGCGGAGACTGCAGTGAGACCGACGACCCTCCCCGTCCGAAAACTGATCGCCCTCACGTCCTGCGCGCTGGCGCTGAATGCCTGCGCCTCGCTGAAGGTCAACTCGTTCCTGGAGCGGGGAGCCGATCTCAACCAGTACCGCACCTACGCCTGGGGGCCCGCCGATACCTGGTCCACCGGCGATCCGCGTCTGGACAACAACACCGTCTTCGCCAATCGCGTTCGATCGCAGGTGGAGAAGCACCTGACGGCGAAAGGCCTGGAGGCGACGACCTCCGCGCTACCCGATGTGTTCGTCCACTATCACCTGAACATGTCGCAGCGCCTCGATGTCAGGACGCTGGACGGCAATCCGACGACAGCAGAGGATTCCGGCAACCGCGCCTACATCTACGATGCCGGTACGCTGATGGTCGAGCTGATCGACGCCCGCAGTGCGCGGGTCGTCTGGCGCGGCTGGGCCGAAGGCAGCTTCGACGGGATGATCGACAATCAAGCCCTGCTCGAGGCAAGAGTCGACGAGGCCGTTCAGAAGATCCTGCAGCGCTTGCCACGCGCCTGAGCGCGTGGTCAGACGGGTGGTCGTTCGCTGTCGAGCACGCGCATCTGTGGCTCAGGGTAGCGCGTGCCGGCCACTGCCGAAGCCGGGATCGCGGCTTCGAGGCGAGCGATGTCAGTCTCGTCGAGGGTGACGTCGAGCGCGCCGAGCGACTCGGCCAGTTGCGCCCGCGTCCGTGCGCCGATCAACGGTACGATCCCTGAGCCTTTCGCCAGCACCCAGGTGATGGCCAGTTGTGACGCGGTCGAATTCTTCGCGGCCGCCAACTCCCGGAGCGTGTCGATCAGGCGCTGATTGCGCTCGCGGTTGTCTCCTGTGAATCGCGGCAGATGCGCGCGCAAGTCACCTGCCGAGGCCGGCTGCGAGCCGCTCAACAGCCCGCGCGAGAGCACGCCGTAGGCGGTGACGCCGATGCCACGCTCCGCCAGCGTTGGAAAGATCGTCGTCTCCGGATCGCGGCTGATGAGCGAGTACTCAATCTGCAGGTCGACGATCGGGTGGACGGCATGCGCCCGCCGAATCGTCTCCGCGCCAACCTCCGAGAGACCGATGCCGCGCACGTACCCTGCTTTGACCAGATCGGCGATCGCTCCGACCGTCTCCTCGATGGGCACCGATGGATCGAGGCGCCCGGGGCGGTAGATGTCGACATGATCTAATCCCAGGCGGGTCAGCGTGTATGAGAGGAAGTTGCGCACCGCGATCGGCCGCGTGTCCATGCCGAGCCAGCTGCCGTCGGGCCCGCGAAGCGCGCCGAACTTCACGGATACGAGCGCCTGGTCACGGCGATCGCGCAACGCTCGACCGATGAGGAGCTCGTTATGGCCGGCGCCATAGTAGTCGCCGGTATCGAGCAAGGTGACGCCGCGATCGAGCGCCGCATGAATGGTCGCGATGCTTTCGGCGTCGTCGCTCGGTCCATACATGCCCGACATCCCCATGCATCCGAGCGCGAGAGGAAAAACAGTGGGCCCGGTAGAACCCAGTTGGCGTCGGCGGGAGTTGTGACTGGACGCGCTCATCGATCCGACCCTAGACGTTCAGGCACAGGAAGTCAAAGGCCGCAGCCGACGCCCGGCACGACCGGGTCACGCCGCCACGTCGTCGGCGCGACGTTCGACGATGGTCGGTTCGATTCGCACCGGCGTCAGCAGCGAGGCCGAGATCAGACACACCTTCTTGCTCTTCTCGAGCGCCTCGCGCACGCGACCGAGGTCGGTTCCGGCGGGCACCGTCACCTGCGCGCGCAGGACGATGTCGGTGAATCGCGTGACCCCATCCTGCCGGTCGAGCGTTCCGGTGGTGTCGAGCTCGACCGCGATGAAGGTCAACTGTGAGTGACGCGCAACGGCCCGTAATGTGAACAGAAAACACGCTTGCACCGACGCCATCAGTAGATGCTCGGGACTCCACGCGTTCCCAGGCCCGCCGAAGTCGACCGGTGGAGCCATCGGAAGCGCCGGCATCCCTTCGGCCGAGACCGTCGCGCAGCCGACTGCACCGCCGGTCAAGTGAACATCGTACCTGTGCGGAAGCGGTTTCATGATCGGAGACCTCCGTCAACCCGAACCCGCACGTCGAGAGCCACGATGCCGTGTTCGAGGACACTGACCGGATTCACATCCAGCTCCTGGATCTCAGGGCAGAGACTGAGGAGAGCCGAGATCCGCAGGATCGTCTCTCGCAAGGCCGCTTCATCGGCCACGGGCGCGCCTCGGAATCCGCGTAACAAGCGCGCGCCTTTGAGTGCATTTACCATTTCGACCGCATCTCGATCGGCGACGGGACAGAGTCGACACGCGGAGTCTGCCAGGAGATCGACCAGGACGCCGCCGGTGCCGACGACCATGACATGACCGAACGTGCGATCGTTCAACGCGCCGACCATCATCTCGACTCCGCCGCTCACCATTCGTTGCACGAGCAAGCCATCCATCTGCGCGCCGAGAGCCTTGGTCAACTCACTTGCTGCCATCCGCACGGCCATCCGATCCTCGAGGCCAAGCCTGATCGCGCGATGCTCCGACTTGTGCAGCAGCGCCTCACCGACTCGCTTTCAAGCGCGACCGGGAATCCCAACGCTTCGGCTGCGTCCACCGCGGCGTCGATCGAGGTCGCGAGTCGCGCACGAGGACTCGAGATGCCGACCGACGCGATGAGCTCGATGGCCTCGATGGCCGTCAGCCAGCCGCCTCCGCGCTCGCAATGCCTTGTCGACGATGGCGCGGGCGCGTAGCGGCTGAATGTCGTCGAACGCCGGCACCAGGCCGGGCGGGGTTCGACGCCACTCGCCGTACTCGGCGACGCGCGAGAGCGCAATCGCCGCCGGTTCGGGAAACGCGTAGCAGGGGACAGAGGCAAGGGCGGCCGGCGCCGCGGCGCTTCGCATGAAGATGCCGCACACCGGCTTGTCGCGCCTCGTCGTTGCCGCCTGCGCGATCGCCGCCGCCACTCGATCGGCGTCGGTGACCAGTGGGGGAATGAAGATCACCATGACGCTGTCGACGCCCTCGTCTTGCATCAGCGTTGCGAGCGCCGTTGGTAATGCTCGGGCGGCGCCGACGCCAGCATGTCGACCGGATTGGCGACGCTCGCCGCGGCTGGCAGGAACGATCGCAGATCGCGTTCTTGGTCGCCTCGGACAGGTCCGCCACGGTCAGGCCATGCGCCTGACAGGCGTCGACCGCGAGAATTCCGGGCCCTCCGGCATTGGTGAGAATGGCGACCCGTCGGCCTCGTGGAATCGGCTGCCTGGCCAGCAGCGTGGCGACATCGAACAGCTCGGTGACCGTGTCGGTGCGAATCACGCCCGACTGGTGGAACAACGCGTCGACGAACGCGTCGGCAGACGCGAGCGCTCCCGTGTGCGACGCGGCGGCACGCGCGCCCGCCGTCGAGCGACCGGACTTCAACGCCACAATCGGTTTCGAACGGCCGATGCGACGGGCGATCCGGCTGAACTTGGCGGGATTGCCGAAGCTCTCCAGATACAGCAGGATCACCGACGTGCGCGGATCGTGCTCCCAGAATTCGAGCAGGTCGTTGCCCGAGACATCGGCCTTGTTGCCGACCGACACGAAGCTCGAGATGCCGATGTTCAGCTGGCGCGCGTAGTCGAGAATGGTCACACCGAGGGCGCCGCTTTGTGTGGACATCGCCACCGACCCCGCCGGCGGATACACAGGAGAGAACGTCGCGTTCAGGCAGACATCCGGGTCGGTGTTCAGCAGCCCCATGCAGTTGGGTCCGATCAGCCGGCAGCCTGCGTCGCGAATACGGCGAACCATGGCCGCTTCAATCTCGCGCCCTTCGACGCTCGACTCGCCAAACCCTGCCGTGATGATGCAGATCGCGCGGACACCCTTGCGGAGGCAGTCGTCAACCGCAGCAGGAACACCTGCGCCGCCGGGCACGACAATCACCGCCAGGTCGACGGCTTCGGGAATGTCGCTGACTCGCCGATAGGCGCGCCGCCCCTCAATCTCGTCCGCGGCTGGATGAACCGGAATCGCCGTGCCCGTGAAGCCGGTTGCGAGCAGGTTATGAAAGACCTCCGAGCCGAGATGGCCGCGATCCCGGTTGGCTCCGACGACGGCCACTACCTTTGGTGCGAAAAACGGTTGAAGCGAGCTGGCCGGCGATTCCACGGCGGCGGCAGATGAGTCGACGATGGGCACAAAACTCCTCCTGCGGCTCACTGTGCATGGATCGGGCCTCGTGTTTTGCCGCGTGCGTTCGGCGCCCGATGTTCGGATCGCCTGCGAAAAATTACCCGCCGACGCGGGTTCTTTCCGCTCGCCCGGCAGACGAAGCTCGGGCTGATCGCTCCAAAACCCGCCGGGCATGCCGGTTGCTGTTCTCGAGTCAGCCGGCGACACCCGACGGCCCACGTCTGAAAGGAGCCTCCTCATGGCCCGCATTCTCGTCGTCTATGGCACGAACACCGGCCATACCGCCAGAATCGCTCGAGCGATTGCCGACGCCTTGCGAGCGAAGAACTTCGAGGTCGACGTCGTCAGAGACGGCGTGGGGTCTAGGGCCGAAGACTACGCCGGCGTCGTCGTCGCCGCTTCCGTGCGTGCGCGCAAGTATCAGCGGACGGTCAGTCGCTGGGTGCGCGCCAACGCGGGCGACCTGCAGAAGCGGCCGACCGCGTTTGTGTCGGTGTGTCTGGCAGTCCTCGACCGCCGCCCGGCGGCTCAAGAGGAACTTCAGGCTGTGGTCGACCGGTTCTTCGCCCAGGCTGGATGGCATCCGACCGTGACGAAGATGGTGGCCGGAGCGTTGCTCTATACCCAGTACAACTGGATCGTGCGGCTGGTGATGAAGCGGATCGTGAAAGGCGCCGGCGGCGACACCGACACGAGCCGGGATTACGAGTACACCAACTGGGACGATCTGCGAGGCTTCGCCGAACTGTTTGGCGATCGGGTCTCAGGAGTCGACGCCGCCAGTGGCGCCCGCCAGGCTGCCTAGGCGAGCCGTATTGATTTGACGCCATGCACAGCACCGACGACCACCAGTTCGTCTATTGGCACCGCGAGTTGCCGCCGTTCGATGCGGAGTTGATCGGCGAACACACCGTTGAGGCGACCAGCAGCCGTGTGCCCGGCACGCTCAGCCACCGTGACGAGCTGTGGGATCGCTGCCATCAGGAGCTGATGGCGGCTGCCAATGCCCGTCTGGCTCAGGAGATTGTTCGCCTCGGCGGCCACTACGCACACGTGCTCGACGAGTTCATCGACTCGCGACACGACGAGGTGGCCGGCGAGGCATGGCTGCACGGCCGCTTCTCGTACACGCTCTACCGCCGGCCGTCGCCGCCGCCATCGCCAGCGCCCGCTCAGAACTGATAGAGCAAGCGCGTGGGCACTTGGAGTGCCTTGTTCGCTCTTCGCTGGTCGCCGTTCGCTATTCGTCTATTCGCCTCCACCTTCGCCATCTCCTGCTCGTCACCCCGTGAGGGACAGCAGCAACGCGCGAAGAGCGAAGAGCGAATAGCGAAGAGCGAATGGCGAAGAGCCGACTGCCGAGAATCCGTCAGCGCTGTCCGGCCTCTGTCGAAACATCCCGTCGCCGGCGGGAACGGTGTTTGCTGAGTACGCGCTTCAGCATGAGACGCCACCACGAAGCCATAACGTCCGCGATCCTCCCTGCGATCTCGATGCTGATTCCCGCTGCCGGCGTGCTGTGGACTCGATGGCTCTCGATTCGTGCGAGCAGTACGCCGCCAGAGAAAGCGAAGAGCGACTCATGAGCGATTGGCTCACCGCCGAGCTGCAACGCCGCGGAGTGTCACGGCGCGAGTTCGTCGGGTTCTGCGCCACGATGGCGGCGACGCTGGCGCTGCCCGAATCGGGCCGCGGCGCAGATCGCGCGGGCGATGCAGAAGACCGAAAAGCCGGTCCTGGTCTGGCTCGAATTCCAGGACTGCGCCGGCAACACCGAGGGCTTCCTCCGAGCCAGTCGTCCCACGGCCGCCGAAGTGATTCTCGACATGCTGTCGCTCGACTATCACGAGACGCTGATGGCCGCGGCCGGCCATCAGGCTGAGGAAAATCTCGCACGCACCGTGAAAGAACGCCCGGGCGCCTACATCGCCATCGTCGAAGGCTCGATCCCGACCGGCGCCAACGGCGGCTATTGCACGATCGGCGGTCGCGCGGCGTCCGACATCGCCCGCGAGGTCTGCGGCAGCGCGGCGGCCACGATTGCGATTGGCACCTGCGCGTCGTTTGGCGGAATCCCGGCAGCGTCGCCCAATCCGACCGGCGCCCTCAGCGTCGGCCGATGCGGTGCCCGGCGTCCGCAACCTGATCAACCTGTCGGCGTGCCCGGCCAACGTCGAGAACCTCACCGCGCTTGCTCGTCTACTACCTCACCTTCAAGCGCTGGCCGCCGCTCGATCACTACCGCCGGCCGCTCTTTGCGTACGGCAAGACCGATTCACGACAACTGCGAGCGCCGCGCGCATTTCGACGCCGGTCAGTACGTCGAGGAGTGGGGCGACGAAGGCCACCGCGCCGGCTTCTGCCTCTACAAGATGGGGTGCAAAGGTCCGGTCGCCTCGCAGAACTGCCCGAACGTCCGCTGGAACGAGGGCACCAACTGGCCGATCGGCTGCGGACACCCCTGCATCGGCTGCTCCGAACCGAACTTCTGGGACACGATGACGCCGTTCTACCAGCACCTGCCCGGCATCCCCGGCTATGCCGAGGCCACCGGCATCGACACGCTCGGCGCCGCCGCGGTGCTCGGCGTCGGCGCGGCCTTCGCCGGCCACGGCCTGATTCAGATCATGAAGCGGGTCGGCAATCGCGCTGAGCCGATCACCGCCGAAGCCGTCGAAGCCGGAGAGGAGGCCTCATGAGCCGAGTCGTTGTCGATCCCGTCACGCGCATCGAAGGGCATCTGCGCATCGAAGCCGAAGTCGACGGCGGCGCGGTGCGCGAGGCCTGGTCGTCGTCGACGATGTTCCGCGGCATCGAGATCATCCTCAAGGGCCGCGATCCCGCGCGATGCGTGGGCGTTCGCCCAGCGCATCTGCGGCGTGTGCACCACGGTCCACGCCATCGCGTCGATCCGCGCGGTCGAAAACGCGATCGGCGCCATGCCGCCGCCCAACGCCGTGCTGCTGCGCAACCTGATCATGGCGGCGCAGAACGTCCAGGACCACGTCGTCCACTTCTACCATCTGCACGCGCTCGACTGGGTCGACATCGTGTCGGCGCTGTCGGCCGATCCGGCCAAGACCTCGTCGCTCGCCGAGTCGATCTCGGACTGGCCGCTGTCGAGTCCCGAAGTACTTCGCCGGCGATCCGCGATCGCATCAAGACGTTCGTCGATCGCGGACAGCTCGGGCCGTTCGCCAACGCCTACTGGGGCCATCCCGCGTATCGGCTGCCGGCGGAAGCGAACCTGATGGCGGTCGCGCACTATCTCGAGGCGCTCGACTGGCAGCGCGAGTTCATCAAGATGCACGCCGTGCTCGGCGGCAAGAACCCGCACCTGCAGAGCTTCCTGGTCGGCGGCATGGCGACGCCGGTCGATCCGGACAGCCAGGCGGCGCTCAACACTCACACCATCGCGCAGCTGAAGTCGTTCATCGCCGCGGCGCGCGACTTCGTGTCGAAGGTCTACATTCCCGACCTGCTCGCGATCGCGTCGTTCTACAAGGACTGGGCCGGCCACGGCCGCGGCGTCGGCAACTACCTGGTGTTCGGCGACTATCCGGAGGACGGCACGCCGCAAGCGCCGCTGTTCATTCCGCAGGGCATCATCCGCGGCCGCGACCTGTCGAAGGTCGAGCCGTTCGATCAGACCAAGGTCGCCGAGTACATCACGCACTCCTGGTACTCGTACCAGCAGGGTGACGACGCGTCGCTGCATCCGCTGAAGGGCGAGACGTCGCCCAACTTCACCGGTCCGAACCCGCCGTTCAAGCAGCTCGACACCGATCACGAAGTACTCGTGGCTGAAGTCACCGCGCTACGCCGACGAGCCGATGGAAGTCGGTCCGCTCGCGCGCATGCTGGTGTCGTACGTGTCGGGCCACCCGCAGGTGAAGGCGCTGGTCGACGCGGTGCTGAAGAAGCTCGGCGTCGGACCCGAGGCGCTTGTTCTCGACGCTCGGCCGCGTCGCCGCGCGCGGCATCGAAACGCAGGTGCTCGCCGACAAGATGGGCGACTGGGTCGACGGCGCTCGCCGCCAACATGGACGCCGGCGATCACCGCATCCACGACAACTCGAAGTGGGATCCGTCGTCGTGGCCGGCCGACGCGGTCGGCTTCGGCCTGCACGAGGCGCCGCGCGGCGCGCTGAGCCACTGGGTCAACATCCACAACGGCAGCGATCGCCAACTACCAGTGCGTCGTGCCGAGCACCTGGAACGCCGGCCCGCGCGACGCGAAGGGCCGCCGCGGCCCGTACGAAGAGGCGCTGCTCGCACGCCGGTGGCCGACGCCGAAACGGCCGATCGAGATCCTCCGCACCGTGCACTCGTTCGATCCGTGCATGGCGTGCGGCGTCCACGTCGTCGACGCGCGCGGACGAGAGATCACGCAAGGTGAGGGCGGTATGAGCGACCGGCACCAGGCAGAAGGCAGAAGGCAGAACAGGGGCGAGTCCGCGATGAACGCCGTGACACAGCCGAGCCGGATGCGCGATCGCCGGTGAGATCGTCAGCGTCTACGTCTGGCAGATCCCAGTCCGCATCGCGCACTGGCTGATCGCGTTCTCGATCGCGGTGCTGTCGGTGACCGGCCTCTACATCGGGCCACCCGTTCATGACGGTCGCCGGACCAGCCGGCGCAATCGTTCGTCATGGGCTGGATGAAGGTCATCCACGGCTATACCGCGTACGTGTTCATCGCCGCGCTGCTGATGCGCCTCATCTGGATGTTCACCGGCAACAACTACTCGCACTGGGACAAGTTCATCTCCGTGCACCGCGCGCGTCAGCGCGGGCTGCGTGCCGACGACGTTCTTCTACCTGTTCCTCCGCGACAAGCCGCCGGCGTACGTCGGCCACAATCCCGTCGCCGCGTCGGCGTACACGCTCGTCTACGGTCTGTGCCTGCTCGATGGTGGCGACCGGCCTGGTCATGCGCGGCGCGAGCGCCGATCCGTCGTCGGTCGTTCACTGGTTCGGATCGTGGGCGTGCGCTCTTCGGCGGACTCTCGATGGCGCGCTGGATCCACCACATCGTGATGTGGCTGCTGCTCGGCTTCACCGTGCACCACGTCTACAGCGCCGTGCTCGTCGCGATGATCGAGAAGAACGGCACGATCGACTCGATCATCTCGGGCTACAAGTGGGTGCCGAGACGCGACCTCGCGCCCGGCCCGTATCGCTGGAACAACCGCGGGCAGGTCGATGAATAGCCACTCGACCCGGCTGCTCGTTCTCGGCCTCGGCAACGTGCTGCTGAGCGACGACGGCGTGGGGCCGGCGGCGATTGCGCTGCTCCACGGCAGGACATCGCCGCCGGACGGCGTGCTCGTCCTCGACGGCGGCACGCTCGGCCTGTCGCTGCTTGTCGTACCTCGAAGACGCCGCGGCGGTCATGCTCGTCGATGCGATCGAGGCCGATGCGCCGGCGGGCACGCTCGTGCGCCTGGACGGCGACGACGTCGGCCCGGCGGTGGCGACGCGCCTTTCGCCGCACCAGGTCGGCGTCGCCGATCTGCTCGAAGGCGCGCGCTGGCACGAGCGGCAACCGCCGCGACTTGTGCTGCTTGGCATCGTGCCCGGAGTCGATCGAGCTCGGCGTCGGCCTGTCACCCGCCGTGGGCGCGCGCCGTTCCGGCGCTCGTCGCAGCTGGTTCTCGACGAAGCGCGAGCGATCGGTTTTCCCTTCCTCAATCAGGCGCCAGGAGCCGCCGGTCCGTTCCTCGACGTGGCGCGCCTGGCGCTGGGAGCGGCGCAGTGATCGCCGCTGGGCCGGCGCATCGAGATCCGCGGGATCGTGCAGGGCGTCGGCTTTCGGCCGTGGGTCTACCGGCTCGCGGTGGAGCGCGGCCTCACCGGGCGCGTGCGCAACGACGCCGGGGGCGTCATCATCGACGCCTTCGGATCGGAATCCGACGCTCGACGGATTTGCCGAACGCCTGATCGAGCGCTCCGCCGCCAGCGGCGGAAATTCGCAGCGTCGCGAACGCGCGCGCCATTCCGATGGAGTCGCTCGAGACCTTCACCATTGCCGGCAGCGTCGAATCCAGCGAGCGGCGGGCGTCGATTCCGCCCGACCTGGCGACGTGCCCAGAATGCCTCGCGGAGATCTTCGACCCGACGAATCGACGCTATCGCTACGCGTTCACCAACTGCACGCACTGCGGTCCGCGCTTCACGATCGCCAACGACATCCCGTACGACCGCGGTCGCACGACGATGGCGCGCGTTCACGATGTGCGCGGCGTGCCAGCGCGAATTCGACGATCCGGCGCGATCGCCGATTTCACGCGCAGCCCAACGCCTGTCCCGTCTGCGGCCCGCGCCTGACGCTGCTGCGGCAGCGACGGCGCCGTCATCGAGGCCGCGGACCCGATCGACGCCGCGGCCGCCGCGATCGCCGACGGCGAGATCGTCGCCGTCAAGGGCATCGGCGGCTTTCACCTGGCCTGCGATGCGACCGATGCCGATGCCGTGGCGCGCCTGCGCCAGCGAAAGCGTCGCGACGAAAAGCCGTTCGCGGTGATGGTCGCGGACCTCGCCGCGGCGGAGCGCGCTCGCGGCGCTGTCGGACGCAGAGCGGGCGCTGCTGCAGTCGGCGGCGCGGCCGATCGTGCTGGCGCGCGCCGCGCCGGGCTCGCTGCTGGCCGGCAATGTGGCGCCCGACGCGCCGCTGGTCGGCATCATGCTGCCGTACACGCCGCTCCATCACCTGCTGCTGGACGCCGTCGGCGCGTCCGCTCGTGATGACCTCAGGCAACCTCAGCGACGAGCCGCTCGCCTATCGCAATGACGACGCGCTGCTGCGGCTGGCGCCGCTCGCCGACTCGTTCCTGGTGCACGATCGCGACATCGAGTCGTTCTGCGACGACTCGGTCGCGCGGGTCGTGCGCGGGGCGCCCATGGTCCTGCGGCGCGGACGAGGCTACGTTCCCGGGCCGCTGCGCCGTGTCGCCGGCGTTCGCGGCGCCGGTGCTCGCCTGCGGCGCGCTGCTCAAGAACACGTTCTGCATCGGTGTCGGCGACAGCGCGCATGTCGGGCCGCACATCGGCGATCTGTCGAACCTCGCCGCCTACGACGCCTACGTCGCCGCGATCGAGCGGCTGCGAGCGGTTCCTGCGCGTCGCGCCCGAGATCATCGCGCACGATCTGCATCCCGACTACCTGTCGACGCGCTATGCGCTGGCGCGGCCGGAGCCGCTGAAGATTGGCGTTCAGCACCATCACGCGCACATCGCCAGCGTGATGGCGGAGCACGGTCTCGAAGGGCCCGGTCATCGGAGTGGCGTACGACGGCACCGGCTACGGCACCGACGGCGACGGCGTGGGGTGGCGAGATCCTGCGCGCCTCGTCTCGATCGGCTTCGATCGCGTGGCCACGCTGCGGCCGATTCGTCTGGCCGGCGGTGACGCCGCGATCCGCGAGCCGTGGCGAGTGGCGCTGGCCCTCGTCTGACGACGCGTTCGACGGAGACGTGCCTGCGTCGGTGCGGTCCCGTTTTGCGGCCGTGCGAGCGTCGCAGATCGACGGCGTGCTGCAACTGCTGAAGCACGGCGAACACGCGCCGCTGGCGCACGGTGCCGGACGCTACTTCGACGGCGTCGCCGCCCTCGTGCTCGGCCGCCCTGGTCGCGGTTCGAAGGCCAGCTCGCGCTGGCGTGGAACGGCGTCGCCGATCCCGACGACACCGGCCGGTATCCGTTTGCGATCGATCAGAGCGTCGGCGCCGTGGACGATCGATCTGCGGCCGATGATCCGCAGCATCGTCGCCGATCTCGAGGCGGGCGTCGCCGGCCGGCCGCATCTCCGCACGGTTCCACAACACGCTGTCCGAGGCGACGGCGCGTGGCCGTTGAAGCAGCGGCGAAGCGTACGGATCGCTGCCGGTCGCGCTCACCGGCGGCTGCTTTCAGAATCCGCGGCTGGCCGAAGGGCTGATCGCGCGGCTGGCGCCGCGCTTCGACGTGTACTTCAATCGCCGGTGCCGCCCGGCGACGGCGGCATCGCGCTCGGGCAGGCCGTCGTCGCCGTCGGCGATCGCGAAAGGAATGTGACGCCATGTGCCTCGGAGTGCCAGGAAAGATCGTGTCGGTTGACGGCATCGGTCGCCACCGTCGATTTCTGGGGCGTGCAGCGCCAGGTCCGGCTCGATGTCGTCGACGAGCCGGTGCAGCCGGGCGACTACATCCTCAATCACGTCGGCTTCGCCATCCGGCGCATCCCGGCCGAGCGAGATCGCCGCCACGCTGGAGCTCTACGAAGAGCTGCTGCGGCACGCCGAGGCCGACGAGGATCTGATGGCGGCCGACGTGCGCGCGGAGATCGCGGGGACCGGCCGATGATCGCTAGCGGCGCCAACGAGCTGCAGTTCCGCGATCCGGAGCGCGCCCGCGGGCTGGCCGCGGCGCTCGACGCAGACCGTCGACGCCATCGGCCGCGACGTCGTGTCGGTGATGCACGTGTGCGGCAGCCACGAGCAGGCGATCGCCAGGTTCGGGCTGCGCGCGACGTTGCCGAAGCGGCTGAACGTGATCATGGGCCCGGGCTGCCCGGTCTGCATCACCGACGTGCCCGAGGTCGACGAGGGCGTGGCGCTGGCGCGGCAGGGCGTCCGGCATTGCCACCTACGGCGACATGGTCAAGGTGCCGGGCACGGTGATGTCGCTCGGCGACGCGCAGGCCGAGGGCGCGACGGATCGACGTCGTCTACAGCGTCTCGCAGGCCGTCGAGCTCGCGCGCCGCATCGACGAGCCGCTGGTGTTCTTCGCGACCGGCTTCGAGACGACGGCCGTCGCGACCGCGGCGGCGGTCCTCGACGATCCGCCGCCGAACTTCTTCGTGCTGTCGGCGCACAAGTACATCCCGCCGGTCATGGAGATCGTGGCCGAGATGCCCGACACGCGCGTCGAAGGGTTTCTCGCCGCCGGGCACGCCGCGACGATCACCGGATGGGGCGTCTTCGAAGCCGTTCGTCGAGCGCCACCAGCTGCCCGTCGTCGTCGCCGGCTTCGAGCCGCTCGACATCCTGGCCGGACTGGTCAAGCTCGTCGAGCTGGTGCGCGATCGGCAAGCCGGCGGTCGAGAACATGTTCCCGCGCTGCGTCACGCGCGACGGCAACCTGCGCGCGCAGGAGCAGCTGTGGCGCGTGTTCAAGCCGATCGGCGGGCGCTGGCGCGGCATCGCGCACGTGCCCAACGGCAACCTGCGGCTGCGCGACGAGTTCGCGCACCTCGACGCGCGCCGCCGCTTCGACATCGATCTCGAGTCGCTGTGGGACTTCGCGCCGCCGGCGCTCGTGCGCGACTGCATCTGCGGCGACATCATGGCCGGCATCAAGTCGCCGACCGACTGCACGCTGTTCGGCACGGCGTGCGTGCCCGACTCGCCGGTCGGCGCCTGCATGGTGAGCAGCGAAGGCACCTGCCGCATCTGGCACCAATACGGGGGACATCCGGACCTGGGAGGACGCCGTGGCGCTGTCTGTGCGCGATGAGCGCATCACGATGAAGTACGGCGCGGGCGGCCGCGCCATGCGATCGCTGATCCAGGAGATCTTCCACGACGGCCTGCTGCACCGACGACGCGCCGGGCGAGATCACGCTCGCGCGCCATGGACGACGGCGCGGCGCTGCGGCTCGGCAACCGCTGGCTGGTCATGACCACCGACTCGCACGTCGTCCACCCGCTGTTCTTCCCCGGCGGCGACATCGGCCGGCTCGCGGTCTCGGGCACCGTCAACGATCTCGCCATGATGGGCGCGACCGAAGTGCTCGCGCTGACCTGCGCGGTGATCATCGAAGAAGGATTCAGCCGCGCCGATCTCGTCGCGCATCCAGCGCTCGATCCGCGACGACCTGCGACGAAGCCGGCGCGCGCATCGTCACCGGCGACACCAAGGTGATGGGCAGGGGCGAGATCGACGGCATCGTCATCAACACGACCGGCATCGCGCTGACCGATCGCGTCGTGCCCGACTCGGCGCTTGCGCGCCGGCGATCGGCTGATCGTCACCGGCACGATCGGCGATCACGGCATGGCCGTGATGGCCGCAGCGGCTGGGCCTGGCGATCGAAGGCACGCTCGATCCGACGTCGCCCCGATCAACGCGCTGGTGCGGCGCGCGCTCGATGCCGTGCCGGGCGCCATCGTCGCGATGAAGGATCCGACGCGCGGCGGCGTCGCCTCGGCGCTGCACGAGATGGCGGAGAAGAGCGGCGTCGGCATCGTCATCGACGAGCTGGCGCTGCCGGTGACCGATGCGGTGCGCGCGGCCAGCGAGCTGCTCGGCATCGATCCGCTGCACGTCGCCAACGAGGGCAAGGCGGTGCTCGGCGTCCGGCCGGACGCCGCCGAGGCGGTGCTGGCGGCGATTCGGCAGCATCCGCTCGGCGCCGACGCCGCGATCGATCGGCACATGCACGGCCGATCGAGCCGGCGCGGTGATTCTCGACACCGGCTTTGGCCGGCGGCTCGTCACCGAGCCCGAAGGCGAGCCGCTGCCGCGGATCTGCTGATCATGGCGACGACCCACATTCGCTCGCGGCGTCGAAGACGGCATCGGCCATATCACCATCGACCGGCCGAGCGCTTCAACTCGCTCGACGTGCACACGGCGCAGGACCTGCGCCGCGCCGGGCTGGCGATGGCGCGCGACGATCACGCGCGCGTCGTCGTGTTGTGGGGCGTCGGCGGCATCTTCTGCAGCGGCGCCGATCTCAAGTACATCCGCGCCGGCGGCGACGCGTCGACGACCTCGGCTATCTGTCGCCGGAGGCGCGGCCGACGCCCGAAGGGGCCGGCGAGCGCTTCAAGCAGATCCTCGAATACCTGCACAGCACCATCGCCGAGATCCGGCGCGCGCCGAAGCCGTTCATCGCCGCCGTCGACGGCGTCGCCGCCGCCGGAGGGTTCGGGCTCGCGATGTGCTGCGATCTGGTCTACGCATCGGAGCGCGCGACGTTCGAGTGGGCGTACGCCAAGACCGGACTGACCGGCGCCGAAAGCTCGACCTTCATGCTGCCGCGCCTGCTCGGATTCCATCGCGCGATGGAGCTCGTGCTGCTCAATCCCAGGCTCGATGCGCGCCGCGCGGTCGAGCTTGGCCTGGTGAACGAGGTGTTCCCGACGAGGCATTCTCGAGCCGGGGTGATGGCGATCGCCGGCGCCTCGCGGCCGGGCCGCCGGGGGCGTGCGGCGTCGCGAAGGGCCTGATCGGACAGGCGGCCGGCATGGATCGGCTCGACGTCGCACCTCGATCGCGAGCTCGATCATCTGAGCCGCATCGCCGACGGCGAGGAATTCGCCGAAGGCCTCGACAGCTTCTTCGAGAAGCGTGCCGCCCGCTTCGTGCGAGGGTAATCGTGCACGAGTACTCGCTCATCCAAGCGCTGGTCGAACGGGTCGAAGCCGAGGCGCGTCGCGCGCGCGGTGTCCGCGTGCACCGGCTCGCCGTCCGCATCGGCGAGTCGGCCGGGCGTCGACGTCGAGCTGTTCAAGACCGCGTACTTCACGTTTCGCGAACGCACGATGTGCGAGCGCGCCGAGCTCGACGTGCAGATCGTGCCGGTGCAGTGGGCGTGCGAGCAGTGCGGCGCAGCCGATCGAGCGCGGACAGCCGCTGCGCTGTCCGGCCGTGTCAACAGCCCGGCGCGGCTCATCGCCGGCGACGAAATCATCCTCGATCGAATCGAGATGGAGGTGCCGTGATGTGCGATACCTGCGGGTGCGGCGATCACGAGCTGGTGCCGGTCGAGCTGCACGAGCGCATCCTCGCCGGCAACGAACGCGACGGCGGCGCACAACCGCGAGCACTTTCGCGCCGCCGGCGTCGTGGCGATCAACCTGATGGGCTCGCCGGGCGCCGGCAAGACGGCGGTGCTCGAAGCGACCGCGCGCGCGACTGAACGGTCGCCGCGTCGCGGCCCTTGCCGGCGATCTCGCGACCGACCACGACGCCGCCGGCTGCAGGCGGCTGGCATCGCGGCGAAGTCGATCACGACCGGATCGGCGTGTCACCTCGACGCGCAGATGGTCCACAAGGCGATGCACGACACGCCGTGGCGCGAGCTCGACTACCTCTTCATCGAGAACGTCGGCAACCTCGTGTGTCCGGCCATCTACGATCTCGGCCAGGCCGCCAACGTCGTCGCGCTCGTCGGTCACCGAAGGCGAGGACAAGCCGCTGAAATACCCGGTGATGTTCCGCGCCGCCGATCTCGTCCTGATCACGAAGATCGACCTGCTGCCGCATTTGCGCGGCATCGCCTGGACCGGATCGCCGCCAACCTGGCGCAGGTCATGCCGAAGCCGCTGTTCCTCCCCGTGTCGGCGCAGTCGGGAGAAGGCATCGATGCATGGATGTCGTGGCTCGATGCCAGGGCCATGCGTGAACGCGCGACGGCGGCCGTTCATCACCATCACCATGACCATCATCATCACCACAGCCCGGACGTGGCGGGGGTGGAACGCTAATGGACGAGCATCTCGAGCGCATCGTCGCCGCCGATGAAGAGGCCCGCGCGCGCGTCACGGCGGCCCGCACCCAGGCCGCGGCACGCATCGACGCGGCGCGAGAGCAGAGCCGCCGTCAGCAGGCGGCGCGGATCGACGCGCGCCGCCAGGCGCTGGACGAGGCCCTGCAGCAGATCGAGAGCGCTGCCGATCGAGCCGTGTCCGAGCGCAAGGCCGCCCGAGCCCACTACGCCGAAGCGCGACGGAAGGCGGCGGAGCCGCTGCTGGCAGAAGCGGCCGACATCTACGCGCGAATCGTCCGCGACGGCGCGCCGCCCAGACCGACGACGTGATTGCGACCGGGGCACTGGCGTTTGCCAACGCTCGCGTGCGCGCGCTGAAATCGCGGCTCTTGGGCCGTGAGATCGTCGTTCGCGCGTCACGCAGCGCAACGGCGCGACAGCGATCTCTCTGCACTGGCCGAGCGGCGGCGTTTCGCGAGCTCGTCGACTGGTATCACATCGTCCTGACCAGCTATCCCGGCGGTCAGGCGCTGATCCTGGCGCTGCTGCGCCGTCACGAGATCGAGAACGTCAAGCTGGCCTGGCGCGCCATCGTCGGACGGCATCCGTACAGCCGCTGGGCCGGGCTGTGGATTCCGCTCGATCGTCTGGCGACGGTTCGCATCGACGACTGTCGCGACTGTCACTCGCTGGACGCGTTGGTCGAAGCGCTGCGGACGACCCCCTACGCCGAGATCGGCGACGCGATGCGGCGCGCGCATGCGCACGATCTGCCGGCCGCCGAGATCGGATTCGATCGCTGGGCGTCGAGGGCCATCGTGCGCGAGGCCGACGCGCTTCCTCCGCGTGACGTCACCGCACGCGACCTGGCTCTGGCCGTCGTGCGCGAGCGGGATATCAACATCATCGGCCGCGCCAGGCGGAGCGAGCTGGACGCCGAGTTGCTGGCCGGAACGCTCGGGTATCTGCACCGTGAGCTCAGTCCGGCCGAACTGATCGCGCCTTGTCGTCGTGGTCGCCGGCCGACGGGCCCGCTTGCGACGGCGCTGCCGCGGCGCTGGCACGCGCGGAGGAGGGAACCGGGTCGCGGATTGGGACGCCTGGCTGCTGCTCCGGCGAAGAGGCCGCCGCGCCACTGTGCCGCCGGGCGTTTCTCGAACAGCCCTTCTGCCTGGCGCCGGCGATCGCGCTGCTGCTGCTCAAGGAGGAGGAAGTGCGCGGTCTCGCCGCGCTCGCCGAATCGGTGGACGACCCCGAGCCCGGCGCGTGCGCTCGAGTTCGCGCTGTCGGCAAGCGCGCTGGGAGCGTGAGCCATGCTGCGATCCGTTCCGATGGTGCACATGCAGATTCAGGTGCCCAATCGCGAGGCGGCGCTCGTGGCCAGGCACATTGCGGCGCAGGGCCTGCTGCATCTGATTGACATTGCGCACGGCCGGATCGCCGCCACCGATGCCGCGCCGGCCGGCACGCGCGAGCAACTGGCCGCCTTTCGCGATCTCGCTCACCGCATCCGCCGCATTGCCGAACGGCTGGAGATCGCGCTTCCCGATCCGATCGGCGCGCTCACCGCCTCGGAGATCCGCGACTTCGATCTCGAGCGGCAGGATCTCGAGATCGGCGATCCAACCGATCGAGGCCGAGGTCGAAACCGAGTGGCGTCTGCGCGCGGCCGCACGCGAGCGCTCCTCGGCGGCCCGTTCGATTCTCAGCACGCGGAACGGCTCGCCGGCGCCGGCATCGACGTCGCGCGGCTGAAGCAGCTGCGCTTCACGAGCGTCGCGCTCGGCGTGATGCCGGCCGACGATCTGTCGTCGCTGGCCGCCGTGCTGTCGCCGGCGCCGTTTGCCATCGTGCCGCTCGAAACCAGCCAGCCGACGCTGCTCACGCTGGCCGCGGTGCCGGCCAGCTCCCGCGACCGGTTGGACGAACGCCGCTTCGCGTGGTGGCGTTCGAGCGTATCGCGCTCGACGACATTCCCGACGGCGCGGACGATCGCGCGCCACAGGCGCTGCAGGCGGCCACCGACGACGAGCGCCGGGCCGCCGATGCGCTGGCCGCCCTGCGCGTACGGGTACACGCAGACATTGATCGAGCTGTCGCAGCGCGCCGATCTCGGCTCGCTGCTGCTGCAGGCGCAGACGCACTTCGCCGCCGCCGGCCGTTTTGTCGTCATCTCGGGGTGGATTCCCGAAGCCGCAGGCCGCCGGGTCTGGCGCAAGCCGTCGCCGCCATCACCGGCGGCCGCGCGATCGTCGACACCGAGAAGCCGGAAGATCTCCCCGAGGCGATGGCGGGCACGCTGCGGATTCCGATCCTGTATCGCAACCCGGTCTTCCTGCGGCCGTTCCAGATCGCTCGTGCAGATGTACGGCGTCCCCGCGTACGGAGAAATCCAGCCGACGGCGTTCTTCGCCGTCAGCTTCCTGCTGATGTTCGGGTTCATGTTCGGCGACGCCGGCCAGGGCCTGGTGCTGTTCTCGGCCGGCTATTGCCTCTGGCGCTACCTGCCGCGGTTCCTCGACTACGGCATCCTGCTGATGGAGTGCGGCGTCGCGTCGGTCGTCTTCGGCCTGCTCTACGGCAGCTTCTTCGGCATCGAGGGCCTGCTGCCGGTGCTCTGGATGGATCCGATTCGCGACCTGCCGCGCTTCATGACCGATCGCGATCGGTTTCGGCGTGCTGCTCGTGAGCGCCGGCCTGGCGCTCAACATCGTCAACAGCTGGCGCGCCGGCGAGCGCGTCTCGGCGCTGCTTGGGCCTCGCGGCGTCTCGGGCGCGTTCATCTACTGGATCGAGCGTGGCGCTGGCCGCGCGGGCGCTCATGCCGGGCAACATCGTGCTGCCGATGCCGCTGCTGGCCGGGATGATGGCCGTCCCGGTCGTTCTGCTCGCTGCTCAGCGGCCGATCGTCCGCTTCTTCGAGCGCGATCGTCCAACGCGCGCCGGCGCCGCGCACGCCCCGCGCTGGCTCGGCGGCGCTCGAAGGCGTCGGTCGAGCTCGTCGATTCGCTGTTCGCGTTCTTCGCCAACACCGATCTCCTTCGTCCGCGTCGCGGCATTCGCGGCGGTGCACGCCGGAGTGTTCATCGCGATGTTTGCGCTGACCGACACGCTGTCGCAGCTGCGGTTCGGCCAGCCGCTCAGCATCGCGACGTTGATCGTCGGCAACGTCCTGATGATCCTGCTCGAAGGCCTGACCGTGTCGGTCCAGGTGCTGCGGCTCGAGTACTACGAGTTCTTCGGCAAGTTCTTCAGAGGCGGCGGCGAGCTCTACCGCCCGCTCATGCTTCGCAAAGGAGGCCCGTGATGCGTGTCGGACGTCGGCTGTTGATCGTGGCGATCGTGCTCGCCCCCCTGGTCGGCACGGCCTGGCTGGTGCCGGCGTTCGCCCAGGCCGTGCAGGAAGGCGCGGCGGCCGCCGTCATCGCCGCCGTCGGCCGAGGTCATGAAGTGGGGCTTCATTGCCGCGGCGCTCGTCACCGGCCTGTCCGCGCTCGGGCGCGGCCTACGCCGTCGCGGTCGTCGGCGGCGCCGCGATGGGAGCGGTGGCCGAGAAGCCGGAAACCGCGGGCCGCGCGCTCGTGTTCGTCGGCCTGGCCGAAGGCATCGCCATCTATGGACTGATCGTCGCGATCATGATCCTCGGGTATCTGCGATGAGGCTCGTCGTCGTCGGCCGCGCCGAGGAGGTCGCCGGCTTTGCGCTGGCCGGCGTCGAGACCGCCGTCTGCGCCGCCGCGCGGCGAGGTCGAGGCCGTCGTGTCGGAACTGGCGGCGCGCGGCACGGGCCTGATCTTCGTCTCGCCGTGGGTCGACCGCCACGCCAGCCGGGCAATCGAGGAAGTGCGGCACCGCAAGGGACCGCCGGTCATCGTCGACGCTGCCCGACAGCGGAGTCGACGGCGCCTGACATGAAGCCGCTGGGCAGCATCGCCGCCCTCGTGGCCGCTGTGCGAGACGACGCGGCGGCCGAAGCCGACGCGATCGAGCGTGACGCGGAGACGACGATTGCGCCGATCCTGGCCGGCGACAGCGATCGATGCCGCGCCGGACCGCGCCGATCAACGCGCGCGTCGACGCCGCGCGCGATCGCGCGCGCGTGCGAGTGGCGCAGGAAGACTGGGAAGACACTCGCGAGGCGATCGCGGAACGCGAGCTGTGGATGACGAAAGCCATCGATCTCGGGACGCAGGCGGCTGCGCGATCAGTCGCACCGGCGATCGAGCGGCGCGAGACGCTGGCCGCGCTGGTCGCGCGAGGCCATCGCGCGCCTGCCCGCCGGACCGCTCGAAATCGTCGTCTCCGAAGCCGATGCGGCCGCTCCTCGATCGTGAATGGCTGGCCGAGGTGCTCGGTCCCGGCGCGGCCGAGACGCCCGCTCGTCGTCGCCGCGATCGATCGACGGCGGTTGCGTCGTCGCGCTTGCGCGGATGGTCGCGCGTCGTTCGACAACACCTATGCCGCGCGCGCCGAGCGGCTGCAGGCGGCGTGGCGCGCGGCGCTGGCCGACGTGTACGAGCGCGCGACATCGACATCTCGAGCCGTGCCATGCCTCCCGGCGGACCGCGATGACGACCGCCGAAGCGCCTGCCGGACGGGTTCACGCCATTACCGGCTCGGTCGTGCGAATCGAGCTCGCGCGCGACGTGATGCTCGGTGAGATCGTTCACGTCGGCGATGGCCGGCTGCTGGGCGAGGTGATCGAGCTCGAGGGCAGTCACGGCGACGCTGCAGGTCTACGAAGACACCGCCGGTCTCGCGGCCGGCGTGGCCGGTGTATGCCACGGGCCGGCCGTTCGAGGTCGAGCTCGGGCCCGGCCTGCTCGGCGGCGTGTTCGACGGGCTGCAGCGTCCGCTGATGCGGCTGGCCGCAAATCGAGGGCGACTTTCTGCAGCAGGGCCAGCACGTGACGGCGCTGGATCGAGATCGCCTGTGGCCGTTCGTGCCGGCGGTCAAGAACGGCGACGCGCGTTGGCGGCGGGGCGGTCGTGGGCACGGTGCAGGAAACCACGGCGATCGATGCATCGCGTGCTGGTCCCGCCGCATGTCTGCGGATCGGTGCAGCAAGTGGTCGCAGCCGCGGCCCGCGGCGCGTCGCCGACATCGTGGCTACGGTCGATCGACGAAGGAGGGCGCCGAACATCCGGTCCGCCTGTTTCAGACGTGGCGCGTCCGCCGTGCCCGTCCGGTCGCCGAGCGGCTCGCGACGACCATGCCGATGCTGACCGGCCAGCGCGTGCTCGACACGTTCTTCCCGCTGCCGCGCGGCGGCGCGTGCGGGATGCCCGGCGGTTTCGGCACCGGAAAGACGGTCATGCAGCAGCAACTCTGCCAGTGGGCCGATGCCGACGTGATCGTCTACGTCGGCTGCGGCGAGCGCGGCAACGAGATGACCGAGATGCTGACGCGGCTGCCGCATCTGGTCGATCCGCGCACCGGTTCGCCGCTGGCCGAGCGCACGGTGCTCGTGGCCAACACGTCGAACATGCCGGTGCCGGCGCGAGAAGCCTCGATCTACACCGGCGTCACGATCGCCGAGTACTTCCGCGACATGGGATTCCACGTCGCCTTGCTGGCCGACAGCACGTCGCGCTGGGCCGAAGCGCTGCGCGACATCTCCGGCCGGCTCGGCGAGATCCCGGCTGAAGAAGGGTATCCGCCGTATCTTGCCAGCCGGCTGGCGAGCTACTACGAGCGTGCGGCTGCGGTGCGAACGCTCGGTGGCGCCGAGGGCTCGGTCACGCTGATTTCGGCGATCTCGCCGCCCGGCGGCGACTTCACCGAGCCGGTGACGCGCCACACCCAACGATTCACCCAGTGCTTCTGGACGCTCGACAAGGCGCTGGCCGAGGCGCGGATGTTCCCGGCGATCGGACTCCGCGAGTCGTACAGCCACCTGCCCGACGAGCTGGTCGACGTGGTGGATGCGGGCGACGACGCCGGAGTGGCCGATGCTGCGCCGCGAGGCGCTGACGCTGCTGGAGGACGCCGCGCGGGCCGAGGCGACGGCGCGTCTGGTCGGCGCCGACAACGCTCCCCGAACGGCAACAGTGGCTGCTCGAGATGGCGCGCCTGTTCGAAGACGGATTCCTGAGACAGAACGCTTTCGATCCCGGCGATGGGTACTGCTCGCCGGCCCGGCAGTTCAGGCTTCTCCACCTGCTGCTCCACACGCACCGGCGCGGACTGGCGGCGCTCGAGCGCGGCGCGACGGCGCGCGGTCTGACCAGGCTTCCAGTGATGGCGCGCATCGCTCACGCGAAAACCGACATTGCCGAAACGGCGCTCGCCGAATTCGATCGCCTGGAGGCTGCGGTCGATGCCGAGTGCGAATCGGCCGCCACCGCGGCGCCGCTCCGATGTCTAGCGCGGGACGGCCTTGAATTCCGCGGCATCGCCGGCCTGCGCGGCCCGCTGGCGTTCGTGCGCGGCGTGCCCGGAGCGGCGTTTCACGAGCACGTCGACGTGCTGACCGCCGACGGCACGCGCCTCGCCGGCCGCGTGCTGGCGGTCACCGGCGACGTCGCGACGATCGAGGTCTTCGGCCCCACCGATGGGCTGTCGCTCGAGCGCGACGAGCATCCGCTTTCACGGCGGGCCGCTGACGCTTGGCGTCGGCCGCGAGCTGCTCGGCCGCGTCTTCGACGGGCTCGGACGCCCGCGCGACGGCCTGCCGCCGCCGCGCGTCGACGAGGTGCGCGCCGTCGAAGGCCTGCCGATCAATCCGATGCGGCGCGAGTTCCCGCGCGACTTCCTCGAGACCGGGCATCTCGGCGATCGACGTCGCCAACACCGTCGTCCTCGGCCAGAAGCTGCCGATCTTCAGCGAAGCCGGACTGCCGCACGACACGCTGGCGATGCAGATCATCACGCAGGCGCACGCGCTGGGCGTCGACACCTTCGCGGTGGTGTTCGCGGCCCTGGGCTTGCCGCGCGACATCGCCGTTCGCTACGAAGACGTCTTTCGCGAAACCGGCGCGCGGCATCGCGTCGTCGCCTTCATGAATTTCGCCGACGATCCGGCAGCCGAGCGCCTGGTCACGCCGCGGTGCGCGCTGACGGCCGCCGAGTACCTGGCGTTCGATCTCGGCCTGCACGTGCTCGTGGTGCTGCACGACATGACCAACTACGGCGAGGCGCTGCGCGAAGTGGCGTCGGCGCGCGGCGACGTGCCCAGCCGCAAGGGCTATCCCGGCTACCTCTACAGCGATCTCGCGTCGATCTTCGAGCGCGCCGGCCGCATCCGCGGCCGGCCCGGCTCGCTGACGCAGATTCCCATCGTCACGATGCCGTCGGGCGACATCACGCATCCGATTCCCGATCTGACCGGCTATGTGACCGAAGGGCAGATCGTGCTCGACCGCGAGCTCGATCGCCGCGGCGTCTACCCGCCGGTCGCCCTGTTGCCGTCGCTGTCGCGGCTGATGAAGGACGGAATCGGCGCCGGGCGCACGCGTGATGACCACGCCGTGATCGCGCGGCAGCTCTACGCCGGCGTCGCCAAGGTCGCCCGCGCGCGCGCGCTCGAATCGATCATCGGCGCCGACGAGCTGTCCGAGGTGGAGCGCGCCTACCTCCAGTTCGGCGAGACGTTCGAGCGCCGCTTTCTGACCCAGGGGGTGCGTGAAGCGCGCCCGATTGGCGATTCGCTCGATCTGGCGGCCAGCGCGCTGAGCGCGCTTCCCGAGCGGGAGCGTCGATGACGCGTCGAACCGGCTCGGTGCCCGTGACGCGCGCGACCCGATCGCGCCTGCACGCGCTGAGGCTGGAGCGCCAGGCGGCACAGCTCGGCCGCGATCTGCTGGACGACAAACGCGAAGCGATTCTCCGCACGCTGCTCGAGCGCACGCCGCGGCAGACCGCCGCGCGCGCCAAGGCCGCGTCGCTCTTGCGCAAGGCGCAACAGTCATTGCACGACGCGCGCGTGGATCTCGGCGGGCGAACGGTAGAGGCCGCGCTCCTGGCCCAACCCGCCGTCGCATCGGTGGAGTGGCGTGCCGGTTCGGTCGTCGGTGTGCCGACGCCCCGACTCGAAGCCACGGTGCCCGCGTTTGCCCCCCAGTACGGACCGGCGCCCGTCACCGCGAAATTGGACCGGGCGGGAGCGGAGTTTTCCGCGGTCGTCGCCGCGCTCGTCGCGTTTGCCGAGGAGGATGAGGCGGTACGCAACCTGCAGTCTGGACTGGTGAAAACGATCCGGCGGCTGCGTGCGCTCGAAGAAGTCCTCCTCCCGAGGCTCGACGACGAAGCGCGGGCCATCGCCGGCGCGCTGGAAGAAGACGAGCGAGACGACACGGTTCGCAATCGCCAGTCCAGCGCTTTGAGGAGGACAACATGGCCTGGCGTTCCGAACGTGACACCGTCAACCGGTTGATCGAGATCTGCCGGGATGGCGCGCAGGGATTTCGGCTGGCCGCCGATCACGTGCAGACTCCCGAGTTGAAGCGGCTCTTCACCGATACCGCTGCCCAGCGCGAGACCTTTGCCGCCGAGCTGGTGCCGTACGCGCGCCTGCTTGGCGGAGAAACCGGGGCACAGGGCTCTACGTCCGGCGCGCTGCATCGCGGCTGGATGACGCTCAAGGACGCGATGATCCCGTTCGACGAGGACGCGATTGTCGCCGAAGCGGTCCGCGGCGAAGCCACGGCGGCCAACGTCTACGCCGAAGCCATCCAAGGGATCCTGCCGCCGGTCGCGCGTGACCTGATCGAGTCCCAGTACCAGCAGATTCTCGAGGCCCAGCGCCAGGTCGAGTCCTTTAACGGCATTCGCACCTGAGCATCGGCGATCGGCTTTCAGCTATCGGCGATCAGCCGCGGCTTTCAGCCGACCGCCAAAGCCGAAAGTCGAAAGCCGAAAGCTGAAAGCTGCCTTACGCTGGAACTTGTCGCCCAACTCCCGCCGGCTGCGCTTTGTCCGGCGCCGGCGCGAGGCGCGGCTCGGCGCCGAGCCAGTACAGCCCGTTGGCCATGATGCAGAAGCCCGTGGCGGCGAACCAGACCATCGCGCCACCGACGAAACCGGTGAAGCGCAGCCACCATGGGCTGTAGCACCAGCGACAGTACCGACGCGATCGATGATGTTGATGCCGACGGCGACATAGATGCGTCGCTCGAGGATACCAGTTGTCGGTCTGCATGAAGTAGAAGCGCTGGCCGCCGGCGACTCTTCGCAGCCAGCCGCGATTCGAAGCCAAGCCGCTGCAGCGATGTTGCCGACCGCGCAGAAGCCCGTCAGCGCCACGCCGATCGACACGCGGCCGGTGGCGATCACGCCCAGCACGAACAGCGGATGGACGAACGCCGCCAGCGCGGTCGCCGCGAGCAGCACGATGCCGGCGATCAGCCAGACGGTGCGTTCGATGTACCACGTCGTTGGTCGGAACGATGTAAATGCCGCGCCGTCAGACTGCCATGACTCTGACTCTCCTTCTGACCTGCTCACTCGATCGAGTGACAGCTCTCGCAATCCTGTTTGATCGCCAGTCCGTCCCGCGTCTTGTGCGTATCGTCGTGACAGCGGAAGCAGCCGTTCGACGTCGTGTGGCCGAGCTGGTTGGCGATAGGTGCCCCACTCGATGTTCATCTCGGGAAAGACGTTGCGCCGATAGATCGCCTGCGTGACGCCGATCGAACGGCGCAGCGCGCTCTCCTCGAAGCTCGTGCGGCAGGTTGGCCTTCAACGCGTCGCGAATCGTCCGGTCGATCTGCTGGTCGGCGACGTCCTGGCTGGCGTAGCTCGGCCCGCAGCGCGCGCACGGCCTCGCGGCGGATGAACGGAATCTTCGCGTCGATCAGCCCGGCGCCGATCGCCGCGTCCACCGCGCGCTCGGGCGTCGTGCCGAAGCTGTGCGCGGCGCGATTGTGGCAGTCGGTGCAGTCCATGCGCCGCAGCGGCTTGCCGGCAATGGTCGGCGGCGGTCACACCTTCGCCGAAGAACTCGCGCGACCGTGCCGTCGGGCCCGGTCGCGCGGACGTAGGTGATCTGCTCGCGCGTCTCGTCGAGCGGCCAGATACTCGACGATGTTCGACCGGTTCATGTGCCAGTGAATGCCGGCTGCCGCTGCCGGTGCCCGACACGGCGCCGCCGACGTGCAGCCGCACCGTCGTCTTCGTCTCGGTATTCGCCGCATCGTCGGCATACTCGTAGAACACCTTGATCACGTCGCCGATGTATCGATCGGGCCAATGGCAGCTCTCGCAGGTGCCTTCCGACCGGCGGCAGGTTGTGGATCGGCGCCTGGAATCGGCCGGTGGTAGGTGTGGCTGGCCACCAGCCAGAGTTGCCGTGAGCCATTGAACTTCGCGCTCAGGAACGCGCCCGCGCCCGGGCCGACGTGACAGGTCACGCAGTGCGACCCTGGCGTGCGGACCGCCGCGATGCGCGTCGAACTCCGGCTTCATCACCGGGTGGCAGGTCTGCCCGCAGAACGCCTGCGACTCGCTGTACTCGACGGCGCCGAAGCTCGCAAACGAGACGATCGCGAGGTTGACGATCGTGCGCGACGGCGACGAAGATCGCCGTGCGCCGGACGTTGGGATCGGCGAGCTGAACGACGGGGGCCGGCGGCGCCGCGTCCCGCGCCGCCGGCGCTCCAGCCACAGCGCCGAACGGAATCAGCAGCAGCCCGAGGACGAAGATCGCCGGCACCATGATGAAGATCACGATGCCGGCGTACGGGTTCTCGATGTAGCCGAGGAAATCGAGCGCGACGAGCACCAGGAAGAGCAACGCGCCGGCGGTCGTCAGGGTGACGCCCGTCGCCGACACGCGATTGCGCAGGACGGACGCGAAGAAGTCGCATCGCCGCTTACTTCTTCTTGAGCGACGGCATGTAGGCTTCGATCAGGGTGTCGGCGAGAATGGCACAGCTCAGCCTTGCGTCCGCGAACGTCGAGACGCTCGATATCACTGCCATCCGCCCGCAACTGCGGGCGCAACCGAGCGATGACGCCTGGAACCGGGATCCGCATGATCCTCCCCACGGACTAGGGGCAACTGACGTATCAGGTAGTCACCGAACATTGCGCCGGGTTTCCGGCAAATGTCAACGGGAAGGCGTCGAAATTCACCTGGAAATGGGGAATTGCCCGCGTACTGGGAATCGGCCGAGGCGCCTTTCGCTAGCGACTGGTCGTCACTCATCGCGGTGTGACCGACACTCCCGCTGCGACCGCGTCGGGCGGGTGCACGATCACGCGCTCGCCGGCAGCGACCCCCTGACGCACTTCGGCCTCCAGGCTATTGCGCTCGCCCACGTCGAGCACACGCACGACCGCGGCGCCGTTCGCGACGACGAATGCGCACCAGCGGTCGCCGTCGCGAAACAGGCTGCTCACCGGAACCTTGAGAACATCGGCGCGCTCCGACACGACGATCTGGACCTCGACACGATATCCGTCACCAAGCCGTAACCGGGCCGCGACAGAGGCCGGAAGGTCGATGATCACGTTGACCCTCTGTTCTTCGACGCCCAGCGCCGACACCTTGGTGAACCCCGACGGCTCGACGCGCCGCACGAGGCCTTGCAGATCGCCGTCGCCGCCCCAGCCTTGAAGCCGACGATTTGCCGCTGCCCGACGGCCCGAGGATGACGACGAACTCCGACTCGAAGAGCTCGACGTCGACGCCGCGAAGCGCCAGCACGGCGCTTTCGCCGGTGCCGTAAGTCTTGGTGAGGCCGATGGCGCGGAACGCGGCCGCCGTTCTGGTGGTCACGACACGGCCTCAGCCGACTCTCGATTCGCTGTGCGCGCGAATCCGGTCAGCCAGATCGGTCAAGTCGAACGGCTTGCGCAGGACGCAGCAGGCGCCGCGGCGCCGAGCGTCAGCGGCGAGCTCCGGAGTGTGAACCGCCGTCATCAAGACGATCGCGCTCTGTGGGCGTCATCTGCCTGAGCAGCGTCAACAACCCCCAGTTCACGACGTCTGGCAGTTGATAGTCGAGCAGCACGACGTCGAACGGCTGAGCCGCAGTGGCGACCGCCTTGGACGGCAGCCCGTCCATCCTCGGCCGTCACGACGACGATGTCATGGTCCCAGCAACGTCTCGGCAATCGACCATCTGATCAACGGTTCGTCGTCGACGACCAGCACGTTGAGTCGACCAGCGCCGACGCGCGGTTGCGGCATCGAGTGACTCACTCGTGCCTGGCGAAACCGATTCGATCGACGTCGGGCCTTTCCACGACCAGAACCGGTTCAAGAAGCAAGCCATCGACGGACATGCCGTCAAGCCCCACGCGGCCAATCGTTTGCCGTCGGCGGCGGTGTGGGAATCTTCGCGCCGAGGTGGTGAAAATCCTCGAACCGCGCGCGCATCCCTGGGCTCATGAGGAGATTCGCGCCGTATCCGCCCGGCCCGCCGGTTGGCACACCCGTTGCCTCTTCATTGGTCAGGACAGGGAGGAGCGTCATGACACCTGCACTCACCACAATCATGGTCGCCACCGACTTCAGCCCGACCTCGAAAGAAGCGCTGGAGTACGGCCGCATGCTGGCAGAGCGTTTTGGCGCTCCCCTGCATCTGGTGCACGTCTCCGAGCAGCCGGCGATGGCGGCCGCGTGGAGCGAAGGGTATTCGCTGATGCTGGCCGACCTTCAAGAAGAAATCCGAAAGGAAGCCGAGCAGCGGCTCGCGTCGATGATCCCGCCGGGATGGAAGATTCCGGTCACGACCGAAGTGTTGACCGGGTCGCCGGCGCGCAGCCTCGTTGAGGCGGCCCGCGTGCACGGCGTCAGCCTGATCGTGATGGGCACTCATGGATACAGCGGGCTCGCCCACATGGTGTTGGGCAGCGTGGCCGAGCGAGTGGTGCGAACGGCGCCGTGCCCGGTCCTCACGGTTCGCCCTCCCAAAGAAGTGGCAGTCGAGCAGGTGACGAGTCCGGCCTTCTCGGCTGCGATCTAAGAGGGCACAACGCGCATCAAGGATCTGCCGATGAAGACGACGACTCAGTCCATCCTCGTCCCGATCGATTTCGATCCTGCCTCCAGGAGCGCACTAGAGTACGCGAGTGAGCTAGCCGAACGGCTTGGCGCCCGAATCCATCTGCTGCATGTGGTCGAGGATCGCCGCTCGACGTCGGCAGGCCGGATAGGCGACCACTGCAGACGGCCGAGGGGAGAGACGCGATGAGAGCCTACGACGTGATGACCAGGAACGTGGAGACGGTTCGGCCGGCCGTGGCAGCTTCCGAAGCCAGGACGCGGATGCGGCAGAAGGGCATTCACCACCTGGTTGTGAGCGCTGGTGGAGAGCTGCGGGGTGTGGTTTCGGAGCGCGACCTGGGCGGGCGAAAACTCGCGAAGACGCTGGGCAAATGGACCGTCGAGGACCTGATGACCGCCCCGGCGGTGACCGTCACGACGCGCACGCCGATTCGTCGGGTGGCGGCGCTGATGCGAGGGCGGTCGATCGGATCGCTCGTCGTCACCTCGGAGCACGGACGGGTCGCCGGCATCATCACTGTCGCCGATCTGCTCGAGCAGATGAGCCGCAACTCGGAGGCTCAGACCCGGCGCGGCAAGCGCCGCCGCTCGCGCGCCGAGGGGCACGTGGTTGATCTCGAAGAGCGGTAGCGGAGGGCGCTGTGGTCACTATCTCGCACGTGGTTTGTCCAGTCGACTTTTCGGAGTTCTCGCGGCAGGCGCTCGGCTACGCCGAAGCGTTCGCCAAGTGGTACGACTCGCGGCTATCGATCGTGCACGTCTATACTCCCCCGGCGACGTTGGAACTTCCGGCGCCGATCGAGGAGAACACCGCACGAGACCGCGCCTTTGGCGAACTGCAGCGGTTCGTCGCCTCGGTCAATGGCGCTCGCCCGGCGGAGCTGCGTGCGGTTGCTGGCTCCGCTCTGGCCAAGACCATCGTGACCGATGCCGCTGAAACCCGGGCGGACCTGCTCGTACTCGGCAGCCACGGGCGCTCCGGCATCGAACGGCTGTTGCTCGGGTCGGTCAGCGAACACGTCATCCGTCACGCGCCTTGTCCGGTGCTGATCGTCCCGCGCCGGGTTACCGAGGAGCCCACGGGCCCTGCGGCGTTTCGCCGCATCCTCTGCGCTGTGGATTTCTCAGAGGCGTCTCTGCAGGCGGCGGAGTACGCCATGACCATCGCCGAGGAAACCGACGCCGACCTGACGTTGCTTCACGTGTACGCCTTTCCGCCCGACCTGTTGCCGGCTTCGTCCACGGGCGCGGACACTCTTGCCGGACTGCACGAGCCGATGGCGGCGGCGAAGCATCAATTGGATGGCTTGATTCCGAGCGACCTTCGCGCCTATTGCACGGTGGAGACGATGGTCCGGGCGGGAGCTGTACACAGCGAAATCCTGAGCGCGGCATCGAGCCTGTGGTCCGATCTCATCGTCATGGGTGTCCACGGACGTGGCGCGCTCAACGTGATGGTGTTCGGATCGAATGCGGCACGCGTGGTTCGAGCAGCTACCTGTCCGGTCCTGGTGGTTCGCCGGCACTGACGGCGCTGCGGAATTTCCCGCGTACGATCGTGAGCTTATTCGCAGCCGATTTGCGCAGGTGCCGTTCTCGCTCGTGTTCGCGCCCGATACGCGCGACTTCCGCGATCGAATCCGAGGCATACGAGTTGCACTCTCTGGTTTACGGATGAGCGAATCCCTGCCCAGGGCCATCGCTCAGGAGGTGTGACATGACAGAAAAGAAAGAGTTCGCGCCGCTGGCAAGGGCCAGCGATCCATTGACGCTCTTGAAGCAAATGACCTCGGAGCTCGATCGCCTGTTCAACGAGCCGTTCCTGTCGTTCAACTGGCCGGCGTTCACGAAGGTGTCGGCGCCCACCGCGTGGTCGCCCAAGGTTGACGCCTTCGTCAAGGACAACCGGCTCGTGACCCGCGTCGATCTTCCCGGCATCAAGAAGGAAGACGTCAAAGTCGAAGTGACCGACGGCTACCTGACCATGTCGGGCGAACGCAAGTACGCAGTCGAAGAGAAGCGAGAGGACTACTTCCGCCGCGAGCGTGAATACGGCAGCTTCTACCGCGCCATTCCGCTGCCGGAAGGCGTGAAGCTCGAGGACGTGAAGGCGATGTTCGCCGATGGCGTGCTCGAGGTCAGCGTGCCGCTGCCGGCCAAGCCGGAGAACAAGGCGCGCAAGGTTGAGATCCAAGAGCCCGGCAAGCCCGCCGCGAAAGCCGCTGCCTAGTCTAGGAGACCGGTCATGAAGGTCAAAGACATCATGACGGCCGAGCCGCGGACCTGCTCGCCGGAGACCAATCTCGGGGCCGCCGCAGCGCTGCTGCTCGATGGTGACTGCGGCGTGCTTCCGATCGCCCGACGCCGCACATCGCTGCGGCCTAGGCGATGACGTAGATGACACAGACACGCCCCTCGCAAGAGGGGCGATACGGAGTTCACCATGCGAGTGAACGACATCATGACCAAGGGCGTGAAGACGGTGCCGCCCACTCTGGGGGCGAGCCTCGCGTGGGAACTGATGCGGCACGAGCGGATCCGGCACTTGATTGTCGTCGACGGCGCCAGGGTGGTCGGAGTGTTGTCCGATCGAGACACCGGTGGCCGAACGGCCATGTCGCTCCGTGCCCAATCGACGGTGAGTGACTTGATGAGTGCCGCCGTCGTGACCGCCGCACCAGATGACACCGTCCGTCGGATCGCCAACTTGATGCGCGGGCGGACGATTGGCTGTGTTCCGGTGCTCTCGGGCAAACGACTGGTCGGCATCCTGACGACGTCGGATCTGCTCGGGTTGCTGGGACGCGGCGTCGATCGCCCGGAGCCCAAGCCTCGGCGCCTGCTCAGTCATCGGGCACCGCATCGAAAACGCAACCGCGCCTACGGTGTCTGGTAGGTGGTCACGACCATGACACCTTCGTCTCGTGCGCGCACGGTGTGCCGGTCGGCGGCCCTCGCCCTGGTCGGCCTTGTCGCGTCAGTGGGGCTGTTGCAGGCCGATCGTGACGCCCAGCAGTCCACGCCTCGCAAGGCACCGATGCTCCTTTCCTCCATGGCCGGGCGCGATCTCTACATGTTCTATTGCGCCAGCTGCCATGGCCGGGAGGGAGGGGGCGACGGCCCGACCGCCACCGCGCTCAAGACAGCGCCATCGGATCTGACGACACTGTCGGCGACGCAGTGGCGGCGCGTTCCCACGCCAGCGGGTTGAGGACTACGTCACCGGTGTGCGCGAAACGGCGTCACACGGGTCGCGAGACATGCCGGTGTGGGGCCCGATCTTCAACGCGCTCGAACCCAGCGAGTCCGCCAACCGCGTCCGCATCGCCAACATCGTCGGCCACATCGAATCGCTGCAACATCGCCAATGACCGTGGTGCTGGGGTGGGAGGCAAGAAGAAGAAAGAAGAAAGAAAGCCGAAAGAAGGAATCAATGAGTATCGTCACCACCGTCGTCGATGACACGCTGCGAGACGCCGTCCAGAGTCAGCTGGAGTGGGCGAACGACGTCGATGCGTCAATGGTTGGAGTCACCGCGCACGACGGCGTGGTCACGCTCACCGGCTATGTCAGGACGTTTGCGGAGAAGCTGCACGCGGAACGTTGCGTGCGGCGAGTCTACGGCGTGAAGGCCGTGGCCGACGACCTGCTGGTCAAACTGTCGGTCGATCGGATCGATTCCGACATCGCCAGCGACGCGGTTCAGGCCTTGCGCGACCGTGAAGGCGTGCCCGCGGGCATCGAGGTGACGGTTCGCCACGGCCATGTCACCTTGAGCGGAGTGGTTGAATGGCCGCACCAGCGCGTGGCGGCCGAACGGGCGGTGCGGTACCTGAAGGGTGTCCGGGGCATCGTTGACCGTCTCGTCGTCAAGCCTGTCGTGTCACCCAAAGACGTGCAGCGGCAAATCGTGGCGGCGCTCCATCGGGCGGCCGGACTCGAGGCGCGACGTGTGCATGTGATCGCCATTGGCGGCCACGTCACGTTGACCGGCAACGCCCGCTCGTGGTCGGAACGTCAGGATGCCGAGCGGGCCGCGTGGAACACCGCGGGTGTGTCGTCGGTCGACAACCTGATCACGATCGCGCCATAGCGAGAACCACCGCACGGGATTGGCAGAGCGTGATACCGGTAGGGCGTTCATTGCCAATGCCGTCATCTCAGGCGATCCTCGAACAGCTGGGGACGATCGCGAATCACTGGTGGTCGATCGCGGCGGCCTGGCATGTGGTGTTTGGTGGCGTGTTCATCGCCACAGCCGCCGGCTGGCGCCCGTCGCACCGCCTTCTCGCCGCTGTGCTCGCCTCAGCGCTGGCGTCTGTCTCAGCATTGGCCTGGGGCGCGGCCAATCCATTCAACGGCGCCGTCTTCGCCATCCTCGCCGTCGCCCTGACGGCTCTGGTGCGGACGCTGCCGCCAGGTCCCATCCGTCTTTCGTCCTGGCCGATGGTCAGCGTTGGGGCAGCGCTCGCACTGTTTGCTTTGGTCTATCCGCATTTTTCGCCGACGGAGTCCTGGGTTCGCCTGCTTCTCGTTGCGCCCCTGGGACTGGTCCCTTGCCCCACGCTTTCCATGCTCATCGCCGTCACCTTGATTGCCCGCGGCTTTGATTCAACCCGCTGGTCGATGATTCTGGCGGCCGCTGGATTGGTCTATGGCGCGATCGGCGCCTTTGCACTGGGTGTCGAGATCGACGTGGTGCTGATTGCCGGAGCGATGATTCTCGCCCTGACGACCGACTACCGGCGAGCGGGTGCCGGGTCGAGAGCCTCGACGTTCGAATGTTGACGGTTACCAGACGCTCCGGGGTCGCTCTCGATCAGCACGGTCATCGCGCTCAGCCGATCGAACAGCCGGGCCTCATCGCGAATCGGCCACCAGTCGTAGAGGAAGACTTCCAGCCGTTTTCGAAAGAGACCGGTCGTCCGCGCAGTTTTCGTCAACATCAGTGTCGAGGAAGTACACGGGAACGGTTGCCCCGTCCACGCCTGTGATCTGGCGTCGCCATACGCCGACGACCACCTGTCGTCCGTCGATCGTCACAGTGACTCGAGCTGGTAGCGACTGGAGTGAGTCTGCGACGGTCCAGTTGACCGGTTCTTCTCGCTGATGTCCGGCGGAATCCAGGCGTTGTCTGAAGTACCCCTTTCGATGGAGCAACGTGATGGCGACGAAGGGCAGTCCGAGATCGGCCGCTGCGCGGACCATGTCGCCTGCGAGTACGCCGAGTCCGCCCGCGTAGGTCGGGACGCTCGCCTCGACGCCGATTTCCATGGAGAAGTAGGCGATCACTGTGCGCTTCTTTCAGATGCGGTACTGTCGCTCCTGATGCCGTTCGCGGCTGAGGAGCGCCACCATCTGATTCTGTTGGTTCGTGAGGTACTGGAGCACATCATCCAACGTCACGATGCCCACGAGCGTGCCGGCGCCGTCGACGATGGGAAGACGTCGAACGCCGAGCTCCTGCACACGACAGCGGCATTAGCTGGCAGGCTAGGCGGCAGTGTCGGCCTTGGATGCCGGCTGCTCGCGTTCAATCTGAATGGTGCAGTCGTTGAGCAACGCCACGATCGCGCCCACGGCCGCCACCACCGGCGCGAGCACAGCGCCAACCACACCCGCCGTCAGCGGGAACTCGGCGATCTTCTTGCCCTCGTGCTCGACGACGATCCTGCGCACGTTGCCTTCGTGGATCAGCTCCTTCAGCCGTCCAAGCATCGTTCCGCCTTCCATCTTGATCGATTCCCAATAGGTCGTGTCCGCCATGTGACCACTCCTGCGATCGATCAAGCAAGGCTCCGGCCATCTGCACGCGGCGCCTTCTAGTAGCGAACTCGCCGCGTCGGTCGTTGAGACTGCGACTCGGCCAGGCGGATGCGGGCATCGAGGGCGATCACGCCCTTCGTCATCACGCTCAGCGGGTTCACGTCGATTTCCTGGATTTCCGGACACGCGTCGAGCAAGGCCGACACGCGCACCAGCGCGTCCTCGAGTGCCGGCTCGTCCGCCACCGTGCTGCCGCGGTAGCCACGGAGCCGGCGGATGCCCCGCACTTCTTCCAGCATCTCCTTGGCATCGCGATCGGTCAGCGGGCAGAGCCGACAAACGGCGTCACCGAGGATCTCGACCAGCACGCCGCCGCTGCCACAGAACACCACCGGACCAAACGCCGGATCCTGGAGCCCCCCGATGAACATCTCGACACCTTGGCCGGCCATCCGCTGCACCATCGCGCCACTCAGCCGATCCCCGAGCGCCGCCTGCAGGTCACGATAGGCGGCGCGCAACTCCGCCTCGGTCCGCAAGTTCAGCTTGACGGCTCCGACGTCGGACTTGTGAACCAGGGCAGGTCCGAAGCCCTTGAGTACGACGGGGTACGAAATCGCCGCCGCCGCGCGGACGGCCTCGTCCTCGTCACTCGCCGTTCGTGTGGCGACTCCATGGATGCCGGCTGCCTCGAGGACGCCGAGCGCAGCGGCAGGCGTCATCCACCCCGGTCCTCGGTGCAGCGAGTCGACCACAAGGGACCGGGCCGTCGTGACCTCATTAGTCAGATCCGCGATTTGCCCCGTGGGCCGCCGCCGCCACTCGGCGTACCGGGTCGCGCGGACCAGGGCTGCCGCGGCGGCTTCCGGAAAACGGTAGCTAGGAATGGACCCCAACCCTGCGATCGCCCCTTCCATGCCAATAAAGGTGGCGAGAACCGGTTTTGATGCCGTCCGGGCCGCCTCGGCCATCGCCTGCGCGACGTCAGCGGCCGCGGTCACGAGCGGAGGAATGAAGATCGTGATCAGGCTGTCGACGTGGGAATCCTGGAGTAGCAGTCGCATCGCGCGGCCGTAATGCTCAGCTGGCGCGGTCGCCAACATGTCGATCGGGTTCTGTACGCTGGCGGCGCTGGGCAGGAAGGCGCTGAGCTCGTCGATGGTGTGTTCCAAGAGCGGAGTCACGGACAGCCCATGTCCCTCACAAGCATCGGCGGCCATGATTCCAGGACCGCCGGCGTTGGTCAGGATCGCCACTCGATTGCCTGCAGGAAGGGGCTGTCGATCGAGCAGCATCGCCACGTCGAACAGCTCTTCGAGCGTGGTCGTACGGATGACCCCGGCGTGATGGAACAAGGCGTCGACGATCGTATCGCTGGCGGCGAGAGCGCCGGTGTGCGACGAGGCCGCACGCGCCCCGGCATCGGATCGTCCAGCCTTCACCGCAACGATCGGCTTTCGCCTGGCAATGGTGCGCGCCAGCTGGCCGAACTTGCGAGGGTTTCCAAAGCTCTCCAGATACAGGAGGATCACCGCGGTCTTCGGATCGTCCGCCCAGTATTGAAGAAGATCGTTGGACGACACGTCGGCCTTGTTGCCAATCGAGGCGAATTTCGAGATGCCAAGGCCCAGGCGCTTTGCGTACTCGAGAATGGCGAGACCCAACGCTCCGCTCTGCGTCGAGAAGGCGACACCTCCGGCGGCAGGGAAGACGGGAGAGAAAGTCGCGTTGAGCAGCACTCGAGGATCGGCGTTGAGCAGCCCCATGCAGTTGGGACCGATCAGCCGCATGCCGGACTGGCGAACGACCTCCAGCAGTTGTGCCTCTCGCTTGCGACCGTCACTGCCCGTTTCAGAAAAACCGGCACTGATGACGACGAGGGCTTTGACCCGCTTCTCGGCGGCATCACGCGCAACCGCAAGGACCTGGTCGGCCGGCACGACGACGACGGCCAGATCGATGTCGCCCGGTACCTCGGTGAGACGGGGATACGCGGGCAGGCCCTGCAGTTCGCTGACCTTCGGGTGAATGGGCACGATTCGGCCGCGGAAGCCTGTCGTGCGCAGATTGTTCAGGATCTCCGCACCGATGCCGCCACGGTCTCGCCCGGCGCCAACGATGGCCACGGATGCAGGCTCGAAAAAGGGTTGCAGCGAGGCGCGTGCCGCGACTTGTGCGCGCTCGGCGCTACGCGACGCAAAGGCAGGCGTTTCATCGAGTGACAAGATCACCTCGATCACGCCCTGGTCGTTCTTCGATCGGACCGCAAAACCCGAGTCGACGAAGACATCGAGCATGCGACGGTTCACGCCCATCACCCAGGCGTGGAAACTCCGAATGTGATGACTGCGAGCGTAGTCGGCGAGCAGCTCGAGCAGCCGCGTGCCGAGCCCGCGTCCCTGCATCGTGTCAGCGACCAGAAAAGCCGCTTCGGCGCGCGATGAGTCCGGCGCTTCCCGCGCGTACCTGCGCCAGCGCCACGACGGCGCCGCCGCACTCGGCGAGCAGGCCGAGCTCGTCGCGGGGATCCGCAGCCAGCAACCGATCAATCGCCCTCTGGTCGGGGCCCCTCAAGCCGAAGTAGCGCAAGTTGACGCTGTCGGGAGAGAGCCTGGCAAAGAATGCGCGCAACCGGTCGCCATCGGCAGGGACGGCTGGACGCAGGAGGGCGGTCGTCCCGTCCTTGAGGACGACGTCGCATTCCGTTGGCGCTGTCATCTCACGTTCGAATGTAGTCTATCGGCTCACGGGAGCGTGGAAATGGACGAAACAGGTAGCAAGCGCGGTCGCGACCTTGTTGACATTCTGGCCGCCGGGCCCGATGACTCGGACGAAGCTCTCTTTGATCTCCCGGCCGTCGAGAACGATGGGGTCAGTCGGTCGAATCACTGGCCTGCACTGGTGCGTCTGGCGCCGATCGGAGATCGATCAACACTCCACGTCGACCTTCTTCTCTTGCTCCGTCGCCTCAATCGCGGCTTGTCGGGCGAGCGCCGCCAGACTCTTGTGCGGTACCGTGACGACAGGGCAGAGCGCATGGCGCAGCACGCGTTCTGCAACACTGCCGAGCACCAGGTGCTTGACGGGACCGTACCCGTGCGTGCCGAGCACGACGACGTCGGCCTGCCGATCCTTTGCGAGCTCCACAATCAGGTTAGCCGGTCGACCGAAGAGGACGACTGGCGTAAACGTGCCCGGCATCAGGCCTTCGACGGCAATCAGGTTTGCCAGACGGCCTTCCGCGCTGGCCATCAAGTCTCTTCGCAGCCGGTCGAAATCTATACCGATGGCTTCCGCGGTCCACGGCTGTTGAAGAGGGTCGGGGACGACGTGGGTCACCAGAAGACGGGCGCCCGGCGAGGTTCCGGCGAGGCGAGCCCCGTAGTGCAGTACGTCGGCTGACATGTCGCTCAAATCAACGGCGACGACGATGGTAGAGAACATTGCCACGTGACCCTCCAATAATGCGGTCGCCCGGTATCCTCGGGCGATCGCCTGTACCGCTACCGCTCAACATTCCACGTCGACGAGTTTCAGTGATTCGGAGTTCTGGACCGCCCGCTGCGCGATGGTCTCGAGGCTCTTGTGCGGCACGGTGATGACGGGACATGTCGCCCGACGCAGCACTCGTTCGGCGACACTGCCGAGCACCAGGTGCTTGACGGGACCGTAGCCATGGGTTCCGAGAACAATCGCATCGGCCTGCCGATCGTTTGCGAGCTGGACGATCATGTTGGCGGGACGACCCACAAGGACGACTGGCGTCACCTGACCGACTGTCAATCGCTCGTTTTCGATCAGCGTCTCGAGGCGGTCGGTGGCTCGGGAGATCCAGATCCGCTGCACTCGTCTGAAATCCGCTCCAATAGCCTCGGCGCTCCACGGCCGTTCGAGCGGATCGGGTACGACGTGCGTGATCAGGAGCTGCGCAGTTGGTGAGCTGGCTGCCAGCCGCACGGCGTAGCGCAGGACATCACGCGACATCTCGCTGAGGTCGACTGCGACGACGACGGTTGAGAACATTCCCATGTGAGACCTCCCTGGCGCGACGCTCCGCGTCGGCCCTCAGCAACCCGAGCATCACGCGGCGAATCACGATGATCCCGGGCGAGAAGCGCGCCCAGTACCAGCGGAACTTCTTCCGGGCGGTCGAGTCGGTTGTCGTTACACGTGTTTCCGTGCGAAAGATGCTGTCGTTGCTTCCGGCTGGGTCGACCCGGAGCGTCCAGGCGATCTTGACGTAGCCAGGCTCGCAAAACGCGGCGAACGCTTCGGGGTCGAGACCACGGAATACCACGTTGGCCTGCCACGGCTGAGTCACTGCTCCGAACACGACTTCGCGGCCGGGCTCTTCGGCTAGGATTCTCCACCCAAGCGACGTCATTTCGGCGAGGAGACCGAGGGGGTTCCGCGTCGCCGGCGGCTGAGCACCGAGTACAAGCTCACGCGCCCTGAAGATCGCGCGCACGATCGCCGACTGCTGGAGATCGAGGGCGGCGGCCGCCGCGAACGTGACATCCGGGGGAGCGGCGACGCACACCCGATGGCGCTCTGCCACCTCAAAGACTGGCATGAAGCGATCGAGAAGGACGTCGGCCTCGGACGGCGTCGGGCGCCGGGGCCGGCCATACCGGAACCATGCCACCGCCATCGTCGCGGCATAGCCGAGCGCTGGTATTCCCAAACCGATGGCCAGCCGGCGACCGGTTCGTTGAATCTGTGCTTGGCGACTCATGCGACCCCCTACTTCTGATCACTGATCGTTGGATGGTGCGATTCGACACGCGTGGCAATCCCATGCAACTGCTTTCGCTCCATGACGAAGTGGACGAATCGGATCAACGGTTGTCCGATGAAGCGGGGCAGGCCATAGAACGGATAGTCGTGGCTGCCGCGAGCGCGCACCATCAAGCGCGTTCGATTCGCCGGAAGCGATTGCAGAACGAACGCCCACGTCATGATCGGCGCGGCGTCCGGTGTCCCCCTCCAGCCGATGACGAGCGAATGAAACGGCTCGCACGCCAAGACATGAAACCCTCTGGTCTCTCCGGGAAGAGCCGGAAACAACGTGCCGACGGTCACGCTTTGGAGCGCCGGCACGATGCGATCGGCGCTCGGCCAGCGCCGGTTGTCGAGCCAGTCGTAGCTATACCAGCCGCCTCGAGCGCCCGCGCCCATTTGCGCCAACCAGGGCCATACGTCATGAGGACCGCGCTGAATGGTGATCGCATGAGTCATCGATGCGATTGGGTCGGCAATCAGCTCATCGCCCGGCAGTCTGCCGAGCCGTTCCCCGCGATCGGGTCGGATCGATCGGAGCAACATAACCTCAACGAAGCACAGGACGTGCCCGGCTGGACGGCAGGCGGAGCGCAGACAAAAGAGGGCAGCGACGACGATCGGCGTGGAGAATTCCCCACGTCCGAGAAATTCCTCGCGCGCGGCTGGCGGAGATCGCTGGTCGGCGAGCTGACGCGCGCCCAAAGCCGTTGGGCACGCAATCTGCACCGTAACTTCACAAGACAACATCCAGGAGGCGTGTGTGACGCGAGCGAAAGTCGCATGGGCGTCAGTCGTTGCAGTCCTTGGCGCGTTAGGTCTGGCTGGCGCCGGCAACCAATCGGCTCAGCCGGACACGCAGCGGGCCATTGCGATGCACGGGCACTACGCGGACGCGGTCGCCATGCACACCGCTCTGATCAAGGGAGATCTGGCCGGCGTGTCACTGGCGGCGCAAGCGCTCACAGAGTACACGGCGCCTCCTGGAATGCCGGATCGATCGGCTGCGCGTGTCGCCGAAATCCGACAGGCCGCACACGAGGCCGCGGCCGCCACGACCATCGTGGCGGCGGCCGTCTCGTCGGCGGTCATGTTTACCGCCTGCGGTCAATGCCATCAACTGGCTGGCACGCAGCCGGTCTTCAGCACGCGTCCAAGCCCGGAGGTTGGCGGACTCGTCGGCCACATGTTGGAGCATCAGCGCGCGGCCGATCAGATCTTCCAGGGGCTTGTGGTTCCCTCAGATTCGAAGTGGCGCGACGGATTGCGCAGCTTCGCAAAGGCTCCGCTCAATCCCGCCGATCTTCGGGTCGGCGCAGAGGCGCGCCGGGCGCTGTCTCAAACCGAGGAGCGCATGCACCGGCTCGCCACCGACGCCGCGCAGGCGACAGAACCGCGGTCGCGGGCGAACTACTACGGGCTGCTGCTGGCCGGTTGTGCTGACTGCCACAGCCGATCGAAGAGCTGGGGACCAGGGGAATAGTCGAAGGCCTTCAGTTCCAGCCGCGGCTCATGATTCGAGTGGTGGTGTGAGGCGCCAGCGCGCTCATCAGGAAGAGGAGGCGAAACACTCGGGGCAGGACGATCTGCGGGACCCCACGCTCGATGCCGTCGGCGATGGCGCCCGCGGCCTCGTCTGCTGTCAGCCGCCGCATTCCCGCTCCGGCTCTGGGCAGCCGTTGCTCGCTGCCAGGATTGTGCGTCCAGTACGGCGTGTCCACCGTGCCGAGGATGGCGGTCGTGACCGTCACACCGCTGCCGGCGAGTTCCGCGCGCAGGGATTCGCTGAAGCTCAGCATCGCGCAACGCGCCGCCATGTACGCAGTGGCCCCTGGCCAGACCAGCCGCGACGCGACCGACGTGACGTTCAGAACGGAACCGCTGCCACGACGCCGCATGCCTGGGAGCAATGCCCGTGTGAGATTGAAGGCCGCGAAATAGGGAACCGCCATCATCGACGCGACTGCCTCGGCCGATGTCTCCTCGACCGTGAGCCAGCGCCCGGCGCCGGCGTTGTTGATGAGGACGTCGGGCATTCCATCACGGGCGATGATGTCGGCGGCGAGCCTGGTTGTTGCCTCGGCATCGGCGAGGTCCGTCGGGTAAACGGTCGCGTAACCCTGTGTCGAGGTGATCAGCCTCGCGACGTCGCAGAGACGCTCCTGGTTGCGTGCCACTAGCGCGACCCGCGCACCGCGCCTGGCGCACTCGCGCGCCGCGGCCGCGCCGATGCCCGATGACGCGCCGGTGATGACGACGAGCCGGCTGCGAAGATCGATCCTCATGCGGAACCCGTTCACGCTCTCTATTGTCGGCCCTGCCACCGCCGGTGGTCTGGTGTCTCCCGGCCACGCGGGTTGAGCGCGCCGGCGAAGAAGATCGACAGCGCAAAGCTCACTACCGAGACGACGAGCGCTCCGAGAAACGCGGCGGCAAACCCGTTCACTCGAAACCCTAATCCCAGCGCCGCCGACAGCCGGCCGGTGAGCCATAACATGAACGCGTTGAGGATGAAGGTGAACAGTCCCAATGTCACGAGCCAGAACGGAAGGGTCAGCACGAAGAGAATGGGCTTGATGGCGACGTTGAGCACGCCGAACACCAAGGCGACGAGGATCAGGAGTGACCCATCTCCGGCGTAGGACACGCCTGGAACGATCCGCGTTGCGACCCAGAGAGCCGCAGCGTTGATTACGAGGCGGACGAGAATGGACAGCATGGTGCGTCAGGCGGCCGCCCCGCGCATGAAGGTTGGCCTGATGCGTGCTGCGGCGGACGAATTGCGCAGCAGCCTGGTGTAGGCTCCGGTACTGAGCTTCATCAGCACGCCCGCTTCGACGAGTGCTGCCAGTATCGCCTCGCAAGTGGTCTGGTCGAACCCAAACCGGCGTTCCGGTTCCGGCAACGACAGCGTCTGGTCCGGCGTTGCGAGGAAACTCTCCTGCATTCGCATCAGCCGTGCGCCAATCTGTTCTCGGCTCATCGTCATCTCCTTGGAACGGGAATCAATGCTCGTTGAGCTGTGCAAGGCACGTACCGCGCGCCCGTCGAGTCAAGGAAGACGCCGCGCCAAGCGGAGGAGCAGAAAGCGATTCAACATGCCCCGGACGGCCTACACCACCAGGAGTCGATCGCGAGTCGGCAGCGCGATGGCGGCGTGTGGTGTCGAGAAAATGTGTTGGCTTATGACGGTCTCCTACCCGGCGCTCGCCGCGATCGTGGTCGTGCGCCGCTCAGCGCATCTGCGTCAAACTATTTGTGAACCCGATGGCATCTCGCAACACTGCCACCGCCAGATTGCACTCGATGTCTCGCAACACCAGGTCGCGGTTCACCAAGCGATATTCGAGACGTCGGGGAAGGTCTGGCAGAGCCTCGGCCACGATCGGAGGCACGGCGCGCGAACCTGCAAACGAAAACGATTCGTAGTTACCGGGAGGAGGCTGAGGCGGCCGGTGCGGCCCGCTCATGGTCGGTGAATGCGGATGGCCGAGCGCCGTGGCGATGAGCTGGCGGAACACCATCGACACAGGCATTGTGAAGATGACCGCCTGATTTGGCGCGGGTCGCACGGCGGAGCACTCGACCAGCTCGAATTGGTCAACGTAGGCTGCCACGGCCCGTTCGAAGTCTCTGAGAATGGCCCTCTGCTCCGCCGGCGTCTGCGCGAACGCATTACCAGCGGCGATCACCAGGCACAATCCAGCGATTGAGAGAATGGTGCGCATTGGTACTCCTGCACCGGTGAGAGCATCGTCTGTGCCATCGGAATGGAGGCGCGATCGAGGGACCAGAGGGCGGCGATCGGCGACACAACAGGGCCGCCCGTGGAGTTTTCCCCACCGGACCGAGAGAATCCGCAGATGGCGACCTGCGGCCTGCAGATGGCGACCTGCGGCCTAGAAAACTTGACCCCCAGAATTCCATGCAATCGAGTCAAGTTTTCTCGCCCCGCCGGAGGCGGGGCAAAACGACACTGCCCTAGCGAGGCGGAGCCGTACGTGCATGTCTCGTCGGCCTGAGGCGCAGCCTCGCTAGTGCTTCGCCGACCCGCATACCGCCAGCACGGGGCACTGACCCGAGCGGATGACCTCGTTCGTCTTCGATCCAAACCACATCAGATCGATCGCGCCGCGGCCGTGCACGCCCATGACGATGAGATCGGCCCGCCGGTCACCGGCGACGCGCAGGATCTCGCTCGACGGGCGCCCGTCGACGACCAGGGTGTCGACCGTGCAGCAGGTTCGGACCGCTTCCGGCACCAGCGCCAGGAGCCGTCGTTCGTACGACGCCGCGACTCTTGCGCGGATCTTGGCGAGCGGCGCTTGTGTGAACATCGGGGCCTCGACCAGCTCTGGAGGCACATCGATGACGTGGAGAATCGTGAGATCGGCCTCTCCTTCTTCGGCCAGCGCTATCGCGTGCCCCAGCGCGTCGAGCGAGCTGGACGAAAAGTCAACCGGACAGACAATGTGCTTGAACGGTGCGGCCTTGCCGAAGCCGACATGATCGGAACGGAGTGGAACGACCATCGTCGGGATCTCAGAGATCCGAAGGGTCTGCTCGGCGATCGATCCGATGAGCAGTCGTTTCATCCCGGAACGGCCGTGGCTGCCGAGCACGAGGAGATCCGCCTTCCGAACGGCCGCTTGTGCCAGGATTTCCATGGTGACGTCAGGCGCCTCCTCAACGACTTCTTCGAGATCGAGCCCCTTGACGTCGGATCGCATGACGAAGCGATGCACATCCCGAGCGACCTCCTGGCGCTGATCGAGGCTCGGACGAACGGATGGTCGCAGCGGACGGCCGGGGAGCGCGGGAATCATGTCCACGGGTTCCCGGTCGGTGAACACGTGCAGCACGGTCAACTCGGATTCGTACCATCGCGCGATCGCCACCGCGTGATCGAGCGCATGACGGGAGCAGTCGGAGAAGTCGATAGGGCACACGATGCGGTTGAGCTGAGTCACGACGAATCTCCAGTCAGGGCTGGCGGCTTCCAGCACACTCGGTTAGTTCAAGAAGCAGGCCATGGCCCGATTCGGCATCTACCTGGCCATCGATCGGCACAAGCTCGCGTATCTCAACGGACTCGAAAAGCTCAACTGCCTGTACTGCAGTTACGTGAACGGCCTGACGCCCCATGTCCGCGAGGTGGCCGCTCGCACCGAGCAGTATTGGTGTCCGATCAAACACGCTCGCCAGGTGCGCGACACGCACATCGCTACCCCGGCTTCGTCGAGTACCGGAGACGCCGGCGGCTATCGAAAGCGCCTCGGAGCGCTGCGGCACGATTTGACGAGGGACCGGCACTAGTAGTCCGGGACTCCTTGATTGTCGTCTCTGGACTGCACTCCATCCCAACGGCGCGCTCTGCTGAAAGCGAAGGTTGACACCATCAACACAGTTCATCCATTGCGCCTTCGGGAAAGGCATCGATGGGATCGACACTGAGCTGGTTGTCCACCAACCTGATTCCGGCGGCGTTCGCCGCCGCGCGCTCGGCGGCTTCGCGTTGGCGCCAGGTCCGGACGCTTCCGGTCAAGGTGACGCTGCGGCCCGCGACCGACACGATGACGTGGCGCGGCTCGAGGTCGGCATCACGCTGCATGGCTTGGACGATGCGGCGCTGCACGTCGAGTGGGGTGGTTGCGGCCTCGACGACGATGTGATTGCTCACGCCGCGCACGCCGGGGAGGTGGCGCACGGCGCCTTCCGCCTCCCGCTTTCGCGCCAGCCAATTGACCGTCCCCGTCAAGGTGATGTGTCCGTTGTGGACCACGACCTGAACGCGGTCGGCCAGCGCGGCGCGAAGCGCCAAGGCGAACGCCGCATCGGAGGCGATCTCCGGGTCGGTCCGGTCCAATCGCAGCCGGACCTCGAGATCGTTGGCGACGGCGCGCACGCCGCGCACGCGTTTGGCCCCGCGTTCAGCGGCCAGCTTGCCGGCGTACGTGTCGATGAAGCCGGTGAGTGTGACGACGCCCTTGGCAGCCGCGACCCCGATGGCGCTGGCGTCGACCTCAGGCTCCCAGTCCAACTGCTGAACCACAGCGGTTCTCAACCGCAGATCCGTATCAGTCAAGGTTCCGATCGACATGACGCCCTCCTTCCGGGCCAACGGCTCGAGCCGCACGCCTGCGCGCGAGTCGCCACCGTCAAAGGAGCAATTCATGTGCCTCGACGCGTCCCGGCTCGAGCGCCCGAGTGGCGAAGGGGGTCTGGGGAAATATCCGCGTCGCATCCGACAATTCCCCGCTGCAGACCCGCACTCGACTTCCCGATCTCCAGCCCACGTACCCGGCATACGGGGCATGTGAATTGCCCAAACTCCGGTGACAAGCGAAGCGTGCAGCTCGGCACGGCTCGCTCGGCGCTCTCCGCGTGGCTTGCCGACTCTGGACCCGGTGCGCTTCACCACCGCGATCGTACTGGCCACGCTCCTCGCGTTTCCCGACCACCAGCCGATCCGTTTGACCGCGCACATCGGGAATCGCGTGTGGCTCGAAGGACGCGATCGAAGAACCCGCCGTCGACCGCGGCTCGACCGATGAGCTGGGTCCGCGTTATTGATGCGACGGTAAACATCGTCGTGCGCAGCGACGGCTCGGCGTGGCGACCGACGTCACGCGCGAACGACGGCGTAGCCCGTCGAATCGGTCGAGCGGTTCGGGCAGCTCCCAATTGCGCCTCAGCGCGAGTCTGGCAGCCGCTCGAGCCCCACCAGCTTCCATCCGGCTGCCTGTCGCACGAAGTAGGCTCGGACGGGCTCCTTCCAGCTCGGATGATCCACGTGATCGGCCGTGAGGTCGACACGGACGTAAGCGCCCATCGCACCGGGCAATCCGGACGCCGCTTTGAGCTGCGGCGTCGCACCCGTCGTCCGACCCAGGGGTCGCGCCTCCGCGATCGCATTGTCGAAGGCGTACCACGTTGCTGCGTAGCCGGCCGCCGGGGCCGCGAAGCCATGGTCGACCGCCGCGTTGCGGAACGTCAGCACGCCGGCGGCATCAAGCACCAGGTCGACCACCGGGTTGATCTTCGTGAGGTAGGCGCGTCCGATCTTGTCACGCCGTTTGATCAGGACGTCGGCGAGGTTCTGCTCGGCCTTCGCGTCGCTGTACGATCCGGCCTTGACCAACGCGCGGATGAATTCGTCGGAGAACGCCATCACTCGCCGGGCGGCCCAGAACGCGTCGTCGTCGCGCAACTCGTAGAACGCTGCGGTGGGAACGCGTGGCTTCCAGGTCTCGGGTTCGAAGGCGTCGCCTTCGAAACGGCCAATCGCGGAGTGACAGTCGTAGTCCGCTGTCTGCCAAGGACTCACGCCGAACCCGAACGTGAACAGTCGACGTCGTGACGCCGCGCCGTCGTAGCACGAACTCCCATCCCTCGCTCCAGTCGTGCGGCCCATTGGCGCCTACGCCGAACGTCGAGCCGACGTCCTGCAGATAGTGGCGGACGATGCCGCGGCCGCCGTCAGCGATGATCGTGTCGAGAGTGTTTCCCGCCTTCATATCGGTGAGGTTGGTCCACGCGCCGAACACGCGCAGGGCCCTGAGCTCGCGCCGGTGCTCATGCGGGACGATGTCGTTGGGATCGTCGGGGCGTGTGCCTTGGTAGTTGAAGCCGCCGAGGAGCTTGCCAGGCAGGCCTCGTCCGGCCGCGGTACGATACGAACCGTCGGGACGCCGGTCGGCCCGATCGAGCATCTCTCGCACGTCGCTCAGCGTCATGGGCGTGCGCTTGCCTGATGGGCGTTTCCTCGTCGCCCCCTTCGCAATCTGGATCGTCTCGGGATGCATCTCCGTCAGGAAGTACTCGACCTGGTTGTAGCCGAGCGCCCAGAAGATCTTCGTGGCGACCACGACGGCGCCGGTGGCGCCCTGCGGGTTGGCGGGCGCGTCGAACGACACGAACCACGTCTGGCCGTTCGCGTCCTGCACGGTGAAACCGGGCGCGTCGCCCGCGCTCTTCGCGCGTGTAATCGTCCATCGTGACGATGCCGGTGCCGGGCCGACCACCGGGCCTCGCAGGAGCTCGTCGACCGTCATCGCGCGAGCGCCGATGCGATTCGTAAACCAACTCGAATCGGGCACCTCGTCGATCGTGTTCACGTTTTGCGCCCGGATGTTGGCGGGCACGCGGCGCGTCGTCACGAACAGGTTGTAGGAGAGGTCGTAGAAGAGATCGATGTCCCACGGCTTGGCGCCGGACGCGTCGGCCGCCTCGGGCTCGCGGTCAATCGGATCGTCGGATAAGAACTTCGGCTCGGCCGACCGTACCAGCGCGAAGGTGGCCACGAGCAGGCCCGATCCGAAGAGCATCGCGGCCAGACGTCGCCGGGTCGTCCGGTGGGCCGCTGCGAGAGAAGGTGTCATTGGTCCAGCTCCTCAGAAAGCGGCCTTGGCCGAGAAGACGATGACGAGTCCTTCGTTGCTCTTCGCCAGATCGATGCGCAGCGGTGTCGCCGCCGGGGCGTGGAAGCGGAACCCGATTCCGTAGTCGCTCTTGAGGCCGTCCAGATCGAGGTCCGATCGGCGGTCGGTCACTTTGCCGGCGTCGACGAAGAGTGCGGTGTCGAGGAAGCTGTTGACGAGCAGTCGCCACTCGGCCTGGAGCAGCAGGCTGTTACGGTCTCGGAAGCGCCAGCTCGTGAAGCCGCGCAGGTTCGACCCGGCGCCGAGCGACGGCAACATGAAGAACGGAACCACCTCGTCATCGTTCGTATAGGTGGTCTCCACTCTTCCCCGGAACGAGAGCACCCACGTCTCACGAAAGATCGGGACGTGCTGAACTGCTTCGCAGTCGACCTGGCGGAAGCTGTATGTGTCGACCGAGTCGGTGTAGCCGTGGAACGTGACGCCGTAGTACCCGCCGCGGCGCGCGTAGCCAGAAGACTGGCGCCAGTCGATTGCCGCCGTGCCCCGTGCGTGCAGATACGTCGGTCTCGCATTCAGGCCCGGCAGTGTGGCAGGCGTGTAGACCTCCTCGACCGAAGGCGCCGTACCTTCCCCGGGACGCTGCTCCCATTGTGAGTACTCGACACCGCCCACGAGCAGCAGCCAGTTGCGCGCCGGCCGGACGTCGAGCGTGGCTGAGACATACGGCTGCCGGAAGCTGTAGTTCGCCTGGTCGTCCTTGGACGTATCGTCGGTGCCCACGCCGTAGAAGGCCACTTGCGTGGCCTCGCGCCAGCCCGTCAGGAGCGAAAGCGTGCCGCGGCGGTCGAAGAGCCGGTCCGCGCGGTATTCCCCCTCGAGCCTGATGTAGCCGCTGGGCGTGTAACTACCTCGCAGGTCGAGCGTGTTGTAGCTACCGACGTGAGAGAGGTAGCCCGCGCCGAGCGTGAACCCTCCGCCGGCGTAGGCGCTCTGGAAGAACGGGTGCCAGTGAGACGCGCCCGTGATCAACTGTTCCTCGAGCGTCTTGACCCATTTCTCGGCCTTCTTCCGGCTCGTAGGGCTTCAGCCGGGTCGACTTCTCCTGCTGCTGCGCGGCGAGGCGACCTGAGCGCGTGTCGTCATCCGCCGCGGCGACTGCGCGCGTGCGATGCCCGCCACACAAAGATACCGCACGCACCAGTCCAAGACGCGGCCCGGCTCGGTGGCTTGCCCGGCTCGCTACCCTGCGCTTGAGGCCAAGCACCGTCCGTTCTTCCTCGAAGAACCGCCTTCGCGACGACGAAAGATCTGTCGAGCAGCGGTGCAATGAGGCCAGTCCGTGCCAGAGGCTCACTCGCTTGACGCTAATTCACAGGCAGTGCCATCGCGCCGGTCGGGCGCGCTCGGTCGGAATGGCGGGCATTGATGCGTTGATGGCCGATCGTCCACTCGGCGCCAGGTGCGCTCCCGTGGGGAATTTCGCGCTCGTGGGAAGTTGTTCCCAACGTGGACGACGAGAACGAACAGTTTCTCAGCGCAACCGCCACTAGAAAACTTGACCCTCAGAATTCCATGCAATTGAGTCAAGTCTTCTTGCCCCGCCAGAGGCGGGGCAAGACGACACTGCCCTAGCGAGGCGAAGCCGCATGTGCATGCCTCGTCGGTCTGAGGCGCAGCCTCGCTGGTTTCTGCGTGCCCGGCGTGTTGGTCCGTTCCGTGCAACCGCTGGCATGCGTCGTGAACCTGGCAGCGATATGGCCACCATTCTCTGCGCGGTGGACTTTTCCGAGTGCTCGAAGCAGGCGCTGCGCTGGGCTGGCGCGCTGGCCGTGCGACGCGGCTCCTCGCTCACGGTCCTGCACGCCGTCGATCCGCTGCTGGCCTATGCGGCGCGATCCCGAGCACAGGATCGATCTCCTCGATGCGGATGCAAGGGCCCAGCTGCACGCCTTTGCCGCCGACGCGTTCCAGAGCTGTTCGGTTCAACCTCGCGACATGCGCCCGGTCCTGGTGGTCGGCGATGCCTGGCGGTCGATTCTCCACGCCTCGACCGCGGCCGATGTCGGTCTCGTGGTCATGGGAACCCGCGGCCTCGGCGGCGTGCAGAAGCTGTTGTTGGGCTCGACGGCCCAGCGTGTCGTTCGCGGAACCGGAGTTCCGCTCCTCCTGGTGCCACAGGACGATCGACCCGCGTCTACCGGCGATCCAACGGTCTTGGTCAAGCACGTCCTCGCCGCCACCGACTTTGGTCCGAGCTCGAAGGCCGCCGTTCACGCCGCTGCGGAGTTGGCCAAGGAGCTGGCCTCGGACCTGCTGCTGGTCAACGTCGTGAAGCCGGTCGCCGTCGCTGAGCAGTGGCAGCACTATGTGAATCATTTCGACGAGGAACACCTCGCGCGCGCGCGTGCCCACCTGGCCCGCGACGCCCACGAACTGCTCGACGAGATCCGCGAGTGCTCATATGCGGCCGCCCTCGGCGAGCCGGCGGAGGCGATCGCCACCCTGAGCCGCGAACGGTCGTCCGGACTCATCGTGATGGGCCTCGCCAATCGGCACGACTTCGAAGGCGCACGTCCGGGCTCGGTGGCCTATGGCGTCGTGCGTGCCGCTCACATTCCCGTGCTCGTCGTTCCGCGGACCTCGGACCTGGCCGAGCAACCGCGCCCGGCAGCGACGCAAGGGCAGATGATGACGACCGACGCCAAAGTGGCCCCGTAGTTCAAGGCGGACGGACTGAGCGTCGTTCGCTGGAACCGCCTGGGGGAAAATCCTTCGCGGCGTGTGAATCTCCCCGCCGCGCCGTTCGCCCTCCGTCTGGATCCCTCGAAATGCTCGGGAAACCGCAAGGCGCCGGTTCGGCATCCTCGTTGCGATAGAGACGGCCGGGTGATCGACACGTCAAGACAACGCAAGCGAGACATGGCGACGACAGTTCGACGTTCTACGGTCACGGTTTCCGGGTCGCGCACTGGCTCTGGCGCCTCAAGCCACAACCACAACGGCCATCGCTTCGCCCCCGGCACCGCTGACGATCGGGTCGAGCCGTGTCTCGCTTGCGAGCACACGAACATTCACGCGTTCACCACACCATGGGTTCGCGCCGGACATTGGTGAGCGAGACGGTCTCGCTGACTCAGCCGCAGGTCGGAGGACCAGGTAAAGGGCTGCTGTTCTGGAAGGCGAAGCCGTACCTCGCGATTGCTCGGTGAGCGTCAGATTTGGAGACACGAGCTGGGAGGCGATGGACCGAGCCTTGCACGGGGGTGGCGTGCCTATGCGGACTATTCTGTTGATTGGAACATTGTTCATATCAGTCAGGGTCGGAGCTCAACCGCTGGCCCCGCCGGACTGGGACGCCGGGCTTCGGCCGGCGGAGGCCGCCGATCTCAACCCCGACCCGCGGATTGTCGAGGTCGAACTCCGCGCCCGCCTCGCTGAAGTGGAGATCGCCGGTACACGCGTGAAGGCGTGGACCTATAACGGCGGCATTCCTGGTCCGTTGATCCGGACGCGGGTCGGCGATCGCCTCATCGTTCATTTCACCAACGAACTGCCGCAGCCAACCACGGTGCACTGGCACGGGGTTCGAGTGCCGATCGAGATGGACGGCGTGCCGGGAATCTCGCAGCCCGAAGTCACCAACGGCCAGTCGTTTACTTACGACTTCATCGTCCGTGACGCCGGGCTCTATTGGTATCACCCGCACGTGATGTCGGCGGCTCAGGTCGGGTTCGGTCTGTACGGCGCCCTGCTCGTCGACGATCCAAATGACGGCGTTGGTGTGGCCGACCAGCTGACGCTCGTGCTGAGCGACATCGGGTTCAACAAGAAGGGCCAGCTCGACGCGCCGGACAGCGGCGGATCGGCTGGGACGGTATTCGGCCGAGAAGGCGAGTATCTGCTGGTCAACGGCAAGCATCGGCCGATCGTGCAGGCTCGCGCCGGTGCGCCGCAGCGCTGGCGCATCGTCAACGCCGCCAAGAGCCGGTTCTTCTATCTCGAGATGGAAGAGCAGTCGTTTCACGTGATCGGAGGCGACGGTGGCCTGCAGGAGTCGACGGTGACGACCCAAGGTCTCCTGGTTACGCCTGGCGAACGCGTTGATGTGATCGTGTATCCCACCGGCAAGCCGGGCACTTCGCTGGTGGTCCAGGCGGCGCTCTACAATCGCGGCTACGGCAGCGTCGAGTATCGAATCCCTGAAGACGTGTTCACCATCCAGTTCTCGAATCAACCGCCCCTTCCGGTCGCCAACCCCCCGAAGGTGTCGCGATCGATCGCCGCGCCTCCTGTGGCCGGCGCCACGGCTGTCAGCTTCCAGTTGTCGCTGCCGCCGTCCTCTTCCGGCAAATCAGATTTCCTCGTCAACGGTGTCCCGTTCTCGAAGGCCACGCCGTATCTCGCCCGGCTTGGCGAACGGCAGGTATGGACGGTGACGAACAACACGGACTGGGATCATCCCTTTCATCTGCACGGCTTCTTCTTCCTGGTGCTCGACGAAAAGGGGGCGCCCGCGACACCGCTCGTGTGGAAGGACACCGTGAACGTTCCGATGAAGAAGACCGTTCGCTTCCTGGTGGATTTCGACGAGCGACCGGGCGAGTGGATGTTCCACTGTCACATCCTCGACCATGCTGACGGCGGGCTGATGGGGACCGTTCTGGTCGGCTCAGTCAGCGGAAGCGAGCATTCGCACAGAAAGCCGTGACGGCTTCTGCGGCGGGGATGTGATTCTTTCCTCCGACGACATCCAGAGCAGCCCCAACTGCAATCGCCAATCACTGGCGATGATTACATCTGATGCGTCTGGCACTACCGACGCAGCCGGAAGGCGACGATGTAGTCACCGACGCCCCAGGGTTCGCCGCCGCCGACGGCGACCGCCACGAATTGGTCGCCGGACGCCAGGCGGTAGCTCATCGGCGTCGCCTTCGCGCTCGCGGGAAGCTCGCCGTGCCAGAGTTCGCGTCCGGTTTCCACGTCGTACGCGTGAAGGCGGCCATCGAGCGCCGCGCCGATAAATACCAGGCCTCCGGCGGTGACGATCGGTCCGCCGAGATTGACCGAACCCCAGTCCGGCGCTTTGGCGGTGACGTCTGGACCGAACAGGCGAGACATCGACCCGAGCGGTACCTCCCACTTACGGCCGCCGGTTTTCAGATCGATTGCCACCAGAGTCCCGAACGGCGGCGGCGTGCACGGAAGGCGCGACGGCGAGAGCAGCAGGCGGCGCCGCATGATATACGGCGTGCCGCGCATGAAGTTGTACTCGTAATCGTCACCGAGCCGCTGCTCCTGCGAGCGCGTTCGAGCGAGGTCGAATCCTTCGCGCGGGATCAACTGCACCATCGCCGCAACCCGATTGACGGGGACGACGGCAATCTGCCGGACCGGGTCGATAGCGACGCCGCCCCAATGCGCGCCGCCGATGTTCGATGGCAGGACGAGCGTGCCGCGCGTGCTCGGCGGCGTGAAGATCCCTTCGTTGCGAAGTTCTTTGACCGCTGCGAGGCAGGCCGCGCGATCCTCCTCGGTCACCCCCCACACCTGGTCGGCGGTGAAGCGATGCGGGCTCAGCGGCGGGGTCACCGCTGTGAATGGCTGCGTCGGCGATGCTTCCTCGAGCGGGATGTCGCTGGCGGGCACTGGTCGTTCTTCCACTCGGAAGATCGGTACGCCCGTTTCGCGGTTGAGCACGTACATCATGCCGTTCTTGTTGGCCTGAACGACGGCTGGAATTCCCGCCCCGTCCCTGGTCAAGGTGACGAGCGCCGGCGGGGAGGCGTTGTCGTAGTCCCACAGATCGTGATGAACGGTTTGGAACGACCACACCACGCGGCCCGTTGATACTCTCAACGCCACAATCGAGTTGGCGTACCGGTTATCACCGAGGCGCATCGCGCCGTAGTAGTCCGGAGCAGCGCTTCCGGTGGGAACGAAGACGAGATCGCGTTCCGGGTCGGCCGCGAGCACGGACCAGGCGTTGGCGCCGCCGCCCTTGTGCGCGATTGACCCGCGCCACTCGCGATACGCGGAATCCTTCGGGTCCTGTGGAATCGGATCCCACGTCCATTTCAGCGCGCCGGTTCGCGCGTCGTATGCGCGTACTTCTCCGCTCGCGGTGTCCGGACGGCTGTTGTCGGCGATTGACGAACCGGTGATCACGAGACCGTTGACGACGACGGGCGGCGAGGTCATCGAGTACGCCTGGCGCTCGAACGGCGGCACGCGGAGGCCGGCGACGAGGTCGACGAACCCGGATGCACCGAATCCCTTGCACACATCGCCGGTCCCTGCATCGAGAGCAAACAGCTGGGATTGCGCTGTGGCGACGAAGATCCGCCTCCGGCATGGCGCACCGGCGGGCGACGATTCATCGAGCCACGTCGACACGCCACGGCTCGCGAAATCGCCGTACGTGACGTCGCGGTCGATCCGTGGATCGAAGGCCCATCGTTCGCGTCCGGTGCCGGCATCGAGCGCGATGACGCGGCCGACCGGCGTGCCGACATACATCACGCCGTCGACGACGAGCGGCGTCGCCTCGAACGCCGCAGGTTTTTTCGTGGCGAACTGGGCCTCGGTTTCCCTCGTCCGATAGGTCCAGGCAGGCTCGAGCCGCGAAACGGTGTCGCGATTGATTTCCGAGGCGGGCAGGTAGCGCGACCCCTGCACGTCGCGGCCATTCGCATTCCATCCGACCTCCGCCGTTTGTGCGATCAAGATAGCGGTGGTCAACGCCAGCAGCACGACAACGCGTGTGATCATAGGTGTAGCTGAGCTGCGTCAGTTCGTGGATCCATCATTACTACCATACCGATTGGGAGATGCCGCAGACGTGGCTTGGACCGGCGTGGAAATGTCTGCGGAACGAGTAAGCTGCACGTGGTGGAGTCAGGTTTCCCGGCGATGGTGATCAACTCAGGGCCCGGCCAACCAAAAAGGACCGGTCCCGCTCGTGTCGTAGTGACGACAGCCTCCGCCACCGGGCTGCTGATGCTATTGGTGGGATCCCACTTGGCAGGCACGTCGAGTGCTGCGGACACCACGAACCTTTACTCTATCCTTCGCACCCAGCTGCAATTCTCAAACTCCGAGATGTCGGCGCTGACTCAAGGACGGCCAGTTGTGAAGACGCTGCCACCGACCATGAATCGAGAAATGACGACGGCCGGCGCCGTGCGCATCCGCAGCGACGCCATGGGGCGCTTCGTCAACCAGTTCAAGACGCTCGAGGGATTCAAGACCAGCCAATTCGTGTTGCAGGTTCAAAAATTCGGTGACCCGCCGCAGTTGAGCAATCTCGACTCGTTGGTCGTGGATGGAGAGGACATCGAGTCCTTGCGAGAGTGCCGAGTCGGCGCGTGTGACGTCCAGTTGGCAGCAGACGATATCAGCCGTCTCAGGGCTGAGGTGAACTGGCGGTCGCCGAAGGCAGCCGAAGTCGCCACGGCGCTCTACAAAGCCATCCTCTTTGCGCATCTGACCAAGTATCGAACCGGCGGCAACGATCAGCTCGTTCTCTATCAGGATCGCGAGGCGGCCGTTCAATTGGCGGCCGAAACCGCAGCCCTTCTCGACGCGAAGCCGTCGCTGCTGGACTATGCCCCTTTGCTGCGAGATCACATCCGACACTACCCCGCAGGAGCGGCCGCGAATGTCGAGGAGTTTTTCTACTGGTCCAAGGAGGTGTTCGGCTTCAAGCCGGTCATTGGAATGAACCACGTTCGTGTCTTTACCGACGGCAGCACCGGAAACGTGATGATCGTCACGACGCAGATTTATGCGAGCCATTACCTCGATGGATCGATCGCCGTCAGCGGATTGATGGTCGATCGCGACCAAGGGAACGATCCCGCTTTCTATTGGATCTACATGAATCGCACCCGAGTGGGGCGGCTCGCAGGACTCCTCGGTTCGATTTCGCGCCCCATCGTCCAGCGACGCGCCCGTTCGGGGCTGATGAAATCGCTGTCGCAAACCAAGCAACGTTTCGAGGCCGCGCGATAACGGCTAGAGCCTTCCTCGGTGTCGTGGTGCACCGCACACCGCCAATTGCTTTATCGCAGCCCATTGAGGACAAACTCGAACACATCGAAGTTGCGCAACTGGCGCGACAGGGCGATCTCGGCATACGTCTCGTTCAAAGGCCGGGAAAAAATCAGGTAGACGTTGCGGTCCGCGAGCCCGCCATGGGAGCGCAAGCGCATTCCGCCTAGCGCGGACAGATCGAGAGTGGTCCTGCTCTTTCCTAAGACGGTGCCGCGATCGCTGACGACGACCAGGTCCCCGATACGGTCCGCGGGGAGATCGAAGACTGTGGCGGCGGCGGCCCGATTGAGCACGAGTTCGACACCAGGCTGCTGGTTGAGGAGACTCATCGCCGGCGCGGAAATCGTGTGCTCGAGAAAAATCGTGGCGTAAGAGCCGAGCGCGCCGTGATGCTTCACATACGGGTCGGTGATCGGCAGGATGACCCTGGTCGTCCCGCTCCCGAACTCCTTGTCGAGCACGTCCTGCAGAAAGACGATATTGGGAGACCCGTCGGCGTTCGATTTGTCGTTCATGCCGTGGTCTGCCGTCAGGGCGACGGTCGCGCCAAGCGCGAGTAACCGCCCCAGCGCCGTGTCAATTCCCACGTAGTACTCGGTCGCTTCCTTTGAGCCCGGGGCGTACTTGTGTTGGACGTAGTCCGACAGCGCCAGATACATCAGGTCCGGCTTTTCTCTCTCGAGTATCCTGACGCCCGCTTCCAGAACGAACAACGAAAGGTCGGCCGAATATTCGCTGGGGACAGGCTTACCGACGTAGGCCAAACAGTTGTCGATGCCGTTGTTCTTCTTCGTGCACCGGTCGGCCTTCTCGGCGGAGAACGAAATGCCACCCTGTAATTTGTAGGCCAGCAACCTGGCCAGCTTGTCTTTGGCGGTAAGCGCAACCACCTTGGCGCCGTGCTCGGAAAATGCTGCCAGGATGCTATCGGCCCGCAAGAACTCTGGTTGATCCATCATGGCTTCCTGGCCCGTCGCCGGGTTCAGAAAGAAATTCCCGGAGATGCCATGGACAGAGGGCGGCACGCCGGTGATGACGGAGATATTGTTCGGATTCGTGAAGCTCGGCATCGCTCCCACGGCCACGGAGACAAACCCCTCGGTCATGAGCTTCTTGAAGTTGGGTAACAGTCCTTGGGAAAGGGCGGCATTCACATAGGCGGGGTCTCCGCCGTCAATCAGGACCACGACGATAGGCGATCTGGGCCAGTCGTAGCTCTTCCCGTTGACGGTGATGTGTGGCGGGTGATCGTTTTCCGCAGCCGGCAAGAACGCGGGCGAGAGAACGGCCAAAACCCCAATTGCGGCAAACGTCAATGCCGTTCGCATGTTCCGGACTCCCTCGGGTCCCTTACGATAACTCGGAATCTCGGGCGAGGAGGCGTTCCTTCGTGTGCATCTGGTACCTCTGCTGGGTTCGAAGAAGCTCGACGCGATCCGCGTACTGCGAACTCGACGGATGGACCGATCGATGCGAGAATCGCTTTAAGGTACGCCAATGCCTGATCAACTCTCGAGACTTCGGATCGACGAACAGCAGGTCGGCGATATCACGGTGCTGACCCTATGCGGCGAGATGCGCGGCGACGACAGTGACTTTTCGTTCGGCCGGCGCGTGGACGAATTGGTCAAACAGGGACGAGTCCAGATCGTGGTCAACCTCGCCGAGGTCACCAACATCGATAGTTCTGGTGTCGGGGCTTTGGTGGCGAAGTTGAAGATGGTTCAACAGAAAGGCGGGGCGATGAAATTGACGAGCCTCACCGCACGCAGTTATCACCATCTGGACATGCTGAAGATCAGGGGGATATTCGCGATCTTCGAGGACGAAGCGTCGGCGGTGCAGAGTTTCGCATGACGTAAGCCGTCGTCACCGTGACCCGGTACGAGTGGCGGAATGATCACCCAATCAGTCCGTCGAACAGGACGATATCGGTTTCGATCTCTGCGATGGCGGCGAACAAGGATTGGCTGTCGGCCGACCACGACACGCTGCGCGCGATGATGTTGCAGCGATCGCCGAAATCGGTCAGCGGCTTCATCGGACCACCGGAAGTCGGAAGTGCCCATACGTTGCACGTCGCGCCATCGACCAGCGGTACGGCCAGCCACCGGCCATCGGGTGATAGGAACAACTGGAGCAAGCGAACCGAAACGGGCACCCGTGACGCGGCGATCCGCCCGATTTCGTGCGATGGACTGTCCTCTACTCGGGCGCGGCAGATCTGCAGGTCGCCCCGCAGGCCGAGCAGCTCCGGCCTCAGACCGTGGATGTAGTACAGAGTCACACCGTCAGCTGCCACGGCGGACATGGAGGCGTCGGTCCGTATGACGACCGGCGGTCCTCCATCCAAGGCAATTCGTTCCAGATGCGGTGAGGCATCGTCCTGTCCGGTCGCATAGAACAGTTGGCGACCATCGGGAGCCCAACAGGGACTCCATCCGCTGGCGACCAGCTCGTGCACTCCACTTCCATCTGGACGGATCAGCCAGATTCTTGACCTCCATTCGCGTGCGACGACAAAAGCAATCCAGTCTCCGGCCGGCGACCACGCGGGCACACCGACGCTCACAGCCGGATCGCGCTCGAAGGTGAGCTGGCGGACACTCGAACCATCCAGCGTGGCTATCCACAGATTGCCGTGACCACCGTTGTCCGACAGGTAGACGATCTCCGCCCCATTGGGACTGACCGAGGGTGTCTGAGCCTGGCCCGTCTGGCGCGTGACGCGTGTTCGTCCCCGTGCATTTTCAGATGGCGAACCGCCAACGGCGAACTTCCAGACGTCTGATTGACTTCGAATGCGGCGCGCCAGCAGACGACCTGACTGGTGGACGTCCGGTTCGACGAACGACAGATCGCCGTAGGTGAGTTGACGGTCATCGCGGCCGTGCTGCCCGACCGTTCTCAGATTGAATATGGGCGGATAGAGCAGCGTGCTCCCTCGCGAAGAGCTGTAGACGAGGCCGGACCCATCCGGCAGCCAAGAAAACCCTCTAAGCCATTCGCTGCGCGCAACCTCACGCGGCTCGCCCCCAGTGGCGGGCACGATCTCGAGGCAGTTGGTGAACGAGAGATCGTCTCGCTGAAATGCCAGCAGGCGATCGTCCGGCGACCACCGCGGAGATCGATAGAGAGACTCTGGTGACACGCGCGCTACGCAGGTGCGCTGAGAGCCGTCACGCGCCATCGTGACCAGCTCGATGTGGTTGGCCGACGACTGAAACAGCGCAATTCGCCGGCCATCGTGGCTGACGTCGCCGCCGCCCAAGGCTGGGGCCACGCGTCTCGGCGGGCCGCCCAGCGCCGCGATCTCCCATACCGCGCCTTGCTCGGCCGGACTCGTCGACGGTGAGTAGTAGAGAAGTGTGCCCGCATCCGGAGTCCAACGAGGCTGTTCGTGATCGCATTCGTCGCGCGTCACCTGAAGCGGTACACCGCTGGCCAGTAGCCGGATCCAAATCTGACGCCTTCCGTTGACGAGGCTCACGAAGGCGACCATCTTTCCGTCAGGCGACACGGCGGGTGATTCCTTCATCCCGACGAAATCGGTGAGCCGCTGGAACTCCACGTCGCGTGCGACCGCCGCCTGACCGGGAGCCGCGCCGCTCACGTCGGCGACGCCAGACACTGCGTCGTGGATCTCGAGGCGCCCATCGGCAATGTCATGTAGGCGCCGCCCTGGATCCTTCTCGAGACATCGACGCAGCAGTCGTCGAATCCCGGGGGGTGTAGCGCCCGGAATGTGTTTCCATACCGGGTCATGCGTCAGGATCGCGGAGATCGTGTCCGACACGGTCTCGCCGGCAAAGACCGGCTGGCCCGTCAACATTTCCCACAGCACGCAGCCGAACGCCCAGATGTCGGCTCGCTTGTCCACCGCGCGGCCGCGAGCCTGCTCGGGCGCCATGTAGCTGGTCGTGCCCAGGATGACACCGTCTTCCGTCGTCCCGGCGGTGGGCGCCAGCGCGCCGGATTGCGTTCGGCCATCCCTTTCCGTCGCCTTCGCCAGGCCGAAATCGAGAACCTTGACCATTCCGTCGGGCCGGATCTTCACGTTGGCCGGCTTGAGATCGCGATGCACGATACCCCGCTGGTGAGCACCGTCGAGCGCAGCGGCGATTTGATCGGCAATCGAGCACGCCTCGTCGAGCGGAATCGCACTCTGCGCGATTCGGTCGGCAAGCGTCGGGCCCTCTACGAGCTCCAGCACCAACGCCCGGACTTTGCCGGATTCTTCGAAGCCATAGATCGCGCCAATGTGGGGATGATTGAGTGAAGCGAGCACGAGGGCTTCACGTTGAAACCGTGCGAGGCGCTCAGGATTGTTCAGGAACAAATCGGGAAGGACCTTGAGCGCGACGTCACGTTGCAGTTTCCGGTCGCGGGCGCGGTACACCTCGCCCATGCCACCGGCGCCGATGTAGGCGACGACTTCGTAGGCGCCCACCTGGCAGCCGATCAACGAATTGCGCGCGTCGGTCAACATCGCGTGCGCGACCGCCTGCATGGTTGACGCACTCAGGAATTCGTCCGCACGCCCTGAGTGAGCGAGCAGAGATTCAACCTCTCGTTTGAGCTCCTTGTCGCCTCCGCACGCGGCTGCGAGGAATTCGTCACGGTGCCCCGCGTCGCGCTCCAGGGCGGCGTGACAGATCTCCTCGACACGGCGCCACCGCTCCGGATCGTCAGTCAACCGATCCTGCCCCGAGCTGCCTGAGCAGCCACAGCTTGGCCAGGCGCCAGTCTCTCTTCACGGTGTCGGGCGACACGTGAAGCACTTCGGCCGTCTCCTCGACGCTCAACCCACCGAAAAAGCGGAGCTCGACGACGCGACTCTTGCGCTCGTCTTTGGACGCGAGGGCTTCAAGCGCCAGGTCCAGCGCAACGATGTCCAATGGAAGTTCTGGCGCCGGGATCGATTCTTCGTTCAGCGAGATCTTCTCCGCGTGCGCGCCCCGCTTCTGAAAAGCGCGGGCGCGCGCGTGATCCACGAGGACGCGGCGCATCAATCTGGCGGCGATGCCGAAAAAATGCGCACGGTCCTGCCACTGCAGGCTCTGTGCGCCGGCCAGCCGAATGAATGCTTCGTTGATGAGCGCCGTGGGCTGTAGCGTGTGCTCGCGCCGTTCTCGGGACATGTAGCCCCGAGCCAGTCGGCGGAGCTCGCCTTCGACGAGCGGGAGTAAGTGCTCGAGCGCCTGCGGGTCGCCGTCGCTCCACGCTCGAAGGAGGTGGGTGACTTGCCCCGATGAAGCTGTCGACATGGCTTTTCGACCGCTGAGCGCTCATTCTAAGGCAACCTCTCGAGGCGTTCACCCTTTTCCGGGGCATTCGCGCATTACCAGATGAGGACGTGATTCGTCCGGGGATGGGCATGATGACGACACTTGCCGCCACAAGACTCTCGGGCGCGAAAACGCAGATAGATCGTCGAGCGATCGACGAGCTCGCGCAGGACCTCAGCCGCCCTCCCATCTTGCCGGAGAGCGCGGACTACGATGAGGCGCGTCGCGTCTTCAACAAGATGATCGACAAGAGGCCGGCGCTGATCGTTGGTTGCGGCGGCGCGGCTGACGTACAACGGGCAGTTCGCTTCGCCCGGGACCACGATCTCATCGTGGCGGTGCGCGGCGGGGCGCACAACGCCGCCGGGTTCGCCACGTGCGACGGCGGCATCGTGATCGACCTGTCACCCATGAGAGGCGTCCGCATCGATGTCGAGCGCCGGCTCGTGCGCGTCGAGGGCGGCGCGACGTGGGGAGACGTCGACCGCGAGACCCAGGCCTTCGGTCTCGCGGCCGTCGGTGGAATTGTGTCGACGACCGGCGTGGCTGGGCTGACTCTTGGGGGAGGGCAGGGTTGGTTCCGCCGGACGTTTGGCATGACGTGCGACAACCTGGTGTCGGCTGATGTCGTGACTGCCGATGGTCGCCTGTTGAGCGTCAGCGAGACGATCCACCCGGACCTGTTCTGGGCGCTCAAGGGTGCCGGCGGCAATTTCGGGATCGTCACATCGTTCGAGTTCCGCTTGCATCCAGTCGGGCCGATGGTTGCGTTTGCCGGGCCTGTGTACCCGGTCGAGAAAGCGCGGACTATCCTTGGCCGGTTCCGGGACTTTGCGTTGGCTGCACCGGACGAAGTGAACGTGAATGCCGTGCTCTGGAGCATTCCCGGAGGCTCCGCGTTTCCCCAGCACTTGCACGGCCGCGAGGTTCTGATCGTCAGCGGAACATACGCCGGGTCCCCTGATCGCGGACACGAGATCCTGCGGCCGCTGCGTGAGTTCGACGAGCCCATCCTCGATCTGTCGGCGACGATTCCCTATTGCGCCCTCCAGCAACTGTACGATCCGTTTTTTCGCAAAGGCGAGCTCCTTCATTATTGGAAGGCGATCTACCTCGATCGCCTCACCGACGATGTCGTCGAGGCGATGGTGGCGGGTTGCGCCGCGAGGCCCTCGCAGCGGTCACTGCTTGCCGTCCACGCGCTCGGCGGCGCCATGGGCCGAGTCGGCACGGACGAGACGCCGATCGGAAGCCGGTCATCGCCGTTCCTCCTCGAAATCATCGGGAGCTGGCCCGAATCGGCCCACACCGAGCAGAACGTGGTCTGGGTGCGTCACGTCTTCGAGACCATGCACTGGTTCTCGTCGGGCCAGACGAACCTGAACTTTTCAGGGGCCGGCGAGGACAACGAGCGATTGGTGCATGCCGCCTTTGGCGATCACTACCCGCGCCTCGCCAAGGTCAAGCGCGCGTACGATCCCACGAACATGTTCCGGCTGAACCAGAACATTGCTGTAACCGAAGAGTGAGCGTGAAAGGAAATGAGGTCACGATGATCGCGGTGATGGGGGCAAGCGGGCAGACCGGCGGGCAAATCAGCGCGTGCCTTCTCCGGAACGGCGACAGGGTTCGCGCCCTCGGGCGTTCCATCGATCGATTGGCGGCAGTCCAGAGCCAGGGTGCAGAGGTGCTCGTGGCTGACGCGGCCGACGCTGCGATGCTCACCGAAGGATTCCGAGGCGCGCCAGCGGTGTACATCCTGCTGCCGCCAGATCCGCAATCGAGCGACCTGCGCAGGAAATGGGACCAGCAGGGCGAGGCGATGGTGAAAGCCATCCGCGACAGCGGCGTCCGGTACGTTGTCTTCTTGAGCAGCGTTGGCGCCGATTTGGCTGACGGAACGGGCCCGATTGCTGGTCTTCACGCGCAGGAGGAACGGCTGCGGAGGCTGCCAGACGTCAACGTGCTCATCCTTCGCGCGGCAGCCTTTTTCGAGAACTTCTACGCCATCCTCGGACTGATCAGGCACAAGGGGATCAATGGTGGTGCGGTGGCACCGGAGGTGCCGATATCCATGATCGCGACGCGCGACATCGCTGATGTTGCCGCGCGCGCTCTGAAGACGCGCGACTGGACCGGTGTGGTTGTGCGGGAGCTTCTCGGCCCACGCGATCTCACGTTTGCCGAAGCCACGCGGATCCTCGGCGCTCACATCGGCAAAGCGGATCTTTCGTACGCGCAGTTTCCGTATGCAGACTTCGCTGCGTCGCTCGTGCAGATGGGGATTTCAGAGAACGTCGCCGGCCTGTACGCGGAGATGGCGCGCGGCTATAACGAAGGAAGGATCACCTCGCGCGAGGAACGAGGGCCTGAGAACACGACCCCGACGAGGTTCGAGGATTTCGCCGATGTGCTGGCTCGCGCCTACGAGGCTGGCGGATAGTACTCGCCGGGATGCGACGAAATCGTCGCGTCGCGGACTCGCCCACCGCGATGTGCACGGTGGTAGGCAGGCCGACCTTCTTCGCTTCGTCTACGGCAGCCGCCGCCTGGTCTTTGTCGTAAGGGCCGATCAGCTCGATGCCGTCGGCGCCGCGCCCTTTGGCGCGGCGCGCAATCACTCCGTTCTCCATCGGGTTCAGTTCTGCTGACCGGCGGTGGTCGTCGCCCGCGGTTCGCCGATGCGGACGCCGGTCGGTGGATCGACTCCCATCAAGTGCCTGACGAAGTAGTCCCAGCGGCGGCGGACGAAGTACGGGTCGTTGCCGAAGCCGTGCGGGCGGTTCGGCATGATCAGGAAATCGAAGTCCTTGTCGGCGCGCACCAGCGCGTCCACGAGCTTGATCGTGGCGGGCAAGGGGACATTCTCGTCGACGTCGCCATGCGCAAGGAACAGTTTGCCCTGCAGGCGTCGGCGCGAGCGTGTAGTTGGACTGCTCCTCGTAGTGCTTGTCCACGGGCCATCCCATCCACTGCTCGTTCCACGTGGACTTGTCCATGCGGTTGTCGTGACAGCCTGCCGACGAGACGGCCACCTTGTAGAACTCCGGGTGCGTGAGGATGGCGTGCGTCGAATCGTAGCCGCCCGCGGAGTGTCCCCAGACGCCGACGCGTCCCAGGTCCATGTACGGATACTTCGCGGCCATCTGTTTGAAGACGGCAATGTGATCGTCGCCGCCGGAGCCCTGGCCCGAGGTTGTAGTACGTCGGCGCGCGAAATGCGAGCGAGCGAAGCGCCGTGCCGCGGCCGTCGACAAATACGGTGATGAATCCGAGCTCGGCGATCGCCTGCTGCTGGTGGCGGTAGGCCGCAAACGTCTTCGGCACGTACGCCGCCTGCGGCCCGGTGTAGATGTTCTCGATCACCGGATACTTCTTCCTGGGATCGAAGTTCGTCGGCCGCCAGATGAGCCCGTACAGGTCCGTCTGTCCGTCCGCCGCCTTCGCCTTGAACGGCTTCGGGAGGCCGCCAGCCCATCGCGGTGAGCTGCGAGACGTCCGCCTTCTCGAGCTCCTTGATCGCCCGCCCGTCCTCGCTTCGGCGGAGCACCGACACGGTCGGCAGATCGGCGCGCGAATAGGCATCGACGAAATAGCGACCGTCGGGCGAGAACGACACGGAATGATCCGCGTCCTCGGGTGTGAGCAGAGTCAGGCCGCTGCCATCGAGGCCGACGCGGTAGAGGTGACGGAGATACGGATCGCGTCCCGGCCTCGCGGCCGCCGGCGCTGAAGTAGAGCACGCGCGCCTGCTCGTCGATGTAGTCGATGCCGCGGACCACCCAGTCGCCCTTGGTGATCTGATTCTTGAGGGCGCCGCGCTGGGCGTCGTAAAGGTAGAAGTGGTTCCAGCCGTCGCGCTCCGCCGACCACACGACCTCGCGTCCGCCGTTGAACGAGCGCGTGAGCAGAATCGACGTGTCGACGAGCGGAACGCCCTTCTCTTCGAGAATCGTGCGCGCCACCCCCGTGTTGGCGTCGATCGACATCAATCGCACGAGCTTGTAGCCGCGCTCGATCTCGCGATAGGTGAACGCTGCCGCTGTCCGCCGTCCATTCGAGCGAGGGCCCGCCGTAGTACAGCTGGTTCAGCGGTTTCGCCCAGACCGTGATTTGCTTGCGCCGCTGGACATCGAATGACACGAGCTTGGCCGTCGGCAAATCGAAATCGACCGGAAGCGGATAGGCGTAGCTGTAGTATTTCGGCCTGAACTGATCCGACGGCGCCGACTGCGTGATCGTCAGGCGCGGAAAATTGCGCTGATCCATCAGGTAGGTGGCGATGCGGGTCGAGTCCGGCGACCAGAAGATCGACGGGGCCTGCACGACGTCCTCCGTTCCCTGCGCCACCATCAGCGTCGGCGACGGGAGAGGCATCGCGTAGTCGTAGTAGCGCTCGCCGTCCCGGCTCAGCTGAATCTGCTCGCCGGTCGACCGGACACGGACCCAGAGGTTGTGATCGCGCACGAACGCCAGCAGCTTGCCGTCCGGCGATGGCACCTCGGTGCGCGGCAGCCGATCGGCTGGCGGCTGGCCGCGCCCGGTCACGCCTTCATCCGCGGTCAGTCGATCGGAGGATCGTGCGCACTCATACGAGTCGAGGCGGCACGTCCATGTCGCGCGCTCCCACTCGAACTGCACGCCGCCGCCCTCGTCCGTGAAGCGGATAACGTCGAACGGCAGCGCGCGCGATGTGACCGACTGTTTCGCGGCCGTGGAGAGCGACTTCGCGAGCCGTTCATGGTCGAAGGCCGGCCCGGTTGTCAGCGCTGCCGCGTCCACTACGACGAACTGCTTGCCGAACGGACCGTCCTTGCGGTACCAGAACCGGGCCGTCTTACCAATCCATTGCGGATCGACCTGACCGTCGTACGCGAGCGATCGAATCTGGTCCGGCAGGAACTTCGCCGCGCGTTCGTAGTCCCCGCGGCCGCCCTGCGCCGCCGCCAGCGGCGCGCACGCAAGGATCGCCGCGACCAACGGAAGTCGTGTGCAACGCAGAATCGTCATGGTGCCTCCTGGAGTTCGTGACGCGAGCCTCGATCGCCTGCGGTCGTGGGAGTATCGCGCCGCCGCCGGCCTCTGTCTTCTTGCCGTGCCGCCATCAATCGGAATCAGTGACGCGAAACTACACGCTTCGATCGGCGAAAGTCCAATTAGATTCGCTGATGTCTCGATTGACGCCTCGGTTCAGCGTCAGGGTGCATCGCGGGAGCGAATTTCGTGATTGAGGGCCTGACGGGGCTATCAGAACCTTGGCAGAGGATCTGGACACGGGGCTCTCCCGCATCCAGTTCCCCCAGACTTATGCCGTCCGATATCACCGGACCCGAGGTCTACCCTCAAGGGGGAGAAGAAGGCGAACTCGGCTCGTGCAACCTCGAAACGTGAACGTCAGTGCCGATGCGGGTTCACTTGAGGGTTTCCCGGCGTCATGCGCACGAGGCGGTTATTCGTCTTTTGCATCGGCCGGAAGTTGTTTCCCAGGATTCCGCGGAACGCATCGGTACTCAGATTGGGAGAGCTCTGCCGGCATCTTCAGCACCACCCACGTCACACCTTCAGTGCACGGCGGTGTCGTCAGGGATCCGCCGTAGGTGTAATACGACGATGTGTTGGTGAGAGCAGCGGCGAGGTCGATGCTTTGACCGGTCGTTGTCTCGTCGCCATCTTTCTTGGGCAACCCGGCGTCGATGAGCGTCTGCAGGAACGCATTCCCCGTGTGACCGACCTGGAAGAACATGCCGACGACCAGGTTGCTGCCTCCTGCTTCCTTGAATACCGCGTGCAGCTCCATCGCGCCCTGTTGTCCGTCGACCGCGTGCTCCGATACGGTGTGGAAGTGGAATTGCTGGAGGTCGTACGTCCTGCCTGCGAAGGTAATCACACTGCCGGTGTCCTCGTAGTGCTGCTCGATCGTGTGACCGTTGTTGAAGATGTCGACCGTTGTGGGAAACGTCTGCAACTCGAGTGGCTTCAACGTCGAATCGACTCTTGCGCGTCCGACGTCGATGGGGGACTGTCGCGCGGCAGGCCCACCTGCGCACGCCGCCCACGCGGGATCGAGCTCTGACCAGAAACCAGGACCGTTGTCGCCGTTGTAAGAGAATTCGGGCTGTGCTTCAGCGGACGTCCGCGAAAACAGCAGCACCATGAGCGCTGCGAGGAGCACTCTGGGGATCGTTTGCATCGGAATCTCCTTTCTTGCTCGATTTGGCCGCCGCCGGCCTCATCAGACCGCCCGACAAACGCGATGAACAATGTGATTGTGGATGCACGACGCATTCCGGCTAGTTAGAAGGGAGTCTCTGAGTAAGGCGCAAAATGAGGTGAGAAAATCCAGTACGGGCTCGTCAGAATGGTCTTATAGAAACACTCCTTGTGCCCAACACGCCCAGCGATGAGTTCAGCGAAGTAGTAGTTGACGTGCGCACTTCTAGCCATCCGATAGAATCCCCACTTCTGGATCGGAAAGAACATTCGCGCATTCATTTCGGAGTACGTCAGATCGGGCTGGATGTGAGCTTTGACGAGTTCACTGTACGCACGATCTGATGGTCGGTCGAATGCGGCTGTCAACGCTTCGGCTGCGACGAGAGAGCTCTTGAGAGCGAAGTAGATGCCTTCACCATAGAAGGACTCGGCGAACCCCGCCGCATCGCCTAGCAGGAGGACATTGTCTCGCTCGTACTCCCGACGCCGATTCTTCAACGGTATTGCGGATCCCAGATGTCTCACGTTCAATGGCGCATTCAGAATCCCGTACCAGCTCATGAACCGCGCGAGATCCGACTTAATCGACTTGGTCCGGTAGATCGAAAAGACGCCGACGTTGAGATGATCCTTCTTCGGGAAGATCCATCCATATCCGCGCGGCGCTCCCCCGAAATCGAACAGAACACGATTCCCGATCCGCTCGGCCTTGTCCGGCGTCACCGTTACCAGCGCCTCGACGGCTGGCACATACGTCACGAGATCACGGCCGAACACGGATTGCCGCACTTGACTGAACACTCCGTCAGCACCCACCACGTAACGGGCCTGGACGACTCCACGTCCCGTGGTGACGGCCATTCCGTCGCCGGTCTTCTCCAGCCTCACAAACGATGTCTCACCCTGAAACTCGGCGCCGGCACTGATTGCCTTCTGCAGCAAGAAGTCGTCGAACTCTGATCGCAGAACCGCTGCGCCCCCGCGCTCGTCCAGGTCCTTAACGACTGTGTCCCGGTTCTGGTACGTCAGAAACGCGCCCTTCACCCGGTGCTGCATGACGGAGCTGATGTCGAATGGCAGCAGTTCGACTGTTTTGTTGGAAATACCGCCGCCGCACACCTTGTCCCGAGGAAAACTCGCCTTGTCGATGATCTTGACTCTGAAACCGCGGCGCGCAAGCAGGTAGCCGAGGAAACTCCCGGCCGGGCCTGCGCCGACAATCAAGACATCGAAGCCTGTGGCCATTAGTGGAGCTACGCCGTCAGGCAAGCGTGAGATCGCTGACGCGGATTCCGATTGAGAGCTGCAGATCCTGCAGCAGCATTTCTCTCAAGAACCCGACCTCGGCGTCATCCTTCGGGCGATACGGCATCCGGATTTCTATGCGATCCCGCAAGAGGATCGCGCGGAGCGCGCGCCGAAGCAGGTACCAGCGCGTGAACGTCATGAGCCGCTCCTTGTCGGACAGGTATTCCGTTCGGTCTGCATACTGGACAACTGGAAAAGTGAAGGTCAGCGCGAAGGGACGTTGAGCGGGATCGCTCGAGGTCAGCAGGTCAGTGTAGTCGTGAAAAACCCACGGCGTTCTCGCGCGATAGTGGCTGGCAGTGAGGTACATCGACTCGTGGATGTCGTTCTCCATTGCCACGTGCGACGTGACCGTGAACTGCACGATCTCTCGAGGCGACACCCAACCGAGCGCCGCGCACAATTCCTGCGTGTAGCGCTCGTAGTCGGTCAACGCTTGCATCGGCCGGACCTTCGGCGCCGCGTTGAGGAGCTCGAGCCACCGGAAGAACGGGAGCAGCTCGAGCAACTTGACCCCGTCTTTCCGGAAGTGACGATGGTGTGGGAGGACCGGGCCGAAGAGGCAGAGCTCGCACAGGGCCAGATAGCTCAGCACGAAGGACTTGCCGTCTTGCGCGGGAATGGAGCCGCGAAGCATCCGCACGGCGAACTGATTGCCGATGCCTCGCTTGTCGAACAGCGTTTGAAAGTGCGTCCAGAAACCCTCCACGCCGAGGCCCGCCGTCTTCCACGATTCGGACGTGGTTCCGGCGCTTTCGGCCACGAAGATCATGTTGCAGTCGTCCATGAGCGTCTGGGTCGCGATGACGTACGTCTCGTGTTTTCGAAGCGCGGCGTCGCCCGGTGAATCGAGCTGGAAGGATTCGAATGGAAGAGGATCGCCGCCTGATTCAGGCTCGCGCCTCGCGGCCCGCAGCTTGCGCGCGTGCTCTCGATAATTGGTCGCCAGATGCCGTTGGATCAACGCGAAGAGCCTGGCGGGCGAGCCTCCCACGTCGAGAAGCAGAGGATTCGTCACGAGGTGCTTGGACCAGGCCTCGAAATTGTCCAACGCCATCATGATGAAGAGCTCGGCGGCGTACCATGCCGCGAGGTACGGCCGGATGTACTGATGCACCTCCTGCGGAAGCCCGAAGACGAAGTCGACGAGTGGATACCTGATCGTGATTCGATACTTGCCCCGCAGATCGTTGATCGCGTCGGCGACGAGCGACGCCTGAAGGCGCCGCAACGCGTAGACGAGGAATCCGAACGGGGTCGTCGTCGTGTGGAACAGATGCGTGGTCTCGTGGACGACCGTCTTCAGGGGCTCGGGTGCGTCATCGGCTCGAGGCAAGGCCTCGAGCGCCGCGAGGAGCTCGTCGTAGGTGAAGTTGTACCGTACGAAGAGCGACTCGACGCTGAAGGCCCCGAGCTCTCCTGGTAGATCCTTGACGCCCTGCAGATCGAGCGCTTTCAGAACCGGGTCCATGAAATGCCTCGCGAGCCGTCGCCGGTATTGTCAGCCATCCGAACGGGGGCGCAGAGGCACCTCATCGCCGAGCTCCTTCAGAAGGCGCCCCGTGTCATCCTTGATCGCCGCTAGCCTGAGGGCGATCTTGTGAATCGATTCCTGCTTGTAGTCGGTCTGCGCGTCGGCCTTCAGGATCTTCAAGTCGAACCCACCGCCGCCGCCTACTGAGTCCGTGACGATGAAGCTGACCTCGATCGTCAACCCTTCGACCTCGAAGATTGCCGGGCGGTTGCTGGCCAACCGCTCCGCGCGCGACGCGATCAGCTCGTCGCTGACGGTCCGGATGAGTTCTTTGAGCGAGATCTCGTTCTGCATGCGAAAACTCTATCGCTGTTTGCCTGTGCGTGGGCGGGGGTCGAGCCGACGCGTGGTGGCACGACCGCAAACGAGCACCGTAAAAGTCTACCCCTCACAATAAATAGAGTCTGGCCAGAGCCAGCCATCGGCGAAGACGATCGGCAGCTATCAACGCCGAACGATGCCCGAGCCCAGTCTCCACGTAACAACACGCCCCTAGAGTCTGCATTCCCTAGCGATTCCCTGCCTGCGCCGGTCAGGGCTTTCGAGAGCCTGCCCAATTGACGAGGGTTAGCGCTTCCGGCACGGCTGTTGCGCAATGGGTTTGGGATGCCCAACTGCAATCACGGAATGGATTCGCGATTCTGCGCGGCGTGTGCAGATTCCGGCGTGATACGGGAGACACGAATGCGCAGACTGATTCCTGTGGTGACACTGATCGCGCTGGTGGGGTGCGGCGGAATGAACCCGCTCGCAGGTTCGGGCACCGTGACGTATCGAGTCAACGGCACGCGCGCAGATTTGATGGAAGGCGAATTGTCGTTCGAGACGGGCTTGCGGAAGATTGAACGCAATTGCACCGAGATGGTGGGACGTGCGTGAAGCCCTGAAGCTTGTGGCTCACGGCGTCGCGCTTGTCGTCGTGACACCATCGGTGCTCTCCTGGAGGCTGCGCGCGGTCTTCATCGGACGCGATCGGGCGCTCGAAGCCTCCACGCAGTTCTGGGCAGTCGTGCCAGGGTTGACCGGCCAGTACCTGCGCCGCGCCTTTCTCTGCCAATCAATCAGCGCTTGCGCGCGCTCAGCCACCATCGAATTCGGGACGTTGCTCTCTTCGGCGCAGGCGTCGATTGGCGAACGCGCCTACATCGGCCCCCGCTGCCATCTCGGTTGGGCCGCCATCGAGAGCGACGTGCTGGTCGCTGCCGGCGTCCACATTCCGAGCGGTGCGCGCACGCATGGCATGGAGGATCTCTCGGTCCCCATCCGCGAGCAGTCCTCGACCAAGGCGCCGGTGCGCATTGGCGCAGGCGCGTGGATCGGCAGCGCGGCCGTCGTCATGGCCGACGTCGGGAAAGATGCCGTGATTGGTGCGGGAGCCGTGGTCACCAAGCCGGTTGCCGACCGCATGGTCGCCGGCGGCGTGCCGGCCCGTGTCCTGCGCGAGCGTTCGGGCTCCAGCGCCCGAACCGCGGCGATTGCCGGACGAGGTCGCGTCGACGAGCGAATTGCGAGCTGAAGCTGTAGCGCTTGTGGCCAGCGACCGGACGATCTGTCTGAGCGCCCTTTTCGACTGCAGCTGTAGGAGCATCGTTGATGGAGCTGATTGGGGCCCGCGCTCGATGCGGACTTAACTGTTGCCACGACATAGCGCGGGAGTGGATCCTCGAGCGGCAGTTTTGACCGGCCCTGTCCGCTCTCCCTGTCAATCTGGCCGTGGTCCGACGTTCAACCGTGCTAACGTGCGTCCGTCCAGCTTTACGTCTGCAATCGACATGGACCCGTTTGTTGGCCAGCTGAAAGGCTCTCTGCGCGGCCTATCCCACCCGATCGAAGTGGGTCTTTGTCCCGACGCACGCCATCGGCCGGACCCTCGGCGACCGGCTGGTCCTCGAGGGCACCGACTGGGCCAACCTGCGCTTCGTCACACCCCTCGACATCGCGCTGCCCATGGGCGCGCCGTTCCTTGTCGAGCGCGGGATTGATCCCTCCGAGGAGGAGCTGGGTCCGGCGCTGATGATGCGTCTCCTCCTCGACGCTTCCGCCCGACGGCGGTTACTTCCGGCCGCTCGCCGGGCATCCCACGCTGGCGCAGGCCCTCTGGACCACCGTGCGCGAACTGCGGATGGCTGGTCTCGATCCCGACGCCCTCGTGCCCGCCGCCTTCGCGTCCCCAGCGAAGCACGCTGAGCTTGTCGCACTGCTGCGCGCGTACGAGCGGTTCCTCTCGGACCACAAACGCGCGGACATGGCGACGGTGTACCAAGAGGCCGTGCGGCATCAGGACTGGTGTCCGATCCAGTCGCAGGACTGCTGGACCGAACTGCCTGACGCCAACTGGAATCCGCTCCAGCGCCGGCTCCTCGACTCGTTGCCGGGTGAGCGGCTTCAGCCTCGCGCGTTCGCGCTTCCCGGCATCGACATTCCCCGCCGCCTGAAGCCGCGGCCGACGCTGCGGGTCAGCGCTGAGGTTGAGACACAACGCGCTTGCCTTCCTGATGACGCCGCCGTCGTCGGCTCCAACCGAGGCACGCATCGACCTGTTCCATGCCGGCGGTCGCGAAGCGGAGATCGAGGAGGTCTTCCGACGGATTCTTGCTACCGGGGCGCCGCTCGACCAGGTGGAGATCGCCTGCACCTCAGATGCGCACATCGGACTCATCTGGGAGAAGGCGCTCCGCCACAATTGGCCGGTCACGCTCGGTGCCGGTATTCCCGCAACCTTCACGCGGCCGGGACGCGCGCTGATCGGTCTCTGCGACTGGATCGAGACCGACTTCTGCGGCAGGCCATTTCCGCCGTCTGCTGCAGTCCGGCGACATCAGCGTCGAGGAGCAGGAAGGATTCACCGCCGGCCAGGCTGCGCGCGCGCTCGCGCGGGCGGAGGCCGGCTGGGGCCGCGCCACGTACGCCTTGTCGTTCACGCGCCTGGTCAAGAGCTACGAGGCGCGAGCGGCCGAAGCCGGATGCGTCCGACGACGATCGTGCATACGCGTCAGAACGTGCGGAGCAGGCGAAGAACGTTCGTGCCTGGCTGACCTCGCTCGTGGACTCCATCCCCGCGCCCGCCAAGGATGGAGACGTTGCGCTGCAGGTCGTCGTGGGCGCGGTATTGGCGTTCCTCGAGCATCGCACGGCGCGCCACAACGCGCTGGACCATCGGGCCGGCGCGGCGCTCGCGGAACACATCGGCGAACTGCGCGCGCTTGGCGACTTCTCCTGTGCGCTCCCCGAAGCGCTGCGCTTCGTCCGGGAGCGCGTGCAGTCGCTCACGGTCGCGCCTGAACGCCCGCGCCCCGGCCATCTCTACGCGTGCAGCCTGACGCAGTCGGGCTATGCCGGTCGCGCCCACCTCTTCATCGTCGGTCTCGAGGAGGGACGCGTCTTCGCCGGTTCCACCGAAGACCCGGTGCTGCTGGATGAGGAGCGCGCGAGGATCTCGGAGGACTTAAGACGCTCGACCGATCGCATCGACGAGGCGGTGTACGGCGTGCTGAGCAGACTCGCAGTATCTGACGCGCACGCCACCTTCAGCTACTCGTGTCGCGACACGCGCGAGTTCCGCGAGACATTCGCCTCGTGGCTGATGCTGCAGGCCTACCGGCTGCAGCAGGGAAACGATGCCCTGTCGTACCAGGACATGAAGCAAGCGCTTGGCGAACCCACGTCCGCGGTGCCTCGCGATCGCGACGCTGGACTCTCCGCGTCCGGCTGGTGGCTCCGCTCCGTCGCCGGCACTGGGGACAGAGGGGCGAGCGCCGTCGATGCGGCGTTCCCGAACCTCGCGCGCGGGCGCATGGCGGAAGGGCAGCGCGACGGGGAGGCCTTCACCGAGTTCGACGGCTACGTGCCGGAGGCGGGACCTGCGCTCGATCCATGCGCTCCCGGCAACGTCTACTCGGTGACGGAGCTCGAGAAGGCGGCCGAGTGCCCGTTCCGCTTCTTCCTCAAGCGCGGGCTCGGGCTGCGCCCCGTTGACGAGCGCGAGCGCGACCCCGACGTCTGGCTCGATCCGCTCACCCGCGGATCCGAGCTGCACGACATCTACGCAGCCTTCCTTCGCAAAGTGCGGAACGAGAAGCGTCGGCCGACGCTGAAAGATGGCGACTGGCTGGTGAAGTCCGCTCAGGATCGGTTGGCGCAGCTCAACGAAGAGATGCCTGCTTCCACGCCGGAGATTCTCGAGCGTGAGACCAACGACTTCCTGGACGATGTGCGGTTGTTCTTCGAGGCGGAAGTCCAAGATGGAGCAGCCAAAGCCGTCGGCCTCGAGGTGTCGTTCGGCCGGCCGTTGAATGGTGATGACGAGCCGCTCGCGCGTCCGGAACCGGTCGCGATCAGTCTGGGTAGCGGCATCACCCTCAGAATCGCGGGACGGATGGACCGCATCGACGAAGTCGGCGAAGCCACGTTCGAGGTGTTGGACTACAAGACCGGCGGCTACTGGCGCGACAGCTGGAAGGGCGTCTTTGCTGGCGGGCGTCGTCTGCAGCACGCGCTCTATGGACTGGCTGCCCTCCAACTGCTCAAGGCCAGCCACAAGAAGCCGAAGGTGCGCGGCGGCGTCTACTACTTCTCCAGCCACAAAGGGCGGGGCGAGCGAGTCGTCATCGAGGCCCCCGCGCTCGCGATGGTCGGCGCCGTGCTGGCCGACTTGCGCGAGGTGATCACCACCGGCCACTTCACCAGGACCGGGGAGGAGAAGAACTGCACGTATTGCGACTTTGTCGCCGCGTGTGGCGGCAGAGCGAACGCCCAGGCGGTCACCAAGCTGGCGGACGCGAAGAGCGAGGCGTTCAGGAGGCTCGCGAGCCATGCCTGATTCGCAACTCATGGACGAGCGGTCGCGCCGCAGGATTCGCGAGGACCTGGTCAGCAACATCCTCGTCGAGGCGGGCGCCGGCTCCGGCAAGACGCAGATGTTGGCGGCGCGCATGGCCGCCGGCGTGGCCGAAGGCGTCTACCAGATCGAGCGCATGGCGGCCGTCACCTTCACGCGCAAGGCGGCGTCCGAGCTGCGCGGCCGTTTTCACCTGGCGCTCGAGGCGAGGCTGGTGTCCGCGCGCAAGGCCAAGGCACCGAAAGACGAGATCCGGCGGCTGCAGTCGGCGCTCTCGAATCTGGAGCGCTTCTTCGCCGGTACCATCCACTCGTTCTGCGCGCGTCTGCTGCGCGAGCGTCCCGTGGAGTCCGGCGTGTCGCCCGGCTTCACCGAGCTGGACGAGGTGCAGGACCTCGAGTTGCGCCAGCGCGTGTGGCGCGAGTTCATCACCAGCGAGCGCGCGGCGGGCAACCCGGACGTGGCGGCATTGCTCGAGGCCGACATCAAGCTGACGGACCTCGACTCCGCGTTCGAGACAGTCTGCGACAACGACGATGTGGAGTTTCCGCCGGGAGAAGGGGAGTGTCCGGACCCGAAGCCCGCGGCGATAGCGCTGGACGAAGTTCTGGAAGACGTTCCAGCAAGCACATGCCTCGTCGATCGACGAAGACACCAAGTGCGAGATGCTTCTGGCGGCGCAGCGGTTCCGCCGGGCAGTGGCGGGTGTCGCAGAAGCGGCTTCGCAGCCCGGCCGTCGTGGCTGCGCTGCTCGCACCGTGGGACCGCGAGTCCAGATCACGATGAAGTGGTGGTCGGACGATTCGGCCGAGGGACGGAGAATCCACCGTACGGCCGTCGTAGCCCTGCACGAGAAATTTCATGCGGACTGTGGTTGCGCCGTATCTCGCCGCGTGGCGGCAGCACGTCTACCGGCTGTCGATTCGCCTCCTCACCCGCGCGCGACGTGCAGCGTCCGACGAGCGTCGTCGGCTGAACTCGCTGAACTACGGCGACCTGCTCAATCTCACCGCGCGCGTGCTGCGCGAGAACGTCGGCGTGCGCGACGGGCGCTCCAGAAGAAGTCCCGGTACCTGTTGGTAGACGAGTTCCAGGACACGGATCCCGTGCAGGCCGAGATCGTCTTCTGGTTGGCCGAGGCCGGCGGAAGTCGCGTCGAAGTCCGGAAAGACGCATCCGGCAGACTGGCGGCAGGTCTCGCTTCGCCCAGGGGCGCTCTTCGTCGTCGGGGACCCAAAGCAGTCGATCTACCGGTTCCGTCGCGCCGACATCGATATCTACAACATCGTCCGCGGTCGGTTCAGCGAGAAGGGTGTGGGCGTGGTCCTGCCGCTCACCATGAACTTCAGGTCGGGACCCGACCTGTGCACATGGGCCAACACCGTATTCGAGACGTGCTTTCCGAAGAAGCCAACGGTGCACGCTCCCCGGTTTGCGCCGCTCGACCCGAAGCCGAAGCAGGCCGTTCGCGGCGAGGTGTGCACGTTGACGCACCACTGCGACAAGGACGAGTTGATGGAAAGGGACGCGGAGCGGATTGCCGCGTATAACCGGTCGGAGGTGGATGCCGGACGCCGGCGCTACAGCGACTTCCTGATCCTGACGCGGAAGAAGACCGACCGCATCGCTCCGTACGCCGCCGCGCTCGAAGCGCTGAACATTCCGGCGGAAGTGAGCGGCGCCGGCGCGTTTGGCGAATCGCGAGAGGTCGAGGCGCTCACGAAGCTGTTGCGCGCGCTCGCGGACCCGCAGGATGCGGTGGCGCTCGTGGCCGTGCTGCGTGGTCCGCTGTTCGGTATCAGCGATCCTGAGCTGTTCGCGTTCAAGCAGTCTGGCGGCTGGTTCTCGATCTTCCAACCCGAGGCTACCGAAGGGTCTGGGCTTCAGGCCCGCCCATCCGATCGCGTCCGTGTCGCGCTCGATGCCCTGAATCACTACCACCGCTGGACCCGAGTGCTTCCCACGGCCGGCGCGCTCGAACGGATCCGAAGCCAGCGGATACCTGGCGCTGGCTGGGACGACGCCCAGGTGGCGTGGACGCGGGCGACCTACTGCACGCCGTCGACCGCGTGCGCCAGGTCGTCGAAGCCGGCGGCAGCCTCGCCGATGTGGCTGATGCGCTTGAAGCCGACCGAGAGGCGACAAGCGAAGTGGAGTCGCTCCCACTCGAGCCGGGGCGTGAGGACGTCGTGCGGCTGATGAACCTGCACAAGGCGAAGGGACTCGAGGCGAACGTCGTGTTTCTCGCCGACCCGGCTGGAGGAGTGAAGGCGAGGGTCGACGTGCGCATCGAGCGTGACGGACTGCAGGCGCGCGGCTGGCTGAAGATTGTCAGGAAGAGCGACACGTCCTGGGCGGAACCGCTGCTCGGGCAGCATGCGGACTGGGACGCGCACGAACAGGCCGAACTGCCGTATGTCGAAGCGGAGGAGGACCGCCTGCTCTATGTGGCGGCCACTCGCGCGCGCGAAATGCTCGTGGTGAGCCGGTGGGCGGACAAGCCGGCGACGGCGCGTGGGGCAAGCTGAATGCGTTTTTAGGAAAGGCGCGCGAGCCTGTCCGTGCCCGCCAGCGTGTCAGTGCCGGCCTTGGTGGCGCTCGACTGCACGACGGCGGCGCAGACCGCAGCCGAAGAGCATCGCGCCCAGGCGCACGCCCGTGTGAACCAGCCGTCCTGGTCGGTCACATCGGTCACGGAGGAGGCGCGACACATCGCGCGCATGACGCGTTCGGTCGATGCGTCGGCTGACGACCCGTCGAAGGTCGTGGTGGTCGACACGCCGTCGCATCGGGCGGATGCCGGCCAGGCGTGGGGCACGCTCGTGCACGGGCTGCTGGAGCACGCCATGCGTCACAAGGCGGCCACGCGAGGATCTGCGCCGGCTCGCCATGTGGCTCACGGTCGAGGAGCCGCAGTTGCGGGCGGTGATCGACGAAGCGCTCGACACGGTGCAGGCCGTCGCGTCGGGCGAGTTCTGGGCCGAAGCCAAGGCCTCGTCGGAGTGTCACGAGGAGGCGCCGTTCTCAGTGATCCAGCAACGGGAAGGCATCCCGACGGTCCTCACCGGTGTCATGGACCTCGTCCACCGAACCGGAGACGGCTGGAAGATCGTGGACTACAAGACGACAGGGATCCCGCAGCTTGCCGGCGAAGTACGCCGGAC
>CAVYZT010000006.1:0-287075 GCA_963773045.1 uncultured Acidobacteriota bacterium | reverse complement strand
TGTAGCCTGCTGGACTCGTACGTATTGCTTGCTGATTGTGTGCGCGAACGTGGCGAACCTGCTGCTCGCGCGAGGAACGGCCCGCCAGCGCGAAATCGCCGTGCGCCTGGCGATTGGTGCGAGCCGCGGGCGCATCACGAGACAGATCCTCACGGAGTGCGTGGTCCTCGCCGGCGCCGGCGGAGTGCTGGGTGCCATTCTGGGCGCTGCCGGAGTCTCGCTCGTCAAGACTCTGGCGACGATCGATGCGCCTGGAATCTTCAGGCTGGCGTACGGCAGCACGATTCTTCCTCGGGCCAACGAAGTGGACGTGAATGTACGTGTGCTGGGCATCGCGTTCGGGATCGCCGCCCTCACGAGCGCGGTCTTCGGCGTGCTCCCGGCACTCCACCTGTCCCGCACGACTCAACTGCAGGCGATGGGCGCCCGTACTGCTGGCAGAACGCGTCGTGATACGCGCGCTCGCACGGCGTTGGTCGTGGGCCAGCTCATCATGGCCACCGTGCTGCTGGTCGGCGCAGGGCTGCTGGCCAACAGCTTCATCAGGCTCGCGACGGTTGAGAAGGGCTACGACCCCGCCAATGTCCTGGCGTTTCAGCTGGTCCTGCCGCCGGAGTACTCGACGACGCGGAAGGCCGAGACCATCGAGACGCTCCTGGGGTGGCTCCGCGCCAAGTCGGACGTGGAGTCTGCCGGGTTTGCGTATGCGGGCATCCTGCTCGGGATCGAAGACACCGTTGGGACGTTCGTGCCGCCGGGACGATCGCTCGACGAGGTGTCGAAGGAGGCGGACCGACCGCGGCTCAAATCGCTCAGTCGGGGATATCTGGAAGCTGCCGGGGTCAAGCTGCTCGATGGCCGCCTGATCGACGAACGCGATTCTGCGAGTGCGCCGCCGTCGATCGTGATCAATCGCAAGGTCGCCCAGCGCTACTTCGGCGGCATCAGCCCGGTTGGCGCGTTCTTGACCTGGCACGGCGGCCGCGGCCCGGCGGTGCCGGTTCAAGTCGTCGGCGTCATCGACGACATCCGACAGGGGTCGGTCGAGCGCGAAGCCTATTCGGAGATCTTCATGGACTACCGTCAAGTCTTCGAGCTGCAACAGCGATGGGGCGTGACGGGGCCGAGACTCGAGGCCATCACGTTTGGATTCCTGTCCTTCGCGATGCGCACGCGTGGAGATCCGAACCAGGCAATTCCCATGGTCCGCGAAGCGGTGACCTCCCTCGATCGCAATCTCGGTCTGGACGCGATCGTTCCGCTCGAGCGGCTGGTGGCCAGCTCGATTGCCAGGCAACGGTTCTACGCGGTCATGCTGAGCGTCTTTGCCGGTGTGGCCGGCCTGCTCGCCGCCATCGGCGTCTACGGCGTCCTGGCTTACGGCGTGGTGCAGCGCACCCAAGAGATCGGAGTCCGAATGGCGCTAGGCGCGGAGCAGCGCCAAGTGTTGGGTCTCGTCCTCGGCAAAGGGCTGATGCTGACTGCGCTCGGTGTGACGGCTGGACTCGCCGCCGCGGCCGCCGGGGCACGCTCGCTGCAGACGATGCTGTTCGGGATCGAGCCGCTCGATGCGCGGACGTTCGTGATCGTGGGGACGGCGTTCGCCCTGGTCGCGATCGCGGCATCGTATCTGCCGGCACGGCGAGCGACGAAGGTAGATCCCATGGTCGCCTTGAGAGTGGACTAGGAAGCGCCCGCCTTCGCTCGCGGGCAATCCAACGTGGAGTGATGGGGACAGTCCCCGGGGACTGTCCCTGGGGACTGTCCCCAATGGCACAGAAAATGAGCCGTGGACAGAATCCGCCGATTCGTCGTCAAAATTGCGACATCGTTTCGCGGCAACCGCGCCGACAGTGAACTGGCGCGCGAGGTTGCGCGTAGGCGGACAGACCGCAACCGGTAGACGAACAGGAACGAAAACCCCAGAGTTTCCCTAGTCGCAAATCGCCGAGAATGAGTGGGCGTCCTGCAGACCTGGAAACGAAACTAGGAGGCAATCTGATGCGCGCCTTACTCATCCTGTTCACGCTCGCGGGCGCGTCGGTCCGACTGGCTACGAAGCCGTGCCGATGTACAACATCCAGCGCGGTCCGACGCCTACAACGAGATTCCACGATAAGGGCCGTGGCAACGGCTACGTGGTGACACTTGGCGGCGTGCGCATCTACATCAGCGGCGACACGGAGTGCACGCCGGAGATGAAGGCGCTCAAGGACATCGACGTCGCCTTCATCGCGATGAATCTCCCGTACACCGCGACACCGCTGGAAGCGGCCGAGTGCGCGAAGGCGTTCAAGCCAAAGGTGGTGTATCCCTACCACTACAAGGGACAGGACCCGAAGCAATTCGACGCCGCGGTTGCGGGGACGGGTATCGAAGTTCGGATCCGCGACTGGTACAGCGCCGTCCTGCCCGCCAAGTAGTGGCAGTTCGGAAGCCGAAAGCTGAAAGCTGATAGCTGAAAACCGATCCTTGGACAGTGGACAGTCCCCTCCAAGCAATCGAAGGGGACTGTCGGCTGCCGTCGCCCTCAGAACAGGAACCGCAGACTCAGCTGGATGTCCCGCCGATCGTTGGTCTTCGTCGTGACGCGTCCGAAGCTCGCGTTGGTCGGATCGGCATAGCCCGACCCGCTGCCGGTGATGGTGTTGGTCTGCGCGCCTCCGCCCCCACCGGGAGCCCCGAGATTCGGGTGGTTCAGGAAATTGAAAATCTCGGCGCGGAACTGAAGCCTCCGCACACCGCCCATCCGGAAATTCTTGAACACGGCAATGTCCCATTGCTGCTGCCCGGGGTTGTAGAGGAGGTTGCGCGGCGCGTCGCCGAACGTGCCAGCCTGTGGAGCGGCGAATGCCGCCGGATTGAACCAGAAGTTGTTATCGGTGCCGTTCGAGAACTGCTGGTTGGCCCCCGTCTTCGGGTCACCGACGAGGTTATACGGCTGGCCGAACGCGCCATCGCCGACCCCGGCGATATCGTTGGTGCGGAGCACGGAAAACGGGGTTCCGCTCCGGAAGAACGTTGCGCCAGAGATCTGCCAGCCGCCCAAGAAGTTCTTGATGCTGCGTTTCCTGGGCCCGCCAGAACGGCAAGTCGTAGATGTACCCGATGCCAAGCACGTGCCGCCGGTCGAAGATCGAAGGGCCCCAGTAGGCGTCGTCGTCGTAGCTGTTGAACAGGACGTCGCGCTTGTTGCTGCCGTTGTCTTCCGACTTGCCCAGCGTGTAAGCCACGCTGACTTTCAGCCCGTTGCTATAACGGCGGTCGGCGCTGAGCTGCAGGCTGTGATAGATCGAGCGGCCGGTGTTTTCAGACCGCCTGATCGCCCCGTACCCTTTGTACGGCCGCAGCGCCGCGATATTGACGTTCGGGTTCGCCTGGATCGTCCCAGCGGGCAGCTGGTTGATGTTGATTTCCCTCTGGAGACTACGGCCCCGTCGCCCGATGTAGGTCGCGTCCAACACGAACCCGCCAGGCAGTTCTCGTCCGAGGCTGGCCGACCACGTGAGGGCCGATGGGTGCTTGAACACGATGTCCTGGCCGTTGATGCCGAACGGCAAATCGGTTGCCCCACCAGATCCGCCACCCGGGTTGTCGGCGATGCCGTTTGCGACGGTCACCATGGGTTGGAACGGTGGATTGCCGCCAAGCACCGTCGAGTCGTTGAGGGTCACGCGGTTATGGAAGAGGCCCGTGCTCACCCTCAACATCGTCTTCTCGTTGATCGAGTACGCCACGCCGAACCGTGGCTCGATCACGTTGTAGTGCATCTCGGAGAAGCCGCGCGGCTCGCCTCGAAAGAGCGCTTGAACACGCGGGTCTTGCGCCACCACCAGGTCGTTGCCTTCCCCTTCGAAACCATCCCCGGGCAGCACGATCCCGTTGTAGCGATCCCCGCCGACCAGGCGTCCGGTAACGGGATCGACCACCGCCGCTTTTGCCGGATCGTAAAAGCGCGGGTCGAAGTTGGCGATGTTGTTCGTGGTCGAGTGCCACGGTGGCCAGAACGCCCACCGGATGCCGCCTTCGAGCGTCAGGTTGCCCGCCGGCTTCCACGAGTCTTGAACGAAGACGTCGGTTGCGAGCGAGCGCCACTTGGTCAGCGCGCGCTGGCCGATCTCGGCGTAATTGCTGAACAAGCCGATGGCCGTATTGGCCACGGCGAGATTGGTGCCGCCAGGCCGGTTGTCAAGAAATTCGAACCTGCCGTTCTGATTGTTGGTCCCGCCCGGGATGGCGGCGACGTTGATCTGGTCGAAGTCGTCCTCGCCCGAGTACTCGACCATGACGCCGGCCTTGATCGTGTGCTGTCCCTTCACCATCGTGGTCGTGTTCGACAGCGTATGGATCGGTCCGCGCGAGGAGGACGGGTAAGGGCCGCCATCGATCTCGTTGAAGCCGGTGATCGAAATAGTGGGCAGCTTGTCGTCGATCTCCTTGCCGGGGAAGATATAGGGATAGTTGATGTTGGTGCGGCTCCGCTTGTGCAGTCCGGTCTCGGTGAACACGTTGATGAACACTTCATCGAGTGAATACGCATAGCTGAGCTCGTTCAGCAGGTTGTTGCTGAGCGTGGCGGTCCAGCTGAGGATCTGGGTCGCGTTGGGCCGGCTCCAGTCGGTCCGCGCGAATGGAAACGTCCCTCGGAATGAATCGACCGCGGTCCAGTCCGACGCCGAATAGCGATACATCAGCTGATTCCCGTCGGTGAAGCGGTAATCGAGGCGGATCGTGTCTTTTCGCTGTTCGCGCGGATTGTCACTGTTCTGAATCAGATTCGCCGTTCCCTGCCGAAACCCGGGCGTCGGCACGGGGAACGCGTTCAGCATCGCCACGCCATTCGGCGACAGCATGTTCGACGGAATCACATTGTTCGGAAATGGCTGGCCCGTGAGCGGATTGGTAATGATGCGCGCGCCGGCAAAGAAGCCGTTTGCCGGGTTCAGCAGCTCGCTGAAATCACCACGCCGCATCGCCTCTGTCGGCACCGTAGCCGTGTTGGTGTCGACCTGGAAGAAGTCGACATACTCCTGTGCGCCGAAGAAGAAGAACCTGTTCCTGAACCACTCTCCAGGCACTGGCCCGCCGACCGAGTAAGCGTATTGTTTGTAGTCGAAGTCTTGCGGTCCGCTGCTCTCAATCGGGTTCGGGCTGCGATTGCGCGTCCACGTGTTGGCCTGCAGGCTCTCGTCGCGGTAGAAGATCCCCCCGCTGCCGCTGTACCGGCTGCTGCCGCTCTTGGTGACGAAGCGGATCTGACCACCGCTGGCGCGGCCGTACTCCGGCATGTAGTTGGCCGTCAGCACCTGCACTTCCTGAACGGCGTCGACGTTCTGGATGCCGATGATGGCGCCGGTCGAGCGAGTTCGAACGGCAACGGCCCCATCGACTGCGATGTTGTTCTCGTCCGCGCGACTGCCGTTGATGTTGAAGCCGCCATTGCCCAGGTCGTCGAAGCCGCGGCTGTTGAACGCACCACCCATCACACCGGCCTTCAGACTCACGACACCAATGGGGTTGCGCCCCGAGAAGGACATCAGCTCGATGTCCTTGGCTTCGACGGTCTTGCGCAGCGCCACATCGCTCTGGAGCGGCGTGGCCTCGGCCATGACGGTAATGCTTTCGGCCAGCGGCCCGGTTTCGAGCACCACCTCCACCCTTGCGCTCGACGCCGCGTCGAGCGTCATGCCGGTCTGTATCCACTTCTTGAAGCCCTGGAGCTCGACGACGATTTCGTAAACACCCGGTGGCAGCGCCGGGAACACGTAATAGCCTTGTGCGTCTGTTGCCGAGGTCCATATCAGCCGAGTCTGGCTGTTGGTGGCGGTGACCGTTGCACCAGGTATCACGGCACCGGACTGGTCTTTGACGAACCCCGCGATTTGACCGCGATCTCCCTGCGCAAACGCCGGACGAGCCACCAACGCCGCGAGGACGAGCGAGGTCAGCAAAATGCGCCGCATTGTCCACCTCCTTCAATCCGTGATCAGATCGGCCGGGGGGGTCTGCGGGATGCTATTACGGAAGCCACGAACGTGAAAGCGGGTTGTGTGCTGCGGACAAGAAGGCTGATACCGCCTTAGTCGAGTGTCCAAAGCGTCAGGTGAGCGACGTCTTTCACGTACATACGCGCGCCGGAGATGGCCGGCTGCGCCCACGTCTGGCTGTCGGCCATGTCGTAACGCTTCACGACGTTCATCAGCGTCCGGCTCGCCTTCATCACCACCATTTCGCCGTCGTCCTCGAGCGCGAAGATCGTGTCTCCGGCTCGAACCATTGCCGCGTTCTCGGCCTGACGCGGTTCGCTCTTCCACAGCACCTGGCCGGTGGCGAGGTCGAGGCCGAAGTACTGGCCGGCGTTGAGGTGCGACAGCCCGTAGAAGACGCCATCGGCGACGACGCCGTTGGTCATGTGCAAGGAGACTTCTTTCGTCTGCCACACGTCGTCTGTCGCCCACACGCCGCCGCGCTGCGTGACGCGGAACGCCGTCACTCCGTTCTCGCGCCCGTTCTGGATGATGAGGTCGCCGAAGAAGATAGGGGTCTGCGCGGTGGTGTCGGCTGGCGTCTTGAAGGGCCGGCGCCAGAGCAACTCTCCGGTTGCGACGGCGACGCCGATCAGATTCTGATGCGTGAAAGTGACGACCTGCCGCGTGCCCGCGATGTCCACCACCATCGGCGAGCCATAGGCCGGGCTGTCTCCTGTCCATGACCATCGAACGTTGCCGGTGGCGACATCGAACGCCGTGAGCGCGGCGTCGCCGGGCCCGCCGACGTGGACGATCATCAGATCGCGATCGACCACGGGCGACATGGCGGTGTGATACATCGGCTGTGCCTTCGTCGCCGGCTTCTGCCACAGTTGCTTGCCCGTGGCCGCGTCGAACGCGGTGACGATGTTGGTCATGCCCAGCGTGAAGAGGCGGCCGTCGGCAAAGGCTGGCGTGGACTTGGGTCCAGCGCCATGACGCGCGGTCGCCTTCCACATCTCGAAGGGGGCGGCGTAGCTGCTGCGCCAGATCTGCTTTCCAGAAGCCGCGTCCAGCGCCATCATCACTTCTTCTTCGCCCTGTCGCGTGAAGACGTACACCCGCTGGCCCACGAGCAGTGGCGTCGCGTACCCCAGCCCGACCTCGATCCGCCACTGCTGCTTCAGGGTTTCAGGCCACGGCGAGGGATCGCGGAACCCCGACACCGAACCGTCTCGATTCGGCCCACGCCACTGTGGCCAATCCTGAGTGAGCGGTTGCCCAGCCAGTCCGATCGGCGAGACGAGCGTGCAGATGACGGGAATCCAGAGGCCTCGACGTGCTGAGATCATCGACGTCCTACCTTTTCTTGCGGAAGACGACCACGCGGTTCGTGTTGGTGCCCTTCGAATTGTTGGTCACGCCCCAGCAGTTGGCCGTCTTGGTGAATTCCTGAGCGTTGACCAGGACGAGCACCGGTTCAAGTCCCGCGTCGAGCCCCGCCGGAATCACGACCTCTTCGAGTCGCAGTTTGCCACGCTTGACCTCGCCCACTTCGAACGCGACGTGTCCACCGGGCCGAAGAACGCGCCGCAGCTCGCCGAGCGTGCCGGTGACAAACGCTCTCCAGTCTTCGACAGTCTTGGCCTGCGTCACCGGCACCGTCGCGGCCTCGGTGCCGCTGAACCAGCACCGCAGCCAGTTGTCGGTCTTATAGTCGACGACATCGAGAAAGGGCGGTGAGGTGACGACCAACGCCACCGAGTTGGACGGAATTCGGGCCGTGCTCGTCGACGCGCAAGTGAAGAATCGCGCGCGGCCGGCCAAGGGCGCCAACTGCTCACGCGTCGCGGGCGTCACGTCACGCAGCAGCGACCGGCTCTTCCTGAGAATGATGGCGGGCACATCGCGCCAAGGGGGAATCTGCCTGAGCCTGGCGTTGATCTTTGCCTGCGACTGGGCCGACACGGCCTGATTGGGCGGCATCGTGTAGACCGAGAAGAACCCGGGCGAATGGCCGGTCAGCCGATTCACCGCCACCATGCGTACCCAGTGATCGGCGGCGGTCAATTGTCCGGCGCGCTCTCTGGATAGCAAGTGCTTGCGGAGCGCGGAAATGTCGCGGAGCGTGTCGCGGTGATAGAAGACGCGCAGTTCCTCTGGCGCCGGATCGGCGTCCTCGAAATCGACTTCAGCGAGCGCACGATCGATCGCCTCGGTCGAAGGCGGCTCCAGCCGTGGCTCGCAGAGCACGCGGCTCAACGGGTTGACGTCGCAGCCGTACGGCACGCGGCCCATGAGCGCGGCTTCGATTAAGGTGGTCCCTCGACCCATGAACGGGTCGTAGACGATGTCTCCGGGCGCGGTCAGCCGTTCGATGAAGAAGCGGGGAAGTTGCGGCTTGAAACAGGCACGATACGAGACTTCGTGAAGGCTGTGCGCCGCCCGCTGCCTGGCGGTCCAGAACTCATTGGTGAAGGTGCTGATCTCGACCGGCTCGCCCGAGTCGGCCTTGACGGTGACGTCGCCGACGATCGTTCCGGCGCCGTCGTTCAAGCGGAACTGCCGCATTGAATCGGCGAGCGCCAGAGTGTCTTGCGGCTCCGGCGAAGCTGGCCGTGACGTCATGCGGGATTGTAACGGGGACCGGCCCACTACACCATTTCCACCCGGCCGCCGCGGCCGCGGACGCCAGCGAGCATCTCGTCGACCGCTCTCGCCAGCGCGCCGTCGCCGAGCCATTCGCGACCTGCGACGCGGACGGCGCTCGCACCCGCCAGCCGCCGCTTCAGCTCGGCGACCGTGTCGTCGAGCCGGTCGGTCGAACCCGCGATCGCATGAACGGCACCATCGTCGTCGGTGCGATGCGTCAGCGACCCGTCCTGCCACCGCATGAAGAGCGCCTGCCCGTCGAGCTCTGCCACGCGCTCATCCGCGCGCGTCCGCAACCTGAGAAAATCGCGCCGTCCGATCACGCTCGCACCCCAGCCAGCTCGGCGATGGTTCGCTTCACCAGCCCTTTCGTCATCGGCACCTTGTAGGCGTTCTGCCGCAGTGGCCGCGCGCCGGCAACCGCGAGCTCGCCGGCCTTCGCAGCCAGTTCGGGCGTGATTGTCTGGCCAGCGACGAGCTGCTCGACGTCGTGCAGGCGCCACGGAATGGGAGCCACTCCGCCGAGCACGATTCGCGCGCTACGACAGGCCGTGCCGTCCATCTCCAGTACGACGGCCGCGCTGACCAGCGCATGGGTCCACGCTTCGCGGTCCATCACCTTGTGATACGTGCTGCGCATGCCCGCTTTGGGCGCCGGCAGCTGCACTGTGGTGAGAATGTCATCCTCGCCGAGAACGTTCTCGTGCGCCGGATCCTGGCGTGGCAGCACGAAAAACTCCGCTGCCGGCACTTGCCGTTCGCCGCCAGGCCCCCTGATGGCGAACGTGGCTTCGAGCGCGACGAGCGCAGGTGCCGTGTCCGACGGATGAACGATGTAGCTGGGGCCGCCGCCGAAGATGGCGTGGAACTGGTTCTCTCCGGTCGCCGAGAAACACTGCGTGCCGCCGGCCTTGTAACAGGGAAATCCATTCCGGTAGTACCAGCACCATGGCCGTTGACACACGTTGCCGGCCAGCGTCGCGACGTTGCGGACTTGCGGTGTGGCCACAGTGGCCGCGGCTTCGGCCAACACGGCGTAGCGCTGGCGGATCCGTGGGTCCAGGCTGATCGTGTCGAGCGTGGTCAGACCGCCGATTGTCATTCCCGTGCGCGACCCGCTGATCGCATCGAGCCCGCGAATGGTCTTCAGATTGACGATCAGATCGGGAGTCAGGATGCGATCCTTCATCAACGCGAGCACGTCGCTGCCACCGCCGACGAACACGACGCGGCGCCCTTCGTTGCGCGCTTGTTGAGAAAGCGTCACCGCGTGACGCAAATCCCGAGCGTTAGCGTTGGTCAGGCTCTTCATGCCAGCGCTCCCAGGACGCGAGCGCGGTTGATCGGCAGGTCCTTCATCCGACGGCCGGTCGCGTTGAAGATGGCGTTGCCAACCGCCGCAGGGGCCAGGATGATACCGGCTTCGCCGATGCTCTTGGCGCCGTACGGCCCGTACCCGTCGTCGCTCTCGATGAAGATCACTTCGACATCCGGTGCATCCAGATGCGTGGGGACGCGCGCGCCGTAGTAGCCCGGCGTCAGGGCTGTACCGGATCGCCTGTCGTAGACGAGGTCCTCGTGCAGCGCCATGCTGATGCCTTGGACGACGGCTCCCGCGATCTGTCCCTTGGCCGAGAGCGGATTCATCAGCCGGCCCGAATCGTGAACGGCGACGTACTTGGTCACCTTGACACCGCCGAGCTCGGTATCGACCTCCACTTCCACGAAGTGCGCGCCGAAGGCGCCGCGGATCTTGCCTTCGAGCCTCGGCTGTGGCGACGCTGACGCGACGAGCACTTGATCGCCGGCCGGAGCGCCCTTCTCCGCCAGCTGCCGCTTGAGATCACGCGCCGCCTCCATCACGGCGTGACCGGTCATGATCGTCGTGCGGCTTCCCGATTCGCCGACTGAATACGGGCAGCGATCGGTATCGCCCCACACCACCTCGACTTTCGACAGCGGCACGTCCAGCGCTTCCGCGGCGATCAGCCCCATCGTCGTCTTGGCGCCGCCGCCGACGTCGGTCACGCCGACAAAGAGCGCGAACTCGCCCTTCGCATTCATCCGGATGACGGCGCTGCTCTGGCCAAGGCCCGATCGAAAGACCATGTAGGTCATGCCGGCGCCGCGTTTGAGCGGCCCGTGATCCGAGCCCGGCTGCGATCGCCAACGCGTGCGCCATCCGAACGCTTCGGCACCACGGTGAATGCATTCGTCGAGCGTGTAGTTGGTGTAGGGGACCTCGTCACGCGACATCCGCGTCATGTTGAGCAGCGCGAAGTCGACTGGATTCATGCCCAACTTCGCGGCGACGTCGTCCATCATCGACTGGATGCCCCAGAACCCCTGGGGATACTCCGGTCCGCGAAAGTTCGCCGAGACCGTGCGGTTGGTGTAGACGGGATGGATGGTCGTCTCGACGTTGGGACACTTGTAGAGCTCGACCCCGGCCTGCGATCCGGAGTTCTTCCGATACGGTCCCATCCCGCTATAGCCGCGAAGCTCGATCGCCGTGAGCAGCCCGCTGGCGTCGGTGCCGACCTTGTAATACTGCACGGTCGGCCACCGCCCGTGCATGCCGATGAAGTCTTCCTTTCGCGACAACTCGAGCTTCACCGGCGCTCCGGCCTCTTTCGCAAGCATTGCCGCGATCAGATCGGCATCCTGGTTTTGATTCTTGTTGCCGAAATTGCCGCCCATGTAGCGGCACACGACGCGCACGCGCTCGGGCGGAATGCCAAGATCGCGCGCCATGTCGGTGCGGCAGTTGGCGATGCCACCGGTCGGGGTGTAGATCGTCAGCCGATCGCCGTCCCACTGTGCGACGGCCGATCGAGGCTCCATCTGGGCGTTGTGGACGAACGAGGTCGAGTAGCGATCGGCGAACGATTTCTCCGAGGCGTCAAGGGCCTCCGCAACGTTGCCGCGCCGCTGACCGAGCGGCTGTGCCTCGTTTCGCGTGTTCAGCGACAGGTTTCCGTCGGGCCAGATCTGCACCGCGCCGGAGGCGAGGGCCTCTTCAGCATCGAGCACGAACGGCAGCGGTTCGTACTCGACCACGATGAGCAGCAAGGCCTCCTCGGCCAGATGACGATCGACCGCGGCCACGGCGGCCACAGGCTCGCCAGCGAACCGGACGGGATTGTTGAAGGCATAGCGCCGCTGCTTGGTGATGCTCTTGATCTGATCGCTGTACTGCACGCCTCCAGCGACCGAGCCTGCTCCCCAGACGACCTTGCAGGTCTCGTGCGTCAGGACCGCCTTGACACCCGGCAAAGCGCGCGCCTTCGAGACGTCGATCGCGCGGATGCGCGCGTGTGGATGCGGGCTGCGCAGCACGCGCGCGTAGAGCATGCCCGGAAGCTTGATGTCGCCCGTGTAGGCAGCTCGGCCCGACACGCGCTCGTCGGCGTCGATCCGCTTTGTCGGTTTGCCGACGGATTTGGTCGGCGCCATCGCTGCAGTCGTGTTCAGCTGCTCGCTCATCTGGCACCTCCCGACGATCGACGGGTTGCGCCCGGGGCCGAGGCAGCCGCCAGCACGGCTTCGACGTAGCGGTTGTAGTTGGCACACCGGCAGAGGTTGCCGACCATGGCCCGCTTGACCTCGTCGGCCGTGGGCTTCGGATTGGCGGCCAGCAGTGCCTTGGCGCTCATCAATTGCCCCGATGTGCAGAAGCCGCACTGCGGCGCATCGTGTTCCGCGAACGACTGCTGCAGCGGATCGAGCTGACCGTTCTGCGCCAGGCCTTCCACTGTCGTGATCGCCCGGCCGTCGACCCAGACGGCGAGCTGGCTGCACGAGTAGACGGGCTTGCCGTCGAGGAGCACCGTGCAGGCGCCGCACTCGCCACGGTCGCAGCCAATCTTGGTGCCGGTCAGATCAAGGTGATCGCGGAGCAACTCGACGAGGGTCCAGCGGTCTTCAACCTCGATCTGCCGCGAGGTCCCGTTGATGGCGACGCGGATCGTCGTGCGCGGTGCGGGCGGCGGGGCAGTGGGGGACGCCGGTCTCGTCTGTGCCTCCACCGGCGATGTGGCACTGGCAGCGACGATGGCGGCGCTCGTGCCCTCGAGAAAAGCCCGGCGTGTGAATTCGGGGCGGTCGCCTCGCTTGCGCGTGCTCATATGGCGAGCCTCCAGTTTGGGTGCTCCGCAACCGCGCGTCAGCGGCGTCACAGCAGCACCCTTCGCCGGATACTACGCGATCCAGGCAATTTCTTCGCCCCCGACGCCGGAGAAACTGCAGCAATTTCGGGTCTGAGGGGACAGACCCCTTACAACCCGTTACAACTACTCGTTGCGGAGCGCCACGATCGGATCGACCGTCGTTGCTCGCCTCGCGGGGACGTAGCTGGCGACGATCGCAATCAGCGTGAGAAAGACGGCGACGCCGCCAAAGCTGATCGGATCGGTAGGCGTGACGTTGTAGAGCAGCGTTCCAATAACACGCGTGATGCCAAAGGCGCCGGCGAGACCACAGACGATGCCGATGATCGCGAGCAGGAAACCCTGGCGCACGACCAGCCGCAGCACGTCCTGCCGGCTCGCGCCGAGGGCGATACGGACGCCCATCTCCTGCGTCCGCTGCGACACCGAGAAGGAGAGCACCCCGTAGACGCCGATCGCCGCGAGGAAGAGCGCCGCGACCCCGAAGATTCCAAACATCTGGCCGAACAGGCGGAACTGCCAGAAGCTGCTGGTTCGTACCTCCTCCATCGTCCGAATGTTGAACAGCGGAATGCCGGCATCGGCCGCGCGAATCTCGCGACGCACCGCCGGTGTGAGACTGGCCGGATCGGAGCGAACGCGAATCGTGATCCCTGTGTTTGGCGTCGGGCCGTAGGGATAGGGGACATAGGCCACTGGATAAGGCGGCGTGTCGTTGTTCAGATCAAATGGCTGAATGTACGGCGAGACGCCAATCACGGTGAACCACTCGACCGGCTCGGTGTCTCTCAGGCGGAAGCGGCGGCCGACGGCGCTACTATCCGGCCACAATTTCCTGGCCAGCGGTTCGTTGACCACCGCAACCGGCGTGCGGCTCATCCCCTCTGCGTCAGTGAAGTCGCGGCCTTCTTTGATCGGCAGCGCGATGGTCTTCAACATGTGCGGTGTCACGCCGGTGAATCCGATCGACGGTTCTTCGCCGCGCGGCAGCGGCCGTCCATCGACGATCGCGTTGCCGCCGCCACCGCCGCCGGCGATCGGGATGAAGTTCGAGGCAAAGGCCGATTCCACCCCGGGCAGCGCTTCGACCCGGCGAACAATGTCGTCGACCCGTTGAACCTTCGCCTCGTTGTCCGCATACGCGTCACCAGTCAAATAAAAGCGCAGCGTGAGCAACGGCGACGTGTCGAAGCCCGGATTTGCCGACTGGAGATTGAGGAAGCTGCGGATGAATAGGGACGCTCCCACCAGGAGTACCAGCGCCAGTGCGACTTCGACGACCACTAGCGCGTTGCGCACCCGCGCGCGACGTCCGCTTTGACCAGAGCCACGAGCGCCGTCCCGCAGCGCTTCGACCAGATTGAGCCGGCCTGCCTGCAACGCCGGTGCTAGGCCGAAGACGATGCCGGTGATCGCGGAGACGGCGATTGTGTACACCATCACGCGCGGGTTGATGTCCCAGTGAATGTAGTAAGGGATGTCGTCGGGCGGGACCGCGTTGTCGAGCATCCAGGTGCCGAGATAGGCGATCGCCAGGCCCAATGGAGCGGAAACCAGCCCCAGCAAGACGCATTCGGTGAGCAGTTGCCGAATCATGCGGCCGCGGCCGGCGCCAATCGCGGCGCGCACCGAGAACTCGCGCTGACGCATCGACGCGCGCGCCAGCATCAAGTTCGCGACATTGGCGCACGCGATCATCAGCACGAGGGTGACCGCGCCCATCATCGTCCAGATCACCAGCCGCACATCGTCGGGCGTGAACTCCTGGGCGGCGGGGCGGACCAACGCACTCCAGTCCTCGTTGGTCGCGGGGTACTCGTTGGCGAGTCTCGTCGTCACCGACAGCAGTTCGGTCCGCGCCTGCGAAAGTTCGACGCCCGGCTTCAGGCGGCCGAGCGTAAAGAGACCCCGGGCACTTCGAGGATCCTTCTCGGCGACCGGTGCCAACGTGATCCAGGCGCGGTGGACCTCCGGGAACGCAAAGCCGACTGGCATCACGCCGATGACGGTGTGGGGCTTGCCGTTCACCGAGATGCTGCGGCCGACGATCGACGGGTCGGCGTGATAGCGGCGCGTCCAGGTCTCGTTGCTCAGCATGATGACCGGTTCGGCGCTTGGGCGATCGTCTTCCGGGCCGAAGTGACGGCCGAGCGCAGGTGGAACGCCGAGCATCGGAAACAGATCCCAGGAGACCGCCGCGCCGAGGAGCCGCTCCGGTTCTCCGCCATCGGAGAGTGCAATGTTGCGCCCCGAAATGCCGACGATGGTCGTGTAAGAGGTGGTTGCCGCCTTCCAGTCCCTCAGGTCTTGAAACGAGACCCCGGCCTCCCGAATGCCGCCGCGTTCGAACGTTTCGTTGAAGAGGACCAGCCGATCCGGCTCGAAAAACGGAAGCGGCTGCAGCAGCACGCCGTCCACGACGCTGAAGAGCGTGGCGTTGATGCCGATTCCGAGGGCCAGGCAGGCCACGACAATCGCCGTGACGGCCCGGTCCTTCAACAGGCTTCGGAAGGCGTAGCGAATGTCCTGGAGCAACATGACTTACTTAGACGAGCGAACCAACCTAAAGTGCCGGATCCAGCCGGTCATGTAAAAGCTTTGTGAAACACGGAAACCCAGAAGCACGGGAAGGCTAAACTGCTCCGTGTTTTAGTGGTTCCTGTTTCCGTGTGATTCAAATGGAACACCTATGCGCGACGCGATTCGTTTCTACGATCGAGCCCTGAACCGGCTCTCTCGCCGGGAGCTGCTCAACATCGCCTGGAAGCTAGGAGCGGCTGCCGTGCTGCAGCCACTGGCCTCGCGTATCGCGTGGGCCCAACCCATCTTTCGCACCTATCCGTTCTCGTTGGGGGTCGCCTCAGGAGACCCATGGCCAGACAGCGTGGTTTTGTGGACACGACTGGCGCCCGAGCCGTACGACGGCGGCGGGATGCCGGCCGCGAACGTCGAGGTCGGATGGGAGATCGCCTCTGATCGCACCTTCCGGACGATCGTTCGCTCCGGCAAGGCCGTGGCTCGTCCGGAGCTCGGTCACAGCGTCCACGTCGAGGCCGGCGGCCTGCAGCCCGGCCGCGAGTACTTCTACCGCTTCCATGCCGGGAGCGAGGCCAGCCAGATCGGCCGCACCAAGACCGCGCCGGCAGAGGGCGCCAGCGTCGATCGGATCCGCTACGCGGTTTGCGGCTGCAATCACTTCGAAGGCGGCTACTTCACGGCGCTGCGACACGTCGCCGACGAGCAGTTCGACTTCGTGTTCCACACCGGCGACTACATCTACGAAGGCCGCGGCGACGCCGGCCGCGAGCGCGTGCGGCTTCATCGCGGTCAGGAGATCTACACGCTGGTGGACTATCGCAATCGCTACGCGCAGTACAAGTCCGATCCCGACTTCCTGGCCGCGCACGCGTCGGCGCCGTTCATCGTGACGTGGGACGACCACGAGGTGGACAACGACTACTCGGGCGTCAACGACGAGAACGACACGCCGCCCGAGGTGTTTCTGCTCAGGCGCGCCGCGGCATATCAGGCGTACTTCGAGACGATGCCGCTGCGCGCCTCGACCATGCCGGCAGGTCCGAACATGAAGCTCTACCGTCGTCTGCGATTCGGCACGCTGCTCGACCTGAACGTCCTCGACACCCGGCAATACCGATCGAAGACCGCCTGCGGCCGCGGATCGAAGACGGGATGTGCCGAGGCGCTCGATCCCGCGCGCACCATCCTTGGCACCGAGCAGGAACGCTGGCTGTTCGACAACCTGGCGGATGCCAAGGCGACGTGGACGGTGCTCGGTCAGCAGGTGCCGACCTTTCAGCGTGATTTCGCGTCGGCCAATCCGGCTGGCCGGTTTGCCATGGATAAATGGGACGGATACGTCGGTTCCCGGCAGAGGCTCTACGCCCGACTCTCGGAGGCAAAGACGCCAAATCCCATCGTGCTCTCCGGCGACGTCCACTTGCATTTCGGCGCCGATCTCAAGATGGATTTCGCCAATCCAAAGTCTGCGACGGTGGGTGTGGAGTTCACCAACACATCGATCAGCACAACAGGGGATGGGTCGGATGTGCAGCCCACGTGGGATCGCGTTCGAGCCGACAACCCGCACGTCGCGTATCACAGTGCGAGACGAGGCTATATCTCCTGTACCGCGACGCCAAAGACGATGCGCGCCGACTTCAAGATCCTCGAGAAGGTTTCGGTTCCCGGCGCGCCGGCGAGAATCGGCGGCTCGCTCGTCGTCGAGGCTGGACGTCCCGGGCTGTCGAGGACGTAGTTTACGAGCGCGAAGCGCGAGCCCAGGAGCGCCGAAGGCGCGACCCCACGAGCCGCGTAGCGGCGAGCCTAGGAGGGCGCGAAGCGCCCGACCCTAAAATCTCAGCTCTCGTCGCACTGCTCGAATTGTCGAGCGGACTTTATTCATCTCGCGCTTCAGGCCAATCTTGGCGAAGCGCTTGAGATCGGCGGACATCCCCGGAAGGTTCGTCGCGGCCTCGAGGCGAGGGACAGCGCCGAATTTGAGGGCCGGATCGTGATCGAAGCGCTCGCCTCGAGCGTAGTTGAGCGGCACGAGGTGCCTGGCCACGCGGCGCAGAACGACGTTGAACCCCCGCCGCTCGTTGTCGTGGTTTTCCATACCTCCGAGACGGGATTCGGCCATCGACCGCCAGGTGAGGATGTCGCTGCGGAGCTCGATCAGATCCGCGATGATCGGCTCGAAGTCCATCTCTCCGGCCGCCGCCTCGTGATACTGCTGGACCGCGACGCGAATCTCGTCGATGGTGACGGCATAGTCGAACGGGTGCAGCGGTGCGTTCACGATTCGAATGATCGTCGTGAGATAGACGGCGAGGTCCCGCTCGAGAATCTCGAGGTCGGCCACCGGCATCAGGTCGTCGGGCGTATGCCACGCCGTGTTGCCGCCGCAGCCGCCGACCGCGTAGTAGCCGCGGCGCTGACGCTCCTCCTGCGGGATGTTGGACAGCAGCATGTAGAGACCGGTGGGGCCGATCTGATTGAAGGAGTAGTCTCCCGCACGGAGCGGACGAACCCGCTTGGAGGGGACGCCGAGCGCGTCACGAATCGACTGCTGACAGAGCTGGTCGGCCTCCGCCATCCACATCACCTCTTCATACGCGGTCGCTCCGGCGCAGCCGGGCGAGTCGATGTCGAGCTGCGCGATGCAACGCTCATCGATCTCGTCGGCAAATGTGTCCGCGTACCACGTCGACCCCGCGTAGCGGCCGGTTGAGTGGCCTGGCCACCACGCGATGCGCACGCTTCGCTTGAGCTCCTGACGCAGTCCCCACAACACGCGGGCGAGCTCGAGCAGCGCGGCGTCTCCGGTTGCGTTGTCGCCGATGCCCTCGTACCAGGAATCGTAGTGCCCGTGAACGAGCACGAACTCGTCCGGATCCTCCTGCCCACGGATTTCAACCACGGGAAGCAGGCACTTCATCCATCCTTCCGTCAGCCACGTCCGCACCGCGACGCGAACCGGTCCGCGCTTGGCCTCGGCGATGAGCGACTCTCCGCTCGGCCGATTGATGCAGATCACTGGTGTGGTGGGCTTGCGTTCGATCGATTCGAGCGTCGGCGCTCCCCAGATCGACGTGCAGATGCCTTCGTGGATGCGCTCGCCTGGGTGAATGTAGATCTGAGCGATGGCGCCCCGCTTTTCGAACGCCTGCACCGGGCCCGGCATCGAGAAGCCTTCGGTGAGCACGATGCGTCCGGCCACAGGATCGGCGCCGCGGATCCGGCTGCGCGCCGCGTCGGGAACGTCGAACAGCGAAGCCGTGCCTGCCGCGTACTGCGAAGGCACATAGACGAGCTCGCCTTCGACCGCCTCGTCGCCGGTCGATTTGGCCATGGCAGGGGGCCGTGCCATCACCGGCCGAGAGCCGTCGACCACCAAATCGGCTCGCAGCGGCAGGCTGATGTAGAGCTCTGGCGTGTGGAGTGTCACCGGCACGCCGATCGCGTGCAGCCGTTCGACGATGTAACGCGCGGCTGTCTCTTCGTCGGCAGTGCCCGATTCTCGCTTGAGCGTGACGAACCTCTCGAGCAGCTCGCGCGACTCATCGAGCTTGATCGCAGCCCGCGCGGCGGCTTCCAGCTCCGGATCCGTAAACACCTTGAACAATGCAGCCTCGATTTTTGTAAGGGGACTGTCCCCGTTACAGTGAAAAACGTTGCACTAACTGCCAATCCGCAAAAAGTGACACTACCGTATTGCAGAAACAGCAGCAATTTGCCACGTAACGGGGACAGTCCCCTTACAACCCTTACAAATCGTCAAAAAAGACCCGCAGGTTTGCCGCTGGTGTGGGCCGCGTGAGTCGACTGACGATCACGAACGTCAGCGCGCTCACAGCAACGCCGACCTCCGCCGAATCGATGCCGTGCGAGGCGAAACTGCGCTGCAGCGTCAGCGTCCACAGCAGGCAGCCGGCAAATCCCGCCACCATGCACCAAATCGCGCCCTCTTTCGTGCCGCGGCGCCAGTTCAGCCCCAACACGACCGGCACGAAGAAAAAGCTCGCAATGAACTTGGCCTGCTCGATCACGATCGCCTGCACGTCGGCCAGCTTCTGGGCGGCGAACCAGAACGGGATGACGCCGAGCACGACGATCGACAGGCGATTCACCCAGACCAGCCGCGCCTCGGACGCGAGCGGATTGATCAGCCGCTTGTACAGGTCGTGAGCGAACGCGCCGCCGGTGACGAGCAGAATCGAGTTCACCGTCGACATGATCGCCGACAGCATCGCCACCAGGAACAACGATCCGAGAAGGGGAGACATGACCGTGGACGCCAGGATGCTGGACGCCTGATCGGCGGACGGCAGAAACGGGAACAGCCCGCGCATCCCGATGCCGAGGATCATCACGCATGTGCCGATCAGCACTTGGGCGAGCATGCCGATGCCGATGGCATAGCGCACCGTGCTGACGTCACGCATCGAGTAGTAGCGCGTCATCTCGTACGGCGCGGCGGCGATCGAAAAGCCGAAGGCCACCCCGAACGCCACCAGCTCGCGCCACGAAAACCACCAGCCCGTGACCCGCGGTTCGATCGATCCCACGTACTCACCAAGGGCAGTCAACCCTCCGACGTGCGACAGCACCACGGGAACGGCCAGCAACAGCGACAGCACCATGATCAGCGTCTGCACGAACTCGATGTAGGAGCTGGCCCTGACGCCGCCGAGCGCGGTGTAGAACCCGGTGCTGGCCAGCAGCGCCGTCATCGCCACCATTGGCGAGATGCCGAAGATGGCGGCCGCGATCTCGCCGATCGCCTGAAACTGCGCGACGAGAAAGACAGTGTAGGTGACGATGATCAGCGCGGCGGCCAGCGTTCGAGCACCCTCGCTCGCAAACCGCTTGCCCACGTAGTCTGCCACGGTCAGCGCGCCAAAACGCCGCAGCTTGGGCGCGACCAACATCGCGGAGATGGCCCATCCGGCCCACACGCCAAACCAGATCCAGACCCAGCTCACGCCGGTGAGGTAGTGACGGCCAAGCGTGCCGACAAACGTCCCGGCGCTGATCTGTGTGGCGGCGAGCACCGCGCCGCCGACCCACGGCCCGATCGACCGCCCGGCCACCAGGAAGTCGTCTTCCGTCTTCGTGTGGAAGTAACCCCAGATCGAAACGCCGAGCACCAGAGCGAAGTAGCTGGCGACGACGATCGGCAGAATCGGTGTGTCCGCCGTCATCGACGAGGCGTCCGGTTCGAAGCGTCGGAGGCGAACGCCCACGCGAAATAGAGCACCATCCACGCCGCGGCGGCGAGGAAAAAGCCGTAGAAACTCCAGCCGAATCCGGCTAGCAAGGCTTCGCCTCCACATCCGACAATCGCGCGGCTTGGCTTCGCCTTGCTAGCGGCAGTGTTGTTTTGCCCCAGCTCCGCGGGGGCCAGACGTCTTGAAGGACAGCCAGTTGAATGTGAATCATCAATAGATTTCCTGTCTTCAAGACGTCCTAGCGTCTCCGTTTCCACACCCAGATCGCGCTGGCCGCGACGATGATCCCGATCGTGAACGTATCCATCGTCCGGCCGATGCTCCACGGCGCGCTCGCGCCTTGTGCGGTGAACGGAACGTGGACAAACACCGGAAGATGCCCGAGCGTCGCCTCACCGCGGCGTTCGTTCCAGGTGAAGGCCGGCAGCGACTCCGTCGGCGGCATCGCGCCCATCGGAATCTCGACGTGAATTGCGACCGCGCGTGATTGGCCGTCGGTCGGAATCGTGGGGAGCCAGAGCGGGCACCGGTACTCGCGGCCCTTGGTCAGCAGTGCGAGATAGCGAATCTGATAGGTCGTCTCGAGCGGCGGCCTGGTCGTCCCGCCGGTCGGCCGTAGCCTCAGCGATCGCGTGCGCCCAATGACGTGGATGTCTCCGATCCGCTCCGCGCCCGCCACGTCGATCAGGTCGACGGCCTCCGAGTCGATGCGGTGGTCGATTTCGTCGGCGCCTTCGATGGTGAGCCCCATCGTGACCTCGCACGTAGTCGCGGACGTCAAGGTCACCGTGACGTTGGCGGCGCGCAAAACAGGAGCGGCAAAAGCCGATGCTGGCTTGACCTCGAGACACTGCACGATCGCCAAGACGGCGCACGGAAACGCCGTAACCCGGAAACGTGGATCTTTCATTGGCGGAAAATGCTTCCTGTGCTTCCGTGGTTCCGTGCTTCCGCGTGAAGCATCTGAACTAGCGACGTTGGTCGACGACGACCTTGCCGTCCTTCATCACCCAGCGCACGCCGGTAAAGAGGTCGTCGATGCGAGTGAGAGGATCGCCCTCTACCGCGACGAGATCGGCAAGATAGCGAGGCGCGACTCGACCCAGTCGATCGTCGACGCCGAGCAGCGCCGCCGGCGTCGTCGTCGCGGCGCCAAGCGCCTGGGATGGCGTCATGCCGGCCTTGACCAGCCAGCCAAGCTCACGCGTGTTCTGACCGAACATCGTGTAGACGGCGTCGGACCCCATGCCGATCCGGACGCCCGCCTTGAACGCCCGCACCACGGATTCTTCGTTGCGATCGATGTAGTCCTTGAGCGGGCCCTCGACCCCGGGCGCAAAGCCGAACTCGTCCCTGGCGTCGATGTAGTAGCGGTTGTGGTCGACGGTGGGCACCCAGACCGTGCCGCGCTGCTTCATCTCGGCAAACGTGGCCTCGTCGATATCGATGCCGTGCTCGACCGAATCCGCGCCCGCCCGCACCGCATCGTGTACCCCGCTGGGCCCGTACGAGTGAATCGCCACTTTCTTGCCCAGCGCGTGCGCGGCATCGACGACGGCCTTCATTTCCTCGTAGGTCACCGTCTGCGTCGTCTCGACGCTCTCGTAGCTGCCTCGAGACCCGAACACCTTGATCCAGTCCACCCCGGCCTTGACTCGCTCTTCAACGAGCTTGCGCATGTTCTCGGGATCGGGAGGCTGACCTTGCCGGGCCGAGAGTCCAGGACCTGAAGCAAAGATACGGGGGCCAACCATGGCGCCCGACGCGATGAGCTCACGCATCGCCAGGTCCATGTCGTTTCCCGCATTGAGATCTCGAACCGTCGTGACGCCGGTCTCGAGCGTGCGCTTGGCGTTGGCTTGCGCAAGATACACGGTGACCGCGGGAAGCCGGCGCTGACCACGCGGCCGCGTGCCCGGCTTCTGATCCCAGTAATAGGTGATGTGCGTGTGGAGATCGATGAGTCCAGGCAGTCCGGTGTAGCGCCGCAGGTCGACGACTTCGGCGCCAGACGGTATCGAGCCAGCGCCGCTGCCGACCGATACGATGCGGTCGCCGTCGACGACCACCACCGCGTCGGCGATGGTCCGCTCGCCGTCCCAGAGCTTGCCGAACCGAACCGCACGGGTCTGTGCCTCGACAGGCACGCCGCATAAGAGGAGCAGCACGAGGCCGGCCAGCGCATGCTTCATGACGATCGGAGGCGAGTTTAGCGGATTGTGGCGATCCAGCGTGTCAGCGCGTCAACGACGCGGCGGGGTTGTTCGGGGAAGAGCGCGTGGCTGGCGCCCGGTATCACCATCACGGTGACGCGATCGCCAAACTCGTCCTTCATTTCAGTGCGCTTGTCGGGAGTCTTGAACGGATCGAGGTCCGCCTGCAATTCCAGCAGCGGACCTGTTCCGCCCGACCACCAGTCGCTTTGTGGAACCGCGGCGGCCGCTGCGCGTTGCGCCTGGCGGACCTCGGGGTGCCAGCCTGCCAACCAGATTTTCGGGTCGTTGCCCGGAGCGAAGAACGCGACCCGAAGCGCAGTCAGACGCACGGACTCAGGGAGCGTAGGGTCTCCGGCCTTGTCAATCTCCGCCGACAACTTCGGGTCGTACTGTTTCGCCGCCGCCGCAGCGATGGCGACGCCTCGCACCAACGCAGGATGATCGACCGCCGTCATGCGCGCCACCCAGTTTCCATATGCGTGGCCGACAATGACCGCCCGTCCAGCGCCATGTGCCCTCACGACCTCGGCCACATCTCTCGCAAAGTCGTGCAACGTGATGTTGGTGAGCGGGCCCGTGCTCTTGCCCATGCCGCGAGGTTGAGGACGCAGGACCCGAAATCCATTGGCGGCAAGTCCCTCGGCCACCGCGTCGTAATCCTCGGAATCACGCGCGAGTGAGGGGAGCAGCACGACGGCCGGCCCAGCGCCCTCGACGATGGTCTCGATGACGATGCCGTCGTAGCGCACGAGCACGCGCGACCGATCTGCGTCAGTCACCGCAGAGCCACCGGCCGGCAGGATCCCCATGCACAGGAATAGGACGACCATCGAACCTCGGATCACCGGATCGATGGACTACTTGCCGATCGCGACCAGGCTCGTTCGTGTCCGAACGAAGATCGAGCCCTCGGAGATAGCGGGCGTGGCCATCACTGTCTCCCCCATCGAGTTTTCCTGGAGCTGCTCGAAGGTCGGGCCGGCCTTGATGACCAGCACCGACCCCTCTTCGCTCGTGTAGTAGAGCTTCCCATCGCCGGCGACGGCTGAGGCCGAAAACCCCGTTCGGCCGTCGGCCAGCCGCTGCTGATACAGCCGCTGGCCCGTGCCCGCTTCGTAGACGCTCAAGACACCGTTGTCGCGACAAACGTACAAGAAGTCGCCATAGACAACCGGCGTCTGCATGTAGGCGCCCTCCCGCGGCTGACTCCACGCGATGTGAGTGCTGGCCGCGGCACCGGTTGCCAGGCTGATGTCACCGCTGGCTCCGGTGCGCACGGCGAAAATCGGCGCCGCCGATCCATGGGCGTTGGTGATGAAGACGAGATCTCGACGAAAAACCGGTGTCGGCACTGGAATGTCGCCGCCGCCTTTCATCCGCCACAGCTCGCTGCCCGTGTTCACGTCATAGCCGCCGACATGATTGAACCCGTTCACGATGACCTGGGTTCGGACGTCCGACGCGTGAACGGTGGGCGTACTCCACGACGGGTAGTCGCTGCGAGGCGTTCGCCAGATCTCCTTTCCGGTCGCCACGTCGAACGCCGCGAGGAACGAGCCCTTGAGCACATCGGCCTGAACGATGACGCGATCGCCGTGAATGATTGGTGAGCTCGCAAACCCCCATTGGGCAGTGGGCACCTGGAAGAAGCCTGACTCGAGAAGACCGAGGTCCTTCTTCCACACCAGCTGGCCTTTCAAGTCGTACGCGTACAGCCCCTCCGACCCAAACATCGCGATCAGGTAGCGGCCGTCGGTCGCCAACGTGGAGCTCGCATGAGTGTTCTTGGGATGGCGTTTGATCCTGGGGACACCGTTGTGCGCCACGGCGCTCCAGCGCTTCGCGCCGCTCGCCTTGTCGAAGCAGTGCACTTCCCAGCTGAGCGGCGTCGCATCGTCGACCGGCGTGATGTCGCCGTACAGCCCGACCTTGAGTTGCTCTTCCTTGTTCTGAGCGACGGCTGTCGTCACGCAAACCGTATCGCGCCAGACGATCGGGCTGGAGTGAGACAGGCCGGGAATGGTCACCTTCCACCGAATGTTCTCGCCGGTGTCGACGTTCCACTTGAGCGGCAGCGGATAACCCTCAGCGACGCCTGACGCTTCGATGCCGCGAAACTGCGGCCAGTCAACCCCTGGCCGCGCTCGCTCCTGCGCAGGCGTCGCGAGGCCGGTCGCAACCAGCAGCAGAACCGTGTGTCCCGCGATCAAGCGCGACCCCTTGCGATTGTTCATACGGTCTTCCTGTGTCCCGAGGATCGCTCGAAGCCCTCGTCCTACTTTGGCGCCTTACCGAAGACTTCGACGATCGTCGCGGTCACGGTTGCCGTGTTCGTGAACGTGTGCATCGCGCCGCCTTTGAGCGACAGCACTTGACCCGGCGTGACCTCGACTGCCGGCTCGCCCTCGACGGTGAGCGTCAGCTTGCCGGTCAGCAGCGTGAACACGTGATAGGTCGCGTCGGCGTGGTTGTGCATGCGCCGCGTTGCCCCAGGCTCCGCATAGTCGCGCAACACGCGGAACTGCGGCGTGTCGATGATCGGCATCGACGAAATGCCGGGATCGCCCTGCACGGGCTTCGCTTTCTCCGCCTCGCCGAGCGCTTGGGCGTCCGGGCGCGACGCCATCGTCACGAGTAAGGCCAGGCTCATCGGGATCCACAGCAAGCGACGTGTCGTCATGAACACTCCTGAATGCGCAATTAGACCACTTCTCGAACGGCAACGTACGCAGCCACGGAGACGCGGAGACACGGAGAAGCACGCTGCAGAATTACTCCGCGACTCCGCGGCTTCGTTCGTGGCCGCGACGAGTACTGAATCGTGCTTCCGTGCTTCCGCGTTTCAGTCGGGTGGTGCAGTCGAGAGCCACCAGCCCTCACCGACGTGCCACGCGGTTTCGTCGGGCGCCGAGTCGCGCCGCAACGACTTCACATTGCGCGCATCGCCCCGCCGCAGCGCCTCGGCAAGGCCGGGAACGCGCGCCTCGTCTTGCGCGCCGACGCAGGGAATGAAGATCGCTTGAACGATGAAGCGGGCTGAATACCGAGCGTCCCCAGTGTGAGTCACCAGCAGCATCGCCCCCGGGTTCGACGGCGGTTCCAGCGGGAACAGCAGCCTGCCACCAGCGTTGAGCGCATCGAGCCAGTTCGGCGGGACATGGCTCGCACCCGCGTTCACATAGACCACGTCCGCCTGCGGCAGCGCCACGCCGACGGCAGACTGGGCCTGCACCGCCACTTGCGGAAACGCCTTCAGGTTCTGGCTCGCCCGCGCTGCCAGCTCGAGATCGATCTCATAGGCGTGCACGCGGCCGTGAGGACCGACCAACTGCGCGAGAATGGCGCTGTAGTACCCCTGCCCGGCGCCGATGTGAACCGCCGTTTCGCCAGGCTGCACCTTCAAGGCGCCCAGACACATCGCGTGCAGCGACGGCTGGCCGTTGTTGATGTCACCCTTCAGCCGAATCACGACGTCCTGATAGACGAATGCCGGATCATCGGTGGGGATGCTGACACTCTTGGCGCCTGTAAAGGCGTACCACGGGCCAGGACCGAGGAACGCTTCTCGCGGCGTCGTCCTGAACGCTTCGACCAGCGCCGGCTGCGGTGACGGCACATTCGCCGTGACGAAATTGGCGAAGAACTGCCGGTGCGACGCGATTCGCGAGCTGAATTCGCTCATCCTCTAGCAGGGAGCCCGCTTCAAGTGGGCACTCCTGAGCACTTTGAGCGCCGTAGGCACCGCCCGTCAATGGCTTCTGTTGACGATTCCGTCTTACTGAGCCAGATTGTAGCGTCCACGCGAAGATGCTCGACGAGCACCGCCACGTCGTCTTCTCCCGCGCCCTCAGGAGGTAGTGCGTTGAACGTCAACAATCGGTGGTTCCAGCTCATCGCCGCGCTCATCGCGATGATCATGATCGCCAACCTGCATACTCCTGGACGCTGTTCGTCAAGCCGCTGCAGGCCGGCACGGGCTGGAAGCTCTCGGACATTCAGTTCGCCTTTACCCTCTTCATCCTGTTTCAAACCTGGGTGCAGCCGCTCGATGGCTGGCTGATCGATCGGCTCGGCCCCCGCTGGTTCATCAGCGCGGCCGGACTGCTTTGCGGTCTCGGCTGGGCCGGCATGGGGTACGCCACCTCGTTGCCGATGCTCTACTTCCTGTACTGCGCGGCCGGGACCGGTGCCGCGTTCGTCTACAGCGGATCGATCGGGTCGGCGTTGAAGTGGTTCAAGGATCGTCGCGGCCTCGCGTCGGGGATCATGGCCGCAGGTTTCGGCGGCGGCACGGCGCTGTTCATTCCGTGGATCTCGTCGATGATCGCCGAAGGCGGCTACCGGTCGGCGTTTGCGACCACGGGCGTACTGCAAGGCCTCGTCATCGTCGCCGTCGCCCAGTTCCTGCGCCATCCGTCGACGGAAGGTGCGACCGCTGCGGCGAAGGCGTCGCAGCCGGTGCGGCATTTCACGACGCTGGAGATGCTCAAGACGCCGCGGTTCTACATGATGTACGTGATGTTCGTGCTCATGGCGACCGGTGGCCTGCTGGTGACCGCCAATGCCGGGCCGATGGCGCAGTCGTGGGGATTGTCCGCCGCCGCGCTCACGCTCGCTGCGACGCTGAGCCCTCTGGCGAATGGCGCGAGCCGCATCACGTGGGGTTGGGTGTCGGACAAGCTCGGGCGCGAGAACACGATGATCGTCGCGTTCGTGCTGCAGGCGATTTGCCTGCTACTAGTAGTGCTCATCGGCCAGCAATCGGCGGCGATGTTCGCCTTCACGCTGGTGCTTGTGTACTTCACGTGGGGAGAAATCTACTCGCTCTTCCCGGCGACGTCCGGCGACTACTTCGGCTCGCGTCATGCGACATCGAACTATGCAGTGCTCTACACGGCCAAGGGCGTGGCGTCGATCCTCGGCGGCTACGTCGGCGCGCTCCTGTACGAACAGTCCGGCAGCTGGTCGGTGGGCTTCTATGGAAGCGCGGTGATGGCGCTCATCGCGGCGGGCATGGCGATTGGTCTGCGGGCGTCGACGGCGCCGCGCCGCGCGGTGATGCCGGTGCCGGCGACCGCAAAGTGACTGTCAACGTACAGGCCACAGAGACACAGAGACACAGAGAACATTCTTGGATGAGTCAAATCCGACAGGATAAGTGCGAAGCTCGCATGCGGGACTCTGCATTGAGCCTAAAGGCTCTGTGCCTCTGTGTCTCTGTGGCCCGTACGTAACTCATTGATCGCAGACGAGAAGGGCTATGCGGAAACTCGACGTCTTCAACCACATTTATCCGGCCGCGTATTTCGATCGGATGATGGCGGTTGCGCCCAACTACAAGGACATCGGCAAGCGGATGCGCGGCGTGCCGATGCTCGTGGACCTCGATGTGCGATTTCGCGTGATGGATCGTTTCGAGGGCTATCAGCAGATTCTCTCGATCGCGACCCCGCCGATCGACGTCTATTCACCGCGTGAGCACGCGCTCGACCTGGCGAGAGCGGCCAACGACGGCATGGCCGAGCTCGTGCAGCGCTATCCCGATCGGTTTCCCGGCTTTGTCGCGTCCCTGCCGCTGATGGACGCCGACGCCGCGATCGACGAGGCGCGTCGCGCCATCGGCGCGCTCGGCGCCCGCGGCATTCAGCTGTTCTCCAACATCAATGGCCGGCCGCTCGATCGGCCGGAGTACCTCGCGCTGTTCGATCTGATGGCCGAATACGACCTGCCGGTCTGGCTGCATCCCTTCCGCGGCGCCGACATGACCGACTACGCGACCGAAACGCGGTCGCAGTACGAGATCTGGTGGACGTTCGGTTGGCCCTACGAGACCAGCGTGGCGATGGCCCGGCTGGTGTTCGCCGGGCTGTTCGAGAAGCATCCCGGCATCAAGATCATCGTTCATCACCTTGGCGCAATGGCGCCGTACTTCGAAGGGCGCATCGGCCCGGGATGGGATCAACTCGGCGCCCGAACGTCGGACGTCGATTTCAGCGACGTGCGGCAACGGCTGCGCAAGCGCCCGATCGATTACTTCCGCATGTTCTATGGCGACACCGCCGTCTTCGGCGCCTACGACGCGACGGAGTGCGGTCTGCGGTTCTTCGGTGCCGGCCACGTGCTGTTTGCGTCGGACGCGCCGTTTGATCCTGAGCAGGGCCCGATGTATATCCGCGAGACCATCGGCATTCTCGACCGCCTGCCAATGTCGGACGAAGACCGCGAACGGATCTATTGGCGCAACGCAGTAGAGTTGCTGAAGTTATAGAGGAGACGGGCGTGCGGCGACCGCTGGAGATTCGAAGCAACCTGGAACGCGAGTATCGGGACGTCTACACGCCCGAGGCGTGCGGCGCGCTCGAAGCGCTCGCCGCCTTTGACGACGACCGCAAATCGGTGATGCGGGCGCGGATTGCCCGGCGCGCCGACCGATTCGCCAGCCGGCGGCACATCGAGTTTCTCGATCCCGAGTCGGTGATCCCGCGCACGCGGTTTCGCGTGCAGGAGGCGCGCGACGGAAAGTTCGTCGGGAGCGCCATTCCACCCGATCTGCAGCGTCAGTGGATTCAAGGCACTGGTCCCGCGGCCCGTCCATCCGCGCCCACCGAGCAGAGCCTGCGCAATGTCGCCTACGCGCTGCTGTCGGGCGCCGATGGCTGGATGTTCGACGGCGAAGACGCGCTCGGCCAGGTGTCGACGATGTCGCTCGACAATCAGCGCAACCTGAAGCTGGCGATGGCTCGCGATCCGCTGTTCATGCGGGTCGCCGAGCAGGTCGCCGGCGAGATGAATCGCTGGGCCATCGGGTTTCTCGGCCGCACGATCGTCGACGACTGGGTCCGGCAGTTGAGCTTCACGACCAAGATCTTCAGGCCTCGTGGGCTGCATCTGGACGATCGTCACGTCCGTCACGCGGATGGCTCGGGCCTTTCCGCCTCGGTCGTGGACGCGACGCTGTATGTCGCCAACAACCATCACGCGCTTCAGCAAGCGGGCGCGTCGTTGGTGCTGTACCTGCCCAAGATTCAGACCGCGGAAGAAGCGGCGCTATGGGACGACATTCTCGGCGGGCTCGAAGAGCAACTCGGCATCAGCGCCTGTTCGATCAAGACGTACGTTCTCGTCGAGCAGATCGAAGTGTGCTTTCAGCTGATGGAGATTCGCGCCGCGCTCGGCCACCGCTTCGTCGGCTTCAACACCGGTCGATGGGACTACATCAACAGCGTAGCCGATGCGATGGCGTGGGATCGCGAGTTCGTGAACCCGAACATCGACGCCATCACGATGACCTACGGCTATATGCGGGTCTACGAGGATCGCGTGCGTCGCGCCGTGAACACGCCGGACAAGCGGGGCCAGTTCGCGCTGTGGCAGGGCGGGATGGAGCCGAACATCCCGGTGGGGTCGGAAGCGGGCGTCGCGGCCGGAATGAAGCGGGCCGTCGCCGGCGCCGAGCGGGAGCAGCGCGAGGGCGCGAGCGGCAAGTGGGTCGCCCACTGGAAGATGGTCCACATCGTCCGTCCCGTCTGGGAGAACGTTGGCGCCGCCAATCAACTGGGCAGGAGCTTTCCGCCACTCACTTATACGCGCGAGGACGCGAAGAACCTCACGCTGCTCGAACCGGCGCCGCGAACCATTCGGGGCGCGCGCGATCTGCTGAGCGTGGCGATTCAGTACGGCAACGCGTTTGGCCAGGGCCTGCAGGCGGCTGCGCTCAAGCCCGCTGACTTCTTCGGCAATGACGACGTCCTCTATCTCATGGAGGACATGGCCACCGGCGAGATTCGGCTCAGCATCTTGTGGGAGTGGCTGCACAAGCAGGCGTCGTTGACCGCCGATGACGAGGAGACCGGCGCGCGGGAAGGCGATCGTTTTACCCGGGATCTCTGCGTCAGGCTGCTGCGGGAGGAGTACGAGAAGCTCCGCCGTGCCGGCAACCGGGACGTCTACGACATGTCGAAGGACACGACGCTCCCGATCGCAAGGGAGATCGTCGAGACCTACCTGATGGACGGCGTGAAGCTCCCCTGGTACATCGACCTGCTCAACATCAACCTCGGGAATCAGGATCTGGAGGAGGCGAAGCGGCGGATTCGTCTGCTCGCCGATTCGTTCCGTCGCGACGGCACCCGGGTTACAGAGAATCTGGACTTTTAGAGGGAGGGGCCTGGCCCATCGCAGTTTCTGCGATCCCGAAAACTTCATGCCATTGGGGACAGTCCCCGGGGACAGTCCCCGGGGACTGTCCCCGGTATAGTGGTGGAATCATGAAACGCGTTGCAGCGGTCTCGCTGGTGATGCTTGCCGTCGGCACCAGCCTGGCCGGACAGAGCTCAACCTCGTCGTTTCGCGATCGTGCGCTCGCAGCCGATGCGGCGAACGATACGACCGGGGCGCTGGCGGCACTCGATGCGGGACTCAAGGCCAACCCGCGCGATCCAGGGTTGTTGGCGGCTCAAGGACGCGTCTCCTGGCGCCTGCTGCGCACGAACACCGCCGAGCGCGCGCTGCTCGAGGCCGCGAAGTCACCGGCCTATGCCGCCGAGGCGCAGTACCTGGCTCGGCCGCATCTACTTCTTCAAGGGCTACCAGGCCGAAGGCGCGTTTCCCGGCTGGCACGAAGAGGTGAGCTATCGCCCGAAGGCGATCGCCGCCTTCCAGGCCGCTCGTGACGCCAAGCCGGATTGGTATCTCCCGCACGTCGGTCTCGCCGACGCCGACAAGGCGGAAGGCCGAGATCAGGAGGCCGCCGACGCGTACGCGCGCGCGGCCGCCCTCGGGCGCCCGACGACTACCGGCGCTGACGCGATCGACGCCGACGCGATCAAGGCGGCGCAGCAAGCCTCACAGTGGCCGGCGGTGATCGAGAAGGCCCGCGCCTTCATCACGACGCACAAATCGTCGCCGCGTTTGATCGACGTGTACGACGCGCTGCTCGCCGCTTATCAGGCGACGCCGACGGCGCCGGCCGCCGAGGTTCGCGCGGCGGTGGACGCGCGCGTGGCACTGCGGCCCGATCCGATGTCGTACACGACGGGCGCCAACCTGCTGCTCTCGCGCCGGGCCGATCTCCCGCACGTCGCGCAGATGGCCGACACGGGACGGCTGGTCGGCGAACGCTTCATCAGAGAGAACGAGAGCAGCTACAAGCTCGACGGCAAGGTGCAGGGCTCCCTCGATCGCAACCAGGCGACGTTTGCCGATATCGCCGGCTGGGCCGCCTACCAGCAGAAAAACACCGCGCTCGCCGAGAAGCGGCTGGCAGAGGCCGCCAGGCTCTCTCGCAATCTCGATGCGACCAACCAGATGCATCTTGGCGAGCTCTCGCGCAGCAAGAATCAACCCGACATCGCGCGCGATCATTACCTCACCGTGCTGGAACTGGCGGCCACCACGCCGCCGCAGCGCGAGGCCGCCAAAGCGGCGCTCGCCGACATCCAGGCGAAGTCGGGCGAGAACCCGGCGGAGTTCGAAGCCTGGCTCGCTAACACGCTCTCTCGCTTGCGCGAGGAACGCCGCAAGGCGCTCGTCAGCGACATGGCCGGCAAACCCGTGCCACCGCTCGTCCTCACCGATCTACAGGGCAACAAGATCGATCTGCTGGCCGAGCGAGGCAACGTCGTCTTGCTCAATTTCTTCTCAGCCTGGTGAGGGGCCTGCCGGGCGGAGTTGCCGCTCATACAGAAGGCGTACGAGAAGTACCAGCGCGATCCGAAGGTGAAGTTCTTCTTGATCAGCCTGGACGACGATCCGAAACGATTGGACCGCTACGTCGCCGAGCGGAAGTTCGCGATGCCCGTGGCGCGCTACTCGCGCGAGCAGGCCCTCGAGACCTTCAACATTCACGACACACCATCCACGTTCTACATCGATGCGAACGGGATGATTCGATATCAGATCACTGGCGTCGAACCGCACGGTGATGCCGTGGATCGCGTCACCTGGTATATCGAGAACCTGAAGGGGAGATAGAACCGTCCGCGAGCCGCGAGCCGAAAAGCGAAGAGCGAAGAGCGAAGAGCGAAAGCGAAAAGCGAAAAGCGAAAAGCGAATGGCGAACATCCGAATCAATTACTGCGAGAGTTGAAACTACGGTCCTCGCGCTGCCCGGGCGGCGGCGCTCATCAAGGAAGAGACCGGACACGACGTGGCTGTGACTCCCGGCAAGCGCGGAGAGTACACGGTGTGGGTGAACGGCACGCAGGTCGCTCAGAAGGATTCGAAGGGATTCCCGAGCGAGCAGGAGGTGCTTGCGGCGGTGCAACAGGCGATCGGCTAGATCGCGATGCTTTTCACCGAATCACAGAAACACGGAAACACAGAATAGGAATCGTTCTCCGTGCTTCCATAGTTCCGCGTCAGTCAGTTGGAGGCCACTATTCGTGCCGCAACGCCACGAGCGGATCCACCGTCGTCGCGCGCCGGGCGGGCACCCAGCAAGCGAATGCGGCGATGCTCAACAACACGAACGGCACGCCGATCATGGCGGGCAAGTCGCCGGCGCCACGGTTGAAGAGGTGGAGATCGACCATCAGCGCGATCAGCCAGCCGCACGCAGCGCCGAAGCCGATCACGCGTAAGCTCTCGAAGACAATCTGCCGGACGACGACGTTCGCCGTCGCCCCGAGTGCCAGCCGCACGCCAATCTCCGACGTGCGATGCGCAACGGCATAGGCGACCACGGCGTAGATGCCAACCGCGACCAGCGCCAGGAGCAGCGGTCCGATCACGACGAACATTCGCGCTGGAATCTTCCGCAGCATCAGGTTTCGATCGATGTGCTCTCTCATCGTCCTGATGTTGTAGACCGGCAGCGTAGGATCCAGCTCGCGGACGACGCGCTGGATCTCAGACCCCATGACGCCTTCGGTGCCGGGCCTGACACGCAGGTGGATCTCGCCGGCCACGGAGGCGCGGTCGCGATACGAAAAAAAGAACGCGGGCGTCGGCGGCTCGCCAAACGCCTCATACGTCGAGGTCCGCACCACTCCGGCGATCACATAGATCTTTCCGCGGTAGGTGAGTCGCCGTCCGACCGTCTCGCCACTGATGTAGCGCCGTGCGAACTCTTCGTTGACGACGACTTGCGGCGCGGTCGACGCGTCACCAAGCTCGACAAACCCCGTTCCAGAGACCAGCGGCGTTCCCATCGTCTTGAAGTAGTCGGGCGTCACGGTGTTGCTGAGCGCCGCGTCTGGCGCCTCCGACGGCTGCGCCCGGCCTTCGAGTGTGAACGATCGAAGCGGCAGGCCGTGAATGTCGAGCGGCACCTGTGTCGAAATCGACGCGAACTCGACCCCTGGAACGGCCTGAAGCTTCTCTAGCAGCCTCGAGGCGAAGTCGCGCGGATAGCTCTCACTCGCGTTCTTGCCCGTCACATCGTAGGCGGCGAGCAGCAGGCCATCGGTTCGAAAGCCCGTGTCTGCTTCACGCGTTTCGGCAAAGCTCTGATAGAAGAGCGCGGCGGCCACCAGCACGAGCACGGCCAACGCCACTTGAAGGCCCATGAGGGTATCGCGCATCACGCTTCGGCCCGATGCCTGCGATCCGCTGCGAATCGCCCGCTGCGGATCGAGGCGGCTCAGTTGCAGCGCCGGGGCGAGGCCGAAGAGAAGCCCGCAGACGAGGCCGAGCAGAATCGCGAAGCCGAGTCCTGTCGCATCGATCTGGGTTTGAAATCGGATCGGCAACGCCCCGTAATCGGGCATCGTCCTGAGTGCGGTCGTTCCCCACATGGCGATGACGATGCCGAGCGCCGAGCCCAGCAGTGAGAGCAGCAGATTCTCGACGAGAATCAGTCGAATCACGCGCCACGGGCCGGCGCCGAGAGTCAGCCGCACGCCCACCTCACGGAAGCGCGTGCTTGCCCGGGCGAGAACGAGGTTGGCGATGTTGCCGCACACGGCCGCCAGCACCAGCAACATCACGACTTGCAGAATCTCCAGGGCGGTCGCAATCATGCGCTGCGGACCGCGTGGCGCTGCTCCCGCAAACGGCACGACCAGCCCCTGAATCGTGGCGTTGGTCTGCGGGTAGAGCTGCCCCAGCGCGCGCATCGCCGATGCGACTTCGGCCTGTGCTTGCGCTTCGGTGGCGCCCGGCCGAAGCTGCCCCATGATCGCGTAGCCGCGCTGATTGCGATCCTCGAGCTCCCGCGATCCGACCAGAAGCGCCGGCGCCAGCGTCGCCGGCACCCAGAGGCTGTACTGCAGGCCGAGCGTCGTCCCCTGGAAACGCTCGGGCCCGACGCCGACAATCGTGAGCGGCTGCCCGTTCACTCGAAGCGTTCGTCCGACCACCGACGGATCGCGGTCGAAGCGCGTCTGCCAGTAGTCGTACGAAATGACCGCGACCGGTGCTGCGCCAGGCTGAGAGACCTCGGAGGGCTGCAGGAACCTGCCGGCCGCAGGATGAAGGCGGAGACCGGCGAAATAATTGCCCGAAACCAGCATCGCAAACACCCGCTCCAGGCGGCTCGGGTCGCCGAGGCTGAGCGGCGCAGGGCGGAACGCAATCAATTCGTCGAATGCTTGAACACGCTCCGCCAAATCGCGATATTCGAGCCAGGACGATCCCGGAAACGTGCCGGTATCGGCTTTGGCTTCGATCAAGTGAAAGGTGCTGCCGCCGCCCTCGACGCCGGCCAGCGGCCGGAACAGCACCAACTGAATCCACGAGAACACGGCCGTGTTCACGCCGATCCCGACGCCGAGCGAGAAGACGACGACCGTCGCCAGGCCTGGCATTCTTGCGATGGCTCGAAAGGCGTCACGAATCATGAGAGGGGCAGCGCTCCTTCACTATCGCCGAACGCCTTTACGTCCTCCATGCCCAGCGCGTGCAGGATGGTCAACATCGCGTTGGCCAGCGGGGTGCCATTCGGAGCCTTCACGTGACGTCCTCCCGGCAGCGTCGAGCTCGGCGGCGCGAAGACGATGAACGGGACGCGCTTGTGATTGTGCAGGTTGGGATCCCCCATTGGCGACCCGTAGAGTAGCAGGGTGTTGTCCAGAAGGTTGCCGTCGCCGTCCGGTGTCGACCGCAGCTTCTCGAGGAAATACGGCAGCATGCTGACGTGGTAGGCGTTGATTCTGGCGAAATCCAGAATTCGCTCTTCGCGATTGCCGTGATGTGAGGTGTTGTGGAACGGCCCCTTGTAGCCGCTTTCCGGATACGAGCGGTTCGAGCCGTCGCGGCTGAGCTTCAACGTGAAGATGCGCGTGTAGTCGGCTCTGAACGCCAGCAGCTGAAGATCGAACATCAGCTGCGCGTGTTCCGCGAATGAATCAGGGACGCCGGCCGGCGCGGCCGGGAACTCCCTGATCTCGCCCGTCCGGTTACGCGTCTCGACGCTTTGAATGCGCCGTTCGATCTGGCGAACGTTCTCCAGATAGTCATCCAGCCGCACCCGATCGGCTGGTCCGAGCGTGCGTTTCAATCGCGCAGCGGCTCTCGCCACCCAGTCGAGGATGCTCGCGTTTTCGGCGCGCCGCTCCATCCGTTCCGCCTCGGTGTTGCCGACGCCGAAGACGCCATGGAGCTCGTCGAAGATCACCCGTGGGTCCCTGACCATCGGCAACGGCCGGTTCGGCGCCGCCCAACTCAGCGAATCGACGTACGCGCACGAGTACCCATACTGACACCCACCAGACTGATCGACGCCCTCGATGCACATCTGCATGGATGGAATGGCCGTCTGGCGTCCGGCTCGCTGCGCGTACAGCTGATCGAGTGACGTCCCCACTTCGATGTCGGAACCGTCGGTCCGCTTCGGATACGACTGGGTGAGAAAGACCGCGGTGGAGCGGAAATGATCGCCGCCGATTTCACGCGCCTCGGTCGCATTGGCGTTGGCCACGTCGGTGTTGCTGACGATGGTGAGACGGTCTCGGAACGGCTCGAGTGACTCCAGGCTCGTGCCGGCGAGGTCGAAGTCCCGGCCAGTCTTTGCCGGCGCCCACAGATTCCGCTGCTGCCCGTAAGCCGCGCTGCCGGCGGCGCCGTGCACGATCTCAATGCATACCAATCGCATTCGATTGGAGGAGCCTGGCGCGCCGTAGCCTTGGCGAAGGCGGCCCGAAGCCTTGGCGTCGGTGGGAGTCATCGCCTCCAGAAACGGAAGTGCCACCGTCGCACCCAGGCCGCGGAGCACGGTCCTCCGCGGCAGTGCCTTGCCCGTCACAAACATCGCGTCCTACTTCTTCTTTCTCAGCCGCTCGGCCGTCCACTTCGCTGGACCCTGTGGACCGGGCACCTCGCCTTCCAGGGTCCCGTCGTCCTTGAGCATTCCTGTGAGCTTGATCGGGATTGGTTTGTGTTCGGGATCGTCCTGCCGGCTGAATGCGGCGCCCTTCCCAAGCAACGACAGCTTGCCGTCGACGAACTCGCCTTCGACCTCGATGTCCTTGCCCATCATCATGAGGGTGCCGGTGACCGTGGTGCCGTCCTGTTCCAGCACCAGGCCGACCTGATGGCTCATCATCGACATATCCCAGGTACCTGTGACGTTGGTTTTCTCGTCGATCTTTTCCTCCTGCGCTGACAGGCCGGCTGCGAGCGCCAGCATCGCGAAGGTCCAGGTCGTTCTCTTCAACAAGCGTTTCATGTGGGTTGTCCTCGCCGGTTGCACCGTGGGCACCCCTGGCGCCTTGCACCAACCCTTTGGCACTCCTGGCACCGCTGGCACCCTTGGCACCTTGTTAACGTCCGTGAATCAGCCGTCCAAGGTCATGTCCAAACATGTGAATCGCCAACGCCAGAGCGACGACTATCGCCACGGCGATGAGCGCGACCATCCTCGAAGTCATTCGCATCCTGGCGAGTCTATGGATGTCTCGCTGAATCGGTTGTGAAGGTTCTGTTCAGGTCCCGTTCAGCTAGAGTGACTTCAGATCGAAAGGCAGAAGGCACAAGGCACAAGGCACAAGGCACAAGGCAGAAGGCACAAGGCATAAGGCAGAAGGCAGAATGCGCATTCTGGTGGTGGAAGATGAGGCCCGGCTCTCGAAGCAGCTCGCGAGCGCGCTCGATGAAGCGGGGTATGCCGTCGACTGCGCGGCCGAGGGCGAACGCGCAGAGTTTCTCGGCCAGACCGAGCGATACGACGCCATTGTCCTCGACCTCGGGCTGCCAAAAGTGGATGGCCTGACCGTTCTGCGACGCTGGCGCGCCGCGGGAGTCGCTGCGCCGGTGCTGGTCCTCACTGCGCGCGACAGCTGGCACGAGAAGGTGCAGGGGATTGACGGTGGAGCGGACGACTACGTCACCAAGCCGTTTCAGATCGACGAAGTGCTGGCGCGTCTCCGGGCGCTCATCCGGCGGGCCAGCGGCCAGCTCACGCCCGATCTGCGATGCGGCGACATCGTGCTCGACCCGCGCTTCGCGAAGGTCACGCTCGCCGGCACCCCTGTCAGGCTCACCAGCCACGAATACCGCGTGCTGTCGTACCTGATGCATCACAGCAGCCGCGTGGTCCCGCAAGGCGAGCTCGCCGAGCACATCTACGCTCAGGATTCGGATCGCGACTCGAACACGGTGGAAGTGTTCATCGCCAGGCTTCGCCGCAAGCTCGGATCCTCGTCGATCGAGACCGTGCGCGGCCTCGGTTACCGCATGGGAGAGGCGAAGTGACTCTGCGCCTCTCGCTTCGATGGCGGCTCTACATTTTCGCGGTGATGTGGTCGCTCGGGCTCTTCTGGCTCGGCTCGGTGGCGGTTCGCTTTCATCCGGGGCAGCAGGCCACCGTGCACTACACGATGCTGACCAGCGGCTCGCTGCTGTATTTTCTGACGGGCTTGTGGCTGCTGCATAAGATGCTGTCGCCGCTCGATCTTCTCCGCTCGCGTCTCACCGCACTGCGCGAGGGGCGACAAAGCCGTGTCGAAGGCGCCTATCCGATCGAGGTTCAGCCGTTGGTGGACGACCTCAACGGCTTGCTTGCGCATCGCGAAGAGGCGGTCCGACGGGCGCTGGCAAAGGCCGGCGATCTGGCGCATGGGCTCAAGACACCGCTTGCGGTGCTCGCCAACGAAGTCGAACGCGCCGAACAAGCCGGTCAAACCGAGCTGGCGGCCTCCATCGGCCAGCAGGTCGAGCGGATGCGCCGCCAGGTGAACTATCACCTGGCGCAGGCACGCGCGGCGGCTTCGGGTGGGGCGCCCGGCGCCCATTGCTCGGTCAAGGAATCTGCCGACGGGCTCGCGCGCACGCTGCTTCGTCTGCATGCCGAACGCGGCCTCACGATCGCGGTGAATGTCGACGCGAGTCACGATGTGCGCGCTCAGCGCGAAGATCTCGACGAGATGCTGGGAAACCTTCTCGACAACGCGTGCCGCTTTGCCCGCGCGAGAGTCTGCGTCACCTCAACTCGCGCCGCAGCCACCATCGTCATCACGGTCGAGGACGATGGGCCGGGGCTCGAGGTGTCGATGCGGGAGGCCGTGTTGCAACGGGGCGTGCGTGCCGATCAGGCGACGCCGGGGTCGGGTCTTGGCCTGGCGATCGTGCGCGACCTTGCCGAGGTCTACGGAGGTTCGATCGCGCTGAAGAGCGGACGGTCGGGCGGCCTTGGCGCCGAGTTGACGCTTCCAGCCGCCTGACCTCATGGAGCTGTCAACCGTGAGCCGATTGCCGGTTGCCGGTTGCCGGTTCCCGGTTCCCGGTTCCCGAGTCTACCTCCAGGGCTCATCCGCCGACGGGCCGTAGATCGACGGCACTTTCCCGCCCGCCATGCGACTGTAGACCGACAGCTGGCCGCGATGGTGGATCTGGTCCATCAGCATCATCCACATCAGATCGAGGAGCTGGTAGTCGGCGATCTTTCCGGGTCCGGCAAAGAAGGGGGCGGTGCCGAAGACGATCGAGTCCGGGGCTTTCTCCAGCTCGTTGATAACGGCCTGCACCGAGTTCTCGAATTCGGCGATCGCTTCTTCGACCGTGTCGGGCTCGGGAGGGAAGCTCGGCGGCATCTTCAGCGTGCCCTTGAGCGCGTTGAGCAGGATGTTCTGCTCGATGGCGAACGTCCACATCAACCGCTTGGCTGATGACGAGCGTTCGTGAGGCTGGAAGCCGCCCTGGTGCGCGGGAAACGCGCGCATGACGCGAAGCGTCGTCTGGTGCTCGCGGCCGAGCGTGTCGAGATAGACCTGCCTCGGACTCGGGATCGCGCGTGCCGCCGCCTTTGGCGCCCTTGCCTTGGCGGTCGCCTTCTTTGCGGCTCTCGTCGCGGGCTTTCTCGCCGCCGGCTTTGCCTTCCGCGCGGCCTTGCCTGCCTTCTTCATCATTTTCTTGGCCATCGTGTCGTTCTCCTCTGTGCGGGGACGAAGATTGTAAAGGGGTCTGGCACCAATCCCCCCGAAACGCTGCAGTTTCTGCGATCGGGACTACCTGGTAAAGATCGACTTCGCCAGCATCGCGTGCACGCCCTTGGTGGCGTCGACCGCCTGCGTCACCCGCAGATCGGCCGCGAGCGAGCAGAGCATGTAGGCGTCGTCTTTGGATATCTTCTTCTCCGTCACCAGAAAGTCCACCATTTCCCGCACCGCCAGTCGCGTCGCTTCGTCCAGGTCCTCGTGCAGTCCCATCGCAATGTAGTTGGTCGGCGTCTCCGCCCGCGGCCACCGCAGCCGCTGACCCTTTCGCACCCGCACCTCGAACGTGCCGCGCAGCGAAGTTTCGAGCGCCGTCCCGGTCACCTCTCCATCACCTTGTCGTCCGTGACCGTCGCCGATCGACAACAGCGCGCCGGGGACGTGCACGGGCAGGTAGAGGGTCGAACCGGCAATCAGATCCTTGTTGTCGAGATTCCCGCCATGCCACCCGGGCGGCCGGCTCGAGATGCGCCCGACCAGCGGCGGCGGCGCGACGCCGATCGATCCGAAGAACGGCGCCAGCGGCAGCGTGACACCGGGAGAGAACTCGACGCTGATGGCGCCCGCCGCCCAGCGCATCAACTTGAGCCTGGCGTAGGGATACTCGTCCGGCAGCACCCCTCCACCAGGCGCGAACGCGTTGACGCCGAAGTTGTGCAGGAACTCGATGGCCTGGATGTGAATCTCGAGCGTATCGCCGGGCTCGGCGCCGTCGATATAGAGCGGCCCCGTCATCGGATGGGCGCCCGGCCCGCGCTCGGTCACCTTCAGCTCGACGGCTTTGAGCGACTCGGGAATCTCTTCATCCTTGACGCCGGCCAGCCGCAGCCGCTGCAGCCCGCCAGCGACCATCGTCTCGACGCGAATGCGTCCACCGGGTGCCACATGCGCAGATCGGCTTCAGCCTGGAGTCGTAGTAGCCCCAGTGAACGTTCTCAGGCGTGAGCCGCACTTCGGTGAGAGCAGGCTGCCCCTTGAGCGCAGCCGCGCCAACGAACAATGCGGCCGCGGCCGCGAGCAACCTTGCCTTCATCATCGAAACTCCTGCGGCACTTTAGGGTGGGTAAGGCAGGTGAGAGCGGTGACCGACATCCTGAACTCGCAGCACGAGGACGCGTGATTATTACAGCAATTACTCGGACGGACTCCTAGGCAGTATGACGCGCCGGTGTAATACTGGTAGCCCGTAGCAGCATCGAGAGCGCCCTCCGGTCGTTCAGCAGGGGGCATCAGCGTCATCCCTCGCCCCCTCGCTCGGCTCTCGTTCGGCTGGCTCAACTGATCCCGGCAGGTGCGGATCCTGGCCGGGCAGACGACAGGATGCCGGCACCTTCAACCCGACGGTCCGCCGGCGCAAGGAGGAGGGACCTCGCCATGGCGGCTTCGCGCCTCACGCACGACCTCGCGAGCGACGTGGAATCGCCGCAGTTACCCACTTCCGGCGGACAGGTCACCCACTGGCTCAGGCGCTGGCGCGAAGGCGATGGCGCGGCGCTCGAGGGACTCATCCCGCTGGTTTATGACGAGCTGCGGCAGCTTGCGCGACGTCAGCTCCGCCGCGAATCCCCCAATCACACGCTCTCGGCCACCGCCCTGGTCCACGAAGCCTACCTGCGGCTCCTGCAGCAGCGTCAGCTTGGCGCCACCGATCGCCACAGCTTTCTGGCGATCGCGGCCCACACCATGCGCCGCATTCTCGTCGATCACGCGAGGTCGCGCCGGTGTCTCAAGCGCGGCGGCGACGGCCCTGCCGTCACGCTCGAGTCGTTGGACGAGCTGCCACTCCTGACCGAGCGGGAGGTGGACGAGGTGCTGGCGATCGATGTCGCTCTCGAGCGTCTCGCGCAGAGTGACGCGCGAGCGCACCGCGTGATCGAATGCCGAATTTTCGCCGGGCTCACCCTCGACGAAACCGCACAAGCGCTCGGCATCTCGGGCAAGACCGTGCAGCGAACCTGGATGGCGGCTTGTGTGTGGCTGCGGAAAGAGATTGGCCGCGACCTGGCAACCATATGACGAGCGCTGGCTCGCCTTTGTCCGGCCGAGAAGGATATTGACGCGATCGTTTGAAGACGGCTCATGCACCGGATTGAGTGGCAGCGGATCGAGGAACTCTTCGAGCAGGCGTGCGCGCAGCCGGTCGAGGCCCGTGCGCAGTTCCTGACCGCGGCGTGCGGACGCGACGGGTCACTGCGTGTCGAGATCGAAGGGATGCTCGCCGCCAGCAGCGCCGATCGCGCGCTCGCCGTCGAACGATTCGTCGTCAATCAGGACCCTGACGCTCAGAACATCGATCCGCTGCTCGACACATCGGTCGGGCCATGGCGCCTCATCAACATCCTTGGACGCGGCGGCATGGGCACGGTGTATCGCGCCGAGCGCGCCGACGGCCAGTATCGACTTGAGGTCGCGGTCAAGCTGGTTCGTTCGGGCGCGCGCGATCCGTTTGCGGTCGCGCGCTTTCGCGTGGAGCGGCAGGTGCTCGCCCAACTCGTGCATCCAAACATTGCCGGACTGCTCGACGGCGGGCTCGCGCCCGACGGGACGTCGTATCTCGCCATGGAACTCGTCGATGGCGTTCCGATCACCGAATGGTGCGCCACCAGGCGTCTTCCGCTCGAAGCCAGGCTGCGCCTCTTCCGTGTGGTCTGCGACGCCGTGCAGCACGCGCATCGCGCGCTGGTCGTTCACCGCGACCTCAAGCCGTCGAACATCTTCGTGTCGCGATCCGGCGCGGTCAAGCTGCTCGACTTTGGCATCGCCAAGCTCCTCGACCCAGGCGCGCTCGACGAAGGACTGCCGGCGACACGGGCGGAGATGCGCGTGCTCACGCCGGAGTATGCCGCGCCGGAACAGCGTCGGGATGGGCCGATCACGACCGCGACCGATGTGTACGCGCTCGGCATCGTGCTGTACGAGCTGCTGACGGGAGTGAGGCCACTTCAGTTTGGAGCGACGAGCACGTCGCCGCTACCGTGCGACCCGATGACGCTGCCGATCACGCCGCCGAGCGAGGCTCTGTGCCGACTCGCATCGGCTGAGACCGCGGATGACGACCAGGCGGTGCCCGCCCTTCGCCAGATGCGGCGCGCCGTCGCTCGCAACTTTGCCAGGCGGACTCGCGGCGACCTCGACCGGATTGTTCTCATGGCATTGCGCGAGGAGCCAGAACGTCGCTACGGGTCAGCCGGCCAGCTGGGAGAGGAGATCGAACGGTTCCTCGAAGGGCGTGTCGTACTCGCGCAACGCGACACCCTTAGGTACCGTGTCCGCAAGTTCGTGGGCCGGCATCGTCTCGCGGTCATGTCTGCCGCGTGGTTCGTCGTGTGCATGACGAGCTTCGGCATCGTTGCCGCGTGGCAGGCACGAGCCCTCGCCGAGCAGGGTCGAGTCGCACGCCTCGAGGCCAACAAGGCAGAACAGGTCGTGCAGGTGCTCGTCGACTTGTTCGAGACCACCAATCCGGCCATCCGCCCCGACAGCGATCGGATGTCCCTCAGCCAGTTCCTCGCAGGCGCGGAGGAACGGGCGGTGGCTCAACTGAGTGGTGTGCCTCTGGTGAGGGCCAAGCTCAATCAAGTGTTCGGCCTCATCCACTACGAGCGCGGCGATTACACCCGGGCAGGGGCGGCACTCGAAGCAGCATTGGCCGAACAACGCCGTCTGGTCGGTCCCGATCATCCGGATGCACTCGACTCGCTGCTCGCGCTCGGAGAAGTGCTGCACGGAGCGGGACACGTCACAGAGGCCCGAAGCCTTGTCCAGGAATCGCTCGCCCGAAACCGCCGAGTGTATGGTGAGCAGCACGAAAAGACCGCGCGCGCGCTGTTTGCGCTCGCACCGCTCGTTGCAAGTGCGGATCTCGATGCGGAGGAAGCCCTGCTTCTGGAGGCGCTCGAAGTTCGGCGACGGGTGTTGCCGCAGAACCATCCCGACCTTGCTCTCACCTTCGGGGCCCTGGCGGAGCACCACCGGCAGCGCGGCAACCTGGACCACTCCCGGGAGCTGTATCGGCAAGCGTTTGCCGTGTTCCAGAGCCCGACGGAGCGCCAACATCCCAGGGCTGTCACCGTGATGAACGAGTATGCGGAGCTGCTCGGTACGATGAACGCCGACGCGGAAGCGGAGGCGGTGCAGCGAGCCGCAATCGCCGTCGGCGAGCGCGTGATCGGTCCCGGCACATTGACAGTGGCGGCGGTGATCAACGGGCTGGGCGTCACGCTCGCGACGCTCGGGCGTCACGCCGAGGCCGAGCGTGCCTTTCGTGACTCATTCGAGCAGCATGTGGCGCTGCTTGGCGAGAACCATTGGCGGATACGCAACATCGCGCGCAACATCGGACAGATATTGGCGTTCGAGCAGCGCTTCGAAGAGGCGTTGCCGTGGATGGATCGGGCTGTCGCGATCCGCGCCGATCCGGACACGCCCGAAGACGCGGGCCTGGAGGCCATTCGGGCGCAGCGCGCATGGATCGTGTTCCGGCTGGGCCGGCGCGCCCAGGCTCTCGATGAGGTGACGCGAGCCGTGTCTACGCTCGAGCACATGACCGACTCGGGTGCCGGCTACGTACTGTCCTATTCACGTGTGCTGTTGGCCCGAATGCTGTCCGAGATGGGACGGCCCGCCGAGGCAGAGTCTCCAGCGCGCGCTGCACTTACATGGTTCGCGCGTTGGGGCCCCGGCAACCAACGGTATGCCGATGCCGAATGCGAGCTGGGACGCGCGCAGTTGCTGCAGGGTATGGTCGCCGATGGACGCGCGACGCTGGCGCGCTGCCTGCCCATCTATCGCGCCTGGGGCCTGACCGACCGCCGGGTCCTCGAGTCGATCGAACGTCTCTTCAGAGAATCCGCACGGCCTTCGTCCGAACATCCGTAGTCCACGCCTGAAATCGGCGATGTCCAGATCGACGGTCATCCTCCGCGATCACGATCAGGGGCACAACCATGACGCAGTCATACCGCCGGCTGGACCGATCCCTGAGGTTCAGTTTCCGGTTCGAAAAGCAAGCCATCACGCTCTTCGACCGTCGCGAGCTGGAGATGAAACCGCTGCCGACTCAGGACCTTGCCGCCTTCTCACCGGGGGAGCGTTCGGGATTCTGGGTCGAAGTGCAGGATGCGCGCAGACGCGCGCTTTACCGACGGGTCATGCCGCATCCTCTGCTCGGCAGATCCGAGGGGACCGACGCCGATGAAACTCCCCGGACGGTTATCTGGGCACACGAGCGCGGCGCTTTCTCCGTCGTCGTACCCAACCTTTCCGACGGAGCAGACGTGGTTCTGTTCGGCAGTCCGACGGACCGACCGGACATTCCCCAGCCGGCCATGGAGATCCTGCGCGTCGCGCTCCGCGAACGTCGAACTCAGCCTGGACATCATCCTGAAGATCACGCTGGGGGGCGGCCGTGAGTACCAGCAACGGGTCAGTGCTCGGCGCGACCAAGATTGTCGACAACGGCCCGGATCCCTCCAAGTTCACCATCGCGCTGATTTCCGAGGGTTACACCGCAGCCGACATGCCGCAATGGGAGGCGGACGCACAATCCTTTGCCGACTACCTGTTCACCCAGGCACCCTTCTGCGAAGTCGATCTGCGATGCGCAATCAACATCTACCGGATCGATGTGACCTCCGATGAATCGGGGGCCGACGACCCCAGGTGCGGCGGCGACGGGCAAGGCGAGAAGGTCAAGACGTACTTTGACGCGAGCTTTTGCGCAACGCCAAACGTTCGCAGGACGATGAGTTTTGACACCGACACCGCGCTGGTCGTGCTGTTGGGCCAGGTCCCCTTCTGGCGGATGGGCCTGGTCGTTGTCCACAGTTTCGTGAGGGGAGGTACTGGCGGAACGATACCGATCGTGTCGAAACAGGGGGATTGGCGCAGCGCGGGTGTGCACGAGCTCGGTCACTCCGCCTTCGGACTTGCCGATGAATACGATTACTACGCGGACCCAAATGAGGAGGGGCATGACGTACATACCCTCATCGAGCCGATCGAACCAAACATCACCGCGCAACTCTTGAAGCTGGGAGGCCCGATCGTCAAATGGGGCTCGCTGGTCGATCCCGCAACACCGATCCCGACGAAGACCAACCCCGATCCGGACTGCACTACCGTTGACCAGACCGGGTTCGGGGGTGACGCCGACACAGTCGGCGGTTTTGAGGGCGCCCACTATTTTCACTGTGGGGCCTGGCGTCCGCAATTCGACTGCCGGATGCGCAACGGCGGCGAATTTTGCGCCGTCTGCCAGCAGGTCATTCGGGACACACTGGCGCCCTTCGCCCTGCCGCTGACGGTTGTACCGGTAGGCACGTCAGTGACCTTCTCCGACACCGAGGCGGGCACCACCGTACCCGGCGCGGTCGCGTTCACGGTGACGACCTGCATAGAAGTGTCCTTCACAGTGACCGACGGCCCGCGACGCGTCGACGGCGGTCCCGAAGACTTCAACGGCGCACCCGTACTGGACCTGCCTTATGGTTCAACGGTCTATTCCGAGGCTGTTCCTGGCGGCATGGCACGAACCGCGTACCTTTGGTTGACATATCAGGCCGGGGACCCCGGCGACCAGTTGCAAGGGACGATCACGGTCCACTGCGAAAAGACCGGCCTGTCCTATACGTTCGCGATCACCGGCAACACCGTGGCTCCGGTCAACGTGGGGGTCGCACTTTGCCTCGACCAGTCCAGCTCCATGAACGAGCCGGCCACTGGTGAAGGCACCAAGGGCGACGCCCTGAAGCTGGCGGCCAACATATTCGTCGATGTCATGCAGCCGGAGGATGGCATCGGCGTCATCAAATTCGATACGGACGCAACAGGAGGCAACATCACTGATGCCGGCGAGGGCCTCTTCGGTGCCGGGCGTCTCTACGCACGCAATGACATCGACAGCTATGCTCCCGATCCGCAGGGTCTGACCTCGATCGGAGATGCTGTTGAAGAGGCCGATACAAAGCTTAAGGCCGCCAGCTCACGCTACGACGAGATGGCCATGGTGATTTTTACCGACGGCGTGGAAACGGCAGAGAAATACATCTCGGAGGTTTCCGCAGTCATCTCGTCGAACCCGCGGATCTTCGCTGTCGGGCTCGGCACGGCCGAGAACCTGGATGCGGCCACACTCGACATTCTCTGCAGCGGCAGCGGTGGCAGGTTGCTGCTGACCGGCAACGACCCGACCGACACGTTCTTCCTGCTCGCAAAATATTTTCTGAATATCCTTGCCGGGGCGACGAACACCGAGATCGTCTACGACCCGGAGGGTTACCTCGCGCCCAACGCCGGTGTCGTCAGGGTACCCTTCAGTCTGAACGAGACCGACACCAGCGCCGACGCCATTCTCATCACACCGGTACCATCGGCCGTCGAGTTCGCTCTGGAAACTCCGGCGGGAGCTCTGATCACTCAAACGGTGCGTCCGCCGGGGACCTCATTTCTGCAGGACGAGAGCACAGCCTATTACCGAGTCTCGCTGCCAGCCCTGATCGACGGTGAACTCGCTCGCGACGGAACCTGGTATGCGCTCCTCAAGTTGGACATGGATGCGTGGACCGCGGGAGATAATTTCCCGGTCTTGTTCTGGTATCTGCAACAGCACCCGTCCGCGGTCACCAACGGGCTGCCGTACTCGCTGCATATCCAGGCGCGGTCCAATCTCAAGCTCACCGCCCAGTGCCTGCAGAATAGCTACGAGCCCGGCGCCGAGCTGCGCGTGCGCGGGATCCTGACCGAGTACGGGCTGCCAGTCGACGGCCGGGCCTCAGTCCAGGCGGAACTCACGCGGCCCGACGGCACAACGGCGACGCTGCCGATGCCGGAGATCGAACCCGGCGTCTTCGAGACCGTCGAGATCGGTCAGCAGACCGGTGTCTACCACTTCCACGTCCTCGCCGCCGGTGAGACACTGCGCGATTACGCGTTCACTCGCGAGCAACTCGTCACTGGCTTCACCTATCACGGCGGCGACACCCCGACCACGCACCCGACCGACGATGGCGACAAGTGGTGCGACCGGCTCAAGTGTCTGCTCGGCGCGCTCACACCCGAGGCGCTTGAACGGTTGGGCATCGACTGGCGCAAGCTTCGGGAGTGCATCGACCGGCACTGCGGCGGCGGACACAGCATTACGGCAACCACAGGTACCGCGGATATCGATCCCACCGACGTGAACCTCGTCCGGGATGCCGCCATCAGGTTGGGCCTGCTGCGCTCGACAGGCACACGGCCGGCCGGATCGACCCGCAGCCGCTAGAAGCGGGAGTGGTTGAAACTCGCCTCGACACTCCGCCCGCCCTTCCATCGATAGACGATGGGGGTTGACGCGCGAGCCCGGCGGCGCCATACTCCCATCGACAAACGATGGGAGCGCACGAGCCGCCCGACCTGCTGCCTGGCACGCTTGACCTGTTGATCCTCAACATCCTCAAGCGAGGGGAAACGCACGGCTACGGCATCGCGCAGGAGCTTCGGCGCGCGTCGGAGGAAGTCCTCCAGGTTGGAGAGAGCTCGCTCTATCCGGCGCTGCAGCGCCTGATGCTGCAGGGATGGGTGAAAGGCGAGTGGGGCGTGTCGGACAATAACCGACGCGCGCGCTTCTACACACTCACCGCGTCCGGGAAGAAGCGTCTGGCCCAGGAGCGGGACGAGTTCGACCGGATCATCCTCGCGATTCATAGAGTCCTGGCGACGTAGCGACCACGACCACCGACGACCGACCCCCGACCGCCGACCACCGATCATGCACCCACTTCTCCGTCGTCTCTCGTGGATGATCCGGCGCAGCGAGCATGAGTCCGACCTCGCTGAAGAGCTGCGCTTCCATCAGCAGATGAAAGAGCAGGAGCTTCGCGACGGTGGCGTCGCGCCCGGCGACGCAGCTCCGGCGGCTCGCCGAGCGATGGGCAACGATCTGTCGGCCCGCCAGTACTCGCGCGACGTGTGGATCTGGCCGTGGCTGCAGGACATCTCCCAGGACATTCGCTTCGGCGTGAGGATGTTGCTGAAGGATCGCCGCTTCACCGCCGCCGCGATCATCGCGCTTGCGCTTGGGATCGCCGTCAACAACTCTGTCTTCACCATCTTCAACGCGGCTATGCTCCGCGACCTGCCATTCGCGGAGCCGGATCGTCTCGTCGACGTGAAGCTCATCGACCGCGGCGGGCAAGATCAAGTCGACTACGAGACCTTCCTGCGGTTCGCCGAGGCCCCGCGCTCGCTGGAGGGCCTGAGCGCCGACTCCAGCGGGACGATGAACTTGAGCGAGGTCGGACGAGCCGCCGAGCGCATGCGAGGCACCTACGTCTCGAGCGTGCTCTTCCAACTGCTTCGCGCAGAGCCGATTCTCGGACGGCGGTTTACCCGCGACGATGAGCAGCCTGGCGCGGCGGCAGTGGCGATGATCAGCTACAAGATCTGGCAGAGCCGATACGGCGCTGATCCTTCGGTGATCGGACGCGGCGTCCGAATCAACGAGACACCCACCACCATCATCGGCGTCATGCCACCGGGCTTCGGCTATCCGCTTATGGCGAGTGTGTGGATGCCGCTGTCACAACTGCCGGGTTTGACCACGACTGAGCGCCGCCGTCGCAACCTGCACGTAATCGGCCGGCTTGTGCCGGGCGCTGAGGTGGCCCAAACCAAAGCGGAGCTCCAAGCGATCGTCAACGGCGCAGCCGCGGACCATCCGGACCCGAACAGCCAGCAGCGAGCGGTCGTGACCAGGCTCAAAGAGGCTTACGTCGGCGGCACGTGGGGATTCTTTGCGCCGCTGATGGGCGCGGTGGCGTTCGTGCTGCTGATCGCGTGCGCCAACGTCGCCAGCCTGTTGCTCGCTCGTTCAGCGCATCGATCCCGTGAGATCGCGATTCGCGCCTCGCTTGGCGCGACCCGCTGGCGCATCACGCGGCAGGTCCTCATCGAGTGTGGCTTGATTGGGCTCTGTGCTGGCGCGATCGGGTTCGTGCTGTCGCGCTACGGGGCTTCCGCCATGGCCGTGGCGTTCGACAGCGTGGAGATCAGCGCGCCGGACCAAGGCGTGCGGCCCTACTGGGTCGATCTGGACATGAACGGCGTCGCGTGGATGTTCCTCGGTGTGCTCAGCCTGATCGCGAGCCTCGGCATCGGCCTGATTCCGTCGTGGCATCTGTCGAAGACCAACGTCAACGCGGTTCTGAAAGACGGTGGTCGCGCGTCGGGCGCCGTGCGCGCGCGGCGGTGGACCGGTGCGCTTCTCGTTGGCGAGCTGGCGCTGACACTTATCCTGCTCACCCAAACCGGGCTCGTCATTCGCGGCTTCTTCGCGCTCTATCTGAAGAATCTCGTCATCGACACAGGCAATGTCATCACCGTGCGCGTCGAGCTGCCCGTCCGTAAGTATGAGTCGCCGGCGCTCCGGCAGCAGTTCGTTGGCGAGCTGAGTGCCCGGCTCAGCCAGAACCCGCTCTTTGCCTCCACTACGCTGGCGAGCGACATCCCGCTTCAACCGCTCGGCTTTGGCGGACGTATGCTCGCGATCGAAGGGCGGCCGGCGACGACTGCAGACAAACCCTCGCCGTCCTCGTTTGTCGACATCGGCCCGCGCTATTTCGAGACGCTCGGGCTGCCAGTGGTTCGCGGCCGTGCTCTGACCGACGCGGATGGTCAGCCGGCTCGCGAAGCCGTCATCGTCAATCAGCGTTTTGCCGCGAAGCACTTTCCGGATGCGGAGGCGCTCGGCCAGCGGATCCAATTGAGCGGAGCCACGCTGCCGCCCGATCGTGCTCCCTGGCTCACCATCGTCGGTGTCGTTCCGACGCTGCCCAATTTCTTTCCTGATCGGATGGACGATCCCGTGGTGTACGTCCCGATGGACGCCGAACGGGCGCCGCAGCGCGTCGTCTCGATCATCGTCCGGTCGGCGGGACCGCCGACCCACAGCACCAAGGCAGCGGCAGTGAGTGCCTTGCGCGAAGCGGTTGCGGAACTCGATCCCGATCTGCCGCTGTTTGCGATTCAGACGCTCGACGAGGCCGTCGCCCGCTCTCGTTATCCCACCCGGGTCATTGGCTCGTGGCTCCTGACGCTGGCGCTGATTGCGCTGACTCTGGCGTCGGTCGGTCTGTACGCGCTGACCGCCCACGGCGTGGCTCAGCGCGTCCAGGAGATCGGCGTCCGCATGGCGCTGGGCGCCAAGTCGACGCAGGTTCTCTGGCTGTTCCTGCGCCGAACCGCGTTTCACCTGGGGCTCGGGTTGGCGATCGGGCTTGCCGGCGCGCTCGGGCTCAGTCGAATCCTGCAATCGTTCCTGCGCGAAACCAACCCGCGCGATCCGCTGACGTTGATCGTCGTCGTCGTCCTGCTGATCGTTGTCGCGATGGCGGCGAGCCTGTTGCCATCACGCCGCGCCGCAAGAGTCGATCCCGCAGTCGCGCTCAGAGCCGATTAGGACGTCACGTACGCAGCCGCGGAAGCACGGAGGCGCGGAGCGCATCTATTTCAGAGAATTCTCCGTGTCTCCGCGGCCATTCACGTTTCGCGTTCTATTTTTCCGGTGCCGTTGGTACTGGCTTCGCTGCTGCTGCAGCCGGCAGATCGTTCCAATACATCAACGCGTTGAACACCATCTCGTGCTCGGCAAAGGTCTGCCATCGATAGATCGGGTTGTTCGTGAACAGCAGCACGTGCCCCTTCCCCGAGGGCGCGTCGACGATCATCGGACGATTGCGAATCTGATCGGCGCCCCGCATCACTCCGCTCAGCACTCCAGCGTCGCCGCCGACGAAGCGCGCCACCACTTGGGGCCGATACGGTGACGCACCGAGAAACGCCACGGCCTCCGGCGGCGGCCCGGCCTGGAGGAACGGACCGCCCGCATAACGCACCGGCAGCATCTTCTGGTCGTAGCCGAACACCACGGGGTGAGTCGGGATCAGGATCTCGCTCTGCACGTAGGGCCCCGGCGCGTAGAAACCCGGCTGCGCGGTTTGCGTGTCCACGCCTTTCGCAATCCCAAACTCCGCCGGGAACGTGCTGGCGATCCCGAAGCTCATCAAGACGCCGCCCTCGTCGACGAACTTCTGGAACTCCGCTGCCCCCTCCAGTCCCATTCCGCCGCGGACATCGTCGGTCTCCGTGTAGAACCCGAAGCTCTTGTACTTGTCGCTCTTGCGATAGGGCAACGGTTTGGACAGCTTGGGTTGCTCGTAGACGATGCTCTTGCCGCTGTTGCCTTGATGCGGCATGACGATGACGTCGTACTTGGCGCGCAGCCCGCCCTGCTTCACGTGATCTTTGTGAATGAGGTCGAATGGGATCTCGAACCGATCGAACGCCAGTCGTACCCAGCCGACCTTTTCGGTGTTCGACCACGTCGTGAACACGGCGATGCGCGGGAGATCGACCTCGGTGGTCTCGACATCGGGAGCCGAAGGCAAAGCGATGGCGACCAGGCCGAGCTTCTCAATCTCCTGGCGCGCACGGTCTGAGGCGGGGATGATCAACGAACCTGCCGGATAGTCGGTGCCGCCAGCTTTGAACGACGCCTTGGCGCCCTTGATCGCCACGTCCTTCAAGCGATAGCGCAGCGTCACCAGATTGAGCGCGCCGTTGTGCTTGACGACGATCACCCCATCCGCCTTCGCTCCGGCGCTCGGGCTCCGAGCTTCGGCGGACAAGCCCGCCCCACCTGACCCATCCCCAATCACTCCGGGCGTTGCGACATCCGACGTCAGAAGAGTGGCCGGCACATCCAGAACGGTCTTGTCCTCGATCGTTTTCACGTCGACGTTGTTCGCCAGCCCCATCGTCCACGCGCTGTCGTCGTAAGTGTTGAGCGCCGCATCGGGATACACCTGCTTCTCGAGCAGCGTCTTGGCGAGCGGGCCGTACGGTTGATTCAGCTTGATGATGTAGGAGCCGGCGGGGAAGGTGCCCTCCTTCACCTTGATCTCCGAGGTGGCGCGGTGCACCTCGATCGCCTGCACGCGAAGCAGGTTGGCCATGCGATCGACCTTCGTCTGGTCGCCCTGGCCGCTTGGAATCACGAACCCGTACGGCGCCTTGGTCGAGCCCTTGTTCACGGCGTTGATCGACTTCTTGTAGTAGTTCTCCACGACCATGGCCGGAACCTTCGACGTGAGCTCCAGCGCAGTGAGGACGGCGGTCTCGGAGTAGTTCACCGAGTTGCGAATCGACCAATCGGCTTCGCCGGTCATCGGGTTGGGCCGATACCATTGACGCGTCGCCTGTGCGCCGGTGAACCGCGCCTTCTTCGTGTTGGCGCCTTGCTGATTGAAGATCTCGTACATCCGCAGCATGCCGTTGTGATTCTGCGCGGCGATGGCGAGATAGCCGGGTGACCACGCGTCCATGAAGCCGAAGTGCCAGACGCCCGGCATACCGTAGCCCGTCAGCTTGCTGACTTCGTAGGTCGCAAAGAACATCAGGTCGCTGTAGAGGATGGGATCCCAGTTGGCGTTCTGCGGCGCGCCGCCGCTGTAGGTGTAGAGCAAGGTCTGCGCTTCGTGGAGGTCGTGCCAGATGGGCGGCACCCATTCGAGGTACCACTTCAAATACGTGCGCAGCGTGTCGACGCCGTAGTTGATGTCGCGGTTGTTGTCGTGGAAGACGTACTTGCCCCAGTAGGGCGGCTCGCCGTAAGTTTCGCCGCCGTCGTAGCCCTCGTTGATCTTGTAGGCGTAGTACCAATCGACATAGCGATCGCGGCCGTCGATGTCGGTGGTCGGGACCGTCGACACGATCACGTTGTCGCGAATCTGCTGGATGTACGGCTCGTCGCTGACCGCCAGGCGATAGGTCAGCTCCATCAGCATCTCTGAGGTGTTGGTCTCGCCGCTGTGCAGTCCCGCGCTCAGGTGATAGTGAGGCTTCGTGCTGGCGACGAGCTTCTTGGCTTCATCGGCGCTCAAGCCGCGCGGGTCGGCGATACGCCGCAGGTTCGCGCGGTTCTGCTCGAGTGTGTTGAGGTTCGCCTCGGAGGTGACGTAGACGATCATGATCTCGCGACCCTCTTCGGTCCTGCCGATCACGCTCGTCTTGACGCGGCCGGGCAGCGCCTGTTCCAGCGCGCGATACCACTTCTGCTGATCCGCCCAGTAGGTGAGCTTCTTTTCGGCCCCCACGTGATACCCGAGCACATCCTTCGGCGTCGGCACGCCGGCTTTCTTCGGCAAGTGATCGACGAGCGGAGAGGAGAACTCCGGCTTGGTGGTGGCGCTCTTCACAAACGCCGCGAAGTCGGGGTCGTCGGCGACGGTGGCCTGAGCCTTGGACGCGCGTTGCGCCGAGGGGTTGTCGCCGAGCCCGACGAGCAGGGCGGGAAGAGCAAAAGCGAGAAGTACAGCGCGAGTCGATTTGACGATCACAGTGGGCTCCCGTGGGATTGGCCGTCGATCATAGCGCCTCCGCGCAGGCGGGTCTAAAGACCCGCCTCTACAACCCCAACTGAACCTCCTGAACCCATTGAACCCATTGAACCCCGTGCCGATACATGTCGGTATGAGCGACCGACCGCCGATCGACCAGCTGTTTCACGCCATGGTTCAACTTGGCGCCTCCGATCTTCATCTGTGTGTGGGCAACGTCGCGATGGTCCGCAAGGACGGCCACATGCAGCCGCTCAACGACACCTCGACCCCGTTCACCGAGGAGGTGCTGCGCCGTCTGCTGCAGCCGATCATCCCGGAGAAGAACAAGCACGAGTTTCTCGAGCGCAACGACACGGACTTCGCGTACAGATCCCCGATCTGGCGCGCTTTCGATCGAACATCTTTTCCGATCGGAAGGGCCCCGGAGCGGTGTTCCGTGTCATCCCGAGCAAGATCCTCACGGCCGAGGCACTGGGTCTCTCGCCGCACATCATGCAGCTCTGTCATCTGAACAAGGGACTCGTGCTCGTGACCGGGCCGACGGGATCGGGCAAGTCGACGACGCTCTGCGCGATGATCGACTACGTGAACCGGGTGCGCCCGGATCACATCATCACGATCGAAGATCCGATCGAGTTCGTCCACGAGAACAAGAAGTGCCTGATCAACCAGCGCGAGGTCGGCACGCACACCAACTCGTTCAAGGACGCGCTGCGCGCGGCGCTCCGTGAAGATCCCGACATTCTTCTGGTCGGCGAGCTGCGGGATCTGGAGACGGTGGCGATCGCGATCGAGACGGCCGAGACCGGACACCTGGTCTTCGGCACGCTGCACACGACGACCGCCGCGTCCACGGTGGATCGCGTGATCGATCAGTTTCCAGCCGATCGTCAGGCGCAGATTCGCGTGATGCTGTCCGAGTCGCTCAAGGGCGTCATCGCCCAGACGTTGTGCCGCAAGATCGGCGGCGGCCGGGTCGCCGCGCTCGAGGTCCTGATCGCAACGTCGGCCATCGGCAACCTGATTCGCGAGTCGAAGACGTTCCAGATCCCCTCGATCATCCAGGTCAACAAGGCGAACGGCATGGTCAGCCTCAACGATGCGTTGCTTGAGCTGGTGACGAAGACGCTCGTGGCCCCTGAAGAGGCCATGGCCAAGGCAGTGGACAAAGTCGGCTTCGACGCCATGCTCAAGCGGGCCGGAATCAACCTGGTCGCTCCAGGGGCCAAGCCCGCGGCGGTCTCCGCTCGTCCGGCATAGACCCGTCAACGTTTCGGCCGCGCTGGGCGTAGTATTCTCACTTGCCAGCGCTCCACCCGGCTTTCCGCTTCTCGGCTCTCAGCTCTCAGCGCGGCTCCAGCCTCCGGCCGGAAGCTGGTTCTGACGGCCGAAAGCGATCGGCGTGGGCCGCGCGGAGCGCATACCCTTAACCGGAGAGCAGCATGACAGCACGTTTGTTCGCGTGGATAGTGTTCTTGTCCCTCTGCGTGTCCCTGCCGGGCCGTCTGGTCGCTCAGGGCACTCAAAAACCGTTCGAGCCGCAAGTCGGGCAGGCCGGCAAAGACGTCGTCTGGGTCCCGACCAATCAGGCGCTGGTCGACAAGATGCTCGACCTCGCCAAGGTGACGCCCCAGGATGTCGTGATGGATTTGGGATCGGGCGACGGCCGCACCGTCATCACCGCCGCCAAGCGTGGCGCGACCGGCATCGGCGTCGAATTCAACCCCGACATGGTCGCGCTGTCGAAGAAGAATGCGACCGCGGCCGGGGTGGACGGGAAGGCGACGTTCATCCAGGGTGATCTGTTCGAGACCGACCTGTCCAAGGCGACGGTCATCACGATGTTCCTGCTGCCGTCGATCAACATGAAGCTGCGGCCCGCGATTTTGAATCTGAAGCCCGGCACTCGCATCGCGACCAACACGTTCACGATGGAAGACTGGGAGCCCGATCAGAGCGAGACGATCGCCGGAGAGTGCACGAGCTGGTGCACGGCGCACTTCTGGATGGTGCCGGCCAAGGTCGAAGGCACCTGGCAGATGACGCCGCCGGGAACCCTGACAATCGCGCAGAAATTCCAGAACTTCGACGGCACCATGGGCACCGCGAAAATCGTGAGCGGCAAGCTCGTGGGTCCGGAAATCAGCTTCAGCGTCGGCAGTCAGCGCTACACCGGGCGAGTCGACGGGAACAGCATGAAAGGCACCATCACCGGTGGCGCGGGCGGCTCGTGGAGCGCCGCGCGGAAGTAAAGACGCCCGTCTTCCTACCTGCAATTCTTACCGGCTGGCGCCCGCCTCAGCGGCGCCAGCCGCGCCTAAGTTCCTGATTCTAAAGAACCAGCAAACTGGCACCGATTCTTGCAGTGTAAGTAGACGCAAGGAGGTGCTTTCATGACGACTGGTAAGGCGACGGCCTGGATCCTGGGCCTCGTTGGTGTGATCGTTCTCGGAATTTGGGTCGCGCCAAACATCGCCAACCGCGCGTCATCTCCCACGACGGTAAGCGAAACCGCTACCTCTGTTCCTGAGGAGCCCATTGCCGCGCCGGCGAAGCCGGCACGCAGCAAATCCGCCGCGCAACCAAGCGCGGCGCCTGAAGCGGCAGGAAGAACCGCTACTGCCGCGCCGAATCTGCCGAAGCTCTCGCCGCAAACGCCTGAGCTCCTCGATCGCCTGCAGCCGCTGCTCAACAAGGGCGCGAACATGAAGATCGCTTCGGAGGGATTCCGCGATGCCGAGCTCTTCGCTTCGGTGGCGCACGCCGCGAAGAACACGGAAGTGCCGTTCGTGCTTCTCAAGCAACGCGTGCTGCGAGAAGGGATGACGCTGGATCGCGCGATTGCCGAACTGAAGCCGAAGGCGAACGCGGCGGTGGAAGCGGACCGGGCGCGCGCCGAAGCGCGGTCGGATATCGCGTCGCTCGCCAACGCTTTATAAGAGGTGAGGGAGTGCTGGGAGGCACATCGCGTTCATACCTCCCATACCTTCCAGCACTACCCGAGCCTCGGTCTCCGCAGTCGTCGATCGACCATCCCCTTACTTCCGCGGCTCGAGCAGCAGCGTGTTGCCGACGTATTCGGTGATCGACAGGCGGCACGCCGGCTCCGGGCCGAAGAACCTCGTCGCGTGCCACGTGTTCGCCGGCACATAGACGATGTCTCCCTCGCTCGCCACAAACGGCTGCTGACCTTCGAACGAGTAGCGAATCTGGCCGGTGAACACGAGCCAGAATTCAGCGCTCTCGGGGTGGAAGTGCCCCTTGTCGCTGGAATCGAGCGGCGGAAGATTCTTCTCGTGACCGTAGATGACGAGCATCTCGGACTTGTCATCGCGGATGAAGCGTCCACCGGTGTACTTCTCGTTCTTGGCCCCCGCCTCGTGAATGTTCAGATGCGGCTGATTGAATTCGTCGTACCGTGACGGCGTTCGATTGACCGTCACCGGCACCCAGGCCGTGCCCTCCGGCGGAGGCAGAGGCGGCTCCCCGCCTTGCGGATAGAGCGTTTTCGCGCGAGCGACGTTGACGATCCAGCGCAAGCTCGGCGAGTCGCCCATCGTCTGCAGCGAGTAGATCGTCTGGCGCGGGATGTTCACGAGCGATCCTCGAATGGCCGTGAAGGGCTCCTGGCCTTCGATCTCGACGCGCACTTGACCTTCGACCACCGCGAACCACTCGCGCGTGTCTGGATGAAATCGCGGATTCACCGTTGTGCCTGGCGCCGCCGACACGTACTCGCCGGTCAGCCGCCCATCGTCCACGATCAGCTCGCGCCAGTTCGGCGAGCCCTTGTGCCGGGCTTTCAGATCGGCCAGCTTCACCCACGGCTTTTGCGGCGGCGTGTAGCCGGGCGTTTTGATCGGCTTGGGTGCCCAGGCCGAGGTCGGCACCGGCCGCGCGGCGGGAGGTGCAGGGGCCGGGGTTTGCGCAGACGCATTGACCAGCACGCAACCAGCAGTGACGAACGCCACGGTCGTCCGAAACAGAGTCGCGCTCATGGCCAAGAGACTAACACCCGGAGCGTGGTCGCGGTTCGCAGCTCGCAGTTCGCTTTTCGCGACCGTTCGATGGTTCGACGACGCTCCCCATCGCCCCGAGCATTGTCGAGCGGCGAAAAGCCTCGCCGGCACCCCCGGTTGCATGATGGCGGTTCCCGGCTGCCGGAATCCTTGTTCCTCCTCGGGTTGCCAGTAGCCGGCTGCCGGTTGCCGGTTGCCGGAATGCCTGTTCCTCCCGCGGTTGCCGGTTGCCGGTTGCCGGCTGCCGGATGACGGATAGAATGCAGGGATTCTGTCCGACCGGGCGGTCATTTTCGCGGGGGATCTATGAAGACAACAGTGGGATTCTTGTGCGGCCTGTCGCTCGTCGCGACCTCGGCCCTGGCTCAGGTGGGAAAGCCGGTGAGCGAGGTGGTCGAGCTCGAGCTGCTCACGCACACAGAAGTGATTGCGAAGCAGCAGGCGGGCGCCACCAACGTGCTCATCGTCAATGGCGGCACTGAGGAAAGAGGGCCACACAACATTCTTGGCGGCCACACCATCATGTCGCGCGCCACTGCGATCGACGTGGCCAAGGCTCTCGGCAACACGCTGGTGGCGCCGGTGATGCCGATCGACGTCGGCGCAACCGGTGTCAACGAAGGCACGAAGACGCCTGGCGGCATCACCGTCTCGGCCGAAGTCTTCAAGCAGCTCAAGCTCGCCGAGATCCAGAGCATGGCGTGGAACGGCTTCAAGAACATCTTCGTCATGGGCGACCACGGCGGCGGCCAGCGCATGATGAAGGAGGCCTCCGAAGAAATGGACAAGGTGTGGGCGCCAAAGGGCGTCCGCGTTTACTACGTCCCCGACTTCTACTCGAAGTATCAGGACGATGTGCAGATGTACATGTACGAGCACAAGCTGCCCATCGGCGGTCACGGCGCGGTGATGGAGACGGCGAAGATGCTCTATCTCGAGCCGGCCCCTGGCATCTACGTGCGTCCCATCTACAAGACCGTGCCGTTCGATCCCACCGGGCAGACACCCGAGCAGTGGAAAGCGGCGCGTGACGCGCGCATCGCCCGCGAGGCGGCGACAGCCGCGGGTCAGGCGCCACCGCCGCAGCAGGGCGGACGCGGCGGCCAAGGCGGCGGGCGCGGCGGTCAGCAGGATCCCAACGCTCCGCCTCGCGTCAACAATGGGCTGACTGGTGATCCGCACCCGTCGACCAAGGAGATCGGCAAGGACATCCAGATGATCGGCGTCAACAACACCGTGGCGCAGATCAAAAAGATGTTGGCCGGAGGGCAGTAGACGCCCGCAGAAGACACAAGAAAGAAGAACGAAGAAAGAAAGGTAGGGCTGATGAGATGCGCGTGTTGTTGCTCTCGATGCCCGACTCGTTCGAGCACACGCCTTCTCTCACCATGCGGATGCCCAACGGCGCGCTGGCGTCTCTCGCCGGCAACGTCGATCGGCATCATCAGGTGGCGATTGCCGACCTGATCCTCGCGCAAGCGTCGGTCCGTCAGACGGTCGAACGCCTGGTGCGCGACCTCGATCCCGAGGTCGTCGGAATGTCGGTGATGACCTTCCAGCGCCACACCGCGCTCGCGATCGTCCGCCTGATTCGTCAAATGAAGCCGGAGGTTCGGGTCGTGGCCGGCGGCTACGATCCGAGTCTCGCCCCGGAGGCCTACGAAGCGCCGGACGCCGGCATCGACTTTCTGGTCCGCGGCGAGGGCGACCTCACATTCCGCGAGCTGCTCCGTGCGCTTCCGCCTTCGCGGCCAGTCAGCGAGCTCACCGCCGATCGCCGCCACGGCGAGACGGGCTTTGAGATACCTGGTCTCTCGGTTCGCGATCCAGAGACGGCGCGCTTTCGTCACGGACCACCTCGGCATGTCAGCCATCTCAAGGACGAGGGCATCGCGCTGCCGAATCGCGGCGCACGCGTCCTGACCGGCTACACCTTCATGGGGCGCGGTATCGACATCGTCGAAACCTCGCGCGGATGCACCTACGACTGCAGCTTCTGCTCGATCATCGAGATGCGCGGGCGCAACTTCCACACGTTCGACTTCACCCGCGTGCTGGCCGACATCGGCGATGCGCGCAGCCGCGGCGCCCGCACCATCTTCATCGTCGACGACAACATCACGCTGAATGTCGCGCGGTTCGAGGCGCTGTGCCGCGCCATCATCGACGCGGGGTTCAACGATATCGAGTATCTCGTGCAGGCGATGACGTCCTCGATCGCGAGCCACGGCGAGACGCTCGCGCCCTTGATGAGGGCGGCGGGATTCCGCTACGTGTTCCTCGGCATCGAGAACGTGCTCGACGAAGACCTGGAGTTTCTGCGGGCGTCGGCCAAGAACGCCACGCGCGAAGGCGGGCGCCGGACCGGCAACGCCACGATGCGCGCCATCGACCTGCTGCATCGCTTCGGCATGTATGTGGTTGGCGGGATCATCGTCGGCAATCCGAACGACACCCGGGAATCGATCGAGACCAATCTGGCGTTCGCGCGGCGATACGTGGACTGGCCGTACATCCAGCACCCGACCCCCTATCCGGGCACGCCGATGACGAAGGACTTCCGCGAGAAGAACCTGATCGTCAACGAGCGCATGGAGGAGTACGACGGGACGACGGCGGTGGTCAGAAGCGAGCATGTCAGCGCCGACGACATCGAATTCATGCGCTGGCGGTCGGAGCGCTGGATGAAGCTGCGCCACCTGCCGGTGGCGATTCGACACTATCCGGCGTTCGTGCTGCGGCACGGCCACCAGATGCTGGCGCACACCTTCCGCGGCAGCAGCTGGCGATCCGCTCTCGGGCTCGAGAGCTCACGGCAGGTCTTTGCGCGATACAAGGCGATTCGAGCGCGTGAGCGGAACTACCTGGGCCAGCCGCCCGGCCCCCGGCCGTCGAGCAGTCGCAGCGGCGTGCCGCCGCGCTCGCACGCGGCCCCGATCGAAGCGGCGTAGAACGTCCGATCTCCACCTGAAAGTGTTTGGCTTGGAATCCGCTGGTTCAAGGTGAGCCTGTTGAGGAGGAGTGATGTACATCGGAATTGCCGTTGCGGTGGTCGCGATCATCGTCTTGTTGATGGTTGTGTCCATGTACAACCGGCTGGTACGGGGACGAAACGGCGTCGAGAACGCGTTTGCCACGATCGACGTGCAGCTGAAGCAGCGCTGTGACCTGGTCCCGAAGCTCGTGGACAGCGTCAAGGGGTACATGACCCACGAGCGGGGGTTGCTGGAGGAGTTGACGACACTCAGAGAAAAGGCGAGCGCGCCCGGCGCTTCAACCGACGAGCGCATGGCGCTGGATAACCAGATGTCAGGGCTGCTGCGCGGCGTCGTGGCCCGGTTCGAGGCCTACCCGCAGCTCAAGGCGAGCGACACCGTCGTGACGCTCCAGCGATCGCTGAACGAGGTCGAAGCCCAAATCGCCGCAGCCCGGCGCGCCTTCAACGCGTCGGTGACGTCGTACAACACGCTCATCGAGACCGTTCCGACCAACCTGCTGGCAGGCCCGTTCGGGTTCGCGCGCCGCCAGGTGTTTGAAGCCTCCGCAGCCGACCGCACCGTGCCGAGCGCCGGCTTTTCATCATGAGTGTCGATCGGGTCCGGGTGGGCGAGCTCTACGAGTCGACGCTTCGCCCTCGAATCGAGGCTCTCGAGGGGCTTCGGATTGCGCTGAAAGGCTACGCGATCAGAGTCCTCCTGCTCATGGGCGGACCGGTGGTCCTGTTTGCCACGAGCGATCTCTACGCCGGCTCGCTCTCCGAATCGGCGTCGTTCCTGCTGAAGGCAGTGCTGATTGCGGCGATCTTCACCGGCACGATGATCGCGGGCTTTCGCTACCTGATTCCAGGATTCACGACGTACGTCAACTACACGGCGCGGTTCAAGCGCGAGGTCGTCTCCGAGATCTTCAAGGTCGTCTCGCCGGGGGCCGACTACGTCGCCCACGAAGGGATCCCGGCCGAGATCGTTGACGCCGCGGGCATCTTTGCCACGCGCGGCGGCACGAGCAGCGACGACAGGGTCCGCGGCACCATCGGCCGGACACCATTCGAAGCGGCCGAAGTCCGGCGCAGCTATACGACGGGCGGCAAGAACAGCACGACGCACGTGGTCTTTCATGGCCTGTTCTTCCACCTTGACTTCAACAAGGCGCTGCAGGGCCTCACCATCGTTCAGCCGGAGCGAGTCGGGTCCTGCGAGCTCAACTCGCGCGACGGGCTCAGCAAGATCGAGCTCGAGAACCCGGAGTTCGAGGCGAAGTTCGTCGTTTATGGATCCGATCCGGTCGAAGCGCGGTACATCCTCACGCCGTCGATGATGGAGCGGATCCTGGCGCTTTCGGCTCGAGCCGAGAAGACGATCTTTCTGGCCTTCAAGGGGAATCGCGCCTACCTCGCCATTCATTTCGGCCGCTCGCTCTTTGAGCCGAGTGTCGCCTCCACGACCTCTCGCGAAGCGATCGAAGAGATGGCGGAGCATTTCGGCCTGGCCGAGTTCGTCGTCCAGGAGCTCGATCTCAACACCCGCATCTGGACCAAGGATGTCGACGACTCGCTGTTGAAGCGCGCCGACGAAGCACCGCGCGGCATTGCCGAAGAAGTGCTCGCGAAAGCCGGCACCTTGACCGAGGCGGATCTCTTGAAGGCGGCGCTGAGCGAGGGCGGCTGGGAGAACGCACACAAGCCCACGGATCGTCCGGCCGGTACCAAGATCGGCGTCGAAACGACCGCCGATGGCCTCAGGATTTCCTACGGGCTGCGCCTGTCATTCTGGATCTGCCTCTTGCTGGGCGCGCTGGCGACGGTCGTCGGGATCAGCGCGCTGCGCAGCCTGGCCCCGGAAATCGGGCTCGCGGTGATCAAGCCACAGCTGGACGGGTTGCCGGTGATTCCGCTGGTCGATGATGTCGTGCCAAAGGCCGGCGTGATCTGGATCATCGTCGCCGCCGTGGTCGGCGGCATCTCGTCGCTCGGCTGGGTGCTTTACGTCCGCCGCGTGGTGATTTCTCCGGATGCGATTCGTATCTATCGCGGCCTGCGGCCGTTCGCCCGCAAGTACTCTCGAGATACCTACGGGAAGATCGTTCGCCTTCCTTCAGCGGTTTATATCGGAAAGAAGGACGGCTTTGCGTTGATCAACGTAACCGCCTCGCCGAACCTCAACGAGGAGGAGTCGCGCTGGATTGCGTGGGAGATGCAACAGGCGCTGGAAAGAGCGTCGTGAGCCCCCGGCCAACTGGCTTTCAGAAAGCCCTCTCGCCCACGCCCTCGAGAAAGCCTCAAGGTTCGGCATCGAGCGTTGAACGAAAGACCTAAAGGTCTATCGCCATAGTTGACTGTCGGGTAGTAATCAGTAAGTCCGGCGTGCCACCCATTCCCGATACAGCGAATCGCTGACGACATAACGCGCACCCTCGCGCATCACGACGTCTTGACGGACGAGCGCCGCGAGCGCCGATTGCACCGTCGATGCGGTCGGCAGCCGATGGCGCGTGCGGACGTCGGCCGACATCAACTCGCGCCCCTCTTCGAGGACGAGCGCGCGCAGCACCGCGCGCTGCGGCAGCGTGAGCCGCTGCCACGCCTCTTCGAACACCGTGTGCTGCTCGCCGAGCAGGCGGGTGAGGGTCCCATGCAGCGTCTCCAGGCCGGCGGTGCGCCGGCCCGAGGCTTTCACGTCGTCCCAGGTCTCGTGGGCGAGGCGTTGCACATCGAAGGGGACGTTGCCGGCGAGCTCGACAATCGCGCTGCCCAGACCTGGTTCAGGTTTCAGCCCGCCGGCGACGAACCGCCGCTCGATGAAGTCGGCAAACACGGCGGCGTCGATCTTTTCCAGGCGCACCACGGGTCCGGCCTTGTAGAACGGGCGTCGCGGGCCGAGCATGCGCTCCATCAACGACGGTTCCGATCCGGCGAAGACGTAGCCGACCATCCGCTGATCCTGAACCGCGGCGCGCAGCGCCGCCTCGACCGTGCCGCCGTTGAACGCCGCGATGGCCTGAAACTCGTCGAGCGCCACGGCCATCCGTTGTTTGCGAGCGGCCGCAATTCGCCCGGGGAGCGCGAACACTTCCGCCGCCAGCCGCGCCGTATCGCGCGCGGTGCGGACCGCGGGAAAGGAGAGCGTAAAGCTGGGTTGAGAGCCCGGCAGGTCCCCGGGCGGGACGAACCGGACTTCCGGGCGCAGCGTCTTCAACAGATCCGCCACCCAGCGCTGCACCCGCCCGCGGGGCGTGTCGGCGGCGACCAGGGCTTTGGCATAGGCTTCGAGGAAGCCGACGTACGAGCTCGAGGCCGCGACCGTCACTTCCACGGTGAGCACGCCGTCGCGCCCCAGGCCGCGCATGACGTCGCGAATCAGCGAGGATTTGCCGTAGCGCCGCGGCGAGATCAGAAACACCTTCTGGCCGGCGGCCAGGTCGCCGCGCAGCCGGTCGCGCTCGCCCTGCCGGTCGGCGAACGCGCCGGCGGTGACGATCTCGCCGTAGACGAACGGATTCCCGGGCGCCGCCATCATTACCTCATTATACGTAATGGTTACGTTGAGTGAGGTAATGGATAATACGGCGATGCCTGCCATCCCCGACATCGCGGCCGAGCGGCTGCGCCGGCAGCGGCTGCTGCGGACGACGCTCGGCGATCCGGTCAGCGTCGTCGGCTGGCTCGGCGCGGTCCAGGCGCAGGAGTATCCCGCGGCGCGCTGGGGCCTCGGCCTGCGCGGCGCCGGCTTCACCGACGCCGACGTCGAGGCGGCGTTCGATCGCGGCGACATCCTGCGCACGCACGCGCTGCGGCCGACGTGGCACTTCCTGACGCCCGCCGATATCCGGTGGGTCCTCGCGCTCACCGGCCCGCGCGTGCAGGCGACCATGGCGACGTATCACCGCACGCGCGACATCGATGCCGCACTGCTCGCGAAAAGCCGGAAGGTGATCGAGCGCACGCTGCGAGGCGGGCAGACCAGGACGCGGAAGGAAATCGCCGGCGCCTTGCGCCTTGCCGGCATCGACGTCAAAACACTGCGCCTGGCATTCGTGGTCATCGACGCCGAGCTCGAGGGTCTGATTTGCAGCGGTCCGCGTCGTGGCCATGAGTTCACCTATGCGCTGCTCGAGGAACGCGTCGCACCGGCACTGATGCTGTCAGGTGATGAGGCGCTGGCGGAGCTCATATTCCGCTATTTCACCAGTCACGGCCCGGCGACCGTCCGCGATTGCGCCTGGTGGTCGGGGCTGACTCAGGGCTCGATCAAGCGCGGCATCGAGGTCCTCGGCTCGAGACTGACGAGAATCGCCGCGCAGGATCTCACATGCTGGTGCTGCGAGCCGCCTCGATCGCGCACGACGACGAAGCCGTCGGCGCACTTGCTGCCGATCTACGACGAGTTTCTGATCGCGTACAAGGATCGCGTCTTCATGAAGCGCGACGCGAAGACGCCAAAGCTGCACATCGGCCCTGACGTGTTCGCTCATTACCTGGTCATCGATGGCCGTCTGGCGGGGAGCTGGAAGCCGACGGAGCGGGGCGGGACCGTCATGGTTGCCGTCGCGTTGCACGGGCGGGTGAGTCGATCGGAGCGCGACGCGATTCAGTTGGCGGCGAGACGATACGCCAAATTCCTCGACCGCCCGGTGACGTTGAGCGGACTCTGATCGCTGTTCGCTCTTCGCCATTCGCTATTCGCTATTCGCTTTTCGCTCTTCGCTCTTCGCCTTTCGCTATTCTGAATTGGCGTTTGCGAACGGCGAATTGCGAACAGCGAACAGCGAATGGCAGGAAGCGATCGCGAGTGTTCAGCGATCGCTCAGCCTGATGCTCTGCCCGACCCGATCGAACGCGTCGGTGAAATAGCGCGCGTCGGCTTCGGGCACGACCGTGACGTAATAAAAGAGGTTCCCGTCGTTGAGCAGCGTCGTGTAGAGATCGACGAGCTCGTCGCCTCCCACCGCCGATCGGCCGACGAGCGGTGTCACGATGGCGTTGCGGTTCGACAGCCGCACGTTCGATTGCTCCGCCGCCGCACGCATGTCGGGATTGCCGCGGAGGAACGACTGCACCAACGAATCCGTTGCGGCGCGAAGGTCGCGTGACGAGCCGCGCGCGACGCCCAGCTCGACGCCATGCGTCAGCACCGTTTGTCCCCCCTGGGCCGGCCCATAACCGTTCTGCGGCACGTACTTCACGGAGTTGTTCGACGACACCGCGGTCCAGTTCGACGGGATGTTCACCTGAAAGAGGTTGCCGCCTTTCGCGGTCCGGTACTGCGTCGAGGGACGCGGAACCTCGCGGCCGATCGTGCCGACCGAGGACGTATCCTCGCCGTTGCCCCCGGCGCCGGGCTTGCCGACGTCGGCCATCGACCGTGCGGGAGGCAGCGAGGCAAAGCGCTGCTTGGTGTTCTGGAACCCGTGATCGGCCGGCCGGCGCGCGATCTGCAGTTGCGCCGCTTCAGCGGCCAGATACTGCGAGCGGTTGCCAGGGTTGGGGTGACTGCTCATCCACTGCGGCCCGCTGCCGCCTTTGCTCTGCCGCTCGATCGTCTCGAACATGTGCGCCAGGTCGCGCGGGTCGTAGCCGGCGCGGGCCATGATCTGCGCGCCGAGCAAGTCGGCTTGTTTTTCGTACTCGCGGCTGTACTTCAGCAGCCACGTCCCGAGGCCGAACTGCGATCCCTGCGAGATCACTTGCCCCACGCCGCCGCCGATTACCGCGCCGGCAATCGCTCCGGCCAGCGCGCCCAGCTGAAAGCCCTGGGCCTTGGTGGCGTTGGCCGTGCCGTGACGCAGCAGCACGTGGCTCAGCTCGTGCGCCATGACGCCGGCGACTTCGCCTTCGGTCTGCGCGGCGTCGACCATGCCACGGTTGATGAACATCGGTCCGCCGGGGAGGGCAAAGGCGTTGATCTCTTTCAAGTTCACCGGCGTGAACGAGTACTCGAACTCCGGCCGGTTGAGCTCAGGCGGCGCCGCCGCCACCAGCTGGCGGCCGAGCTCGCCCATATAGTCAGCGATCTGACGATCGGTGATGATCGGATATTCCTTTCGGACCTCCGCCGCCGCCTCACGTCCGATCTTCACGTCGTCTGCCGGCGAGTACTTGTTCTTCGGAGGGACGATCTTCGTCTGTGTCCACACCGTTGAACTGGACGTCACCAAAAAGAGAACGGCGACACCAATCGCTGTGTGTCTTCGCAGAGTCATGGCTGGCATTGTGTTCCTCCGGGCGGTTCGCGTCAGTATAGAACCGCACACTCGCACTCTAGTCTTGAGGGATGCAAAGAACGCGCCGGGCAGTTCGCTATTGGCTATTCGCCTTTGGCGTTTGGCGAAATGCGACTCGCGAACAGCAAACAGCGGCCAAAGCTGATAGCTGAGAAGCTATTCCCCGCGCAGCGCACGCGCGGGATCGATGGACGCCGCCCTGCGGGCGGGCAGCGCCGCCGCCAGGATCGACGTCAGCACGAGGACGCCGATCGTCAGGCTCCACACCATCGGGTTTTGTCCAGCCAGCCCGTAAAGCTGCGATCCGAGCGCACGGCCGACGACCATCGCGAGCGGGAGACCGATCGCAAGTCCGACGATGGTTTCGATCAGCGGCCCGCCAATCACGGTTCGCATGATGCTGGATCGCTCCGCGCCCAGCGCCATACGCAGGCCGATTTCACGCGTGCGCCGCGCGACACCGTAAGCGGTGACGCCGTAGAGGCCGAGCGCCGTCAGGATCAACGCCAGGCCGCCGTAGAGTGATGTCAGGCGCGACAACAGCCGCTGGATGCGGAAGTTCCCGCTCACCTGCATCGCCAATGGCCTGACCCACGAGACGTTCACATCGGCGCTGACTTCGGCGATCGCGCTTCGAATCGCCGGCTCGAGATTCGACGCGCCGGCCATGGTCCTGATCACGATGCTGCGCAGCATCATCGAGCGGAGCATGACGTTCCGCATGCTCGCGTCGTCGTAGTCGGGCGACTGGAAGGCCGAGAGAAACATCATCGGCCGCACCGGCTGATTCGGGTTCGTGTACTTCACGTCCTCTACGACGCCGATGATTTCGAAGTCGCCGGCACGTTCCGGACCGCCGACTCCAACCGTTGCACCGAGCGGATCGTCGGTGTCGAAGTAGCTCCTGGCGAACTCTTCGTTGACCACGGTCACGGGTCTGTTGCCCGGCCGATCGCGCTCTTCGATCGTGCGCCCGCGGAGCACTCTCGTGCCCACGGTGTCGAAGTAGTTGGGCCCGATGCGGTTCCAGGACGATGCCTTCGCCCGATCCACGGTTCGCCCCGCGATGCTGATGCTCGACGACCAGTTGTTCCCGTCCATCGGACTCGACAACGCGTAACTCACTGACGCGACGCCGGGCACACGACCGAGTCGCTCGCGCAGGCGTTCATAGAGAAGTGACAGGCGATCTGGCGACTGATCAGTTGCCGGCGGATCGACCCGTACGATGGTGCGATCGATCGGATCGAAACCCAGCCGCTGGCCTTCGAGATTGCTCAGGCTGCTGGCGAGCAGGCCCGCGCTCGTCAGCATCGTGAACGACAAGGCCACTTGCGTGATGACGAGCCACCGCCTGGGCACGAACGATCGCTGATGCACGCCGCGGCCGACGCTGGAGAGCGCGTCGAGCGGCGCGGTCCTCGACATCGCCCATGCCGGCGCCACCGTGAAGAGCGCGCCGGTCGCGACCGCCAGCGCGGTGGAGAAGAGCAGGACCGACGTCGACGGCGTTGCCGTCACCGGCACGAACTCCGTTCCGGGGAAGGCGAGCGCGATCAACGCGCGCGTGCCGGCAAACGAGATCAGGATTCCGGCCGCGCCGCCGGCCAGCGCGAGCAGGATGCCTTCGACCATGGACTGTCGCATCAGACGCCGGGCTGACGCGCCGAGGGCGGCGCGAATCGCGGCCTGGCCGCGGTCGGCACGGGCGAGCAGCAGGTTGGCGAGGTTGGCGCAGGCAATCAGCAGCAAGACAGCCGACGCGAGGAACAGCACGGTCAGCGAGCTCGAGAACTGCCGCTGCATCAGCGGCACGCCGCCGCCGGCCGGCGTGACGACGATCTGCTGGCGTGGAAGCTGGTGTCGATCGTCGTTGGTCAGCGACGACTGGCCGCCGAGCCACTGCTGAAGCGCGATCGTAGTACCGGCTACCCACTGCCTGTGGTTGCGCGCCGGGAGAAAGCCGGCCGATCGCATACAGCCAATGCTGATCGTCCCGGTTCTTGATCGATGCGTCGCCGCGAACCGCGGGCTCCTGACCCATCGGAATCCACGCCGCGGCGGGATCGGGACGAATCGTGTCGCCGAAGAAGTCCGGCGCAGTGATGCCGGCCACGGTCATGTTCAACCCGTTCAGGATGACGTTGCCGCCGACGATCGATGGGTCGAGCCCGAAGCGTGCCCACGCACGGTAGCTCAGCACGACCACGGGAGGCGCCCCAGGCCGGTCATCGTCTGGTTGCAGCAGCCGTCCCGCGGCAGCCTTCACCCCAAACACGCGGAAGTAGTTGGCGGTGACGAACTGAGCGGGGACCGATTCGGGCACGCCGCTGCCGCTGCGGCGCAGGCCGACCGTAAAGGTGTTCGCTTGAAACGCCGCCAGGTCGGAAAACTCGGGCGCGTTGCTGCGCAGGTGATCGAACAAGGCGTAGGACAGGAGGGACCAGCTGGTCTGCAGTCCCGAGTTCACGCAGCAGTTGTTGGTGTCGCCCAGCCGATAGAGCTCCTCTGGGCGCTCGACCGGGAGCGACCGCAGCAGGAGCGCGTCGACCAGCGTGAAGACGGCGGTGTTGGCCCCCAGGCCGAGGGCCAGCGTCAGAATGCCGACCAGCGTGAAGCCGGGCTGGTGGCGGCAGCGGCGAAGGGCGACGCGAAGATCGTCACGGAGCCAGGCCATGGCTCATTCGACGACAGCTTGATTCAGAGCGTTGGCGAATCAAGGTGCCAGGTGCCAGGTGCCATGTGCCAAGGGGAGATGCCAGGTGCCATGTGCCAAGGGGAGATGCCAGGTGCCAAGGGGAGATGCCTGGTGCCATGTGCCTTGTGCCAGGGAGGTGCCGCGTGCTGAGCGGCATCCGCACCCACCTTGGCACCCGGCACTTGGCACTGGGCACTTACCCCGGACACCTCGAACGTGTCACGGGCTGCGCGATAGACCTCGCCATCCCGCCGGCGCCAAGCGAGCCCTTTATCTCATACGGACCGAGGAGGGTGCCCGGCGCGATCACGTTTGTGGCTTTGGGTTTCGCTGTTCGCCCTCTGCCTTGTGCCTTCCTGTCTTGTGCCTTCTGACGCTCTCTACCGCTGAGCCTGGGTGCTCGTCGTGGACGTCGCCCGCTGCATCGCCTTCACCGACGGTGTGCGATTCGGAGTCCGCTGCAACGACAGCTCCAGTGCCGAGCGGGCTTCAGCCGTGCGCCCAGCCTCGAGCAACAGCTCGCCGTAGAGCTCCGGCGCCGGCTTGATCGGATCGGGCGGACCTGACGGCGCTGCCAGGGTGAGCTCGATCTCCATCGCTTCTTTCGCGAGCTTCAGCGCTTCCTCTTTCTGTCCGCGCGCGAATCGCGACACTGCAGCCACCTGCTTCTCCATGATCGCGATCGGCTTGGCACCGTACGGATTGGTGGTTTCGAGCTTCTCGCGCGCGCTCTTGAGCTGCGCCTCGGCGGCGTCGGCCGTGGCGTAATCGCCCATCTTTGCCGCGCTGTAGCCGGCGATGAACGTCCAGGTATTGTTGCCGCCGTACTGCGGCATCGCCATCCCCGGCATGTTGGCGTGCTCGTTGGCGGCCCCGGCAGCAGGCGGCGCTTCGAGCGCGATCTTTTCCCACTGGCCGGTCTCGAGAATCACGCGGGCGCGCATGCCGAGGTAACCGTTGCGGATCCCGGTGTTGGTCGGATTGCGATCCGCGGCCGCCTTCGCCAGCTCGAGGTTCTTCTTCGCTTCGTCGAACTTGCCCAGCATCAGGTTCGCGTAGCCGAGCCAGCCGAGTGTATGGAAGTCTTCCCGTCCCTCCGCAGGCTTCATCCGCGCGTTGAGATCGGCGGCCGCCTTGTACGCGACGATGTTCGACTTGACGACGTCGTCCCACATCCCGAGCTGGACGAAGATGTGCGACGGCATGTGGAGCGCGTGCGCGGCCGACGGCGCGATGCCGGCGTAGGCGCGCGCCGCCGGCAGCGCGAGCGGCGCGTGGTCAGGATCGTCGAACGAGTGAATGATGAAATGCGCCGCGCCCGGGTGCTTCGGGTTGCTCCCGATACACCTTTTCGACGATCGATGCGGCCAGCGCCTGTCGGCGGAAGCCTTTGTCACCAGGCCGGACGGTGCCGAGCAGCGAGAGCGCATAGAGCGTCGCCACCTCGTGATCCTGCGGCCACTCCGCATACATCCGTGACATCGCTTCCGAGTAGGCGTTATCGCGCACGAGCTTGTCGGTCGAGCCGTAGAAGAGACGATCGACGGCGCCGATGAATGCTTTTTCTTTGGCCGTCCCGGCCTTGGCAATGCGCGCGTCTACGGTCGGCGCGATCTTTTCGAGCGTTCGCTTCGCTGCCTCGGTGTCCTGCTGGGCCCACAGCGGATGGTTGTAGCTCATCGCCTCGCCCCAGTACGCCATCACGAAGGTCGGATCGGTCGTCTGCGCGCGCTTGAACGCTTCGGCGGCCTCGTCGAACTGGAAGTTGTGGAGATCCTTCACGCCTTCCATGAACGCGGCTTGCGCCCCAGCGGCGCCGGAGGTCGGGAAGGAGATGGTGCCGAGCTCTTGCGAAAACATGGGCGTCGACGCCAGTGCGGCCAACAGCGCCGCGGCAAACGAGAGGCGAACATTTCTTCCCGTCATGGAAACCTCCAAACAGCCAGATAGATCGCCGAGGGTAGCACGGGATCGACGTGCCAAGGGTGCCAAGGGTGCCAAGGGTGTGTTCAGCGCCCTGATCCTTCGCGCGCCGGGACCGTCGGCAGCAGCCCCTTCTCGACGAGCGTCGGCGGCTTGCGCAAGTGCCTCGCCTGTTCCCACGCAAAGGCGATCGACAGCAGGTCGGCGTCTTGCCATGGCCGCGCCGAGAACTCCAGGCCGAACGGCAGGCCGCTGGCGTAGAAGCCTGCGGGAACGACGACGGCGGGGACGCCGATCATGTTCACCCAGCTCGTCGCCGAGTGCGGTCCCTCGCTCAAGCGTCCGTCCTGCGCCATGGTTTCGTCGGGCGGCGGCATCTGGATAGCCGGATAGACGTAGCCGTCGAGCTTCAGACGATCGAGCGGCTCGATGTAGGCCGTGAGCGTCGCCTTTCGCGGCGCGTGATAGTTGCGATTCGCGTTGGGATCGGCGTCGAGCCGGCGTTGATCGATGCGGACGCCGCCGAGATTCCGGAACGAGTCCTCCACGCCGATCGACGAGGGGAAGAGCGGTGAGCCGACCGCCTTCAAGTATTCGGCGGCCGAGTGATACTCTGCCGGCCCGAACACTTTCAGAAACTGGTTGGTTCCGTCTTCCATGTAGGCGTAGGTCGCCACGCGACTTGCGGTCCTGGCGAAGCTTGCGGGCAGGATCTCGGCGTCGACGATCACGTCTGCGCCGGCGGTTCGCAGCGCATCGACTGCTTTCATGAAAAGGTCGCGCGTCTCCGGGCGAAGCGAAATGACAGCGGCCTGACGAAGCTTTTCCGCCGCAGCGTCAGCCACCGCGGCGGGGATGCCGTGGAAGGGCACGCCTTCCCCCGCGAGGATGAACGCCGGCACGCCGAAGTGCTTGCCCTTGAGAGCGCCCGCGTCGAGCTCGGATTGGTAGGTCACCGGTTGGGCCGGACGGGGCGCTTCCTTCGTGAGCGCGTCGAGCGGATCCTCGCCGGCCATCACCGAGAGAGCGATCGCGGCGTCTGTCGCCGTTCGCGCGATCGGACCGGTGTTGTCGAGCAGCCAGTCGAGCGGCGCGATGCCGGCGATGCTGACGAGGCCACGCGTCGGGAAGACACCGACGAGCGCGCTGGTGGCGGCGGGCATGCGAATCGAGTTGCCGGTGTCGGTGCCGTTGCCGAGGACGGCCATGTTCGCGGCGATCGCCGTCACGACGCCGCCGGACGATCCACCGGGCGAGAAGCGCACGTCGTACGCGTTGCCGGTGCGTCCGTAGGAAGTGCTGCGATTCGTGTCGCTGTTGGCGAGGTCCGGCATGTTCGCGTGACCGATGATGATGGCGCCGGCGGCTTTGAATTTGGCGACGACCGTCGCGTCCTGCGGTGCCACCAGCTCGTGGCCCTTGCGCGTGAATCCCTCCCAGCCGGCGGTCGTGACCTGACCCTTGATGCTCGTGTTCGCCTTGATCGCAACGGGCACGCCCCAGAGCGGCCGGCGCAGAACGCCCCCTGTCGCGGCTTCGGTATCCAACCGCGCAGCTTCTGACAGCGCGTCGCGTCGAAACACGGTTTCGAACGCACCGTACACGCCGTTGTAGCGATCGACGCGGTCGAGATGCCATTGAACCACCTGCGTGACCGTGTATTTCCTCTCCGCGTAGAGGCGCTGCAGCTGCGGCACTGTGACGTCCATGAGATCGCGGTCGATGGAGTCTTTTGAGGCGACATCGGTCGGTGGGGTGGCGCGACAGGCACATACGAGCGCCGTGAGAGTGACGAGAACGAGTCTGGACGCTCGCCAAGTGCCAGGTGCCAGGTACCAGGTGCCCAGGTTGGTGCTGGTCATTCGAAAGAGATTAACCGCGATGGAGCCGGAGCACCCGGCATCGCCTTGGCACCCGGCACCTCTCGCACCCGCCCATTGGCACTCGAGGCACTTTAGGCACCTTCAGGCACATACACTCTGCGGGTGGCTCTGGCCGTCATCGCGGCGATGTACGCAGTGTTCTTGGCCATTGGCTGGCAAGCCGCTCGCCGGCCAGGCAACCGAACGACCGCCGATTTTCTCGTCGCTGGCCGCGCCCTGCCGCTATGGCTGGCGACGCTGACGATGACGGCGACGTGGGTGGATGGCGGCTATCTCCTCGGGACCGCCGAAGGCGTCTACAAGTCGAGCCTCGCCACCGGCTTTCAAGGCGGGGTCTGCTTCGGTATCAGCCTCATCCTCGGCGGGTTGTTCTTCGCCAAGCGCATGCGTCAGCACGGGTTCACGACGCTGATCGATCCGTTCGAGGCGCGCTTTGGCCCGAGGTGGGCGGTCGTGCTTTCGTTGCCGGCAGTGCTGGCCGAGATGTTCTGGAGCGCCGAATTACTCGTCGCGTTGGGCGCCACGTTTGGCGTGATTCTCGATCTCGATCTCACGACCGCGATCGTGATGTCCGCCATCGTGGTCACGCTCTACACCATGGCCGGCGGGATGTGGGCCGTGGCGTACACCGACGCGTTTCAGCTCGGCCTCGTGGCGCTGGGGCTGGCGATTGCGCTACCCGTCGCCGTTGACGCGGCCGGCGGGTTCGCTCACATCTTGAGCTTCTACGTGCTCACCCGGCCGGATGCGGCGGTCTTTCTGCCGCCGCCGCACCCGACAGGCTCGCTGTGGACCTCGCAAGCGATCGTTGGATGGTGGGATCTGACGGTGATGCTGATCTTCGGCGGCATTCCATGGAACTGCTATTTCCAGCGCGTGCTGTCGTGCCGCACGCCGCGCGACGCACAGGCGCATTCGGTGCTGGCGGGCCTCCTGACGATCGCGTTGACGTTCCCGCCGCTGATTCTCGGGATGGTGGCGGCCGCGTACCCATGGTCGCCCGAGCTCGCCGCGCGGCTGGCGCAGCAGCCGGCGGACGCGCTGCCGATGGTCTTCAAGTACGTGACGCCACCGATCATCGGGCTGATGGGATTGGCGGCGATCGTTGGCGCCGTCACCTCGAGCTTCTCCTCGTCCATCCTCTCGGCGGGATCGATGTTCAGCTGGAACACGTGCACGCGCCTGCTGCGTCCCGATTTGCCGATGTCGGCGATGCGAGTGGTGATGCGGGTGACGATTGCCGTGCTCGGCGTGGCTGCGGTGTTGATGGCGCTTCGCGTGCAGAGCGTGCAGGCGCTGTGGTTCTTCACCAGCGATCTGGTCTTCGTGCTGCTCGTCCCGCAACTCACGTATGCCTTGCTCGATGCAAAGGCCAACCTGGCCGGCTCGATCGTGGCGTTTGTCGTGTCGCTGGTGCTGAGGCTCGGCGGCGGCGAGCCGCTGTTCGGCATCCCCGCGCTGATTCCGTATCCGGAGTGGGTGCCGTTCCGGACGTCCGCGGCTGTGGCCGGGATGGTGTTGCTGCCGGCCGTTTCGCGCCTAACGCAGACTCTAAGTCCCGCAAGGCAGCTGAGAAATCCAACGGCGGGACGTACGTAGCCGCGGAGACGCGGAGCGAACCTTGAAACACACTTTCTCAGCTGGCAGCTATGGCGCGTTGTCTTGAAGGAAATGAGCTCCGCGCCTCCGCGTCTCCGCGTCTCCGCCATGTACGTCTGGCGTGAGCTACAGTTATCTGGTTTCAAACTCCAAGAGGTCCGTATGAAGCGAGTAATGGTTTGTGCGGCAGTCGTCATGGTCGGCGCGCTGACGTTTGCGCCATCGCCCGAGGGCCAGGCCCGGCAGGGCCAAGGCGGCCGCGGCGGCCCGGGTGGCGGCGGCGACAGCGCCGCACCGGCGCGGAAAGCGGGCGAGGGGCAGGGCCCGTTCAAGAAGATGGTGATCCGCGGCGCCACGCTGATCGACGGCACCGGCGGCCCGCCGCTCAGCCCGATGGACATCGTCATCGAAAACAACCGCATCACGCAGGTACGGCAGGCCGGGTGGCCGGGGCTGCCGCTGCCGCCCAACCGCGAGCCGCGCGATGCGGACTTCGAGATCGACGCGCACGGGATGTACGTGATGCCGGGCTTCGTCGACAATCACGTGCACGGCGCCGGCAAGGACAAGGCACCGGACCTCGGCTACAACTACAAGCTCTGGCTCGCGCACGGTGTCACGACGGTCCGCGGCGTCTCGCTGTCGTCGGCCGCCCTCAGCAGCTCCGAGAAGGATCGATCGGCGAAAAACGAGATCGCGGCGCCGCGCATCTTCAACTACCAGACGCTGGGCTCGGGCTGGTCGAACGGCCCGGTGCAGACGCCGGAGAAGGCGCGCGAGTGGGTGCGCTGGGCGGCAGCCAACAACATCGACGGCATCAAGTTCTTCAATCGCGGTGACGAGACGCCCGAGATCATCACCGCGGCGATCGACGAAGCGCACAAGAACAAGATGGGCACCGTCGCCCACCTGTCGCAGAACGGGGTCGCCAACTTCAACGCGCGCCAGGCGGGCGATGCCCACCTCGACACGGTCACGCATTACTACGGCCACATGGAATCACTCCTGAAGGACAAGACCATTCAGGAGTTTCCAATCGGCTACGACTACAACAACGAGCAGGATCGGTTCGGCGACATCGCTCGAATCTGGAACCAGACCTACGAGCCGGGATCAGAGCAATGGGTCGAGTATCTGAAGCATCAGAAGGCGAACCACGTCACCTTCGACCCTACGTTCAACATCTACAACGCGTCACGCGATCTGATGCGGGCGCGCAACGCCGACTGGCATCAGACCTACACGATGCCGCAGCTGTGGAACTACTTCCAGTCGACGCGCGACAACCACGGCTCGTACTTCTACGACTGGACCACCGAGAACGAAGTGGCGTGGAAGAACTTCTATCAGCGCTACATGCGGCTGATCAACGACTACAAGAACATGGGCGGCCGGGTCACGGTCGGCACCGATTCGGGCTTCATCTGGAAGACGTACGGATTCGCCTACATCGAGGAGCTCGAGCTGCTGCGTGAAGCCGGCTTCCTGCCGCTGGAGATCATCCGTGCGGCGACGATGTACGGTGCGATGAACCTGTGGGAGCCAAAGGGTGAAGAGGCGCCGGTCGGTGTCGTCCGTGCCGGCAAGCTCGCCGATCTCGTGATCACACCGGAGAATCCGCTGTCGAATCTCAAGACGCTCTATGGCACCGGCCACATGCGCCTGAACCCGCAGACCAATCGTCAAGAGAAGGTGGGTGGCGTCAAATACACGATCAAGGATGGGATTGTTTACGATGCCCAGAAGCTGCTCGCTGAAGTTGCGGCAGCGGTTGCCGCAGAAAAGACCAAGACTGCAACCACGACGGCTTCGCAGCAGCGGTAGGCATCGGAACGGTGCCAGGTGCCTAGTGCCAAGTGCCAGGGTGGGTGCTCGAAGCACCAACCTTGGCACCAGGCACGTGGCACTTGGCACCTAGAATTGCGGCTCATAGATCATCCATGCGCCGGGCGCATTTCCGTCCCAGTCACACCATGTCAGGCGCCGCAAGCCAGTCCTGCACCATGTCGCCGATCGGTGCGCCGGGCGGCGCCGGTGACGCCGGCATCACCTTCTGCTGATCCGCAGCCGGCCGTTCGAGGAAGCGCTTGATGTCGGCGGCGATCAGTGTGTGCTGCGCCTGATCCGATTCGGTTCTCCCGACCTCCGCGCGCAGGCGAGCGGCCAGCTTCTGCAGCTTCAGCGATGCGATCGCGCGCACCTGGCTGTTGGGCGAGGACGTAGCCAGCCACATCACGCGATCGACCAGCACCCGTTCGATCGCGCGCCGCACTTCCGCCTCATAGGTGCCAGAGGTGGGCTGATCGAAGGTTGCCTTGGTGAGCTTGTCGATGACCTCGCCCAGCCCGGGGAGCGACTGATCGACGGCGTATTGCGCCACCATTCGCGCGGCGCGATCGGGCTGCAGGACGAAGCCGATCGTCACGTCGGCAGCAATCGCGCCGGGATTCACCGGGTCGAAGCCCTCACCCGTCGTGCGTGGGAAGAGCTCACGATGCATCCCGAAGCCTGGCGGCCGCGGCGGAATCAGATCGAGGATCCGCTTTGGAATCGTGAGCTCCGACGGCTTGAGCGTGAGCGCCAGCGCATCGATGGCCTTGCGCTGTGCCTCGCCGTTTGCCCACTCGACCGGCGCACCGTGTGAATCGCCGCGCATCGCGTAGGTGAACTCCTGCCCGCCAATCATCGACGCCGCGGATTCGACGGCGTAGCGGTGATACATGAAGATCGGCACCAGCGGTTCTTCGATCAACACCGTTGGCTGACCGGCCCGGATGGTGTGCTCGCCGAGCCGGTTGAGCGCCGCGCGGCGCACCTTCATGAGCCGGGTCAGCTCGTCTGTCTGATTGGCGCCGTTCGACCACTGCTCGACGCGCGGGTGGATGTCGGTGTCCTGGTTGGTGAAGTAGCGCAGGTCCTGGGCCCAGGCCTCGTCGATGATCTTGTCGAGCGCAGGATCTTCCTTGGTTCCCTTCGGATATTCGCGATAACCAAAGTTGATCGCCACCTTGTCCCAGTCGCCGATGTGCTGCGGATAGGCGTTGGAAATGTCGATGGTGCCGTCTTCCTTCAGCGCCTCGAGCGGATGCGGGTAGTCCATCACCGAGATCCAGCCCTTGCTGCTGTCGTAGTAGTTGTGGCCGAGGCCGAGCGTGTGGCCGACCTCGTGCGCGGCCAACTGGCGGATGCGCTTGAGCGCCGTCTCGTACAGCAGCGTCGGCTTCTCGTCGCCTTTGACGTAGGGCGACGTCAGGCCCTCGAAGATCATGTAGTCCTGCCGATCGCGGAGCGATCCGAGCGTGACCGTGGCCTTGATGATCTCGCCAGTGCGTGGATCCGACACCGACCCGCCGGAGCTCCACCCGCGCGTCGATCGGTGCACCCAGTTGATCATGTTGTAGCGGATGTCCATTGGGTCGGCGCCCTCTGGCAGCACGTCCACTTTGAACGCGTTGCGGAAGCCCGCCGCCTCGAACGCCTGATTCCACCAGCCCGCGCCTTCGAGCAGCGCTTTCTTCACATCCTCCGGCGCGCCTGAGTCCACCCAGTACTGAATCGGCTTGATCGGTTCGCTGGTTGCCGCCGCCGGGTCTTTTTTCTGCAGGCGATGACGACGGAGGTAGCGGAATTGCATCGGCTCGCCGATCGGCACGCTGTAGTCGACGAAGCTCAAGCCGCCGTAGCCGGCCCGCGGATCGTCCACCCGCGGCGTGTAGTTGTTGTCCGGCAGCTCCACCAGCGACACGTGCTCACGCATCGTGGCGGCATCGGCCGTCGGAGTGACGCTCGCCACCGTGCCCGAGAAGAGGTTGCCGCCGAATCCGCCACCGCCGCCACCGCCTCCGGCAGCCGCGCCGATCGGCGCCGGGCCCTGCGTCGGACCGCCCCCACCGCCGCGCCCGCCAGCGGCGTCGTTGACGAACGTGAGGGTCATGTCGATCTCGGTGTTCTTGGGAAACCCGCGTGTGTTGGGAAGGTAGAAGGCGCTCCGCGTGCGATCGACGCGGTAGTTGCCCGGCCGCAACGCGTTGGCCGCGCCGGTGACGTCGCGCAGGAGAAAGTCGGTGGCATCGACCAGCACCGTGCCGTTGGACTCACCGGCCACTGTGAAGCCCCACAAGACGGACTTGGCGAACGAGTCTTCGACCGACTTTCTCTCGAGCGGGTTGCTGCTGCTCGATCGGAACGACTGGTTGGGCTGGACGAGCAGCACCCGCGGGCCGACGCGCTGGAAGCGCACCAACCGCCCGCCGCCGCCCTGCCCGCGGTCCAGACCGATATCGTTCGATCCGAGACCCGCAGAGAGGCCGGTGGAGAACAGGAAGTCGCTGTCGAATCTCGAGATCTCGAGAAACAGCGAGCCCGTTCGCTCGTCCCAGTAGAGCGGGAAATAGCCATCGATTTTCCGCATCCCGCTGGTGCGCTCTTCGAGCGACGGAATCGCGGCAGGACGCTGCTGGCCTTGAGCGGCCGGTTGTGCGCTCGTGGTCACGCCGGCGGCGCCGGCAAGCAGCATCACAGTGAGAGACAACACGCCAGTTTTCATAGACGAAACTCCTCGCGCGACAGATTCTACTTGGTCCGCAGTCCACGGTCCGCGGTCCGCAGTCCCGATCGCCGATCTCCGATCCCCCAGCCTCAAGCCTCAAGCCTCAAGCCCCGAGTATTCTGATCCGCATGCCTCGTCACACTGGTACAGCGACGACGCGCCTTCCTGGTCCAAGCGGCCCGCGGGATCGGCGGCTGCTCTTCAACACCGGCGACACGATCGAGAGTCCGGAGTCACGGTTGAGCTACCGCATCGATCGCATCCTTGGGCAGGGAGGTTTCGGTCAAGTCTTTCTCGCGCGCCGGATCGGGTCTTCCTCGAAGGTGCCCGCGTCGGTCTGCATCAAGGTGAGCACCCGAATCGACGGCTGGCTGCGCGAGGCGTACTTCGGCCAGCTGCTCGGCGACGACCCACGGGCGATTCGCATCTTCGATGCGTTTCCTTTCTCGACCGACGAGGGCCGGTTGCTGTACTGCCTGGCTCTCGAGTACGCGCGCCATGGCGATCTGAGCGCCTTCATCCAGCGGACCAGCCGGAAGTGGAGCGAAGCGGCGGTGCGCCGCGAGATTGCCGGCATCCTCCAGGTGCTGGTCAAGCTTCACCGCGGCCAGCATCTGCACCGCGATCTGACGCCGATGAACGTGTTCGTCTGCGATGCCGGACCCGGCAACCGGCATCCGGCAACCGGCAACCGGACCAGTCTGTGCCTCAAGCTTGGCGACTTTGGCATCGTTCGCCACCAGAGCAATCGCCAGGGCGTCGTAGCGAGGACGCTGAACCCGTTGATGGCCCCGAGCGACATCTTCGCCGGCGCCGCGCCGAAGTGGCAGGCCCGTGACGACGTCTATCAGGTGGGGCAGTTGCTGGCGATGCTCGTCAAAGGCGACGCGCGCGCCCGCGTCCGCACGTCAGAGATCCGCGCCCTGCCGTGCAGCGACCACCTGAAGGAGATCTGCCATCGCTGCATCGGCGAGCGCCGCAAGCGCTACGAGAGCGCCGACGAGTTGATCGACGCGATCCAGAAGCCGCCCGCGCTGCTGCGGGCCGGCGTCCTGCGATCGCTCAAAGGCGTCCACCTGGCGTTTACCGGCATTTTCAAGACCACGCGCCCGGAAGTCGCGCGCGCGGCCCGGCGGGCGGGCGCGATCGTGCATGGCGGGCCGTCGCGGATGACGACCGTCCTGGTTCGCGGCCGCCCGAACAAGCTGCAGGCCGCCGGCCGCGACGCCGGGCTCAAGCTGATGGAGATCAAGCGGCTGAGAGAGCACGGCCACAAGATCGCGCTCATCAGCGAGGCCCGTTTTTGGCAGCTCTGCGAAAAGCGAACAGCGAATCGCGAATAGCGAACAGCGAATCGCGAATAGCGAATAGCGAATGCGAAGGCCTCTACTTGCCCAGCTCGCTATAGAGCTTCGGCGCGTTCTCCTTGGCGCGCCCCATGTCGTACGACGCAAAGATCGCCGGCAGCTTCAGCTCCGCGGCCGCCTGATCGGCGCTCTTGCCCGCCTTGATCGCCGACTGCATCGCGGCGAGAAACGCGCGGTTGAACTCCGCGTACTCGTGCAGGTCGGCCCACGTCATCACCGTGCTGTGTCCCGTGATGATGGTGTCCACGTTCTTGATGCCATCGGCCGCCTTGGCCAGCGTGTCGCCGATCTTCACGCCGCTGCCGCCGTTGTTCATGTCCAGCAACGGCGTGCCCTTTCTCGCGAAGATGTCGCCCGCGTGCATCGTCCGCAGCCCGCGGAAGACGATGAACGCGTCCCCGTTGGTGTGGCCCGGCCCGAAATAGTAGAGGTCGATGGCATCGGCGCCGCCGAGCACCGTCATCTTGTCGGTGAACGTCTTGTCGGCGAGCGCGAACTTCTTCGCCGGGTCGGCGAAGTTGCTCATCTTCGTCATGTTCGCCGCCGTGTTCGCCTGGGCCACGATTTCAACGGTTGGTGGAAAGAACTCGTTGCTGCCCACATGGTCCCCGTGAGTGTGGGTGTTGATGATGTGGGTCACGGGTTTGTTGGTGACGGTTTTGACCTTGTCGAGGATCGCCTGGCCCCAACCAGGATTCTTGGTGTCGACCAGGACGACGCCATTGGCCGCAATGTAAGCGGCCGTGTTCCCGCCGCCCTCCGTGATCATGTAAAGGTTGTCCTTGATCTTCTCGATCTTCGCCACGTTGGGCCCGGCCGGCGCCGGCTGCTGCGCCTGCATCACGCTCACGCCCAGTCCAATCAACAGCCCCAGCACCAAGCCGCGTTTCATCACACGCCTCCTGTCAGGAACACACGCCCAGAACCGCCCGCAGGATAACTCCTAAACGGCGGGTCGTAACAGCGCCCTACGCCCCAAATCGAGCCCAACCTAGAATGCATCGTCAACGTCTATCAGCACACCCATATGCTTCGAGACCTCCGTCACGCCGTTCGCCTCCTTCTTCAGGCCAAGGGATGGACAGCGGTCGTCGTGCTCTCTCTGGCGCTGGGCATCGGCGCCAATACCGCTCTCTTTAGCGCGATCAACGGTCTGCTGATCCGGAAGGTCCCGGTCAAGGATGCGGCCACCCTCGTACGGCTCCGGGGTGTCGGCCAGAACGATATGGCCACCAGTTCGAGTGACTACGGTTTCACCCGCGAGGCCGATGGGCAGCGCGTCCGGGCGACCTTCTCGTATCCGATGTATCGCCAGTTCCTCGCCGACAACCAGACGATGACCGACGTGCTGGCGTGTGCACCGTTCGGTCGCGTCAACCTGGCGGTCAACGGACAGGGGGAAATCGCCGAGGCCCTGATCGCGAGTGGGAACTACTTCCAGCTGTTGAATGTCTCCGCGAATCCGGGCCGGACGTTGCTTCCCGAGGACGATCGTGCCGATGCCGCGCCGGTTGCGGTGATCAGCCACAAGTACTGGCGTTCTCGATTCGGCGGCGATCCCACAGTCGTCGGCAGGTCGGTGATCGTCAACACGACGCCGGCGACGATTGTCGGCGTCATCGAACCCGGCTTCACCGGCATTCAGAACGCCGTCCAGGAGCCGCCGGATGTCACCGTGCCGCTCGCGCTCGACGCGCAGTTGTCGACCAACGAACCGCGGCTGAGCGATCCAACCTACTGGTGGGTGCAGGTCGTCGGCCGGCTCAAGCCGGGCGCGACGGCGGCTCAGGTGCGAGCGAACCTCGAGACGATGTTCCAGAACACGGCGAAGGCCGGGCTCGACTCGTTTCTCACGAAGCTGCCCGAGGCCGAGCGTAACAGCACACGCAACCGGAATCGGCGGCTGATTCCCACGCTCTCGGTCGAATCCGGGTCGCGTGGCATCTACGACGCAAGCACGACCGATACGCGCGCGGTGACGATCCTCAGCGTGATTGTCGGACTCGTGCTGCTGATCGTCTGCGCCAACGTGGCGAATCTGCTCTTGTCCCGCGCTGCCAATCGGCAGAAGGAGGTCTCGGTCCGGGTGTCGCTCGGCGCGACGCGCGGGCGTCTGATTCGTCAGATGCTCACCGAGAGCCTGCTGCTCGCGTTTCTTGGGGGTGCCCTCGGGCTTCTCATCGGGCAGTGGGGCAAGCAGCTCCTGCCTGGCGCGCCGGGTCAGGCGGTGCCGCTCGATTGGCGCGTGCTCGGCTTCGTGTTTGCCATCACGGCGCTGACGGCGCTCGTGTTCGGCATTGCCCCGGCGCTTCGCTCGACCGGCATCAACGTGAACCACGCGCTCAAGCAGCACGGCCGCGGAGTGCTGGTGTCGAGGACCTGGCTTGGCCGGTCACTCCTGGTCGTCCAGGTGACGATCTCAATCGTGCTGCTCATCGGCGCCGGCCTCTTTTTGCGCACCGTCCAGAACCTGCGTCACGTCGACGTCGGCTTCAACGCGAGGAACCTGGTCATCTTCCGTATCGCTCCCACGCTCAACGGCTATGACGATGCGCGCATCGCCCGGTTGTATGCGCAACTGCTCGATCGGCTGCGGGCGGTGCCGGGCGTCACGGCGACGACTCTCTCGAATCCCGCCTTGCTGTCCGGCAGCGTGAACCAGACCAGCATCTTCGTACAGGGCAGGGTGTACTCAGCGGAAGCGCGAGACAGCATCAACCGCGTGGTCGTAGCACCTGGCTTCACCGAGGTGATGGAGATTCCTCTCCTGGTCGGCAGAACGCTCAGCGAGCGAGACGGTGAGACCGCGCCGAAGGTGGTGGTGATCAACGAGACCGCGGCGCGTAAGTACTTTCCCAATGAGAATCCGATCGGCATGCACTTCGGGCCGAGTCCGGAGGCGAGTGGAACCTACGAGGTGGTCGGCATCGTCCGCGATGTCAAATACAACAGCGTTCGCGACGAGGCGCCGCCGACGGTCTACGCCTCGTATCGCCAGATCCGCGTCCTCAATCAGTCGATCACGGTTCGAACGGCCGGCGAGCCGATGAGCGTGGTCGGTTCCCTCCGCGAAGCCCTCAGGCAGGTCGATCCCAATCTGCCGATGACGAACGTGACGACGCAGATGGAGCAGATCGAGCAGCGGCTGGTGCAGGAGAAGCTGTTCGCCCAGGCGTATGCGATCTTCGGCGGACTCGCTCTGCTGATCGCCTCGATTGGGTTGTTCGGGTTGATGTCGTACAGCGTGGCTCGACGCACCAATGAGATCGGCATTCGGATGGCGCTCGGCGCCCAGCCGCAGGCGGTGCGGCGCATGGTGCTGAACGAATCGATGGTGCTCGTCGTGGTCGGGGTCGTGCTGGGCGTCGCCATCGCGCTCGCCGCCGGCCGTCTGGTTGCGACGCTGCTGTTCGGTATCGCGGCGACCGACCCCGTGACGATTGCGCTGGCGATGACGGTGATGCTCGGCGTTGCCGCGTTGGCCGGCTATCTCCCTGCCCGCCGTGCCTCTCGCGTCGACCCGATGGTTGCGTTGCATGAGGAATAGGCTGCGGAATCTCGTGATCTGGTGAGGTGGTGAGCTCGCGATCGACCTTACGATCGGGTGATCTGATTGATCTGTTGATTCGATCGGATGATCTAGCGGGTGATCTGTCCTGACTCGCGGGTTGGCGTGACCTTGCTCATCACGGCGCTCGTCTCGGCGTTGCTCCCGGCCCGCCGCGCCGCCACCATGGATCCGGTTCGCGCGATCAAGACGGAATAGAACGGAAAACGTACGAGGCCGCGGAGCCGCGGGGACGCGGAGTAATTCAAGGCAAATCCGATTTCGTGGTTCAGTGATCCCGTCCTTCCGTGAATGCTCTTCATCCGCGAGCTGTCTAGTTACGCGTGACGTGCGCGGAGACGGCCAGCCACTGCCCGTTTCGCCGCGCCCACACGTCGGTGTAGCGGCCCGTGCCGGCCTTTCCATCGGCGGTGTTGTAGGTCGTGCGCGCGTGGATGATTGCCATGTCGCCCATGATCCGCACGTTCACGTCATGCGCGGCGAGGTTCGAAATCGTCACGGGCCTGGCCGTTTGCGAGAGAAACTGCGCGCGATCGATCAGCAAGCCGTCGGGCAGCGAGCAGAGGAAGTCGTCCGCCAGAATCACGCTGAACCGCTGCACGTTCGAGTACTGCACCGAGTCGATGTAATCCTGATTGAGCTTCAGCAGGGTGGCGAGATCAGACGATGACGGCGTCGACATGGCGTCCTCCGCGCGTGCGCTGCGGGAGCCGGTCTTGCGCAGGCCCGCGAGCGTCGCTTGATCGATGTTGATGATGACGGTGGCATAACTCACGATGTCGGCAAGGACGGCTTCACGCGGTCCTTTGATCCACTCCTCGCTCGCGTAGAAGGCGTCCTCGCTCTTCTGGCGGGTTTCCAGGCTGGGAAACCCTCGCATCAGGAACCAGGAATCCTTGTCGTGTTCGGATGGGCCAAAGGCGATGACGTCGACCTTCCAGCGATGGAGCATGGGCAGGGACGTCTTGACGAAGAGCTCGTGAAATCGATCGCGCGCGCCAGGCTTGAGGTTGTACGCCCGGATCTCAACGATGCTGGTCGCCGCGGGTGCTGTCGTCTGCGCCCATGCGGTGGCGCTGCTGACGAGCCCGATCAATCCTGCGCACGCCGCGAGCCTTCTCCTGGACGTTCCCATGTTTTCTTCTCCCTCGGCGTGCTGTTTCTGCGCCCTCTCCAGAGGTCACAATCGCACTCTCTCCAATCGGACCAGGCCCCGGCACGCTGTCGGTCGCGGCCTGCCAGAGCAGCATCACTGCATAGGCGCGCCACGGGCGCCAGGCCTCAGACCGCCGCTCGAGCTCTCGCGCGGAGCAGTCGCCGGCCATGCGGCGCAGCACGAGATCGCCGGATGGAAACGCATCGGGTTCCGTGAGGGCGCGCATCGCGATGTACTGCGCGGTCCAGTCGCCGATTCCCGGAATCGCGGTCAGCGCCCTTAACGTCTCGTGTGTGTCAACCGAGGCGCCGAATCGGATCGCTCCGCTCGCAACCGCGCGCGCAAGCGAACGGATCGCGTGGGCTCTCGCCCGCACCACACCGATCGATTCGATCTCCGCGGCCATGAGCTGTTCGGGAGTAGGGAAGGATCGGCACACCATCGACGGCTCGGCGATGGGAGAACCGAACCGCTCCGCCAACCGGCCCGCCATCGTCGTCGCCGCGCGTACGGTGACCTGCTGCCCCAGGATGGCTCGAACCGCGAGCTCGAAGCCATCCCACGCGCCAGGTGTCCGGATCCCGGGATGCCGCGCGAGCGATCGTCGCAGCCATCGATCGCTGCCGAGACATTCGCCGATGAGGATCGGATCGGCGCCGAGGTCGAACATCCGCCGGACTCGCTCGACGATGGAGAGCAGCGCGCGGGCGTCAGCGAACTGGACATCCAGAATCAGCGCCGGTCCTGCCGGGGCAGGCGACACCGCGATGGTCCCACTCTTGCCGTGGGTGGTGATCGTTCGTGTGTATGAATGCCCGTCAACATGCTCGACCCCAGGCGTGGCTCGCGCCGAGAGAAAGCCGAGAATGGCCGGCCAGTCGTACGGCGGGCGGTACGAGATGCGAAACCGATAGCGTCCAGCACCGGCTGGGGCTGGTGTCCGAGTGAGCCGGCGCAACTCTGTCGGCGTCCGGTGAAACGTCCGACGCACTTCACTGTTGAATCGACGGACACTTCCGAATCCGGCGGCCATGGCGATCTGCTCGCACGACAGCGCGGTTTCGTCGAGCAGCTGTTTCGCAAAATGGGCGCGCCGGGTCAGGGCCACGTCGAGCGGCGTGGCACCGAGGTGCTGAACGAACAGGCGGCGCAGATGCCTGGCGGTGAGGCCCACACGCTCGCTGAGCCCGTCGACGCCGGTCTCGTCCAGCACGCCGTTGCCGATCAAGTTCAGCGCGCGCGAGACGACGCCTGATGTGCCAAACCACGCCGGCGTACCCGGCGACGCTTCGGGACGGCAGCGCAAGCACGGACGGAAGCCCGCCGCTTCGGCGGCGGCCGCGGTTGGAAAGTAGCGGACGTTTTCGTCCTTCGGCGCCCGCGCCGGGCAGATCGGCCGGCAGTAGATGCGAGTCGTGGTCACGCCGATGAAGAATCGGCCGTCGAATCGGGCGTCGCGAGACCGTCGCGCCCGATCGCAGGCCATTCGATCGAGGACCATCACGATGGCAGCTTAGCGCGATTGATCGAAGGACCTGGTCAGAATCGGACATGGATGGATGGCGGCTGGTGGCCGAGCCCACGATCGCTTCGACAAACCTAAACCTTTGTGGCCACCGCCAGCCGCGACTCCGCCTGTTCTCGATCGATTCCGGTTACGGCGACACGCTTCTGACGCGCATGTTCACCGCCGGCGATCGAGACGTTTCGCACCGGCACATCGAGGGCGGCGGCAATCACGCGAATGAGCTCGGCGTTGGCGGCGCCATCGACCGGCGGCGCCTTGAGCCGCACGAGCACCGCATCGCCGCGCGTGCCGTCGATCGCCGATCGACTCGCGCGCGGAATCACGCGCACGGAAATGACGACGCCGCTCGGTGACGAGCTGACCATGATGCAGGGGACAGACCCCTACATGCTACGATCCCCGGAGTTTGCAGAGACGCGTGACGCGAGGAGATTGACAATGACCCGCACACTCCCCATCCTCATCGGCCTTGGACTGTCGGTGTCGAGCGCGGCCGTCAGATCGCAGGAAGGCACGTTTCACTCCGCCCTGCACGACTACCAGCTGGTGACAGTGGTGGAGGGGCTCGTCCAGCCCTGGTCCGTGGCGTTTCTCCCCGGCGGCGACATGCTCGTCACGGAGCGTCCAGGACGTCTCCGGATCGTTCGCCAGGGCAAGCTCCTCCCGCAGCCGGTCGATGGCGTGCCGACCGTGTTCTACCAGGGTCAGGGTGGATTGCTCGAGGTGGCCCCGCACCCGAACTTTGCATCGAACCGCTGGCTCTACCTCACGTACTCAAAGGCCTACCCCGACGGTAAGTCCGCCACTACGGCTCTCGTTCGCGGACGTTTCGAGAACGATCGGCTGACCGGCGTCACGCAGCTGTTCGAGTCCGTGTCCCAGGGCGGCGGCCACTATGGCGGCAGGATCGCATTCGACAAGAACGGTTTCCTCTTCCTCACACTCGGCGATCGCCAGGTGCCCCCCGAAGGTAATCTCGAGGCCCACCCCGCGCAGGATCTCTCCAACCATCACGGCAAGATGATTCGCCTGCACGACGACGGGCGGGTGCCGGCTGACAACCCGTTCGTCAATCGCGCCGGCGCCAAGCCTGAAATCTGGAGCTACGGCCATCGCAACATTCAGGGACTGGCGATTCACCCACAGACACAGGATGTCTGGATCGACGAGCACGGGCCGCAGGGCGGAGACGAGCTGAATCTCGTCCTGCCGGGCCGGAACTACGGCTGGCCGGTGATCGGGTTTGGCGTCAACTACACGACCGGTCTCGCGATCCACTCGGGGACACACCGTGACGGGATGGAGCAGCCGGTGCATGTGTGGGTGCCATCGATCGGGATCTCCGGGCTGATGATCTACACGGGCGATCGCTTTCCGCGGTGGCGAGGCAACATCTTCGTCGGCGGGATGGTCGGCCAACAGGTCGGCCGCCTGACCCTCGATGGCCAGCGCGTCGTCAGCAAGGAGCTGCTGGTCGAGGGCAAGGGCCGCATTCGCGACGTGCGTCAGGGGCCCGACGGCCTCATCTATCTCGTCGTCGAGGACAGCGATGGCAAACCCACGCCCATTCTCCGGATGGAGCCCGTCGAGCGCACTACGGTCAGATAGCAGGACGCAGAAATTGCAGCGTTTGACGCGTAACGGGGTCAGACCCCGTTACAATCGCCGACGCTGATGGCGCTGGCTCCCGGCACCCGCATCGGTCCTTACGAGATCGTCGCCCCCATCGGCGCTGGCGGCATGGGGGAGGTCTACCGCGCACGCGATCCGCGGCTCGGCCGCGACGTCGCCATCAAGGTGCTCCCCGACGCGTTCACCAGCGACCGCGATCGACTTGAACGCTTCGAACGCGAAGCGCGTCTGCTGGCCGCCCTCAATCATCCCAACGTCGCCGCGATCTACGGAATGGAGCAGGCGGGCGATCTCCGCGGCCTGGTGCTCGAGCTGATCGAGGGACCGACGCTCGCCGAACGAGTCGCCGCGGGGCCCTTGACGTTCGCTGAGTCGACCGGCATCGCGCGACAGCTGATCGACGCCGTCGACGCCGCCCACGAGCGCGGCGTGATCCATCGCGATCTGAAACCCGCCAACATCAAGATCACTCCCGACGGTCAGGTGAAGGTCCTCGACTTCGGCCTCGCCAAGGCGCTGGAGACGGCAGACGGCGGACGGCCCTTCGACGGCGCTCAGGGCAGGCAGACGGCAGACGAGGTCTCGCATTCACCAACGATGACGAGTGCGGGGACGCGGCACGGCGTGATCCTCGGCACCGCGGCCTACATGAGCCCCGAGCAGACGCGCGGAGCGATGCTCGACAAGCGCACCGACATCTGGTCGTTCGGCTGCGTGTGGTACGAGATGCTGACAGGCCGATCGGCGTTTGCCGGGGCGACCGTATCGGACTCGATCGTGTCGATCCTGACGAAGGAGCCGGACTGGCCGGCGCTGCCGGCGGCCACGCCCTCGAACATTCGTCGCCTGCTCGCGCGGTGCCTCGAAAAGGATCCGAAGAAGCGCCTCCGCGACATCGGCGATGCGAGGGTTGAGTTGGACGAAGCGCCGCCCGCTTCGTCTGTGGCCACGCCGGTCGCAGCAGCGAATCAGCCAACGCGCCGCTTTGGACTCTTGATGGCTGCCGCGCTGCTGATGGCGGCGCTTGCGGGAGTTGCGGGCGCATGGCTCTTCAGAGGGTCGACCGCAGAATCCGCGCCGCCGACCTTCAAGCGTCTGACGTTTCGCCGCGGCACCATCGGGTCGGCGCGATTTGCGCCCGATGGGCAGTCGCTGGTCTACGCCGCGGCGTGGCAAGGCGAGCGCAGCCAGCTGTTCTCCGGGCGAACCGACAGCAGCGAGTCGCGGCAACTGGGCGTGACCGGCGCGGCGATTCTGTCGATTTCGGCAGCGGGCGAGATGGCGCTTCGCTTGCCCAATGGCACGCTGGCCAGAGCGCCGCTCGCCGGTGGTGCGCCGCGTGAGGTCGCCGAGGGCGTGGCGTCGGCCGCGTGGGGCCCGGACGGGAGGGAGCTCGCCATGGTGCGGCTGGTCTCCGGGCGGCGGCAGCTCGAATTCCCGCCAGGACACGTGTTGTACGAAACGGCCAACCTGCTGGCGAACGTGAGCGTGTCGAAGGACGGCCAGTTCGTCGCGTGCTCCGAGTCGACGCCAGGCGTTGGTGCTGGTGGCTCCTCGCCTTCCCTGATCGTGGTCGATCTCGCTGGAAAAAAGCGGACGCTCTCGAGCGACTGGAATTCGATCAGGGGCATCTCTTGGCCTCCCGGTCGAAACGAAGTCTGGTTTGCGGCTTCGAAGACCGGATTTGGCGGCCGGAGCCTCCTGGCCGTCACCCTGGACGGAATGCAGCGAGAGCTGGTGAGCGGACCCGTCAATTTCGTCCTGCATGACATCTCGACGAACGGGCGGGTGCTGCTCGAGCAATCCGACGAGCGGTTCGAAGCGAGCGGCCTGACGCCCGGTGACGTGCGCGAGCGCGACCTGTCGTGGTTCGATGCCACCGGGCTCTCGGATCTCTCGCCCGATGGGCGGACGCTCATCATCACGGAGAGCGGTGAATCGGGGTTCCGGGTGTTTCTCCGCAGGACGGATGGATCGCAGACCGCGCAGCTCGCAGACGGCGGAGGCTTTGCGCTATCGCCCGACGGCCGATGGGTGATCCTGCAATCACTCGATCCGCCGAAACTGTCGCTGTTGCCCACCGGCCCGGGAGACATCAAGCTGATCCCCAACGAGCATTTCGCCGGCTACACGTGGGCCAACTGGTTTCCCGACGGCAAGCGCATCCTCATCGTCGGCAGCGAACCCGATCGGCGGAATCGACTCTACGTTCAGGATCTCGATGGCGGAGCTCCGCGCCCGATCTCAGCAGAGGGCACGAGCATCCAGACCGGCAGCGACGCGATCTCACCGAATGGCGAATGGGTGGCGGCGCTCGGTCCCAATCGCGTGCCGGCGCTCTATCCAACCGACGGCGGCGACGTGCGGCCGCTTTCTGGGGTCGTGCCCGGCGATCTTCCGAGTCGCTGGAGTAGCGATGGGCGATTCCTCTATCTCTTTCGTCAAGGCGTTCTTCCTGCGCCGATCTACCGACTGGAAGTGCAGACCGGCAAGAAGGAACTCTGGAAGGAAGTCGGGCCCAGCGATCGCGCCGGAGTGAACAGCATCGGCCATTTCCAGATCACGCCCGACGGCGCGTACTATGCCTACAACTTCTTGCGCTCGCTCTCCGACCTCTACGTCGTCGACGGGTTGAAGTAACAGAGCTCGACGTGGCAGCCGGCGGACAGGAACATGCTCTAATGCAGTGATGTCGTCCGTCCTCGGCCTGCATCACGTCACCGCAACGGTTGACGACGCACAGGCAGACCTCAACTTCTGCATCGACGCCCTCGGTCTGCGACTGGTGAAGAAGACCGTAAACTTCGACAATCACCACGTCTATCACTTCTATTACGGCGACCAGCGCGGAACGCCGGGGACGATCTGGACGACGTTTCCCTACAAAGGGCACGGTGTGCCTGTTGGACGGAAAGGCGCGGGACAGATCACGGTCACGTCGTTTTCAGTGCCGGCCGGCTCGCTCGGCTTTTGGAAGGAGCGGTTGTCGTCGCTCGGGATCTCCGTCGTCGACGATGAACCGCGGTTCGGCGAAGAGGTCGTCACTTGCGCCGACGCGTCAGGCCTGATGTTCGAGCTGGTGTCGAACCGAAGCGATCAACGGAATCCGTGGGCCGAGGGTGGCGTCCCGGCCAACGCCGCGATTCGTGGATTGCACAGTGTCACGATGACGATTGCGTCGCCGCCGGCGACTGTGGATTTCATGAAGCAGTCATTGGGCTTCAAGGTCGTCGAGGAAGCGCCGAATCGGATTCGCCTGGGAGTGAATGGCGGCGGGCCGGGAAAGATCGTCGAGATTTTCCACGCACCGGACGCCGATCCGGCCAGAAACGGCCTCGGTACAGTGCATCACGTCGCCTTTGCCGTCCCAACTGCAGACGATCAGCTGCGGATGCGTGAAGAGCTCTTACACGCCGGCGCACGCGTGACCGAGGTGCGGGACCGGCAATATTTTCAGTCGATCTATTTCCGCGAGCCCGGCGGAGTACTCTTTGAGATCGCCACCATGAAGCCGGGGTTCGACGTCGACGAGCCGGTCGCGGATCTCGGCAAGGATCTGAAGCTGCCGCCCTGGGAGGAGCCGTTCCGCCGCGAGATCGAGTCCGGCCTCTCCCGCGTCACCTATCGCCGGTGATTTGGGGACAGTCCCCGGGGACTGTCCCCGGGGACTGTCCCCGATGGCATGGGAATCGCGGAGTGAGCAGATTCTGCGACTGTTCTGATTGCGCCCAATGAACGAGGCAATCATCCAACGCGGGATTCCTCCTCACGCGGGCCAGATGGTCGCGAGCGCCGGCGTGCCGCTGGGTTCCGGCCACGGCGTCGTGATCATGGTCCACGGCCGCAATGCCGGGCCTGAGAACATTCTCGACCTCGCTCAGCGGCTCGATCGATTCCGTTTCACCTACCTTGCGCCGGCAGCCTCGGGACGCACGTGGTACCCGCTGTCGTTTCTCGCCGAGACCTCGAAGAACGAGCCCAGCCTCTCGTCAGGCCTCGAGATGCTCGTTCACCTTGTGAGCGATGTGGTTGCGCAGGGCATTCCGAAGGACCAGATCGTCCTGCTCGGTTTCTCGCAGGGCGCCTGTCTGACGGCCGAGTACGCCGTTCGACACGCCGATCGCTACGGCGGACTCTTGATCTTCAGCGGCGGGTTGATCGGTCCGCCCGGCACGAAGTGGGAGCACACCGCTTCGTTCGACGGCACGCCGGTCTTCCTCGGATGCAGTGACGTGGACGCGCACATTCCCAAACAGCGGGTCGAGGAAAGCGCCTCGGTCTTTGCGCGGATGGGCGCGGATGTGACGGCTCGTCTCTATCCGGGCATGGGCCACCTCGTCAACGACGACGAGGTGGCGTTTGCCCGCGATGTTCTCGACGAGATAGCCGGCGGCGCTATTTCACGTCAACGAAGCCGACGCGATTGACGCCGCTGCAGGCGATGACCAGGTCGCCGTCCTTGGTCGCCATCATGTTGCGGACGACGCCGCCGCCAGACGGAATGATCCAGGTCTGAAACTTTTCGGTTGCCGGATCGAAGCGAACCAGCGTGTTTGGCCTGACCGCCGATTCGTTGTACCAGACGATGCCGTTGAAGGTCGTGATGCCGTACGGCTGGGATTTCTCCCCGCTCGGCGAGAGCCACTCCTTGACGTTGCCCGTCTTTGGATCGAGACGGCCGAGATAACCGCGCGAATAGTCTGCGTACCAGATGATGTCGTCGCCGGTGATGGCGATGCGCCGCGGCCGCGATGCGGCATTGGGCAGCGGGTACTCAGTGACGGCCATCGTCACCGGGTCGAGGCTCGCCACCTTGTTGGTGCCGAAGAGCACGATGAACGGGACACCCTTCGAGTTGAACACCATCCCGTAGGGAAGCGATCGGGGCGTCAGCATCGTGACCAGCTTGATGTCGCCGGTCGCCGGATTCAGCTTGCCGACCATGTTGGCCTGCTGCACGGTGAACCACAGCATGCCCTGCGGGTCGAACAGCGGTGTGTGCGGATCGCGCGCCGCCGGATCCGGCATCGGGTACTCAGTCACCTCCCCGGTCTTCGGGTTGAGCTTGCCGACGAGCGCCTTTGAGTTGCCCGTGTACCAGATGTTGCCGTCCTTGTCCTCGGTGAGACCGTGCGGCCCTGAGCCGGGAGTCTTCAGCGGGAACTCCTTCATCGCGCCCGTCTTCATGTCGAGGCGTCCGAGCACGTTCGCCCATTGTCCCGTCCACCAGAGCGTTCCGTCTTTCGCGGCGAGCGGATCGTGCGGGCGCGAGCCGAGCGACGGGACCACCCATTCCTTGATCTCGACTCTCGCCTTGCCCTCGACGATCACCGCGCCTGGACGATCCTTGTCGGGAAAACTCTTGGCGAGATAGTCGGTGATCGCGTTGCGATCGCCGGCGGGCAGCGCGACCATCGACGTGATGAGATCGTCCCACCCCTTCTTGCTGTAGCCCCACGAGTTGGTGACGAAGTTCAGGCCATGGCACTTGGAGCACGTCGTCTGCACCAATTCCTTTCCTGCGCCCTCGGGCAGGGTGACCTGTGCGCCGCCTCGACCGCCCTGGGCCGGTGCCTGTGCGCCCACCATCGCCGCGGCGCTCACGAGAAGCGAGGCCGCCACCCCAAACAGCGTCTTCTTCATGACTCCCTCCGCGCAAATCGGCTCTCGGCCCCTCAGCGATCAGCAAGAGCCCTTGCCAGCTGCTGAAAGCTGAGAACCGAAAGCTGGTACCGTTCTAGCGCAGTGCGGCCACCCTTCCTTTGATCGTTCCGGCCAGCAGCTCGATCCGCTGCTTGTCTCGTCCGCTCGCCCTGGCCGCATCGGCGTCGAGCGAAGAGGCGAAGTTCTGAATCGAATCGAGCGTGTTGCGCGAGTCGGATCCAGGCTTCGTCTTGTCCAGGCGATCCAGGGTTGACTTGATCTCGCCGGCGCGGGCCGCAGTGACGGCCTTCGATCGATTCAGCTCATCGAGATACGCGCGCGCCACCACCACCGTGGCCGGCCAGGTGACTCGCGGCTGCTGCTGCGCGTTGAACTCGGTCGATCGCACCTGCACAGCGGCGTCGATTTCGTTCTGCGTGAGGAACTCGCTCGGCAGCAAGCGGAAGATGTCCAGGCCGCGCGAAATTTCGGTGCCGTAGATGAAGCCGTTATACCAGGCGGCCGACCAGTACCCGCCGGTCACCATCTGGGTGCCGTTGATGGGGCCGCGGTCGAAGAACGCAATCTCCACCGGGTTGGAAGAGTCGGTGAAGTCGAACACCGACAATCCGCCCTGATACCACGACTGCACCATGATGTCGCGGCCCGGCACGGGGATCAGCGCGCCGTTGTGCGCGACGCAGTTTTCGAACTCCGTCTGCGGCGCCGGCATCTTGTAGTGGCCGCGGGCCACGAGTTTCTTGTCGACGATGTCGAAGATCGCGTCGCCGCCCCAGTCCATCGGGTCGGTCGCCCGGCAGCGCGGCCGGCCGCCGCCGCCCCATTCGTCAGTGAAGATCACCTTGGTGCCGTCGTTGTTGAACGTCGCCGAGTGCCAGTAGGCAAAGCCCTTGTCGGTGACCACGTCGAGACGCTTCGGGTTCACCGGATCGGAGATATCGAACAGGATGCCGTTGCCGGAGCACGCGCCCGCGGCCAACCCCAAATCGGGATAGACCGTGATGTCGTGACACTGATTGGTTTCCGACGTCCGCTGCGTGCCTTCGCCGTGATTGCCGCCGCGCCAGAGGCCGCCAATGCTTCCCGTCGCCGAATCGGCGAACACGCGCGGGCGGGCGATCACCTTGGCCTCTGCTGGATTGGCGAGCGGCACTTGAATCACGTCGATGCTGAAAAGCGCCGTCTCGGGATTCTCTTCAGGCTTTCCGCCCGAGCATTCCGTCAACTCCTCACCGGGACGCACCTGCCCGGTGCCCGAACCGTAAATGTAGATGTTTCTCTTGTCGGTCGTGGTGGTGACCAGCGTGTGCGTATGCGAACCGCGGCAAGTCTGCACCGCAGCCAGCTGCTTCGGATTCTTCAAGTCGCTGATGTCGAAGATCCGAACCCCTCGGAATCGCTCCTTGCTCGCCACGTCGACAACGCCTTGCGTGCCGCAGTCGAGCCTCCCGCGGGTCTGCTCGACCGACATGAAGAGCAGGTTGCCGTAGATCGACACGTCGCCCTGGCCGCCCGGGCAGACGACCGACGCCATCAGCCGCGGCTTGCGCGCGTTCTCGATGTCGAAAAAGTTGAAGCCGTGGTAATTGCCGACGACGACGTGCTGACCGCTGAAGGCGATGTCGGAGTTGGTGAATCCTGAACCAGGCGGTGGCGGCGGCTGCGGGGTGCCAGGAGCCGGCGGAGTTGGCGGCGGTTCAGGCGGCGCACCCGGCGGCGGCGGTGGCGGCTCGGGCGGGCTGACCGATCCGGCCGGCGCGACCGGATCGAAGAAGCCGGCGGGCTTCGGCAGATTCGCGACGTGCTCCATGTGCCGAATCGCGACGCCGGCATCCTGCCACCCGGGCTTGAGCCCGATGCGCGGATCGTTGGCGGCGGCACGTTGCTGCTGCGCGAGGCCGTGAATGCCAATCGAGAGAACGGCTGCGACCAGCAGCAAGAACTTGAACGCGTCGCGTTTCATGGCGAGGGCTCCTTTCAGGCCGACCGAGAGTGTCGATTATCGCAAAAACCGCGACGCGTAAGAGAACCGTGCCATTGGGGACAGTCCCCGGGGACAGTCCCCGGGGACTGTCCCCAATTACACTCTCTCAGACGTGTCGTGGCTTTTTCTCCTCGCCTACACCTGCTCGGGCCTGGCGGGTCTCATCTATGAAGTCAGCTGGACGCGACTGCTGACGCTCTACATCGGGCACACCACCGGCGCGGCCGCCGCCGTCGTCGCGGCGTTCCTCGGCGGCCTGGCGGTGGGTGCCGCCGCGGGCGGCCGAGTGGCCGAACGGCTCTCACCGCGACGAAGCCTGCAGGTCTACGTCGCCCTCGAAGTCGGGGTCGCCGCTGCGGCGCTGATTCTGCCGTCCGAGCTCTCGACGCTGACTCCACTGCTGAAGTGGGCCTACCGCGATGGCGCTCCCGGACTGCTGTTCCCCACCATCCGTCTGCTGACGTGCCTCCTGCTCGTGTTCCTGCCGGCCACCGCCCTGGGCGCGACGTTTCCCATGGCCATCCGTTGGTTTGTGAACGACCAACGCCTCGCCGCGCGCGCCACCGGCGCACTGTATCTCGTGAACACAGTGGGGGCCGCCGCCGGTGCGATCCTCGCTGGCTTTCTGTTGATACCAGCCCTCGGAATCTTCGGCACGACGCTCGTCGGTGTCGGGGCCAGCCTCGTCGCTGCTCTGTGCGTCCTCGTGGTGATTCAGAGATCGTCAGGTTTGTCGACGAAAAAGCGAACTCAGCGTCCGGTGGCGCGCGCGAATCCAGCGAACACCACCACATCGACGCCTGCTCCTGCGTGGCTGGCGATGGCCGTGCTCGCGCTCTCCGGCTTTGCCGCCCTGGTCCACGAGATCGCCTGGACGCGGATTCTCACGCTCGTCCTCGGGCCGACCACCTACGCATTCGCTGCCACCGTCGCCGCTGTCATCGTCGGCATCGCGATCGGGTCCGGCGCGGGCGCGTGGCTCGTCGGTCGCACGACCCGTCCCGCCGCCTGGCTGTCCTTCTCTCTTTCGCTGGCGGCCCTGACGACGTCGTGGACCTACTCGTTCGCCGGGCGGCGCGTTCCCAATCTGGTCGCGCGGCAGCTCGCGACCTCATCGACGCTCTTCGAGGACGTGCTGCGGCAAGGCGCGCTGCTGACCGCCAGCTTGATCCTGCCGACGACGATCTGCTTGGGCGCCGCGTTTCCGCTTGCGCTGGCGATCGCGCGTCGTGGAGAGGAGCCGGCCGCCTCACGATTCGGCCTCGTCTATGCGATCAATACCCTCGGCGCCGTCTCGGGGTCGCTGGCCGCCGGCTTTCTGCTGATTCCGCAGCTCGGGCTCCGCACCACGCTCATCGTGGTCAGTCTCTGCCTGATCGCGGCTGCGCTGATCGTCGTGGCGTGGGGTGCACTGACCAGGCGAGCGCAAGCCGTCGGTCTCGTCACCACCGCTGCCGCCGCTGCGGCGATCGCCCTCGCTCCGCAGTGGGATCGAGAGCTGCTGGCAAGCGGTGTCTACATGTACGCGGAGTCTGTGCCCAAGGATCTCGATCTCGACACGCTGCTCAGGGCCGGGACGCTCCTGTACTACAAGGAGGGCGCCGCCTCGACGGTCTCGGTCAAGCGTCTGACCGGCACGACGACGCTTGCGGTCGACGGGAAGGTCGATGCCTCCAATCGCGGCGACATGCTGACGCAAAAGCTGATCGCGCATCTGCCGCTGCTCCTGCACGACGACCCGCGCGACGTCGGTATCATCGGGCTCGGCAGCGGCGTCACGCTAGGGTCGGCGCTGAGCCATCCGATTTCACGCGCCGACGTCATCGAAATCTCGCCCGAAGTGGTCGAGGCGTCGCGGTTTTTCGATGCGGAGAACGGGAAGGCACTCTCGGATCCACGGGCACGCTTGATCGTCGGCGATGGGCGCTCGCACTTTCAGCTTACCAACCAGAAGTACGACGTTCTCATCTCTGAGCCGTCGAATCCGTGGATCGCGGGTGTTGCCGCACTCTTCACGCGCGAGTTTTTCCTGGCGGCGCGCGAGCGGCTCCGGCCGGGCGGGATCATGGCCCAGTGGGCCAATGCCTACAACATCAGCGATCGCGATCTCCGCTCGATCGTCGCGACCTTTCGATCGGTGTTTCCAGACGGCACCATCTGGCTGGTCGGGCGCGACGACGTCCTGCTCGTCGGCGGGCTCGAGCCGCTGGAGGATCGGCTGGACCATATCGCTCACCACTGGAAGCGGTCACATGCGGCAGAGGATCTCGCAACGGTGGCCGTGTTCGATCCCTTTTCGATCTGGACGCTGCTGATCGGCGGTCCTCGCGAGATGGAACGGTACTCACAGGGCGCGGAGTCCTTGGTTGACGATCGCATGACCCTCGAGTTCTCAGCGCCGCGGGAGCTGCACCAGCGGCGCAGCGGCGAGAACACCGCCGCCCTCAGCGCCCTCACCAGTGCCAACGGCGGACCTGATGTGGTGCGCAACGCGAGGGCGAACGCCAGCGCCACGGAGTGGTCTCATCGCGGTGCGATGTTCGCCAAAGCGGACGTTCATACGATGGCTTACGAGGACTACGTCCGTGCGCTGACGCTCGACCCGACGCACGCTCCATCGCTCGAAGGCCTGGTGCGCGCGGCCACGCTCACTCGAACGGCGTCGGACGCGCTGGCCCGGCTCGAATCGCTCACCGAGAGCCGTCCGCCCAATGTCGACGTCCTGGTCGCGCGTTCCAAGCTGCTTGCGGCCGCAGGCAAGCCGACCGACGCGTTGGAGATGGCATCGGAAGCCCGCCGGCTTGCGCCATCGTCCCCGATCGCGCTCGAACAGGAGGCGTCGCTCCGCGCGGATGCCGGCGATGTCGCGCAGTTGCGATCCGTTGTCGAGGTGATGACCAGGGTGTCGCCCGATCGTCCGGCGACGCGCTACTACGCTGCGGTGGGTGCGCTGCTCGACGGGCACGCCGGCGAGGCGGTGAATCTCGCCAAACAGGCGATTGCGATCGACCCGAACTACGCGCCGGTCTATGACCTGATCGGGGCGGCCTACACCAAGCTCGACCAGCTGACACAAGCGCGGGAAGCGTTCAACCGCTCGCTGACCTTCGACGCGCACGACAGCTCCGCCTACGTGAATCTGGGGCTGGTAGAGTTGGCCTCCGGCAATCGCGCGGCGGCAGTGAACTATTTCGCCGAAGCGCTATGGCTCGAGCCCGGTTCGAGGGTCGCCCGCGAAGGTCTGGCCCGTGCGACCGCGCGATGAACTACAACTTCTTCAGGAATTCGATGAGAGCCCGCTTGTGATCGTCGGCGAGCGTCGTCCCATACGCATGCCCTTGATTGGAGTTCCCGGGCTTGCCGGTGTCGAACCGAAAGCCTGTGGTGCCATAGGCTAATCCCAATGTGTCGGGGTCGAGCTCGTGGCTGCCGATCCAGAACGTCTTCGCCCGATTGGATGGCTCTTTGAGCAACTCGGCAATGGTCGGGACGCTCCCGTTGTGCAGATAAGGAGCCGTTGCCCAGATGCCATTCAAAGGCCGGGCTTTGTACGCCGCCTGCGACTTCGCGCCTTCGATCGCCTTGACGAGCTCGCGTATCGCGTCGGGCAGGCCAGGATCTGCAGCCTCTCCAGTCTTCGCCGTCGCTTTGATCGCACCAAGATTCCTTCCGAGATAGGTCCCGAGAATCGCGTTGCTGAAAATGTCCCCACCGCTGCCCAGGTCTTTGAACCGTGATGACACGACGGGAAACGTCTTGTAAGCCCCCTTCAAGATTCCCGTCTGCGAACCCGTGGCATCGCCGAAGCGTTCGGCAAAATTGACGACGAATCTCGGATCCGTTCCGACGCTGATGGCATCGACCATTTTGGCTTTGACCTTCCGATTCCGATCGCCGGGGTCTTTCAGGATCGCGTGACACCCACTGCAATACATCCCGTAGACAATCGCCCCTTGTCGAACGAGCGCCGGCTTGGTCGGGAGCGCGGCTTCCGGCCAGACCGGCGATCGCAAGTCGCAGAGAAGATCTTCCAAAGCCTTCTGGTTGTCGACGTTGACGCTCGAAACGTACTTTGGTGGATTGTTGCCGGAGTTCTTGAACTCGAGCGTGCCGAAGACTCCCAATGCTTCGCCGATATTCCTGAAGATTGGACCGTACCCCGCAAGACCATTTGGTGCCGACCCATTCCATTGCACTTTGTCGTGGTGCGGCGTGTCCCAGAGAAAGGGATACGACACTGGGGCGTCTGGCGGCTTGGCGTTGGCTGGGACACCCAATTCGTAGGCCACGACTTGGTTGTAGAGTCCGCCAAATGCGTCGAGCCTTGCCGGCCCGTACTCTGTCGGCAGCCCTTGATACAGCCAACGGAGCCGCAGGTCCTCTCGTCGCGCGTTCAGCTTCTTCTTGAGATCCTCCGCCTCGCCTTGTGAGGGAGTGTGGCCAAGCACCTTCTCGGCGAAGGCCGTGAATTTCGTCGCCGACGAAGACGTCGCGTCAAGCGCATCGACCAACCCGGTCACGAAGGCCCGGAAATCCGCCAGCGCCGGCGCGCCTTCCACGATGACGTCGGTCGCGGCGATGGTGAGCTTGGCCGTGTGGCAGGCGGCGCAAGTCATCCCGACAAACGACTGACCGCTCCGATCGCTATCCTTCGCAAAGCCAATGGGAAAGCCATCGGGGTTGATGAGACCGGATGGTGTTGCAGGAATGTAGCCGAACTTGCTGATGTTGGCGTCCGAGCGGAACAGTTCGTTGCTCGATGGTTGTTCAAGGTATTTGAACCAGTCGTAGGGCAGGAGCAAGGAGCCTTGTGGTGTAAACCAGAACCGCTCCTTATCGGCCGCCTTCCAGCCCTGTTTCAGATCGATCGATCCCTGCGCCGTGACGATGGCCGCCAACCACATCAGGATTGCCGCGCCGAAACTGAAACCCACGCACGATGCGTTCATGGCAGCTCCTCTGGCCCTACGACGGCTTGGACGGCCAGATTCCTGGAATGAGGAACGTCGCCACCTGATTCGGTTTGACGATTCGCTCGCTGATCCACCACTCGTCCAGTGGCGGCGCATCATTCCCGGCTCGCCCTCGGCAACTGGCCAGATGCAGGCGGGCGGCATAGTGCCACGGCATCAGATCGCAGGCCTGGCAGTCGGCGGCGGCTCGCTGGAGCAATTGTTCAGCGCCTTCGAGATCGCCCCGGCACGACGCGATCCCGGCACGAATGGCGGTTGCGAGCGCCACAGCCCAGTCGCATCGGGTGCGCTCCATCGCTGTCGCTGCGACAGCGGCCTCGCGCAGCAACCGCGTGCGCTCCGCCGCGCCGCCTTCAAGGGTCGCGGCGAGCGCCACGGCACACCTCCCGCGAGTGTTGAGAAACAGGATTCGGATTGTGATCACTCGGTTCAGGAGCGACCGAGTCACCGATGGCCACGAGTCGCTGACGATCGTCCAGGCGGCGCGCGCGTCGCCTCGATACGCGGCAATATCGGTCCGAGCCGCCACCGCGTTGGTGTCGTGGATACGCCAGCGGCCACCCGGGGCGGCGCCGATTGAGGATGGCAGCTCCGTCGACGCCGCCTCTGGTTGGTCGGCGATGAGCTGCTGGATCCAGGACAGGGAGATTGCCGGCAGCACGTCCGCCGCGTAGATGTCGCCGCGTGCCCGCGCGTCGGCCACCAGCATCGGCAACAATCGAGCATGTTCCGCGAGCCGGCCGCGAAAGACCTGTGAGGCGCACATGAAGGACGCGGCCGTGGCGACGTCCCAGGAGACGCCGATGCAGTGCTGTCGCAACAAGGTCAAGGCGCGCTCACTCTCGATCGCGGACTCCGACCAGCGTCCGCCGAGGAATGCCACGATTCCGGCCATGCAGTGGACAAACGCGACGGCATGCGGCTCGCCCGAACGCCGTGCGTAGCGCATGGCCGTCTGCAGCATGGTCCGCGGCCGGCCGTCGCGACCGCCGTCTCGATGCGCCATCTGCGTGGCTTCACCGGCCAGCGACAGCGCCACGCGGTACGGGTCTCTGTATTTCAGTGCGAAGACCAGGTGACGTGCCGAGAACTCGGCACTTCTCACCGGATCGAACATGCTCAGCCCAACCGCGGCGGCCCACAACACCTCCATTCGTGCGACCTCACGTTCGTCGACCGCAACGACCGGATCGCGGTCGAGGTGACGCATCAGCGCGTGCGCGCGCGCGCGGTTCACGAGCATCGAGGCGATCATCAACGAGGGTCGATCCGTCCAGCGCAGGCCGACTTCGTCAAGCAGGCGTCGCAGCAGATCCTGTCCCTCTTTGAGGTGGCCGGCGCGAAGGTATTGATCGGCGGCGATGATTCGCAGGCGAACGCCCGCGATGCCGGTAACGGTCTTCGCGGCCAGCAAGAACTCTCGAGCGGCCTCGGGACCGCGGCCGGCATTGACCAGGGCTCGTGCCAGGTCGAGTTGGATCGGCTGCCGTTGGTCAGGCGACCAGGCGCCAAGTTCCAGCGCGCGACGATACAGACTCACCGCCTTGTCGAAGGCCAAGGCACGGCTGGCAAGACGCGCGGCAGCCAGCGAATGCGCTGACGCCTCGTTCAACTGGCCACTCAGCTCGCAGTGATAGGCGAGCCGCTCCGACTCGTCCGGACGAACCGATGAAAGCGCATCGATGAGCGTCTGGTGATGTGCGGCCTTGGCCTCCGCAGTGAGACTCTCCACAATCTCCTTGCGAATCCGGTCGTGGTAAATATCCACCGACTCTTCCAAGCCGCGCCGATGCAGTTGCAACAGATGCGCAGCGAAGAGAGAGCCGAAATCGACGGAGCCGCCGGATGTCTCGATCGCCGCTTTGACCGCCACGTCCATCGGCAAGGGCTGACCAGCGACGGCAACCAACTCGATCAGCCGCCGGTGCACCGGGCTCAGCCGATCGATTTCCTCGGAAATGACGGTGGCACGGCCGGCCGCGGCCGCGTGATCGGGCGTGGCGAGGATGCGTTGTGCCAGTCGGTGAACGAGAAACGGATTACCGTCGGCCTCAACGGCGAGGCGTGCGAGCTCGCCGGTGTCGAGTTCCTCCTGGACGTTTCCTAAAAGGTCTCGCAGCAAAGACTCTGTTTCGGTGGTGGAGAGCTCGCTCAACTCCACCGTCTGCCACTTGATTGCGCCCGAGGTCGCGTGCGCCTCTCGAAGCTGGTCGATGAGCGGATTGATGCCCGGTGGCTGCGAGCGATAGCTCAGGATCAGCAGCAGTGGCGGCGCGTCAGGTGACCTCAGCAGCTCGGCGAGAAACGACCCGCTGTCACGGTCGGCCCATTGCAGGTCGTCGATCGCCACGACGACGAGCGACCGCTCGCTCAACCGGACCAGCAACGTTCGCAGCGCGGCAAAGGCTTGACGACGAATCTCGATCGGATCGCTGACCTCTGGTTGGCTCGTGGCCGCCGAAGCGCCGCTGACTCGTTGAAACACTGGAAACAGCCGTCCAATCAACGCGCTCTGGGCCGGCAGCACCAGCGGCGGACCTGGCGGAAGATGCTCGAGATGCTCGGTGAGGCGATCGACGAATTCGTCGAGTGCGTTGAACGCGACCGACTCCTGTTGATGACATGCACTGGTGAGGATCACGACGGAGGTGTCGTCGTGACGGAGCTCTGAGAGGCATCGTTGAACGAGAGTCGTCTTCCCGATCCCCGATGCTCCGCTCACGTGGACCGCGGCCGCCACGCCTCGTTTCACGTGTTCGACAGCACCGCGAATCACGTCGAGTTGCGCCGTCCTGGCGACGAGCAGCGCCGGGCCGGGTGTGGCGCTCGTCACCCGGGCGCTCTTGCTCGTCGTGACGACATCCGGGGCGTTGAGCCTCGCGCGGATCTCCGCCGCGCCCGGTCGCCGCTCCGGCTTTCTTGCCAGCAGCGCCATGCACAAGTCGCTGAGATCAGCCGGGACCTCTCGTGCGAGCCTTCGCGGCGGCACAGGATCGTTCTCCACCCGCGCGATCATCGTTTCGAGCCACTCGCCCTCGAACGGCAAACTGTTGGTCAGCGCCTGGTACAACATCACCCCGACGCTGTACCAGTCGCTCGATTCTCGAGCCCCGGTTCGTTGCAGCCGCTCAGGAGCGAAGTAGGCGGGCGTTCCGACGAGGGCGGATGTGGATTGAAGGTCGGTGGTCAACATTTGCTTGGCGACGCCAAAATCGAGCAGTACCACTCGGCCGTCGTCGGTCACCATCACATTTGAGGGCTTGATGTCGCGATGGACGATGCCAGCCCCGTGGAGTACCTCGATTGCCGTCGCGAGCTGGCTGAAGCTGCGACGGATCGCGGCTTCTCGCTGGTCAATCGGTCGAGCGCGGAGGTAGTCGAGGGCGTGTCTGCCAACGAGCAATTCCATCGTGAAGAACCATTGCTCCCCTTCCTCGATCAACTCGTAGAGGCGAACGAGGTTGGGGTGAACCAGTTGGGCGACGCGTCGGAACTCACGTTTGAATTGCAGAAGGCTGGTGGGGTCGCGGCGTCGAAGTATCTTCAGCGCCACCATTCCGCCGTTCGAGCGGTCCCGCGCTTCGTAGACCTCGCCAAAGCCTCCCGAACCCAGGCGGCGCCCCAACTCGAATCGCGAGATGAACGGCGGCGCCGCGCCGAAGGCGGTTCTCGCCAATGGTTCCACGGCGCCTTCGATCTCGACGGGATGTGAGGACGTAAGCGTATCGGAAGAGTGGTCGGGTCGCGCGGTTGGATCCCGCTTGGCCACACCGCCAAACATGCGCCAGATTCGCTTTCCGCGGGGGGCCATGAGAGTCGACGCTTCCTCGACGGCCCCGATTATCACAGATGCTGGGGATTGATGACGGCTTGGCTTGGGACTTGAGGCTTGGGACCTGGGGTACCGAGGGTCTGTCGCCCCAAGCCCCAAGCCCCAAGCCCCAAGCCCCAAGCCCCAAGCCTCAAGCCCTGAGGTCCGCGTCCTTCGTCTCGTGCGTCGCGAGCAGCCCGATGAGCGAAAGCGTGGCGATCGCCGAAATGTAATAGCCCACGTACTGCAGTCCGTAATTCTGCGCGAGCCACGTCGCCGCATACGGCGCCAGCGAGGCGCCGAAGATCCCGGCCATGTTGAACGCGACCGAACTGCCCGTGTAGCGCAGCCGAGTGGGAAACAGCTCCGACAGAACCGTGCCGAGCGGGCCGTAGACGAGTCCAGTCAATCCAAAGCCGAGGGCCAACATCACCACGGCGCCCATCGTGCCCGACGAAAAGAGCGGGGGCATGACGAATCCGAAGGCGATGGCGAGCAACACCATCCACAGCATCGCCTTGCGGCGGCCGTGCTCGGCGACCCTTCCGGCAAACGGAATGGTGGCCGCGAAGAACAGAATGCCAAAGAGCTGCATCACCAGAAACTGCTGACGCGTGTAGCCGAGCCGGCTCGTTGCCCACGACAGGGTGAAGACCGACATCATGTAGAAGAGCATGTAGGCGACCATCGAGATCAGGATGCCCAGCAGGATCGTCAGCGAGTGATGGCGGAGGACGTCGACGATGGGGAACTTGGCGCGCGCCTGGCGATTGACCGCCTCCGCGAAGATCGGCGTCTCGGTAATCGTCAACCGAACGTAGAGGCCGAGCAGGACCAGCACGGCGCTCGCGAGGAACGGGATGCGCCAGCCGAAGTTGAAGAACTGCTCGTCCGAGAGCGTCGAGGTCAGGAGCAGATACACGCTGCCTGAGAACACGAAGCCAATGGGCGCGCCAAGCTGCGGGAACATTCCATACCACGCGCGCTTTCCAGGCGGGGCGTTCTCCGTCGCGAGCAGCACCGCGCCGCCCCATTCGCCGCCCAGGCCAAGGCCCTGGCCGAACCGGCAGAGTGACAGCAGCGCCGGTGCGGCGATACCGATGTTGTGATACGTCGGCAGCAAGCCAATCACCACTGTGGAGATCCCCATCGTCAACAGCGCCGCCACCAGCGTGGTCTTGCGGCCGATGCGATCGCCGAAGTGCCCGAACAGCACCGATCCGATCGGTCGGGCGATGAAAGCGATCGCAAAAGTGGCGAGAGAGGCGAGCGTGGCCGAGGCGGGATCGGTGGACGGGAAGAACAACCGCGGGAACACGAGCACTGCGGCCGTCGCGTAAATGTAGAAGTCGAAAAACTCGATCGTCGTCCCGATCAGGCTCGCAAACAGAACCTGACCGGGAGTGTTTACAGCGCGTCCGTGGACACTCAACGCAGAGCCGCCGTGCGCCCTTTCATCGTTGCCGCCAGTGCCTTCAAGCGCGTCGCGTCACGACCGCTCGCCGCCGCTGCGTCAGCCTCAACGCTTGACGCGACCGCGTCGATCGAATCGAGCGCCGCCTTGCTGTTCGGTCCCGGCTTGGTCTTGTCCGCCTTGTCCAGCGCCGACTTCACGTCTGCCGATCTCGCTGCCGAAATGCCTTTCGATCGATTGAGCTGATCGAGATACGCCCGCGCGACCACGGTCGCCGCCGGCCAGCTCATGCGCGGCTGCTGCTGCGCGTTGAATTCATCCATCCGGACCAGCAACGCGGCCTCGAGCTCGTTCTTGCTCAGGTACTCGCTCGGCAGCAGCTTGAACACATCCACGCCACGGGCGATCTCCGAGCCGAAGATGTTGCCGTTGAACCAGTAGGTGGACCAGTAGCCGCCGATGATCAGGTTCTTGGCGTCGATCGGGCCGCGGTCGAAGTACGCGATCTCGACCGGCTTGGTCGAATCGGTGAAGTCGAACACCGACAGCCCGCCCTGATACCAGGCCTGCACCATGATGTCGCGCCCGGGAATCGGGATGATCGATCCGTTGTGCGCGACACAGTTCTCCTGATCGGTCTGCGCGGCCGGCATCTTGAAATAGCCGCCGAACTTCAGCTTCTTGCCGTCGACGATGTCGAAGACCGCGTCGGCGCCCCAAGAGAGCAGATCGGTCGCCCGGCAGCGCGGCCGCGTGCCGCCGCCCCACTCGTCGGTGAAGATCACCTTGGTGCCGTCGTTGTTGAACGTCGCCGAATGCCAGTACGCGAAGTTCTTGTCGGCCACGTAGTCCAGCCGCTTCGGGTTCTTCGGATCCTTGATGTCCATCAGGATCCCGTTGCCGGAGCAGGCGCCCGCGGCGAGGCCAACCTCCGGATACACCGTGATGTCGTGGCACTGATTCGTCGTCGAGGTGCGCTGCGTGCCTTCGCCATGGTCGCCGCCGGGCCAGAGTCCCGCGATGTTGCCGGTCGTCTCGTCCGCGAAAATTCGCGGCCGGTTGACGATCTTCGCGTTCTGCGGCGCCGCCAGCGGCACCTCGATCACGTCGATGCTGAAGAGCGCCGTCTCTGGATTCTCCTTGGGATCCCCCGCCGAGCAGCCAGTGAGCTCGTCACCGGGCCGGACCTGTCCCGTGCCCGAGCCATAGACGTAGAGATTGGCCTTGTCCGGCGAGAGGCCGACCAGCGTGTGCGTGTGCGATCCGCGGCAGGTCTGCACCGCGGCGATTTGTTTCGGGTTGCGCAAATCCTTGATGTCGAAGATGCGGATGCCGCGGAAGCGCTCCGGGCTCGACGGGAGCGCAACGCCGCCGATGCCGCAGTCGATGCGGCCCCGCGTCTGTTCCACCGACATGAACAGCAGGTTGCCGTAGATTGACATGTCGCCCTGACCGCCGGGGCAGACCACCGAAGCAAGCAGGCGCGGCTTGTTCGTGCGCTCGATGTCGTAGGTCTGGAAGCCGTGGAAGTTGCCGAGGAACATGTGCGTGCCGCTGAATGCGATGTCGGAGTTGGCGAAGGCCAACATGTTGCCACCACCACCACCGGCCTGGCGGCGCACCTGCTGCGGCTGGTGCCGCCGGAGTCGCCGGCGCCGGACTCGGAGGCGGGGGCGGGGGTGGCTCGGGTGCCGGCGCGCCGTTGGCGTTCGCGGCGCCCTGCGGCCGCTCGGGCGGAATCGCGTCGCCGGCGGGTGCTTTCGGATCGAAGAACCCATCTGGTTTGCCGAGCGTCGCGATGAGCTCCATGTTCTTGACCGCGACGCCCGCGTCACGCAGACCCGGCTTCAATCCCACCCGCGGATCTGTCGTCGACCCGGTCGGCCCTTTCTCTTGCGCGAGTCCCTGCGCGACGGCGCACGCGAGGACGAACGACAGACACACAACCTTCACGCTCACGGCTTTCATTTCAGTCGCTCCTTCACTGAGGCCAGCATGGCACCCATGCGATCGATTTCCATCTTCTGATCGGCGACCACGTCCGATGCGAACGCGTAGATATCGCCATCCTGTCCCGCACCCGGCGTGGCAAACAGCTCATCGACCATCGTGAGCGCGCCGCCGTGGTGCTTGATCATCCCTTCGAGAAACAGCCGATCGAACGCCGGCCCTTTCGCGGCGCCCAGCCGCTCCATCTCTTCCATGGTCAGCATGCCCGGCATCATGCCGCCCGGCATGTGATGCGCGTGTGGATCCGGCAGCGCCTGGCCGCGACTCTTCAGCCACGTCTGCATCATCTTGATCTCGTCTTCCTGCGACACCTCGATGCGCAGCCCGAGCTTTCGCATGTCATCCCACGTCGTGTTCTGCTTGAGCAGCGCGACCATCTCCACGGCCTGGGCGTGATGGCCGATCATGCCCTGCATGAATTTCACGTCGGCCGCTGTGTACCTGCACTTTCGAGAGATCGGTGGCTTGCGTCGCGCCGATGGGCTTACTGGCCTGGCCGGGCGCGCCCGGCTGAACCAGCGTGGGTGGCGGCTGCGCTGCCTGCGGGCGATTGTCGGTGCCGGACGATTTGCAGGCGGCGGTGCCCGCAATCGTAATCAGAACGATGACGAGAGACTTCGGATGAATCATCGAGGAACCCTGCAGCTTATAGAAACTGCAAGGTTACCTCAAAGAACGGGTTCTACGGGTTCTGCGAGGTTCAGCAGGTTCAGCAGGTTCAGCAGGTTCAGCAGGTTCAGCAGGTTCAGCAGGTTCCGTGAAGCGGCTGCTAAGCCTCGGGGCTGATGGGATGGAGAGCAGGAAGGTAGAACCTGCAGACCTGCAGGCGGGGAGCCGGCAGACGATAGAACGGTTGGTCCGACGGTTGCCGGTTGCCGGTTGCCGGATCCCGGTTGCCGGATCCCAGTTCCCGGTTCCCGGTTCCCGTGTGTTACTCGTATCGCAGCGCGAGGATCGGATCGATGCGGCTGGCGCGTCGAGCGGGGATGAGACCCGCTGCGGATGAGACGACCGTGAGCAGGACCACCGTCCAGACCGCGATCCACGGATCGTTCGCTTGAATGCCGTAGAGCTGCTTCGAGACCAATCGGCCCAAGCCAATCGCGGCCGGGATCCCGACAGCCAGGCCGATTCCGAGGAGGATGAGGACTTCTCGCATCACCATCCAGATGACGCCGCCCGGATCGGCGCCGAGCGCGAGTCGAATGCCCAGCTCCTTGCGCCGCCGCGCGACGACAAACGCCATCACGCCGTAGAGACCGACCGACGCGAGAATCGTCGCGAGCAGGCCGAACCCGCCAGAGAGCAATGCGATCAGACGATCGGTGAGCAAGGTTTCGTCGAGCTGTGCCTCCAGCGTCTTCAATTCGTAGATCGGCATGGTGGCGTCGAGCCGCTTCACCTCGTTGCGCAGCGTGCCGTAGGCGCTGGACGAAGCCGACAGCGTGCGCACGTAGAAGGTGGCGCCGCCGTTGCCGTAATTGGGGACGAACACTTGACGCCGCACACCCTCGCGCGGCCCCTCGTACAGCGAGTTGGCGGAGACACCGATGATCTCGATGGTCAGCTTCGTCTCCGGCCCCACGCCCCAGCCGAGATGACGGCCGATCGGACTCTGGCCGGGGAAGAAGTGATCGGCGAAGCGCTTGTTGACGATGGCGACGGTGGCGTTCTCCTTGATGTCCATTCGCGTGAAGTCGCGTCCCTCGATCAGCGGAATGCCCATCGTCTCGAAGTAGCCGGGCGACAGCGCGTTCATGAACGCCTGCATGTCCTCGCCGTCTTTGGCCGTATGTCCTTCGACCGACATCGAGCTGTCCCACTCATTGCCGGCCAGCAACGACACCGCGGCCGTAGCTGCCGACTTCACACCCGGTGCCGCGCGCACGCCGTCGAGCAGGTCGCGATACAAGTTCACCGTGCGGCTGGCGTCGTAGCCGCTGAGCGCCGGCGACAACTGGAACGTGACCAGGTTGCTCATCGCCAATCCGGTGTCCGTGGTGCGGAGATTCTGGAGGCTGCGGACGAAGAGTCCCGCGCCGAAGAGCAGCAGGAAGCTGAGCGCGACCTGCAGCGTGACGAGGCCCTTGCGGAGGAACAACGATCCGCTGGCGCCGGCGACCGCCCCGACAGTGTCCTTCAACGTGGTCCACGGATCGGGCCGGCTGGCACGCAGCGCCGGCAGCAGGCCGAAGACGATGCCCGTGATGGTCGTGAGCACGAACGTGAACCCGAGAATCCGCACATCGGGTTCGGGCTGGACGAGGAGCGGTTGACCGTCCATCGGAATCAGACCGATCAGCACGCGCGTGAGCCCGATGGAAACCGCGAGACCAAGCGCGCCGCCGGCAAACGACAGCACGAGGCTCTCGACCAGCAATTGGCGGACGAGCTGGCCGCGCGAGGCGCCGATCGAGAGCCGCACCGCGATCTCGCGCTGCCGCATGAAGCCGCGCGCGATGAGCAGATTGGCGACGTTGGCGCACGCGATGAGCAGCACGAGGCCCACCATGCACATCAGCACGATGAGGGCCGTCGAAAAGTCGTTGCGGAGCGGCGAGTAGCCGATGTCCGCCAGCTCGACCTTCACCTGACCTTTCATGAACTGCTCTCGCGAGTACGCGGACCAGTCCTTGGCGCCAGGCAGCGTCATCTCATGCGCGCGGATCTGCAGAAAGAGGCCCTGCAACGGCGCCGCCGCCGATTGCACGGTCTGTCCGGGCTTGAGCCGCGCGAACACTTGCACCCATCGGCTCCGCGGATCGTCCATGTGGACCCATTCCCACTCCGGCACCATCGCCTCTTTCATGAGAATGGGCACGCGAATCTGCGGCGCGCGCGTCGGATCGATGCCGGTAAAGCCTTCGGCCGACACGCCGACGATGGTCATCGGGTAGTTGTTGACGAGAATCTTCTTGCCGACGACCGCGGGATCGCGCGCGAAGCGGCGCACCCAGTAGTCGTAGCCGAGCACGACCGACGGATGTCCCTGATACACCTGGTCGTCGTCCTGCGAGTTGAACACCCGGCCGACCGCGGCCTTCACGCCGAGCATCGAGAAGTAATTGCCCGAGACCATTTCGGCGTCGAGCCGCTCGGTCTGGTTGTCGATCGCGACCGAGGTCGGCACCAGCCGGCGGCAAAGCACTTCCGAGAAGGGCTCGGCGCGCTTCTGGAACTCCTGGTACATCGGATACGAGTGCATCCGTGCGCCCATGTTGCTGCCGTTGTGCGACCCCTGCTGGTAGAGCATGACCAGCTGTTCGGGATGCGCGACCGGGAGCTTGCGCAGCAGGATCTGGTCGATCAGGGTGAAGATGGCCGTGTTCGCGCCAATACCGAGCGCCAGCGACAGGATGGCGACCGTGGCAAAAAGGGGACTCCGGAGGAGTCCCCGAACGGCAAGGCGAAGATCGTTGGTCGGCAGGGTCATGGTCGGGATTCTCGGGGGTTAGACGCCCTGGGTCTGGCGGGGGTTGGCCCTTCGATTCGCGGCCCGCAACTTCTTGCGGGCGCCCTCAGGGCAGGTCCCCTCCGGCATATACCGCCTTCAGTGGGTGGATTTCCGGTTTGTATTCTCTGCGCTTAGGCACTATGGTTCCGGATCACGTTCTGTCACAAACGCCATGATTGATCCGAACAGGGGAGGAGCTATGAAGAAAGCCATCGCGTGCGCAGTGGTGACCGTGTTTGCAATTGGGATGTCAGCGAGGACCATGGCTCAGGACAAGCCGCCACAGGAGCACACGATGACCGGGTGCCTCCAGAAGGGCGCTGACGCCAATACGTTCGTCGTACAGAACACGGCCGAAAAAGGGCCCAAGATGATCGGCATCGTCTCGTCGACGCCAAACCTCGCGCCGCATGTCGGCCACAAGATCGACATCACCGGCACCGCCGTACCGCCCGCTGAAGCCGAAAAGGCGAAGGCGCCGAAGGCCGATCACTACATGAAGATCACGGCAGTGAAGATGGTTTCGGCCACTTGTCCGTAGGAAAGGCACACGGCAGAAGGCAGAAAGGCAGATTTGTCAGGTCCGCAAGCCGAAAACCGAATCCGATAGCTGATTGCCGATAGCTGATAGCCGATAAGGGCGGGGGTCATCCCGCCCTTGTCTTTTTCCCCGCACTGACGGACCCCGCCTGCAAGTCCCGCTAGTACAGACTGAGCCCGAATCAAGTGGACGACTCTGGGGGTCGTGCCACCGCTCGCGTCGAGCGCCGGGCCCATGGAGGCTGGCATGAGGCGTTCGATAGCGTTTGTCGTGTCGGTTGTGGTCGCGGCTGTGGCAATGTTCGCGTCCATTTCTCGGGAAAGTTCAAAGTTCAAGAGTTGAAAGTTCAAAGTTGCAGTTCAAAGTTTTCAGTTCAGTTGAGAGTTGAAAGTTCGGTGCGTCCGGCGCAAAACTTTGAACTGACACTTTCAACTGAACTGAAACTCCAAACTTCAACTTTCAACTTTGGACTTTTGAACTTTCAACTTACCTGGTGCCTCGGCCCGGCGCGTCCACCCGCGCTATGATGGGCGCCGCCGTTTGGCGCTCGGTTCCGACCGAACGGTCGGGGCGTCACGAAGCTCGCATCACCAACAAATACGATGACGAAGGCGGACCTGCTTGGCCGGATGAGGCTCGAGGAGAAGGTGGCGACGCCGCACGGCGTCGTGGCCCGCGAACCATGAACGGGCTCGACTGGCTCGTCATCGCGCTCTACTTCGGGCTGTTGCTCGGCTTGACGTGGTGGTCGATTCTCAGGAATCGCAACACGGCGGACGACTACTTTCTCGCCGGCCGCGATCTCGGCTGGGTGGTCGTTGGTGCCTCCATCTTCGCGTCGAACATCGGCTCGGAGCACCTGGTCGGGTTGGCCGGCGCCGGCGCGACCAGCGGCGTCGCCCTCGCGCACTACGAGCTGCACGCGTGGTGCCTGCTCGTTCTCGGCTGGGTGATGGCGCCGTTCTACCTGCGCTCCGGCGTCTACACGATGCCCGAATTCCTCGAGCGCCGCTTCTCGCCGGCGGCTCGCCTCGGGCTCTCGGTCATCTCGCTCGTGGCTTATGTGCTCACCAAAATCGCGGTGGGAATCTTCGCCGGCGGCGTGGTGTTCGGCGCGCTGTTTCCTGACCTGCAGGTACAACTCGGTGGCGTCGTCTTCAACAGCTTCTGGATCGGATCGGTCACGCTCGTGCTGTTGACGGGCCTGTACACCGTGGTCGGCGGCATGCGGGCCGTCGCCTATACCGAAGCCGTTCAAACCGCCGTGCTGGTGCTGGGGTCGCTGCTCCTCACGGTCTTCGGCCTGGCCCGGCTCGGCGGCTGGGGAGAGCTGCGCGCGGCACTTGGGTCCGAGCTCTTCAACCTCTGGAAGCCCCTGACGCCTCCCGGCGTGGAGTTCACATGGGCGCCCGTAAAAGAAGCCGGCCGCATGGCGTGGTACTTCAACCAGAACTATCCGTGGCCCGGAATGCTGCTGTGCGCGCCGATCATCGGCCTGTGGTACTGGTGCACCGATCAGTACATCGTTCAGCGCGCGCTCGGCGCACCCAACGAGCGTGAGGCGCGGCGCGGGACGATCTTCGCCGCGTTTCTCAAGCTGCTCCCCGTCTTCATCTTCATCATCCCGGGCATGATCGCACTCGCGCTCGCCCGCACCGGGCGCGTGCCGGCCCTCGGTGGCCTGGTCGACTCGCGCGGGGAGGTGATCCCCGCCGCGGCTCAAGGGGCATTCCCGATGCTGGTTCAGACGGTCGTGCCCGCCGGGCTCCGGGGCCTGGTCGTGGCGGGCCTGCTCGCGGCGTTGATGAGCTCGCTCGCGGGTGCCTTCAACGCTTCGTCCACGCTTTTCACGATCGACTTCTACCGCAAGTTCAGGCCGCGCGCGTCGCAGGCGCGACTGGTGTGGGTAGGGCGTGTGGCCACACTCGTGATGGTGCTCATCGCGCTGCTGTGGATTCCCGTCATTCAAGGCGCGCGCGGCCTCTACGAATACCTGCAAGGCGTACAGGCGTACCTCGCGCCGCCAATCGCCGCGGTGTTCTTCCTGGGTGTCTTCGTCAGCCGGCTCACGGCGGCGGGCTGTCTGGCGGCGCTGTCTATCGGCTTTGCCTTGGGTATCCTGCGCCTCGCGGTGGATACACCGGTGACGCTTGGGCTCGCCGGCTACGCGCAGGGCTACGAGCCTGGGGCGCTGTTGTGGATTCTCAACAACATCTACTTCCAGTACTACAGCCTGCTCATCTTCCTCGTCTCGGCCGGCGTGTTCGTCGGCGTAAGCGCCTTTACCAAAGCGCCCACAGCGGAGCAGCTGAAGGGACTGACCTTCGCGACTGTGACGCGCGAGCAAGAGCGCCAGTCGCGTCTGAGCTGGAATCGCTGGGATGTGATCAATTCTCTGATCGTGTTGCTGCTGATCGCCGCCGCGTATCTCTACTTCAATGGGTGACCAATGCCTCTGACGCCGACACCTGCCGACAAGTTCAGCTTCGGGTTGTGGACCGTCGGCAATCGGGGACGTGATCCGTTTGGCGATTTCGTGCGGCCCCCGCTCGATCCCGCCGAGGCGGTCCGCCGTCTAGCCGAGCTGGGCGCGTGGGGAGTCAACTTCCACGACAACGATCTCGTTCCGATCGACGCCACCGCCACCGTCCGCGATCGCATTCTCGCCGGCTTTCGCGCGGCGCTCGACGAGACCGGAGTGGTCGTCCCGATGGCGACGACGAATCTGTTCACCGATCCCGTGTTCAAGGACGGCGCCTTCACGTCGCATGATTCGCGCGTGCGCGCCTATGCCGTGCAGAAGACGATGCGGGCGATCGATCTGGGCGTGGAGCTGGGCGCGCGCACTTTTGTCTTCTGGGGAGGGCGCGAGGGCGCCGAAGCCGACGCGGCAAAGGATCCCGTCGAGGCGATCAAGCGATTTCGAGAAGCGATCGACTTTCTTTGCGGCTACGTTCGCGACCAGCGATACGACATCCGATTTGCGCTCGAAGCCAAGCCGAACGAGCCGCGCGGCGACATCTACTTCCCGACGACGGCGTCGTACCTCGCCTTGATCCCGACGCTCGCCGATCCGGAGATGGTCGGCGTCAATCCTGAATTCGCGCACGAGCAGATGGCCGGCCTCAACTTCTTCCATGCCGTTGCACAGGCGATCGAAGCCGGGAAGCTGTTTCACATCGATTTGAACGATCAGAAGCCCGGCCGCTTCGATCAGGATTTACGTTTCGGTTCCGAGTCGATCAAGCCGCTGTTCTTCCTGGTGAAGCTCCTCGAGGAGTCCGGCTATGACGGTCCGCGACATTTCGACGCGCACGCCTATCGAACAGAGGACGCCGAAGGCGTCTGGGACTTTGCCGCAGGGTGTATGCGCACGTACCTGCTGCTGAAAGCCAAGGCCCTTCAGTTTGCGGAAAGCGGCGCCATCCAGACGCTGCTCGCAGAGATTCGCGCCGACCCCGACGCGGTTCCGATCGGTCCCTATTCCTCTCGGCAGGCCGAGGCGTTGCGCGGGCGAACCTTCGATCGCGATGGGCTCGCCTCGCGCCGCCTGCCTTACGAGCGCCTGGACCAACTCGTGGTGGAACTGCTGATGGGAGTCTGACGGGCACCACTGAAGTGGTGCCCTACTTCAGCAGCCGTAGGGCACTGCTTCAGCAGTGCCTCTACGGACCGAGAGGGGGAGCTGGTGAAGTGCCGTCAAAGCGACAGTTCATCCTTTCATAAGTTGATCGCGGCCTCGGTCATCTTCGCCGCCGCGCTGCTGGCATCGCCGTCGACCCACGCCGAAACGGGTGCCCGCTTGTGGCTGCGATACCAGCGCGCGACCGACCGCAGCACGCTGGGCGCTTATCGGAAGGCGGTCACCGGACTCATGCTCGATTCGTCTTCGCCGACCGGGCGATTGATCGGCGCCGAGCTCACCAGCGCCCTCGCCGCTCTGCTCGGCGCGGAAGTGCCGGCCGTCAAGACGATTTCCGCCGCCGGCGTGCTCATCGTCGGCACTCCGGCGAATAACCACGCCATCGATGCGCTTGGCTGGACGAAGGAGCTGGAGCGGCTCGGCGCCGAGGGATACCTGATTCGATCGACACACGTCGCCGGACACTCCGCGACCGCGATCGCGTCGAAGAGCGAGATCGGCGCGCTCTACGGAGTGTTTCATTTTCTCCGGCTGATGCAGACGGGCGCGGGCATCGTGGGACTCGACATCGCGGAGCGTCCCCGGCTCGAGCGGCGGCTGCTCAACCACTGGGACAATCTCGACGGCAGCATCGAGCGCGGCTACGCCGGCCAATCGTTGTGGTGGCCTGACACCGGTGAGGCGGCCAACGCCCGCGTCGTGGCCTACGCGCGCGCGAACGCTTCGATCGGCATCAACGGCTCGGTGATCAGCAGCGTCAACGCCGATCCCATGGTCCTGACCGCGCCGTACCTTCAGCGGGCTGCAGCGATCGCGGGCCTGCTGCGCCCGTACGGCATCCGCGTCTACTTGGCAGCCAACGCGTCGGCGCCGAAGATGCTCGGCGATCTGGCCACGGCGGATCCGCTCGATGCGTCTGTCGCGCGCTGGTGGCGGCAAAAGGTGGACGAGATCTACGCGCGGATCCCCGACTTCGGCGGGTTTGTCGTCAAAGCCAACAGCGAGGGACAGCCTGGACCGCAGGACTACGGCCGCACCCACGCGGATGGCGCCAATGTTCTGGCCCATGCGCTGGCGCCGCATGGCGGCATCGTGATGTGGCGGGCCTTCGTCTACGACGCCGAGGTCGATCCGGATCGGGTCAAGCGCGCGTATCGCGAGTTCGCGCCGCTCGACGGGCAGTTTCGCGACAACGTGTTCGTCCAGGTGAAGAATGGGCCGCTGGACTTCCAGCCGCGCGAGCCGTTTCACGCGCTCTTCGGCGCGATGCCCAAGACGCCGCTCATGGCCGAGCTGCAGATCACACAGGAGTACCTCGGGCAATCGAACCACCTGGTGTACCTGGCGCCAATGTGGAAGGAATTCCTCGACGCGGACACTTATGCCCGGGGCGCGGGCTCGACCGTGGCGCGAGTGCTCGACGGTTCGCTCGAGGGCAAGTCCCGAACCGGCATCGCCGGCGTTGCCAATACTGGCACCGACGGCAATTGGACCGGACACGACTTTGCGCAGGCGAACTGGTACGCGTATGGCCGCCTCGCCTGGAACCCGGCGCTGTCCGCCGAGGCGATTGCCGACGAGTGGATTCGCATGACCTGGGGCGATGCGCCCGATCTCGTCAGCACGATCCGATCGATGCTGCTCGATTCTCGCGAGGCGTTCGTTCACTACACGATGCCGCTCGGCCTGCATCATCTGATTGGCGGCGATCACTACGCGCCGATGCCTGAGAATCCCGATCCGCGCCGCGCCGACTGGTCGGCGCTCTACTACCACCGCGCCGACGCGTCGGGCATCGGCTTCGATCGCACGCGGCGTGGCAGTGGCGCGGTCGATCAATACTTCCCGCCGCTTCGCGATCGCTGGAACGATCCCGCGTCCACGCCGCCCGAGCTGCTGCTGTGGTTTCACCGCCTGCCATGGGACTATCGCCTGTCGTCGGGCCGCACGGTGTGGGCGGAACTGGTTCGCCTCTACACGCTCGGCGCCGATCAAGCCCGCGATCTCGAGCGCCGCTGGACGTCTCTCCGCGGCAAAGTCGATGACGAGCGCTTCGAGGCCGTGCTGGCCAAGCTTCGCCGGCAAGCCGCCGACGCGGCCGCGTGGCGGGACAAATGCCTCTCCTACTTTCAAGGATTCAGCTCCCGGCCGCTCGACTGATTCTCGCCTTCGCACGGAACCTCTTGACAACCCCACCCGTCTTAGTGCAACAGTAGCACTGTGCTAGTTCAGTAATACAGTTGGTCCTGGCATACGGAACCCTGGCACCCGGAACTGACAGCGACATGTTGTTTCGCACGAATCCATCGTCGGGCGTCCCCATCTACCTCCAGCTCATGGAGCAGGTGAAGCACGCCATCGAGACCGGGGCCCTGCGGCCAGGAGAGCAACTGCCCGGCATCCGGCCCCTGGCGGAGGAACTCGTGATGAACCCGAACACGGTCGCCAAGGCTTACCGGGAGCTGGAGCACCAAGGCGTGATCGAGATCCGGCACGGCGCCGGGGCGTTTGTCGCGGCCGCAGCCCAAGCGAAAAAGGTCACCGAAAAGGTCCGCGCCGGCCAAGCCATCGTTGCCGAGGCGGTGGAGAAGCTGCACAAGCGTGGAGTGACCGACGAAGAGATTCGCCGGTTGTTCGAAGCCGAGTTGGCGGGATTGACCAAGACAGGAGGACACGGTGAGTAGGCCGCAGATGACACAGATGACACCGATGACGCAGCCGGCTCAAGGTCCATTCGTCATCGAAACCGTCGAGCTGACGAAGCACTTCGATGGTGTTGAAGCCATCCGCGGTCTGAACCTCCAAGTGCCCGCCGGCTCGATTTTCGGCTTCCTGGGGCGCAACGGCGCCGGCAAGACCTCGACCATCAAGGTGCTGCTGGGCATGGCACACGCGACCAGTGGCGTGGCCAGGGTGTTCGGCCTTCCTGCCACCACGCAGGACCACAGCGTCGACATCAGGCGGCGCTGCGGATTCGTCAGCGAGGAGAAGGATCTCTACGACTTCATGACGGTCGAAGAGATGATTCGCTTCACGGCGTCGTTCTTTCCCAAGTGGCGCGGAGAGCTCGAACAGCGTTACGTCCGCAAGTTCGAGCTGCCGCTCGCCCGCAAAGTGAAGGCGCTGTCGCGCGGCACCCGCACCAAGCTCGCCTTGCTGCTTGCACTCTGTCGCGGTGCGGAGCTGTTGATTCTCGACGAGCCGACGTCGGGACTCGATCCGGCGATGAGCGAAGAAGTGCTGCAAGCGCTGGTCGCGCACGTCGCCAGTGAAGCGATGACGGTGTTCTTCTCGTCGCATCAGCTGGCCGAAGTCGATCAGATCGCCGACCACGTCGCGATCATCGATCGCGGACGCGGGGTGGTGAGCGGGGCGCTCGACGATCTGCGCGAGCAGTACAGGCGAGTCGAGCTCGTGTTCAACACCGAGGCCCCCGACGCTCGCTTCCGCTCTCCCGGCGTCGAGCGCATTCGCCGGAAGGGCCGCGTGCTCACCGTGCTCTCCAGCGCCGGCGCCGAGTCGATCGTGGACGAAGCGCGGGCGCTCAACCCGGTGTCGGTCGACGTCGCTCCCGTCACGCTCAAGGAAATCTTTCTCGAATCGGTTGTCGCGGAGGACTGAGATGCTCTGGTACAAGTCGTGGCTCGAAACCCGCTCACGATTCATCATCGGCCTCGTGCTGCTGATGGGATCGGCCATCGGCGCGGTTTACACCTACCCGGCGATGCTCAAACTGTTGCCGCTGGTGCCCACCATCAAAGCGGACGGAGAGATTGGACGGCGGATTCAGGAAGCCGCCGCGCTCTCGCGCGAGTATCGCAGCTTCATCTGGTCGCAGTGGTACCGCCAGAACCTCCCGCAGATGTGGACGATCTTCGCGGTCCTGCTGGCGACCGGCGGCCCGTTCGCGCTGGGATCAAAAGGGTCGCTCTTCACGCTCGCGCTCCCCGTCTCGCGCAACCGCGTCGTCGGCATCCGCGCGGCGATGGGCCTCGGCGAGCTGTTCGTGATCACGCTCGTGCCGGCACTGCTGGTCTCGGTGCTGTCGCCGGCGATCGGCCAGTCTTACAGCGTTGGCGACGCCGTCGTCCACGCCGTGTGCCTGTTCGTCGCCGGTGCGGCCTTCTACTGCCTCGCGTTCCTGCTGTCCACGGTGTTCAACGACATCTGGCGGCCGCTGCTGATCGCGCTCGGCGTGGCCATCGTGCTCGGGCTCTGTGAGCAGGTGCCCATCGACCTCGCCCGTTACGGCATCTTTCATGTGATGAGCGGCGAGGTCTACTTCCGGACGGGCGGACTCCCGTGGGTCGGCCTGTTCGCCACCGCGACGCTATCGGCGGCAATGCTCTACGGCGCCGCCGCGATCACGGCGCGTCGGGATTTTTGACGCTGTTCGCCGTCAGCCATTCGCTTTTCGCAAGAGCTCTTGCGAACCGCGAATAGCGAACCGCGAACCGCGAACCGCGAATAGCGAATAGCGAATAGCGAATCGCAACTCAGTTTTTCGGAAAACCACGTCGTTTTGAAGGGAGTTCCGCCATGCGTGTCTTCACTCAGGCCATCGCCATCGTCGCCTCGCTGTTCTTCGGCGATTCGTTCATCCACGCGCAGATCACCAATGACGCGACGGGCCATTGGGAGGGATCGCTGACCATGCCGTTCGGCGAGCTCCGGTTCGAAGTCGACCTTGCCCGCGATGGGCAGGGCAAGCTGTCCGGGGCGCTCGGCATCCCCGATCAGAAACTCAAGGGGTTTCCCCTTTCGTCGGTCACCATCGACGGCACGAGCGTGAGCTTTGCGGTGCGAGGTGGCCAAGGAGGGACGTTTCGCGGGACGCTGAGCGCCGACGGGCGATCGATGGCCGGTACTGCGTCCTCGGCTGAGGGGGAGGCACCGTTCGCGCTCCAGCGCACCGGCGAAGCGAATATCTCCGCGCCGCCGAAGAGCGCGAAGATCGGCAAGGAGTTCGAGGGAACCTGGAACGGCACGCTCGACGTCAGGGGCGGCATGCGCGTGATACTGCGAATGGCCAACCATCCCGACGGCACTTCGACCGGCGCGCTCGTGAGCGTCGATGAAGGCAACCTGGAAATCGCCGTCGTCATCGTCCAGGAGGGCGCCCGGCTCCAACTCAACTCGCCGATGCTCGGCAGCTCGTATTCGGCAACGTTGAACGCGGCTACCACCGAGTTGTCAGGCACCTACACGACATCTCAGGGTCTGTCGCTCCCCCTTTTGTTGAGGCGACAGTAAGGGCTGTTCGCTATTCGCTATTCGCTTTTCGCGATTCGATCTTCGCAAAGGCAAGAAGCTCTTGCGAACGGCGAATAGCGAATAGCGAATAGCGAGCATTCCGTTACCGTTTCGATACTGGAGATGACTAGAGTAGTCGGGCGAGCGGAGCCCTCCAACTTGACCAGGCTACGAGCCCATCTCCTGATTCTTCTGCCGGCCAGCGTCGCACTGACGGCGCTGGCCCAGCCGCCCAACCGGCAGTGGCTCGCCGGCGACTCGCACATCCACAGCCAGTGGAGTCCCGGCTACGACCGGACGAAGAATCCGCCCGAGCCGATCAAGGGCGGTGACGCGAGATATCCGACGCCCGTCAACGCGCGAATGGCCAAGCGGTTTGGCCTGAGTTGGATGGTCACGACCGACCACGGCGGTCCGAATCACGCCAAGTTCAACCTCACAGAGGCCTACGCCGAGCTGAAGCAGTCGCGGCAGCTCGAGCCCGATCTGCTGCAGTTCTACGGCATGGAGCTCAACATGCCAGGCATGGACCATCACACGCTGATCGTTCCGCGGGCCAGCGTCGAAGCGTCGGTGCTCTACAACATCGAGAATCGCTTCGATGCGAACGAGCTTTTTCCGCCTAATCCTGCGCGCAACAGCGAGGAAGCACGGCTCGCCGCGCTCAAGTACATGAACTCGTTGCCCCGGTTGCCGCTGATGTTCGCGAACCACCCATCGCGGTCGGCCACTGGGCTGGGACGTTACGGGCTCAGTGCGCCGCAGGAAGTCAGACAGAACAACGACACCGCGCCAGAGGTGTACCGAGGAATGGAAGGGGCGCCGGGACACCAGGCAGGCGCGCTCGCGCCGGATGGTTCCATCAAGCGGGACGAATCGGGAGCGCCAACTGGCAATCGTGGTGCTTACGGCAACTCGGGCGCCCGCACGCTTGGCGGCTTCGATCAGATGACCGCCGTCGTCGGCGGCTTCTGGGATTCGCTGCTTGGCGAGGGCCGCCGATTCTGGGTCGTGGCGAGCTCCGACTCGCATGTGCATTACACAGAGTCTCCGCGGGCGGGCTCGGACTTCTGGCCGGGCGAGTTTCAGAAGACTTACGTTTATGCCCGCAAGACCTACGATGATGTACTTGATGGCCTGCGCCAGGGTCGAGTGTTCGCGGTGGCCGGCGATCTGATTTCGGTGCTCGAGGTGGAGGCGGCGGCGGGCCGCCAGCGCGCGTCGATGGGCGGCACGCTGCGCGCCTTGAACGGACAGCCCGTGAAGGTGATCATCCGCTTCCGCGATCCTGAAGTGCCGAACCACCACGGCGATAAGCCGGCGGTCGCGCGCGTCGATCTGATCCTTGGTGCGGTTCGAGGTCACCAGACCGTCGCCACCGCCGATCGCAACGAGACGACGAAAGTGATCGCGCGCTTCGGTCCCCCAAGCTGGACGAAGACCGGCGAGGATTACTTCATTGAAACCACGCTGCCAGCGCTGTCGGAGAACTCATACATCCGGGTGCGCGGCACGAGCTCGCTCGACGAGGAGCCGGCGATGGACGTTCCCGGCGAGAATCCCTGGTCCGATCTCTGGTTCTATTCGAACCCCGTCTTCATCCAAGTGAAATAACCGTGCCATTGGGGACTGTCCCCGGGGACTGTCCCCAATGGCACGGTTTTCTCGAAGCCAAATGACTGCCCGATCCCGGATCGGGGATCCGAGATCCCGGAGAAATAAAACCGGTTGAACTGCTAATACCTTCTTGCGGCTTACCCGTCAGCTATCGGCTGCCGGCTGCCGGTGCCGGCTCCCGGTTCACGGCTCCCGGTTCCCGGCCCGTCCGTTCACCGCTCTAGCGTTCGCACGAAAGCCACCGCCGACTGCAGCAGCCGCTTCGCGAGCGCGTCCTGGTCGGCGCCCGTACGGTCCGAGACGACAAACAGCTGATGCCGTCCGGTCGCGGTGCCATCCACGTGGTATCCGTCCCGATCGGTCGCGTAGAGGCCAGATAGCATGTGGTCGGGGGGAGCGACGACCGTTGCGGCAGGCAGCGCGCCCCGCCTGGACTCCTCGGCGAAGAGCGAGATCGTGGTTCCGCCGCCGCGGAAGACCAAGTGCGCGTACTGCCGACCGTGATAGGGGCATGTGTGCGCCTCGACGAGCTGGTAGTCACCGTGCCACTCTCCGATCGCCGCCGCAAGCGACGTGAACGGCGGCCCCAAGGCCTGCGCAATCCGCGCCGGATCGTACTTGGCGCCAGCCGGCGTCCTGAGCCCGCACTCGATGTGGTCGCCTACGCTGTCGGCGTAGGCAGCCGCGTCAACGGGCCGCGGATACCAGACGAAAATCGCGATGGCGGCGAGCGCCGCCGCGGCGCCCCACCACTGTGCGGTGCGCCGCCACCACAGCCGCTCTGCATCGATCGCGCGGTCGATCCGCTGCCGCAGCGGGGCCACGTCGACGTTCGCGCGGAGACTCTGAACCAGAAGGTCGCGAGTCGCGCGCCGGCGCTCGGCCTCACTCGAGCAGCTCGTGCACGTGGCCAGATGCCGCAGCACGGCGTGATTGGTCTCGACCAGCAGCTCGTTGCTGAGATACGAATCGAGCAGTTCACGAATCTCCTGACACTCGCGAGTCACCCTTTGACCTTGCCTTTCTCCTGAGCCGGCGGAGCCGCGGCAATTCCGTGCGCAGCGGCCTGAGTCGAGAGCTCCGCGCGCAGCAGGCGCCGGCCTCGACTGAGACGCGACATGACGGTGCCGATCGGTACTTGCAGAGACTCCGACGCCTCTCGATAGGTGAGCTGTTCGACATCCACCAGGTAAACGGCGGTGCGGAACGGATCGGGAAGACGCTCGAACGCCGCTTTGACGGATTCGGCCGTGAGCGTATCCGGCGTCTGCGGGTCGAACCGCAGCGCCGATTCCGCCGCATCCTCGATTTCAACCAGGAACGGCTGCCGTGCCTGCTTGCGCCGCAGTCTGGCGTAGTTGAAGAACAGAATCTTGTAGAGCCACGCGCGGCAGTTCGTGCCGGTTTCGAAGCGATGAAACGAGCGCCAGGCGTCCAGGTAGGTTTCCTGGACCAGATCATCGGCGACGTCGCGCGCGCCGCAGAGACGCATGGCCATTCGCATGAGCGAGGCCTGGTGCACGAGCGCCGATCGATCGAATTCCTCGCGACGACGGTTGAACATGGGGCGGAGAGCGGCTCTCAGCTGTGTATACGTCGGGACTGGCCAGATCTATTCCTCGACTGAACGTTCTTCCTACCAGCTTCCGCGCGGGCCGCTTCGCGGTGGCGCTATGATGCCCGCCATGACTCAGTACTCACGGTTGGCTGGTGGCGCGACTCTCGCTGCCGCGCTCGCGGTCACGCTTCACGCATCCACTGCCGGCGAACGAAATCAGGCACAGGCCCCTCCGCCGCCCGCTCCCATCCTTTCGCCGGGCCCTTCGGCGGCTCGAATGCCGGCCACCACCGAAGACTTCGATGCGTATTTCAAGAAGGTGTCGAACTGGGGGCGCTGGGGCGCGAACGATGAGCTCGGCACGCTCAATCTGATCACCGACGCGAAGCGCAAGCAGGCGGCGTCGCTGGTGAAGGTCGGCCAGGCCGTCGGCCTGGCGCACTCACCGTTGACCGAGCGCGATCTCGACAACGGCAGCCCGTTCGAGCACACGATGAATCGCGGCTTCTCGACCGACACTTACCGCGTCTCCTACCACGGCTACGCGCACAGCCACATGGACACGCTGTGCCACATCCTCTACAAGGACCAGACCTACAACGGCTACGCGCGAGCGGACGTGAACACCGAGAAGGGGTGCACGAAGCTCGGGATCCACAACTTCCGCAACGGCTACGTGACGCGCGGCGTGCTGATGGACATTCCTCGCCTCAAAGGCGTTCCGTATCTCGAACCGGGGATGCCGATCTTCGTCGAGGATCTCGAAGCGTGGGAGAAACGCGCCGGCATCAAGGTGTCGCCCGGAGACGCGCTGCTGATTCGCACCGGGCGATGGGCGCGTCGCGCCGCGCTGGGTCCGTGGAACGTCGGCCAGAACGCCGCGGGCCTTCACGCGTCGGTCGGCGAGTGGCTCAAGGCGCGAGGCGTCGCCCTGATCGGCAGCGACGCCGCGCTCGACGTCGTGCCGTCGCTCGTGCAAGGCATCAATCTGCCGGTGCACACGCTCGCAATTACCGCGCTCGGCCTCAACATCCTCGACAACCAGGATCTCGAGCCTCTTGGCGAGCTGGCCGCGAAGCAGAAGCGCTGGGAATTCCTATTGACCGTTGCTCCGGTGCCGGTCACCGGCGGCACAGGCTTCCCAGTCAACGCACTCGCGACGTTCTGAATTGGCTGTTCGCCGTTCGCCATTCGCCGTTCGCGTGAATCAAAGGCGAAAAGCGAAAAGCGAAAAGCGAACAGCGAACAGCGAAGAGCGAAGAGCGAAGAGCGAGAAGGCCCGAGTCGCTATCAGCTTGTGAAAAACTCAACGAGAGCAGGAGCGAGCACCTTCGGGCTGACCATGTGGGTCTGCTTGTCGAGCGTCCGGTAGCTCGCGCGGGGCAGCACGTCGGCGAGCTGACGCATCGCATTCCGCATCCACTTGGGGCTCTTGCCGCCGTCGGCCACCAGCGTGGGCATCGTCGCGGACGTCCACCGCGCGCGCGGCAGCGGCCGGCCGACTTCGAAGTCCTTCACGAGCGTGATGTCGTAGGGCAGCGTGTGCGCGATGCCGGTGAGTTTCGACCACGCCGGCATGAAGCGCATCAGCGCGATGAAGAAGCCGGGCACGCCGACCAGCTTCATGAACATCCTTACCGCGTCGGCACGCTGATTGGCCGCAACCGAGGCCTTCAGCCGGTCCAGGAAGTCGGGGGGAATCGGCGGACGGCTGTCGTCGACGATGAACGGCGCCTCGTAGAGCGCGAGCTTGCTGATCGCGCCTTTTCGCGTCGCGGTTTCGAGCGCCAGAACCGCGCCCGAGGAGATGCCGAACACGAACGCCGAGCCCCCGACGCGGGTGATGATGGCTTCGAGATCCTCGACCTCGCGCTCGATCGCATACGGCCTCGTGTCGGTGCTTTCGCCCCGGCCGCGGCGGTCGTAGACCACGACGTTGAAGTGCGGCGCCAGCTCTTTGGCAAGCGGCCGCATCGGGCCCGATTCCCGGTAGCAGAGTGCGCCGTCTACTAGCACCAGGGGAGGTCCGTCCCCCGTTTGTTCAAACGCGATCCGTGTCCCGTCCCGGGACTCCACCGTGTCCATGTCATCTCCCGTGCTCGTGGGGCACGACCCCCGCCTCTGCGCCGCTTCGGCACCGCCGCTGCGTCGCCAATGCTGGTGAGTCGTGCCCGCCCCTATTGACACGTCGAATGGGGCTCGGGTAGATCGACAGAAGGGGATGGCTATTCTGACCTGAGCGCGACGACGGGATCGATGCGAGTGGCGCGGTAGACCGGCAGCAATGTCGCCACGAGTCCGACCACGATCACCAGCGACCCGACCGCGGCATACGTGCTCGCATCGTGTACGCCGACGCCGTAGAGCAACGTGGACATGACCCGGCCCAGCGCGGCGGCCAGCGCCAGCCCGATGCCGACACCGGCGAGGGTCGGCTTCAGCCCCTCGAGCGCCACCAGCTGCAGCACTCCTCGCGTCGGCGCGCCAAGCGCCATGCGAATGCCGATCTCGCGGACGCGCTGACGGACGGAATAGGCAAGGACACTGTATATTCCGATGGCGGCGAGCATCAGCGCGAGGGCCGCGAATCCCCCAAGGAGCAGCATCGCGAACCGCTTTTCTCCGAGGGATTCGTCGACGATGGTCTCCATCGTGGAGATGTCGAGCACTGGTTGCTCGGGATCGACGGCTTGCACCGCTCCGATCACGGACCGCGTCACGTTCTGCGGCGTTCCGCTCGTCCGAATCATCAGGTCGGTACCGCTGAAGGCGAGCTGTCGCGAGGGCACATAAATGGTGGTTTCCGGCTCGCGCTCGTCGAGCGATGACATCACCACCTCGCCGACGACACCGACCACCTCGCGCGGTTCGTTCGAGACCAAGCTCAGCGTAATCCGTTTGCCGATCGGACTTTCGTTGGGCCAAAACCGTTTTGCGGCCAGCTCGCTCACGATGGCGACCAGCGGCCGTCCAGCCATGTCGGCGTCAGTGAAGTCCCTTCCCGCCTTCAGCGCAATGCGGGCCGTCTGAAAGTATCCGGGCGAGGGCAGCCGTACCGCGACGACAGGGAGCTCCGACTCAGGCACCGGCGGCGCGCCTTCGATGGCCACGTATTGCGACGAGCCGCCCTGCAGGGGAAGCGTGTCGATCGCGGCAGCGGACTCCACGCCCGGCAACGCGCGGATGTTTTCCAACACGCGTTCGAAGAAACGAATCTTGCTTTCAGTTGTCGGGTACTTCGTGTTCGGAATCGCCAGCGTGGCCGTCAGCACGTTGCGAGGATCGAATCCGGGATTCACTGCGCGAAGGCCGGCGAGACTTCGAATCAGCAGTCCAGCCCCGATGAGCAGCATGATCGCGAGGGCGACTTCCGAAACCACCAGGTAACGCCGCACACGACCATCGCCGGCACTGGAGTTGCCCCGCCCCGCCCCTTGCTTGAGCGCGTCATTCGCGTCGCGGCGCGTCAGCCGCCAGGCAGGGAACACGGCTGATGCGAGGCCCGTCAGGACGGCGACAGTGGCCGTGAACGCGAGCACGCGGGCATCGACCGTGATTTCGTCGGATCGAGGAATGGAACTGCCAAACGCCGTCACGAGGAGCTGCACGCCGTACACGGCTGCCAGCCCGCCGGCAATCCCTCCTCCGATTCCGAGGAGAACCCCTTCGGCCAGCAGCTCCTGCAACACGCGCAAACGGCTGGCGCCGAGCGCCGACCTCACCGCGATCTCCTTGGCGCGGCCGAGTGTGCGAACGAGCAGCAGGTTGGCCAGATTCGCGCACGCGATCAACAGCACCAGACCGACCGCGCCGAGCAGAACCAGGAGTGACGACCGGGTCGTGCCGACCAGGTCATCCTGCAGCGGCAGCACGAGAGCGCCCCAATCCTTGTTGTCCACCGGATACTGCTGTTCCAGCCGCTTGGAGATCGTCGACAGATCCGCTTGCGCCGTTGCCACGTCGATGCCGGGCTTGAGCTTGGCGACGCTTCGATAGTTGTGGTTGTTTCTCACCGCCTGTTCCCGGGCGGTCCACGCCAGCGGTACCCAGATCTGAATCGTGTTGGCGAATGCAGGAGCGTTGGGCACGACGCCGATGACGGTATGAAGCACGCCGTCGATGACCATCGTGCGGCCAATCACCGACGGATCGCCGCCGAAGCGGCTTTGCCAGGTCGCCTCACCAAGCAGAACGGTCTTCGCTGCTCCTTCGGAGTCGTCTTGGTCGGTGAAGCCGTGTCCCAGGAGCGGTGACATGCCGAAAATCGGCAGGAAGTCTGCCGAGGCCTGCGCGGTGGTGAGCGCATAGGGTTCGCCGTGCCCGGTGATGGTGCGACGCCCCACGCGATACACGGCGGCGCGCTCGAAGACGCGGCTCTGCTGCTTCCAATCGATGAAGTTTGCCGGCGACAGCGAGAAGATCTGACGGCCCGTGAACTGTTGCGGCGGCGGTGTATGCCACAGCCGCATGATGCGTTCGGCGTCGGGGAAGGGCAGCGGCCGCAGGACGACGGCGTTGACCACGCTGAAGATCGCCGTGTTCGCGCCAACGCCAAGCCCGAGCACGATGATGGCGGCAATCGTGAAGCCAGGACTCTTCGCGAGACCACGCGCCGCATGCCGAAGGTCGCGAAACAGGTTCTCCAACACCGGTACTCCTCGCCTATCGCGGTACTCTTCCCTGGTCCGCTCGACTCCGCCGAGCGACCCCAAGGCCTTGCGCCGCGCCTCATCCGGCGCGACTCCCGATTTCACGAGATCGTCAATCTGCAGCTGCAGGTGGCTTTCGATCTCGCGCGCGAACTCTCGATCCGATCGTGCGGAAGCGAACAGGTTGCCAAACCGGAGCAGCCACGCGCGTGCTTGTCTCATGACTGCTCTATCGTCTCTATCGTCCGGCGCACCGCTCGACGCAGCCAGCGCACGCTCACTCTTCGCTACGGACCAGGAACCGCATCATGATTGCGGAAGTCGTTTCCCACTGACGCGTGTCGCGATCGATCTGGCGGCGGCCGGCCTTGGTGAGCTTGTAGAACTTGGCTTTCCGGTTGTTGTCCGACACGCCCCAGGCGGAGCTGATGAGCCCTTCCTGTTCCAGCTTCAGCAGTGCCGGATAGATCGTGCCGTAGTTGATCGATAGCCGCCCTTCGCTGGTCTGCTCGATGCGGCGCGCGATGCCGTAGCCATGCTGCTCGCCCATGGTGAGCAGCGTGCGCAGCACCATCAAGGACAAGGTGCCCTGCCAGACCGCGTTCTTGTCGTCGCCCGCTTTCTCTTTCGGGGCCATACGGCTCTTTCCATTGGGGGCTTGGGGCTTGGGACTTGGGGCTTGGGACTTCTGTTGGTCTCCCATACGTGGAGGCTACGAAAGGCACCTCATATGGGATTGCAATAGGAGTAGACGGCGCGGCGGACGGAAACGTTGCGGCCGCCGCATTGCCGAACGACCGATTGACTGATTTAGTGACTGTTGACCGATGTTCAATCGCGAAATTTGGCGAATGGGTTCGGTGATCCATCGATTGTTAGCTGCGACGTGTGAAAGGCAGAAGGCACAAAGCCTCAAGCCCCAAGCCTCAAGCCCCAAGCCTCAAGCCCCAGCAGCCGGTCAATCGGTCATTCAATCAATCGACAAATGTCATGGACCGAGTCCTTGACACCGTCAGCCCCCAGCGTGGTATAGACAAAGCTTCAGTGCACACGGTCCAGACCTGCGCGTGTTGTTGCGGCGGAGACAAGGCCTCCGACTGCGGCGTGGTGTCTAGAGAGGACGTGGCGCTCTAAGTTTTTCGCACGAACTCATTTTTCGCACTTTGCCCAGGCCCGGAAGGCTCACCGTCTTCCGGGCCTTTTTGCTTTTTCAGGCAACAGAGGTCGACATGCAGGGACCAACATCGGGACGAAGCGCCATTGAACCGTTCATCGAGCCGCTTGGGAACGCGCGCCCCAACCCTGGCTGGACGTGGGCGGCCGAAGCCGTCCTCGCCTTTGCCGTGGTCGGACTGTGGGCCGACCTGGCCAGGCTGGATTGGATCGCGGGCCTGCCGGGGCCCTTCGACGCCGGCGTTCAGTGGTGGGCCTACACGCTGACGTTGCTCGCCGGTCTCGCGATCGGCCGGGTGTGGTCACGATCGCGCGCCGCTCAGAACGCGCCGGAAGCGGAAGCCGCTCTCCCGCGGTTGCCAGTCTTTCTGGGCTTTGAAGGGCGTCGTGTCGTCGTGGTCGGCGCCGGGCGCGTTGGCGCCTCGAAGATTCCCGCGCTGCTCGCCGCCGGCGCCGACCTCACCGTGATCGCGCCTGAGATCTCGCCGTCGATCGATCGATCGCGCGTCCAGATCATCGAGCGAGCCTTCATTCCGTCCGATCTGGACAACGCCTGGTTCGTCACGGCGGCGGCGCCTCCGAGCGTCAATCGCGCGGTGCACCGAGCCGCTGAAGAGCGGCACATCTTCGTGAACGCGGTGGACGATCCGCGTCACGCCACGGCGTTTCTCGGCGGCACCATCGCGCGAGGCGGGGTCACCATTGCCGTCTCGACGTCGGGTCAGGCGCCGGCGCTTGCCGGCCTGTTGCGCGAAGCGATCGACGAGATGCTTCCTTCGGAGCTCGACACGTGGGTGGAGCGGGCCCGCGAGTTGAGCCGGCAGCAGCGTGCGACCGGCGTGCCGATGGCGCGCCGCCGGCCGCAGCTGCTCGAGACATTGAATGGGCTGTATGAAAGGCGGTCTCGAGCCGGCGAGCACGCGGAGTCCAGCCGATGAGCCGCGCGCGCGGCTTGGTGTCGATCGTCGGTGCCGGCCCGGGCCATCCAGACCATCTGACGCAGAAGGCGGCTCGCCGGCTGCGCGAGGCCGACGTCGTCCTCTACGACGCGCTGGTCGCTCACGACGTGCGGGCGATTGCGAATCGCGCCGACCAGCTGTACGTGGGGAAGCGTGCGGGACGGTTTCACACGCCGCAATCGGCGATCGAACAGGCGCTGGTGGCGCACGCCGCTTCCGGACGGCGCGTGGTCCGGCTCAAGGGAGGCGACCCGTTTGTCTTTGGCCGCGGCGGAGAAGAGGCGCTGGCCATGCAGGCCGCCGGCGTGCCGTTCGAGATCGTGCCGGGCGTCAGCGCCGCGGTCGCCGCGCCGGCGCTCGCCGGCATTCCGGTCACTCATCGCGGCACCTCGTCCGGGTTTGTCGTGATCAACGGCGCCAGCGAGGAGGCATACGCCGCCATCGTGGATGGGCTTCCGCCGGGTCTGATCACGCTGGTCGTGATGATGGGGCTTGGATCGCGAGCGCGACTGGTTCAGCGGCTGCTGGACCGCGGCTGGGACCCGGACATACCGGCCGCCATCGTCATCGGCGCGGCCACGCCGCAGATGTGGACGTGGCGCGGCACGCTGGGCAGGCTGAGCGTGGTCGTGGTTCCCGAAGATTCCGCCGATGCGCCGGGAACGATGGTCGTCGGAGCGGTCGCCGGTCTCGACCTGGCACTCGACGCAACTCGGCAGCTCCAGGAGGTGGCGTCATGAGCCGCCGGTTGCGGCTGGGTGCGCGCGGCTCCGCGCTGTCGTTGCGGCAGGTCGATCTCGCCGTGCAGCGCCTGGCCCGTTTTGGCATCTCGACCGAGCTCACCATCTTCTCGTCCACCGGCGATCGCGATCGAATCTCGCCGATCGAGGATCTGGCGTCGGACGCGCCGTTTGTCGACGACATCGAGGACGGATTGCGCGCCGGCACGATCGACGTTGCCATTCACAGCCTCAAGGACATGGCGATCCAGCCGCCGCCAGACCTGACCATTGGCGCGCTGCTGCCGCGCGGATCGATCAGCGAATCGATCGTCTCGACACACGGTCAGCCGTTGGCTCATTTGCCTCCTGGCGCCAGCGTGGGCACCAGTTCCTCACGTCGGCGACTGCAGCTTCACCACCTCCGGCCCGATCTGGTGTGCCAAACGATTCGAGGGCCGGTCGACCTGCGGCTCGAACAGGTGCGCGCGGGTGAGCTTGATGCCGTCGTGTTCGCGACGGCGGGTCTCGAACGACTGGATCGCGCGAGCGAGATCGTTGAGACCTTCACCCCACAACGCTTTGCCCCGGCGCCGGGTCAAGGAGCCATCGCGCTCCAAGTTCGCGCGAACGACTCGCCGGCACGAGGCGCATTGGCCGCCGTCGACGATTTCTCAACGCGGCTGGCCACCGATGCCGAGCGTTGTGCCGAGCGCATCCTCGGCTCGTTGGGCCACGTCGTGGCCGCGTGGGCCGACGTCGAACACGCCGGCGTCACGCTCCGCGTGCGTGTCTGGGCGAACGGTCAAGGCGATCCGATCGATGTGTCGAGCGCTGGCGTCAACCCTGAGCTCGTCGCGCGCGAGGCGTCGGAACGCGCGCTCGAAGCCATCGGCGGCGGAGTCGTGGGCATGAGCGCATCCGTCCTCGCCACGGGCCGACATCGGCTTGGCCATCGCTTTGCGTTTCGCGAGGACCCGGCATGAGTCTGTTTCCAGCGCGACGGCTGCGGCGCTTGCGCCGCTCCGCCACCATGCGCGCCCTGGTCCGCGAAACGCGTCTCTCGGTCGACGATCTCGTCCAACCCGTCTTCATCGTCGAGGATCCCGGCGCCGCTGGAGCGGTCTCGTCGATGCCGGGGATCAGCCGGTTATCGCTGACGTCGCTCGATCGGGAAATCGATCGCCTGGCCGAATGCGGCGTCAAGGCCCTGCTGTTGTTCGGTACGCCGGCGGTGAAGGATGCCACAGGATCGGCGGCGTCCAGGCCGGACAGCATCGTCTCGCGCGCCCTGCGCCGGATCCGCCAGCGCGATCCTTCGCTCCTGCTGATCGTCGACGTCTGTTTGTGCAGCTACACGACGCACGGACATTGCGGCATCGTCGCCGATGGTGAAGTTCGTAACGACGAGACGATCGCGCGGCTCTCCGAGACGGCGGTGTCGTTTGCCGAGGCGGGCGCCGACGTCGTGGCGCCGAGCGCCATGATGGACGGCCAGGTCAGGGCGATTCGCCAGGCGCTCGATGCCTCGGGCCACGACGACATCGCCATCCTCTCCTATGCGGTGAAGTTCGCGTCGGCCTTCTACGGTCCGTTTCGCGAAGCTGCCGACAGCGCGCCACAGTTCGGCAATCGCCGTGGCTATCAGCTCGATCCGGCGTGCCTGCGTCAAGCTCTCGAAGAGGCACGGCTGGACGTCGAGGAAGGCGCCGACATGGTGATGGTCAAACCGGGGTTGCCCTACCTCGATGTCCTGACCCGCGTCCGGGCCGCCGTCGACGTCCCGTTGTTCTCATATCAGGTGAGCGGGGAATACAGCCTGATCAAAGCCGCGGCGATGCATGGGTGGATCGATGAAGCGGCCGTGGTCGACGAATCGCTCATCGCCATCAAGCGCGCCGGCGCCGATGTCGTCATCACCTACTTTGCCGCCGACGTCGCCCGGCGGCTGTCTCGTCCCGCTGAAACCGCGGTGGGGACTGGAGTTCTTCATGGCCGCCCCTGACGATCCGACCACTTACGGGCGTGCCCGGCTATCGTTTGCCGACCAGGCCGATGTCGACGAGTTCGCCGCGACGCTGGCCCGCTTCGAGAGCGGGGAGATCACCTCGGATCAGTGGCGCGCGTTTCGGCTCGTCCGCGGCTGTTACGGACAGCGCCAGGCGGAAGATGCGCAGATGATTCGCGTGAAGATTCCGCAAGGCATCGTGACCGCGGCTCAACTCGACGTCCTCGCCGACATTGCCGACGAATACTCACGAGGGTTTGGCCACATTACGACGCGGCAGAACGTGCAGTTCCACTTCGTCCGGTTGCACGATGTCGAACCGGCCATGCGGCGCCTGGCCGACGCGGGCATTACCACTCGCGAGGCCTGCGGCAATTCAGTGCGCAACATCACGGCGTGCCAACTGGCCGGCGTGTCGGCCTCCGAAGTCTTCGACGTCACGCCGTACGCCGAAGCGCTGACCCGTCACTTTCTGCGGCATCCGCTGAGCTCGTCGCTGCCGCGCAAGTTCAAGATCGCATTCGAGGGCTGCGCTGAGGATCACGTGAAGGCCGCCATCAACGACATTGGTTGGCGCGCGCGCATCGAGGGCGGACAGCGCGGCTTCCGGGTGCTTGCCGGCGGCGGCACGTCGACGATGGCGACCTCGGCAAAGGTGCTGTTCGACTTCTTGCCTGCCGGCAACATGCTCGAGGTGGCCGAAGCGATCGTGCGCGTGTTCCACGCGCTCGGCGATTACCAGCACAAGGCGCGGAATCGGATGAAGTTCCTGATCAAGTCCCTTGGTTGGGATCGCTGGCGCGAGGAATTCTGTCGCCAGCTGGCGGCGGTCAGAAGCGAAGGCGGCATCGCGCTGCCGTTCGATCCCGAAATGCCTTCCGTCGAGGCGGCGCCGGCGTGGGCGCGGCCATCGCCACCGGCGATCGACGAAATCGCGCGGCGCGTCAAGGATGCCCAGCTTCGCGGCCCGGGCATTCACCCAGAGGCGTTGCCTGAGCTCGCGCCGCCAGAAAGCGCCTACACGAACTGGACCGCAACCAATCTGTATGCGCAGAAGCAGACGGGTTACCTGACCGCGGTCGTCACCGTTCCGCTAGGCGACCTCACCGCCGCGCAGATGCGAGTGTTGGGGGATCTTGCCGAGGCCTATGGCGATGGATCGGTTCGAGTCACCGCGACGCAGAATCTGCTGATTCGCTGGGTGCCTCGCGACGAAGCGCGGCCGTTGTACGCCCGGCTCGCCGCGGCAGGACTCGGGCTTGGCGACGCCGAAACGATCGCCGACGTCACCAGTTGCCCGGGCGCCGAGTCGTGCAAGCTGGCGGTCACCCAGTCACGCGGTCTGGCCCAGGTGATCGGCGAGCATCTGCGATCGACACCCTCGTTGATTCCTTTGGTCCCGAGCCTCGATGTGAAGATCAGCGGCTGCCCGAATGGCTGCGGCCAGCACCACATCGCGGCGGTGGGGTTCCAAGGGAGCCTGAAGAAGGTTGACGGGCGCGCCGTCCCTCAGTACTTCGTCATGGTCGGCGGCGGCGTCCACGACACTGGCGCGACGTTTGGACGTCTTGCCGCCAAGGTTCCGGCCCGCCGCTCGCCCATTGCACTCGAACGTCTTGCGCGGTTGTACGCCGAGGAACGGCAGCCGCACGAACCGGCCGCGGCGTTCTTCACGCGCATCGATCTCGCGCGCGTCAAGCAGCTGCTCGCCGATCTGGAAGAGATCACCGCCTCGACCGCGACACCAGAGGACTACATCGATCTCGCCGAGTCGAAGGCGTTCGTGCCCGAGACGCAGGATGGAGAGTGTAGCGCGTAGGGGGATACAGTCGGTTTCTGTCCCTGGTTCGGCCTTGTTTGTCCCGAGCCGCAGGTCTAGCATGCTTTTCACTGCACTGCGGATTTTCCGTGCCCCCCCAGTAGTTTGACTCGGCGCAGCGAAGGAGGGGTCATGGACAGGTGTCACTTCCGCGCGGGACTCATCGTTCTTTTCGCGGCGTCTCTCGCCGCAGCGGTCCAGGCACAGACCACCGGAGCGACACTGCAGGGCACTGTTTCGGATGAGCAGGGCGCCGTGCTACCTGGCTCCACTGTCACCGTGGTCAACGTCGAGACCGGTTGGTCTCGAGACACCGTCGCCGATACGCGCGGCTGGTACCGCTCGGCGGCACTCGCACCCGGTCGATACGAGATTCGAGTGTCGCTCGCCGGCTTTGTGACGCTCGTTCGATCTGGCCTGGTCCTCACCTTGGGCCAGGAGGCCACCGTCAACCTCACACTGCGTGTGGCCAGCGTCGCCGAAACCGTGACCGTCACCGCCGAGTCGCCGCTCGTCGAAACGACCAGTAACGCGCTCGAGCGCACGATCACGAGAACCGAGCTCGACACGCTGCCGCTGGTCGGAAGAAATTTCGCGAACCTCACGACCATGTCGCCAGGCATCGCCGGCGTGGGCGGCGGCGGGGTCAGCGCTTCGGGTCAGACGACCCGCAGCAACAGCTACATCATCGACGGCACGAGCAACGACGACACCGTGGTCAACACTCAGCGCGGCGGCTTCTCGCTGGAGGCGGTCCGCGAGTTTGCCGTCATCACCAACCAGTTCAACGCCGAGTACGGCATGGCATCCGGGGCGATCGTGAACGTGATTACCCGCTCGGGAACGAACGATCTGCAAGGCCGCGTCTTCGCCTTCCACCGCGACGATTCATTCGACGCGCAGGACCCGTTTTCAAAGGCGCAAGGATCGGGGAAGGCGCCTTTCAGCCAGCAGCGCTACGGAGGGTTTCTCGGCGGTCCGCTGACCCGGGACCGCTTCCATTACTTCGCGGCCTACGAGCGGCTGCGCGAGGAGAGCACCAACGTAGTCACCTCCGCGCTCGCGCCGATCGATCAGCGCGAAGAGCCGGCGACCGACAAGGGGCACCAGTACTTCATCAAAACCGACCGACGCATGAACGACGATCACGGATTGTCGGTCCGCTATCGGGCGGATTCGCGCGGCAGCACGGGGAACGGGATCGGCGGGCTCAATACCCGCGAGCGCGGCAACAACACCAACACGCTCGACCAGGACATCGTCTCGAGTTTCACGTCAGTGCTGAGCTCGAACAGCCTGAACGAAGCACGCTTCCAGTTCGCCCGTCGATCGACGTTCAGCGACACGAACGGCTACAGCGTCGACGGAACGCCGCAGATCAACCGGCCGTCGGGCAACCTGGGCAAGGCGCAGAACATGCCTCAGGGCCGGGACGAGAACCGCTACCAGCTGGTCGACAACTTCAGCCATACGCGGGGCGCGCACGACCTCAAATTCGGGGCCGATATCAGCCTCATCCGCGCCACCAGCTTTTTCCCTCGCAATCGGGACGGCAACTTCACCTTTGCCACCGACGCGCCCTTCAACCCGGCCGATTTCTCGACGTATCCGACGCAGTACGTGGTCGCGATTCTGAATCCAGATCAGGATCTGCCCAACGATCTGTATTCCTTCTTCGCGCAGGATCAATGGCGCTACAAGACGAATCTCACCTTCAGCCTCGGCCTGCGATACGACCGCGAAGCCGGCTTCCGGAAGATCACGGGCACCCCGGACGATGGGAACAACTTTCAGCCCAGGCTGGGCTTCAATTGGGATCCGTGGAACAACGGCCGCACAGCCATTCGTGGCGGCTACGGCCACTATGTCGATCAGAGCTTCCTGAACATTCAGCTCAACGTCGCCTCGGCCAAGGATGCGGTCGAGATCGTGATCAACAACCCTGGCTACCCCGACCCGTATTCTCGCGGGACGACGGCGAACACGCCACCCAGTACTGCGACGGTTACGCCACACCCCAGAACTCCCGAGACCCGCACGACCAGCCTTGGCGTCAAGCGCGAGATCGTGCCCGGGCTGGCCGTGTCAGTGGACGGTGTCTACGGTCGAGGCTACTACCAGTACGCCTGGAACGACTTGAATTACCCCGACCCGGTCACCGGCGTGCGGCCGGACCCGACGCTCGGCCGTGTCATCGAATACGCCGATTACGGAAACTCCTGGTACAGCGCGCTTCTCGTTGGCGTCGAGCAACGCAACATCCACGGCGCGGCCTGGACCATGTCGTACACCTTGTCGAAGACGTTGCGCGATGTCGAAGGCTTTCAGTTCACGCCGCAGGACATGCGCAATCTCGGTGGAGACAAATCACTCGCGAGCAACGATCGCCGGCACCAGCTCGTGGGCAGCGTGACCTACAGACTCCCGTGGGGGATCCAGCTTGGCGCCGTGGCTCAGGCCCGGTCGGGCCTGCCATGGAACGTGACTACCGGGACCGACAACAACCGGGATTCGTTCATCGTCGATCGACCCGACCTGGCGATTCCGGGAGGCGACCCGACAAACAAAGCGACCTATTCGACGGCCTTCACCGGCCGCGTCGGCAACCTCGTCCGCAATTTCGGCATCGGCGACGGTTTCTTTCGCCTGGACACCCGTCTCTCGAAGATCTTCAACGCGCATGGTGCGCGATTCGAAGGATTCGCGGAAGCGTTCAACCTGACCAATCACGTGAACTTCCAGTCGCCCAACGGCAACCTGCGATCGGCAACGTTCGGCCAGCCGACGCAGATTCAAGGAAACCAGCGTCAGGTGGAGATCGGAATCAGAGTCGATTTCTGAAGAAAGGATTTCAATCCCTGGGTTCAGCAGGTTCAGCAGGTTCAGCAGGTTCAGCAGGTTCAGCAGGGTTCAGGAGGTTCCAACCGCTGAACCTACCGGACGAACGGCGTGGCAACTCCGACCGTCACGCGACTTGAACGCACGATAGCCGACAGCTTTCGCGCGAAGGAAGCCGGCACGCGCGCGTAGCAGCGGATAGAATCTCTCGCCAACGACCGCGCCGGTCGTTCGATGGGAGGTCAAGCCGTGAAACAAGCGATGCTCTCGGCCGCAGTCATCTGCGGCGCCGCGTTGCTGATCGCACCTCGCTGGTCCCCGGTCACCGTGCACGCGCAACGGCCCGACCTGAGGAGCCTGCAGACCGTCTACGACATCGCGCGCGGCGCCATCCGCGATACCAATGGCGACGGCCTGGCCGATGTGGTGGCGGCACGCGTGATCGTGCCGGCCAGACCATCGCCGGAAGAGGTGCATGCCGCCACGAATCTTGCGGCGCGCCTGGCCTACGAAACCACGGCCCTCTCGTGGCCCCTCGTGCAACGCGAAACCGAGGTCGCGCAGCCGTCCGCGATTGCGTTTCCGATTCTCGTCGGCCGCCAGAACGGCTTCGTCAAGAAGCTCATCGACGCGGGCCGGTTGAACATCGCCGCGCTCAAACCCGGACAGGGCATCGTCTCAATCGTGTCGTCGCCGCTTGGCGGCCCCGACGGCATCGTGGTCGTCGGCGGAGACGACGAGGGCACGTTGAATGCGGCCGTCGAACTTGCCGGCCGCCTGCCACGGCTCTGGTCGTCGTCGGGCATCACCATCAAGGCCATCGAAGAGCAGGCGGTTCGCCACCTGCAGGCGCGCGGAGTGCGCGCCACCGAAGCATCGGTGTCGTCGCTCGTCGTCGACAGCGATCGGCGCGGGATCGCAACGGTCTCGGTCAACGTGGCGCTGGCCGCCGACGATGCCGACCGCGCCATCACTGCGTTCACCGATCTCGATCTTGCGCACAGTCGGGGGCTCGAACCGCGCACGCTCAACTTCGCGAACATTGCCGCGACAGCCATTACCGTCGTCGCCGATGGCAAGGCCTCGGGTCAGACCTCGGTTCGGCGATCGGGGCTCAACAACCGAACGCTCACGCCGCCGATCGATCCGGACGAGCTGGCGCCCGACTCGCCTGGCGAGCGCGGCCGCGCTGGCGAGGCGGCGCAAACGGCGCCGGCCAAGACATTCGATCTCTCGTCCAGTTATTCAATCGATGGCTGGTTCGGCGACGCCTACACCGATCTGATCCCCGATCGTCTCGACACGTCGCTGGTCGTGTCACACGGCGCCGACACGCTCGGCGCAGCAGACATTGCCGCCCGGCTCGGCCTGGAATCGACCGGTGTCACAGTGCCGATCGTGAAGTTCGACACGACGGTTCGCGAGCCGGCGCGCGAGCAGAATCCCATCCTGATCGGGCGGGGCAACGAGCTGGTTGGCCGGCTGGTCAAGATCGGCAAGGCCCGGTTGGACGATCTGCAGCCGGGCGAGGGCGTCGTGCAGATCGTGCCTCAGGCATTTGGCCCGGCTCGCGCCACGGTAGTGGCCGGTGCCGACGATGCGGGCACCGAGGCTGCAGCGTCGTACCTGGCGCGTCGCGCGCCGTTCATCTGGGACACGAGACGTGGCGCGCCGTCGATCGAGGACGTGACGCGTGAGGTCGCGCGGTTCCTTCAAGCGCGAAGCGGCGCCGGTCAGGCGAGCCAGGCGCTGTCCGAGCTCGACGACATTCTGAGCGGCCTCAAGGACAAGACCATCGAGTCGCTGGACGCCAAGCTCTTCCTGGAGGACGCCAATCCTGCCGTCGACAAGTTCGTGGCCGATGCCGCCACGGCGAAGCTCGCCGGCGCGAAGGTGTCGGTGTCGTCTCAGGGGATCAATGAGGCGGTCCCGGTCTTCGAGGACAAGATCGACATCCCATGGGAGGTGGACGACTTCTGGTCGCGCCTTCGAAGCGACGTGCTGCCGAAGATCACGCCCGGCGCGACGGTTGACGTCGAGGCGCGGCTGAGCGAATCGCCGCAGGTACGGAAGTCCATTGTCGATCAGGCTCGCGCAGAGCTGACCAAGGCGGGCGCCCGTGACCCGCGGGTGCGCGTCCTGTCGGCGTACAAGCAAGGCTTCCTGTGGATCTCGGAAGAGGTCATCCCGGAACTGAAGAAGGTGCCGGCCGCGAAATCCATCCGCATCAAGGTGGCGAAGCTCGAGCCTGACTTTTCGAAGAAATTCAAATTCTACGAGGTGCCGAGCCGCTGGGTGCACGAGCTGTATCTCGCCGACGAAGTGGTTCAGCGGGAGCTCGGGATTGCCGCGGCGAACTTTTCGCTCGAGCTCGTGGACAAACCAGCCGACATTTATTCGCTCGACGCGCTCGACGCGTCTGGCAAGACCGTGTATCACGCGACGTTCAGCCCGAAGACGGTCGAGCGCGAGTACCTCGAGAAATTTCCCGGCTGGTCGCGAGTGACCGTCACGACGGGCTGGCTGACCGCGAAGGTGGGCGGCCAGACGGTGAGCGATGCACGCATCGAAACCGATCCTGAGCGCTTCTGGGACTACTACCAGGGCAAGGCGCTGCCGCGGATCTACGACCACGTGATGAAGGTCACCGACAACCGGCCGCTGCCGGACAAGCAGCCGTTCCATCGCGACCTCGATGTCGAAGTGTGGATGAGCGAGCCCGACTTCCGGATCGGTTTCGACGAGGAGATCGTGTCGGCGCTCGAATCGCTCCACGAAGACCTGTACTTCGTCACGCTCGATTTCTTCGACGCGCTCGGGCGGACGACGACGCGGCGGCGGCTGGCGGCCCCAGGCAAGATCTTCCCGATCATCCATCCCGATCGTCCGGGCAAACCGGGGCAGGCGCGGATTCTCTTTGCCGGCAACGCCTCAGCCAAACCGAAGATCGAAGTCAGCTACAAGGAAAAAGGCATCGAGAAACCCACTCGCGTTTCGCGCGAGCTCACACGCATCGAGACCTCGGCGCCCGTCGCGCTACGGGCGGTGGCCAAAGCCGATCGCGTCAGCGAGATCGAAGTCCAGATCGAGCCGAAGGACGACCGTGAAGCGTCGCGGTCGGCGGATGCCCTGGACAATCTCTTACGCCTGCACGCGAGCGGCGTCTACAAAGAGTCGCTGTCGTTCGATCACGTGGATCGGCTCGCCGTCGCGCTCGTTTCGAAAGACGCGCGCACACGGCGGGTGATCGCGTCGACCGGCGTCAGCCGGCCGTCGAACGTTCGAGTCGCTGAGACGAAATCCAAGCTGCCGCTGGTGACGTGGGACCACGTCATCAGCCCGGATGAGAGCGAGCGCATCGTCGGCCAGCTGGCCGCGTACGCTCCGGTGAAGGCCTATCGCGCCGGCACATCGTATCGGGGCCGTGAAATCTCCGTGATGGAGATCACGGCGCCGACCGTCAGCGAGATGGTATCGGTGGCCAAGCTGACCACGCTCAAGCCGACCATTTTCATTACCGGCAGGCAGCACGCCAACGAGGTGTCATCGACGAGTCACATTCTCAAGCTTGCCGAGCTGCTGGCAACCGACCCGGCCTACGCCGAGACGCTCAAGAAGGTCAACGTCATCCTGCACCCCGTCGAGAATCCTGACGGCGCGCAGATGGCGTTCGAGCTCCAGAAGCTCACGCCCAATCACATGCTGCACGCGGGACGCTACAGCGCGTTGGGCATGGACGTCGCCTCGCAGGTCGGGATGGCCGACCCGCTCCTGCCCGAGTCGCTGGTGCGCGGCAACGTGTGGCGCGAATGGCTGCCCGACGTCTACCTCAACCCCCACGGCTACCCGTCACACGAGTGGGTGCAGCAGTTTGCCGGATATGTTCCGCCGGGCTTCCGCATCTATCTTTCGACTCGCGGCTGGTACACCAGCGTCAGCGGCCTGCGCGATCCCCGCTACCCGGTGTATGCCCAGGCGACCGAGGCCATGCGCGACGCGATCGTGCGCGAGATCAACTCCAACGCCGACGTGCGGGCGATGAACCTGCGCCATCAGACGCGGTATCGCAAGTGGGCGTTCGGGTTCGGCCCCAGTGTGTTCAACCAGGAGATCTACAAGGAGACCGCGATCTACTACAGCGATGCCGAGAGCGGCGAGCCGAGTGGAAGCCGGCGAGCGGGCGCCAACCGCGGCGGCGGCGGTGGCGGTGGCGACGGCGCCCCGGCTGGAGGCGGACGATTCTCGATGAACGCGTGGCCGCAGGTGACGTTCTTCAACAGCGGCACCGAGGCGCCGGACGAGACGGCGCAGGGCGATTGGCTGAATCTCGTGACCAAGGCGGGGTTCTCCTACTTGATGGCGTCGGTGAAGTATTTGCGAGACGGCGATTACACCGTTGAGCGTATCGGCGAAGACGGCCAGCGCGACAGCGTGTCGATCACGATGCTCCGCGTGCGGCCGGTGCTGCCCAAGAAACATTCCCCCGCAGTGACGACTACGCAGCAGGAGGACTGACATGAGAAAGCTGGTGCAGGTCTTCGTGGTTCTGGCGCTGGCGATCTGGATCGGCGAAGCGGCGGCCCTCGCGCAGAACGCGCAGGTCACCGGCATCGTCAAGGATCAGAGCGGCGCCGTCATGCCCGGTGTCACGGTGACGGCCACCAACCGCGACACCGGGTTGGCCAGGACGGCGGTGAGCGACGACAAGGGCGAATATCGGTTGCCGGCGCTTCCTCCCGGACCCTACGCGGTCGCGACCGAGATCCAGGGCTTCAGCGCCGAAACGCGGCCCGACATCATCCTCGTTATCGATCAGACGGCCATCATCAACTTCACGCTCAAGCCGGCGACCGTAGCCGAGACGGTGACGGTTACCGGCGAGTCGCCGATTGTCGATACCACGCGGTCGGACGTGTCGACCAGCGTGTCGACGCAGCAGATTCAGGATCTGCCGGTCAACTCGCGCCGCTGGATCGATCTGGCGATGCTGACGCCGGGGACCTCGCAGGACAACATTCGCGGTCAGTTCTATCGAGGCAATGTGAACATCGGCGCCGGCACCCGCGAGTACTCGAACGGCTTTGTCGTCGACGGCGTGAACAACACCTGGGCCGAGATGGGCGAGCCGCGGCAGAACTTCGCCATGGACGCGATTCAGGAGTTCAAGGTCTCGACGTCCACGTACAAGGCCGAGTACGGGCTCGCCACTGGCGGACTCCTCACCGTCGTCACCAAGTCCGGCACCAACAGCCTGCACGGATCCGGCCTGTTGTTCTTCCGCGACAAGGCGATCAACTCCGAGACCTACTTCGAGAAGCAGAACGACGAGCTCAAGGGACTGCCGAGCGGGACGAGCAAGCCGGATTTCCGGCGATATCAGTACGGCGGGACCATCGGCGGCCCGATCATCCAGAACAAGACCCATTATTTCTTCGCCTACGAAGGGACGAACGAAGATCAGTTCTTCACGGTCTCTGCGCGAGGACTGTGGCCGGAGTACGAGGGCGTGTTCAAGAGCGCGCAGGAACGATGGACGTACAACGTCAAGCTCGATCACCAGCTCTCGGATCGACAGAGCCTGTTCTTCCGCTACGGCGGCGAAGACGAATACCGGCCGATCATCACCGCCGGCGGAGCGACGGCGGCGAGCGCGAGCTTCGACTTCGCGGTGCCGCGCTACTCGGCGGTGGTCGGGCATACGTGGGTGGTCAACGATCGCACGCTCAACGAGTTCCGCTTCCAGAAGGCGTTCTCGAAATACGAGGTCGCGCCGCCGTACAGCCACGGCGATTGGGAACCCGGCGATTTCACGGCTCGGCTGCCGTACTGCACGCCGATCTTCCGCTATCCATCGATCACGCTCGGGGGATGCGGCAACGCGCAAATGGGCCCCGAGCATCGGTGGCAGCTGAAGGACGACATGTCGTATCTGATGCGTGACTTTGGCGGCACGCATCAGTGGAAGGCGGGGTTCGACATCAGCTTGATTCCGTTCGAGGGTGACAACACCGGGTCGCCGCTCGGCAGCTGGACGTTCCCGCGCGACACACCCTACAACGCCGCCGATCCGACGACGTTTCCGACGCAGTACACGAACTCGCTGCCGACTTACGCCGACATTCCAACCACGACGTATGCGGTCTACTTGCAGGACGACTGGGAGATCGGGCCAGGCATCACGATCAACCTCGGCCTGCGCTACGACCGGCAGCTCGGAGCGTTCAACGAGGACGTGCCGGACCTGCTGTCGAAGATCGACGACAAGCTGGGGCGTGACGGATCGTTTCCCGTCGACGTCGGCGTCGTCCAGCAGCCGACCGGCCGCGGCGATCGCAACAACTTCGGTCCGCGCGTCGGCTTCGCCTGGGATCCGTTCGGCCGAGGCAACACCAACATCCGCGGCGGCTACGGCTTGTTCTACGACAACATGCGCACCCTCCAGAATTTCGGGGAGCTCACGTGGCCGCAGGCCAAACAAATCGTGATCAACGCGCCTCCGTATCCCGATCCATACCGAGGGCTGCCGCGCGAGACCTTCTACTCAGTCGGCACGCCCAACATCACCCTCGAGGACAACGCCACGGTCAACGCCTACGCGCATCAGGCCAACGTCGGCCTGAACCACTCCATTGGCAACATGCTGGCGGTGTCTGCCGATGTCACTTGGGTCAGCCGCTATTCGGATCGCGACACGGTTGACGTCAACCTGCCGGATCAGGTCACCCGCGTGAAGCAGTACCCGCAGTTCGGCCGCGTCAGCATGTGGCAGTCGACCGCCGACAACACCTACCGTGCGCTGCTGTTGAAGGTGGAGAAGCGGATGAGCAGCCGCTATCAGTTCCTCGCGTCGTACACGCTGAGCTCGGCCAAGGACGACAACATCATCAACTCGCTCGGCGATCGGTACGGGTACTACAAGGTGCAGCGGTACGGACTGGCCGACCGCCGGCAGCGGCTGGTCACCAGCGGCATCGTGCGACTGCCGGCCGAGGTACAGATGTCGGTCATCGGCGACTTCCGATCGAGCCTGCCGTTCGATCCGACCACGGGCCTCGATTTGAACAACGATGGCTATACCGGCGACTTGCCGGGCGGCATCATCCCGCGGTCGGGCTGCCGGGGACTCGATCTCAGCGTGGTCAACACGTTCCGCCGGTCGCGCAATCTCACCGAAGTGACCACTGTGGATTGCCCGACGTTCGCGAACGTGGACCTTCGAGCCTCGAAGTTCTTCCAGTTCGGGCGGTACAGGCTCGAAGTGATCGCGCAGCTCTTCAACATGTTCAACACCGCCAACTTCGCGGTACCGAGCGGTAATCTCACCGCAGCAAATGACACCAACGGCCGGCCCCTCTTCGGTCAGCCCGCGAGCCTGTCGCCGAACATCAACGCGCCGGCCCGGCAGGGAGAGTTCGCGATACGGATACAGTTTTAGGACACTGGAGGGTTCAGCAGGTTCAGCAGGTTCAGCAGGTTCAGCAGGTTCAGCAGGTTCAGCAGGTTCAGCAGGTTCAGCAGGTTCAGCAGGTTCAGCAGGTTCAGCAGGTTCAGCAGGTTCAGCAGGTTCAGCAGGTTCAGCAGGTTCAGCAGGTTCAGCAGGTTCAACGGTTGAGGTTCAAGTTCAGGGTTCAGACAGGTTCTGCAGGTTCAACGGGTTCAACAAGGTTCAACAGGTTCTGCAGGTTCTGGTGACGCCCTTACACAATGTCGGTAGGTCGCGTCGACCCTGCCTTGAACCTGAACCGTCGAACCTGTCGAACCTTGTTGAACCCGTTGAACCCGTTGAACCTGCTGAACCTGCTGAACCTGCTGAACCTGCTGAACCTGCTGAACCTGTTTTCCCCCAGGCACAAGCCTTGCTCAGGAGAAGGCGTGATCAAAACGAAGCCGATCGAGCAGGAGTTGCTCGATCTCGAGAAACAGTTCTGGCAGGCAATCAAGGACAAGGATGCCGACGCGGCCACGCTGCTGACCGACGACCCCTGCATTCTGACCGGCGCACAGGGTGTGGCTCGCATCAGCCGCGACGCGATTGGCAAGATGCTGCAATCGGCGCAGTACACGCTCCACGAGTTCGAGCTGACCGACGCCGAGGTCCGGATGATTCGCGACGATGTGGCGGTACTGGCGTACGAGGTTCGTGAGCGATTGACCGTGGACGGGCAGCCCGTGACGTTCGTGGCGGCCGACGCATCGACCTGGGTTCGCCGCGATGGCCGCTGGGTCTGCGCGGTGCACACCGAATCGATCAAGGGCGACCCCTTCGGCCGCGATCGGGTTGCGAAGTAGAGACCAGGCTCTGCTCAACGGCATCAACTACCCCTGGACGATCTATCGCGGCTCTCCCAATTACGGCTGCGACTTCGGCCTCAACATCTGGCGCGTGCATTCCGGCGTCACGGCGCATCCCGCGGAAGTGCGGGACGACTTGCTCGCCATGGCGTCGATCGGTCTCGACGTCGTCCGATGGTTCGTGTTTGCCGACGGCCGGGGCGGTGTGCGGTGGAGTCCCGACGGCGTCGTTGACGGGCTGGCTCCTGCGTTCTTCGACGACATGGACGCCGCGCTGGAGATGGCGCGCGATGCCGGCGTCAGGCTGTGTCTCGTGCTGTTCGACTACTCGTGGATGCTGCGCCGGGAAGAGCGCGACGAAGCGGGCGCGCTCTTGTTCACGACCCGCCCTGAGACCCTCTCGACGCCGATCGGCTGCCGCCGGGTGATCGAAGCGCTGATCGATCCGCTGCTCGAGCGGTATGGGATGGGTGGCGAGAAGCAGGCGCTCGGCGACGCGATCCACTCGATCGACGTGATGAACGAGCCCGACTGGGTGACGCGTGGGCTGGCGCCCGATCGATCGCGTGATGCCGCCACGGGAATCCGCCGGCTGCGAGCGGGGTTCTCTCGAACCCTGCTGCGCACCTTTGCTGGGGCAATCGCCGATCTCGTGCACGAGAAATCGAGCGCGCTCGTCACGATCGGCGGGGGTCGCGTCCGCTTCGTTCGCGAATGGGATCACCCCGCATACGGACTCGACTTCATCCAGGTGCATTCCTATCCGGACGTCCGTCATCCACATCGGGATCAGACGCTGATCGACCGGACGTGCGCGTCGCTTGGCGTGTCGAAGCCGGTGCTGATCGGCGAGTGTCCTGGCAATGCCGACCGGCAACACCCTGCCGATCATGCGCCACCGCCGTTCTCGCTGGAGGATTACCTCACACTTGCGCGCGAAGGTGGCTACCTGGGGGCCTGGCCTTGGAGTTTCAAAGGCGTGGACGATTTCGGTTCCGTAGACGCCGAGATCTTCCGCGATTGGCTCAGCAGGAATCCATAGAACCCGCTGAACCGCTCAACCGCTGAGCCGCTGACCGCAACCCGCTGAACCCGCTGAACCCGCTGAACCCGCTGAACCTGCTGAACCTGCTGAACCTGCTGAACCTGTTTCCCTACCGGTACGCCGCCGCCTGAATGCCGTAGAGCTGGGCATATTGGCCGCCTAGGGTCATCAGCGCGTCGTGGGTTCCGACTTCCACGACCCGCGCGCCGTCCATGACCACGATGAGATCGGCCATCCGCACGGTCGAGAAGCGGTGGGAGACCAGAATCGTGATCCGGCCCTCGCCGCCGCGCCCTTTGACGGCGGCTGAGTACCGCTCGAACAGCGCATGTTCGGTCTCCGCGTCCAGCGCCGCTGTCGGTTCGTCGAGCACCAGCACGACCGGCCGATCGCGCATGAAGCCCCGCGCGAGCGCGAGCTTCTGCCACTGGCCGAAGCTCAATTCCACGCCGCCGGGCCACGTCTGACCCAGCTGGGTTTCGAGCCGATCGGGCAGGCGTTCGATCACGTCTTCGGCGCCCGCCCGAGCGACGGCAGCGTCGACCGCCGGCCGCAGGTCGAGGCGAGGGAGATCGCCAACCCCAATGGTGTGAGCGGCGCGGAATTCGAAGCGGAAAAAATCCTGAAACGCACCAGCCAGTCGCGATCGCCAATCCGTTGGCGCGATGCGGCTGAGGTCGGTCTGATCGATCAGGATCCGTCCGCTCGCCGGCTCGTACATCTTCGCCAGCAGTTTCACGAGCGTGGACTTGCCGGCGCCGTTCTCGCCGACGATCGCGACAACCGTTCCAGCCGGGAGCTCGAGGTTGACATCGTCGAGCACCAGCCGCTCGGTTCCGGGATATGCAAACGACACGTGCTCGAAACGGATGCCCTGGGCCAGGCGGTCCGGCGACGGCTGATCGGCCCTGGCGGTGAACGAGCTCGCGTAATCCTCGAGCCAGGCGAGGCGCCTGGCCCCGTCGATCCAGATGCCGCGCAGAAATCCGATCTCTCCGACCGTCGCGCCGACGTAGAACGACAGCCGAGCTCCCGCCGCGAGCGTCAGCAGCACATCGCCGGCGGGCGCCCGAAGAACCGAGGCCACAAACACGATCGCGCCGACGTACGCGAGCCCGAAAATCGCCCAGCCCATCACATGCCAGCCCGCTGAACCCCAGCGCGCGGCAATGACCCCGCCGTATCCCAGCGCCCAGGCGTCACGCCGTTCGCGAACGAGTCGCTCGCCAATGCCGGTGACCCGCACTTCCTTGCCCGCTGGAGCCGTCGTCGCCGTGTCGAAGAGATGCCGAGCCAGGCGGATCGATTGCGCGCCGCGCTCGTAGGCGTTGCGCTCGACGGCCGGACGCCAGGTCGAGGTCAGAATTGTCGGAACGGCGAAGAGCACGAGCAGCATCAGCGCCGGATGGATGGAGGCGAGCAACGCGATCGTCACGCCAAGCCGCAGCAGCCACGAGCAGGTCGAGAACAACGACATGTACATGTGGTCGAGCACGAACACCTGGTTGCGCAGCACCACCAGGCGATCGAGGTACTCGCGACGCTCGTGATGCGCAATGGTCGCGATCGACGCGAGCAACCTCGCCACGTGCGACTCGAGCGCCACCGTCACCTTGTCGCGGAATCGCCGCTGCACGCGCGTGCTGACGACGTTGAGAATCCACGTCGCCGCGGCCGAGACGCCAAGCGCAACCGCCGCCAGCCGGACGCGGGTCCAATCCCCTTGCATGGCGCCGTCGCCCATCAACTTCAACCAGACCGCGAGGAGCGCGTCGGGCAGCGCCGCGACCAGCGCGAGCACGAAGGCGGCGACGATCAGGCGCGGTTCGTGCTGATAGCCGAGCTTGCACAGCCGCCACATCGACGACAACGCCGGTGGCGAATCGCCGATCGTGGAGCCCCTGTCAGGCGAGGACGTCATAGCTCTTTCCTTCCTCGTCCTCGCTGGTGAAGCGTTGGGCCTGCAGGTCGAACATCGTCCGGTAGCGGCCGTTGAGCGCGATCAGCTCGTCGTGAGTGCCGAGCTCGACCACGGCGCCCCTTTCCAGCACGCAGATGCGATCGGCATGCCGCACGGTTGAAAAACGGTGAGAGATCAAAATGGTCGTGCAGTGGCGCGTGGTCGCCAGGATTCGTTCGAAGATCTCGGCCTCGCCGCGGACGTCGAGCTGTGCCGTCGGCTCGTCGAGCAGCACGACTCCAGCGCCCATTTTGACCGCGCTCAGCGCGCGAGCGAGAGCGACCCGCTGCCACTGGCCGCCGGAAAGGTCAGTGCCGTCGTCGTAGCCGCGCGCCAGCACCGTATCGAGCCGCGCGAGCGAGGCCGCACCGGCCGCCTCCAGCGCGGCAGTGACGACGCTGTCGGGCGCTCCGGCCGGGGCGACGTTGTCGCGCAGCGGCCATTCGAAGCGCACGAAGTCCTGGAAGACGGCGGTCAATCGCGATCGCCAAGCGGCGAGATCGAACTCGCGAAGATCGAGGCCGTCCACCTCGATGGCGCCGCTCTGCGGGTCGTACAACCGGCACAGGAGTTTCGCCAGCGTTGTCTTTCCCGCACCGTTCTGGCCGACGATCGCGAGCGAGGCGCCCGCAGGGATGGTGAGATCGAAACCGTCCAGGACCTTGGCGCCGCCAGGGTAGGCGAACGTCACGTTGCGGAAACGGATCTCTCGCGCCGGCAGGCCACGCGCCGGGCGCGATCCCGATGGCAACGCACCGGCCGACGCCATGGCTGACTCCAGCCGCGACACGGCGCCGACCGGGGCCGACGCGCCATCGAGCGCCCAGCTGAAGCCGCCAAACGCGATCGCGGAGGTCCCGATCGCACACTGTGCGTAGACGACCATCTCGCCGAGGTCCATGCCGCGTTGGCCGGCCGAGACCAGTGCCCAAAGCACAACACCGTTGGCGCCGACGACGAGGAGAAGGCTCCAGAGCATCGGCCGCTCGCGCAAGCGTGTGGCGTGGTACTGCAGCTGGTGGAGACGCGTCCGCTGGGCGACGAACCGATCGATGGTCCAGTTCACCAGCCCGAACAATCGCAGCTCCTTGCCGGCCGGCGGATCGACAGCGAGACGGTAGGAATACTCGGCGTCGCGTTGCGCGCTTCGCACTTCGTCGGTATTGCGATCCCGCCACACCGCGCTTTCACGGAGCAGCCAGTGCGTCGAGAGCCACGCGCCGCCAAGCACCAGCGGCGCCCACCACGCGAACGCGAACAGGACGATCGCCGATGAGAAACCGGCAACGATGCCGATGAGGCCGCCGGCAATGAAGTCCATCGAGATCGATAGCGGCGGACCCGTCATGCCGCGATCGAAGTCCCGCGCCACCGTCAGGTCGGTGGTCAGGGCTGGATTCTCCAGATGGCCCATCCCCGGCGGACGGACACACGCTTCGGTCAGCCGGTCGTAGAGGTATCCGGCCGTGCGATCGCCGAGGTTCCAGCTGATCGCGGTCTGAATCGGCGCCAGGATCTGCTGCAGCACGAAGATCGCGCCGACCACCAGGAGCGGGCCGGTCAATTCGTCGCCACGCTGCACGGCGCCGACCAGCCTGCCCATTGCAATCGCGAAGCCTGCCGGCGCAGTACCGCGAGCGAGCAGGACGACCCACCAGGCCAGCGCCAGCCGCGCGTCGGCCTTCGACAGCGCCGCGAAGAGCATCCACTCCTTCCGTTGACGCAAACGTTTCAGCAACGGCATGGATGAGCTGAATTGTAAGGCGTCGAGTGGCGGCGAGGGGGAGTTCGCCTGACCAGTCTCGCTGAGCGCTCGCGGCGACTACGGCAGCTTCAAAACCTGTCCAGGTTGAATCTTGTTCGGATCGGTCAACTGATCTTTGTTGAGGTCGAAGATCTTCATGTAGGCGTTCGCGTTGCCCAGATGGTCCTTGGCAATCTTGCTGAGCGTGTCGCCCGGCTTCACCGTGTAGGTTTTCGCAGCGGCGGCAGCAGCGGGAGCGGCGGCGGGTGCGGCGGCAGCGCCGCCTCTGACTCGGATATCCGCCTGGACTTCGTTTTTCCAATCGGGAATGGTCTTGATGGCGTCCCAGATTCGGTTCTTCTCACCTTCGGTTGCGACCCAACCATCCCAGTGGAGTTTGCCGTCGCGCTCCTCGATTTGTCCGGTATAGACGCCCGTGGATACCTGCACCGCTTGGGCGTACCGTTCCTTCAAACCCATGATTCACCTCCAAGCCTCATGACCATGAGGGCAGCTCCCGGCGTCGAGTGCGCGGCGTGCCACGGCCACAGGCATAGAGCTACCTGCAAGAGGGACGCCGGGTCGATGCGGTTTTCACCCCAATCGACCTGATGCCCTTCGCGGTTCGCGATTCGTATTTCGCGAAAAGCCAATAACGAACAGCGAATTGCCGCGGCTGGGCATAGAATGCCGCGGGGTGTAAATCACATGAGAGGAGCGACGTCGGTCTTCGTGTGGCTTGCGGCAGCGTGTGCCGCGTCCCTGGCGGTCGCGGCCCCGGCGTTCGCGCAGGATTCGGTGCTCGGCACGTTCACGGTGAACGGCAAGACGACGCGGTTCACCAACGTCTACGTGACGATGGAGGCGTCGCCGGTGGACGCGTCGCAGAAATACCTCATCTTGTTGGTGACCGACGTGCCGCTCGCGGCAAGCGACCGATCGCCAGACACGTTGATGGGCCGGGCAGCGGCGGGCACTCTGCATGCCGTCAAGATGCGCTGGCGCTACGGCGCCGACGACATTGCCGTGGTGCCCTACCATTCCGGTATTGCCGAAAGCGGCCGCGCGTTCGCGTCGATGTCCACGGTCAACCTTTCCGCGCTCGACGACCGTCGCGTGAACGCCGAGTTCAAGTCGAAAATGCTCGGTCAGACCTGGTTCTTCAATGCCATCGTCAAGTCCGCGATCGCCCCCGGCGGTGTTGCCATGCTCGAACCGGACGTTGAGGCGACGCCATCGCCCGCGGCCGCCACGGCCGGCCGCGGCAATGACCCGGCGACGCTCAAGCGGTCGCTGGGCGGAATGGGCTACGAGTTCACCCCGAGCGCGTTCTTCCAGGCGATCAGTGACCGGAAGGCTGCGGCGGTGACGTTGTTTCTCCAAGGCGGAATGTCACCGAATCAGAAGGACGGCCAGAACCGTTACGCCCTCAACTACGCGGTGCTCTTCTGCGCGCAGTCGCCTGAAGAATCGGGCGCCGTGATTCAGGCGCTCCTGGCAGGCAAGGCGGATGTGAAGACGAAGGACCCCGACAACGGAACCACGCCGCTGGTTGGCGCGGTTCAGTCGTGCAGTGCCACCGCCGTTGCGGCACTGGTCAAGGCTGGATCCGACCTGACGGCCAAGAGCAATGGAGGGATGACGGCGCTGCAGTTGGCAAAGATTTACGGGCGCACCGACGTCGCTGAAGTGCTCGAGAAAGCAGGGGCCAGGTAGAGAGTTCAAAGTTCAAGAGTTGAAAGTTGAAAGTTTCAGTTGAGAGTTGCCGTTCAGTTCTCAGTTGCAAATTGCAGACCGTCACCACGTCAACCCTCAAACTGCAGGCTCGCGCCAGACGGTTCCGCGTGCCGCCGAAACTGTGAACTAGAACTGCCCACTGAACTTCGAAACTTTCAACTTGAACTTTCAACTTTCAACTCTTGAACTGTCAACTTTCCTGACTCGAGCCTAGAACGTGTCTAGTCGGCCATTCCTCGTTTGACGGCGTCGAGCAGCAAGCCGATGTCGAACGGCTTGCGAAAGAATGCCTTGGCGCCGAGCCGACGGGCCTCGAGCTCCATGTTCAGATCGTCGACGCCGCTCGTGAGGATCACCGGCAACCGCTGCGCGCTGTTCTGCGAAAGGGCCTCGAGGAGATCGAAGCCGCTCATGCGGCCGAGGTGGACGTCGGCGATCAGGCACCCGCTCGACGGGCCAAGGTTCTGGCGCAGGAACTCCTCGGCCGACGCGAAGGTTCGGACTTTCCACCCACTAGCCCTGAACAGGCGCTCGAGCGCGGTGCGGACCGACAGGTCGTCGTCGACGATGAAGATCGTCGGCTCGGCCGCCGGGTGCGATCCGTTGATCATTCTGCCCGCGACTGTGACGTGACGGCGTCGCGCGCCGCTTCGTGCCTGGCGCCGCTCGCCGAGTCGATGGCAAACCAGCAGGTGAGGCCGCGGTCAGCGTTGCGCGTGAGGTGAATCTGCCCGCCGTGCGCATTCATGATGGTGCGGGCAATCGACAGACCCAGCCCCATGCCGTCGGGCTTGGTCGTGAAGAACGGTGTGAACAGCTGATCGAACGCCGCGTCGGTGATGCCAGCGCCTCGATCGGAGACCGACACGACCACTTTGCCGTCCCTCACGTCGGTGGACACTTTCATGTGCCGCTCGTCGGGCTTCTCCTCGCCGAGCGCATCGGCCGCGTTCATCACGATGTTGAGCACGACCTGCTGCAGTTGAATCCGATCGCCGATCACCAAAGGCAGGTTCGAACCGGGAACGACGTCGATGCGGATGCGCCGCTGAATCAGATCGCTGCGCACGAGGCCGAGCACGTCGTTGACGATCGCGTTCAGATCGACCGGCGCGTGTTCGCGGCGGTCCTTGCGCAGCAGGAGCCGCAGGCGCCGCAACACCTCGTCGATCCTCCGGTTGTCGCGCACGATATCGCCTAGCGCCGCGCGAATCTCGCCGATATTCGGCGGCTCGGCGTCGAGCCCCGCGATGGCCACGTGGGCGTTGGTCGCGATCGCGGTCAGCGGCTGGTTGATCTCGTGCGCGAGCGATCCAGTGAGCGTGCCGAGCGCCATCACGCGACTCGTATGCGTGAGCTCCTCTTGAAGCTCGCGCGCGCGCCGCTCGGCGCGCTTTTGATCGGTGACGTCGCGGACCAGGCTGAGGACATGATCGCCGTCGGAGCGCACGGCCCTGACCTCGTAGAAGCGCTCCTCGTTGCCGCTCATCAGCGAGTAGTCGACGGTCGCGGGTTGATCGGAGGCAAGCGCCTCCTTGAAGCAGTTGAGGATTCGCGTCGCCAGCTCGGGAGGAAGCACCTCGACGATGTTGCGGCCGATGAATTCGTTGGGCGGCATCACGAGATGCCGCGGATCCCTGGCCTGGAACTGGATGAAGACGCCGCTGCGGGTCGTGAGGAACAGCCAGTCGGGGAGCGCTCGCAGGATCGCCCGATGCCGCGCCTCGGCCTCCCTGCGTGCCGTGACATCGACGGCCGCCCACAACAGGCTGCTGTGGCCGCCCAACGATACCGGCTCGGCAGACACTTCGATCGTCACGAGCGCGCCGTTGCGATGACGAAGCGGCACCTCGCGTCCCTGCAGCCGTCCGGTCCCTTCGAGTTCCTCCATCATCGCCGGCCGTTCGGCCGGATCGCTCCAGAGGCCGACCTCGAGGCCGGTGCGGCCGATGAGGTCGGTGCGCGTGTATCCAGTCATCGCCTCGAACGCCGTGTTCACGTCGATCATGCGGCCTTCGGGCAGCGAGCTGATGGCCATGCCGCACGGGCTCGAACGGAAGGCGACGGCGAACTTCTCCTCTGACAGGCGCAGCTCCTCTTCGATCTGCTGCCGGCGCCGAATCTCTGATTGCAGCGCGGTGTTCTCTTCGGTGACGCGCCGTTCGTGACGGAGGCTTTCGACGAGCGCGCGCTCCGCTCGCTGGTTTTCGTCGACCACGAGCAGCACCTGGCCGAGGCAGATGCCGAAGGTCATGACGATGTTGAATGGCATCAGCGTCGCCATCAACGGCAGCATCACGCCGCCGGGCACGCCGTTGTCCATGCCGAGAAAATGCATCGCGAACGACGCCGTGTACACGCCCTGAATGCCCGCGTAGGCGAAACAGCAGAGCCCGCTCAGCATCGCCGCGCCCGAGCCCGTGGCGGCGGCGCGCTGCAGGAAGATCACCGAGCTGAACAGCAGCGCTCCCGTGAGTGCGAGCGTGCGGGGCGCGTTCTGAACCGCCAGCCGATTGACCGTGTCGTCCCACCGAAGCGACGCGAGATAGCAAACCAGGGCGACAGTAAAAGTGGCTGCGAGGGCGCCGACCATCGACGACTTGCCGATGCGTCCTGGAGACCTGAAGCTGATCGCCCCGAACACGAGCGTCGGGACCACGAGGAAGCCCACGATGGTCGTGAAGAGCATGGCCGCGAGCTGGGGAATGTGGAACTCCGGCTGAAAGCGAAGGGAATAGCCGGCTTGAAAGAGCGCGGTGAACGTCCACGCGCTCGCCCACCAGCGATTGAACTCGTGGCGGTGCAGCCGCGCATGCAATGACCAGAGGAGGATGGCCAGGAGCGTCGTGCCGAGCAGATGCGCCAGCAAAGGCGCCTGCAACTCGCTGAACAAACTGCTCATTGCCCCTCGACCATACCTCGTCTTGCCAACGGCGTCCGGCGAAACTTGCGCCCGCATCGTACCGCAGCCGGCGACGCAGGCCAAGCATCATGCTGCTCGGAATTGCGCGCTGTTCGACGAAGTCGAACTGCGCGAGCTAAGCTCAACAACATGAAATTCGTCTGCCTCGTCTACCTCGAAGATGACAAGCTTCGCGCCGTGCCCGATCGCGAGTGCAAGGCGTGTGGTGATGGCCTGAAACAGAGCGGCATTCTGGTCGCGGCCGAAGCGCTGCAGCCGGTTCAGACCGCGCGCACCGTCCGCGTCCGTCACGGCCGGCCCGTGATCACCGATGGGCCGTTCACCGAGACCAAGGAGATGCTCGCCGGCTTCTATCTCATCGACGCCGCCACCCACGACGAGGCGATGCAGATTGCGGCGACGATCCCGCCGGCCAGAGAGGGCAGCATCGAAGTGCGGCCGGTGCGAGAGCTGGAACCATAATCAGCTATCAGCTATCGGCTATCCGCTGTCAGCTCGGCTATCAGCTATCGGCGATCGCCTGTCGGCGGCAGGTCGCCATTCGCTATTGGCTTTTCGCGAAATGCGAATCGCGAACAGCGAACAGCGTTGCAAGCCGAGAGCTGAAAGCCGAGAGCTGGAAGCCGAGAGCTGAATGGCGACTGAGGCATAGATGCCGCAGAACATTTCCCTGGCTGACTTGCGACGCTTTGCCGTCGCTCGCAGCCTTTTCACTCCGACCACGCTGCAGTCTGCGATCGAGACGTTCGGGTTCGTGCAAGCCGATCCGATCCGCGCCCCCGCGCGGGCGCAGGATCTGACCCTGCGTCATCGCGTGCACGGTTACCGTGCCGGCGATCTCGAACGTCAGTACGCGTCGCTTGGCGTCGAAGAGGATGTCTTCGTCAACTACGGCTTCGTCACGCGCCCGGTTCAGCGCCTGATGCACCCCCGCGCGGCATCGGCCAGGGGCGCGGTGGCGAAGAGCAAGCGTGAGCGCGCGCTGCTGGACTTCGTTCGCGATCGCGGCGAGGCGCATCCACGCGACGTCGATGCCCACTTTTCTCACGGCCGCGTCACCAACTACTGGGGCGGCTCGTCGAATGCGACGACGCATCTGCTCGATCTGCTGCACTATCGAGGACTTCTCCGAGTCGCCCGGCGAGAGCGCGGGGTGCGGGTCTACGCCGTTCAGCAGCACGCCGCTGAGGTGCTCGATGCCGACTCGCGCCGCACTCGCATCGACGCGCTCGTCGACGTCGTCGTGCGCAAGTACGCACCGCTCCCCGCCTCGTCTTTGTCGTACGTTGTCCGGCGCTTGCGGTATGCAGCGCCGCAATGGCGAAGCGAGCTGACCGGCGCTCTCGCGCGAAGCCGGCGCCGCCTCGCTCACGCGCGGGTCGACGAGGTGGACTGGTACTGGCCGTCGGACGAGTCCCCGGCTCGCGATGCTGCACCTGACACCGTGCAGCTGCTCGCCCCGTTCGACCCGGTGGTTTGGGATCGCGACCGCTTCGAGCTGTTTTGGGGGTGGGCGTATCGATTTGAAGCCTACACGCCGATCGCGAAGCGACAGCGCGGCTACTATGCTCTCCCGTTGCTCTGGCGCGACCGCGTGATCGGATGGGGCAACGTCTCGTATCAGCAGGGTGAGCTGGACGCTCGCCTTGGCTATGCCGGATCAGCGCCGGCGCGCGACCGCGGGTTCCGGCGCGCGCTCGACGCCGAACTCGAGCGGATGCGCGTGTTTCTCCAGCGGGGCGACGAGATCTAGCCTAGAAGGGGAAAACTCTCCTCGCAACCGTCTAATCCTTTTGGTAGGCTGCAAAGCCCCCGCTCTCCCCCGGACGGGGTAACGGCTTCGTGTAGTAACGGCTTCGTGTAACGGTCTGCATCCATCGCCGGTCGAGGCCGGCAACCAGCCCCCCGGAGGTCGGACATGAAGGTCAGTGCACCTCGATTGATTCGATTCACCCTGTCATCCGCATTGCTTGCTCTGCTGCTCGTAGTGCTGTTCGCACAGACTGGCGGCCAGGCAGCAGCTGGCGACGTCCTGCCCTATTCGAAAGGGTTTCTCGTCACCGGCAACTACGTCGTCGGGGGCGTCGATCTCGTCGAACAGGCCAGCCAGATCCAGAACGGTTTTCAGACCGGGACGATTCAGATCAGCGGCGTCCCGGCCAATGCGGACGTCATCGCCGCGTATCTGTTCTGGGAAACGATCACGCTGGCGTCAAACGAGTCGCAAGCCAACGGCGTGAAGTTCCGCGGCAACGACATCGACCTTGCAAACGAGCTGTTGGTGAAACGGACGACGATACCGCTGACGCCCTCGAGTGGATGCTGGAGTGTCGACGCGCCGCTGGCGCTTCACATGTTCCGCGCCGACGTCTTGCGGCTGTTCGATTCGGAAGTCGACAAGGACGACATCCCAACAGGGAAGCGCATTGCCAACGGAAGCCACACCGTGACGCTGCCGGTTCGGCTCGGTAAAGCTGTTCCGGAGAGTTCTGGCGCTTCTCTTTTCATCGTCTACCGAAACCCGTCGGATCTATTGAGGAAGATTGTGCTGTACGACGGCCTGTTTCTCCAGCCCACCGTCAACGTCGAACTGCCGCAGAGCCTGCAAGGGTTCTACAAGTCGCCCGCGGACAAGTCCGCCCGCCTGACGGCCATCGTTGGCAGCGGATCCTCGAACGCCAACGATCGAATCTCGTTCAACAACACGCTGATCGCGTCGAATCCGTTTCCCGCCGGCACCCCGTCGCAACGCGCTTGGTCCAATCCAACGCTTAACGTGAGCAGCTTGATGCGACAAGCAAGCAACTCCCCCATCTTCGGTGAGACGGTCACCGCAAAGATCTCTCATCAACCGGCGAGTGGTGCGCAGGATTGCCTGTCGATTGGGGCCTTCATCTTCAGTACCTCCGTCAAGGACGGAGATCTCGACGGCCTGCCCGACGGACTCGAAGATGCGGCGGGAGGCCTCAAGGATCCGGACGGCACCGATCTGCCGAATCTCAACGCTATGGGCGCGAGCTCCTCGCATCGAGACCTCTTCGTCGAGTCCGGAGCGATGTGGGCTGAGCCGGGGACGAGCTGGGGATCGCCGGACGCACCCTTCGACGCGAACACCGTGACCGTGACCGATCCGGTTGGCCATCATCACGTGCCGACACCCGAGGTCGTGAAGTTGATGGGCGACGCATTTGCCGCTCAAGGGATCGCGCTGCATTTCGACGTCGGTGACCTCAGCGCGTATCACGGTTTGGGTGTGGTCGCGCACACCGACTGGGTGGACGATTACACGTCCACGGTCGCCGATGGATATCTCGTACCGACGGCGCTGGCGCGCGGCGGCGAGCTGGTCAAGGAAGTCGCCTGCGATGCCAATCATCCCGAGTGCCAGTTCGACGCCTTTCCCGGAACGCTCGGGTGGAAGTTCGGCGCGCAGTTCTTCCGCGACGCGCCGGTTGGCGATCTCGGTGAAGAGCTGCAGGCCGCGGATTTGTCGGACTGGTTCAACGGATCGGTGCATCGCCAGCGCTTCGATCCCGCCCGGCGGGCGCTGTTCCACTACCTGATTTACGCGCACTCGCGCGGCCGGGCCAAGTCGCCGTTCCCGTGTCTGGTCAACGGCAAGCCGGCGGGGTTTGACATCGACGGCACGTCGTGCACGACCGACAACCCCGACTTCCACGTGCCGACCAGCAACTCCGGTGTCGCCGAGCTGCCGGGCGGCCTGGCCGTGGTCTCGGTCGGATTCTGGGATGAGTTCGTCGGGAAGCCGTTCGTTCGAGCGTCGACCTCGTTCCACGAGATCGGCCACACCCTCGGTCTGTGGCACGGTGGCGTTCCCGGAATCTTTGGCAACAAGGCGCTCAATACCGCCACCTACATCGAGCCCAACTGCAAGCCGAACTACTTGAGCTCGATGAGCTACCTCTACCAGGTTCATGGGCTGTTCGACGATGCCGACCAGATCCACATGGATTTCTCCGGCGTCACCAACCCGTCCTTCCAGGAAACCGGCACGCTCAACGATGCGGCGCTCTCGGCGTCGCCGTACCGGGCGGCCTGGTTTGTGCCTGCGAGCAGCGCGCTCGCCGGCTTCCTTGGCGTTTCCGAGGCGACACGGTTCTGCAGCGGCCTCGCGTTCGACCCTGCCGCTCCGCCGGCGCCGATGGCTCGCGCCCAGGCCGATCACGCGACCGACGCGATCGACTGGAATGGCGATCGCATCACCAACTCCTCGAATGCGCAGGACGTGAACTTCGATGGGCGACTGACGGGATCCCCGAAGAGCCTCAACGGATACAGCGACTGGGCCAACCTCCGCCTCAATCAGATCGGCGCAGGGAAGGGCGCCGCCGGGTACTCGGCAGGCGACATCCTCAACTTCGTCGATGGCGACATCCTCAGCTTCGTCGACGGCGACATCCTGAGCTTTGTCGACGGCGATATCCTCAGCTTCGCCGACGGCGACATCCTCAATTTCGCCGACGGCGACATCCTCAACTTTGCCGATGGGGACATCCTCAGTTTCGTCGACGGAGACATCAATCAGTCATTGACGTTCCAGGACGCGAAGGCGCTGGGCAGAAGCGCTCCGTATAGCCTCACGGCTTGCGTCATTGGCCGGGATGCGGGTTGCGGCAATCCGCCGCCGGACAATCCGCCGTTCCATCGCATCAAGCTGCAATGGGGCGCATCGACTGTCGGCACCGCCCTCTATCTCATCGATCGCAAGCTGGGCAACAGCTCGTCGTCGAATCCTTTCGAGCAGATCGGCACTTCGTCCACGCGTTTCTTCATCGACCTGACCGAGTATCCCAACGGGGCTGAGGTCACCTATCGCGTGCGAGCCAAGTTCAGCGAAGGACAGGTGATCACTTTCAGTGGGTTCTCTCGCACGGTGACCACCACGGCAGTGTTCCCGTAACCTGACGGCTTGTGCAGGGCGGGCCTGAAGGCTCGAGCGCCCGCCCTGCTGCTTCCCCGAAGCTCAAGAGATTAAACAGAAGGACTGGAACAGGAGACCAGGAGATCAAGAGAAGGCCATTAGTCTTCTCCTGTACTCCTGAGCTCTCTGAAATGACTCCTACTCTCTTGTTAACGAACCGCGCGCGCGAGACCAAGGATGCGGATCTGAGAGCGTAGGCGATCAGACCCTGACCCTCGTTCAAGAGTCGTCCCCGAGATCAGGAGATCAAAAGAGACCAATTCTCCTGACCTCTTGATCTCTTGTTTATTGCTTCTGAACTCCTGTTTCTTACTCTGAACTCGCGAGTAGAGACTCAGCGGCTCACGCGGCGCCGAACATCCACGATCAGCGGATCTTCGGACGACGCGCCCCGGATGTCGAGGTACTGGCGGTAGGAAGCGGCAAAGCTTGCGGTCTTCATCTCCTCCCTGACGCGCCCCTGGTAGTAGTAGACGATCGGGAAGTAGCCGAACGACGCCCCCTCGTCCATCAACGACAGCGCCTCGCCCCGACGGACGATGCACCGATCGAACTCCGAATCGGCTTGCGGATACGCCTTCGCCTCGAAGAAGGCACGCCCCAGGTCGAAGTGTCCGAACCACGTGTCGATCGTGCTGTTGGCCTCGGTGAGGAGCTTGATCGCCTCGCGCGCGTCGTTGCTCTTCAACGCGATGAGGCCCTCGATGATGCGGCCGTGCGCATGGGGCTCAGCTGGCAGCTCCGCCGAAAGCGCTGCGCCAAGCGGCCGCGCCTTGTCGACCGCGCCGGCATCGAGGTAGATGCGGGCGGCGAGGAATCGGACCGCCATCGACTTGCTGTTCGCGAGGGCCTTGTCGGCGGCGGCCACGGCCGCGGCCCGCCGTCCGGCGGTCAGATGCGCGTACGCGATCGAGGTGAACTTGATGGCCGCTCTGTCCGGGCTCTTCGCCGCGAGATCCGCTGCCGCGGCCGCCTCGAGAATCCCGACGGCATCCTGGAAACGGCCTTGGTACACCGCAAGGTCGCCGAGACCAGATGCTGCCGTCGACGCGCCGAGGGGGCCCATCTTGCCAATCTGCTCGTAGGTCGCCGTCGCTTCCTTGATCTGTCCGCGTCCAAGCTGGCTGTACACGAGTGGGACGAGTGTTTGCGGCCGGGGATCGCCCTGAATCGCATGGAACTCCCGCTCGCCGCCCTCGAAATCTCCCGCCAGATCGTTGAAGAGCGCGAGATTCGTGCGGTAGCCCACGTGGTTCGGCAGGACCTTGACCGCCTGCTGCAGCTCGTCGATCGCCCCGCGCACGTCCTTCAGTTTCGCCATGCAGGCTGAACGCTGCGCGTGCCCGAGCGAGTCGGCAGGGAACCGGGCGATCAGCTCGCCGTAGTCCTTCACGCACTGCTGGTAGTCGCCGACGATCCGGTTGTAGAGTCCGCGCGTGCTGAAGCGCTCGCGCTCGGTCATCCCGTCGAGATAACGAAGGGCTTCCAGGATGTATTTATTGGCGGCCTCCGGCTGTCCGACATTGAGCGACATCGCGGCGAGACCTTGGTAGCCCAAGCCGAACTTGGGGTCCAGCTCCACTGCCTGCAGAAAACTCTTCCTCGCGTCGTCGAACCTCCCACGGGATTGCGCCTCGACGGCCGCCGCGTAGTGACTGAGCACATCCAGCGAGCTGGTCGAAAGCGTCCGCATGGCGAACAGCTGATTGGAGACCGATGTCTCGTCGCCGAGCGCCTTGCGGACGCCGGCCATCAGTCGAGTCGCCGTCTCGAGTAACTTGCTCCTTGCTGGATGCGACGCCTTTGGCCTCGGTGATCACGGCGTTGGTCACCGTCTGAGTGGCCTTGACGGAGATTTCGTACTGGTTGCTTCGCCGCTGGATGGAACCGGCGAGCACGACCCCGAGCCCCTGCTTGACCGCGAGCTCTCGCGCGGCGACCTCATCCATCTTGTCGGGCGGGCGCACGCCGAGCCCTGCGACACGGCCGCGATCGTACGCGTTGATGAAGCTCGCGCCTTCGAGCGCGCGGCGCGCCGTCTGCGCCAACGTGATGTCGAAGGTCGGGTCGTCAGTAGTGTTCTGGAAGTCGGCAATTACGACCGTGACGGGATCGTGCACAACCGGCGGCGCCTTCAGCCATTGCGCCGTGTAGAACGTGCCGCCGAGCAGCATCAGCACCAGCGCTGCGGCCATCGCCATGGTGCGCCGGCTCACGCGCTTCATGATCGGCAGCGGCTTGCCGTTCTCGTCCAGCCGGTCGAACGCCGCCTGCAGCTCGGTGGTCGTTTGGAAGCGCTTGCCGGCGTCGGGCTGGAGGCAGCGCAGCGTGAGGGCGTTGATCGCCGGCGGTATGTCCTTGTTCAACTCGCCGGGCGCGGGCGGCGATTTCTCGCACCGGGCGTACAGTTCGTCGAGGGCGCTCTTGGCTCGTTGCTTCCGCCGGCCGCCGACGAGCATGTCGTACAGGATCAAGCCGAACGCGTAGATATCGGAACGCTGATCGGCAGGCTTCGCATTGGCCTGCTCCGGCGACATGTACTCGACGGTGCCGATGATGGCTCCGGCCGTCGTTTGACCGGCGATGGGCGTGCCGCGGCCCAGGTCGCCCGGCTCGATCGGGGCATGTGCCGGGCTTTGACTGTCCAGGCCGGTCGAGCGCGCGATGCCGAAATCCATGATCGTCGGCTCGTCGTTCGGACCGACCATGATGTTGGCGGGCTTGAGGTCGCGATGAACGACGCCCGCCTGGTGCGCCGACACGAGACCGGACACAATCCCGCGCGCGACGCGGAGCGCCCTGGGTACCGGCAGCCTGCCCTCTTGCTTGAGGAGCGTGGCCAGATCGGCGCCGACCACGTAGGTCATCGTGATGTACTTGATGCCGTCGATCTCTCCGAGATCGTGAATCCGGACGACATTCTTGTGCGTGACCTGACGCGCAAGCAGCAGCTCGCGCTTGAAGCGGCGTTCGATGTCGGCCGCGTCGCGCGGGTCGGCCGCGATCTCGGGCCGAATCACCTTCACCGCCACGGCCTCGGTCAACTCGGCGTCCCAGGCCTGGTAGACCGCGCCCATCCCGCCGACGCCGAGCACCCGGATGATGTGGTATCGCGGCCCGAAATCCTGACCGATTTCCAGCGGTCCGGACTTGGTCTTGCTGCCGGCAAACCGGCCTGTCCCGGTTGTTCTGCCGCGACCGGTCGCCCGGCGTCCCGTGGGCGCAACCAACGTGGCTGCGTGCGCGGGGTCGGGCAGTCTTGTCAGGTCATCGACTTGAGGTGGCTCGCCGACCAGCGTCTCGGAACCAGACGTCGAAGTTTGCGGCGGGGCCACAAGAGTGTCGGCCAACAGGGTGCCATCCTCTTCAGCGTCGGGATCCCCGATCGAGGGTGGCGGCGGGGTCAATACGCCAGCCGCGACTAAGGGCGGCCCGTCACCAAGCCGGTGGCCACACGAATGGCAGGTCGTCTCCTGGGACTTCGTCCGTGTACCGCAGTGACCGCAGACCATTTGAAACGTTAGACGACCCTTTCCGCAACGTTTCTTCCCCGAGGGCGAAGGCCGCGAGTACTTCAGGGGGAAGCGACCGATGGACCACACCCTAGAGCAGAAGCGTGAAGGTTAGCACGGGCGAGGGACGGGCGAGCCAAGATCCCAGGACCCGAGGTCTTGAGGTCTTGAGGTTTGAGGGTGCGGTCGGCCGAAGGCCGAGCAGAACCGTGCAGGGCCGAAAGATAGTTTGGAAATTTCTGTGCAACATCCATCCACTACTGATAGGCTGCGAAACCGCTTCTTCCCCGCGGGAGCGGCCCCCTGACAGTGCTCTGACCCACGTTTCATGAGCGGGCGACCAACCCCCGGAGGTCGGAATGAAGAGTGTGGTTCCACAATTCTTAGCTAGAACGGGTCTCGCTCTTTTGCTCGTGCTGCTCTTCGCCCAGGCGAGTGGGCGCGCGGCAGCCGAAGACCCCTTGCCCTACACCAAGGGTTTCCTCGTGACGGGGAACTACGTCGTGGGTGGCGTCAACTTGACCGAGCAGGCCCATCCCATCGTCAACGGGTTCTCGACCGGTGAGATCGCGATGAGCGGTGTGCCCGCCAACGCGGACATCGTTGCCGCGTACTTGTTCTGGGAAACGATCACGTTGCAGTCGGACCCATCGGCGGTGAACGGTGTGAAGTTTCGAGGGACGACGCTCGACCTGGACGATCAAGTGCTGGTCAAGAAGACCTCGTACTCCCTTCCTCCGTCGAATTCGTGTTGGAGCAGCGGCGTGGCGTTGACGGGGAACATGTTTCGCGCCGACGTGCTTTCCTTGTTGCCAATGCGAGACGACGCGGCCGACAACCCGACGGGGAAGCGCCTGGTCAACACGTCGGATCTCGTGGCCAACGCCTTGTCAGGCCACACCGTGACCCTGCCGGTTCGGAGCGGCAATCAGCTTCCCGAAAGCGCCGGCGCCAGCCTTCTCGTCGTGTACCGGGTGACGACGGAGCCGTTGAGGAAGGTCGTCATCTACAGCGGCAGTTACCTTCAGCCTTCGCTCCAAACGGTGATGACACGGAGCCTGCAGGGGTTCTATCAGTCGTCCGCCATGAAATCGGCCAAAGTCACGAACATCGTCGCCAGTGGCGAGTCGAACGTGACCGAACGAATTCGGTTCAAGAATGCCAATTCGAACGCCTTTCAGAACCTTTCGAGCTTCGACCCGATCTCGGGTGGCAGCTCGTCACAGCGAGGGTGGTCGACCCTGACCTACGACGTGAGCTCGCTGATGAAGCCTGGAGCAAACTCCGAGGGCGGGTTCGGCGAAACCGCGCTCATGCAGGTCGACCATGCCGGGCATGATGATGATGATGGTGATGAAGAAAGCACGACCTTCAATGTCAACGACTGCCTCGCGTGGGGAGCGGTCATCTTCAGTACCGCGGTCGCCGATGTCGATCGAGACGGGTTGCCGGACGGACTCGAGGACAACCCTGCGGGCCTGACGGATCCGGACGGCCGGGTCCTGCCCAATCTCAACGCGATGGGCGCGGCTTCGAGGTATTCACTTCCAAGCGGGCCGCTGCATCCCGACATTTTTGTCGAGGTCAATGCCATGTGGGCGGCGGCGGGCACGTCCTACGGCTCGCCACAGCATCCTTTCAGCGCGAGTGAACCGATCAGGACTGATCCAGTCGGACATAACCACATGCCGACACCCGAAGTCCTGAAGCTGGTCGGCGACGGGTACGCGGCCAGAGGCATCACGCCGCATTTCGATGTCGGTGATATCGCTGCGTATCACGCGCCGAATCAGAACCCTTACGACCCCAAGAAGTTTGGGGTGATTCAGCACAGCGACTGGATCGACGACTACACGTCGACAGCCGCTGATATTTATCTGGTGCCCGCCGCTTTCGCGCAGGGAGGCGAGCTCGTCAAGGAGACGCTTTGTGACCCGGCCTTGCCCTGCCAGTTCCCAGCTTACCCGGGCACGGTGCGGTGGAAGTTCGGGCTGCAGGCCTTCCGCGACGCGCCGGTCGGTGACGATGGCGAACAACTCGAGTCCACAGCCGACATTACGGCCTGGTTTGATGGGACGACCCGTCGCGTGCGGTTCGACCCTGCGCGCCGCGGCCTGTTCCATTACCTGTTGAACGCTCACGCGCGCGCGAAACCGAAATCGCCAGAGCCGTGTCTGGTCGGCGGCGTGCCGGGACCTTTTGACAACGGTCCTGGGGGATGCAACACGGAAAACCCCGACTTCCACGTGCCGTCGGGCGTGTCGGGTCGAGCGGAATTGCCCGGTGGCACCCTCCTGGTCACCATGGGAATGTGGACCGAGTTCGTCGGCAGGCCATTCGCTCGAGCCGGCACCATCTTCCATGAGCTCGGACACAACCTGGGCTTGAGCCACGGCGGAAAGCCGACGCTTTGGGGCAGCAAGCCGGCCAACACGACCACATACTTCGAGCCCAACTGCAAACCCAACTACCAGAGCTCGATGAGCTATCTCTTCCAGGTACACGGACTGTTCCGCGACACGGACGACGAGATCCATCTCGACTACTCAGGAACCGTCCTCAGCCCGATCAACGAGGCATCGACCCTGAATGACGCCGGCGCGCTGGCTCCGTTGCCAAGCTATCAGCCAGTCTGGTTTGCCCCATTCGGCAGTGCGCTCGCGATGAGCCTCGGCGCGCCGCAAGCCACGAGGTTCTGCAGTGGCAGTAAATTCGATCCACTCTTCCCTCCCGCGCCGATGGCTCGGGTCCACTCCGCGAGTGTCTCCGCCGAGATCGACTGGAATGGCGACAAACTGTCGAACACCAGCCTGGCCTCCCAGGATGTCAACTTCGACAACACTGTGACCGGACCGCCAAAGCAGCTCAACGGGTATGACGACTGGGCCAACATCCGCCTTGATCAAGTGGGCGCCGGAACCGACGGATACACTCAAGAGCTCGCCAACGGCACCAGATTCGGGGAGATGGCGCCGGGTACCTGGGGCGAGGGCTTCGAGGATCAGGCCGACGGCTTTGAGGATCAGGCCGATGGCTTCGAGGATCAGGCGGACGGGTTCGAAGATCAGGCCGATGGCTACGAAGATCAGGCCGACGGTTTTGAGGATCAGGCCGACGGCTTCGAGGATCAGGCGGACGGGAAGCAGGACGACGAGCTTACTGAAGCTCTCGCCAACGAAATGGGCACTGGTCGTCCATATGGGCTGACCGCTTGTGTCATCGGGAGCGACTGCCCGGGGCCACCCAACAGCGACCCGAATGCATTCCACCGCATCGAGTTGCGTTTCAACCCGTCCCCGACCGGCGGCAACTCGTACGAGGTCCAGCGCAAGCGAGCGGGCGCGAACGACAACACGTACGCGACCATCGGGACGACAACCACCAACCGGTTCATCGACCCGACAGAGCTCGCCGACGGCGTCACCTACGAGTACCGGGTGAGGGTGAACTCGCCCACCACGAGCGAGTGGTCAAAGTCGGCGACCAAGACGGCGATCAACCAGGCGCCCGTAGGAAGTGCGCCTGCCGCCGACGCCTACAACGCGGTGACGAGCCAGGCACTTACTGTTGCGGCGCCCGGTGTGCTCGCCAACGACAGTGACACGGACAGCCCGGTACCCTTCATCGGACGCAGGGCAGTGCTCGTGACCGGCCCGGCACACGGAATGCTGGCGCTGAACGCGAATGGGTCGTTGACTTACACCAGCGCCAGCGGGTTCTCGGGAACCGATACCTTCGTCTATAAGGTCGACGACGGGTTGTCGGTGAGTCCCGACCTTCCCGCGGTTCCTCTGAGCCCGTTCTCAGCAGACGTGACGGTCACGATAACGGTGGTGCGGCCGGCGGCGGCGGGCGCGCTCTTCCTTCACGGTACCGGCGCGACTCTCCTCCTGGACAACGTGAGCCCGACCGCCAGCACACCCAAACAGAAGGACTCACTTGCAATCAACTTCAACAACGGCAATCCGTGGAAAGACATCGGCACTTGGACTGCAAGTGGACCAAACATGGCGACTCCAACCGCACTCGACGCCTGGATCGGCCTGAAGAACAGCGACGACACCAACACTGCCTTCGATCTCCAGGCAGAGGTCTACCAAAACAACACCACCCTGGTCGCCTCCGGACTAAGTCGCTGCATCAAGGGCGTCAGAAACGGTCCAAACCTGGCCAAGCTCGTCACCGTTACGCTTGCGCCGGGGACCGTCAACGGCACGTTGAGCCTCAAGCTCCGGACTCGGATTGGCACCAACCCCAACGACACGCGATGTTCGGGAACCGACGCCAGCCACTCCAACGCTATCGGCCTGCGTGTCTACTTCGACGCGACGAGTTTCGTTTCCAAGCTCGTCGTCCAGTAACCTCGAGGGCTGCGGGCGCGTTGTGAGCTCGCGCCCAGTCCGTAAAGCACACGCAGGGTGAGCAGTCTCACCCTGCGTTTTCTTTTTGCGCGGTAGGGTTCGCTAAATCGAGCGATTGCAGTTTGAGGCTTGAGGCTTGAGGCTTGAGGCCTGAGGCCTGAGGCTTGAGACTTGAGGTTTGTCCCAAGCCCCAAGCCCCAAGCCCCAAGCCCATGTAGATGTGAATGTCGATGAGAGCCGAGCTCAATTCCCGATTCGCTTGCGGACCTCCGGGACGAGTGGGTCCTCCTTGGACTGGCCTCGAATCTTGAGGTACTCGCGATAGGCGTCGGCAAAGCTGGCCGTCTTCATCTCTTCCCGAACCCGACCCTGATAGTAATAGACCATCGGGAACAGTCCGTAGGTCGGGTCTTCGTTCACGACCTCCAGCGCCTCTCCGCGCCGTTGGACGCAGCGGTCGAACTCGGAATCCGCCTGCGGATACGCGCGAGCGGCAAAATACGCGCGCCCGAGATCGAAATGGCCCAGCCACGTATCGAGAACGGTGTTGGCGTCGGTCAGAATCTTGATGGCCTGCCGGGCATCTCCGCTCTTGAGGGCGATCAAGCCTTCGATGATCTTTCCGTAGGTTTGAGGCTCGGCGGCGACCTCGGATTGAAGACCCGTGGCCAGTGTCCGGGCGCGCGCCAGGCTTCCCGCCTCGACGAAGATGCGAGCGGTCAGGAATCGGATCGACACCACGTTGCTGTTCTTGAGGGCCATCTCGGCCGCGGCCACCGCCGGGCCATTCTTGCCACTCGCAAGGTGCGCGTATGCGAGCGCCGCAAACTTCATCGCGGCGTTGTCCGCATGCTTGGCCGCCAGATCGGCCGTCGCGCCCTTTTCGAAATGCCCAACCGCGTCAGAAAAGTGACCTTCATATACCGCGAGGTCACCCAGGCCGGCCGCAGCGAAGGCCGAACCCCACGCGTCCATCGTGCCGACCTTTTCGTAGGTCTCGCGCGCCTCGCCGGCGAGGCCTCGTCCGAGCTGACTGAGAGCCAATGTCCCTAGAGCACGGGTGTAGGGCTCCTTGAGCGTCCGGACCTCTTGCTCGGCGGCGTCGAATTCGCCGGCGAATGTCAACGCGAGCGCCAGATTCGATCTGTACACCACGTGGTTGGGCAGCAACTGCACGACCTGCCGCATTTCAGCGACGGTCCCGCGAATGTCTCGCAGCTGCGACAAACAGATCGCGCGCTGGTTATGCGCGACAAAGTCTGCCGGATATCTGGCGATGAGGTCGCCGTATTCTTTCACGCACTGCTGATAATCGCCGGTTCGACTGTAGTAATAGCCACGAGTCGTAAATCGTTCGCGCTCGGTCATCCCATCGAGGTACCGGAGAGCTTCTTTGGCGTATTTCTCTGCGTCCTGGAGCCTTCCCATGTTGCGCGACATCACGGCCATCCCCTGATAGCCGAGGCCGAACTTGGGATCCAGTTCTACGGCCTTGGAGAAAGTGGCCAGCGCCAATTCATACTTGCCCCTCGATTGCGAGTCCACGGCCGCTGCGTATTGACTGGCCACTGCGAGAGAGGTGGTCGACAGACTCTTCATTGCGAGCAGCTGATCCGACGCCGATTTCTCGTCGCCGAGCGCCGTGCGAACACCAGCCACGACTCTCGTCACCGTGTCGAGGACCTGGTCCTTGCTCGACGCTCGCCGCTTGACGGTCGAGATGACCTCCCCGGTCAATGGCTGAGTCGTGTCGACCGAGATTTCGTACCCGTCACCTCGCGTGTCGATCGAACCGGCGAGGACGACGCCAAGTCCCTGCTTGACGGCGAGCTCTCGCGCGGCCACGGCGTCGAACTTTTCCGGCGGCTGGACGCCAAACGTCGACCGAACTCTGTTCCGGTCGATCGCCGTGATGAAACTGGCTTCCTCGAGAGCGCGCTTCATCGTCTGGCCGACTGTCAAGTCGAATGTCGGATCCGTGGTCGTGTTCTGAAAGTCCGCTATCACGACCGTAATCGGCGCGTGCTCGACCGGCGGCGCCGACAGCCATTTCGTCACATAGAACGTGCCGCCGAGGAGCGCGATCACGAGCACGGCTACCGCGGCCATCGTCCGCCGCTTCACGCGCTGCATCATCGGCAGCAGCTTGCCCTTGTCATCCAGCCGGTCCAGCGCCGACAACAACTCGACCGTCGTCTGGTAGCGCTTGCCCGCGTCGGGCTCGAGGCAACGCATGACGATCGCGTTGACGGGTCCCGGTATCGTGCGATCGATCGAGCAAGGAGACGGCGGCACTTTCTCCATCCGCGCGTACAGCTCCTCGAGGGCGCTTTCCCCCTTATGCTTCCGCATTCGGCCGACGAGCACGTCGTACAAGATGAGGCCGAACGAGTAGATGTCGGACCGTTGGTCGACGGGTTTCCCCTTCCCTTGCTCCGGCGCCATGTACTCGACCGTGCCGATGATGGCCCCTGCCGTCGTCTGCCCAGCCATCGGCCCGGCAAGGCGACCCACTTCGGCAGGCTCGGCATCGGCGGTCGGCGCAGGGGCCTTGCCATCCTGGCCGGTCGAGCGGGCGATGCCGAAGTCCATGATCGTCACCGCATCGTCGGGGCCAATCATGATGTTGGCGGGCTTGAGGTCGCGGTGCACGACGCCCGCCTGATGCGCCGAGACCAGACCTGAGACGATGCCGCGCGTGATGCGGAGCGCGCGGTGCACCGGCAGCTTCCCCTCTTCTTTCAGGACCGTGGCCAGATCCGAACCGACCACGTACGTCATCGTGATGTACTTGATGCCGTCGATTTCGCCGAGATCGTGAATCCGAACGACGTTCTTGTGAGTGATCTGGCGGGCGAGGAGCAGTTCGCGCTTGAAGCGGCGCTCGATGTCCGCGGCTGCGAGCGGGTCCTCTGCAATCTCCGGCCGGATGACTTTGACCGCCACGGCTTCGCTCAGTTCAGCGTCCCACGCCTGGTAGACCGCGCCCATGCCGCCAACGCCAAGAACCCTGATGATGTGGTACCTCGGCCCGAAGTCCTGACCGACTTCCAGCGGTGAGGATTTGGTCTTGCTGCCGGCAAACCGGCCGGTCCCGGTCGTCCTGCCGCGATCGGTTGGGCGGCGCCAGGTAGGGGTGGTTGGGGCAAGCAGAGTGGCTGCGCTCTCGGGCGGCGGAAGAAAGGTCGCGTCGGCATCTTTCGGCCCAGGCATCTCGGTGACTTGCGTACCGAGGCTGGTGACCGGGTCGACAGAGAGGATGGTGACCGGGTCGGCGGAAAGGCTAGTGACGGGGTCGACGTCGAAGCGAGTGACCGGGTCGGGGGAGATGGGGGCTACTAAGGTGGCGCCCAGCATGGTGATCTCCCCCTCGCCGAGCGGAGCCGCTGGCGGCGGCGTCAGCACGCCAGCCGCAACGGCGGTCCTGCGGTCAATTGGTCGACCGCACGAAGGACACGCCGTTTGCGTTGACCTAGTCTCAGTACCGCAGTGGGCGCAGACCATGGTGAATCGTTTAGATGGCCCTTTCCGCCAAGGTTTCCAACTGGGCGACGGCCCCGGTCAGTGCAAGGGGGAGCGGCCGTGGCACCAAGCCCTGAAAGTGGAAGTGTGCAGGGTAGCACGGGAGTGGGGGTAGGGAAAGCACCTGATTCAGGGCACCGGACCTGCGCACTTACCTCAGCACTGGCTTGATGTCGACGACGGGCGTTCGGTCGATCGCTTCGATCGGTCCGATGCGCACGCGTCTGCCCTCGATGGCGCGAACGACGACGGGATTGGGCTCGCATGTGACATTCTCCTTCGGCGTCCGTCCCGTACCGCTGACGAACGGCGCGTGCCGAGTGTGACAGCGGGGCAGGCCGCTACGCATCAATACCGCCCAGGCGCCGATCAACGTCGTCGTCAATTGGCCGGCGCTCTTGAAGCGGTAGCTGAAAGCTGAGAGCTGAAAGCCGATAGCTAGGCGGCTTACCCGGAGCTCACTTGAGTCGAGTCAGTAGGGCGCCACTTTAGTGGCGCCTCAATGGCAGGACTAAAGTCCTGCCCTACGTCAACTCAAGTGAGCTTGGGTCTAGTATCGATGAGTGGGGGTCCTGCTCACGCCGATCGTCAAGCCGCAGCCGATTGCGCTCGGCGATCTGCGCAGCAAGCTGGTGGCGGTCGATGGCCAAGGGGACCTCTACCAGTTCCTCGCGCTGATTCGCCTGCGCGACGGCTCGCCCTTGAGCGACGCCAAGGGTCGCGTGACGTCGCATCTGTCGGGTCTGTTCTTTCGCACCACGCGCCTCATTGCGGATCACCAGTTGAAGCTGGCGTTCGTCTTCGATGGCGCGCCGCCGCCGGAGAAAGCCGAAGAGCTCGAGCGCCGGCGGGCGACCAAGGCTCGTTTTCAGCAGGAGCGCGAAGCCGCGATCGCGCGTGGCGATCTCGAGCAGGCCTACGCAAAGGCGACGATGACCTCGCGGTTGACTCGAGAGATGGTGGCGGAAGCGCGCGAGCTGTTGCGGCTGCTGGGATTGCCGACGATTCAAGCGCCGTCGGAGGGTGAGGCGCAGGCCGCGCACATGGCGGCGACCGGCCGTGTGTGGACGGCGGCGAGCAAGGACTACGACACGCTGCTTTTCGGAACGAGTCGGCTTCTGCGATTTCTCGGCATCGGCGGCAAGGAGTTTCTTCCGAGTCAGGGCGTGTTTCGTCCGCTCATTCCAGAGATCCTCGAGCTCGCTCGGCATCTCGCGGACTGGCAGATCACGCGCGAAGGGCTGATCGATCTCGCTCTGCTGGTGGGTACTGACTTCAACCACGGTGTCGACGGCATCGGGCCGAAGAAGGCGCTGAAGCTCGTCCAGCAGTACGGCAGCATCGACGCCATGCCGCCTGAGATTCAGGAAGCGGTCGGCGACGTGGCGCCGCTGCGACGCATCTATCTCCAGCCTCAGGTCACCGACGACTATCAGATCGAGTTCGACCAGCCCGACGTCGATGGCGTGGTGCGGTTCTTGTGTGACGAGCGCGAGTTCTCTCGCGACCGGGTGACGAGCGCGCTGTCGAGGGCGTTTCCGCCACCGAGGTTGTTTTAGCCGGCATCAGTCGGCAAACGGCTCACGGGAACCTGACGAACAGCCCGGCGCTGAACTCGGCCTGCCAGGCGAGGTTCACGCGAAGGGCGACGAGACACGCGCCGCGCACGCACGCCAGACGCGTCCCATCAGCGTCGAGCAGCGTCGCAAACACGCGACCGTCAAGCCGCACGCCGACGTGCGACGTGGGGAACCACTTCATTCCTCCTCCGGCGCCGAACGAGAGTCGAGTTTCACTGTCGGCTTCAGCCGCATAGCGTGTGAGGCCGAGCATGCCGGTCATGAACGGTCGCACCCGCTCGTTTCCGAATTCCTGCAACCCCCCGGCTTGCCACTGATCGATCGTGATCCGGAGCCGCAGTGGCGGTCCGACCGTGGGCAACCAGACCCCGGCCTCTTGATGGCTCAGGAGCGCCTCGAAGTGAGCGCCGTTGGACAGTGGGGCGTCGAGTACCACTCCCACGGCTGGCCCACCGTCGATGTCGAGCGGCCGCCCGGCGACCGCCTCGAAGAGATCGCCGCCGAACCGGTAGGCGCCAAACGGCGCGACCTCGACGACCTGTGCGCGGAGCGGTGAGGTCGCGGCGAACAGAGCGATCAAGACGATCGTGCCGACGAACTGGGCGCGGGTGTTTCGCATCGCCGCTAACGCTGATTACACGAACGGAAGATCAGCGCCGCAGATGACACCGATGACACAGGCGGAACATCAGAGCCGCAGATGACACTGATAACACAGACCGGACATCAGGGCCGCAGATGACACTGATAACACAGAGGGACAGACCATGAGCGGCTAGCGCAGCGCCTGCACGTGGTGCCGCGCGAACGCGATCGCCTCCTCGGAGGACAGCGCGAGTCCCTCGGCCATCGCGGCCTGCAGCTGCTCAGGGCCGAGTGACGTTTCCACACTTTCCTTATGACGATCGCGAAGCCATCTGATGAACGGCGGGGACGGTAGACCGGCGTTCTCCAGGAGCCGGTCCGAGGCCGCCCACAACCGGGCGGCGGCGCCGTGGTCGCCTCTGACGGCGAGCAGCCCGGCCAACGTTTCGATCGTCCACGCGATCCCGCGTGGATCCTCCAGCTCCTGATTGAACGACAGCGCCTCGATCGCATGCGCACGCGCGGTCTCGAAGTCGTGACGAATGATCCTGATTCCCGCAGCGATGAGCAGGCCGATTCCAAGCCCCCAGATCTCGCCGGCGCGGCGATTCAGGTCGTTCGATCTGTCGCACAGCTGCTGCGCTCGTTCGACGTCGCCGCTCAGCATGGCGAAGTTGCCGAGAACCAGGAAGGGGCCGGCCGCGAACAGTTCATTGGCTGCAGCGGCGTCACATGCCGCAGCGGCGAGCGCAGCGGCGTTCTCGAGCTTCCCGTGCTCGATGGCCGCGAGCGCCTGTAAGAACAAGGCAAAGACGGTTGCCCAGGTATCACCCTCGCCACGTGCCAAGGGCAGCGCCTCGGCGCCGAGATCTGCGACTTCGTCAAGACGGCCCTGGAAGTAGGACATGTGGGCCAACCCGATCAACGCGCGGGCGCGCACTGATTTCCGTCCGTCAGGGTTGAGGGCCAACGCGCGTTCGAGCCACTGCCGTCCTTCCGCGAATGCTCCCTTCTTGGTCCAGTACCAGAACAACCATCCGGTCAGCTCGAGCGCCTCCTCCGCCGTGCCTGGCGCGATCGCCCACTCGAGCGCCGCTCGCACGTTGTCCTGCTCCAGCCGAAGCCGCTTCAGCCAGCGAACCTGTTCGTGGCCCTGCAACCCAGTCTGTGCGCCACGGAACTCGTTGAAGAAAAATTCGAAATGCTTGCCGCGCAGCCGATCTGCCACACCCAACTCGACGAGCCGCTCGCGCGCGTACTGGCGGACCGTTTCCAGCAGGCGGTAGCGGCGGTCGGCCCCGGCCTGGCTTTCGAGCGTGACAAGGGACTTGTTGACCAGCCGGGACAGCAGGTCGAGCATGTCGCCTTCGTCTATCCCATCTCCGCCGCACACCTTCTCTGCGGCTTCGAGTGTCCAACCGGCGGGGAACACGGACAGGCGGCTGAGCAGCACGCGCTCCTGCTCGGACAGCAGCTGGTAACTCCATTGCACAGTCGCTTCGAGTGTTCTCTGCCTCGCCAACGCCGTCCGGGCGCCGCCGGTGAGAAGGCGGAAGCGGTCGTGCAAGCGCTCGTCGATCTGATCCACCGACAGCGCGTCGCTGCGCGCGGCGGCCAGCTCGATGGCGAGTGGAATCCCATCGAGCCGCCGGCAGATCCGCGCGATCGTGGCGGCGGTTTCCTCGGTTGCCCTGAACGTGGCATCTATCGCGGTGGCACGGTCAACGAACAGCTGTGTCGCCTCGGCTTCTGAAAGCGAAGACACTCGCCAGACCGTTTCGCCAGGCACCCGCAGCGGCTCACGGCTGGTCGCGATCATCCGCAGCGACGGCGCGGTCCGAAGCATCGCCTCGGTGAGCTCCGCACAGGCGTCGATCAGGTGCTCGCAGTTATCCAGTACCAGCAGGAGCTCGCGGCGGCGAAGGTTGTCGAGCAGCATGTCGCGTATCGATCGGTGCGGCGCCTCTCGAACACCAATCGCCGTCGCGATCGTCTGGGCGACAAGATCCGGGTTCGCAATCGGCGTGAGATCGACCAGCCAGACGCCGTCCGGAAACTCACTCGCCACGTCCGCCGCGAGACGCAACGCCAGACGCGTCTTGCCAGCGCCGCCGGCGCCCGTGAGCGACACCAGGCGCGACGCGGTCAGCATCTGAGTCAACTCGCTGCGCTCACTCTGCCGTCCAACAAAGCTCGTGAGCTCAGCCGGGAGATTGTGCTGCGGCACCCGCGCGCCATCGGCGGGACGCCTCGGAGACGGGCGGCGATCGAGTGCGAGAGCGTCATCGATATCGATGCGCGCATCACCGATGTCGCGAATCCTGGAGGTCGAGTCCTTCTCCAAGCACCGCCGTAACATGCGCCGAATCAGGTCCGGCGTCGCATCCGGCAGCAGCCGCCAATCTGGATCGCGCTCGAGCACCGCCGCCAGCGTGTCGGCCATCGTCTCGCCGGAAAATGGCGGCCGGCCGGCGAGCATTTCGAAGACGACGCAACCGAACGCCCAGATGTCGGTACGGGTGTCGATCGCCTTGCCGCGTGCCTGCTCTGGAGACATGTAGGCCGGCGTGCCCAGAATGATTCCCACCTGCGTCATCGCGGGGGACGCGATGGTTGGCGTATTGTCCGCCGTCGCGCTCGCGGCCTTCGCTTCGAGCGCTTTGGCGAGACCGAAGTCGAGCACTTTCACCGTGCCGTCGGCGCGCACCTTGATATTCGCCGGCTTGAGATCGCGATGGACGATGCCCTTCTCGTGCGCCGCCTCGAGCGCTTCGGCGATCTGTCGTGCGATCCCGAGCGCTTCGCCGATGGGAACCGCTCCTCGAACGATCCGCTCGGCGAGGTCCTCTCCTTCGACGATCTCCATCACCAGCGCCAGCGTCGTGGTGCCATCGGCCGCCGACTCCTCGAGTCCGTAGATCTGCGCGATGTGCGGATGGTTGAGGGCCGCAAGTGCTTCGGCTTCGCGTTGGAATCGCGCAAGACGGTCGTCATCGCCAGCCACCTGCGACGGCAGCACCTTCAGCGCGACCTCGCGTTTCAGGCGCGAGTCTCTGGCCCGGTAGACCTCGCCCATTCCGCCTTCGCCAAGCTTGGAAAGGACCTGATAGGGTCCAAGGAACTGACCAATCACCGGCAGGTCCTTTCCTTGGCTTCGGCGGACCCTCCGTAGCTCGCTTCGTGAGCGGAGGAGGGGTCCCCTGCCCCGATCGCCGAAGTGATTTCGTATGCGCCGATGCGTGTTCCGGGAGCGAGCGGCATGCGAAGAGCGGATTATAGTTGGCCGGTTCTCGCGGGCATCGAGCGGGGCCGTCTTTCGCTGGAATGTTCGAGTTTGCGGTGCAAAACGTGAGACTAGCCGGATTCCCGAGGTTCGCAGTCAACTTGAGATACAATGGTCAGCGTTTGTGAGCGGCGTCTAGAATTTCCCGCTGAAAGCCTCAAGTCGCGTTTCTTCCGCTTGGCCTCTTCTCACACTCGCGCCCATTCTGGCGCTTAGTCAATTCATCAGCCTTTGCGCGGTTCAGGGAAACGCTCAGGCAATTTAGCGGAATGTATCCGCTGAAACCGTATGGCCGCTTCGTTCTCGCGGCCCGCGGGCAAGGTTGAAGCGCATGTTGGCTTCTACCGTTCAGTGGTTGCAGGTCACAAGTAGGAGCGTTCTCGAATGCCGTTTTCTGCCCTTGGGCTCTCGCCCTCTCTGTGTACGCCTTTAGCTCGACTGGGCTACACCACTCCAACCCCGATTCAAGTTGAGGCGATTCCTGTCGTCCTGAGCGGCCGCGATCTCCTGGCTCGCGCGCAGACGGGGACTGGCAAGACCGCGGCCTTCGGCCTGCCGATGGTCGATCGCCTGATGATTCGCCAGGCCAAGGCAAGTCAGTCGCGAAAGCCGCGTGGCCTTGTGCTGGTGCCGACTCGGGAGCTGGCGCTGCAAGTGCACAAGGCGCTGGCCACCTACGGGATTCCCGCCAACCTTCGCGCGACCGCGGTGCTCGGCGGCGTCGCGATGCGGCCGCAGATCCAGGCGTTGCAGAGGCGGACCGACATTCTCGTCGCCACGCCCGGCCGCCTGCTCGATCACATGCAGCAGCGGACAGTCGATCTCTCCGGCGTCGAGGTGCTCGTCCTCGACGAAGCCGATCGCATGCTCGACATGGGCTTCATGCCGGCGCTCCGCCGAATCAACGAGGCGCTGCCGAGAGCGCGGCAGACGCTGCTGTTGTCGGCGACGATCCCGGAAGAGGTGGTTCGCCTGTCGACCGCGTTTACTCGTGAGCCGGTTCGCGTCGATGTCTCCGCCGGCGATCCGGTGGCGGCAACGGTGACGCATCGCGTCTATCCGGTGTCGGCGGATCGAAAGGGCGATCTCCTGAGGCACGTCCTCACCGAAGCGCCATCGGGACAAGCCCTCGTGTTCTGCCGGACGAAGCACGGGTCCAATAAGGTGGGCGACTATCTCGAGCAGACGGGCATCAAGACGGCGGTGATTCACGGCAACAAGAGCCAGGGCGCGCGCAACCGCGCGCTCGACGACTTCAAGTCGGGACGGGTGATGGTGCTGGTCGCAACCGACATCGCCGCACGTGGACTCGACATCAAGCAGCTGCCGCTGGTGGTCAACTTCGACCTGCCGCTGGTCGCCGCCGACTACGTGCACCGCGTCGGCCGGACGGGTCGCGCCGGTCTGGATGGACGCGCGGTGTCGCTGGTCTCCGCTGGCGAGCGGGATCTGCTGCGTGACATTCAGCGGCTGTTGCCGTCGCCGGTCGAACAGGTGGTGCTGGCCGGGTTCGAAGTCAAACATTCGCCTCGCTCGGCGACGCCCCTCGGGGCGCGCCGGCAATACCAGCGGCGGCCGGGCCGGCCGGGCTTTGCGGGGCGAGAGTCGCGACCGCAGTCCCGCGGCGCGGCGATGCACCGCCGCTAGGTTCGGTCTAGCGAAGCTCCGCCCGCTTCGGACCAGCCGCAGTGGCTCCGCTTCGTTAGCGCAGTATCGTCTTGCCCCGCTCCGCGGGGCGAGACATCTTCGAAAGTCTGCCGAAAGCCAGCTTCAACGGTTCAGAGGTTGGCCTTGGAAGATGTCTCGGTCCGTGTGATGCACGACGGCCCCGGTGGGGCCGATGCGTTGCTGGCCGAGGCGTCTCGATCTCACCGGCCCGGTCGTCTTGCCGGGTCCGGTTTGGTCGACTATAGTTTTAGTTTCGCGCCACCTGTTGGGACGTCGTTCAACGGTAGGACACCGCGCTCTGGACGCGGTTATTGGGGTTCGAATCCCTACGTCCCAGCCAGACTTCGCTCGCCCTTCGGGCGAGCTTCGTCTAGGTCGCGCGCCTTCGGCGCGCGACGTACCAGAGCGAGTCACTAACAGGCGAAGTCTGTCTCGACGTAGCTCGCTCGCGATCCAGCGAGCGAAGTCGGACCTCACTTTCCGCGTACTCGGACAGATTCGAAGTGCGCAGCATCCGCGTACTTCGGGATCGATCGCGAGCGCCCGCCCCAGAATTCCCGACAATTCTCGCTGGCGCGAAAGATGCCATTGCGATTCACATGCAAGGCATTGGCGCGCGCTTCGTTTATGTCCTCCGAAGCGACAGCGATCCATCGCGACATTACGTTGGCCGCGCAACTGACGTCGACGAACGACTCGAGTGGCACAACGCCGGGCCGTGTGGCTACACCCTTCGGCATCGCCCCTGGTCGATCGTCGTATCGTTGGAGTTTCCAGACGAGCGCGCCGCGGCCCACTTCGAGAAGTATCTCAAGTCGGGTTCCGGCCGAGCATTCGCGAAACGTCACTTCGCCTGCACGATGTCGGACAACTGAGCCACGGCGACCAGTCGATCCGTCGCTCCAGCGTGAACCGCGGGATCGTATGCGCCGAAGTACGCAACGGAACCAAGACCGCTGCGCTCAAAGACCGACTCGAGTTCGGTTCTCGTCCAACAGCGCATCACGAAGCGATAGTCGCTCGAATGTTCTCCAGCGTCGTTGACCAGAGTGTGCGTTTCGAACAGAAGAAGCTGCTGGCGCTCCGGATCGAGTTCCGTGGTGCTCGTGAACGTGAGCGTGCCTCGATCCGTAAGAACGCTCCTTCGAAAAACGGGCTCGCGCTGCTTACGGTCCCTCGTCGCCTCCCATTCGCGAACGTCCAGAATGAGGACGCCTGGACGTCTAAGCGCGCCCGCGAACGCGGCAAAAACCGATAGCCGTGCATCGTCATTCACGAAGTCGTTGAGAACGCCGCGGCAAAGAATGCCGTCGTACCGCGCCACAGGTAGAGCGAGGAGGTCCCCGACGCGATATGAGACGGAATTGCCGTGACCGCGGACCGACTGCCTCGCAGTCTCGATCAGTTCGGACGACCGGTCTACGCCTTCAACGGCATAACCTCGGCGCCCGAGTTCGCCAGCATATCGGCCTGTTCCACAGCCGGCATCAAGAAGGGTTGCGCCCGGAAGGACGCCCCGCTCACTGAACCAGGCAGTGATCGCGGCGCACTCCTGACCGACTGGACGGTCGATCAGCAGATCGAACGCCCACGCGTACTCGCCGTAAAAAGGGCGACTGGATTGCTCGGCCATGGAAGGGAAAACTGTATGACAACGATGTCGGCCAGCCTACGTTGCGCGAATCAACCAGAGCGAGTCACTAACAGGCGACGTCTGTCTCGACGTAGCTCGCGATCCAGCGAGCGAAGTCGGACCTCCAGCCCGCCCCCAGGGAGAACGCGCTCAGAAGCACCTGCACAATCAGAGGGCCACATTTCACCGCGCACCTCCTTTCAGCGTGGCTGCCAGAACGTCACGGAACGAGGTTGGAGCACGGCCCGAGAGGCGTTCGATGTCGCTCGTCAGAATGTCGAAGTGGCCCCGCACGAACGTGGTCCTCAGCGCGCGATCGCGGCGGCCACGGCCTCGGCCTGGATCGAAATCTCCCGCAGCAATCCCGTCGACGGCTGGTGGTAGCCGACGAAGAACAGGCCGGGATGCGCGCCGCCCTTCCAGTCGCGCGGATAGCCCTCGTCGTCCAGCACGCCGGGCACGGCGACCATATCTTCCAGCGCGGGGCGGTAGCCGGTGGCCAGCACTACGGCGTCGAACTCGGCGACGCTGCCGTCGGCGAACAGCGCGCCCGTCTCGGTGAAGCGCACGACGGCCGGCTTGACCGCGATGTCGCCGCGCTTGACGGCGGCGATCGTTCCAACGTCGATGAGCGGGACGCGCCGGCGCACCTTGAACGCCGTCAGCGGACCGAGCGGGGGCCGCGCCAGCCCGTAATACGCCAGGTCACCGAACGCCAGCCGCGACGCCAACCGAGCGACCGCATCCGCCAGCTTGAGCGGCAGCCAGCTTATGCCGATGCTGGTCAGCTGCGTCGGCATGCCGAGAAAGTCGCGCGGCACGATGTTGACCTGCGAACGCAGCGCCATCGTCGGCCGGGCGCCGTGCTCGGCGAGATCGAGCGCGATTTCCGCGCCCGTGTTGCCGGCGCCGACCACCAGCACGCGCTGGTCCACGAACCGATCCGCGTTGCGGTAATCGCGCGAGTGAATGAACGTGCCCCGGAAACGCTCCTGTCCAGGCAAGCGTTCGGGATTCGGGACGCGGTTGAGCCCGGACGCGATCACAACTGCCCGCGCCCGGTATGTGGCGCGCGCGCTCTCCACGACGAATCCGTCTGCCGCAGCAAGCACGCGCCGCACCGCCTCAGCCGTGCGCGGCACGATGTTGAAGTGGGCCGCGTAAGCGTCGAGATACGCGATCACCTCGGCGCGCGTCGGATAGCGCGCCAGCTCTTTCGCGAACGGTACGCCGGGCAGATGCGACTGCTGTTTGACCGTGTGGAGGCGCAGCCGATCGTAATGATGCCGCCATGAATTCCCGAGCGACGCGCCGGCTTCGAGGACCAGCGGCTCGATGCCTCGCTGCTTGAGGCAGGCGGCGCTCGCCAGGCCCGCCGGTCCGGCGCCGACGATCAGGACCGGAAGCAACGCTGTCGTCGCGTCGGCGCCGGTGGACATGGACCAGGATCATGCCAGAGGCAGGTGCTGAGCGCCGAGCCATTCCGCATCCGACCAAACCGGCTCATCTGTCGACCCGATGCGTTCTCTGGCGGGGGATCACCCTCGCTGGCCGCATCACTGGCGCGTGGAGCCCGCCCGTGGCGGTCGCCCGAGGACGACCTTCGTGGCGTCTTGTGTAAACCCGATCCTGGAACTCAATTGCGCGATCCACAGCTATGCTTGCGTCATCGTTCACGACGCTCAGCGTTGTGCGGACTTCGGTCGATCATGAGTCGAGCTGACCTAACCAAAACGTCGGAGACTCGAAGCCTGTTGTCGGGTCTGGCCACGACTACCGTCGTCGGAACGATGTATTTCGCTCTGGTCATCGCGGCGATGCACTTCATTCGGCCCGACGTCAATCCAATCGAGCGGCCGACAAGCGAGTACGCCGTTGGTCCATTCAGTTATTTGATGACGTCCGCGTTCCTCTCGTTGAGCGTGGGCACATGGGCCCTCGTTCTTGGACTGCGTCGAGATCTACCGCCCAGGGCTCCACTTCACATCGGCACGATGTTTCTTGCGTTCTGGGGTGTTGGAGGATCGAGCGACCATGCTCGCGCGAGACATGCCAAATATGGCATGATGACGAGGAGATGCCCGCGCCGCAGCTCAAGCCCGTGATCTGGCTCGGCGATTCGCTGCGGGAGCTGAAGACGTTTCCGTCGACCGTTCAGGACGAGATGGGCTATGCGCTCTATCTGGCTCAGCGTGGCGACACGCACGTGTCGGCCAAGCCGCTGAAGGGGCTGCGGGCGGGTGTGCTGGAGGTCGTCTCGGATCATCGCGGCAACGCGTTCCGATCCGTGTACACGGTCCGATTCGCCGGTCGCGTGTTCGTGCTGCACGCGTTCCAGAAGAAGTCGAAAAGCGGCATCGCAACGCCGAAGGCTGACATCGAGCTGATCAAGCGGCGCCTGAAGCAGGCCATTGAGATCAGCAAGAAGAAGGAGTAGACCGATGGCGCGGAGGGACTACATCGTCGGGAGTGGCAACGTCTTCGAGGACCTCGGACACCCGCGCCCTGCAGAGGCCCTCGCGAAGGCAGAGCTCGCGCGCAAGATTGCCGCGCTCATCACCAAGAGCGGTCTCACCCAAGCCGCCGCCGCTGAACTTCTGAACATCGACCAGCCGAAAGTGTCGGCCCTGGTCCGGGGCCGGCTTGCAGGGTTTTCGCTCGATCGCCTCGTGCGGTTCCTCGTGCTGCTCGGCAGCGACGTGGAGATTGTCGTGAAGCCGCGCAGGCGCGCCCGCGCGCGGGTGCTGGTCGCCTGAGATCCTGTCCGAATTTGTATACAGATTTCGGACGCCTTCACTTATGGATGGCCGGCCAAGCCTTCGAAGTTCCGATTTCGAATCGGTTGCGTGGGTTGGGGTTCAGGCGGCCGTGGCCAGCCAGTCGCGAATTCCGTCCCTAACACCCAGCCATCCGCCTCCGCCGCGCGCTGAAGGCTGGTGCGGCTATGGCGCGATGTCGCGCCGAAGTCGATGCAATGGGACGAAGGCGGACCCCCGAGAAATTTCATAACGACACTTCGTTCGGCCTTCGGCCTCTCTCGTGTCTGGGAGGCCGATTCAGTCACATCTCGACCCACCATCGGCTCGACTTCGTCTCGCCTCGGTTCGTCGTGAATGGGGGCGAATCCCTGCCTCACAGCCACAAAAGTCGCTCGTGTTCGCGTTGCAACCGCCGCGCCGGCTGTGCGGCCCGGTCTGGCCTTGGCAACCTTTCTGTGATTTTTCCGAGCAGAAGTATTGTTCAACCGAGAGACGCTGCGGCAAGCGAACCGACCGGCACGGCGAGCACTGGCGCGGGCGCGTGCCGCAACACCCGCTCGCTATGGCTGCCGCGCAGCGCGTCGAGAAACCCGTTGCGACCGTCGGTGGTCATCACGATCAGATTCGCGGCGGATTTCTGAGCCGTGTCCAGGATTCCGTGGATCACTTCGCCGGTGCGCGTGGTTTTATTCCACTCCCAACCGGGCACGTCAGGACAACGGACCGTTGGCATCCTGTCCGGATCCCCGACATGCAGCAGCGTGAAAGTCCCGCGCGGGCAGTTCAAACGAGCCGCCAGCCGGGCGGCTGCCTCGATGGCCGGCTGCGGCCGGGGCCTGGCTGTCACTGGAATGAGAATGTGCTCCAATGACACCGAGCCATTCTCGGCCGAGACAAAGCCTGCGCTGCCACCGGGGATGAACAACGTCATCTGAGCCGCCCGGCGGGCGACCGGTTCGGCCACCGAATGTCGCAACCAGTGTGCACGGCCTTCGTGCTGGTGCGTGGCGAGGACGATGAGGTCGGCGGGATGGTCACCCAGATAGCGAAGCACGGCCTTCACCGGGTCGCTCTGCTGGGCGATGACTTTGCGGACATCGATGCCGAGCTGCGGCACGGCGGAGCGCGGACTGCCCGCGGGCAGTAATCCCCAGCGCTCGAGGGTTTCACGCACGCCAGGGAAGTCCGTCCAGTCCGAGTCTGTTCCGGGCGACACGTGGAGGAGCGTGAGTTTCGATTTCGCCAGGAGCGCCGCCTTCAGTGCGTGGTAAAAGGCGACCCGGCTGCCCTCGGTGAAATCCGTGGGGTGCAGGATGCTGTCAATGATTGGGATGGTGTAGTCGCCTGTGTCGTTCATAGGTCTGGAGCTTCCGAAGCCGGCCACGCATCTTACACGTGTTGGTGGCGCCCCGGAACCATGCGTGCATGCCTGCGGTTCACGGATCGGCGGCTCACCATGCGTAGCCAAGCTTCAGATAGACTCCCCGGTTGTCTCCGATGCCCTGGGCGTACTCGAGATTCACGTTCATGCGCTCCTTGGGTTTGATGACGAAGTGCACGCCCGCCCCGATGGTCGGATAGATGCTGCGCTCGAGCGGGACTGGTGCCTCGCCGTACAACCCCGCCGCACCGGCAAACAGCGTGGCGCCCCATCGCGCGTTGAACGACAGGCGTTCTTCGACTTCGAGCGAGGACATGTACGGCGAGAGGTACTGACCCTGTTTGTAACCGCGAAGGATCACCGTCGCCTGCGCGGCGGATGGGGCATCGCTGGTCAACCAGTTGTACTGTCGCACCGCCAGAACGTGACCGCCGCCGTGCTTCCAGAACGTGCGCAGGTCCACGCGATACGCATCGAACGACTCGGCCCCGCCGAGTGCCTCACGATAGGCCAGATTGTTGACATTCAAGAACCAGCCTGTCGTGGGCATGTCTTCGTTGTCGCGTGAATCGTGCATCAGCACGGCGCCCACCCCCGCCGACTCGAAGCCGCGCACGCCCAGTGTCTCGAGCACGAGATCGTCTTCCGCGGTCGCTCCCAGCACCTGGTAATTGGCGGCACTCCCCTGGGCGCCGATGAACCAGTCTCCTGTCGCACGAAACAGATACCGCCCCGCGACGGCCTTCAGGTCATCGTCGGTCTTCAGCGGCTGGCCGGTCCCGAGATAGTCGTCGTAGTCGTTCTTGATCTGCCCGAACGCCGTAATCAGCACGATGCGATGGTGATCGGCGCCAGAGGATGTCCGGGCAAACGCGCTGAAGATCTGTGAGTGCGTGGATGTGTACCGGTACGTCACGCCGAAGAGCGATACACGGCTATCCTCATCGAAGATGTGCATGTAGGCGCCCAGTCCGCCGACGGCCGTACCGAGTTTTGGACTCGACGAGAACATCGGCACCAGCAGCCATGGCGACCGCGCCTCCTCCGCGGCGGCGGGCTGCGCTGGCGCGTCCGGCGAAGGCTGCTGTGCGCGAATGCCGACCCGGACAATGCGACGGCTAGCCAAGATCACCGACAGTCGCGTGATGAGATGTCTCACTTGTTCACGCCTGCGTGATCGGCGATCTCCTGCATGCGCGCGCCATCGATGCCGCGCCTGACGAAGATTTCGTCAGCCGCGTCGAGGATGCGGGTCTTGGCGTCCGTTTTGGTTTGACCAGACGGCTTAGCCACGTGGTGAGCATGGCAATCTCGGGGCCCGCTCCCGGGTCTCGTTTCCTGAGGTTTCTTTGAGAATGGGGTCCTGTATCTCCGCCCCGTCACGGTCAGCGGTAGATGAGCCACGGCATATCGGAGACCGGCGCTCCGGACCCCGCCTATGCAAGACGCCAGAAACCGAACGTGGCTCTGCGCTAGTCTTGTTTCACACTGCTCGCAATGGCTGATTCCACAGCGGCGAGATGTCGGCGTGGTCTTACGCCGGCGATGTCCGCAACGAAAGGTTTCGTATGACAAAGCCGACGATCGGATTCATTGGCGCCGGACATATCGGAAGCCAGGTGGCGAGGCTGGCGATTTCACGCGGGTATGCCGTGGTGATGAGCAATTCGCGTGGGCCCGAAACTCTGGCCGCGCTCGTTGGCGATCTTGGACCCGATGCACGGGCCGCGACCGCCGTGGAGGCCGCTACGACCGGCGAGATTGTCGTGGTCTCCATACCGCTCAAGAACTACTCCGAAGTGCCGGTGGCACCTCTCGCGGGCAAGATCGTGATCGACACCAACAACTATTACCCCCAGCGTGACGGCCACATTCCCGATCTCGACAACGAGTCAACGACGACCGCCGAGCTTTTGCAGGCCCACCTCCCGACCTCGAAGGTGGTCAAGGCGTTCAACCATATCTACGCAGCGCAACTGACCACCGATGGGCAACCAGCCGGATCGAAGAACCGCCGCGCGCTCGTGATCGCCGGCGACGATGCGGCCGCGAAGGTGGTGGTGACGAAACTGCTCGACGAATTCGGTTTCGACACGGTGGATGCCGGGCCGTTAAAGGAAGGATGGCGCATTCAGCGCGATACGCCCGGTTATGGTCCACGACGCACGGCTGAGGAATTACGCAAGGACCTCGCGGGGGCCAAGCGATACGCCGACCAGTAGAAGCTGAGGAACCTGAAAGTGAGGGACGCAGTCGGAAGGTGAGGCCCGGAGGACGCAGGATGGGATGACGGACGTCAATCCCACTATTAGTATCCCCTCACACCACCCCACTCTTCAAGACTGTTTGTTGGCCCGCAGGACGGGTATCATCGCCGGCCCATGTCGACAACCACGAACCGCGAAACGGCGCCCCGCGATGGGGGCTCGGTGGACCATCGGCTCGCGCGTCTCCTGGACACGCCATTCCTCGCGCGGGTCGTCCCGCACCTCGCGCCGGAGACGCTGCATCAGCTCATTCAGTACCGCGGACTCGATGCGTGCGGCGAGCTCGTCACGTCTGCGACGCCCGCGCAGCTCACCTCCCTGCTCGACCTCGATCTGTGGCGCCACGCGCAGCCGGGACGCGACGAACAGTTCGATGTCGATCGCTTCGGCGAATGGCTCGAAGTGCTGGTGGACACCGGAGACTCGGTGGCAGCACGCACCGTCGCCGCCCTCGACAAGCACCTGGTGATCGTCGGCCTCTCCCGTTACCTGCGTGTATTCGACCCGGGCACGTTCGAACCGACCGCATCGAGTGATGACGAGCCGATGGATCGCAACGACGATGATGAACAGCGAGACGAGCGGTGACGTGCTCGAGTGTGAAGTGGGCGGCTATCTGGTGCGGGCGCGGCGAACCGATGCGTGGGATGCGATCGTCACGCTCCTCGTCACGCTCGAGACCGAGCAGAACGATTACTTTCACGCGGTGATGCAGGGATGCCGCCGCCTGTCCAACTCCAGGCCGGAGATCGACGGCCTCGACGATCTGCTGATGGCGCCGGAGCAGCACCTCCACGACGTCGCGATCGAACGGGAGCGACGGCGATCGCGGCACGGCTACGCGACACCGGCCGACGCGCGCGCCTTCCTTCAGATGGCGCGGCAGCCGCGGGCGGCATCGGCGCCGACGGCCCCGATCGCGATCAACCCCATCGCCACGGCCTACTTTCGCGCGGTCGAAGAAGAAGCAGAAGACGCGACACGACGTCTCCGCGCCCGCCTTCGCCAAGGCTTCGGCGAGGCAGGGCCGCAGCGACGACGACATCCCCACGTCGATCGACGCGGTCATCGAACTGCTGGCCGAGGCCGGCGTGATGCCGGAACGGCCGCGGGCGCTGCTCGAAGCCGCAGACGAGGACCCTCGAGCCGCGAGACTCCCGCTCCTGAGGCGGCTGATGGAGTTCGTGCTGCACCACGACGAGACCGCGTACCTCACGCGCAGTCGTGAGCTTGCGTTCCTCGCGAATACGCTGCTCGCGGGATCCTCCGTTCAGTCGCGGCCGTTCACGCCCCAGGAAGCGTCCGATGCGGCTGCGTGCATCTGCAACCTGGGTCTCGAAGTGCTGGCCCGCGCGCTGGCCGGGCGCGACCTCGCAGGGTGCATCGTCGCCACGAGAACTCGACACGGCCATGCCTCCCGACGCGTTCCTCGTGGATCACGACCTCGTGACGGCGTTCGAAGTGGGCTGGTCGGTGCTGTACCAGGACGTGAGCCTGTTCGTGGCGGATCAGCTCATCTCGACGTTGGCCGATCTTCATTGTGTCGACGCCGACACTCGCCACGGACTCCGCGCGCTGCGGCGCACGCTCGTGAAGCAGCGCGAGGCCGGCACACCGTGGCTCGCGCGCGACGCCGCCGACGTGCTCGCGATGCTCGACATGACCGCCTGGATCAGCGTGCTCGGATTGCTGGACGAATGTCCCATCCTGCCCGCGGCGCTGACCGCCGTTCTCGAGCGCCGCACGACGTCGGTCAGCCCGACCGCGTTCGAGTTCATCTCGACGACCGCCCAGATCGGCGACATTCGCCTCTTCATGAGGACGCTCCCCGGCGTGTTGTCACGCTGAGCGCGCGCTCGGACCGGCAGTGAGTTGTCTCGGGTGACCTGAGGGCACGACGGGCCGTGATCCGACGCAGCAGGTGCGCGGGGTCCTTTCTGCCAAATTCATCCGGAATCGGCACTTAGCGCCGGCTCCGATCTGCGATATCCCCGGCACACCTCCTGCTTATTCCGAAGGATCGGAGGTGTCATGTCGACTCTTGGCCTCGTCATCGGCATCGTGTTCGTGCTGGGATTGCCCCCGGCTGCCTCTGGTCCCCGGCAGGCGGCACCGGCCACACCCGCGCCCAAGGCCACCACGCCAGCTCAGGCGGCGATGGCGCCAGAAGCGCTAGACAAGCTGCTCGCGCCGGTCGCGCTCTATCCCGACCAGTTGCTCACGCAGATGCTGTTGTGCACGAGCGATCCGCCGAAGATTCAGGAGCTGAGCGGCTGGGTGGTGCGCAACGCCGAGCTCACGGGCACCGCGCTCCAGAGTGCCGCCGAGAAGGCCGGGTTCGAACCGAGCTTCGTCGTCCTCGCTCTGTTCCCCCAGGTTGTCAACTACATGGCTGACAACATCAAGTGGACGCGCGAGCTTGGAAAGGCTTTTGCGAGCGACCGCAAGGGCGTGCTCGACAGCATCCAGCGCCTGCGAGCGCAGGCAAAGGCGGCCGGCACGCTGAAGACCACGCCGCAGCAGACTGTGGAGACGAAGACGACCACCGGCGGCGATCAGGTGATCGTGATCGAGCCGGCCAACCCGCAGGTGGTCTACGTGCCGCAGTACAACCCGCAGGTCGTCTACGTCCACTCGTCGACAACCACAGTCGTGAAGGAGGACAACAGCGACGAGGCCGCGCTCATGGGCGCGCTGGTCGGGTTCACCGCGGGCATTGCCATTGGCGCGGCGATGGACAACGACTATTACTACGGGCCGTATGGATGGCACGGCGGCGGCTACATGTACAACGACGCGTGGGACGACTTCTACGATGACCGCGAGGATGCGCGGGAGGACTTCTACGACCACCGCGAGGACGCGCGCGAGGACTGGCAGGATCATCGCGAGGACAACGCCGGAGAGCGCAGCGAGCGCGCGAACCAGGCGCGAGAGCAGCGCGGCGAGAATTCGACGACGGCCCAGCAGCAGCGCGCGGAGCGGACGGGAACCAGCAGCACGCAGGCGCGGCCCGAGCAGCAACAGGCGCGGCAGGCCAGCCGCGCCGAGGGACAGACACAAGCGACGACGGCCAGTGCCGAGTCGCGCGGCCGGAGTAGCGCCGATCGCCAGTCGCAGCGCGGCGGTTCCGGGTCGGATGCCTTCTCCGGCTATTCGAGCGGGAGCCGCGAGCGGTCTGCTGGATCGCGCGGCAGCAGCAGCCGGGGCGGCCGTTCGGGCGGCGGAGGGAGGCGGAAGTGAGCGCCCGGTCGATCCTGGGCGCGGTCGCGGTGCTGCTCACCGTCGCGATGCCGTGCGGGGCGCGGCAGAACGCGCCGCGCGCCTTCGCGACACCTGAAGATGCGGCGCGCGCGCTGGCAAGCGCCGCACGGGCCGAAGGCGGGGACGCGCTGTTGGCCATTTTCGGGCCCGCCGGCCGCGAGATCCTCGATTCCTCCGATCCAGCGACATCGCGGCGCAATCGCGAGACGTTCACGGTCGCTTTTGCCGAGGAGTGGAGGCTCGAAGACGCGGGTGCCGGCCGCAAGGAGCTCGTCATCGGCCGCGAGTCGTGGCCGTTCCCGGTGCCGGTCGTGAAGACGCCCAAAGGCTGGGTGTTCGACGCGGCCGCCGGCAAGGAAGAGATTCTCAATCGGCGCGTGGGCCGCAACGAGCTCGCCGCGCTCGAGGTTACCCAGGCCTACGTGAAGGCACAGCGTGCTTACGCCGCGAGCAGTCATGATGGCAAGCCGGCTGGCAAGTACGCGCAGCGGATCGCCAGCGAGCCGGGCACGCAGAATGGCTTGTACTGGGCATCCGAACGAGGACAGGCTCGAAGTCCGCTCGGCGATCTCGTGGCCCAGGCCGCGAAGGAGGGGCAGCCGCGCGACACCGCCCAGCCGGGACGCACGCCGTTCCACGGTTATTACTTCCGCATCGTGACCGGTGGACAAGGATCTTCCGCGCCCGGCGGCGCAAAGGCCTACGTCGTCAACGGAGAGATGACCGGCGGCTTCGCGCTCGTCGCGTGGCCTGCCCAATACGACGCCACCGGCGTCATGACATTCATCGTCAATCAGGACGGCGTTGTCTACCAGAAGGACCTCGGTCCGGAGACGGCCACCCGCGCGCCAGGCCTTACGCGGTACGACCCGGACAGCACCTGGACGAGGGTTGATCGATCCACGACGAGCCGGTAACGCGCTCAGGTCGCCGGCAGCGCAGAGCCTGCGTAGGGGCACGTATGTCACACCGCCGTCGTGAATCGGCGCTTCTCAATTCCCAGCTGCTTGATCTTGGATTCGAGCGTCGAAGCGGGAACGCCAAGCGCGCAGACCGCCGCCGGCGATTTTCGCCAACGACGCAACTCTCAACTCGGGGATGAACCATGCTGCCAGCGATGAGACGAATCACTGTCTGCTCAATCTTTCTCTTGCTCGCCACCGCCTCTGCCGTCTCGGCCCAGACCGATACCGTGACGACGGCCACCGGCGAGAAGATCGTCGGCGAAATCATCAAGGTGGAGAAGGACGTGCTCACGATGTCCACGCCCTATTCGGATTCCGATTTCAAGATCAAATGGGATCAGGTGGTCGCGATCGACAGCGCTCGTCAATTCGTGATCGAGACGTTCGACGGGAAGCGTATATCCGGCTCGTTGAAGGCGGACGCCGCGAACAAGTCCGTGCAGGTCGGCAGCGTCGCCATCCTGCTGGCCGACGTGTCGGTGATTCAGCCGATCGAGGGATCGTTCTGGTCGAGGTTCGAGACGGCACTCGACTTCGGCTACAGCATGACGCGGGCCAACGAGGCCAAGCAGCTCACGCTGGGCGGCACCCTCTTGTACAGGTCCGAGCACATGGTGGATACGGTTATCGGCAACGTGTTCCGAAGCTCGCAGTCGAACGCGCCAGAGACGCAGCGGTGGAATGTCGGGAACGACTACCGGTACCTCCTCGGCTCGCGCTGGTACGCGAACACGAGCCAGGACTTCCTGAACAGCGACGAGCAAAGCCTCGATCTCCGCACGACGATCGGCGGCGGCGGCGGGCGATATCTGCTTCGCTCAGCCTCGCAGTATCTGGCGCTGGGCGGCGGTCTGGCCTGGACCAGAGAGGATTACACCGATCCCGCAATCGAAACGCAGGACTCTGCAGAGGCGTACATCGGCACGGAGTTCATGACCGAGAAGCTGCGGATCACCGACCTGGTCACGCGGCTCAACTACTATCCCAGCCTGACCATCGACGACCGCTACCGCATCAACTACACGTTCGACCTCGACTTCAACCTGCCCGGCGACTGGTACATCAGGATGAGCCTGTTCGAGAACTTCGACAGCCAACCGCCAGCCGGCCTGTCGAAGAACGACTGGGGATGGTCGAATGCCTTCGGCTTCAAGTTCTGAGATCGAGAAGTTCGCCTCGGCTCAGGCTTCGCTCATGCTTCCGCGAACTGGATGACCACCTTGATGTCTTCCGGCTGACGGTGGAGGGCTCGCATAAAACCCTCGGGCCCCTCGCACCTCGTGATGAGCCGGCCGAGCCATGCGCGATCCGCTCGCGCGAGCACCTGCGCCGCCTTGTACCAGTGTCGTCTGTTCGCGTTCACGCTGCCGACGATGACGTTGTTCTGGAGCACCATGGCCGCGGCCACGTCTGCGGTGAAGCCCGTCGTGCGGCCTCCGCTGCCGACGCCCGTGAGGCAGACGACCCCGCCGGCCGAGACCACGCGGAGGCAGTCGGCGATGACTTGGCCGACGCCGGTGCACTCGACGATGACGTCGGGGTTGAAGCCGACATCCGTCGCGCTCCCGGTGTGGTACGTCGCTCCCAAGGCGCGAACGAGCTCGGGCTTGGAGCCCGACACGACGCGGTCCAACACGTGCACGTCCAGGCCGTGCTGCCGACAGACCAGCGCCGCCAGCAAGCCGATGGGCCCCGCGCCGGTGACGAGCACGTTGCTTGGCTCCCAGTAGGCCCGCTGCCCGACCGCCTGCACCTGCTCCCAGGCCTTGGCGACGACCGTGGTGGGCTCGAGCAGCACGCCGAGGAGACCGAGCGATCGGTCCACCTTTATGGCGTACTCCGGCTCGATTCGCCACCGTTCGGACATGAAGCCGTCGATCTGCTTGATGCCGCGCTCCGTGTACTGGCCGTTGCGGCACATGTCCCATTCACCCACGGCGCAGTTAGGACAGGGCACGGGGTCGGGACGGCGCACGATGCCGACGACCAGGTCTCCTTTCTGAAAGCCGCCGGTCGGCCCTGGGTCGAGTACCCGGCCGAGCGATTCGTGCCCAAGCACCAACCGCGCCCTGCCTGGAGGCGCCCATCCGTACTTGCCTTCGATGATCTCGACGTCCGTCCCGCAGACGCCGACCGCGACGGCTTCGACGAGCACTGACCCGTCGTGCACGTCGGGCGCGGGTATGTCCTCGAGGCGGGCGCTCCCAGGCTTGTGTGGTTCGACGGTAATGGCCTTCATGTGCGTGCGTTCCTCCGTGGTCGTCACTTCGCCGCGTTGGCGCCCCTGACGCGCATCCTGATGCCATAGAGACCGGTGCTCGCCGTGATGAAGAGCGTCTGGCGATCCTTGCCACCGAAGGCGACGTTGGCGGTCCACTTCTCGTCGGGTATCCGGACGTGATCGATCTGCCGGCCATGCGAGTCGAACACCATCACGCCGTCCCCCGTCAGGTAGAGATGGCCCTCATCGTCCAGCGTCATCCCGTCGGAGCCCTGCTCGACGACGAGAGTCTTGCCGGACGGGTTCCCGTCAGGTGCGATGTCGTACCGGTAAGTCTGGTTCGCTCCGATGTCCGACACGAACAAGGTCCTGCCGTCTGGCGTGCCGATGATGCCATTCGGCTTTGTCAGGTCCGTCATCACCCGCACCAGCCGCTGGCGGTCGGCGGACAGGAAGTACACGTGCTGCCCGTCCTGCGGCATCGCGTCGTGCGTCCACCAGGGCCGCGGATAGAACGGATCGGTGAAGTACAGTGCGCCGTCGGGCCGTACCCAGACATCGTTGGGCCCGTTCAAGGCCCTGCTGCCGTAGGTGTCGAGCAGCACTGTGGTCGTGCCGTCCGGCGCGATGGACCAGAGGGCAGTCTTCTCGTCGGCGCAGGCGATCAGGTCGCCTCCGGGCGCGAAATACATGCCGTTGGCGCGTCCTGCGGGCTGGAGAAACGTGGACAGCCGGCCGTCCGTGCTCCATTTCAGGATGCGGTCATTGGGCTGGTCGGTGAACAGCACATTCCCATCCGGATCGCACGTCGGTCCTTCCGTAAACGCGAAGCCGCCAGCCAGCTTCTCGACGGTCGCCTCAGGCGCAACCACGCGCTCCCCGGTTCTCCATGGCATCGTGGGCCTCCCCGGCGCAAGTGCGACCGCGGCCTGTCGTCAGAATCACAATGGTACCCTGCGCAGCCCGCCGGGGAATCTTTGCCGCCATCGCAGATGTGTTCACCGTGGCCATGTAGAAGAAATAGGTGCGCGTCGAGGTTGTGGCCGGCCCTTCCATCTCATCGCCTCGATTCGGTCATCACTTTCGCTTCCCGACCTCCGCCTTCGCCGCTTCACGTCGGCTCCTCTGTTCGGTGACCAGACGGTAGGTGATGTAGTACTTGTAAATGTTGCTCACGTACGTGACCGTTTCGCGTCCGATCCGCTCCGAGGCGATGCGTTCGACGTTGTTGAACCAGAGATTGGGATCGAGGCCTCGCTTCTCTGTTTCACGCCGGAGCTGTCGCACGCGTCCCGGCCCCGCGTTGTAGGCGGCGAATGTCATCAGCATCTTGTTCAGGTCGTCCATGGGCTCGTCCTTGAAGTACTGGTCCATCATGAAGCGCATGTACTTCACGCCGGCGTGGATGTTCGGCTCGACCTCGGAGATATTGCCGACGTTCAGTTCCTTCCCGGTTGGCGGCATGACCTGCATCACGCCGATCGCGCCCACGGGACTCTTGACGTTCTGGTCCAGCGTCGATTCCTGGTAGCCCTGCGCGGCCATCAGCAGGTAGTCGACCTTGTACTCCGCCCCGTACTTCTTGAAGATCTCGGTCACCGCCGCGAGCTTCTGGCGCTCGGCGTCAGCCGCGGCGTTTTTCACGTACTTGACGCTCTGGAGATAGCGGCGCTCGATGGTGTTCCGAAAGGCGTCGCCTTTCTGGTGCTTCCGGATCCAGTCGTTGACGGCCTCGCGGAGCTTGGGATTGTCTTTGCGAAACGCGACGGCCAGGCGGCCACCGGTGCGCACGGCGACGTCTTTGTGAACGGTGATGCCGGTGAACACCTGCCCCCAGAACTCGGCCAGATAGTCGTCCACGACTGTGATTGGGGCGAGACCGGCATTGACCATTTCGAGGATGTCGTCGTCTTCGAGCACGTCGGGGGCCTCGTCGATCACCACGGCCGGCTTGCCGCGCGCTTTCAGCTGCTCGTTCAGCTTGCTGAGGGTGTCGTAATACGCGCTCGCTTTTCGGACGAACACCGCCTGGCCCGCCAGATCGTCCGCCGTGGCAATCGCCGGCGCTCCAGGCCCGGTAACGACCACCTGGCTCACGTTGGTGCGCGTCGGCTCGGAGAAGGCGGCGATCGCCTCCAGTTCGGGCCTGACCGTCACCATCGCCGCGATCATGTCCACCTTGCCCTTCAAGAGGGATGGAGCCAGCAGATCGCGCGACATCGGCACGATCACCACGTGCACCTTGAGGTTGCCCGTCTTGAGGTCCGCATTCAGATCGTTCTCGAACGACTTGAGGGCCTCGTACGTCACCCCGCGCTCTTGCCCTTTGTCGATGAAGTAGTGTGTGCGGTTGAACGTCACGCCCACGCGAATCGCGCGGCGCTTGACCATCTCGTCGAAGTCCCCGGTGAACGGCTTGTCCATCACGAGCCGCACCGCTTCCGGGAGGGCGTCGAGCGGCGAAACCGTATCCGGGATTGGCGCGTCGGCCGCGGAGGGGCTCGCCGCCGGCGGAGGCGCCTCCTGCTGCCGACCGGTGCAGGCCGTGGCAGCCGCGACGATCAGCAAGGCGAGCACGCCGCGACAAACGCGGGTTTGCGTACACGGAGATGTCATGGTCATTCCTACTCCGACTCAGAGCGTTACATCAGAAAATGATCTGGAGGAGCTTTGTCAGCAACTCCTCGAGGGAAATCATCGTCAACATGAGCGGCAATACAGGTATCAGCGTGGTGACGCCCAATTGGAAGACGGTGGCCATGGTAAACGGCGCCCACCGCATCTCCTTCACGACGTCGAAGCTGTTGCCCAGGTCTGCCAGCGACTGGATGTCGGCGCTGCCGACCAGAGGCTCGTCCGGCGGCGCCCCGCCGCGCAGCCACTTGCGGTCGTACTCCTGCACGTATCGCTGGGCCAGAATGCCGTGCTCGCGGAGGCCAGCGCGTTTGGCGGTCGCCAGCTGCAGACTGAACACGAGCAACGGCCCCAGCACGGCGAACACCATCACGGCCACGAGCCCGATCAGCTCCACCCTGAATTGGGGCAGCGTGGCGCCGGCGTAGAAGATCCGGTTGGCGATCATCCCGGCCAGGACCACCCCCTGCGCGACCAGCACTGGCGCGAACGCCTGGCTCACCCCGGCCAGAAAGCCGAGGCCGCCGCAACGGTCTGGATGCATCGGCATCAACCGCAACTCGATGCGTGACACCTGCCATAGGAACCGCCCCCAGATGAAAAGGCGGAAATACCAGCGCAGCCACAGGAACTGGAACACCGGCAGGCTCACCAGGCCCAGCCACCAGCCAGCGAGCGACGGCCGCCATGTTCCGCCCACCGTCGCGCCGGGCCAGCCCGCCACCTCGAGCGCCTGCGTCCGCCAGACGATTCCCACGCCGACGACGTAAACCACCGCGATGAGAAGCGCTTCCACCCAGATCGAATTGCGCAAGCGCATCGCCGAGGCGACGGCCTCGCGGAACGTCGCCAGCTCCGAATCAGGGATGAGGCCCCGCTCCACGAATTGCCCGACGACCGGGCGCATGCGCCGGTGCACGACCAGTTCCGCGACGACGAGCAGCGGCAGTGCCAGCAGAAGGCGCACGTGCAGCTCGATGTCGTAGAGGAACGGCAGCGCGACGCTCCCTCCCCACGCGTGCCCCTCCGCGATCGACAATGCCAGCAGCGGCACCCACGCCAGCACCGTCAACACGACGATCCGGCGGTGCAGCAACTGCAGCGAATCGCCGGCCAGATTGCTCCGCCGCCAGAGCTGATACAGCGGCCCGCCCAGGACCAACGAGAAGTCCGCCGGATCGCTCGGGGAAGGGACAGCTGTGGTCGTCACGGCAACCTCCGCACGCTTCGGTTCACTGGAGTCTCACACTCGACACCGGAAAAGTCGCCGCAGTGTACCGCGGCAGGTACTAGCCCGGAGCACATCGCTGCCAGGCCTCGAGAGATTCGAAGTATTGCGCTGACTCAGGCGTGGAGTTGACGGCGATGTACGCGAGAAGCAGCTTCTTGTGTCCGCAGAGCCGCTTCTCGACGTACCAACTGAGCGGAAACTGCACGTCGTCTTTTCGCACCAGGCCGGAGCGTACCGCCGCCTGCAGCTGACTCACCAGGAACAGGAAACGGTCATACCGGTCGCCGATGAATCGCTGCGTCTCCGTGCGCTTGGGCCCGTTCGTCTGCAAGGCCGCTTCGAGTGCAGGAGCCACGTCGGATGGGAGAATGCGCACCTTCGTGCCTGGCGCAATCTCGTAGATGCGGCCTTCCTCCCAGTCGAGCATCGACATCGCATCCCAGCCCTCGTCGTTCAGCATGCCGTTGACGATCGTTCGCGCCATCTCGGCCTGCTTCCACTCGAGCTCCCTGACGCTTTGCGACACACCTCGCCGGAACTGAGCGATGCCGACACTCGCCGCGACGAGCGCGCTGACGATCGCCGCGTACTTCGCGAAGCTTTCAAGCCTGTTGACGTCGGGCACGGCGCTGTCTCTCCCGAGGTTCGAGGCTCCTCGCGCACCTCTATCTCACTTCGAGCGTGACCTTGTTGATCTTGCCGGTGAATCGAGTCTCCGGACCGATGCCGATGCCCTCGGCGACCGGTGTCTGATTGTCCATGCCGACGTCAGCCGTCTCGTCGGCGGAGAAGATATTGGGCTGAGTCTTCTCCACGCGTCCTTCGGCGACCTGCTTTCCGTTCACGTAGAGCGTCGCCTTGCCGCCCTTGCCGGCTCCGCCGCCGTCGTAGGCGAAGTCGAGCGTGACGGTGACCGGACCAGGCGGGAGCGCTTGCGGCGCGGTGACGGTGTAGCGCGACAGCCCGAGGAAGTTGTAGGTGTAGGCCGGCTTGCCATCCTTCATGTACAGCGACCAGCCGCCGAAGCGCCCGCCCTGCGACAGGATCGCGCCGCTGGCGCGAGCCGGGATCTCGAGCTCCGCGGTGATCTTGCTCGACCGGTTCTTGATGTTCATGAAGGTGTTTTCCAGCATGCCCTGCATGCCTTCGTAGAGCGTGAGCGACGTGCGGTCGCCGAGCACATCCGGCCGGCCCGCGAGCGCCGGGTTCGTGCGCTCGATGGTCCGGTCGTCGATGGGCAGCACGTGGTACTTCTCGGCTTCCGTCATGAACAGGGCCTGCATCTCCTTCAGCTTCGCGGCCTGCTCGCCGGCCAGGTTCTTGGTGAGGCTGAAATCGTTCCTCACGTCGTAGAGGTCCCAGACATCGGACGTCAGCGGCTGCAGGCCGCTCGTCTGCCACGGCGCGCGGTGGATGGTGCGGGCCAGCCAGCCATCGCTGTAGATCGCGCGATTGCCGAACATCTCGAAATACTGCGTCTTGTGCCGCTCCGGCGCCTTCGCGTCGTTGAAGGCGTAGACCAGGCTCGTGCCCTCGATCGGCGTCTGCACCGTGCCGTTGACGGACTTGGGCTCCGGCAAACCGGCGGCCTCGAGGATCGTCGGGGCGATGTCGATGACGTGCGAGAACTGGCTGCGCAGGCCGCCCTTCTCCTTGATGCCCTGCGGCCAGTGGATGACCATGCCGTTGCGGGTGCCGCCGAAGTCCGACGCCACCTGCTTGGTCCACGTGAACGGCGTATCGAACGCCACCGCCCAGCCGGCGGACATGTGCGGGAAGGTTTCCGGACCGCCCCACTTGTCGATCAACGGGATGAGATCCTCGACCTTCTCGGTCACGCCGTTGAAGTAGGTCATCTCGTTGTACATGCCGACGAAGCCGCCCTCGGCGCTGGTGCCGTTGTCGCCGGCGATGTAGATGAACAGCGTGTTGTCCATCTCGCCGATGTCCTCGAGCGCCTTCGCGAACCGGCCGATCTCCGCGTCGGTCTGCTCCAGGAATCCCGAGAACACTTCGGCCTGGCGCGCGAACAGACGCCGCTCGATCGGCCGGCAGCGAGTCCCACGCCTTGATGTCCTTCGGCCGGTCGCCCAACTGCGTGTTGGCCGGGATCACGCCCAGCTTCTTCTGGCGCTCGAGCGTTTCGGCGCGGACCTGCGTCCCAGCCCTTGTCGTACTGGCCCTTGTACTTGTCGGCCCACTCCTTCGGCACGTGGTGCGGCGCATGCGTCGCGCCGGTCGCGAAGTAGACGAAGAACGGCTTGTCCGGCGTCATCGACTGCTGCGCCTTCACCCAGTTGATGGCCTGGTTGGTCATGTCCACGGTGAAGTGGTAGTTCGGCATCTTCGGCGGATCGACCTTGATCAAGCCGTCGTAGATGAGCGGGTACCACTGGTCGGTCTCGCCGCCGATGAAGCCGTAGAACTTGTCGAAGCCCTGGTGCGTGGGCCAGCGATCGAACGGGCCCGACACGCTGGTCTCCCAGGCGGCGGTTTCGTGCCACTTGCCGAACGCGCCGGTGCTGTAGCCGTTGAGCCGCAGCATCTCCGCCAGCGGCGCCACGCTGTTCGGATTCTGCCCCGTGTTGCCGGGGAAGGCCGTCGCGGTCTCCATGATCGAGCCGGTGTTGACGGTGTGGTGGTTCCGCCCGGTCTTGAGCGCGTTGCGCGTCGGCGAGCAGAGCGCCGTCGTGTGGAAGTTGTTGAAGCGCAGGCCAGACTGCGCGAGGCGGTCCATCGTTGGCGTGCGGATGGGACCGCCGAACGTGCTCGGCCCGCCGAAGCCGACGTCGTCGATCAGCACGATCACGACATTGGGCGCGCGTGGCTGGTGCCTTGACCTCGAACCGCGCCGGCGGTTTCGCGTTCCGCGCATCGAGCTCCTTGTAGCGTCGGAGGCTCCGGTTCCGCGATCGGCAGGACCGTTCGATCGAGCTCGGTGGCACCTGCGCTGCAGCCGGCCTGGTCGTCTGCTCGGGCGCCGGAGCGCTGCAGCCGACCACACCTGAGATGGCCAGCGCGATGCCAAGAACAATGCGAATGCCTCGTGTCGTCATGATCTCCTCATCGAAATCGGGTCTCTACCTCTCAACTGATTTCACGCAGCGGAATCCGAGATGGTTCGTGCCGGTACCGACATCACCTTTCCCGCGCGTGCCAACCATGTAGCGCGAGCAGTACTGATCGGTGCAGAGAAAGGATCCGCCGCGATGGACGCGTTTCTTCACGCCGGGTTCGTCGGGATCGAACGAGTCGGCTGGACCCTGTGGGTTGCGAGCGACAGCACCAGCCGCAGCCAGTTGGGCGTAGTAGTCGGGGCGATACCAGTCGCTCACCCACTCCCAGACGTTCCCGGCCACGTCGTAGAGTCCGTAGCCGTTCGGCGGAAACTGCGCGACCGGTGCGATGCCGGTGAACGCGTCCTCACCCGTGTCGTGATCGGGAAAGTGGCCTTGATGGGTGTTGGCCATCCAGCGGCCGCCCTTCTTGAAGTCATCGCCCCAGGGAAAGAGCTGCCCGGTCAGGCCTCCGCGCGCCGCAAACTCCCATTCCGCTTCGGTCGGCAGACGCTTGCCGGCCCATTGCGCATAGGCGAGCGCGTCCGCGTACGCGATATGCACGACCGGAAAACGCTCCTTCCCGGCGATCGAGCTCTTCGGACCGAGCGGATGGCGCCAGCTCGTCCCGCTGACCTCCGACCACCATTGATAAGGATCGGTGAGCGGAACGGCATGGCGGGGAGGAGAAAAGACCACTGAGCCGGGCACCAGGCTCTCGGGCGGCGCCCCGGGAAAATCCTCGGCGCGCGGTGTCTGCTCGGCCACGGTGACGTAACCCGTCGCCTTCACGAAGAGCGGCGAACTGTTCGTTCGTCACTTCGGTCGCATCCATCCAGAAGCCGTCCACGAACACGCGATGCACCGGTCGGGAATCTGTCGTGGCCTGCATCCCGACCGCGTCGTGCATGTCCTGCGGGTCCTGCGCCCCCATCGAGAATTCCCCGCCGGGAATCCACACCATGCCGTCGGGCGCGGGCCCGGGCGGCGGATTCCTGTTCTCGACGGTCGGAAGAAATCGATTTGACGTCGCCGCTTCGGCCGCAGGCAGCGCCTGGTTAGCCGACGGCCTCGGGCGCGTCGCCGTGAAGGCCACGATCGCAGCCGCGGCGATCGTCACGACGGCGACCCACGTCCACGCTCTTCTGCGACGGCGCGGTACCGAGACGGTCTTGACTGGCTTTGAACGGCGCTTGCTCATTTGTGGTTCTGGTCGAATTACTCAAGTGTGCCGGCGTCCTGTGTCTTTCGTCGAACTCGATCGCGAACCACGCTGCGCATCCACCGTCCGCCGGACCAGCCACGAAATACCGTGGGTCCGGCCGTTTCGATCGCCGATTCTCCAGGTGAATTGGCCGCTCGGCGGTGCGAATCGGTCGCTACGAGCTCCGTCCCGAGCGCCACGCTGGCGCGCAGGGTGACGCGGGCATTCTTGCCGCGGTGTCGTCGTGGGTGGGAGAGGAGAACTACGCGAGGGGACACCCGAAAAACTACTCGGTGGCACTCGAGCGTACCCACGTAGTTTTTCGGGTCCCATCCTCACGTACTTTTGCTCTCCTCCGCTTGCGGCGCCGGAACGAGAATGCCGGTGCCGGTTGATGAACATGGACCGCCCACGAGTGCTGCTGGCCGAAGACAACGCGGACACTGCTGAACGGCTGCGCAAGCTGCTCCGCGCGGAATTCGACGTCATTGCTTCGGTGGAGGACGGCGACGCTCTCGTGGACGCGGCGGAGCGGCTCTCGCCTGACGTGATCGTCACCGACATCGCGATGCCCGGGATGGACGGCATCGAGGCCGCCGTGCTGATCCGCCGCCACGATCCGAACGCTCGGATCGTGTTCGTGACGGTGCACGCCGAATCGATGCTCATCGAGGCGGGTCTGGAGGCCGGGGCACTGGGATACGTACTCAAAGACGCGGCGGGCGACGACCTTGTGGCGGCGATTCGGGCCGCGCTCAGCGGCCGGCAGTACGTCAGTCGTGAGCTCGATGGTTGGAGGGATACCAGGTCCTGCGCGGAACGATGAACAACTACAACGTCATGGTTCGCGGCCTCGTGACCAACATGGAGGACACGTCTGAGGCTGTGCAGACCGTGAAGAAGCTGCAGGTCTACCCGTGGAGTGAACGCAGCAACCCCAAGCCGCTCACCTACTCGTCGTTCTCCGGCAAGAAGATCGACACGCTACCGCCCGCCGGCCTCGAATACTGGGCGCTCCTGTCCGCCGTCATCAACAACAACCCCGTCGAAGAGCGCGACCGCTTCATCATGGCGATGCTCAAGCCGCTGGGCATCGAGAAGGGCCAGCCGTTCAAGCCCGACGCGCGGCAACGCGCCATCCTCGAGGATGCGGCCCGCATCGGCGATGCGATGGGGCGAACGATGCTGTTCGAAGGCGACCAGCGCATCAGCGGCGCCAATGCGTTCGGCGGGGCCCACTGGAACTGGGTCGTGCTGAACCGCTTTGACCAGGAGACCGAACACTACAGCCAGCTCGACGATCGCGAGGATTGAATAGAAGGCGGGCGTCGAAGGCGCGTCGCGAAAGCAGGTTCATCAGCAAGCAGCAACAAACATCAGGAGTAGCGAGATGAGTCCTCGAGGCGCGATGAAGAGCTCACCGAACGCAACGCCCAACGGATGCCAGGAGGCCGTCGAGCAAGGCGCGCTTCAGTGTGCAACTGCTTGCTTGCTGTGTGGTGGCCGTCGGCTCGCTCGCCGCGCCACAGCCTGGGTTTGCGCAGTACCTTGGCAACAACTTCCACGGCGACTTCGGGGTCAACTCGGGCAGCCAGGCCGCTCCCGGCTTCTATGTGGCCATTCCGTTTGCGCAGTGGAACGCCGACAGCATCAAGGACGCCGACGGCAACAACCTCGCGGCCTCACGGTTCCAGGGATTGGATATTCGAGCGATGTTTCCGACATTCATCGGCGTGACTCCCAAGAAATTACTGGGTGCCAACTATGGGTTCATGGTGGCGCCGCCCTTCTCGACCATCCGGCCGGAACGCACGATCCCGGAAACCTTTGAGAAGGACTGGGGCCTCAACGATCTGTATGTCGTACCGCTGTATCTCGGCTGGCATACACCGCGCGCGGATTTCGTCGCGGGGTACGGCTTTTATGCGCCGACCGGGCGGTACGAGGCGGGCGCCAACGACAACATCGGACTGGGCATGTGGTCGCAAGAGATTCAGGCTGGCACCACGGTGTACCTGGATGCGGCGAAGAAGATCAGTGCCGCGACGACCGCGTACTTCGAGTTCCATTCGAACAAGAAGGACCAGGATCTGAAGGTCGGCAACTTGCTGACGCTCGAAGGGGGGGCGGCCTACAACGTGCCGAAAATTGGCGGAGCGTTTGGCATCGGGTACTACTTCCAGAGCAAGTTGTCGGATGACACCGGCGCCGATGTTCCCGTGGCTGCTCTGCGAGCGATCAATCTGTACGGGAAGAATCGCCTCTTCGGTATCGGCCCGGACGTGACGATGGCGGTCTTCCAGAAGGGCGGCACCATCGGCCTGGTGAATGCCCGCTATCTCTGGGAGTCCGGCGGACAAAGCTCCTTTCAGGGCGGCACATTCCTGGTTGGCTTCACCATCGCCAGGCCCAAGACGAACTAATCAACTCCGCCCGCCGTTTCCTAAACGTCGTTCTTGCTGAATGACGAGACGCGTGGTCTTATCCGCTTCATCCTCACACCCCATCCTGGTCAGACTCAGAGTGACGGCCTGACAAGGGCAAGGGCGGAGTACCTGGTCGTCCTTTACAACACGCTCCCTAACTACTCTTCACACACCCACTTCACACACGTCATCCTGCCGGCTTCTCAGGCAGCACGTCCCGACATCAAGAACATTAAGGCGCACACCGCATGTACCCTGTCCTATCCCCGCAGAAGTTCGTAACTTCTCATATCAACACGGTCACCAACAGACCTTCTACACGGCTGACGAGGTCGTGCGGCACGAGCCTTACCTTCCTGTCAGCCTGTGCCTTGCCTGCAAGCTTCAACCAATTCGGAGTTGAAGTGATGTAGCTGCAGTCACAAGCCGATTCTGCCACGTGGAGCATCGCACCGTCGGCACGGTCGCTCGCCCCTCCCACGCATTTGCAGCCGGCGGGGAGAGTACGCGATGCGATCTGAATCATGTTCGGCTCGGCACGCTTGCCGCCATGGCGCTGCTGGTGTCTCCATATTTTGCGCTCGCCCAAACGACGAGCACGACTGACTCGGCGATTACGGAGCTACGCCAGCTTCTTGCCGACCAGCGCGCGGCGCTCGATCGCCAGGCTCGAATCATCGAGGAGCAGGGGCGAACACTGGCGGCGCTGCAGCAACGGGTCGAAGGTGCGAATCGTGCGACCGAGGACGGCGCGAGCTGACCAGCGACGCAGCGGCAGCCGCGGTCGCGGCTCAAGCTCCTGTCCCACAACAGCCGACAAGCCGTACGGCTGCTGAGCCCACGCCGGATCTGCCCGCGATGGTCGTTTCAGCAGGAGAATTCCCGGGTTCGATCCGCATTCCCGGGACCGAGTCGGCCTTCAAACTCGGCGGCCAGGCGCGATTGGTCGCGGTTCACACGCTGAGCGCCCTCGGGACGGAGGATCGGTTCGTCACCTCCTCGATCCCGGTAGCCGTCCCGCGAGCGGGAGAGGAAGCACGCACGGTCTACACGCCCATCGCCAGTCGCTTGAGCACCGAGCTTCGGATGCCGAGCCAGAGAGGGCCGATGCGCCTGTTCATCGAAACCGACTTCGCCGGCGCCGGCCGGACCTCGAGGCTTCGGCACGCGTTCCTCCAGACTAACCACTTCGTCGTCGGCCAGACCTGGTCCACGTTTTCCGATCCGGAGGCCGACACGATCGGGATTGACTTCGAAGGCTTGAATGCCATCTCGCGGTTCCGGCAACCACTGTTTCGGTGGACGCCGAGCGGCACGGCTGCACGCTACCAGTGGGCCTTTGCCGTCGAGAATCCCGCGCCCGATCTCACAGGAGCCGAGGGCCTCAACTTCACGCCCGATTTCATTGCGAGGCTGAAATTCCAGCCAGGCCGAAAACGGGGACTGGCGCTCTACACGGATCACATCCAGGCATCGCTGCTGGTCAGGCAGTTACGCGGCGAAGTGCCCGGCCAAGCAGCCGACGCCCTCGCCACGAGTGGCATCGGCGGGAACATCAGCGGCGTGCTCGTGCCGCGCTGGGATGCGGACGACCGCATCAAGTTTGCCGTCAACGCCGGATCCGGGATCGGACGCTATATCGCCGACTTGAGCTCACTCGGCGGACAAGACGCGGTGTACGACCCCGTGCAGGTCAGCCTTCGTGCGCTCCGGGTCTCGAGCGGGTACTTCGGTTATGAGCACGCCTGGTCGCGAGTCTTCACGACGGCAGTGACATACGGCGTGGTGAACGTCAGCAACCTCGATATTCAGCTGGAGGACGCGTTCCACCAGACCCAGCGGACATCGATCAATCTGATGTGGAATCCGGTTCCGTTCGTGGATATCGTCGTCGAGTACCTGGCCGGCATCGCGCGTCAACAAGAATGGCCAGCGCGCCTCCTCGAGTCAGATTCAGAGTGGCTGGACGCTCAAGTTCTGACTCGCGGCAGTGAACCTTCGGCCCGAATGCACCCGCCGGCCGGGAATCGAACTGGGTGCCGACGAAGGCCGGTGGCCGCTTCGAAGTCCTGTTCCGTCTGTACGGCCCCGACAAGTCGTTCTTCGACAAGGTGTGGCAACTTCCGGATATCGAGCAGGCGAAATGAATCGGGTGACTGCCGATTCCACCCCAACCCTGCGATTCCTCGATGTATCATCTGACCCTTCCGCAGACGGTCCAATACCATCGACAGGGGTCCATCATGTCTACAACTGGTGTGAACAACGGCGTGAATGTTCAGGCGCTGCTTGATGCGCGACAAGCACTGAAAGGCGCGCCGGAGGCGGCGAAATTCACATGGCGGGCGTCCTGCAAGTGGCAGGACGGCACACTCAGCAAGACGCAAATCCAGAGTTTCTTCGGGCTCGGGCAGGAACAAAGCCACAAGACGGAGACTTCGCTCCCTGCGGATCATCCGGAGGTCTTCGCCGCGGAGGATCGCGCTATCACCCCGGTCGAATACGTGCTCGTCGGTCTCGCGAGCTGTCTGACCGCTGGTGTGGCAGCGGTCGCGCAGAATCGCGGCATTCAGCTGCGCTCGGTCGAATCGAAGCTCGAAGGCAAGATGGACATCCGCGGCATCCTTGGCATGGACACCGACGTGCGGAACGGCTACGACGACATCAAGGTGACGTTCAAGATTGATGCGGACGCATCGAAGGAAGATATCGAGGCGCTCGTCGCGCAGTCGCAGAAGCGCTCGGCGGTGTACGACGTCATCACCAATCCCACGAACGTCACCGTCGAAGTCGCGTAGGGGCATCTTCTTCCGCTGATTTGTGAGGCGTCACGGCGAGACGTCATCCACGGCGCCTGCCGTAGCGTAGCGGAGCGAGACCATCGAACAGGTCACCACGGTCGTCATCGGGGCCGGACATTCCGGTCTGGCGGCGAGCCGATGTCTCAGTGCACGCTCCATCGATCACGTGGTGCTCGAGCGCGGGGAGATTGCCAACTCCTGGCGTCGCGAGCGCTGGGACTCGCTGCGGCTTCTGACGCCCAATTGGCAAAGCCGACTGCCCGGATATCGGTACGAGGGCGCGGACCCGGACGGCTATATGACGATGCGCGAGGTGATCGACTTCATCTCGCGCTTTGCCGTGGTGTCGAGTGTGCCCGTGCGCACAAACACGACCGTCACCTCTGTGACGCGAACCGACGCTGGATACGAGGTCACAACCACCAACGGTAGTCTCCGCTGCCGCACCCTCATCGTGGCGAGCGGCGCTTGTAATGTTCCGAGCGTACCTTCGCTCTCCCATGCCGTGCCGCCTTCGATCCAGTGCTTCACGCCATTCAGCTACCGCAATCCGAATGTCTTGCCGGAAGGCGGCGTGCTGATCGTCGGCGCATCGGCCACAGGCGTCCAACTCGCCGATGAAATCTTGCGTTCCGGCCGGCCGGTCACGCTCTCGGTCGGTGAGCATGTCAGGCTGCCACGGACCTATCGAGGCCGTGACGTGCTCTGGTGGATGGATGCGTCGGGTGTGTGGGACCAGCGGTACACCGAAATCGACGACGTGATACGTGTCCGGCACCTTCCTTCGCCGCAGCTCATCGGGACTCCTGAACGCACGACGCTGGATCTCAACGCTCTCAGTTCAGCTGGCGTCGAGATTGTCGGCCGTCTCGCGGCCGTGCGAGACGGACAGGCGCTGTTCTCCGGGGGACTGCGAAATCAGTTTGCGCTCGCAGACTTGAAGATGAACCGATTGTTAGGCACGTTCGATGAGTGGGCCAGGAGCCACGGGCGCGAGGCTGAGAACGGTCCTCCGGAACGCTTCGAAGCGACACGCGCGCCGGCATCGTCACGGTGGAAGCTCGATTCTGCGGAACGGAGAGCTCCGTTCGATCGTGTGGGCGACGGGATTCCATCCTGACTACAACTGGCTGGACGTGCCGGTGATTGATGACAAAGGACACTTGCGGCACGAAGGAGGCGTCGTCGATGCGCCGGGCCTGTATGCGCTTGGGCTGCCGGTCCTTCGACGACGGAAGTCGACGTTCATCCACGGTGCCGAGGACGACGCGCGTGAGATCGTCGATCACCTTGCCGGGTATCTGGCTACGCCGGCACAGGGGCGAAGTTAGTCACCGCGAGAGATTCCTTCTTCATCTCCTCGCTCAGCGCACGATGCAGCTGCTGAACCTTCGGGAGGTCCCACTCGAAGGACGCCACCGCATCGGTCACGTCGAAGTGGGCGACCGCCAGGGTATCGCGAGCGCTCTGATAGCCGGCGAACGCGGTCTCCGTGCCTGCGGCTGCCGCTTGCGCGAGGAGTTCCGCGTCGATGAACGCATCGGTGATGCCGTGGGCCGTCAGCGGATCCTTGAAGTAGCCGGCATCGCCAACCAGTGCCCAGCCGGGTCCGAACGACTGTCGAAAGAATCCGATCTCTCCTGAAAACCCGCGGTACTTTTCAACCTGTTTCGACCGCTCCACAGTGGCCGCAAGGTCGGAACCGCATTCCTGCAATACCTGTCGGTATCCGGCGTCCGTCCCCCGCCGCATCGTCTCCTGGAAACGGCTCTGGGGAAGCGACGCAAAGATACACGTGTGCCCATCGTTGGTCGGGATCACGCCGGCGCTCACACCGGTGTTGTAGTACCAGTGGTATGCGTCGAACCCCGTATCCGACCAGTAGGTGAAGATGACGCCGGTCGCATGACGGCCTGTTCGATAGGGTGTCGCGCCGACAAGACGAGCGACTGTGGATCGTACGCCATCGGCTCCGATCACGAGCTCAGCCGACACGTGTCGCTCCCGATCATGACTGTCCCTGAGGCGGACGCCACAAACCCGACCGTTGTCCGCGCGGACGAGGTCGACGAGTCGCGTTTCGAACGTGATCTCGGCACCGGCTCCTCGCGCGGCATCGACCAGCAACCGGTCAATGACAGTGCGCCGAGGCGCGTAGAGACCTTCAACCCCGTTCTGCGGTTTGATCCGCACCGCGACGACCTCGTCGCCATAGTGAAACGACGTCGATCGGACCACGGGTGTGCCTGCCGTCTTGATTCCGTCGAGAAGGCCCCAGCGAGACAGTTGAAGAACGCCGGCTCGCATGAGGGCGTGAGTCGAGACCGTATCGCTCCCGTAGCGACCACCGTCGATCGCGAGCACTCGAAGACCTCGTCTCGCGAGGAGCATCGCGGTGGTCGCGCCGGCACAACGGGCTCCGACGATGACGACGTCGTAGTCGAGGGATGAAGCGGAACCGGTTGTCATGTCGTGTTCACACGCGCGGGCAACGTCACCGCCGAGTGTGTGCGTGATTGAGTTGGGAGGTTGTGCCGTCGAGCCAGCACGGGGGCTAAGATTAGCACGGCCTCGAGCAATGGCAGGTCGGGGCCATTGGAGAAATATGAGCAGCGATATCGATCAAGTCTGGCCTGGTGGCATCCCACACGTTGGGCAGGTCGCGGAGCGGTCACGCATCGTAACTAGTAAGGATATCGAACGTTTCACCGAGATCAGCGGAGACAGGAATCCACTTCATTACGATGAGGCAGTGGCAAAGGCGAGCCGGTTCGGCGAGATTGTCGTACAGGGCGGTGTGACGAGTGCAATCCTCAATGCTCTCGTGGCAGAGGATCTCCCGGGGCCCGGTACTGTATTCCTTCAGGTGAATTGGAGTTTCAAAGCGCCGGTTCGGCCCGGTGACACGATTACCGGCCGCGCCGAGGTACGAGAGGTCCGATCCGATAAACCCATCACGAAGCTCAAGACCAGCGTCGTCAGAGACGACGGGACGCTCGTCCTCGTCGGTGACGCCGTGTGCTATACGATTCCGATCGCCAGAGGCGAGCACCCTTAATCGGACTGGCTTCCCGCGATTCCTTGTTTACCTCCCAGCGCGAAGCCGCGACTCCTGTTAGCGCCAGAAGGCGGCGCGCTCGATGGTCCAGTAGACGGCCACGCAGGCGATCGCCAGCGACGCCGGCACTGCCACTCGCCTTCGGTACGACGGATGGAACCGATACCAACCGACCAGAGCGAACGCTGTCGCGATAACGAGGAGCTGACCGGCTTCGACTCCCGCATTGAACGCGACTAGCGCCGTGATGAATTCCGATCGCGGCAATCCGAGTTCGGCAAGCACGCCCGCAAAGCCCATCCCGTGCAGAAGCCCGAAGGCGAAAACCAGGCCAACACGCCACGCGGTCAACTCTGACCGCACCAGATTCTCCACCGCGACGTAGATGATCGAGAGCGCGATCAACGGCTCGACGATCGTCGCCGGCGCACCGATCAGGCCGTACATGCCGAGACCCAGGGTGATGGAGTGCGCGACGGTGAACGCACTCACCTGCCAAACCACGGAACGCCAGCGGGCATTCAGGAGGAAGAGCCCCAGCACGAAGAGCATGTGGTCGAGGCCGTTGGGCACGATGTGTGTGAGGCCGAGCCCCAAATACTGCCAGGCAATGGCCAGCCGGCTGACGGTTGGTACAGCGACACCAATGGCGTAGGGGGTGCTCGACTGGCCGCCCTCCAACCATTCCGTTGATGCCTGTCTGTCATCGGCTCGGTCGATGCGCAGCGCGTATGACGCGAAGGTCCAGGAGTATTTCCACACCAGGTGTGCGGCGCCCGCCGGCACGTCGCCGGTGAGACGAATCGTGGCTACTGTCGGAGTCAGATCATTGCTCGGCGGCGCAACCGTGAAGTTGATGGTCGGATGGGCGATCGCTCCGTCAAAGGTGATCGCGACGCGATCGCGAAAGACGTCTTCGAGTGCCGCAAGTCGTGCCGGGAGCTCGCGCACCCCTGGCCTGGGCCCAGGGCGGTCGGCGATCGTTTCGAGTTTCTCGAGGAGGGCATCCGCGTCGGTCACGACCTCGATGTCATAGGTCCTGCCACCGCCGGGCTTTGAGATGTCGAAGTGAACCGTGACCTGGGTCGTACCGATTTCGTGCGCCTCGGATGTCGCCGCCGTGGAAACGAGAATGAGGACGCCGACGGCGTGTCCGAGCCACTGCAATGCACGCTCAGCCGGGCTCGCACTGACGACCCGTCGATGAGACCAACCGATGGCGCTCACCACTTCCCCTCTACCGCGGCGACGCAGTCTGGCCGACGGGTAGCTCGAAGGTGAGTGATGCCCAGTAGCTGGACCAATCGGCGTCCGCGTCCGCCGGCGCTGGGACCATGTGGACCGCCTTGATGAGCCATGTGCCGCCTGCTGGTAGAACAAGCCGGACTCGGCCATCCCGGTCCGAGCGGGCAGAGATTTTCTCGGAGGCGCGATGCCGGTTCCTGGCAACGACCAGCACTCCTTCGATCGGGCGGCCGTTGTAAGTGAGGCGAACGGGCAAGGTCTGGCCCGGTTCGAGCGCGTACGGATTGCGTTCGGCCACCAGCTCGAGCGCGCAGCCAAGTGCGCGATCGCGTTGGTCCGGGCTGGGAGCACCGAGCAAGACAAGGGTCTTCGCGCACCGCGTGAACAGCTCGCGAACGCCCGAATCGGATTGATTGAGCCGCGCCCTGGCAGCTGCGATCGCTTCGAGTCCTTCGTCCTGAAGATAGGTATTGAACTTGCCGGCCGCCAAGTCGACGCGGCTTGGCTTGCCGAAGTAGCCGATCGCGTGCAGCCCCGGGGTAGTTACTCGGAGGAGTCCGGCCGGATCGGCGCCGTCTCGCCCGAAGACCGGCCGACGTCCCAAGGCGTCCTCGACAACCATCTGATCGAGGATCGAAGAATCGCGCGGAACGGGATCGCCAAGGAACCCGTCACCCACGCGAGCGCGGATGCCGATGATTCTCCCGGGCTCGGGCAGATAGCTGGTCGGCTCGATCCAGAAGTCATGAGCGGTCACTGGAACGGTGACGCTCAGCGTGACAACCATCGCGCCGATCCACCGAGCCAATCGCTGACGATACAGGCTGACAACCATCGTGCGGACTCCAGACGGCGCGTCACGCGCTCCGAGCCTTTGCGCCTTCAGAACTAACTACGAGACTCGGAGCAATTTGGATGTCGCGCCCCTTTGTCGGCTAGCTGACCTATGGGCCATCCAATCCAAGACCAACCGCGAGACGTAGAAGCGAAAGGGACATCGATTCACATCGAACGCGCATCGATGCCGGCGGCTACGACGCCGCCATGGAGGAAGCAAATGAAACGATTGTCGATCGGAGTGATTGCCGCCACTCTCCTGGCTGCGGGCGGCATCACATTACACGGCTCGAGCCACCGCGAAGCGCTGGCGATCCTCAACGAGCCGTGCGCTGACAACACCGACACCTACGCCTGGGTGTCGAACGGCGCGCACGACACGCTCTATCTGATTATGGATTTCAACCCGCTCCATGAGCCCGGTCAAGGGAACCAGGGACTGCGCGCATGTAACGGCTACCGCTACGAATTCCACATTGGAACGGGCGCCAGCCTCAAGGACCAGGTCGTCTACCGGGTCGAATTCACGAATCGACTTGCGAACGAAGCGCCGCCCAGTCCTGGCGATCCGGTTGGTGGCGGCAACGAACTGCTCTGGCAGCTGACCGGCGGCACCGAGACGATGAAGGTGACTCGCATCACGCAGGGAATGGAAGACAGGCAGGAGGTCTTGGGGAACGCTCTGCCAGTCCTCCCCAATAACCATGGCCCGCAGACCGATCGGCTCATTTACGGCCTCGGTCCGTTCAAGGGCTATCAATCCGGTGATCCGACGAGTCGGGAAGTCGGACTCTACGACCAGGCGTTCGTCGACAGGTACATCCATTCGCTCTCGAACGGCGGGCGTGTCATCGCTGGTCAGTTCGACGATCCGTACCAGCTCGACGAGAAGGGCATCTTCGACGTCCTGAACCTGGCATCAACCGATCTGGGCAACATCCCTGGCGCGCGCAAGCCTCCAGCCGAGGACGTGTTCACCGGCTTCAACGTGTTTTCCATCGCACTCGAGGTCCCGACTGCGGACATCTTCCCGAATGGGATCCCGCACAACGGCACGTTGCTGCCCAAGTCCACCGACAGCCTGCTCCGTGTGTGGTCGAGGATCATGCGTCGCCAGAACCAGACAGTTGACGCCGGCAACGTCATCACCGGCCTCAGAGATTCCGGCCCTTGGGTGCAGGTCGGCCGCAATGCGCTGCCGCTGTTCAACGCCGGGCTGGTTGGAACGCAGCGTCAGACCAAGTATCTGCGTCAGAGTCCCATGCAAGACGTGACCGACTTCGGCGCCGACATTCTCTTCCCGGTGCTGGTGCGCGACGCCGAGGCGCTCGGGATCTATGCCGCTCTCGGGGTTCCTCCTTCGGTTGTGCAGACTCTCAAGGGCCCTCGGGTGGACATCATCAAGGCGATCAACCTGAACCGGCCGATCCCGGTCGCGGATGGCTTTACTGGTGACGTCATCACGCTGGACGCGGCCATCGATTCGAGCTTCCCCAACGGCCGACGTCTGGGTGGCGGCGCGACGCCGGCCAGCCATCAAGTGAACGTCAACACCGTACTCATCAGCCTGATCGTCGCGGGAGATCCCGGAGCGGGTTTGGCCAAGGGCACCGAGGTCAACGACAAGGAGTTCCTCGACCGGTTCCCGTTCCTGGCTCCTGCCCACCAGGGTCTCTTCCAAGGACACGGGGGCACGAATGTGCCGCCAGTCCCAACCTTGCACTCCGCCAAGTAACTAACTTGGCTCCGCCTCAGACCAACGAGACGTGGGAACGGCCACCCGGTGGCCGTTCCTGCGTGGCCGACGCAGGTCAGTATCCGGGCAGGTAGTCTTCGATCGCGCCCACGACCAGGACTTCGACACCCTCGGTCGTCGTGATCTCGCCGTGGTCTGAGCCTTCGTCTGCGTGATGAAAATCCCCGGCTCGCAGGACGCGTCCATCGACCACGAGTGAACCGCTCAGGACGAAGCATTCCTCCGGTGCGTGGTGCGTGTGCGACGGGTAGACGGCGCCAGCGTCGGCGCGAATCAAGAGCGTCGCGAGCGATCGGACCTTGTCGACGGCGAGAAGCTTGGCGCGAATCCCCGGAAGCCCGGTCTCGAACCAGTCGGCGCCGCTGCTCCACACGGTGTACCGGGCCGGCGTTCGCGCGGCGGCAAGCACGCGTTCGCGCAAGTGCGTCGGCGGCTCGAGCAGGTCAACGGCCATAGCCATCGCCGTCGCCGTCTCGTAGAAGCTGGCGATGCGAGCCTGCTCCTCCGGCGACAAGTCGGCAAGACGCGCCTGCAGCTCCACGCGCTCGTCGGGATCGAGCGCGCCAACCGAGTCGGCCAATGCGAGGGCTTCGACGTCCTCGCTCATCATGCCGGGTGCTCAAGGCGCCCGCGCATGGCCATCAGGCCCGTGCGGATCCGCGTCTTCACTGTTCCCAAGGGTACTCGAAAGCGCGCCGACAGCTCATGATGGGTATAGCCCTCGAAGTACGCCGCTTCGATGAGCTCGCGCTGCGCAGCCGGCAGAGCGGCCACCGCAGCCTGAACCGCATACGCGGTGATGTTCCCAAGCAACACCATTTCCGGCGTCTCGCGGAACTCGGGCTCCGCGAGTCGCTGGGCCTTCTCGCTTGGGCCCCAGTCCTGCTCGACTGCGGTGTCGCCCCCGCCGCGCCGGGCGCGCAGGCGATCGATGGCCTGGTTTCGGGCGATCCGCGTCAACCAGGCGACCGGCGATCCCAGGCGAGCATCGTAGGTCTCTGCTCGAGACCAGACGCGCACGAACGTCTCCTGCAACACGTCCTCCGAGTCGGAGGGGAGTCGCAGGATCCGCATGATGATGCTGTAGGTGACGCGACTGTAACGATCGTACAGCTCCGCGAGTGCGTCTTCGTCTCGAGCCGCGATACGCCGTAGCAGATCGAAATCCTCCGCGGTACTGTTGTTGAAGGGGGCCACGAGCGGCAGCGGGATCGTGGCATAGCCATCGATCTCAGCGCAAGCAAGAGTGTGCATCGCCTTCTACGCCGACTACGGCGGCTGCCGTTTTTCCGGATTGCTACATCTCGCCAGCCTACGTAAAGGCACAGCGGGCCTGCGCCGCGAGCAGTCATGATGGCAAGCCGATTGGAACGTACGCGCAGCGGATCGCCAGCGAGCCGGCCGCAGAGTGGCCTGTACTGGCCATCCGACCGAGGACGGCACCTGGACGAGGGTTGATCGATCCACGACGAGCCGTTACAAACTTCGGACAGCTTCCTGCCTCAACGCTCTCCGACAGCCACTGTTACTCGACGGTATAGGCGGTCAGCCTGTCTGGCCGACTCCAGTTCGTCACACGTTCCGCCACGAACTGGGAGTTCGGGACGATAATCGCGACGTTCTCATCAGTCACGAGCGTGGTCGCACGCGCGGCAATCTCCCTGACTTCGCCGACACAACCGGCAATCTCGACTCGGTCGCCGATCTTGATCGGGCGTTCGAACAACAGGATGAGACCGCTGAAAAAATTGCTCGTGATATTCTGCAGGCCGAATCCGAGTCCCACACCGACTGCGCCAAGGAGCACATTCAGCGACGTGAGTTCGATGCCGGCGCTTTGAAGAATGACGAGGGCGCCAAGGCTGATGACGGCATAGCGCACGATCGTCCCAAGCGCTTCGCGCATGCCGATGTCGAAGCCGCGCCGCGCGAGCACGCGGTCGACCAACCACCGAGTCACGCGGCGTGTCGTCCAGACCAGTGCCGACATGAACGTGATAACGATCAGCAGTCTGAGCGGCGTGAACTCGCTACCCGCGATGCCGGAGGTCAGGAAGGCCTCGAGACGGCCCCACAGTTCCGTGACTGACTGCATGTGATGACTCCTGAGCGAAGCGCTCTATTTCGGCGTGATCTTCGTAATCTTGTTCCCCTGAACGCCGAGGCCTGCCATGAGTCCCTTCTGTCCGAAGATGAAGGCGTAGATGTCGTCCTTGCGCGTCGTCGTCGTCATGCTCTTGCCCATGCCTTCGTCCACGACGACAACGCTCGGACCGACGCCGACCTCGAAGCCGTTGGCTTTGTCGAGTTGACCGAGGGCGTTCGCGTTCATGAAGAACATCGCGTAGCCGTACTTCTGGCCTCCGGCCTGCAGACCGATCGACGCGCCTGTGGTCTTGTAGTAGGCCACCGCCGCGCCCTTCTTCAGCAGCGCGCCCTCGCCGTACTGCCCGCCTACCCCGAGGCCGGCCTTGGTGACTTCCGGAAAGACCAGAATGGCCTCCGCCGTCTTCGTGAGCTCCTTGGCGAGCGGCACGCCGGCGGACAGCTTCTGGAGCGCCGCCTGCGATTCGCTCGCCAGTTTCGCGGCTTCGGTCTTCCCCTTGTCCTGAGCCAGCGCCGAGCCTGGCGTACAGGCGAGCGTGGCGAACGCCAGTGCGGCGACGAATCGTAGTGTCTTCATCTTGTACTCCTTGGCAGCGCGGAACGGGAGTCTAGCGCCAAACCGGGGGCTCGGTTACAGGTAAGTTGAAAGTTCAAAAGTCCAAAGTTCAGAGTTTCAGTTCAAGAGTGCAAAGTTGGAGTTCAGTGGTCAGTTTCAAGCCATAACGGCTCGCCTCGACCTGAGTCGAGGCGAGCCTGTCGCGGGTTTCAGCCTAGCGCTGCTATCGCGTGGAGGAAACGGCCGCTGCGGCTGACTCACGGACTCCCAGGGGCTGCCGCGCGAACGCGAAGTCGGAGTCCACGTCGTAGCAGGTGTTCTCGCTCGAGTCTCCAAGTGTGGAGTCTACGTACTCCTGGACAGGACCCACAGAGGGCGCTTCCCAGAGACACGTCACCGTCGAGCGATCGCGGCTCGGATAGAACTGCAGGACGCGCACGCCGGCCGGTGCACCCTCGTTCTTCATGAGCCGCTCGCCCCGCGAAAACGCTGCCTGCGCATTGGTGATCCGATGCAACACCACAACATACATTTCGCACCTCCTCATCGTCTGTTGACAGGGACAAGATAGCGACCGCAGGCAGCCACTCGCATCGCTCGAAAACACCAATTTCGGGAAGTAGGGAAAATGGTGAGAAATCACCACGCGCGATGGATCAGACGAGCTGGTGTGAGAACGCGAATGCCGTCGCCGCCGCTCGCGACGAGACGGCCAGCTTGGCGAAGATGTTCTGGACGTGCCGGGCCACCGTGTGCTCACTGATGAACAACGCATCCGCGATCTCGCGGTTGCTCTTGCCGGCCGCGATCAGCCGCAGCACCTGAAGCTCGCGACCGGTCAGCCCGTGCTGATCGCCCGCCTCGGTGTTGGCGCTGGCAGGCGGCGCAAGCAAGGCGACGCGCGCGAGGTCGCTCACGGCCCCCAGTTTCTTGAAGATGATTCGCGCGGTTTCCAGTTCCAAAGAAGCCGTGTCGTGATCCTCTACGGCCCGGCAGGCCAGACCAAGCGCCAACCGGACTCGCGCCGCTTCATACGGGGCGTCGAGCTCCGTCCAGATGGCCAGCGCGCGCCGGAGTTCGATCAGCGCATCGCTCGTTCGGCCTTCGGCGAGCGCAGTGGTTCCTCTGGAATGTGCCGCCATCGCGTGCAGTGCTTCGCAGTCGAGTTGCGTTGCCGTTTCGTCGAGCTCGCGGCACGCGGCCCTCGCAGGGTCGAGACTTCCGACAGCGAGCATGATCTCCACATAAGCGGGCAGGATTCCAGCCCGGCGCCGCGGGAGGGTCGTCTCCCCAACGAATCGGCGGATAGCGGCTGCGGCCGACTCCGCCTTCCCCTGCGCCAGCCGCATCAGTGCCAGGCCGGGCTGCGGCTCGCATCCATTCAGGCTCGCCTGGCGGTACGCCTGCTCGGCTGCTTCGAAGTCGCCTCGCAGGCGATGCACCTCTCCCTGGCAATAGAAGGCGTTGCCGCACGCCAGCTGGTTCAGTGCCCCTCGCGTGAACCGTTCCACCGAGCGACGCGCTTCGATCAGCGCACTCTCCCAATCGCCGCCGAGAAGCATGATCTGGGCGCGATGCACCAAACACAGCCCATTGTGAGCGACCATCTCGGGCTGTCGCTCGCACCATCCGGTCAACGCGCGCGTCCACTCCCGCACGCGTCGCACGTCGTAGGCGGCCTGGCAGAACGCGATGGTGTTGCAATAGACAATGCCGGTCACCATCGGCGACAGATCGTTCGCCGCCGCAGCGGCCAGCGCTTCGTCCACCAGGCGCAGGCCTTCCTTCACCCGTCCGAGTCGGATCAATGCGCGCGCCTGATCGTCCCTCGCGAGCCAGACCAGATCCGGATCCCCGAACCGCTCGCCGATCTCGGCGGCCCCCAGCGCCGTGGCGTAGCCATCCTCGAAGTTGCCGCCACCCATCTGCTCGAGCCAGACGGGAATCAGCAGGTACCCTCGCTCGACGCAGTCACGGCCGAAACTCTCGAGCAACCGCTGACCGCGGGCGAACCAGCCGGTCCCGCGGGCCCGTTCTCCTCTAAACAGGAAACTGTGACCGATCCAGAAGCTACAGCGCACTGCAGAGGGCACGTCACCCCTGTCGAGGTAGCCCTGGTGCGCCCGTTCCAGGGCGGCAACGTAGTCGTCGTCCCGACCGAGCATGTAAGCCGACCGGGCGAGCATTTCGAGGTCTTCGGCGCCCAACGGCTCCCTGCGATCGGCGCTCGCGAGCGAGTCGAAGGCCTTCACCCATGCCTGTTCACCGTACGACTTGCGGCCCAGTTCGAGCTCGGTTGCTCCTTTCATGGTCATGCACCCATGGAGGCGACGGCGGTGACCGACTATAGCCCGATCACGGCCCGCACGAGACACACCCGAGGGCATCAGGGTGGCGGCGAACCAGGGTGTCGGTCGGACTCCTGCGTCGCGAGTAAGGTAACGTCGTAGTCCTGCCTATCAATCTTCCGACGTCGCGCTGGACCGCGGGCTCCTATCTCACGCACCGCTACAACCCCGAGTTGGGCATCGGACGCGTTACGGCGCTCGAGGGTCGCACTCTTGTCGTGGAGTTTCCACGTGCGGGAACCACGCTCCGGCTGGCCGCCAACGCCGAGGCTCTCGTCGGCATCGACCTGAGTCCCGGCCGGCCAGTCCGCATTATCGCCACACACGAGGAAACGACCATCGCTGCGCGGCTTCCCGATGGAAGTCTCGCGTTGGCCAATGGGCGCGCCGTCGCGGCCCACGCATTGTGGCCGTTGGAACTCGAGGGCGCGCTGCTCGACCGGCTCGCGCTCGGCGACGTCGACGACATCGAAGACTTTGTGACGCGGGTCAATGTCTTGCACTTGCTGGCTGTGCGCGAGGCCCATGGGCTGGGGTCGTTCCTTGGCGGCCGCATCCGCCTCTTCCCCCATCAGCTCTACGTGGCAGAGCGGGCCACCGCCACCGATCCCGTCCGCTGGCTGCTGGCCGACGAAGTCGGTCTCGGAAAAACCATCGAAGCGTCCCTCATCCTGAACCGGCTCGTCCACACCGGGAAAGTGACACGTTGCCTGGTGGTGGCTCCCGATAGTCTGACGGTCCAATGGCTGGGCGAGCTCTGGCGGAAGTATCACCAAGTCTTCACGCTCCTCGACTCGGATCGCCTCGCCGACGTGGCGCGCGATTTTGGTGAGGGCTTCAATCCGTTCGAGCTTCATCGCCGATCGGTGATCGCGCTGGAGATGCTGATTGAGCGCCCGGAGTTGACCGATCAGGCGGTTCGCGCCGGCATCGACCTGCTCGTGGTCGATGAGGCACAGCGCCTGCGGCGTCCTCCCGGACACCCCGGCGACGCGGCCTGGCGAGCCGTCGCGCCCATTGCGGGCCTGGGCCGGCACGTGCTGCTCCTGAGCGCGACTCCGCTCGAAGACGACGCGCATGGGTTTTTCCGGTTGCTGCAGTTGCTGCGCCCGCAGGACTTTCCGGAGGGCACGAGCATCGAGGCGCGCCTCGCTCAGGGCACCCCGCTCCCCGCTTGCACCAGCGCCACGCGCCGCACCGACATTGGCGGCTTGCCGCCGCGAGTGGGCATTCCAGTCGAACTCACCAGCACGCCGTCACACATAGCCGCCGAGACGGCGGTGCGCTGCGCGGCCACCGCCCACGTCGTCGGGGAGCGCAACAAGATCGATCGCATTCGCCGTACGCTTGCGTCTGGGGCAGCGCTGGCTGCAGTGACCGGGCCCAACGAAGTGGAACTGCGCACGCAGGCCCTGGCCATGGACGCCACCGACGCCCGCGTCGCATGGCTGGTGTCACGAGCGCCACGCTGGCGTGCGGCGAAGGAGAAGACACTCGTCTTCGTCGCCCATCGCGAGACGCTCGAGATGCTCCGGGCGATCCTGAGCCAGCGGGCACAATTGGCGACCGGCCTGTTTCACGAGGCCCTCACGCCGGCGCGCCGCGACACGGAAGTGGCCCGTTTTCGCGCGGCTGACGGCCCCAGCCTGCTGGTATCAACCGAATGCGGAGGGGAAGGGCGCAACTTCGAGTTCTGCAAACGACTCGTGTTGTTCGATCTGCCGTGGAAACCGTCGGTCGTGGAACAACGCATCGGACGACTCGATCGCATCGGCCGCCGCATTCCGGTGGAGGTCGTGTACTTTCGTCCGTCAGGCGGCATTGGCCGCGATGTCGTGCGGCTGTTCGAAGCCTTGGGACTCTTCCACGAGCCGCTCGCGGGGATCGAGCCGCAACTGGCGCCAGTGGAAGCAGCGATCGAAGCGACCGCACTCGATCCAGACGCGTCGCTGTCTGACGATCGCGTTGCGTCGCTCGTCGAGCAGGCGCACGCCGCCCGCACGCGCATTCGCGAAGCCGCGTATCGACAACTCCATCGTGATCCGTACCGACCGGAGATGGCCGCCGGTATCCTGGAGCGAATTCCAAAGGATCTGGACGATCTCAACCAGGAAGTCGTGGTGACGGCGTCGATCGGTCTTGGATTTACGATTGCGCATCTTCCTGGACACCGCGTCTTCTCGATCGAGCTCGCCAGCGGTGCGCTGGTCGACGGCTTACCTGGCGTCCCGGCCGGATCGGGCTACGTCGGCACCTTCGACCGTGAGGAAGCCGTGGCGAACGAGTCACTCGACTTCTTCGCGTCCGGTCATCCGCTGGTCGAAGGCATCTTTGCGCACTATGAGGACGGTGCCCTCGGCCGCGCGGTGCGGTTCGAGATCACGATGGGCACTCAGAGCGGCGCCGGGCTCGTGGCAATCTACAGGGAAGGGCGCGCTTTTGAGGTGGTGGCGATCGATGCGACCGGCAACGCGCGGCCCGATTGGGCCGAGGCGGTCTTGCAGCGACCCGTCGTCATCCGTTCAGTCACCGGCGACGCTGCCGAGGATCCGGAGTGGCGGAGTATGGTTCGGCGTCTTGGCGCGCAGCTCGATCAGGCACGTCGGCTCTATGCCGTCGCTGCGATCGAGGTCAGGCCTGCCTCCTCGTGATCTTCTCGTCCGAGCGCTGACACAGACTGCGCCGCCTGCCCGAGCTCGAGCGCACCGCGCTCGCCCGCCTGATGCGCTGGGACGACATCCGCGCCCGCAAGGATCCGACTGATGTGTTCCAGCAGCGTCTCACGCTGGGGGAGCGTCTTGCCGATGGCATGGCCAAGTTCGGTGGTAGTTGGGTCTTTCTCGGCTGCTTCGGCGCTCATGTTGATGTGGATGTTCGTCAACACCGAGAGCGAGCGGCCGTCGGTGTGGTGGTCGATCTTGGGCATCGGCGAGCGCACCGTGCACGTCCACAGTCCGCGCTATGATTTCAACGGCGACGCGTTGGCAATCGTGGCGTCGTAGGGGTGACGCTGGCGGAGCAGCAACTGCCCGGCGTCCGGTTTGCGACCACCGAGCTGACGCCTAATGAGGGGCTTCCGATGAATCTGCCGCCGGGCTCCCGCGATCTGGTGCGAATCGTGCTCGGCGTGCTCCTGATTCTGCTGCTGATCGGCGGCGCGCTGTGGATCCTGAGTCCTTTTCTGCCCGCCCTGATATGGTCGACGATGATTGTGGTCGCGACCTGGCCGTTGTTGCTGCGCCTGCAGCGCGCGCTGTGGGGCCGTCGCAGCCTGGCCGCGGTGGTGATGACGGCCCTGTTGCTCGTGATCGTCGTCGCGCCGCTCGCCATCGCGGTATCGACGATCGCGCAACAGGCCGCGCGGTTGTCGGACATCACGGTCGCCGAGATCCGAATTCCGATGCCGCCGGTCTGGATCGAGAGCGTTCCGGTCGTCGGCGCGAAGCTTACCGCCGAGTGGCGCGTTTACGCTGCGGCGACGCCGGAGGAGCTCGCGAGCAAGGCCGCGCCCTACGTGACGCTGGTCGTCGCCTGGATCGCCGACCGCGCCGGCAGCTTCGGCACGTTCCTTCTCCACCTGCTCCTGACGGTGTTGCTGTGCGGGGTGCTCTACGTCAACGGCGAGACGGCTGCGCTCGGCGTGCGCCGCTTCGCCCGCCGCTTGAAGGGCGAGGCCGGGGATCACCTGGTGCTGCTCGCCGCCGGCTCGATCCGCGCGGTGGCGCTCGGCATCGTTGTCACCGCGATCGTCCAGACCGCGCTCGGGGCCGCCGGTGTCGCCGTGGCCGGCGTACCCTACGTCTCGATTTTCGCGGCCGTGATGTTCGTGTTCTGCATCGCGCAAATCGGACCCGTGCTGCCGATGCTGTCGGCGGTCGTCTGGCTCTATGTCGACGGCGCCACGACGACGGCGATCGGACTGTTCGCGTGGACGGTGATTGTCGGTTTGCTCGACAACGTGCTCCGGCCGATTCTGATCCGCCGCGGCGCCGACCTGCCGCTGCTGCTCATCATGGCCGGCGTGATCGGCGGCCTGCTCGGCTTCGGGCTGGTCGGCCTGTTCGTCGGCCCCGTGGTCCTCGCCGTCGCCTACACGGAGCTCAGCACCTGGATCGCCGAGCAGGACGCGCCGCCGGATGCAACGCCCGCCAGCGCCGAATCGCCCGTCACCGCGGACTAGGCCCGGCCGCGTCATTGCCGCCGGATCCATCCGGCAGTTGAGGTCCGCGGCGGCGAGACCGGGTGCGATCGCTGCAGGCTCGTGTCTCCGCGGTGCGCTTTCAGCGCGATCTACGGGCCACGCTCGGAGCCGATGTGCGGATCGAGCGCCGCGACTGCACCGCCGGGAAAGCAGCGCCGGAGTGGACGTCAAGTCCTGAGCCGGCTTCGGCGATAGCAGAAGTGGATCGCGAGGCTCGGCCAGTCGGGCCGCATTTTCGTCCCAACTCGCGCTCGAGACTGCGGGATTTCGAGTCCCAGGCCGTCCATCCCGCCATACAGCACCGACGCGAGGACTCACAAGACGTAGGCGTTTAGGCTCGGCTTCCGTAATCGGTTACAGTAGTCGAAATCCGATGATAAAACGGGACCGCACCGCCCTCGTTGGCGCGCGAAATCGCGAGCAGGAACTCTCTGGCGAGTGCTTCAGCCCGACCCATTCACCGCACCGAGTCCGCCGATGAATCGATCTCGTCTAGCTGTGGTCCTCGCGAGTGTTGTGGCGCTGTCAACGACGGCGCGAGCACAAACCGGCGGCTCGCAGAACCCCCCGACCGCCCTGACGCTCGAGCAGGCGCTTCAGTACGCGCTCGATCACTACCCGACCGTGAGAGCGGCGCTGGAGCAAGTGAACGCGTCGACGGCCAACGTCAGCGTGGCCAAGGCCGCCGCCCTGCCGCGCTTCGATTCGCTCTGGCAGACGAACCGCGCCACGGCCAACAACAGCTTCGGCCAGCTCCTGCCGCAGTCCGTCCTCCCCTCGATCTCAGGGCCCGTATTGCCGTCTGCGTCAGGGCAGAGCGTCTGGGGAAGCGCCGCAGGAGCGCTGTTCTCCTGGGAGCCTGTCGACTTCGGCCTTCGGAACGCCACGACGCGCGAGGCTGAAGCCGGCCTCGTGCGTGCTCGTGCGGAGGAGGGTTTGACGCGACTCGCCGTGCAGAACGCAGTCGGTGTCGCGTTTCTCGGCGTCGTCAGCGCCCAACAGGCACTTGCAGCAGCCGAGGCCGACGTCAAGCGGCGGGACGTCCTCGCCCGTGCGGCGCACACGTTGGTTGACAACCAACTGCGCCCAGGTGCCGAGGCTTCACGCGCCGACGCCGAACTGGCCGCCGCGCGAACGCGATCCATCCAGGCACGGCAAGCGGTGACCGTCACCCAAGCGACCCTGGGCCGGGTGCTCGGAATCGCCGAGGGGCCCGTCGTCGTGAACTCGGCACGACTGCTGGACAACGCGGCCCCCAGCGTTCCGCCGACTGTTTCGGTGCCGGAGCATCCGCTGATCCAATCCGAACAAGCGGCCGTGGACCTCGCGCGCGCCCGGGAGACGGTCCTGGCGAAGACGGATCGTCCACGACTCTACCTGCAATCGAGCGTCTTCGCACGAGGCAGCGGGGCAAACCCCGACGGGCAGTTGGACGGAGGCGCCGATGGGTTGGGCCTCGAGCGCGCGAACTGGGCGGCGGGCGTGGAGGTCGTCTTTCCGAACCTGTTCGACTTCGCGAGCCTGAAGGCGCGCCGGGCAGCCGCCGGTGCACTCACGCGAGCAGAAGGCGCTCGGTATGACGAAGCGGTCTTGACGGTCACGAGTCAACAGCGGACGGCCGACGCCGTGGTCGATGCGGCCCGAGCCATTGCGCAGAACACGCCAATCCAACTTACTGCGGCGCGACAGAGCGAGGCGCAAGCGCGCGCCCGCTACGACGCGGGCTTGGCCGGCATCATTGAGGTCGCCGAGGCCCAGGATCTCCTCGTCGGCGCTGAGTATCAAGATGCAGCGGCGCGAGTGGACGTGTGGCGGGCGCTCCTGGCGCGGGCCGTAGCGCAGGGAAGTCTTTCCTCGCTGGTCGAATTGCTTCGCGGGTCGGGAGTGCAGTAGCCATGTGGTTGATCCGCGCGGCTCTTCGACGACCCGTCACGATTCTCGTCGCGGTCATCGCGGTCGCGCTCATGGCCGGATTTGCCATCAACCGGATGCGGGCGGACATTTTTCCCGATCTCGATCTGCCGGTCATCTACGTGGCACAGCCGTACGGAGGCATGAGCCCCGCACAGATGGAGGGGTACATCACGTACTACTACGAGTACCACTTCCTCTACATCAACGGCATCGAAAGCGTCGAGTCGAAGTCGATTCAGAACACGTCGCTGCTGAAGTTGACGTTTCATCCGGGCACCGACATGTCCGAGGCCCTCGCGCAAACGGTCGGATACGTGAATCGCGCGCGTGCGTTCATGCCCCCCGGCACGGTCGGCCCGTTCATCATGCGGTTCGACGCCGGGACTGTGCCGGTGGGCTATCTCGTCTTCAAGAGCGACACGCGCAGTCTCGGCGAGATTCAGGATCTCGCCCTGAACCGCGTCCGACCGCAGTTCGCGACCCTCCCCGGATTGACCTCTCCGCCGCCGTTTGGCGGCAGTCAGCGCACCATCGTGATTCGTGTGGACCCCGACCGCCTGCGTTCGTATGGCATGGCGCCCGACGATGTCATTCGTGCCGTCACGACCGGCAACGTCATCATGCCCTCAGGCAGCGTCAACATTGGAGAGGACACGCGCATCTCGCCGCTGAATTCCGTTGTCGGCACGATCAACGACCTCCTCGACCTGCCGATCCGCACGGGCGCCGGGACGCCCGTGTCGATTCGTGATGTCGGCTCCGTCAGCGACAGCACGGACATTCCGACTGCGTATGCGCTGGTCAACGGCCGACGGGCCGTCTACATCCCGGTGACGAAGCGCCCGAACGCGTCCACCCTGAGCGTCGTCAGCGAGGTCAAGGCGAATCTTGGTCGATTCCAAGCACTCGTGCCCGACGAGATCACCGTGTCATACGAACTGGACCAGTCGAGGAACGTCTCCGCCGCTCTCGAGTCCGTGCTGCGGGAGGCTGTGCTCGGTGCGCTCCTGACCGGATTGATGGTGCTGGTGTTCCTGCGCGACTGGAAAAGTTCTGCGATCGTTGTGATCACGATCCCGTTCGCGCTGCTGGCGGCCGTCGTGGCGCTTTGGGGCGCCGGCCAGACCATCAACATCATGACGCTCGGAGGGCTGGCCCTGGCCGTCGGCATCCTCGTCGACGAAGCCACAGTCGCGATCGAGAATATTCACACTCACCTCTCGCGCGGAACGCCGCTCGCCCGCGCGGTGCTCGACGCAAGCGGCGAGGTCGTCGTGCCGAGACTGCTCGCGATGCTGTCGGTGGTGGCCGTGTTCGTGCCTTCCTTCTTCATGACCGGCGTGTCACGATCGCTCTTCGTACCACTCTCGCTCGCTGTTGGCTTCGCCATGATCGCGTCGTTCTTGCTCTCGAGCTCGTTGGTACCAGTGCTCTCGGTGTGGTGGCTGGGCAAAGGCCGGCGCCCTCAGGAACAAGAGCTGCACGCGGACGACTGGGTGGAGGGTCTCCGCAATCGCTTAGCCGACCTTCTTCACACACTCGCTCCTGCCCGCGGCCTGCTTGTTACCATGTACCTCGTCGTGACGGTGAGCGTGGTGGTCGCCGTCGGTCTCACCCTCGGTCGCGAGATCTTTCCGCCGAGCGGCGTCAAGGCCTTCCAGCTTCGGTTCCGCGCCCCGGCAGGCACAAAGTTCGAATCGACCGAGCGGCTGGGACGCGACGTGCTCGACGTCATCCGGGACACAGCCGGCCAGGACAACGTGGACATCACGCTCGGCTATGTCGGAGTGCAGCCCTCGTCGTATCCGATCAATACGATCTTCCTGTGGACCGGCGGCTCGCATGAAGGGGTACTTCAGGTGGCACTCCGGCCGGACGCACCGATACATCTCGAGGACCTTCAGGAGAAACTGCGCGGAGCCTTCCACCAGAGATTCCCTGAGGCGCAGTTCTCATTCGAACCAGGAGACATCGTCAGCCGGATTATGAACTTCAGCGCACCCACGCCGGTTGAAATTGCGGTGATCGGCCCCGACTTCACGGCGAGTCGAGCGTTCGCGACAACGGTGCGGAACGAACTCTCGCAGATTGGTTCCTTGCGCGACCTGCAATTCGGTCAGACGCTCGACTACCCGGCGATTCAGGTGAACGTGAACCGGCAGATGGCGGGGCAGCTCGGCGTCACAGTCGATCAAGTTGGAAGGTCCTTTGCCGCGGCGACTTCGTCGAGCCGGTTCGTGGCCCCGAATTACTGGGCGGATTCGCGGACCGGCATCGCTTTCCAGGTCCAAGTGCAGGTTCCGCAGCCGCGGATGACCACGCTGGAAGATCTACGCGTCGTCCCAGTCTCGGCAGGGAGCCCGGCCAAGCCACTCCTCGGCGATCTGGCGAGTATCGAGAACGCCACGATTGTGGGCGAATACGACCGCGTCAATGGACAGAGAATGGTGACACTGACGGCCAACGTCTTCGGGGAGGATTTGGGGCGAGCCGCCGCTCAGGTCAACGCCGCGATCCGACGGGCCGGTGCGCCGCCTCGTGGCGCAACGGTGGCGATACGCGGACAAATCGCCGCGATGCAGGAAGCCTTTACCAACATCACCGCCGGTCTCATCGTGGCGGTAGTGGCGATCTTTCTGCTGTTAGCGGCCAACTTCCAGTCGCTCCGGCTCGCCTTCGTCGTGGTCTCAACGGTTCCCGCTGCGCTCGCGGGAGTAGTCGTGATCCTGTGGCTGACGGGGACCACACTGAATGTTCAGTCATTCATGGGCGCGATCATGGCGATTGGTGTGGCGGTCGCGAACGCGATCCTGCTCGTGACGTTTGCGGAGCAGACCCGCCGCCACGGGGGATCTGCACTACGCACCGCGATCCATGCCGCACGCGCTCGCATGCGTCCCGTGCTGATGACGAGCGCGGCAATGATCGCCGGAATGATCCCGATGGCGCTCGCGCTGGGCGAAGGCGCTGAGGCCACCGCGCCCCTGGGCCGAGCCGTCATTGGGGGCCTGGCCGCGGCGACACTGGCCACCCTCGTCGTGCTGCCGTCGGTGTACTCGCTGGTTCAACAGTCGGCGAGCACCACCTCACCGTCGCTGGATCCTGACGATCCGGACAGCGCGTTCCGAACACAACTGGGTTGACTATGACAAGGTCGAGGAGTGGCGTCGTGGGTAGGTGGCACCGCATCGGCATTGTGCTCGTGGCACTGGCTACTGCGGCCTGCGGAGGCCGTGATAGCGCGTCTCGCGGTGCGCCAGCCGCCGCGGCGACCGGGCCCGCGGCGATTGATGTCGTCCGCGTGGTCGAACAGCCTCTCGATGTGCAGCTGTCCCTGCCGGCCGAATTGACCGCCTTTCAATCGGTGGCCATCTATCCCAGGGTCACGGGATTCGTGAAGATGGTCAACGTGGATCGCGGATCGAGGGTGCGCGCCGGCGAACTCCTCGCCACGCTCGAGGCCCCCGAGCTCGTGGCGCAACGGTCAGAAGCCCAGTCGAAACTGCAGGGAGCTGAAGCACAGCTCTCGGTTGCGCGGTCAAGAGCTGATGCCGACAAGAGCACGTTCGACAGATTGAAAGCCGCCTCCGCGACGCCGGGGGTGGTGGCCGGCAACGACGTTGTGATCGCAGAAAAGGCGGCGGACGCCAGCTCGAATCAGGTCCTCGCCGCACAGCAGGCGATTGAGGCCGCGCGCCAGGCGCTGAACGCCGTCCGCGATATGGAAGGGTACCTCCGAGTTACGGCCCCATTCGCGGGTGTCGTAACCGAGCGGAATGTACACCCCGGTGCCCTGGTCGGCCCCTCGAGCGGCGCCGGAGCTGCGACGCCCCTGCTGCGCCTGGTCGACACCAATCGGCTCCGTCTCGTCGTGCCCGTGCCAGAGGCCTACACCGCCGAGATGAAACATGGCACTGAGATCTCGTTTACGGTGGCCGCTTACCCCGGACAACGCTTCTCCGGCAAAGTCGCGCGCATCGCCGAGGCGGTGGATGTCAGCACGCGGACCATGGCGGTCGAATTGGACGTGGCGAACGGCGATGGCCGGCTCGCGCCGGGAACGTTCTGCCAGGTACGATGGCCGGTCCGACGGTCAGGGCCCTCGCTGTTCGTGCCGAGCGCGAGTGTGGCGGCCACGACAGACCGGACGTTTGTGATCCGCATTCGCGGGGGCAAGACGGAGTGGGTCGACGTGAGCACCGGGCTCACATCGGGAGCGCTGGTGGAAGTGTTCGGCGACTTGCGGGCGGGCGACGAGATCGCGGGACACGGCACCGACGAATTGCGTCCTGGAACTGACGTCCGCTCGCGAGAAGCAAAGCCAGCGGCGTAGAGCAAAGCGGCGTAGAGCAATCTGTGGTACATGACCAACAATGAGTGACCCCGTCGTACGGGAATTCCTGCTGGGATTCTGGAAGATCCACATTCTGCATCATGCGGAAGAGCAGGGTGTGTATGGGCAATGGATGCTCGAGGAGCTACAGCGGCATGGCTACCGGCTGAGCCCCGGCACCCTGTATCCCTTGCTGGCCAGAATGGCTCGCCGCGGGTGGTTGCGTGCGACCGAACCCAAGCGATCGCGTGACGCGCGCGTCTACCGGATCACGCCAGCAGGTGCTGAAGTGCTAAAGCGATTGCGAGCCTCACTCGCGGAACTCCAGCACGAAGTCGGATCGGGTTCCTCCCCCAAGAGCAAGCGAAGATCCGCGTCGCGGAAACGACAATCCGCCCGCGGATGACAGTTGCGCGGCAAGAGACTCGTGCGGCCGATCGACTGAAGCGGCACGTGCAGCCGTTTGACATCGAAGCGGCGGTCCCTTGATACTGCCGGGAGCGCGCTGACAGGGCGCCTCCCACCCGCGGCAAGGGAACACTCCCACCTGTTTGGTCTGAGTCGCGTGCGCGTGCACCTTCTTTTCATCCGCCTTCGCTCGCGGTCGAACCCAGCGAGCTACGGCGAGATGTCACGCCGAAGCAGCGTTGCTGCGGAGGCGGACCGCCTGGTTTCAGCGGGGTACAGGCGATTGATGAAAGGAGGTCGCCATGACCACTTCGAAGTCTCTCCCTGCTCGTCCGTCTCTCGAGTCCCTCCGCAAACAGGCAAAGAAACTCGCGCGCGACATCGCCGCCGGCGACGCTGCGGCCATCGCACGTGGCCGAGTGCATCAGCCACATGTCGACCTGCCCTTGACGCAGCGCAACGCGCAACTCGTGATCGCGCGTGAGTACGGCTACGCCGGCTGGCAGGACCTCACCGCTGAAGTGAGCAAACGCCTCGGCAAAGGGTTGGAGTGGGCGACCGCGCAAGCTCGACGAATCATTCACGACAACGACGTCGAACGCCTGAAAGGACTGTTGGCTGAATACCCGGCGTTGCTGTCCTGGCGCAACGACCGGGACAAGGGCGGCCTGCTGGGATTCGCCACCGGCGCCTATGGCGACGCGGGCGACCCTGAGAGAGAGCGGTGGTTCACCCGCGGAGCATGCGCAGAGCTGCTGATCGACGCCGGCGCGGTCGTGACGCCATCGGTGTGCGAGGGCCTCCTCGAGTCCCGCGCCAGGGGGCTGCTGCAGCTGTTTCAGCGGAAGGGCCTGCTTCCGCACACGCTCAAATCCCTTTCGGCGCTTGGTGATCTCGACGCTGTTCGCACCGCTCTTGATGAGAACGGGAACGATCTGGCGGCAGTCGATGACGCGTTCATGTGCGCCTGCAGCTTCGAGCACGAGGCCGTCGCGTCACTCCTGCTCGAGCGATTGATCGCGCTCGATCCCGAACTCGGCAAACACGTCGATGGAAGTGTGGGCCGCCTCGCCTTCATCAAGTCCCTCATCAAAGAGCGATCGGTGTTGCACTTCGCGCACGCCACACCGGCCGGACCGTGGCAGGCGTTTGTCATGCAGCAGGTCATGCGCGCGGTCCAGGACGGCGACCTGACTACGTTCGTCAGCGGGTTACAGCGTGAGCCGTGGCTGCTTGGTGAAGCCCGCGTGGGGTTTCAGGTGGGGATCATCGAGCGGGCAGCGCTGCACGATCGCGAAGCATTCATCGTCGCCCTTCTCGACCTCGAGCCGGCACTACTGCGGCGCCAGCCGCCGCCCCCATCGCAAGCCATCGAGTTCGCGGTCACTTACGGGAACACAGACTTGATTCCTGTTCTCACTCGCATCTGGCCACTGCCCGATGATCTGCCGCATGCGGCAGGCGTGGGCAGCCTCTCGCGGGTGCAGCATTGGTTCGAAGAGTCCGGCGCGCCAGCACTGGGCGACCTCGCGAAGCACTTTCCCTGTCACGACCCGCACACGCTGAAGTACGACGACCTCCAGTGGGGCGCGCCGACTGCGCAGCACGTTCTCGACACGGCGCTCGCCTGGGCCGTCATCAACCGTCACTTCGACGTGGCCGACTTCCTCCTCGCGCACGGCGCAGACGTCAACACCAACTGGAACTCTCACGAGCCGGCGAGCATCCTGCACCATCTGGTCTTCTTGCCGAACAGCTACGAGTCGATGCAATTCCTCATCGATCGCGGCATCGACATGACCATCAAGGACTACCGCTGGAACAGCAACGCCCGGGGTTGGGCGCGCTACGGCAAGAACGACGAGAAGATGGCTCAGTGGCTGGAGGATGCGGAACGGCAGCGGGAACTGAGACGATGATCGTTACTTCGTCGGCACCAGACGCTTCAGCTCTTCTGTCCAGTTGAGAATCACGTTGAGCTGGCGCGGCACCGACCCTGGGTCGCGCTGAAGGCGCTCGGCGGCAGAGACGTCGCTTCGATGTGCTCACGCGTGGTGAGCGCTGGACCAGACCTCTAGCAACTGGAGATAGTGCGCGCGCACGTAGGAATCGCGCCGCTTTGCTCTCGCCCAGCTCATCTGCCCTCGGATGCGGTCCAGCGACTCGATGCCGCGGACCTCCATCCATGTCTCGACATCCTTGATCAGCGTGCGCACGTAGTCGGGCCCGTGGCGAAGGATGGCGGCGGTGGTCATCACGGTGTCGGCACCGGCCAGAAGGAACTTCACGATGTGGTCGGCCTGCTCGACGCCGGTCGATGCCGCCAGCGAGGCCTTGACCCGGCCGGCCAGGAGTGCCGTCCACAGCAGTGGCAGCCGCATTTCCTGGGGCTGGCTGAGCGGCAGCTCGGTCGACAGCCGCATGTTGACGAGGTCGATATCCGGCTGCAGATAGCGGTTGAAGATCACCAGCCCGTTGGCGCCGGCATCGACGAAGCGGCCGGCCATGTGGCCGATCGAGCTGAAATAAGGTGGCATCTTCACCGCCACCGGGATCGTGACCGCGGTGCGCACCGCCGTCAGCACGTCGAGATAGCGCTGTTCGATATCGCTGCTGGAGACGCTGATGTCGACCGGCACATCGTAGATATTGAGCTCCAGCGCGTCGGCACCTGCCTGTTCCAGCAGTGAGGCGTAGCGAGTCCAGCCGCTGGCGGAGGAGCCGTTGAGACTGGCGATCACCGGCACCGACAGTGAGGCCTTGGCGCGTCGGACGAGATCCAGATGGCGCTCCGGGCCAAGACCGTACGGGCCTGTGTCGATCGGCGGCAGGTAGCTCTGAGCCTCCGGCGAATTGTCGACGCTGCTGGCAAGGATCGTTTCGTAGTAGTTGTCCTCCGCCTCGATCTGCTCTTGAAACACCGAGGGCAACACGACCGCGCCGACACCCGCGTCATCCAGCCTGCGCAGGTGATCGAGCTCGGCGTTCCTCGGCGATGCGGAGGCAATCAGCGGCGCGCGCAGAGTGAGGCCCAGATACGACGTGACGAGATTCATGCTGACGCTCCGGGAGCCGTCCGTCTGGTTGCGGAGGTCTGAGCCCCTGCTTCGGCAATGAAACGACTGCCATCACGCGCGGCCAGGTCCTCGTAGACGCGGTATTTTTCGTCGACCCAGTGCTGTGCGGCCGCGAGTAATTCGCGCGCATCCTCCGGCCGCGTCGTCGCCAGCGAGCGGTAGCGAATTTCGTTGTAGGCGTAATCCTTGAACGGAATGGTCGGTCGCGGCGAATCCAGGCGGAACGGATTGGCGTCCACTGTGCGCATCGCGGGATTGAACCGGAACAACGGCCAGTAGCCGCAGGCGGTGGCCAGGTCCTGCTGGCGCATGCCCGTTCGCATGTCGATGCCGTGGGCAATGCACTGGCTGTACGCCAGGATCAGCGATGTTCCGTGATAGGCCTCGGCTTCGCGAAACGCTTGCAGCGTGTGCTGCGGGTTGGCCCCCATCGCCACCTGCGCGACGTAGACATTGCCGTACGAGACCGCCTGCAAGGCCAGGTCCTTGCGCGCGGTACGCTTTCCGGCCGCGGCGAATTTGGCGACCGCTCCGAGCGGGGTGGCTTTGGACGACTGGCCCCCCGTGTTGGAGTACACCTCGGTGTCGAGCACAAGAATGTTGACGTCGAGCCCTTGCGCCAGCACGTGATCCAGGCCGCCATAGCCGATGTCGTAGGCCCACCCGTCGCCACCGACGATCCAGATGCTGCGCCGGACCAGGTGATCGACGACCGACAGCAAGTTGGCGGAGCGTTCATCGCGTGCCTTCAGCGCAAGCAGACGAACCTTCAGGCTCGCCACGCGTTCACGCTGGGCGCGGATCTGCGACTCCTCAATCTGCGTCGCGCCGGCGATCGCTGCGGCGAGGTCCTCGCCCACCTCCGCACTCAATTCGGCCAACAGCCTGCGCGCGAGCGCCAGGTGCTGATCGGCGGCCAGGCGATAGCCCAGGCCAAACTCGGCGTTGTCCTCGAACAGCGAATTGGACCACGCTGGACCGCGGCCCTCGTGGTTCACCGTCCACGGTGTCGCCGGGAGGTTCCCGCCATAGATCGACGAGCAGCCGGTGGCGTTGGCCACTTGCAGGCGGTCGCCAAACAACTGGCTCAGCAACCGCAGATATGGCGTCTCGCCGCAGCCGGCGCACGCGCCCGGGAACTCGAACAGCGGTTGCAGGTACTGCACGCCGCTCACCTGTGTGAAGTCCACCCGCGCGCGATCGTTGACTGACAGCGTCTCGAAAAAGGCGATGTTCTCGCGCTCGCGCTCGAAGATCGGCTGCTTGTCCACCAGGTTGATGGCTCTGGTGTCTGGCTCCACCGGGCTGTGCACGGGGCACGCCTCCACGCACAACCCGCAGCCGGTACAGTCCTCGAGATAAACCTGGAGGGTGAACCGTGTATCGGGGTACCCGCGGGTGTTGATCGCGGCCGACGGGAAGCGCGATGGCGCACCGTCGAGCGCGTCACGGGCGTAGTAGCGTGAGCGGATCACGCTGTGCGGACACACGAAGCTGCACTGACCGCACTGGATGCAGAGGTCCTGGCGCCATTCCGCCACGGTGTCGGAGACGTTTCGCTTCTCGTAGGCGGTGGTGCCCGAAGGGAACGTGCCATCGACTGGCATCTTGCTGACCGGGATCTCGTCGCCAAGCCCCGCGAATATCTTCGCGGTCACGTCGTGGATGAACGCCCGAGCCTCGATCGGCACCAACGGGATCGGTCCTCGTGTGGCGGTGACGCGGGCCGGGACCGCGACCTCGTGCAGGCGCTCCAGCGCGCCGTCCACCGCCGCCATGTTCATCTCCACGACTCGATCGCCCTTGCCGCCGTAGCTCTCCTCGATCGAATGCTTGATCTGCGCGATCGCCTCGTGCAGGGGAAGCACGCCCGATAGTGCGAAGAAGCACGTCTGCAGGATCGTGTTGACGCGTGCGCCGAGCCCCAGCTCCCGGGCGGCGCGCGACGCGTCGATCACGTGGAACTGCAGCTTCTTGTCGATGATCTGCTGCTGCACGGGGCGCGGCAGCCGATCCCACACCTCCTCCGGGCCATACGGCGCATTGAGCAGGAACGTGGCACCCGGCGCGGCGATGCGCAGGACGTCCAGACGCTCCAGGAAATCAAACTTGTGACACGCCACGAAGCCGGCGCGAGTGATCAGGTAAGGCGCATGGATGGGCTCGGGGCTGAAGCGCAGGTGGGAGATGGTCTGCGCGCCGGACTTGTGCGAGTCGTAGACGAAATATCCCTGCGCGAAGAGTCCCGCGTCCTCGCTGATGATCTTGACCGTGTTCTTGTTGGCGCCCACCGTGCCGTCCGCGCCCAGGCCGAAAAAGACGGCGCTCTTGACGGAAGGCTTATCGAGGTTGAACGCCGGATCCGGCACCAGACTGAGATGGGTGACATCGTCGTCGATGCCGAGCGTAAAGCCATGTCGCGGCGAATCCGCCTTCAGCTCGTCGAGTGCCGCCTTGACTAGTGCGGGTGGAAAGTCCTTGCTCGCCAGCCCATAACGGCCGCCCACCATCAGTGGCAGCGCCGCTCGCGTGCCGCGGCTCACGGCGGTCGCGAGCGTCGCGACCACGTCGAGGTACACAGGTTCGCCTGTGGCCCCCGGCTCTTTGATCTGCTCGAGCACGGCGATGCGGCGCACCGAGGTGGGCAGCACGGCGAGGAGGTGTTCTGCTGAGAAGGGTCGAAACAGACGTATCTGGATCGCGCCCACTTTTTCGCCGGCGGCGACCAGGGCCTTGACCGTTTCGCGAGCGGTTTCGGCCCCGGAGCCCATCAGGATCAGCACTCGTTCGGCATCCGCTGCGCCCTCGTACTCGAACAGCCTGTAGTGCCGCCCGGTGAGCGCGCCGAAACGGTCGAACACCTTGGCGACGATGCCGGGGACCGCCACGTAGTACGGGTTGACCGCCTCGCGCGCCTGGAAGAACGTGTCGGAATTGTGTGCGGTGCCGCGCACGAACGGATGCTCCGGGCTCAGCGCGCGCGCACGGTGCGCGCGCACGAGTGAGTGGTCGATCATCGATTGGAGCACCGAGTCGTCGAGCAACTCCAGCGTGTTCAATTCGTGGGAGGTGCGAAACCCGTCGAAGAAATGCAGAAACGGCACGCGCGACTCGAGCGTGGCCACCTGCGCCGCGAGCGCGCAGTCGTGCGCCTCTTGCACCGTTGCGGAGCCGAGCAGCGCGAATCCCGTCGCGCGCGCCGCCATGACGTCCGAATGGTCGCCGAAGATCGACAGCGCCGAGGTCGCGAGGGCCCGCGCCGCAACATGGAACACCGCGGGCGTGAGTTCGCCGGCGATCTTGTACATGTTCGGCAGCATCAGCATCAGGCCCTGCGATGCGGTGAAGGTCGTCGTGAGCGCGCCCGATTGCAGCGCGCCGTGCACGGCGCCCGCGGCACCACCTTCCGACTGCATCTCCTGCACGACCGGCACGTCGCCCCAGAGATTCGGTCGGCCTTGCGCCACCCATTCGTCAGCCAGCTCGGCCATTGTCGATGAGGGAGTGATCGGATAGATCGCGCAGACCTCGTTGACCTTGTACGCGACCGTCGCGACCGCGGTGTTCCCATCCATCGTGGTGCGCCTGCTCATCGCCCTGGCTCCACGGCCGTCTCGGGGACCATCTCAATGGCATGGCAGGGACAGCGGTCGAAGCAAATCGCGCAGCCTGTGCAGCGCGTCATGTTGATCTGGTAACCCCTGTCAGGCCCGAGCTTGACGATGGCGTCTTCCGGGCAGGCGGCAAAGCAGTTGTCGCATTCGTAGCAGTTGCCGCAGGACAGACAGCGCCCAGCCTCGTGTTGAGCCTGCCCGGCGTCGAGCCCCATCACGACCTCGTCGAAACCCTTGCGGTGGTCGGGCGGTACCTCCGTTTCGCGCGGGGCCAGCGTGTCGTTGTACATGGGCAGGTGCAGCTCTTCGAAGGGGATCAGACGATGGCGATCGGATCGTGGCGCCGCCTCGTCGCGCAGCCACCGATCGATGTGTCGTGCAGCGCGCTTGCCCTGGCCCGTCGCATTGGTCACGGTGCGGGTCGCAGGGGTCACATCACCACCGGCGAAGATACCCGAGTGGCCGGTCTGCATGTCATCGCCGACGATGATGGTGGCGTCGGCGGCGAACTCGATGCCCGGGACCTTCCGGAGGAACGCGATGTCGGTAGTCTGACCGAGCGCCAGGATCACGGTGTCTGCCTTCAGCATCTCGAGCTCTCCTGTGGGCTGGGGCCGGCCATTGGCGTCCAGCTCCATCCGTTCCACCGTGATATCCGAACCGGAAATGTCCTTGATGCCACTCAGCCACTTGATCTTCACGCCTTCGGCGGCGGCTTCGTCAGCCTCGAATGAATGCGCGGTCATGTGAGCCCGGTCGCGTCGGTAGACGATCACCGCCTCTTCGGCGCCCAGTCGTTTTGCCGTGCGTGCCGCATCCATGGCCGTGTTGCCGCCGCCGTAGATCACCACGCGACGACCGATCCTGGGACGCTCGCCGCCGCCGACGTCCCGCAACATCGGCAGGGCCGCCAGCACCCGGGCCGAGTCCCTCACCGGGATGTCCACGTGTCGGTTCGCCTGCGCGCCCACGGCCACGTACACGGCATCGAAGGCACCGGCACTCTGTTCGGCCAACACGTTCTCGACCTTGTGGTCGAACACGAACCGCACACCCATCTCTTCGAGGCGGCCGGTTTCGCTGGCGACGATGTCGCGCGGCAGGCGATAGGCGGGAATGCCGAACTGGAGCATGCCGCCGGCGACCGGGCCGGCATCGTGGATCTCCACCAAGTGCCCGAGTCGAGCGAGGTGATACGCAGCCGACAAGCCGCTCGGACCGGCACCGATCACCAGCACGCGCTTCCCTGACGGCGGGCGGTCGACCGGCATTGGCCAGCGCTCTACGATGGCCAGATCGCCGAGGAAACGCTCGACCGCGTGTATGCTGACGCTGCTGTCAAGGTGTGTGCGATTGCAGCTCGTCTCGCACGGGTGATAGCAGACGCGTCCGTGAATGGCAGGGAACGGGTTGTCGCGAATCAGCGCTTCCCACGCCTTCCGGAAGCGGCCCGCCTGCGCATGCGCAAGCCACGCCTGGATGTTCTCGCCGGCCGGGCACGCGTCATTGCACGGTGGCAGCAGATCCACATACACCGGGTGACTGCTGCGGACCGGTCCGACCATCTGGCGCCGCGTCAAGTCGACTGGCGCGCCCACGTCGTGTCGCAGCCTGTTATTCATGGGCAAGACTCGCCGCTCGAGCGGGCTCCAGCCGCTGTCTGAACCATGTATGCAAGGTTCGAACAGCCCGAGTGGGGGCGGTCGGCCACCGACCCAGTTAGAGGCCGAGGATATCCCATTCGCGCGGTAGCAGGGCCTGATCCTACGCGGCGGAGAACGACAGCATTGGCGATCCCTCGGCTCGACCTCCTGCGCCGGGCCACAGCGGAGTATCCTACCTGCCGCTGTTGCGCTAAACATCTTCTAAGCCGCAATCGTGACAATCGAGGCAAGTTTTCCGCGGCCGCAGAAGATGTCGCCCCGCGGAGCGGGGCAGAACAACACTGCCCCTAGCGAAGCGGAGCCGACGGTTTCTTCGGGGCGGTTTGAGGCGGAGCTTCGCTAGGGCAGGACCACCGATGTCGAACAAAGCGCTGATTACCCGGCGTCCGGAGACGGCACCCGAGCCTGCAAGCGCCTCGATGCTGCCAGCAATGGAGGCAACCGGCGTCGTTCAAGAGGCCGACACGCCAGCCGGAATGCTGGTGCGCGGAACCGACAGTCAATTCGAGGCGCTCGAGGCCGCAGGCTTCCGGGTCAAGCTCCTTCCCGACACCAATCTGTTACGCATCGGCCGTTACACCATCGATGTCGAGACCGACGCCGAGCCCGATGTGCCGCGCGATCTCGACCTCGGTGAAGACGAATTGCCTGGCTGGCCGCATCACTTGGTACAGCTCGCCGGTCCGCCCCTCGACACGTGGGTGAGGGCGATCGAAGCTCGTGGCCTAGACGTCGTGGAGCCCGTCTCCGGCTACGGGTTGTTCGTGTCTGCGCCGACCGTTGTGGTGACCGCACTGCGCGATCTTCCGTTCGTCGTTTGGACCGGCCCGCTGAAGCCCGCCTATCGGATCTCCTCCAACGCTGCGGCCAACATCGAGTACGTATCGGTTGGCGTCTATCCGAGTAGCGAGGCCGGCGCCGTGCGTGCGGCGATCGATGCCGCTGGCGGACGCATCCTCGACCAGGCACGCCAGCCTGCCGTCTACGGCGGCGAGTACGCGATCTTCAGGGTGCAAGACGCCGGTATCGAGGTGCTGGCGCGCGTGCCGTACGTTCGCTGGGTGGAGCCGGTCCCGCGCATGCAGCCGGACGGCGAGCGCGAATCGCAGATCGTGGCCGAGAATCTCGACACGACGGCGGCACCCGCCACCGCGCCGGTTCCCGGCTACCAGCCGTGGCTCGCGCAGGTGGGCGTGGACGGCACCGGCGTCACGATTGCCATCGTCGACAGCGGCGTGGACGCCAACGCCAACAACGCAACGGCAGTGGCGCATGCAGACCTGCGCGGACGTCAGGCGGCGTTCGTCGACTACAGCGCCGGCGCTAGCGTCACCGACACGATTGGCCACGGCACGCACGTCGCCGGCATTGCGCTCGGAAACGCGGCGACCGCGCAGACGGAGGCGGCGGCGCCGAACAACTTTCTCTGGGGACAAGGGGTGGCGCCTGGTGCTCGCTATGTCACCCAGAACGCTCTCGATGGCAACGTCTACCCGCGGCCGGCCTTTGCCACTCTTGCAGCGGATTCGGCGCGAAACGGCGCGACGGTGATGAACAACAGTTGGGGGGCGAACAACGACGGCGGCGACGGCTATGACGCACAGTGCCGCGAGGTCGATCTTGCCGTCCGCAATCCGAACCCCACGAGCCCGGCGCTCGAGTCGCTCGCGGTCGTGTTCAGCGCCGGTAATGCCGGCGGGCGGCCGCGGAGCATCACCACACCACACGAATCCAAGAACGCCATCATCGTCGGCAACTCGCTGACGTCGCGCCCCGCGCAGGGCTTTCCGTCCGAGGACATCCGCGGCATCGCCGGCACATCATCACGAGGGCCTGCGGTGGACATGCGGATCCTGCCGACCATCGTCGCGCCCGGCACTGACGTGTCGGCCGCATTTTCGCGCACGTCGACGGCCTTCACGCCGATTCCAGGCACAGGCAGGCCCGATCCCGCCAATCCCGCCGCGACGATCGACCAGTACCACCTCACTTACCGGCACGTCGCAGGCAGCGCCGCAAGTCGCCGGCGCGTGTGGCGTGATCACGGAATGGTGGCGCAATCGCACCGGCGGCAAGACGCCCAGCCCGGCCATGCTGAAGGCCCTGCTCGTCAACTCTGCCGAGAACCTCGCCGGTGGCGAGAACTGGCGGTCCCTGAATGCGGTGCAGTTCGACAAGGACCGATGGGGGCCAGACACCACCGCCAACGTCTTCCGTCGTCAGCTGACCTTCGTCCCCAACGCGGTGGTGGAGGTCACTACTCTGCTGACGCAGGTGGCGAATGCCGCGGCAATCACGAGTGCTGGACAGTGGGCGTTCGATGCGACGACGAGCCGCATTTTCGTGCGCATGCTGAACAACGGCAGCCCCGGCGATCTGATCGCTGCTAACCTCGAGGCTCGCGACAGCCAGCCAGTGGCGCACATTCCCAATAACGATCAGGGCTGGGGACGATTGTGCCTGAACAACATCCTGCAGCAGAGTCCGGCGTCCGACAGAGGACCGGGGATCTACTCGGACCAGCGTCATGCGTTCACCGTCGATCAACCGCCACAGGAACTGCTCATCAAGGTGGCGCCAGTCGACACGGCACGCCCGCTGCGCATCACGCTCGCCTGGACCGACGCCGTCGGCAGCGTCGGTAGCAGCACCAACCGGGCGCGCCTGAACGATCTCGATCTGGAAGTGAGAGAGGTCAACACCGCGCGCATCTTCAAAGGCAACGTGTTCCAGTCGGGTTTCTCGGTCACTGGCGGTTCGTTCGACTCTCTCAACAACGTGGAGTGTGTGTACATTCAGCAGCCATTGGGCATCTATGAAGTGCGGGTGATCGCCGCGTCTCTCCTCGCCAGCGCGAATCCGGCGATCACGTCCGATTGGCAGGACTTCGCCTTGGTGATCGACAACGCCGATGTTCCCGATGCGGCGCCGGTGAATGTCGCCACCGTCCTCGATCGCTCGGGTAGCATGATGTTCTTCGGTTACGTCGACATCACGCGCATCTGCACGCGGCAATTCATCGATCTGATGGGCGTCGCCGATCACGTGGGCCTCGTCAGCTTTGGCGACGACGCCCGGGTGGAGTTTCCGCCGGCCGGCACTGCCGTCGAAGAGATCACCGGGCAGCCGGTGAAAGACACGCGCGATGGCCGCAGTGACCAACGTAGCGTTTGGCGGCTGCACCGCGATGGGCGACGGCATCGCATCGGGGGCAGCGCTCCTGAGCGCGGCGCCGTCACCGCGTGCCATCGTGCTGTTCTCGGATGGTTACGACAACAAGGGCTGTGCTCCTGTCGGCTCGACGCGCCCGTCAGCGCTCCAGGCGGCGCAGGCACTGCCTGCCGATGTGCGTCTGTTCACCTGCGCGATGGGACCAGCGTCCGATCAGCCGTTGCTCGAATCGCTCGCGGCCGCGACCGTCGGTGGCCGCTACTACTTCATGCCGGCAATCGACGAGCTGTTCGAGGTGCTACAACTACATTCGCGGACAGGTGAGTGGCACGTCGATCGTCGTCAATCAGTCGGGCCAGGCCTCGTCGACCTCGGTGCCGGCGTTGGTCGACGCTGCCGCACACGCCGCCACCTTTACCGTCGCGTGGGCCGATGCGGGTTTGCGCGCCGTGATCGGTGATCCACAGAAAGCACACGAAGTAGGCATTCGTCTGCTCGATCCCAGGGGCAAGGTGATGCCCGAACACGCGTCCTTCGTGCGGCGTCACCTCGCAGATACACTCGTCGTCTTCCGAATAGAGGATCCCGCGCCGGACAATGGCATCTCAAGTCAAGACGATCGAACGGACACACGTGGCTACACCGCCGGCGTGTTCGTGGATTCGCCGGTGCAACTCGTGATCGGAACGTACCCGCGTCGCGTAAAGGTCGGTGACGTAGTGCAGATCGGGGCGGTCATGCTCGATGGCGCGACGCCGTCGCCGCAGGGCAGCAATGACGACCTCGGCGCCGAGCCTCGGCTTGCGGCAGGAGATCAAGCGCTGGCGGCGCGAGCTGAACAATCGACCGGCCTGCAATAGGCGGCGACACACTGCCCGTCGACGTGGCACGACTGGCGGTATTGAACACGCGCCTGAAAAAGGGCGAGCTGTTTGCCGAAGCTCAACCGCCGCCCGCTTGTCTCGTGCTCGTTTTCCGTGGGACAAAGCCTCGCCGTCAGTTCGGCGGTGACAATCGATCCGAACGCGCCCACGCTCGTCGGTAACTTCCCAGCCCGCCCAGCCGGGCAGCTACCGTCACCGTGACGGTCAGCGGGGTCGCCCGTAGGGCATGCGATGCGTGCGCACTGACCGGCTCGGCGTCGTCGCGCGATGAGCCGCGCGCTGTTCAGGCTGGAGAGCGTGACCAGCTTCTCTAATCGGCTTTCGCCGCGTTCGCGTGTGCGCCCATCCGGTCACTGGCCAAAGGTGGCGGAACAGTTGCCGTCGACGTCGCTCGGCTTTGTCCTTTCGCCGGCGATTCCCCTGTTGACGGCCTGCTTGATCTGTTCCGCGTAGACGCGGTACGCGGCCTGCCCGAGACGGCTGGCCGGGAACATCTCGTTGATCTCCTGGCTCCACTGGACGATGCCGATCGCGCGCAGCGTGCGGCGGCTGGGCGCAAAGTCGTGGATTCCCAGGGCGATCCCTGCCGCCGCATTGAGCTGCCGGCATTCCTTCAGCTGCCGCTGGCCTTCATAGACCGGATCCTTCGACTGCGTCTTGGCACTGGCGGCGCCAAGCAGCGGCATGGCGACCGTTCCGGCGCCAGCGGCATCCAATAGCGGCAAGGCATCCCGCAACTCCTTTGCGCACGCGATCCTGCGAGAACAGCTGGCAATGGAGCAGGCACCACCAGTGGCAAAGTCTGTGGCGATCAGGCACACCCCATTTCGGAAATGCGCCCTTTTCCGCCGGCTGCGCTTCCGCTCGCCGGCAGCTGCGCAACGAAAAAGTCGACGCCAATCTGCAGCACTCCGCCGCCGTCGCCGGCACGCAGACGTCTGCTTTCGGCGCGTCGCGATCTGACCCTGCAGAATCGGCCATCACTTGCGGCTGTTTTTGAACACGTGCGACCAGCACGCGTTGGGTGGACGGAGACGCCGCCGTCAGCACCAGGTTGGTATTGGTGCGGCACGATCGCGGCGTCGGGCCGAAACTCGACGCTGTCGAACGCGCGCTCGAGATCACCGGCGCTGAGATACACGTGCAGGGCCGTCGGGGACGTGGCCGCCGGCAACTCGGTCGGCTGGAAGCTCAAGGCCAGCGCCTGTTCCCGCTTGAGATCGGCGCGGAACATCGCCGCGACGGGCCCGTCTTCGCGGAACACGACAGCGAATGATGCCGCCACGGTGAGGGCTGCGAGGAAGATTCCGGAACGGGTCTGACGCGCGTAGTCGATCATGGGCAGGCCTGAAAGCATACGCTCACCGAGTAATTTCAGCGTCCCCGAGCGGCTTCTCCAGGTGCCATAGCGGATCGTCTTTTGCTGCAACAAGGAACTCATGCGCGCGGGAGGCACCGTGGAGCACGGTTCGTGTGCGTTGAGCGCTGTTTCGTCGCGCACGGGCAACGCTATGGGCTGCGCGCCCAGGACGGCGACCTGCTCGATCGGCTCGCCGCGAGAGTGCCTCTCGGCTGGCACGCGTCGGCGGTCACCTCGCCCGAGATTTCGACGTGGTACGAGCTGCGCCGTGCTGGTAATCCGGAGGCGCCGTACCGGCTCACCGTCGGCGGCGACTCCTTGATTGAAAGCCTGAATCTTCCCGTCGTGCTCGACGCGTTCGAGCGCCACGCCGAGCTGCTGGCGGCGGAACGCGCCCGCGACTCGCTCTTCGTTCACGCCGGCGTCGTGGCGTGGCACGACCGCGCCATCGTGATGCCGGGCGCGAGCGGATCGGGAAAGACGACGCTCGTCCGCGCGTTCCTCGCCGCAGGCGCGACCTACCTGTCCGACGAATACGCGCGGCTCGATCGCCATGGCTGCGTGCACCCGTATGCGCGGCCCTTGAGCATTCGCAGTTCCCATCGCAATCGTGTGTCCTTCACCGCCGCGGACCTCGGCTCGCGCACCGAAACGGCCTCGCTGCCCGTTGGCGTTATTCTTCTGACGTCCTACCAGCCGGACGCGATGTGGAACCCGCGACGTCTGAGCGCGGCGCAGGCGCTCGTCAAGCTGATGGAGCACACGGTGGCCGCGCGGCGGGATCCGGAGTACGCGATGGCGATGCTGAAGGTGGTGGCGACGCAGGCCATCGCGCTGGAGAGTCTGCGGCCGGAGGCAGACGTCGTGGTGCGGAGTGTGCTACGTCGACGTGAACTGCGGTAGTTCCTGAGTTTCGCCGTCAGGGAGGCCCCATGTCAGCGGTTCCTCATCCCCAGCGGATCCAATCGGTGCACGTGGAGTCGATCGACGGCGAGCTGTGCGTCTACGACACCGCGCGCCAGCGCGTCCATGCGTTGAACCACACGGCGGCGTTTGTCTGGCAACGGTGTGACGGCCGGACGGCGCCGGCCGAGCTGGCCGCGGCCCTCTCCGCCGAGGCGTCGATCGACGATGCCGAAGCGGTCGTGCGACTGACGCTGCAGGAGCTGGCCGCCGCACACCTGCTGTCGGCGCCGGTCGCCGAGGTCGCACGGGTGTCGCGACGCGACCTGCTCGCGCGCGGCGTCGCGGCCGCCGCCATCCCGGCGATTTACTCGATCGTGGCGCCGACGCCGATCGACGCGCAGTCGTGGCGACGGCGGGCGTACCGACGCTGATCAGCATCGCGCCGAATCAAGGCAGCGCGGGCACGACGGTGGCGGTCACGCTGACCGGCACCAATTTCATCGTCGGCGCGACGACGGTGACCGTCGGCGGCGGCGGCGTAACGGTCAGCGCCGTCGACGGCGTGACGATCAGCGCCGTCATCGTGGGCAGCAGTACGTCGCTGACCGCCAACTTCGTGATCGCTCCGACAGCAGCGGCCGGTGCTCGCACGGTGACGGTCACGACCGCCGGCGGGACCAGCAGCGGGCAAACCTTTACGGTCAGTCCTCCCACGACGGCTGCGCCGACGCTGACCAGCGTCTCGCCGAATCAAGGCATGCAGGGCACCACGGTCGCGGTCACGCTGACCGGCACCAATTTCGTCGTCGGCGCCACGACGGTGACCGTCGGCGGCGGCGGCGTGACGGTCACCAGCGTCGTCGTGGGCAGCAGTACGTCACTGACCGCCAATTTCGTGCTCGATGCGGCGGCCGTTGTTGGTCCCCGCGCGGTGACGGTCATGACCGCCGGCGGGACCAGCGGCGCGCAAACCTTCACCGTCAATCTGCCGGTACCGACGCTGACCACCATCGCGCCGAATCTGGGCCCCCGGGGCACCACGGTGGCGGTCACGCTGACGGGCGCCAATTTCGTCGTCGGCGCCACGACCGTGTCCGTCGCCGGCGGCGGCGTGACGGTCAACACCGTCATCGTGGGCAGCACGACGTCGCTGACGGCCAACTTCGTGCTCGATTTGACCGCAGCGCCCGGTGGCCGCCAGGTGACGGTCACGACCGCCGGCGGGACCAGCGGACCGCAAACCTTCACCGTCGGTCTGCTCGCGCCGACGCTGACCAGCGTCGCGCCGAATCTGGGCATCCAGGGCACCACGGTAGCGGTCACGCTGGCGGGCACCAATTTCGTCGTCGGTGCCACGACAGTGGCCGTGAGCGGCGCGGGCGTCACCATCACGGGCGTCACGGTGGTCGACAGCACCTCGCTGACGGCCAATTTCGTGCTCGATGTGACGGCGGCGCTCGGCGCCCGCAACGTGACGGTCACGACGGCCTTCGGGACGAGCGGCGCGCAAACCTTCACGATCAATCCGCCGCCACCGACGTTGACGAACATCGCGCCGAATCAAGGAATCAAAGGAATCCAGGCGACCACGGTAGCCGTCACCTTGACGGGCACGAACTTCGTCGTCGGCGCCACCATGGTGACCGTGAGCGGTGCCGGCGTGTCAGTCAATGCCGTCGTCGTGAGCAGCAGCACCTCGCTGACCGCCAACTTCGTGCTCGATCCAGCCGCGGCAGTTGGTCCCCGCACGGTGACGGTCACGACCGCCGGCGGGACGAGCGGCGGGCAGACCTTCACGATCAATCCCGGTTCGATGTCGTTTGCTTTCACGGGCGGCGTGCAGACCTTCACAGTCCCGCCGGGCGTGGCGACGCTGACGGTGACCGCACAGGGTGCACAAGGAGGGACTGGGGCGTCCCCTGGCGGCCTGGGAGGAAGCGTGACAGCGACGCTTACCGTCGTCCCGGGCGAGATGCTGGAGGTCCGTGTCGGAGGCCAAGGCGGAACGGGTGGGGTTGCCGGCTTCAATGGCGGCGGGGCAGGCGGCGCAGGCGTTTTCCGCGGCGGCGGAGGCGGCGCGTCCGACATCCGCCGCGGCGGTAATGCACTGTCAAATCGCGTAGTTGTCGCAGGGGCCGGTGGCGGTGGAGCCTTCGGTCCCGGCGGCGGCGGCGCAGGAGGGGGCACAACGGGTGGCGCTGGCACCGACAGCAATCCCCCCAACGTCGTGAAGGGCGGTGGCGGTGGCACGCAGTTGGCCGGTCGATCGGGGGGAGACAACCCCGTGGGCACTGCCAACGATGGTCAGCCCGGGGTTTCCGGCACTGGCGGCGCGGGCGGACCCAGCGGATCAGGTGGGGCAGCCGGCGGCGGAGGAGGTGGCGGCTACTTCGGAGGCGGTGGAGGCGCTGGCGGCATCAACAATTTGGGATCCGGGGCTGGTGGCGGTGGATCGTCGTTGGATGCGACGGGGGTCGTGCACACGCAAGGCAACCGCGCCGGCGACGGCGCGGTCACCATCACCTGGTAGGTTTCTGGCCTGACGCTGCCCGCGGCACGCTGCGGTTCCAGTCGTTTCTGTACACGACGGTCAGGTCCGATGCTGTCGTGCGACATCTGCCAAGCGGTTGACTCGCCGTTGCCGGGTTATGCTCTCCAGCATTTCTGAGTTCGTGAATTGAGGCCTGATGTCGACCGTTCCTCATCCCCAGCGGATCCACTCGGTGCATGTGGAGTCGATTGACGGCGACCTATGCGTCTACGACACCACGCGTCAGCGCGTTCATGCCTTGAACCACACGGCGGCGTTCGTCTGGCAACGGTGTGACGGCCGGACGTCGCCAGTCGACCTGGCCGCGGCCCTCTCTGCCGAGGGGTCGATCGACGATGCCGAAGCGGTCGTGCGCCTGACGCTGCAGGAGCTGGCCGCCGCGCACCTGCTGTCGGCGCCGCTGGCCGAGGTCGCCCGGGTGTCGCGACGCGACCTGCTCGCGCGCGGCGTCGCGGCCGCCGCCATCCCGGCGATTTACTCGATCGTGGCGCCGACGCCGATCGACGCGCAGTCGTCGACGGCGGGCGCGCCGACGCTGACGAGCCTCGCGCCGAATCAAGGCACCCCGGGCACGACGGTGGCGGTCACGCTGACGGGCACCGGGTTCATCGTCGGCGCCACGACGGTCACCGTCGGCGGCGGCGGCGTGACGGTCAGCGCCGTCACGGTGGGCAGCGCACGTCGCTGACCGCCAACTTCGTGATCGATCCGGCGGCAACGGCCGGTGCGCGCACGGTGACGGTCACCACCGCCGGCGGGACCAGCGGCGGGCAAACCTTTACGGTCAGTCCCGCGACGGCCGCGCCGACGCTGACCGGCGTCTCGCCGAATCTAGGCACCCAGGGCAGCACGGTGGCGGTCACGCTGACGGGCACCAATTTCGTCGTCGGCGCCACGACGGTGGCCGTTGGCGGCAGTGGCGTGACGGTCAACACCGTCGTCGTGGGTAGCAGTGACTTCACTGACCGCCAACTTCGTGCTCGATGCGGCGGCAGCTGTTGGTCCCCGCACGGTGACGGTCACGACCGCCGTCGGGACGAGCGGACGCGCAAACCTTCACGATCAATGCGCCGGCGCCGGGCGCGCCGACGCTGACCAGCGTCGCGCCGAATGTAGGAACCCAAGGCACCACGGTGGCGGTCACGCTGACGGGCACCAATTTCGTCGTCGGCGCCACGACGGTGACCGTCATCCCTGCCGGCGTGACCGTCAGCAACGTCGTCGTGGGCAGCACGACGTCGCTGACCGCCAACTTCGTGCTCGATGCGGCGGCAGCAGTTGGTCCCCACACGGTGACGGTCACGACCGCCGCCGGGACGGGCGGACCGCAAACCTTTACGGTCAGTGCTCCCGCGGCCTCGCCGACGCTGACGAGCGTCGCGCCGAATCAAGGCATCCAGGGCGCCTCGGTGCCAGTCACACTGATCGGCACCAATTTCGTCGTCGGCGCCACGACCGTGAACGTCAGCGGTGCCGGCGTGACGGTCACCACCGTCGCAGTGGGCAGCAGCGACGTCGCTGACCGCCAACTTCGTGCTCGATCCGGCCGCAGCAGTCGGTCGCCCGCACAGTGACGGTCACGACGGCCGGCGGGACGAGCGGATCGCAAACCTTCACGGTCACTGCGCCGGCGCCGGGCGCGCCGACGCTGACGAGCGTCGCGCCGAATGTAGGAACCCAGGGCACCACGGTGCCGGTCACACTGACCGGCACCAATTTCGTCGTCGGCGCTACGACCGTAAACGTCAGCGGTGCCGGCGTGACGGTCACCACCGTCGTCGTGGGCAGCACGACGTCGCTGACGGCCAGCTTCGTGCTCGATTCGGCTGCCGCTGCTGGTGCCCGCACAGTAACGGTCACGACGGCCGGCGGGACTAGCGGCGGGCAGACCTTCACGATCAATCTGCCGCCGCCGACGCTGACGAGCGTCTCGCCAAATGTAGGAACCCAGGGCACCACGGTGCCGGTCACACTGATCGGCACCAATTTCGTCGTCGGCGCCACGACCGTGAACGTTAGCGCTGGCGGCGTGACGGTCACCACCGTCGTCGTGGGCAGCACGACGTCGCTGACCGCCAACTTCGTGATCGATCCGACCGCCGCGGTTGGTGCCCGCACAGTAACGGTCACAACGGCCGTCGGGACCAGCGGCGGGCAAACCTTCACGATCAATCCGCCGGCGCCCCCGACGCTGACGGGTGTCTCGCCGAATCAAGGCATGCGGGGCACCACGGTGGCGGTCACGCTGACGGGCACCAATTTCGTGGTCGGTGCCACGACCGTGACCGTGAGCGGCGCGAGCGTCACCGTCATGGGCGTCACGGTGGGCAGCAGCACTTCACTGACGGCCAATTTTGTGCTCGATGGGACGGCTACGATCACTCCCCGCACGGTGACGGTCACGACGATCGGCGGGACGAGCGGCGGGCAAATCTTCTTTATCATTCCCGGTTCCACAACGTTCAACTTTACAGGCGCTGCGCAGTCCTTTACGGTGCCGCCGGGCACGACGGCGCTGGTGGTGACAGCGCGGGGTGCACAGGGAGGGAGCGGGGGCGTCTCGGGCAATGGCGGCCTGGGAGGAAGCGTGACAGCGCCGCTTACCGTCGTCCCGAATGAGATCCTGGATAGTCCGCGTCGGAGGCCAGGGCGGAAACCAGACTGGAACCAGCGGTGCCGGCGGCTTCAATGGCGGCGGGGCTGGCGGTGCGACCCTTCTCGCCGGCGGCGGAGGCGGTGCGTCGGACATCCGCCGCGGCGGTAATCGCTTGATTGTCGCAGGGGGCGGAGGAGGCGGCGGAACGCCGGGCGCGGGCGGCGCAGGAGGGGGGCCCACGGGTGGTGCCGGGCGCCAACGGCGTACTACCCTCCGTGGCCACGGGCGGTGGTGGTGGCACGCAGTTGGCCGGCGGATTGGGGGGAGGCAACTCAGCGAATACCGCCTTGAATGGCCAACAAGGAGCCTCAGGCTTGGGCGGCGCGGGGGGAGGAGCACCCTCTTCCACCTTAGGTGGCGGTGGAGGAGGCGGCGGCTTCTTTGGAGGCGGCGGCGGAGCGGGCGATGCTACAGCGGGGGCACCCAGCGGCGCTGCAGGCGGCGGCGGATCGTCGTTCCCTCAGGTTGCGGTGCACACGCCAGGCAACCAGCCTGGCAACGGCCAGGTCCTCATCACCTGGTAAGTCCCGGCGTGACGCTGGCCCGGCGGCCGCTTCGGTCGCTGTCGCTCTGTAGACAACGGCCGGGGTCCGTTGCTGTCGTCCGACATCTGCCGACTTCGTTGACTCGCGGTCGATGGATCGTTGCTGGTGTTGAAAGACGAGCGGCCGCCGGTGCCGAGCCGCATCGAGGTGATCGTGAACTGGAGCGCGAAGCGAAGGTTTCGACCGGAACTGACGCTTCGGACGAGGCCGGAATCATCTTGACTACCAGCTTACGGCGTGGGACCTCACGCTTGGTCGTCACGCTCGTTCGGGCGGCGCCTCGGAGATCGTCTAGCCGCGGCCGCAGCCAACCAGCAATCTGGTTCCAACTCTGGTGAGCTGGAACTTCAAGCACATCGTCCGCTTCGAGAAGATTCGATAGTTCAACGAGGTGAACTTACAATTGGGCATCAAGCGCTGAGCATCCTCTCGCCCAGCGAGGTGACGACCTATGAAGGCCCCTAGATTTCGAGCCGTTGAGATGGTGAGGCGGATTCGCGACCGCCACATGCGGAAGCTGCGCGGCAAGACGGCCGAAGAGGTCATTGCGTTCTATCGTGCGGCGGGCAAGGCAGCCGTGGAAGGCGCACAGCGAGCCAAGCCGCGCCGCCTCCGGGCGAGCTGACCACTTGAAAAGTTGTTGAAACTCTTGCCGCAGGTTGATGGAGCGGGGAGTGACACGACGGGCCTGAGCCAGGGGGCTATACTCAACGAAAGGTTGCAGATAGCCATGTCCAACGAAACGCCAGTCGTACACAGCGACCCTGAGATCCTCGGCGGCACTCCGGTTTTTGTTGGGACTCGGGTGCCCGTCAAATCGCTGTACGACTACCTCGAAGCCGGGGATTCGCTCGACGAGTTTCTCGAGAGCTTTCCCTCGGTCACTCGCGAGCAAGCAGTTGCGGCTCTTGAACTGGCGCGCACGATGACCGAGGCGCATGCGACTGCTGCTCGATGAGTGTGTGCCGAGGCCGTTGCTGCATGATCTGACCGGCCACGACGCACATCACGTCGTTGATCTGGGTTGGTCGTCCAAGCGCAACGGTGAACTTTTGAACCTGATGGTTGCCGAGCACTTCGAGGCGCTCTTCACGGTCGATCGGAACCTCCCCTTTCAACAGAACTTGCGCGCGAGCGGCATTGCCGTCGTGATAGCGGTGGCCCGTACGAACCGTGTGAAGGAGCTGCGTCCGCTCATACCGAAGGTTCTCGACGCCCTTCGGATCGTGAAGGCCGGTGAGGTCGTCACCGTTGGTGACTAGAGACGGTCCTCCTGGACTTGAAAAAAACTTGAAACTTTGCGCACGAAATGGCCCGTTGGACCAGACGACCCGAACGTCCGCGCGAAAACTCCCAATCAAACCGACGCAACCGGAGACCATCGAGGTCTCCGGCCGCGGTTCTCAGGCACGTCCGAACGTCATTGGTGTCCGCGCGGCCACGACGGGGAGCGACTGATGTATCCACACAGTCACTCACCACACACCGAGCAACTGGGCGGCAAGGCGTCGGTCTACGATTGAGTGCGCGCGCCCAGACGCGAGTGGCGCATTTGGAACCCGCGACGTCTGAGCGGCGCGCAGACGCTCGTCAGGCTGACGGCGCGCACGGCTGCCGCGCGGCGGGGTCCCGAGTATAGGATGTGATGCTCAAAGGCGGTGGCGACGCAGGCCATCGCGTTCGAGAGCATTCGGCCCGTTGCTGACGTCGTAGGTGTGACGTGTGCTACGTCGCCGTGAACTGCGGTAGTTCCGCAGTCAAGGAGACCCGATGTCGGCGGTTCCTCATCCCCAGCGAATCCACTCCGTGCATGTGGAGTCGATCGACGGCGAGCTGTGCGTCTACGACACCGCGCGCCAGCGCGTCCATGCGTTGAACCACACGGCGGCGTTCGTCTGGCAACGGTGTGACGGCCGGACGTCGGCGGTGGAACTGGCCGCGGCCCTCGCCGCCGAGGCGTCGATCGACGACGCGGAAGCGGTCGTGCGCCTGACGCTGCAGGAGCTGGCCGCCGCGCACCTCCTATCGGCGCCGCTGGCCGAGGTCGCACGAGTGTCGCGACGCGACCTGCTCGCGCGCGGCGTCGCGGCCGTTGTCATCCCGGCGATTTACTCGATCGTGGCGCCGGCGCCGATCGACGCGCAGTCGCGGCCGCCGAGCGCGCCGACGCTGACGAGTATTGCGCCGAATCAAGGCACCCCGGGCACGACGGTGCCGGTCACGATAACGGGCACCAATTTCGTCGTCGGCGCCACGACGGTGACCGTCGGCGGCGGCGGCGTGACGGTCGCCGCTGCGGGTGGCGACTTATCGGTCACCGCCGTCATCGTGGTCAGCAGTACGTCGCTGACGGCCAACTTCGTGATCGATCCGAGCGCAGCGGCCGGTGCCCGTACGGTGACGGTCACGACCGCCGGCGGGACCAGCGGCGGGCAAACCTTCACGGTCGGTCCGCAGGTGCCGCCGCCCGCGCCGACGCTGACGAGCGTCGTGCCGAATCAAGGACTCCAGGACAGCCAAGTGCCGGTCACCCTGACGGGCACCAATTTTGTCGTCGGCGCTACGATGGTGGCCGTCAGCGGGAGTGGCGTGACGGTCAGCAACGTCACCGTCGGCAGCAGTACAACGCTGACGGCCATCTTCGAGCTCGATCCGGCCGCTGCCGCCGGTTCCCGGATGGTGACGGTCACGACCGCGGGCGGGATGAGCGGACCGCAACCCTTCACGGTCAGTCTGCCGGCACCGGGCTCGCCGACGTTGACGAACGTCGCGCCGAGTCAGGGGACCCGCGGCACCACCGTAGCGGTCACGCTGACGGGCACCAATTTCGTCGTCGGCGCCACGACGGTGACCGCCGGCGGGAGTGGCGTGACAGTCACCAACACCATCGTGGCCAGCGGCACGTCGCTGACGGCCAACTTCGTGCTCGATCCGGCCGCAGCAACCGGTGCCCGCACGGTCACTGTCACGACGGCCGCCGGGACCAGCGGACCGCGGATCTTCACGATCAATCTGCCGCCGCCGGGCCCTCCGACGCTGGCCAGCGTCACGCCGAATCAAGGCATCCAGGGCACGACAGTGGCGGTCACTCTGACAGGCACCAATTTCGTCGTCGGCGCCACGACGGTGAACGTCGCCGGTGGCGGCCTGGCGGTCAACACTGTCGTCGTGGGCAGCAGTACGTCGCTGACCGCCAACTTCGTGCTCAATCCGGCCGCTGCTGGTGCCCAGATGGTGGCGGTCACGACCGCTGGCGGGACGAGTGGAGCGCAAACCTTCACGATCACTCTGCCGGTGCCGAACGCTCCGACGCTGACCAGCGTCTTGCCGAATCAAGGTATGCGGGGTACCACGGTCGCGGTCACTCTGACGGGCACCAATTTCGTCGTCGGCGCTACGACGGTGGCAGTCGCCGGTGGCGGCGTGACGGTCAACGCCGTCGTAGTCGCCAGCGCGACGTTGCTGACCGCCAACTTCGTGCTCGATCCGGCCGCAGTCGAAGGTCCCCGTACGGTGACGGTCTCGACCGTCGGCGGGACCAGCGCACCGCGAGTCTTCACAGTCAGTCTGCCGCCGCCGCAACCGCCGACCCTGACGAGCATCTCTCCGAATCTGGGAGCCCGGGGCAGCACGGTGGCGGTCACGCTGACGGGCACCAATTTCGTTGTCGGCGGCGGCGCCACGACGGTGAACGTCAGTGGTAGCGGCGTGACGGTCGCCAACGTGGTCGTGGGTAGCGCGACATCGCTGACCGCCAGCTTTGTGATCGATGTGGTCCCAATTGGTCCCCGCGATGTGACGGTGACGACGGCCGGCGGGACGAGCGGCGCGCAAACCTTCACGATCACTCTGCCGCCGAACGGTTCGAGGACGTTCAATTTTACGGGCGGTTCGCAGAACTTCACGGTACCCGCCGGCGTCGTAAGCGTCACGATTCAGGCCACAGGCGCGAAGGGCGCTGATGGAACGGGGACGGGCCGCGGCGTGGGTGGCGACGGCGGTCGGGTGACGGCGACGGTGTCGGTCACGCCGGGCGCATCGCTCACCGTGCGTGTCGGTGGCACAGGCATCCTTAGCTCGGGCGGCTTCAACGGAGGCGGCGATAGCACCGGAGTCGGTGGCGGCGGCGGTGGTGGCGCTTCGAGCGTGCTCAATGGCGCCACCCCGCTCGTGATCGCCGGCGCGGGCGCGGGCGGGGGCGCTGGAGCAGGCGCTGCGCCCGCGGTCGTCGCCGGGAGGGGCGGCGGCTGCAATGGTCTCTCAGGAGATCCTGGTCAAGGCACGACCACTGGCGGAGGCGGGGGCGGCGGGGGCACGCAATCCGCTGGCGGCGCCGGAGGCGCCAAGGGCAGCCTCACCGGCACCGATGGAACCGCTGGCGTGGCGAATCTGGGCGGAAATGGTGGCAGTGCACCGGCAGGAGTCCTCGGTGGCGGCGGTGGTGGCGGGGGCTACTTTGGCGGTGGAGGCGGTGGTGGTGGAGACGCAGGCGTCTCAGGCGGCGCGGGCGGCGGGGGCGGCTCGTCGTTCACCGCGCTCGGCGCGACTGGCGTCGTGCATGAAGGGCGCGTCGGCTTCGGCTTAGGTCTGGTGACGATTACGTGGTAGTTCGCTGATCCGTCGGATCACCTGCGCCCGACCATCCGCGTCCGGGTCGATGCCCCCGGCGGCGGCGCACCTTGGATGACGCCGCTCGCGCGCGCCCAGGCGCGAGCTGCGAGTCGCCTGATGAGCGCTGCCGGCGTCGCGACGCCAAACGCCGCGACCAGAAAGTCCGTCCACGACGGCGGCTGTCGCCCTTCGGCTCGGGCGACAGTTACGCGTTGGCGCCAGGTGCTCCGAATCATGAACAGGCCGCCGGCGCTCGCCACCGGCCGGCCCTTGAAGCGGCACACTCGAGCACGCGCTCCGCGATGGCATTGCGCTCGCCGTCCCGCAGGAGGCTCGCCCGCTGGTTTCCGCCTTTCTCAGGCACGTCCGAACGCCACTGGTGTCCGAGCGGCCGCGACTGGAGCGATTCGAAGTACTCACGACGGTCACCCACCACATTCACCGAGCAACTAGGCGACGAGGCGTCGGTCTACGATTGAGCCCGCGCGCCCACGCGAGTGACGCGAACCGGCGACGTCTGAGCGCCGCGCAGACGCTTGTCAGGCTGATGGCGCGCACGGTTGCCGCGCGGCGGCGTCCCGAGTATAGGATGTGATGCTCAAGACAGTGGCGACGCAGGCCATCGCGTTGGAGCATTCGGCCCATCGCTGACGTCGTGGTTTGGCGTGCGCTACGCAGCCGTGAACTGCGGTAGTTCCGCAATCAAGGAGACCCGATGTCGGCGGTTCCTCATCCCCAGCGGATCCAATCCGTGCACGTGGAGTCGATCGACGGCGAGCTGTGCGTCTACGACATCGCGCGCCAGCGCGTCCATGCGTTGAACCACACGGCGGCGTTCGTCTGGCAACGATGTGACGGCCGGACGGCGCCGGCGGACTTGGCCGCGGCCCTCGCCGCCGAGGCGTCGATCGACGACGCGGAAGCGGTCGTGCGCCTGACGCTGCAGGAGCTGGCCGCCGCGCACCTGCTTGCGGCGCCGATCAAGGAAGTCGCAGGGGTGTCGCGACGCGACCTGCTCGCGCGCGGCGTCGCGGCCGCCGCCATCCCGGCGATTTACTCGATCGTTGCACCGACGCCGATCGATGCGCAGTCGCGACCGGCAGGTGCGCCGACGCTGACGAGCATCGCGCCGAATCAAGGCGCCCCGGGCACGACGGTGGCGGTCACGCTCACGGGCACCGGGTTCATCGTCGGCGCCACGACGGTGACCGTCGGCGGCGGCGACTTGTCGGTCACCGCCGTCACTGTGGTCAGCAGTACGACGCTGACCGCCAACTTCATGATCGCTCCGACAGCCGCGGCCGGTGCCCGCCCGGTGACGGTCACGACGGCCGGCGGAACCAGCGGCACGCAAACCTTCACGATCGGTCCGGCTGGGCCGCCGGCCCCGCCGACGCTGACCAGCGTCGTGCCGAATCAAGGCATGCAGGGCAGCCAAGTGCCGGTCACGCTGATGGGCACCAATTTCGTCGCCGGCGCCACGACGGTGGCCGTCAGCGGTAGCGGCGTGACGGTCTCCAGTGTCACCGTGGTCAGCAGTACGTCGCTGACGGCCATCTTCACGCTCGATCCGACCGCATCAGCTGGTGCCCGCACAGTGACGGTGACGACGGCCGCAGGCACGAGCGGCGGGCAAACCTTCACAATCACTCAGCCGGCGCCCGGCGCGCCGACCCTGTCGAGCGTCGCGCCGAATCAGGGAGTCCAGGGCAGCACGGTGGCGGTCACGCTGACGGGCACCAACTTCGTCGTCGGGGCCACGACCGTGGCCGTCGGCGGTAGCGGCGTGACGGTCACCAACGTCGTCGTGAGCAGTGCGACGTTGCTGACCGCCAACTTTGCCATCGCAGCGGCCGCCGCGCCCGGCGCCGACACGGTGACGGTCACGACGGCCACCGGGACCAGTGGGCCGCGGATCTTCACCATCACGCCGGGCGCTCCGACGCTGACGAGCGTCACGCCGAATCAAGGAACCCAGGGCACGACAGTAGCGGTCACGCTGACGGGCACCAATTTCGTCGCCGGCGCCACGAGTGGCTGTCAGCGGTGCCGGCGTGACGGTCACCAACGTCGTCATGGGCAGCAGTACGTCGCTGACCGCCAACTTCATGCTCAATCCGCCGCGCTTGGTCCCCACGCGGTGACGGTCACGACAACCGGCGGGACCAGCGGCGCGCAAACCTTCACGGTCAATGCGCCGGTGCCGGGCGCGCCGACGCTGACGAGCGTCTCGCCGAATCAAGGACTCCGGGGCACAACGGTGGCGGTCACGCTGACGGGCACCAATTTCGTCGTCGGCGCCACGACGGTGAACGTCGGCGGCGGGCGTGACGGTCAACAACGTCGTCGTGGGCAGCGCGACGTCGCTGACCGCCAACTTCGTGCTCGATCCAGCCGCAGCCGAAGGTCCCCGTACGGTAACGGTCACGACCGCCGGCGGGACCAGCGCACCGCGAGTCTTCACCATCAACCTGCCGCCGCCAACGCTGACGAGCGTCGCGCCGAATCAAGGCTTCCGGGGCGAGACCGTGGCGGTCACGCTGACGGGCACAAATTTCGTTGCCGGCGCGACGACGGTGGCCGTCGGCGGTGGCGGCGTGACGGTCGCCAACGTCGTCGTGGGCAGCAGTACGTCGCTGACTGCCAGCTTTGTGCTCGATCTGGCAGCCGCCGATGGTCCCCGCCCGGTGACGGTGACGACGGCCGGCGGGACGAGCGGACCGCAAACCTTCACCATCGCTCAGCACGGTGTCGAGACGTTCGTCTTTACGGGTGTTCCGCGGCCGTTTACTGTGCCCGCCGGCGTCGTCAGCATTCGGATCGAGGCCATCGGTGCGAAAGGCGGCGACGCGCTCCCCATCAGCCCCGGTGTCGGCGGCGTCGGCGGCCGTGGCGGCAAGGTGGAAGCGACGGTCTCAGTCACGCCGGGCTCGACGCTCACCGTGCGCGTCGGGGGCCCAGGCCAAGCGGGCGCGGCCGGATCAAATGCGGCCGGTGGCTTCAATGGCGGCGGCGGCAGCACCGGAGACCGCGGGGGCGGCGGTGGCGGCGCCAGCAGCGTGCATGACGGCACCACGCTGCTCAACCCGCTGGTGATCGCAGGCGGCGGCGGGGGCAGCGGTTATAAAGCCAGCGGCGGCGGGGGCAACGGAGGAGACGGCGGGGGAACCACCGGGAGGGACGGTGAGATAAACCCTGTCGGGGGCCGCTGGGGCGGCGGCGGCGCGCAGTTCTCGGGCGGCGCTGGAGGCGCCGGCGGCGGCAGCGCGACGGCCACCAACGGCACCGCGGGCACGGCGAACCTGGGTGGAACGGGGGGCAGCAACCAACCAGGCCTCTTGGGCGGCGGCGGCGGCGGCGGCGGCCGCTTCGGGGGCGGCGGTGGGGGCGGCGGCACTCCCGGTAGCGGGGGCGGCGGCGGCGGTTCGTCGTTCACCGCGCCCGGCGCGACCGGGGTCTTGCATCAGCAAGGAGTAGCCACCGCTGCTGGGGTAATAATTTCCTGGTGATCGCCTGAACCGATCGGATCACCTGCGCGCGACCATCCGCGTCCGCGTCGATGCCCCCGGCGGCGGCGCACCCTGGACGACGCGGCGTGCGCGCGCCCAGGCGCGAGTGGCGAGCCGCCTGATGAGCGCTGCCGGGGTCGCGACGCCAAACGCCGCGACCAGAAAGTCCGTCCACGACGGCGGCTGCCGCCCTTCGGCTCGGGCGACAGTTACGCGTTGGCGCCAGGTGCTCCGAATCATGAACAGGCCGCCGACGCTCGCCACAGGCCGGCCCTTGAACCGACACTCGAGCCGATCGCGCCAGGACACCGGCTGCTGCGCCAGCGTGTCGATTATCGCCATCGGAACATCGACGTGCCCGCGCTCGCGAACCAGACGTAGGGCGTGCGACATCTGCAGGCCGAGTCGTCGACGCGCCGCTTCGGCGATGACGACATCCCAATCGAGCCGCTCGCCGTCGGCTTGAATGATTCGAACGGCGTCGGCGACCCAATGTCCGGCATGCACGGGACTCCACCGCACACCGTGCGCGCAGACGTGAAGCAGCAGGTCCGCCGGCGCCGGAACGACCGTCGTCGAAGTCACCGACGTCATCGGCTGCGCGCGCTGCCACACTCCATCGTCGGCGCCTGCCCAGCAGCACTCCTCCAGCAGATACCGGTGCAGGTCCAGCGCGCCGTGCGGCGGCTTCCGCAGATCGACACCGTGGGTGAGCAAGAGATCGCGCTCGCGGGGCCCGCGCAACGCGACCCAGCCCAACTCCTCGACGATGCGCGTCGCCTCGCGAATATGGACAGGCTCGACGAGCACGTCGACGTCGCCGATGGGACGGAGTCCCGGCTCGGTGTAGATGGGGTGGGCGAGCACAGCCCCCTTCAGCAGCATCGTGCGGATACCGGCAGCCGCGAGCGACTCGAGCGCGGGGCGCGCGGCGTCCAGCAGCCGGAGGTTCGAGGCCCACGCGTCACGTCGAGCCTCGACGAACAGCGCGCGCACGGCCGGTTCCATGGGCGCGTCGCGCAGATTGTGTCCGATGAGGGGCAGCCACCGGCGCGCGACAGGATCGGTTCGCGGATCGGCGCCGGACCGTTCCCACCGGCGCCACGATGTCAATGCGACATCCGGCGGATCGAGCGCCGCGCTCATCAGCGCGTCGCGTCCTTCGTCAGGCAGTCCGAGGATGGAAAACATGATGGCGTCCTGAAACCATCGTTCATTGCATGGCGGGAGGCAAGAGATACAGCGTCATCGCGAAGATCAGGTAGACCATCAACACCAGCACGCCGACGAACCACGCGGATCGTCCGCCGTTGGTCACCAACGCGGCGGTGAGCGTCGCGATCAGCATCATCATCACCGCGCCGGGCCACAATCGCAGATCCATCGGCGTCGGGGCCAATCACATAGCTCAGCAGCACGAGCACCGGTGCGACGAACAACGCGATCTGCGAGGCGCTCCCTAATGCGATGCTCACGCTCAGATCGAGCCGGTTCTTGCGCGCGCCGGAAAACGCCGACGCCATCTCCGCCGCACCGCCAACCAACGCGACCACGATGAACCCGACGAACGCGGGAGTCATCCCGAGTCCCACGGCCGCTTGTTGCACCGATTCGACGAAGACCTCGCTCACGAGCGCCACCAGCACCGTAACGCCGGCCAGCGTGGCGAGCGCCACACCCAGCGGCCAGGGCGCCTCGTCGTCGTCTCCGTGCTCCGCCGCGGCGAACAACTCACGGTGTGTCCTGAGTGAGAACACCAGCCCGAGCCCGTAGGCAAGAATCAGCAACCCGGACAACCCGAGGCTCAACTGCTGCGTGAACGCCGCTGACGGCCCGCCATCCGCCAGTGTGACCGCGGACGGGATCAACAACGCGATCGTGGCCAGGAACAGCAGGCTGGCCTGCAGACGGGCACTGATGCGATTGAACTCCTGCACGTGATACTTCATCCCACCGAGGAGAAACGATGCGCCCAGCATGAACAACGCATTGGTGACGATGGCGCCCGCGATGGACGCCTTGACCAGCATGTACTGGCCCGAGCCGAGTGCAGCGAGCGCGATCACCAGTTCGGTGAGGTTGCCAAGCGTTGCGTTGAGCAGCCCGCCGAGCGTGTCGCCGGTCTTGGCCGCCACCGATTCGGTAGCGTGACTCAGCAACGTGGCGAGCGGCACGATCGCGAGAACGGATAGGACGAACAACAAGGTGTGTGCTTCGGGCTCGATTGCCTGCGCGACGAACACGACGGGCACGACTGCGAGCAGCCAGAGCAACGGATTGTGGCGAAGTTCCGACAGCAGCGCCGCCATGTTTACGAATCGACCCGGTTTGCTTCGGCCCGGAACGTGCGGCTCACCGCCACGAAGAAGAAGCCGGTCGACCACCCGCACATCAGAATGCCCGTGAGCGCCTCGATTGCCCCGACCAATCGCCATTCCTGCGGCAGCACGAGGTCGCCGTAGCCGGTCGTCGTGTACGTCACCGCGCTGAAATACAGGCCGGACTGCAGGTCGGGCATGGCGCCCTGCCACTCGTAGAACAACGCCCACGTCGAGATTTCGATCAGGTGCAACAGGATAATCCAGCCCGCCAGGCGAATGAACGACCACGTTCCCAGCCAGAAGTACTCCGGCGCGCTCTTTGGATTAGGCAGCCACCGAAAGGCGAAGTTCACGCCGATCGCGTGAGTCACCACGCACAAGGCCATCAGGCACCATGCGATGAGGAGTTTCGAGAACATGGACCGTCCTGTTCGATCTGCCGGTGCGCCCGGCACATTTACGCTGCACGACCGACGTCGACTTCCGCAGACCACTGAGCGATCAGCGTCCGACCAGCTTCTGCAAGTGCTCAGGATAGCGTGCGCCATGTACTGAGATCTCCGCCGCTGCACGATCGATCTCGCTCAGATCTTCTGGCGTCAGGTGTAACGCGACCGCGCCCAGATTCTCCTCGAGCCGATGACGCTTCGTCGTCCCCGGAATCGGAACGATCCAGGGCTTCTGCGCGAGCAGCCAGGCGAGCGCGATCTGCGCCGGCGTCGCCTGCTTCCGTTCGGCGAATCCGCTCAGCCATTCGACGAACCTGACATTCGCCTTCCGGTTCTCCGCCGTGAAGCGTGGAACCACGTTCCGGAAATCCGTGCTGTCGAAGGTGGTGTTCTCGTCGATCTTCCCGGTGAGGAAGCCCTTGCCGAGCGGGCTGAACGGAACCAGGCCGATACCAAGCTCCTCGAGCGCCGGCAGCACCTGCCTGTTCCGGTTCTCGCCACCACAGCGAATACTCGCTCTGCAACGCCGTCACCGGCTGCACCGCGTGGGCGCGACGAATCGTCTGGACCCCGGCTTCAGACAAGCCGAAGTGCTTGACCTTTCCCTCCCGAATCAGATCGCCGACGGTGCCGGCGACGTCCTCGATGGGGACATTCGGGTCGACGCGGTGCTGATAGAGCAGATCGATGCGATCCGTCTTGAGCCGTTTGAGCGATGCCTCGGCGACCTCCTCTGATGTGTGCGGGCCGGCTGTCCAGACCGGCTTGCTTGCCGCCTTCGAACTTGAAGCCGAACTTCGTCGCAATCGCCACGCGGTCGCGGACCGGCGCGAGGGCCTCGCCGACGAGCTCCTCGTTCGTGAAGGGCCCGTACGCTTCGGCGGTATCGAAGAAGGTGACCCCGCTTTCAACCGCCGCGCGGATGACCGCGATCCCCTCCTCCCGTCCAGCCGCCGGGCCGTAGCCGAAGCTGATTCCCATGCAGCCAAAGCCGAGCGCCGACACTTCCAGGCCACTCTTTCCCAACAGACGTTTCTGCATGACTTCACCTCTTTACCGGGATCGATCGCGCCTTTCATCACCAGGTCGATCAGCTGGGGCAGGTATCGCCGCACCGGCGCGGTACCGGCGCTGGCGACGAGCTGCCAGCATGTTTGCCTCGTCGATGGTCTCCTTGATCTCCTGTGATTGGATCAGCCAAAGATTGACTCCCTGATCTCCTTGATCTCCTGAGATTGGACCGGCCAAAGATTGACTCCCTGATCTCCTTGATCTCCTGTGATTGGATCAGCCAAAGATTGACTCCCTGATCTCCTTGATCTCCCTGTGATTGGACCGGCCAAAGATTGACTCCCTGATCTCCTTGATCTCCTGTGATTGGATCAGCCAAAGATTGACTCCCTGATCTCCTTGATCTCCCTGTGATTGGATCAGCCAAAGATGACTCCCTGATCTCCTTGATCTCCCTGTGATTGGATCAGCCAAAGATGACTCCCTGATCTCCTTGATCTCCCTGTGATTGGATCAGCCAAAGATTGACTCCCTGATCTCCTTGATCTCCCTGTGATTGGACCGGCCAAGATTGACTCCCTGATCTCCTTGATCTCCCTGTGATTGGACCGGCCAAGATTGACTCCCTGATCTCCTTGATCTCCCTGTGATTGGACCGGCCAAGATTGACTCCCTGATCTCCCTGATCTCCCTGTGATTGGATCAGCCAAGATTGACTCCCTGATCTCCCTGATCTCCCTGTGATTGGATCAGCCAAAGGTTGACTCCCTGATCTCCTTGATCTCCCTGTGATTGGATCAGCCAAAGGTTGACTCCCTGATCTCCTTGATCTCCCTGTGATTGGACCGGCCAAGATTGACTCCCTGATCTCCCTGATCTCCCTGTGATTGGATCAGCCAAAGGTTGACTCCCTGATCTCCCTGTCGATCTCCCTGTGATTGGATCAGCCAAAGGTTGACTCCCTGCTCTCCTTGATCTCCCTGTGATTGGACCGGCCAAGATTGACTCCCTGATCTCCTTGATCTCCCTGTGAGTACCGATTGCGCAGACACGCTCCTAGGGTTCCTCAGGCCGTTGCAGATCGCTCAGCGCCAGCTTGTTCACCTCGTCGATGATCTTCGCGTAGGCCCGCGTGGTCGCCTCCAGGCCGGTCCACGGCACTGCGTCAGGCGTCTCCTGGTCGGTGTGGAAGTAATGGTAGAACTCGCTCGTGGCGACTCCCGGCACTCCGCGGAAGAAGGCGCCCAGGTCGCCGGCCGGCGGCCGCGGATTCGGGTCGAGGTACATGCTGGCGCCAAACTCGCGGAACGCATTCACGGCGATCGTCTCGAGCTTCCGTCGCGACGGCCCGCCCGCATACCACTGCTGCGGCATATACGTGTTGCTCCACACGATCGTGTTGTCGTTCGTCTGGTAGTAACGGGGCCGAACCGTTGTCTGAATGGTCGACGGGTGTTCGGCGTTGATCATCAGCGCGGTCTTCGGGAACAGCGTCTTGCGGTTGTCCCACATCCACCTTCGTCCGACGCCGGCTCCGGGCCCGGAGTTGTGATGCCCGTCGAGGCCAACGAAGACGATGGTGCGGCGCCGCTCGGCCCGCGGCACTTTCGCGTAGTACTCGGCGAGCGAGACAATCGACGCCACGCCTGACGCGTTGTCGCCCGCGGCGTCGAACCACCCGTCGCGGTGCGCGATCAGGTAGATCGTCTCATCGGTCGCGCCCGGCAGCGTGCCCCACACGAGCGCGCTCTTCAAGTTCGGCACTCGCTGCATCTCGAAGCGTGCCTTGACTCGCGCGGCCTGGCCGGCCGGCATGGCCGCGATGAGATCGCGCGCCGCATAGCCGTCGTCGCTCCCGACCGTGAACGCCGGTGCTTTCGTGCCCGACGGATACGCCTGATACCGCATGTTGCCGGGCAGCATGTCCACTTCGAAGATGACGGCGGCACCCTTGGCGTCGGCGCGGCGGACCGCTCCCTCGTCCTTCAGTCCGGTCTGGTTGAACACGAACACCGCTTTGCCCTTCACGTCCTTGCCGACGAAATCCGCCTCGCTCCCGAGCCCGCCGTACACGGCCTCGACGTCGACGCCACCGGCGGGCAGCGCGTTGGCGCCGTAGAACGGCTGCGCGCTGTCGATCCGCACGGTCTTGCCGCCGCCGGTCACGACCACATCCCAGGTCTGCGGCATCCACTGCGGTTCGAGATCCAGCGGCTGAATTCTCACGTCGGACAGACCCGCCGCCTTGAACTTCGCCGCCAGCCACTCCGCGCTCTCGGCGTCAGACGAGGTGCCGGTGATCCGGCCCCAGAACTTCGGATGGCCGTTGTCGCGATAGCGCCGGGAAATGAGCGTCTGCTCGACGACATCCCTGTGCATGCGCTTGCCGTCGATCGCGCCGTAGCGCTCAGCGCCGGCCGGCAGCGGCCATCGCAGGAACGCATCGTCGAGCTTCGGATAGATCTCCGCGCGCGGCGTGACGGCCGCGGTTGCGAGCGGCCGACGGTTGTTGGGCGCTGCCGCGCTGACCTGGGGCGATGGACACGGCCAACCCACAGAACACCGCCATCCAGTACACAGACGGTCGTCGCATGACCCTCTCCTTTCGGCTTTCAGCTTGCGACGCCGTTCGCAGTTCGCATTTCGCATGTTCGCAGTTCGCATTTCGCTATGTCGCATTTCGCGAAAAGCCAATGGCGAATCAGCGAACAGCGAACAGCGAACAGCGAAGCGAATCGCGAACCGCGAATCGCGAATGGCGAATGGCGAATGGCGAATCGCGAATCGCGAATCGCGAATAGCTGATAGCTGAGCCTTATGCCCCGGACAGATCGACTACGAATCGTCCGCGCGCCTGGCCGCTGAGCAGCGTCGCAAACGCATCGTGGAGCTCACCAAGCGGCAGCGTCCGCGTCGTGGCGGCGAGGTGCGCCGGCTTGAGGTCGCCGGCGAGCCGCCGCCATACGTCCAGGCGCGTCGCGGCCGGGCACATCACCGAATCGATCCCGAGCAGCTTCACCCCACGCAGGATGAACGGCAGCACCGTCATCTTCAGCTCGGTGCCTCCGGTCAGTCCCGAACTCGCGATGCAGCCGCCGTACATCATCGTCCGCGTCAGCCAGGCGAGAACGTCGCCGCCGACCGGATCCACCGCGCCGGCCCACACCGACTTCTCGAGCGGCCGCGTGCCCATTTCGAGCGAGTCCCGCGTCAGGACGTTCGTCGCACCAAGCTTGCGCAGGTAGTCGGCTTCGTGCGCCTTGCCCGTCAGCGCCGTCACCGAGTAGCCTCGGGCCGCCAGCGACTGAATCGCGATGCTGCCGACGCCACCGGTGGCGCCGGTCACGATGACGGGGCCGCTCGATGGCGCCAGGCCGTTCCGCTCCATCTCGACAATCGACAGCGCCGCCGTGAATCCCGCCGTGCCGATGGCCATCGCGTCGAAGAGCGACAGGCCATCCGGCAGCGGCACCACCCACTCGGCCGGCACTCGAGCGTAGGCGGCATAGCCGCCGTCGTGGGCCACGCCCAGGTCGTAGCCGGTGACGAGCACCGGATCGCCCGGCTTGAAGCGCGCGTCGGCACTCGATTCGACAGTACCCGCGACGTCGATGCCGCCGACGAGCGGAAAGCGGCGCATGATCTTGCCCGTACCGGTCGCCGCGAGCGCGTCCTTGTAGTTGACGCTGGAGTACGCCGCCTTGATCACGACGGCGCCTTCGCTCAACTGGTCGAGCGACACCTGCACGATGCGCCCGGAGATCTTTCCGTTCTCGTCAAAGACTCTGAGTGCGTTGAACATCAGCGGATTTCCCGCCTCTGACTTTTGACTTTTAACTTTCAACTTTTAACTTCCAGCTTCATCTGCAGCCATGCGTGCCGAGTTTCCTCGACCGAGCCTTCGTCTTCGATCGTCGTGATGTCGCCAGGATCGCGGTCGAGGATCACGGCCTTCAGCACGCGGCGCATCAGCTTGCCGCTTCGCGTCTTGGGCAGCATGCCGACGAAGTTCAACTCTCCGATCACGGCCACCGGACCCAGTTCACGACGGACCGTGTCGATCACGGCCTTGCGCAGGTCCGGTGAGGGTGTGTGGCCGTGCTTCAACAGCACGAACGCCGAAATCACCTCGCCGCGCAGGTCGTCGGGACGGCCGACCACGGCGCACTCGGCGACGGCCGGATGCCTCAGGCAGGCGCTTTCGACCTCGATGGTGCCGATGCGGTGGCCGGCGATCTTGATGATCTCGTCGGCACGGCCGCCGAACCACACGTATCCGTCCTCGTCGATGTGCGCGGAGTCGCCGGTGTAGTAGACGCCCGGGATGCGCTGCCAGTAATCGCGGCCGTAACGTTCGGGCTCGCCCCACAGCCCCGCCGTGAGCCCTGGAAACGGACGCTTCAGGACCATGATGCCCTTTTCACCCGCCGCGCACGGCGTGCCGTCGAGTGAGACGACCGCCGCGTCAATCCCGGGCAGAGGGATCGTCGCCGACCCTGGCTTGATCGGGAGCATGCCGAGACCGTACGGGTTGCCGAACACCGGTCCGCTCGTTTCGGTCTGCCACATATGGTCGATCACCGGCACGCGTCCGCCGAGAATCGTGTTCTGCAGCCAGTCCCATGCAGGGGGATTGAGCACTTCGCCGGCACAGACGACACGCTCGAGACGAGAGTGGTCGATCGAGAGCAGCGGCTCGTTGCCGTAGCGCATCAGCATGCGGACGGCGGTCGGCGACGTGAAGATGCCGGTGACGCCGAACTCCTCAACTGCCGCACGCCAGTTGGCGTCGGCCTGCGGATAATCGAGCGCGCCCTCGAAAGCGATCGTCGTGCAGCCGATCGAGCAGCGGCGCGTACACCATGTAGCTGTGGCCGACGATCCAGCCGATGTCGGATGTCGCCCACCAGACGTCGGTCGGCCTCAAGCCAAAGCACCATTTCCCCATCGTGACGACGTGGACCTGGTAGCCGCCATGAGTGTGAATCGCGAGCTTTGGTTTTGCCGTCGTGCCCGAGGTCGCCAGGATGAACGCCGGTCTCGTTCGACTCCATCACGGCGTGGCCCGAGTCATGGCCGTCGCCGCCACGCAGGAAGTCGTCCCACGTGATGTGCGATCCGGCCTGAGGGACACCACCACGATAGAGGACGACCACCCGTTCGACCGACTCACCGGCCACCGGCAAGGCCTCCTCGACGATCGGCAACAGCGGGACGTTCTGCCCCTTGCGATAGGTGACGTCGGTCGTGAACACCGCGCGCGACCCGCTGGCCGCGATCCGGTCGCCAAGCGCGCTTGCGCCGAATCCGGCGAACACGATCGAATGAATCGCGCCGATGCGCACCGTCGCGAGCATCAGCGCGATCGACTCCGGGCACGGCGGCATGTAAATCGTGATCCGGTCGCCCTTGCCGATGCCGAGTCCGCGCAGCGCCGCTGAGATGCGCTTCACCTGGTGCAGCAACTGCGCGTAGGTCTGGACGACGCGTTCGCCGCGCTCGTTCAGGTAGATGAGCGCCGCACGCCCGCCGTGCCCGTCGATCACGTGGCGGTCGACCGCGTTGTAGCCGAGATTCGTCTGGCCGCCGACGAACCAGCGGAACGTCGGGGGATCCCACTCGAAGACGCGATCCCACCTGCGGAACCAGTTGCAGATCGCCTGCCGCGTGCGCCCACAACGCGTCAGGGTCGCGGCGTCCTTCGTCAATCCAGCGCTGGATGATCGGTGTGATGAGAGTCACGGCTGGGCCAGAGGAGTCTACTCCCGTCGGCAGGTTCCCGCGCGGAAGGCAGATGACGCGACCGAAAGTACCGCTTAGAATCACACGGTCCACATGTGGGCTCGCCTTTCCCTCGCTTGGCTGCTGGTTCTGGGCTGCATCGCCACCCCAATGAAGGCGGCGGCGCCCGAAATCCCTGATGTGACGCGCGCGTTCGCACAAACGGTGCAGCCTTTCCTCAAGTCGTACTGCACGAGCTGCCACAGCGGGCCCAGGCCGGCCGCGCAGCTGGATTTGGGGCAGTACGCGACGGTGGAGTCGGTCGTTCAGGATTTTTCACGTTGGAATCGGGTCCTCGCCAGGCTCAGCGCTGGAGAGATGCCGCCGAGACAGGCGACCCGACCGCCCGACTCGGCCCGGCAGCAGGTGATCGACTGGATTCAAACGACGTGGGCCACCGAGGCGCGTCGCCGTGACGGCGATCCGGGTGTGGTACTCGCGCGACGGCTCAGCAATGCCGAGTACGACTACACGATTCGCGATCTGACCGGCGTCGACATTCGTCCCGCCCGGGAATTTCCCGGTCGATCCCGCCAACCAGGCGGGATTCGACAATTCCGGCGAGTCGCTGGCGATGTCGCCGGCGCTGCTGAACAAGTACCTGCTGGCCGCCAGGAACGTGGCCGATCACATGTTCCTCAACGCACACGGATTCGACTTCGCGCCGCATCCGATGCTGGTCGAAACCGACCGCGACCGCTACTGCATCCAGGAGATCGTCGATTTCTACGGCCGTCAGAACACCGACTACGCGGACTATTTCCGAGCCGCGTGGCTCTACAAGCACCGCGCCGTGTTCGGAAAACCAAACGCGACGCTGGCCGACGTCGCCGCACAGATGACGGTGAGCGCGAAATATCTGACGACGATCTGGAAGACGCTGGAAACGAAGGAGGAGATCGGCCCGTTGGCGAAGCTGCAGTCGATGTGGCGCTCGCTGCCCGTTCCGAAGAGCGATCAGCGCGACCTCGCCGGTGACGGCGCGGCTCGGATGCGCGACTTCGTCGTCCGCATGCGGAAAGACACGTCACTCGTATTCAGCAGCCCGACGGTCAAGGGACTGAGCGTCCGCACGCAGCCGCTGATGAACTGGAAGCTGCGGGCGTACGCGACGCACCGTCGCGATTTCGATCGTGCCGCGCTGCGCGACGAGGGAGAGGCGCCACCAGTCGAACCGACGATCCCGCTGGGTCGCGATGGAAAGCCCGTGGGGTACGGTCTCGTGGGCCTCGGCCCCAATGGTGAAGACCTGACCGCGCTGAAGGCGCAGGTCCGCGCGTACGCATCGCGGATGGAGAACGCCGATCTCGTCGTGCCCGCCGGCCAGCGAGCCCGCTACGAGGAGGCGTTCGCGACATTCAGCTCCGTGTTTCCCGATGCATTTTACGTGCGCGAGCGCGGCCGCTTCTATCCCGACGAGTCGGAAGACAAAGGCCGCTGGCTGAGCGCCGGCTTCCACAACGTGATGGGATACACGCGCGATGACGCGCCGCTGAGCGAGCTGATTCTCGACGAGAAGGGCCAGAAGGAATTGGAGGCGCTCTGGAATCAGTTCGAATTCGTGGCGGATTACACCGCCCGGACCGTACGTGCAGTTCTACTTCAACCAGAGCGGCGAGGTTCTCGGCAACGGCGCCGAGTCGGGCACCCTGCGCCCGTCCGACAAGGACATCACCGCCGAACCCGTCGTCCTGAGTCTCAAGAGCTCCTTCCTCTCGAAGGCGGCAGCCGACGACCAGAACAATCTCATCGCCATGCAGGCGATCACCGATCACTTCGACCGCGTGAACGCCACGCTTCGCTCGATAGAAGAAGAACGGATCGACGCGGAGCCCCGGCATCTCGACGCACTGCTGACGTTTGCGTCGCGCGCGTATCGACGGCCGCTCGCGCCGGCCGAGCGCGCTGATCTCCTCGCCTTTTACCGCTCGCAGCGCGCGACGAAGAATCTGACGCACGAGGAGGCGATGCGCGATGCGATCGTCAGCGTGCTGATGTCGCCGCGACTTCTGTTATCGCCTCGATCTGACCGATGGCGCACCGCGGCCAGCGGCGCCCTCTCAATCGGCCAGGAACGCAGTGCAGTCAATTGCCCTGTCCGACTATGCCTTGGCCAGCCGTCTGAGCTATTTCCTGTGGTCCACCATGCCTGACGACCGCGCTTCTGGCGCGGGCGTCCGCCGGGCGTCTCCGCACGGACTCGGTCCTTCGCGCCGAGATCCGCCGCATGCTGAAGGACGATCGCGCGCGGCGACTCGTCACCGAGTTCGCCGGCAACTGGCTGGACTTCCGGCGCTTCGAGGAGAGCAACACCGTGGATCGCGAGCGCTTTCCAGTTTTCACGAACGAGCTGAGAGAGGCGATGTTCGAGGAGCCGATCCGATTCATCGACGACGTGATCCGCAACGACCGGCCGCTGCTGGATCTGCTCTATGGCGACTACACGTTCGTCAATCCGATCCTGGCCACGCACTACCGGATGCCCGAAGTGACGGGTGGGCCGGATCATTGGGTGCGCGTGGACCATGCGGGCGAATACCAGCGTGGCGGCCTGCTGCCGATGGCCGTCTTTCTGACGCAGAACGCACCGGGCCTGCGGACCAGCCCGGTCAAGCGCGGATACTGGGTCGCGCGGCGCGTCCTCGGCGAGGTGATCCCGCCGCCGCCTCCTGTCGTGCCCGAGCTGCCGGCCGACGAGGCGAAGCTGGACTTGCCGTTGCGTGACATGCTGGCGCAGCACCGCAGCAATCCGGCGTGCGCCTCGTGCCACGCGCGGTTCGATTCGTTCGGGCTGACCTGGAGAACTACGGGCCGATCGGCGAAACGCGGACCAAGGATCTGGCCGGGCATCCTGTCGATACGCAGGCCTCGTTCCCCGGAGGAACTCAAGGGAAGGGCCTGAGCGGCCTGCAAGCCTACATCCGCGCGAATCGTGAAAAGGATTTTCTGGACAATTTCAGTCGTAAACTGCTGGTCTACGCGCTGGGCCGGTCGCCGCTGCTGTCGGACGAACCGCTCATCCAGCGGATGAACAAGGCTCTTGCGGCAAGTGGATATCGCGTCAGCGCGCTAATCGAAACCATCGTGACCAGTCCGCAGTTCATGAACCGCCGAACCGCGGAGACCACGGGCAGAAAGGCAGCGAACTAATGGCTCGAGTCGATCGCCGGACGGTGCTCCGCGGCGTGGGCGTGACGATGTGCCTGCCGTGGCTCGACTCCCTGTCCGCGTTCGCGGCCACTCCGTCGAGCGCGGTGTTCCCCAAGCGGTTCGCCGTGCTCTTCATGGGCAACGGCGTGAACGAGAATCACTGGGGCGCCGAGGGATCGGGAGAGGCGATGAAGCTCAGCCAGAGCCTGTCGCCGCTCGAGCCGTTGAAGAAGAAGATCAACGTGATCAACGGTCTCTTCAACAAGCACTCGATGGGTCAGGGCATTCACCCCGCGCAGACCGGCAGCCTGCTGACCGGCGCGCCGATCTCAGACGAGGCCCTGTCATCCACTCGGGCATCTCGGTGGACCAGATGATCGCCAATCGCATCGGTCACGAGACGCTGCAGCCCAGCATCGTGCTCGCGTGCGAACAGCCGATGACGGGCTACCACGAGACCAACTTCTCGATGGCGTACAGCTCGCACATCTCGTGGCAGAACGCCGACTCGCCGGTGCCGAACGAGGTCTACCCGGCGCTGGCCTTCGACACGCTGTTCGAGAATCGCGGCAGCCTGCGCAATCTCAGCATCCTGGACCGCGTTCGAGACGAGGCGCAGAGCCTGAGCCGCCACATCAGCTCCACCGACCAGCAGAAGCTCGATGAGTACATGACCAGCGTGCGCGAGGTGGAGACGCGCATCGAGGGCATGCGGAGGAGCCAGGAAAAGGCCGAAGACCTCGCCAAGCTGAAGAATCGTCCGGCGCTCTCGATGGAGCGGCCGGCGAACGGCTTGCCCGAAGACCTCCGGGAACACACGCGGCTGATGTGCGACATCATCGCGCTGGCGTTTCAGACCGACAAGACCCGTGTCGCGTCGCTGCTGCTCGCGCGCGACCTGTCCGCGCTCTACTATCCGTTCCTCGACGTGAAGGACGGCCACCACGCCGCCTCGCACAACAACCTGTCCGACGGCTACGAGCGCATCGCGCGCTTCCATCTGAGCCAGCTCGCGTACCTGGCGACCAAGCTGGACGCGATGCCCGAGGGTGATGGCACGGTGCTCGACAACTCCTGCCTCATGTTCCTGTCCAACCTGTGGGCGGGGAGACTCCACACCAACAACCGGCTGCCGGTGGTGCTGGCCGGAGGGCTCGGCGGAACGCTCGAAACGGGACGATCGCTCGACTACCTCGACGCCGGCGACGAGAATCGCAAGATGTGCAGTCTGTACCTCGGGATCATGGACCGGATGGGCATCACGCTCGATCGTTTCGGGGACGCCGACACGCGCCTGGCGAATTTCTAGCGGACCTCGGAGACGGAGGTGCCGCGCCGCACCCTCCTTCTCATGGCGGTGGGGATCCTTTAACCGCCGATCAATCCAGGAGGGTGGCATGTCCAGTACTATCCTGATGCTCGCCGCGATGCTGACTGATGCATCACAGTGCGAGTCCATGGCGAGGCTCGCGCTCACCCACACGACGGTCACATCCGCTCGGTGGATGGAGGCGGGACCGATGATGACGGCACCGCCAGCCGGAGAAGGCGCCGCCACGGCGCCCGCGGCCGGCGCTGCCCAGGGTCCTGCCGCGCCGCCACTGCTTCCAGCGCACTGCCGCGTCGCCATCGTCATGCGCCCGTCGAGCGATTCCCACATCGAAGCCGAAGTTTGGCTGCCGGTGGAATGGAACGGGAAACTCCAGGCGGTGGGGAACGGAGGTTGGGCCGGCACGATCAGCTACCCCGCAATGGCGCGCGCGCTGCAAGAAGGCTATGCAACCGCGTCGACGGATACCGGTCACAAGGGCGGTAACAGCGCGTTTGCGATCGGACATCCCGAGAAGCTGATCGACTTCGGCTATCGCGCCGTGCACGAGATGACGGTGCAGTCGAAGGCCATCATCGCGGCGTACTACAAGCGCGCCGCCCGCCTGTCCTACTGGAACGGTTGCTCCACCGGCGGACGGCAAGGCCTGATGGCTGCACAGCGCTATCCCGACGACTTCGATGCCATCCTCGCTGGCGCCCCGGCGAACAACCACTCACGGCTCGGCGTCTCACGGCTCGCCGTCGCGATACCGGCGGTGCGGGATGCGGCGGCTGCCGTGCCGGCGGCCAAGCTCGCGCTCGTCACGCGCGCTGTGCTGGATGCGTGCGACGGGCGCGACGGTGTGAAGGACGGGTTCCTGAACGATCCGCGTGCCTGCACGTTCGACGTCGCGCGCCTTCAGTGCACAAGCAGCGACACGGCGTCGTGTCTCACAGCGGCCCAGGTCGAGACGATGAAGCGCGCCTATGCAGCGGTCAAGCTGGCAAACGGCGATCTGGTGTTCCCCGGTAAGGAGCCGGGCAGCGAGACGACATGGGCGATGGTGAGCGGCACGGCTGACGTGCTGTCGGTCACGGCGCTGCAGATCGCACACGACGATCCGGCGTGGGACCCGAAGTCCTTCGATCTCGAGCGCGACCTCGCGCTTGCCCTCGCGAACGTGGGTTTCGTGACCAACGCCATCGATCCGGACTTACGCGCCTTCAAGGCGCGGGGCGGCAAGCTTTTGCTGTATCACGGTTGGAACGACGGCCTGATCTCGGCGGGCAACACCGTCAACTACCACGACGCTGTCGTCAAGACGATGGGTCGCGAGCAGGACGACTGGATCCGCCTGTTCATGGTGCCGGGGATGGGACATTGTCAAGGCGGTGCCGGACCGGATCAGGTCAATTGGATGGGGTCGCTCGAGCGCTGGCGCGAGAGCGGCAAGGCTCCGGACCGCATCGAGGCCGCGCGTGTGGCCGGCAGCCGAATCGAGATGACCCGGCCGCTTTGCCCCTATCCGCAAATCGCGAAGTACACCGGGATCGGGAGCACGAACGACGCACACAACTTCGTCTGCTCGGTGAAGTGACGTGAGGTCAGTCTGGCGACCGGTGTCGACCTGATGGTCGCGTACGGTACGAGTAGAGCGTGTGAACGGGGCTGGACTGCGATGCGCCCTCAAACAAGAGTCTGGTACTGGCCGGTTGTCAGTCCCGCACTGGACACATAGGAGTTGCCGGATGAGCGTCACCCGATTGTGCATAGCGGTTCTCATGGGTGGAGTCTTCGGTGCCGGATCGACCCTTGTCATCGGTCAAGGTGCGCCGCCCCCTCCACCGCCGACATCGGCACAGCCTGCGGCGAATCGGCCACCCGTTCCCGTTCGCGACCCACGCACGCCGGGGTATGTCACGGCCACCGACGCGACCGAGCTCGCCGACGGCGCGGTGCCGCCGGTCACGGCGACCGGGAATTTCATCCTCGGCGCGACGCACGCACCGGCGGCCGAAGTGATGGTGCAGGCGGGGGTGCCTCAGGGGGCCGTCCACACCTTCACCATGAATTCGACCGACAGCAAGATGTATCCGGGCATCGCTCGTGCCGAGGGCAGCCGCCCGATGGTCGATCCGACGGATCCCGCCAAGCGCATCGTGAACAGCGGTCCTGCGCCATATGCACGGCGCGTCGCCGTGTACGTCCCGCAGCAATACGTCCCAGGCACCGTCGCCCCCTTCATCGTCGGAGCCGACGGGCCGGACCAGATGCTGTTCACGGCGCTGGACAATCTGATCGCGCAGAAGCGCGTGCCCGTCATGATCGCGATCTCGATCGGCAACGGCAGCGGCGACGCGCAGGGAAGTCAGCGCGGCCTCGAGTACGACACGATGTCAGGCCTCTACGCGCAGTTCGTCGAATCCGAGGTGCTGCCGCTCGTCGAGAAGCAATACGACGTCCGGCTGACCAAAGATCCGAATGCCAGGGCGACGATGGGCTGCAGTTCGGGCGGTTCCGCCGCGTTCGCGATGGCCTGGTATCGCAACGATCTTTACCACCGCGTGCTGACCTACTCCGGCACGTACGTCAATCAGCAGTGGCCCTACAACCCTGAGACGCCGGGTGGCGCGTGGGAATTTCACAGGACCCTGATCCCCAACAGCCCGGCGAAACCCATTCGCATCTGGCTTCACGTCAGCGACCGGGACAACTTCAACGACAGCGACGGTATGCACGACTGGGTTCTGGCCAACCAGCTCATGGCAAAGGCACTGGCCGGCAAGGGCTACAAGTATCAGTTCGTCTTCGCGCGCAATGCAGGCCACTGCGATCGCAGCGTGAAGGAGCAAACGCTGGCGCAGGCGTTGGAATGGGTATGGAGGGATTAACCCCTCAGTTCAAGCTGCGCGTCCGCTCCATCCGACCGAGGTACATCAGCAGACCGACGTTCAGCGCCAGGCCACCGGCGCTCACCGCAGCCGCCGGCCACACGACGGAATCGTCTCCCCCCAGCCACGCATTCATGGTCGCCGTCAGCAACCAGAGCTGAAGGACCACGACGATCAGCACGAAGACCAGCATTCCGTAAACGATGGTCGTGCGCTGCTCGCGGCTGAACGGCCGCTTCGTGGACGCGCTCATAGGGTCCTCTCTTCGATCGCGACGGCGTAGATGTCCCGCCCCCTGATGTCGAGCGCGATCCGCGTCAACGGCCGGCGCGGCGGTCCTGCCGTGGGCGCTCCCGTCCTGAGGTCGAACCGCCCCTCGTGGCACGGGCAATAGAAGCTGCCTTCCTGCGGGCGAGGAATGACCGCACAGGACAGATGCGTGCACTTCTGGCTGAAGGCCACGAACTCGCTCGCCGTCAGCCGCACCAGCAGACACGGTTCGTGTTCGTTCGGGTAGGTGAAGACGACCGCTCCGCCGACGGCCAGATCGTCAACGGAGGCGATCCGCTGTATCGCCGGCTGGCCATTGCGCTTCCGGTACCAGTTCTCCACGCCGATCCACACCTGTCCCAGCGTGAACGCCGCACTGGTCAGCACGAGGAACTTCATGAAGTCCCGGCGCTCGACGTAGAGATCCTGCGGCCAGTCGATGGGGAAGTCCTGCCGCCAGGCGGGCTGAGCGTCAGGCGGCGCGAAGTTCGGTGCGATGGTGATCTGATCGCGCTCGAGCGCGGGCGCGTAAAGGTTGGCGGGCGCTGTTCCCGTAAGACCTTCACGTCCCGGCGAATTGATTGCGGGATCGATCGGGCGCCGCGGATCGGGGCGGACCTCGTTCATCGCTACACCTCGACCTCGGCAAACGGATCGCCGTCAATGGGCGCCGTGCCAGACGCTCGAGCGGCGGCGCTCACCACCTTCAACGACACCGCGCGGCTCCGTGGCTGCTCCTCCATGGCAGCGGTCACATCGACGTGCGGCGCAACCGTCGACAGCTTGCGCGGCAGCATCACGTACACCTGCGTCGTGATCGTCTGCTGGCCGAACTGGAAGGTGTTGACAGGTGCTGACAGGGGCCGCAACTGTTCGATCTGCTCACGCGTGCCGAAGAAGAGCGCCTGGCTCGGGCACACGGTGGCGCACATCGGCTTCTTGCCGACACTCGTGCGGTCGTAGCACATGTCGCACTTCATCATGATCTTGCGGTCTTCGTAGAGCTCGGGCACGCCGAACGGGCACGCGACAACGCAGTTGCCGCAGGCGATGCAGCGCGGCTTGCGTGCCGATTGCACCACCCCGTCGCCGGTGCGCTTGATGGCATCCGCCGGGCACACCTCGGCACACGTCGGCTGTTCGCAGTGCATGCAGACGACGGGCACGGTCTGCACGCTCTCGGACCGGTTCACGTATTCGAGGTGAATCATCGACTCGCCGCGGTGCGTGTCGCACTCCGAGCACGCCTGCAGGCATGCCTGACATCCGATACAGCGGTTCGGATCGATGAAGAAGTGCAGGTAGTCCGGTTTGGCCATGTGATGGTCTACCCGTCTATTGCTGCGGCTCGAGCACCGCCGCGTAGTCCGGCGCCGCATCCGCCCTGCGCACGCGGCAGCCGCACACTTTGTACTGTGGGATCTTGCTGATCGGATCCTGCGCGGCCACCGTCAGCTGGTTCGCGCTCTTCCGGCCAGCCCAATGATAGGGAATGAAGATCGTGTCCGGCCGGATCGTGGTCACCACCTGCGCTTTGAGTGTGATCGTCCCGCGCCGGGTCTCGGCCGTCGCCCAATCGCCGTCCGCGATACCGTGCTTCGCTGCCAGCCGCGGATGCATCTCGATTCGCGGCTCGGCGTACTGCTTGACCAACGGTCCAATCCGGCGCGTCTGGGTACCGGAGAGGAATTGGCTCACCACCCTGCCGGTGGTCAGGTAGATCGGGTACTCCTCGCTCGCATCGTCGACCGGCACGCGATAGTCGGCAACGTTGAAGCGCGCGCGGCCGTCGGGAAAATAGAACGGTCCGCTGCCCTTGGCGACCGGGTTGTAGCTGCCGCTCTCGAAGAGCCGCGGCGTGCCCGGATGGTCATCGATCGCGGCGCCAGTGCGCGGATCCTCGCTGTAGCACGGCCAGAAGATGCCGAGCTGCTGCGTGATCTTCTCGTAGGTCACCCCGGAGTAGTCCGCGACACCGCCTTTACTGGCGACGCGCAGTTCCTCGAAGATCTCGCGGGGCTGGGTGAACGTGAACCCGTGCGGCCGGCCGAGCGCCTGCGCGATGTCCTGGATGATGCGCCAGTCCTCGCGCGCATCGCCCGGGCAGTCCACGGCCTTGTTGATCTTGATGATGCGCCCCTCGACTTGCGTCACCGTCCCTTCGTCTTCCTCGTGCAGGCTTCCTGGCAGCACGACGTCGGCGTGCCAGGCGGTGTCGTTGAGGAAAAAGTCGATGGCCGTGAAGAACTCCAGCTTCTCGAGGCAGCGCGTGACGAACGCGTTGTCGGGTAGCGACACCTTCGGATTGAAGCAGATCGACAACAAGCCCTTGATCTCGCCGCGATCGATCTTGCGGAACAGCCTCGTACGCGTCCACGCCGGGACCAGGCAGCTCCTGCTCCTCGATTCCCCAGACGCCGGCGATGTATCGCCGGTGTTCCGGGTTGCTGATGTCGCGCAAGCCTGGGAGCTGGTCGCATTTCTGCCCGTGCTCGCGACCGCCCTGGCCGTTGGCTTGCCCGACGATGGTGCCGTAGCCGCACTTCGGCTTGCCAATCCGCCCCGACGCGAGCACGAGGTTAATCGTGCCGAGCGAGTTCTGCACACCGTTCGAGTGGTGCTCGATCCCACGGGCGTGGAAGAGGAAGCTCGTCTTCGCAGGGCCCCACCACTCGGCCGCCTGCATCAAGGCCCGCTGCGGCACGCCGGTCACCTCAGCGGTCCGTGGCAGGGTCCACTCCCGGCAATACGCTGCAACCTGATCGAACCCGACCGTGTGCGCGTCGATGAACGCGTGATCGAGCCAGTCGCGCTCGATCATGATCTGCAGCACGCCGGCAAACAGCGCCGCGTCCCGTCCTGGTTTCACCGGCAGGTAGAGATCACACGTGCGCGCGGCCGGTGTGATCCGTGGATCCTGCATGATGATCTTCGCGCCTTGCTCGCGCGCCTGCCAGACGTAGTTCGTCGTGATGGGCGAGCACTCGGCCACGTTCGAGCCGGCGATCCAGATCACGTCGGTGCCGACCATGTCGGACCACGGGTTCGTCGTGCGATCGATGCCGAACGCCTTCTTGTTCGCAGCGCCGGCGCTGACCATGCACAGCCGGCCGTTGTAGTCGATGAACGGCGTCTTCAGGCAGACGCGCGCGAGACCGTTCGTGGGCGGGTCTCCGAGACGAACCGAACACGGCCGCCTCGAAACGGCCGTATTCGATTCACCGTCAAGGCTTACAGGTTCGTGGCTTTTCCGAGGACTTTTTGGAAGACCTCCACGGCCTTCTGCATCTCGGCCATCGTCCCGAGCGAGATGCGGCTGTGGGTCTTTTCCATCGGCGGGAAGTCGCGTCCCACCGCCACGCCTAGCTTGCGACAGGCGTCTCTAAACTCGGCGGCCGGACGACCCAGGTTCACGAAGATGCAGTTGGTCTGGCAGTCGGAGGCCTCGTACCCCAATCTCTTGAAAGCCTGGAGTGTGAAGTCACGCACGCGCGCGTTTTCCTTGCGCTCCTCCTCGATGTGCGCAGTGTCCCTGAGCGACGTGATCCCGGCGGCCGCAGTCAGCGTGTTCATGCTGCCCAGGCTCCAGGCCTGCGAAACCGCCCGCACCGTCGCCGCCTGACCCACCGAATATCCGAGGCGCAGACCCGCCATGCCATGCGCCTTAGAGTACGTGCGCGCCACGAACACGCCAGGCAGTTCCTGTGTCAGCGGGATGGCGGTCTTCACGGCCGGATCGTACGCGTAGTCGATGTAGGCCTCGTCGATGAGGATCGCAGTGTCCGGTGACTCTTTCTTCACGCGGCGCACGAACCCTTCGACCGCCGCAAGGTTGTGCGCCGTTCCCGTGGGGTTGTTCGGGTTGCAGAAGAACACCAGCCCGGCGCCCTTGGCGGCCTCGGCCATGGCGTCGAGATCGAGCTTGAGGTTGCTATCGACTCGGATCGCCTTGACCTGGGCGCCGATTCGGCGCGCGGCGCCTTCGGGCGACGCGTACGAGGGCGATGCCGTGACGAGCGGCTTGCTCGCGGAGCAGTAGGCCCGGACGCCCGCTTCGAGGATGGGACCGGAACCGGTGGCGATGATCACGCGGTCGGCGTCCACGCTGTAGTGCGCAGCGATGGTCTTGCTGACGTCTCCTACGTAGTCTGGAGGATAGCCGCGCCCCACGCGCGCGGAGATGGCGCGGTGTAGCGCCTCAATCGAAGACTGACCGGGGCCGCGAGCGTTCTCGTTCGAGTCGATACGCATGACGCCATCGTCGGGCGGCTGCAACGCCTGCAGCGTGCCGCCCTCGAACGCCATCGCCTCGCGACCGCGACCGATGACGAGCGCTGTGGAGAGGCCGGCACTGCCCAGCCCAACGGTCCGTACGAAGCTGCGACGCGACAGTGACATGCGAGCCTCCTTCGTTCCTCTGGCGAGTTCGTGTTGGCCGTTCGAGAACCGCGCTTCACCAATCAGGCAGCACAGCCAGGGACAGGCCCGAGATCCAGCGCAGTATACGCCCGGCGGCGCCGGCAACCACTCCCGGATCGCAGGCGAGACGGTCGTCGATCGCAATCTCGATATGCTCTAGACTGAGCGACTCGACCAGGGCGCAGCGCATAAAATAGACCACCGCTTCAGCGAGGTCTAAGGCCGACCGCGAGAGGGTTGGATGCTGTTCCGCCGCGACATCCTGCAGGGCATCGCCGAGGGCCGTGTCACGCTCGCCTTCAGGCGTTGGCGGCGGGCTCCGCCAGCCGACGGTTCTTCACTCCGCTCGCCGATCGGCCTCCTCCGCATCGATCGCGTCACCGTCGTCGACGAAGGCGACATTACTCCGGAGGACGTGCGCCGCACGGGCATGTCGCTCGACGAATTGCGGGCTTCCATCGCGGGGGACGGCACGCTTCTGCGAATCGAGCTCCGTCTCGCCGGCGACGATCCGCGCGTCGCCCTCCGGGAACGCCTGCCGGAGCGCGCCGAACTCGAGGCTATCATCGCGAGGCTAGCCCGGATCGACGCCGCGTCTTCGACGCCCTGGACGACACGCTACCTGCAGTTGATCGCCGACCAGCCGGCCGTCGTCTCGCGCGTGCTCGCGCCGCAGGTAGACGCCGACGTGCCGCCGTTCAAGCGTCGCGTCCGGCAGCTGAAAGATCTCGGCCTCACCGAGAGCCTCGAGGTCGGCTATCGCCTCTCGCCGCGAGGCGGTGCGGTACTCGGGTGCCTCGTCAGCGGTCGCCAGTGAGGGCGACCACAGCGTTGTGGTTTTTCAGATACGTTCTTGGGTCTCAAGGAGGCTCCGCATGGATCGCTATACAAAGGTCGTCCTCACCATGATCGCCGCCGCCCTCGTCTACCTCTGCCTCGTCCTGACACCGCTGCCCGCGCTGCGCGCGCAAATGACGCAGCGGCCCGGCGAAGGCATGGGACCAGTGCAAGTCGTCGTTGTGGGATGGCGTGCCGGCGAAGCCGTGCCAGTCATTAGCGGCCGGCCCCTTCAGGTCGCGGGCACCGTGCAAGTGACTGGCCCGGTCGCCACCGCACCGGAGGAGCGGGCGTCGCGCGTGGTCATCGCCGGCTATGAGATGGACGCGACTCGAGAGAACTCGAGGGGGTTCCGGCCCTTCAGCACCGCAGCCGGACTACCGACGACGGCGCGTTAGCGGCCCCTCTACGGGTGTCGCGCCTCGAAGGGAATCTCGTCCGATAGGGTGGAGAAGGTCCAGCGGACCCCGGGCGGTCCGGACTGCGTTCAATTGGCCCCCGAGACGGGCGTATACTCTCGGACTGCGGGGAAGCGATTTCCTGGTAAGCTCATCTGCAAAGGAGAGACCCATGGGTTCGAAACGACCGGCTCGAAGGGAATTCCTCAAAAGCGGCGCCGCGTTGGCCGGTGGTTTCACCTTGGGAGCCGCAGCGCCCGCGATCGGCCAAGCACCCGAAGCGGCCAGGAACACCACTCGCCGCCAATGATCAAGGAAGGCAAGGATCAGATCGCCTACGGCGACCGCTCGCCTCACGTCACCTCGGTACGCATCGCCCACGGCGGCAGGCCATCGCCCGATAACTGGGGGCTCACGTTTCATGTGGCGGCCCCGCTTCAGGATTCGGTCGGGGTGATCACGCCATCCTCGCTCCACTACATGGGGACGACCCGTGGCTCATTTCTTCCGGACGTCGATCCCCGGGAGCACCGCCTCATGATTCACGGCCTGGTGGACCGTCCGCTGACCTTCACCATGGACGACTTGAAGCGCCTCCCTTCCGTGACCCGCATTCATTTCATCGAGTGCGCGGGGAACCGATCGTCGCGCAGGGCGAAGAACGTTCAGGAAACGCACGGCATGACGAGTTGCGCCGAATGGACCGGCGTGCTCCTTTCCACGCTGCTCAAGGAGTGCGGCCTGAAGGGCGGGGCATCCTGGTTCGTCGCGGAAGGGGCGGAGGAAGTGAAGGGCGCGTCGAGCATGCCGATTGCCAAGGCGATGGACGACTGCATCGTGGCCTACGGCATGAACGGCGAGGCCGTGCGGCCGCAGCAAGGGTTTCCGCTGCGGCTGATGGTTCCCGGCTTCGAAGGAATCTTTCACACCAAGTGGCTGCGGCGCATCAAGGTGGTCGACCGCTACTACATGAACTACAACGACTTCGGGCATCTCGATCGCGATCCGAAGGTCGCGGCGTTGGACTACCAGATCGGGCCCAAGTCGGTCATCACGTTCCCTTCCGGCGGACAACAGCTGCCCGGCCGCGGCTTCTACGAGATCAGCGGCCTGGCCTGGTCCGGCGGCGGCGCGATCAAGCTGGTGGAAGTGTCCACCGACGGTGGCAAACGTTGGAACAAAGCCGAGATCAAGGGGACTGCGCAGCGCATGGCGCATGCCCGTTTCGGCTATCAGTGGAATTGGGACGGACAAGAGACCGAGCTCCAGTCGCGCTGCACGGACGAACTGGGTCAGGTTCAACCGTCGCGAGCACAGATCGCCAAGTACTGGAACAAGCCCTTCGACGAGACATTCAGCGTGCCGGGTCTGGACAACAGCATTCAGCCGTGGAGGATCGCCAGCGATGGGAGCGTCACCAATGGCTTTGCTTAAAGTTCTCGCGTTCGCGTTGCTCATGGGCGCCTCCGTGCTGGCGCAGTCGCCGACGTATGGTGTGGGACGCACGCCGACCGCGGAGGAAATCCGCGCGTGGGATATCTCCATCGGTCCGACCGGAGAGGAACTCCCGCCGGGGCGCGGAACCGTCAGGGAGGGCGCGCAGCTGTATCGCGCGAAGGGCTGCGCGGGATGCCACGGGGCGATCAGCCATCGACGGCAAGGCTCCCATTCTGAAAAGCAAAGCCGGCCCGGACGTTGAGCTCTGGGCACGGGGACGAATACTGCCGCTTCGCGCGCCGTTCGCGACGACGGTCTGGGATTACATCAATCGCGCGATGCCTCTCAACAGAGAGGGAACGTTAACCGCCGATGAGGTCTACGCGCTGACGGCGTATCTGCTCTTCATCAACGATGTCATCAGGGAGGACGAGGTCCTCGACGCCAAGAGTCTGCCGAAGGTGAAGATGCCAATCGGTGACTGACTACGCGTCCCTGCCTGAGTGGAAGCCCAGAACGCCGAGGCTCAAGGGTTACCCGCACTAGTAGACCTTCGTCACCCCGCTCGCGCGAGAAGCGTTCCTCGGTCAATCAGGAGGGAACGACGGCTCCATCGTGGGCTACGTCGCCGGCGACGCGCAAATGACCGACGCCGAATCCGCCGCGCCGCTTAATGGAGTCGAGGGCCTTCACCGAGCTTGTCCAGGATGGCTTCGTCCGACGTCGTTCGTCATGAGTGTCCGCCGGCTCTACGGAAACGCCGGCAGCGGTGCGGGTGTCCCGGGCGCGAGCGGCGTGCGCGCGGTGTTGAGCAACATGGCGACCATCGTGTAGTAGCCGGAGATGCTTACCGCGTCCACGACGGCCTGCTCGCCAAATTTCGACGCCGCCCGCTCGTAGGTGGGATCGCTGACCCTTCGGTTGCGAAGCAGTTCCTGTATCAGGTCGTACAGGATCGCCTCGTCTTCCGCCATCGCCGCGGGTCGGCGGCCTTCCGCGACGGCTTTGGCGATCTCGGGATTCAATCCGGCTTTGAGCGCCAGCGGGTGATGCGCATTCCATTCGTAGTTCTGACCCCATTCCCGGGCGGTCATGAGAATGACGAATTCACTGAGTCTGGGCGGCAGGGCGCTGTTGAACCGCAGGTAGTCGCTCAACATCAGCGTGCGCGACATCAGTTCCGGACTTCGCGTCAGGATCGCCCACGGGCCGCTGGGCTCCCCGCCGCGTGCCTTCTTGTACTCATCAACCGTCTTCTTCTGCTCCGCTGTGAGCTTGTCAGCCGGTATGGGCGGCAGTCTGTCCTGGGCGGTCGCGACCGCCGCCAGGACCAACCCGAACACGAATGTGCCTGCCGCCACGCGCATGATGGTCTTGGTGCCGCCGCATGTCATTGGAACCTCCAACGGCCGAAATTCTGACACACCGTCACTGAAGCGATTCGTGGAATCACTTCGCTGGAGCCAGCCTGCAGGCGCTACCGGGTTGGCTTTCGCGATTCGAAGTCCACCCGGTTCAGCGGCACGTCCCAATGCGCGACGAGGATCTCGAATCGTCGCTGCTCCTCACGATCGAACTTCGCGCGATCGGGATACATCCTCTTGATGAACTCTTCGTTGGTCGGCGTCGTCGGCGCGTTGGGCGGGACGACGAGCTCGACGGCAAAGGTCCAGTCGCCGCGCCCGTCGCCATGGAACTCCGGAACGAAGGTCCGCACCGACCGATACTGGCCCGTCTTCTCGCGCGCTTTGAGCAACGGGTAGTGATTGCGCTGGAACAGATCGAGAAACTCGTCCTGAAAACCCCACTTGACCGTGTAGAAGTACCACGTCGTCTTCGGCTCGCCCGCCGCCTGCGCCACCGGAGCCTGCGCCCGTGCGCCCAGCGATCCGAGAGCAAGGATGATGATCAGCACCGCCGCGCCATGTCGTCGCATCAAACGGCTCCTTTCAGAGAACGACGATCATACCTACCTTCGCTCGGTGCTGGTGCCGTTCGATGATGTCTTCGTTGTCGGCTCGGAGCCACTGCCCATCACGGAGGCTCGCTTGGGCCTTCGGACGGCCCTCACCTTCCCGCTCTTTCCTCCTCCGCAGTAGAACCGATCGCCGCCATCCGACTCGAGCCCCGATACGCCAGTTCCGCGCGGCATCTCGAGCTGCTCGAGGATCTCTCCCGTTCGAGGATCGACTCGCCTCAAGTCGCTCTCGTCACCTTCCCAGGTGCCGTGCCAGAGCTCTCCGTCGACCCAGGTGACCCCGGTGACGAAGCGGTTGGACTCGATCGTGCGAAGAATCGCCCCTGTGTCGGGATCGACTTGATGGATCTTCCGGTCCCGATACTGTCCCACCCAGAGCGTCCCTTCGGCCCACGCGAGCCCCGAGTCACCGCCGCCGCCGGGCGCCGGAATCGTGGCGAGTACATGGCCGGTCTGCGGATCGATCTTCTGGATGCGATCCTCTGCGATCTGAAACAAGTGCCGGCCGTCGAAGGCCGTTCCTGCGTGCGCGGCGACATCGATCGAGCGCAGCGTCTTCCCACTCGCAGGATCAAATGCCTGCAGCTTGTCTCCAGCGGCAAACCAGACGTGCTGACCGTCGTAAGTCACGCCACCCACATTCTCGACCCCCGCAAAGGGTCCATACTCACCGACGATCTCGGCGGTTGATCGACGCATGCGTCCAGCCTAGTCGACCGGTAGAGAAGGGGGGAGTAACAAGGTCGTCGTGAATCCCGGAATCGGCGGGGTCATCCACCGACG
>CAVYZT010000005.1:0-1182226 GCA_963773045.1 uncultured Acidobacteriota bacterium | reverse complement strand
TTGTAACTCATTCGTCGTATTGCTATCTCATCGAGCGCCGCGAAGCTGAACTGCGGCAGCGATCCCCACTGGAGGTTGCGCTGCGCGCCGCGGACGATGGAGCCGTCCGGCAGGATCCGGGTGTGGCACCCCGAGCATTCGGCGAGCGTAATCTTCAACTGGCCGTCGTGATCGATCAGCCATCGGACGCCGGGAATCGTCCCGTCGGCCGCGACGGTGACACCCTCATGCGCCACGAGGTCCGGATCGTCGGCCCAGCGGAACGCGCGAGGGTCCGCGGTGCGGAACTCCGCGAGATGCAGGCCGTCGAAGACGTCCCGGCCGGCCGCGATCCAATCGGCGTCCGACCTCAGCCGCGACAGTTCAATCAGCGGCTGAGGCCCCTGTTTCCGAATCCAGTCACGATAGCCTGCTGGCTCGCGACCCTTGAGGTAGACCGGATACGTGCGGACTTCATCGACCGGCGCGGCGTAGTACTCGGTTTCCGAATAGAACTTCGGCGCGGCGTTCACGCCGGCAATGGGCAGCGGCCAGCTCGACAGTGCACGCTCGGTCCAGAGCCTCGGCACCGTCGTCGGCGCCGCCTGCCGGGCCGCGATCGACGCGACGCCGGCCATCGCGATGGCCGTCAGCAGGATCCTGCGGCGCATACCAAAGTGTAGCCCCGAACTTTGTCGTCTTCGTTGGCGCAAACTAGCGCGCGTCCTGAGACGACGTCGACATGCGGCGGTAGACCGCATTCTCGAAGTCGGTCATTTCCATGATGAAGTTGTATCGGACGGTCAGCACTTCGGCCGTGATCGTCGCGGTTGCGCCCCAGGGCCCAGCAGCACTCCATCCATCCCAGTCGAAGGTGATGGTGCCATCCGATTCCGTATACCTGCCGGGATATTCGAACGAGCCGCGCGAGCGAGCGGTACTGAAGAGCGAACGTGTGATCGTCATACAACACGAAGCGCGACTCCAGGGTCCATTCGCGCACCGGATATGACAGCGGCTCCGCAAACCCATACACCCGCGCAGGTCGCGTCACCGCGGGAAAGGGTGAGAACGGTATGGGCGGTAATGGGGACGGCGGCGCCGAGGTCGCGACTGTCCTGCTCGGCGAGGTCGGGGTCGAGTGCTCGGCGCCTCCGCACCCGGCAGCGACGCAGATGAGTACTGCACCGGCTGCGCACCGTAGCGCCCGCGTCTTCATGTTTCGAGCCCTCGCTTCTCCACGGGCGGCGCTCGTCCTGCACACCGAATCGCGAAGCAGCGAGGTCCACCCTACCACAAGCTGCACTTGGGGAATTGGTGGCGCTCCAACGGCGCGCTGTCAATGAGTCGGAGGGCAGCTTCAACCTCGCCGGCTTTCAGCACGCGCGGGTGGCGGCCGCTCTCCGGGCGTGATGCGATCCAGGTCATTCTCGCCAGGCACGGTAGTAAGACGATCTCACCCCGCTAACGAGCACAAAGAGCGTCACGACTTGGGGTGGCGCGAAGCCACTCCCCCACCAGGTCGGTCGCGATCCCCGCTGAACGCAGAACGCCGTTGAGTGTCGACTCGAAAAGATAGTCACCTACCACAAACAGGCCGTGCCCGGCGACATCGGGCCGATGAGTGCGGCGCGCGGCGCGTACTGGGAATCCGCCCGGTAGCCCGCTGACCGCCCCAGCCCACCGATGCACCTTGCCTTCGATCAGCCGGACCCGCGCCTCTTCGTAGAGATTCGTCCGGCAGGGATTCGAGCGCGCGGCGGACAAGAGTCTCATTGTCGGCATTGCACTGCGCCAGCGCGTCGGCCCCGGCCAGGAGCCAGCCCAGAACGCCGTATTCACCCACGTTGTGTCGCCCGCCTTCGTCGTACACGCAGCAGCCGCCGAAGGCGTCGAGCATGAACCACGAACCCGTTACCTGCGAACGCCAGAACGGAGTGTCGAAGAGCAAAGAAATCCGCAGGTAGTGACCAGGCCGGTCGTAGAAGGCGATGTGCGACGCCATCCGTCGACGCAGTGGCTCGCCGACCCATTCGATGGTGTGGAGCGCGTTGTGAGGCAGCGCGATGACCACTGCGCCCGCGCGCTCTTCAGTGAGGGTTCTGCCGCGGCGGACATGCACGCTGTAGCTGCCGTCAGGATGACTCGTCAGCCGCGCCACCTGAGCGTTGAGCTGGACGTCCGTGCGAGTGAGACCCTGCACGAGTCGGCGCGGGAGTTGGTCCATACCGCCGTCGATCGAGTACAGGTCGCCGTAGCCGGGGATCGTCATGACGAGCTTCCTGAGGGCGCACAGCCCGCTCGTCAGATGAGGCTCGGTAGCGAGGTCGCTGTGCGCCGCCACCTTGAGGTACTTGCGCGCCACCGGATCGACGACTTCGTCCAGCAGGTCCTCACAGCTCCTGTCTGCCCAGGGATGTCGATTGTCTTCGGGCGCAAGTCCACGGTGCCACGCGGATCGCGGTAACAGGGTGGTGGCACGGGCACGGAAGGCTTCGATCGCGGTCCGCGTGCGAATACCACAGAGTCGAGCGACGTCGCTATCGTTGCGAAGGATGATGCCGTCCATCACGACCGCAGTGCCGTCGATGGGTGTCGTTTTGAGCCCCAGCTCTCTGATGAGCGTGCGGAGTGGATCGGGACCAATCGCCTCGTAGCCGTAGCACTCCGCCACGCCGGCTTCGTAGATCACGGGCGCGGTGTCGAATCTCCGGGTGTCTATCTTGCCCCCGAGGCGACCGCTTGCCTCGAACAGCGTCGCACGGCATGCGTTCCCGCACTTGCGCTCCAGCAGGTGTGCTGCCATCAAGCCACCGGGCCCACCTCCAACGATCGCTACTCTGGTCATCCAGCAGACTCCTACGGCTCAGACTCGCGTGCGCGAGGGGCCGTCAGATCTAATCGCGTCGGGCCGGACCAGAGGTGGACATCTGCTGAGCTTTTATCCCGATCGCCATCGTTGACGGACAGCCAACCACCGAGGAGGCGGCCGCTTCCTGATCAGCTGCCTCGACGGCGGCGCGCGCCTGGCTGCGGAAAGAAGTGGGACCCTACGGCTCAAGCCGATGGCTTGGCAAAGGACGAAGCCGCGCCGCTGGTCGGCTGTTGGTTCATGCGGGACTGGCCCGGACAAGCAGCCAACCCACACCCGAGACCACGACCATGGCAATGAGACGATCGAGCATGGGCCACTCGTTGAACTTGCCGCTCACCAGAGCAACGCCGACGATCGTGACGGCAAACCAGACGATCGTCTGCGCTTCTGCCGAGACGATTCCCAACTGGCTCATGTAGCGCAGCGAGAGCCAGTACATTCCAATGCCCACCGCAAACCCGATCGCTGAGCAGCGGACCTCCCGCCAGACCAGACCGTCTTCTCGCCACATTCTTGACGCGTGAATGAAGCCCTGTGAATCCGCTATGCCGGACACAACCGAGAGAGCCAGCACCAGCAGGATGGTCGCCATATTGCTGGTCAGGTTGCCTGAATCTGGAGCGACGACAAGCCGCCACCCAATGTGAACGTGACGAGAGCGTGGGCGACCTGGCCTTTGCGAAGAACGATCGGAGCGATCGGGACGACCTTGTCGCCATTGAAGGCGTTGGTGGCGCCGAGGCTCATGTCACCAGTGAGATGGGCGCACCCCGAAATGCGAAGCGCATTGACTTCGCAATCGTCTTCGGGAGTGAACGAAAACGATCGTCGTACGTTGGTTTCGATGGGCGCCTGGAAACCGACTGTTGCGACGAGCACTCGCGCCGTTGCTGCGTCGAATGCGTCAGGCAACCAACCGGCACGTTCAACCACGTGTTGAGGCCAGCAGTGCTTGGGCATCAGGACGCGATACCCGTAATAGTCGAGATCCGCCCTTCCCAACTCCACGAACGTGTCGTAGCGGGCCGGGATCATCGCTGTCCCCACGTGGACGATGCCCCGCGCCCGCAACCGATTGATGGCGACGACCTGCACTTCATCCATCAACCCCGTGTCGATCATCTCGCCGATGAACACATCAACCCGTTGCGGGAGTTCCACCGTACAGACGTCTCCGCAAACGACCTTGATTGTGTTCGAGAGCCTGTTAGCCAGAATGCTTCGCTGGAGGCAGTCGGCGAGATAGGGATCGATCTCGACCGCCAGGACTGTCCTGGCGCCCGCGTCGGCGGCAAAGAACGACAGGATTCCCGAACCCGAACCGGCGTCAAGAACGACGTCACCAGGTTTGACGGTGGCGTGAATCGCAGCGTGGAATGCTTCCGTACGCCTGGTGTCGATGAGGCACTGGTACGGAAAGTCCGTGCTGGACCAGATCCGTTGCGGCACTGCGCCCGTGTGCCGGCTTTGATCAAGGTGGCGGGCGACTCGGCTGAAGGAAAGCACGTCTGTCACCATGGTTCAGAGGCATAAACCGCAACGACCAGCGCGCACACCGGGCGATCGAGGCATTGCGCGCTGGCGATCTCGGTCTGCACCGGCCCGTACGTCAGGTCGCGCCCGATGCGCATCGCCTCGAGCGTGCCGTGCAAGGCCTGCTCGAGCCGCGTGCGATCGCTGTCGTGAAGCTCAACGAACAGACCGCGGCCCGTCGCCTCGTGCTGGATCCAGCCGATCCCTGCATGCGCATGCCGCCCGCGGTCGATCTGGCGCATCTGCGACAGCACCACGTAGAGCCTGCGACCGTATTCGTCCGTCGGCGTGGTGCGCCGCGTGCGCACGATCCGCGCATTCGGAGGAATCACCGACGACAGGCACAGCAGGTTGTAGTTCGCCACTCCGGCCGCCATCAGAGCCGAGTCGAAGGCGGCCAGCGGTGTCGGCCCTTCGCCGATGCCCGTACTGATGTAGATGGGCATCACGCGTTGTGCGGAGCACTTGACGAGCTCCGCTTCAATACTCGGATTCATGCCATCGCCACCACATTGATCGGCCCTTCGCACTCTGATCAGATCGCGTCAGAAGCACCCAGACGTGGACACTGGCGATCGTTCTGGCGGGAGCCGTGCGGACAGGAGGCTGGTCAGCGCTCCTGTCTCAGCAATTGATCGATGGCGGCGACAACCCTGGGATCGGCCTGACCCCACTCGCGAAAAATGGGCAGGCACCTCTCGAGCCTCGCCCGTCCATCGACCCGCGCACCCTGTAGGAGGTGCGCACGTCCCAGCTCGCAGTCGGTCTCCGCCAGCCGGGGATGGCTTGGTCCAAAGCGCTCGAACCACGTGAGCGCCGCCCGCAACGGAGCTTCGGCGTCGTGTGGCTTGCCCATCTCGATCAGGATTCGCCCGAGCGTCAGGCGGGCCGACGCCAGCACTGGCTCCGCACCGGAATCCGTCATCGATTCGAGGGCTGAAACGGCCCGTTCCAGTACGCGCGATCCATGTCTCCTCCCGACACGGCGATGGCGACCCTCATCGCTGACTTGACAAGAACGATGAATTCAGCGCGCCGCGAAAGTGGGCCAAATCCCTGTCAGCGCCGAGCTTCGGATGGCAAGCCAAACCTCCGCTCCACTATCTTCAGCGGAGGTTGTCTACCAGCCGTCGCTGTCAGCTCGAGACGGATACATCAGGGCCGGGGATCGGGAAACTTCTGAGCCTCATCGCGTTGATAGTGGGCGATGAGCTCGTCCAGCAGCACGTTGAGATTCGTCTGCGCGTCCAGATCGACGCCGTTGATGGCATCGTCGAAGAGGTCGTTCGCGTCGTCTTCGGGATCGGGAACCTCGCCGTTGACATACCGGTACAGAGAGTATTTTTTGTTCGGCGGTTTCCGATCGTCGTAATTCAACTTGTACGCGGCGTTTCTGATCGTGGCCCTCGTGCCATTGGCGTCGTACCACTGCGAGAAATTGAGCGTACGGACCGGCAGCATCGGCTTCGGCTTCGGCGGCTCGGGTGTCTTCTTGACGATTCTGACCACGTCGCTGAAGTCCTTTGAATCGGTGGGACGCGGGACCGTGAGCGCCGGATCCACCAGACGCACGATGGTCGAGTGCAGGTCGATGACGTGAGCCATCGGCGAGTAAGACGTGTTGAGCAGCGGTGCGGCAACAAAACGGGACGTGATGGCCCGACCGTTGATCTCGTTCATCACCGCCTGACCATCCGCGATGATCATCGGCACGCGCACGCCACCTTCGTAGATCTCCATCTTTCCTTCCTCGAGATAGATCCCGGATGGCGAGCCGTTGTCCCCGATGAAGATGATGATGGCGTTGGAGAGCTGGTCCTCCGGAATCGGATCGAAGTAGAAGCCGCCACCGGCATGCCCGAAGGTGCCGAGGAGCCGGCCGATGCCGGAGTCCATGTTCTGCGCCATGAGGTTGTACTTGTAGTCGTCGCTGGTCTTGTCTCCTGCCGTGTTGATGTCGTAGCCGCCTGGCGGGATGTGAAACGGACTGTGCGGACTGTGGAACGCGACAGTGACAAACCAGGGGGTCTCTGGATCCAGGGCGTTGACCCAGGCAGCAGCTTCCTGCACGGTTCGCCGTGTGGCGTAGTCGTCGTCGACCGGCGTCGCGGTGTAGTTTGTGTCCGAGTCCACGATCGTCCAATCGCGGTAGCTCTCGGTCCCGTTATCGGGGAGCTCGCCGCCCAACGTCCCGACGAACTTGTCCCAGCCGTGATCCGTCGGCCGGGTTCCTGGTTTGGTGCCGAGATGCCACTTGCCGAACAACCCGGAGACGTAGTTGTCGGCCATCAGCGTCGGCAGCGTCGCGAAGCCCTTCGAAGCCTCGAGCTCCGGGTTGTCGGTCGGGCTGCCGACACCGGTCTTCCAAGGGTGCAACCCCGTATAGATCGACGCGCGGGTTGGCGAACAGGCAGGCTGCGCCCACGCCTGCTCGAAATGCAAGCCATTGCGAAGGAGTCGACTCACGTTCGCCAGGGGGCCGTAGATATCGACGCTGCCGTCGTTGGTATGCACCTCCGCGGCGCGACTGGTCCCGCTGCCGGTGATCCTCACAACGTCGTGGCCGAGGTCATCGGCGATGATGAGCAGGACGTTGGGCGTCTGAACGCTGGTCGCCATATCTCGGCCTCCTTCGTCTGTTCGGACTCTGCTGTCTTCGACACAGCAGGTTCGATGCCATGGCATCGAAGAGTGGCTGCGAGGACGTCAGCGCTGGCACAACCTCGGGATGGTCCTTATCGCCTTCCTGATCAACGCCACGCTCGGCGGGTCATGTTGCTTCCCGTGGTCTGGGCCGACGCGAATCATTTCGGCCTGATGTACCGCATGGGAGTGTGGCCCCCTATCGCGATGGTGGTTGGAGTGTTCCTGATCGACCTATGTGCCTACGCGCTGCACGTCACGATGCACTCGGTTCGACTCTTCTGGCGCTTCCACCGAGTGCACCATGCCGACGTGGACCTGGACGCGTCGAGTGGTCTTTGCCTCCATCCATTCGAGCTCGTGCTCCTGTCAAGTGTGATTGCGATCGTCATGTCGCTCGTCGGCGTCCCAATGGCCAGCATCATCATCTACAACACTCTGGCGTTGCCCTTGCTCGTCATGAACCACAGCAACATGAAATACCCGGCATGGTACGAGCGCTGGGGCAGGCTCTTGCTGGTCACGCCCGACTGGCACCGGGTTCACCACAGCCGTCATCAGCCAGAGACCGACTCTCGTTACGGCTGCGTCCTCAGCGTCTGGGACCGTCTGTTCGGCACCGCGGGCCAAGCCAACGCAGGAACCATCCAGTTTGGATTGGACCGGTTTCGCGAGCCTCGAGAACAGACGCTCTGGGGGCTACTGAAGATGCCGTTCAGGAGTTCGTAACCTCGGAAGGATATTCACGCCTGCGAAGCTCGGTCAGCGCTTTCGCTGCTGAATCTGCGCGACGAAGAACTGTTTCAGCGTTTCATTCGTAAGCCCGAGCGCCGTCGCCTCTTCCATCGCCTTGTCAGTGTCCCAGCCATCGACGATCGCGCGTTTCATGAGCCACATCCCGGCGGCTCTTCCACCGCCCGCTCAATGAATGAACGCCGGCTGGACGCCGGGCGCTGTGATCGTCTTCAGGAAGGTGTCGACGACTGCGGGATCCGGCGCCGACGAACTGAATGGGATGTGGTAATAGGGAATGCCGGCTGCTTTCGCAGCGGCGGTGTGTGCGTCGATGTCAGCCCCCTGCTCGGTCGCGAGGCGGAGGTTGATGATCGACGCGTAACCCATTTTCTTGATTTCCAGGATGGCGGCGGGCGTAATAGCGCCCGCGCACGCCACGGTCGACTCGACCTTGGCGAAGTTCCGGATCCCAGGAACCTCCTGCCTCACAACTTGTGCACTCGCCATGGTGGCCACCAAGCATCCGACGACGGTGAACAGCGCAAGCCACGCAATCCTCGGTTGCATGCCGCACCTCCTTTGAAGGGTGCAGGTTACCACTCCGCGTGAGCCGTGCGCCGCCATTCCTGGGCGGCGGAGGTCGGCGAGTTGATAAGGTTGGATGTCGGCCTGATCACTTGGCCGGCGGCTTGACGTTGATCTTTCCCTCCAGCTTGGTGAGCACGTCCGCGGGAATCGCCTCCTTGATTTTGGGATCCTCGAGGTTGCTGAATGGCCGGGCGGTCATGACCTTCTTCGTCGTCTCCTCGTCCAGCCCGAGTTTTTTCAGCTGCTCCTCCGACGCTGTATTCAGGTCGAGGGCGTCAGGTGCCATCGCCTTCTTGGCAGCCTTCTTCGTGGCGTCCCCGGCCGCATCCTTGGTCGCATCCTTGGTCGCTTCCTTGGCCGCGCGCTTGGCGACCTTCTGGGACGGCCCGGAAGCCGGAGACCCGGAAGCCGGAACGGGCAAGGCGAGACCGACGACGATAAGCGCCAACAGACCAAGCTTGATAGGCATATGTGACCCTCCGTCAACGTATCACTGTACCACCCGGTCACCGCGTTCACATCGGATCCGAGGGCCACAACGTCGAGTGTCCGACGCACTTGGCGAGTATGTCGGCCAGGCGCAGGTGGACCTCCAGATGCACGCTCGGGAGGTCTCGCGGCGTCTCAGAATCGGATGCGCGCGCCGAACAAGACCGGGATCGACCAGCGGGAGCTCTCGCTGTTGACATCCCGCAGGCCTTCTTCGACCAGCCAGTCCACGTCCGACAGCCCGCCCAGGAAGCGGAACTGGGCCTCGGCCATCACCTCGATGGGGCCGACGCCAATGAGCAGGCCACCAGTCGGACCCAGGCTGAAGGCCCACGACTTTTCGAAGAACTTGCCGTCCTGCGCGGCCAGGCCAGGCGTGAGATTGGACGGCACGCCGACGAACGTGCCACGAATATCCTGGTGCCGGTTGATCCCGACGAGGAAGCCCACGAAGGGCGTGAAGCGCTTGCGCGCGAAGAACCATCGCTCCCCGCCCTCGACACCCCAGTACTGATACTTAGTGAAGTTGACGCTGAGCGGGACCTGCGCCGTGCTCACCGTGCCGACTGGAGTCGCGGTCTCGTTTGCATCACTGCTGGACCACACGAAGTTGAGGACCGCCTCAGTGCGCGGGGTGGTCCGATAGCCGACGCCGACCTTGAACATTGCAATCCGGCCGTACACCTCGTCGAAGGTCGTCTCGTTCAGGTTGATCGGCGCCCCCCCGACCGTCTGACCCGTGGCTTGCTTGATCATCTTGCCGCTGAACTGGTTGTCAAAACCGTACAGGGCCGAGACCGTGAGGCGGTTCCTCAAGCTCTCGGTCGCGGTCGCGGCCGGCAGCATGAGGAGCGTCACCGCTTCGGTCCGGGTGACATCCACCCGGTCTCCCGGCTTGAGACCCTCGACGATCTTGGGATCGGTGCGGTCCAGCAGTCTGCGTGTGTAGGCCGTCCCGGCCGGTCCGGTGAAGCTCACGACCTTGTTCACCGGGTCCCAACCGGTGATGGTCACCGTCGTCACTCGCTGCCTGGTTCTCATGGCACCCGGTAGATCCCCGGGTGTCGCCGTTGTCTTCGGCTCGAGCGTCTGGTCGACTGCCGGCTCGCCCGCGGGCTTCAACCGAATGCTGACGCTATCGTAAAAAGTGGCCGTCACGGTGGCGCCAACCTTGACCTGATCGAAACGCTCCGCATTGGGCGGTACGTCCAGGGTCACCACGTTGCCCCCTGAGCCACGGAGCGTCACAGTGCGGGCCTTCTGGTCGACGGCCTCGACAGTACCACTGACGGTAATCTGGCTCTCCGCCTGTCGGGGCTGCGCCGTCGACATGACCGGCGCCAACGTCAGCAGTCCCAGACACACCGCAGATGCAAGAAGTTGCTTCGTCATTCCCATTCACCCTTCGGTGGCGCCGCGATCTCGGTGACACCGGGGCGCCCAAGCCGGTCGTCGCGGAATCAGTGCGAGGCCCACCTCGAGCAGTGCGCACGATCCGATCGCGTATCCGCGAAGAGCAAAAGGGACGCCAGACCCTGACCGGCTTCAAGTAGGCGTCTCAAGTCGGTCTATCGTTCATCGTGCTCTAGACGTGATGGTCCTCTTCCGCCGGGGATGGCGGCACTTCCCGCGAAATCGCAGCGCTCCGGCAGAGATGATTGTTTGAGTTGACGGAGCCACGAGGCGACGTGGTTTCAACGCCCCTTCGCGACCAGCGCCTCGAGCCGGGCGAGCCGATTGCTCCACCATCCCCAAGTCATTGATCACAAACCGTGCGTGCGTTTGCTACCTTGTTCCGTGAAGATGTCGTTCGGGCAGCATCCGATGCAGCAACTAAACTTCGGCCTTGCCTTTCAGGCACTGATCCTCGCAGCTGCCGCGCTGGTCGCCACACCGCCGGCGATATCGGGACAGGCGGCCAACGCCGGCCTCGCCTTGCGTGGGGCAACCATCTATCCCGCGCCCGAGAGCGCGCCGATCCGCGACGGCATCGTCATCACTCGAAACGGACGGATCGAAGCCGTCGGCACGCGCTCCGAGGTGACACTCCCGGCAGGCATGCCGGTGCTCGATCTCACCGGACACGTCCTGGTTGCCGGCTTCTGGAACAGCCACGTCCACTTCAGCGGGCCTCAGTTTGCCGCCGCAGACACCGCGCCACCCGCGCAGCTCTCAGACGCGGTGCGCGAGATGCTGACACGATGGGGATTCACGACCGTGTTCGACACCGGCTCGGAGTTGAAGAACACACTCGCGTTGAAGAAACGGATCGAGTCCGGCACGGTCGATGGTCCCTTGATCTTCACCACCGGCGACATCCTCTTTCCACCCGGTGCGAAGGACGCGCGATTCCAAATCGCAACGACGAGCGAGGCGGTCGCGGCCAGCAGGGAGCTCCTCGACGGCGGCGCCGACGCGCTCAAGGTCTACGCGCAGGCGTTCTGGGATCTCAAACTCAAGTTGTCACCGGAGGTGCTCGCCGCGGTTCGCGCCGAAGCGCGTCGACGGAATGTTCAGATGTTCGCCCACCCGTCCAATCGCGACGGCCTCTACAACGCGATTGACGCTGGCGTCGACGTTCTGGTCCACACCACGCCGCAGATTGGGCCGTGGGGAAGCGCGCTGGTCGCGAAGATGAAAGCCTCGAACATCGCGCTCATTCCCACCCTGAAGTTGTGGCGCTACGAGCTGGTTCGTGAGAAGTTGGCCGAGCCGGTGATCGAACAGTTCCAGCAACGAGGCGTCGAACAACTGCGCGAATACTTCTCCGCAGGTGGGCCGATCCTATTCGGCACTGACGTCGGCTACATGACCGACTACAGCACGTTAGAAGAGTTTCAAAAGATGGCGCAGGCGAGCATGGGCTTTGGCGACATCCTCGCGTCATTGACGACCGTGCCGGCGGCCAGACGCGCGCTCGGCGCACGCTTCGGACGCGTGTCGGTTGGGTTTGACGCCGACCTCGTCGCGCTTCGATCCGATCCGGCGCAAAGTGTCAGCGCGTTCGCGGATGTCGCTTACACCATCCGCGGCGGTCGCATCATCTACCGCGCACGCCCAAACTGAATTTCAGAAAAGCTGTCCGCTTCGGTTCGGCTTCGCGCGCGTTCCAAACGTCATCCGCTTCGCTTCCCGGCCATCACGCCGCCAATGGACCCACCATTGACGCAGGCGACGGCTCCCATGGGTTTGTGAGCGAATCGTTACGCTCCCGCAACAGAAACGACGTATCGAGCCACTACCGTGTGGGCTCCACGACACTCGAGGAGCACCTATGAACAGGACTGTCGCGAGCATCGTCATTCTGTTGTGCCTTGCTGCCACGAACCTGCGGATCACCGCCCAACAGACGCCGGATTGGGGAAGCGGCGTCGCACCCTTCGCGTTTGCCTTGATCGGTGACATGCCATACGGAGCCGTCAGGGAAACGCCGTTCACCAGGCTGGTTGCCGAGATCAACCGTGACAACGACGTCGACTTCGTCATGCACGCGGGCGACATCAAGGCCGGCAGCGAACGGTGCGACGACACGCTCATCACTCATCGATTCGGGCTCTACCAGGCGTTCCAGCGGCCGTTCGTCTATACGCCCGGGGACAACGAGTGGACCGACTGCCACCGGGTGAACAACGGGAAGTACAACCCGCTCGAGCGACTCACCTTCCTTCGTTCCGTCTTCTTCCCTGAAGTGGGGAAGACGACGGGCGGGAAGGTGCGGCCCGTGCGGTCGCAGGCCGACGGCGGGACCTACCCCGAGTTCGTCGAGAACGTGATGTTCCAAAGGCAGAGCGTGATGTTCGCAACCGTCCACGTAGTCGGCAGCAACAACGATCTCGAGCCCTGGATCGGGATCGATCCGACGGACAGCTGCTCCACACCGCGGCCCGAGCGCCTCGCCGAGTTCGAGCGCCGCCAGACAGCGGCACTGGCGTGGCTCGACGAAGTCTTTGCGGCGGCCGCGGGCACGAAAGGGGTGTTCCTGCTGATCCAGGCCAACCCCTACAACCTGCCGTCGGATCCCGTGCTGTGCCCAGGCGGATTCAAGGAGTTCCTCGAGCATCTCGAGACACTGGCGCAGCAATATGCCAGGCCGGTCGTGCTCGCCCATGGCGACGACCACTTCTTCTTCGTGGACCAGCCGCTGCCGAACCTGCTGTTTTCACGCGTTCAGACGTACGGTGAAGGGCTGGTTCACTGGGTCAAAGTGCACGTCGATCCGAAGTCGAGCGGAGTGTTCAGCATCGAGCAGAAGATTGTGAAGCCCAATCTCTAGGAGGCCACCCCTTCCGCTCGCCTGAGCGTATCGTTTTGCCCCGCCTCCGAGCGAGCTACCTGTCCACCATAGCGCGACTTGTCCTCCGAAGCGGTCGCGCGAAGGAGGAAACCGCGAAGGTGGACGGGTGGCAAGCCGCGCGGTCAGGCCCCAGGGCCTCCCAGCCAGAAGAAACTCTTCCACGAGCCGGTGTTGTCGAACTCGCCGATCATGTCGTATTCATTGGCGTCGGTGACCCACGTGTTGTCGGGAGCGTACTTGCTCATCGAGCCGCCAGTGCCCGACTGGTACCGCAGGTTCCGCATGTAGGCGGCCCAGGTCCAACCGTACTCGGGCCAGTAGCCGCTGCCCATGTCGGTCCGCGACGAGCTGGCGTGATCCGCCGAATCCACGATCTCGCCGTAGAACGCCACCTTGCTGGCGCGGCTGCGCAGGCCGGAGGTGCTGAACAGGCGCGCCGGGTAATAGCCGATCCAATTGCTGTTGCACCGCAGCCACCAGTTGCCCTCGTACAGTTGAAACTTGATCCGCATGACGTACTGGTCGCCGCCGCGCGTGCTGTTCGGGCTGGACACGGCTTCCGGGTACACGCTGTCGGAATACTGGACCCATCCGTCTACGTCCTGGTTGTAGCCGCCTTCGTCGTCGTCATTGTCGGTGTAGCCGTTGGTCGTGTAGTAGACGAACAGATGTGGCACCCAGTCGCCGTACAGATCGCGATACTGCTGCCAGCCGGCTTCGACGGTCTGCTTGTTGTCTCCGCTGCCGCGGACCAGCGCGATCTGCAACAGCGAGAACTCGTCGGACCATTGGCTGTACGGATCGAACGCCGCGAAGTAGCCCTCGCCTCCGTAGCAGGTCACCGACTGCGAGCTGTAGGCGTACTCGTGCGCGTTGCCGCTGCCCGGTACCTCCACCTCGTCGCCGGCGCGCAGGAGCATGTGGTAAGTCGGGTGTCCGTGCTTGGCTAGGTACTCCTTCAGCGGCTTGTTGTAGCGCAGCGCGCTGAGGTTCTTTCTCACGATCGGCACGGTGCCCTTGGGCCCGCGCGGTGCTTTGGAGTCTTCCAGCTCGAAGCGCGGCACGCGGTCGACACGCTTCCCTTTATCGAACGTCATCGATTCCGACTCTGACGGTGGGTCGGCCACCTTGCCCCGCTTCAGTTGCGACTCGATCGGGACCCAGTCCAGCGTCTGGCCCGACGGCGTCTTCGTGGACTGCACCACTTCCCTCTTCCGCGCCCGTGCGGAGAAATACTCACGCCACTCTTCCCGGATCCTGGCGAAATCGGGTTCAGGGATCTTGATACGCCGCTTCAGGCGCGCGACATCCTTCTTCGGCTGATCGTTTTCAAGCGCTTTGGGGCCCTTCTTCATTTGAATCCCTCCTTCTCCGAAGAACTGAATCTATTGATCCGGTGAAGTGGTGAGCTGGTGATCGATCTAGTGAGGTGAGAGCTGTAGATCTTGCGATCGATCTGATGATCTATCTGGTGATCTGGTGATCGAGGCGCCACTCTCTTCGAGTCCCGCCCTCGCGCGGCGGGCCGCAATGCAGCAGATCAACAGCTCACTCTATAGATCATCGAGATCGATCGTCAGATCCACCAGATCCCCAGATCACAACGTCGATCATCAGATCACCACTTCACCAGCTCACAAGATGTTGTTCGCGGTCCGCTGAGTCGAACACGGTCATGTTGCGAAGCCGATCGAAGTGGTCAGGGGCATAGCTGAAGGCGCTGCGCGTCAACTCGCTGTCGCCGCTTCCTTCACCCGGATACTGGTTCGCCATCAGGACGATCCGGTCGACCTGAGGGACCGGCAGCGGCTGCAAAAGCACCGAGTTGACGACGGTGAACACAGGTTGCCTGCCGCAACGCTACTGCCGCGCGGACGACGATTCTCCGGCGGAGCCGGTGCCCAACCATTGGGCGATCCGATCGGCGATGAAGGGAAAGAAGGGGTTCGACGACAGGCGCATCAGCGTATCCGAGCCGACCGTCAGCACCGCTCGTTCCCCGCGCGGACTCAACCGTCCGATCGGCAACAGGCCGGCGAGCTGGCTCGAGCCGTCGATGCCATAGAGCGGATCGTTCGCGGCGAACGGCAGGGCGATGTGCGTCAGCGAGAACACTTCGGGCGGCCAGGCCAAGCCGAGCGGCCGCCGCGTGACGTTGACCGGACCCGGCTCGACCGTCCGCGCTTCGACGTCGCGGCGGTCTGGCGCGGAGTTGGTCACGACCACCCGTCGGTAATTCCGCGGCGCGCGATCCAGAAGCGTCTCGACCAGCGAGCGATCCGCCGGTTGCAAGAACACGTCGATGCCGGAGAGATGGTTGACGTCGAACAACACCAGCTCGCTGCCGTTCGCGGGGAGCCGATCGTAGAGTGCATGCACCACTGCCGGCGTGCTGACCGTGGCGTCGACGATCGATTGAAAGGTCAGGATGGGAGGGAGGGCGTCGATCCGGCCGCGTGACGCGATCCGATCGAGGTCGACCTGTACGGCGCGGGTCAACGACGCTGTCTGAAACGCGGCGTTGGCCGGGAACGAGTTGTACTTGAAGGGGTTGTATTCCGGCAGGACGTCCAGCCAGTTCGCCTTCTCGAAATAGGGCACGGCGCCGAGGCGGCTGATCCACCACGCGAGCCGGGCGGCGGGAGTCACGCCGATCATCGGCGACAGCAACACGAGCTTCGACGGCACCGGGCCGCGATTCCCCTCGATCGCCTCGAGCGTGTACTTCAAGGCCAGCGCGCCGCCGTTGGAATAGCCGACGAGAATGAGCGGCGCCCCCTCGGGAATCCGGCCGCGCACGTGGCGCGCGCCCATCCGCACCGCGGCGAGCCAATCGCTCCAGGTCGCACGGACCAGGCCCGAAGGGACGGTGCCATGGCCGGGCATGCGCAACGCCAGCGAGTAGATGCCCGCATCGCGCAGGACCTCGGCAACGGCCCGCATGCTGTACGGAGAGTCGGTCAGGCCGTGAATGAGCAGCGCGCCGCCGCGGACGACGTCCGGCTCGGTCTCGAACGACCGATTCCAGTCGCGGCCGGCTTTCGAGAAATGCGACCGGCTCCCCTCGTAATAGCGATTGACCGGCGTGCGGTCCGCGGGATCGATGGTGGATTCGAAGGCGCGGACCTCGGCAAACAGCCGCTCCTCACGCGCTCGATACTGAGCAAACGTGAAGGCGTCGTCGATCGTCGACGCGCTGACATCGTCGAAACTGACGCGATGCCAGGCTTCGAGATCGGGAAGCCGCCGGCGGGCATCGTATGCGCCGCCGACGATCACCGTGACGACCACAAGAACGGCCGCGAAACCGGCACGTCGCACCCAGCGCCAGAGCGCGGCCATGGGCTAGAGTCTACGCCGACTTCCGTTCACGGTGTCGCCGTGCGAGTCCGCGGATCTGCAGCCGTTGTCATCACTCCGGATTCCATCTCATTGATCGGGCCGCGTGGTTTGCAGCAGCCGCTGCATCCGCAGGTCTTGTCGCAATGCGACGAATTCGGGTTCGATCCGCGCCCGTTCGAGCGTGAATGCCCGCCGCGCGGTAGCCGCGCGCTCCAGGAACGCGATGGCCGTATCGGCGTCGCCCTTGAGCGCGTGCGCTGCGGCGGCGTAGTACCTGGTGAAGGGCTCGTCGGCACCCAGGCGCACCCGCCGATCGAAAGCTTGGATGGCGACGTCGAGCAGCGCGTGGCCCTTGCGCGTCTCCCCGAGCGAGAGATGCGCGGCGCCGAGACGGACGTTGAGCTCGACAATCACGCGGTTCCGCAGGGCGTGGTCGATGCCATTCAGGAAGTCGAGCTCCTGCGTGTAGGCGGCAATGGCCTCGGCGGTCCGGCCCTGAAGCGCCTGGAGTTGTCCGAGCCGCATCGACGCGCCGACAATCAGCATGCCCTCCTGCCCTGACAGCGCCGCCTGCTGCAGCTCGATCGCGCGTCTCGCGGCAGCCTCGCCGCGAGCAAAATCCCTGAGCAGCGCCGCGCAGTGCGCCAACTGCAACGCGTACCAACCGGCTTGCGGATTTGACGTGAGCGCGCGCTCGTACCACGCCGCGGCTTCTTCGAACTGCGCGCGTCCGATGAACAGCGCGCGCGCCATCGCCCCGAGCGCGCCGGCGTCGGCCGGGTCGATGACCAGCGCGCGCCGAAGGGCAGCGAATCCCTCCTGGTCCTGCCCCAGGCCGATCAGTACCGAGCCAAGCTCACGCCACGCACGCACCGAATCGGGCTGCAGCTCGAGCGCACGCCGCAGGCTCGTCACTGCCTGCGCGCGCAGCTCGCCCCTGGCCAGGTAATCGGCCTTGGTGGCGTAGGCGACGCCGAGATCCAGATGCGCGCGCGCGTAGCCCGGATCGAGAGCGACCGCATGCTCGAACAGCATGACCGCTCGATCGAGCGACTCGTAGGTCTCCGCCCGCAGGTTGAGCACGCCCTTCGAGAACGCCTCGTATGCGCCCACGACACCGGTTTCCTGCGTTGCTGCCCCAGTCGGGCGGATGACGGCGCGCAGCAGGTCGGCAAGATCGCGGACCAGTCGATCCTGGAGATCGAAGATCTCATGCATTCGGCCATCGATCTTGATCGTGCGCTCGGCCTGGGCCGTTGCCGCGTCGAGCAGGTGCGCCGTCACGCGCACCGCGTCGCCCACGCGCTGGAAGCTGCCGGTCAGGATCCATCGCGCGCCAAGCTCGCGGCCGACGCGCATCAAAAGAACGTCATTGCCCTCGCCGCCTTGGCGCTCGAGCGTGCGGGCCAGCTCGGACACGCGGCCGCGCGGCACCACGGTCACGCCCTCGAATCCTTCCAAATCGGCGGTGACGGTTTCCGAAATCCCGGTGCCGAGCCAGTCATCCTCGGCGTTCGCGCTGATATTGCGAAAGTCGGTGACGGCGAGGATCGGGGAGGCGCTGTCCGCTCGCACTCCTCGAGCGTCTTCGCCGCGTTGGACTGCGGCAAGCGCCAGTCCGGTCGCACGCAGATCGTCGAAGCGGTTCGCCGCATTCTTCTCGAGCATGCGTCTCACCACCCGCTCGACCGCCGGCAGGCGCGGATCGTCGAGACGCACGTGCAGAGGCGGCGCCTCTTTCTGGAGCACCGCCTCGAGCACTTGCGCCGCGTTCGCTCCTTCGAAGAGACGCTGGCCGGCGAGCAGCTCGTGCAGCACCACGCCCAGCGAGAACATGTCGCTGCGCCCATCGAGCGGCCGGCCGGTGATCTGCTCGGGTGACATGTACGAGAGAGTGCCGGCGGCCATGTCCTGGAGCGGATCGTCCGTCTGGGTCGGAGTCAGATCGCCCATCGGCGCAGACCAGCGCGCCACGCCGAAGTCGAGCACCTTCGCCAGTCCGGTTTCGGTGACCATGACGTTCGAGGGCTTGATGTCACGGTGCACGAGCCCATGCGCGTGCGCGGCGGCCAGCGCATCGGCCACCTGGCGGCCGACGTCGAGGATGGTGTCCAGTGGCAGAAGACCCTGTGCGGCGAGATCGGCCAGCGTTCGTCCGGCCACATATTCCATCGCGATGAAGCTGAGCGTCGTGCCTTCGTGCTCGACCTCGTCGACCTCGTAGACCACCGCGATGTTGGGGTGCGTGAACGCCGAGCCGGCGCGCGCCTCCGCGAGCAGCCGGCGTGAGGTTTCCTCGGGGTCGCGCGCCGCGTGAACCACTTTCAGCGCAACCGTGCGGCGGAGACGCTGGTCCTCGGCACGATACACGTCACCCATCGACCCGGAACCGAGGTGAGCGATCAGGCGGTATCGCGACAGTGTCTCGCCGACCACCTGAATATTATGGAGTGTGCCCCTTGCTCCGCGGAGTCGCGATTGTTCGCGATCCCGCCATCGAGCATCTACCTGGGAGCGGCGGCTTCACCGGGCATCGCCGTGACTGAGGAGCGGAATGAGCAAAGAGCGCGTCACTGAGACAGGCCTGCCCATCGTGGCGTTTCCAGGGGGCGGGGCGATTCCCGTCCTTGGCGAAGGCACGTGGGGCATGGCCGAGAAGCCCAAGAACCGGGCCGATGAGATCGCGGCGCTGCGCACGGCGGTCGATCTGGGGATGACGGTGATCGACACCGCCGAGATGTACGGAGGAGGCGAGGCCGAAGAGCTCGTCGCCGAGGCGCTGGGCGATCGACGCCGCGAAATCTTCGTGATCAGCAAGGTCATGCCGCAACACGCAACGAAACGCGGCACGGTGGCCGCCTGCGAGGCCAGCCTTCGCCGGCTGAAGACCGATCATCTGGACATGTATCTGCTGCATTGGCGCGGCACCGTGCCCTTGGACCAGACGCTCGAAGCGTTCAACGCCCTCCAGCGGCAGGGAAAAATCCGCTACTGGGGCGTCAGCAATTTCGACATCGCCGACATGACCGAGCTCGTCTCGCTCACGGAGGCCTCGGCCGTGGCGATCAATCAGGTGCTCTACAACCTGATGCGTCGCGGCATCGAATTCGATCTGATCCCCTGGTGCCGCTCACGCGGCATTCCGATCATGGCCTACTCGCCGCTCGAACAAGGGCGTCTGTTGACCAATCGCACCGTGAAGGCCATCGCCAGCCGCCTCGATGCGACGGCGGCACAAGTCGCGCTGGCGTGGGTCGTGAAGCAAGGCGTGGCGGCCATTCCGAAGGCCGCGCGCTTCGAGCACGTTCGCGAGAACCGCGAGGCAATCGGAATCCGGCTCTCGGAGGATGACCTCGCGGCGCTCGACGAGGCCTTCCCGCCGCCCACGCATAAGACATCGCTCGAAATGATCTGAGTCAACAGGTCTGAGCCGCTCGCAGCGCCTTCCAATGAGCCGTTGACGCCTACGGGACTCGATAGGGCGAGAAGTCGCCCCAGATCTGCTCGACCAGCTTCGCGTCGAGGATCTGGGTGACCGGGTTCGCAGGCTCCTTCTCCGAATACAGCAGCAGCTTGACGCTCCCACACGTCGGCGGCAACGCACTCGGGTCGAACGCGTAGAGACCCTCGTAGATCGTTTCTGTTCCCGACCCGCTGTGCTCGATCTTGAGCGGGTGAATCGGCGTGATTTCGGTTTCCCCACAGAACGCGCGCATCCGCGCGAAGCCGGACTTGGGGCGTTTGAACGCCGGCAGGGGAATGCCTTTGGTCGCCGCCGCGCCGCGGGCCATCTTCGTCCAGAAGCCCTCCACCATTTTCGGGGTCGCGCGGATCAGCAGCACCGGCGGCACGTCCGCGACGTATTCGGACCAGTTGCCGAAGTCCATCACCGCGCCGGACGGCGTCGCGCCAGCCGGCTGCGAACCTCCGCTCGGCCGGCCGCCCATGGCCTCGACCCGGCCCTGCGCCGCGTAGACGTGCAGCGGCGTCATCAAGGCGAGGACGAAATCGGTCGACGTGACCTCGTAGGGATTCAGGCCGCCGGCTCGCCGCCGAACCATTTCCTTGAGCGCGTCAACTGGAAGCGCTTTGACCGGCTCCACTGGAAGAAGCGTCCCCTTGGGCGGCACGGCATCCTTCACCTTGGTCTCAGCCATCGCGACGACCTGGCACACGTCGTCCAGGCGGACGACTCGAGTCTTCGCCCGCCGCGAGTTCGCGTCCTCATCGCCCGGCGAAGAAATCCCAATCACCTTGCCGCCCGCCGCGAATACCGGGCCGCCGTCACCGCCGAAGTCGGGGACCAGATCGGAGACAACCTCGTTCGGGCTGAGACCGGTCACGATTCCAGATGAGGTGCGCTTCTGCCGGCGGAGCGGGGCTTCGATGAAGAAGATCTCCTGGCCGTCCGCGAGTGGTGGCGCGGCGACGCCACAGTTGAGAGGCAGGGGGCGCGCCGAAGTGGCGACTGTCGGGTCGATGCGGAGCACGGCGACGTCACGCGCGGGATCGGCGGCGAGCACGCTCGCTGCCACCTTGACGGTTGGCGTGAGCTGCACTTCGACCGAGGTCGCCGTGCCGATGACCCGCTGGTTCGTGACGATGAGCCCGTTGGCATCGATCACCACGCCCGACGCGCGCGTGGTCGGCGACCAGATGGGGACGACACTGTCCAGCCAGCGCATCAACAACGACTCGGGGTCCGCCTCCAACGGCGCCGCGGCGCTTGTCGTCGTGGACGTCGTCGTCGAGGAGGTCAGCGTCTCGACCTCCGCATTGCCGGCGCTCAACTCGAGGACGGTGTCGCGGCCGGCGATGACGTCCACCAACTGCGTCCATTGGTAGGCCTTGCCTTCGAACGCGAACGGCCGATCCGACTCGACGGTGTAGTTGCCTGGAGGCAGCCGCACCTCGATCGAGCCATCGAGCGACGTGAAAATGCGGCGGGGTGGTGCGCTCGAGGGGTTGTCGCTGATCAGCAGGAGATGGCGCGGCACCGGCGTCGCCTGCCCCGCACCATCTGCCACGACAACCTTGATCTGGAGAACGCCGAGCGGCTGGACAGTATCAACGGCCAGGAACAGAACCGCAAGCACCAACCCGCGAAACATACAGGCCATGCTCGTCTGGTGAGCAGGGGATGTCAAACTTCGGAGCGATTAGCGCCTTGGGGCTTGGGGCTTGGGGCTTGGGCTTGGGGCTTGGGACTTTCAGCAAGCTCCTAACGCCTCAAGCCCCAAGTCTCAAGCCCCAAGTCCCACTTAGAACAGGAACTTCACGGCGAGCTGCACCTGTCGAGGATCGCCGACGCCGAGACGCAAGAACCCGTCGAAGTTGAACAACGCCGGTGTGACCAGTGGGTTGATGTTGTTCTTGTTGTTGAAGGTGTTGAACATCTCGAAGGTCGGAATCAACTCGTAGCGATCGCCGAATCGGAACGACCGCGTGATCCGCCAGTCGAAGGTGAAGAATTCATTGTCTTTCCGCTCGCTGTTGCGGGTCTCGGCCGAGCCTGGCGACGGCGTGATCGGCTGCGCCCCGCGCGCCTGCACTCGAAAGTTGCCGACGAACCCGGCGGGCAGGGTGGCATACGCGAACAGATTGAACTTGTGCCGGATGTCGCGGTCTGAGTACGCGTACAGCCGATCGAGTTGGGTCAGAGGGATGTCGAAGCTGCGGTCGGTAAACGGATCGCGCTCGCTCGAGTCGGTGTCCTTGTCAGTCGACAGCACGTAATTCGCTTCGAGCTGATAGCCGTCCGACAATCGCTTGCGGACGGCGAAGGTCGCGCCGTTGTAGCGAGACCAGGCGTAGCTCGTGTGCGTGAACACGTCGCCCAACTGCGGGCCGAAAGGCGCGCCGCGTCCCGCCGTGTTGATGTTGAGGAACTGGCTCAACTGGTCGCCTCTCGAATAGGTGTAGTCGAAATAGAACGACCAGTCGGGTGACAGCAGTTGTTCGAGCGCGACGCTCGTCGTGGTGATTCGCGGATTCTTGAAGTCGGAAGCCGTGGTGCGCACGGCGGTGAACAGCGGGAACTGGCCGGCGGGGAGCGGTGGAATCTCGACGACTCCCGGCCACGTCGGCATCGGGACGACGCCGGGAACCAGGCCGGTAAAGAGCCCGCGAGCGGCGCCCTGGTTCTGAAGACCGTTGGCCGTCACCGACCCGGCCTGGCTCAGCATGTTGTTGCGGCCGTAGTAGAGGCCGAAGTTGGCCCGCACGACGGTCTTGCCGTTCGACTTCACGTCCCAGGCCATGCCGACGCGCGGCTGGAACTGCGCGGTCTGATTCGGAATCGTGCCGTCAGAGAGGAACGCGGGGTTGCTGACGAACTGCGCATACGCGGTCGTCGCCGGATCGACCGTGTCCGCCATCAACTGCGCGTCCCAGCGCAGGCCGTAGTTGAGCGTGAGGTTGTGACGGAGGTTCCAGTGGTCTTGCGCGAAGAACGCGATGTCTTCGTTGGCGAGCAAAGACTTTCCAGGGGGATCGACATTCGGAAAGCCAGATCCCGTCTCCTGGAGGTAGAGGAGCAATGGCGTCCCCGCCAGCGTGCTGCCGGCCGGGCACGTCGCCGGATGCGTGACCCAGCTACCGTTCGAGCACCCAACGGCGTTAGGCCCGAAACCTCCGGGGCCGGCGGGTGACGCGTAACGCAGAAAGCCGCTGACGGTGCTGAAGATGTAGCGGCCGTTGAAGAAGCCGCGAAACACCTGATCGTTCAGAGTGTGGAGCCACTCACCTCCCACCTTGAAGGTATGGCGGCCCGATACGATCGACAGGTTGTTCTTGATCTGGACTCGCCAGAGGAGCTCGTCGAGGCTGGTCCCCAGGAAGTAGGGGGCGCCGAATCGAAACGCTGGGTCCCCCATGCCCGTGTCTGGAGGAACGTTGGATTGGATGGGGTTCCGAGGTCGCAGTTCCCGCGCGTACGTCACGTGGAATTCGTTCAGCGTCCTCGAGGAAATCGTTGAAAACAGATTGAAGTTGAGGACGTTGATCTTGGATGGGCCCTCGATGCCATTGGCGGAATTCCCGTAGCTCGCCACGTCGAAGGTCTGGTTGGTGTTCTCCGAATGGTCGAAGTTGTACGACGCGCTGAACGTGTTCGATGGGTTGATCACCGCATCCACCTTGCCCAGGATGGCGGTGTTGTCGATGGTGTGATCGATCGGGTTGCCTTCCTCCTGATTCCGGCTGGTGCGAAAAAAATTCAGCAGCGCGAGGCGCTGGCATTCGACGCTGCCGTTGATCAGGCTCTCGTGAGCAGGATTGGTGATGACCGGCGTTGGCACCGAGCAGGTACCCACGGACTGACTGAGGTTGGCTCGCTGCAGGTTCTCGTTGATGTGCTCGAGCGCGCCGAAGAAGAACAGACGGTCACGCTTGATCGGGCCGCCGATCGTCCCGCCGAACTGCTCGCGATGAAAGTCGGTCGGCGGCGTGCCGTCCGACGCGTCCGCCGTCAGACCCTCCAGGCGCTGGAAGTGGAACAGGCTGCCGTGCAGATCGTTGCTGCCCGACTTGGTGATGACGTTGACGACGCCTCCAGCGGTGCGGCCGAATTCCGCGTTGGCGCCGCTGCCGACGACCTGAAACTCCTTGACGGCGTCCAGCGTGATGTCGATCGCCGCGCGCTGGCCGCCGAGCTGCTCGCCAAAGAAGCCGTTGTTGTAGTCGCCGCCATCGAGGCTGATGTTGTTGTACATGCCGCGCTGGCCGTTGAAGGTGATTTCGTCGCCGTCGGGTCCCTGAACGACGCTGACTCCGGGAGTGAGCGTGAGCAGATCTTCGAACTTACGACCGAGAATCGGCGTCGAGCTGACCGTCTCTTCGTTGAGCGTCGTGCTGACCTGGGTGCGGGTCACATCGATGACCGGGGTCCCGGTCACCGTGACGGTTTCCACCGTCCCCGACACTTTCAACACCGGACTGAGGTTGATCGATTGCCCCACCGTGAGGATGATGCCTTCCTGCACAAAGGTGGTGAACCCCGGCAAGGTGACCGTCACGATGTAAGGGCCCGGCGGGAGTTGGAGCGCGACGAAGCGGCCGTCGGATCCGGTGGTGAGCGGGCGGACGAAGTTGGTCCCGGTGTTTCTCACCTCGACGGTGGCGCCCGGAATGACCCCGCCGGTGGCGTCGGAGACTGTGCCTTGTATGACCCCGGTTGTAATCTGCGTCTGGCTCGAGGCCGGTGCCGCAAGAATCAAACTCATCCCGAAAATCAGCGCGATCGGTCTCGACATGTTTCCCTCCAGCCGTCCGACGAAGGGTGAAAGGGACGGGCAATAAAGCCTGTGTGGCGTGGGGCTCTCATAGGCTATACGCGCAGTCGAGACACGGCGCAAGGGCCAACCTTCGCTCGTCAGCGGAGGTTGTCCACCGTAGCTTGGCAGGTAACTTTCCGCCAAGCGGAGGTGGAGCTACGGTTGGCAAGCCGGACCACTTGCCATCCGCGCTAAGCTCTCGAATGATGCCCCTCGACGATCCTCGTCGTGAGCCTGACGTGTCCGAGGACAGTCCGACTGTTCCTGTCGTCGGGGGAGTGACACCGGGGTTCGAGCGGGTTCGCGACGGATGGTTCGGCCTCACCGTCGGTCACTACCGCCTCCTTGGCCATGTCGGCCGCGGTGGGATGGGAACCGTCTACAAGGCGGTTCGCAGCGACGACCAGTTCGAGAAAACCGTCGCGATCAAAATGCTGCGTCTCGGCGGCCCCGATCCCGTTGGCGAACAGCGGTTCCGCGCCGAGCGCCAGATCCTCGCCTCGCTCGAGCATCCCAACATCTGCCGGCTGCTCGACGGCGGCTCCTGGATTCCGCCCGGCGCGGCCGAGAGCCAGCCGTTCATCGTGATGGAGTACGTCGAAGGCGTGCCGATCTCGACGTACTGCGAACGCCACGGCCTTGACATCGCGACCCGCCTGGAGCTGGTCCGCACGGTGTGCAGCGCCTTGTCGTACGCGCACCGCCAGCTGGTCATCCACCGCGACGTCAAGCCCGACAACATCCTGGTGACGCCGGACGGCACGGTGAAGCTGCTCGACTTCGGCATGGCCAAGCTGTTGGACGCCACCGCCGATGCGGCGCACACCCTCACAGGCGTGCTGCTGATGACGCCGGCCTACGCCAGCCCCGAGCAGGTGCGCGGCGACGCCGTCTCCACGGTCACCGATGTATACGCCGTCGGCGTGGTCCTCTACGAGCTGCTGGTGGGACGCCGGCTGCACTCGCTGACGAGCAACGATCCCACCGAGATTTATCGCGAGATCTGCGAGCGTGAGATCCCCACGCCCAGCTCGTTGGGGAATCGCGATCTGCGCGGCGATCTCGACGTCATCGTGATGAAGGCGCTGCAGAAAGAGCCGTCGCGCCGGTATCAGTCCGTCGACCAGTTGTCGGAGGACATCCGGCGCTACCTCGACGGCTTGCCGATCGTCGCGCGCGCCGACACCATCGTGTATCGCACGAGGAAGTTCGTCCGCCGGCACTGGCTCGGCCTCGCGGCGGCCGTGTCGCTCGCGCTCGCCCTCGCCGGCGGTACCGCGGTCTCGCTCTACCAGGCGCGGATCGCCGAGACGCGCTTCCAACAGGTGCGCAAGCTCGCCAACCGCTTCCTGTTCGATTTCTACGATCAGATCCGCAATCTCCCAGGCTCGACGGCCGCGCGCGAGATGGTCGTGGCCACGGCGCTCGAATACCTGGACAGCCTGTCGAAGGACGCGCAGAACGATCCGGACCTGCAATGGGAATTGGCCAAGGCCTACGAGCGCGTGGGGGAAGTGCAAGGCGATCCCGGAGGACCGAGCCTTGGGCAGACCAAGGCGGCGCACGAGTCGTACAAGAAGTCAGCGGCGATGCAGCAGGAGCTCGTCGATCGCGGCTACGCCGACACCAGCCGGCGGCAGTCGCTGTCACAGGCATACGGGCACGTGATGACGACGGCCCGCCTCGTCGGCACGCCCGAAGAAGCGCTGTCGGCGGCCGAGCGAGCGGTCGAGCACGCTCAGGCGGTGTCCGATGAGTTCGCCGCGGGCGCGCGGGTCTCGTTGATGATGGTGCAGCTCGACATGGGCGAGCCGCTGAAGTCGATCGAAACCGGGCGCGCGATCGTGTCGGCGCTGCTGCCGCAGTCGCAAGCCGACGTCTCGTGGACGAGGGCCCGGCAGATTCTCGCGAGAGCCTATTTGAACATCGGCCGCTCGGCTCACCGCGCGGCGCGGTTCGAGGAGGCCGCCGACGGCTATCAGCAGGCGATTCGTCTCCGCGAGCAACGGCTCGCCGACCCGGTGCTCGATACCTTGAACGCGCGCGATCTCGTGCTGGCGTACCACGGCGCCGGCGATGTCCTCGGCGCCGACGATCGGTTCAGCCTCGGACGTCCCCTGGAAGCGGAAGTGTTCTATCGGAAGGCGCTCGATCTGGCCGAGCGGCTCGCGGCGACCGATTCGAAGAACGCCACCGCCCGAATGGAGCTGGTGCGATCGATCGGCAAATGGGCCGCGGTCACCGAAGGGACGAACCCTGCCGAAGCGTTGCGGCAGTATCGGCGCGCGCTCGATCTGGCGGAGTCGGTGCTGCCGGAAGGGCCCGATCGCCAGGCGCTGCGTGGCTATGCCTACAGCTCGATCGGATCCGCGGCCGCCCGGCTTGGCCGGCGAGCCGAAGCGCGCGAGAGCCTGGAACAATCGCAGGCGATCTGGGACGCACGGCTCGCGGCCAGACCGAATTCGCCGGCCGCCCTCAGCGACGTCGCCGACATCCATCTCGAGTTTGCGGAACTCGAGCGCGGCGACCCTCGCGCAGCGATTCCGCACTATCGCCGGTCGCTCGCCGCCGCCGATCAGGCCGCCGCGGTCGTGCCGAAGGACTTCGCGGTCGCATTCCGTCAGGTGACGGCGCTCGAGGGTCTGGCCCGCGCGCTTGACTCAACCGGTCAAGCCGCCGAGGTCAAGGGGGCACGGCAACGGCTCGTCGAGTTGTGGACGAAATGGAATGGCCTGCAACCGGGGTCGGCGTTCATTCAGAACCGCCTCCGCGACGCCCAACAGGCCGCACGTCTACAATGACTGTGGCGCCAGTCGGACCCCGCGACGCGCCGGAGACGCGATGCCGGAACTGCGGGATGCCCGACACCTTCTCGAGATGGCGGAACGCGCCGCCATCGACGGCGACTTCTCGTCCGCCGATCAACTGTTGAGCGACGCGGCTCGCCTTCAGGAAGCCGAGCTCGGTCCGCTTCATCCCGATCTCGCCAACACACTGAACAACCTCGCCATCGTCGCCGAGAAGACCGGACGCACGAGCGACGCAGAAACGTTCTATCGACGGGCGGCGGCGATTCTGACCGAGTCGCTTCCGGCGGACCATCCAATAGCCGTGGAGAGCCGGAAGAACCTCGAAGACTTCTGTTACGAGCATGGCTTGCCGATCGCAGAAGCCACGGTGATGACGCCCTCGGCGCCCGACCCCGCGGTCGCCCCTGAAGCCCCGGCTGCAGAGCTGGTGGCGCGTGCGGTCGAGCCGGCGACTTCGCACGCGCGGCCGGCGGTTCCGCGTCGATCGTCAAAGTGGCTCGCGTGGGTGGCCATCGCCGTGATCGGGTCGATCGTGGCCGCCCTGCTCGTGAGCCGACCGTGGTCGTCACGCCAGACATCCACGGTGGCACCGACAAGAACGCCAGCCGACGAAGCGGCGCAACCGCCTGCGGTGTTGCCTGCTCCGGTCGAGCCTGCGCGATCGCCAACAGCTAAACCGCGAGATCGCGATCGAGACGCTGCGAACGAGCGGCCGGTTCCGGCGGGCGGCGTGAGCCTGGTCACGGCCCAGCTGTGCGGGAGATTCTCGACGAGTGGCGGCCAATGGCGATGCGATCCGCCAGCCGACCCGGTGCCGCCCGGTCCGATGGTGCTCTATACGCGCGTGAAAGCGTCGCGCGATGCCACCATTGAGCATCGCTGGTATCGCGACGACACCCTGCGTCAGGCCGTGAAGCTGGCGATTGGCGCCAACTCGTCGGAGGGGTATCGCACGTACAGCCGGCAGACCGTCAATGGGACCGGCAATTGGCGAGTCGAAGTCAGGAATGCGAGCGGCGAGCTGCTGCACGAGGAGCGGTTCGCGGTCCATTGAGAGCAGTGACTTTCCGGCATTTTGCTTGCATTTTCCTCCAGGTCGCGCCATGCGCGGCTTGTCCCCCGTAGCCTTGGCGGAGGGGGAACTGAGGAGGAACCATGACCGCTCTACGCCGCGCCACGGTCGCACTTGGCTGCATGGCGCTCATGACTGCGCCGCATGCGACGACGGCATCAGCTGGTTCAAAGGATTCGGTGAAGCTCAGCGGCTGCTTGATCAAGGGTGAGGACGACGGCTTCCTGTTGATCAACACGCCCGCGGAGCCGGGGACCACGACAGCGGGAGACCGATCGGTGACCCCTGGCGCGCTGGGCACAACACCCGTCTTCGCGAATATCTTCTACTGGCTGGACAAGGATGACGACCTGAGGGAGCACACTGGCCATCGGGTGGAAGTCGAGGGCGAGCTCAAAGGCGACCTCAAACCCGGCGAGATCGAGATCGACCGCAAGGATCAATGGACGGAGATCGAAGTGAAGTCCAACGGCCGCGACATGAAGGCGCGCGTGCCGAACGCGTCAGTGGTCGCGGGGCCGAATCCCGATCGCAAGATCAACGTGCTGGTGCGGCGGCTCGACGTGGACAAAGTGCGGATGCTCGACGCGGTGTGCCGTTAACGGCCGCGGGCCTGCACCATCCTGGCCAGTGCCGCGACTTCCGCGCGCAGCGCCGCGATCGTCGCGTCTTGCACGCGTAAGCGAGCGAGCTCGCCGCGCAGTTCATCGATCACGGCGTGCTGCTGGCCGATCTGCCGCTGCTGCTCCTCGACCTGTTGCTGAAGCGCCGAGACGCCAACGGTCCCGGTGCCCGCGGCCACGCCCGGTGTCAGGGTGCCCAACTGGCCATTCGAGTCCACGAACACTTGGACGGCTGTACCGGTCAACTCCGTGCCGTAGATCCCCGCCACGAAGGTCTGGTTCTGGCCTTTCCCGTTACCGCTGTTGTACGGAAGACCGAGGCGAATCGTGTTGGCGTCGGCAGCGGTTCCCCACACTTCGGCGCCGAGAAAAATGTTGAACGAGCCCGAAGTCATGTTGGCGCCAGCTCCGTCTCCGACGGCGGTATTCGAGTTGCCGGTCGTGTTGGACAAAAGCGTCGATCGTCCGATCCCCGTATTCTCTTGTCCGGTGGTGTTGTCTCTGAGGGCGTAGAAGCCGCTCGCCGTGTTGTACCAACCCGTCGTGTTCGAATAGAGGGCTCCGTATCCGCTGGCCGTGTTCAGCGAACCGGTCGTGTTGGAGTACAGCGCCTCTGTTCCATGCGCCGTGCTGAAATTTCCCGACGTATTGGAGACGAGCGCATTGGCGCCGCTCGCGGTGTTGGAGCCGCCGCTCGTGTTCCAGTAGAGAGCTTGAAAACCCAGCGCTGTGTTGTACTGGGCGTTGGCATTCTTGTACAGGGCGGCCTTCCCGACCGCGGTGTTGTAGTGGCCCGTGATGTTCGACCAGAGTGCGTCCTCGCCGCTCGCGGTGTTGTAGGTGCCGACGGTGTTGTTGTAGAGCGACCAGGCACCGGTGGCGGTATTATGAAAGCCTTCGGTATTGAATCTGAGCGCGTTCACGCCGAGCGCCGCGTTGTAGTAGCCGGTCGTGTTCGCGACCATGGCGCCGATGCCCACCGCCGTGTTCGCACTGTTCTCGATCACCTCCGGAGAGACGACCACACCGCGAGGACCAGCGGGGGCCGCCGGCGCGGTCGACGGCCTTTCGACCGGACCGATCGGCACACCGCGTCCAGTGGTGTCGGGCGCGACGGCGGTGGACTGCGCGGTTGCGCGCGCCGTCATGCCCAAGAACGCCAACCAGATCAGAATGGCAGAAGCGAGTCGTCGCATGGGGGGCCTCCTGCAAGGTGCGTATCGAAGCGTCAGTCTAGCCAATCAGTAGCAGAATCCCTACTGGGAAAACTGCGGGGATTCTCTTCTGTGTGAAATGCTCGACGCCGTGTGCCGCTAATTGCTCTTTCGACCGATCCGATCTTCGCGCCCAGGGCACCGATGCGGGCGGGCCGGGCGCGAAGCTCGTTGATCACCGTCGGCTGAGCTGCGCCGCGATCAAGGCGTCGCGATGCGTCGGCGTCCCCAGAACAGCGTCCCGACATCGACCTGAGTGGTCCAACCCCAGACCCATTCACCCGGCTCGTTGAAGGTCCCCGGCCTGGCACCAAACTCCTCACCGCGAAACCCGCCGTTGAACCTCGTGACGGCCACGCTTACCGACACGAACTCCGAAATACGCTCCCTGGTGGACAAAGGACTCAGCGGACGCAACGTGACTCGCAGAGGCTGAACGATGGTCTTCGAGAAGTCGCCGAATACGCCGGCCGGTGAGTGGAAGCTGCCGCGGCCGAAGGCGATCCCGAGATCCACAACGCGGTTGACGCGGACATCGCCGGTCAGCATCAGCAGGTTGAGGTCGACCTGTTTGTCCAACGCAACGAGGGTTGGACGATGGGAGTAATCGAGTGGGTTGTCATCGGCATGAAGCCGGCCGTACTGGATCCCCAACTCCAGCCGGGGTCGATCGCGATCGAGGAAGTGGCAGCCAAGCGGCGTGAACCACGCCCTGGCATCGTCCCGCTTGGGAAACGTGGCTCCCCAGCCCAACGGACGTTTTTCCCCGGCGGGCGGGGTCGAGGAAATTGCCGTTGAGGAAATTGCCGTTCCAGATGCGGATGCAGGAGCAGCGAGACATACGAGTCGAAGGTCCAGCAGCTTCCCTTTGAAGGGCCCCGGGCCGCTCAGGCTCTCGAGCCATCCTTCACCGAACCACGCGTAAGCGGGCGTGGCGGCGTTGAGACAGAGAATCAAGACAAGGGGAAGCATCGCTTTGCGGATGGACACAGAACACCTCACCGGATGGGGGTTGCCGGACGGGTATAGAGACTTTCGAACTGACCTGTGCGCACCAGCGCTGGGTCGGTCTGCAGCACTCGCTTGGTGCGAGGGGCATCGGCGGTCGGGCAGTAAAGCAGGGCCGTCAGGCGTGACTCGCCCACGACGTAGCAGCGCATTTCCTTATAGACGGCGACTTCGGACCTGTTCTGCCACATCAGCCGCCACGGCAGCGCGAGCAGGATGAAGGCCACGGCAATGGCGGCGTAGTTGGCGGCGAACGACAAGCCGGCGTCCTCACCTCGGCGTTGCGCCTGGCGCCTGAGAAAGTAGACGCCCACGCTCATCGCGAGGGCGAGCATGGATATGCTCAGGTTGTACATCTGGTGGCGGAACACGTGGTCCGGCCTGAGCGGCTCGAGATCTTGCGGCGAAGCGCTCGAGATGAAGCTGGTCATCGCCGCAAAGATATCGATGAACGCCCAGCAGAAAACCGCAATCCCAAGCACCTGCAGCATCAGCAACGCCTGCGCGAACATCCGCGGTCCCTCGATCCCGGTCTTGCTCGAGAGGGTGCGAAGATATCTCGTCCCGCTCTGAGCGGCCTTCTCCACCGGCGGCGCAACCTTGGTCAGCAGCCTCCAGATCGCCGCCGTGCCCCACCACCCCAACATCACGATGGACGCCTGAACGGTGCCGGCAATGAGCGACCGGAAACCCCAGACCCACCACGACAGCACCGACTCGTCGGCAAATTCGCCCGACCGGTCGAGTGTGTGATTGAACGCGACCGACGTGATCGTCCCGAGGATCCCGATGCCGACAGCGACGGCAGCGGCGGCGACCACTCGACGATCGATCGTGACGCCGTCCCTGCGTTCATCACGATCTCTCGGGTAATCGAGCGGCCTGTCCGAGCCCACCGGCACGGTCGGCGGCGTCGCCACTGCCGTGAGCGCGGCGAGCAGCGTGCCAGGGGACTGGAAACGGTTCGCCGGCTTCAGAGCAGTGGCGCCCTCGACCACGCGCACGAACTCCGGCGCGATATCCGGCCGGACGTCCCCGAGCGGCCGGCGCTCGGCACGCGCGTGCGCCATCACAAAATCACTGAAGGTTTTCCCTTCGACCGGATAGGCGCCGGTGACCAGGAAATAGAGCAGCACGCCAAGGCTATAGACGTCAGAGACGGCCGATGCGCGCGCGCCGAGCAGCACTTCTGGCGCCATGTAGGCGGGAGTGCCGATCGTGTGATCGTGTTTGCCGACGCCGCCGGCAAGGGTCAGCCCCGCTCCAAAGTCCATCAGCACGATCCGTCCGCCCGACTCGCGCATGACGTTCTGCGCCTTGATGTCGCGATGGATCACGCCGGCGTTATGTACGGCCGCGACCGCCTGGCAGAGGCTCATGCCGGTGAGCGCCGCTTCGTTCGCCGATCGCGGCCCTTCGTTCTTCACGAGATCGGACATCGTCCGGCCCCGCACCAGCTCCATCCACAGGCCGATCTCGTGGCCCATCTGCTGCGCGCCGTAAATGGTGACGACGTTGTTGTGCCTGACGCGGGCCATCAACTGCCCTTCGTGCAGGACCTCGGTGATGGCGTCGGCATGAGTTTCGCGGGGACGAATGATCTTGAGCGCGACCTCGCGCTTCAGCAGCGGTTCCCAGGCGCGATACACCGTGCCGAAGCCGCCATGACCGATCTCCGCCAGAAGATGGAGAGGTCCCCAGTTGCCCAAGGCAGACTGGGTGCCGTCGTCAGTGGCCGGGTCTTCGTTCACGAGGGGAGCTCCCGAACGGCGAACGGGGCGGAATGATACGGCAAACGGTGGCGGGCCGCGAGCCGAGCTGGCTCGGGGCCCGTCACCGCGTTGTCATCCGTCGTTGCGCGTCGCGCGCGTGGTGGCGCTGATCTGCAGATCGAATCCGTCCGGCGTGGTCGTGTGATAGCTCTTGTACGGCGCGGTGTGAATGTCGCCGCGCCCGCCGGTATCCTCGCGGGCGTTCAGGCCACGCTTGGTCAGCTCGGCTTTGACCTGATCGGGATCGAACGAGGAAATGCCGAAGGAGATGTGCCCCATCGACGCCCGCCGCGGCTGCAGCGGCCCGCCGGCTGCGGCGCCTCGATTGCCGCGGCGAATGATGATGCCGCCGATGTCGCCGATGTCGCACGTGTTCTGACTGCCCTCGTCTTCTCCAAGCTTCCATCCGAGCAGCGCGTGATAGAACGCGGCCGTCTCCTTGTAGTTCGACGCTTCGAAGGAGATGTGATCGAGCCAGACTGTCTGCCAGTTCGTCGGTTCAAACGGCGCCGGCGCGCTCGTCTTGCCGTTGGCCGGACCTTGACGGCGGTTCTTCCGGTTGCCGTTGCTGATCTGCAGCGCGAAGCCGTCCGGATCCTTCACGTGGAAACTCTGGAAGGTGCCCTTGTGGTCGGCGACGGGACTGAGGCCGCGCTTCTTCAACTCCGCCTCGACCGTCTTGGTATCCCACGGCTCGATGCCCCAGCAGAATCCGTCGAACGCCGCATTGCGCGGTGGGCGCGGCGCGCCGCCCTGGCCGCCGCGTCCGGCGCCACCGGCGGGCGGAGCCGGAGCGGCCGACGGCGGAGGTGGCGGCGGCGCGACATAGCCGCCCCGCAACACCAGGCCGCCCCAGTCGCCGATGTCCAGCACCGCCTGCTTGCCATCGTCGCTTCTGATCTTCCAGTTCATCAGCGCGGCGTAGAAGGCGGCTTCCCTCGGGTAGTCCACGACCTGACACGAGAAGTGGTCGAGCAGGACGGTTTTCCAGCCGGTTGGTTCGAACGGCAGCTTCGCGGGCGTCGGGTCGCACTCGGGCGTGCCCTTTCTCGCGCCGCCGCACTGGCCTTGCGCAAACGCCGCCGACGGCTTGATGGCCACGGCGAGGCCGAGCGCCGTCAGCAACTGGCGGCGCGAGAGCCGGCCGCGATCGAAATCGTCGAACAGGGTTGAGAGGTGGTTGCTCATCGATCTCTCCTCCGGGAAACACGAGACATCATGAAGTCGCCCAGAGTATAGACGCTTCTACCCGTAGGCTCCTGGCCGAGAGCACGGCCTTCGAGAACAGGCGATTTAATCCAGCGGCCCACCTGAGTTGGCGTGGGCGAGCGGCTTTCGGCTTTCCGCTTTTCGGGAAAAAATCCTGAGAGCTGATAGCTGAGATCACCCAGCGACAACGCAAGTGAGCGCTGGAGAGCGCTGGGTATAAGGGAGATTAGGAGAGGATCGTCGCCTGGTGCGGCGGCGCCCCATCGTGGAGCGCCGCGACCAAGGCCTGTAAAACCGCTAGAAGCGGATTGTCACGCCGCCGGTGAGGCCGAACTGATTGGAGTACTGGGGGTCTCCCACCAGATAGCAGCCCCAGTAGGGATCGCACCACCAACCTCCCGCATCGGACTTGATGTAGGTCGGCGTCCAGTGGCCCGCGATGCGTAAGCCGACGTTCGGCGAGGGGAAGAACTTCAAGCCGCCGCCCCACGAGGTCGAAAACTGCGACTCGCCGGGAAGGTTTCGATTCACGCCGGCGACGACGACGTCGACGCTCGAGAAGTTGGTGAGTCCCAGGCCGAAGAACACGAACGGCCTGACCGCCGCGTCAGCCTCTCCGAAGTTGTAGCCGGCGTAACCGTGATACGTCGACACAGCGAGGTCGCCCAGATCTCTCTCGGCCGTGCCGCCCAGGACCAGGGACGAGAACTGCCGCGTGTACTGAAACCCGACTTCGGCATTGTCGCCCAGCATCACACCGCCGGCGAGACCGAAGAGCCCGCCGTCCTTGGGGTCGACTCGATCGTAGACATTGCCATCCCCGGCCCGGAGCGCATCGCCATCGACTCCGTCGGAAAAGGCCCAGCCGAAAAACGCGCTCACTTCCACGCGCGGTGATTGCGCGAAGGTTGGCACAACGCCGAACAATAAGAGGAATGCCGTTGTAACGAAACCTCTCTTCAAGATCGCCTCCTGGCCTGTCTGCGCCGCCTGTGGGTTTGGCGCAGAGTGGGTTGTCCTCTCCGGATCTCACATATCCGGACTTTTCGGACTGTGACGCATGCCGCGTGCCAGTTCGCCGCCACGTGTCTCCGCTTCGAATGGGTGCCTGCCGCCCGGTTCCAGCTCCGAGATTTCGGAGTAGCTCCAAGGTGTCGGAGTCGATTAGCGGGTGCAGCCGTCGGCAACAGAGGCGCTCGGCGTCAGATCCGAACATCGATTGAGCGATGCCTCTGGCACGCACGCTGCAGTCGGAGGAAGGACTTGTTGCTTCCCAGTCAGGCTGCGGTTATGAAATCCGTTCCGGTTCGCATGTCGGTGAGGTGGCGGGTGCCACCCGCTGAAGCGCAATCGATCATGACCGCCTTGCACGGGCTGATGTTCTACACGCGCACCGAGCACGGCTGCACCGGCTGCACCGTCTCGACCGAGATGGGGGCTCAGGTGCTGATTCATTACGTCGAGATGTGGGACAGCGAGACCGACCTGAAGCGCCAGATCCAGTCGCACCGCTTCGCTTCGCTGGCCGAGCTCGTCGAGCGTGCCAGCGCCGATCCCGCCGTTGAATTCGAGCTGCCCGATGGCATTCACGGGCTCGAGTATGCGGAGACCGTCCGCCGCCTATCCCTGACGTCATTGGATTGAGGAGTTCTCGCGATGCCACACGAACCAACCCGCCTCGAGCACGACCTGCTGGGTGACAAAGCGGTACCGGCCGACGCCTATTACGGCGTTCAGACCGCCCGCGGCCTGGAGAACTTCAACATTTCCGGTGTCCAGCTCCACCTCTATCCCGACCTGATCAAGGCGCTGGCCATGGTCAAATCCGCCGCCGCCCGCGCCAATTTCGAGTGCAATCAGTTCGGCGAAGACATCCTGCGCGGCATGGAGGGCGCCTGCCAGGAAATCATCGACGGCAAGCTCCACGATCAGTTCAAGCTCGACGTCTTCCAGGGCGGCGCGGGCACGTCGACGAACATGAACATCAACGAGGTCGTCGCCAACCGGGCGCTCGAGCTGATGGGACATCAGAAGGGTGAGTACCAGGTACCTGCGACCCTCACGATCACGTGAACGCGTCGCAGTCGACCAACGATGCCTACCCCAGCGCGCTCCACATCGGCATGGCGCTCGGCAACGTCCGCCTCGTCGAGGCGATGAATGCGCTGGTCGCCTCCTTCAAGGCCAAAGGCAAGGAGTTCGGCGGCATCCTGAAGATGGGGCGGACGCAGTTGCAGGACGCGGTGCCCATGACGCTCGGACAGGAGTTCACGGCGTTTGGCGAAACGCTCGCCGGGGAAATTCGCGTCCTGGAAGCCGTCCAGCGGGCACTCTGCCAGGTCAACATGGGTGCGACGGCGATCGGCACCGGCTTGAACGCGCCTGCCGGCTACGCGCAGAAGTGCGTCGATCACCTCGCCAGAATCAGCGGGCTGCCGATCTATCTGGCGCACGATCTGATCGAAGCGACACAGGACACTCAAGCCTTCGTGCTCTATTCCTCGTGCATGAAGAGTCTCGCGATCAAGCTCTCGAAGGTGTGCAACGACCTGCGTCTGCTCTCGTCGGGACCGCGCTGCGGGCTGCGCGAGATCAACCTCCCGGCGATGCAGCCGGGCTCATCGATCATGCCCGGCAAGGTGAACCCGGTCATTCCCGAAGTCGTGAACATGGTGTGCTTCCGTGTGATCGGCAGCGACCAGACGATCTCGATGGCGGCCGAGGCCGGTCAGCTGCAGTTGAACGTGTTCGAGCCCGTGATTGCCGCGTGCATCTTCGAGGCGCAGACGATGTTCATCAACGCGGCGAACACGCTGCGGGAGCACTGCATAGACGGCATCACCGCCAATCCCGAAATCTGCCGCCACTACGTGGACTACAGCATTGGCACCGTCACCGCCTTGAATCCGGTGATCGGCTACGAACGCGCGACCGAGCTCGCCGCTGAGGCCAAGAAGACCGATCGCGGCATTCTCGAGCTGATCCGCGAAAAAGGACTCCTCTCAGAACAGCAAATCAAGGAACTGCTCGATCCGGCGGCGATGACAGGACAGAGCCGCCCGGCGTGATGACGAGAGTCGCCGTCCTTCGAACGGCGATGGTCGCCTCGGCTGTCGGCCTGTGGTTCGTGCCGCCTCCCGAAGGCCTCACCGCCGACGCATGGCGTCTCTTCATCATCTTCGCCGCCGCGATCGTCTCGGTCGTCGTCAACGCCTTCCCCATTTTGACGGCGTCGGTCTTCGCAGTGGCCGCGGCCGTGCTGACGCGCCTGTTGAAGCCCGAGACGGCCTACTCGGGATTTGCCAACGGCACCATCCTGCTCATCGTCCTCGCGTTCCTGGTCGCGCGTTCCGTCGTCAAATGCGGCCTCGGCACGAGGGCCGGACATCTGATGGTGAGCCTGTTCGGCCGGTCCGTGCTCGGCCTGTCGTACAGCATCTTTCTCGTTGACGCCCTCATCGCGCCGGCGTTTCCCAGCAACACGGCGCGTTCGGGCGTGATCTATCCGCTCGCGTTTTCTCTCGCCGGCGCCGCGGGCGCAAAGCCGGGAGACGACAGCCGCCGTCGGCTTGGCAGCTTCCTGATGTTCTCTGGCATCACCAGCCTGAGCCTGTCCTCGGCGCTGTGGCTGACGGCGATGGCCGCCAATCCGCTGGGCGCAGAGATTGCCCGCCGGGTCGGCGTCGAGATCGACTTCAGTTCCTGGTTGATCGCTGCGTTCGTGCCGACGCTTGTCGCGATGGCGCTGATGCCTCCCCTGTTGTTCTGGCTCATCGGTCCGGAACTGAAGGCGACGCCCGAGGCACCCGCCGCCGCGCGACGGGCGCTGGCCACGCTTGGACCACTCAGCCGCGACGAAAAGATCGTGCTGTCGACCTTTGTCGGCATGGTCTCGCTATGGGCGTCTGCCGCCACACTCGGCTTGGACTCGACGGCCATCGCCTTCCTCGGCCTGGGCGTGCTCCTGGCGACGGGCGTCCTGACCATGGACGACATTGCCAAGGAAGGCGACGTGCTCGCGACGTTCATCTGGTTCGCCGTGTTGTTCACTCTTAGCAGCCAGCTGAACGACCTGGGGTTCATGGGCTATCTCGGTCAACGGCTCGCCGGATCGCTCGACGGACTGCCGGCGCTCCCGGCCGCGGTCGTGCTGATCGTCGCCTACGTGCTGCTGCACTACATTTTCGTGAGTCAGACCGCTCACTTGCTCGCGCTTTTCGGCGTGTTCCTGGATGTCGCCGTCAAGCTCGGCGTCCCGGCCACGCCGCTGGCGTTTCAGCTGCTGTTCGCAACGAACTACTTCTCCGCAATTACGCCTCAGGGCTCGAGCGCCAACCTCTTGTTTGCCGGCAGCGGGTTCCTGTCACAGGGTGAGATGTACCGGCTAGGTGCCATCACCACGGCCTTCAGCACGGTGCTGTACCTCGTCGTCGGAACCCCGTGGCTGCTGCTGGTCGCGCGGTAGAGGAGGCCCCAGATGCCATCGCTCGTCAGCACGCTTCGCGACAACCCCGAGCTCGCGCTCTTCCTGACGTTGTCGGTGGGCTTCATGATCGGAAAGGTGCGCATCGGTTCGTTCCGGCTCGGCAACGTGGTCGGGACGCTGCTGGCAGGCGTCCTGATCGGACAGATGTCGATCACGGTCTCGCCAATGGTGAAGACCGTCTTCTTCGATCTGTTTCTGTTTGCCACTGGCTACAAGGTCGGACCGCAGTTCTTCCGAGGCTTGAAAAAGAACGCGCTCGCACAGGTCTCGTTGACGGTCGTGCTGTGCGTCACGAGCCTGCTCACCACCTTCGCCGCGGCGAAACTCTTCGGCTACGACCCAGGCACGGCCGCCGGCCTGATGGCAGGTGCGTTCACCGAATCCACCATCATCGGCACCGCCGGCGACACGATCAATCGGCTCAATCTGGCCGACGCGGAAAAGATCCGCATGCTGAACAACATTCCGGTCGCTTACGCGGTCACTTACCTGGTCGGCACGGGCTTCGTCGTGTGGTTCCTGTCGGCGCTCGCTCCTCGGCTGCTCAAGGTCAACCTGAAGGACGAAAGCCGCAAGCTGCAAGCGGAGCTTTCGTCCAACTGGCCAGATGGCTCAGAGACGATGTCGGCGCATCGCGGCTGGGATACGCGCGCGTTCGTCCTCGGCGACGCATGGTCCAACACCCGCGTCGCCGATTTGGAGCAATCGCTGGCGCCCGAGCGCGTGTTCTTGCAGCGCATCCGTCGTGCGAACCAGGTTGTGGACGCCACTCCCGAAACGGTTCTTCTGATCGGCGACGTGGTCACGATCACGGCTCGCCGCCGGGTCTTCTTTGCTCAGCTCGGACGGTTCGGCGTCGAAGTCGACGATCGCGATCTCCTCGGCTTTCCCACCGTCGTCGCCGATATCGTGCTGACCAACCGGGTCTTTGCCGAACAGACGCTGGCCGATGTCGCACAGCAGCAGGGGCGCGGCATCGTCCTGATCGCGCTCATTCGCGGCGGCGAGGAAATGCCCTTCGGTCCGTCGACGGTGCTGAACCGCGGCGACCTGCTTCGCGTCGCCGGCATGCGCCAGGACGTCGAACGGGCAGGCCAGGCGCTCGGCTACATCGAACGGGGATCGGACGAGACCGATGTCGTATTCGTCGGGCTCGGCATTCTGGTCGGTGGGTTCGTCGGCCTGCTCACGCTGACGGTCGCGCAGATGCCGCTCAGCCTCACCGCGAGCGGCGGCGCGCTCATCATGGGGCTCGTGTTTGGATGGCTGCGATCGGTTCGTCCGACCTTCGGGCGCATCCCGGAACCGGCCCTCTGGGTCTTCGACACGATCGGACTCGCCGTCTTCATCGGCGTCGTCGGTCTCAGTGCCGGTCCCACGTTCGTCACCGGTCTGCGCACCACGGGAGTCAGCCTGCTCTTCGTCGGCTTCGTCGTCGCCGTCACCCCGCATCTGGCGGCCCTGCTCTTCGGCCGCTACGTCCTGAAGATGAATCCCGTCATCCTCCTGGGCGCCTGCGCGGGAGCCGGGACCGTGACGGCCGCGCTGCGCTCCATTCAGGACGAGGCCGACAGCAAACTCCCCGTGCTCGGCTACACCGTCCCCTACGCCATCGGCAACATCCTGCTGACTGCATGGGGACCCGTCATCGTGATGCTCCTCAGGTAGTTCTAATCGGGACTCGCCGGCGCGGCGTACCAGTCCTTCTTGGCGACCAGCTTCGGCGACTTCGGATCGAGCAGGTAATTCGGGGACATGATCTGGACACCGTATTCGTTGAACAGATCCTGGATGTGCCCATGCAAGGCGTGCAGGGTGAACAGGCGCGACTCCTGATGTTCGAGGTGGACGCACAGGGTGTACTTCACGTAGAAGTCCTCGAGCCCCATCTGGAGAACGTACGGATGCGGCTCTCGTCGAAGACCCGGGGTCCGTTCGGCGGCGAGCAACAACATGGCCTGGACCTGCCGCCACGGCGTGTCGTATCCGATCGTCACCGAGGTCTGCGTGAAAGTGATGCCGGTCTCGGCGAAGCGTGAGTAGTCGGTGGTCGTCTGTCCCACGACCACGGCGTTGGGGATCGTCACTTCCTCCCCAAACAGCGTCCGGATCTTGGTGGACAGCACGCCCAGGTGAGTGACGGTGCCCTCGACGTCACCGATGCGGACGAAATCGCCCTTTCGCAGGGCCCGCGCATACGTGACCATGAAGCCGCTCATGATCTGATTCACCAGGCCGCTCGACCCGAAGGTCACCATCAGGCCGAGAAAGACCGTTACGCCCTTGAAGGCCTCGCTGTTGCTGCCGGGCAAGTAGGGGTACGCGACGACGACCGCGAACAACCACAACAACGTCGTCACCAGCCGGCGGGTTGGCTGCGCCGTCTCCGGATAGATCCCGCGTATGTGCATCTGGCCGCGTTCGATGGCGCTGAACCAGAGCGAGAGCAACCGGATGAGGAAGCCCGTCACGACGGCGATGAGCGCGACAGTGAAGAGGCCTGGCACGGCGTTCACGCCACCCATGAACAGATCGACAGCCGACTGCAGCATGTACCCCCGCATCGATTCGCCCCATGGGCGCGTGTAGGGGAAACGTCGCAGGATGAAAGTGAGCGTGCTGTAGGCAACGAGGAGACAGAGTACCGAGGGCGACGGCCGTCACGAGGCCGCGCTGGAACTCGAGCACGCGGGAGGCGCGCAGCGAGGCGAGATCGGTGAGGCCGGTCTCGGCGATCTTCCGTTCCGCGATGTCGATCAGCCTGAGGGCCACTCTCTCCCGCGCGCGCAGGATGGCCCAGAGAATCAGAAGGCCGGTAGCGAGCCCGATGACTGCGAGTACGCTGGCGCCGAGCAGCGTCGACGGCGAGTAGGCTTCAACCGCTTCGCTCACCGCGATCTGGAGTCGCGCCGCGGCCTCTGTGCCAGCCGATTCCAGCGTCTCGCCGGCGAGCTCGTCGATGTCAGGTGTCGTGAGGCCGAAGACGGCTCGTGACGCGACGGTGATGACCACCCCGCCGTCGAAGGCGCGCGACTCGACCGGTCCGCTAATCCCCTGCGCGACCAGGCCCTGGAGCAGCCTCTTGGCGCCTTCGGCGCGCTCGGCCGGCGAGCGTCCGAGAACCCGCGCTCGCAGCGTCGCGATCGGTCGGTTGGCGAAGGTGAACGTGACAGGTTCGCCGGCGCGTTCGGCCTCCACCGGTGCGGAGATGGGACCCGCAGGCTGTACCTGAGCGTCCACGCGCGCGAGCATCATTGCCGCCAACGCGCACGCACACCCGACGACGACGCTTCGAGTCACGGTCATCTCAGCAGTCGACGCGGGGGATCAGTAGATCTCCGGAATGAACTTTCGACGGGCCAAGGACGCTTCGTCGTCGTACGCGTTCTTCTTCGATCGGTCCGGGAGCGTCACCTTCGGACGCTTGAGCTTCTTGTACGGAATCTGCTTCAGCAAATGCGCGATGGTGTTGAGCCGCGCGCGCTTCTTGTCGTCGGATCGAACGATATGCCACGGCGAGTCCCGCGTGTCGGTCGCCTTGAACATGGCGTCACGCGCACGCGAGTATTCGTACCACCTTTCTCGCGACGGCAGATCCATCGGGCTCAGCTTCCACTGGCGCAGCGGATCCTTGATGCGCGCCTCGAACCGGCGCTGTTGTTCCTTGTTGCCGACCTCGAGCCAGAACTTGATCAGACGGATACCGCCGTTGATCAGGTGCCGCTCGAACATCGGGGTCAGCTGAAGGAACCGCTCGTACTGGTCGTCGGTGCAGAATCCCATCACATGCTCCACACCGGCGCGGTTGTACCAGCTTCGGTCGAAGATGACGATTTCGCCTGCCGCAGGGAAATGCTCCATATAGCGCTGGACATACATCTGGCTCTTTTGTCGATCCGAGGGAGCCGGGAGCGCCACGAGGCGGAACACGCGCGGGCTCACACGTTCGGTAATGGCCTTGATCGTGCCGCCTTTGCCCGCTGCATCCCGGCCCTCGAAGATGACGATGACGCGCAATCCCTTCGCCTTGACCCACTCCTGCAGAACGCAGAGCTCCCCCTGGAGGCGCCGCAGCTCTTTGTCGAACGCTTTCCCAGTCAGCTTCTCCATCGGTTCCTCTCTTCAGTACTGCCAACCGCCACCAAGCGTTCGGTACAGCTCCGCCCGCGCGCGCAGCTCGGCGCCGCGCGTCTGCACCAGCAACAACTGCTGCTCGAACAGGTCCTGATCGGCGGTCAGGATCTCGAGATAGCTGGCCAGCCCCGACGTATACCGCTCGCGGGCCAGATCGGAGGCATTTTGCAGGGCGGCCACGCCGATCTGGCGGTGCTCGCGAATCTCGGCCAACTTCTGGATGGTGACCAGCGAGTCAGCCACTTCGCGATACCCGTTGAGCGCCGCTTTCCGATAGTCGGCGAGCGCGACCTCGTACTGCGCCCTGGCCGCTTCGATATTCCGGCGCAGTCGCGAACCCTGGAAGATCGGCTGCAGCAGACCCGCGCCAAACGACCAGACTCCCCCATCGCCGCCGAGGAACTTCGTCAGATCGCCGCTGATGCCGCCGAGGAATCCGGTGAGGCTGATCCTGGGGAAGAACAGCGCCTTGGCGGCGCCGATATCGGCATTCGAGGCGACCAGCATCTGCTCGGCTTCGAGCACGTCGGGGCGGCGTTCCAGCAACGACGCCGGCAGGCCGGCAGGAATCGCCGGCGCCGCGGATGCCTCCATCGACAGCCCCTCGAGCGCAATCGGCCCGGGCGGCTTGCCGAGCAGCAACGACAGCAGGTTCTCCACTTGCGCGATCTGGCGTTCGATCTCGGGGATGGTGCCAGCCGTCAGCTCGCGATTGGCGATGATGCGGTTCACCTCGAGCCGGTTCGATACGCCGCCATCGAGACGGTTCTGAAAATAGGCCACCGACTCGTCGTTGAGTCCCAACGTCCGGCGGGAGATCTCGAGCTGCAGGTGCAGCTCGCGCAGCAGAAAGTAGTTCGAGGCCACGTCGCCGATGAGCGTGACGATCACGCCGCGGCGGGCGTATTCGGTCGCCAGCACCACTGCCAATGCCGCTTCGTTCTCGCGTTTGATCCGGCCGAAGAGATCGATCTCCCATGACAGCTGGAACCCGTACGTGCCGTTCTGACGCGTGGTGTCGTCCTCTTTCTCCGTGGTCGACGCCTGCCGCACGCCGTAGCCGGCCACGCCGTCCACTTGCGGGTAGAGGAACGACTTGGTGATACCGGCACGAGCGCGTGCCACTTCTACTCGTGCGATCGCCGCTTTGAGATCGAGGTTGTTGGCGAGCGCATCGAAGATCAGCTTCTGCAGCGTGTCGTCGTCGAAGACCTGCCACCAGTGCGCGTCTGCGGCAAGCGTCGCGGCGCTGCTGTCGACCACGCGATGGGCGGGCGGCGCCGGCATTTCCGGCCGCGCGTAGTTCGGGCCGACCGCGCATCCGGCAATCAACCCGACGGCCGGCAACACGAGCGAGAGGAACCTGGGCGCGCGCCTCACCTCAGTGTCCTGGGCCATGTTCGGTGACCAGCGAGCTCGGCGGCGGCGCCGTCGACGGCGACGCGTGCTGCTTCGATCCGCCGGTGACTTTTTCGACGACGACGTACAACATCGGAATCAGGCAGACGCCCAGAATGGTGGCGACGAGCATGCCGGCGAAAACCGTCATTCCCATCACCTTGCGTCCTTCGGCGCCGGCACCCGATGCGGTCAGCAGCGGAACGACGCCGAGGATGAACGCGAAGGCCGTCATGAGGATGGGACGGAAGCGCAGCTTGGCCGCCAGCATCGCGGACTCGAAGACCGGCCTGCCCTGGTCGTGTTCCATCTTCGCGAACTCGACGATGAGAATCGCGTTCTTCGCCGCCAGGCCGATGAGCATGATCAGCCCGATTTGCGCGAAGACGTTGTTCACATAACTCGGGCCCATGAACTCGCGGGCGAGATACAGACCGAGATACGCACCAAACGCGGCAAACGGCGTCCCGAGCAGGACGCTGAACGGCAGGCCCCAGCTCTCGTACTGTGCGGCCAGGATGAGGAAGACGAGAAAGATCGCCAGCGCGAACACGGTCACGACACCAGGGGCCCGTCGTTCCTGGAACGACAGGTCCGCCCAGTCGAATGTCACATCCGGTGGAAGCACCTCACGTGCGGTCTGTTCGAGGGCGTCGAGTGCCTGCGTCGACGAAAATCCGGCGGCAGGCACGCCCGTGAGCTCCGCCGTCCGGAACAGATTGAATCGGTTGGTGAACTCGGGTCCATTGGCCGGTCCTGTCGTCAGGAGTGTGTCGAGCGGGACCATGCCGCCCTTCGCGTTCTTCACAAAAAACAGCCCGAGCTGCTTCGCATCCTGCCGGTACTCCGGCTCCGCCTGGACGTACACCTTGTACACACGGCCAAATCGGTTGAAGTCGTTGATGTACGAGCTGCCGAGCAAGGCTCCGAGCGTCGTGTTCACGTCGTTCAACGGGACGCCCGACTTGAGCACCTTGCTTCGGTCGATGTCGGCGTAGACCTGCGGCACCGAGGCCCGGTAGAGCGTGTTGATGCGGGCGATTTCGGGCCGCTTCCGCGCGGCATCGATGAAGCGCGTGGCCTGGTCCGCCAGGTACTCCGGCGATCCGCCGCTGCGATCCTGGAGCTCCATGGTGAACCCGGCACCGGTCCCAAGTCCGGGGATAGCCGGTGGCCCAAACGCCACGACCCCTGCTCCCGGAATCTCCTGCGTGAACGCGCGGTTCAGCGCGGCAACCACGCCGTTCGCATGCGACTCCTCGGTGGTCCGCTCCTCCCAGGGCTTGAGTTGGACGAAGAAGAAGCCCATGTTCGAGGAGTAGGCGCCTGTGAGCAGCGAGTAGCCGGTAATCGTGTTGAAGCCTTCGACGGCCTCGTTCTTCTCGAGGATTGCCTCCGCTTTCCGCATGATCGCGTCGGTGCGTTCGAGCGAGGCCGCATCCGGCAGCAGCGCGTTCACGAGCAGATAGCCCTGGTCCTCTTCGGGCACGAAGCCGCCAGGAATCCGCTGGACCAGCATGACGGTCACGTAGACCAGCACGCCGATGAAAGCGAAGCTGCGAATCGTCTTCCGAGCCAGGATGCTGGCGAAGCTGACGTATCGATCCGTCGTCCAGCCGAACACGCGGTTGAAGCCGTTGTAGAACGGCGTGAGGAATGATTTCTTTCCGGTAGCCGGCTTGAGCAGCATCGCGGCGAGCGCCGGGCTCAGTGTCAGCGCGTTGATGACCGACAGCAGCACGGAGATCGCAATGGTGATCGCAAACTGCTGATACAGCCGGCCGGTGATGCCGCCCATGAAGCCCACGGGCACGAACACCGCCGCCAGGATCAGACCGATGGCGATGACCGGCCCCGAGACCTCCTCCATCGCCTTGATCGTCGCTTCTCTCGGCGCCATGCCATGCTCGATGTGGTGCATCACCGCCTCGACGACGACAATCGCGTCGTCGACGACGATGCCGATGGCGAGGACCAGGCCGAGTAGTGAGAGCACGTTGATCGAGAATCCCAGCAACGGGAAGAACATGAAGGCGCCGACCAGCGATACGGGCACGGTGAGCAGCGGAATGAGCGTGGCACGCCAGTTCTGCAGGAAGATGAAGACGACGATGATGACGAGCCCCACCGCTTCGAACAGCGTGTGCTCGATTTCCACGATGCCTTCGGTGACCGGTAGCGTCGTGTCGAGGGAGATCAGGTAATCCATGTCCCGAGGGAAGCGCTGTTTCAGGTCTTCCATCGTCGCCTTGATCCGGTCGGCGACAGCCAGCGCGTTGGTGCCGGGAATCTGGAACACGGCAATGACGGCCGATGGATTGCCGTCGTGTCGACCGAGCGCGTTGTAGAGCATCGTCCCCAGCTCGAGCCGAGCGATGTCCTTCAGTCGCACCTCGGAGCCATCGGGATTCGTGCGAACGATGATGTTCGCGAACTCTTCCTCGCCGAGCAGGCGCCCTTGCGTGCGGACGGTATATGTGTACTCGGTCCCTGCGGTCGCCGGGGGCCCGCCAATCTGGCCTGCGGGAGCCAGTTGGTTCTGCTGGGAGATGGCGTTCGCGATATCAGGGACCGTAATCCCAAGGCGGCCAATGACGTCCGGACGCAGCCAGACGCGCATCGCGTAGTCGCTGCCGCCGAACAGGTTGATCTGTCCGACGCCCTGGATGCGCGCGATCGCATCGTTGATGTTGATGGTCGTGTAGTTCGAGAGAAAGGCGCTGTCGTAGGTGCCGTTCGGCGACTTGATGGAGATCACGAGGAGGGGGAACGCCAGCGCCTTCTTCACCGACACGCCGTAGTTCTTGACCGACTGGGGCAGTTGGGGCATGCCCTCTGACACGCGGTTTTGTGTGAGCACGTTGTTCATGTCGAGGTTCGACCCGACTTCGAACGAGACTTTCAGCGTCAACGTGCCGTCGTTGGCGTTGGTCGACTTCATGTAGATCATGTTCTCGACGCCGTTGATTTTCTGCTCGAGCGGCGTCGCGACCGAGGCCTCGACGTCGGTGGCGCTGGCGCCGATGAAAGTCGTCGTGACCTGAATCATCGGCGGCACGATCTCGGGATACTGCGAGATCGGCAGGCCGCTCATGGCCACCACGCCGAGCAGGACGGTGATAATCGAGATCACGATCGCGACGATGGGACGGTCGACGAAGAAGCGGGCCATGACTACTTCGCCTCGCCCGCCGGCTTCGCCTCGCCCGCCGCCGGCGTCCCGCGCGCCTCGGCGGGCGGCGCCGGCTTCGCCACGACCGTGAGACCCTCGCGAATTCTCTGCAGGCCTTCGACGACTACCTTTTCGCCGGGTTTGAGTCCCTCCTCAATCAGCCAGAGACCGTCCACCTTCTGGCCAACTTTCACAGTCCGGAACGCCACCTTGTTGTCCGCGCCGACGATGGCCACGCTGTACAGGCTCTGCAGTTCCTGCACGGCGCGCTGCTGAACGAGGAGGGCCTGCGGCTTGGTGTCGAGCAGCGCGCGCACACGCCCGTACTGGCCTGGTCGCAGGACCCTGGAGGGGTTGGGGAACTCGATCTGGACGCCGAGTGTGCCAGTCGTGGGATCGACCGCGCGATCCACGACATTGACGCGGCCGGTGTGCGGATACACGGAGCCGTCACCGAGGGTCAGTTGAATGCCGCCGAGCTTCGGCGACGCGTTGTTCTGCGCGCCCTCGCGCCGCGCGAGGCGAAGATAGTCGGCCTCGGTGACGCCGACGCGAAAGAGGATCGGATCGATCTGCGAGATCGTCACCAGCAGCGTGTTCTCGCCGCGGCCCACCAGGTTGCCGGGCTTCACGAGCGTCGTCCCCGCCAGGCCGCTGATTGGCGCCGTCACTCGCGTGTAGCTCAGGTCCAGCGTCGCCTTTTCCACGGCCGCCTTCCCGGCCTCGACCTGCGATCGCGACGCATCCTGCGCGGATTTCGCATCGTCGAGCTCCTGCTGGCTGACGGCCTGCTTGGCGACCAGCGGCGTGTAGCGCGCCACGTCGTTGTTGGCCTTGGCGAGCGCCGCATCGGCCGTTGCCAGGTCGGCCTTCGCGCGCGCCAGGGCCGCCTCCAGCGGCTTGCGGTCGATCTCATACATGACCGTGCCCTGCGTCACGAAAGAGCCTTCGCGAAAGTTCATCGACTCGAGGAATCCTTCGACGCGGGCCCGGAGCTCGGCATCCTGGAACCCAGCCGCCTGTCCGACGAGGTCGAGATAGACAGGCACGTCACGCTGGATCACCTCGGCGACGTAGACCTCGATGGGAGGAGCGGCCACTGGGACCGGCTTTTCGCAGCCCACGCTCAGCATGGCCGCCATCATGGCGGCCGCGATTCCCGTATTGCCGACGTGCGCTCTCATGGTTCCGTCCTTCTTTCTCACCGGCCGTGATCGCGCTCCAGCGCGTCGAGCTCGAGCCGCAGGTACTGGGGGAGGCCGATCAGCTCCGCTCCGTGTAGCTCGATGCGAAGCAGCGCATCGACGCCAACCGCGTCGGCCGACAGCAACTCATCGAGGACGACCATCGGAGGTTCGATGGCTGCCGCGCACGCCTCGAGCAGGTCGGGGACCTGCGCCTCGCTCAAATGCCCGGCAAGGTGCACCGCAACCCTTTGGTTCTCGCGTCGAACCTCAATGCGGCACAGCACGCCGCCAAATTTGCAAGCGGTGTACCGCGCGATTTCAGCCCATTCCGTCGCAAACCGCACAGCGACTCACCGCGGAAGGTGAGCGCGCTCTCCAGCGGCGATGGCACTTCCGTTCCGCCGGCCATGCTTGATCGCCATTACCGCATTCGGCCGGTGAATCCCGAACTTCTTCATGCGGTTGCGCAGCGTATTCGGATGCAGGCCCAGCACGTCGGCCGCGTTGCCGCGACCATTGATGCGCCACCGGCAGCGGCGCAGCGCCTCCTCGACGAACTGACGTTCCATCTCGACCAGCGTGACCGCGTCGCGGCGCGGTTGCTGGAGACCGGGCGCGTCGTCGAGCAGCAGCGTGTCGCCGACGGAGTGGATCATCGCCCGCTCGATCACGTTCTCGAGCTCGCGGACGTTGCCGGGCCACGGGCGCTGTTGCAGGTCGGCAAACACCGAGGCAGGGATGTTCGTGAACTTGCGATTGAGCGCGCGCTGGCGGCGATTGACGAAATACCAGGTCAAGCGCGGGATATCTTCGGTTCGATCGCGCAGCGGCGGCAGCACGATCGGAAACACGTTCAGCCGATAGAAGAGATCGGCCCGGAAGCGGCCCTCTTTCATCGCGTGTTCCAGGTCGTGATGCGTTGCGGCGACGATGCGGACGTCGACCTTGCGCGACTGCGAGGACCCGACGCGCTCGAACTCCCCTTCCTGCAGGACGCGCAGCAGTTTGGCCTGCACGTCGGCAGGCAGATCGCCGATCTCGTCCAGGAAGAGCGTGCCCCCGTCGGCGACCTCGAAGCGGCCCAGGCGTGCCGCCACCGCCCCTGTGAAGGCGCCGCGAACGTGGCCAAAGAGCTCGGTCTCGATCAGAGTGGAAGGGAGGGCGGCGCAGTTCACGCTCACGAACGGCCGCTCGCGGCGAGCGCTTCGATTGTGCACGGCGCGCGCAAACAGCTCCTTGCCGGTGCCGGTCTCCCCCAAGATCACGACCGATGCGCCGGTCGGCGCGACCTCTTGAATCCGCGCCATGGCGACGCGCAACGCCGGGCTGCTCCCAATGATGTCCTCGAAGTCGTCGGGCTCCCAGACCTCACGGTACGGCCGCGGCCGCTCGGCCTCCAGATCGCCACGCTCCTGCTTGACACGATCCAACTCGCGCCGTTGTTGGTCGCGGTGAACGATCAGCGCCATCACGTGGGCGAGCGAGCGCAGGCCATCCAGCACCTCGGTCGGCCATCGAGAGGCCCATTCCGCAACGCCGACCGACAGCGCAAAGGTGCAACGGTGCGCCACCTCCACGCGGATGGACATGGCCGGCTCCTTGTCGTCAGTCGCGCCCGGCCGAATCCACGCTCGCCGCGAGTCGCTCCTCGCCTCGTCTGAGAAGCTCTCGAGGATGGCGTAATCGGCCCCGAGTGTCTCGCCAACCTGCTTCAAGACGTCGCCGATGGTCGCGTCGATGGTGTCCGGCCCGCGACCTACCGCGGCCGCCACGAGGTGGTTGCACCAGCGATCGATCCGACTACCGAGCGCACGGGCATCGCTGGTCATTGCGGGCATCTCCATGGCGGCACGTTGAGCACATCGTGTGCCACCTATTCGATCGCTGTTCAAAGTTTGGTGATCTGCTGCACCAGAGCGAGTGAGGGCACTACCCTGACCTGCGGGCCTCAGAGGACGCCATTCTTGACTCCATCGGGTTGGAGGTGCTCCGAACCTCCGTAGGACGAATGGATTACACGGCGACGCTCGCGAGTCCCGTCGCATTTTCAAGGCCGGCAATTACCATTGGCACGATGCCTGCTCACGCCACCGCCATGATGAACTCCCGTCAATCCACCGTTCGAACGTCCCTGCTCTGCGTGGCCGCACTCACCTGTTCTGTGTCCGTGGCGCGAGCGCAGACTGAAACTTTCACCGGCGTGGCGTCGGTCAAGACCGCAGGGGGCGCCAGTTCGACGGCTCCGGTGACGGTGACGATCGCTCGCTTTGCCGCCGATGCCGACCGTGTCGCGTTGGTTGCCGCCGTCAAAAGCGGGAGCACGGGAGCGGCCCGAGAATGGCTCGCGAAGCAGAAGGATGCAGGGGTGCTCCAAGTCGGCGGGCAAAAAGCCACGATCAAGTACGCCTTCGCCAGGCCCGCAGGAGCGGGCCGCTTGATCACCGTCGCTACGGCCGAGCCGATCGCGCTCCTGGGGGCGGGCCTGCCGGGTGCCAAGTCGACGGCGGGCTACGAGCTTGGGCTCCTGCTGCTCGACCTGCCCTCGTCGGGGCCCGGCACCGGCGAGCTGTCGCCAGCTGCGAAGGTTCGGGTGGACGACCAGGGGGCGATCGTGACCGAGGACTTCGCCGCCGCCAACGTCGTGCATCTCGACAAGGTCGTCAAGAAGTAGAGGCCACGCCGGTGGCCCGCGTGCTCGATCCGCTCGAACGCGCCTCCGAGATCCTGTTCGGCGTCATCATGGTTCTGACGTTCACGGGATCGATCAGCGTCGCTGAAAGCGGCCGGGCGGAAACCCGGACTCTGCTCATCGGCGCGATCGCGTGCAACCTGGCGTGGGGAATCGTCGACGCGGTGATGTACCTGCTGGCCAACGTCACCGAGCGGGCTCGGTCGATGGCGAGGCTGCAAGCCATCCGCGCGAGCGTCGGGGCAGAGAGCGCACATCAGCTCATCCTGGCCGCGCTGCCAGTCGAGGTGCGGACGGCGATCACATCGTCTGAAACCCAGATCCTCCATCAGCGCCTGCAACGGCAGCCCATGCCAACGACGCCGGTGTCGGTGCATTTCCAAGACCTCGTCGGCGCCCTCGGCGTGTTTCTGCTCGTCTTCGCGTCGACCTTCCCGATCGTCGCGCCATTCCTGATCGCGCAAGACATCGCCACGGCCTTGCGCTTGTCGAACGCGATTGCGATCGCGATGCTGTTCATCGTCGGCTGGAGGCTCGGCAGGTATGCTGGAGGTTCGGGCTGGCGCTTTGGACTGATCATGGTCGTCATCGGCGTCATCCTCGTCGCCATCACGATGGCGCTGGGCGGGTAACGACGCGAGTCGCCTCGACGTCATCAGATCCTGAGAGTCGGATCACCTGGAACTGAGAGCGCGCGGTCGTCTGCGCGCGTGGTCGTCCACTGCCATTCGCGGTTTCCGGACAAAAACCGCGTTGACACGCGTCCTCGACCGCCCGAATCAATTGGCAGGGGACGTGCAGGGACCAGCGCGACATGACCGCGCAGGTTGAGCACGGTCTCTCGCAGAAGGCTGTGGAGATCGCCGCTCCATTCGGCTTCCCAGTCACCAACTCAATGGTGGTCACGTGGATCGTGGCGCTCGCGCTGATCGTCTTTGCGCGGCTGGCGACACGCTCGATGAAGCAGGTGCCGGATGGCTCGCAGAACTTCGTCGAGTGGCTCGTGGAGAGCCTCTACAGCTTTCTCGAAGGCATCCTGGGTCCGCACCTGGTGCGGCGCACGTTCTGGTTCTTCGCCACGATCTTCATCTTCATCCTGTCCACCAACTGGGTGGGGCTGATCCCCGGGGTCGGCACGATTGGATGGGGCCATGCAACCCCCGAGGGCTTCCGCATCGAGCAGCCGTTCTTCCGTGGCGCCAATGCCGACGTCAATCTCACGCTGGCAATGGCCCTGATCTTCTTTGCGTGCTGGATCGTGTGGGGGTTCCGCGAAGTGGGCGCCGCCGGCTTTTACAAGGAGCTGTTCGCCCCCAAGGGGTCGAGCACCGGCATGCTAAAGGTGCTCATGGTGGTGGTCTTCTTCGCCGCGGGCTGTCTCGAGGTGGTCTCCATCCTGTTCCGTCCCGTCTCGCTCAGCTTCCGTCTCTACGGGAACATCTTTGCCGGCGAGACCATGCTCGAAACCATGGCCCGGATGCCGAACATCGGCTGGCTGGTGCAGGTGCCCTTCTACTTCCTGGAACTACTGGTCGGTCTCGTCCAGGCCCTGGTGTTCATGCTGCTGACAGCAGTGTTCACGCTGCTGATGTGCCAGCACCACGAGGGTGAAAAGGCCAGCGCGCACGATTGATACACATCGCCGCTCATTCGATGGCACATCAGGGAGCGGCCGGAGTCGGACAAGGAGACATATGGAGCACTTGCACGTGGGTCTGGCAGCTCTGGGCGCGGCCATCGCCGTCGGCCTGATTGGCATGAAGGCTTCCGACGCGGCCGGACGCAATCCCGGTGCGGCCACGACGATTCTCGTTCAGTCGATTCTCTCGATCGCCTTTGCCGAGGCGATCGTGTTCTACACCTTGTTCCTCGTGCAGTAGGGCCATCACGGTCTGAGCGCCACGGTGTGGGCGTTCGGCCCGGATGTGCGGGTGCGCAACCATGGAAGTCTTCGCGTTGATGGTGCAGACCAGCGGCGGCGGTCAGGTCGAACGGATCGCGCGGACCTTTGGCGTCGACTGGCCCCATTTGACAGCCCAGATCATCAGTTTCAGCATCGTGTGCGCGTTGCTGTACTGGTTTGCCTACCAGCCGGTGCTGCGCATGCTCGAGACCCGGCGGCAGCAGATTGCGCAAGGGCTGGCGAACACCGAGAAGATCAACGCCGCGCTCGCCAACATCGAAGCGCAGCGCCAGCAGGCGATGGCCGACGCGCAGGCGCAGTCGGCGAAATTGATTGCCGAAGCCCGCGACATCGCGAAGCACTTGCGCGAGCAGGAGACCCAGCGGGCCGTCTCGGCGGCGGAGCAGATCCTGCTCAAGGCGCAGGAAGCCGCGACCCAGGAACACGTGCGCATGCTGGCCGAGCTCAAACAGGAGGTCGGACGGCTGGTGGTGCAGACCACGGCATCGGTGGTTGGCAAAGTGCTCACGCCCGAGGATCAACAGCGGCTGGCCGAGGAATCGGCCAGAAACCTGGCGGCGAGTTGAAAGAAGACGGCCAATGAAAACGTCCAGGCAGGCGCGACGCGAAGCCCGGCAGCTTTATTCGCTGTGCCGCGTCAATGACTTGCTCGACGACGACCGGGTCAGGCTCGTGGTCCGGACGCTGATCGATGAGGGCCGGCCGGGCGGACTCGCCGTCCTGTCGCGCTTCGAGCGTCGGGTCAAACTCGATCGCGCCCGGCATAGTGCGCACGTCGAGAGCGCCGCGCCGCTGTCGGCCGACGTCAGGGCGCGCGTGGAAGCCGGCCTCACGCGGTTGCATGGGCAGGGACTTCTGACCTCGTTCACGGAAAACCCCGCACTCATCGGGGGCGTGCGGATCACGGTTGGCAGCGACGTCTACGACGGCAGCATCAAGGGCCGGCTGACTGAGCTGGGGTCGCGCTTTTGAAACGGGTTGAGGTGAACGCATGGCCAATCTGATCCAGGAAATCGAGGCCCAGATCGCCGGCGCAAAAGCCGCCAGCATCAAGCGATCGGTTGGCGTCATTCGCGAGATCGGTGACGGAGTGGCGCGGGTCGAAGGCCTCGGCGACGCGATGTTGAACGAGATGCTCGATCTCGGCCGCGGCATCACCGGGCTGGCCCTGAGCCTCGAAGAGACCGAAGTGGGCGTCATCATTCTGGGTGATTACACGAGCCTGCAGGAGGGCGACGAGGTCCGTGCCACCGGCAAGCTGCTGCAGGTGCCGGTCGGCAAAGGCCTGTTGGGACGCGTCGTCAACACGCTCGGCGAACCGGTGGACGGGAAGGGGCCGATTGCCAGCTCGGAGAGCTATCCGGTCGAGAAGATCGCGCCCGGGATCATGCGCCGCCGCCCGATCAGCCAGCCCGTGCAGACGGGTTTGATGGCCATCGACGCGATGATCCCGATCGGTCGCGGCCAGCGCGAGCTGATCATCGGCGACCGCTCCACCGGCAAGACCACCATCTGCATCGACACCATCATCAGCCAGTCGCGCTTGAACCGCGAGGCCGAGGCAGCGGGCGACAAAGACTATCGCCCGCTCTACTGCATCTACGTGGCAATCGGCCAGAAGCAATCGACGATCGCGCGCCTGATCGCGGTGCTCGAAGAGGCCGGGGCGATGTCGAACACGATCATCGTCGCGTCGCCGGCCGCCGATTCGGCCACCAGTCAGTACCTCGCGCCCTTCGCCGGCGCCGCGATCGGCGAATGGTTCATGGACCACGGTATGGACGCGCTCATCGTGTACGACGATCTGTCCAAGCACGCCGTGGCCTACCGTCAGGTGTCGCTCGTCTTGAAACGGCCGTCGGGTCGCGAGGCGTATCCAGGCGACATCTTCTATCTCCACAGCAAGCTGCTGGAGCGAGCCGCGCGGGTCGGCGAGCAGTTCGGCAACGGATCGCTGACGGCGCTGCCGATCATCGAGACGCAGGCCGGCGACGTGTCGGCGTACATCCCCACCAACGTCATCTCGATCACCGACGGCCAGATCTTCCTCGAGACCGACCTGTTCTACCAGGGCGTCCGCCCGGCGATCTCGGTGGGCATCTCGGTCTCGCGCGTCGGCTCGGCCGCGCAGCTCAAGGCGATGAAACAAGTGGCCGGACGGCTCAAGGGCGACCTCGCCCAGTTCCGCGAGCTGGCGGCCTTCGCGCAGTTCGGCTCCGACCTCGATGCGACCACACAGGCGAAGATCGACCGCGGCAAGCGCATCATCGAGCTCTTCAATCAGCCTCAGCACAACCCGATTCCAGTCGAGGTGCAGGTGGCCGTGCTGTGGGCCGCGCAGAACGGCTATCTGGACCAGGTGCCGGTCGAGCGGGTCAAGGAGTATCAGACCAGGCTCACCGAGTTCCTGACGACGTCCAAGGCACCAGTGCTCGGGCGCATCGGCAGCGAAAAGGCGCTGAGCGAGGCGCTCACCGCGGAGCTTCGCGCCGCCGTCGATCAATTCAAGCCGCTCTGGGCCTAGCCGTGGCCAGCACTCGCGAAATCCGCCGGCGCATCCGATCGATCGGCAGCACGTCGCAAATCACCAAGGCGATGCAGATGGTCGCGGCCTCGAAGATGCGCAAGGCCCAGGAAGCGGCGATTGCCGTCCGGCCGTTCGTCCGCCAGATCTACCGGATTCAGCGCTGGGCGGCGACGCGGGCGATCGACTTCACGCACCCGCTGCAGATGACCCGCCCCGTGCAGAAGACCGCCATCATTCTCGTCTCGTCGGACAAGGGCCTGTGCGGCGCGCTGAACAGCAATCTGTTTCGTCTCGCCGGCCGCTACAATCCGCATTCGACGCTGTTCATCACCGCCGGGCGCAAGGCGGCGCAGTTCGTCTCGCGCACGCGCCGTCAACTGGTCGCCGATTTTCCTTATGGGGACACGCCACGCTTCCGCGAAGCGCGCGCGATCGCCGCCCTGGCTCGCGACCTGTTTCTCAAAGGTGAAGTGGACGAGGTCCAAATCGTCACGACCCGGTTCGTCAACACCCTCACGCAAGTGCCGGTCGCCCTTGAATTCCTTCCGATCGGACCGATCACGAGCGTCACCATGCCGGAGGGCGAAACCGAGGAGGCGCTCGCCGCCGACACCACCGAGTTCATCTTCGAGCCCAACCCCGAGGCGATCCTCAGCTACCTGCTCTTGCACTATCTCAACATTCTGATCTACCTGGCGCTGGTGAACGCCAAAGCCAGCGAGCAAAGCGCCCGCATGGTGTCGATGAAGAGCGCTACTGACAACGCCAAGGCGATTATCAAGGACCTGACGCTCACCTACAACAAGCTGAGACAGGGGCAGATCACGCAGGAGCTGCTCGAAATCGCCGGCGGCCAGGCGAACTGAGCACAGAAAGCAGGCGTATGAGCACAGGCACGATCGTTCAAGTTGTCGGCCCCGTGGTGGACGTCATGTTTCCCGAAGCGCTGCCGCCGATCACCAACGCGCTCACCGTGGAGTTCACCGTCGCCGATCGACCGACCAAGCTGACGCTCGAAGTGCAGCAGCACCTCGGCGACCGATGGGTGCGGGCGATTTCGATGTCGGGCACCGAAGGTCTCAAGCGCGGTCTCGCGGTGAAGGACAACGGCGGCCCCATCAGCATGCCGGTCGGGATGGGCGTGATGGGACGCGTGCTCGACGTGACCGGCGCGCCAATCGACGACCGAGGACCGGTCACGGCCGACAAGTACTACCCGATTCACCGCCAGCCGCCGCCGCTGGTCGACCAGTCCACCTCTCCCCAGGTGCTCTCCACCGGCATCAAGGTGATCGACTTGATCTGCCCGTTCCTCAAGGGCGGCAAGATTGGCGCCTTCGGCGGCGCCGGCGTGGGCAAGACCGTCGTCATCATGGAGTTGATCAACAACATCGCCAAGCTCCACGGCGGCGTGTCGGTGTTTGCCGGGGTCGGCGAGCGCACGCGCGAAGGCAACGACCTGTACCACGAGATGGCGCAGGCCGGTGTGATCAACGAGAAGGACCTGGGCGCCTCGAAGATTGCGCTCGTCTACGGCCAGATGAACGAGCCGCCGGGCGCCCGCCTTCGCGTCGCGCTCTCGGGTCTGGCGATCACGGAGTACTTCCGCGACGAGATGAATCAGGACGTGCTCCTGTTCGTCGACAACATCTTCCGGTTCTCTCAAGCCGGCTCCGAAGTGTCCGCACTCCTCGGCCGCACCGCGAGCGCCGTCGGCTACCAGCCGACGCTGGCGGCCGAAATGGGCGCGTTGCAGGAACGGATCACGTCCACGAAGAAAGGGTCGATCACGTCGTTTCAAGCTGTGTACGTGCCGGCTGACGACCTCACCGACCCGGCACCGGCCACCACGTTTGCGCATCTCGATGCGACGATCGTGCTCGAGCGATCGATCGCCGAGCTCGGCATCTACCCCGCTGTCGATCCGCTGGCCTCGACCTCGCGCGCGCTGGCGCCGGAAATTGTCGGCCAGCAGCATTACGACGTCGCCCGCGGTGTCCAGCGCGTGTTGCAACGGTTCAAGGATCTGCAGGACATCATCGCGATTCTGGGAATGGACGAGCTCTCGCCGGAAGACAAGCTGACGGTGTTCCGCGCCCGGAAGATCCAGCGCTTCTTGAGCCAGCCATTCAGCTCGGCGCAGGTCTTCACGGGCCGCGAGGGCCGGCAGGTGCCGGTGGCCGACACCGTCCGCGGCTTCAAGGAGATTCTCGACGGCAAGCACGACGATGTCGCCGAGGACAACTTCTACATGAAGGGCGGCATCGAAGAAGTCCGGCAGTCGTGAGGCAGCCATGGCGGCCACGCTGAAGCTGCAGATCGTGACGCCGGACGCCGTCGTCTATTCCGAAGACGTGCACATGGTCACGCTGCCCGCTATTGAAGGGCAGATGGGTATCTACCCGGTGCACGTGCCGCTGCTCACCCAGGTCGTACCCGGGGAAGTCATCGTGCAGAAGGACGGCCGGGAATCTCTGCTCGCCATTGGCGAGGGCGTCGTCAAGGTCACCGGCGATGCCGTCGTGATCGTCACCGACATGGCGATACCGGCAGACCGGATCGATGAAGCCAAGGTCGAGGAGGCGCGAGCCAACGCCGCGCGGCGCCTGGAGGACAAGCTGTCCGACGAAGAAGTGGCGGCCGTCAATGCCTCGCTCGCCCGGTCGCTGGCGCAGCTGAAGGTCAAGCGCCGGCATCGCGGCGCCTACTAGAACGCTCGCACGGCGACATGAGGAGCCGCATCGCCGTTCGATCGAGAGCGTTCGTTTTCGCGGCTGTGGTTTTGAGTGCGCCGGCGACAGCGCGCGCGCAGACGCCGCCCGATACGTCAGAGACCCAGCCCGAAGAGCGTCCAACCGGTCTGCCTCGAGGCATCAAGTGGACGTTCAATCTCGACGCCGCGTGGGGCTCGTTCGGATTCGCCAACTCCCTCTACGAGAACCCCAAAGAAGGCGGCGTCATCGAGGACCTCAGCGATCAGTGGTTCGAGGGCTCGATCAAACCGGCGCTGTCAGGGACGTACACCACATCGTCATCGAGTCAGTTCTACGGCAAGCTGAGCGCCGCCGGCGAGCGCACCTACGGTTCGGCGCCCCGGCTGGTTGGCGACGACGTCTCATCGTTCCAACCCGAAGACCTGGCGATTGGCTGGCGATCGGGCAAGGCGCTGAAGATGGGTGAGAACGCCCTGGACTTCACCGTCGGGCGGACCCAGTACACGCTCGGCCACGGGATGCTGCTCTGGGATGGCGCGGCTGAGGGCGGCAGCCGCGGCGGTTATTGGAGCAACGTGCGCAAGGCGTTCGAGTTCGCGGCGATTGCTCGCTTCCATCCTGGCGCGCACAAAGTCGATGCCTTCTACCTCGACAAGGACGATCTGCCCGAGAACGACACGGGTACACGCCTGTGGGGACTGAACTACGAGTTCAGCGCCGGTGAGAACACGACTGTCGGCGCGACCTACCTGGGATTCTTCGCCGATCCGGAGATCTCGCCGGGCCGCGACGGGCTGGGCGTGTTCAACCTGCGCGCATACTCAGCGCCAATCCCGTCGCTTTCCGATCTGTCCTTCGAGTTCGAGTATGCGTCCGAGCGGAACGGCGATGCGCTCCACTCCGACGCCTGGACGCTGCAAGGCGCGTATCAGCTGAGCCAGGTGGGCTGGAAGCCGACGTTCACCTATCGCTACGCCTTCTTCCAAGGTGACGACCCTGCAACCACGCGCAACGAGGCATTCGATCCGCTGCTGCCCGGCTTCTACGACTGGGGCACCTGGTGGCAGGGTGAAATCGCCGGCGAGTATTTCCTCGCCAACTCCAACCAGATCTCGCACCTGCTGCGCGTGCATGTCACGCCGAACGACTCGGTGAGCGGCGGCCTGCTGTTCTTCAAGTTCTTGCTCGATCAACCGGCGTCGCGCGGGCCGCGCGTGACCAGCAAGAACGTCGCTGGTGAGGTCGACGCCCATGTCGATTGGCAACTCAACAAGAACTTTCTCGCGAGCTTCTTGCTCGCCTTCGGCGATCCCGGGCTCGCCGTCGAGCAAGCCAGCGGACGCACGAAGAACTTTTCGTACGGCATGGTGTTCGTGGCCTACAGCTACTGAGCGGGGCCATCCTCGCGCCAGCAGAAAGAAAGGCCGCCCGACAACCGTCCCTCGAGGTTGTCGGGCCCCTCCTCTATTTCTTCGGTGGCGGTGGGGGATAGTTCTTGAGCATCTTCGCCATCGCCTTGGCCAGGTTCTTCTGCTGCTTCTCCGGCTTGGCTTTCGGATCGATGGTCTTGCTGGCAGTGCCGCGCCAGACGAGCGCCTTGGGCCCGGATGCGTACATGTCCAGCGCAATCTGTCCAATGTAAATGGTCGAGGTCGTGCCGGTGGTCATGCCGCCTCCGCCACCGCCATACCAGCCGCCTCCCCAACCCGGGCCGTATCCATAGCCTGAGTCAAAGGACGTGTACTGTTTCTCCTGGTCGACGGCCGCCTGATAACCGACATACAAGTCGGCGGTGTCAGCCTGGGTCGCCGTGAGGCCTTTCTTCGCCAGCTCGGCGTCAACCGCGCTCTTGATCTGCTTATCGACCAGGTCGCTGAGCTGTGCGCCTCCCTTCACGGCGACCCATTTGTAGGTCTTGAACGCCGAAAAGTTGGCGTCCTTGTCGAAGTTGTAGCGGACATCCTGCGCCAGGGCGTTGCTCGTCCCCGCCAGGAACAGCCCCAGCATCAACACAAACACTTTCTTCATGACTTACCCTCCATCGATAGACTCACCGCACAGGTTCGCTCGCCTCGCCGGTTGGCGAACGAGACTGATGCCCGATTCGACTGACGGGCGCGTGCCGCAAACAGTCGCTCAACACAGCACGCGTCGTGCCAGCGTCCGTGGACGCGATCGACGTATGATCGGTCGGCGAAACGGCTTTGGCACCGCCGACGCGACCGGCGCGCTCCGATATAGTGTAGTTTCTCCAAGGAGTCGGAGCGGCTACAGGCGCTTCGGCCGGGCCAGGCCCAGTTTAGCCATTCGGGCCTCGAGTGTCGTCGGCCGGAGCCCAAGGCGATCTGCCGCCCCACCCGATCCACGAATCCGCCAGCCAGTGCCTTCCAGGACCGTGCGGATGTGCTCTTTCTCGACATCGTTCAACTTCACGCTCCGATTGACGCCGGAGGGCGAAGGGGCGATCGGCAGTGCGATGTTCAATCGACTGCCGGTGCACACGATCATCGCGCGTTCGACCACGTTGCGCAGCTCGCGAATGTTCCCGGGCCATGCGTGCCGTTGCAGCGCCGCCATGTCGTCGCGCGCGATCGCGTCGATTCGCTTGCCGAACAGCTTCGAGAACTCGTCGACGAAGCGCCACACCAGAAGTGGAATGTCCTCGACCCGATCGCGCAGCGGCGGAATGTGGATCGGGAACACGTTGAGCCGGTAGAACAAGTCCTCGCGGAATGCGTCGTCGGCAATCCGCTTCTCGAGATTGCGGTGCGTCGCGGCGATGATTCGCACGTCCACCGGAATCGGTGTCGGGCTGCCGAGCCGCTCGATTCTCCGCTCCTCGAGCACACGCAGCAGCTTGACCTGGACCTCGCCTGGGAGATCGCCGATTTCGTCGAGAAAGATGCTGGAGCGCTCGGCCAGCTCGAACCGTCCTATCTGGCGTGCGAGCGCGCCGGTAAACGCGCCTTTCTCGCGGCCGAACAGTTCGCTTTCCATCAGGGTGCTGGGAATCGCCGAGCAGTTCACGCGCACCATGAGGCGTCCACGCCGCCCGCTGAGGTCGTGAATGTGGCTGGCAACGAGCTCCTTCCCAGTCCCGGTCTCGCCCAGCAGCAGCACGGTTGAATCGGTGCCCGCCACCTGCCGCGCCTGTTCCAGCACCCGCCGGACGGCGGGGCTGTCGCCAATGATGGGGCCCTCCCGCTGCTCGGCTTCGCGGCGGAGATAGGCGTTCTCCGCTCGCAGGTCGTCGCGGTGGCGTTCGATCCGAGCGATCGCTTGTAACAGCGCCGCGTCGCTCTCGGCGCGGGCCAGGATACTGCCGAAGATGGCGGCGAGCACTCGAATCGTGTGCAGGGTGTCGGGACTCCATGTTCGGTTGTCACGGGTCATGGTGAAGCCGATTGCGCCAACAATGCGGCCGCCGACCGACAGCGGCATCGTCACTGCCGAGAGAGTCCCGTTTGCCTCGTAACCGGCGCGGTCGACGGGGCTGGGCACCTCCGCGGCGTCTGCGAAGCACACTGTCCGGCCAGCGAGAATGGTTTCCAGTACCCAGGGGAACTGATCCTTGAACGAGGCGATCACCGGGGGCGGCTTGACACCTGGCCGCGCCCAAGAGGCGATTGGGACCAGTGGCCATTCACCGCCGGGCATCCTGAAGAACGAGCACCGATCGACCTCGAGCGTCTCTCCGATCCGGCTCAGTGCCTCCCGAATCGCATCGATCAGCTCGTCGGACGGCAAGTTGATGGACTTGAATGACAGTTCGGCAATCAGCCGCTCGAACGCGAGCTGTTTCTCGATGGTCCGTCGGTCGGCCGCTTCGCGCTCCGTGCGCCCGGTGACGTCGATGACAGACGCCAAGACGAAGACGCGCAGCTCTGTCGTGATGGGTTGCAACCCGACTTCGATGCGGAGTTCGCGCCCGTCGCGGCGGCGCCCGTGGAGCTCCCGGCCCGTACCCATCGGACGGTTCTGAGGGGAACGTTCGAAGAACTGTCCGCGCATCGAGTCATCGCCGAAGAGACCCTCGGGCACCAGGATCTCGACCGGTTGCCCGATCAGCTCATCGTGACCGTAGCCGAACTGCCGCTCGAGCTGATGGTTCGCAAAGACGATCGTGCCCAGAGCGTTGACGATCAACACGCCGCTCGGCAGCGATTCGATGGCAAGCCGAAACAGGTCCTGAGGCTGGAAGACCCGTCCGCCCGGTTGAACCTCGCTTATCTCTTGCAGTCCCGATGAGTAGCTTCCCGCGTTACCGGTGTTGGGCATCAAACTCTACCTACCTCACGAGATGTCGTGGCTCGCCACGCAGCGCCGTCGCACCCCGGAGGTGATCGGTCGTCACGAAGCCCAAAACTGCCCGATTCTTGCGCACCAACCCCCGCACCGCCCGACTGAGATGAGAGAGGGCAGCGGGGACATAGCGAAACCACTGCCATGTCGCCAACGCGCTACCATCGGCTTCGTCCTCCTGATGCGATCGAAGCCACAGGTACGGCCAGAATTCGAGGAATACCGAGACGCGACGTGGCGGCGCGAGGCGACCCGGCTGGTCGAAACCGCCATCGACGCGGAGCGGTTCATCGAGCGGGTCGGCTTTGCGTTCTGCCTGACTGACTCCCGCAAGCCAGGACCGTCGCTCTACGTGGCGGTCTGCGGCCGTCGCGACGCGGTGCTGCCGCGAAACGTGCAGAAGGATCCGGAGGCCTCGCTCACCTGGGTACTCAAGGACGAGCTCGTGAAGCGCGGCAAGGTCTACTACGCCAAGCTCGCCCGGGGCAGAGCCATGTTCCTCGCGCCACGGATGATTCCGTACTTTCACGCGCTGTGGGGCGTTCGCCGTTCACAAGAGAAAGAGCGGCTGAGCCCGAATGCTCGCGCGATCTTGAGCGTGCTGCGCCACGAATGGGAGATGGCGACATCGGACCTTCGGGAAGAGTCAGGCGTGAGAGACCGCAAGGCCTTCAATCTCGGATTGGACGAGCTGCAGGCCGCCATGATCGTCGTCCCGAGCGAGGTCTACTACCTGCCAAAGTTCACCTATATCTGGACGCTCGGCATCGGCCGCTTTCCCGGCGCGTTCGGTCGCCGGATCACCCGAGAGGGCGCGGTTCGGGAAATCGCCCGCTGCTTTCTCGACGGAGCGGGCATGACGATTCCGGGTGAACTGGCTCGCGTCACAGGGTTGTCACGACCCGAAGCCGGACGAGGCAACCGCGCGCTCGTCGCCGAAGGCTACGCGACCATGCTCGCGCCAGGGTGGTATCGACTGGCGAGCGCCGTGCCCTGAGCTCACCCCACTCTGTTAAGATGCGACACCAAACTCAAAGGGAGGCCCCCCGTGCCAACACTAAACGTTTCCGCTGAACTCTTGCCAATCACGTTGCAGCTCGCCGCAGCCTTTGGTCAAGGAGCCGGCACGATGATGGTCACGACCGGAGCCATGCGGTCTCTCATGGAGGCGTACCATGATGGTCTGCGGAACGCGGAGCCGACATGGGATGACATCTCCCTGGGGATGATCGAATTCACGCGGGCCCTGGGGGCTGCTTCTGCGATGCAAGCCATTCAGCGCGGCGGCGCGATTATCGACGCCGCCGATGTCATCAGCGCCATCAGGACAATCAAGCCACACCAGCCGAGGCCGCTCATCGATTGCCCGCTCTGTCTCGAAGTGATGTGAATCCAGAGTAAACATCGGCATGGCCGTGCTGCTTCTCGCCAGCGCCAAGATCCTCGTTGGTCTTGGTGTATGGGTGGGCACCGCGGCATGGAGAGGCCCGTCTCCTAATCTCTTCTTCAGCTGGTACTACCTGCTGCAGGTGGCAGTCTTCTGCGGAGCTGCGGCACCGCTCATCGCCGGCGGGCGAGAAGACGCTCGAGCCCGGGCGCTGGGAACCCTGCTGATTCTGTACGCCACTCTGTTCGTCGACCCGCTCCTGCGGCAGGCCATGGCGTTGGCGCCATCGCCCAGTACCTTCGTAACGGCGCTGTATCACCTCGTGCCGATTGCCTTCTCGCCTGCGTATTCCTGGGAGTTCGGCCGACAGTTTCCGCGTCCGCTTGCCGAGCCTCGGTGGCCGCTGTCGCCGAAAGCGGTGGCCAGGCTGGGTTTCATCATCGGCTGGGTCCTGGTCGTCGCGAACCTGGCGGTCCCTTTCACGTCCTCTGAGACGTGGCTGGTGGGAAGCGTGTCGGCATGGCTGAGCGGACGGCACGAAAACGGGCACCTGTGGGAAATCCTCATCGTGCTCTCGTTGCCGGTGTTCGGTCTCATCATCTCCAACTTCCGTGCGAGCGAACAATCGGAGCGTCGCCGCGTCCGGCTCTTCCTGGCGGGTTTCATCGCCGGCGTCTTGCCGCTGAACCTGGACATCCTCCTGGCGTCGCTGGTTCCTGCCTATCGCGACTTCACCCGCGCGCCGGATCGACTCCCCTATATTGGCGTGGGCCTCGGCCTCGCGTTGTTCATCTGGCCGGTGGTCACGGTTTACGCCGTGCTCGTCACTCGAGTGTTCGGCGTTCGTTTCTTTGTCCGGAAGGCGATCCAATACGCGTTCGCACGCTATACAGTGCTCGCGCTGCTCGCGATTCCCGGAGTCGCGCTGGTGTCTTACGGCTATGCCAACCGTCATCGATCGGTTGGCGAGCTTCTGACGCTGCAGCCGTCGGTTGGCTGGCTGCTGTTGATCGCCACGGGGCTAGCGCTCACATTCGGCCGCCGGCCGCTGCTCGATTGGCTGGACCGCAGATTCTTCCGCGAAGAGTACGACGCGCGCCGGATCCTCATGGATCTGGTCGAGGGCAGCCGCCAGGCCGGCAGCGTCGGTGGACAGGCGGCGTTGACGGTCCTGGAAATCGATCGAGCGTTGCATGTGACGACGGCGGGAATGCTGATCGCCGATCCTGCGCAAGATGCGTTCGTCGATCCGCAAGGCCACCTGCTGAACCTGCCGTACGACAGCCCGCTCGCAGCGTTGATCGGTGGATCCGGCACACCGCTCGACGCCAGCGTGTCGCGGTCCACGATGGATCGACTGCCGGCCTCGGATCGCGCTTGGCTGGATCACGCCCGCGCTCGTCTGTTGGTGCCTCTCATGGCGTCGGACAGGAGCCTGCTCGGCGTGATCGCCGTCGGCGAAAAATTGAGCGAGGCGCCCTTCTCCGATGAAGACATTCACCTGCTGACATCTGTCGCAGCGTCAACGGCGCTGGCGCTCGAGCATCGAGTGCTCATCGACGCCGGGTTGCGCGCGTCGCCGTCGCAGCCGAACCCCTCGGGCGACGATCAGCCGGCGCGCCAATGCTCCTGGTGCGGCGTGGTTCAAGCTCCCGAAGCCGGGGCCTGCGGGCGGTGTGGTGGTCCGTTGGAGACGGCCCGGCTGCCACGCGTGCTCAATGACGCGTTTGCCGTCGAGCGCCAAATCGGCCGCGGCGGCATGGGAGTGGTCTACCTCGGCCGCGATCTCAAGCTGGATCGGTCGGTGGCGCTCAAGACCCTGCCACGCGTGTCGGTCTCGAGCGTGAAGCGCCTGACCAATGAGGCGATGGCGATGGCGGCGCTGGCCGATCCCCATCTCGCCGTGATCTACGGCGCCGAAACCTGGCGCGGCAGTCCGGTGCTCGTCCTCGAATATCTCGCTGGCGGCACACTCAGCGATCGACTGGCCGCGGGGCCGATTGCCATCGAAGAGGTGATCGCGCTCGGCCTGGCGATGTCCAATGCACTCGACGCCCTGCACCGCTCCGGCTTCTTGCACCGCGACGTCAAGCCGAGCAACATCGGTTACACCAGAGCGGGAATGCCGAAGCTGATGGACTTCGGCCTGGCCAAGCTCGTGACCGGCGTGCCCAGGGTGCCTGCCGCCCGCAAGTCATCGACCCTGGCGGCCCGCAGCGCAAGAGCGACGGCGGTCTCGACGGCCCAGGGAGACACGGCAAGTCACCATCTGGCCGGAACCGCCGCGTACCTCGCTCCAGACGTACTGGCCATGGAACCGCCGGCGGCGTCGCTCGATCTCTGGAGCCTGGCCGTCACGATGTACGAAGCGTTGACAGGGCGAAACCCCTTTCTCGGCGCTGACGCCGACGAGACGTTCACGCTGATTGGCGCGGGCGTATTTCCCGATCCCCAGACTCTCCGGTCCGACTGTCCGAACGGGCTCGCCGCCTTTCTGCGAAACGCGCTTTCACCTCGCCGCGAGGACCGCCCGTCCTCGGCGCGCCTGTTCAACGAAGCGCTCAGCCGCTCCAGAAGTGATCTGGCCTTGGTATAATCCACCCCTTCGCCATCCCCCGCGAAGTTGCGGCGCTGTCGTCACGAAGCGTCTTTGACGGTCGGCCTTCCCCCCGCGTTGTGTGTTCGTTAACACACTGGCTATCGATCTGCACTTCGAATGACTGCAACGAGAGCGATGCGGGAGTCACTCAACCAGGACGCGCTGACGCTCGTCAATCTCAGCCCACTGATGGCGCTGGCCAGCGGCAGCGCCGAGGTTGCGCTGGGTCTGATTGACGGACCAGTCGCGATCGAGCATCCGGATCTCGCGAGCCGCAACATTCGCGACGTCGGTGGCGGCACGCCGCGCGCGTGCGCTCGAGCCGAAAGCTTCGCCTGCCGGCACGGAACCTTCGTGGCGGGAATTCTGTGCGCCATCCGCGGGTCTCGCGCGCCAGCCATCTGTCCGGACTGCATCCTGCTCGTGCGGCCGATTTTCTCCGAGCAAACGGCGCCTGCTGCCGGGTTGCCGGCCGCGACGCCCGAAGCGCTCGCCGCGGCGATCGTGGACTGCGTCGATGCCGGCGCCCGCATCATCAACACGAGCGCGGCGCTGGAGCAGATTCCATCCGCGCGCGGTCAGCGTGCACTGGAGCAGGCGCTGGATCATGCGGCCTCTCGCGGAGTGATCGTCGTGGCAGCGGCGGGAAATCAGGGACAGATTGGCAGCACGGCCATCACGCGACATCGAAGCGTGATCGCCGCCAGTGCATGCGGTCGAGACGGCCGCCCGATCGCGCTGTCGAATCACGGCAAATCGATCGGACAGCGCGGGCTGCGCGCGCCGGGCGAGTCGGTCACGAGCCTCGGCACGGCTGGCGACGCCGTATCATCTGGCGGGACCAGCGTGGCGGCGCCGTTTGTCACCGGCGCGATCGCCTTGGCCTGGTCGCAGAGCCCCGGCGCTTCCGCCGACCAGGTGCGGCTGGCCATCGCCCTGGCGCATTCGCCGCGCCGGGCTGCGGTCGTGCCGCCGCTGCTCAACGCATGGGCGATTCACACGGCGCTGACACAGATTACGCAGAGACACGGCCAGGGCCGCAGATGACACAGCACACGGCCAGGGCCGCAGATGACGCAGATTACACAGACACACGGCCAGGGCCGCAGATGACGCAGATTACACAGACACACGGGGCCAGGGCCGCAGATGACGCAGATTACACAGACACGGGGCCAGGGCCACAGATGACGCAGATTACACAGACACATGGCCAGGGCCGCAGATGACGCAGATTACACAGACACGGGGCCAGGGCCGCAGATGACACAGATTACGCAGACGACTTAGCAAGCCATGAAAAGGCAGAAACAGCGTAGCTCTCCAGCGAGCCCACACCGCGTTCGACTCCCCGGCTTCGTGGCCGAGCACGACGTCGGCCTCGGCGATGTGATCAAGCGCGCGACCTCGGCCATCGGATTCACACCCTGCGGTGGCTGCGCGCGGCGCGCAGCCACGCTCAATCGCTGGTTGGTTTTCACCGGACGTCATTCACGATAGCGCCGCATCTTCAACAAGAGGACCACCATGGAAACAGCCACCGACACTACTGCCAGCGAATCTCCTCGCGTCACTGAAAGCCTGACGCCACAACAACTGGCGACGACGCCGTGTCCGACGTGCGGCAGCCCGGGCGCCGGCGGCTTCATCTATGCGCTCGGCCGGATCGAAGCGCGGTTTCCAAGTCCGGGCGTGGAAAAAGAGTTCGCCCAGGTAGCGGGGCGAACGCCGACGAAGGGCAAGACCGATCGCGAGATGATGCAGGCGGTGTTATCGGCGCCTGAGAACCGTTACCTCGCGCGGCAGTTGTGCTGGGTGCTGACGCTGCAGGGACTCGAGACTTATCTGCTGACGCCACGCGACCCGGTGGACCTCGATCTGCTGATCCAGACGGTACGCGCCGCGCCACAACCGACCGACCTCGACGTCGTCATCGGGCTGCGCGGACCGATCGCATCACCCGAGATGTGCAACGGGCTGATGATCCCCATCGTCACCTTCGACCAGATCTACTCGTTCTCGCGGGAGGTGCTGATCAAGGCGATTCCCCGCCCGGCGAAAATCGCCGCCAAGGAATTCCAGTCGGCCGCCGAGGAGCTGTTCGATCGGATTCTGCAGATGACCGACAACGCCGGCGCCACCGACGAGAATCGCGCGTTGAACTATCTCGCCGTGCGCTATCCCGTCATCTACGCCAAGACGTCGGAGGCGTTTGCCGACGGCGCGGCGCTCACGGCGGTGGAGGTTCGGCCATCACCGCTCAGCGCTGTGCGGCGCATCGTCGACGTGATCTTCGCGTTCACGAGCCGTACGACCGACGTCACCGACAAGTTCTTCGTCCGTTGCGATGTGACCGAGGAGTTTCCGTTCATGGTCACGAAGTTGTCACCCTATTACGACCGTTGATGACGGCGAAAGGAGAAGACGCCTTGAGCATGCCTGGATTCAGCGCCGATGCCTGTCTGCAAAGCCGCAAGGGCCAGTACCGTGCCGGTGGCTCGAGCCGCTCACGGAACGGATCGGTGACTCCTGCGATCCCCTTCTGCGGCAATTGCGATTACATCCTCGACCGCTGCGCGCGAAACGGCTACAAGCCAACCGCTGTGTGCGCTGCGTGCGACAGCGGTCATTGCTACAGCGGAGTCGAAGACCCGACGCCGTCCGATCCGTGGACGCCGCACCCGTTGGACACCTTCCCGGGGTTCTTCCGATGACCCTCCCTGGGTTCACGGGCGCCGCCTCGCTGGACTCGACAGGCCGGCACTACGGTGGCCGGTCGAGTCAACACCGTGGTGCCGTACGCGGTCAGTTGAAAGGCGGCGGTTTCCACCGGCGCGGCGGCGCAACCTTCGGTACTCTCGAGGACTATTGGGGCTGCAAGGAGCGCTGCAAGGCTGCGCACAAGTCCTGCCTGGACACCTGTGAGGGCACGTGGGGGAGCCCGAAGGGGTCTAGCAACTGCATCCTCTGCGACAACGACTACAACGCGTGTATGTCGGGCTGCACTCGAGACATCGCCTGAGAGTTGCGCTGGCGAGCGCCGGCTCACACGTGTGAGCCGGCGACCGCGTCACTGGCGATGCGCACGCCGCTACAATGATCCGACCGCATGGCGCTGTCCACTGGCACCAGGATCGGCGTCTACGAGATCGTCTCGGCGATCGGTGCGGGCGGGATGGGCGAGGTCTATCGTGCCCGTGACACGAAGCTGAACCGCCAGATCGCGATCAAAGTCCTGCCGGATCTCTTCGCCAACGATCCCGAGCGACTGGCGCGGTTTCATCGCGAAGCGCAGGTGCTCGCGGCGCTCAACCACCCCAACATCGCTCACATTCACGGATTCGAAGAGTCGGGCGACGTCCATGCGCTGGTCATGGAGTTGGTCGACGGGCCGACGCTGGCCGAGCGGATCGCGCAAGGACCGATACCGTGGAATGAAGCGCTCCCGATTGCGAAACAGATCGGCGAGGCGCTCCTGGCCGCACACGACCAGGGAATCGTCCATCGCGATCTCAAGCCCGCCAACATCAAGCTCCGCGAAGACGGAACGGTGAAGGTGCTGGACTTCGGGCTCGCCAGGCTCATGGCGGCGGAGACGAGCGGCGCCAATGCCGGCACCGTTTCGCAGTCGCCGACGTTGGCCTCTCCCGGTGCGACAGGTGTGGGCATGATTCTGGGCACGGCGGCGTACATGAGCCCCGAGCAGGCCAAGGGGCGCGCTGCCGACAAGCGGAGTGACGTGTGGGCGTTTGGTGCCGTTCTCTACGAGATGCTGGCCGGACGGCGTCCGTTTGAGGGCGACGATCTCTCAGACGTTCTCGCCAGTGTGTTGAAGAGCGAACCGGATTGGAGCGCACTGCCGGCCAACATTCCCGCTCCGATCCGAATTCTGATCCAACGCTGTCTTGCAAAGGATCCGCGGAAGCGCGTCGCAGACATCTCGACCGCGTTGTACGTGATGGGCGACACGGCGGATCATGCCGCGGTCGCTCCGGGTGTGACACAGCAGCGGGTGAACGTGGCGACGTGGCGTCGGCTCGCATTACCGGCGGCCGCGGCCGTCATCGCCGGCGCGGCGGTTGGGGCGACGCTCTGGCCGACAGCGCGGCCGGACGCGCCTCGTGTGACCCGTTTCTCAGTCTCCCCCACTGGGGCAGAAACGCTGCAAATCGATGCTCAATCGCGCGACGTCGCGATCACCCCGGACGGCACAACCATCGTCTACAAGGGGGGCGCCGGACGCACGAGCACGCGGCTCTTCGCGCGAACGTTGGGGGCGCTCGATCCGACGCCGCTCACGATCCCGGGCAATGCGCGCGCGCCGTTTGCGTCAGCGGACGGGCAATGGATCGGCTTCGTCGAGCCTTCCCCCGTTACGCTCAACAAAGTGGCCATCACTGGCGGGCCGGCTCTGCGCATCTGCGCCCTCGACGGTTCCAGCCGCGGCGCGACTTGGGGTGACGACGACAGCATCGTCTTTGCGACCAACTCGACGGCGACCGGCCTTCAGCGAGTGTCGTCGGCCGGCGGTGAGCCGGCAGTCATCACCAAACCCAATCGCGAACGGGGCGAAAGCGATCACCTCTACCCGCAGTTCTTGCCCGGCGGCCAGGCCGTACTTTTCACCATCTCCCCGATGACCGGCGGCATCGAGGCCTCGCTACTTGCAGTACTCGACTTGCGGACCGGCACACAAAAGGTCCTGATGCGAGGGGGCAGCCAATCGCACTATCTGCCCAGCGGCCATCTGGTCTATGTCGCCGGCGGCGCCTTGCGGGCCGTGAGGTTCGACCTCGATCGCCTCGAAGTGATCGGCAACTCGATTTCGGTCGTGCCGCAGATCGCGACGCTGACGACCGGCACGGCCGAGTTCGACATCGCCCGTGACGGCACGTTGGTGTACATCGCCGGTGCAGCGGGAGATGTGTCGAACCGCACGCTCGTCTGGGTCGATCGCCAAGGCCGTGAAGAACCGCTCAAGGCCGCTCCCGCCCGCGCCTATCTCACGCCCCGGCTGTCGCCAGATGGAACACGCGTGGCGGTCGAGATTCGCGAGCAGGGAAACGACATCTGGGTCTGGAACCTCGCCCGCGAGACGCTGACCAAAGTCACATCCGATCCGGGACTCGACCAGGCACCCGTGTGGACAATTGATGGGCGCCGCCTGGTGTTCAGCTCCCAGGCCGGCGGAGCGGGTGGGGCGCTCTTCTGGCAATTGGCGGATGGAGCCGGCAGTGCAGAGCGCTTGACGCAAGGCTCGAATGCGCAGATCCCGTCGGCGGTGCTCGCCGATGGCAGCCGAGTCCTGTTCTGGGAGGCGAGCGCCGAATCCGCGACCGACCTGAAGACGGTCACGTTGGATGGCGATCACGCCGTCCAGCCGTTGTTGCAGACGCCGCAGGCCGAGTTCGGTCCAACGGTCTCGCCCGACGGTCGCTGGCTGGCATACCAATCCACCGACTCTGGCCAGATACAGATCTTTGTTCGTCCCTTCCCGAAGGTGGACGAAGAGAAGATTCAGGTCTCCACTGGCGGCGGTTTCGGACCGGTTTGGGCAAAGAGCGGTGAACAACTCTTTTACCAGGCGCTCGACGGCGCTCTGATGAGCGTCGACGTACGGCGCGGCGGATCGTGGACGGCCGGCGCACCCACCAAGCTGATCGATGCGCGGTATTACGGCGGGACTCGGCTCGCCGGCACGGCGAACTACGATGTGTCGGCCGACGGCAAGCGCTTTCTGATGCTCAAGGAAAGCGGCAGCGACTCAAATTCTGCGCCGACCATCGTCGTCGTTCAGAACTGGACGGAAGAGCTGAAGCGTCTGGTGCCGAGCGCGCGCTGAGACGATCTCATCGTCCCAGGGTGCGGCGGAGTTCCTGCGTCCAATTCAGCACAACAGTGATTTCGACTGCGGCACTGGCGTTTCTCCGAATCGCGAGAAATCGGCCATCGGCGGCAACATCGTAGTCGGGCGTGAATTGATCGACGCCGTAGAGCGCGCGAGGCAGGTCGAGCAGCTTGCGGGCGACGGTGACCTGAAGCGGGCTCAGCCGCACCGGGACTTCCATCAACGCGTCGGCAGCGCGGTAGTACAACTCGCGACCGCTCTTCCCCCATACCGGCTGGAGCCCGCCCTCGTTCGAGACAGGAATCTTTGGTCCCGGGCCCGGGAAAGGCTGGATGTAGACCTCTGCGCGCCCTGACTCGTCGGACACGAACGCGAGCCATCGACCGTCGGGTGAGAAGGCGGCTCCTCGCTCGCTGAAGCGAGACGCCATGAGCGGCCGAGGATCCTCTCCGAACGGCAGCAGCCACAAGTCGCGTGTGACTCCAGTCGCGCCATCCTCGAAGATCAGGAAACGGCCATCGGGTGACCACGAATCGGGCCACTGCGGGCCAGGGCGCGTGAGGATCCGTTTCGCCGCGCCGCCCACAGAGGGAACCACGTAGAGATCTTGGTCGGCACCTTGCCCAGGCTCGGAGGGCAGCGAGAAATAGGCGATCTGCGTGCCATCGGGTGACCAGACCGTGCGGCGGTTGCTGCCGTCGGTCGTGAGCCGCAATCGAGAGCCACGTTCCAGATCGAAGGTCCACAGGTCGAGTGACGATCCACTTGCGACACTGACCGCCACCTGCTTGCCGTCCGGTGAGAGGCGCGGAAAGCGGAAATTGCGCTGGTCGTCCACAGCTGCCATCGTCTTGCCGGTTCGGTCGAGCCAGACAATCGACGCGTCGGCTTCCCCGCTGCTCGCCAGGTAGATCAGCGTACCGTCGCGTGAGGTGGCATACAGCGCCTCGGTGTCAACGACGCCGACCGACTCGACGATCGGGACGGGCGTGCCGTCGACGGCAAGCCGTTTCGCGTCGAATCGCGTCGCCCAGATCCTTTGGTCACGCGCAAAGACCAACTCGCCGCCGGCTGCGAGTCGGGGCGTCGAGCCCTCGAGCAACGGATGGCGCGTTCGCGTCTGCAGGTCGATCGCCTCGATGCGTCCTGGGGCGGGCGGCGTGCGTGCCCGCACGAGCACTGCGTTGGAGCCAGGGAGAAACTCCGGCTCAGAAAACTGCTCGCCGCCAGCGTCGACAATTTTCTCGAGCGCGCCACCGCTGGCCGCCACCCGAAAGAGATGCGTCCGAGCGACGACGATGGTGGCGTCGTCGCCCCATGCGGCGCGGGCATTTGCCGGCGCGTCGCAAATCGTCACGGCGAGTCCACCACGCGCGGGAACCTTCTTGATCTTCCCGTCGGCGAAGAACCCGATCCATGCGCCGTCTGGTGAGAAGAACGGCCACGAGCCGCCCTCCGCACCGCGAACTGGCTCCACGGCCATGGCGTCGAGTTGACGGCTCACGAGCCCGCTTCCGGTCGAGTACGCAATCGCGCGGCCATCTGGAGACAGCGCGAGGCCGCCGGCCAATCCGAAGCGTCCAGCGAGCAGAGGCGCCGACGACGGGATTTGGATGGCGAACCGGCTCGATGGACGATCGACCGGCGAGGAAGTCAAGGACCAGGCCGTCAGTCCTGCCAATGCAGCACCCACGACAGCGGCGGCGATGAGCGGCCACATCGAGCGCGGCGCTCGTGCGGCGCCGTCCGAGGCGCGATCGAGACTGCTTTCCCCGGCCTCTTCGAGCTCCAGTCGGACGTCGCCAATGTGCTGCAAGCGGCGCTTTGGATCCTTCTGCAGACAGCGGGTCAAGAGCCGGCGGACGGCCTGCGGTGTCGCTGGTGGAAGATCGCTCCACTTCGGATCGGCGCGCAGCACCGCGGCGAGCGTGTCGGCGACATCGTCGCCTTTGAACGCGCGCTGCCCCGAGAGCATCTCGAACAGCACGGCGCCGAACGCCCACACGTCGCTTCGCTTGTCGGCCGGGCGTCCCTTCGCTTGCTCAGGGCTCATGTAGGCGGCAGTCCCGAGGATCATGCCGGCTTCCGTGCCTGCCTCGCCGTAGCCTTGGCGAAGGTGGGCCGGGCTCGTGATGGTCGGCGAGGTGGTCGCGCTACCCGCCTCTGTTCCCACTGGCTCGAGCGCCTTGGCGAGACCAAAGTCCAGCACCTTCACCGTGCCGTCCGGCCGCAGCTTGATGTTGGCGGGTTTCAGATCGCGATGAATGATGCCGAGCTCGTGCGATGCCTCGAGCGCGGTCGCGATCTGGTGCGCGATCGGTAACGCCTCATCAACAGGAATGGGACCGCGCGCGAGACGATCGGCGAGAGTTGGTCCCTCCACCAGCTCCAACACGAGCGCGTGCACACCATCCGCGTCCTCGAGGCCATAGATCGCGGCGATGTTCGGATGGTTGAGCGACGCAATCAGCTGCGCTTCACGTTTGAAGCGAGCCAGCCGATCGGGCTCGGCGCTGAAGGCATCGGGCAGCACCTTCAACGCCACGTCTCGGTTCAGCCGGGCGTCCCGCGCGCGGTACACCTCGCCCATTCCACCTTCGCTAGGAGTCCGTCCGAGTAATCGCTGTGATAATCACGTTCCCTCGTGCTGCGCGCCCAGGATGTCAGTCACCGCGGTCGGCGATGGCAGGCGTTCGGCGTGTGCCCGATTGCGCCGGCCGAGCGCCTCAGCCGCAGAAGCGATACAGCTTGAGGATGTTGTGCGTCGTGCAGACCAGCGACCATTCGCCTTGCACCTTCTCGAATCCTCGCAACAGGAATTGTCGGAAGCCACGCGCGTGTTTGATCTGGCCAATCACCGGCTCGACGATGGCTTTGCGCCTCGCATAGACCGCGGCCCCCACCTTGCGATGCAGCTTGCGAGACATCCGGTCGATCAGCGTCGCGGTCTTCGGCAGCGGCCCGCGCGGACAGGGCCCGGGCCGTTCGCCATGTTTCTGCTTCCGGGTCGAAATGTAGGCGTCGATGGGCGTGGCCGCGATCGCGGTCAGGTTCGCGTCCGAGCAATAGCCGGCGTCCGCGAGCACCTGTGGGGGCGTGAGGCCGGACTGGCGCGCGATGGTCGTGATCATCGGCAGCAGTTGCTTCTTGTCGTTCGTCTCCTGCGTCACCGCCTGGCCCACGATCAATTGGCGCTCGTCGACCGCGACCTGCACGTTGTAGGCCTGGACGAATCCGTCGGGCCCTTTCATGATCCGCGACTCCGGATCGGTGAAGTTGTATTGCGCTTTCGGGTCCGGCTTCGCCGTCTCGGGGGGCTCGCCCTTCGCCGTGGCCTCCTGCTTGGCGCGCGCCTTCAAGGCTCGGGTCGCCTCGCGAATGCGCTGCAGCCGAGTCTCGCGGCGCTGCAACTCCGCCGGCAGTTCGTCGCCGCGCCGATCGGCGCCGTACTCCGCGTCGTCGGCGGCATCGGCCGCTTCCGCCTGCGCGAGCAACGCCTCCACCTCGGCCCGCAGCTGTTGTCGTTTCTTCGGCAGCCGGTCGTAACTCATCGCCTTGTGCTTCGACGCATTGGCCTTCACCTTGCTCCCATCGATCGCCACGCGGCCGACCCGCAGCGTGCCCAGGTCGCGCGCCACGCCCAGCACCTGCTCGAAGAATCCCTTCAGCGCGGGCAGATGCGTCTTGCGAAAATCGGCGATGGTGCGAAAGTCCGGGGCATTGCCCGCCGCCAGCACCCGAAACGCGATATCTTCGACCAACCGGCGCTGAATCTTCCGCGACGAAAAGACCCCGACGCAATACGCGTACACCAGCACCTTCGTCAGCATGACCGGATGGTACGGCGGATAGCCCCGCTCCTCGTCTTCGTACACCGCGGTGATCGCCGACAGATCCAAGTGGTCGACCAGGTCGCTCACGAAGAACGCCAGATGATCCTCCGGCAACCAGTCCCGCAGGCTCGGCGGCAGCAGCAGACTAGCTTCGAGAGGATGCGATAGGGTCCAATCGAATCGCTTATGACCATCGCATCCTCGTCAAGGCTACGGTGGACGCGCCATAGCTTGCCCGAACGCCAGTGCAAGCGGAGGCGGGGCCGCCGGCCCCGAGCGAGCCCAGCACCTCATACACACCCAGCCGCGTGCCGGAAGCGAGACTCATTCACACCTCGACCAAAACCACCTGCCGGGGGTGAGGCGGCGGGACTCCTGAAGACGCAGCATACTGCGTCGGCGAGCCGGCTGTCGGCGGCCGGGTGCACTTGTTTGGCGAACCGGCTGCTGGCGGCCGGGTGCGAAACCCGGCAAGATGATCGCACCCCGATGAACCCGCGTCCGATCGCGCTGGGCTGCATGCGCCTGTCGACCGAGCCCGATCGCAACGACGAGCGCTCGATCGCGGTGCTGCACGCGGCATTCGACGCCGGGGTGATGCTGCTCGACACGGCCGACGCGTACTGTTGGGACGAGAGCGAGCGCGGACACAACGAGCGGTTGATCGCTCGCGCGATCTCCACGTTCCCCGGCCGTCCGCCGATCGACCCAGACACCAACGCAGGAACTGCCACCACGGCACGGAGTTTTCCTGGTCGCAATTTCTGCGAAGGGGCCAGGCCCCAAGTGGCAACCAAGGGCGGGCTCACCAGGCCCGATGGGCGGTGGGAGCCCGACGGCCGCGCGAAGCATCTGATGGCGGCGTGCGAACGCAGTTGTCGTGCCCTCGACCTCGCGCAGATTGACCTCTATCAACTGCATGCGCCGGATTCGCGAACGCCGCTGGCCACAAGCGTCCGTGCCCTTGCGGCCCTCAAGCGCAACGGCCTGATCGCCTCGATCGGCCTGTGCAACGTCACGGTCGGCCAGATCGAGGAGGCCAAACGGATCACCGAGATCGATTCCATCCAGGTCGAAGCCAGCGTCTGGCACGATGCGGCCTTCCTCAGCGGCGTCGCCGACTACTGCATCGCGAACCAGCTGACGCTTCTTGCCTATCGACCCCTCGGCGGCCGCAAGGCACGCGCTCGCACCGCGGCTGATCCGGCACTGAACGCGGTCGCAGCGCGCCACGGCGTGACGCCGTTCGAGGTCGCGTTGGCGTGGCTCGCCGATCTCTCGGACCTCATCGTGCCGCTGCCGGGCGTCACGCGAGTGGAGACCGCGAGGTCGGCGGCAGCTGCAATGAAGATCGCGCTGACCGACGACGACCGGAGGATCCTCGACGGGAGATTTCCAGCCGGCCGCTCGATTCGCGAAGGCTCGGCCCCGGGTGCGAGCGTCTCGATTCGCCGGGACGCGGAGGTCGTGCTCGTCATGGGACTGCCCGGCGCCGGCAAGACGACCTTCGCCGAGCGCTTCGTCGCCGGCGGGTATCAGCGGCTCAATCGTGACGAAACGGGCGGCACGTTGCGAGAGCTGATACCCGAGCTCGATCGGACGCTCGCCGGCGCGCCCGCAAAGGTCGTCCTCGACAACACCTACCTGTCGCGCCAGTCTCGCGCCGAGGTGATTCGGGCCGCCGCCGGGCGAGGCGCCCGCGTTCGCTGCATCTGGCTCGCCACCGCGCTCGAGGACGCGCAGGTCAATGCGGTCGAGCGGCTCGTGTCTCGATATGGCAGGCTCCCGGATGCGCGAGAGCTCAACGCGCTTCGGAAGCGGGACGTCGCCGCGTTCCTGCCGACAGCGCAGTTTCGCGCGCAGCGCGACTTGGAGCCGCCAGATGCGGCCGAGGGGTTCTCGCGAATCGAGGTCCTGCCGTTCGAGCGACGGATCGATCCCTCGCACGTCAATCGGGCCGTGCTCGTGTGGCTGGACGATGTGCTCCTTCGCAGCCGATCGGGCCAGCGGACTCCTGCCAACGCCGACGATGTGCTCGTTGCCGAGGACCGCGCGGCGATCCTGCGCCGGTATCACAACGAGGGTTGGCGAGTGCTCGGCTTGTCGTGGCAGCCGGAGGTGGCCGACGGATCGCGATCGGCGGCCGACGTCCACGCTGTGTTCGCGCGAATGAACCAGCTGATCGACAAACCTTCAGGTGGCGACAAACCTTCCGCCTTCGCGCGACCCGCTTCCGCCTTCGCAGATACTTCGGCGGACCGCCGTAGCTTTAGCGGAGGCTGGTCAGGTTTGTCGATCCCTGTCGAATACTGCCCTCACCCCGCCGGCCCGCCGCGCTGCTGGTGTCGAAAGCCGCTGCCAGGGCTCGGCGTGCTGCACATCCATCGGCATCAGCTCGATCCTGCGCAGTGCATCTATGTTGGCGAAGGCGCGCAAGACCCGGGATTCGCTCGAAAGCTGGGGTTCAGGTACCTCGACGCAAAGGACTTCTTCGGAGATCTTGCGATCTCGTGACGTCGTGATCTGGCGATCGATCAACCGATGGATCTCCAGATCTCCAGATCGCGACATCACCCGATCGATCACCAGCTCACTACTTCACCAGATCACTAGATCTCTTGATCTGGCACCTCGAGCCCCACGGCCCGCATCAGCGCGACGGCGTTACTGTGCGTGACCGGTCCGGGCTTGACGCGGTAGTCGAAGTGGATTTCGCCGCCTTGGAATCGATCCTCGAAGTGGACGTTGGCCGCCCGCGGGGCCAACGAGTCGACGACCTTCGTCACGGCAAGGTCGTGTGTGGTGATGAGGCCGATCGCGCCGCGATCGAGCAGCGTGCGTAGCACTCCCGCCGCGCCGACGACGCGATCGTGCGAGTTGGTGCCGTGAAACAACTCGTCGAGCAGAAACAGCAGCGGGGGCGGCAGCGCGGCCGCGTCGACGAACGTCCGAATCCGCGAGATCTCGGCGTAGAACCGCGACCGCCCTTCCTGGAGGGAGTCCTGGATGCGGAGCGTGCCGCCAATCTGCAGCGGCGTCACGCGAAGCGACGTCGCGCGCACCGGCGCGCCGGCGAGCGCCATCACCGCGCCGACGCCAACGGTTCTGAGCATCGTGCTCTTCCCCGACATGTTCGAGCCGCTGACCACGAACATCTGGGTCGCGCCATCCAGACACATGTCGTTCCTGACCAGCTTGCCTGCCGGAATCAGCGGATGACCGAGGCCAACGCCTTGAAACGTCGCCGGCGTGTCGCGGTGATCCAGGATGTCCGGGAACGGATCTTCCGGGTGTTCGAAGTGGTAGGCGGAGAGTGATGCCAGCGCTTCGAATTCGCCCGCGACGTGGAGCCACCTGGGCACGCGATGGCCATAGCGCTTGCGCCACCGCTCGATCGCATGCGCCAGGTGATTGCTCGACAGGACGAGCGCGGCGAATGGTGCGAAGAACGGGTTGTGCTGCCAGTCGTGAAACTCCACGAGCCAGCGCAATCGCCGGATCGCGATCGAGGCGCGGATGCCGCCCTCAGTGAGATCGTGCTGGAGACCGCGAATCCGTTCGGTGTCGAACCTCTCGGTCTCCAGGCGCTCGATGACGGTCGCCAAGGCGGTGAGCTGGCGCGCGGCGCCGTCGGCCCGATGCAGCCCGCCGACGATGTTCGTCCTGAGCGGGATCCAGAACAGCAGCTCGAGCAGCGCCACGACCATGAACGCCGTTGGGTCGCCAGTGCGCGCCGCAAATCCGATCGCCAGCAGCATGGCGATGCTCAACGCAATCGCCGCCGGCCGCATCCACACGCCTCTGAGCGCCGGCGGGGCGTCGGCCCACTCGCACAGCTTGCGACTGTGCAGCGTGTGACCGATCCTGGCGCCGGTGAGCGACAGCTGTTCGCGCAGGTCCAGGCGCGATGCCAGCTCGGCGACCGCGTGTTGCCGCTGAACGATCTCTGGTCGGGGGGCCGCACTCGTCAGCCAGCCGGCGAGCGTCTCTTCCCCGGCCGACGTACGGGCCAGCGACAGCAGCTCGAACAAGGATGCCGGTCCAAACAGGTCGAGGTCCTGGGAATACGGGTGCTCGAGGTCCTGGAACCGCTCGCCTCCATCGCCGGTGCCGGCCCAGCGGTCCTCGATGCGCGCCAGGCCGCGTTCGTAGAACGCGATCGCACGGCTCATGGCGTCGCGGCCGCGGATCACGCGGTCGTGGTAGAGGACCAGCACGACGAAGGCGGTGAGTGGCGTCGAGACCCACCAGGCGGCGACCGTACCGCGTGCGGCCAACATCGCCAGCACGACTGCGGCTGCGAAGATGGCAAGACGGGCGTAGCTCACGCGGGCGTCGCGGCGCGTCAGCGTCACGAGGGCGGCGCGTCTCGCGCTGAGCCGCTCCTGGTACTCGGTCCGCGGATCGTGCATTCCCATTACGTTACTCGGACCGGGGACAGTCCCCGGGGTCTGTCCCCGGGGACTGTCCCCGATGGCATGGAGTTTTCCGCGTCGCAGATTCTGCGATGGGGCCAGGCCCCGATTCAGGATGGCAAAATGAAGGCGTGAAGCGCTCCGGGGTTGCCGACCTTCCACTGCACAGCGGGCGCGTGCCGGCCTGGCTAGCCACGCGCATGGTGACGCTCGGCACGGCCATCACCGAGAGCGTTCTCTATCACTACGGCCGACCGGCCTTTCTTTCGCGTTTGAGCGATCCGTTCTGGTTTCAAGCCCTGGGATCGGTGATGGGCATGGACTGGCACTCGTCCGGCATCACGACGTCTGTGATGGGCGCCCTGAAGAAGGGGCTCAATCCGAAGGCGCATGAGCTCGGCATCCATATCTGCGGAGGGCGCGGACAGCACTCGCGCAACACGCCGCAGGAGCTGCGGGCGATCGCGATGAGTACCGGCCTCGACGGCGATGCCCTCGTTCGCACCAGCCGCCTGACCGCTCGCGTCGACAACAACGCCATCGCGGACGGGTTCCAGATCTATCTGCACTCCTTCGTGCTGACCGCAGACGGCGAGTGGGCGATCGTGCAGCAAGGGATGAACGAAGCGAGCCGGCTCGCGCGGCGCTATCACTGGCACTCGGCAACGGTCCGCGACTTCACGGCCGATCCTCACACGGCGATCGTCGGTCAGCACGCGGGCGTGATCATGAATCTGGTCGATGGCCAGGCGCGCCCCGCACAACATGCGCTCCTGCAAATCGCGCGCACCGATCCTGAAACGACGCTGAGCCAGGCCCGCCGCCTGACGATGCCGGCGCGTCACGGCGTGCGTCCGGCAGACATCGACGAGAAGCGGTTGGGTGCGGTGCTCGCGCTGGCACATGAGCGGGAGCTGCGGGACTTCGCGTCGTTTCTGCTTCTCGAGCAGCTCGGACCGCGCACGCTGCAGTCGCTGGCGCTCATCGCCGAGGTCATCCACGGGACGCCGACGCGATTCGACGATCCGGCGCGCTATTCATTCGCGCACGGCGGCAAGGACGGTCACCCATTCCCGGTGCCGCTGAAAACCTACGATGAATCGATTGCCGTCCTGCGCCGCGCGCTCGACGCGGCCAGGCTTGGCCAAGCTGACAAGCTGGACGGGATGAATCGCCTCGATCGCTTCACGCGATCGATCGAGCGGCATCTCGATCCCGAAGCTGACGTCGTCTCAGCGATCGCGCACGAGCGCGCGATGTCTCCCTCGGTTGGCGGACGAACGGTGATGGACGACCGACGGCCACCGCGCCCGCCAGCTCGCCCGCGCAAGGGTCAGCTCGATCTGTTTTCGAAGTGATACCAGTGGGGCTGGCCCGTTCCACAAAACTGTCACCGTGACATGGACCTTTCCCGCATTGCAGATTCTGCGAACGGGCCAGGCCCCTCCCCGGGGATCAGAGCCAACCCCGCTGGCGGGCGAGCCGCGCCGCTTCGATGCGATTGGTCACGCCGAGCTTCGCGATCGATTCCGACAGGTAGTTCCGTACGGTGCCCTCCGACAAGTTCAGGCGGCGCGCGATCTCGGCGCCGGCGAGACCCTCTTCTGCGGCTCGCAGGACCTGACGTTCGCGGTCGGTCAGCGGATCGCTTTCACCCCATGCCTCCTGCGCCAACTGCGGATCGACCACGCGCAGACCCTGGTGGACGCTGCGAATGGCATCGGCGAGCTTCTCGGCTGGCGCGTCCTTCAGCAAATACCCTGACGCTCCAGCGTCGAGCGCACGTCGCAGATACCCGGGGCGTGCAAACGTCGTGAGAATGATGACGCGCGGCCGCCCGCGTTTGCGGGCACGGTGCAGCTCGGCCGCCAGGTCGAGACCCGTCATCTCCGGCATCTCGATATCGGTGAGCACGACATCGGGATCGGTGCGCGACGCGAGCGCGAGCGCCTCGCGCCCATTCTGCGCGCGCGCCACGACCTCGATGTCCGGCTCGATCTCGAGCAGCGCCGCGAGGGCGCCAAGCACCATTCCCTGGTCTTCGGCGATTAGAACTCGGATGTGCATCGCTGTTTTCGGTTCGCCCTTCGTTGTCAGCTACCAGCCTTCAGCGGTAACTGGATCAACAACCGCGTGCCGCGCTCCGATTCCCTGCGCAGCACACCGCCAAGGGCCTGAATCCGTTCGCGCATGCCGGTGAGGCCGTTGCCAAACGGCGCGTCGCCGCCACGCCCGTTGTCTGCCACCTCCATCAGCACCGATCCGTCCTGCGCATAAAAACGGATCCGGCACTGGGTCGCCTCGGCGTGGCGGATCACGTTGGTCGTGGCCTCGCGCAGCGCGAGCGAGAGCGCCGTCTCTTGCACCGGCGCCAACGGCACCTGTCCCGCTTCGACCGTGGTATCGATGCCGGCCGCGACCAGTGTCTCGCGCACATGATCAATCTCGGCCGCCAGCCCGGACGATCGATAGCCCGTGATCGCCTGTCGAACCTCGGCGAGGCCCTCGCGCGCCACGCGCTCCACCTCGGCGATCTCCTGATACGCCCGCGCGGGATCGCGGCCGATCAGCTTTTTCGCCAACTCGCTCTTGAGCACGACCACCGACAAGGTGTGGCCGAGCACATCGTGCAGGTCGCGCGCGATGCGCTCACGCTCGGCGAGCTTCGCGATGCGCTCGACCTCCTCTTGCGCCAGCCGCAGCTTCGCGTCGCCGGCGGCCCTCGCTGCCGCCTGGATCGTCACGGCGCCGATGAGCGCCGAGATCACCGTCGTCATCATGTAGAACCACCACGGCATCCCGAGCAGGACGGCGGCAACCGTGCCAATGGCAATCTGAGCAGCGAGCGCGACGGCCGCACGCGGCAGAGGAAACGCGTTGGCGACGAGCGCTGACCCGTAGATGAAAAACGTGGCTGCCGACGGATTGCGTGGACTGAAGGCAATGGCGATCAGATCGAAGACCGCGACAATCCAGAGGACCCGCGGCCCTCGCAGGCACTGACCGGCGAGGTACAGCACGAGAAACACCAGGAACGCGAGCAGCATCGCGGTGGTTTCGCCGGCGCTGTAACTCGGAGCGAACGCCGACACGAGGAACGGAATCGAGTAGATGAGCCAGGCGTACGACTCCCACCCGAGTCGACGAAGCGGAGTCAGGATCCGCCGCACCATAGGGCCCCTCAGCGTACACCCGGACGCCACGGGCCGGGCGACGTCTCCGTCAAGCGATCGACGTCGAGCTTGCGGCCGCCGAGATAGACCGAGACGACGCGGCGGAAGGCCGAGACCTGTTCCGTAGGATCGGCGTCCAGCACGACGAGGTCGGCAACCGCTCCGGTGGACACGCGGCCGAGCGCCGATTGGCCGAGTCGATCGGCGGCGCGCGACGTCGCCGACTTGAGCACGTCGCCAAGCGGCATGCCGGCCTGCGCCAGCAGCTCGAGCTCGCGAATCAATGACACGCCGTGGAAAGTGACGGGATTACCGGCGTCAGATCCTGCGAGGATTGGCACGCCGGCGCGAATCGCGCGAGCAGTCTGGTCGAGCGATCCGGCGAACGCCCGCGCCAGGTTGGTCTTCGTGGCGCCGTCTTCCAGCATCGGTGCCAGCGGAGATGCGGGATCCAGCAGCGTCTTGAGGATGGCAGGCAGCGCCAGCGCCCGGACACGATCGTCTGCGCCCCTGATCGCGCCTGCCTTCCACTGCCAGTCGAGCACCACGATGGTCGGCGTGAACGTAACCTTCTTCGCCGCCATCATCGCGATGGTCGTGTCGGTCAGGCCGCGAGCGGTGTGCTCGAGACCATCGGCACCGGCCTCGATCGCCAGGCGCGCATCCGCATCCGTACCGACATGCACCGTCGTCCGCATCTTGCGCGCCTTTGCTTCGGCCATCGCCGCGCGAAACACCTCTTCCTTGAGCCGAGGCAGCGGACGCGACTCGAAACCGGGTTCGAGGACGAGCTTCACGAGATCCACGCCTTCGCGCTCGAGCTCCGCAATCGCCGCTCGAGCCGCGTCGGGTGTCTCGACCTGCCTGGTGAGCTGTTCGGCTAGTCCAGGCAGGAAGGCGAACATCTCCGACGGATGACCACCCTTGGCCGTGATCGATGGTCCGGAGAAGAACGTGCGCGGCGCGCGCTCCTTCGCCGCCGCGACGGCGGCGGAGAGCGATCGCATGTCGGCGAGATTGTCGGTGAGCGACACGACCGACGTGACACCCGCCGCGAGAGCCGCGCCAAAATCATGGGTCAGGCGGTCGTCGGTCCGCTCCACCGGAGCCGCGCCAACGCCACCCGACCCGCCCCAGTGCACGTGCGAATCGAACAGACCCGGAATCAGATAGCGTCCTCGCAAATCTTCGATCGCAGCGCCTTCGGGCATCGGCACCCGATCGTCTTCGAGCGTCACTTCCGCAATCCGATGGTCGCGAACCACCACTCGGGCGTTGACGATCCGGCCACCGAGCCCATCGAGCACGGTCGCGCCGCGCAGGACGAGCACCTGGCCTTTGGCGTCGCCGGCATCGATGCGACGTGTGCCCGGAAATTCGCCCATGCGAAAGGCCGGCGCGGCCGCAGCGGAGACGCCGAGCGTGACGGCAAAGGCCAGCGCGATACCCGCGAGCGACTTGCGCGGGATCGGATCCGTGCCCTCCCAGCGGAACAGCATCGACGTCAGCACCATCCCCACCAGGCCAATGCCGATGAGCACGGCCAGCGATCCAGCCAGCGACACCAGCGCGTCACCCCGTACGATCACGCTCGAGTACGTGTCGACCAGGTAGGTGGTCGGCAGCAGCCGGGCGAAGCGCTTGACCCCGTCGGGCAGGACGGCGAAGGGCATCGCCGATCCCGACAAAAACATCAGCGGAAAGAACAGGAGGTTTGCGATCGCGGGCGCGGTCCGGATGTCCCGTGCCGTGCTGCCGACGAGCAGGCCCATTGGGATCAGGGCACACGAGCCACACGCGTAGGCGCCGGCGAGCGCTGCCCAGGAGCCGGCCATCTTCATGTTGAACAGCAGCCGGCCGAGAATCATCAGGATCACGAGGGACAGGAACCCGGTGATGAACGCCGTGATGCCGTGGGCGATCGCGACGGTTGCCCCCGCCACTGGGGTGACCCGCAAACGGCGCAGCAGTCCGGTCTCGCGCTGTTGCACGAGCGGCAGCGCCACGCCAAACAGCGCTCCCGACAGCAGCGTCGTCGTCAGCAGGCCCGGCATCATCATGGCAGTCACGCGGGCATCGCCACGAGCCATCACGAACCCGAACAGCAGCAGAAAGCCGATCGGGAATGCCATCATCCAGAAGAGCGCGGTACGGGATCGGCAAAGCTCGACGAGTTGCGCACGAACCAGGGCCAGCAGGCTAGGCAGCATGGTCAGCGCCTCCAATCAATTGCAGATACACGTCCTCGAGCGACGGCCGCTTGAGCCGGAGATCGTCGAGCCGGGCGCCTGACGCGCGCAGCGAATCGGCGAGGCCGACGATGGCGGAGGTTGGATCAGCGGTGCGATAGCGAAACAGGTTGCCGTCGAGTCCCTCGAATACCGCTTGCGGCACGAGACGGTCGGCTTCGACGGGTCCGCTCACCGCCAGCCACAACGTCGACGCGCCCGCCGCGCGTGTGAGCAGCTCGAGCGGCGGGCCGTCGGCGACGATCTCGCCCGCCGACAAGATCACGACGCGATCGGCAAGAGCTTCGATCTCATCGAGATAGTGGGAGGACATCAGCACGGTTTTTCCCGCACTCTTCAGCAACCGCAGGATGTCGTGAATCTGCCGGCGCGCGATCGGATCGAGCCCGGTCGTTGGCTCGTCGAGGATGTAGAGGTCGGGATCGTGAAGCATCGCCATCGCCAAGGCGAGGCGCTGTTTCTGTCCACCGGACAAGCTTCGCGCCGTCGCCTTGGCTTTGTCTTCGAGATCCACGCGCTTCAGGACACTGGCAGGCGCGAGGGCCTTCGGATAGAGCGCGCCATAGAGTCGCAGCGTTTCGAACACGGTCAGGTCGGGCATGAACGCCGTGCTCTGCAGCTGGACGCCGATTCGCGCGCGCAAGGCTGCCGGCGCGCGCATGGGATTGAGGCCGAGCACGCTGACGGTTCCCGAGGTCGAGGGACGGAGGCCCTCGAGGATCTCGACGAGCGTGGTCTTACCCGCGCCGTTGGGACCGAGGAGTCCGACGATCTGCCCGCCCGCCTCGATAGAGAGGTCGATGCCGCGAAGCGCGTGAACCGCGCCGTACGACTTGTGAAGCCCGCACACCTCTATGGCAACCATGACCACAGGCTCGCAGGACGTGAGCGAGGGCGCCAGTGAGCAGCGTCACCCCGGCCGAGTGACGAATGTCACTCGGGAATCGGGGCCAGGCCCAGTGGGGAGACAGTAGGGAGACAGTAGGGACAGTTGCCACCGTGGCACGGGTCTTTCCCGATCGCAGATTCTGCGAAGGGGCCAGGCCCCACCGACCGTCCTGGACCTTCCTAGCGGATGCCCACCAACCTTTAGGATCGACGCCGGTGCCGTGGCGGCCGCGGGCCTTGACGAACGCGAGCTCAACGCGCCTCCACTGGTAGGATGGGCTCCTCTGGAAAGGGGCCCGGTGATGAGACTTTCAATCGCGCTCGTGGGTGTCGTTCTGCTGAGCTGCGCCCGGCTCGACGGGCAAGTCCAAGGCGCGTCGATGCAAGGCGTGTGGCGAGTGGCAGAGGTGACGATCGCGGGGTCGAAACCACAGACGATCGTGTTCGCGGAATCGCGGCCCAATCTGACGATCATCACCGCCAAGCACTACAGCCGCGTCGAAGTGCAGTCGGACGGGCCGCGGCCGATTCCCGCGGACATCGCCAAGGCCACCGCCGACGAGCTTCGGGCGGTCTGGGGACCGTTCGTCGCGGAAGCCGGCACGTACGAGATGACCGCCGCAGACGTCGTGACGATGAAGCCGATCGCCTCGAAAAGCCCCGCGGCAATGGCGCCTGGAGCCTTCATCGTCTACGGCTTCAAGCAGGACGGCGACACGATCTGGCTGACTCAGCAGAAGAACCAGAGCGGGCCGTTCACCAACCCGGTCACGTTCAGATTGGTGCGCGTCGAATAGGCGCGCGGCATGCGCCTCTTTCAGGTCAGGTGTTTGATCAGGAGGACCTCGTTGCGTCGCTCGTTGTAGACGAGCTCGTCGGCGACGGAGCGGGCGATCAGCATGCCGAACCCGCCGGGGCGAAGGCCTTGCTCCGACCGGTGGAGCGCGCTGGCGACGATCTGCTCCGCGGTCGGTTCGCTGGCGGCGTGCTTCAGATCATCAGGATCGAATCCGTCGCCGGGATCGCGAAAGTGGTAGACGATTGCGCGCGCGGTTTTTGCGGCAGTCACCTCGACCACTTTCTCCGCATTGAAGCCGGCGCCGTGCTCCATCGCATTCAGCAGCAGCTCGCGAAACGCCGCGATCAACAGGTGCCGCTCATCGTCCGGCAACGCATCCTGGAGCTCCGTCATGAAGACGACCAGCCGCTCCGCCGTCACCCTGCGGCAGGCGACGCGCAGCGTCAGCCAATGCGGCAAGCCGGACACGACCTCGATGCCGTCACGCCAGTCCGAGACATCGAGGGCGGCGGCGACCATGTCAGCGATCGCGTGGTGATCAAATGGCGCGGTGAAGCAGGCAAAGACGCGAGCGCGCAGCGCGGCGATCACTTCCTGATCGCTGGCTTCGGGAGCGAGCAGGATCGTCCGAATGCCCGGCCGGATCGCTGAGAATTCCCGGCTGCACGCGAGGTCCTCGCCGATGGATGTGTCCGGGTCGGTGAGCACCACGTCCATTTCGCGTGCGCGCACGAGCTTGAGCGCCTCAATCGACCCGCCGCAATGGTCCACCTGGTGGGGCTGGAGCGCCGGTGCGGCACGCAAATCATCGGCCAGCGTGCGCGTTCGGCCGATCACGAGAACTCGCCCCATATCTGCTCCTTAGCTGACGCGCGCGTCCTGCTGCGTCAGCGTCGCATGCGCGGCGCGCCTCGCGCGCAGCCGGCCTTGGTACTCGATCTTCGGATCGGGCATTCCCACTACGTTACTCGGAGCGGGGACTGTCCCCGGGGACTGTCCCCAATGGCACGGAGTTTTCGATGTCGCAGATTCTGCGAAGGTGCCAGGCCCCCCACTCTAGCGGATGCCCACCAGGCCCTTCACCGAGGCAATGATTTTTGCCGAGTCGTAGCCGACGCCGTCTTTGAAGACGATGGTCGTCTGGCGAATCTCGGCCGGCCGGGCAATGGGGTCGCCACGGATCACGACGAGATCCGCGATCTTGCCGGCGGCGATCGATCCCAGTTCTTTGTCGACGCCGAGAATTCTCGCGCCGTTGTAGGTCATGATCTGAATGGCCTCGACGGGCGTGAATCCCGCCTCGATCAGCAGCTCGAAGTTGCGTTGATCGCCGAAGCCGGGCAACGCGCCGCCCACTCCCGTTGGATCGACGCCTGCGCCCAGGAGACCGCCCGCCTTCACGAACGCGCGCTCGAACGCCTGCGACCGCCGGAACAGCTCCGGCATCGTCGATTGCGCGGCGCGATCGGACATCTCCTTCCGTGCCGCCAGATACTCTTCACGCGCCTCGGGTGACAGCGCGTCGAGGACTCGATCTTCGAGCGGCGGGCGATCGGGGAACGACAGCTCGTAGACGGCGAGAGTGGAGGACATCGCGACCTTGCCCGCCACCATCTCGCGGATCGTCTGCTGGATTTCCGGGCCATCCATCGAGACCTTCAGGATGCTCGTCCGCATCTCGGGCGAGCAGTGATCGGGAGTCCGGTTGGGGACGAAGTCGCTGTTGGTGAACAAGCCGTGCTCGAGATTGTCGATGCCGAGCGCAACCGCTTCGCGGAACGATACCGAGCAGAGATGCCCCGTGAACTTCAACCCGCGCTTGTGCGCGGCGACAATCGCGGCGCGCAACACCTCGCGGCTGATGTCGGTATACGCCTTGAACCAGGTCACGCCTTCGTCGGCCCAGTAGTTCACGATCCGGCGAGCCTCCTCGGTTGACCCGATCTGCGCCATGGTCGCAGCGCCGCCGGGGCCGGTGAGATACGGTCCGGTCAAGTGAATGCGCGGACCGGGCGTCTCGCCACGCTCGATCGACTTCTTCATGTTGATCTCGTGGTACGGCGACGTGCCTCCGGTGGTGCGCACGGTCGTGACCCCGTTGGCCAGATACAGCCGCGGCGCAGAAAACTGGAGCTGCACGCTGCGCCCGCGCGTGGTGTAGAACGTGTGGTCGTGCATCCCGACGATCCCCGGAATGACGGTGTAGCCCGAGAGATCCATCGCGCGAACGCCGGCCGGGACCGAGGCGGCCGCTGACGGGCCCACCGAGCTGATCTTGCCGTTCTCGATGAGGATCGTCTGGTCCTCGACCGGCGCCTTTCCGGTGCCGTCCACCACGCGGACGTGCTGCAGCGCCACGCGCGGTTCAGAAACGTTGACCACCGATTGAACGGCGGGCGTGAGCGAGCTGAAGCTCTGCGCGCCGAGGACGACAGGAACGGTTAGGGCAGCGAGCAACAGGACCGTCTTCTTCATCACGTCCTCCATGGCACCTCTAAAGAGTGCCCTCCTGGTCGACCTCGAACTTACGGTTCGACCTCGAACACCATCCGCATGCCCGTTTCGATGTGCTCGGCGACGTGGCAATGCAGCATCCACTTGCCGGGATTCGACAGCTCCAGAAGCACGTCGGTGGTGAAACCGGTCGGCACGAGAACCGTATCTTTCCACACCAGATAGTCGTTCGGGACCCCGTTCACCGACGTCACCAGAAAGCGCTGGCCGTGGATGTGAATCGGGTGCTGCATCGCGTGGAGTGATTGCCGATCGTTGACCAGGCGCAGCTTGACCACGTCGCCCACGCGGAAGCGCCACTGAATGTCCATGTTCTCGCGTGAGGTCGCGCGCTCGCGCAGAATCCAATGCGCGGCGCGGCCGGTCGCAACCCAGTCCATTTCAGGCATGGTGCCGCTCCACTCAACCGGATGCCGGTAGACCGATTCGAAATTCATGAGCGGCTTGAGAGGAAACGGCAGATCGCCGGTCTCGAGGGTAATTGCCAGTTCGTGATCGACTGCGCGGTTGAAGCTGGCGCGGTAGCGGTCGATGTCCTTCACGACGTCGGCGTTCCGGCGCAGTCGGGCAAACGCCGCCGCATGATCAGGGGTGGCCGCCGTCGTCGCGACGCGAAACGAGCCAAGCGTCTGCGACTCTTCGAAGAAGCGCGCGAGGATGTGATCGATCGCCCGGACCCGATTGACGAGACGCACCTCGCCGGGTCGCTCGAAACGGACGTCGACGACGAACCGCTCGGCCGGCGCGATCACGACGTTGTCAACCCAGGATTCCTGTTCGTAACGGCCGAGGTCCGACGCCACGACCTTCATGCGCGTGCGCGCTCCTTGGAACGACAGGTTGAAGACGCGCGTGCTCGACACATTGGTGAGAAAGAATCGAATCACGTCGCCGCGGCGCGCGGCGCTGGTCCACTTCGGCTCGCCGTTGACCAGGAGCACGTTGCCGAAGCGGCCCATCAAGGCATGGGTCGGCGCGTCGAGGCCATGTTCGATCGGCCCACTGTCGCCCACGAGCAGGTCGTCCAGCATCAGGATTTCTTCGCGATTGGCCGGCGCGAAGAACTCGGGCTCCCGCGATCGCACGAGCAGATTGCCGTAGAGGCCGAGATCCTGCAGGACATCCTCGCGATGATGCGGGTGATACCAGTAGATTCCCGCATCGCGGAAGTGGACGCGGTATTCGAACTCGCCGCCCGGGGGCACGGGATCCTGGGTGACGTGCGGCGCACCGTCGTAGCGATTGTCGAGGCGGACGCCATGCCAGTGGACAGCGGTGGGAAACTCAGTTCGATTCACGAACTGGACCGTGATGGTCGACCCCTCGTCCACCTGGATCAGCGGGCCGGGATACTGCCCGTTGAACCCGAGCATCGTCACGGTTCGGCCGAACAACACGCGCCGCACTGGCGCCGCGGTGAGCGTCAACGAGTCGCCGTCGCGGAGCACGCGGAGCTCACGCGGCCGCGCCATGCGGCGCCGCATCGTCGTTGGCCAGCGCGTACGGCGCGACGTCGGGCCTCAACGTCATCAGCGCCGGCGGCATCGTCACCTCTGGATGCATGGGAGGAGGCGACCATTGGCCGGCTTCTCCGGTTGCGTGATGCGCATGGTCGGCCGGCGGAGCGTCGGCGCGATCGAGTAAGCCTGCCAACAGGAACGCGAGGTCATGCGGCTGCATGCGAACCGCCGCGGAGGTGCCGCGCAGCACGAGGCGGCCTTGACGATCCTGAACCGACGCCGACGCCTCAGCCGTGATCAGGATGAGCGTGCGATCGAAACTGATGCGTCCGAGCGTGGCCCGTCCGTTGCTGATCTCGCCGAGCTTCACGAGCGGATGCATCTGTGGCGTGGTCGCCCACGCGACGTAGGTTCGAAAGGGTCCCAGCGCAGAGGGCGCCGGCAGACCCTGTACGTCGAAGCGCACGTCGTACAGGTGTTCTCCCGCGGGCGTCACGGCCACCCCGAAGGGAGACGACGGAGCAAGAAGGCGCGCCGTGCCGGAGGCCGGCGAGTCGAGGCTGAGCGCGGGCAGGAGCTCGATGCAGTAGAGATCGACGTCCGCGCCAGGCGGAATCCGCTCGCAGGTACGCAGAGTGACGGCCCGGCCTGAGTCGTCACCGTGCGGCCGGCGTGACCCGGTGCGACGGCAAGACCGGCGACGAGCAGGAACACGCCGAACGATCGCACGCTGGATTATAGGGGCCTGGCCCCACCCGGGTCAGGCCCATTCGCAGAATCTGCCACCCTCGAACGCTCGAGGTGGCACTTTTGTCGAAGGGGCCTGACACCGGTGGGGCCAGGCCCCAAAACCAGGGCGGTTGACAGCTCACAGGTCACGGCTCACAGTTGACAGTTTGAGGGGCGGACGTGGTCCCTTGATTGGTCCCACCTCGGAGCGAGGCCACCGGTCGGCTGCCAGCCCTTCGCAAATTGAGAGGAGCTACGTTTTTATGAGCATGCCGGCATTTACCGCTGACGCCACTCTCTACAGGACGAAGGGGCACTATCAAACGCGCAGAAGCGCGACCAACCTGGCCCCGCAAGCGGGCCACACGGTTCACCTGTCGCTGGGGATCAGCGACGAAGGCCCGATCGAAGTCCACTCGTGCAGGGCAGGGTACCTCCAGATCGGCGAGGGAGAAAATATGCGCTGCGTCGATCCAACCGACCCGTTCGGCACTCGTGGCCACGACGGTGGTGGCCTCCCCAGTGGCGGCGCTGATGATGGCGAGACGACGGGTGGTTTCGATACAGAAACGCCGTACGATCAAACTTGCACTCCGAAAGAGCTTCAATCCAAGGAAGCACGCCCATGCATTGACAAATTGAATAAAGACGTCAAAGCCGGCAAACGCCCACACTTTCTCCAATGCCGCACAGAGAATGGAAAACGCATCATGGAATGCTGCCAACACAATGTTCGCAGTGGGATGATCCGTAGAGACTGTGAGGAAGTGAAGTCAAAGTAGTCTTCTCCTAACCTTCGGCAATTCAGAGGAGCCACATCTCATGAACATGCCTTCATTTACCGCTGAGGCCGCTCTCTGCACGACGAGGGGGCACTATCAAATGCGCAGAGACGCGATCAACCTTGCTACGCAAACGGGCCACACGATTTCCCTGTCGCTAGGGATTAGCGACGAGGGCCCGATCGAAGTTCACTCTTGCAGGCCCGGGCTCGTCCAGATCGGCGAGGGGCAGAACATGGTTTGCGTCGATCCACTAGACCCATTCGGCACTGGTGGCCACCTCGGTGGTGGTTTCCCCGGTTCCGGTGGCGGTGGCGGTGGTGGCGTGCCGACCGACACTGGCGGCGACGGCGACGAGCTACCACCAGTACCGACGCATGGTTGTACCTACAAACAGATTCGATCTAAGGAAGCAGGCCCATGCATTCAACAAATGCAGCAGGACTTCATGAAGGGGCTCGAATTCGAACACTATCTCAATTGCGGCAAAACCAAGACGGGAGTCCGCATCATGGCATGCTGCCAAGACTATCGGAACTCGCGCGGGGAAATCCATCGCAAGTGCGGGCCCAATCTTTGAAACCAAGAAAGAGCAGTGTGCTGCGAACGCAGGAACCGCGCCATCGTCAACGCCTTCCTCATCACGTCGATCTTCTTCACCGTCGCGCGGGCGCGGCCGTCGCTGCGCACGCGGCCGATGGCGATCGGCGCCGCCTATGGTCTCGTTGTGTACCTCGTCATGAACTTCGTCGTGATTCCGCTGTCACGTATCGGCATGATCCCGCACCCTCCAGTGGTGTTGTGGGCCACGGAAGTGCCTGTGCACATGTTTCTCATCGGCGTGCCAATCGCGCTCGCGGCCCGGCGAGCTTTTGGCACGGCGGAGATCTGATCGCCCGTCTCCCGCCAGCGAAGCCGACCGTCTCACCCCGGCAATCGACCGGCTCATCCCGCGGAGCGCCGCAAACCGGCCGCGAGTCAATAGACTCGCGGCCATGAGCCGCATCCTTGCCGCCGTCGCCGTCGTGCTGGTCTCCTCGCCTGCCATCGCGCAGACGCCACTGGCCGAGTGGAAGGCCGAAAATCTCCAGTTCTTTCCGAAGGACATCGGCCGCGCGGAGTTGACGCAACTGATGCGCGAGTTCTCGCTCTCGCTCAGCGTGCGCTGTCAGTACTGCCACACTGGCGGAAACGGCATCTCGTTCGACGGCGTCAACTTCGCCTCAGATGAAAAGCCGGCCAAGGTCAAGGCTCGGGCGATGCTGCGGATGGTCGATCAGCTGAACCACACCATCCTTCCCCAGCTCCCGTCGCGCGCCGAGCCGCGCGTCGAGGTCACGTGCGCGACGTGCCATCGCGGGCTGACACTGCCGAAGTCCTTGCAGACGACGCTGCTCGAAGTCATCGACAAGGACGGCATCCCCGCCGCGGTGGCGCGCTATCGATCGCTGCGTCAGGACGCCCTCGTCTTCGGCAAGTACAACTTCGACGAGTGGGAGATGAACGAGCTTGCGCGACGCCTGTCCGAGGCGAAGAAGACCGAGGCGGCCATCGCGATGCTGGAGTTGAACGGCGAGTTCAATCCCAAGTCGGCAGCCATCGACTTCCAGCTCGGTGAGCTCCATCGCATGCGCGGCGAACGCGATCTGGCGATTCAACGCTACCGATCGGCGCTGACCAAAGCGCCGGAGCTTCAGCCCGCCTTTCAGCGGCTGGCCGAGCTCGAGAAAAAGCAGCACTGAGCCGCTCGCGCGCGATGGTGTAAAACCGCAGTCATGCGGGCCCGATTGCGCAGTTGGCTGGGAGTGTGGTGCGGCTGGACCGCACTCGCGCTGTTCTTTGCCGTCAGCGCGTCGCTCACCTACCTTTCCACCGGCCGCCCCGCCAACTGGCTGCTCAGCATCGAGCGATCCCTCACCGAGTGGTGGTTGTGGGCGTGCTTCACGCCGCTGGTCGTCTCTCTCGCCCGGCGCTATCCGCTCGACCGGCCTTGGCCGTGGCGAAACGCCAGCGTTCACGTGATCGCAGGAACCATCGTGGCGATCGCGAAAACCGTGGCCGAGCGCGCCATCTTTGCCTGGCTGACCGGCGTCTGGACCTACTGGCTGATCAGCACGCTGGCGCTGCAGTTCTTCGTCTACTCTGCCATCGTCGTGGCCGCTCACGGGCTCGAGTATTACCGGCGAAGCCGCGAGCGCGAGCAGCTCGAAGCCCGTCTGGCCGAGACGCGATTGCAGCTCCTGAACGTGCAGCTCCAACCGCATTTTCTGTTCAACACGCTGAACACGATTGCCGAGATCGTGCACGACGATGCAGACAAAGCCGATCACATGATCACGAGCCTGAGCGATCTGCTGCGGCGCGCCCTCGAGCTCGGCGCCACTCAGGAGATCTCGCTCGATCGCCTGAAGCGATACCTCGACATCCAGAAGATTCGGTTTGGCGATCGGCTGCAGGTGACGTCGCAGATCGCGGATGAGGCACGGCAGGCGAGCGTCCCGGTACTGCTGCTGCAACCGCTGGTCGAGAACGCAATTCAACACGGCCTCTCGGCACATGCCAACGCGGGCCGCATCGACGTCGAAGCCAGGCGCCATGGCGGCGCGCTGGTGATCACGGTCACCGACGACGGCGCCGGCGTCACAGAGCTGGCGCCGGCAGGCCGCCAGCGGCTCGGTCTTGCCAACACGCGCGAGAGGCTGCAGGCGCTCTATGGGAACGACCAACGGCTGGATCTGACCAATTCGGCGAGTGGGGGCGCGCAGATTTCGCTGTCGATTCCCTGGCGGCTCCCGCCACAGGCCTCATGACGACGCGCCTGCTGCTGGTGGACGACGAAGCGGTCGCGCGCCGGCGGCTGCGCCGCTACCTCGCTCACGATGGCAGCGCGATCATCGTCGGCGAATGCGCCGATGGCGCATCGGCGGTCACCGCGATTCGAACCCTGCGTCCCGACATCGTGCTGCTGGACGTGCAGATGCCCGAGCTCGACGGCTTCGACGTTCTCCGAGCGTTGGCGCCGGACGAGTGGCCGGCCGTGATCTTCGTGACCGCGTTCGATCGTTATGCGCTGCGCGCGTTCGATCTTCACGCCATCGACTACCTGCTGAAGCCGTTCACGCGCGAGCGGTTCGCGCTGGCGCTGGCTCGGGCGAAGGATCGGATTCGCGGCCGCGAGAGCGGCGACCGTCTGGTGGCGCTGGTCGAACAACTGCGCACGGCGCCACGGGCGCCGGGACGGGTCGCAGTACCGAAGCGGACCGCGGATCGTGGTGATCAACTGGGCGGACGTGGACTGGATTGAGGCGGCCGACAACTACGTGACGCTTCACGTCGGGCGAACGCCGTATCTGCTGCGCAGCACCCTCACGGCGCTCGAAGGCAAGCTGGACGCCCACCAGTTCGTGCGCATCCATCGGTCGGCCATGGTGCAGGTGGATCGCGTCACCGAGCTGGTGTCAGAGAGCCACGGCGACTTCACGGTGCGGCTCCGAGACGGTTCGGCGCTGACCTTGAGCCGGACGTTCCGCGAGCGCGTCGAGCGCGCGCTGGGACTTTTATGATCCGCGGTAATCCGTAGTAATATCCGTTGAATGCCTACCGTAGACAATCTATCTGAGCGGCTCGAGTTTCTGCAGGGGACACTGGACGTGCTGATCCTGCGCAGCCTGACGCTGGGACCGAACCACGCCTACGGCATCTCGGTCCATCTCAAGCAGCAATCGGACGACGAGTTCCTCGTGGACAACGGATCGCTCTATCCGGCGTTGCAGCGGTTGCTGCAGCGCGAGTGGATTGCGGCGCAGTGGAAGACCTCGCCCAACGCGCGGCGGGCGCGGTACTACCGGCTCACGCCGGCCGGTCGCAAGCAGCTGGTGGTCGCGACGTCGAAGTGGCAGCGGTTCGTCGAGGCGATGAGCCGGGTGCTCGCTTCCGAAGGATGAAGCATCCATGCGCGAGTGGTGGTCCAAGCTCCGGGCGCTCGTCAGGCGCGAACGGCTCGACGAGGATCTGCGAGCCGAGCTCGACGCGCATCTGCAGATGGAGGTCGAGGCGCGTCTCGATCGCGGGATGAGCGAGGACACCGCGATCGACTCCGCGAGACGCCAGTTCGGCAACCGGACCCGCATCGAGGAATCGTCGCGCGAAGCGTGGATGTTCCTCCGGCTCGAGACCCTCGTTCAGGACGTCCGCTATGGTCTCCGCGTCCTTCGCCGATCGCCGGGCTTCGCGCTCACCGCCATCTTCGTGATTGCGCTCGGCGTCGGCGCCAACACGGCCGCGTTCACGCTGCTCGATCACGTATTGCTCCGGCCACTGCCGTTCGAAGCGCCGGATCGACTGGTGACCTTGTACCGAGTCTCAGCCAGCCAATGGCATCCCGCGGACGCAAACCTCCCCGCCGAACTTCACCGACTGGCGCGACATGAGCTCCAGCTTCGACTCGATGGGCGGGTATTTCCCGATTTTGTTTGCCGTGAATCTCTCCGGCCAGGGGGACCCGATGCGGCTGGACACCGCCGTCGTGAACTCCGATGTCTTCCGGACGCTCGGCGTTCAACCCGAGGCCGGCCGTGTCTTCACGGCGGACGACGACCGTCCGGGCGCCGCCAGCGTCATCGTCTTGAGTCACGCGCTGGCGATGTCGCTCTTCGGTGGCAGTGCGGCGGCCGTCGGTCAAACGATCAGCCTCGACAACCAGCCGCAAACGATTGCCGGCGTCATGCCCGCGGCGTTTGCGTTCCCTTCTCGCCACGCGCAGCTCTGGCGGCCGCTGCGCTTCTCGCCGCCGCTGATGGCATCGCGCAGCAATCACATCCTGTATGGCATCGCTCGTCTTCGCGACGGAGTGTCGCTCGGCGAAGCGCGCGCCGACATGAGCGTGGTCGGCAAACGACTGCAGCAGGCGTACCCGAAAGACAACGGCCGATCGGAGATCGGCCTGGTCCTGATGCGCGACATGCTCGCGCCGCAGTCGCGGATGCTGGTCGTGGCCGTGTTTGGCGCATCGTTCTGCCTGATGCTCATCGCCTGCACCAACCTGGCGAATCTCCTGTTCGCGCGAGCGTTGGTCCGGCGCCAAGAGGTCGCCGTGCGAATCGCCATCGGCGCCGCGCGTCACCGGCTGCTGCACCAATGGCTCACCGAAAACCTGCTGCTCGCGCTCGCCGGCGGCGGCCTCGGACTGCTGGTCGCGGGAGGATCCACGCCGCTGCTGGCTCGGCTCGTTCCGGCCGCGCTCGGTCTGGGCGCGTCACCGGAAGTGAGCTGGCGCGTTTTCGGCTTCGCCGCCGCCCTCGTGGTGTTCACGGGAATCGCGTTTGGCGTCGGACCGGCGTTGCAGTCGTATCGCACGGCGGACGCTCAGGCGCTGCGATCGCGGGCCGGAGTCGGGAACCGCGGCAGCCGTCTGCGCTCGACGCTCGTGCTGGCCGAAGTCGCCGGCACGGTCACCCTGCTCGTGGCCGCGGGACTGCTAGTGAAGGCGCTCTGGCGCGTGCAGTCGCTCGATCCCGGGTTTCGCACCGAGGGCGTGCTCACGCTGCGGACCGCGCTGCCGTCACCGAAGTACGCGTCAGCCGGCGCGCGCCGCACGTTCTACACGCGCGTGCTGAACGACGCGCGTGCCCTTCCCGGAGTGACGTCGGCCGCCTACGTCTCCTATCAACCAATGGAACGTGCGAGCGGCCGACTGGATGTCCTGGCGCCGGGAGTCGCCGACGATCCACTGTCAGCGCCGCAGGCGGTGATTCACTATGCGACGCCGGGCTACTTCCAGACGCTGGGAATTCCGATCAGGGCCGGCCGGGATTTCACCGAACAGGATGGAGAGACGTCACCGCGGGTGACCGTGATCGGCGAATCGCTCGCCCAGCGACTGTGGCCTGGACAGGATCCCATCGGCCGCCAGGTGAAGGTCATGCGATCGGACTGGACCGTCGTTGGCGTGGCCGGCAACATCTTCGTCCGGAGTCTCGAGGATGCGATCGATCCGCAGATCTACTTTCCATCCGAACAACTTGGCGTCACGTCGATCTATTACGCGCCGAAGGATCTCGTCGTCCGCGCATCAGGGGATCCGTTGACGCTCGCTCCGGCGCTGCGACGGGTGATCCGTGATGCGGATCCCGATCAGGCGGTGTCCGACCTGCAACTGCTGAAGGACATCGTCGGCGCTCAAACCGCGCCGCGCCGCGATCAGCTCCTGGTCCTCGGCGCGTTTGCCGTCATCGCGTTCTTGCTCGCCGCGGTCGGCATTCACGGCCTGCTCTCGTTCACCGTTTCTTCTCGCACGCAGGAGATCGGCGTACGCGTGGCGCTGGGCGCGGCCCGCAGCACCATCTTGAGGATGTTCCTTTGGCAAGGCCTGGCGCTTGGACTCGCCGGGGTTGCGGTGGCGTTGCCGCTGGCGTACCTCGCGGCGCGAGGAATGAGTGCGCTGCTGTTTGGCGTCGAACCTGGAGACCCAACCATCTACGCGGCGTCTGCGACGGTGGCGATTGCCATGACGCTCGCGGGCAGCCTCCGCCCAGCGGCACGCGCGGCGGTCATCGATCCCACGCAGACCATCAGGACGGAGTAACCCGCCTTCGCTCGCGGGCATTCAGGAGCTATGGCGCGGCAGGCTGCACGCGGTTGGAGGCTAGCTGGACTAATATGGACACATTAGCCTCTATAATTCCCTAATACTTGACATTATAGAGACTGATAGATGACTATAAGTCCCATGCCTAGCCTCTTCTACACCGTCGAAGCCGTCGCCGAGCGACTGCACCTCCACGCCAAGACCGTCCGCCGCCACATCCAGGAGGGACGACTCAAGGCCAAGCGAATCGGCAAGGAATACCGGATCGCGCACGCTGACCTGATCGAGTTCGCCGGCGGCGCGAATGCCGCGGAAGAGGTCGTCCCGCGCACTCGCCAGGTGATCGCGTCGACCATCCTCGATGTCGACGTGATCAGCCCGCAGGAGAGCCAACGGATCACCACGATGGTGATGGCCAGCCTGAATTCGAGACGTGGAGAGCCGGACTATCCACGTGTCGACTCGATCTACTACGAGGATCGCGCCCGGCTGCGGATCACGATCACGGCGAATCCGGTGCTGACATGCGAGCTGCTCGGAATGATCAACGCGCTTCTGGACGATGGCCGCACGTCGCGCAGCGGGCAGATGCACGTTTCTGCCTAGTGGGTTGAAGGGTTCAAGGGTTCAAGGGTTGAAGGGTTCAAGGGTTCAAAGGTTCAAGGGTTCAAAGGTTCAAAACGCTACAGCGTGGCCCGAATCCAGTCGATACCAGAGACAATTCAGCTCTCAGGTCGACCATGGCTACTGACTCTCGCTGTCTTGCATCCCTCGCAGCGTTGACCTGCGCGCTGGCGATCGAGCAGGCTTCTGCCCAATCGCCGCAGGCGCGTATCACCGGCCGAGTCACCGATGGATCGGGTGGCGCGCTGCCGGGTGTGACGGTCACGATCGCGTCACCCAATCTCGCCACGCCAATCACGGCGACCACCGACCGCAGTGGTCAGTACGTCTCCGCAGTGCTGCCGCCAGACACCTATTCGGTTGCGTTCGAGCTCTCCGGGTTCGAGACGCGAACCAACGGCGAGGTCGTGGTGCGCGTCGGCGATCTCTTCATCCTCGACCGCGAGCTTCCGCTCGCGGCGCTGACCGAAACCGTTCAGGTCGTGGCGACGGCGCCGCCGCCGCCGGCGCCGCCGGTGCGCCTGCCGCCGCCACCACGTCCGCACGCCAGGCCGGTTCCCAAGGAAGTGCTCGCCTCGGTATGCGGGCCTCGTCAGCCCACCGATGTGAACCTTGCCGTCGGCCGTATCGTGTCGCATCGCGACGATGAGAACCGTCAACTGTTCGGGCCCGGCGACGTCCTCGAGTTGAGCGCCGGCGACAACCAGGGAGTGTCGGACGGTCAGAACCTGGTCGTGCGGCGCCGCTTCCGAATCGGCGACAAAGGCGCTCCGCTGAAGTACGCGGAATACGGTGAGCAGACGGCCGGGCTCATTCAGGTCGTCGAGACACGACCGGATTCGTCCGCCGCCGTCGTGGTCTATCTCTGCGGCGAGCTCTATGCCGGCGATTCTGTCGAGCCGTTCGACCCGCAGCCGCTGTTGTCGGCGTTGTCGCCTGGCACGCCGCGGTTCGACGAGCCGGCGCACATCGTCCTCGGCGAGAACGGCGCGGTCGTCGCCGCCGAGCGTCAGATGATGGTGATCGATCGCGGGATCATGCAGGGCGTGCAGCGCGGGCAGCGCCTCACCATCTTCCGGCGTGCGAAAGGCGCCCGTCCAGTCGTCACCATCGGAGATGGGATCATCGTTTCGGTGCGCGCCGACTCGGCGACGATCCGCATCGAACGAGCAACCGATGCGGTAGCGGTTGGCGACATGGTCGCGCTCCATCGCTAGCCCCCGCCGCGACGAATCAGGCCAGCTCGTTTCAGGTCTTCACCCGATGGTACGGGCGAATTCCGCCCGGACTACTCGATTGCGTACTCTCTGATTCCCCGGTATTAAAGGTCAGGATGTCGTCCCTCCTGGCCTCCTCACACCTTTCCTTGTGGTCGCAGCTCATTCATGCGATCAGCCAGACCGAAAACCTGGACGACATCTACGCTGCCGCGCTCGAAGCTCTCGAGGCGGCGCTCGGCGTTCGACGCGCATCTATCTTGCTCTTCGATCCCGACGGCACGATGCGATTCAAGGCGTGGCGCGGTTTGTCGGAGGAGTACCGGAAAGCGGTCGAAGGCCATACGCCGTGGAAGCCGAACGTCAAGGGTGCCCACCCCATTGTCGTCGCCGACGCGAGCCAGGACCCGACGCTGACCACATTGCTGCCGATCCTCCGACAGGAGGGGATCGGGGCCCTCGGCTTCATTCCGCTCGAAGGCTCCGCAGGCGTCATCGGCAAGTTCATGCTCTACCACGGCGAGCCACACACCTTTACCCCCGAGGAGCTGGAGCTGGCTGGCCTCATCGCGGTGCAGGTGGCGTTCGGGGTCGAGCGCACGCGCGCCCATCAGAAGATCCGCGAGTCGGCCGGAGCCTCGCAGCGTCTGGCCGCCATCGTCGAGTCCTCAGACGATGCGATTCTCAGCAAGGACCTCAACGGCATCATCATGTCGTGGAATCAGGGCGCCGAGCGGATGTTCGGCTACGAGGCCCACGAGGTGACCGGCCAGCCGATTGCGATCATCATCCCGCCCGATCGGCTCCACGAAGAAGTTCAAGTGCTCGCGCGGATTCGAGCCGGGCAACCAGTCGAGATGGAAACGATCCGCCGTCGCAAGGACGGAGTGCTGCTCGACATCTCGTTGAAGGTGTCGCCGATCAAGGATGACGAAGGGCGTGTCGTCGGCGCATCGAAGATTGCCCGAGACATCACCGCGCGACGGCGAAGCGAAGCCGAGCGGACCGATCTGCTCGAGCAGCTGCGGCTGGAGCGCAACGCGGCCGAATCGGCGCGGCGGCAGGCGGCGTTTCTCGCCGACGCGGGGTCGATCCTGGCGAGATCGCTCGACTACGAACAGACGTTTGTCGAAATCGCCCGCCTGGCCGTTCCGGAGATCGCCGACTGGTGCGCCGTGGACATCGTGGACACGCACGGAGGGTTGCAGCGGCTGACGATCGCACACGCCGATCCGGCCAAGGTCCGCAAGGCGCACGAACTGATGCGGCAGTACCCGCCGGACCCCAATCGGCCCGGCGGCATGATGGATGTCATTCGCAGCGGCAAGCCGACGATGATGGCGGATGTGCCGCTCGAGTGGCTCGCGGTCCGCGCGCACGACGAGGCACATCTCCGCATCCTCCTCGAGTTCCGGCTCACCTCGTATATCTGCGTGCCGCTCGTCTCGGCCAGCGGCACGCTCGGCGCGATGACGTTTGCGTATGCCGAATCGGGCCGGCGATATTCGCCGTCCGATCTCACGTTTGCCGAAGATCTGGCCGCGCGCGCCGCGCTCGCCTTTGAGAACGCGCTGGCCTATCGCCGCGCGCACGATGCGAACCGGCTCAAGGACGAGTTCCTCGCCACCTTGTCGCACGAGCTGCGGACGCCGTTGAACGCGATCATCGGATACGCCCACATGTTGAACATGGGGCTTCTGACCGGCGAGCGGCAGGCCAAAGCCATCGCGGTGGTGAAGCGCAACTCCGAGGCGCTGGGCCAGATCATTGCCGACGTGCTCGACGTCTCGCGCATCACATCCGGCAAGCTCCGTCTCGACGTGCGGCCAGTCGATCTGGTGGACATTCTCAGGAACGCCATCGCCACCATGCAGCCGGCCGCCGACGCGAAGGGCGTCGCGCTGGAGTTGCGGGGCGGCCTGCCGGTGGCGAAGGCGTCCGGCGATCCGGATCGCCTTCAGCAAGTCGTGTGGAACCTGCTGTCGAACGCGGTCAAGTTCACGCCGCGCGGCGGCCACGTGCAGATCGGTGTCGAACAAACCGAGGATTCGGTGGAGGTCATCGTCCGCGACGATGGGCAGGGCATCGAGCCGTCATTTCTTCCGCACATCTTCGAACGCTTCCGGTTGGCCGACAGCCGGTCGTCGCGCGAGCACGGCGGACTGGGCCTGGGCCTGGCCATCGTTCGCGAGCTGGTCGAGCTGCACGGCGGAAGCGTCTCTGCCGCAAGTGAGGGGCCGGCCAAGGGCACGACGTTCCGAGTACGGCTGCCGCGAATGATTGCGGAAAAAAAGCCGGCGCCTCGCGGGACGAAGGTGTTCGCCCCGCCGCCGCAGCAGGAACTGCCGCGACTGCTGCGCGGGGTCCGGATCCTCGCCGTCGACGACGAGGAGGATGCGCTTGGCTTGCTGCGAGTCGTGCTCGAGAGCGCTGGCGCCGAAGTCAGCACGGCCCGTTCGGCGCACGAAGCGGTGGAGCTGTTGAAAGGCTCGAATTTTCACCTCGTGATCGCCGACATCGCGATGCCGCGGACGGACGGATTGCAGCTGATTCGCACCATCAGGGAAGAGCTGCCGTCCCCCATCAATCGCATTCCGGCGGCCGCCCTCACCGCCTACGCGCGATCGGAAGACCGGCTGAGCGCACTGGCCAGTGGATTCCAGGCGCATATCGCCAAGCCGGTGATTCCAGCCGAGCTGGTTCTGGCGGTCGCCGCTCTGCTGGGGCGGTGAGCAACAGGCCAAAGCTCGCGATGACTTCTCACGCGAGCGACGGCGGGCGACAGGGTTCTACCGACCGAATGGAAGTTTCGTGTTGCCGCCGCTGATGAGCACGCCGACGCGTTCTCCGGCCGTGGGCGCGTAGCGCCCCGAGAGAATGGCGGCAAACGGCGCGGCGCCGCCCGGTTCGGCGACAACGCGCAGGGTTTCCCACAGCACCTGCTGAGCGCGGAGGATCGCCTCGTCGGTCACCAGGACCACGCGATCGACGAAATCGCGGGCGATCGGAAACATCAACTCGCCCACGCGCCTGGGGGCCAGCGAATCGGCGGCCACGCCTTCGGCTGGCGAATCGACCGGTTGTCCTGCCGCAAGCGCGTGCGACAGCGTGGGCGCTCCTTCTGGTTCAACGCCCACGACCCGCAGTCCATTCGCGTACCACGCGGCTACTCCACCGATCAGCCCGCCGCCGCCGACCGCGACCAGGACCGTGTCGAGATCCGGCGCCTGAGCCGCCCACTCCATTCCGAGCGTGGCTTGTCCGAGCAGCGTCTCGCGCTGGTCAAAGGCGTGAACGGTCATCGCGCCCGACTCGGCGGCGCAGGCTTCGCTGGCCGCCAGCGCGTCGGCGTATCGATCGCCGGTGATTGTGAGGGTGGCGCCAAACGAGCGAATCCGTTCGACCTTGGCCGGCGACGACACGGTGGGGACGAAGATTCGCGCCGGAATGCCGAGGCGCATCGCGGCGTACGCGACCGCCGCGCCATGGTTGCCGCCTGACGCCGCGACGACGCCGGCTGCCGGTGGCTGACGCAGCAGCAGATTCGCAAAGGCGCCACGCGTCTTGAACGATCCAGCATGCTGCAGCTGCTCGAGCTTGATGACGAGCGGGGACGAGGGCAAGCCAAAGTCCGACGCGTCCACGCGCACGATCGGCGTCACGCGGGTGTGAGGCGCGATCACGCGCGCCGTGTGTTCGACAGCACGACGGTCAATCACCATCCGCCGCCAATCCTAGCCTGTCTTCGTGTCCTTCGTGTTCTTCGTGTTTTTCGCGTTTTTCGTGTTCTTCGTGTTCTTCGTGCCCCTTCCTGTCCGTCTCGCCCTTCGTGTTCCATCCTGCCTTGCGGATGCTTCGTGCCCTTCGCTGTTGGTCTTGATTGTCACATCTTGACAATCAAGATGAGTGGATCTATCGTCGCGTCAGATCCGGCAGCCGCGACGAGGGCTCTGATGGACAAACCCAGCACCGACGTCATCCAAGGCACACTCGACATGCTGATCCTCAAGACGCTCAGCCTCGAGCCGATGCATGGCTTCGGCATCTCCCGGCGCGTCGGGCAGATCTCGCGCGGCGTGTTCAAGGTCAATCCCGGCTCGCTCTTGGTCGCGCTCCAGCGCCTCGAACGAGCCGGCTGGCTCGACGCCGAGTGGACCGAAACCGAGAACGCGCGCCGGGCGAAGGTCTACAAGCTCACGCGCGCCGGCCGGAAGCAGCTCGAGCGGGAGACCGCCGACTGGTCCCGCCGGGTGGCGGCCGTCGCGCGTCTCTTGAAGGCCGAGGTCGAGACGTCTTGAAGGCGGAATTCCACACCCATGTGTCAAGTCTTGCCGACCGGCCTTCAAGACGTCTCGCCCCGCCGGAGGGGGCAAAACGACGCGGCCACTAGCGAGGCGAAGCCCGAAACTGTGCGGTTCTTCTCGGGGGCTGAGGCGGAGCCTCGGTAGTCATGGCGTTCTGGCGCCCGATCACCCGCGGCTTCTACTCGCTCACGCATCGCGACCTCGCCGAACGCGCCGTCGAGGACGAGATGGCTCACTACCTGGACGAGGCAATCGCGGCCTACCTCGCCACCGGGCTCACTCCGGAGGAGGCACGCCGCGCCGCCCGGCTGGAACTGGGCAACCCAGCAGTGGTGCGCGAAGACGTGCGCTCCGGCGGCTGGGAGAGCGTGGTCGAAACGTTTCTCGCCGATCTGCGCTACGGTGCGCGGCGCGTCCGAGGCAGTCCTGGATTCGCTGCCATCGTCATCATCACGCTCGCACTGGGAATCGGTGCGAGTACTACCGTGTTCAGCGCCGCCAAGCCGATCCTCTTCGACAGCCTTCCGTATCCGGATGCGTATCGAATCGTCACCGTCTGGGACCACGGCACCGACGGCTCGGGCCTGCCGGTGACGTTCGGCAGCTTCCGGGAAATGGCCGAGCGGTCTCGCACGTTCGAATCGTTCGCGGTGATGCGACCATCGGCGGCGACGCTGACCGGATCGGCCGAGCCTGAGCGTCTCGATGGCCAGCGCGTGAGCGCCGGCTACTTTCACGTGCTCGGTGTGCAGCCGTCGCTCGGCCGCGGGTTCCACGGGTCCGACGACCAACCGAACGCGCAGAACGTGGTGATTCTGAGCCACGGCCTCTGGCGCCGCCGCTTTGCCGCCGACCCCGCCATCGTCGGCCAGCCGATCCTGCTCGACGATGACCGTCACACGGTCATCGGAGTGATGCCGAGCGCGTTCGAAAATATCCTGTCGCCAGCGGCCGAGATCTGGCGACCGCTGCAGTACGACCAGACGCTTCCTGCGCAGGGCCGCGAGTGGGGCCATCACCTGCAACTGATCGGACGCATCGTCAGGCAGACGGGCATTGGCGCAGCAAAGGCGGATCTGGATCGGATCGCCAGCCTGCGCGTGCCGGAGTTCGCGCGGCCACCGTGGGCGCTGATGTCGAGGGGGCTCACGGTCACCAGGCTGCAGGACGAAACCACCAGCGACGTCAAGCCGGCACTCCTTGCCGTGCTCGGAGCCGTGACCATGCTGCTGCTGATTGTCTGCGTGAACGTGACCAACCTCTTGCTCGGACGAGCCGCGCAACGACAAGGGGAGTTCGCCATGCGAATGGCGCTTGGCGCGGGACGTCTCCGCCTGACGCGGCAATTGATCACCGAGACGCTGCTGTTGACCGCGATCGGCGGCGGGATCGGAGTAGCCGCGGCCGCCGCCGGAGTACGGGCGCTGGTGGCGGCCAGTCCAACGGCTCTGCCGAGAGTCAGTGCCATTACGGTGGACGGCTCAGTCATCGCCTTCGCACTCGGCGTCATCACGTTCATCGGTGTACTGGTCGGGCTCATGCCCGCTCTGCACGCGTCCAAACAGAGTCATGTCGGAGTGCCGCATGGCTCACGTTCTACAAGTCGTCACCACGCGATCCGTCATGCGTTCGTGGTCGCCGAGGTCGCTCTCGCATTGGTGATTCTGGTCAGCGCCGGCCTGCTGTTTCGCAGCGTCGAGCGTCTGTTCGCGGTCCCCGCCGGGTTCGACGCGCTCAACCGCATCAGCATGCAGGTGCAGACATCGGGTCGCCGTTACAACGATCCGAAGGTCACCAACGCCTTCTTCGCCAGCGCCCTCGATGCCGTCCGGCAGGTGCCCGGTGTCGTGTCCGCCGGATTCACGAGTCAGCTGCCGCTCAGCAGCAGCAACTCCGATACGTACGGCGTGCACTTCGAATCTGCACCCACGGTCGAGTCGAACGAAGACCGCGGAGCGGCACGATACGCGGTCTCGCCCGGGACCCTCGAAGCGCTTGGCATTCCACTTCGGCAAGGGCGGCTGCTGAACGCACACGATTCGGAGGGCGCGCCGCTCGCCGTCTTGCTCAACGAGTCCTATGCGAGGCGGCGGTTCCCGAATCAGGATCCGGTCGGCCAGCGTCTGCACATCGGGCCCGATTCCGGGCCCTGGTACACCATCGTCGGCATCGTCGGCGACGTGAAGCAGCTGTCGCTGGCGGTGACTCGAGCCGATGCCGTCTATGTGACCACTACGCAGTGGCCATTCGCGGACAGCGCTCTGTCGCTCGTCGTGCACACCGAACGCGACCCGGCAGCGCTGGCGCCCGCCATTCAGCGAGCGATCTGGTCGGTGGACAAAGATCAGCCGATCACGCGCGTCGCGACGATGGAGAGTCTACTCGCCGCGTCGGCCGCCGAACGCCGCTTTGCGTTGACCTTGTTCGAAGTGTTCGGCCTGGTCGCGCTCGCTCTCGCCGCGTTCGGCACTTACGGCGTGCTCTCCGGAAGCGTGACCGAGCGGACACGCGAGATCGGCGTGCGCTCGGCGCTGGGGGCTTCGCGACGCAGCATTCTCGTGCTCGTGATTCGTCAGGGCATGAGCCTCACCGTCCTTGGCGTGATCATCGGGTTGGCCGGCGCCGCCGCCGCGAGCCAGGCCGTCGTCTCACTGCTTTTCGGCATTTCGGCGCTCGATCCTGCGACCTACGCGTCGGTGGTCGCAATCCTCCTCGCGGTCTCCGCGATCGCATGCTGGCTGCCCGCCTGGCGAGCCGCGTGGGTCGATCCGGCGGTGACGCTGAGATCGGAGTAGGAGGATCTCAACAGGTTCTGCAGGTTCTGCAGGTTCTGCAGGTTGCAGGTTCTACAGGTTGCGGGTTCCGCGGGTTCCGAACCCGCCGAACCTAGAGAACCCGTAGAACCTGAAGAACCTGAAGAACCTGCAGAACCTACTCGTTTCTCAGTACCGTGGCCGGCTGCGCGGCGACGCCCCGCCGCGCGGGAACGAAACAGGCGAGGAGGGCAACGGTCAACAGCAGCAGGCTGGCCGTCACAAACGTCAACGTGTCGGCCGCGCTGACGCCAAACAGGAGACTCGACATCAGTCGCGTCACTCCCACAGCGGTCAACACTCCGATGACCACACCGATCGACACTAATCGCATGCCCTGACCCAGAATCAAGCGCAGCACTTCGCCTGGGGTTCCGCCAAGCGCCAGCCGGATGCTGATGTCCTTGGCGTGCTGCTGGACGTAGTAGGTCATCACTCCGTAGATCCCGACCACCGATAGCAGCAACGCGACGACGGCGAACGACGCGACGAGCATCGACAGCGACTGGGGCCGCTCGAGCGACTGCGCAACCAGCTCATCCATCGACGCGGCGTTTGACAGCGGCACGCTCGGATCCAGCTCGCGCAGGACCTGTCGAATCGACGGCAACAGGCTTTGCGCGTCCTGTCGCGTTCGCATGATGAAGTTCCGCGCCGGCGGCTGGTTCAGCGGTGAGTAGACGGTCCCTTGGTCCGGTTGGTCGAGGCCGACGTACTTCACTTCGCTGACGATGCCGACGACCGACGTCCATGGGCAGGTGGTACATCCGCCTTCGCGAAATCGCTTGCCGATGGCGCTCTGGTTGGGGAAAAAGCGGCGGGCCCACGCGCGATCGACAACCACCGATTCGAGATTGGGCCGCTCGGCATCGTCTTGCTCGAGGAGCCGCCCTTCGATCAGCGTCAGGCCAAGCACGCGGAAGTAGTCTGGCGTCACTGCCACCCATGGTGTTACCGGCTGCGACTGCCCGGGCAGAGTGGGGAATTCCTCGAGATCGAAGTTGTTGAAGTTGTTGACGCCATTTGGCGGGCGGCTGTCGCTGAACGCAAGGGTTCCAGCACCCGGCAGCGCTTCCACGCGCCGCTTCAGCTCGTCGTAGAACGTTTTGACGCGCGCCGGTTCGGAGTACGACGCCGCCGGCAGTCGCATCGACCCGGTGAGGATGTTGTGGCTGTCGAAGCCGAGATCCACCTGCTTGAGGGCGTTCAAGCTGACCAGGAGCAACCCGGCAACAACCAGCAGCGGCGTGGCGATGGCAAACTGGCTGCCGACAAGGGCGCGGCGGAGCCGTTGGACGCCGCGGCTGCCAGTGGATGAGCGGCCCAAGGATCGCAGCGACTCGTCCACCGGGCCACCTGTCCCGTGCACCGCGGGCACCAGGCCGAACATGAGCGCGCTCGCCGCCGTCAGCGCGACGATCATCCAGATCACCGGTCCGTCGAACCCAATCTCCTGGGTTCGTGGAAAGTATGTCGCGCCAACCGCCTGCAGCAATCCGACGCCTGCCCACGCGAACGCTCCGCCGACGATCACGGCGCCGGTCGCGAGCAGCGCGCTTTCGACGAGCAAGTGGCGGATGACCCGGCCGCGAGATGCGCCCAGCGCGGCGCGAACCGCAAGCTCGCGCCGGCGACTGGTGACTCGTGCGATCAGCAGATTGGACGCGTTGGTGCACGCGATCAACCAAACCAGCCCGACCGCAGCGAGTGCAAGCCCGGCAATGGTTTGCGTGTCGCCGACGACGAAGTCCTGAAGATCCATCATGCTCCACGTGGCCTTGTCGTCCTGATACGAGACCTTCCAGATCGGAAACATTCGCTGGTTGATGGCTCTCAGTTCGTCCGCCGCCGGGCCTCGGTTGGATTCACTTTTCAGACGCGCCAGCGCTATGTAGGGGAACGGCCCCTTGCGCGGCGGGGGACTGAACTGCTGAGCAACGAAGAACTCTTGCCCGCGCTCGAGTGGACCAAGCATCGCCGGGAGCACGCCTCTCAAGGCATAGTCGGCTCCGTCCAGGCGGATCGGTCGTCCAATGACATTTGTTTGGCCGCCGAGTCGCTGTTGCCAGAACCCGTGCGTGACCACGACGGCCTGGGCATTGCCCGGACGCCCATCCGCGTCGCTGAAGCCTGGCCCTAGCGCTGGAACGATCCCCAAGGTCGTGAAGTAGTTCGAAGACACCAGCCGTCCTCTGATCAGCTCGGCCACCGCACCGTCGCTGTAGGTCATCGATCGGTTCGAATACAAGGCGACCTGATCGAAGTGAGTCTGCTGCTCGCGCAGGGCGAGGTAGTCCGCGACGGAAAACGGGAATTTGAATGGCGGCGCATCTGTGTAAATGCGCACAAGCCTGGTGGGATCCTTGTACGGGAGAGGGCGAAGGAACGCCGCGTGGACGGCAGCGAAGATCACGGTCGTTGCGCCAAGACCGAGTCCGACCGTGGCCACGATCGTCAGCGCCAGCACCGGCGCGCGCAACAGTCCGCGAAGACAGATGCGAAGGTCCTGCCACAGGTCTTCGAACAGCAGTCCGCGTTGCACGTGAGTCTCCTTCCCGAGATCCTGCCGCCGGCAGTACGCCCGTGTGGCTTCGAGATCGCCGAATTGACGTAGCGCTTCGTGCCGCGCCTCTTCTGGCAGTAGACCTCGCGCCGTCAGATCGCTGATCCGCATTTCCAGGTGAGTGCGCAGCTCTTCGTCGATCTCGGAAGCAACCTTGTCGGCGCGGCGCCGCACATACCAGAAGCCGCGTTGCCTGTCTGCCATGGCTAGAAATACACCCGCGTTATGATGGCCGACGAAAAGTTCAAAGTTCAAAAGTTGACAGTTAAGAGTTGGAGTTCACCGTCGGAAGTTCGGGCGTGAACTCTGCAACTTTCGACTTGAACTCTTAACTTTGAACTCTGCAACTTTCAACTTTCTGTATCACTCTCTCCCTCTACGCTCCCTGCAGCACCGCATCGACGGCGCGGCTGTAACGGCGCCAACTCGCCGTCTGCTCTCGCAGGCGCTTCCGTCCAGCCGCGGTCAGCTCGTAGTAACGGGCGCGCCGGTTGTTTTCCGACGGCCGCCACTCGGCGTCCACAAAGCCCTGACGGTCCAACCGATGGAGGGCCTGGTAGAGGGCGGCGTCTTCGACGGCCAGGTCACCGTCGGTGCGTTCGTGAACCAGCGTCGCAACGCCGTAACCGTGCATCGGCCCCCCAGCCAGTATCCGGAGGACCAGCAGGTCCAGAGTGCCTTGCAGGAGCGGAAGCGGTTCGGCAGCCATTCTTCCCCTTAGACGGTGTGGGGAGGAAAAAGTTGGGCGGAAACATTGCCGATCGACCGAATGACAGATTTGGTGACTGTTGAGCGATTTGGCGATTGGCGAATTGCGAGAATCGATCGGGCGATCGAAAATTTCAAATCGATTCACGAGCTCACGAAATCACAGAATCACCAACAGTCGGTCAATCACTCGTTCAGTCATTCGGCAATTGACAGGCGTCAGGGTAGGCGGCGGTACTGATCGAGCAGCTTGCGGTACTCGGCGTCGCTCACCCTGCCGCCGGCCCCGGACATGACCGCTCCGAGCAGTCTCCGCGCCTGACTGCGGTCCGGGGAATCGGTCGTCGCGTCGGCCTGGCGCGCCCATTGGGACAGCCGCCCCTTGAGGCGGCCGAGCGCGGCGAATCGCGCGTCGCCATTGCCGAGTTGCGCTTCGAGGTCAAAGACCTCGGAGAGCATTCGCACCTCGGCATCGTCGTTGGTCCGTTCCCGGGCGAGGACCTTCTTGACGTCGCTTTGCTTCGACAGGGCCGCCGCCTGCGCTGCCTCGGCCGACACGTCTCGAAGGCCGGTGAAATCGGCGACCAAGGAGTCGAGCATGTGTACCGTGCTCGCCGGAGCGGCGGAGGCGTCGAGTGACTGCCGCCGCTTCGCGATCAGCCGATCGATAAGAGCTTCATCGCGGGGCCGTCGAGCCGACTTCATCGCTTGCAGCTCCATCCACTCGATGGCGTCAAGCGCGACCGCGTCGGTCGGCAGCGTGTGTCCGCCGGAGAAGATCGCCAGGCGATGAGGCGAGGTGAGCGCTCGATCGAGCATTCGCATCTCGATGTAATTGAAGTCTTCGTTTCCCGCCGTGCCATAGACGGCAAACGGAACCGACGCGCGAGGTTGACTGTCGGGGAATCCGGCGCTGGAGGCGATGACGCCGGCGATGGTGCTCGATCCCAATCCCACCTGCATCGCGACGCGGGCGCCGCCGGACATGCCGGTGAGATAGATCCGCTGCGCATCGATCGAGAATCGGCGTCCCACGTCCAGTGACATCGCCTGGACGGCAGCTCCGGACACTGGCCACGGCCCATTTCGCGACGTGTTCGATCCCGCCACGATGTAGCCGTATTGCTCGGCGGCCGCCTGGTACTTCTCGACCATCGCGCGGCCGCGGGCGCTCGGATGAAACGCCATCAGGACACTCCACGCGCGCTCCGGCGTATACGTCGATGGCAGATAGAGCGCGTAACTCTGACTGGCATCGTCGAGACACTTCACATCCTCGATGAGCGTCCCTCGCGGCAAGTCCTGGGCGGTCGCACGGTCGGGATCCCAACCGAAGACCACGGCGGCGATGACGAGCACGCGCCACATGCAGCACATGATATGACGCCAACCTCCTCGGTGGGGCGATCCGTCTAAGGAGCGTCTCCGATCTCAAGGAGTGCTAGGAGTGCTTGCCCGTCGCAATCCCACTTACTGCCTCCCCACTGCCTCCCCACTGCCTCCCCACTGTCTCCCCACCGTAACCGGGCGACGCCCGTTGACAACCCGCTCGCGCCGTCGTATTCAGATCGGATGTTGAGCGCCGGAGCGTTCAGATCGCTCTGTCAGGCACGCGAAGTCCTGCGGGCGGCGCCTGAGCAACCCGTGTCGATTCGCGAGGTCGCGCGAGTGGCGGCGATGTCGCCGTTTCATTTCATCCGACAGTTCCAGGCGGTCTTCGGCGAGACGCCGCACCAGTACCGCATCCAGTCGCGGCTCGACCGCGCCAAGTATCTGCTGGCGACCAGCAACGCGTCGGTCACCGACGTCTGCATGGAAGTGGGCTTCAGCAGCCTCGGCAGCTTCAGCAATCTGTTCGCGCGCCGGGTCGGGGCCACGCCGTCAGCCTATCGCCGGCGCGTCCGCTCGATGATGACGACGCCAGGCGAGATGCCGATGGCCCTCACGCCAGGGTGCCTGTCGCTGATGGGAAGCGCTTTCGCAATTTCCGAGAAGCCGGGCCGATAACGCGACGCTACATTGACGGTCATGCGAATCAAACTCACGAGCATCATGGTCGATGACCAGTCCAAGGCGTTGAAGTTCTACACGGAAGTGTTCGGCTTCGTGAAGAAGCACGAGATTCCGGTTGGCCAGGACCGCTGGATCACCGTCGTCTCGCCGGAGGGGCCCGACGATGTCGAGCTGTCCCTCGAGCCCAATTCCCACCCCGCCGCCAAGCCATTTCAAGAGGCGATCTTCAAGAACGGCATCCCGCTTGCGGCATTCGAAGTGGACGACATCGCAAAGGAATTCAAGCGCCTGAAGAGCCTGGGCGTGGTATTCACCCAGGAACCGACCCATGCCGGCCCCGTCACCATCGCCATCTGTTCCGACACGTGCGGCAACCTGATCCAGCTCTATCAACACTCGTAGTGAGCCGGGGACAGTCCCTGGGGACTGTCCCCGGGGACTGTCCCCAATGGCATGCTGCATGCGCGGGATCCAGTTTTTGCAACCTTGACGCGGCGATCGACCGGGACGTAAGGTCGCATCTGAATCGCATGGGGTAGCCTCGACAGTGCGGAGCTCTCGGCCGGTGGTGCTCGCCATCGCGGCCGCGCTCTGCGCCGCGGGCCTGGTCCTCTACTACCAGCACCGCGCGCTCTCCACGCTCGACTCGCAGACGACCGTCATCCTCCGGCAGATCGCGGAGCAGACCGCCAACGACGTCGTCGCGGAGGCGCGGCGCGCGCTCGAAGGCCCGGTGTACGACACGCTCACCGCGGTGAACCATCCCGAGCTTCGAGCCGGTCGGCTGGAGCTGGTGGCGCGCGAGTTTGCCGATGGTCTAGCAGCGTACCCTCACGTCGAGCGGTTCTTCGTCTGGAGCTACGAGACCGACCGGGAGCTGCCCGGTGAAGCGCTCTTCGCCTCGCAGGCTGGGACGACGCGGTCCCCCGATCGGGCGGGCCCCCGTGACGCGTTCACCCGCGATCCGCCGCTCGGTCGCGCCATCCTCGAACTGGCTCGACAGCACGCACCGAGCCAGCAGATCTATGTCGCCGGCGAAGGCGTGGGACCGGGCAAGCGCGCCGTCTTCCTCCGCCTGTTCTGGAACGATGCGCGCCGGCTCGAGTATTTCGCCATCCTTGGATTCGTCATCGAGCCCGCGGCGATGGGCCCGCGCCTCTTCAGAGAGCTGCACGAAGGCAAGGTTGGCGCACTGCTCAGGCAGCGCGGGCGTGACGAGCCGCTGAACCTTCGTGTCATCGACGAAGGCGGCTCGCTGGTCTACGACACCGGCTCGACCTCCGCCGCACGCACCACGGCATCGGCGACCCTGCCGATGGCGTATTACCCGATCGATCGCATCGAGTCCCGCCTTGCCTATGCCGCTCCGGTCCGCACGATCCGCGTCGAAGTGAGCGCGCCGGTTGACAGCGGCATGTACGGCCCGGCCGGCGGCTACTGGCCGACGGTGCTGTCGGTCGTCCTCATGCTGGTCGCGCTCGGGCTCACCGTGACGGCCAACGGCCGGGCGGCCGAGCTGGCGCGCATGCAGTCCGACTTCGTCTCCCACGTGTCGCATCAGCTCAAGACGCCGCTCTCGCTGCTGAGCGCCGCCACCGAGACGCTGTCGATGGATCGCGCCCGCTCTCCCGAAAAGCTCGCGCAGTACCTCGGCATCATTCGCAACGAAACGACGCGGCTGTCCGCCCTGGTGCAGCGGATTCTCGAGTTCTCACGGCTGCAGCAGCAGCGCGGCTTCGAGTTCGAGGACGTCGATCTCAACTTGCTCGCGCGCGAGACCGTGGCGGCATTCGAGCAGAGCCTGTCGAATCCGCAGTTCGTCTTCGAGGTCGAGGAACCGGCGCCGGCGGTGCACACGCTGGCCGATCCGGCGGCGATCGAGCAGACGCTGGTGAATCTCCTCGACAACGCCGTCAAGTACTCCACGCTGGTGAAGCACATCGTGGTTCGCGTCCGCGCGACCTCGTCGCAGGCGATTATCGAAGTGACCGATCGAGGCATCGGCATCGGCAAGGCCGACCAGCGGCGGATCTTCGAGAAATTCTATCGCGGTCCGGGCGCGACGCTGCATCGCAACGGCTTCGGGCTCGGCCTGCCGATCGCGCTCGAGCTGGTGCACGCGCACAAGGGCGTCATCGAAGTCGAGAGCACGCCCGGCCACGGCGCCACGTTCCGCATCATCCTCTCGCTCAAGGCGCAGGACCGCCATGAGTCGGCGTCGCGCGCCGAGGCGCTGAAGACGGAGGCGGCGACATGAAACGCAGCGCGAGTCTGGCAACCGCGAATCAGCGCGAAGTCCTCGTGGTGGAGGATGAGCCGCAGATGCGCGATCTGCTGACCGACAACCTGGAGTACGAAGGCTACCGGGTGACCGCAGTCGATTCCGCCGAGCAGGCGCTGGTCGAGTTCGACCGGCACGCCATCTCGCTCGTGCTCGTGGACGTGATGCTGCCCGGCAAGAGCGGCTTCGAGCTGTGCCAGCAGCTGCGCAGTCGCGGCAGCCACGTCCCCATCATCGTGCTCACCGCGCGCACCACCGAGCGCGACCGCGTGCGCGGTCTCGACCTGGGCGCCGACGACTATGTGAGCAAACCCTTCAGCGTGGAAGAGCTGATGGCGCGCGCGCGGGCGCAGGTGCGCCGCGACGACTGGCACTCGTCGACCGGGCCGGAGTTCACCTTTGGCGACGTGACGGTCAACGTTCCGCAACGCCTCGTGCGGCGCAAAGGGCGGCGGATTTCGCTGTCAGCGCGAGAGTTCGAGCTGCTCCGCTATCTGCTCGCCCATCGCAACCAGATTGTCAGCCGCGAGCAGTTGTTGCGGGACGTGTGGGGCTACAACCAGCTCTCGGTGACGCGAACGGTGGACAACTACATCGCCAAGCTTCGGACGCAGCTCGAGCCCCGCCCACACGAACCGCGCTACATCGTCACGGTTCATGGGAGCGGGTATCAGCTGATTGGATAGCTGTTCGCCGTTCGCGGTTCGCCATTCGCAAAGCTCTCCGTTTAGCGAATCGCGAATCGCGTCCTAGTTGCTCGTCGCCGTCCCCCTCATATAGCGGCCGATGATATTCGCCGGGTTTGCGCCCTTCTTCGGGCTGAACTTCTGCGGCCGCCCGACGTGCACATCGGCGGTGTAGAGATTGCCGGCACTGTCGGTGTGGAACTGGTGTACGCCCCAGAATCCGCCGGGGAACGCTCCGAACGTCCCCCACGAATAGAGGAGCTTGCCGTTCAGGTCGAACTTGGTGAACTTCTGGGTGATGCCGTCGGCCACCCACAGGAACTGATCTTCGGTGAGCATCAACGAGTACGGACGACGGACGTTCGGCCACGCGTCGAGGAACTTGCCGTGTTCGTCGAAGACCTGAATCCGCGAGTTCGCGCGATCGCTGATGTAAAGCCGGCGATTCTTGTCGATGACGATCGCGTGGACCGTGTTCATGTAGCTGGGCCGCTTCTCATTCGGCGGCGTCCCTGCCTGTCCCCAGGTCATCAGGAACTTGCCGTTCGGATCGAACTTGACCACGCGCGTGTTGACGTAGCCGTCGCTGACGAAGAAAGTGCCGTCCGGCAGCCACGCCACGTCGGTCGGCCGGTTGAAATGCGTGCCGTCGTTGCCCGGCTGCATCGGCGTGCCGACGGTCATCACCAGCTTCTTCCCGTCGCGCGTGAACTTGTAAATGGCGTGCGCGCCATCGTCCACCAGCCACACGTGGCGTTCCTGATCGTATGGGTTGACGAGGATGCGGTGCGGCCGGACGAACATCTTGTTGTGCTGATCCCACGACTCGATCAGCTTGCCGTTTCGATCCACGACGTTGAAGACGTGGTCCCAGCGCGGGTGACGCGCGGGATCCTTCTGCGACATGTCGAAGCCCGACGCATTTCGCGACGGGATGAAGCTGTCGGCCGCGCCCCGCTCGTCCTTGACCTCGGGCAGACAGCCGCGATTGAAGATGTAGACGCGGTCCGGGCTCTCGGCCCAGATGCCCGCGGTAGAGCCGATCACATGACCCGCGCCGCAATAGTTCTGCGGCCAGCCGGCGACGAGATCGTACGGACCGGTTTCATCGCCCCCGCCCTTTTCTCCCGGCGCCTGGGCGAAGCCGCCCGCGCTCAAGAGCAACACGAGTGCCGCAGATGCGGCGGTCAACGTTCTGGTCACGGTTTACCTCCTCTACTCAGCTTTCAGCGAACGCCGTTGGCGTTTCGCGAAAAGCAATGGCGTATGGCGAACTGCCCGCGATCTCAACACCTGAGTCGCACCCCGGATTCTCCTGATCTCTTGATCTCTTGTGGCTCCTGATCTCAGAAGCGAAGTCGAACCCCAAATTGCATCTGCCGCGGGAACTGGGCCGCGGTCGGCACCATGAAGCTCGCCGACGAACGATTGCCGCTCGGCGCCACATAATTCGTGCGGTTGAACAGATTGAACACGTCGTAGAACAGGTCCAGACTGTCCAAGCCCCGCGGCATCGGCACCTGGTAGCGGAACGAGATGTCCATGAGCAGCGACCCTGGTCCGTCGATGCCATTGATCACGGCGCGGCCCTGGCTGTCGACCTCGGATTGGATTGGCCGGGCCAGGTCGTCGACACCCTTGATCGGACGATCGTTGTTGTCGTTGTCACGGTTGACGTCGCTGCCTACCGTCTCGTTGATCGGTGCGCCGGTGATGGCGCTGACCACTGACGCGACCGTCAGCGTGCTCCACGGATTCACCGTGCCGCTCAAGGCCAGCACTTGACGCCGATCCGAGGTGAACCGGCCGAAGTCGGCGCGAATGTCGTTGTCGAGCCACATCCGCCGCGCATCCGGGTTGCCGAGGCCGACGTAGTGGCTCTCCTGGATGGTGTATGCCGCCCTCGCGCTCCACTTATTGGCCAGGCGCCTGACGAACGAGATCTGCAGCGACTTGTAGTCACCGTTGAAGTCGTCGCGGGTCTGGGTCTGCAGCACGCGCTGGTAGTTCACGCTGCGGGCTTCCGGAGGAATGAGCTCGCCGGTTGGATCGAACACCCCCACGCCAGGGCGCACGCCATTCACTGGCTCGTTGAGATCGACGACGCCAATCTGATCGCGCGACGCGTTGGCGACGTAGTCGACACCGATGGCGGCATTCGAGAACAGCTGGTGATTCAGGCCGACGCTCCACGACCACTGGTAAGACATCTGGCGATCGTCGCTGTCGAACCTGGGGTTGCGGTTGAATGCCGTTGTGCGCAACCGGTTCAGCTCGGCCTGTCCGGCGGCGCTCAGGACGGCCACGCCCGGATTGCCGTTGGAGTCGCTGATCAGGTCGGGCCGTAACACGGGGCTCAGAGGATCGGTGACCGACACGACCGGGAATTGCGTGACCAGAGCCTGCTGCTGCTGGGTGAGGTCGAGTACGACCGGCACATAGTTGTAGAACTTCCCGATCCCGCCACGCACGACGGTGCGCCCGGAGCCGGAGACGTCCCACGCAAAACCGAGGCGGGGCGCGATGTCGTCCTTGCTGGCGGGCGTCTGGCGCTGGTTGTCGTAGCGCAAGCCGAGATTCAGCGTGAGGGTGTTGCTGACGCGATATTTGTCCTCGATGAAGAGGTACGTGCGCCGATCGCGCGAGAACACTTCGAAACCGTTCACGCCTTCGGGCCCCAACGTAATGTCGAACTGAAAGGGATACGTTGCGGCGACCGCCGGGTTGTAGGCCGCATCGGTGCGGAACTGGAAGGTCCCCGAATCAACCGTGGTGCGCGGCGGCATCTGGTTGTAGCTGATGCCACCTCCCGCCTTCAACGTGTGCTCGCCGCCCATGAACCGCGGCAGGAAGTAGCTGAACGATTCGTCGAAGATGTAGGAACGGATGATGGTCTGGACCATCGATCCGCCTTTGCCGGTGACGAAACTCGGATGTACGTTCGACTGTCCGATCGTGAACGGATCGCGGCCGGCGAAGCCGATGAAGTTCACGTTCTCGTCGAAGTAGGTCTGCGCACCGGTGGCGAGGTTTTCGCCGATGCGGCCGAGGCGGATCACGTTCGATGCCCGATCGCTCAGCACGGCCGTGTAGGTGCCGCTGATCATGTGATCCCAGTCGCTCTCCCAGGTCTGCGCATCGATGGTCTGATTGTTGGTGTTGAACCCTTCGCCGCGGGTCGGCGCGGTCTCGAGCAGCCAGCGCACGTTGATCAAGTTCTTGGGGTTCAGCTGCAGATCGCCCCGCGCGAAGTAGTTGTTCGCGTCAACGGTGAACTCGCCGACCATGTCGGTGGCCAATGGCGCGGCGGAGGCTGGAAACCGCTTGAAGCCTGCAATCTGCTCGCTGTCGTGCTCGAGCGTGAAGTAGAAGTGCGCGCGATTGCGGATGATGGGGCCGCCAAGGCCAAAGCCGCTCTGCAGCGTGCGCTCCGGCGGTTTGAGCGCGCCCGATGGCAGGAACGCGTTGGCCTCGTTGAACGTGTCGTCGCGAAAGTAGGCGTAGACGCGGCCGTTCAGCTGGTTCGTGCCGCCACGCGTCACCATGTTGATGATCGCGCCCGCGCCGCCGCCGTATTCGGAACTGTACTGATTCGACAGCACCTGATACTCCTCGATGTTGTCGAGCACGACCCGCACCTGTGTGCCCTGGCTGCCACCCAGGCGATCGTCGTTGTTGTACATGCCGTCGAGCAGGTAGACGTTCTGCTGCGAGGGCGTCCCGTTGGCCACGACCTGGCCGCCTTCGAACGTCGACGCCGCCGGATTGGGCGTGATTCCTGGAACCAGCTGAGTGAGCGCCGTGAAGTTGCGGAAATTCGACGGCACATCCTCGATCTCGTGCCGCGACAGCGTGCCGCCAATCTGATTGCTCGTCGTCTCGACGAGCGGGGACTCGGCGGTGACCACCAGTTGCTCCTGCAACCCCGCGACCTGCATCTTGACCTCGAGCGTCACCGCCTGGCCGGCGGTGAGCAGCAAGTCGGTCTGCTTCGTCGTGGCGAATCCGCTCATCTCCACGGCGATCGTGTAGGTGCCCGGATCGAGATTGGGGATTTGATAGCCGCCGGTTTCTGCCGTCACCACCGTACGGGTGTACCCGGTGTTCTGTTCGGTCACCGTCACTGTCGCGCCCGGCATGGCCAGGCCCGCCGCATCGACCACTCGCCCGGTGATTGATCCTCGCTGCTGACCGAAGACTGGGTCCGCCCCGAATAGCAGGACGCAGGCGCCAACAACCATCAAACTCTGTTTGAGCAAGAGGCCCTCCTCGAAGGACAAACGTACTTTCGCGGAGGGTACCGCCAACGCGGGCGGCGTCGATGTCAAACGATGTCTAGGGTTTGTCTACGGATTGTCTATGGAGACCGGGAGCCGGGAGCCGGAGGCCGGGATCTGGGAGAGCCAAGAATCGCGAGTCGGGACTCGGGATCCGGGATCGGGAACCGGCCTCCCGGACCCGGATCCCGGACCCCTGGATCCCGGAATCGCTACTGCGCCGTTCCGGGCGCTCGGTAACGCAGTTCCTGCCCGACGACTTTCGTGGGGTCCGCGCCCTTCTTGGGCCGGAACTTCTGGACGCGGCCGTTGAAGACCTCGGCGAGGTAGAGGTTGCCTTCCTGATCCACGGTGATCGAGTGCGGTCCGTCGAACTGCCCCGCAAGCGTGCCCGGCGCACCCCAGCCGTAGAGATACTTCCCGTTCAGGTCGTACTTCACGATGCGGTTGGTTCCCCCATCCGAGATCCAGAGGAACTGATCGGTCGTGATCAAGTGGGCGTAGGGCTGCGATCGCATTCCCGTCGACCACATGTCGAGGAACTTGCCGTTCTCGTCGAACACCTGGATCCGACGATGGCCGCGATCGACGACGAACAAGCGGCGGTCCTTGCTGATCTGGATGCTGTGGACCGTGTTGAACTCGTTCGGGCCCGGGTTCTTCGGGTCCTTCGGGGGTCCGCCCCAGTCCTTGATGAACTTGCCATCCTTGTCGAACTTGGCGACCCGCGTGCCGCCGTAGCCGTCGCTGATGAAGAACGTGCCGTCGGGCAGCCAGTCGATGTCGGTTGGCCGATCGAACAGCCGGCCGCCGTCGCGCCCGCGCTGCCCCTTGGTGCCCATGGTCGTCACGAGCTTGCCGTCATAGGTGAACTTGTGGATGACGTGGAGCTGATCGTCGATCACCCAGACGTGCTTTGCCGGGTCGTACGGATTCATCTTGATCTTGTGCGGTCCGCGCCCGCAGGTCATCTCGAACAGCTTGTCGTGCTGCGGCCACGACTGCACCATCTTGCCGGTGCGATCGACGACGAAGAGGACATGGTGATACCGCCGCTCCCAGCCGCGTTTGGCCGTCGGCTCGCACGTCGCGCCCAGCCCGTCGTCGTTGCCGGTCGCGTTGCCACGAGAGGGATTGAGCAGCGCGTACGGCGTCCACGGCTTGGCGCCTTGCGGCAGCGGCAGCTCGCCGCGTTGCGCGATCCAGATGCGATCGGGCGTCTCGGCATAGACCGCGCCGACCGATCCCCAGGTCCAGCCGTCGTGCTTGACGCCGTCGGGACCATCGGGCAAGGGTTGCGGCCAGTTGTCGACGAACTCGTACGGTCCGAACTCTTCCTGCCCGCCTTTCTCCTGTGTGAGTGCGACGGAGGATGTCGCGAGGCCCAGCAGCACCATGACTGACCAACGTGCGAGGCGCATCGTGAGGCTCCTTTCTGAGCTGCGCGCCGTGTCGAACGGCATCGCGAATGGGCAGGGAGTCTAGCAGAAAGAAACTGGAAACAGGACAGAAGAAGCACGAACGAAGAAAGAAAAGACAAAACAGAGACAAAGAGGAAGTCGCCAGTCACGATAGACTGCACCCGGGTGCGCATGCGCAGGACATCAATCGGATCGTTGATCTCTGTACTGGCCATGAGCAGCGTCTTCACCGAAGCACAAAACACCGACCGTGTTCCGACTTACATCGTCGATCCCGCTTGGCCTCAGCCGCTGCCGAATCGATGGATTCTTGGCGCCGTTGTCGGCGTGGCAGTCGATTCTCGGCAGCACGTCTGGGTGACGCATCGCCCGACCACGCTCCAGCCCAACGAGACGCGATCGATCTGGCGGGCCGCGCCACCGGTACTGGAGTTCGATCCCGCAGGAAAGCTCGTCTCCTCGTGGGGTGGCGCCGGATCGGGATACGAGTGGCCCGACCTCGAGCACGGGATTCACGTCGACGCGAGCGATCACGTCTGGGTATCTGGCGGAGGGGAGAAGGACTCGCACCTCCTCAAGTTCACACGCGACGGCACGTTCGTGATGCAGATCGGCCGTAAGGGCCAGGGCGGCGGCAGCAACGACACGAAGAATCTTGGCGCCGCGGCACACATGATCGTCGACGAACCAACCAACGAGCTCTACGTGGCTGACGGATACGTCAACCACCGGCTGATCGTCTTCGACGCACTGACCGGCGCCTACAAACGCCACTGGGGCGCGTACGGCAAGCCGCCGGACGATGGCTATTTCACGCGGGCGGGAGAGAAATTGCCCGGGCCGTTCAGCGGCGCGGTGCAGAACGAGAATCGGCCGAGCAATTACGATCCTGATGGACCGCCGGCGCCGCAATTTCGCATCGTGCACGCGGTGCGGATCAGCCACGACGGGCTGGTGTACGTGTGCGACCGCACCAACGATCGCATTCAGGTGTTTCGCAAGGACGGCACCTTCGTGCGCGAGGCGTTTGTCGCGAAGCAGACGCTCGGCAGCGGGTCGGTGTGGGACATCGCGTTCTCACCGGATCCCGCGCAGACCTTTCTCATCGTCCCCGATGGGACCAACCAGCAGATCTGGACTCTGCGTCGGGACACGCTCGAGGTGGTGAGCGTGTTCGGCCGCGCCGGCCACTGGGTCGGCCAGTTCTACGGAGCGCACAATATCGCGTCGGACGCGACGGGCAACCTCTACATCACCGAGACCTACGAGGGCAAGCGCGTGCAGAAGTTCGTCTACAAGGGCCTCGGCCCGGCGACGTCACCAGCTTTCCCGTAGCGCAATTTCTGCCACCCGCGCACGCCCCATGCCATCGGGGACTACCCGCGCACGCTCCATGCCATCGGGGACTGTCCCCGGGGTCTGTCCCCGGGGTCTGTCCCCACTCACTGTCCGGGCCAGCGGCCGGGCGTGTACGGCACTCCGGCGGCTTCGAGCTGTTGCTCGAACTTCTTCAGCTCGGCTTCGAGCGCTCGCAACTTCGTCAGCTCGGCGTTCAACTCGTCGTTGGCCACCGTGTAGTTCGTCTGTTGCGTGCCCGTCGGCGCCCCGGTGAGCCCCCGGGCGCCCGCGGCCGCCGAGTTGACTCGCGATTGGATGGTCGACGGTGACCCCGACTCGAGACCGCGCAGCGTTTCGTCGCCACGCAGCTCGCGCTGGACCGCGGTGACCCGCTGATCGAACTTGATCGCCTCGTCCAGCAGCTTGATGTCGGCCGCCGAATCGACAATCGCGCGGCGAATCGCGGTGGTGCGCGTCTTCATGTTGTTGGCCTGTTCGAGCGCGCCGGTGAGCGAGCGTTGTAGCTTGGCCACCTTGTCCTGATACTCGGTGGCCGCCGTGCGCTGGGCCGGTGTCAACGTGACATTCGGATCGGCAGCGACCGTGATTGTCTGCGCTTCCCCAAGCGCGGTGATCGTGCCGCCGGCCCGGCGCGAGAGCGTCGCGCGATACGTGCCAGGCGGGACAAACGGCCCGAGGGCGGCGCCGCCGCCAAACCCGCCGCCACCGCCGCCGCCTCCGCCCTGACCCCCCGCCGGCGGAAGCGTGGCCGCCACGCCGCGAAGGTTCCAGGCAAAGCGGTGAATCCCTCGATTGCCGGGGACGACAAGACGACGAACGACCTTGCCGGCCGAGTCGGTGATGGTGAGAAATGTCTGCGGCGCTTCTTCGTCAGCCTCGGCGGTGAGATCAGCTTGCGATGGATACGGAGATGTGGCCTTCTTCTGCTCCGCCGCCCGCGCCGCTTCCTGCCGTCGCTGACGCGCGGTCTGCGTCGTGGTCTTGATCCAGTAAGTGATCACCGCGCCAACGGGGGGATTCTCTCCCATCCACAGCTGCTCGCCTTGTGACCCGCGGTCCTTGCTAGTGTCCGGCACCTCGATGACCGCCGGGCGAGACGGAAACACGTGCCCTTCCTTCTGGAAGATGTCGGCGGTCAGGTTCCTGAGCGGCGCGTAGTTGTCGAGCACGTAGAACCCACGCCCGAACGTCGCCAGCACGAGATCGTTCTCTCGCTCCTGGATCGCGAGATCGCGAACGGGGATCGTCGGCAGGTTGTTCCGCAGGCGAATCCACTTCTTCCCACCGTCCACGGTGAAGAACAGGCCGAACTCGGTGCCGACGAACAGCAGGTCGGGGTTGACGTGGTCTTCGGCAAAGGCCAGCGCCGGACCATTGGCCGGCAGGTCGCCGGAAATCGACGTCCAGGACGCGCCCTTGTTCGTGCTCTTGTAGACGTACGGCTTGAAGTCTCCGTTCTTGCTGTTGTCGAAGAGTGCGTAAGCCACTTCTTCGTCGGTCTTGGACGTATAGACGCGTTGGACGTAGACGCCATAGGACCCGTAGTCCGGGAGTCCGGGCGGCCTCTCGCTTCGCCGCCAGTTGGCGCCGCCATCGAGCGACACCTGGACGACTCCGTCGTCGGTTCCCGCAATCAGCACACCTTCCTTCTTCCGCGACTCGGTAACCGCCGAGATGTTTCCCCAAGTGGCCGTCGACTGATGCTGAGCAACCGCATCTGGCGGCCACACACGTCCCATCACCGGCAGCAGATTGCGATCGGTCTTCCGCGTCAGATCCGGGCTGATCGGGCGCCACGAGTTGCCGCGATCGTCGCTGCGAAACAGCCGGTTCGCACCCAGGTACAAGCGCGAGGCGTTGTGCGGACTGATGATGAACGGCGTCTCCCAGTTGTACTTGAGCGCGTCCTCGTCCTTGCCTTCGACGGGCTTGATGCTCACGCGCTCGCCGGTGCGGCGATCCAGCCGGACGATGCCCGCGTACTGCGACTCGCCGTAGACGATGTTGGGATCGGTTGGGTCGACGCGCGCGACGAAGCCATCGCCGCCGGTCACGACCCACCAGTCGTTGTTCGTCGTCCCATCCGGACCGCGGGACCGCGACGGGCCGCCGAGCGTCTCGTTGTCCTGCGTGCCGCCGTAGATGTTGTAGATCGGCGACGCGTTGTCGACCTCGACGTTGTAGAACTGCGTCACCGATAGATTGGTGAAGTGACGCCACAGCTGGCCGCGATCCCAGCTCTCGTAGAGCCCTCCGTCGCAGCCCTCGAGCAGATGGTTCGTGTCGTCCGGATCGATCCAGACGAAGTGGTTGTCGACGTGCTTGTTGCGCTCGCCGAGGTTCTGGAACGTGCGGCCGCCGTCCTCGGAGATCTGCGTCTGCACGGTCGGCACATAGAGACGGCCCGGGTCCTTCGGATCCGGGTGGATGTTCTGGTAATACATCGGCTGCGCCTGCACGTTGCCGCGGCGCTCCCAGCTGTCGCCGGAATCAGTGGAGGCGTAGATTGCGGTGTTCTCGTTGGTCTCTACCTTGGCGTAGACCAGGCCCTTCTGCGCCGGCGAGAACGCAATCACGATGCGGCCGAGGTCGCCGCCGGGCAGTCCACCGCGAATTCGGCGCCAGGTCTTGCCGCCATCGCTCGACTTATGAAGGCCGCTTTCAGGCCCGCCGTGAATCAGCGTCCAGGTGTGGCGACGACGCTGGTGCGCGACCGCCAGCATCACATCGGGATTGTTGGGATCGATCGCCACGTCGCTGATGCCGGTGTTCTCGCTGATCTCGAGCACCTTGTTCCACGACGCGCCACCATCGGCCGTCTTGTAGAGGCCGCGCTCCCCTCCCGCGCTCCAGAGCGGCCCGTATGCCGCCACGAAGACGACCTTCGAGTCGCGCGGATCGATCACGATGCGTCCGATTTGCTCGGAGGTCTTCAAGCCCAGATTGCGCCACGTCTTGCCGGCATCGTCGCTCCGATAGACGCCGTCGCCATAGCCGACGCTGCGCTGGTTGTTGGCCTCGCCGGTGCCGACCCAGATGGTGCTTGGGTTCTTCGCATCGATCACGACCGTGCCGATCGAGTAGCTGCTCTGGTTGTCGAACAGTGGTGTGAAGGTGATGCCGGCGTTGGTGGTCTTCCACACACCGCCCGACGACACGCCGATGTACCACGTCTGCTTGTTCTCGGGGTGCACGGCGATCGAACCGATGCGGCCGGACGCGATGGCGGGACCGACGGCGCGCAGCCGCAGGTCAGAGAAGGTCGCTGAGCCCCAGGGGTCCTGGCTTCGAGCCTCGTCGCCTGGCTGCGCCGGGGGCTCTTGGGCGGACACCACCAGGGTCGAAAGCAAAACAAGCGTCAAGAGGAGCGGTTTTTTCATGGCGGTCGCGATGTTACCGCAGGCAATTCGCCGGCTGCTATTCGCCGCTCGCCATTCGCCCCTGGCCGATCGCGGTCTCACCACCTGAGCAGGCGGAACCAGTAGAACTCGCAGAACCGGCCAACGTAGCTAAGAATCTGGGCCGCAGACTCCCAGCGCCACAGCTACACGAGAGCCTGCCGTGACGACCCCGAGCAATGGCACGGATCCGGTTTCACCTTCAGCGAACGACGCCGTGGTGCGCGGATCGTGATCTCGGCCCCACTGACAGAAGTCATCGACCACGCCGGTTACTTCATCCAGATGAGCATGGCGTCGCTGCCGATCTGGCTCGAAGGCGTGCTGAACCGGAAGTACCCGAAGTGGGGCCAGTAACAATGGCTCCGCGCGCTACATGCCGGCGGGCGTCCGCGTGCTGGAAACCGCGCTGATTCGCGAATACGGCCCGAGCGAGATCGCGGTGTGTTTCCCGAACGACATCGACAAGTTCATCGGCCGCGACACGCGTACCGTCGTGGTCTCGACGCACAAGCCGCTCGGCGTGACATTTGCCGCCGACGGCGACATGCCCGAGACGAGCGCAACCCCGCCCGTCGGGCTTGCGATGCTGAACGTGATCGGCGAAGCCGCGCCTGGGGTAGCCTGAGTCGCGATTCGCGGTTCGCCATTCGCTTTTCGCGGCGCGATTCGCCAGGGAGAATAGACGTGGCATTCATCGACACAAATCGACTGCGCGTGAAGGAGCCTCGAGAAGGCTGGAAGGGGTCTTTCTTCCATTCAGCGAACATGACCTTTGCGTACTACAGCGTCGAGGCCGGGGCGTGGATCCACGAACACTCCCACGAGAACGACGAGGTCTGGAACGTCGTGGAGGGTCGGCTCGAAATCACCATCGGCGGTGAGACGCAGGTCGTCGGTCCCGGCGGCGCCGCTGTCGTCCCGCCAGGCACCACGCACTCGGTGAAGGCTCTCACCGCCGCGCGCGCCATCGTCGTCGATCATCCACAACGGCGCTCGATCGGCGGCATCGACCTGTAGCTGATAGGGCAGCGCGGGCGGGGCAATGACGAAGCCGAAATCAGTTGAGCCGTCCGCGCTTCTGTGTTTCGGTGTGTCCGTGCGATGTATTCGCACGCGGCCTGATCGCTCCGCGTCTCCGCGTCTCCGCGGCTACGTCAGTAAGGGGCGGGTTTTGAGAACAGTTTTTCGTCGACCGTCACGTTGTGCTCCACCTTGGTGACGGTGATGGTGTAGCTCTGAATCGATGAGGTCGCGGCGAATCGAAACGGGATCTTGAGGCCGTCGATGTCGCGGTAGTCGGCGTAGTCGGTCGTCTGCTCGATCTCCCGGCCGAGCTGCGGCACGTCGACCTTCACCACCGTCTTGATGATCAGGTAGGTTTCGGCGTCGATGTATTGCTGCACGACGGAGCCTGACGTCGGCTCGAGAATCAGCAGGTAGGCATCACGCTCGCCCACTTTCTCGCGGCCGCTCACGCGGGCGGTGGTGCCAAGCGCCTTGTAGTTCAGGAAAACATGCGGGAACGCGCCGTTTCTCAGGTTGTCGAGCTGGTTGCCGGATATCTCGCGGTTGCCCTGAAGGTTGTCCAGCACATAGCCCGAGGTGCCGTCGAAGCGGGTGTCGAGGACGTATTTTCCGGCGCCAAGCGCCGACAGGTCGATCTGAACCAGCGAGCGCGACTTGTTCGGCGCCGCGTTCAGGACCTCAACCGATCCCGTGGCATCGCCACCAGGCGTCGAGAGCGCGATCGTCCCGGTGGTCGATCGCGATTTCACCTTCGCCAGCGCCGCGCGTCCGCCCATCGCGGTCAACGATCGCTCGATAACCTCCTCGGCCGTCTGTGCCCACGACAGCTGTCCAGAGCCCAGCACGATCACGGCGACGACGAGACTTCTGAGGAGGACGCTCATCGGTGTGTCTCCACTCCACCTCCGATCTTACGCCCGCCTCGAAATGCGGACAGACGGAATCTGTCCGCCGCCGTCACTGCGCCGGTTTGGCCATCGAGAGCGCCTGCTCGCGCGACAGCTCCATCTGATGGACGGCCTTCGTGTGGGCGATTTGGAGATTGGCTGCCGGAATCCCGAAATCGCCCAATCGATTCACCCAGTCGCCAATTCGTCCATCGCCAAACAACCGGTCGATCAGTCATTCGGTCGATCGCCAATGCATTCATTCACCTTCCATCACAGCTTCCTCATCGCTTCATCACGACTCGGAGAGGACCGCCGGCGCACATTGACACCCATCGAGGTGTCGCGTGCGATGTTGGGTGATCGTGGTGACAGTTGTGATGGCCGCTGGGACGGGCGTCGTTCGCGCCCTCGATGCGACCGGGGCCACGCCGCTTCAATCCAGCAAGCCAGGCGAGATCGTGCTTCCCGTAAGGCTGAACGACCAGGGGCCGTTCGCATTCATCCTCGACACCGGATCCAGTCACTCGTTCATCACCGAGACCCTGGCGCAGAAGCTTGGCGCGCCCGCCGTCGCCAAGTCGCTCGTACGCTCGTCGATTGGGGTCGCGATGCGCGCGATTGTCCGGCTCGATCGCGTGACGCTGGGACCGACATTCGACTCTGGAGTGCTGGCGTCTCTCGTCCCGGGTCGAACCATCGATCCCACCGGTCGTATCGTCGGCGTCATCGGGCAGGACGTGCTCGCGTCTCGCCGCTATACCATCGACTTTGCCAATCGGCGCGTCATCTGGCACTCACCAGACGAGGCACTTCCTCCTGGCCAGGCCAGCTTTCCCCTGCAACCCGCCGACGGCCGGTTTGTCATCGAACTGCTCCAACGAGATTCTTCAAGCCTTCGTCTAATCCCAGACAGCGGGGCGGAGGGACTCGTGCTCTACCAGCGTGACGACACGCGGCTGCCGCCGTTGAGACGCTCGCCAGGACGCACACGGATGAACACGCTGACCTCCGAAGCGGACGTGCAACCGATTCGAGTCAGCGAGCTCCAAGTGGGTCCGACGAACTTTGTCGATCTGCCAGCCGTCTTGATCGAGCGGCACGGCACGCCGGGTCTGGAGGGCGACGGCCTTCTCCCGCTGCACTGGTTCAAGAGGGTGACCTTCGACGGCCCGGCCAGGCGGCTCAGCGTCGAATAGACGAACAGTCGTAACCGGCGCGTCACATTCGGCAAATACGAAGCAGCATGCACATTCACGTCGGCGGATCCGGCCTGGACACCTCTATTCTTCGATTTGGCGACATCCGCGTGGATTTCGCGCGCATGTCGCTGTCGCGCGGCGATCGAAAGGTCCTCCTCGAGCCAAAGGCGTTCGACGTGCTTCGCTTCCTGATCGAGCACCACGATCGCCTGGTCACCAAGGACGAGCTGCTCGACGCCGTCTGGCACGAGACGTTCGTGACGCCGAACGCGCTCACTCGGGTGGTCGCTCAATTGCGAAAGGCGATTGGCGACGATGCACAAGAGGCGCGTTACATCGAAACCGTGCCCAGGCGCGGCTACCGATTCATCGCAGCGATTGAACCGGAAGCAGCCTCGGCGGTTCAGACGATCGCCGATCGACCGCCGGAGGCGCGCGCCGTGCCGCCGTCGCGAACGTGGACGACGTCACTGGTCGGTCTCGGCGCCGGCGCGCTTGCGGCGCTGGCCGCAGTGTTCCTGTGGACGGCGGGGGGAGGCGCCAAGGCCGAGGCGCCGCTGACAGCGGCGATCCCCGTGGCTCAACGCGTCACGACCCGAAACGCCAACGACATGGCGCCGGCCATCGCCGAGGATGGAAGGGCCATCGCGTATGTGTCCGATCGATCCGGCCGGCTCGAGATCTATGTGGTTGCGACGGCCGCGGGCAGTCAGGAAGTGGCGATTACCAATGACGGTGGGCAGAACATCGATCCAGCGTGGTCACCAGACGGACGGCACATCGCGTATCACTCGATGAAGCACGGCGGCATCTGGGTGATCCCTTCCACTGGAGGATCGCCAAGACAGCTGGCCAGCACGGGCACGTCCCCGGCGTGGTCGCCCGACGGTGGAATCCTCGCCTTCGCGTCAGGAGAGGGCGCGTCGCCGGGACAATCGACGATCAATCTGGTGAACGCGGATGGGACGGGTCTGCGCACGCTCACCTCGCTCGGCGCCCCGCTTGGCGGCCACTTCAGTCCCACTTGGTCACGCAATGGACGGTTCGTCGCCTTTGCGGTCTCGAACGGCGCGATCGTCAACGGGATCTGGATCGTGGAGGCAAGCGGCGGCAGCCCGAAACTGCTCACGTCGATGGGGTGGATTGGACCGCCGCACTTTTCGCCCGACGATCGTTGGCTCTACTTCGGCAGCATGTCGGACGGCGGCAGCCCACGCCTGTATCGCCTTCCGCTGGACGCGTCGAACGGGCGGGCCATCGGATCGCCGGTCGAGGTGATGCCGTTCGAAGTGGGTCGAATCGAAGGCATGTCGCTGGCGCGAGACAACACGCTCGCCTTCGGGCTCCAGGTCCAGGATGCGAACCTGTGGGCCGTGGACCTTCTGCCAAAGGGATCGGTCAGCGAACCCAAGCGAGTGACCGACGAGGTCGTCCGCGCCGGCCGTCCTGAATTCTCACGAGATGGTCGTGTCGCGTTCGTCTCGTGGGGCACCGGCAGGCCGTCATCGTCCTGGATCATGAACGAAGACGGCGAGTCGCATCAGCCGCTGCTGCCCGAGGCACTGACGACGAATCCGACTTGGGGCCCGGAGAATCGCGTGCTCGTGACGCGCAACCCCGGCAAAGGCAGTCCGCAGTTGGTCTGGGTGGACGCGGTCACGCGGCGCGCGACCGAGGTCACCGGGTTTTCGACCGAAGGCATCCGGTTTCCACGCGTCTCACCCGACGGCCGCGACGTCGCCTTCTGGACGCTCGAGTCGAGCGGGGCAATGAACGTGTGGGTGCAGGCGCTCGACGGATCGACGGATCGACGGCGAGTGACGTCGAGCGAGGAGAGCATCAACTTCCCCTCCTGGTCGCCCGACGGCAAATGGCTGGCCGTCGAGGTCAAGCGCGGTGAAACCACCAGCGTCGGCGTCGTCTCGAAAGACGGTGGCGCCGTCGAGCTGCTGACCAACGCGCCCGGACAGAGCTGGCCGCACTCATGGTCGCCGGATGGCGAGCACATCGCGTATGCGGGACTCCGCGACGGTGTCTGGAATCTCTTCGAGGTCTCGCGACGGACCAAGGCGAGCCGCCAGCTCACCCGCTTCACCTCCGCCAGCGGCTACGTGCGCTACCCGGCATGGTCGCCGAACGGCAATCGCATCATCTTCGAGCGCGGGATTCAATCGTCGGGGATTTGGCGTGTGACGCTGCGTCGATAGCTCTCCGCCTTTCGCCATTCGCCATTCGCCATTCGCTATTCACTGGTCGCCACTCGGAAAGGCGCGCGTGCTATCGTCGCTTTGAACCGCGGGATGGCATTGCAGACTCCATTGCGCCTCATCGCTTTCGTCGTGGTGTTGCCGTGGACGATCAACGACAGCCAGGCCACGCAGCCAGCGTCTGCACCGCAGACGCCAGCGTCTGCACCGCAGACCATCACCTGTGAGGTCACCGAACCAAACGGAATCGTGGCAGACGGGGGAGAGGCCGATCGCAACAGTTACGGCAATCGACAAATCTCGGTTGGGCCGTTTGGGCTCTGGCCAGACGGAACGGTCGTGTTCAAGCCTGGCGGCCCGGGCTTCATCACGCCGGACGGCGCACTGGGAATGAAATTCGGATGGCAGCGTGGAGTGCGAGGTCCGCTGCAAATCGAGGGACGGCGGCTCGATGCGCCCGCTCCGGCCCTACGGTCGGAAGTGAACAACGGCTACGGCGACATCGGATTCCACGCGAGCTACGTGATCTTTCCGACGCCCGGATGTTGGGAGGTCACGGGTCGTGTGGCCAATGCGAGCGTCACGTTCGTGACCAGGGTCGTGAAGATCGGCGAGGGCCCCGTCTGGCGCCGAGACGACCGCTAGGCACGAGTTCAGCAAATCTCACAACAGGACAGAAGGTCAGGAGAATTGGTTCAGGGTGCTCGTTGGCGATCGAGAACGGCCTGAGTGGCGCCGGCTGCTATCCTCGCGGCGAGCTCGCGCGGATCGGTGCGGCGGCCACGGTAAGTGCCTACCCAGAACTTGCGATCGATCGTCGCATCCACGAGCCGCGGCTGAACCAGCACGCCGTCGCCTTCGACTTCCACTGCCGCTTCCATCACGACCTGCGCGCCTAGCGCGTCGCCGATTTCGTGCATCGGCTTGCGCACACCCTGGAACTGGCGCGCGCTCGTTCGCGAAACGACCGACAGTTGTCCCAGCCGCGCCAGCGCCGTGGTCACCTCATCGGTGATCTGATCTGCAAAGCGAACATCTGCTTCGCTCGCCGAGAACTGATCGAAGGGAAGCACCGCGATCGAAATCCCTGGCGGCGCGGCGCTCACCCCTGGAGTCCCGGCCAGCGAGCGCCACCCCGCAACAACCGCGATGACGAGAACAGCCGCGCCCGCCAGCACGATGGTCGTGGATCTGCGAGACCAACGTCGTAGGCGCAGGTCTGCAGAACTGCCTGGTTGCGGGAGCGTCGTCGACACGGACAGCGGCCCGTCTATCGGCGCGCCTCTAATGCTCCGACCGAATACCGGCACGTAACCCCCACGCGGCAGGCTGATGCGAACTGGGTCCGCCGCGCCCTCGGTTGCGTAGTACCTCGTCGAGCTTCGAGCGGAGCCGGCCGGCTTCGACCCTGACGATGGAGTCGAGTCGCGGATCGTAGGGCTCCTTTCGGTCGAAGACCTCAACGCCGATTGCATATTCCTTGAGCTTCGCGCCCTCGCCAGCCAGCTGCTGTTCGACGACGTAGCGGAGAAAGCGCTTCAGGCGGACGCTGCCGGCAAAGCCCGGGCTGTCGAGGATGCGGTCCAGCTGGTGCCGGACGTCGGCGTCGCTGATCACCTCGTCAGTATGACCCTGCAACCGGTTGCCGGATCTCGGATCCCGGGTCATGTAACCGTTAGACCAACCGTAACTATCGCCATTTGGAGCCTTTGGCGCGCCACGATTCCTCCAGCCGGTCCGTCAGACCAGGCAGACTCGGCTGCCAATGGAGGTCCACATGTTCAATCGTCTCGACGTCAAAGCGCTCGCTCTCTCGGCCACCTTCGTCGCTCTGGCGGCGCCGGCGCTGGCCGGACCGCCGCTCATCTGCCATCCGTTCGAGACCGGCTCGGCCGCGCTCCTTCCCTGGACGAAGAACACGACCGATTGGAACGCCCCGGATCCTTCGTACGACCTCAGCCGTCTGACAACGGATACGATGCGGCTGCTGACGAGCGAGGCGCCGATTCTGGCGCGGATGGAGAATCTGCGGCGAGCGACGATCTACGCCGCGCGCGATACGACTGTTGCGCGTCAGCTGCTGGCGACCGTGCTCGGCCGGGCGTTGACGTCGGCCACCGGCACCGGCGATGCTCGTGCCTTTTTCGACGCCGCCTACTTGATCGAGGCCTATCGGCAAGGCAGCTACGGCTATGGCACCTCGCAAGCGCGCGACTCATGGACGCTCGAGCCGCCGCCCGCCGGGCTCGACGGGTATGTGCTGATGAAGAAGGCCATCGCCCTGGCTGGATCGACCGCCGAGATGGAATTTGCCGCATCGCTGATGACGCAGGGTGCGGTGTCGTCGGCACACCGGGCACGGGCCGCGGCCGCGGCCGTTCCCAACTCGCTGGTCGCGCGGAATCTCGCGAACACGGGGTACTAGTGATGGCGAATCTCTTGAGCTTGTGATGTCGTGATCTTGTGATCGATCGGGTGATCTGTCGATCTGGTGATCGGTCGATCTATCTGGCGATCGGCCAGCCGATTGACAAGCGGCCTCAGATCAAAGAGATAGATCTTCAGCTCGCCACATCACCCGTTCACCAGATCGATCGCCAGATCACGTGCTCACGAGATCACCAGATTCGCCGATGAGGAAACTCATGCCAACACTGTGGCCGGACTTGCGCAGCGCGCTGAAATCGCTCGTCCACGCGCGCGGATTCACGGGTACCGTCGTCGTCACGCTGGGCGCCGGGCTGGCGCTCGCGATCGTCGTGCTGACGATCGTCAACGCCTACCTGGTGCGAGCGCTTCCCTATCCGGCCTCAGATCGCCTCTACAACGTCCAGTACTCGCAACCCGGCGCGCGCGACCCGCGCGGCATGGAGTCGCTCGACTGGGCCTCACTCGCCGACGTCGTCGAGCAGCCGATGGCGTGGGATCTCGACATGTTCTATCTCCTCGGCGGCGAGTATCCGCAGTCGACTCCGGGCGCGTGGGTCACGTCCGGATTCGTCGCGGGACTTGGCATTCGGGCGGCCACCGGCCGGGGATTCGAACCATCTGATTTCGAAGCCGGACGTCCGGTCGTCGCGCTCATCAGCCATCGACTCTGGCAATCGCGATTTGGTGGCGACCGGAATGTGATCGGGCGGCGCTTCAACGCGTACGTGAGCGATCGGCCCGAAGAGCCGGAATCGTTCGAGATCGTCGGCGTGCTGCCCAACGACTTCTGGCACCTGAATCCATATACCGACGTGCTGACGCCGCTCAAGGCGCCGACCTATCCCTACATGGTGGAGCTGCGCAACGGCGTGCCGGCCACCCTCGCCGCCGATCGCATCACGCGGCTCGTGCGCGCGGGATCAGGCGGGCTGCCTGCTGACTGGCAGGCGCGGCTCGTCCCGACACAGAGCAGCTACACCGCCGCCGTGCGCCCCGTACTGCTGGCGGTGACGGCGGCAGCCGGCCTCGTCCTGCTCATCGCCTGCGCGAACATCGCCGTGCTGCTGCTGGTTCGCACGACTCGCCGTGAGCGAGAGCTGACACTTCGGGTCGCGCTTGGCGCCAGCCGATGGCGAGTCGTGCGACTCGTCGTCTTCGAAGCGCTGGCTCTCGGCGCGGCCGCGACCGCTCTGGGCCTTCTGCTGTGCGCCTTTGCGTTCGGCGTGATCGCTCCGCTGGTCGAGCAGTTCCTCGAGCGCCGAGTGCCCGGCGGCGTCTCGACCATCTCGTTGACGCCTGCCCTTGTCGCCGCGGCTGCCATGGGCGGACTGGCGGCGACGGCGCTCTGCGCGATGGCGCCGATGCTCGTCGCGTTGCGTCAGGCGAGTGCGCCGTTGGCCGCCGCCGGTAGTCGAAGCGCCGGCGAGAGTTCCTCGCGCAGCCGGCTTCGCCTGGTCTTGATCGGCGTCGAAGTCGCCGTCTCGCTCACGCTGCTGACCGGCTCGGCGCTGATGACGGTCACCGCGGTCCGGATGCTCGCAGTGGACTTCGGCATCGACGCGAACGTGGCCATGGCCAGCCTGGCGCTGAGGCAGCAGTCGTATCCAGATGCCGCCGCTCGCGCTGAATTCTACGAACGTCTGCTGGCGCAACTCGAGCTGTCTTTGCCAAGCGGCGGCGGCTCGGCGGCGATCAACGACTGGTGGCCGATGCAGCAGGCTCGGCCGCGCCGGGTCGAGGGAGAGAGCGCGGCGGCCGGTGCTGATGCGGGCGTCATGAGCGTGAGCGCGGCGTATTTCGCGACGCTTGCCATCCCGATTCGTGAAGGCCGCTCGATTGCGGGGCAGGATCGCCTTGGCGGAGAACGCGTCGCCGTGATCAGCGGGTCGCTCGCGAAACGGCTGTGGCCGGATGGATCGGCGGTGGGACGACCAATGCGGCTCCAGAGTCTCGAAGGCAGCCTCCCAAGTCCAACGGCGCCCATGGTTTCCTACACCGTCGTCGGCGTAGTGGGTGACGTTCGCCAGAGTCACGGCGACCAGAATCTGTTCGACGTGTATCTGTCGCTGATGCAGAATCCCGGGCGATTTGCGTATGTGTTTCTGCCGGGGGTCGCTCCGGCGGTTCCCGTCGCGAGTGTCGTCGCGAGCATCAATCAGGAAGTCGCCGTCGGCACGCCGCGTCAGTTGAGCGAGCTCGTCGATCAGGAGCGCGCCAAGCCGCGCTTCCTCGCGTACCTGCTGTCGGGCTTTGCTCTGTTTGCGGCAATCCTGGCGATGCTCGGCATCTACGGCGTCATCGCCTATGCCGTCCGTCAGCGCGAGCGCGAGATCGCGGTGCGAATGGCGGTCGGCGCCACTCACGGCTCGGTCACATGGCTGTTCGTGCGCCAGGGAGGACTCGTCCTGGCCGTCGGCACGCTGGCTGGACTGGCCGGTGCGGTCGGGATGGGCCGGCTGCTCGCCGCCCAACTCTACGGCGTCGGCCAAAGCGACCCGCGCGTGATCGTCGGCGCGGCCCTCGCACTCGCGGTCTGCGGCCTCGTCGCCATCTGGTGGCCGGCCAGGCGCGCGGCGCAGACGGATCCTGCTGCGGCACTCAAGACGGAATAATCACGTCACGGTTACGTACGCTAGCCACGGAGACACGGAGTCGCGGAGAAGTTTCTGGCGTAAAAAGCTTCGCGTATCCACGGCTCTGCGGCCAATGCCCGTCGAGCAGCGCTATTTTGTCGCTAGGAAACAGTCTGACCAAAGGCAAACGGCAACGTACGTAGCGACGGAGACACGAGGCGCGATGAAGTTCTGGCCAAATTGCCTCGAAGCTCCGCGTCTCCGCGGCTCCGCGGCCAAATCCTGTTCACTTCGCGGCAGGCAGCCCGATCGCGGCGTCGCGAGCTGACTGCCTCTCACCGGGCCTGTCGCCGGAGAGATATCGATAGGCGACCACGACGGCGATCGCCAAGCCCGCGCCGGCAAGCGTGTCGAGGACGTAGTGGAAGCGGCCGTACACGGTGGCGATCATCACGCCTCCGGTGATTGGGGTGAGCAGGTAGGCGAGCCGACGCTGGTGACGCCACGCGACCAGGCTCACCACGAGCGCACCCGACGCGTGTGCGCTGGGAAACGCACCGCCCCGCGCGCCGCCCCGCGCCGACAACTGATGAACGAGATCGAAGAAGAAGTGGCCGGAGAGCGGCGGGCCCAGGCGCGGCAACAGGTAGTACGGGCTGTCCATCGGCAGCAAGATGAAGAACAAGTAGCTCCCCAGCATCACGGTCGACAGCATCAGCAGCAGCTCGCCGAAGGCCACCCGCTGTCCGCTGACGTACCAGTACGCTGACACCGATGGGATGACGATCACGTAGGCCAGGTAGCAGAAATGCAGGTACTCGGACAGCGGCACGAACGCCAGCCGTTCGCTCAGGTACAGGCTCGGTTGCCCGGCAAACAGCGCCGACTCCCAGACCGGAATCGCCGCAGTCAACCGCCAGTCGCCAATGACCGCCGCCAGCAGCTCCACTTCCTTGTAAAGGAAAGGAAACAGCATCACTGGATGCCAGTCGCGAATCACGCCTAGACATCTTCTAAGGCCGCCATCGTGACACTCGAGGCAAGTTTTCCGCGGCTGCAGAAGATGTCGCCCCGCGGAGCGGGGCAAGACAACACTGCCCCTAGCGAAGCGGAGCCGACGTGTTCTTCTGGGCGGTTTGAGGCGGAGCTTCGCTAGGATTCCCGCCGACGGCCTCGCGCGGTTCAGGATCAGCAACAACGCGGAGAGCGTCAGGTGGACGGCGACCAGACCGACCCGGTACGGAATCCCGTGCCCGAGGATCGCGATCAACGCAGCCGTGATCGCCAGGTACGACGCCGTCAGCGTCGTCGTCCAACGCGCACAATCAACCGGCGGCATCGGGATTATGATCCTAGTATGTTGCGGCCGCAGCGCATGCTCCGAACCGTCGACCGCAAGTGGAGAGAGACCAAGATGGTGGCGCGCGGCCTCCAGTCCGCGAGTCATCCCATCCTCGCGCAGATCGTTCCGATCCGCCGCTGCAACCTGGCATGCACCTACTGCAACGAATACGACAAGCACTCGCCGCCGGTGGTGCTGGCGACCATGCGCGAGCGCATCGACCACCTGGCTCGGCTGCGCTGCGCGAACATCGAGATCAGCGGTGGCGAGCCGCTGCTGCACCCCGACCTCGACGACCTCATCCGGCACATTCGCGAAACCGGCGCGCTGGCTGGACTGATCACCAACGGCTACCTGCTCAACGAGAAGCGCATCGAGCGCTTCAACAAGGCCGGGCTGGACCATCTGCAAATCAGCATCGACAACGTGCAGCCTGACGACGTGTCGAAGAAGAGCCTGAAGGTGCTCGACGCGAAGCTGCGGATGCTGGCGAAGCACGCCGCATTCAGCGTCAACATCAACTCCGTTCTTGGTGGCGACTTGAGTCAGCCCGAGGACGCATTGACGATTGCGAAGCGGGCGATCGGACTGGGTCTCACGGCGACCGTCGGCCTGATCCACAACGGTCACGGCCGCCTGTTACCGCTGACGCCGGAGCAGCTGCGCGTCTATAACGCGATCACCTCACTGACTGCGCCGTTCTACACGGTACAAAACCAGAACGATTTCCAGCGGAACCTCGCGTTCGGGCGCCCGAATGACTGGCAGTGCGGTGCCGGCGGCCGTTATCTCTACATCTGCGAGGACGGCCTCGTGCACTGGTGCTCACAGCAGCGCGGACATCCAGGGATCCCGCTGGCTGACTACACCACCGAGGATGTGCGACGCGAGAGCACGAGCGAGAAGAGCTGTGCGCCGCTCTGCACCGTATCGTGCGTGCACCGCGTGGCTCTGCTCGACCGCATTCGCACGCAGCCGATCAAGGCCCTCGACGAGATGATGCCGGCCAGCGGCAGCGGAGCCGCCAGCGTGCGCGTGCTCCGCTGGATGTTCGTGACGGGCCCGCATCACGACCGCTTCCGCGCCGTCGCCGCGCGCCTGCTCGGCTCGCGTTCGTAGCGCGTCTTTGGGCATCAGTCGACACGATGAGCGATATTTCACGCTCGATCAGCGTAAACATTACGATTCAGGACACAGAGCTTCTGAGAAGAAACGGTCCGCGATCTTCGCAGGCGGACGAGGGATTCGCATCTACGGCAGACGCCAGTCAGTCGTCGTTGGACACCCGTGAAACACTCCTCGACAGTAGTCTGCGTATAGACACTTCCATCTCATCTGACAAAGAGCTTACGCAAAAAGTGGCGCTGGCTTCTGTGCGGCTGGCCGACACTCTTCTATCGACTGGTTCCGGCGATGACCAGGTGCACGTTCGGCTCGGCGATGACCACTGTGTACACGTGACGTTGATGGCAAAGAAGCCTGGTCCGGAACGTCCGCGGAATTCCAGAGGCTAACGATAGACACGGGGCCGGAAACGACGTGGTGATCAACCATGTTGATGGGGCCCGCATCCTCACAGGCTCCGGGAGCGACACCGCTGTCAGTCGAGGTTCCAACAATTTCATCGACACGGGCGCTGGGCATGATCACGTGATATCCGAGGGCGATCAGAATGCGATCGCTACCGGGTCTGGTGACGATGTGATTGTAAGCAACGGCAGGTCCAACGCGATTTGCGGCGAAGCCGGTGACGGCGATATCCGCGTTCAAGGCGACGGCAGTTACATCAAAGGGGACACGGGAGCGGACCACGTCTCTGCCTCAGGAGAGCGTAACGTAATCGTCCACAAGTCTGTGTTGAAAGTATTGGCCAAGCTATTCAGGCCACATCGGACGGAGCCATGGCACCTGCGAACGAAGGGTAGGACAGGTCGGGAATTCAGGCTGGATCCAGCGACCAGTCTTCTCTTGCGGTGTGGGTCTCGCAACTCCGAAGCGCTGGGGGTAGGGCTCTCATCTCCACCGCCTCGCGGACATACAGGAAACAGCGCTCATCGAGCACGTTTCAGATGCACAAGTCGGAGAATTCCTGCGTAATCCGATCGTGGGGAACGGACCGGGCCGTCGGTTCGATTCCTCTGCGGGTCACCACGAAACTCCCTAATCTGTTCAATCACTTGCGAGGGCCGAAGGACCGACCGCAAACCGGAATCGAATCGCCGCTGCGCGTGTAATCGGGTTGAACCGCTTCCGATTTCAGCAATCGGTCGCTCAACTGCGCCGGGATGCGCCGGGGTTTAGGCTCGTAGGGAATCTCCACTTCGGCGTAGCTGCCAGGCGAGGCGGAGCTCACTGCCACAGCAATGCGATCGGCATGTTCCGAACGACCGAACCACCTGGTGCTGCCCGTCAGAACGACGAGAGCGATGCGGCGTGCTCGCAGATTCTGCTGATGGCGGATGCGCCGGTCGGTCGTGAGCAGCAGCTCGAAGCCGGCGTCCTCGGCCGCGTTCAACAGCGCGCCGTTATTGAGGGTGTCCCAGCCTTTGGACTGCGCCGTGTGGACCGTATGTCCTGACAACGCGCGGGCCAGCCCCTTCGGCGTGCCGTGGTCAAAGAGGACGAGCACCGGCGGGGATTTCGGCGCGCAGACTCTCGGCCACGAACTCCAGGACGGCCGTCACTTGCTCGCGCGTCACGTCGAACTGCTCTATAACTTCGTCGACGCTGAGATCCTCGAGGTTCTCGATGACGGTGGCGACGGGCAGACGGGTGCCCTTAAAGACCCACGCGCCACCAACTTTGTCGGGGACGCTCTCCACCGCGGGGCACCTGGACCAGTCAAGCGCAGGCATGGACCGACCTCCTTCACTGCAGCTTACGGGAAGTGGACTCTGTCGTCACGCAGGTTCACCCTGCGCCCCGAAGCCCATCGAGTTCGCGCTCTCGGGGAAGTCGTTCTCCAGTACGACGGTATGTCGCCTGCCGATTCGCGAATGGAGCCTTACTGGGCCCTCGCAGAAGAATTGGACGTAATGGTCAACGCCGCAGCGTCGACTGATAGAACGCCCTAAGGGCGCCGGGCGGCCAGCACGTGAACAAGGTGTCGACTGCAGTCGAACTTCGCGTCGACATTATCGGATCCTCCCTGCCCGCGCACGTCAAGCAGAGGTTGGCGGCGCTGGCCGGCGGCCGCATGACGGGCGATGGCGTGCTGGTGATCGATAGTCGCGAGCACAGGACGCAGTCGGCCAACCGTGACGCCGCCCGCGAGCGGCTGCGCCAGCTGCTCGCGCAGGCCTCAGTGCGTCCGAAGAGGCGGCGCAAGACACAGCCGACGACTGGGTCGAACGAGCGGCGGATTGCCTCAAAGGTGAAGCGCGGAGAGACGAAGCGAGGACGCCGCGACCAGGGAGAGGCGTAGCTACGTACGTAGCCACGGGGGCACGGAGACGCGGAGAAGCTCTGGCCAGATTTGGCTCCGTGGCTCCGCTTCTCCGCGGCCAACGTGGTCGAACGAAACTGACTGGCAGCGACGGAGCAGTCGTTGTACAAGTGCGCCTTATGCGTACCAGCTTGGCGCTTGTCGTCGTCGCAACTTTGGCCGGCGGGTTGATTCGGGCTCAGCAGTTCCCTCCCGGCTATGTCGATCCACAACCGCTGCTCGCCGCCGCCGCGCGCGAGATTGGCGAAGCCAACCTGCGGTGCATCACGTTCTCCGGCACAGGTTACGGCGGCGCCGTCGGTCAGACGTTCGAGTACACCGTGAACGTCGACTGGCCGCGGATCGACTCGCTGGCCAACTACACGCGCACGATCAACTGGGAGGCGGGAACCAGCGTCGAGACCTTCGACCGCAAGCCGGGTCTCAACCCGGCGTCCTGGAAGTACGGATTGGGGTGGCGCGACGGGACACCGACCCAGAAGCAGACGCGTCAGACCCACATCGTCAACGGTAACCACGCGTGGTCGATCGACGGCCCGGGAGCGCCACCGGTTGCCGCGCGGCCGGAGGACGCGGAGCGGTATCAATTGGATCTCTGGCTGAATCCCCCTGGCTTCATCAAGGCGGCACGGTTGCCAGGCGCCAATCCGAAAGCGATCTGGCGGTGGGAGCAGATCGAGATGGGCCGCGACGGCAACGTCGTCATCCCGGACAAGATGCACGTGGTCTCGATCACGATGCTGGGCAAATATCGCGTGGAGGCGACGATCAACCCGCAGAACCAGATCCAGCGGATCAAGACCACGGTGAGCGAGCCGGCGATGGGCGACTTCAACATCGAGCATGAATCGACCGAGCAGATGACGTTCGACAACGTGAAGTGGCCGATCGTGTGGCACTCGCATCAGGGATGGGACGACAACTGGCAGTTCGCCAGCGCCAGCACGGGCCACAACGCCTACGGCGGCAAGTTTCCCAACGTACGCCCCAACGACTGCGGTGCTGGCGTGCCGGTGCCAGACTCCGTGCGACAGGCGACGTTCCCGGCAGCCGCCGTCACCGTAGAGAAGATGGCCGGCGGCGTCTACCTGCTTGGCGGCTCGACGCACAACAGCTACATGGTGGAGTTCAACAACTTCGTCGCCGTGTTCGAGGCGCCGACGGACGAAGCTCGAAGCCTGGCGGTAATCGAGGAGGTGGTCAAGCTGGCGCCAAACAAGCCCATTCGATGGCTGATCAGCTCACATCCGCATTTCGATCACATCGGCGGCCTGCGTACGTATCTCCACATCGGATCGACGATCGTCACGCATCGCAAGGCGATCGGTTTTCTCAATCGTGACGTGCTCACCTACAAGCCACGAACCATCGCGCCGGACATCGTCGCGTTGTGGCCACCGACGGAATTGTCGGAAGGCTACAACTACGAGGCCATCAACGAGAACTTCGTCATCACCGACAACAGCCGCATCCTCCGCGTCTACTACGTTCAGCCACTGCAGCACGTGGAGGGGATGCTGATGGCGTACCTGCCGGCCGAGAAGATCGCGTTCGAAGCCGACCTCTTCGACACGCACGAGCCGCCGCCGGCGGCGCCGACGCCGGCGATGCGAAGCTTGTTCAACCAGGTGCAGCGCATGAAGTTGGAGGTGACAACGCTGGCTCCCGTGCACGGCTCGCCCGTCCCGTGGAGCACGTTCGCGAAAGCGATGGGCACGGGCCGCTAGGTCTGGGATGCGGTACACGGAAACACAGAACCACGGAACCACGGATCATCATGGGTTGAACGCAAAAGCCGGCCTCCGTGCTTCCGTTTTTCGGTGTTTCGGTGTTTCGGTGTTTCGGTGTCATGCATTTGCAATCAACGAAGACGACGAGCGCGAGGTAATCGCCCACAAGTTCGAATGCCCGTGTACTGTGATGGCGTGTTCTCACCGTCCTCGAAAGAGCGCCTCACTGACCACGATCTCGGCCGCTTTCCGAACGAGACTCTCATGGATCGTGTGGGTCGCGCGGTCTGCCGCGCGGGATGTCTTCCGCGCAAAGAGCTCTTTGAAGCGTGGGAAGTCGCTCGTCGTGCGCGCCGGCGCTTTCGCGGCGGACGCGTTGTCGACATGGCGGCCGGACACGGGCTGCTCGCCCACCTGATGCTGCTGTTGGACGATTCGTCGGCAAGCGCGGTCGCGATTGACGTCTCGTTGCCGGCGTCCGGCGCAAAGCTCCACGACGCGCTCGTGGAGTCGTGGCCGCGTTTGGCGGGGAGGATCACGTTCGTTTCGGACGAGCTCGACTCCCTGCCGCTGCTTTCGACCGATGTCATCGTCTCGAGCCACGCATGCGGCGCGCTGACCGACGTTGTCCTCGCTCGCGCGATGGACGCGGGCGCGCGCGTTGCGGTGCTGCCGTGCTGCCACGATGTGGAGACGTGTGACAGCGGTGGCCTCACCGGGTGGGTGGACGCCGCCCTTGCGATCGATGTCATGAGAGCCGCGCGGCTCACCCAGCGCGGCTATCGCGTGTGGACGCAGCGCATTCCGGCGAACCTCACGCCGAAGAATCGTTTGTTGATGGCGGCCCGATTCGACTTCGGCATTTCTGCGATGTAGTTTGGCTGAGCGGGCGGCAATTCCTGCCGCGTTCGCACCACGATCAGACTGATTCAGGCGCGCGTTGGCAAGGCACGCCGCTCGCACGAATCAGCCCTCGTGGCCGGGTATAAGATCCAATCGTGGAGAGAGAGGACGCAATGCCAACGACGTCTCACCGCGACACGCGCCTCACCTACGAGGATTTCGTCCGCATCCCCGAGGATGGGAAGCGGCACGAGATCATCGACGGGGTGCACTACGTGACTCCCTCGCCCAACCAGCGGCACCAGGAGTTGGTGGCCCGGTTGCATTTGACGCTCGGTCGCTTTCTCGAAGATCGCCCCGACAGGGGTCGAATCTTTCTGTCGCCTTTTGACGTGGTCTTCTCCGTCCACGACATCGTGGAGCCAGACCTCGTGTTCGTCGCGCCGGACCAGCTCGAAATCCTGACCGACAAGAACATTCAGGGCACACCAGCGCTGGTCATCGAGGTGCTCTCGCCCTCGACGCGCAAGCGTGATCAACACGTCAAACGCAGGCTCTACGAGCGGATGGGCGTGCGCGAGTACTGGCTGGTGGATCCCGATCAGAACGTCGTCACGGTCTACAGGCGCGCCGCCGACGGCTCGTTTCCACGAATGGCGAGCCTCACCGCCGAAAGCCACGACACACTGGAGACACCCCTCGTGTCGGGGTGGTCCGTGACACTTTCACGTCTGTTCCGCTGAGCTTCCGAACGGGCGTCATCCTGTTCTCCACGCACCTTCCGAACGACGTTCTATGCAGTGTTTGTGGTTGCCTTCTTGCCTAACGTGGCGTTTTCTCCCAGAGCCTATTCAGATCACGTACGTTAGCCGCGGAGACGCGGAGTCGCGGAGATCTCTTGGGTTAAAGCTTCCGCGTTCACGCTACCGTGCGAGGGGTTTGTCGAGTGAGTCCCAGCCGTAGGCTGACGCCACGCGCGCCACGATCTCGCCGATCACCTGGCCCCCGCTGTCAGCGTTGGTCATCACGGCCAGGCCGTACCCCTTGCGAACATGTGCGATCACCAGGCACTGGAATCCCCAGTTGGAGCCGCCGTGGCTGAAGTACCAGCCCTCGCCGCGCTTTTCCACCGTGAGGCCCACACCGAACGGCCCGACGCCAACCGGCGTGGTCATCTCGCGCGCGGAGGCAAGTGTGAGCACCGCGCCTCGCGGCCCCTTCATTGCGCGCTGGACTTCGATGGCGAACTTCGCCAGGTCGGTCGGCGTCGTCCACAATCCCGCCGCTGCCTGTTCGGGATAGACATGCCAGAGCACGGGACGCGCCAACCCCTCCCGGCTGTGCGCGCGTGACGCGCGTGCCGCCATCGAATCGGGCAGCGGCTGCTCGTACGTGCTGTTGGTCATCTGCAACGGTGCCAGGATCGTCGCCCGCATGAACTCCGCGAACGGCGTGCGGGTGAGATCGGTCAGCGCCAGTTGCATCAGCGTGACGCCGCCACCGGAGTATTTGAAAGCGCTGAACGGCGGCCGAGCGAACAACACTTTCTTCACGTTCGATGGCGCCTCACCGTTGAGGATCTGCACCAGCGTCGGCCTGGGCGCGGATGGCTCGTAGCCGGGAAAGCCGAACCCGTCGTCGGCGCCGGAGGTGTGGCTGAAGAGCGAGCGTGGCGTCACCGGGCCGTCGCGCGTCAGATCGGACGCCGGCACGTGCCATGACTGGAGGATGGAGTTGACGTCCGCGTCGAGTGAGAGGCGCCCGTCCTGCACGAGCCGCATGGCGGCCATCGCGGTCACCGGCTTGCTGATCGACGCCGCCTGGAACAACGTGTTGGTTTCCACAATGCGCTTGCTCTCGACGTCAGCCAGGCCGTAGCCCTTCGCCCAGTGAATGGCGGAGTCCTTGATCACCGCGACGCTCGTACCGGGAACGTTGAAGCGCTGCATCACGCCGGCGAGCGTCAGCGCGTCCAGCTCCCGCTGACCGGTCTGCGCGCCCTCGACGCGCGCCATCATCGCGGCGGCGTCGCTTTGCGCACTCAAGTGCGAGACAAGGGCGAGCGCGAGAGCGAGCACCGTCGAGACGAGAGCGAGACGTTGGTGTCGATTCATGGAGAGCCTGTTACTTGGACGACCCGTTCCGGGCGATGTAGAGGTGGATCTGCCTTCTGCCTTCTGCCTTCTGCCTTCTGCCTTTCTGCCTTCTGCCTTCTGCCTTCTGCCTTCTGCCTTCCGCCTTCTGCCTTCCCTACCGAGGCCGGTCCGCTGCAGCGTCGACAGCCAGCCGCCAGTTCGAGATCACACTGAACGAGATGCCGCCGGTCAGCGGTTCGTTGATGAGAAACCGCTGTCCATCTCTCGTGACTTCATAGTCCATTTGACCGTTGGCCTCTCGCACGCGCGCATCAAACAGAGGCTTGGCGACATCGAACTCGAAGCTGTTCTCGCTGCGCACCGTGACCGCCATTACCTTCCCGTCCAACGCCAGGAAGAAGAGTTCGTGGCCATCTGACCGCCAGCGGGGCGCTCGACCACCAGCGGTGGAGACGCGCCACTTACCGGGTCCGGACGGAAACGGGCGCACATAGATTTCGAGGCGACCCGACTCGTCGGAGGCATAGGCCAGCCAGCGGTCGTCCGCCGACAACCTGGCTTCCTGTTCGTTGAACGCAGACTGGGCAAAGGGTACAGGTGGTTCACTGCTACCGACCGGCGTCATCCAAATGTCGACGTTCGTCTTGGGATCGGATGCCTCGTAGATGAGGATCCGCCCGTCTCGGGACCAGTCGGAAGGCTTGGCCCGCCCTCCACTTGTGGCGATGGCCACAGCGTCAGACTGAGTCACGGTTGATTTGCGCCGAAGCGTTCCGGCGCCACCTCGATAGACCACCGACGTGCCATCGAGCGACCACACAGGGGTCGTGTTGTGCGGGCCCACGTCAAAGGTCAGTTTTGTCAAGATTCCCCGGGCGGCGTTCCCGATCCAGATGTTGCCTTCAGACTGGCCGGTCGCATCGAGCGAATGGACTTCAACCGCGAGGGATTGGTCGTCCGATGACAATCGCGGGTTCAGATAATCGCCTGGCTCACCAATCAGACCGCCACTGACGCCGGTTCGCATCGCCCACGCAAGTTGTGAGACGGGCTGTGGACTTCGATACACCACCAGTCCTGAGGCTGAGACCGTGAACGCGGTTTGAAGCCGTTGGCCGAAGGCGACGTTCCTTGCGACCGGCGCCGCCGACGACGAGAAGGACCGGCGCTGCCAATCGAACCCCTCGGCGAGCAGCGTTCCTTGCCGCACGTACAGCAGAAACCCCGGCTCTACGTACACGGCACGTGAAACCGACTCGCGGACCAGTTGCGGCGCTTCATCGCCAAGCGATCCAACGTACAAAGGCCCTTCGGCTTTCCCCGGAGCCGCGACGCTGAACAGAAAGTGTCTTCCGTCGGGCAGGAACTGCGGCCAGCCATGAGTCGTCTCCACGACCGGCAAGGCCGGCGTCGCCGGTTCCACCCGGCCACCCGTGGGCGATACCTTCATCAGCCTGGCGTCAGCACCGGCAAAGACGATGGTGCCGTCCGGCGCCCACGTTGCCGCAGCGTCGGAGGTGCCCGTGGTCGTACGAACGCCTCCGAAATCGCAGATGATCTCGGGTCGCCCACCAGCAATAGCCACTTTCTTCAGTTGAGAACCAACGAAGAACCCAATGTAGCGACTGTCTGGCGACCAGAACGGGGCCCAGGCATCCTCGGTCTCGCCGAGAACGACGCTCTCGAGCGCATCGAGCGATCGCATTGCGAGCATTGACCGTGATCCGCGCTCGACAGCGAATGCGACGTGGCGGCCGTCGGGAGACACGGCGAATGACGGAATCGCCGGCAAGGTCCCCATACTCGTTCCTGACGGAGGTGAGATCGTGAAGCGGAATGGCGGCGCCACACTCGGTTGCTGCCAGTTCACCCACACGACTGCCGCGGCAATGGCGGCGGCACCGATGATTGCCGCCGTGGCCAACGGAATCCAGCCATGCCCTCTCGTCTCGCGCGCAGGCGCTTCGGTGATGGAGGATGGCGATGCGCCTACGGCGCGAATCGCGAGACCGACGTCAGCTGCGGACGAAAAGCGGCGCCCAGGCTCCTTCTCGAGACACCGCCGAACGATGAAGTCCAGCGCGCCGTACGGTCCGGCTGGCAACTCCGGCGGATCCTTGGAGAGAATCGCCGACAGCGTATCGGCAGGGGTTGGCTCGTCGAACGCTCGACGACCCGCGAGCATTTCGTAGACGACGGCACCGAAGCTGAAGATGTCGGCACGGCGATCGACCGGTGCGCCGCGCACTTGCTCCGGCGCCATATATCCGACCGTTCCGAGGATCATCCCGGGAGCCGTGTCGTTGCGGGTCACCTGCGTGAGCCCGTTCGCTCCAGGGGCGTCGTCGTGCACCTTGGCGAGACCAAAGTCGAGAATCTTGACCCGGCCTCCGTCGGTAATGAAGACGTTTTCGGGCTTGATGTCCCGATGGACGATGCCTTTGTCGTGTGCCGCCGCCAGTCCTTCGGCGATTTGACCGGCCCAGTCGATCGCCTGGCGCAACGGAAGAGGTCCGGAATCAAGCACCGAACGCAACGTCTTTCCCTCGAGCAGCTCGGAGACAACATGGAGGGGGCCCGGTCCGACACCGACGTCGTAGACGGCGAGGATGTTGGGGTGATTCAGTGCGGCTGCGGCCTGGGCTTCCTGTTCGAATCGGCTGACGAAGTCGGGCTGGCCTGCGAACGCGTCAGGAAGCAGTTTCAGCGCGACATCGCGCTTCAGCCGCGAATCGCGAGCCCGATACACCTCGCCCATGCCTCCTCGGCCAATCAGCTCGACGATTTCATAGGCGCCGACCCGTGAGCCTGGAGGAAGTGTCATCTGGTCAGCCGGGAATTATATGGGCTGGCGGTTGTAAGATTCCTGCACCCATCCCAAGGAGCCCTCGATGCGCACGATCATCGCCGCCGTCATCGCCGTCGTTCTCGCCGTGATGTCACCTTCGGCGCTCAACGCGCAACGACCCGGCGGCGACGTCGCGCCGCAGGCCGATCGCGCGGCCGCACCCAATTACGACCTGGCGGCGCAATGGACGTCGGACAAGGTGCGCAAGCTGGTGTTCGACACGACGGTCACGCCCCGGTGGCTGGAGAACAGCGACCGCTTCTGGTATGCCTTCAACACGCGTGAGGGCCGCAAGTTCTCGCTCGTCGATCCCGTCAAGAAGACCAAGGCGCCGCTGTTCGATCACGCGAAGATGGCGGCGACACTCACGTCGATCACGCGCATCCCGTACGACGGGCAGCATCTGCCGTTCACCACGGTCCGCTTCGTCAAGAAGGACACGGCCTTCGAGTTCGACGTCTCGGTGCCCGCCGACGCGCAAATCGCGGTGCCGCCCAAGCGGGAGACCACCGAACCGCAGGCCGCCGCACGGCAAGGCGGAGACGAGCCGGACGATCCGCAGCAGCAGCGCACCGGCCAGGCGGGCGCGGCCGGCCCGCGGCCGCGGCAACCGGATGCTGCACTTCGAGTACGACCTGGCGTCGGCCAAGGTCACGTTCCTCGACGACTACAAAGAAGAACCACGCCAGCCGCGCTGGGCCACCGTCTCGCCCGACGGCAAGACCGTCGTGTTCGGCCGCAACCACAATCTCTTCATGATGGACGCCGACAACTACGCCAAGGCGTTGAAGAAGTCGGACGACCCGACCATCGTCGAAACGCAGCTGACGACTGACGGCGTCGACAACTACAGCTATGCGCGCACCGCCCGCGAGATTCAGAACCAGCGCGAGCAGGAACAGCAGCAGCAACAGCAGGAGCGTGAGGACCAAGGCGAGCAGCAGCAACAGCAAGACGACGACATCGACACGACCAATCAGAACGCCCGCATGCCGAGCGTCCCGATTGTGTGGTCGCACGACTCGAACAAGTTTGCCCTGGTGCGGCGAGACTCACGCAAAGTGGCCGACCTCTGGGTGATCAACGCGCTGGCGCAGCCGCGCCCGACGCTCGAGACCTATCGCTACGCGATGCCGGGCGAGGCGAACATCCCACAGTCGGAAGTTCACGTCTTCGACCGAACGTCGAAGCAGCGCGTGACGGTCAAGGCCAACCAGTTCACCGACCAGACGGTCAATCTCGCGACCCGGCCGGCACGGACGAACATCCAGCGCGATCCGCGCCGGCCGCTGCCGGCCGAATGGCTCAGCGACACTTCCGACAAGCTCTACTTCACGCGACTCAGCCGCGACCAGCACCGCATGGACGTGGTCGTCGCCAACACCGCGAGCGGCGAGGTGAAGACGCTCATCGAGGAGCGCCTCAACACCTATGTCGAGTCCAAGCCGCTGCGCCTCGTGTCCAACGGCAGCGAGCTCGTGTTCTGGTCGGAGCGCGACGGCTGGGGTCACTACTACGTGTACGACGCCGCGACCGGCGCGCTGAAGAATCGCGTCACCGAAGGTGAATTCGTCACCACCGGCATCGAGGGCGTGGACGACAAGGCTCGCGTGCTCTTCGTGTCGGCGGGCGGCCGCGAGAAGGGTGAAGATCCTTACTACACCCACCTGTATCGCGTCGGCTTCGACGGCTCCGGGATGAAGCTCCTCAACCCGGGCGATGCGTCGCACGCGGTGTCGGTGACCGACTCGGCGCGCTTCTACGTCGACAACGCGTCACGCATCGACGGCGCGCCGGAGTCGAACCTGTGCGACACGGGCGGCACGGTGGTCATGAAGCTCGAGACCCCGGATCTCTCGGCCTTGACCGCGGCCGGCTTCAAGTTCCCCGAGCCGTTTACCGTGAAGGCCGACGATGGGATTACCGATCTCTACGGGGTGATGTACAAGCCGTTCGATTTCGATCCGGCGCGCAAGTATCCGATCATCGCGTTCGTCTATCCAGGGCCGCAGACCGAGAGCGTCACCAAGACCTTCAACCCGCGCAGCAACAACGTCTCGCTGGCGCAGTTCGGCTTCGTCGTGATCGAGGTCGGCAATCGCGGCGGCCATCCGCAGCGGTCGAAGTGGTACCACAACTACGGCTACGGCAACCTGCGCGACTACGGACTGGCCGACAAGAAGGCCGCCATCGAGCAGCTCGCCCGGCGTCATTCGTTCATCGACATCTCACGCGTCGGGATCTGGGGACACTCCGGCGGCGGATTCATGTCGGCGGCGGCGATCCTCGTCTACCCGGACTTCTTCAAGGTCGCCTGGTCGGAATCGGGCAACCACGAGAACAACATCTACAACAACAGCTGGAGCGAGAAGCATCACGGCGTGAAGGAAGTCGAGAAGGACGGCAAGATCACGTTCGAGTACGACATCGAGAAGAACTCGGAGCTGGCGAAGAACCTCAAGGGCCACTTGATGCTCATCACCGGCGACATCGACAACAACGTGCATCCGACCAACACCTACCGGCTGGCCGACGCGTTGATCAAGGCGAACAAGCGCTTCGACATGTTCGTGCTGCCCGGCGTCCGTCACTCGTTCCAGCCGGTGTCGGGGTATGTGAACTGGCTGCGCGGCGACTACTTCGCGCGTCACCTGCTCGGCAAGTCGGCCGACAGCGTGGACATCGTCGAGCTCAATCGTGAAAAGGAGCAGACGGGTGAGAAGAAGAAATGACCCGCGACGGACGTAGCCGCGGAGACGCGGAGGCGCGGAGACACAGAGTTTTTGGGCGGACCCTTTAATCGGACGTCTCGTGAGCCTGTCCCCTGGCGTACGCCTCGGCGCCTACGAAATCGTCGCGCTCGTCGGGGCGGGGGGCCCCGCCGTCGCTCGAGTGGACTACCCTCTGCCACTCGAGCTTTGGCGAGGTCTCGCCGAAGCCAATCTGCGAATGCCATGATCCCTGGTGAGTTCCTCGGCCCTTTTCGCATTCTGGAGAAGATTGGCGAAGGCGGAATGGGAGAGATTTATCGCGCCCGCGATACGCGGCTCGATCGCACGGTGGCGATCAAGGTCCTGGCCGCTTCGCTCGCCGCCGACGCGCAGCTGCGCGAGCGCTTCGACCGCGAGGCGCGCGCGATCTCGTCGCTCAATCATCCGCACATCTGCACGCTGTTCGACGTCGGCCATCACGATGGCGTCGACTTTCTCGTGTCCTTCGTGATCTTCGTGGCCGAGCCAGCCGAGTCAATTCCCATTACGGTGTGGTCAACTGGTTTGCGTCCCTAAAGAAATAACGCAGGTGTTCACTAAGGAAAGATGGCGGAAACCGGGAGCCGAAACGCAGGAAACGCGACCACATCGAGCTCCCCGTTGACATCCACTCGCTCGACCTCGCTGTAGCGCCCGCCGGATGGCTTGCGGTGCACTTCAACGACTTTCTCTGTGAGGTTCACCAGCCAGAACTCGTCGACGCCTGCTGTTGCGTAGAGCGCCGTCTTGACACCGCGATCCTTCTGCAGCGACGTGTCGGCGACCTCAATGACCAGGAGCGCACGGTGTGGATGTGCAGTGCTGTAGTCCGCCGCCGGCACGACGGCGATGTCCGGCTCGGGCTCCGAGTCGTCGGACAAGGCGAGGGGACTCTGCACTCGCGTGCGAACTTCTCTCGGAAGGTCGCGTATCAGCCGTTCCGCGAGCCGCTGTACGACCTCGGCGTGGAGAGGACCCTGCGGGCTCACGTCGACCAGCGATCCAAGCAGCAGCTCAACTCGAGTATCCGCCAGCAACCCTGACTCAACGAGGGAGTCGAACTCGACACGTTTGAGCGGGCGGATGCGGTCCGGCCAGACTTCCCGTTGCGCGAGCACTGGGGAAATGTACCACGGATGTTGGTGGGCGCTGGGCGCTCTCAGCTATCGGCAATCAGCGTTTGAGTTCGCCTCCCGAAAGCTGATAGCTGAGAGCCGAAAGCCGTGCGGGCTTTCCTCGGTGAACCCTATAATCCGGACGTCCCGTGAGCCTGTCCCCTGGTGTACGCCTCGGCGCTTACGAAATCGTCGCGCTCGTCGGCGCGGGGGGTATGGGCGAGATCTACCGCGCCCGTGACACACGGCTCGATCGCACGGTGGCGATCAAGGTCCTGGCCGCTTCGCTCGCCGCCGACGCGCAGCTGCGCGAACGCTTCGACCGAGAAGCACGCGCGATCTCGTCGCTCAATCATCCGCACATCTGCACGCTGTTCGACGTCGGCCATCACGAGGGCATCGACTTTCTCGTGCTGGAGTATCTCGAGGGGAACACGCTCGCCGAACGCCTGGCCCATGACGGCGGCGGCGCTGCGCTTGATCCAAGTGAGGCTCTGAAGGTCGCGATGGAGATTTGCGACGCGCTCGACAAGGCGCATCGCACCGGCATCGTTCATCGCGACCTGAAGCCCGCGAACGTCATGTTGACCAAGGGGGGCGCGAAGCTCCTGGACTTCGGGCTGGCAAAGAGCGCCGCGCCGGTGGTCGCGACGAGCGGTCTCTCGATGCTCCCAACCACGCCGCCCAACCTGACAGCGCAAGGAACGATTCTCGGCACCTTTCAATACATGGCGCCCGAGCAAATCGAAGGGCTCGAGGCCGACGCGCGCACCGACATCTTCGCCTTTGGCGCGCTGCTGTTCGAGATGCTCACCGGTCGTACCGCGTTCGAAGGGAAAACGCGGGCCAGCTTGCTTGGCGCGATTCTCAAAGACGAGGCGCCGGCAGTGTCGCGCGTCCGACTCGGTATGCCCGCGGCACTCGACCGCATCATCAGCACGTGCCTCGCAAAGGATCCGGACGACCGGTATCAGAGCGCGCGCGATTTACTGAGAGACCTGAGGTGGGTGGCATCCGGACCGAGCGACGGCGTTGTCGCACAGACAGTTGCACCGGCCCGATCGAATCGCCTCGCTTGGCTGATTGCCGCGGTCTTAGCCATCGCGCTCGTCGCCACGGCGGTCATCGCCTTGCGACGCGCGGGCAAAGTCATGCCCGCTGCGGGCCCGGTGCAGTTCACGATCGCGCCGCCTGAGAACACGTCGTTTGGCGGTCCGCCGGGCGGAGGATCGGGCGCCGCCACGCAAGTGGCCGTGTCTCCCGACGGCCGTAACGTCGTGTTCGTTGCCCGCTCCCAATCCGCGCACCAGATCTGGCTGCGATCGATCGCCTCTCTGGACGCCCGGGCGATTACGGGCACCGAAGGCGGGGCCTTCCCTTTCTGGTCACCCGACAGCCGGTTCATCGGGTTCTTCGCGGCGGGCAAACTGAAAAAAGTCTCGATCGCAGGCGGACCACCGATCGTGCTCTGTGACGCGATGGGCGGGCGCGGCGGGAGTTGGAGCCGTGAGAACGTGATCCTGTTCACACCATCGCAAGCCGATGGCCTGTTGCGCGTGTCAAGCGACGGCGGCGCACCGGACATCGTTACCAAGCTCGATCCGTCGACGGGCGAAACGAGCCACCGGTGGCCCCACTTTCTGCCCGATGGCCGTCACTTCTTCTACACGGCCTCGTCGGGAGGGTGCTGTCCGCCGGCGAAGCCTGGGACCGTCAGGATGGGCTCGCTCGACCCGGCCGAGGCGGCTATCACCCTTTTTCAGGCAGAGTCATCAGCGGCTTACGCCGCCGGCCACGTGTTGTTCTTCCGAGACGAAGCCCTGATGGCGCAGCCGTTCGACCTCGACGCGCGTCAACCGAAGGGCGATGCCTTCCAGCTGGTCGAGCACGTCAGCTACGAGACAACCCGCTACGTCGGCGCGTCGGTTTCGCAGGATGGCGCGCTGGTGTACGGTCAAGGCGACTCACTGATCGAGCAGTTGACGTGGTTCGATCGCGGAGGCCGGACGCTCGCGACGGTGGGCGACGCGGCTCCGTACCTCAGCCTCGCGCTCTCACCGGATGAACATCGCGTGGCCGTCGGACTGGGAACGGGGAGTCCGGCCAACCGCGACATCTGGATCATCGATGTCGCTCGTGGCGTTCGGTCCCGCTTGACATTCGATCCGGGATACGACCTCTCGCCGGTGTGGTCGCCCGACGGAATGCGCATCGCGTTCATGGGCACTCGATCCGGGAAGTTCTCATTGCGTCAGCAGTTGATCGACCGCACGGCTGCCGATGAACTACTTCTCGAAAGTTCGGAGCGTGGGCCGGGGCCGCGTGACTGGTCGGCGGATGGGCGTTTCATCGCATATGTCCTCGATTCGACTGGCGACTCCAATATTTGGATCCTGCCGTTGTTCGGCGATCGCAAGCCGTTTCTGCTGGTACAGACACCGTTCGCCGAGAGCTCACCGGTGTTTTCTCCAGATGTTCGGTGGATCGCGTACACGAGCAACGAAGGCGGCCAGAACAACGTCGTTCTTCAACCGTTTCCAGGGCCCGGCGGAAAGTATCAGGTGTCAACGAGCGGTGGAGGCCAACCGGTCTGGCGAGCGGACGGCAAGGAATTGTTTTACCTCGCAGCGGACGGGACGATGATGGCGGTGCCAATCGACGCGACCGGTCAATTCAACGCTGGAGTGCCGCAGGCCCTCTTTCCAACCCGCGCGCGGCCAGGCGTCAACCAGAAGTTCGCTGTCACAAAGGATGGAAAGCGATTCCTCGTCAGCACGACGCCCCAGCAGTCCGGCGCGGCGCCGCTCACCGTGGTGCTCAACTGGACGGCCGCAATCCAGAAGTAGGCGCCCGACCTCGAAGGAGATGGGGTGGCGCTACGTGCAGCCGGTCGCCACGGCCAGCGCGCGGCAGACGTGCCGCATCTTGACCTCACTGAGCGACCCAATGAATCCGATCGAGCGCGCCTGTTCGACGGTTTGAACATGGTCGAGGTTCACCGCGGACTCTCGCCTCAGTCCCTCGTCCACGCCGACCTCGACCTCGCTCGGCGCGCCGCGACGAGTCGATGTGATTGGGGCCACCATCACGGTGTGCAGAAGAGGTATGACTTCTGGCCTGGTGAGAACGAGAACCGGGCGACGTTTGTCGGGATGCTTGAAGCGATACGTCCAGACCTCTCCCCTGGCTACTCTTCGGGCCATTCGCCTTCGCCCTCCCATCCGCCAAACTCGTCGGCCATCGGCGCGTCACTGCCATAGGCGCGACGGTAGGCGGAAGTGATCGTTCTCGCGCGGCGGCGCCGAAGGTAGAGATCCGCCGCCCGGCGGAGGACCGCCGACCGGCCGTCCCGCTTGACCTCTTCGTCGCGGTCCAGGCGCTCCAGGAGGGCCTCGTCCAGCGTTACTTGTATAGCCTTCATGTTGTCAATATACAACATGAATTATGTTGAGAGCGGGCTGTGCTCAACTGGACGGCTGCGATCCAGAAATAGCGTCGCCAGAGATTTCACAGCCACGTACGTCGCCACAGAGACACAGAGACTCAGAGAAAACCTAAATTAGCTCTGTGTCTCGTTGTCTCTGTGGCCCGTACGTCAATGTTGTTTTTGTGTCTTCTTCGCGAGGGTCTCGGCCGCGGCTTTCTCTTCGGCGCGGTGGCCCTTCAAGATCCCCTCGAGACCGTAGTTGGCCTCGTGGCACGCGTACTCGTAGATCGCTTCTGTCGATTGCCGCGCCGGAAGCTCGACCGTCCACGCGCGCGTGAAGGCCGCAGGATCGTCTATGGTCACGCTGTAGGTGAGGACATCGTTGGCGGTTCGCGTGAAGCGCTCGACCAGCCGCAGGTGCTCGCTGGACCCGCGAAAGCTGAACTTGTCGGTGAAGTTCGTGGTCTCGACGACGAGCGTGTCGCCTTCCCACTTACCTACCGAGTCGCCCAGCCAGGTGCGGACATGGCTCGGCAAATGCGGCCGGCCATCGAGCGGAATGATCCGCGCGTCGTGGATCATCTCGGCCAGGATGATGACGTGATCTGACGTCTGGAAGATCTGGTAGTTGTTGTTGTAAGGCCCTGGCAGCAAGGAATTGGGCACACCGCGCGTGATGCAGCGCTCCCACAGACTACGGTCCTCCGGGTTGTCGGCCGGGCCCACCTTGCGTGCCGCCGCGATGGCGTCAACTCGCTGACGAGCCTCCGAGGTCAGAGGCGGTATGCGGCCATCCGTCGGATCGACCACAAGAGAGGTTCGCCGGCTCGGCACCACCCTCGTTCCGCTGTCCCACCAGAAATCGTTGTAGGCGCGAGCGACGTCGGCATCGGCGCCGCCGTCTCGCCGATCGCGATTGGTGCGGCTGAGCGTCTGCCGCTCGAACTCCTTTGCCTCGAGCTCGGTGAAGAATTCCTTTCCTGCCAGGTCGGCAGGCCGCTCGAACGGCGTGATGGTCGCGCTGGACCAGATGCCCTGGAGGTCGGGGTGACCCCACGACGTGCGCGGCGCGGTCCACGCCTTTTGGCCGAACACGTCGGGCGGAACGCCCAGTGCACACAGCACGACGAGCCCAAGGAGACGATTGCGCATCTGAACCTCCCTCGCTGACGCGACCCGGTCGCAAACGACAGCATACGCCGTAACCGGCATCCGGGATCCGGCATCCGGCATCCGGCATCCGGCATCGGGAGATGCAGATGGCATCCGGAAAAAGTTCGTCCAGCCGATGGCAGCCCGACTACCGGTTACCGGTTGCCGGTTGCCGGTTGCCGGTTGCAGGTTGCCGGACTGATCCCGTTGACATTCGGTTCTCATTCGACGATAAGAACCCTACTCCTTCTCGTCGGCGTCGGCTCACTTCGGCGCGTCGGCGCCCGCTTTCGTTCGTCCGCTCTTCGTTCGTCTGCTTCGTTCGTCGTTCGTCCGTTCGTCCACGGTCAGTCCGACTGTTTGTCCGCCGTTTCGCGTCTCTGGAAGCACGAAGGAGGTCGAATCATGCGGCGCATCGCATTCGCCTTGGTATTGGGCCTGCTTGCGAGCGGGGCATGGCCTGCCCTGGCTCAGCAGGGCCAATCCTCGGTTCAAGGCAGAGTCCAGGACGAGTCTGGTGCCGCGCTGCCGGGCGCGGTCGTCACGGTCACTCACCAGGCCAACGGGATGTTCCGGCAGGTGGTCAGCAATCCAGACGGCTCCTATTTCGTCACTGGAGTCCTGCCTGGCGTCTACCGGGTGACCGCAGAGCTGTCGGGATTCCAGAAATTCGAGCGGTCCGATCTGCTGCTTCAGATCGGGAACACGACGACGCTCGACATGGCGCTGAAGCTGGGCGGTGTCGAAGAGAGCGTCACGGTCAGCGGGGTCTCGCCACTCGTCGACGTCACCTCGAAGCAGATTGGCGCCAACATCAGCGAGGCTGAGATCCAGGCGCTGCCGATCCTCAACAAGAACTGGATGTTCGCGGTGTCGCTGGCTCCGGGCGTGCAGATCCAGTCGTCCACCGCGTCCTTCGCGTGCGAGTCGCTGATCGTGAGCGGCGGCAGCAACCGGAGCGGCAACTTCGCGGTCGACGGCGGCGGCAACAACGACGACTACCTCGGCAGCTCGTGCGGCAGCCAGGTGCGGACCGCGCTCGAGGCGGTTCAGGAATTCCAGGTGTTGACCAATCAGTACGACGCCGAGTTCGGCCGTACCGCCGGCGCCGTGATCAATGCGATCACCAAGCAGGGGACCAATTCGTTTCACGGCGCGCTGTTTGGCAGCTACACCAACGACCGGGTCACGGCGCGCGACTTCTTCGTCGCCCAGAACAATCTCCCCAAGCCGCAGACCGCGCAGACCGACTGGGGCGGGACGTTGGGCGGGCCCATCATCAGGAACCGCGCTCACTTCTTCTACAGCCTCGATCGCATCGTCTACGACGAGGGCCGGAGCAACACGTTTGCTGCCCGGCCGGAGCTGAACTACTCGAACACTCAGAGCATGCGGCTCTGGAACCACCTGATTCGTGTCGATCACCAGATCAACGCCGGCAACACGTGGAGCGCGCGATTCCTCGAAGAGGATTCGCCGACCTACGATCGCATTGCCGGCCGGCGAACGCTGGCCGCCAAAGATCAGGAGTACGACGTCGACCGCTCGGTCGGCGGCCACTGGAACGCGATCTTCGGGAACACGCGCTTCAACACGGTCAGGGCCGGCTACACCTACGAGAAGAATGGCTTTACGGCGGCCGAAGTCCAGAACGGTGTCCCGCTGTCCGATCTGCCGCCGACCTTCAACATGCTGACGTTCCTCGACGGGACGGCAAACGGCGCGTTGTTCCGCATCAATCACTCCTACGAGATTTCCGAGACTTACACGCAGTTCATCCCGAAATGGGCAGGCGGCGAGCACGATTTCAAAGCGGGCGCCCAGTACATCTACTCGACGATCCGCCTGCCCGATCAGACCGACATGAACGGCCGGTTCGGCTTCGCGACGGATTCGGCGTTCGACGCGAGCAACGCGCGCACGTACCCGGAGCGCTTGTTCATCCGCGTGCCGGCGATGAGCGACATCCGAGTGCCGACACAGGTGGCCGTGCTCTTCGCGCAGGACAAGTGGCACCGTGGCAACCTCACCGTGAACCTCGGGTTGCGCTACGACCTCGAGATTGCGCCGCTGCACAACGACTCGAACCCGTTATTCGACACGGGCCACTATGCGGTGGACAAGAACAACATCGCGCCGAGGACCGGCTTCACCTGGGCGACCGGTGACAGCGGCCGAACGCTGATTCGCGGCGGGTATGGCCTCTTCTACGACAAGATCACGCTGCAGACGATCACGCCGTTTGCCTCGCAAGCGGTCTACAGCTCGTCGTTCACGGCGGCGTTCCCAACCGATCGAGCCGACCCAGGGCCCAGTACGGGGCAGCTGCCGACCAATCCGCTGCTCGTGAACGGACCGGTGGTCAACCGCGCGCTCGTCAACGCGCTCTATCCGCCGGGATCGATCGGCCGCAACACCGGCGTCGTGTTCCTGGACAACCCCGACCGCGTCGTGCCCAAGGTCCATCAGCTGACGTTGGGCTATCAGCGGCAGATCGGGACACAGATGGCGGCGACAGTCGACTACGTCCACAGTTGGAATCGCGACCAGCTCATCAACTTCGATCTGAATCCGGCCCACCGGGTGAACACCTCGCGGACCGGGGCGCTCACCTATACGGACCTGTACGGGATCGCCCAGGAGCTCGGCGTCAGCCCGTTCGTGAACCAGGTGTTGACTCGCAACAATGAGGGAAGCTCCCAGTTCGACGGGATGAACCTCCAGCTCGAGAAGCGGTTCAGCCACAACTGGGCCGCCCGCATCTCGTATGCGTTTGGCTACGCGCGCGGCAACGCCGAAGCCAATCAGACCGCGAACAACGAATACCAGCTCCAGGGCGACGCGCAGCTCGACCGCAACTTCGGCCCGCTCGACAACGATCGGCAGCAGAACCTGGCGCTCAGCGGCCGCGTCGAGATTCCACGTACTGGCGGGCTGGTGCTGAGCGGGGTGTATCGCTGGATGACCGGTACGCCGATGACGCTGTACGACTCGAACGTCGACGCAGATCAGAACGGCCGGCTCTTCGACACGATCCCGGCGGGACGATACTGCGGCGCGGGGCTCAACTCGATCTGTGTCGACAACGACGGCGGGCGGAACGGCGCGAGGGGGCCGTCGTACCAGCAGCTGGACATGCGCTTCGGCTATCGCCTGCGGCCGCGGGCCGGGACGACCGTGGACGTGAACTTCGAGCTGTTCAACATCATGAACACGGCGAACTTCAGCAACCCGACGAGCGACCAGCGGTTGACAGACTTCCTGGTGCTCACGGCGCTGCGCGGTGGCAACGGCCAGCCTCGCGCCGCGCAGTTTGGCGTGCGGTTGGGCTTCTAAACGGGTACATCTCAACGGACGAGGCCGCGGAGGCACGGAGACACAGAGAAAATCCTTGGCTCCGCGTCTCCGTGGCCAACCTACGTCGCGTGTCGATCGTGCGGCGAGAGGCTTTGACTCCTCGGGTGCCGAAGGCGGGTCTACTTGATCGGAGTCTTTCGGAGGTGTCCGTACATCAACTCCTCGACGAACTCGACGCACTTGAACTCCTGGAGCCGCGCGTTCTTCTCTATTCGCCGGTAGAGCGGCATGCTGATCGTCCACGGCCGCGTGAACACCTTCGGGTCCTCGATGGTGGCCTCGTACCACAAGTGATCGGGACCCGTGCGGGTGTATCGCTCGACGACTCGTAAGGACTCGCCAGCGAAGTTGCCCGCGCGGTCGAACCACGCCTGGCCGTTGAAACCCGTCACCGTGATGACCAGCGTGTCTCCCTCCCATCGAGCCACCGACTGTCCCATCCAGGAATCGATCGGCGCGGGCCCCGGGTCGGTCATCGAGACGCTGCGCACGGCGCCGGCATACTCGTACGCGATGAGGATGCTCCGATCGTTCTGAACGATCTGGAACGGGAAGGGCATGTAGGTCGCACGAGGCACGCCGGGGAGATAGCACTTGATCTCAGGATCGGCCGTGAGCCAATTCGCGGCATTCTCTTTCTTCTTGGCCGCGGCCCAGGGCTGATAGGGAATCTCATCGCCTTCGACCACACTCAGCCCGGCCGGGACCGAGCCGACGGCTCCGAGCGCCAGCACGGGCATGTCAGGTACGGGCCCAGCGGGGCTGGTCCTTACTGCCATCGCGGGCTGCGCCGTATGGGCCTGCAGGTTGTAGTTCGCCGTGTTGAGCGCCTGCCAAATCCCATTCAGGTCGGGCTTGCCACCAGGGGTACGCGGCGGACTATATGCGGGTGTCTGGCCGGCAGCCGCCGTCGGCGGCGCCGTGAACCCGACGGCAGCAACGGCGGCGACAGTGGACGCTGCAACGATCGCGGCAAGCAAACAATTTCGCATGGCGTCCCTCAGCGCTTCTTGGCGGCCTCAGCCGCGCGTGCGGCTCTGAGGATGTTCTCGATCGCGTAGTTGCCTTCGTGGCAGGCGTACTCGAAGAGCTGATACTGGTCGTCTCTTTCGAGCGGGATGGCGAGCTTCCACGGCCGCGTATACATCTTCGGGTCGTCGATCGTCACCTCGTAGTGGATGGTGTTCGCGCTCACGCGGGTGAACCGCTCGACGACGTGCAACGCGTCGCTCTGGTGGACTCCACGCATGCGGCCCGCAGCGGCGTTGGTCGCAATCCACCCCTTGCCGTTGTAGTTCGCCACGTCCACGACCAGCGTGTCGCCTTCCCAGTGCCCGACCGAATCGCCGTCCCAGAAGCGGAGATGGGACGGCAGATGCGCTCGTCCGTCAGTCGGGATGATGCGCGCCGCGTGAATCATTTCGTAGTGGATGACCACGTAGCCGGGAACCTGCACGATCTCGTAGCCATTGTTGTAGCCGGCCGGAAAGAGGCCGCCGGGAATCCCGCGAGTGATGCATCGATCCCACGGACTCATGAAATCGACGGCGTCACTGTTGCGGGCCTCGTACTCCTCACGTTGTTGCAGCGCTTCGGGCCGCACTGGAACGCGACCATCGGGTGGGTCCACTACGAGTGACGACTGAAGAGTCGAGACCACCTTGGTCCCCGAGTCGAACCAGAACTGGTTGTAGGTGCCAACGTCTCCTGGACGCGACGTACCATCCGAGCTGTCGCGCTGCTGGGCGGCGCGAGCTTCGAGAGCCACCGCCTCGGCCTGGGTCAGGAAGGGCTTGTTCGCCATCGAGGCCGGCCGCTCGAACGGCGTAATGGTCTCGTTGGTCCACGTGCCTTGAAGGTCGGGATCGCCCCACACAGTTCGGAGCGGCGTCCACTGACGGCGCGTCTGCTGGGCGAACATCGTCAGCGACGCGCCGACGATCAGGAAGGCAATCGTCACGGCCTGCAGTCGGTGCTTCATGTTGGTTCTCTCTCGTGACCGCCGGCGCTGTTGGCGGCCTTCCGATACGGGCCAGAGTCCTCGCTTGACTGGCTTCTTGTACGGCGGATCGGCTCGGCACTGCAACACCTAAACCAGCCATTCACCTCGATTCAAGTGAATGGCGGGATTGTCCGTGCGTCCCGGGATTTCGGCCTATACTCCGCACGAGGAGAACGGCGATGCGCGATCACCTCCGGCGCGTTCTGACGATTGCACTCGTGTCGTTGGCCTGGCCGATCGCCGGTCAGAAGGCGTGGACTCCGCCACGGACTCCCGATGGTCACCCAGACCTTCAGGGGATCTGGGACTATCGCAGCGCGACGCCTCTCGAGCGGCCCGCCCGGTTCGCGGGCCGAGAGTTCATGACCCCCGCAGAAATCGTCGAGTACGAGCGCCGAGCCGCCGAGCGCGAAGATGGCCGCCCGCCCGACGACGCTCGCACCGAGCAATCCGTCCATCCCTCCTGGTGGCTGGACTACGGCAAGACCGTCGTGAAGACGGCGCGCACCTCGCTGATTGTCGATCCACCCGATGGGAAGATCCCGCCGCTGACTGCCGAAGGGCAGAAGAGAATCGCTGAGCGCCGCGCCCTGGCCAGAACGCGTGGACCGGCGGATTCGTACGAGACTCGAGGCTTGTTCGAGCGCTGCATCACGCGTGGCGTGCCGGAGGGCATGCTGCCCGGTCCCTACAACAACAACCTGCAGGTGCTCCAGACGCCTGGCTACGTCGTGCTGTTCACCGAGATGATCCACGACGCGCGCATCGTCTCGATGGACGGGCGTCCGCACACGAGCCCGGCCATCCGTCAATGGCTGGGCGATTCACGCGGCCATTGGGAGGGCGATACGCTCGTCGTCGACACCATCAACTTCACCGACAAGACGAGCTTCCGGGGCTCCGGCGAGAACCTGCACCTGGTCGAACGCTTCACACGCATGGATGCCGACACGCTTGAATACAGCTTCACGGTTGACGACCCGTCAACGTGGACGAGATCGTGGACCGTGGCGTACCCCATGGTGAAGACCGATGGGCCCATCTACGAGTACGCGTGCCACGAGGGCAATTACGGGCTGCGGAATATTCTGAGCGGTGCGCGATGGGAGGAGAAGGCCGCGGAAGAGGCCGCGCGAAAGAAGAAGTGAATAGCTTACCGGCCGCCTGGCGGCAGGTGATCGACGAAGTAGCGCGCGATCAAGCGATAGATGTGCGCGGTTGTCCCCGCGCCTTCTGAGATCGAATGAGTGCGATTCGGGTAGACCATTGAATCGAACGGCTTGCCGAGCGCGATCAGCCGATTCACGAGCCGCTCGGTGCCTTGATAGTGGACGTTGTCGTCCCCCGAGCCGTGAATCACCAGGAGCTTCCCCTTCAGGCCTTCCGCGAAGTTGATCGGTGACCCGACACGGTAGCCTTCGGCATTGCCCTGCGGCGTGCCCATGTAGCGCTCTTGATAGATCGTGTCGTACAGACTTTGGTCCGGCACGGGGGCAACCGACACGCCGACCTTGTAGACGTCGGGAAACCGGAACATGCAGTTGAGCGTGTTCGACCCGCCGCCACTCCAGCCCCAGACGCCAATCCGCTCAGCATCTACGTACGGCCGCGACGCCGCCAGCGCGCGAACCGCTGCCGCCTGCTCTGTCGAGGACAAATCGCCCACCGTGCCGTAGATCACTTTCCGCCACGCCGCGCCCTTCGGAGCCGGGGTGCCGCGATTGTCGAAGCTGACGATGAGGTATCCGGTTTCGGCGAGGGCGCGATGGAACAGATTGCGGCCGCCTCCCCATCGATCGACAACGGTCTGCGACGCGGGCTCACCGTAGACGTGCACGATCACCGGATAGCGCTTCGCCGGATCGAAGTCAGCCGGTTTCAGCATCCAGCCGTCGAGCGTGACGCCGCCATCGATGTCGACTCTGAAGAACTCCACTGGCGGCTTCACCACCGGAGCCAGCTTCGCGACCAGCGCGCTGGTGTCGGTCAGTGTGCGAAGCACTCGATGATCCGAGAGATCGACAACATCGGTTACCGGCGGTTGATCGAAGCGCGAGTAGGTATGGAAGGCCAGCTTCCCCTTGGGGCCGATGTCGTAGGAGTGGGTGCCCGGCTGAGTGGCGGGCGTCACCCGCTCCGGCGCACCGCTGCCGTCGAGCTTCGATCGGTAGAGATAGCGTTCGGTCGCCGCCGCCGGCGATGCGATGAAGTACAGCCAGCCGCTGGCTTCGTCGACTCCGGCGACATCGGTGATGTCGGCATCGAAGCGCGTGACCAGTTTCCCTTCTCCGCCTTCGCGCGGCACGCGGTAGACGTGGCGCCAGCCATCGCGTTCGGTGACCCAGAGGAACGACTGACCCTTGTCGATCCACTGCACTTCTTCGACGTCGACCCACGCCTTGGACTCGTCGTGATAGGAACGGCGGACTTCGCCGTTGCGAACGTCGGCGAGGAGGAAGTCGTTCTCGTTCTGCAGGCGGTTGAGCTGCTGAATGGCGACGGTTCTCGCGTCCAGCCATTCCATCCGCGCCAGATAGTTCTCCCGCGGATCGCCTGGCGTCTTCATCCACCGCGTCTCACCGCCGGCGGCCGGAATGACGCCAATCCTGGCGGCCGAGTTGGTCGTGCCGGCCTTGGGATAGGGAATCGTCGTCACGACGGGATAGAGCGCGTCGGTCGTATTGATCAGCGAGAAGGTGCCGACGCCGGTGGAATCGAATTGCCAGTAAGCGATGTTGGCGCTGTCCGGGCTCCACCGGAACGAATCGCGAACGCCCAGCTCTTCTTCGTAGACCCAGTCGGACGTCCCGTTGATCGTCGTCGCCGATCCATCCCACGTGAGCTGGGTAGTCGAGCCATCGTCGATCTTCTCGACGTAGATGTTGTTGGCGCGGACGTAGCCAACGCGCGTGCTGTCGGGAGAGAAGCGGGCGAACATCAACGACGACTCAGGCGCGCTGCCGCCCAGCTTCTTCAACGATCCGCCGGCGAGATCGAGAATCCAGTAGTCGCCGCGCGTGTTGTCGCGCCAGACCTTCTTCGTGTTGGTGAAGATCAACAGTCGCTTGCCGTCAGGCGACCAGACGTAGTTCTCGATGCTAAGCGGCGTGGAGGCGCCGGCCGGCAAAAGTCGAGTGCCGGCCAGCACGACGCTGCGGGCGCCGGTCGCGGCGTCGTAACGCACGATGTCCCAGGCGTCGGCGCGCTCGGTCGATTTCTCGACCGTTGTGTAGGCGGTGCCATCGGGCAGCCAGCGCGCGGGACCGAATCGAGGCACGCTGTACTCGGACGACACAAAAATGCGTCCGAGCTGTTCGTCGAGTGTGCGGAGACGATCCGACGATTGCGCCGATACGCCGGCCGCTGCCAATGCGACGGCAAGCACGACGCGGCCCAACCCAAATCCTCGATTGTGCATGGCTCACTGTAGCGTAGGGCAGGACTTTAGTCCTGCCTCACGGGCAGGCACGACTGAAGTCGTGCCCTACGAGATTGGCACCACGAAAGGCGTGGAATGTGGCCCTCAGTGAAAATACCGGCTGACCCCCGACGAAATCTGTGTCCAACTTCCGTGAGGGGGAATCTGCAATGGCTTACGTCGATGGCTTCCTGCTGGCCGTACCGAAGAAGAAGATGGATACGTACCTCGAATTGGCTCGCAAGGCCGGCAAGGTCTGGAAGGAGCACGGCGCGCTCGAGTATCGCGAAACGGTCGGCGACGATCTGAAGGTCAAGATGGGGATGCCGTTTCCAAAAGCGGCACGAGCCAAGACGGGTGAGACGGTCGTCTTCTCCTGGATCGTCTACAAGTCGAAGGCACACCGCGACCAGGTGAACAAAAAGGTGATGAAGGATCCGCGGCTGGCGAAGATGATGGATCCCAAGTCGATGCCATTCGACATGAAACGGATGGCGTACGGCGGATTCAAGATTCGCGTCGATATCTGACGCCTCGCCGAGGCTTCCCGACAGGAAGGAGCGAAGGTGGGCTAGCGACGCGTGCGCTTCAGTGCGCGCTTGCACTTTTCGCCGCGTTTTGGCATGTAACGGTGCCAGACCCCGTTACCAGCGGGGGTAAGATCGTCGTTTTCCTCCTGTGAATCGATCACGCGGTGAACGCATCGGGCCCTACGAAATCGTCGCTCCCCTCGGCGCGGGCGGCATGGGCGACGTCTATCGGGCGCACGATGCCAGGCTGAGCCGCGACATCGCCCTGAAAGTCCTGCCGGCGGATGTCGCATCGGATCCGGAGCGCCTGGCCCGCTTCCGCCGCGAAGCGCGCGCCGTCGCGGCCCTCAACCATCCCAACATCGTCACGATCCACTCGATCGAAGACGAAGACGGGATGCAGTTCATCACGATGGAGCTGGTCGAAGGTCGATCGCTCGACCAGGTACTGTCCAGCGGCGCGCTGTCGCTGTCGCGCTTTTTCGACATCGGCGTGGCGCTGGCCGACGCGCTGGCGGCCGCGCATCGCAAGCAGATCGTTCACCGCGACGTGAAGCCCGCCAACGTGATGGTGAGCGATGAGGGACCGGTGAAGGTCCTCGATTTCGGCCTGGCCCGCGCGGCCGAGCCGGCCGTCACCGACCACGAACTGACCTCGCTCGCCCTGACGCAGGCCGGCATCATCGTCGGCACGGTGCCGTACATGTCGCCCGAGCAGATCGAGGCCAAGGCCGTCGATCACCGCAGCGACATCTTCTCGCTCGGCATCGTGCTGTACGAAATGGCGGCTGGTGTCCGGCCGTTCGGTGGCGATTCGTCGCCGGCGCTCATGTCGTCGATCCTCAAGGATCAGCCGCGGCCCATCACCGAGCTGCGGCCCGAGATGCCCGACGGCGTCTGGCGCCTCGTGGCTCGCTGTCTCGAAAAGTCGTCGAACCTGCGCGTACAGAGCGCGCAGGAAGTCCTGGTTGAATTGAAGGCGCTCGGCCGGGCGTGGGAATCGGGCGAGACGACACGGGCAGCCAGGCCCGCGTCCACTCGCATGTCGATGCGTGCGCCGTCGGCCGATCTCCGCGTCGCCGTACTGCCATTCGCGTTCCGCGGAGGATCGGGCGCCGAGGCGTTGGCCGATGGGTTGACCGACGATGTCACGTCTGGAATCTCGCGGTTCCAGTATCTGCAAGTGGTCTCGCGGCACGAGGCGGAGAAAGCCAAGGGACAAGCGGCGGATGCCAACGCGGCGACAATCCTGGGCGCGCGGTACCTCGTGGACGGCACGGTGCGAGCCGCTGGCGCCGCCGTGCGCCTGAACGTGCGCCTGGTCGACACCTCGACCAACGCGCACATGTGGGCCGAGAACTACGACCGAACCCTGGATGGCGGCGACCCGTTTGCGCTGCAAGACGACCTGGCCGCCCGAGTGATCGGCACTGTCGGCGACGCGAACGGGGTCCTGGCGCGATCGATGGCCGCTGCCCTCAAGGACCGGAACGTCGATGAGCTGTCGGTCGGCGAGCTGGTCCTGCGCTTCTTTGGCTTCGCGCAGCACTTCAAGCCCGACGAGCATCTGCGCCTTCGAGCCGGATTCGAACGCGCGCTGGTCAGCGAACCGAGTCACGCGCTGGGGTGGGCGTGTCTGGCCATCCTCTATGAATTGGAGCATTCGCAGCAGCTCAACCCGTTGCCGGACTCACACAAGCGCAACGCCGAGGCCGCCGTGCGATCGGTTGAGCTCGATTCGACATCCCAGATCGGGTGGCGAGCACTGGCGTCGCTGTATTTCTTCCAGCGGGATCTGAACAGCCTCCGGATGGCGGCCGAACGGACGCTGTCGCTGAACCCCCTGCACAGCACCATCATCGCGATCGTCGGCATGATGCTCGCGTATGCGGGGGACTGGGACCGCGGCGTCGAGATGGTACAGCGTGCGATGGATCTCAATCCGCATCATCCCGGATGGCTGCACTGGGTCATTGCGACGAACCACTATCGCAAAGGGGAGTACGAACAGGCGCTGGTCCAGGCCAAGCGTTCGACGTTGTCGCAGCTGGTCTGGGCGCCACTCACGGTTGCGGTGGCGGCCGGCCAACTCGGGCTGGCCGCCGACGCACGTGTCGCACTAGATGCCCTTCGCAAGAACCATCCGACACTCCTCGAGGCGGACGCCGTTCGCGAATTGTGGTCCCGCTGGCAATGGGATCCGGGACTGGTCGATCACGTCATCGACGGATTTCAGAAGGCCAAAGCCCTGGTCGAGCAGCCCGCCGCGCCGGTCGGCATGAGGTCCGGCTATCTCGGCGGCGCGATGTTCAGCCGCGAGGGTGGACGGCCGGCATCCGGGACCCACGCATCGATTGCCGTGATGCCGTTTGCCGATCTGTCGGCGGCCAAGGATCAAGAATGGTTCTGCGACGGCATCGCCGAAGAGATTCTCAACGCGCTGACGCCGCTCAAGAACCTGCGCGTGGCCGCGCGCGCGTCGGCGTTCTCGCTGCGAGGCAAGAGCGACGACCTGAAGGCCATCGGCGACAAGCTCAACGTGACGACGGTGCTCGGCGGCAGCGTCCGCCGCGCCGCGGATCGCGTCCGCATCACGGTGCAGCTGAGCGAAGTGCAGAGCGGCACGCAGCTCTGGTCCGAGCGCTACGACCGGGAACTGAAGGACATCTTCGATATCCAGGACGAGATCGCCAAAGCCGTCGCCGACCGGCTGAAGGTGACGCTCGCCGACACCCCACTCGACCGGCTCGCGCGTCTTGTCGAACAGGGGACCACCAACGTCGACGCGTACCAGCTCTACCTGCAAGGCCGCGCCCTGCTCAGCCGTCGCGGATCGAGCATTCTGCCGGCCCTCGAGTTGTTCCAACGGGCCGTCGAGCTCGATCCCAGCTACTCACTGGCCTGGGCTGGAATTGCGGACGCCTATACCGTGTTGGCCTACTTCGGAACGGTCCCTCCCTCGCAATCGAAGCCCCAAGCACTGGCGGCCGCGAGGCGGGCGCTGGAGCTCGACCCCTCCTCCGCGGCGGGACACACCGCGCTCGCCTGCGCGACGTTGCTGTACGAGAACAACCGCTCCCTGGCAGGGGAGGAGTTCGAGCGCGCGCTCCAGCTCAATCCACGTTATGTGCAGGGACGCTGTTGGTACGCGCTGTTTTACATTCAGTGGGCGCTCGGAGACTTCGAGCGCGGCATTGCCGAAGCCCGGCGGGCCCTCGAGGACGATCCGCTATCGGCGTACGTCACGCAGATTGTCGCGGCCTGCCTGGGTACTGCCGGGCGGCTCGATGAAGCGATCGACGTGGGCCGCAAGGCCGTCGAGCTCGATCCCGAATCGTTCGTGGCGCGCTGGGTTCTCGGGACGTTTCTGAGCGAGTCTGGGCGTTATGAGGAAGCGGTCGCCACCTTCCGATATGCCGCGGACATGTCCCAGCGCCACGCGTACGCTCTGGTCGGCATGGCCATCGCCTGTGGACGATGGGGGCAGCCCGAGGTGGCAAAATCGGTGCTCCGTGAGCTGACCGAGCGCGCGCAACGAACGTATGTGTCTGCCGCCCATCTCCTGCTGGCAGCCGAGGCGACCGGCGACCGCGGTCTCGCGATTCAGTATGCAGAACGCGCCTGGGCCGACCGAGAGCCGCCGTTCACTCTCTTCGCACGTCACTTCCCTGAATATGCCGCGCTGCGCTCAGACCCCCGCTTTGCCGCGATTCTCGGGGAAATGAATACTGAGAGCGAGCCGCCCAAGTCATGAGTCTTCTATCCGGAACCTGCGTGGCCGCGCACGAAGTCCACTAGCCTCTCGCCGCGCAAAACGCGCAACGCGATTGCGCAATTGCGTACGCAGATTCTGCGCATTCGCCACGACTCGATCTGCAAGCTATGGGCTGATCGACCAATTTGCACCGGGTACGCGCCGTGCACACTGAACGCTGCGGAGGCGCGTGTGGACGATGCTAGACTCGGCGACGGAATGACGCTCGAAAAGATCGCAAGCGAGCTCGCGGCTCTTCGCTCGGACCTGAGCGGCGTGAAGAGCGATTTGGGCGGCGTGAAGAGCGACATAGCCGACCTCAAAGGTGACGTCAAAGCGCTCGACACGAAAGTCGATTCCGTCGACGGCAAGATGCGGGTCGGGTTCGAAGAGAGTCACCGCTTGATCAAGATGAGCTTCGAATCGGTTCAGATCCTCGACGAGAAGATCGACCGGCGTTTCAACGAGACCGAGCGGCAACACGCCAACCACAAGACGTTGATCGAGGCGGCGATCGGGAGCCTCGGTCGCGATGTCCGGTCGCCCGCAGGACCCGCGTCGCGGCGGCGGCGCTGAGCACGCGACAGCCGCGGATTGACGCGGTGCGAGCGATCAGGGAGGATGCGCGCATGTCGAGCGTCTCTCGTCGAGCGGTGCTGAAGACGCTGGGCGCGTCGGCCGCGCTGCTGCCCGCGCTCTCTTCCGACGGCCTCCTCGCCTTCACACAGATTCAGTCCGGCAACTCCGCGCCCACTCCCAAGGTGCTCTCGGCGTCGGACTTCCGAACACTCGAGGTCCTGGTCGAGGCGATCATTCCGACCGACGAGCGCTCGCCCGGCGCGAAAGAGGCGCGGGTCGCCGATTACATCGACCTGCTCTTGAGTGAAAGCGACAGCGAGATTGCGCTGCAGTGGATGGGCGGGCTGGCAGCACTCGATCAGGACGCCAAGTCGAGATTCGGTCTGCCCTTCGCCGGACTCGACGCCGGGCAACTCGACGCGATCCTCGCCGACATGAGCAGAAACGAGCTCGACCCCGGCACTCCGCTGGAGCAGTTTTTCGTCACGACGAAACAGGCGACCATCCGCGGCTATTACTCTTCGGAGATCGGTATCCACCGTGAGCTTCGCTACAAAGGCAATCAGTTCCTGCAGCAGTTTGTCGGCTGCGCGACCGAAGACGGCAAGGATTGCCCGCACTGTCTTCAAAAATCAATTCCCTGATCTCCTTGCTCTCCCTGTGATTCGGAATTTGATTTCCCAAAGTGTTCTCCCTGATCTCCCTGATCTCCCTGTGATTACGAGGATCTCCCGATGCAGAACGATCCCACGCTGACGCTGAACCTCGACCCCATCACGCAGGAGTCGCGACGGCTTGCTGCCGCGATCACGCCAGGGTCCGCGCAGTGGGACGTCATCGTCGTCGGGAGCGGCGCTGCGGGTGGCATGGCGGCGTTTCAACTGGCGATGGCCGGCGTGAAGGTGTTGCTGCTCGAAGCCGGCCGCATGATCGACGTCCGCACCGAATACCGGACGATGGAGTGGCCGTACGCGTCGATGCGACGTCATCGGCTGCCACCAGGCGAACGTCCGATCGGCGTGGCCGAATACAACTTCCTCGATCGGCCCTACGGCAACAGTCCTACCCTGGCGAAGTACAAGAAGGTCGCGTCATACTCGGCCAACACCTTCACGCGCAACTGGCTGCCCGACGAACGCGAGAATCCGACCACCGGCACGCCGTACGCGCTCGTCCGCGCGCGCATCCTCGGCGGGCGGACCAACTTCTGGGGACGAGGGGCGCTTCGCTACGGCCCCCTGCAGTTCAAGGCCGCCAGTCTCGACGGCTTCGACGTCGACTGGCCGATCTCGTACGACGACGTGAAGCCGTACTACGACAAGGTGGACACGCTGCTCGGCTGCTCCGGCACCAACGAAGGGCTCGTGCAAGCGCCGGATGGCATCTTTCAGCGGCCCTCCAAGCTCAATTGCGTCGAGGTCGCATTCAAGCGCTCGATCCAGAAGATGGGCCGCACGCTGATCCCTGGACGCGCCGGCGTCACCACTGACGGGGTGTTGAACAACAAGTACCGCTCTCCGTGCCGCGGCCGCGGCCGCTGCGGCCGCGGCTGCAATCTTCAGTCGGCCTTTCATTCGCCGACGGCGCTCCTCTATCCCGCGCGGGATTCCGGCAATCTGACGATCCGGCCATATTCGCTGGTCTCCGAAGTGCTCGTCGACAGTGGCAGCAACAAGGCGCGCGGCGTGCGCGTCATCGATGCGAACACGCGCGACGTGATGGAGTTCTCCGCTCGCGCCGTCGTGCTCGGCGCCGGCACGCTCGAAAGCACGCGCATCCTGCTCAACTCGCGATCGAGCGCGCATCCCGGCGGCGTCGGGAACTCGTCAGGACTCCTTGGCTGTTACCTGAGCGAGCACATCATGGGCATTCGTGGAAGCGGTTATATTCCCGCCCGCATCGGGACCGAGACGACGCTCGACGATGGACGTCCAGTGGGCCCGTACATTCCACGCTTTCGCAACGTGACCGAGAAGCATCCGGATTTCATTCGCGGCTATCACTTCCAGGGCGGCGGCGGCTGCGCCGAGTATCCGGGCATGGCCGGTGACATCCCGGGCTACGGCAAGGCGTTCAAGTCCAATGTCCGGAAGCACTATCCCGCCATCATCAGCTTCGGCGGCTTCGGCGAAGTGCTGCCGCGCAAGGAGAACCGGATCATGCTCGACCCCGTGGTGCGGGATGCGTGGGGCCTGCCCGTGATCCGCTTCGACTATCGCTTCAGGGACAACGAGCTGAAGATGGCGAAGGACATGGGCGACACGATCGAAGAGATGCTGATGGCGGCCGGTGCCGAGGACATCCAGATCGGCCGCGAGCTGCTGCCGGAGGGATGGTCGATCCACGAGATCGGCACGGCGCGCATGGGCGACGACCCCAAGACCTCGGTCTCCGATCGCTACTGCCGCCTGCACGATGTGAAGAATGTCTACCTCGCCGATGGCGCGCCGTTCGTCTCGGGCGGCACGCAGAACACGACGTGGACGATTCTCGCGATGGCGTGGCGGACGATGGATTATCTGAAGGAGGAGCTGAGAACAGGCGCCGTGTGAATCACAGGGAGATCAGCGAAATCGGGGAGGGACTCACAGGGAGATCGGGGAGATCAGGGAGTATCAAATCCGACTAGTTCACAGGGAGATCAGGAAAATCCGGGAGGAATGAATTCGAACCGAAAGCAGGGCATTCCGCAGACCTTTCATTTCTCTCTGATCTCCCCGACCTCCCTGTGACTTTTCTTCTCCCTAACCTCCCCAACCTCCCTGTGATGCGCTGCAGAAGTTGCGCACGACGGTGTCTCCTGCTGCTGCAGGAAATGCGTTCGTGGATCCAACATTCGCGCGAATCGCCCCGAAATCGCCGCGGCGCACTTCGTGCACTCATCTGCGGCCATGGCTTTCGATCGTGAGGACCCGATTGCGAGAATCACCGAAGCGATTATTGGCGCCGCCATCGAGGTGCATCGCGTACTTGGTCCGGGGCTGTTGGAGTCGGCCTACCAAGCCTGCCTCGCGTACGAGTTGGCGCGACGCGACTTGATGTTCGCAACACAGGTCGCATTGCCAGTGACCTATGGAGATGTGAAGGTCGACTGCGGGTATCGGGTGGACTTTCTCGTCGAGGAGTATGTGATTGTGGAAGTCAAATCGGTCGATCGCCTCGTGCCGATTCACTCCGCGCAACTGATCACTTACCTGAAACTGATGAGATGTCCAGTCGGACTGCTATTGAATTTCAACGTGACGGTATTGCACGAGGGGATTCGGCGCAAAGAAAACCCAGATCGTTCGCAAGTGGACCCGGGAGGAATGAGATGGAATCGAACGAACGTCATTCCGTAAACCCTTTGTTGCTCCCCGATCTCCCTGTGACGCCGGCCTTTCTCCCTGATCTCCCCGATCTCCCTGTGAATCCCTCCTCTCCCTCGCGCCGGGAGTTTGTACGGGCGCTCGCGGCCGCTGCGCTCACGCTCGGCTCCCTTCCCGCACTCGCGCAACCGACGTCCGGCGATCGCATCCGTAAAGCCGTCCTCATCTCGATGCTGCCGAAAGAACTGTCGTACGCGGAGCGGTTCGCGCTGGCGCGCGCCGCTGGCTTCGACGGCATCGAGATGCAGACCGTCTCCAACGCCGACGAGGCGGCCGAAATCCTCGCCGCCTCGAAAGCAACGGGGTTGCGGATTCACTCCGTCATGAACATGGACCACTGGCGGTTCCCGTTGTCGAGCAACGACGGCCCGACCGTCGCGCGCAGCGTCGCAGGCATGGAGACGTCGCTGCACAACGCCGCGCTATGGGGCGCGGATGTCGTGCTGCTCGTGCCCGCCGTCGTCGACGCGGCCACGTCGTACGACCAGGCCTGGACCCGGTCGCAGCGGGTGATTCGCGAGCGCCTGCTGCCGATCGCCGCCGAGCTCAACGTCGTCATCGCCGTCGAGGAGGTCTGGAACAAGTTCCTGCTGAGCCCATTGGAGTTTGCACGGTATGTCGACCAATTCGACTCGCCGCGCCTCAGGGCGTATTTCGACGTCGGCAACGTCGTGTTCTACGGGTTCCCGCAGGACTGGATCCGCGTGCTCGGGCATCGCATCGTCAAGGTCCACCTGAAGGATTTCCAGCTGGATCGCCCAAACGGCCGATTTTCGTGGAAAAACCTCGGCGAGGGCGACATCGACTGGACGGAGGTCCGCCGGGCGCTGGACGAGATCGAGTATGACGGCTTTGTGACCACCGAAGTGGCCGGTGGCGACGCCGCCTACCTGAAAAACCTGGCCCAACGCCTGGACCGGTTCCTGGCGGGTCAGGCCCCCATCAACACTCCGTAGACAAATCGCGACGACGGCGCTATCCTCCGCCAGATGTAAACGGTTGTCTTTGCGTTTCAGGACTTTCAAGGAGGAATTCCGTGAGAGTACCGGTTCTCGTTCGAGGTCTGCTCTTAGCCGCCTGCCTTACCTTCGTCTGGAGCGTGATGGAGGCGCCCGTCGCCGCGCAGATTCTGTATGGGAGCATCGTCGGCGCCGTCAAGGACGCGCAAGGCGCGGTCATCCCTGCCGCGACGATCACCATCGTCAATCGCGAGACCAATCTCACACGCGAGACGGTGTCAGACGCGCAAGGCAACTACTCGTTCGGCAACGTCCAGGCCGGGCCGTACGACGTCAAAGTCACGCTGCAGGGGTTCAAGGAAGCCGTGCGATCCGCGGTGCCCGTCACGATTGGGCAAATCTCGCGTGTGGACGTCGCCCTCGAGCTTGGCGCGCTCGAAGAAACCATCACCGTCGCCTCGTCGAGCAACCTGCTGCAGACCGATCTGGCCGACGTGCACACGGAGATCAAGTCGGACGAGCTGACGCAGCTGCCGCTGAACCGGTTCCGCAACTATCAGGCGCTGATGAATCTGGTGCCGGGCACGACGCCGATGGCGTTCGGCAACGCGGAAACCGATACGCCGGCGCGGTCGCTGGCCACCAACGTCAACGGCCAGCCGAACACCAACAATTCGACGCGCACCGACGGCGCCACGAACATGAACATCTGGCTGCCGAATCACAACATGTACGTTTCGCCGGCCGAGACGGTCGATACCGTCAACATCTCGACGAGCAGTTTCGACGCGGAGCAGGGGATGGCCGGTGGTGCCGCTGTCACGGTGATCACCAAGTCGGGCACCAACCAGTTCAAGGGGTCGGCGTTTGAGTTCTACAACGGCGACCAGCTGAACGCGAAGCCCGCGTACTTCGGCCTCGGCGACGCGCCACCCAAGCTGCCCTTGAAGGCCAACACGTTCGGCGGCACCGTCGGCGGCCCGATCGCCAAGAGCCGCATGTTCTTCTTCACATCGTACGAAGGCTACAAACGCGAACAGAGCCTGTTCACGTTCTTCAGCGTGCCGGACGAGAGGCTGCGGGCGGGAGATTTCAGTCAGGCGGTCAACACGAACGGAACGGTCCAGAACATCTACAACCCGTTCACCGGCTCGAGAGACGGGGCCGGCCGCGCGCAGTTCGCGAACAACCAGATCCCGTCGAACATGATCGATCCGATTGCGTTGAAGATCCTGCAGCTCTATCCATTGCCCAACACTCCGGGCATCGGCGCCGGCGGCTTGACCAACAATTACCGCCGTGAAGAGACCCGAACCGTCGACCGCAAGAACTTCGACGTCAAGTTCAATTTCAACCGCAACTCGAGCCATCAGATTTGGACGAAGTTCAGCATGATGGATGCCGTCGTCGACGACCTGACCAACTATCTCGGTCCGCCGACGGGTGCCGACGGCGACGGAGGATTCACCAGGGTCTATCAAGCGACGGCAGGACAGACCTGGACGCTGTCGCCGACGATGTTGATGGACATGACGTTCGGGTTCGGCCGTCAGGATCAGGACGTGCTCGGTCCGGACTTCCAGTCGGGCAACTACGGTCTGGACGTCCTGGGCATTCCCGGGACCAACGATCAACGCCAGGGCGACGCACGCTACGCCGGTTACCCGAATTTCGAAATCTGCACCGCCTGCGCCGGGGCAACGCAGGCGGGCTTCAGTCCCGTCGGCAACCGCGACGGCTGGAATCCCATTTATCGCGACGAGCGCACGTATTCACTGACGGCGAACCTGACGAAGGTCAAAGGACGCCACGACTTCCGCACCGGATATACGCTGAATTTCCTGTATCTGGATCACTGGCAGCCGGAAACCGGAAACCCGCGCGGACGCTTTACCTTCAACGCGAACACGACCGGCCTTCGCGGTGGCCAGACCACCAACTTCTACAACCAGATGGCGTCGTTCATGCTCGGCCTGGTCGGCGTGGCCAACAAGAGCGTGCAGAACGAGCTGATGACCGCGCGTGAGTGGCAGCACGCGGTGTACTTCCGCGATCGGTGGACGCCGAACGACCAGCTGACCCTGGACCTCGGGGTGCGTTGGGAGTACTACCCGATCATGAATCGCATCGACGGGCGCGGCATCGACCGGGTCGATCTGACGACACTCGACGTGCTGGTCGCCGGCCGCGGGGGCAACCCTCAGAACAGCGGCATGGAGGCTTCGCTCAACAACTTCTCGCCCCGGCTCGGCGCCGTCTATCGTCTGAACGAGAAGACGGTGCTCCGCAGCGGCTATGGCATCACCTACAACGCCCAACCATGGGCGCGCGCGCTGCGCGGTGACAACGATTACCCGGTCACCATCGCCTCGACGTTCCAGGACCCCGAGCAGTTCGCTTGGTACGCGCCGCTGGCGCAGGGGATCCCGCTTCTGTTGGGGCCCGACGTCAGCAGTGGGCGCGTGCGGCTGGATAACTCCGCCATCGTCTACACGCCAGAGGTCGGCAACGTCGATCGAGGCATGGTCCAGACCTGGAATGCCGCAATGGAACGGCGCTTGCCGTACGACATCTCGGTCGATCTCGCCTATGTTGGCGCGAAGGGAACCGGCGGATGGGCGGGGATCGACGTCAACGCACCGACGACGCTCGGCGTCGGCGATGCGGGACGCCCGTACGCCTCGAAGGGCCGCATCCAGCCGCTGTGGTCCTGGGGACAGCGCCTGAGAACCGAGTACAACTCGCTGCAGATCGCGATGAACAAGCCATACACTAACGGGCTCCTGTTCAAAGGCGCGTACACGCTGTCCAAGTCGATGAACGACAACGATGCCGACGGCCGAGCGACGGCCGCGTGGAACACGCCGGGCGAGGAGTGGAGGAATTGGGGTCCGGCCGGGTTCGATCGACGGCACAACTTCCAGTTCGCCTTCGCCTATCAGTTGCCGTGGCAGAGCACCGGCAGCTACGACAGCTTCTTGAAGGCCATCGTGCAGGACTGGCAGATCAACGGCATGTTCGCCGCGTTCTCCGGCACGCCGTTCCACGTCATCGCCAGCGGCACGTCGCTGAACACGCCGCAGAACACGCAGACGGCCGACCTGGTCGGCGACTTCAACGTACTAGGCAATGCGGCGCCAAACGGGTTGTGGTTCGACACCACCACGTTTGCCCAGCCGACGACCGTCCGTTTCGGCAACATCACGCGGAATCAGTTCTACGGTCCAGGCGGGAAGAACTTCGACTTTTCGCTGTTCCGTTCGTTCGCGATGGGCGGTACGCGCCGGCTTGAAGCACGGATCCAGGTGAACAATCTCTTCAACTGGGTCGTGCTGGCCAATCCGCAGAACAACATCACGTCGGGCACGTTCGGCCAGGTCACCGGGATCGCGGGCGATGCCAATTTGACCAATGCGTCGTATCGCGAGCGGCAGATGAGCTTCGGACTGCGGTTCACGTTCTGAGACTCGATTTTCACAGGGAGATCGGGGAGACCAGGGAGCCAAAGACCCACTCCCTGATCTCCCTGGCCTCTCGGTGAATCACAGGGAGGTCAGGGAGGATAGAATTCACTCCTGGATCTCCCCAGTCTCCCTGTGAGCCCGTGAGTCCCAGTTACTTCTCCCTGATCTCCCTGATCTCCCTGTGCGTTTCTGCGCAGGCTCCAGAACTCCCCACTCCCGTACTCAACTCGCTGCCGGCGGCCGCGCGGCAGGTAATCGAACCGGCCGCGCGAGCGGCCGTCGCGCGTCCCACCGACGCGAGTGCCGTCGGCGCCCTCGGCCGCGCGCTGCACGCATGGGAACAGTGGAGCTCGGCTCACGAGGCATACGAGCGCGCCGCGGTCCTTGCGCCTCGGGCGTTCGAATGGCGCTATCTCGACGCGTCCGTCCTGCAGCGGCTCGCGCGCCATGCCGACGCGGCGACGCAGCTCCGCGCGGCGCTGACGCTGTCGCCCGACTATGTGCCGGCGCGCGTGAAGCTCGCCGAGGCGCTGCTCGAATCCGGCGAGCTCGAGGAAAGCCGGACGCTTTTTCTGGCGCTCGTCGATGAGCCTGCGGCGAAGCCGGCCGCCGAAGTCGGGCTTGGCCGGATCGCAGCCGCGCGAGGGGAGCACGACGCGGCCATCGAGCACTTCACACGCGCCGTGACGCTGTTCCCCGAGTTGGGCGCGGCGCACTACGCGCTGGCGCTGTCCTATCGAGCACTCGGGCGTACGGACGCGGCGCGATCGGAGCTGGCGCTGCACGAACAGTACGGGGCGCGCTGGCCGGCGCTCGACGACCCGGTGCTGGCGACGGTTACGACTCTCCGAGAAGATGCCGGCGCGATGTTGCAGCGCGGCGTGAGGCTGGCCGACATGGGCGATCTCGACGGGGCGATTGCCGCGCACGAGGCCGCGCTGGCTCGCGATCCCCAACTGGCACAGGCCCACGCGAACCTCATCTCTCTGTACGGGCGCGCCCGGAACTGGTCCAAGGCAGAGGAGCACTATCGCGCGTTCGTGCGCTCCGGCGGGGCCGCCGCCGATGCGCACTACGACTACGGTGTGCTGCTCGGCCTGCAGGAGAAGTGGGACCTGGCGATCGCGGCCTACCGCGAGACGCTGTCCCTCAATCCGATGCACGTGCAAGCGCTGAACAATCTCGGCCAGGCGCTGGAGCGGCAGCGCAAGTTCACCGACGCTGCCGATGCCTATCGCCGGGCGGTGGAGAACCAACCGGGGTTCCGGCTGGCCCGCTATAACCTGGCGCGCATGCTGATCGCGCTCACGAAGCCGGACGAAGCGGCGACCGAGCTGGAGAAGATCGTGGAGCCGCGCGACGCCGAAGCGCCGCGATACCTCTTCGCCCTGGGCGTGGCGCACCTGCGTGCGGGCCGCAAGGAGGAGGGCGTCAAGTGGTCGCTGGAAGCGAAACGGCTCGCGCTAGAGTTCGGGCAAACCGAGCTCGCAGCCGCGATCGATCGCGATCTAGCATCCCTGCCACGAAAGTGAAGTCACATCGAGGTCAGGGCGATCGGGGAGCCGGAATTCACAGAGAGATCGGGGGGTTCGGAGAGCAATCATATGATTTTCAAAGACCCACTCCCTGATCTCCTGGATCTCCCTGTGAACCCCAGACTCCTCTTCCTGCTCTCCCAGATCTCCCTGTGAACCACAAACTCCTCTCCCTGATCTCCCTGATCTCCCTGTGGATTCAGCCGCCTCCGCTTTTCCAGGACGCGCCATCCCCGATCGCCTTCACGCACGTCAATGGCGCCAAGGGCCAGTACTACATGCACGAGATCATGGGCCCCGGCGCAGCGCTCTTCGACTACGACGGCGACGGCGACCTCGACGTGTTTCTGCTGCAGGGCGAGGGGACGAGCCGGCTGTTCCGCAACGATCTCGCTGCTGGCGCTGGCCGCGCAGGCACGCTCCGGTTCACTGATGTGACCGATCGCTCCGGCATCGCCCTGCGCAGCTACGGCATGGGCGCCGCGGTCGGCGACTACGACAACGACGGCGACCTCGATCTGTTCGTGACCGCGTTCGGCCCGGACACGCTGTATCGAAACAACGGCGACGGCACGTTCACCGACGTGACGCGCGAGGCTGGCGTGAGCGATCCGCTGTGGAGCACGAGCGCCGCCTTTCTCGATTACGACCGCGACGGCGATCTCGATCTCTTCGTCGCCAACTACCTCGACTTCACGCCGGCCGACAACAAGATCTGCCACGACCCGGTGGGCGCGCGCGACTACTGCAGTCCGCGCGCGTATCGCCCGGTGCCCGACCGGTTGTACCGAAACGAGGGCCGCGGCCGGTTCGTGAACGTGACCGAGCCGGCCGGCATCGCCAGAGCCGACGGGAACGGACTCGGCGTGGCGGTCGGCGATTACAACGGCGACGGCTGGCTCGATCTCTACGTCGCCAACGACGCGACCGCGAACCAGTTGTGGATCAATCGGCACGACGGCACGTTCGCCGACGAGGGCGTGCTCTCAGGCGCGGCGTTGAACGCGGCGGGCAATCCCGAAGGCAGCATGGGCATCGCCTCCGGCGACTTCGACGCCGACGGCGACGACGATCTATTCGTCACCAACATCATCGGAGAGACATTCGCGCTCTACGTGAACGACGGGAAGGGGAACTTCGACGATGGGCGCGTCCGAGCGGGCCTGGCGCGACCGACGGCGGCGTTTACCGGTTTCGGCACCGACTGGTTCGACTACGACAACGACGGCTGGCTCGATCTCTTCGTCGCCAATGGCGCGGTCAACATCCTCGAATCGCAGCGTGGACAGCCGGCCCCGTACCGCATGAGGAATCAGCTCTTCCGCAACACCGGTCGAGGCCGCTTCGAGGAGACCGGCACCGCAGCCGGCGCCGCGTTCACTCGCGCCGAGATCAGCCGTGGCGCGGCGTTTGGCGACGTCGACAACGACGGCGACACCGACGTGCTGGTGACGACGAACAACGGACCCGTGCGGCTGCTGTTGAACCGGTCAGACACGAGCCGCCATTGGCTGCAGGTGCGATTGCGACAGGACTCGGGGCAACGGTTCGCAATGGGCGCGCGCGTCGGGGTCGAACGCGCCGGCGTACCCACGCTCTGGCGGCGCGTGAAGACCGACGGCAGCTATCTCTCGGCGAGTGACATTCGCGTGCACTTCGGGCTCGGGACGTCGGCTCGGATCGATGCCGTCGTCGTCGAATGGCCCGACGCCGTACGTGAGCGCTGGAAGGACGTCGCCGTGGATCGGGTCATCACGCTGCAGCGCGGGAGCGGGAATTCACCGGGAGGTCGGGATTAATTCGTCTTGACCGCCCCTCGCTTCATCCCCGCGGGATCCCAGCCGACCGGCTTGCCGCCGAAATAGCTTTCGTTGGTCAACAGCGCCGGCGCCGCCGCCCGATAGCCGAACGCCGCGTCTTCGACGACCGCGCGGCGCGCGCGCACCGCGTCGAAGAAGGTGCGGAAGTGCTCGAGGCCTTCGCTGTAGCCGGATGGCGCGGCGTAGACCTCTTCGTGCGTCGGACGCAGCTCGCTCTGCTCGGGATATTTCGCGCGGTACTCCTTCATGAAGGCTTGCTGCGTCGCCTTCGCAAACGTGTCGCTCGTGTGGCCGGGTTCTTTCGCCTGCGGCTTGCGGGTCAATGTGACCGCTGCGGCATTGAGGGTGAGCGTGCCTTCGGGGCCGACGAAGCGGAACGCCTGATTGTCGCCTCCGCCCTCGGCGAAGTTGACTTTGAGCGACAGCGTGAACGGGGGATGCGCCGCCGTCTTCGGATAATCGAAGAGCGCGAGCATCACATCCGGCACGTCACGGCCATCGTTCCAGTAGCGCAAGCCGCCGGTGGCCATCACTCGCGTCGGGCCGAGCGAGTCGAGCACGAAATGGATGCCGGTGAACAGGTGCACGAAGAGATCGCCGGGGATGCCGGTCCCGTAATCGCGGTAGTTGCGCCATCGGAAGAGACGGATCGGCTCGAACGGCCGCTTCGGCGCGTTGCCGATGAAGCGATCCCAGTCGATGGTGGCCGGCGACGCGTCCGGCGGAATCGAATACTGCCACGCGCCGGTGGCGGAATTGCGATTCATCCACGCTTCGACGAGGTTCAGCTCGCCGATCGCGCCGGCCCGGACCAGATCGCGCGCCTTGGCGTACACGATCGAGCTGACGCGCTGGCTTCCGACCTGCAGGATCCGCTTGGTCTGCTGCTCCGTCTCGATGACCTGCGGCCCTTCCTCGATATCCTGCACGATCGGCTTCTCGACGTAGACGTCCTTGCCCGCCTTCATCGCGTCGATCGCGATCCGCGCATGCCAGTGATCGGGCGTCGCGATGATCACGGCGTCGACATCGGGTCGCGCCAGCACCTCGCGGTAGTCGCGCGAGGTGAAGACGTGATCGCCCCACGTTTCTTTCGCGAGCGTCAGCCGGCCGTCGTACACATCGGCGACGGCGACGAGCTCGACACCCGGGATGCGCAGCGCCGTGTGGGTGTCGCCTGATGCCCTGGATGCCCACGCCGATGGTCGCGATCTGAAGGCGTTCGCTGGGTGGCACGTCCTGAGTAGACGCGGCTTGCGCGGAGGCCCGCGCCGGAATCGCCGCCGCGAGTCCGCTCGCGGCGGTGAGGCTGATGAACTCGCGTCGGGAGGGTTGTTTCTTCATAATGAGCACCTGATTCACAGGGAGATCAGGGGAAGTACCTGGGTTCACAGGGAGGTCAGGGAGTTCGGGGAGAACCTATTTCATGATGCAAGCTTTCCGATAATACGAATTCATCTTTGATTAGTAATTACTCCCCGACCTCCCCGATCTCCCGTGAAATCCTCCCTGACCTCCCCGAGCTCGTCCTAGTCTCCGATCAGCGGAAGCTTGACGAGCTGCCCTCCGAGCTCCGCCGATCGGTCCGCGGCCAGACAGACTTCCATCGTCTTCTGCGCCTCGAAGACGTCGATCGTCGTCTTCTTCTGAGGGTCAAGGATACTCGCAACCAGCTCGTCGATCTCGTCCTGAAACGGATGATGGCTCACGTCGGCCGAGCCCGGCATCGCCGTGCGGATGCGAATGGCGGGCCGGCCATTGACGTCGACCGCGGTCTCGAACCGCACTCCGTCCACAGGGTTCGCGGCGGTCAGTTCATCGACGGAGAGGGGCTGGTCGAGCCATTGAATCAGGTCCTCGCGAAGCGTCGCACGGTCGCCCATCAGCTCGACCGGGAACGCGTACGGCATCATGAAGTCCGTGGAGCTCGAGACGTGACCCAGCGCGTCGACCCTCGAGCCTCAGGTTCACGACGATGGACGTCGGCCACTCGTAGCCGGCGGTGAAGTGGGTGTGGAACGCGCTCACCTCCACTGGCTCGAGGCCGGAGCACCACCGCAGTGCGTCGACGGCGTGACAGCCTGCCGCGAGCAGGTGGCTGCGACCGCTTTCGCGCGTGCGGAGCCAGTCCCATCCGCCATACCAATCGGTGACGTTCGATAGATATTGCGTGCGGGCAAACCGAATTCGTCCCAGCCAGCCTTCCTCACGGAGCCACCTGGCGACCTTGAGATACGGGTTGTAGCGCAGCTCGAAGGAGACGATGGTGCGCACGTCGGCCCGTCGAACGGCGTCGCGAATCTGCACGAGCTCCTCGACGTCGAGGGCGGTCGGCTTCTCGAGCACGATGTGCTTGCCTGCGAGGGCGGCGGCCACCGCCTGTCGGGCGTGCAGGTGATTGGGCGTCGTAATCGAGACGATGTCGACGTCGGGCGCGCGCAGCAACTCCTCGAAGCTGGTCGTAAACCTGGCTTCGGGAAGGTCCAGGCCGTATTTCGCAAGTGTCGCCCGGGTGCGCGTCTCGTCGCGGCCATGGAGCCACGTGACCGTGGTATGCGGGTTTCGCTGAAAGGCCAAAAGGTGCTGCGACGCGCACCAGCCAGGACCGGTCAGACCGACGCCAAGGCTCCGCTGCTCAGCCACGTTGACTCCCCCTGTGATTTTCCGTTCGGCGAGCCTAGACTACGCCATGCCGAGAATACAGGGCGCCGCGATTGCCGTCGCGTTGATCGCTGCCATCCACACCGCCTCCGCACAGGCTCCAGACGGTTTCACCTCCCTGTTCAACGGCCGCGACTTCAGCGGCTGGAAAGTGCCCGCCGGCGACAACGGCCATTGGCGCATCGTCGACGGCGTCATCGATTACGACGCCGAAAGCGAGGCGAAGGAAAAGGACCTTTGGACGGAGCGTTCCTATCGCGATTTCACGTTGCGGGTCGATTGGCGAATCAAGAGCACGCCGTACGTGAATCCCAACGTCCCCATCATCCGGTTCGACGGCACGCACAAGAAGGACGCGGAGGGACGCGAGATCAGAATTCCAGTGGCGGATTCCGATTCCGGAATTTTCCTGCGTGGAAGCAGCAAGGCGCAGGTGAACATCTGGAGCTGGCCGATCGGATCGGGAGAGGTGTACGGCTACCGCATGGATGCGAAGCTGCCGCCGGCTGTGCGCGCCGGGGTGACGCCGAAGCGGAACGCGGATCACGACATCGGCGCCTGGAACACGTTCGAGATCACGATGCGCGGCAGCCGTCTCGACGTCGTGCTGAACGGCGAGCACGTCATCGCCGGCGCCGAGCTGCCGGGGGTGCCGTCAGAGGGCCCGATCGCGCTGCAGCATCACGGCGCGAAGAAGGACGGGGTGTGGGTGGCTCCGCCGAGTCTCGTGCAGTTCCGCAACATCTCGATCAAGGAGCTGCGGTAGCTGCCTATTTCTTTAGTGCTGCCGTCCAGTTGATCACGACGGTGATCGGCGGCGCGGGTGCGGCGGGTGCCGACGCTGCTGATTGTCGTCCCAGCCACGCCTGCTGCCAACAACTATCGGTGGCTGTCGTCTCTTCTAATCCTCGTGATATATCCTGTCGCGGAGCATCGGGACAGAGTGGGCCGATACGGCCAGCATTTGAACGGTTCGAGGGCGTACACCTCGGGGGCGTCATGATGGAGTACACCAGACGTGAATTCGGAAGACTCGCGCTCAGTACCCTGCCGGCGGCGACACTGCTCGAACACAGAGTCGAAGGCCGGACGACAGTCCTGCGCGACGTGAACGAGGCGTTCGCGCAGACGCGCAAGCCGAACTCGGTGATTGCCGGCGTGCACATCGGCACGATCACGTACAGCTATCGCAGCATGCCGGACCAGAGCGCCGAAGCGACCCTCCGCTACATCGTCGAATCGGGCATCAGCGAGATCGAGTTGATGAACGGGCCGGCCGAGAGCTTCGCGGGAGCCCCACAATCAGGTCGTGGTGGTGGTGGCGGCGGCGGCGGACGCGGCCAAACTCTGACACCCGAGCAGCAGGCCGCTCAGCGCGAAGCGGCGGCGCGCTTGAAACAGTGGCGGACCTCGGTCTCGATGGACCGCTTCAAGGCCTTGCGCAAGATGTACAACGATGCGGGCGTGACGATTTACGCCTGGAAGGTGCTCAATCCGAGCATGTCAGATGAAGAGTTCGAGTACGTGTTCAACGTCGCAGAGGCGCTTGGCTGCACTCACACGACGCTGGAGCTTCCCACCGAGGTCGAGCAGCTCAAACGAGTGGGTGCGTTTGCGGAGAAGCGGAAGATCTACGCGGCCTATCACACACACGATCAAGGCAGCATGACCGCGTTCGACCAGGCATTCGCCGTGTCGAAGGGGAACCTGTCGAACGTCGATCTCGGCCACTACGTGGCGGGGACTGGCGAGAGCCCGATTCCGTTTCTCCGGAAGTTCCACGATCGAATCGCGAGCGTTCATTTGAAGGACCGGCAGACGCCGGCTCACGGCGCCGGCAATCTGCCGTGGGGGAAGGGTGATACCCCCCTCAAGGAAATCCTTCAATTGATGAAGAAGGAGCAGTACCGGTTCCCGGCCGCGATTGAATTCGAGTACGAAACACCGGGGGGTTCGGACGCCGTGAAGGAAGTCAGCAAGTGCCTCGAGTATTGCAGGAGTGCGCTTTCCAGCTAGGGTCTGCCCTAGGAGAATCACAGGGAGATCACGACGATGCGTGTGAAACAGGCGTGGATGGCTGGCGCGTTCGCGGCACTCGCGTTGGTCACCGTCGTGAGTGCCGCCGGGTCGAACCAGACGCCTCCACCCGCTCAAGGGCCACCACGCGCCAACTTTCCGCAGCAGCAGCGGCCGCCTGCTGATCCGGCCGTCATCGCGCGAGGTCGCGCGCTCTACGGCGTGCGCTGCACCGCCTGTCACGGGCCAGACCTCCGTGGCGGCGATCAGGGCGGGCCGAACCTGCTTCGATCGCTCGTCATTCTCGACGACCAGAACGGCGAGGACATCATTCCGCTGATCCGCGATGGTCGTCGCGGCGCGATCGGGGCGATGCCGGCCTTTGCGTTGCCCGAAAACGACCTGCTGGCGCTCGTCGAATTCCTCCACAGCGTGATGGGCCAGGCCGGTCGCCAGGGGCGGCCGCCCGAATCGGAGACGCCGGTCGAATTGAACGTTCTCGTCGGCGATGCCTCGGCGGGTCAGGTGTATTTCGAGCGGGCGTGCAGCCGATGCCATTCGGCGACCCGCAGCCTTCAAGGCATCGCCTCACGAGTGCCCGACGCCAGGGCGCTCCAGAACTTGTGGGTCTCAGGCGGATCGAGTGGACGCGGCGGTGGTCGTGGTGGGGACGCGGGCGCCAGTCGTGCGATGGTGACAGTTACGGTGCCTGGAAGTGCACCCGTCGTCGGGCGACTCCTTCGCATCGACGACTTCGTCGTCACGCTGGTCCAGGATGACGGCGCGCGCCGAACGTTCAGCCGTCAAGGCGCGGTGCCGAAGGTCGAGGTCAACGATCCGTTGGAGCCACACCGTCGGCTGGTGTTGGAGCTGACCGATCGCGACATGCACAACGTGACGGCGTATCTCGCAACGCTGAAGTGACGATCATGAAAATCAATCGACTGCTCCTGACGTGGTTGCTGTTCGCGCCGGCGCTCGTCGTTGCGCAAAGCGGCGGACTCGATCCCGCTCAGCTGCTGCGCCCGCCGGCAGATTCGTGGCCCACGTATTCGGGAGACCTGACCGGACGCCGGTACAGCGCGCTCAAGCAGATCACCAAAGCGAACGTGAAACAGCTTTCGCTCGCCTGGGTCGCGCGCGGTTTCACCGAAGGCTCGGGCGCCACGGGTCGCGCGGCTCCGGGCCCCGGTGGCGGGTTCGGCCGCGGTGGCGGTGCGGCGATTCCTGTGATTGTCGGCGGGCTGGGCACTGGCGAATACAACACCGGCGGTCCGCCGAGTTTCCGCGGATCGATCCTCATGGTCGACGGGGTGTTGTACCCGACGTCTCCGGACAATATCTGGGCAGTGGACGCACGCGACGGAACGATTCTCTGGCAGGTACTACTGGAAGACGCGCGGCGGCACGCATACGGGCCATCGCGGTGTCGGCATGTGGCGCAATTTCATCTTCTCGGAGTTCCACGACAACTATCTCGTCAAGCTCGAGGCCCGAACCGGCAAAGAGCAATGGCGCGTCGAGATCTCGGATTTCGATCAGCAGTACTTCTCGTCGATGGCGCCGATCATCATCGACGACCACGTGATCGTCGGGACCGGCAACGATCTCGACATGCCGGGCTTCGTGCAGTCGTACGATCCGGAGACGGGCAAGCGGAAGTGGATCTCGTATACGGTGCCGATGAATCCGGGCGATCCGGGAGTCGAGACGTGGCCCAGCCTGGATGCCGCGCGTCACGGCGGCGCGCAAGTGTGGGTGCCGGGCGTGTTCGATCCCGAAACGCGCAACTACATCTTCGGGACCGGAAATCCCACGCCGGCGTACACGCCGGCGGGACGCGGAGAGGGTGTGGGGCTATTCACGTGTTCGTTGGTCGCGGTCAACGTCGACACCGGGAAGATGGTCTGGTACTACCAGACCTCGCCGCGTGACATGCACGATTGGGATTCGGCTCAGACGCCGATCCTGATCGACGCCGTGATCAATGGCCGCCAACGCAAGCTGGTGTCGACGGCCGCGCGCAACGGCTACTTCTTCACCGTCGACCGGATCACGGGCGAGCACGTGGCGACGAGCAAGTTCGGCAGCTTTGCGAACTGGGCCAAGGGTCTCGACGATAAGGGACGGCCCGTGCTCAATCCGGAGAAAGTGGCGACGATTCCCGGTGCGATCGTGAACGGCAGCATCACGAACTGGCCGCCGCCGGCCTATTCACCCGACACGGGTCTGTTTTACGTGCCCGAAACCAACGCCCTGTCGATCGTGTATCTCAGCGATCCCGACCCGCGGGGATCGATGGGCCTCGGCGGCCGCGAATCGTCCGGCATCGGCAACTACGGCAACTACGTCACGGCCATCGATCCCAAAACCGGCCGCATCGCGTGGCGTCACGAGCTGCCGGGAGGCGGCGGGCCCACGGGAATGCTGACGACCGGCGGCGGTCTCCTCTTCGCGGGCGACGGCGCCGGCAACCTCGTCGCCTTTGACGCGGCGACCGGTGCGCCGCTGTGGAATGCTCGACTGGGGAACGTCACCAACGCGCCGCAGACCTACATGCTCGACGGCAAGCAGCACCTGCTGGTCGGCGCCGGAGATATGCTCTACGCGTTCCGTTTGAATTGAGGCGGAGACGATCACAAGAGATCAGGAGTTGAGGAGAATATTTTTCTTCTGATCTTCTAGTCTCCTGTTTGGTTTTCTTTAGAGCTGCGAGGGCGGTTCGATTGGAGGCATCGATGCGAAGTCATCTCGGTCATTGCGTGGCTGCTTGGACGGTTGGCGTTGTTTGTCTGGGCGCTGCGGTCACGGCTCAAACGCCCGCCCCGGCTGCGCAGGGCACGCCGGCTTCAGGTCCGGCAGTCGCCGCACCGACCTACGTTTCCATCCCGCTGGAAATCACCGTTAACCGTCCGGCCGCCGAAGTCTGGAAGCGCATCGGGAAGTACTGCGATATCGGCGAGTGGCTGCAGATTCCCTGTACTCTCACGTCCGGCAAGGACGGCGAGTTCGGCGCGGTACGCTCAGTGGCCAATGAAGTCCTCGTCGGGAAAACCGAGTTGTCCTACACGTACACGCAAACTGTACGGAACGACCGGCCCTACAACCTCTACCACGGCACCCTTGAAGCAAGACCGCTGACGGCGACGACGTCGAAAATCGTCTACACGATCTTCTTCGACAATTCGATGCTGGCCGACGATGCCGCCCGTCAGGCGGATAAGGAGCGGCGCACGACGACCTTCACCCGGGCGCTCCAGAACATGAAGACGCTCGCCGAAGGCGGCAAGCTGCCGCCTCCTCCGCCCAAGAATTGAGTAGGGAGACTCCCGGTGATTCTTCCCGCGGCCTCTCAGGCGGTGACCAGGTACTTGTCGTATCCGGCCTGGACGAGCTGCTCGAAGGCATTCCAGACCTCATCAGGGATGTCTTGCGCGATCTGATAACCCTTCGAGGCATACACGCGGATGCGTTGAAGATCCCCGACCATGATGCCGACCACGTCATCGCTCGACAGGGCTTGGTTGGAGTAGCGGTTCAAATACTCGTCGAACGACACTCGTGGCGAAGTGACCACCACGTCTTTTTCCGGCCAGTGCCGCTTGAAGGTCGCGTAACTCCGCCGCTCCATGTACGGCTTCTGCACGAGGATGAACCGCTCGGGGGAGAGTTGCCTCTCCGCGAGCAGTTGTTTTGTGAACTGGACATTCTCTCCGGTGTTGGTCGATCGGTTTTCGGTGAGAATGCGCTCCCGCGGAACGCCCATGGTCACGGCGATGGCGGCAAATTGATCCGCTTCGGGCTCGTGCCACAGGTGGCGAGTGATCGTCCCGAGACCGCCCGAAAAGATCAGCAGCGGCGCCCAGCCGTCCAGAAACAATTGCGCGCCGCGCTCGGCCACCGCCGTGTCGTGGCTGCACAGCACGAGAATCGCGTCGGCGCATACCAGTTGATGATGAAGCTGGTGGTAGTCCCAGAGCTTCTCGGCGAGCGCGTGAATGCGGGAGTCCATGAGAATCACAGGGAGATCAGGGAGATCACTTGGGAAAAAGCAAATCCCGAATCACCGCGAGATCCGGGAGATCAGAGAGTGGGTTTTGAAACCACATGATTCCCCCCGACCTCCCTGAGCTCCCTGTGAATTCCATTTCCCCGATCTCCCCGATCTCCCCGTGATTTTCCCTACTGGCGCGGCCGATCCAGATTGTTCAAGCCGTTGGCATAGTCCGGGTCCATCGCCGCGAGATCGGCGCGATAGCTCACCGTGTCGGCTGTCGGGAACGTGGCCGGCACTTTCTGTGTCACCTTGCCCGTGGCGGCCCACTCGGCCCCGCGCTGCAGCAAGACCACGAAGTCCACCGAGCTCAGCGCGTTGATGTCGTGACCCATCGTGGTGTGGAACACGCGTCCCTTCCCGTACGAGAGCGCCATCAACTGCGGCTCGTCGCGCCCGCTGCCCGGATTGGCCGGATCCGAGTAGGCGGTCGCAAGCACGGTCATGTTCTTCCCCGGTCCACGCAGCCGCGCGTAGAGCTCATCGCCCTGGTGCATCCAGACTGTCGGCAGTCCCTTGGTGATCGGATGGTTGGCATCGCGCACGGTCACTTGAAACGGCACGCGGCGGCCGTGACTGCCCGCCGTACCAGGCGAGGGATCCGACACGAGCTTCCCATCGCGGTAATACCAGTAGGGGCCGGCGTCTTCCTTCCGGTTTCGCCAGCCGCCCACGCCGCTCATCTCGTTGAACGCCCGCCATCCGGCGAAGGCGTTGTCGGCGGCGTGGACCACGACCAGCCCACCGCCGTTGGTCATGTACTGCTCGAACGAGGCCTTGAGCGCCGCCGGCCAGCGCTGGTCCGGAGCGTCGTAGTTCATCACTACGAGCTGGTACTTCGTGAATGCAGGTGCGAACGCGGCGTAGTCGCCGTTCTCCGGCGGCGCCGACACCACGGTGACCGCGAAGAGACCGGTCTCGTCGAGCATTTTCTTCAGCACCGGGGTGACGAGTTGCCACTTGTGATAGCTGCCGGCGCTCTCACCGTCGAGCAACATGACCGCGATCGATGGTGGAGAGCCAGCGAGTCTAGACCCGACCGCCAGCAGCAACGACGCACCAAACAGAATCGAGAGGACTGTCTTTCGCATGATGGCTGCCCTTTCCCAACTGCGAGCACAGGAGGATGGATCGAACAAGAGCTCAGGAGACCAGGAGAAGGTATTTCAAAAGACCTAACTCTTGACCACCTATCCTCTGTTTGAGTCCCTTCTCCTGTTACCTGGGTCGACTGTTTCACACGGCCATCGTCGCCAGCAGCGAAGGGAGCGGCGGAAACCGCTGGCGAAGCAGTCGAACGGCACAACGTCAGGACCGATACGCCTGCCGGCCGGTACCCTGGACTCGGATGCCCTGTGCCGGCAGCACGTCGTGCTGCAACGCGTACATGCACGCGGCGGCCTCGTCGATCCGTCGGACGAACGCAATCGATCCTTGCAGAATCGGTTTCACCCGCGCGCGATCCTGGATCCGCGCCGGCGGATACTCGTGCTCGACTACGAGGTGCGTATGGGTCACGTCGAGCGACAGCAGCTCGCGCGCGGCCAGTTGATGATCGAGCCAGTCGACCGTCCGGTTCTGCAGGTAGGCGAGCGGGTCGTGTCTCGCGGTGCCGGGAAGCTCGTGCTCGGCGAGCACGACCTGCTTCTTCCAGGCGTTGAGCTGATCGGCGGGATTCTCCGACGGCTTGCCGTCCACCCAATCGCCGCGCTCCATCGTCTGGCCGCCAGACCCCCATGCGGCAACACCCTTCGCGTCGACGACCTGCCCCTTGACGTGAAAACCGCCGATGAGGAAGCCGTACCCCGCGTCTTTCAGATATTGAAAGATCGAGCGTGTGTCCTGGCCCATCAGGATCGCGTGCGACGGGTCGTAGTGAATGCGGAACTGATCGCCGACGCCGTGCCGTTCGCAGATGCGGTGCAGCGCGATCCACGCCCCTGGTGTATAGGCGATGTTGTTGTGCCAGTTGTCGCCGGTGGTCCAGCCAGGCATCGGGCACTGCTCGACACGGTAGACGAGCTCGCGCTCCTTTGCGGCCTTGAGAAGCGGGACGAACTGCTCTTCGAAGTCGCGCAGATTCTCGTCCATGCTGTGAAGCTGGTTGCGGCCGACGAAGCCGCAGACCGCATTCACACCCAACTGCACTGCCGCATCGAACGCGCGGAGCATGAACTGATGCTTCTTCCGGCGGGTCGTGTCGTCGTGGTGGAGCAGGTTGTCGAAGTAGGCGACCTCGGAGACACCGACTCCCGCCGCCCGCATCGCCGCTTCGACGCGCTGCGCCCGGGCTCGATCGAACGGTTGCCGCAGGTCCAGGGTATTGGCCACCGGGTCGAGCATGGCTTCCGGAGGCACATCGGTCTCGGTTGGATGCAGCGCCGCCGACAACTGGATGTAGCTGGCGCCGATCTCGGCTGCGAAGGCGAGCCATTCCTCGACCGCACGATCGGGATCGGCATCGCGCACCTCGCGAGGCGTCAATTCCTGGAGCGCCGCGGTGAGCACGCCCACCTTCATGAACTGTGGCTCGAACGGTTGGATCGTCATTCGCTGTTCGCTGTTCGCTGTTCGCTGTTCGCTTTTCGCTTTTCGCCCCTCGACTTCGCTCGGGATGACCCTGAGTGTCAGTCGCCCCTCGACGTTGCTCGGGGCGATGGTGAGCTTGTCGAACCATCGAAGCGTCGCGAAATGCGAATCGCGAACTGCGAACGGCGGTTCAAGCTGAACGTTATCTCAGTCCACTGCAGTCCAGACGCCACCGCGGTGCGCGCTCTCGAGAATCGCATCGACGATACAGTTCGCGCGATAACCGTCTTCGAACGTCGCCACCGCAGGAGGCAGCGGCTCCGGCGGCTTCTTGCCCGCGGCGATGAATCCGTAGATGTCACGCATCACATTGCAGAAGGCGTCGGCCCACCCCTCCTGATGCCCGCCGGGCAGGTGCGCGTATCGCCTGGCATCGGCATCGATGAGCGCCGGGTCCTTCGGCAGGACCTGGTTCGCCGCGTCCCGATGGCCGATCCAGAGCTCGTTCTGCTGCTCCTGCCGCCACCGAATCGACGCCTTCGACCCGGAGACTTCGAGCACCAGGTCGTTCTTGTGGCCGGCGATGACCTGGCCGACCGAGAAGCTGCCCTTCGCGCCGTTATCGAACCGGACGAGGACCGAGGCGAGATCCTCGACCGCGATGTCAACAATGTCCACCGCGTCGCCACCGCCGGAAGTCTGAAACGCCTCACGCGATCCGCGTGGTTTCCGTCGCTGCGGGATCGTGGTCGTGATATCGCCGAGCACGTGCGTGATGCGGAGTCCCGACACATGCTGCGCCAGATCGCACCAATGCGACCCGATGTCGCCGAGCGCCGATGCCGCCCCGCCCTTCTCGGGGTCGAGCCGCCAGGAGTAATCGGTCTCCTTGATGAGCCAGTCCTGGAGATAGTGGCCGTGCAGAAAGCGCGGAGCCCCGATGTCGCCGCGCGCCACTGCCAGCCGCGCCTGCTGGACCAGCGGATTGCCGCGATAGTTGAACGTGACGGCGGTGACGACCCCGGCCCGCCGCGCCTCCTCGACCAGCCGCTTCGACTCAGCAGCCGTCATCGCGAGCGGTTTGTCCGAGACGACATGCTTCCCTTTCGCAAGGGCGGCCGACGTCACCTGATAGTGCAAGTAGTTCGGCGTGGCGTTATGGACGACGTGGACGTCGGGATCGTCGACCAGCGCCTGATAGCTGCCGTATCCCCGCCTCGCACCGAGCGCCGCCGCCTTGGCCCGGCCAGACTCCTCGTTGCTGCCAGCCACCGCGACGATGTCGACAAATCCCAGCCGCCTGACTGCGTCGGCGTGATGCGGACCGACGAAGCCGGCGCCAACCAGCCCCATGCCGATGCGTTTCATCGTGGTCAACTCGCTTCCTCACTTCTCATCGCGGGCCCGGCCGATCATACGCTCGATACGGGTGGGCTTGGGGCCTGGGGCTTGGGGCGCTCGAGGCTTGGGCTTGAGGCTTGAGGCTTGAGCAACCCAAGTCCCATCCAGTCCCAAGCCACGCGTTCTGGCTCGATCCGCACCGCCTCCGGTTGACGCGAGCGAGGTAGCCGATGATACTCGTCGCCTGATGAGTCTGCGCACATGGTGTGTTCGAGTCGGCCTGCACGTGGCCGTGGCGCTGCTGCTCGGCGGCAGCCTCGTCGCCGCCGCCCGGGCTCACACCCCGCCTGCCACGGGTCAGGCTCCGGCCACTCCGGCGGCGACGGCTCAGTCGTATCCTCCCGAGCAGGTGGAGGCCGGACAGAAGATCTTTGCCGCCCAGTGTGGCTTCTGTCACGGTCGCGATGCCATGGGCGGCGAGTCGGGCCCCGATCTGACCAGTGCGGCCATCGTCGCCGAGGATGTTCGCGGTGACAAAGTCGGGCCGGTGGTGCGCACGGGCCGGGTCGACAAAGGGATGCCGGCCTTCAACCTCAGCGACTTCGACCTGCTCGCGACCGTCGCCTACATTCACGATCAGAAGAGGAAGGCCGAACTGCCCGGCCGCCGCCGCAGCGTTGACGTGGCCGATCTTCAGACGGGGAACGCCGAGGCTGGCAAGCGGTACTTCGACACCGCGTGCACGAAGTGTCACTCGTCAAGCGGCGACCTTGCCGGCATCGCCAAACGGCTGCAGGGTCTCGCACTGCTTCAGCGCATGCTCTACCCGAGCTCGGCCTCGGGCCGGGACGCCAAACCTCCATCCCCACCGAAGGTCACGGTCACGCTCCCTTCCGGCGAGACGGTGTCGGGCGTTGTGGCCTATCGCGACGAGTTCACGATTGCGCTCACCGATCCGAATGGATGGTATCGCTCGTGGCCAGTTCGTCTGGTGAAGTTCACGGTCGACGATCCGCTGCAGGGGCACGTCGAGCAGCTTGGCAAATACTCTGACCGGGACATGCACGACGTCCTGGCGTACTTGCAGACGTTACGTTGAAACCAGGCACGACTAAAGTCGTGCCCTACGAATCAGACAACCACCCCATGACCACTAGACGCCGCGCGCTACCTCTTGCGTTGAGCCTCGTAGGCACTGTGACGCTGCTGGGAACGGTCATCGCGCAAGGCCTGGACCCCTCGACGCTGCTCAAACCTGCCGCCGACAGTTGGCCGACGTATCACGGTGACTACTCGGGACAGCGCCACAGCCGCCTGACCCAGATCACGCCGGCCAACGTCCATCAACTCACGCTGGCGTGGGCGTTTCAAACCGGGCTGACGCAACAGATCAAGGCCAGCCCGGTCCTCGTGAACGGCGTCATCTACCTCAGCACACCGGACAACCTGTGGGCGGTCGATGCGCGGTCGGCTCGGCAGATCTGGCGCTACACCTATCCGGCCAACGAGGGCTTTCATATCGGTCATCGCGGTGTCGCCGTGCATCGAGACTCCGTTTTTCTGACGACGCCCGACGCGCATCTGCTGGCGCTCGATGTCAGAACCGGCAAGGTCCGATGGGACGTGGTGCTGGCGGACGCCAAGAAGGGCTTTTGGTCGACCAACGCGCCGCTGGTCATCGGCAACCACGTTATCGTCGGAGTCGCCGGCGATTTCGACAATCTGCCCGGCATTCTCAAGTCCCTCGATCCAGCAACCGGCGAGACGCAATGGACCTTCTACAGCACGCCGCCTCCGGGCACGCCAGGCGCCGAGAGCGGTGGCGCCACTGGCGGGCAGATGTGGATGACGGGTACGTACGATCCCGCTCTCAACGTGATGTACGTCGGGACCGGCAACCCCACACCGGTCCTCAACGGCGACGCGCGGCCGGGCGACAACCCGTGGACCTGCAGCATCGTGGCCCTCAATCCGGACACTGGGAAGCTCGTGTGGGGGTTTCAGGCCTCGCCACACGACACACATGATTGGGACGCCTCGGAAGTTCCCATGCTCGTCGACGCGACGTTCAACGGACAACCAAGGAAGCTGCTGCTCCAGGCCTCGCGAAACGGGTACTACTTCGTCCTGGATCGGACCAACGGCAAGAGCCTGCTGACGACGACGTTTGCGACGGCGAATTGGGCCAAGGAGATTGACGCGCACGGACGGCCGATTCCCAATCCCGACAAAGAGCCGAAGCGCGATGGCCGTCTCGTGGCGCCGAACGAGGCGGGAGCGACCAATTACCGGTCACCGAGTTTCGATCCGGAAACGGGCCTCTTGATCGTCAGTGCGCAGGATGCGTACGGCATCTACTTCTTCAAGCCCGACCATGGCGCGTATGGGTGGGCGGGGGCCAACTACGCTGTGTACGGCCGGGGCGCGCTCCGAGCGATCGACTATCAGACGGGGCGAATCCGCTGGAGCCACGATCTCGGCGACGGGCCGTCGGGCGCGGGCGTGCTGAGCACGGCGTCCGGCATCCTCTTCGCTGGCGACTCGGTCGGAAACGCGCTCGCACTTCGTACCAGCGACGGCGCCACCTTGTGGCACTCGGGAATCGGACGCGTCGGGAACTCGCCGATAACCTACGAGCTCGACGGCCGGCAGTACGTCCTCATGGGCGGCGGGAGTGTGCTGTACGCGTTCGCGCTGCCCGAGCGATAGCCATTCGCTATTCGCTGTTCGCTGTTCGCTATTCGCTATTCGCTATTCGCTGTTCGCTGTTCGTAAAATCGCCCTCCAGTGGCCATTGGTCCAGGTTCTCGAGTCGGTCCCTATGAAGTGATCGCGCTGATCGGCGAGGGCGGCATGGGGCAGGTGTATCGAGCGACCGACACCAGCCTGAAGCGAACCGTCGCCATCAAGGTTCTCCCCGAGTCGGTCGCCACCGATGCCGATCGTCTCGCGCGATTCCAGCGCGAGGCGGAAGTCCTCGCCAGGCTCAATCATCCGAACATTGCGCAGATCTACGGCCTGGAGCGGAGCGAAGGCTCCGCCGCCCTCGTGATGGAGATCATCGACGGGCCGACGCTGGCCGACCGGCTGGAGCAGGGGCCCATGCCGCTGCACGAGGCCGTTGCGATCGCGAAGGGAATCGCCGCCGCGCTCGAGGCGGCACACGAACAAGGCATCGTCCACCGCGATCTGAAACCCGCCAACATCAAGGTACGTGAGGACGGCACGGTGAAGGTGTTGGACTTCGGCCTGGCCAAGGCCGTCGAGCCGGCAGGCGCGGTGTCGGGACTGACGCACTCGCCAACGATCACGTCGGGCGGGATGACGGGGGCCGGCGTGCTGCTCGGGACGGCCGCGTACATGAGCCCCGAGCAGGCCCGCGCCAAGCCCGTGGACAAGCGCACCGACATCTGGGCGTTCGGCTGCGTGTTCTACGAAATGGTGACCGGCCGAAGAGCCTTTGCCGGCGACAATGTGTCAGATGTGCTGGCGTCGGTGCTGGCGCGAGAGCCCGATTGGACGCTGATGCCGGCCGGACTCTCGCCGGCAGTCGGCGTCTTCATCAAGCGTTGTCTTCAGAAGGATCGGCGTCAGCGCGTCCGCGACATCGGCGATGTATCGCTCGCGCTCGACGGTGGGCTCGATTCGACGCCCAACTCGAGGCCGTTCGTGGCGCCCGAGCGGCCCATGTGGCGCCGCGCGATGGCGCCTGTTGCCACTGCGGCTGTCGCCGTGCTGCTCACGAGTCTTGCGGCCTGGAGCATCTGGCCGTCTCCTGAGCGGCGATCGCCGACGAGATTCGCTTACCTGCTCCCAGCGGGCCAGGAATTCGCATTCACTCAGCGACCGGTCATTGCGATGTCCCGTGACGGAAGCGCCTTCGTGTATCAGACGGCCGACGGATGGTATCTGCGCTCGATGGGTGACCTCGATGCGCGGCTCATCGCGACGAGCCGTGGGGCTGGCCCGGTCCAGAGCTCCGACACCAGCCCGTTTTTTTCGCCTGACGGACAATGGCTGGCTTACTGGGCCTTGCCCGGTGAGCTCAAGAAGATCGCCCTCAGTGGAGGGCCGCCGATCGCAATCTGTCAGGCAGGACTACCGCTCGGGGCCAGCTGGGCTCCGGACAATACGATCCTGTTCGCACACCGCGAGGGCATCATGCGGGTCTCGGCGAACGGTGGCAAACCGGAGCTCGTGATTCGGGCCGGCGAAGCCGAACAGATGTACGGCCCTCAGCTCATGCCCGATGGGCGGTCGGTCTTGTTCAGCGTCACGACCAACGCGGGACCCGACCAGTGGAACCTGGCGCACGTCGTGGTGCAATCGCTCTCGTCGGGCCAGCGAACTGTCGTCGTGAAAGGCGGAAAAGAAGCTCGCTATCTACCGACGGGTCATCTCGTCTATGCCCTGCGGGACACGGTGCTGGCGATCGGGTTTGACGCGGATCGACTGACGACGATTGGCGGGGCGGTACCGCTGTTCCAGGGCGTTCAGCAGGTTGTGGGGGTGAATTCAGCCGGCGCGAACTACGCGGTTTCTGACCAGGGCGCGCTGGTCTACGTCGCGGGAGGCTCGCCTTCGCGCTCCCTCGTGTGGGTGAACCGCGGCGGCACCGTGGAACCGATCGCATCGATACCGCCGGGAAACTATGAAGAGCCGCGGCTGTCTCCTGACGCGGATCGCGTACTGCTGACGCGCGACCGGGACATCTGGATTTACGAACTGGCGTCCGGACGCAGCACTCGTCTCACCCGGGACGGATCCAGTCAGATGGGCGTGTGGGACCCGACCGCTTCGCGGATCGCGTACTCCTCTGCCACGAGCGGAAACCTCGAGGCGTGGGTCGCGCCCGCCGACGGAACCGGCCAGCCGCGGCGCCTCACGAGTCTCGGTGGACAGATACACGTCGATTCGTGGTCGGCTGACGGCAAACTGTTGACGTTTCACCGCCACGCAACCGGAACTGGCGTTCCAGTGTCTACATCAGCTGCCGATAGCGCGGCGACTGCGTTCGTGCTTCCGATGGACGGAGCCGATCCGCAACCGCAGAGATTTCTGGAAGATGAGATCGGTCCCGAAGGCGCGGACTTTTCGCCCGACGGCCGCTACGTGACGTATCTGTCGATCGAAACCGGTGAGCGTGAGACCTACGTCCGGCCGTATCCAGGACCTGAAGGCCGAGTGCCGGTCTCAGTGGGCGGCGGCCGCGAGCCGATGTGGGGCGCGAATGGGGATCTGTTTTATCGCAGCTCGAATGGCGAGCGAATGTTCGCCGTATCGGCCCAGACCACTCCCAAGCTGAAAATCGGGACACCGGTACAGCTCTTTCAAGGGCCCTATTACATTCCCGCAACCGGTTCGCCGCGCCCGCAGTACGACGTCAGCGCCGACGGCCAGCGGTTTCTCATGATCACGGCCCACAAGAGCAATGACGCAGACGCTCGCCCCCGAATCGTCGTCGTCCAGAACTGGTTCGACGAGCTGAAGCGGCTCGTGCCGGTCAACTAAGCGCTGTTCGCTATTCGCTGTTCGCTATTCGCGGTTCGCGGTCAAGCCGAAAGCCGGCAGCGTAGGCAATTCCTGCGCCGGCCCTCTGGCGGAGAAGGCGCAGATTCCGCAACCTGAACCAAGGTCGAGAGCAGATTCGGTCAAGAGCCGCACGGCACAGCGCTGGCATCGTCACGGGTCGTGTCGAATAGTAAGATCCAGTCAACCCCGGAAACACGGTCATGCCAACACCCGCCCGTTCGGAACCGCGCCTCACATACGAGGACTTCCTGCTGTTCCCAGACGACGGGAAGCGGCACGAGATCATCGACGGGGTGCACTACGTGACGCCCTCGCCTCGGCTGATTCATCAGCAGCTTCTGGGCAGGCTGCATTTCGCCATCGCAAGATTCCTAGAGGATCGAGAAGAGCTCGGTCAAGCGTTCCTGTCACCGCTCGATACGATCTTTACGCCTTGGGACATCGTCGAACCCGACCTGCTGTTCGTCGCCGCCAGCCAGCTCGACATTCTGACGGAGAAAAATGTCCAGGGCGCGCCGGCGCTGGTCGTTGAAATTCTTTCGCCCGGCACGCGCAAGCGGGATCAGGGGATTAAGCGGCAATTGTTCGACCGTGGTGGGGTTCGCGAGGTACTGGCTGGTGGACCCCAAGTTTCAGGTGGTCACTGTGTATCGCCGCGCCGACGACGGCGGCTTTCCGCGAATTCAACGGCTCGGCGCCGACGCGACGTTGACCACGCCACTGCTGCCGGAGTTCTCTCTGTCACTCGCGCGGCTGTTCCGGTAGGACGCACCACGGCTCTTCGCTGTTCGCTATTCGCGAAAGGCGAACCGCGAGCTGCGAATCGCGTTCAAATCTGCACTTCCACCGGCTTCCCTTCGAACAGCACTCCACGCTTCGTCGTCGTCCCGGCGACGCGAGCCTCGATCACAACCGAGCTCACGAGCATCTTCGATCCCTGCTCGAGGCTGATCGACAGACGCCGTGTCGAATCGTTCCATCGCATCGCCAGCCGCGTGAACTCACCGCGCCGGTGCGCGAAGGTCTGCCCGTCATCGTCGTAGAGCTCGAACGCGCCGTTCGCGCCCGGATAGATCGTCAGCTGCAGCGGATCGCTGATCTCCTCGTCGACGTACTGCCTGATCGGATCGAGTGGGATGATCGCTCCGGCCCGCACGTGCAGTGGCATGGTCTCGAGATCGACCGCGCGATCGATCTCGCGTCCACCGTCGACTGCCTGTTCGGTCCAGAAGTCGACCCACTTCCCTTTCGGCAGATACAACCGGCGTCTGGTCGCGCCTTTGTCGACGACCGGCGAAACCAGGATGTCGCGGCCCCAGAGAAACTGATCGCCCCTCGCGACGGCCTGCGGATCGTCCGCATGGTGCAGCCAGAGCGCGCGGATCATCGGCAGGCCCGTATCCGCACACTCGCGCGCGATGGTGTAGGTGTAAGGCAGCAGCCGGTAGCGCAGCTCGAGATACTTCTTGACGATCGGCTCGACGCGCGGGTTGTTGAGCTCGCTCGGGTCGGGGTCGGCCGCGCCGTTCGTGTAGCCGCGCAGCTCGGACGGTCCGAGCGTGCCCGTGTTCCATCCCCACGGCAGACGAAGGTGCCAGTTGCGTCCGTGCGCGCGGAAGGACGGACAGAAGGTGCCGAACTGGAACCAGCGCACGTGCAGCTCGCCGGTGTAGTCCGCGGTTGGCACGAAGCCGCCGATGTCGGTGCCCCAGAACGGAATCCCCGAGAGTCCCGTGTTGATTGCAACCGGCACGTGCGTCTTCAACGTCTCCCAGAACGAGTACACGTCCCCCGACCAGAGAAACGCGCCGTAGCGCTGCATGCCCGGTGAGCCGTTGCGATGGAGCGCGAACGGCCGCTCGTTCGGCCGGTATTGCTGCGGGCCTTCCCAATACATCCGAATCCGCGCCATCCTCGACGGTTCGTCGAGTCCGTCGCCTTGATCGGGCCACATGCCATCGACGCCGAGATCGTAGAGGGGCTTGTGGTACGGCCAGTAGCATGGAACAGCGCGATCGTCCGGCCACTTGTCGTCGGGCGTCCGGCCGCTCGGGACCGCCTTGTCCGGCGTGCACGGCTCGCTCACCGTGCCGCTCATCCGCTTGCCCTCGATGACGACGTGGGTGACGACCTTGAAGTGCTGCGCGTGCAGCGCATCGATCATCTGCTTGGGGTTCGGGAAATTCTCCGGCTTCCACCCGAACTCGCCGTTGCGGGTGTTCCAGCCCGACGGCGTGAACTCGGTGCCCAGGTAGATGAGCGCGTCGCACGGCAGCTGCTTCTCACGCATCGTGCGGGCCACCCACATCACTTCGTCCGGACCGGCGAGCGTGCGATGCGACTGCATGTAGCCAAAGGCCCAGCGCGGCGGCAGCTCGGCAAAGCCGGTCAGGCGCGCGTACTCGCGCATCAGCATCGCCGGATCGTTCGACGCGGTGACGAACACATCCAGGGGCTGTGTCTCCTCGGTGGGCGTCAGGGTCCCCGTCGGGCCCGTGAGATCGAACGCGCCCAATGGCCGGTGGATGAACAAGCCCCAGCCGTCGGTGCTCACCAGCCACTGAATGGGGACGCGGCCGCCGTGAGTCCGAAGTTGATAGCCGCCCTGCCCATTGCGAGTCGCATATGTTGATCCCTTGCGATCGAACTGCGGCCCGCCCTCACCCAGGCCGAAGAGCGGACCCTTGCCCAGAGCAAACGTCACGTTGGCCGATTTGGGATCGAGGGTGAGCTGTTGAACCGGCAGGCCCTTCAACGTGTCCACGTGGAGCGTGCGCGAGTCGGTGCCGAAGCGCACGACCAGATCGCCCGCCGTGACCGGCGTGAAATTCACGCGGCGTCGGCCAAGCGATCGTCCGTTCGCAGCGGCGACGAGCGCGCCGTCGTTCGCGACGTTCGATGGCGTCGCGCCAATCGGGAGAACGCTGATGCGCACGGTCGCCGCGCTGACCGATGCGATCGCGATCTCGGCAGGCTTCCCGTTGACGACGATCGAGGAGGATTGCCCGCGAAGAACGGCCGGCGCGAGTATCGCGCCCGCACCGGCCGTCCCGATGGTTTTCAAGGCTCGTCGACGAGAGACCTTGGTCCCTGGCACTCTTGGCATCTTATTCCGAGTAAACCCAGGCACCGACAACGCCGCCAATGGCGGTGTTCATCGACGCCGGGACGCTGCCCTTCATGATCATCGACTGCCGCTTGCCGTTACTGTCGTGAGCGAAATGACGAGAGGGCGGGATAGTCGCGGACAGCAGCGGGCGCGAAGCCGCTGATCGACAAGGAAAAACCATTGGCTTTCCCGGTCACAGAGTCGTAGCCTCTGCCGATGACACGCACTCCCCGCGTCAGCCGTCGACGCCTCGCTTGGACTCTGGTCCTGATTCTCACGACTTCGGTGTCGCTCGCCACTGCGCTGCTGCTTCCGGGCGCGGAAAGCGTCGAACCGGAGCACGAGAGAGACCGCCCGGAACGCGTCAGCATTGCTCGACTGCTCGGCCAGCTCACACCGATCGATCGGCAGCCGAGAGGCATGTTCTTCCCGCAGACGCAGGGCACGCTGTTCTGGGAGTCGCTCGGTCCGCAGCCAATCACCAACGAGTACTGGTCGGGGTACGCCAACGCATCCGGCCGCACATCGTCGATTGCCGTGCATCCCAGCGACCCGAACATCGCGTACATCGCCGCCGCAGGCGGTGGCGTGTGGAAGACAATCGACGGCGGCCAGTCTTGGGCGCCGATCAGCGACCAACTGTCGTCACTGGCCTCCGGCGCGCTGGCGATCGACCCGGTGAGCCCCAACACCGTCCTCTACGGCACCGGCGAGCAGCACTATTCGGGCGACAGCTTGTACGGCGACGGGCTGTTCCGCACGATCGACGGCGGGGGAAGCTGGGCCAAGATCGGTTTGAAAACCGAGGTTGGCAATTACATTGCCCGCGTCGGTCTTTCGACGGGAGCCCTGCACGTCTGCAGCGACCTCGGATACGTCAGGTCGGTCACCGATGGCGCGACGTGGACCGCGTTCAAACCGGCCAGCCTGGCCTGGTGCAACGACCTGGTCCGCAGTGCGCAGGCGCCGCTCACGTTGTTCGCGGGCTTTTATGGGAGCGGGATTTACAAATCGATCGACGACGGTGCGACCTGGACGTTGTTGACGAACGGCCTGCCGTCGAGCGGCTTCCAGCGAGTCAACCTCGCCATCTCCGATAGCAACGCCAGTGTGGTCTACGCGAGCTTGATCAACTCTTCGGGCCAGCTGGCAGGCATGTACAAGACGACGAATGGCGGAAGCGCCTGGTCCCTGCTCTCGTCTACGCCAAATTACGTGTGCACCCAAGGGTGGTACGACAACGGACTGGCCGTGTCTCCGACCAACCCCAACATCGTTTACGCGGGGGGCGTGTTTTCGTATTGCAGTGGCGGCATCGCCAAGTCCTCTAATGGTGGAACCAGTTGGACGTACGTCACCGTCGGGTCGGACGGGACGCAAGTGCACCCCGATCAGCACTACTTCGTCTTCGGGCCCGGCGGTGCATTGTGGGCGGCCTCGGACGGCGGAGTCTGGAAAACCACCACGGGTGGCTCGAGCTGGGTGAACCTGAATCAGGGATTGAGCACCGCGATGCTCTACACGGTGGGGATCCATCCTACGGATGCGAATTTCCTCGTCGCCGGCACACAGGACAACGGCTCGCTGCAGTACCAAGGTGTCTTGGCTTGGCCCCAGGTGATCGGTGGCGACGGCGGGCCGGTTGCGGTCGAGTGGAGCAATCCGAGCCAGTACTTCACGACTTATGTCAGGCTCTCGCCGATGTACAGGTGGCTGAGACCGTTATTCTCGAACGGTACCGTCACCGGGCCGTGGTCTGGCGATCGCGCCAGCTGGGCGAATGGCCCTCTGGTGGTCGATCCCAATCTCGCGAATACCCTGCTGGCCGGTACTCACCGCGTTTGGCAAACCACGAACAGCGGGGGCGGTTGGACCGCGATCAGCTCAGACCTCACCAACGGCGGGCACCTCCGCGGCCTGGCCGTGGCGCCGACGGATTCCAACACGATTTACAGCGGCAGCAGTGACGGCCGCGTGTTCGCGACCTTCAACCGGGGCCTGAACTGGCTGTCGCGGAACGGCGGTCTGCCGGCCGGCAAAATCATCTCTGACATCATCGTCAGTCCAACCGATCCACTCACGGCGTATCTGTCGGTCGACCAGTCATCGGGCGGACGGCTGTTCCAAACGGTCGACGGTGGCGTGATCTGGCAAGACAAGACTGGCACGCTGCCAACGGGCGTTCGCGGGATGTCGCTGGCGATCGATTTCAACACCAACGTTTTCTACGTGGGAACCGACTACGGCGTCTATTCCACCACCGATGTCGGCGAGACCTGGGCACACGAAGCGATCAACTTGCCGAGCGTGCCAGTCTATGACGTTCAGATCGATCGAGTGAACGGAGCGATCGTCGCCGCCACGCATGGTCGTGGAATGTGGAAGGCGATGCTGGCCGGAGGATCCTCGTTGCTGCCGCCCCCGCTCTTGACGCCGCCGAAGTCCCGCCCAGGGCGATCGCGCATGCCGGCGCAGCCGATTCCGTAGGTCGCTATTCGCTGTTCGCTATTCGCTATTCGCTGTTCGCTATTCGAATGAGGTCGTTTGCCAAACGCGAAATGCGAATGGCGAATGGCGAATTTGCGAATTGCGAATGGCGAAATGCGAATGGCGAATTGCGTTTATTGCCCATACGTCGCCTTCGGCCCGTGCTTGCGCAGGTAGTGCTTGTCGACGAGAAACCGATCCGGTCGCGGCGCGTCTGGCGAAATCACGCGCGCGCGCCACTCCATGCGGGCGACCAGCTCCAGCATCTGCGCGTGCTCGATCGCGTGATCGGGATCGGGTCCCCAGACAAACGGCGCATGATTCGCCACCAGCACCGCCGGCACCTCGTCCGGCGACACGCTGGCGGCCTGGAAGGTTTCCACGATCACGAGCCCCGTGTTCCGCTCGTAGTCGTGTTCGACCTCCTCCTGCGTCAACGGTCGCGTCACCGGCACATCGCCGCGGAAATAGTCGGCGTGCGTCGTCCCCATGCAGGGAATTCCGCGCCGCGCCTGGGCGAACATCGTGGCGTACTCCGAGTGGGTGTGCACGATCGCACCGCACGAGAACGCGCGATACAGTTCCAGGTGCGTCGGGGTATCCGACGATGGCCGGAAGTGCCCGCCGACGATCTCGCCGCTCTCGAGCGAAATCGCCACCATGTGATCGGGCGTGAGTTGCTCGTATGGGATGCCGCTTGGCTTGATGGCAAAGACCCGGTTGGCGCGGTCGATCGCCGAGAGGTTTCCAAACGTGCCGGTGACGAGTCCGCTCTTCGCCAGCTCGATGTTGGCGCGGCACACTTGCTCACAAAGCACCGTCATTGGTGTCATGCGCGGGCCTTGATGGCGAGCAGGCGCTTCATGATGGTGCCAAAATCGTGCCGCGCGTCGGCGACGCCGCCGAAGCCGTCGTGAAGCTCGTGGTAGAGCGCGTACAGCTCGTTGTATACCGCGTGCGCCTCGGGATTGGGCACGAACCGCTTCTGCCCCAGCGTTGTCATGGCACGCTGCGCTCCGGGAAAATCGTCGAACCCGCCGGCCGCCGCGCCCGCCGTGACCGCCGCTGACAGCGCCGCACCAAGCGCCGGCGTCTGCTTCGAGCCGGCGACGAACATCGGCTGGCCAATTACGTCAGCGTAGATCTGCATGAACACATCGTTCTTTTCGGCGATGCCGCCGCAGCAGACTACCCTCTCGATCGGGACACCATACTCGCGCAGCCGCTCGACGATGGTGCGCGCGCCGAAGGCGGTGGCCTCAATCAGCGCGCGATAGATCTCGGCCCGGGTCGTGCGCAGGGTCTGTCCCACGAGCAGGCCGGTGAGACGCGCATCCACGAGCACGGTTCGATTGCCGTTGTTCCAGTCGAGTGCGAGCAGACCCGACTGGCCTGGCTTGAGCCGGGCGGCCTGGTCCGATAGCTCGACGTGATGCGCGTCGGTGCCTTCGGCCACGCTGTCCACCCACCAGTTCAGCAGATCGCCAACCGCAGACTGCCCGGCCTCGATGCCGTAATAGCCGGGCAGAATCGAGCCATCGACGCTGCCGCAGATGCCGGGAATGTCGCGCATGCGCCCGTTCGCGGAGGCAATCGCGCAGTCGCACGTCGAGGTGCCGATGATCTTCACCAGCGTGCCTGGCTCGATACCCGACCCGACGGCGCCGTAATGAGCGTCGAAGCCGCCCATGGCAATCGCCAGGCCTTCGGGAAGATCGAGCGTTCGCGCCCAGTCGGCGCAGAGGCGGCCGGCGGGTCGTCCGGGCGGCCACGCCTCCTCGTACAGGCGATCGCGAAGGGCTGCGAGATCCGGGTCGAGACGTTCCAGGAACATCTTGCCGGGCAGGCCGCTCCACTCGGCTGAGTACATCGCCTTGTGGCCGGCGGCGCAGACCGACCGTACGATCGTTCCTGGATCGTTTACGCCCGCGAGCACCGCAGGAATGTAGTCGGCGAGCTCCACCCAGCTCGCCGCCGCGTGAAAGACCTCGGGCGCCACTTTCAGGCAGCGCCAAATCTTCGACCACCACCACTCCGACGAGTAGACGCCGCCGATCGGCGCGAGATATTCGGGGGCAATGGTTCGTGCCACCTCCGTGATGGCTGCCGCCTCGGCAGAAGCCGTGTGATCTTTCCAGAGCCACGCCTGTGCGTCGAGGTTGTCGCGCCAGCGGGGATCGAGCGCCAGCGGCCGCGCTTCCGCATCCAGCGGCAGCGGCGTCGAGCCGGTCGTGTCCACACCAATGCCGATGACATGGCGCCGCGAAAAGCCGGGCGTGCGCGTTGCCGCCGACAACGCGCCAGTCACCGACGCGCGCAGGCCTTCGATGTAGTCGCCGGGGTGCTGCCGCGCAAGATTGGGATTGGTGGCATCGAGCAGCACACCGCGGTCGCCGCTCGGGTAGTCGAACACGTTCGTCCCGACGGTGCGGCCGTCGCGGCAGTCGACGACGATGGCGCGGACGGAGTTGGTGCCGAAGTCAACGCCGATAGTGAAGGCAGCGCCCATTGAAGCCTGCCATTGTATACGGCGCGCCTCGGCGATCGCGGTTCGCGGTACGCGATTCGCGGTTCGCCAACTCGCCGTTATCATCGGGCAAGGTCATGGTTTGAGCGGACGCGGCTGAGGAGGTTACATGAAGCTCCTTCGGATCGGCGCGTGAAGGATTCGAAGCTATAGTTCTCCTTCGCGCCGCGTCGGCATCAGCGCAGCCCTCCGTTGCGTCGTGCCTGTCCTGATGCGTTCGTCCAAGGGTGAACACGATTCGCCGTAGACACAGGAGAGCCGCATGGATGCGTTCATCAGCCACTCCTCCAGCGATCTGACCAAGGCCGCACGCATCGAGCAGGCGCTCGAAAAGGACGGCCTGACGGTCTGGCTGGATCGATCGGAGATCCGGCCCGGACGGCTGTTGCGCGCGGAGCTGCAGGGTGCGATTCGCGACAGCCGCGCCGTCATCCTGCTCTGGTCGAAGGCGGCGGCGAAGTCCCGCTGGGTTGCCGCCGAGCTGCTCACGGCGTTTCATTCCGGACGGTTCGTCGTCGCGTGCGCGTGCGACAAGACGCCGCTGCCGTACTTCCTTCAGAACACGATCTACCTGAACCTGGGCCCCCGACAAACGCGCTGGCGCCAGTACCTCCCCCGCGCGATTCGCGAGGCGCCGAATGCGGCGAACGACGTGCCAGCCAAGATCGGCGCGCACACGCCGGAGCTGAACGAGACGATCCGGCTGCTCGCAGAGGGGCAATCGATCGTGACCGGCAACATCGGAACCGACGATCGCAAGGCCAAAGCGGCACAGGCCGTGCTGAATCCTGCGATGAAGGCGGCGGAGGCGAAGTGGCGGCTTGAAGCGATGATTCTGAATCTCGCCGGCTACCACCACAAGAACGCGTACATGCTCGAGCACTGGGCCGCGATCATGGCCGGCCAGCCGCCGAAGGACCCGCTGCTCGATCGGGCCGAGCGGAGCTTCTACAAATCGCTGTTCGCCGACCCCTATGACTACTCGGCGTTGAACGGTCTCGGCAGCATTCTCTTCTACGAACGGGACCTCGACGCGGCCGAATTCTTCATCCGCCGCGCGCTCGCGTTGGCGAAGCAGGCCGGGCAGCGGTATCCGGCAGCCGAGCACGATCTGGCCATGGTGCTGTCGTGGAAGGCTCGCAACCCTCGTCCCTCCTCACCTGACAAGCCGTCTGCTAGACGTAACCGGGTCGCCGGCAAGAAGACCGCAACCCGATCATGACGGGCGCGCGACGCCATGCTTGAATGGCAAACCACCCACCGTCCAGCCGCCGCGCGTCCACGTTTCACGATGCGGTTCATTGCGGTCGCCGTCCTCATTGCCACGGCCGTGGCGTGCGGTCAGTCGATCACATCTCCCACACCGGTGCCGCCACCGCTGGCATCGAGCGCCCCGCCGCGTGCGGCACCAGGCACATGGGTGTTCCTCGGATCGTCGACCACGGCCGGTTTCACGACCACCAGTCCGTCGCTGACCTGGGTTGCCAGGCTGCAAGCAGCATTAGCCGGACGCGACATCACGATCGTGAACATCGCGTTGCCGGGCGCGGTGACCTACAACTGGATGTCTCAGTCGGCCCGCGTCCCGCCGGGCCGGCCGGGGCCGGCGCCGCCCAACAACATCGACACGGCGGTGGCGCAGCGCCCGACGCTCGTGCTCCTCAACGCGACCACCAACGACGTCGCCGCGAGCTACAGCGTCGACGAAACGATCGCCAATCTGCTCGCCATACGAGCCGTCGCCGAATCCGGCGGCGCGCGGGTGGTGATGCTCTCAACGCAGCCGCGCGATCTGCCGGCCGCCGGGCGCGCGCAACTCCCGGTCATCGACGCCAGGCTGGCGTCTGCCTTCGGCGACTGTTTCGTGGACATCCGCACGCCGCTCGCCAGCGCGGATGGACGGATGCTTCCCGTCTACGATTCCGGAGACGGCATCCATCCCAACGATGCCGGTCACGAAGTAATCTTTCAGCGCGTCGACGCCGCGTTGCAGTCTGGACGCTGCGTCGCCCCGCCGCGCTAGCCCGGCATCCAGACCTGGCGCGGCGCCGTGCCCACTGCCAGGAAAGGTCTCGCGCGATGACCGATGCGATGGAAGGTCTCACCATTCGGCCGGCAGCGATCTCGGACGCCGAATCGATCGCGGGAATCTACAACTACTACGTCACCAACACCATCGTGACGTTCGAAGAGGAAGCCGTGTCTCCCTTCGAAATTGCCCGGCGGATCGAAGCGGTCTGGTCATCGGCACTGCCGTGGGTGGTGGCCGAGCTGGACAGCCAGGTCGTTGGCTACGCGTACGCCAGTAAGTGGAAAACGCGATACGGCTATCGATTCTCCACAGAAGTGTCGGTCTACCTCGATGCGGCTCATGGTGGTCGAGGCATCGGCTCGAAACTGTACGGCACGCTCTTTCCGCTGCTGAAGGAGCGCGGCATCCGCAACATCATCGGTGGCATTGCGCTGCCCAACGACGCCAGCGTGGCGCTCCACGAGAAGTTCGGCCTGGAGAAAGTCGCGCACTTCAAGGCGATCGGCATCAAGTTCGATCAGTGGATCGACGTCGGCTACTGGCAGCTGAGAGTCGATGCATGACGACTTACTTTGCGGTTCGACGGGTTCGCGGGCCGTCGTGGAACACTGACGTCCCGATGCGCGCCCAGGCCGGGTGGGCCGAGCACGCCGATTTCATGGACGCGCTCGCCGCGGACGGATTTGTCGTCCTCGGCGGCCCGATTGGCGCCGACGGTGAAGACACTCTCCTCGTGATCAACGCAGCCAGCGAGGTCGCTATCCGCGAACGGCTGGCGGCTGATCCCTGGACGATATCGGGCCTGCTGGAGATCGGCCGTTTCGAGCCGTGGACGATCCTGCTCGACGGCCGATCCGCGCAGTAGGACGGCTCAGCCCACGATCACCGGCGCGATGGCGTCGAGGATGTCCGGCCCGGTGCCCGCCGCGCGCGCCTGATCCAGGCGTGACTGATTGGCAAGGACGCGCACCGCCTTCAGGCACAGGTTGGCGAAGTTGATCATGCTCCGCTCCATCGCCCGCGTCGGATCCTCGCGATAGGTGAACTGGTCCTGGCTGTAAAAGCCGCGGTAGTCGCGCACGAACGTCGTGTAGAGATACTCGACCGACTCCGGGATCGAGATCGTGCCGAACATCAGGTCCTGGTCGTTGCGTCCCTGTCGCGCGTCGTTGATGTCGAACTTGTGCACCGGCACGCCGGCGTACGCCGCCAGATCGCACGAAGTCGACGCCGTTGTCGCCTCCATCTTCTGATGGCCGTAGTCGATCGTCAGGCCGCAGTTGTGCCCGCCGCAGGCGGTGTTCACGCGCTCGGCGACGAGAATGGCGGACGCGGCGGTCGGGACAATCATGTAGAGCTCGCGCGGCTCGTACGGCTTGGGCTCGATCGCCAGCCTCACGCCGTGCTTCAGGCACTCTCGATTGACGGCGATCAACGCGTCGGTGAACCACTCGAGCGACTGCTTGTAGTCGATTTGGAAGTGATAGTCAGCGCCGTCGGAACCCGGCCACACGCTGAGAACCTCGATCTTCATCAGCCGGCAGATTTCGAGGCCCTTCAGGATTTCGTCGAGCGCCGCGCGGCGTAGCGCGGGGTCGGGATTGCAGGGGCCGCCGAGCCGGAACTTCGGATTGGTCCATGTGTTGATGTTGCACGTGGTCACCTGCATGCCCAACTCAGATAGAAAGCCGCTTTGCGCGCGCTCGATGGCGGCGGGATCAAGGTCGCCATTGAGCGTCTTCTCGAACACCGACTGATGGATTTCGACGGCGTCGACCCCCGCCGCCTTGATCCGCCGACACTGCCCTTCGAAGTCGTTCCTAAACTGCGGATCGTCCGAGTGATAGCCAGGCGGCGCAAACCGGTCGCAGAAGTCTCCGGCCGACCAGTGGCCCACGCTCATGCGAATGTCCATCACTCTCAGGAATTCGAGCGACGCCTCGCGATCGAGATAGCCATGCCGCGAAGCCGCGAACGCCAACTGCTCAGCTGTGAAACGACTCATCGATGCCCCCCAGGAAAGTGCAAATGCATGTTTAGCCGCAGATTACACAGATTGCACAGATAAAAATTCACGAGGCGGCTGGGTCAGCGCGCGTTCGGCAGCCGGCCGCGTGCGCGGCCGGTCGAGGGAGATCGGTGAAGGCCGGAGATGAGCCCGCGCCCGACTTCTCCGGGTTCATCTCCGGATCTTCATCGATCTCCCACTGGCGGCGTAGCCCGCCAGCCGAACGCTCACTCATCGGTGTCATGAAAGCTCGTCACACGGTAGCCCTCGACAGCGTCGGCTGCGCGCTCACGATCACGACCCCAGGAAACTGCAAATGCATGTTTGGCCACAGATTGCACAGATACACAGATAAGAATTCACGAGGCGGTCTGGGTCAGCGCGCGTTCGGCAGCCGGCCGCGTGCGCGGCCGGTCGAGGGAGATCGGTGAAGGCCGGAGATGAGCCCGCGCCCGACTTCTCCGGGTTCATCTCCGGACCTTCATCGATCTCCCACTGGCGGGCGTAGCCCGCCAGCCGAACGCTCACTCATCGGTGTCATCTGTGTCATCTGTGGCCCTGGTAGTTGTGTCATCTGCGGCCCCAGTCAATTGCGTCTTTCATCTGTGGCATAGTGCGCGAATGAGAGCTCGTCACACGGTGGCCCTCGTGTGCGTCGGCTGCGCACTCACGATCACGACGGCGCGATCGCAGGGCGGCGGCCCCGACTATCCCATCAAGCCCGTGCCGTTCACCGCCGTCCATCTGCGTGACGTGTTCTGGGCGCCTCGCATCGAAATCAATCGCACGGTCAGCATCCCATCTGCGTTCGAGCAGTGCGAGCTCACCGGCCGCGTCAATCTCTTCGAGCGCGCCGCGACCGTTCTCCGAGGCGAGCAGCTGGCCGACAAGCGGCCGCCAGGCTATCCCTTCGACGAGACCGACCTTTACAAGGTGATCGAAGGCGCATCCTATTCGCTGAGCGTCACGCCGGATCCCAAGCTCGATGCCTACGTCGACGGCCTGATCGCGAAGATCGCCGCGGCACAGGAGCCCGACGGCTATATCTACACGACGCGGACGATCGATCCGAAGAACCCGCACCGGTGGGCCGGACCCGAGCGCTGGGTGTTCGAGCGCGACGACAGCCATGAGCTGTACAACCTGGGCCATCTGTTCGAAGCGGCGGTGGCGCACTACCTGTCAACCGGCAAGCGCACCCTGTTGAACGTCGCCATCAAGGCGGCCGACCTGCTCGCCGCGACCTTTGGTCCCGGGAAGCGAACGATCTGGCCGGGCCATCAGATCACGGAGATGGCGCTCGTGAAGTTGTACCGGGTAACCGGCAAACCGGAGTACCTCTCGCTGGCGAAGTTTCTGCTCGACGAGCGGGGGCCAGGTCCATTCCCTCCAGGAGAACGGGCCAATCCCCGCGGGCTCAACTACAACCAGGCGCAGCTGAAAGTCGTCGAGCAGAGCGAGCCGGTGGGTCACGCGGTGCGCGCCGTCTACATGTACTCCGGGATGGCCGACGTCGCCGCGGTCACCGGCGACGAGAAGCTGCGCGCCGCCGGCCAGCGCATCTGGGAGCATCTCATCACCAGCAAGCTCTACATCACCGGCGGCATCGGCGCGTCCGGCAGCGGTGAGGCCTTCGGGCAGCCGTACGAGCTGCCGAACCTCACGGCCTACAACGAAACCTGCGCGTCGGTGGGCATGGACTTCTGGAATCACCGCCTCTTCCTGCTCGGCGGCGACGCCAAGTACATCGACGTGATGGAGCGCACGCTCTACAACGGGCTGGTCTCCGGGGTGGCGCTCGACGGCAAGACCTTCTTCTATCCGAACCCGCTCGAATCCAACGGCCAGCACGCGCGACAGGAGTGGTTCGGCGTCGCCTGCTGCCCGGGCAATATCACCCGCTTCATGCCGTCGGTCCCGGGCTACGTGTACGCGACCCGGGGCGATTCGCTCTATGTGAACCTGTTTGCCGAGGGCACCGCGAGCATCGAGCTTCCGGGCGGCACGCTGAAGATCTCGCAGCAGACGCGATATCCGTGGGATGGCGCCGTGAAGATGACGGTGACGCCCTCCCAGCCGCACGAGTTTGCGATCAGCGTCCGCATTCCCGGATGGGCCCGCAACGAGCCGGTGCCAAGCGACCTCTACCGTTTCCTCCCTGTCGCAGAAACTGCAAAGGGGCCTGGCCCAATTGCAAAATCTGCCGCGCGCGATGCGCGTGCCGGTAGCGCGGAAACAGCAATCGTTCCTGACGCCGGCCCGAGCATCGCCGTCAACGGCCAGCCGGTGCCGATGACGCTGGACAAAGGCTACGTCGTCATCAACCGCCGCTGGGCGGCCGGCGACACGATCGCTCTGAACCTGCCCATGCCCGTCCGCCGCGTCGTCTCACACGACAACGTGATCGCCGATCGCGATCGCGTCGCGCTTCAGCGCGGGCCGATCGTCTTTGCGGCGGAGTGGCCGGACAATCCCAACGGCAAGGTGCGAAACATCGTGCTCGCCGATCAGAATGCGCTGACTGCGGAGTTCCGGCCGAACCTGCTCGGTGGAGTTGTCGTCGTCCGCGGGCGCGCCGCCGGCCTCACGCTCGATGCGAACGGATCGGTGCAGCGCGCCGAGCAGCCATTCGTGGCGATTCCGTACTCGACCTGGGCCAACCGGGGCCGCGGACAGATGGCCGTCTGGCTGGCGCGCATCGACTCCGCCGCCCGGCCGACACCGTATCCGACCATCGCGACGAGCTCGACGATGGCCGCATCGCCGCTGCCCAACGGCCGCGGGAAGAACGCCGCCAACATCAACGACGGCGAGGAGCCGCGCAACTCCGCCGATCCCTCGGCCTACTTCGACTGGTGGCCGGTGCAAGGTAGCAAGACCGAATGGGTGGAGATGACGTTTGCCGCGCCGTCAACGGTCTCCGAGACCGGCGTGTATTGGTTCGACGACACCGGCCGCGGCGGGGTCCGCGTGCCAGCTTCCTGGCGACTGCTTTACAAATCCGGCGAACGCTGGCTCCCGATTGAGCCGCCGACGGCGCTCGAGGCGCATCAGGCGAGGCAGAGCATCAGCACGAGCGCCTTCGGCGTGGCGCGCGACGCATGGAACACGGTCACGTTCACGCCGGTCAAGACCACGGCGCTGCGCATCGAGTTGACGATGCAGCCGAACTTCTCCGCCGGACTTCAGGAATGGCGCGTGAAATGAGTGTCAAGATGAATACGCGGCGACGTACGGAGCCACGGAGACGCAGAGACGCGGAGATCAATTTAAGTAAGGCCAACATTCTCTCCGCGACTCCGCGGCTAACGTGGGTTCGGTGAATTCGATCTCCTGCCCCACGCCGCGCCGCTGAGCATGCCTCTCTATCTTGGGTTCGATTGCAGCACGCAGAGCTTCAGCGCCATCGTCCTCGAGATCGACGGCGCTACTCGCCGCATCGTCTTTCAGCATTCCCTGAACTTCGATCGAGAGTTCCCCGCGTACAAGACCCGCGCCGGGGTGTTGCGTGGGCGCGGTGCCGGCGAAGTGTTCGCCCCGCCGTTGATGTGGGCGGCGGCGCTCGATCGGATGATGGGCCTCGTCTCCACGGCGCCAGAGGTAGACGTCGCCGCCATTCGCGCCATCTCGGGATCGGGACAGCAGCACGGCAGCGTCTACCTGAACGACACCGCGATCGGAATCTGGCAGGGGCTCCACGCGAACACGGCGCTCGCGCCGCAAATCGCCGGAACCTTCTCGCGCGCCGGCGCGCCGATCTGGATGGACGAGAGCACGACGGCGCAGTGCCGGGACATCGAGCAGGCGCTCGGAGGCGCCGAAGCGACCGCGCGGCTGACCGGCTCGCGCGCTTTCGAGCGGTTCACCGGTCCGCAGATTCGCAAGTTCTTCCAGCGTCAACCCGCCGCCTACGCCAAGACCGCGCGCATCCACCTGGTGAGCTCCTTCCTGGCGTCGCTCCTCGCCGGCGATGACGCGGCGATCGACATCGGCGACGGTTCGGGCATGAACGTGATGGACCTCGTGCGTGGCGAGTGGTCTGGCGAGGCGCTTGCCGCGACCGCCGACGGCCTGGCGTCGAAGCTGCCACCGGTTCGCTCGTCTTCGACCCTCGTCGGCACGCTCGCGTCGTATTGGCAGCGCCGTCACGGCTTTCCAGCCGCGCGTGTGATCGCCTGGTCGGGCGACAACCCCTGCAGCCTGATCGGCACAGGAACGGTTCACGAGGGCTCCGTTGCCATCTCGCTCGGAACCAGCGACACGATCTTCACTTGCACGCGTCAGCCGCATTTCGGCGCCTCACACGTCTTCCGGTCGCCGACCGGCGACTACATGAACCTGGTCTGCTTTCGCAACGGATCGCTGGCGCGCGAACGCGTGAGGGATCAGTACGGGCTCGACTGGGCCGGCTTCAATCAGGCGCTCGAATCGACTCCGGCCGGCAACGACGGCGCGCTGATGCTGCCGTGGTTCGAGTCAGAAATCACGCCTCACGTCGCAACCGCAGGGGTCCGCCGATTCGACCTCGCCGAGGAGGACGCGGCCCGCAATGTCCGCGCCGTGGTCGAAGCGCAGATGATGGCCATGGCCAATCACTCGTCGGCGATGGCGCCTCACGGCGTCGAACGCATCGTCGCCACGGGCGGCGCCTCCGCCAATCGCGCGATCCTGCAGGTGATGGCCGGTGTCTTCGGAGCGGAGGTGTATCCACTGCGAATCGGCAACACCGCCTGCCTCGGAGCCGCGCTGCGCGCGTTTCAAGCCGATCGTCTCGCCGATGGCGACGAGCTCGACTGGTCGGACGTCGTGGCGGGCTTCACCGAACCCGACGCCGCCGACCGCGTGGCGCCGGAGCCGGCACAGGTCACCAGATTTCGCGAGCTGCGCATCCGATACGCAGATGCCGAATCGCGCGCGGCCAACCAATCATCCGCAGATTGACCTGGGGTCAGGTCACGAATGACGAGAAGATCTGTCATTTCTTTGCAAAGCTTTCAGAGAAAAGTTCAAGTTCGCTCGGATCCTGCACGTCAAATTCAATTTTCATGACCTGACCCCGAACGAACGACGGAACGAACGAAACCAACACCCGCAAATGGGAACGACCGGATCAGGGCTGCAGACGATCAGAAGGCTAAGAGCGAGCTGCTACGGTCTCCAGCTGCCATCCGCGGTGCCGTCCGGGCTCGCGAGCACGACCGTGTAGCCGTCGGGATCGAGCAACCAGATTTCCCAGTGGTTGGGACCGCCATCAACATCCGGGGGGTTGCGGTGGCGATCCAGGACAATCTGGGCTTTCAGCTCGGCGGCCCGACCGACGGCATCATCGAAGTCGTCGATTTCGAACCACAGCAGCACCCCATTGCCATAAGGCTTGTCGGTCGGATCGCCGATCGCCCCGTGATGATGATCGACATCAAATCGGTGCAACTGGAGGATCAGCACACCGTTCGAGACCAATCGCTCGTAGTGCGTTCCTCCATGCGCGCTTTGACAATTGAGAAGGCGTTGGTACCAGCGGCTGCTGGCTTCGACGTCGGTCACCGCGATGAGGGGCTGTGGACGCATTCGAGACTCCGTCACCAACCCTGAGTTGACCTGGGGACCTGGGGTCCTGGGGTCAGGTCAAGAATCTAACGCTCCACGCCAAACGTAAACACCGTCCGCGTGCTGTACTCCTCGCCGGGTTTGAGAATCGCCGATGGAAAATTCGGCTTGTTCGGCGAGTCCGGGAAATGCTGCGTCTCGAGGCAGAACCCGTTCCGTCGGCCGTAGACGTGGCCGCTCTTCCCGGTCAGCGTGCCGTCGAGGAAGTTGCCCGTGTAGAACTGGACGCCCGGCTCGGTCGTCGAGACTTCCAGCGTCCGGCCCGAGGCGGGTTCGACGACGCGAGCGGCGAGCGAGAGGCGGTCGTCGATCCGATTCAAGACCCAGTTGTGATCGTAGCCCTGCCCGTTTTTCAGCTGTGGATGGTCGTCGCCGATTCGCGCGCCGATGGCGGCTGGCGTGGTGAAGTCGAACGGCGTGCCTTTCACCATCGCCAACTCGCCGGTGGGGATCAGCGTGCTGTCCACCGGTGTGTACCGATCGGCGTTGATCATGATTTGATGCGTCAAGATGTCGCCCGATCCATCGCCGGCCAGGTTGAAGTACGTGTGCTGAGTGAGGTTGATCGGCGTTGCCTTGTCCGTCGTCGCGTGATACTCGACGATCAGCTCGTTGCGATCGGTGAGCTCGTAGCTGACGCGAACGTTGAGCGTGCCCGGATAGCCTTCCTCGCCATCTGGACTCGTGCGCGAAAAGGTGACGCCCGTGCGCCCGGTCGTCGGCTCGGCCTGCCATACGAACTTGTCGAAGCCGCGCACCCCGCCGTGCAGATGGTTCGGCCCGTTGTTGGCCGCCAGCGTGTAGGTCGTGCCGTTCAGGCCGAACCGGGCCTTGCCGATGCGATTGCCGTAGCGTCCGACGATCGCGCCGAAGAACGGGTGGCTCTTGAGATATCCATCGATCGAGTCGAAGCCGAGGGCGATGTCGCCCATCGCACCCGAGCGATCGGGAACCGTGATCGACGTGATGATGCCGCCGAAGGTGATGGCGCGGACCTCGAGGCCGGCCGCGTTGCGCAGCGTGAAGGCATCGACGGGGGTGCCGTCGCCGGTCGTCCCGAATTTCTCGCGCGTCACGTGGCCTCCGGGCTTCGCGCCACTCGGAGTCGAGGCGCCTGAAGAGGGCGAGGGGGTCGGTGATGGTGAGCCACTGGAGCATCCTATCGAGAGACCGACGGTCAACGCCGCTGCCACAAGGGCGCTTTCCCTGTTCATTCTTCTTTCTTCCTTCTTCGGGTTCTGCTTGCTCTGCCGGATGCCGGATGCCGGATGCCGGATGCCGGATGCCGGATGCCAAAGCTATCACGCGCCACGAACTTGTCCGTGTCATCTGTGTCATCTGTGGCCTAGAATGACGCGGCTCACCGCATGCCCGGCCTCGAATTCCGCGACATCCGCAAATCCTTTGGCGCGGTCCGCGCGCTCACTGGCGTCAGCTTCACCGTCGCCGAGTGTGAGGCCCATGCGATTGTCGGCGAAAACGGCGCCGGCAAATCCACGCTGCTCAAGATCCTGGCGGGCATTGTCCGTCCGGACAGCGGCGCCATCCGCTGGCGCGATGCCCCGCTCGAAGCCGCCAGCCCGCGCGACGCCATCGATCGCGGCGTCGGCATGGTCTACCAGGAGATGCTCTCCTTCCCCAACCTGAGCGTCAGCGCCAACATCTTTGCCGGGCGTGAGTTGTGCACTCGAGGCTGGCTCCGCGAATCGGAAATGCGGGATCGCACGCGGGCGATTCTCGATCGCTTGTACCTGCGCGTCGATCCGGACGCCGCGGCCGAATCGCTCTCTGCCGCCCACCGTCAACTGCTGCAAGTGGCCCGCGCGCTGGCGTTCGAGTGCCAGGTTCTCGTCCTCGATGAGCCGACCACTTCGCTCACCGACGCCGAGGCGGATCACCTGTTCGATGTGCTCGGCGATCTGAAACGGCAGGGAGCGACCATCCTGTATGTCTCGCACCGGCTGCCTGAGGTCTTTCGGCTGTGCGATCGCATCACCGTGCTCAGAGACGGCGGGTGGGTCGGAACCTTCACACGGTCCGAGGTGGAACCTCGGCAGATCGTCAAGGCGATGGTTGGGCGGGAGCTGCCGGAGCGCAGGATCGGCAAACCTCAAGGCTTGTCGCCACCTGCGGAAGGGTGGTCGACGTCTTCCGGGGACGAGCCACTCGACATCGTCGGCCTGACTCGCGAGCCGTGTTTTCGCGATGTGACGCTCAGCGTCGCGCGCGGTGAGATCGTCGGATTGTTCGGGCTCGTGGGATCGGGACGCTCGGAACTGCTCGAAACGATCTTTGGTCTGCACCGAGCCTCTTCGGGAGAGGTTCGCATCGACGGCGCAGCCGTTCAGCTGCGCTCCGCTCGTGACGCCGCGCGAGCCGGCGTCGCGCTCGTGCCGGAAGAGCGCCAACGGCAAGGCCTCTTGTTCAACCTCTCCGTGCGCCACAACCTGGTACTGCCGCGGCGGACCATTCGCGGTGACGTGCTCGTGCGCGATCGAGAGGAATCGCGCGAGGCCGCGGCGCTCATCACCACATGGCGGATCAAGACACCTGGGCTTGATGCGTTGCCTGACGCCCTGAGCGGCGGCAACCAACAGAAGGTCGTCGCGGCCAAGTGGCTGGCGACGTCTCCGCGCGTGCTGCTGCTCGACGAACCGACCAAGGGGGTGGACGTCGGCGCGAAGTTCGAGATTCACGAGCTGATCCGGCGTCAGGCCGCGTCGGGAATCGCCGTCCTCGTCGTGTCGAGCGATCTGCCCGAGGTGCTCGCGCTGGCCGATCGCGTGGTCGTGATGCGCGAGGGACACGTGCAGGGTGAGCTCCGAGGAGAAGACGCCACCGAAGAGTCGGTCATGCACCTGGCCACAGCGGAACTTGTCTCGCCGAAGCTCGGAGGTCATTCAAAGACCGTAGGCGGACCTGTCCCGCCGAAGCTCGGAGGTCATTCAAAGACCGTAGGCGGACCTGTCCCGCCGAAGCTCGGGAGTCATCGAAAGAGCGAAGGCGGATGAAGCGTCTTCGCGCCGTTCGCGAGCTCAGCACCATCGCCATCCTCGCGCTCGAGGTGCTGTTCTTCACGTGGTACTTGTGGCCGGAGAGCGGACGCTCGCATCCGTTTCTCAACGCCGAGAACGCCCTGCTGATCTTGAAGTACTCCTCGATCTACGGCATCGCCGCGGTCGGCGCGGCGGTCGTGATTATCTGTGGCGGGATCGATCTCGCTCCGGGCGCCGTGATCGCCCTGTCGGGCGTGGTCACCGGCGCGCTCTTCGTCGAATCGAGTGTCGCCCTGCCGGTCAGCGTCGGGGCCGGACTGCTCGTCGGTCTCGCGGCCGGGTTGGTCACGTCACTGTTGGTCGTCGTCGTACGGCTGCCGCCATTCATCGCGACGCTTGGCGTGATGGGCATCACGCGAGGCGCCGCGTTCATCATCACCGAGGGCCGCTACTACGACGTCTCGAGCCGGTTGCCGCCGGGCTGGCATCCGTTGGGACTGCCGATCGACTGGCTGGCGCCGGTCGTGATGTTCGTCATGGCGCTGCTCTTCCAGGTGCTGATGACCCGATTCCAGTGGGGACGGGCGGTCTTCTCGATCGGCGGGAACGAGACGGCGGCGCTCTTCTCGGGCATCGCCGTCGGCTGGATCAAGACATCGGTCTACGTCGTCAGCGCCCTGCTGGCCTCGACCGCCGGTGTAGTCCTGGTGATCCTCCAGGGTCAGGGAAAAGCCGATCTCGCGACCGGCTACGAGTTGGATATCATCGCCTCGGCGGTCGTCGGCGGCGCCAGCCTGGCGGGTGGACGAGGCTCGGTGATGGGCGCCGTGCTCGGCACGCTGATCTTCGGCGTGCTGCGCAACGCGCTGCCGCAGATTCCCGGCGCGACGTTTTACGATCGCCTCATCGTCGGTCTCGTGGTCATCGTCATCGTGGTCGTCGATCAGTTGATGCTCAGAAGGAAGTAACGCCCGAGATCAGAGATGCAAACAAGAGATCAGGAGATTCAAACAAGAGATCAGGAGATCAGGAGCAAGGTATTTCAACAAAATTCTCCTGGTCTCATGATCTCTTGTCGAAGACTTCCTGATCTCCGGGGAGCACACATGAAACGGACGACCTTGTTACTAATAGCGATGTCGATGTTCGTCGCTTGCGGCGCCGGCAGTGGCGGGATCGGCGCCGTCGGCTGCAGCGCGGGCGGGCCCGCGCCGGCGAGTGAGGCGTCGAAGAAGATGCTTCGTTTCGCCGTCATCCCCAAGGCGCTCGACATCCCCGTTTTCAACTACGCCAGGATTGGCGCCGAGCGCGCGGCCGCGGCGATGGGCGACGTGCAGGTACTGTGGAACGCGCCGGTCTCGGCCGATCAGCTCAAGCAGAAGGAAATCCTGGAGTCGTACATCACGCAGCGCGTGGACGGCATCGCCATCTCCGCGCTCAGCGGCGACTTTCTCAACGACACGATCAACCGCGCCATCGACGCCGGCATCCCGGTGGTCACGTGGGACTCCGACGCGCCGAACTCGAAGCGCATCGCGTTCTACGGCGTCGACGATCTCGCCTCTGGCCGCATTCTCGGCGAGCAGGCCCTCAAGCTGCTCGGCGGGAAAGGCAAGGTGGCACTCATCACCAGCGTCGGCGCAACGAATCTGCAGAACCGCCTCAACGGCGTCAAGGAGGCCCTGGCCAAGGCGCCGGGCATCGAGATTGTGGAGACCTACGACATCCAGGAAGACCCGATCCGCTGCGCCGAGATCATCGCGACCGGTTCACGCCGCTATCCCGATCTGGCCGCGTGGGTGTCGGTCGGTGGCTGGCCGGTGTTCACCCGGAACGCGCTCGCTGGTCTGGACTCGTCGAAGACCAAGGTCATCTCGTTCGACACCATCGATCCGGCGCTGGATCTGCTGCGTGAAGGCAAGGTGCAAGTCCTGCTCGGCCAGAAGTACTTCGGCTGGGGCAGCGAGTCGGTGAAGCTGCTGCGCGACATCAAGAACGGCAAGCAGCCGCCGGCGGCGGTCATCGACTCGGGCGTCGACGTCGTCACCAAGGAGAACGTCGAACAGTACGCCGAACAGTGGAAACGCATGGCAGCTGGGAAATAGGGTGCCAGGTGCCTAAGGTGCCAGAGGTGCCAAGGCTGCCAGGGGTGCCAGGGTGCCAAAAGGTGCCAAGGGGTGGGTGCCATGAGAATCTCGCGTAGCGAATTTTTCCGGCTGGTCATCGGCGGCTCCACCTGGCTCTTGTCGTCGGGATTCGTGCAGCGGATCACGATGGCGAAGCCCGACGCGGCGCGGCCGCTGCCGCTCACCGCGGTTCGACTCACTGGCGGGCCGCTCAAGCACGCCCAGGATCTCGACGCCGCCTACCTGCTGTCGCTGCTGCCGGATCGCATGCTGGCGTTCTACCGTAAGCAAGCCGGACTCGAACCGAAGGACGCGGGCTACACCGGGTGGGACAACGAAGGCCGCCAGCTCACCGGTCACATCGCCGGGCATTACCTGTCGGCGGTCAGCCTGATGTGGGCCGCGACCGGCGATGCGCGCTTCAAGCAGCGCGCCGACTACATCGTCAGCGAGATGAAGGCGGTGCAGGACAAGAACGGCGACGGCTTCGCCGGCGCGCTGCAAGGCGTGCGCGAGGCGTTTGCCGAGGTCTCGAAGGGCAACATCAAATCCGCCAACTTCGATCTGAACGGCCTCTGGTCGCCGTGGTACACGCTGCACAAGACGTTCGCGGGACTTCGCGACGCCTATCGCTATACCGGCAACCCGACGGCGCTGGAAGTTGAAGCCAGGTTCGCGGCGTGGGCCGAAAAGTACCTGGCGCCGATGGACGAGACGCTCATTCAGCGCATGCTCGCCACCGAGTTTGGCGGCATGAACGAGGTGCTGGCGGATCTCTACGCCGACACCGGCGACAAGCGGTGGCTCGATCTGTCGTACAAATTCGAGCACAAGGCGGTCTTCGATCCGCTGCGCCGCGGTGAAGATCCGCTCAACGGGCTGCACGGCAACACCCAGGTTCCGAAGATGATCGGCCTGGCCGCACGCTACGAATACGCCGGCAATGAGGGCGACCGGGCCGCGGCCCGCTTCTTCTGGGATCGCGTCGTCAATCACCACACCTTTGCCACAGGCGGCCACGGCAAGGACGAGTACTTCCGCGATCCCGACAAGCTCTCGAACATCACCGAAGGCCGGACGGCGGAGACCTGCAACGTCTACAACATGCTGAAGCTCACGCGCATGTTGTTCGCGGCGGAACCCGACATCCGCTACCCGGAATTCCACGAGCAGGCGCTGTTCAACCACATTCTGGGATCGATGGACGCCGAGGATGGCGCGACCTGCTACATGGTGCCGGTCGGCGCCGGCGTCCGGCGCGAGTACGCCGACATGAACCGCAGCTTCACCTGCTGCGTCGGCACCGGCATGGAAAGCCACGCGCTTCACGGGCTCGGGCTCTACTACGAAGGCGGCGACAAATTGTGGGTGAACCTCTACGCGCCGTCAACCGCCACATGGGAATCGGCCGGGGTTCGTCTCGCCATGAAGACGGGTTTTCCGATTGGAGACGATGCGGCGATCACGGTCGAGGTGAAGTCGCCGAAGGAATTCACCCTTGCCTTGCGCCGGCCGATGTGGGCCGGCGACGGCTTCAGCGTTCGCGTGAACGGCCAGGCCGTGACCGCGCTGCCGAAGCCCCCCGGCTACGTCGAGATCAAACGCGTGTGGAAGACGGGCGACACGGTCGCCATGGTCCTCCCCAAGTCGCTCGGTCTCGATCGGCTGGGCGACGATCCAGCGCATGCGGCCGTGGGCTGGGGACCACTCGTGCTCGCCGGCGATCTCGGACCCGCGCCGCGCCGGCGCGAGGATGGCGATGGTGACGGCGTGCGAACGCCGCCACCGGAAGCGCCGGTGCTGGTCACCGATCGTCCGGTCGCCGAGTGGCTCAAGCCAGTGCCGGGAAGACCGGGCACGTTCCGCGCGATCGGCATTGCGCGAACGGTGTCGACGGGCGGCACGATGGATTTGGAATTTGCGCCGTTCTATGCGGTGCACCGTCGCACGTATGGCGCCTACTGGGAATTCCTCACCAGCGCGGAGTTCGAAGCCAGGCGCGCCGCGCTCGCGGCCGAGAAGGCGCGCGTCGCCGCACTCGATGCGGCCACCGTCGCCTTTCTCTCCGCCGTCGAACCGGCCGCGGAAAAACCGTTCAACCTGCAGGGTGAGGAGACCTCGATCGTTCGCGCGGACGGCAAGCCGGGACGACGGAGCGCGAAGTGGTTCTCGTACGACCTGCCGTCAAACGGCGCGAGTCCGATCGCCGTGCTCGTGACCTACAACAGCGATCAACGGCGAACGCGGAGCCACGAGATCCTCGTCGAAGGACAGCGAGTTGGCGAGACGACCGTGCCGCAGAGCAGCGTCGCGAAGTTCTATGACGTCGAATACGCAGTACCGCCGGCAGTGGCGACCGGAAAGCAGCAGCTGACGGTGCGATTTCAGGCGACCAATGGCAACGAAATCGCGCCAGTGTTTGGAGTGAGGATCATCACGCGATAGCAGAATCTTGTGATCTGGTGAAGTGCTGATCTGGAGATCGATCGGGTGAGCTCGAGATCTGGTGATCTGGAGATCGATGTGGCGATCTATCTAGCGAACAGGTGATCTGGATACCGGCGCGATCAACAGATAGGTCACGAGATCGACGAGATTGATCGCAAGGTCTCAAATCAGGAGATCTGAAGATCGATCACCAGTTCACCACATCGTCAGCTCATGAGATTCCCTATTTCGGTCTCTCGAACAGAATCGCCGCCATCGCCTCGTCGGTGCCCATCAACTCGTCGGCGCCGGTTGGAAACTTGTTCAGCTGAAGGAAGTACGCGACCACGTCGCCGTACTCCTGAGCCGGCAGCGTGCCGGGATTGTCTTCAGGCATCGATTCGCGCATCACGCTGAAGAGCTCGGCCAGCGGCTTTCCCGCCCACGGCTTGAACAGGTCCTCGCCGGTGAACCGCCCCGGGTAATGACAGCTTCCGCACTTGCCCTTGAAGATCTGCTCACCGCGCGCCGCCTGCTCGGCGGTGAACACGCCATCGTTCACCGATTTCGACGGCTGCGCGGCGCCGATCGCCGAGCCCAGGACCACGACCGATGCGAGGAAGACAGGAAGAAAACGCGTAGTCGACATTCGTTGGAATTCTAGTTTGACGGTCGAGGGTTGTCACTCCAGGAGGCGAACCAGAGCCGCGGACCGTGGACCGTGGACTGTGGACTAAGACGCCTGTCGCAACGCCGGCGGACCTTGCTCAAAGCTCGAACCGGAGGGCGTAGATCGGCGGCAGATTCGACGACAGGCTCTGCCACGAGTCGCCGCCATCCTCGCTTATCCACACCGAACCGGTTGTCGATCCAAAGGCCAGGCGGTCACCGGTCTCGTCGACATCGAGGGCGTGTCTGAACACCAGGTCGTAGGCGTGTTGTTGAGGCAGCCCGCGCGTGAGCGGCTCGAACGTCCGGCCGCCGTCGATCGTGCGATTGACGATGACCCGACCTTCGACCGGGTGGCGCTTCTCGTCGCTCACGCCAGGCACGAACCACGCCGTATCTGGACGCGACGGATGAACCGCGACGGCAAAGCCGAACGCGGATGGAGCGACGTTCTCGATCTCCGTCCACGATTGCGCGCCGTCCACGGAGCGGAAGATGCCGTTGTGATGCTGGACCCACAGCACATCGGGATGGTCGCGGCACTGCACCACGGAGTGCGGATCCTGGACGTTCGGTTCAAACTGCCGGTCGGGTGGCATGAACGCGGCACGCATACCCGACGCCGTCACCTGCCAGCTGGCTCCGCCGTCTCGCGTCGTCCAGACCCCTCCGCAAGACACGCCGACGATCACGTGGCGTGCGTCCCGCGGATCCACGCACACCGAATGAATGCCCGGCTCTTCGGCCCCGCCGCCAAACCACTGTTCGCGAAGCGGGTCGTCCCATAAGGGACGGTTCAGTTGCCATGAGTCGCCGCCGTCCTCGGATTTGAACAAACCACCGGGAAGCGTCCCGCACCAGATCACGCCCGGTTCGTCCGAGCCCCCAGGTGTGAGTGCCCACACCAGCTTCAACGACCAGTCGGCGGGCTTGCCTTCGACCGGCAGCTTCGGCACGTAGTCCGCCGGCTTCTCCGGATACTTCGGTGCGGCGATCTCCTCCCAGCTCGTACCCTCGTCGCGTGACCGATGCAGCTTGGCCCCGAAGTGGCCGTGATTGAGCGCGACCACGAGATCGCCGCTGCGCGGGTCGTGCATCACCAGCGTGCAGTTGTCGCCGACGAAGTTGGCGCGGCTGATCGACCAGCCGTGCTGGCCGCGATCCAGTGTGAAGAGTCCCTTTCTGGTCGCAACGTGACATCGGGTGCTCATTGGGCCTCAGACGCTTTTCGCTGTTCGCTGTTCGCTATTCGCTATTCGCTGTTCGCTGTTCGCTGTTCTCTATTCGCAAGTTCGAGGTTCACCGCTGGTGCTTCACCCGCCGGAGAGTGATTGAACGACATCGATCACGGCGTCGTCCGGCACTCGATCGCTCAGTTGTTCCCGATCGGTGATCTGCTCGCCGTCGATGAACGCCGCCATATGCTGGCGCAGGTGCCCGCGATCGTCGAGCACGTATCCCCGCGCGCGCTCGTTGGTCTCGAAGTACGCGTCGAACACTTCGCGCAGGGTTGCGCCGGTCACGGCGAGGGTCGGACAGTCGACGTGGCGCTGGATGTTGCGCGTGAAGCGGACGGTCGGCATGCGTCCGGATATCTTCTCTCGGGCGCCCGCGGACTGTCAGCCGGAAATCTCCATTGTTCCGGGGACGAATGCCGGCCGCCGGTTGACGTGCTACGTTTGTAGCAGTATGCTACCGGCGCAGCATCTGCCCGCCTCCGCTCGACTGCTTCAGGGGAGCCTCGGCGGGTCTCGCCGTAGCGGCCGTTGGCCGCGTAGGCGGAAAAGGACGGCCGATGGCCAAACCGGTTGACAAGCTGAGCCGCAGGGAACGCGAGATGCTCGACATCCTCTTCGCCCTGGGAAACAACGGCTCGGCCGAAGACATTCGCGCGCGGCTGAGCGACCCGCCCACCTATTCCGCCGTCCGGGCGATGCTCGTCAAGCTCGAGGCCAAGGGCGTGATTCGCCATCGCGCCGAGGGATTGCGATACGTCTACAGCTCGGTTGCGTCCAAGTCGTCGGCCCAGAAGCGAGCCGTCTCGCAATTGCTGAACGTGTTTTTCGGTGGATCGCCGAGCCAGGCGGCGGCGGCGCTGCTCAAGCAGGAACACTGGAGCGACGACGAGCTCGAGGCGCTCCGGGCCGAGATCGATGCGGCGCGAAAGAACCGGAGGCAATCATGATCCCTACTTTCGCGGCGCGAAAGAACCGGAGGCAGTCATGATCCCGACTCCCGCGGAAGCGGCGCTCGTCCTCTCCCAGTCCGCGGCGGTCTCGCTGTTGGTCAAGGCGACACTCTGGCTGGTGATCGGATTGACCGCGGTCGCGCTCGCGCGCCGGACCCGCGCTTCGGTCCGCCATCTGATGCTGGCGGCGACGTTCGCCGCGCTGGTCGCCACGCCGCTGATCGTCGTGTCCGTTCCGGAGACGACGATTGTCATCCCGGTCCGGGCGGTCTCCGCACCAGCCGCGTCACTGGCACGTCAGAATCCCGGCTCGGACGCCATGCGAGCTCAGCCGGCGACGCCGCCGGTGCAGACGCAAACCAGCGTCTCCTGGCAAACCGCGGTGCTGGCGTTATGGGCGACAGGCGCGCTTCTCTTCTTCCTCCCGGTAGTGACGACGTTGTGGACACTGCGCTCGCTTCGGCGCAGGAGTCTGCCCTCGCCGGCGCTCTCGCGCTACCTCGTCACGCTCGCCCGGGAGTGCGGCCTTCAGCGGCAGGTTGAGGTGCTTGGTCACGAAGACGTCGCGTCGCCGATCACCTTTGGCGTATGGCGACCCGTGATCCTGATGCCGACCAGCAGCTCAGAGTGGAGTGAGGCGGATCTCAGGCGTGCGCTCGTCCACGAGCTCGAGCATGTCCGCCGAGGCGATTGGCTCATCCATCTGATCGCGAGAACGGCCAGTGCGGCGTACTGGTTCCATCCACTCGCGTGGGTGGCGTGGCGGCAGCTAGTGCTCGAAGCCGAGCGATCGTGCGACGACGCGGTGGTGGCGCGCGACGAGGGCGCCGACTATGCCGAGCAGCTCGTGCTGCTGGCGAAGAACCTGACGGGCGCCGAACCCGCGATCGGCATGGCGCATCGCTCCGATCTCGCCGCTCGCGTCTCGGCACTGCTCGACGAGGCACGGCCGCGCGGCCGCGCCGGAATCGCAATGGCGGCCGCGACCATCGCCACCGCAACGGTAATGCTGGCGGGCCTGGCGCCGCTTCGCGCGATCGCGGTGGCTCGGGAAGACACGCTGTCGATCACGGTTCCGGAGTTCTATCGAAGAAATCCTCGGGTGCTGATTGGCGACCAGGACGTGGCGATCGGCGCGCTCATGGAGCTGCTGCGCCGGCAAGCGCCGACCCGCGTGGTCGTCCAGGGGAACGCGCGGTCGCCGCTCCAGGACCTCACCGAGGTCATCGACATCGTCAAGCAGGCCGGCGTGGAGCACGTGGCAATCGCTGAGCAGCCACGGACGCCGCGACGCCTTCGTGCGCTCGATCGAGAGCTGGTGGAGGCGGCGCAAAACGGCGGTCTCGATGACGTGAAGGATTTGATCGACGCAGGCGCCAACGTGGACGCGGCCATCGATGGCGACGGCAGCCCGCTGATCGTGGCGTCGCGTGCGAATCGGCTGCCGATCGTCGTTGAGCTGCTCAATCGCGGCGCCGATGTGAATTTCGCGGTGTCCGGTGACGGCAACCCGCTGATCGCGGCGGCCGCCTCCGGCGCCGAAGCCATCGTCGATTTGCTGCTGTCACGCGGCGCGGCGATCGACCTGGTGGTGCCAGGTGACGAGAACGCGCTGATTCAAGCGGCCAACGCCGGGCACTTCGCCATCGTCAAGATGCTGGTGGAGCGCGGCGCCAACGTGAACGCCCGGGTGTGGGTGGACCGCACGTGGCCAGGAGGGGATGGTGAGTGGCGGACGCCGCTTGGGGAGGCGCGGAAGGAGGGGCACGGGGCGATCGTCGCCTACTTGCTGCGGGCGGGGGCTCGGGAATGACGCTCACAGGTTTCGAACCTGTAGAACCTGAACCTGCTGAACCAGCTGAACCAGCTGAACCAGCTGAACCTGCTGAACCTGCTGAACCTGTGAATTACTCAAATCTCAACGCATCGATCGGGTCCAGTGCAGCTGCCTTTCGCGCGGGATAGAAGCCGAAGAACACGCCGGTGAGTGCGGCGAACGCAAAGGCGATCAGCACCGATTCTGGCGACACGGCCGTCGGCCAGGTCATCCACAGCGTCACGCCGCGCGAGAGCAGGAGCCCGAGCCCGATTCCCACGGCGCCGCCGACCAGGCTCAACACGACGGCCTCGACCAGGAACTGCAGCAGGACATCGCGGCCGCGCGCGCCGATCGCCAGCCGCAGGCCGATCTCACGAGTCCGTTCGGTGACCGAGACCAGCATGATGTTCATGATGCCGATGCCGCCGACCAGCAGCGACACGCCGGCGATGCCGGCGAGCAGCGACGTCATCGTCTCGGTAGCCTGCACGCGAACGCTCGCCATCTCCTCCATCGTGCGGACCATGAAGTCGTCGGCGTCGCCCTGGACGATCTTGTGGCGCGTGCGCAGCAGCGTCGCGATCCGATCGGCGGTCGGGCTCGTCTCGGTCGCCGAGGCCGCCGACACGGTGATGTTCTGAATGAAGGTGATGCCGCGCAGCTTCTTCATCACGGTGGTGTACGGCACATAGACCACGTCGTCCTGGTCCTGGCCCATCCCCGATTGCCCCTTGCTGGCCATGACACCGACCACCGTGAACGGCTGGTTGTTGATGCGAATCACCTGGCCGACCGGATCCGCATCCGCGCCGAACAACTCCTCGTGGACGACCGATCCGAGCACCGCCACCTTCGACGCCGACGCGACGTCCACGGGACTGAAAAACCCGCCGCGCGATGTCGGCCACGAGCGAATCAGAGGCAGATCCACATCCGTGCCTTGGACCTGCGTGCCCCAGTTCATGTTGCCGGCAACCACCTGGCCTCGCGTATTCACCCCCGGGGCGGTGTACTGCACACCCGGCACCTGCTGGATCGCAAACGCATCGTCAGGCGTCAGCGTGCTGGCGTTGCCCTGGCCCATGCGCACGCCGCCCTGCATGAAGTTGCCGGCGCTCACCATGATCATGTTGGTGCCGGCCGCTTGAATCTGCGACTCGATTGACGATTGCGCGCCGGTGCCGAGCGCGACCATCGTGATCACGGCCGACACGCCGATGATCATGCCCAGCATCGTCAACCCCGTCCGCATCTTGTTGCGGGCGAGCGCCTTGAACGCGACGCGAAACACCATCAGCAGCGACATGACTTACCGTGCCTCCCTTTCGCCGGCGCTCAGGGCAGGGCCGTCGTCTCCGCTCAATCCAGGCTCGTCATCAGGCTCCGGCAGATTGGCCAACTCCTGGCTGGCGTTTCGCCGGCGGCTGACGGCGCGATCGCCGACCACGTGACCGTCGCGGAAGGCGACGATCCGCGTGCCGTACTCGGCAATGTCGGCCTCGTGCGTGATCAGCACGACCGTGATGCCGCGCTCGATGTTCAACCGTTGAAACAGTCCCATCACCTCGATGCTGGTCTTGGAATCGAGATTGCCGGTGGGCTCGTCGGCGAGAAGGATCGATGGAGTGTTGATCAACGCCCGCGCGATCGCGACGCGCTGCTGCTGGCCGCCGGACAACTGGTTCGGGTGGTGGTCGAACCGATCGCCCAAGCCGACAGCCGCCAGCATCTCCTTGGCCCGCCGATGCCGCTCGGCGGTCTTCATCGTCGATCCGCCGTACAGCAGCGGCAGCTCGACGTTGTCGAGAGCGGAGGTGCGCGACAACAGATTGAACCCCTGGAACACGAACCCGATCTTCTTGTTGCGCACGGCCGCGAGCTCGTTCTTCGACATCCGCGAGACGTCCTGGCCGTCCAGGAAATACTGGCCCGAGGTCGGCCGATCGAGACAACCCACGATGTGCATGAAGGTGGACTTTCCCGAACCCGACGGTCCGGTGACCGCGAGAAACTCACCACGCGGGACGTCGAGATTGACGCCGCGCAGCGCCTTCACCTGATACTCGCCCACGACATAGGTCTTCACCAGGTTTTGGGTCGCGATCACGATGGGTGCAGTCTCTGCCACGTTTGTGCCTTTTTGCCTTCTCGCCGCCTCCGCGGCTTTGCCGCTTCGGCGCGCCATCGCGCCGTAGCTCGCCTGGCATACTGCGCGAGCGGAGGCGGATGCCTTCTACCGAGGCCCTCGTCCGCCTCCAGGTCCACCAGGGCCGCGGCCGGGCATCAGCGGATTGCCGCTGCCTTGCGGAGTGGGTGTCGCGCGCGTCGGGCTGAGGCCCGTGACGCCAGTGACGACCTCCATGTTCTCCTGGAGCTCACCGCTCAGTAACTCCGTATATGTGCCGTCGGTAATGCCAAGCCGGAGATTGACCGGCTTCAGTTCACGATCCATGAAGAGCCAGGCGCGTCCCCTGGATTCCACGGGCGGCAGTGGAGCAAACAGCGCGTCGATGGTCTGCGCCTTATTGGGCGCCGCCGCCGGTGCTTTCTTGTCAACGGCCTTCGGCGCCGCGCTTTCGAACGCGCTGGTGTCCGCGCCGCGCTCCTTCATGCGCGCGATGAACTGTTTCTGCTCCTCCGGCGTCATCGACTTGAAGCGCTCGAGCATCCGCGCCTGAAACTCAGGCCCGCCGCCGCCGCGACCGAATCCGCCGCGCCCACCGCGCCCGCCAGAGCCGGCTTCGGCGCCGGCCGCAGGCGTTCCGGCCGAACCGACCGCACGCGAGCTTTGGTCGCTGGCGCCATCCATCGCCGGCCGCGCCGAGGAGGCGACGGCGTCGCTCGCCGCCGCAGGCGCGTCCGCTGCCGCCGCGCCGCCGCCGCGCCCACCGCGGCCGCCTCGCGGGGCGTTGGCAAACGCCGTCGTCTCGGGCGGCGGGGTCTGATTGAGGGCGGCAAAGATTTCCTGGCTCGGACGGAAACGAAGCGCCGCATTCGGCACGCGCAGCGCATTCGATCGCTTGGCGATCTCAATCTTCACGTTCGCCGTCATGCCCGGCTTGAGCTTGAGCTCGGTGTTCGGAACCGTGATTACCGTTCCGTAGGTCGTCACGTTCTGCACCACCACCGGCTGAAGGCGGATCTGCGTGACCGTGCCCTGAAAGTTGTCGGTCGGATAGGCGTCGACGCGGAACGTGACGTGCTGCCCGGGACGAATGCGCCCGACGTCGGCTTCGTCGATGTTCGCGTTGACCTGCATCTCGGTGAGATCGGCGGCGATGACGAAGAGGGTCGGTGCTTGCATGCTCGCGGCCACAGTCTGGCCGACGTCGACGCTCCGCTGGGTGACGATGCCGTCGATCGGCGCCACGATGATCGTGTGATCGCGGTTCACGCGAGACTGATTCACCGACGCCTCCGACTGAGTCACGGCTGCCTGCGCTTGCGTGACCGTGGCTTCCTGTGACGCGACCGCGGCCGTGGCGCTGTCCACGGCAATCTTTGCCGCATCGAGCTCACTCCTGGCCAGCAGCTCCTTCGTCGACAGGTCGGTGGCTCGCGAGTACTTCTGTTGAGCGTCAAGCAGTTGGACTTTGGCCCGGTCGAGCTCGCTTCGAGCCTTGGTGAGGTTGGCTCGCGCCTGAACCAGGTTGGCTTGAACCTGCTGAAGCTGAGCGTCAAAGAGCGACGGATCGAGCCGCGCGATCACTTGCCCCTGCTTGACGATGGAGTTGAAATCCGCGCCGAGCCACGAAATGTTGCCCGACACCTGACTGCCGACCTGGACCGTAGTGACCGCCTGCAGCGTCCCGGTGGCCCCGACCGTGTCGACGATGTCGCCACGGGTGAGCGGCGTCGTGATGGGTTGAATATCGGTGCCGCCGCCGCGGTAGTACCAGGCGCCGGCTCCTGCGCCAACCACGGCCAGGAGCACGACCACGGTAATCGCTCGTTTCATGACGCGCTCATTCGAAGGTGCTCGCCTCTAGTAGTGGTTACGCTGACCGGACCGTCCCGTTTACGCAACGATTTCCCTTCGTCTTACCCGGGTAGTGCAAGGCCCATTCCCCGAAACCGCTTCATTACACGCGTGAAGGGTCCGGATTACTAGTACCGAAACGCGTACTGAAGCTTGACCAGCAGCTGGTTCGAGTCCTTCTGCCAGCGATCCTCGAGCGAGCGGATGTTGTGGTTGTAGACGATGAACAGGTCGGCTTGCGGGCGGAGCGTCCATCGCAACCGCGTGTTGCTGCCCAGCAGGTCGCTCTCCGTGTCGTATTGGATATAGCTCGAGACGGAGAGATCGGGAGACACATTGAGCTGCGCCCGCGTGCCGACCAGCGTTTGCGTGAAACCCCCGGCCGGCAGCCGGCCGACGTTGCGTTCGCCGGAAATCGCAAGCGTGAGCAGCGCCACGGGGTTCCATGTCGCCTCCCATTCCAGTTGATCGAGGTGACCGTCGTAGAACCCGCCGGTCCACCATGTCACCTGCGTGAAGGCTTGACGCTTCTCAGCCGTGCCGGCCTCGAACCGATACCGAATCCAGTGGTACGGCCCAGGCGAGATCATCACGCCCTCGGCAATCTCGAACCGTTCGACGAGCCGCTCGCCGGTGGGGTTGGCGTTGAACTCGACCCGATCGCCGCTGCGAAACTCCCAGTTGATCGGCGCGATGAACACTCGATAGCTTTCCCAGCGTCCTGACAAGTCGGCCGCGATCGACGGACGAAACTCGTGCGTCAGCTGCCGGAACGGGCCGCGGCTGATGCGGGTCTCGTTGTCGATGCTGCTCTCGAGGAGGTAGACCGCCGGCCGTGGCACGAACCCGAGCGAGGGATCGAAATGCCGGCCGATGCGCTTCCCGGTGAGCTGGATGTCCCATTCGTCGTTCGGATAGGCCGCTTTGAACCCGTACGCCGATCGGTCGCCGCCCAGATCGTCGCGCCCGGTAGCAAGACCCCAGACGCCAACCAAAAGGTTCTTGTCACCACGAAACCGCGACGTGTTGTACGTGAAGTCGGCGCCCGCCAGCCAGCTGCCGCTGCGGCCGAGCGGATCGCCGGCGGTGCCGATTGCGCCCACCCACGACTCTCGCAATACGTTCTGCTTGATGCGCGCCACCGCCATCAGCGCTTCATCCTCGACGACGCCTGTCAGATCGTTGGTGCCGACGACCAGACCGCCAAAACTCGTGCCTCCAGCGCGTCCGTTGATCTTCGTGCCGGCGAGAATCGGCACCTCCCGACCGTTGACCAACCCGATGCGGCGGCTGAAGTACGGCAGCGCATCTTCATCCACACCAAGACCAAACCCAAAGATGTCGGAGCCTTCGAGAAAGAACGTCCGCTTCTCGGGGAAGAACAGCGGAAATCGCGTGAGATTGGTGCGACGTGTGTCGACTTCGGTTTCGGCAAAGTCGGTGTTGGTCGTCGCCGAAACGGTGACGTTGGTGCCGAGCCGCTGAATGACGTCGAGACTCGGCTGGAACTCGCCGTCGATGCTGGCGCCGGGCGCCGGAACACCGGCGCCAGTGGAGACCGCCGGGCGGACGGTGAGACCGAGACCAACGTCGAACACGGGCAGACCGGTGAGGAGACCCGCCCGGCTGGTTTGAATCACCCGATACTGGCGCGCGGCAAACGCCCAGCGATTGGTCTCGAGCCGCCGCTCGAGCCGCCGCTGGACGTTGAAGTCCCACTCGCGGAGCGCGCTGTTGAAGCTCAGCGTCTGAATCGGAATGCGAATCTCGACGCTCCAGCCGTTCGGCTGCCGCGCCGCCGCCGCTTCCCAGATACCGTCCCAATCCTGGTTTTCGCTGGCGTCACCGCCGCCAATCAGGCTGTCGTGGCGCGCGCCGCTCGGATTGATCGCAAACGCATAGCCGGATCGGCCGTCACGGAATGGGCCGAGCACGACCTGGACGTGATCTTCATCGTCGAGGTCGGCATCTCGCGCCACGCTGCGGCTGACGACGCTCGCAGGATCGTCTTCGCACACGATGCCGACGATCAGCGCATTGGCGCCGGCGAGGACCCTGACGATGGTGCGGACGCTCGGCGGAGCGCCTTCTTCCGGATCGGTTTGTCGAAACGTGTCGGTGGCCTCGGCCGCCTGCCACGCCGGTTCGTCGAGGACGCCGTCGATGCGCATCTCGCTGGCGATGGCGCCGGCTCGCAGCGTGGGCGGGTTCGCGTCCTGCGCCGCGGCCGCGACGGCCTGCCACGTGATGAACGCCGCAACGACGTTGCGCGTGAGACGCGACAGAACACCTCGGACGACCGTCACCCGCACCAGCACGGTTGTCATACGACAGCGCTCGGCCGAACGCTTCCTGTTGACTTTCGACACGTTTGCCGCGCGCGGCGCCGGACCGTTCGCGTCGGAGGGCCAGGTCGGCGCGCCCGTTGACGGATGAACACTAATTACACTAGTGTGTAACATTAGTTACATGGCGAGGCCGATCCCGAGCTGACGCCAAGCAGGGTGGCCTGGTCCGAGTTCTTCATGTCTTCGCGACGCCCGTTGACCGAGCTCACCGCTACGGCCGCGCTCGCCTACACCAGCTACGCCATATGTCGCACGCCGCTGCTGCCGATCTTCGCGCACGATCTCGGCGCCGGTCCACGGATGGTCGGGCTGGTCATGGCCGCATCGACGATCACCGGCGTGATAGTGAAGATGCCGGCGGGTGCGCTTTCAGATGTGTTCGGCCGCCGCGCGCTGCTCGTCGCTGGAGCGGCGGTGTTTGGGTTCACGCCGTTTGTCTATCCGGCCGTGACCTCGCTTGCGGGCCTGATCGCGCTACGCTTCGTGCACGGCAACGCCACTGCGATCTTCGGGCCGGTTGCGTCGGCGTCGGTCTCCGATCTCGCACCGGCCGATCGCCGCGGACGATGGCTGGGGAGCTACTCGGCGATTCAGGCCGCTGCGCAGGGGTTGGGAGCGCTCCTCGCTGGAGCGCTCATCGCCGATGGCCGGTTCGATCGCGCCTTCATCGTCAGCGGTGCGGTCGGCCTGGTCGCGCTGGCCCTGGCGTCGAGACAGCCGCGCCCCACCGTCATCGCGACGACCGGGAACCCGTGGTGGCGCCAAACGCGTGATGGGCTGGTCGAAGTGCTCGGCAATCGACGCCTGCTCATCGTCAGCGCGGCCCACGCCGCGGTGTTGCTGGTCAGCGGATCGCTGGCGGCGTTCATGCCGCTCTTCGCCAAGGACACGCTGGGACTAAGCACGACCGAGATCGGCGCTATCCTCGCAGGGCAAACCATGGCGGCGCTGATTGCCAGGCCGGTGTCAGGCTCGGTCTCCGATCGGCTGGGGCGGCGGGCCGTGATCGTCTCCGGCCTGATCGCCTGCTGCGCTGCGTTGTTGCTCGTGGCGATGGCCGCCAGCTTCCTGACGCTGGCGGCAGCCGTCGTGATGTTTGGAGCTGCGGTGGCCGTGGCCGCCTCGGCCACCAGCGCGCTCGTCACCGACCTGTCTCGCCGCGCACGATACGGCGCCGCTCATGGCGTCTTCGGTACCATCTACGACGTGGGCGACGCCTCGGGTCCTATCGTCGCCGGTCTGCTGGCTGCGGCGCTCGGCTACCAGCAGATGTTCCTGGTCAACGCCGCAGGCGCCGCCTTGATCGCCACCGTCTTCTACTTTCTTCCGAGGAGCCCATCGTGATGATCGTCCTACTCTCCCTCGTCACGCTGCTGAACGCTTCCACGCTGACGTCTCAGCGCGCCACCGCGCCTGCTGTCGTATTCGTCTGTGAGCACGGCGCAGCGAAAAGCCTGATCGCATCCGCCTACTTCAACAAGCTTGCGGCTGAGCGCGGGCTGGCAGTGCGGGCGGCGTTCCGTGGTGTCGCGCCGCAAGACGACCTATCGACACGGGCGGTCGCGGGACTGCGGGCCGACGGCATCGCCATTCCGGAGCAGAAGCCAACGGCGATCGGATCGGGTGACATCGAAGGCGCCACCCACATCTTCGCCATTGGCTGCCAACTGCCAGCCGCCGCCCGGTCATCGGGAAAGGCGCGAAGCTGGGACGATGTGCCCGACGATCAGGGGTATCCGCCCATGCGCGATGCCATCGTCAAGCACGTTCGAGAGCTGCTCGACGAGATTCAGACGCGGAAATAGCCTGCCGACCGCAGGTCGCGCGTGCGCTTGGCATTTTTTGGGAATGCCCTCGTGACCTTCGTGTCCTTCGGGTCCTTCGTGTCCTTCGTGTTCGTGGTTCCTGTTGCCTTTCAACACGACTCGTGACATGTTCATGTTGATTTCCAACAGGTAACACAGATGACACGCTCAGACCAGGGCCGCAGATGACGCAGATAACGCAGGCAGGGCGGCGGTCATGAGCACACCCGAATCAGAAGTTCCCTACGGCACACTCGATCTGATGGTGCTCAAAACGCTGGCGTCGATGGGCCCGCTGCACGGCTTCGGCATCGCGCGACGCATCGAGCAGATCGCCAATGGCGCGCTGGCGCTCAACCAAGGGACGATCTATCCGGCCTTGCTGCGGCTCGAGCAGAAGGCGTGGATCAAGAGCGCCTGGGGCACGAGCGAGAACAATCGGCGCGCGCGCTTCTATACGATTACTGCCGCCGGCCGGCGGCAGCTCTCGGCGGAGACCGAGCTGTGGGAGCGAACCGTCACGATCGTCAGCCGGTTGCTAGGCCACGAATCGTGACCGCGATCCGAGTGCTCGTGTCGCGGCTGGCAGACGTGGTGCGGCGCCGCCCGCGCGAGCATCGCCTCGCTGAAGAGGTCCAAACCCATCTCGATCTGCTGACCGAGGAGTACGTCGCACAAGGTCTATCTCCGGCCAACGCGCGTCTCGCGGCTCGACGCGCGTTTGGCGGGGTCGATCAGACCAAGGAGCGCTATCGCGATCAGCGGAGCTTGCCGAGCCTCGATGCGTTGCTTCAGGACCTGCGATTCGCATTCCGGCTGATGCGAAAGAGCAAGGGATTCAGCCTCGTCGCGGCCGGCTCGCTGGCGGTCAGCATCGGCGCGATCACGCTCGCTTTCAGCGCCGTCAACGCGTTCGTGTGGAAGCCGCTGCCGATACCCGATCCCGATTCGTTGTTCAGCCTGCAGCCCCTTGGCTGGTCGTATCTCGACTACAAGGACATTCGCGATCGCAACACGGCGATCGATTCTCTGATCGGCTACCGCATCGCGATGATGAACCTTGGCCTGCCGGGCGAGCCGGCGCTGGTCTGGGGCTACCTTGCGACCGGCAACTATTTCGAAGCGCTGGGAGTCTCGCCCGCGATCGGCCGCTTCTTCACGCAGCAGGAGGATCGGCAGCCCGGCGCGGCGCCGCTTGCGGTGCTCAGCTACGACACCTGGCAGGCGCGCTTCGGCGGGCGCGGCGACATTGTCGGGCGTTCGATCGACATCAACGGGTCGCCGTACACGGTCGTCGGCGTCGCGCCCCAGGGCTTTCACGGCGTCGAGGCGTTCTACCGGCCGGAACTGTGGGTGCCGGTGATGATGCAGCGGCAGATTGAAGTTGGCAGCGACTGGCTGAACTCGCGTACCACCAGCAACCTGATGGTCGCCGCTCGCCTCAAGCCGGGAGTCACGCGGGAGCAGGGCGAGGCGATGCTGGCCGCCACCGTGGCCGAGCTGACCCGCGAGTATCCCAATCGCAACAGGCGATTGACGCTGATGCTCACCCGCCCGGGATTTTTCGGCAACATGCTGGGCGGACCGGCACGCGCCTTTGCGTTGGGCCTATTCGGGCTGGGCCTGTTGTTGTTGCTCACCGCGTGCTCGAACCTGGCAGGACTGCTGCTCGCCCGCAGTGCCGATCGCGCGCGTGAGATTGCACTGCGCGCTGCCCTGGGTGCGGGACGCGCGCGCATTGCGCGGCAAATGATGACCGAGTCGCTCGCGCTCGCGCTGTGCGGCGGCATCGGCGGCCTGGCGCTGGCGTGGCTCAGCGTTCGCCTGCTCGCGCAGCTGCACGTGCCCGTCGAGATTCCCATCCAGATCGATCTGAGCGCCACTTGGACGATTGCGACATTCGCCGTCGCGGTCGCGCTTCTCGTAGGCATTCTCGTCAGTCTGGCTCCCACGCGATTCGCCTCGTCGGTTGACCTCAGCACCTCCTTCAAGGCGCCAGCATCATTCCGAGTCGGCGGGCAGCGGTGGCATGCCCGGGACCTGCTCGTGGGTGCGCAGGTGGCGCTCTGCCTCGTGCTCTTGCACGCGTGCTTCTTGTCGGTACGTGGACTGCAACGCCTGACGAGTGCGTCCATCGGATGGAATCCCGATCGACTCGTGATGGCCGCGACTGATCTCGGATTAGCCCGCTACGACAAGGAGAGAGTGGCCGCCTTCCATCGCCGGCTGCTCGAAGAGGCGCGGCAGATGCCAGGAGTCGAGTCGGCCGCCATCGGCAACTCGCTTCCCTTGCACGTCGATTACTCGACCACCATTGTCTTCACTGATCCGGCCCCCGCGGAAACGCCTGGGCAAAGCGCCGCGATCTATCAGGCATCGGCAGGGTATCTACGCACGCTGCAGATACCGCTGCGATTCGGGCGCGACTTCGGCAGCGCCGACACGACAGAGTCGCCGCAGGTCGCGATCGTCAACGGCGCGCTGGCAGAGAAACTGTTCGGCCGCGTCAACGCCGTCGGCGAACGCGTCCGCCTCGGGCGCGGCGGCACGCCCATCGAGATCGTCGGCATCGTCGAGGACGGCAAGTATCAGTCGCTCGGAGAGACGCGCTCGGCAGTGGTCTTTCGCCCGACAGCGCAGTGGTACACGACAGCGACGATGGTCTTTGCCCGCGTGGCGTCAGGTGCGGGAGTCACTGGAAGAGACCTGCGGCAACTCATGCTGCGGATCGATCCTGCGCTTCCGATCCGCATGACCGCTACGGGCGACGACATCGCGGCGCTTCCGTTGTTCCCCTATCGCACGGCGGTCGCGGCGCTGACCGCGCTCGGCCTCATCGCCAGCGGGCTGTTGCTCACCGGCCTGCACGCGTTCATGGCATACGCCGCCGCGCGCCGGGAGCGAGAGATCGGAGTTCGACTTGCGCTCGGTGCGGATCGCCGCACGGTCGCGCGGCTGGTCCTGGGCCGTGCAGGAGCGATTCTCGGCGAGCAGGCGTCAGCATCGGCGCGTTGATGACTTTGGGGACGGGCCCGATTCTCTTCGTCTCTGATACTCGGCGCCTCTCCAGGCGATCCGATCCTTCTTGCCGGCATCATCGTCGCGCTGGCGCTGATTGTGTTCGCGTCCTGCTTTGGCCCGGTCCAGCGATCCCTCCGGGTGACGCCGATCGCTGCCTTGCGCGAGGAATGACGCACATGAAACAGCCAACCGGCCGAACGTTGCCGCGGAGGCACAGAGTCACAGAGCTGGATTGGGGAGAGGAGTCCTTTGAGAAAAGATCCTCCGCGGCTCCGCGGCTCCGCGGCCACGTACGTCCTGGTGTCGTTCAATCGGACGCCAAATCGCGGCAATCGAGGCAGCGATGACCTGGTTACGGGTATGGGTCTCGCGCTGTGCCGGACTGTTGCGCGGAACGCGTCAAGATGCCCGACTGGCCGACGAAATCCAGGCGCACCTCGATCTGCTGGCGGACGAGCACATGTCGCGCGGCATGGCGCCTGAGGAGGCGCGGTTCGCGGCCCGGCGAGCGTTTGGCGGCGTGGACCAGATCAAATCGCGCTATCGCGACCAGCGCGGCTTTCCATCGATCGAAAGCTGGCGGCAGGACATGCGATTCGCGTTCCGGCTGCTGCGCCGCGAGCGCGGCTTCACGTTGACCGCCGTTCTCGTCCTCGCGATGGGCATCGGTGTCAACAATCTGTTCTTCATGCTGGTGTACGCGCACACACTGCGCGGTCTGCCGATTCGCGATGCCGAGCGTGTACCGTCCATCTCCTCGCTGGTCGATCACGCCAACGACCGGCCGGTCTCGTTTCGCGATTTTGAAGATATCCGTGCCGTGCAGAGGAGCTTTGACGGCCTTGCCGCCTTTACCCAGACTCCCGTCAATCTCGGCGATGAGGGCCGTGCGCCCGAGCGGTTCGACGCGACCTATGTCACCGCCAACGGGTTCCGGGTGATCGGCGTGTCCCCAACCCTGGGTCGAGACTTCACGGCCGAGGACGATCGGCCTGGCGCCGCGCCGGTCGTGATGCTTGGGCGCAGCGCCTGGGAGTCGCGCTACGCCAGCGATCCGTCGATTCTGGAACGGACCGTGCTCGTGAACGGTCAGCCCGCCACCGTCATCGGCATCATGCGAGATCGATCTGGATTCCCGAGCACGTCTACCGTCTGGCTCCCGCTGGCGCAACGTCCCGGTGACGATGCCCGGCGTCGTGATGCGCGAATGCTGAGGGTCTTCGGGCGGTTGCGCGATGGCGTGACCGAGGCTGACGCCCGCACCGAGATTCAGACCATCGTCGCCCGCCTGGCGCAGGAGTACGCCGATACCAACAAGACCGTGTCCGCGCGAGTGATGACGATCGATCGCCGATACCTTCAGCCGATCGTCGGACCGTGGCTCGCGTTTGTGTCGGCGGGATTGCTGGTGCTGGCGATCTGCTGCGCGAACGTCGCCAACCTGATGCTGGCACGTGCCGCTCAGCGGACGCGTGAGATTGCCATCCGCTCATCGCTTGGCGCCACCAGGCGTCGAGTGGTTCGGCAACTCGTCGTGGAAGTGCTCGTGCTCGCGACGGCCGGTTCGGCGGCGGGGTTGGTCGTCTCGCTCGTCGGTGTGCGGCTGGTCAAGTCGGCGATTCCGGTGAACATGATGCCCTACTGGAACGACTACTACCTGGACGGCCGCATCACCGTCTCGCTGGTCGTCGTCTCATTGATCTCTGCACTGATCTTCGGCGTGGTGCCGGCCGCGCAGGCGTCGAAGACCGATGTGAATCGCGTGTTGAAAGACGGCGGCCGCACGGCAACCGCCAGCCGCCAGTCGCGGCGTTGGACCGCGGCGTTTCTGTCGGCCGAGTTGGGGCTCGCCATCGTGCTGCTCGGCCAGTTGGCGTTGAGCTGGAGATTGAACGATTCGGAACTGCCATCGGACGCCACAATCGATTCACCCGACATCCTGACGGCGACCTTCTCGTTGCCGGCCGCGCGATACGCCTCGACCGATCAGCGTGCGGGATTGTATCGAGCTTTTCGAGAACGCCTGCAAGCCATGCCTGGAGTCCAATCGGTGTCGTTGGCGAGCCAACTTCCGCTGAATGGCGGCAACGAGCTCGGCCTCGAGATCGATCGCCGACCGCTTGGCGCAGGCGAAGCCGCACCCAGTGTGTGGACGATCGGCGTCGGCCCCGGCTACTTCGAAACGCTCGGAATCCCACTCGTCCGAGGACGTGAGATCGAGGATGCCGACGGCCGGACCGGAGAGGTGAACGGCATCATCAACGATCGTCTGGCGAAGCTGTACTTCCCGGGTGTGGATCCAATCGGACAGCAGATCGCGTTACGAGTCGCCGGCGCGGCTCACGCGCAGAGGGTGACGATCGTCGGGGTTACACCCGACATTCGCCAGCGGAGCGCCGTCGAACCGACCGTGTACTTGCCGCTGCGGACCACGGCGCAGCCGACGGCATCGCTCATGGTGCGGACGACTCGGGATCTCACCGACATGACGGCGGCGCTGCGGCAAGAAGCGATGTCGATCGATCCCAACCTCGCGCTGTATCGCGTGCAGACCATGTCGCAGGTGATCGCCGACATGCAGTGGTCCGGCCGCGTGTCGGTGCGGATGGCCGATACGCTCACGATCATCGCTCTCGTTCTCGCAACCGTCGGCCTCTACGCGGTCACCGCCCAAGGCGTCAGCGTCCGCGCCAAGGAAATTGCGCTGAGGATGGCGCTGGGCGCCAGGTCGGCGCAGGTCATCCAAATGGTCGTGTGCAGCGTCCGCCTGCCGCTTGCCGCGGGATTCGTCATCGGCATCCTCGGCATGCTGGCGTGGGATCGCACGTTTCCGACCAACCGCGCCGGCGGCCACGCGTCGGATCCGTTGGTCATCGCAATCGTGGCCGCCATCGTCTCGCTGATCACGCTGGTCGCCTGCTTCGTCCCGGCCCGGCGCGCCGCCAGGCTTGATCCGGTCACGGCGCTCAGGGAAGACTGAACGCTTACAGCTTCTCGCTGTTCGCTGTTCGCGGTTCGCTGTTCGCAGCTTCGCATGCTTCGCGAACCGCGAACTCTGCGAACAGCGAATGGCGAATAGCGAATGGCGAATAGCGAATAGCGAATGGCGAATAGCGACTAGCGACTCACTTCAAGCGTCCAATCCGCATGCCTATGCGACTCGCCTTCACCGCAGTCCTGGTTGCCGCTGCGATCGCGAGCCCTGCGACTCAGAGCTCGACCTGGAAGCAGTGGGGCGGCCCCAACCGAAACTTCATCGTCGACGCAACGGGCCTTGCCGCGAGCTGGCCTGCCACAGGACCGCCACGATTGTGGACACGAGCCCTGGGCGAAGGACATTCTTCGATCGTCGAGGACGGCGGCCGGCTCTTTTCGATGTACCGTCCCGCCTCGCCGTCGCGCGGCCAGTTCGTTCAGGAGGAAGTCGTCATTGCTGCTGATGCGGCGAGCGGCAAGACCGTGTGGGAGTACCGCTACCGGTCACCGACCGGCGACGCCAACTTCACAGAAGGCGCGGGACCGCACTCGACGCCGCTTGTCGTCGGTTCGCGCGTGTTTGCCGCCGGCTCGCGACGCGAGTTCTTCGCGCTCGACAAGGCCTCGGGCAAGGTGCTCTGGCATCACGATTTCATCAAGGAGTACGGCGCCGGTGGAGTCGATCGAGGGTTTGCGCCCAGTCCCCTGCTTTGCAACAACAGCGTCATCATCAGCATCGGCGGACGCGGGCAAGCGGTCGGCGCATTCAATCCAGACACCGGCGCGCTGCTGTGGAAGGGCGGCGACGTCGATTTTGCACCAGCGTCACCGGTGCTAATCGATGTCGACGGGCAGGCCCAGCTCGTCGTGTTCGGCGGCGATCGCATCGCTGGACTGGACCCGGCGAATGGCCGAACGCTCTGGAGTCATCCGCACCGCACCGACTGGGGTCTCAACATCAGCACGCCGATTTGGTCGCCGTCGGATCACTTGTTGATCGTTTCGTCGGCGTACGGCACCGGCAGCCGCGCGCTCGAGCTCCGGCAGACCGCGGGCAAGACGACGGTCACCGAGAAGTGGGCCGTGCCACGGATTCGCGTCCATATCGGGACAATCATTCGAGTCGGCGACTTCGTCTACGCCTCGAGCGGTGATTTCGGCCCGGCGTTTCTCTCGGCGATGAACGTGAAGACGGGCGCCATTGCCTGGCAGGATCGCAGCTTCTCGCGCGCGCAGCTGCTCTACGCCGACAACAAGATGATCGTGCTCGACGAAGACGGCACGCTCGGCCTGGCCACGGTCTCGCCGCAAGGGCTGCAAGTGCTATCGCGAGCTCGCATCCTGGAGAACCGGGCGTGGACACCACCGACGCTCGTCGGCAGAACGCTCTACGTCCGCGATCGTAAGACCATGGCCGCTTACGACCTCGGGACGAAATGAGTGTTGAACGCAAGCCCGCCGCGTCGAAGCTCGCAGGGTGGCGAGCGAAGGCGGGCCGTCATTGGTTTGCTGGTGTCCGTTTGTCGTGTTCCCTAGGATAATGGCCGGATGCTGCTGCGTGTTTCAGTGCTTCCCGCTCTCTTGGCTGTCGTTGCGGCCGCAGGGCCCGCGTTCGCGCAAGGAACGCCGCCGCCGTCGATCACGCTTCCAACAGTAATCGTCTCCGCTCAGAAGGAGGCGGCCGACGTCAAGAACTTGCCGGTGAGCGTGACCGCCGTCACCAAGGCGACGTTGACCAATGACGATGTGCGGGTGGTGAGCGACGCAGCCATTCTCGCGCCGAACACCTATTTCTCAGACTTCACCGCGCGCAAGTTGAGCAATCCGAGGTTCCGCGGCATCGGCGCCAGCCCGGCGAATCCCGCGGTTACGACTTACATCGACGGTGTGCCGCAGCTGAACACCAACTCGGCGAGCATCGAGCTGCTGGATGTCGATCAACTCGAGTTCGTGCGGGGGCCGCAGAGCCCGCTGTTCGGACGCAACACGCTCGGCGGAGTGATCAACATCACGAGCGCGAAGCCGGCGCTCGATGCCTGGCACGGATCGGTGGTCGCCCCCTTCGGCAACTTCAGCGCGAAAGAAGTGCGCGGCAACGTGTCCGGCCCGCTCGGCGAGAACGTCGCCATCAGTTTCGCCGCCGGCAAGCAGGCGCGAGACGGATTCACGTTGAACGATGTCACCGGCCACGATCTCGATTCCCGCGACGGCACGTTCGCGAAGGCACAGCTGCTGTGGGCCCCGGCGCAGAACTGGGAGGCTCGCGTCATCTATACCCACGAACGGGATCGCGACGGCGACTACGCATTGGGCGATCTCGCCGCGATTCGCCAGAACCCCTACCACGTGTCTCGCGACTTCGAGGGGTTCACGGATCGAGACATCAACGGCGGCACGATTCTCCTGCGCGGCGACGGCGAGCGGCTCGCGTTCAGAAGCAGCACGGGCTTCGTCAAGTGGAATACCGAAGACCAGACCGATCTCGACTACTCGCCGCTCCCGCTGGCCACACGTCAGAACCTCGAAGACGATTTTCAGTTCACGCAGGAGTTCCGCGTCACCTCCCCGGCCAATGCGCCCGTGCAAGTCGGGGAGGCGATGATGCTCACGTGGCAGGCAGGCGTGGCGTTCTTCACGCAGAACTACGACCAGAGCGCGATCAACAACCTGGCTGCTGGCGTGTTCTCGGAGCTGATTCCGATCCCGCTCGCGCTGCACTCGCCCGAGGCTGAAATCGACGGGAACGGCTTCGGTTTGTTCGGCCACGGAACGCTCACGTTCGGCGAGAAGTTCGACCTCACCGTCGGCGCCCGCTTCGATCACGAAACGAGCGCGGCGTCGCTTTTGACCTTCATCACTCCGGCCATTCCCGGCCTGCCGTCCAGTTCGGTTGACGAAGACAACAGTTTCTCCGACGTCTCACCGCAGTTTGCCGTCGCGTACCGCCCATCGTCCGCGCACATGATCTACGCGTCGGTCGCCCGAGGCTACAAGGCGGGCGGCTTCAATCCCACCGCCATTCCCGGCAGCGAACAATACGGCGAGGAGCACGCCTGGCACGTGGAGGGCGGGCTCAAGTCGTCGGCGGCCAACGGCCGTCTCTCGGCGAACGCGGCCGTCTTCTACATCGATTGGGACGACCTGCAGCTCAACGTGCCCAACCAGTTTGCACCGGGGCAGTTCTACATTGCCAACGCAGGCAGCGCCCGAAGCCGAGGCGTGGAAGTGGACGTCAACGCCCGTCCTCATCCTTTAGTCGATGTCTTCGCGACGTTTGGCTACACGAACGCGCGATTTGGCGAGGGGGCCAGCGCGCTCGGAAACGGCGTGGTGGACAAGAAGCTTCCCTTCACGCCGGATTACACGGCCATGTTCGGTGCGCAGCTCTCGCGAGCGCTCAATGCCGCCTTCTCGGTCTACGGGCGCGCCGAAGCCGCGTTCTACGGCGCCTTCGAATACGACGAGTTCAATACGGCCCGCCAGGACGCGTACTCGCTGGCCAACTTCCGAGGTGGAGTTCGAGGTAAGTTCGTGTTCGTCGAAGCGTGGATCAGAAACGCCTTTGACTCGCGGTACGTCCCGATTGCCTTGCCGCTGTTCGGCTTCGCGCCCTCCGGCTTCGTCGGCGAGATGGGCCGGCCTCGCACCTTTGGCGTCAGTGCTGGTGTGAATTTCTAGGCCGCAGATGACACCGATGACACGGGCACGCCTCTACCACGAGAATCAACTATGGCAACCCAGACACTGAATCCTCCGATCGCCGTCGAGTCCAGGAGCTTCGTCCCTGGGCCTGCCGCTATCACGACTATCGTGATCGCGCTGGCCGCCTGGTATCTCAGCATCACGATCAGCTGGCGGCAGGCGGCGCTGTTCCTCGTGGGAGCAGGCGCCGGCGTCGTGCTCTATCACGCCGCCTTCGGCTTCACTTCTTCCTGGCGCGTGTTCATCTCAGACCGGCGCGGCGGAGGACTTCGGGCGCAGATGCTGATGCTCGCGATCACCTGCGCGGTGTTCTTTCCTCTGCTGGCGAGCGGGACGCTGTTCGGTCAACCGGTTCGTGGCTCGGTGTCACCGGCCGGGGTCTCGGTGATCGCGGGCGCGTTCATCTTTGGCGTCGGCATGCAGCTTGGCGGCGGCTGCGCGTCGGGCACGCTCTTCGCCGTCGGCGGCGGCAACACGCGAATGCTCGTCACGCTGCTGATGTTCATCGTCGGATCGCTCATCGGCACCGCGCACACCGCGTGGTGGAACGCGACGCCGGCGTTGCCCGCGACATCGATCGTCACGCTGCTCGGCCCGTGGGTTGGCTTGGCAGCGAGCTTCGCGCTCTTTGGCGCGATCGTGGGTTACACACGGATGGCCGAGAAGCAGCGGCATGGCGCCATCCTGGCCGACCCGGCCGCGTCGAAGCGGCGCTGGCTGCGCGGACCCTGGCCGCTCGTCGCCGGCGCCGTCGGGTTGGCGGCCGTGAACATCGCCACGCTCGTCATCGGCGGACGGCCCTGGGGCGTGACGTCGGCCTTTGCGCTGTGGGGCGCGAAAGCCTACACGGCCATGGGTGGCGACGTCTCGTCGTGGGCCTACTGGACGGCCCCGGCGCAGGCCAACGCCCTGAAGTCGAGCGTCCTATTAGACGTGACCTCGGTGATGGACTTCGGAATCATCCTGGGCGCGCTGACGGCGTCGATGCTGGCGGGACGGTTTTCCCCCGGTTGGAGAGTGTCGGGTCGATCCCTGGTGGCCGCGGTCATGGGCGGACTGATGCTGGGCTACGGCGCGCGAATCGCCTACGGCTGCAACATCGGCGCGTACTTCAGCGGCATTGCGTCAGGCAGCCTGCACGGCTGGCTCTGGCTCGTCGCGGCATTTGCCGGCAGCATGGCCGGCACACAGCTCCGACCGCTCTTCGACCTCAAAGTGGAAAAGACGAATACGGCCTGCTGACACAGATGACACACAAGGCACCAGGGCCGCAGATGACACAGATGACACAGACAAAACACCAGGGCCCCAGATGACCTGGAGGGCACAGACAATCAATTTGAACCAACAATCAATGCGTCAACGTTTAAAGAGGAGATTGATGATGCGATCGGCGTTTGGTTTGGCAGCAGCACTCGTCGTGTTTGGCGCGGCGGTTTCGGCACAAAAGACGACCAACCTCAAGACTGGCGGCGGCGGCAGCCCGCACGTCCGCACTGAATGGACGATCGACGGCGCGAGCATTTCGATCGAATACGGCCGGCCGTCATTGAAAGGGCGCACTCCCGGGAAAGACGTGGATCCGTTCAACGGCAAGGAGTGGCGCACCGGCGCGGACGAAGCAACGACGCTCAAGACCGACAAGATGTTGATGTTCGGCTCGCTGCACGTCCCCGCGGGAACGTACACGATCTACACCGTGCCGACCGGCCCCGGGTGGCAGCTGATCCTGTCGAAGAAAACCGGTCAGTGGGGCATCCCGTATCCGCAGGGTGAAGATCTGGGCCGGGCGCAGATGAGCGTGTCGGCCAATGCCAAGCCCGTGGAGCAACTGACCTTTTCGATCGAAGACACGAAGGCCGGCGCCACCCTCCACATCGACTGGGGCTCGACGCGGGCCAGCATTCCGTTCTCGACGATGTAAAGGGCTCAGTCTCGGTCGATCCCGAGGGCGACGTCGTGTGGACGCAGGAATACCTGCGTTACTTGGTGAACGGGTGCGGCCACGGCAAGGCGACCGGCGAGGCGTTCCGGGAGATCAACGGGGCGGGGGTTCAGCCGGGCTGCCAGTCACGGCGTTCAGAAAGCGTTGGTAGTCCTCCGGCGTGTCGAGGTCGTCGCACGCCCAGGGGTCGTCAACCGGAACATCCAGCACGCGCTCACGATGCGCGGCAAATACCGCCTTGGCGCCGACCTCCGGGTCGGCGCGGCGCAAGGCTTCGAACACGGCGGCGTCGAACACCACGGGATGACCATGCCGGCCGCCGCAGACTGGCCGCACGATCGGTGCGTGCGCTGTCCGCCAAGCGTCGACAACCGTGCGAACGGTCTCCGGATGAACCAGCGGCACGTCCACGAGCAGCACGGCCACCGCCTCGAGCTCCGGCGACCAAATCGCGTCGAGACCGGCCAGCAACGATGACAACTGGCCGTGCTGCCATCCGCGGTGTTCGACGATGTGGGTACGATCGGCCCTCAGGGCACCGGCGGCCCGAACGGCTTCCGGGTGCGCTCCCGAGACGATGGTGACGTCGGGGAAGCCGCCGCGGATGAGGGCGTCTACCCCAGCCGCGAGAACGGTTCCGTGGTGGCCCAAGGGAAGGGCCGCCTTCGGACGGCCCATCCGGCTGGAGGCGCCGGCGGCGAGCAGCAGGGCTCTTATCACTGTGTTAGAGTCGGCCCACTAAGTGAAATCACCGAGTTTTTTATCCGCGTAAACGGCGGCCCACTGCTCCTCGTATAACTTGACTTCCCATTGTTGACCTGCCTAGACTCCACCCACGAGTTCCGGCCGCTCTCGTTGCTCGCACAGTTTCATCCGGCCTCATTTTTGATACCACGGGTATCGTGGGTGCGGCAGCCTAAAGGGCGGTCCTTTGGGTTCGGGAAATCGGAGGGCAGGTCATGCACACCGGAACAATCGCGCGCCTCCTGATCGACAAGGGGTTCGGATTCATCCGCGACGAGTCTGGAATTGAGCATTTCTTTCACCGCAGTTCAGTGCGTGGGGCGGTGTTCGAGTTGCTTCGTGAAGGACAACGGGTCGAATTCAACATCGAGGAGTCGCAGAAAGGCCCGCGAGCTGGAGACGTGCGGCTCGTGGAAGGTTAAGGATCGACACGGTACGTTTGCTTTACATTAGCTTCCCTGTCCGGCCCCGTAGGTGGGGCCGGATGCTCGTCGAGTGACCCGCCCTCGTCGCGCGACCGCTCTCGCGGCGCTTCTCCTCCTTCTCATTGCGTTTCCAGTCGGTCCCAGGCTCGGCCCGTGGCTCATCGCCGAGGATCCGCTGGTGAAGGCCGATGTGATCTTCGTGCTGGGCGGTACGCGCATGGAACGGCCGCTCGAAGGCGCCGATTTGTACAAGGCCGGCTGGGCGCCACGCATTCTCCTCGCGCGCCAGCTCCGCGACGGCGGTGAGCTCGAGTTGCGCACGCGCGGCATCAGCTACCCCACCGAAGCGGATCTGCAGCGCTCGATTCTCGGCAGCCTCGGCGTGGCGCCGGAGGCCGTCGAGATTCTGGACGACGAGCAGGTCAGCACGTCCGCAGAGGGCCGCGCGCTGCTCGAGCGGGCGATCGAACGGCACTGGACGCGCATCATCGTCGTCACTTCGAAGATGCACACGCGACGGGCGCGTCTGGCGCTTCGCCGACAGTTGGCGCCGAGTGGCATCGAGGTCATCGCCCGAGGGTCGCGGTACGACTCGATGGATCCCGATCACTGGTGGCGAGATCGAGAGGACCTGCGCTTCACGCTGTTCGAGTATCAAAAGCTCGCGTTGTACTGGCTGAGGATTGCGGACTGATGGGGGAGCGGAAGGAAAGTTGACAGTTCAAAAGTTGACAGTTCAGAGTTTCAGTTCAAGAGTTTCAATTCAGTTTCGAGTTTCAAGTCCCGGAACTCAGGTATTTGAAACTGAACTGGCAACTTTGAACTGAAACTTTGAACTGTGGACTCTTGAACTTTGAACTTACCTGCGAAGGGAGCCTGGCGGAAGCGCCTGGGAGTCGAACCCAGCCTGCCCCTCAAGGAGGCAGCGGCCGATTTTGAAGACCGGGAGGGCCACCGGGCCCCGTTCGCTTCCGCACGGGATCATATCAGCAGCGTCAGCACCGATTCGGTGGCGGAGAGATCGTCGAGCACCACATCGGCGCCGGCCGAGCGCAGCGCAGCAGCGCTGAAGCCGCCGGTCGCGACCGCGATCGAGAGGGCGCCCGCGGCACGCGCGCAGTTCACATCGTCGGGAGTGTCGCCGATCACGATCGCCCGTTCGCACGCCGCCTGCGGTACGCCGAACGACCGGGCGCGTTCCCGCGCAATCGGCACGAGGGCATTGCGATCGCCGGCGTCATCACTGAACGCGCCCCACCGGAAGTGATTCCATAGGTCGAAGTAAGTGAGCTTGACGATGGCCGCGTCGCGATAGTTACCCGTCAGTAGCGCGACGTGCAGGTGCGAATGCGCCGACAGCGCCACCAGCAGCTCGCGCGCCCCGGGCATGACGCCCTTGCGGCCGACGCCCGGCTCATGGATTTCCTTCGACAGCTTCTCGAGATACACAGTTCTGAACTTCTCGTGCATGTCGGCCGTGTCCGGAATGCCGTGCTGATGCAACGCCTGGGAGACGAGCGACGTATCAGTGCGCCCGGCCATGGCGACCGAGGTAAACGCGTCGGGAATGCCGTAGACGTCTTGAAACGCGTGGGTCATCGCGCGCTGCCCCGCGCGTCCCGTGAGGAGAAGGGTGCCGTCGATGTCGAAAAGGATGAGGGCTGGACGCATGTTGCTATTCGTCCTTCGACTTCGCTCAGGACGACCCTGAGCCTGCCGAAGGGTCGCGGTTTGCCTTTCGCAGAACACTGGTGAGCCGCTGCATCACGCCAGGAGACTTCCAGCTCCCGCTTGCGCCGTCGAGGATGAGTCGTTTGCCACCGAGCGCGGAAGCAAACGCATCGTCGGCGGTCAACGCAATCAGGGCCACGCCCCGCGCGTTGGCGATGCGCGCAAGATCGGCGCCGAACCGGCCCGCACGGTCGCGTGGCAGCGTCGCAGTGGGATGTTCAGCGATCAGCAGCCGTGGGTCCTGGGCGAGCGCCCGCGCGACGTGCGCGCGGATCTGCCCCTCGGCCGGTGTGCCGCCAACCGGACGATCCCACGTCGACGCATCGAGCCCGGCCTCGCGCGCGACCGCCATCGCCTGCGGCAGCACGCTCGGGTTGATGGGATCGACTTCGAGCGAAAACGGCATCGCGACGTTCTGCAGAATGGTGAACGCTTCGATCAGCACGCCACGCCCGCTGATGATGCCGACGCCGTCGAGCGAGCGCAGCCAGGCGTCGCCATCGGTGATCGATCGTGTGTTCTGACCGAAGAGCACGACCTCTCCGTCGTCTGGCAGCATTGCGCCGGTCACCAGATGAACGAAGATCTCTGCCGCCTGGCTATCGAGTCCGCCGAGGCTGATCACGTCGCCAGGCTCGACGCTCAGCTCGCGAATTCGCAGCGGCCGAAGCGCCTGGTAACCTTTGACGACACCGCGGAGGTTGATGAGCGGGGAGCCGTCGGTCACCGGCCTAGGAGCCCATCTGTGTCTTCCGCGTCATCCGCGGCCTCGTCGACGCGCGCGCGCCTCGAGCTCCTCCAACGCGTCGGCCGGCAGCGAGACCCGACCGAGCGTCGAGCGTTTGGCTTTCGGGCTGTCCGCGGGCAAGTCGCCGTGAAAATCCGAGCCGCCGCTGACCGCCACTCCGAGCGTTTGCGCCATCGAGGCGTAGGCGCGCTGCTGCTCCGGAGAATGATCCGAGTGGTACACCTCAATCGCGTCGAGGCCCGCCCCCACCAGAGGCTCGATGATCTCGTCGCGCGCCGTCACGCCTGGATGCGCGAGCGAAGCGATGCCGTTGGCGGCATGGATCACCTCGACGACGTGCGCCGGCGAAGATCCACGGCGCGGCACGAACGCGGGCATGCCGGAGGCGAGAAAGCGATCGAACGCCTCCTGAAGCGACTGCACGTGCCCGGCCTCGAGCAGCGCCCGGGCGAGAAGCGGACGTCCAACCGAGCTGCCGGGCCGGGCCGCAGCGTCCTCCAGGACCCCCTCGACCTTGAGCGGTGCGCCCAGCGCGGCGAGCCGTTCACCGATCTCGCGCAGCCGCGACACGCGAAGGGCGCGCTGCTGCTCCAGAAACTCAGCCAACGGTTGGTTGGTCAGGTCGATGAAATAGCCCAGGACGTGGACGTCGCGTTCCTTGTAGACGGCGGTGATCTCGATGCCCGGAATCAGCCGCATGCCGGCAGCCGACGCCGCCGACTCGGCCTCCTCGAGGCCGGCGACCGTGTCGTGATCGGTCACGCTGATTGTCGTCAGGCCGGCGCCTGAGGCTCGGGTGATGAGCTCGGCCGGCGGCAACCGTCCGTCCGACGCCGTCGTGTGCAGGTGGAGGTCGATCACCGCGAGGCGCGCGCCCGCGCTCGCGGCTTGGTCCGCGCCTTCTCGCGATGCTCGCGCTGGCGGCGGACGAGCGCGCGGTACTCGCGAATCAGCATCTCGAGGTGCACGCGCTCTTCGTCGGCGAACTCGAGGAAGATCTGCTTGCCCTCCGAGTCCTCGAACCGCTCGCCGTAACGCTTGAAAAACCGGTGAGACGCGCGCTCGCAGCGAATGCCGATGCGGAGCGCTTCGCGATCGTCAACACCATCGCGGCGAAGCTGGTCGGCGCCGGCGGCGAACAGGCCGTTGGCCGCGCCCTTGAAGAAGAGGAACGTCGGACGCGATTCGAGCTGCGGATCCTTCTTGAGCAGCTCTTGGTAGCGCCCCTCGAGCTCACTCAAGTGGTGCTTCTCTTCGTGAGCCAGCCGATGGAACACCTCTTTGCCCCGGGGGTCTTTCACCAACCGGGCGCCGCGCGAATAGAACTCCAGGCCGCTGCGCTCGGTGGCAATCGCAATGCGCATCGCGTCGCGCGCAAACAGCAGCTCGCTCGTCGTTCCTTCCTCGACCGGCGCCCGGCCCGTGCTGCACGATTCGCAGGTTCCGTAGATTTGAACGACGGTCTGGCGCGCGGTAAAGGCGCGAGCGGTCGCCACCTCTTCGACCAGTTGCTCGATGTCGGAGCTGAGAAACTCGAACGATCGATTGCAGCTCTTGCAAATGAGGTGGAAATGTCGCGGGTGCCGGTACGAGGTCTCGAACCGGAAACGGCCTTCGCCGAAATCGACCTTGCGGGCGACGCCGGCGTCGACCATCCATTGCAGCGTGCGATAGATCGTGGCGCGGCTGATGCGGTGGTCGGCTTGACGGATGCGTTCGACCAGATCGTCAGCGCTCAGGTGTCCCTCCTGCTGGAGGAACACCTTCACGATGAAATCACGCTTGCTGGAGCGTTTGGTCCCGGCGGGCCGGAGACGATCGAGATCCGGAATGGCCGCCATCGTGGCCATGGCGGGTTACGCCGTGAATGAGGAACCGCACCCGCACGTCGAGGTGGCGTTGGGATTCTTGATCGTGAACCCGCCACCCGTGATCGTGTCGACGAAATCCACCTCGGCGCCGCGCAGGTAGCTGATGCTCACCGGATCGACGAACAGCCGCACGCCGTTGGACTCGAACACCTGGTCGCCAACGCCGCCGCTCTCTTCGATCATCAGGCCGTACTGGAAGCCCGAGCATCCGCCGCCCTGCACGAACACGCGCAGGCCGCTTTCGTTCTTGCCCTCCTCGGTCAGAAGCTCGCGAATCTTCCCGGCGGCCGCCTCGGTCACCGTGATGACGCTGGGCGTCGCAATCGGCGCCTCTGGCGTGAAGGTCTGAGTGTCTGTCTGCATGATGACTTATGCCTCGTGGCTGTGCTTTCTCGGACTAGTTAAGTCGTAATTCTACCAGATGGAGGGTCAGGGCCCTAGGAGCCCTTCGATCCAATCCGCGTCATCTGTCGTTTCTGGGCTAGAAGCGCGCCCCCGCCAACTCTTTCAGCCGGCCAGCCGACTGCTGCTCCACCTCTCTGTGCAGGCTGTTCCCGTGCGCATCCATGGTCACGATGGCGGGGAAACCCTTAAGTTGTAGATGCCACATCGCCTCCGGGGTTCCAAACTCCAGGAGGTCCACCCCGTCCACCCGCTCGATGCACCTCGCGTAGAACTGCGCCGCTCCGCCAACCGCGTTGAGATAGACCGCGCCGTGCTGCTGGAGCGCGGCAAGAGTCTTGGGGCCCATTCCGCCCTTCCCCATCACCGCCCGGATGCCGCACTTCGCGATGATGTCGCCCTGGTACGGCTCCTCTCTAATGCTCGTCGTCGGGCCGGCCGCCGTCACCTTCCACGACCCGTCTGCCTGCTTCGCGACGACCGGGCCACAGTGGTAGAGCACCGAGCCGCGCAAATCGACGGGAGGGTCGTGGCTCATCAGGTGATGGTGAATGGCGTCACGGCCCGTATAGGCGGGGCCGTTCAACAGGACGACGTCACCGACCTTGAGAGCCTTCACCGCCGCTTCATCGAGCGGTGCGTGCAGGGCGACCTCACGGCCGGTACGCGTGAAGCCCGCTTGGTCCATCATCGGGATGGTCGCCACGGCCGGATCGCGATAAATCCAGCGCTCGATCGCGCCGCTGGCCGCGTCGAGCGTGACGCCAAGGCGTCGATAGGCCCAGCAGTCGTACGCCACCGAAACGAAGAAGCTGGCGGGGAGCCGGTTCAACGCCGCAACCTTGCATCCGATCAGCGATACGCGACCGCCGAAGCCCATCGTGCCGACGCCGAGCGTGTTCACCGTTCGCATGATCTCGGCCTCGAGCCCGGCCAGCCGCGGATCGGCATTCACGTCGTCCAGCGTTCTGAACAGCTGCTGCTTGGCTTCGACGTAGCCGCTCGTGCGGTCGCCGCCGATGCAGACGCCCACTGCGCCGGGCGAGCAGCCCTTGCCTTGCGCGTGCCATACCGCGTGCAGAACGCACTTGCGCACGCCCTCGAGCGATCGGTCGGCGCGGCCGAGATGCGCCAGCTCGGTAGGCAGCGAGTATTGTGCGTTCATGTTCTCGCAGCCGCCGCCTTTGAGAATCAGCTTCACTTCGATCGCGTCGCGCTCCCACTGCTCGAAGTGGACGATCGGCGTGCCGGGGCCGAGATTGTCGCCGCTGTTTTCTCCGGTGAGCGAGTCCACTGAATTCGGCCGCAGCTTGCCGCGGCGCGTGGCTTCGGCAACTGCTTCGCGAATCTGCTTCTTCATCCAGATCTGGTTGGCGCCGACCGGGGCCTTCACCTCAAAGGTCGGCATGCCGGTGTCCTGGCAGATGGCGCCCTCGACGTCCCCGGCCTGGTCGATGTTCTGCCCGATGATCGACAGCGCTTGAAACGCCTGGGTATCCGGCTCCTCTGTCTGCCATGCGAGCTTCATGGCCGCTCGCACGTCCGGCGGGAGGTCCGTGGAAGTTCGGACGATGAGCGAGACGACGCTGTCGAAAAACGAGGGCAGCATCCGGCCAGTATAATTTGAACGCAGATGCCAGGGCCGCAGATGCCAGGCCTGCAGATACCAGGGCCGCAGATGACGCAGATGACACAGAGGGAATCCTGGGGTCAACGCCTGCGCAAGTGAGTGCAATGTCTACTCGCATCGAACGCGATCCGCTTGGCGAACTCGCCGTTCCAGCCGACGCGTACTACGGCATTCAGACGGCCCGCGCGGTCGAGAACTTTCCAATCAGCGGACTCCGCGCGCCCGCTGAGCTGGTCACGGCAACGGTCCTCATCAAGAAGGCGGCCGCCGCCGCCAACGCCGCCCTGAAGCGGCTCGATCCCAAAATCGGTGACGCCATCATCAAGGCGGCGGACGAAGTGCTGGCCGGCAGACTTCGCGATCAGTTCGTCGTCGATGTCTACCAGGCCGGTGCTGGCACTTCGCACAACATGAACACCAACGAGGTGCTGGCGAACCGCGCGGCCGAGCTGCTCGGTGGGAGCCGGGGCGAGTACTCGATCGTCCACCCGAATGACCACGTCAACATGGGACAGTCCACCAACGACGTGTTCCCGTCGGCGACTCGCCTCGCGCTGCTGCTTGGCCACGCACCGCTTGCCGAGCAGGCTCGCGGGCTGGCAGAGTCGCTGCGGAAGAAGGCCGCGGCGTTCGAGAGCGTCCTCAAAGTCGGCCGCACGCACCTTCAAGATGCGGTGCCGATGACGCTCGGACAGGAGTTTGGCGGGTACGCGGCGTGCATCGATCGAGGCGCTGATGACCTCGAGCACGCCTCGAGGCAACTGACGGAGCTCAATCTGGGGGCGACGGCGGTCGGAACCGGTCTCAATGCCGGCGCCGATTTTGCGGAACTGGTGATCGCCAACGTCAGCCGCTTCAGCGGGCTGGCGCTTCGCGGCGCAGAGAACCGATTCCGCGTCACGCAAAGCATGGGCGACGTCGTGGCCTATTCCGGTGCGATGCGGCGTCTCTCGATCGAGTTGGGCAAAATCGCCAGCGATTTGCGGTTGCTCAGCATGGGGCCGCGCGCGGGGCTCAGCGAAATCGTGTTGCCGGCAGCGCAGCCCGGATCGTCGATCATGCCCGGCAAGGTGAACCCCTCAATTCCCGAGATGGTCAACCAGGTGTGCTACCAAGTGATCGGATGTGATGTGACCGTGTCGGCCGCCGCCGAAGCCGGGCAGCTCGAGCTGAACGTGATGATGCCGGTGATTGCGTGGAATGCGCTGCACACCTCGAGCATTCTTCGCGAGTCGATGAAGGCCTTGCGACTGAAGTGCGTTGATGGGATTGAAGCCGACGAAGAGCGCTGCCGTGAGCTGCTGGACCGCAGCACGGCAGTCGCCACAGCTTTGAGTCCGTACCTGGGTTATGCAAAGACGGCCGAGATTGCCAAAGCCTCGCTGCGGACCGGCAAGCCGATTCGTGAGCTCGTGTTGGCACAAGGACTGATGGAAGCGCGCCAGCTCGACCAGATTCTCTCGGTGGACGCCATGACCCGCCCAGGAATTGCCGGCGCCGAGCGACGATGAAGCCGATGAACCGACGTGGCGTCGGGACGATCCCGGTTTGGATTCTGTGGGCGACGTGCCTTGCCTGGGTCACGTCCCTTGCCGTCGCCGGACTCGGCGCCCAGCAAAAGCCTCCCGGCTCCCCTCGCCTGTTTCCACCGCAGGAGCTTGGCCTGCTCGAGGCGCCCGATCGGGATCTGTGGCAGCGGCCCGATCCGATCATGGACTCGCTGGGGATCGCCGACGCGTCGGTGGTGGCCGACGTTGGCGCCGGCAGCGGCTGGTTCACGATCAAACTGGCCCGCCGCGTCGGCCCGCGCGGGATCGTCTATGCGCAAGACGTGCAACTCGAGATGCTGAATGCGATCACCCGGCGCGTGCAGCGCGAAGGCCTGCAGAACGTGCGGCCGATCCTGGGGCGCGGCAGCGATCCTCGCCTGCCCGCGAAGTCGCTCGACGCCGTGCTGATGGTAGACGCGTACCACGAGATCGAGGATCGCGTGACGATGCTCGCCAACATCGCGCGCGCGCTCAAGCCGCAGGGCCGCGTTGGCGTGGTCGATTTCAAGCTCGACGGGACCGGCCCAGGTCCCTCGCTCGAGGAGCGCGTCAGCCCCGACGTCGTCGTTAAAGACGCGCAGCGGGCAGGCCTCCGGCTCATTCGCCAGGAGGCGTTTCTCGCGTATCAGTACTTTCTGATTTTTGGAGCCAAATAGGCGCCACCTTCGGCGGCGTTGGGGCGCTTCGCGCGTACGCAAGCCGCTTTCGCGGCTTGTCGGCTCGGCTTCTCAGCCTCGCGAGCCTTTTCCACCGAACGAAAGTGAGCCTACTCTCGCCCGAAGGGCGAGAGCCCACGCGGCCGCAGGCCGCGCCCTCGAGCGCCAACCAGCCCCCGCCAAGGCTACGGCGGTCCGCCGAAGCGTTCCGCGAAGGCGGGGAAGGCGCGAGCCTATCGATTCGTTCCGATCAGCTTCCAGAGGCTCGGCAAGACCGCGCCGGCCGCCAGCACCTTGACGATATCCACGCCGACGAACGGATCGAGTCCGGTCGCCAGCGCCGCCGACCAGCCCACCAGGTTGGCCAGCCACAGCACGCCGCCAGCGAAGATCACGGAGAGTCCCGCGATCATGGCCAGAATCGACGTGCCGTAATGGCGATCGAATCCGCGCTCGGCGAGCCAGCCGGTGATGCAGGCGGCCAACGGATACGCCATGAGATAGCCGCCGGTGGGCCCAAGCAGGCGGGCAAAGCCTTGAGCCAACTCCGGCGAGAAAGCAAACACGGGTAGCCCGGCGATGCCGAGCGTGAGATAAAGGGTCTGGCTCAACGCGCCCAATCGCGATCCCAGCGCTGCTCCGCCGATCAGCACGATCATCGGCTGAATCGTGAACGGCACCGGCGTGAAGGGCAGCGGGAAGCTCAACTGCGACGCGGCAGCCGTGAGGATGGCGACAAAGGCCACCGACAAGACCTGGACACCTGTCCACCAAGTCGCCGAACTGGCGCGCATGCTGACCCGATCGAGAATCGTCGACGCGTGCGAAACGAGCGGGGTGCTGGGAGACATGACCCGGGGATTCTACTGACATGTGGACCGCCCTGACAATTGCGGGATCGGACTCGGGTGGCGGCGCCGGCATTCAGGCCGATCTCAAGACCTTTGCCGCCCACGGTGTATACGGCGTCTCGGCCATCACGGCGATCACGGCGCAGAACACGCTTGGCGTCTCGGGCGTGCATGTGGTGCCGGCGGAAATGGTCACGGCGCAGATCGAAGCGGTGGTTTCCGACATCGGCTGCGATGCCGTGAAGACAGGCATGCTCGCCACCTCGGCGACGGTCGAAGCCGTGGCGGCGGCGGTCGAAGCGCTTGACCTGCCGAATCTGGTCGTCGATCCCGTGATGGTCGCCAAGAGCGGCGATCGCCTGCTGGACGACCAGGCCGTGCACACGCTCAGGAGCGCGCTGCTCCGGCTCGCGCGAGTGGTCACTCCCAACATTCCCGAGGCCGAGGTGCTGTGCGGCATGACCATCACGTCGGTGAGCGACATGCGCCTTGCCGCCGAGAAGCTGGCCGCGCTCAAGCCGTCCGCGGTTGTGCTCAAGGGCGGGCACCTCGAAGGGCCCGACGTCGTGGACGTCATCTTCGAGCACGGACGGATCGTCGAGCTGACGGCCCCGCGCATCCAGGGCCTCCACACTCACGGGACTGGGTGCACGTTCGCGGCGGCGATTACCGCTCAGCTGGCGAAGCGGCAGAGGCTGGAGGATGCGGTTCGCGAGGCCAAGGATTACGTCGCCCATGCGATGCAGGCCGGCATTCCGCTCGGCGGCGGCCATCGTCCGCTCGACCATTTCTGGCGGAGCCGCTGATCGATACGCGGCGGCGAGTCTGGCCGAAGCCTTTGGCGAAGGCGGAAGCTATACTCATTTGATGTCTCGTTCGACCGCGATTACGACCGACCCGCTCGACGTGGCGGCCATCCTGTCGTCAGTCGATCCGATCGGGATGGGCGCCGTGGCGTCGTTTGTCGGATTGGTTCGCGATCACAATCAGGGACGTCTGGTGTTGCATCTCGAGTACGACGCCTACGAGCCGCTCGCGCTTCGCGGCCTCGAGCGCATCCGAGAAGAGGCTGCCGAGCGGTGGCCGGCCGTTCGCCTGGTGATTCATCACCGCATCGGCCGTCTGGCGATTGGCGAGGCGAGCGTCGCAATCGCCGCGGCGTCGCCACATCGTGCCGACGCGTTCTCCGCGTGCCGATATGCGATCGAGCGGATCAAGCAGATCGTGCCGATCTGGAAGCATGAGTACTTCGACGGCGGCGATGTGTGGATTGAGGGGGCGACCGCCGATCCGGATGACGGCGCCGCGCGCGAGCGCGCGTTGAGGGTGGCATGCGCGTGACCGTACGGCTCTTCGCGCGGCTGCGAGAATTGGCTGGGTCCGGCGAGCTGATGCGCGAAGTGCCGGCCAACGCGACGGTTGGAACGATCTGGGCCGGGCTCGTGCACGAGTGGCCGGAGCTGGCGCTGTACCAGCGATCGATTTCGTGCGCGGTGAACGCCGACTACTCGCGGTTCACCGTGCCCGTGTCCGAGGGAGACGAGGTGGCGTTCCTGCCACCGGTCTCCGGGGGGTGACAGGCGGCCGATTCGAGGAGCATGCGTGTTCGACAAGTTGATCGCGATCGAAGGGAAGTACGAGGAGCTGACGGCCTCGCTCGGCACCTCGGCTGTCCAGAACGACCCCAACGAATACCGCAAACAGGCGAAGGCCCTGGCCGAGATCGAGCCGCTCGTCGAGAAATACCGCGAGTACAAAGGCGTCGTCACAGCCATCGGCCAGGCAGAGGAGATGGTCAACGGCGCCGACCCCGACTTGCGTGATCTCGCGATCGAAGAGCGCGGAACATTGAACGCCCGGAAAGAACGGGTGTCCGACGAGTTGAAGATCCTCCTCGTGCCGAAGGATCCGAACGACGATCGAAACGTGCTCGTGGAGATTCGGGCGGGCACGGGTGGCGAGGAGGCTGCCCTGTTCGCCGGCGAGCTCTATCGGTGCTACACGCGCTATGCGGAACGGCAGCGCTGGCGGATCGAGCTCATGTCGCTCAGCGAAGCCGATCAGGGCGGGATCAAGGATGTCGTGGTCAACATCGAAGGCAAAGGCGCGTACAGCAAGCTGAAATACGAGAGCGGCGTGCACCGCGTGCAGCGCGTTCCGTCAACCGAGGCGAGCGGCCGGATCCACACGTCAGCGGCCACTGTGGCGGTGCTGCCAGAGGCGGACGACATCGACATTCAGATCAACGAGAAGGACCTGCGCGTCGAGACGTTCTGCTCGAGCGGTCCGGGCGGCCAGAGCGTGAACACGACGTACTCGGCGGTGCGCATCACGCACATCCCGACGGGAACGGTCGTCTCCCAGCAAGACGAGAAGTCGCAGATCAAGAACCGCGCCAAAGCGCTCAAGGTTCTGCGTACTCGCCTGTACGAGGCCGAGCTGCAGAAGCAGCAGGATGCGATCGCCAAGGAGCGGCGCGGGCAGGTCGGGTCGGGTGATCGGTCGGAGAAGATTCGCACCTATAACTTTCCGCAGAGCCGCGTCACCGACCATCGCATCAACTTCACGACCCATCAGCTGCAAGGCGTGATGGACGGCAACCTCGATGAGCTCATCGATGCCCTGACGACGCACTACACCGCCGAGAAGCTGAAAGAGGCGACAGAAGCGTGACGATCCGCGATCAGATCATCGCGGCCCGCGCGCGCCTGATCGCGGCTCACATCGACTCTGAGGAGGCGGGCCGGGATGCCTCGCTGCTGGCGAGGCAGGCGCTCGAATGGGACGCCGCCACGCTGCTCACCCACGAGCTCGACCTCGCACCCACTGGTTTTGCCGAGGCGTTTGAGACGCTCATCGCCCGGCGCGAGCGTCGCGAACCAGTGGCCTACATTCGCGGTGTCCAGGAATTCTGGGGCCGCGCGTTCGCGGTGCATCCCGGAATTCTCATCCCCCGGCCGGAAACCGAGCTCATCGTCGAGGAAGCGCTCCGCCGCGCCTCCCGGAATCTCGTGGAGACGGCCTGCGATATCGGGACGGGGTCAGGCTGCCTCGCAGTGACGCTGGCGGCCGAGCTGCCCAAGTTGCGGATCACCGCCACTGATGTATCGCCGATTGCCATCGCCGGAGCCCGCGCCAATGCCGAGCGGCACGGCGTCAACGCCCGGATCGAGTTTCTGCTCGGCGAATACCTTGCTGGCACGCCGGATCTTCTGGACATGATCGTGTCGAACCCTCCCTACATTGCCGAACGCGATCATGCGACGCTCGCACCGGAGGTACGCGAATTCGAACCTCCTGAGGCGCTGTTGGCGGGCCCCGACGGCCTGCGTGAGATCCGGGAGCTCATCCGGGTTGCCCGCATCGCTCTTCGTGGCGGAGGCGTGCTGATCTTCGAGATGGGCAACGATCAAAGCGCGCGGGTGACGGCGCTGGTGTCAAGCACCCCCGGAATGCGGCTGCTGCACATCCGCGCCGACTTGCAAGGGCACGCCCGCGTCTGCGTCGTGCAGCGCGCGCCGTTGATGTGAGCGGAGACGCGACTCCCGGCTGGTCGAGATCGAAGCGATCGATCAGGCGATAGAGCGCGGGCGCCGGCGGCTCGTATACTGACGCCATGAGCTGTTTGTTCTGCCGCATTATCGAGGGCGAGATTCCCGCCTCGACCGTCTACGAAGACGCCGACATGCTGGCGTTCAACGACATCAACCCGCAGGCGCCGATGCACGTGCTCATCGTCCCGAAGAAGCACCTCGCGACCCTGAACGATCTGGTCGCCGCCGACGATCGCCTGGTCGGCGCGATGGTTCGGCGGGCCGCCGCGATCGCGCAGGAGCGGGGCTACGGCCAGAGCGGATACCGCACGGTCTTCAACACCAACGCCGGCGCAGGCCAGTCGGTCTTTCACCTGCATCTGCATGTGCTCGGCGGCCGGCCGATGGCGTGGCCGCCTGGGTAGACAGAGGCGCCCGCTGAAGAAAGAAGAAAGAAGAAACAAGAACGAAGAAAGAAGAAAGAAGAAGGAAGAAGGAAGAAGGAACGCTACGGCTTCGCCAGGAGATACCGTCCGAATCCCTGCTCCCGCTGCAACGCGAAGTCCACGGCGCGGTAGCCGCGCGACAGATAGGTTTGAAAGAGCTCCCGGACGTGCAGCCGCCAGCGTAGAGCCAGATCGTGGTTTTGACGCTGGATCTCGGTGAATCCGGTCGGGATCTCGATCTGAAGTCGCGTCTCGTCCAGGTCCAAGTCCATCGACAGCGGCTCGCGCACTGAAGCGGCGACGCGGGTCAGGTTGGCGACCGGCGCTTTTGACACTTCATGCGATCGGAGAGGCACCGGCGAGGCGTGCTCGACCCGTCGCACGACGTGCGGTTCGCGAATCCGCCAGTGAGCGATGATGCGGTCGGTCGGCGTGCCCCGATGGAGCGCGCTCGTCGACTCGCCGTAGAAGTTCTCCGCGTATTCCTGGACGATGGCGCCGAGCTTGAAGAGGTTGAAGTGGGCGTTCATCGCCTGCATCGGGTCGAAGGTCCACTCGATGAGATCGTAGCCGCGATCGAGCGCCCGCTTCCGTTGCTCGAGCTTCAGGCGCAGCCCCAGTCCGCCACGATGCTCGGCCAACACGCCGGTCATGTGCGACCACTGCATTGGCTGTCCATCCTTCATGCCGACCACTGAGTAGGCAAAGCCCACCATCTTGCCTGCCCTGAGCGAAGATGCGTCCTCTCCCGGAGTCGAAGGGCCTGCCCTGAGCGAAGCTGGGTTGGCTCCGCGCGTCGAAGCGTCTTCCTCGTCAACGGCGGCGATCAGGATGCCGCCGCGTTTCATCGTGAAGATGAAGACGGGAACCGTAACGAGATCGGCGGCATCGGAGTATCCCCAGATCGCTCGCTCGAGGTCGACGACCTGACGGAACTCCTCGATGGTGTGCAAATCGCGAATGATCATTCGAGCCGTCATCGTAGCAGGGCGTCGAGCTCGGTCAGACTGCGGATGACGGCCACCTCGTCAGGCACCTCCGACGGCGCGTCACCGGAACGCCGCAACAGGACTGCACGCATCCCCACCGCCAGGGCTCCCTCGATGTCGGCCTTCACGCTGTCACCCACCATCACCGATTCGCCGGCCGCCACGCCCGCTCGTAACAGAGCGGTTTCGAAAATGCTGGGATGAGGCTTCATGTAACCGTGCAGCGAGGACGACACGAGCGCGTGGATCAGTCCGCCCAGCTCGAAATGATCGCGGAAGGCATCCAGGCTGCGGTGAGAGTTGGAGATCACGCCGACGATGAGGCCGCGCGACTGCAGTTGCCGGAGCGTCGGCGCCACATCTTCGTACATCTCGAAATGGTGGTTGACGGCCCATTGCGAGTAGATCTCGCGCGCCGCCTTGACCACGCCTGGACCGCGGCCACCCATGTGCTCGATGATCGAGGCCGTGTAGTGGATGAACAGTCCATCGTCATAAAGGGGCTCTTCGACCTCGTCGAGGATGAACGACGAGGCGTTCACGGCTGCGTCGAAGCGCGCGGCATCGGCGGCGACACCGAACTGGGCGCAGGTGCGCTGATAGCCCTCTCCTTGAAAGTTCGGCCCGGGAAAGATCAGTGTGAAGTCGACGTCGAAAAACACGGCGCGCACGGCCGGCGTGGTTCTAGACATCTTCTAAGGCCAGCATCATGACTATCGAGGCACGTCGTTCGGCAGGCCTTAGAAGATGTCTCGCCCCGCGGAGCGGGGCACAGCGATACTGCCCCCTAGCGAAGCGTAGCCGACGCGTCTTCATCAGCGGTTTGAGGCGAAGCTTCGCTCGGCTCACGTCGTTGACGGGCTCGCGGCTGGTTCGGGTGGAGGGGTCGCCGGAGTCCAAGGACCGGCGACGGCGATGGTCGCGCGCATCGGATCGCACAGGCGGCGTGCCGCGGCGTTGGCCTCGTCGAGCGTCACGGCGTTCAACAGGTCGGGCAAGCGCACGTCGTAGTCGAGGCCAAGCGCGTAGGTTTCGACGCTCAACAAGAAAGCGGCGATGGCCGCGTTGGTTTCGAGTTGCCTCGGAAGCGAGCCGATGAGGTAGCGCTTCGATTCATCGATCTCCTTGAGCGTGAAGCCGTCGGCCCGAATCGTCGTGAGCTCCTGGTCGATCGACGCGATCGTGCGCTCGACATTCTCGGCCGAGACCCCGGCTCGAATGGTGAGCGGGCCAGGCCCCAGCCCGGCGTCCAGGGAGCTGAAGACGTAGTACGCCATGCCCTGACGTTCGCGGATGCTGTCACCGAGCCGTCCACCGATCGCGTACTGACCAAGCGCGTTGTTCATCACCGAAATGCCGACGTAGTCGGAATCGGAACGCCTGACGCCGATGAAGCCGTAGGCGATGTCGGTCTGCGCCTTATTCATCATCGGCACGGTCACCAATGTCCGCTCGCTCGGCCGGGGCGCGTCCGGAACCGCCGTAGCCTGCTGCGCCGAAACCTGAGCGAACGCGGGTCTTGCCGACACTTTGGCGGAAGCGGGTCGAGTGAACACGCGGGAGACGGCGCCAATCGCCTCGGCTTCGGGAATGTCGCCCACGACGATGACGATCAATTGTGAGGGGCTGAACCAGGCGTCGTGAAACGCGACGAGGTCGTTGCGCTCGAGCCGCTCCACCGACGCAACCGTGCCGCGCACCTTCCGCGCGTACGGATGCGTGTCGTAGAGCGCACGGACAAAGGCATCCACGGCCTGGGTTGCGGGATTGTCCTCCTCCTGCCTGATCGACGTGATCAGATCCACGCGCCTGGTGGCAACCTCCGGCTCGGGAAAAGTGGGATGCCCGACGACGTCCGCCGTCAGGTCGAGGACCGCCGCAAAATCTTCGGTGAGGCACGTGGCGCTCAACGCGATCTGATGGCGGCCGGCGACGACCGAGAGTGAGGCACCACGGCCATCCAGGTCGTCGGCAATCACGTCGGCGGAGCGTGACTCCGCGCCCCGATCGAGCACGCGGGCGACCAGCGCCGCGTTGCCTTCACGACCAGGCGGATCCTCGAACCCTCCGGCTTTGACCGCCACTACCAGACTCACCTGGGGCGTCGTGTGATTCGCTTTGGCGATCACCGACACGCCGTTGTCCAGCACGGCCTTGGAGGGGCGTAGCCCGCGAGGCTTGGTCATCGCTGCGGTTCGAACCAGCCGATGGTCCGATTGGTGGCCGTGAGGTACTTCGCCGCAGCGACTTGCACGGCATCGTCGGTCACCGCGTCGAGGCGCACCTGGAGATCGCGGTACGACCGCCACGATCCAATCGTTTCGAAGAAGCCAAGCTGGTGGGCGATATCGGTGACGCTGGCGGCGTCGTAGACGAGCCTGGCGCGCAACTGCGCGTGCACCTTGGTCAATTCCGCCGCGGTGATGCCGTCACGGCAGAGGCGATCGATCTCTCGCAGGATCGCGTCTTCGACTGCCGCCAACGTCTGTCCCTCGGCGACGACCGCGTTGATGCCGTAGAGAAACGGCTCCTCGGTCGGCAGGACGGCACCGCTGACACTCGACGCGAGGCCTCGATCGACCAGCGCGCGATACAGCCGCGCGCTTCGCTGCGGGCGCGAGACGCCGCCCATCGACCAGATATTCAGGCCGGCGGCGCCGTTCAGGACCGCGTCGGCCACGAGCAGCGGGAAGAAGTCGGGGTCCGAGAAGGCCGGCGCATGATACGCAGCCCGCCAGTGCGCCGTGGTCCCTTCCTTTCGAAGAATCACGCGGCGCTCGGCCTGTTGAATAGGTTCCACCTGCCGGGCGCGCCTGGGCTTGTCCTGAAGCGCAATCGCACCGAACCGCTTCTCGATCAGCTTCAGCGTGTCATCGGTATCCACGTCGCCGGCGATCACCAGTGTGGCATTCGACGGCACGTAGAACCTCCGATAGTGCTCGAGCAGATCCTCGCGGGTCATCGACTGCAGATCGGTGAGCCAGCCGATGGTCGGATGGTGGTACGGATGGACTTTGAACGCCGTCGCCGTCACCTCGATGTCGAGCAGTTGCTCGGGTTCGTTCTCGCCGCCCTGCAGCTCCGAGATGATCACCGTCCGCTCTGACTCGCAGTCGGCTGGGTCGTACAGGCAGGCGTCCATCCGCTCCGCTTCGATGAACAGCATGCGGTCGAGCGCGTCCTTGGAAGCGGTCTCGAGATACGTCGTCTGATCGATCCAGGTATAGCCATTCCACGCGCCGCCGAACTGCTCGATGATGCCCTTCACCTGGTCGCGGGGAATGTTCCGCGTGCCCTTGAAGTTCATGTGCTCGACCCAGTGCGACACGCCCGTCCGGCCCGGCCCTTCGTCCTTCGAGCCGACGCGATACCAGCACCACACCGACGCCAGTGGCGCGGTGTGAACCTCTTGGATGAGGACCTTCAAGCCGTTGTCGATCACCGTCTCGCGCACGGACATTCGGACTCCTGACTGGCTTGGGGCTTGGGACTTGGGGCCTGGGCCTGGGTCCCCAAGCCCCAAAGGACAATATCCACACTGCCATGCCCGATTGGAAGGATACGTGTAACCTGCCGCGCACTGCGTTCTCGATGAAGGCGAACCTGCAGGAAACCGAGCCGCAGGCGGTCGCCCGCTGGGAAGACATGAACCTGTACGGACTCATCCGGCAGGCGCGCAAGGGCGCGAAGACCTATCTGCTGCACGATGGGCCGCCCTACGCCAACGGCGAGATTCACATCGGCACGGCGCTCAACAAGGTTCTGAAGGACCTGGTCGTCAAGTCGCACAACATGGCCGGCTTCGATGCGCCGTACCTGCCGGGCTGGGATTGCCATGGCCTGCCGATCGAGCTGCGCGTCGATCGCGAGCTGGGTCCCAAAAAGCGGCAGATGAGCACGGCCGACTTCCGCCGGGCGTGCCGCGCGTACGCGGAGAAGTATCTCGACATCCAGCGGCGTGGCTTCAAGCGCCTCGGCATCATCGGACTGTGGAGCGACCCCTACAAGACGATGAACTTCAAGTACCAGGCGACGATCGTGCGAGCGCTCGGCCGGTTTGTCGAGCAAGGCATGGTTTACAAGGGCAAGAAGCCGGTGCACTGGTGCACGCATTGCCGGACCGCCCTGGCCGAAGCCGAAGTCGAGTACGAGCCGCACACCTCGCCGTCGATCTATGTCGAATTTCCGCTGAGCCACGACAGCCGAGACGAGCTGGTTCGACGTGTGCCTGCGCTCGACGGCCGCGACGTCTCGGTGCTCATCTGGACGACGACCCCGTGGACGATCCCATCGAACCTGGCCATCGCGTTCCATCCGGACTTCACCTACGGCGCGTACGACGTCGATGGCAAAGCCGTGATCGTCGCGAAGGACCTCGCCGAGCTCGTCGGCCAGACGACCGGCCGGCCGTTCGACCGCCTGCTGGCGACGTTCGAAGGGCGGACGATGGAGCGGATTGTGTTTCGGCATCCGCTGTATGCGCGCGACTCGGTCGGCGTGCTGGGTGACTACGTGACGCTCGAAGCCGGCACCGGCGCAGTGCACACGGCGCCCGGTCACGGCGCGGACGACTATCACACCGGCATCAAGTACGGACTCGAGATCTACGCGCCGCTCGACGCCGGCGGTCACTTCGTGGACTCGGTGGAGCTCTTCGCGGGCCTGCAGGTCTACGAGGCGAATCCCAAGATCGAGGCGGCACTGAAAGAGCGCGGCCGGTTGTGGCATCGCGAGGATTTCGATCATTCGTACCCGCACTGCTGGCGCTGCCACAACCCGGTGATTTTCCTCGCCACGGCGCAGTGGTTCATCGCCATGGAGTCACAGGACCTGCGGCAGAAGGCGCTCGCGGCGATCGACCAGACGCGGTGGATCCCGTCCTGGGGACGCGAACGCATCTTCGGGATGATCGCCAACCGGCCCGACTGGTGCATCTCGCGCCAGCGTGCCTGGGGTGTGCCCATTCCGGCGATGGACTGCAAGAGCTGCGGCCAGCCGCTGCTCACCAAGGCGCTGGTCGAACAGGCCGCGCAGGTCTTCGACGAGTACGGTGCCGATGCGCGGTACGAGCGCCCGCTGGAAGAGTTCGTGCCCGGCGGCCTCAAGTGCCCGTCGTGCGGCGGCAAGGAGTTCGAGCGCGAGACGAACATTCTCGACGTGTGGTTCGATTCGGGCTCCAGCCATGAAGCGGTGCTGCCGTTCCGTGAAGACCATCGCTGGCCCGCGGACCTCTACCTCGAGGGCAGCGACCAGCATCGGGGCTGGTTCCACAGCTCGCTGCTGGTCGGGATCGGCACGCGCGGGCGCGCGCCGTTCGACCAGGTGCTGACTCACGGTTTTGTCGTCGACGAGCAGGGCCGGAAGATGTCGAAGTCGCTCGGCAACACCATCGTCCCGCAGGACGTGATCAAGCAAAGCGGCGCCGAGATCCTGCGGCTCTGGGTCTCGATGGTGGACTATCGGGAAGACATCAAGGTCGGCAAGGAAGTCCTGGCGCGTACGGTCGAGGCGTATCGGAAGATTCGCAACGTGCTTCGCGTGCTCATGGGGAATCTCTACGATTTCGATCCCAAAGACGACCTGGTGCCCCGGGATCGACTGCTCGAGATCGATCGCTGGGTGCTCGCGAAGTACGCGGAGGCGGCCGGGCGGATGGTCGCGTCATACGACGACTACGACTATCCCGCCGTGTTCCACGCGGCGAACCATCTGATCACCGTGGACCTGAGCGCGTTCTACGTGGACGTGACCAAGGATCGGATGTATACCTTCGGCGCCAAGTCCGAAGCGCGGCGGTCGGGCCAGACGGCGATGTACCAGATCGTCGACGGGCTGGCGCGTCTGCTCGCGCCGATCTTGTCGGTCACCATGGACGAACTCTGGCGGCTGCTGCCCGGTGAGCGTGAACCGTCGGTGCATCTGGCGCTCTTTCCAGCGGACCTCACCGGATGGCAGAACCCGGCCCTGCTCGAACGCTGGGCCGCGCTCGGTGCGGTTCGCGACGAGGTGAACCTGCAGCTCGAGCAGAAACGGCAAGAGAAGGTGATCGCAGCGAATCTGTCCGCGCAAGTGACGTTGTCGGCGTCTGGGGAAATGGCCGATCTCCTGAGCAGCTATGCGGAATTCCTGCCGACGCTGTTTGGCGTCTCACAGGTTGGCGTGGCGCGAGTGACGGCCAGCGACGGCCTGCAGGTCCGTGTCGAACGGGCCGAAGGGATCAAGTGTGAACGCTGCTGGCGCTATGTGACCGACGTGAGCCAGTCTCCGGAGCTGCCTGGCATCTGCGGCCGGTGCGTCGACGCGCTCGCCGAGCCGGTGAGTCTCTAGTACCGCAGATGACACCGATGACGCAGATGACCGGGCGCTCCAGGTCGTGAGCCTGCTCGCGCACCGGAGGCTCGAGCTGTTCATAGCCGTGGCGGTGGTCGTGCTCGATCAGGTCACCAAGGCCGTGATTCGCGATCGGCTGCCCCTCCACGACAGCGTGGTCGTCATTCCAGGATTCCTGGACCTGACCCGCGTACACAACACGGGGGCGGCGTTCGGGATGTTGAACGGGGTGGACTTCCCGTTGAAGACGCTGGTGCTGTCGATCGTCGCGTCGGCGGCGCTGGCCGGGGTGAGTTGGTACGCGCTGTCAGTGCCGCTCAGTGACCGGCTCGCCCGTATCGGCATCGCCGGCATCCTGGGCGGGGCGATCGGCAACCTGATCGACCGGTCAACCGACGGGTACGTGCTGGATTTCGTGGACGCCTACTGGCAAGGCTGGCACTTCTGGGCGTTCAATGTCGCCGACGCCGCTATTACCGTTGGCGTCGTGTTCATGATCCTCGATATTCTTGGGCTGGGCCGCAGATCGCAGAATCGAGATCAGCCAGGGCCGCAGATGACGCAGATCACATAGACACGCTTCCAGGACGACGTCGTGCATCCAATCCTGTTTGAGCTCGGACCAATCACCATCTATTCGTATGGCGTGCTGCTGGCCTCGGCGTACCTCATCGGCCTGTGGATGGCCGTGCGCCGCGCACGCGCGGCCGGCGTCGACGGCAACAGGGTGATGGACCTGCTCATCTGGGTGATCATCGCCGCGCTGGTCGGGGCCAAGGCGCTGCTCTTCGTCGTCGATTTCAAGCACTTCACGAGCAGCTGGCAGGAGTTCACGACGCTCCTGCGTTCGGGCGGCGTGTTCTACGGAGGCCTGATTGCTGCGGTCCTCGTCTGCATTTACCTGCTGCGCAAGCACCGGCTGCCGCTGTGGACGTCGGCGGATCTGTTTGCGCCGGGGATCGCCCTCGGCTACATGGTGGGACGCCTCGGGTGCCTGATGGCCGGATGCTGCTACGGCAAGCCGACCAACGTGCCCTGGGCGATCACGTTTACCGATCCAGTGGCCAACTTCAACGTTGGTACTCCACTCAACGTTCCGCTGCATCCGACTCAACTGTACGAAGCGGGTGCCGGGTTTCTGATCTGGCTGGTGCTGCTCGCGCTCGAGAAGCGGCCCAACGCCTATTCAGGGCGCACGTTCTGGAGCTTCGTCGGCCTGTACTCCGTCATGCGTTTCGCGATCGAGTTCTTCCGCGGCGACGAGCGCGGGATCGTGTTCGGCCTGATCTCGACCTCGCAGTTCATCTCGCTGATCCTCGCGCCGTTGAGCCTGTTCATGCTCTGGTACCTGGGCCGTCCCGAACGGCCAACCGCACCGGAGGCGCCGCCACGAGGGCCGCGCAAGCCGCGATTCGCGTAGAACATCACAGGTTCTGCCGGTTCTTCAGGTTCTACGGGTTCTGCCGGTTCCGATGGTTCCGAACCTCTCGAACCCGCGAACCTGTCGAACCTCGAACCTGTAGAACCCGCAGAACCTGTAGAACCTGTAGAACCTGTTCCCCCGTGAATCGAATCGAACTCACCGCCGAGGCCGAACACCAAGGAAGCCGCCTCGATCGATTCCTCGCCGGTGAGATTCCGGAGCAGTCGCGCTCGCAAATCCAGCGGCTGATCGAGAACGGCCACGTCTCCCACTCGCGCGTCAAGACGCCCAAAGCCAGCACCGAGGTTCGGGACGGCGACATCGTCACGGTGGAACTGCCCGAGGCGAGCCCGGTTGCGGCCCAGCCCGAGGACCTTCCACTCGAGGTGCTCTTCAACGATCGCGACATCGTGGTCGTGAACAAGCCGGCCGGCATGGTCGTTCATCCTGGCGCCGGCAATCAGAGCGGCACGCTCGTCAATGCTCTCCTGCATCACGTGAAGGACCTCTCGGGCATTGGCGGCGAGCTGCGGCCGGGCATCGTCCATCGACTCGACAAGGGCACCTCGGGCGTCATGGTGGTGGCCAAGCACGACGAGGCCCATCGCGAGCTGGCGCGACAGTTCCACGACCGCGAAGTCGAGAAGGAATACGTCGCGCTGGTGTGGGGACTGGTGCAGCAGCGAAAGCGGATCAACGCGGCGATCGGCCGCGATCCGAAGAACCGGATCAAGATGACGACCCGCGCCAGCCGCGCGCGCGATGCGGTGACGCGCGTCACCTGGGCGCGCGACCTGCAAGGCGTCACGCTGCTGAGAGTGGCGATCGCGACCGGACGGACGCATCAGATTCGCGTCCACTTGAGCGCGATTGGGCACCCGGTCGTCGGCGACGCGCTCTACGGCGGCGTCAAGCGCCGCGTGCCGCACACCCTTCGAGCCGTGCAGCGGCTGACGCGCCCGTTTCTTCACGCCGAGCGTATTGCGTTTACGCACCCGCGCACCGGCGAGCGGCTGTCGTTCACGGCGCCCCTGCCCGAAGAACTGGAAACGGTCGTCTACGACGTCGCCCCCGAAGAGCTGCGCGAGAAGCTGTTCTACGCGTGAGAGGCCCAGGTCTTGTCACCAGGCGCGTGCGGCACGCATGGATCGAAGCGGCCTGGTGACTCGACGTAGCGCATGGCCTGCGTGTAGCCGACCTCTGATGTGAAGTAGCCGAGCAGCGCCAGCTCCTTCATCATGCGGAAGTAATGGGCCGGCTCGCCCTCGACGGCCGGCGCCGCCGGAGCGCGTGAGCGCGGCGCGTTGGCCCGTTCCTCCATGGCCGTCTTCTGTTCGCGATCGAGTGCCTCCACGAGCGCGAGACGCTGCGCCGGCGTGGCCTGCATGAATCCCGCGCCGTGCATGGAGCGGCAGGTGGCGTCGAGCTGCGAGAGGCCGGTACGGAAGACTCGCCGATCGGGCTCAGTGTACGTCTCGGTCACCATCAGTGCCATGAAAGCGCCGGTCTTGGCCGCCTTGGCGCCAGGTGTCGATGTCGCAGGCAGCATGGTCTCGGCGATTTCGTCCAGCAGGACGACCTGCTCGGCGGTGAACTCGCCAGTGCCCTGAGTGATAGCGGCATCCAACGCGCTCTCGTCGAAGGCGTAGGCGAGCAGGCCGTCTCCGCCGATCAATGCCGTGCCGCCAAGCCATGCGGTGACGCTCAGCATCGCTTCGCGCCGGGTCAATGTGGAGCTCTGTCCGTCTCTCATTGCAAACCGCCTACAGGTTTCCGTGTTTGAGCTCTTCAACGGCGAAGGCCGCGGCGCGCGCCGTGAGCGCCATGTAGGTGAGCGACGGATTCTGGCAGCCGGACGACACCATGCACGAGCCGTCGGTCACGAACACGTTCTGGCAGTCCCAGACCTGGTTGTGCGCGTTCAGCACCGAGGTCTTGCTGTCGCGGCCCATGCGGGCCGTGCCCATCTCGTGAATGCCCATCCCCGGGTAGTAGCCGTTGTCGAACACGCGCACCTCGCGCACCCCGGAGGCTTCGAGCATTTCGGCCATGTCGTTCATCATGTCGCGCCGCATCAGCCGCTCGTTCTCGCCGGTCGCGCAGTCGATCGCGAGCACCGGCAGCCCCCACTTGTCTTTCTTCGACGGATCGAACGTCACACGATTGGCGTGGTTCGGCAGCATCTCGCCAAATGCGGTGCCGCCGATCCGCCACTGGCCCGGGGTCGACATCGCGTCCTTGAACGCGCCGCCGACACCGAGTTCCGCAACCGCGCGCTCCCACCCTTGCCGGCTCGCGGCGCCCTGGTAGCCAAAACCGCGCAGGTAGGGCCGCTTCTCGCCTAATAGGTTTCTGAAGCGCGGAATATAGAAGCCGGTCGGCCGGCGCCCGTAGACGTTATGTTCGTCTTGTCCAGCGACGACTCCGTTGGCGCCGCAACGGAAATGGTGATCCATGAGGTTGTGACCCAGCTCACCCGAGCTGCTGCCTAGACCGCCCGGCCAGACATCGGTCGCGGACCGCATGAGCAGCCACGTCGAATTCAGCGTGGAGGCGCACAGGAACACGACCTTGGCGGAGTACTCAGTGGTGGTCTGACTTACGGCATCGAGCACGCGCACACCGGTCGCGCGCCGGCGATTACGGTCGTAGACGACGTCGGTCACGATGGCAAAGGTCTTCAAGGTCAGCCGGCCCGTCGCCATGGCGGCAGGTAAAGTCGACGACTGCGTGCTGAAGTACGCCCCGTACGGACAGCCGAGCCAGCAGGCGTTGCGGTACTGGCACCGGCCACGGCGTCCGAGCGGTTGTGTGAGATTTGCGACGCGGCCCGGAATCATCCGCCGCCGGCCGTCGAACTGGCTCGCGATTCTGGCCGCCACCGCCTCTTCAGCGCAGTTGAGCGGCATCGCCGGCTGGAACTGTCCATCCGGCAACTGGGGCAGCCGCTCGAGGGACCCGGAAATCCCGGCGTGCTTCTCCACGTGGTCGTACCAAGGCGCCAGATCCGCATAGCGAATCGGCCAATCGGTGGCGATCCCTTCCTTCGTGTTGGCTTCGAGGTCGAAGTCGCTGAGGCGGTAGCTCTGCCGGCCCCAGGTGAGCGAGCGTCCGCCGAGGTGATAGCCGCGATACCAGTCGAACCGCTTGACCTCGGTGTAGGGCGAATCCTTCTCCGATACCCACCAGTCGAGATTCTTTTCGTTCAGCGGATAGTCCCGCTGCAGCACGGGATAGGCGTCGACCATCTCCTGGGTTCTTCCGCCGCGATGCGGATACTGCCAGGGCGCCTTGCGCGCGCTGGCGTAGTCTTTGACGTGCTCGACGTTCTTGCCGCGCTCGAGCAGCAGGACACGCAGGCCCTGTTCGGTGAGCTCCTTGGCGGCCCACCCTCCGGAAATACCAGAGCCGACGACGATCGCGTCGAACGATTCGGACGGTTGCTGCATACCGGTCTCCCGCGGCGCAATTGGGCGTCGGTTTCCGGTAATCCTAGGCGGGAACATCGGCGCGCACAATGGCCATTCAGAAACCGCGCAGAGCCTAACCACAGCGCTCGCTCGAGTCTGGCGCTGGGCGCTTTCAGCTTTCAGCTCAGGGCCGGTTATGGAAAGCCGAGAGCCGACTGCCGAAAGCAGCAGGCAATTCGTCTCGATTCACGTGAATTGCGGACTAGAATTCCATTCGCGATGTCCGATTCGCCGCCCGTCCCAACGGAGGGAGGAATCATCGGCCGGCGTGAGGTCCTGCGATCGACGGCGATGATCGCGCTCGCCCCGGCGGCCGCGCGCGCCGGGGATTCGCAGAGCCCGCGCGCCGCCGGTTTCACCGGCCACCTCGCGCACGAATTCGTGCCGACGCGAGACCCGATGACGTCTCTCCGTGAGGCCGTCATCCTTTGTGACGTGTAGGCGGCCACTTCGACGTTCATGAGCGACGCACCGCACCCTCGGCTCCTCGAGCGACGCGAGGTGTACCGCGGACGCATCTTCAATCTGGAAGTCGATCGGGTCACGCTGCCGACCGGGCACACCGTCACGCTCGAAATCGTTCGACATCCCGGATCCGTCGTCCTGCTGCCGATTCCCGAGCCAGGCAAAGTGATTCTGATTCGGCAGTATCGCTACACGCTGGATCGATGGATTTGGGAGTTGCCCGCCGGCAGTCTGAAGCCGGGAGAAGATCCTGCCCTGGCTGCCGCGCGTGAGTGCGAGGAAGAGATTGGTCTGGTGCCACGGCGCGTCGAGCGGCTTGGTGGCTACTACCCCACGCCGGGATTCTGTGACGAGGAGATGATCTATTTCCGCTGCCAGGAGCTGGAGCAGCCGGCTCCAGACTCCACGGCGCGGAAAGACGAGGACGAAGAGATCGAGCCTCGAACGTTTACCGTGGCCGAGGCCCGAGCCCTGGTCGCGGCAGGTGAGATCGTCGATCTGAAGACCGTGGCGGGCCTGACGCTGATTTGACCGGCCGGTCGGTCTGGCGAACGAGCGCGAGCAGCAGCACTTCGTCGATCGTGTTGACCAGGTGAATCGTCAGCCCGCGGCGGAGCTCTTCACCGAGGTCCTCGCGGACGTTCTTTTCGTTCTGCCGCGGCAGGATCACTTCACGCACACCAGCGCGCTTGGCGGCCAGCACCTTCTCCTTGATGCCACCGACCGGCAGGACTTTGCCGGCCAGCGTGATCTCGCCGGTCATCGAGACGTCGCCGCGCACTGGACGGCGCGTCAGCTCCGAGACGAGCGCCGTGACCATCGTGACACCGGCGGAGGGGCCGTCCTTGGGAATCGCGCCCGACGGAACGTGCAAGTGGATCTCCGAGTTCTTGAAGAACTCCGGATCGATACCCCACTCCGACGCGTGCGCGCGAACCCAGGATAGTGCCGCGCGGGCGGACTCCTTCATGACGTCGCCAAGCTGACCGGTCAGCGTGAGAGTGCCGGGACCGGCCATCCGCGACGCTTCGACGAACAGCACGTCGCCGCCAACCGGCGTCCATGCCATGCCGATGGCGACGCCGGGATTCTTCGTCCGATGGGCGATCTCTTCTTCCATGAAGCGCGGGGCGCCAAGCAGCTCGTGAACGAGCTCCGGGGTCACGCGGATCTTCTCTTCGTCGCCTTCGGCGCGACGCCGCGCGACCTTACGGCAAATGGCGCCGACTTCGCGCTCGAGGTTGCGCACTCCGGCCTCGCGGGTGTAGCCGCGAATGATCGTCCGCAGCGCTGCGTCAGTGAAGACAATCTGCTTGGGCGTGAGCCCGTTGTTCTCCACCTGCTTGGCCACCAGATGATCGCGCGCGATCAGCAGCTTTTCGTCCTCGGTGTAGCCGGGCAGCTCGAGCACTTCCATTCGATCGCGGAGTGGCGGCGGAACCGTGTCGAGCACGTTGGCCGTCGTAATGAAGAGCACCTCCGACAGATCGAACGGCACGTCGAGATAGTGATCCCGGAACGTGTTGTTCTGCTCCGGATCGAGCACTTCGAGCAGCGCCGACGAGGGGTCGCCGCGGAAATCGGCGCCCAGCTTGTCCACTTCGTCGAGGATGAACACCGGATTCTTCGACTCGGCGCGGCGCAGGCCCTGGATGATCTGTCCGGGCAGCGCACCGATATAGGTGCGCCGGTGGCCGCGAATTTCCGCCTCGTCACGGACGCCGCCGAGCGAAATGCGGACGAACTTCCGCCCGAGCGACTGTGCGATCGACCGCGCGAGCGACGTCTTACCGACGCCCGGAGGGCCGACAAAGCAGAGGATCGGTCCCTTCATGCCCGGGTTCAGCTTGCGCACTGCCAGGTATTCGAGGATGCGATCTTTGGCCTTCTCAAGACCCGAATGCTCGGCGTCGAGAATGTCCTTGGTCTTCTTCAGATCGATGATTTCATCGGTCCGCTTCGACCAGGGCAGCGCGACGATCCAATCGAGATAGGTGCGCGCGACGGTGTACTCGGCGGCAGCCGGCGGCATCTTCGCGAGCCGATCGAGCTCCCGCAGCGCTTCCTTCTTCACCGCCTCGGGCAAGCCGGCGGCTTCGAGCTTCGCGCGCAGCTCCTCGATTTCCCTGGTCTGATCGTCGCCTTCGCCCAGCTCTTTCTGGATCGCCTTGAGCTGCTCGCGCAGGAAGTAGTCGCGCTGGTTCTTGCCGACCTCCGATTGCACCTGCGATTGAATCTTCGAACCGAGCTCGAGGACCTCGAGCTCCTTGATCAGCAGACGGTTCAGCAGATCCAGGCGCGCGCGCACATCGAGCGTGTGCAGCACCTCCTGCTTGGTCTCGGTCGAAATCGTTCCGAGACTCGAGGCGATGAAGTCGGCGAGACGGCCGGGGTCGGTGATATTGACGGCAAGCGCCTGCAGGTCGTCCGACATCAACGGCGACATCGACACGATCTGCTGGAAGTTTGCCTTGATGTTGCGCTGCAGCGCGTCAATCTCGAGCCGATCGGCTTCGAGCTGCACTTCGGGCGCTTCGGTCACCGTCGCGCGCAGATACGGCCGCTCTTGCGACACCTCGTTGAGGCGGACGCGGGCCAGACCTTGGACGATGATGCGCAGGCTCCCGTCCGGCAGCTTGAACATCTTGTGGATCTGGCTGGCGGTGCCGATCGAATACAGATCGTCTCGACTGGGCTCGTCCTCGCTCGCTTCCTTCTGCGCGAACACCGCGATGGTGTGACCACCGGCCACTGCCTCGTCGATTAACTTGACGCTGCTCTCGCGCGCCACCGCGAGCGGCATGAAGGCCTGCGGAAAGAGCACCGTATCCCGCAACGGCAGGACGGGCATGTCGGGCGGCAACCGGAACGAGCTCTCGGGCACCCGCGGGTCGAATTGATCCAGTTGGTCGGACATGGCGAAGCCTTTCAGTGCTGCGGCCAACCGCTGACTTTGGTTTGGGACTTCGCCGGAAGGGAACCAACAGGCTCCGCTTCCGGCGGAGCCTGTGGTTTAAGGACGCCGGGGACTATCCCCGCATGTCGAACAGAAGCGTGGAGCTGTTACCCCGACGGGCCAGCACCCGCTCACGCTGCTGGGCGTTCTCGCGAGCCTCCTCGCAGTCCTTGCAGCGGACCGCGAACGGCAGCGCGCGCAGCCGCGCTTCGGCGATTTCGTCGCCGCACTCGAAGCACTGGCCGTAGTTGCCGTCCTCGAGCCGCGAAAGCGCCTCGTTGATCTTGTTCAGCGTCTCGGCCTTCATCTGGATGAGCGCGAACTCGATATCTTCCTGGATGTCGACCTCGGAGGTCTCGCCTTGATCGAGAACCTCGTGCGGTTTCTCTGAACCTTCGGCGCGCACATCGCGGATCTTGCCCTGCACTTCGCTCAGGATTTCGCGCTGACGCTCTTCGAGCATCCGCCTCAGTTCCGCGTATCGCGCCCTCGTGGGCGTCTCAGCCACGACTGTGGACTTTTTCGTTGCCTTGGCCATGACTTCAGCCGCTCCTTCCGTTCCTCCCACCACTTGAAGGGAGGTCTTATGATTGCCCGCTCTAGATGCAAGAGCGATGCCTATGAACCAGCCATCTATCCGCAGAGTCGGAAACCGGTAATCAGCCAGGAGAAAGGCAGCCGGGACTATGAACCGATCCAGCTCGCTACGCAGCCCACCGGGCGTGGGTTCGAGACTGACACCGGCCGTCTTTCTCTATCGCTATGTTCTATAACGACTTACAACTAAAGCTCGCCCGATTCTCAGGGCGCCCGAACACTGTTTACTCGTAGTTAGACGCCGCGTCCGCGATTTGGGTTCTAGCGGACACTCTGTCCGCCTACGATGACAAATAGAGGGCTTGGATTGGCACGGAAGCCACCCAAGCCATGGCAAGAATTACACACCCTTCTGAAGTCGAGCGGCGCGAGCTATCCTGTTCGGAATGCGATGCCCGCTCTGTCAGAAACGGCCGGCCAAGCGGGCCTGCCCCGCGCTTCGTCAGGAAATCTGCCCGATTTGTTGCGCCACCAAACGCCAGATCGAGATCGCCTGTCCGTCAGATTGCGTGTTCCTCGAGACGGCTCATCGACATCCGGCGGCGGTCGTGAAGCGGCAAATCGATCAGGATGTCGGCATCCTGATGGCCACTCTCGGCAACATTTCCGAGCGTCAGCTGCAGCTCTTTTTCATTCTCCAAACGATGGTGGTCCGGCACAAACCGGCTGGACTCACCAAGCTTGTCGACCTTGACGTCGCCCATGCCGCTGCGGCGCTGGCCACGACGCTGGAAACCGCCAGTAAAGGCGTCATTTACGATGAGTCTGCGAGCTCGCCGGTGGCTGAAGGTCTTCGAAGAGAGCTGCGACCGATTGTCGACGAGCTGACCAAGGCCGGCGGATCGCGAGCCGAGCGCGAAGTCGCGGCGCTCTTGCGAGGCATCGAACGAGGCGCTCGCCACGACGGCGCAGCGGTGGGCGACTCGCCAACCAGCTATCTCGAACTGCTGGCGCGGGTGCTTCGACAGATGCCTCCCGTCGCGCCGCAACCCTCTTCTCCTCTGATCGTTACGCCTTGAAGGACGGCGGACCGGTTTGCCGCAGTTGCTGGCCGGCGCCGAGACGTTCGGTGTGACCTGCGTAATCTGTGGCGAGGCCGCGACCGGCCGTGGTAGCATTTTCGTTTCCACTGAAGGGTTTTAGAGGAGTTCTAGGCCATGGCCATGCGCTGTGAAATCTGCGGGAAGGGACCGGCCGTCGGGCGCCGCGTGTCCCACGCCCATAACGTCCGTCCTCGCCGGTTCGAGCCGAATCTGCAGAGCGTCCGGGCGGTCGTCGACGGCGGCAACAAGCGCATTCGCGCCTGCACCCGCTGCATTCGATCCGGCAAGGTCGTCAAAGCCGCCTGAAGGATCGACGACACACCCAAAGGTTTGTCGCCGCCGCTCAGGAGGTTGGTCGCCGCACTCAGCTGCGGACGGCTCGCTCGACGTCGAGGACGCCCTCGACCCCTCGGATGGATTTGATCACCTTCTCCAGGTGCTTCACATCCTTGATCTCGATCGTCATCTCGATCCGCCCACGGCGATCGCCGGTCGTGGCTTCCATGTTGGTGATGTTGGTGTTGATGCTGGCGATCTTCGCGCTCAGCTCGGCAAGGATCCCCTTGCGATCTTCCACCTCCATCGTCAGCCGCACGGTGTAGGGCGCCGCATCGGTGCCCTTGTCCCACTCCACGTCAATCCGCCGCTCCGGGTCGTACATCAGGTTGACGACATTGGCGCAACTGGCGGAGTGGACTGAGACGCCCTTGCCTCGAGTGATATAGCCGATGATCTTTTCGCCGCGAATCGGGTTGCAGCAGCGCGCGCGGAAGATCATCAGATCGTCGGCGCCGCGAACGGTGATGCGATCGCTGGAACCGGGGCTGAGGACGCGTTTGACCGCCGACACGACCGGATGATCCGGCGCTTGCTCTTTGAGCTGCTCCGGCGGCACGAGCTTGTCGAGGACCTGCCGTGACGAGACCTTTCCGTACCCAATCTGCGCCAGCACATCGTCGGACTTGGACACGCTGAACTCGGTGGCCAGACGTGTCCAGGCATCGCTGTCGATGAGCTTCGCGGGATTCAGGCCGAACCGCCGCGATTCCTTTTCGAAGACGCGACGTCCGAGCTCGATCGCGCGCTCCTTCTCTTCGCCCTGAATCAGATGCTTGATCTTGTTGCGCGCGCGTGAAGTCACCGCAAAGCTGAGCCAGTCGCGGCTCGGCTTGTGCGAGGCGTTGCGGATGATCTCGACGATGTCGCCGTTCTGCAGCCGCGTGCGCAGCGGCACCATCCGCCCGTTGACGCGAGCGCCGACGCACTGATGACCGACGTCGGTGTGGATGGCGTAGGCGAAATCGATGGCGGTGGCGCCCTTCGGCAGGACCTTGACCGCGCCTCGCGGCGTGAACGTGTAGACCTCCTCAGGATAGAGATCGATCTTGAGGTTGGCCATGAACTCCTGCGGGTCGCGAACCTCCTGTTGCCACTCGAGCAGCTGGCGCAGCCACTGGAAGTACTGCTCGTCGCGCCCGGCGCCAACCCGGCCCTCCTTGTACTTCCAGTGCGCGGCGATGCCTTCCTCGGCGAGCCCATGCATCTCCGCGGTGCGAATCTGAACCTCGAAGGGGAAGCCGCGCTCGCTGATCACCGACGTGTGGAGCGACTGGTATCCATTCGGGCGTGGAATGGCGATGAAGTCCTTGATGCGGCCGGGGACGGGTGACCAGGTCTGATGGATGATCCCGAGCGTCGCGTAGCAGTCCTTGACCGAGGGCGTCACAATCCGCAGAGCGACGAAGTCGTAGACCTGCTCGAAATCGATCTTCTGCCGCTTGAGCTTGAGCCAGATGCTGTACAGGCGTTTCAGCCGTCCGTCGATGCTGATGACCGGAACCTGTGCTTCGTCGAGCTTGGAGCGAATCGCGCTGATGAGCGACTCGATTATCCCCTCCATCGGCTGGCGTTTGGCCTCGACCTTGGCGCGGAGCGACTCGAAGGCCGACGGCTCCAGATACTTGAAGGACAACTCCTCCAGCTCGTTCTTGATTCGGCTCATGCCGAGCCGGTTGGCGATCGGCGCGTAAATGTCGATGGTTTCCTGCGCGACCCGGACCCGGCGGTCTTCCGGCATGTACTGCAACGTCCGCATGTTGTGCAGGCGATCGGCGAGCTTGACGAGGATGACGCGGATGTCGTCGACCATCGCGAGCAGCATTTTTCGGAAGTTCTCAGCCTGGCGCTCCTCGCTGGAGGAAAACGGGATCGCACCGATTTTGGTCACACCCTCGACGATGTGGGCGACGTCTTCACCGAACTTCTCGCGGATGCGCTCAGGGGTGGTGAGTGTGTCCTCGACCACGTCGTGCAGCAGGCCCGAGGCGATGCAGACGGCGTCGAGCTTCATGTCGGCGAGGATGTTCGCCACTTCCATGGGGTGGACCAGGTACGGCTCGCCGGAATGGCGGACTTGTCCCTTGTGTTCCAGCGCGGAGAACACATAGGCCCGGCGGAGCAGCTCGAGGTCCGCCTCCGGACTATAGCGATGGACCTTCTCTAGAAGGTCCTCGAAGCGAATCATCAGTTTCGGTGTCTAAAGTTGGGTGGGAAGATGGCCCTGCGGCCATGATAGGGGTCGCGGTTGCGAGGGGTCAAGAAACGGGGCTATACTTTGCCGCTCTTGGGCGTGAGGCGTTTTGCTGTCTGGTCATCTGCGCCATCGGTGGCGCGCATGGCAGGTACGACATCGGCGGCCTGGGCAGCACCAATCGAGACACCACATAATAGACGGCTGATACAAACTGCGGGCGCCATCCTGTGGGCCGAGGGGGGCGGTGGCGCCGTTGAGAGCAATACGGGACTTTAAGGGGGCACTGATGAGGATTCGGTCTACGGCAGCGTGTCTGGCACTCATCGCCGGGTTTGGCCTCGCGCTGGCCGGCTGCGGACAACTTGGCCAGATCCGCGGCATGAAGGCGTACAAAGACGGCAACAAGCTGTACGCAAGCTCGGATTGGAAAGCGGCGGTCGAAAAGTACGAAGAGACCACGACTCTCGACCCGGACAATACGCTCCAGACCTGCACGATCGGTCCAGGCTGCGTCTACTTCTACCTGGCGAACTCGTACGACAATATGTATCGTCCGGTCAAGCGGGGCGAGGGGGCCAACGACGCGCTGCTCGAAAAGGCGATCGCCAACTACAAGCTGGCGAGCGAGAAGATCACGCAGGACGAGAAGATGCGCATTCTCTCGCTCGAGTACCTGGTCGCCGCCTACGGACCGGACAAGCTGAACGATCCGACGGCGGCGGAGCCCGTGGTCAAGCGCATGATCGAACTGAATCCCAACGAGCCGACCAACTACTTTGCGCTCGCCAAAATCTACGAGGACTCGGGCGAGTACGACCTGGCCGAGCAGATGTTCTTGAAGGGACGCGACGCCAAGCCGAACGATCCCACCGTCTACACCGTGCTCGCCGGCTACTACAACCGGCAGGGCGACTTCACCAAGACCATCGCCACGCTCAACGAGCGGATCAAGATCGAGCCGAACAACCCCGAAGCCCACTACACCGTCGCCCAGTACTACTGGGACAAGGCGTTCCGCGACTTCCGGCTCTCCGACAAGGAGAAGATGGAATACGTGCAGGACGGCCTGCAAGCGATCGACAAGGCGATCGGGATCAACCCGAATTACATGGAGGCCATCACCTATAAAGGTCTCCTCTTCCGGCTGCAAGCCAACCTCGAGAAGGACCCGAAGAAGCAACAGCAGTTGCTGAAGGACGCGTCGGTTTTAGCCGACCGCGCCAACGAGCTGCGCAAGAAGGCATCGGGCACGAATTAGGGCTCGAAATGACGCAGACTGCAGGGACACGTCTGTAACTGGGTCAGACGACCAAGACCGGCGGGCTCGTACCGTGGACGCGCGGTGCGGCCCGCCCTTTTGTTTTACTTGTGCGTGATACGCAGGTGGTAAGTTGTGCTGGTTTACGGAGTGATGGAATCAGGAGCATCGCGAATGAAATTTTTGACTCGAATCGTCTTCTCCCTTCTGGCGGTTGGCGTCTTTGCAACAACCTCGGCGAACGCGCAGGGCGTGACGACCGGACAGCTCGTCGGCAAAGTGCTTGACGAGAAGCAGCAGCCGGTCCATGGCGCGAGCGTCATCGCAATTCACTTGCCCTCGGGCACGACTTACGAAACCGTGAGCCGGACCGACGGCCGTTTCTTCATTCTCAACATGCGCGTCGGCGGGCCATATTCGGTGACCGTCGCCTACACAGGCACCGGCACTACGGCGTTCGCGCCCGAGACGCAGGAGAGCATCGAGATCAATCTCGGCGTCGCCACGGATGTGGCGTTCGCGGTCAAGCCGATTGCCGTCACCGAAACCATCACGGTGACGGCCCAGTCGGACGTCGTGTTCAATTCGGGACGCACCGGCGCGGCGACGTCGGTCGATCGCGAAACCATCGCGACGTTGCCGACCATTTCCGGCAGAATCGGCGATCTGACACGACTGACGCCGCAGTCCTCGGGGATGTCGTTTGGCGGTCAAGACAACCGCATGAACAACATCACGGTGAACGGCGCGTATTTCAACAACTCGTTCGGTCTCGGCGGCCAGCCTGGAGACCGTACCGGAGTCGCACCGATCTCGCTCGAAGCCGTTGAGCAGATTCAGGTGAGCATCGCGCCCTTCGACGTGCGCCAAGGCAACTTCGTTGGCGCCGCCGTCAACACGATCACCCGCAGCGGCACGAACCAGGTTCGCGGCTCGCTCTATCACCGTTTCCGCAACGAAGACTTCGTCGGCACCGACGCCCACGGGCTGGTGTTCAACCCGGGCACATTCAACACGCGGCAGACCGGCGGCTGGGCGGGCACGCCGATCGTCAAGAACCGGCTGTTCGTCTTCGGCAACTACGAGGATGAAAGCGACGTCCGCCCGCTCAACTCGTTCCGGGCCAACAATGGCGGCGAACCGGTGGCCGGCAACGTCACGCGCGTGCTCGCGTCGGACCTGACACAGCTGAGCGCGTTCATGAAACAGAACTTCGACTACGACACCGGCTCCTTCGACCCAACCGACGACACCACGCCGCAAAAGCGCACGATGCTGCGCAGCGACCTGAATCTGAACAACGCCAACAAGATCAGTTTCGGCTACATCCAGCTGAATTCGAGCTCCGACAACAATCTGTCGGGCTCGACGTCGGCCGGGATCGGCCGCAACACATTCACGTCCAACTTCGTCAACTTCGCGAACTCCAACTACAAGATCCTCGAGAACATCAAGTCGGGTATCGGCGAATGGAATTCGATTCTCGGCAACACCATGTCGAACAGCTTTACCGTCGGGTTCACATCCAACGACGAGAGCCGGCCGCAGAACTTCAAGCTGTTCCCCTTCATCGACATTCTCGACGGTAACGGCGTCGCCTACACCTCGGTCGGCGCCGAGCCGTTCACGCCGAACAACGAGCTGCGGTACAAGACGCTCCAGTTCAAAAACGACTTCGTGAGGTTCGGCAGCAAGCACTCGCTGACCCTCGGCGGCGCGCTGCAGCGCTATCGTTCCGAGAACGTGTTCTTCAACTGCTGCAAGCAGGGTGCGTACGTATTCAACAGCCTCACCGATTTCTACGCCGAGATGGCGGCTGCGTTGGCCAATCCCAACCGGACGACGTCGGCAGTAACGATGCGGAACTACCAGGTCCGGTACATGAATATTCCAGGGTTGGACAAGCCGATTCAGCCGCTGCAGGTCTGGTATGGCGGCGTGTATGCCCAGGATGAGTGGCGGCCGAAGACGAACCTTACCGTCACTGCCGGCTTGCGCCTCGACACACCGTTCTTTGAGAACACGGCCTATCGCAATGCCAAGGCGGATGCCCTCACGTTCAGGCAGGAAGACGGCAGCTCGATCAAATACGATACCGGCGCCATGCCTGGCGCCAACGTTCTATGGTCGCCGCGGCTGGGCTTCAACTACGACGTCAGCTCGGACGCCAAGACTCAGATCCGCGGCGGCACCGGCGTCTTCACTGGCCAGCCACTCTACGTGTGGATCTCCAACCAGCTCGGCAACACCGGCGTGCTTCAGGGCAGCATCTCGGTCCCCAATACGACGGCGTTTCCGTTTTCGACGAACGTCGATCGATACAAACCCACGACCGTCACCGGCGAAGGCGCGGCCAGCTACGAACTGAACGTCACCGACAACAACTTCAAGTTCCCGCAGGTGTGGCGCAACAACATCGCGCTCGATCGCCGCCTGCCCGGCGGCGTCACCGGGACGGTGGAGTACCTCTACAATCGCGATCTCAATGGCATCTACTACATCAACGCCAACCTGCCGGAAGCGCAGACGCGGTTCACCGGCGCCGACACCCGACAGCGATGGGTGGGCACGGCCTGCGGCGCCGGAACGGCCGGGCCCTGCGTCAACCGGATCAACAACGTGGCCGGCAATCAGGTGACCAGCGCGATCGTCATGAAAAACCAGGACGTCGGCCGGAACTGGAATCTGGCATTCTCGGCTTCAAAGCCAAACTTCCACGGGTGGACGCTGCGCTCCGCCTATAGCTACGGCCGCGCGAGGAACACGATCGATCCGGGTTCCACGGCGTTCGCGTCGTGGTCGTCGAACGCGACCCCGGGCGATCCGAACAATCCGGGCCTCGGCTTTTCGACTGCCTCGCCTGGCCATCGCGTCTACGTTCAGAGCTCCTACACGCACCAGTACTTCGGCTGGGGCGCCACCAGCGTTGCGGTCTTCTGGGAGGCCAGGACCAACAACAACACGAGCTACATCTTCGCGTCCGACGCGAACGGTGACGGTGCGAACGGTGACCTCATCTACATCCCGCGCGACAGGTCCGAGATGAACTTCGTCGACGGCGTCACCGCCGGTATCACCTACACTGCGGCTCAACAGGCCGACGCGTTCGAGGCCTACATCCAACAGGACAAATACCTGAGTGAGCACCGCGGCCAATACGCCGAGCGCGGCGCCGTGTTCCTGCCGATGGTCAAGAGAATGGACCTGAGCCTGACGCAGGATGTGTTCAAGAACATCAAGGGCAAGCGCAACGCGGGTCAGTTCCGCATCGACATCACCAACTTCGGGAACATGCTCAACTCGAACTGGGGTGTCGGCCAGCGTCTGACCCGGAACAACATTCTGATGAACCCGGGCATCGACGCACAGGGCCGGCTGAATTACCGGCTGCAAGTCGTGAACAACCAGCTGCTCACGAAGTCGCTGGAGACGACGAGCGGCCTTACCGACGTCTATCAGTTCATGCTCAGCTTCAGGTACACGTTCAACTGAGAATCAGGTTCTGCAGAACCTGCAGAACCTGCAGAACCTGCAGAACCTGTTCAAAGGCGCGAGTCCTTGTGGGCTCGCCCTTCGCTTTCACCGCCTCTTTCTGCCTTGTGCCTTGTGTCCGCCTACGCGGCCCAGGCCGCTACGCCGAGATCCGCCCTCGCTCGCCCGACAATCCGCGAGCAGAGGCGGGCCTTCTGTTGTTAGACTTCGGCATTGAGGAGATCCCCCTAATGATCCGTCGCCTCAGTTTGGTGTTGGCCCTGTCCGCCGGCGTCTTGTTCACGACCAGCACTCCTCGCGCCCAAGGCCAGTTGGGCACCATCGATTTCCCCACCTCAGGATCTTCGGCGGCACAGCCGGCCTTTCTGAAGGGCGTCCTCCTGCTCCACAGCTTCGAGTACGACGACGCCAAAGAGGCGTTCCAAGACGCGCAGAAGGCTGACCCCAACTTTGCGATGGCCTTCTGGGGGGAGGCCATGACCTACAACCACCCGGTGTGGCAGCAGACCGCCCCGGAGCTCGCCAAGGCGGCGCTGGCGCGGCTGGCGCCAACTCCTGAAGCGCGGCTGGCCAAAGCGCCGACGCCCAAGGAGAAGGACTGGCTCGGATCGCTCGACAGCCTCTATGGCGCCGGCGAGAAGCTGGCGCGCGACCTCGCCTATGCCGAGGCGATGCGCAGGATGCATGAAAAGTATCCCGCCGACGACGAAGTGACGGCGTTTTTCGCGCTGGCGCTGCTCGGCACCAGCCACAACGGCCGCGACGTGTCGATCTACATGCGCGCCGCGGCACTCGTCGAGCAGGTCTACGCCAGGAATCCGCAGCACCCAGGTGCGGCCCACTATCTGATCCACTCGTACGACGATCCGATCCACGCGCCGCTCGGCCTGCGTTTCGCCGATGCGTATTCGAAGATCGCGCCCGCCGCGTCGCACGCACTGCACATGCCCTCGCACATCTATTTCGCGCTCGGCATGTGGGATGAAGCGGTGGCGGTGAATGAACGCTCCTATCAGGCGGCCGATGCGCGGGTCGCGCAGAAGAGCCTCGGCGTCGACGAGCGTGGCTTTCACGCGCTGCTGTGGGCCCTCTACGGCTATCTGCAGCAGGGCCGGCAGCAGGACGCGCGTGGCATCCTCAGCCAGATCGAAGCGGACGCGGCCAAGAGCGGATCGGTTCGAACCCGCAGCCACCTGGCGCTGGCGCGTGCGGCCTGGGTCATCGAAACCCGCAGGTGGACCGATGCCAAGCCACCCGTGCCGGCCACTGGCCTTGGCGACGTTGCCGCGGCCGCCGACCTGTTCGCCGGCGGCTTCGCCGCGCTGCGCTCGGGCAATCGCGCGGCGGCGAACAACGCGCTGCAGGCAATGGCGGCTCTGGCCGGCGAGGCGCCTCTTGACGCCCATGCGGGGCACAGCGCGGCGGCGCCGTCGCAGCCGCAGACCGGCCTGCCCTCGGCTGGCGGTGGCGGCGACAAACGAGTGCCGGCGGTGATGGCGCAGCAGCTCGAAGCGGGGCTGCTCTTCACCGAGGGCCGGCGCGAAGAGGCGTTGGTGCTCGCGCGGCAGGCAGCGGTGGTCGAAGACAGTCTCTCGTTCGAGTTCGGCCCGCCGGTGCCGGTGAAGCCCGCCCACGAACTCGTGGGCGAAATGCTGATGGACGTGCGGCGGCCGAAGGAGGCGATTCCAGAGTTCGAGGCCGCGCTGAAGCGCACGCCGAAGCGAGCACTCTCGCTGCTCGGCCTGGCCCGCGCGGCAACCGCCGCTCGCGACCAGGCCACCGCACAGCGGGCTTACGGAGAGCTGCGGCAGATCTGGCACAACGCGGATAAGACGCTGCCGGAGCTGAAGGAACTCCCGGCGGTACCACCGGCCAGCTCATCGCGCGAATAAGCAAAACAAAACGGCCACCCGCTTCCGCAGGTGGCCGTGAGTGTCTGAACCGACTGGGCGCGGTCTAGTTGCCGCCCGGAACCTTGCCGGCGGTTGCGGCCTTCCGCATGCCCTCGGTGACGATGCCGACCTTCTCGACACCGGCACCCTTGGCCGCGTCAATGACCTCGACGATATCTCCGTAGCGCAGCGTTCCCGCGCCCATCACGAACATCGTCTTGTCCTTGCGCTCTTCGAAGATCCGGCGGAGCCGATCCTCGAGCTCGGGGATGGTGACGTCGGAGTTGTTGATCGAGATCTTCCGATCAGCGGTGTAGCTGAGGACGATCTGCGAGACATCGACCTGCGTCTGATTGGCGCTCTTGGTCTCGGCCGGCAGATTGACGTCGATGCCTTTCTGAGACAACGGCAGGGCGGCCATGAAGATGACCAGCAGCACGAGCAACACGTCGATCATCGGCGTGATGTTCATGTCACTGCTCACTTCCAGCTTCTTGGCGGTGACGATCCGGTCGGCGCCGAGGTGATGATGTGCGTGCGCCATCTCAGTTGCTCCCCGTCTGTCCGGGCCGGACCTTGCGTTCGGTGATGAGGCCCATGTCCTCGATACCACCGGCGCGGAGCTCGTCCATGGCATCCATGATTGCCGAGTACTTGGCATCCTCGTCGGCCTTGATGAGCACGATTCGCTCCTTCTTGGACTCGAGAATGTCGGACACCTTGGTCCTCAACTCTTCGCGGCGAACCGGAATGCCGTTGACGAAGAACCGGTCGTTCTTGTCGATGGCGACGACCGTCTGATCCTGAGTCTCGGGCTTGTCGGAACTGTTGGCGGCAGACGGCATCTTCACGTCGGCGCCCTTCTGGAGCAGCGGCGCCACGATCATCATGATGATCAGCAGCACCAGCATGACGTCCACGAGCGGCGTGACGTTGATATCCGACTTGATTCCGCCTTTTGCCCCGCCGACATCCATTGACATGGTGAATTCTCCTGGGCTTGGGGCTTGCGGCTTGGGGCTTGGGCCGGGGCGTCAGTACCCCAGGTCCCAGGTCCCAAGTCTCAAGTCCCTGATTACGCCGTCTTCCTGATGAAGTAGTCGACCATCTCCGACGAGGAGTTGTCCATCTCGACGCTGAAGTATTCGAGGCGTCCGGACAGGTAGTTATAGAACCACACCGCCGGGATGGCCACGAACAGTCCGAGCGCCGTTTCCACCAGTGCCTCAGCGATACCGGCCGAGACGGCGCCGATGCCGCCCGAGCCCGATGACGCGATGCCGACAAACGCGTTGATGACGCCGACCACCGTGCCAAGCAGACCCACGAATGGCGCGGTTGCGCCGATCGTCGCCAGGCCGGAAACGCCCTTCTTCAGGTCGTTGGAGGTGAGCGCCGTGGCGCGCTGAATCGAGCGCCGGACGGTGTCGAGCAGGTCTTCACGGGAGAGTTGCGCTCCGCTCTCGTGGTGAAACTGGAACTCCTGCAGCCCTGCGCTGACGACGCGAGCGAGGTGGCTGTAGCGGTAGTCCTTGGAGCCGGCCAGCGCGATCGCTTCCTTCAAGCGGCCCTCTTTGAGGTGCTTGGCGACAAGCGGCGCGTACATCTTCGACTGCTTGGTCGCCTGGTTGAAGGTGTAGAAGCGCTCGATGGCAACGCCCACGGACCAGAACGACATGATGAACAGGATGGCGGCCACGGCCAGAGCCGCGGGACCCATCGAATTAAACATTGTTACGAGATCGAGACCGCCACCTTCCATCGCAACCCTCCACGAGCGAACGCATGTTAACTGACTGAGCCCTACGGAGATGGAAGCCGCGCGGGCCGTGAATTACCGAACGAAGACTGACAAACCGACTGTGCCGAATCCCCTGCTTACTGAAGTGTGAACTGCACCGTCACGGTCATGATGACTGGAACCGGCTGGCCGTTCAGCAACGTGGGCGTGAACACCCACTGCCGCACCGCGTCGAGCGCCGCCTGATCCAGCAGTGGAATCGAGCGGAGCACCTTGGCGTCTCTCACCGCTCCATCGGGGCCGATGACCGCCTCGATGATCACGATGCCCTGCACACGCGCCGACTGGGCGATCGGCGGGTAGACGGGGCGGACGTCCTTGGTCTTCTGCGGCTGCTTGATGTTGCCGCCAACGCGAACCGGTGCCGCGGGCGGAGGTGGAGGCGGAGGCTCGGGGATGCCGCCTGTGATTCCACCGGCGACACCGCCAATCAGACCACCCTCGACGCCGGATGCCTTCTCGAAGCCGGCTTCCAAGCCAGTCTCAGGCTTGATCTCCTTAGGCGCTTCGATTGGCGCCGCGTCCGGACTGACGTCCATCGGCGGTGGCGGCGCCTTCGCTTCTGGCGGCGGTGGCGGGGGTGGCGGCGGCGGGGGCGGCGGGGGTGCGGCTGCAAACGCCATCATCGACGGAGGCGTGGGCATGACACCGGTCGCCATCAAGGGGATGATGACCATTGCGGCCACAATGGTTGCCTCGAGCAGCATCGTGAGCGGTACCGTGCACCAACTCTTGTTCCCCATCTTGATCGACGGGTTGACGACATCACCAAACATGTCGCGTGGCACGTGTTCCTCCTGGCCTTCCACTCCGGCGGCGAAGACCGCCGATTATACCCCTTGCATCCGACTCGCTGACTACTTGTTTCTCCCGCGTCCGAGGGGCGGGTATCGCAGACCGACGGGATACGAAGTTAGACACCGTTTCGCGCGTGAGGCTCCCATCATTTTTGACGCCCGATTCCCGCTCGTCATCCGCTGGTCGGGCCCACTCGTCAAACGCCCGGCGATTCTAGTCGGGCGGGATCGAGACGTCAACGCCTAGAACGCCTGACCGACGGACCTTTTTACACAGTGGACATGGGCCAACGTTACGACTCGATGCGCATCCCGTAGAACGAGCGCCAGACGAACACCATGCTCAGCATGAAAAACACCCCAGCCAGCATGTGCGTCAGCAGCGCGCCCTGGTCGGCCGCCAGATAGACGCCCAACTCGACCGCCAGCAGGCCGAACAGCGTCGTGAACTTGATGACGGGATTCATCGCCACCGACGAGGTGTCCTTGAACGGGTCGCCCACCGTGTCGCCGACGACCGACGCGTCGTGGAGCGGCGTGCCCTTCATCTTCAGCTCGGTTTCCACAATTTTTTTAGCGTTGTCCCATGCGCCACCCGCATTAGCCATGAAGATCGCCTGATACAGGCCGAACAGCGCGATCGAAATCAGGTAGCCGATGAAGAAGAACGGTTCGATGAAGGCGAACGCCAGCGTCGAGAAGAACACCCCGAGGAAGATGTTGAACATCCCCTTCTGCGCGTACACGGTGCAGATTTCGACTACCTTCTTGCTGTCTTCAACCGACGCCTTCGTGGCGCCCTCGAGCTTGATGTTCTTCTTGATGAACTCGACGGCGCGGTACGCGCCGGTCGTCACCGCCTGCATCGACGCACCGGTGAACCAGTAGATCACCGCGCCGCCGGTGATGAGCCCCAGCAGGAACGGCGGGTGGAGAATCGACAGCTTGCTGATCGCCGCCGCATCCGTCAGGCCCTGTGTCAGCGCCATGATGATCGCGAAGATCATCGTCGTTGCGCCCACCACGGCGGTGCCGATGAGCACCGGCTTCGCCGTCGCCTTGAAGGTGTTGCCGGCGCCGTCGTTTTCTTCGAGCAGCTCTTTGGCGACGCGGAAGTTCACCTTGAAGCCGTACTGCTTCTGGATCTCGCTGTCGACGCCTTTGATCTCTTCAATCTGCGAGAGCTCGTAGACCGACTGCGCGTTGTCGGTCACCGGGCCGTACGAGTCGACCGCGATCGTCACCGGGCCCATGCCGAGGAAGCCGAACGCGACGAGGCCGAAGGCGAAGGTGGCCGGCGCGACCATGATCGAGCCCAGACCCATCGTCGATACCAGGTAGGCCACCGTCATCAGCGTCATGATCGTGAGGCCGAGCCAATAGGCGCTGAAGTTGCCGGCAACCAGGCCGGACAGGATGTTGAGCGACGCACCACCCTCGCGCGACGAGGTCACCACTTCCTTCACGTGACTCGAATGCGTCGAGGTGAACACCTTGACGAACTCCGGAATGATCGCCCCTGCCAGTGTCCCGCAGGTGATGACCGTGGAGAGCTGCCACCACAGATCGGCATTGCCGCCCAGCGTCGGAATCAGCAGATAGGACAGCACGTAGGTCAGCACGACCGACACAATCGACGTCAACCACACGAGCGTTGTCAGCGGCGCTTCGAAGTTCATCTTCTCGGCTCCGCTGTACCGGCCTTTGGCCACCGCGTTGTTCACCAGGTAGGAGCCCGCTGACGCCAGCACCATCATCACGCGCATCATGAAAATCCAGACCAGCAGCTGCACCTGGACGGTCGGCTCTTTCACCGCGAGGAGGATGAACGAGATCAGCGCCACGCCGGTGACACCGTAGGTTTCGAAACCGTCGGCGGTCGGGCCGACCGAGTCGCCCGCGTTGTCACCCGTGCAATCCGCGATCACTCCAGGGTTGCGTGCATCGTCTTCCTTGATCTTGAAGACCACCTTCATCAGGTCCGAGCCGATGTCGGCGATCTTCGTGAAAATGCCGCCGGCGATGCGGAGCGCGGCGGCGCCAAGCGACTCGCCGATGGCGAAGCCGAGGAAGCAGACGCCCGCATACGCGCCGGGAATGAACAGCAGAATCGCCAGCATGAAGAGCAGCTCGACCGAGATGAGCATCATGCCGACGCTCATCCCCGCGCGTAGCGGAATATCGCAGACCGGGAATGCTTTGCCCTCGAGGCTTGCGAAGGCGGTTCGCGAATTCGCGAGCGTGTTGATCCTGATGCCGTACCAGGCCACGCCGTAACTGCCGCCGATGCCGATGAGGCTGAACAGGATGACGATCGCAATCCGCGACGGTTCGAGCCCGGTGAGCCAGAAATAGGCGACCATCACTGTGCCGATGAACAATTCGAGGATCAACAGGAACTTGCCCTGCTGGATCAGGTAGGCCTTGCAGGTCTCGTAGATCAGTGCCGAGACGTCGGCCATCGATTTGTGGACCGGCAGGTTCTTCACCGCGGTGTAGGTCCACAAGCCGAAGAGCAGGCCGAGGACGCAGACCACCAGTCCGGAGAGCAAGATCTGGTGGCCGGTCATTCCCAGGAAGTCGCCCTGGTTCAAGTCCGGAAGCTGGATGTTCACCTCGCCGCCTGGCCGGTGGGCCGGGGCGTGTGTCGCCGGCTGTTCTTGCGCCGCCAGCATTTGCGGTGCTGACAGGCAGATCAAACCGAGCACCATCAGGGCCGTGCCGATCGCACAGCGCGTTGTCTGCGTACTGACCCTTCGAACCCCAAGTCTCGTCACCATCGAGTCCTCATCCTCATTAAATTGCCCGATCACCAGATCACCAGATCCGCGCCTAAGCTGACTTGCCTCTCGCCTCTCCCGCGCGCAACGCGATGAGCGTCGCTGGGAGGGCCACGCCCCCCGTCAGGAAGATCCGAATTCCCTCTTCAACCGACACATCCGGGAAGTACGCCTGATCGCGGCGACAAATGATCACGTCACCGAGATACAGATGGTTGGTCGGCACGTACACAGCCACCAGCGCTTCCACTCCGCGTCCCCGATCGAGCGCAAACTCCCGAGTGAGGAACCCAAGCACGATGCCGCGCTCCGGCGACTCGACGAGCACGACCCGCTTGAAGCCCGCCTCGTTGTCGGGCGAGAACGCCGCCACCAGTTGCTTGACCGGCGTGTAGACCGTGCTGAAGACCGGCACCCGCATCAACCATCGTTCGGCGCTCTGCAGGATTCGCCGCCCAATCACGTTGGTCGCGACCACGCCGACCGCGAGAATGAACACGGCCGTAACCAGCACGCCGAGGCCCGGCACCGTGCGACCGAGAAGATTCGTCGCGACCGGCCGGGCGATACCATCCACCGCGCGGAACGTCCACACCAACGCCGCCACGCTGATGAACAGCGGAACCGTGACGACCAGGCCGGTCAGGAAGCTTCGTCGCAGCCAGTGCATCGTGAGCCGCGCAAATACGTTCCAGCCTCACCGCGTCGCCAGCCACGCGACGGTGACGGCCGCCAGGGCAAACCGGTAGTACGCAAACCCGGACAACGAGTGGGTCACGAGAAACCGCATGAAGTATTTCACGGTCAGATAGCCGACGACCGCCGAGACCAGAAAGCCCACGGCGAAGAGCGATACGGGGACCCCGGCCAGGCCCACGCCGCGAAGCGTGAGGGCTTCCTTGGCGGCGGCCGCCACGATCGCCGGCAGGCTCATCAGGAACACGAATCTCGCCGCCGTGTGGCGCTCGAGCCCGAGCAACATCGCCGCGGTGATCGTGACGCCCGAACGGGAAATACCGGGCGCCAGCGCTGCGGCTTGCGCGACGCCGACAATCAGCGCCCCGCCGTAGCCGAGCCGGTTCACGTCGCGGTTTCTCGCACCAAGCTGCTCGGCCACAATCAAGCCGATGCCGCCGATGACCAGGGTCACCGCGACGACCAGCGGTGATCGCAGCGAGGTCTCGATGACGTCGGCGAAGAGCGCGCCGACGATGACGATCGGAATCGTGCCGACGAGAATCAGGCGGGCGAGCTGATACCACTCGCCGTGCCGGCCCGCGAGAGCCCCGGGGCCGCTTCGATGAGCTGCCACACGTCGCGCCGAAAATACGCCAGCACCGCTACGAGGGTCCCGACGTGACAGGCGACATCGAACGGCACGCCGTAGCGCCCCGGATCCCAGCCAAAAAAGGCGCGCGCGAGGATGAGGTGACCCGAGCTCGACACGGGCAGGAATTCAGTAAGCCCCTGGAGGACGCCGAGGAGCGCCGCAGAGTACAAGTCCACGACATGCGGCCTAAGAGGCCTTGCGCGCCGCCGGGCGACCCTTGGCTTGACCGCCGCTCAGCAGAATGGCGATGGCGGCAGCGATGAAGATCGTGGAATAAGTGCCGCTGATGATGCCGACGAGCATCGTAAAGGCGAAGCCGCGCAGCACCTCGCCGCCGAACAGGTAAAGAGACAAAACGGCGAGGAACGTCGCGCCGGCGGTGATGATCGTGCGGCTGAGCGTCTGGTTCACACTCTTGTTCACCACGGTCTCCAGCGGTTCGCGACGCTTGGTCCGCAGATTCTCGCGCACGCGGTCGAAGATGACGATCGTGTCGTTCACCGAGTAGCCCGTGATGGTCAGCAGCGCCGCCACCACGTTGAGCGACAGGTCGTAGCCGAAGAACGTGAGAAACGCGAGGGTCACGAAAATGTCGTGAAGGGTCGCAGCCACGGCGCCAATCGCAAAGGCGAACCGGAACCTCAACCCGATGTAGATCGTGATCCCGGCAATCGACGCGAGCGTCGCGTAAATCCCTTTGAGTTGCAGATCCTTGCCGATGACGGGGCCAACGAGCTCCTGGCTGATGACCTCGAACTTGCCGACGTTGGCCTTGGTGATCGCCTCGATCACGGCTTTGGCGCCGGCGTCCAGCGCCCCCTCGTCAGTGGACAGCTGCTGGAGGCGCACCATGATTTCCTGCGCCGATGGGTCGCCGTAGGTCTGCACCACGTGCTCGCCAGGCACCGACGTCGCCAGCGCCGACCGCACCTGATCCTCGGTGATCGGTCGTTCGAACTTGAGGATGACGATGGTGCCGCCGGAGAAGTCGATCCCGAGGGGGAGACCCTTCGTAACCGCCATGCCGACCCCCGCCAGGATGACGATCAGGGAGAGCGCAATGGCGTGCCAGCGCCAGCGGATGAAGTCGAAGTTCGCGTTCGTCAGGATATCCATGCGACACCAATCAGATACTGAGCCTGGCCACCTGACGGCGCGACAGCGTCAGCTCGAACAGGGTGCGGGACACGAAGTAGGCAGTGAAGACGTTGGACAGCAACCCGATGGTGAGCGTCATGGCGAAGCCGCGAATCGGACCGGTGCCGAACTGGAAGAGGAACGCCGCCGAGATCAGCGATGCCACGTGCGTATCGAGAATCGTCAGGAAGACGCGATCGAAGCCTGCGGCTACGGCTTGTTTGACCGTTTTGCCGGTAGCCAGCTCCTCCTTGATCCGCTCGAAGATCAGGACGTTCGAGTCCACGCCCATGCCGATGGTCAAGATGAATCCGGCAATGCCTGGCAGCGTCATCGTCGCCCCGACATACGCCATCAACCCGAGCAGCAGAATGAGGTTGATGACGATCGAGAGGAGCGCGTTGAACCCGGCGAGACGGTAGTAGAACAACATGAATAGCGTCACGAGCACGAGGCCGCCGATCGCAGCGTTCACGCCGGCGCGAATCGAGTCGGCGCCAAGCGATGGCCCGACTGTCCGCTCTTCCAGATAAGTGAGGTTGGCGGGCAGCGCACCGGACCGGAGCACCAGCGACAGATCCTGCGCCTCCTGGTTGGTGAAGTTGCCGTGGATCCGCCCTTCGTCGTCGATCCGGGACTCGATGCGCGGCGCCGACACGATGCGGTTGTCGAGCACGATCGCGAGTTGACGGCCGACGTTGGCCTGGGTGAACACGCCGAACTTTCGGGCGCCTTCGTTGTTCAGCGAGAAGCTGACGGCCGGACGATTGTTCTCGTCGAGCGTCGGACGCGCATTGCGCAGGTCGCGGCCCGTGACGGCGGGCACCCGGCGCACCGTGTAGTACACCGTCGTGGCCGGCTGTCCTGGCTGGGTGCCTTCACTGGCGCCGGGCAGGATCTGAATGTCCGGCGGCACGTTGCCGTTGTACGCCTGCCGCGCTCCGTTCTCGTCGATGAACGGACCCTGCTCCACCTGCTTCAGTTCGAGCAGGGCCGTCGAGCGGATGATCTCCTTCGCGCGCGCGACGTCGGTCACGCCGGGCAGCTGCACCAGAATCTGATCCGCGGCGCTGTGCCGCGCCACGATCGGCTCGGCCACACCCAGCTCGTTCACCCGCCGCTCGATCGTCTGCAGCGCCTGATTGACGGTGTCTTCACGCAGCTGGACGACGACATTGGGCTTGAGGCTGAACGTGTAGCTGCCGCCCGCGCTCGACGTCCGGTTGTAGTTGAGCTCGACTTCGGTCAGCGCGGCGCGAAACGCCGCGTCCTGTTCCGGAGGGACACCGGTGACGGTGAAATCAGTCGCGCTCGCCACGTTGATGGCACCGGCGTTGATCTTCGCCGTCTTCAGCTGCTCGCCCAGCCGCGCGGCGGTCGTCTGCGTCTCGAGCCGCAACGCATCGTCGGTCTGGACGCGTAAGACCAGGTGCACGCCGCCCTTGAGATCGAGACCCAGCCGCACTTTCTGATCGGGCGGATAGAACGCCCAGACGGCCAATGCAACGACCGCCAGAATGACGACGATTTTCCAACGAAGATTCTTCGCCATGATGTTTACGAACTCGAGCCTTCGACGACGGGGGCCTGACCCTGTAATCCGACGACCGCCGCGCGCGAGATTTCCACGCGGACATTCGGGGCGATCTGGAGTTGAATCGAGCCTTCACTGAGCTTGGCAATCGAACCGAACATCCCGCCCGACGTCACGACCTTGTCGCCGACCTTGAGGCCGTCCAGGAATTCTTGAACCTTTTTCTGCTTCCGCTTCATCGGCAGCAGGATGACGAAATAGAAGATCGCCAGGACCAGCGCAAACGGGATCAATTGGATGAGCGGGCTCACCGATTGAGTGGGTGAGGCACCCATAGCCAGTACGAATCCGGTCAGTGGAACCGTCGGGGTCATGAAATCAACGCGCGGCGGGTAAACCTGCGCTGGAAGTCCTGTCGAAATTCTTGGAACGTACCAAACGCTATAGCCTGCCTAATCCGCTTCATGGTGTCAAGGTAAAAGGTCAGATTATGCAACGTGTTAAGAGTGCCCGAGGTCATCTCCCCGGCCATGAAAAGATGCCGTAAGTACGCTCTTGAAAAGTGTTTGCACGCGTAGCAGCCGCAGGCCGGATCGACCGGCTCGTCGTCCTCGGCAAAAGCCGCGTTCTTGATGTTGATGGGGCCTTCGGAAGTGAAGAGCTGACCGTTTCGGGCGTTGCGGGTTGGCAGCACGCAGTCGAACAAGTCGATGCCGCGGGCCACAGATTCGAGGATGTCGATCGGCGTGCCGACCCCCATGAGATACCGCGGCCGATCGGCCGGCAGCAGCGGCGCCGTGTGCGCGACGACGTCGTACATCACCTCATTCGGCTCGCCGACGCTCAGACCCCCAATGGCGTAGCCGTCGAATCCCGTCGCGATCGTCAGCCCGGCGCTCTTGGCGCGCAGTTCTGGGAAGGTGCCGCCCTGAACGATGCCAAATTGCAGCGCAGATGACGCCGGCGAGACCGGGGCCGCAAAAGACCCAGCTGACACAGATCGCTGTTCGCGGAGCGCGAGAAAGCGGTCGCGGCAACGCTTCGCCCATCGCGACGTCAACTCCACCGAGCGGTCGATGGTTTCGGGCGTTGACGGCAAGGCGGGACACTCGTCGAGCACCATCGCAATGTCGGAGCCGAGATTGAGCTGGATGTCGACGGCCTTCTCCGGCGTCAACAGGTGCGCGCTGCCGTCGAGATGCGATTGGAAGTGGACGCCCTCTTCCTGCACTTTGCGGCGGGCGGCAAGGCTGAACACCTGATAGCCGCCACTGTCGGTGAGGATCGGCCGCGACCAGCTGATGAAGCGATGGAGCCCCCCGCGGCGCGCGATCAATTCGTCGCCGGGCCGCAGGTACAGGTGATACGTGTTCCCGAGAATGACGCTCGCGCCCGCCTCTTCGAGATCGCGCGGCGTGACGGCCTTGACCACACCTTGTGTCCCGACCGGCATGAACGCCGGCGTCTCGATGTCGCCGTGTGGCGTGGCCAAGACGCCGCGCCGGGCGCTTCCGCTGGTGTGGGTGAGCCGAAACATCTCGTGGTGTCGTGAGGTGGTGATCGGTTGATCGATCTGGTGATCTCGAAGTGTTGATCGGTTGCCGGAATCGGTTGATCTGATGAAGGAATTCGATGATCGGCGGCGTCAGATTGCCCGATCAACCGGTCGGTTCACCAGGTCGCCAGATTCGCGGACTGTCTCGGTCACCAGATCACCACGTCACGAGATTATTATGGCTGGTCAATGAGGAAGCTTCGCGTGGGCGTCATCTATGGCGGCCGGTCCGGAGAGCACGAGATCTCGGTCGCGTCGGCGGCCGCCATCTTCAAGCACATCGACCGGACGCGCTACGAGCCGATTCCCATTCGCATCGAGAAGGATGGCCGATGGACACTGGCCGATCGAGCGCCGGCCGCGCTCTCGGCTGCGGAAGTCATTCAGCACGCCCGGTCGAACGCCGCCCGGCATCCTCGCGCCGGCCGCGACACGCTGCTGGCCGCGTACCCGAACGAAGAAACGTTGATCACGGTCGAGCGTCGTCCACCCACGACCGACCTGGAGGCCGAACAGGCGGTCGTCACCGGGCTGAGCCTCGATGTCGTGTTCCCGGTCCTCCACGGACCACACGGCGAAGACGGCACCGTTCAAGGCCTGCTCGAGCTCGCCAACGTGCCCTACGTCGGCGCCGGCGTGCTCGGTTCGGCGGTCGGCATGGACAAGGCCGTCATGAAGATGGTGTTTGCCGCCAACGGCCTGCCGATCGTCGCGTGGCGATCATTCGTGCGAGCGGACTGGGATCGCGATCGCGGACGGGTGCTGGCCGATCTTGCATCGCTTGCGCTGCCGGTCTTCGTCAAGCCGGCGAACATGGGCTCGAGCGTGGGCATCACGAAAGTGAAGGAAGAGAGCGCCCTCGTGCCGGCGATCCGAACCGCGCTCGAATACGACCGGAAGGTGATCGTCGAGGTCGGCGTCCGGAACCCGCGCGAAATCGAGTGCTCGGTGCTCGGCAACGAAGAGCCCATCGTCTCGGTGCCGGGCGAGATCATCCCGGCCGGCGAGTTCTACGACTACGACGCCAAGTATCTCGACGAGGGATCGCGCAGCGTCATCCCCGCCGATCTCGATGGCGATCAAGCGAAAGAAGTGCAGCGGCTGGCCATCGCCGCGTTCCGAGCCATCGACGCGTCCGGGCTCTCCCGCGTGGACTTTCTGCTGCCGCGGGACACCGGCGCGATCTTCGTCAACGAGATCAACACCATGCCCGGCTTCACCACGATCAGCATGTATTCGAAGATGTGGGAGGCCAGCGGCATCGCCTACCCGGCGCTCGTCGATCGGCTCATCCAGCTGGCCCTCGCCCGACACGCCGAGAAACAACACCTGCGCACCAGCGTCTTGTGAATGGAGTTCGTGTCGCGGCGGTCCTCTGTAGCCTGATTCTCCTGTTGCCGGAGACGCCGGGCGGCGGCGCTCCGCGGCCAGGCCTGACGGCCGCATCCGAAGTCGCGCGGGCGTACGACACGATTCTCGATACGGCGTTCGAGCGTCTGCCGGAGCAACTCTCCGCTACTTGTCCACCGGCGCCACGCGTCACCTGCACCGGCCTCGAAGCGCTCGGCATCTGGTGGCAGATCGTCCTGGATCCCGAGAGCCGCGCCCTCGATGACACGTTTGCCGCCAAGGCCGACGCGGCCATCGCCGAGGCGCGGGCGTTCACCACCGCTGAACCAGAGCGCGCCGAGGCGTGGTTCTACCTGGGCGCCGCCTACGGAGTGCGCGGACAGCTGCGCGTGCTGCGCGAGCAGCGGCTCGCGGCCGCGCGAGACGGCAAGGCGATCAAGGAGGCGCTCGAGCGCGCGCTCAAGCTCGACCCGGCGATGGACGACGCGGCCTTTGGCATCGGGATGTATCGCTACTACGCAGCGGTCGCGCCGGCGGTGTTCAAGATGATGCGCTGGCTCTTCCTGCTGCCCGGTGGCGATCGCACCGAGGGTCTGCAGCAACTCGAACGGGCCAGTCAGCGCGGGCAGCTCGTCCGCGGTGAAGCGCTCTATCAAATCCTGATCATTTACCTGTGGTACGAACACAAGCCGGCCGAAGCGCTCCAGATGCTGCGCGAGCTGCAGACGCGCTACCCCCACAACCCGCACTTCCGCCACGCCGAAGCCGAAGTGCTCGATGTCTACCTCCACGATCGCGCAGCCAGCCTGAAGGCCTCGCAAGACCTGCTGGCGCTCGCGGTCAACCGAAAGGTGTACCGCGCCGACATTGCGGAAGTACGCGCCCGGTTGAACCTCGCGTCGCAGTGGGCCGCCCTCGGCGATCGGCAGCGCGCGCTCGAACAGCTCGACACGATCATCACGCACGCCCCGTCGGCGCCTGCCGGCGCGCTCGAGCGCGCACGCGCCATGCGTCAGGCGATCACTCGTCGATGAGCGAGCGCGATCACCCCGTGCGCCGCGTGACTACAGTTCAATCGCGCTCGATCCGACACGAACCTTGACATGTGGATCGATGGTGAGATGGTGCGTTTGTTGACAAGCACGAACGGTTTGTGCTTGACAAGCAAATTTTCTCATCCATAATCTACATCTTGTATGAGGGTGCGCGGCTCAGGCCACCGATTGTGAACACGTAAAAACAATCGGCGGTTGCCATCAGGCAGAGTCACCCCCCATCAGGAGAGAACAATGGCGAAGAAGGCTAAGAAGGCGGCGAAGAAGGCGAAGAAGCGCTAGGCCGCTACAGGGGCGGTTCTCACAGACTGCCCCACCCTTTTCACCAGCAGTCAGCGCGCCGCGGATGCGCGCAGCGGAGCGGGAAGGACGCCGGCATCTGTGAGCTGAGTGCCAGGCGGCAGAAGCAACGCGGTGCGGCGGCAGGTTCTTCCGCAATAACCCAACCTGAAGGGGGGGATTAGACGATGGCAAAGAAAGCGAAGAAGGCAGCCAAGAAGGCGAAGAAGCGCTAAGCCTTCATAAGCCAGAAGATCAAAAAGGGGGGACGCAAATGCGTCCCCCTTCCTTTTTGGGAACCAATGGCGCGTTGGTCGCGCCCCTTCCTTTGATGGCTCTCTGCGTCCGTCTTGTCTTACTGCGGTCCGATCCACGCCACGCCATCCCAAACACGAATGCGGACGATCGTGTCCCACTGCGACAAGCGATCGACCACCTCCATACCGGACAGCACCTGGCCGAAGACCGTATAGCGCGCATCGAGATGCGGCTGCGGTGAAAGGGTGATGAAGAACTGACTGCCGGCGGTATCGGGCCAGTCGAGCGCCATGCCCACCGTCCCACGCAAAAACTGTCGCTGGCTCAACTCATCACGAATCGTGTAGCCAGGGCCGCCCTCTCCGTCTCCACGAGGGTCGCCGTCTTGCACGACGAAGTCGGGCACGACGCGGTGCAGCGCCACGCCGTTGAAGTAGCCCTTGCGCACCAGCGCGATGAAATTCGCCACCCCACGAGGCGCGTCGATCACCGCCAGCTCGAATTGAATCGTCCCCTTCTCGGTGTCGACATACGCGCTGGGCGAGACCGGCGGCGCGATGAAGGTCTGGACGTCATTGAGCTCCGGGACCGAGTTCGGCGGCGCCGGCCTCATCGCCGATACGTCGGCGGCCGGATCGAGCTTGCGCAGCAACTCGGCGGCACGGACGCGCACCGCCCAATCGCGATCGCCGAGGGCCGCGACCAGTTGCGGCTGCGCCGCTGCAGGATCCAGCGTCGTCAACGCCTCCAGGATGGCGGCTCTCGCCACATAGAGGCCGTCGCGGCGAGACAGCTCGAGTGCCGTGGTGAGGGGCGCCACGGCTCCCTGCGCCTTGAGCGATGCCAGTCCACGCGCCACGGCCGCCCGCACGACCGGATCGTCAGTGGTGAGGTGATCGAGCAGCACCTGCCTGGCATTGGGCGCGCCCACCTTCACGAGCGCGCCGAGGACCGCAGGCAGCACGCGCTTGTCCGGGTCGCTGAGCATCCTGGTGAGCGGTGTCTCCGCGCGCTCCTTGTCCAACTCACCAAGCGTTGTCGCCAGCGACGCGCGAACCGACCAGTGCTGATCGGGATCCAATCCGGAGATCGCACTCAGGAACAAGTCCCCGTCGATTCGTGCCAGCCCTCGCAGTGCCACGGCCCGCACCGACGGCGACCGCGTCGAGGCAAGATCGACGAAGAGGTCGGCGGCGGTTCGTGGATGCAGTGCGGCCAGCGCGGTCAGCGCTTCGAGCTGAAGATTGGGGTCGACGTTCGGCGTCGAGATAATCCGCACGAGCGCCGGCACGGCCGGCGCGGCGTTGAGCGCGGCGGCACCTCGGATGGCCTGAATGCGAACCGCGACAGCCTCTTTGACGTTGGCGACCGTGTCGACCAGCGTGGGGACCACGCGCGGGTCCTTTGACTGGGCCAGGCCCCGAATCGCGAACGCCCGCGTCACCAGGCCCTCGCTCTGAAACAAGGCGAGCAGCGTGGGGAGGGCGCGCGCGTCGTTGATGCGTTGAAACGCGTACGCCACCGGCCACCACTTGCTGCGCGGTCCTGAACCATCAATCAGCGTCGTGGCGAGCGTCTCATAGGCGCCGAGCCGAACCAGCGCGTACATCCCGAGCCGGACCGCTTCGATCGCCGGGGACAGCGGAGCGCTCAACTCGTCGGCGCTGAGCCCGTTGAGCACGCCGGCGGCGAGATGGGCGGCCATCATGGCGCCAATCGCGGGTGCGGACGCCTTCTGGCCGATGAGGCCCAGCGCCTCGGCGGCTCGGCCATGAATGAGCGGATTCGGGTCGGCCAACGCCCTCACGAGCGCGTCGCCGGCCGACGCGTCGCCAATCAGGCCCAGCGCGAAGGCGCCCATCTGCACGACCTCAGGGTCGCGATCGCTGCTCAGTAACGTCGTCAGGCCGGGAATGCCGTCGGCCAGCTTGACCCGGCCGGCGGCCAGTGCCGCGCGCCGCCGCACTCTGGGATCGGCATCTTGCATCAACGCGAGCAGATCGCCGGCGGCCGACTTCAGCTGGCGCTCGTCCTCGAGTTGGAGAATGGCGGTGAACTTCTGCTCGTACGTCGGTGGTACCACCCTCGGCGCGATCTGCGGCGCCGCCTTGGGTCCGCAACCATTGAGCGCCCACGCTGCCGCCAGCGCCAGAATCAGCAGTCGGCTCTCCGCTTTCGGCGTTCGGTAGCCCGCGCGGGTGCTGATCGCTGATCGTTGATCGCTGAACGCGGGCCGCGCGGGAGAGTCGGGAGCGCTGGGCCTGCTCATAGCCTGACGTGTCGCTCGGTGGCCTGCGAGACGCGCTCGCGGACGATGTTCACGCCAATCCCCGGGCCGTCGGGCACGGCGATCGTCCCGTCGCGCGCCACTTCAATCGGCGGATCGATCAGATCGGGTTGGTAGTAGCGCTTGCTCGCGGCGATATCGCCCGGCAATCGAAAGTTCGGCAGGCTGGCGAGATGAATGTTGTGGGCGCGGCCGATCCCCGACTCGAGCATGCCGCCATGCCAGACGGGAATATCGGCAGACGCGCACAGGTCGTGGAGCTCGATTGACGCGCGGTGGCCGCCGACGCGGCCGGGCTTGATGTTGATGATCTTGCACGCACCGGCATGGATGGCATCGCGGGCAATCCGAACGGTGTGGATCGACTCGTCGAGGCAGATCGGCGTCGTCATCGCCCGCTGCAACGTCGCGTGGTCCATCACGTCGTCGTAATCGAGTGGTTGTTCGATCATCATCAAGTCGTACGGATTGAGCCTCGCGAGGTGAGTGGCGTCACCGAGATGGTAGGCCGCATTGGCATCCACCATGAGAGGAATGTTCCCGAAGCGTCCCCGGACACGCTCGACCGCTTCCACATCCCATCCCGGCTTGATCTTGATCTTGATCCGTTGATAGCCGGCGGCCAGTTCCCGCTCGATCTTCTCGAGCAGCTGATCGTAGGAATCCTGAATGCCGATCGACACGCCGGAGGCGATGCGATCCCGCGTGCCGCCCAGCACGCGGGAGAGCGGCTGATCGATCGACCGCGCGTAGAGATCCCAGGCCGCCATCTCGACGACCGCCTTGGCCATGTTGTGGCCGCGGATTCGACGAAGCGCCGGGAACACGTCGCGCGGATGTTCGAAGGAATGGCCGACGACCAGCGGCGCGATGAATCCCGAGATGATGTGCCAGACCGTCTCGGTGGTTTCGCTGCTGTAGTACGGATTGGCCTCGGCCACGGCTTCGCCCCAGCCTTCGTGCCCATCACCCTCGATGCGCGCGAGGACAAAGGTGCGGTCATACGAACGGCCGAAACTGGTTTCGAAAAAATGGACAAGCGGAAGCCGGCAGAGGAACAGCTCGAGGGTCTCAATCCGCACGTGTGCACTATAGTAGCTCCGTCGTGGCCTTTCATTACCTCGCGATCGAGGGTCCGATCAGCGTCGGCAAGACGCGGTTGGCGGAGCGCCTGGCAGAGCGCCTCGAAGCCACGACGATCCTCGAGGACCACGACAATCCGTTTCTCGCGGACTTCTACGCGAACCGCGCGGGCGCGGCGCTGCAGGCCCAGCTGTTCTACCTGCTCAACCGTCATCGGCAGTTGACCAACCTGCGCCAGGCCGATCTCTTCCTGCAAACGACGATCTGCGACTACCTGTTCGACAAGGACAAGATCTTCGCGTATCTCAATCTCGACGACAACGAGCTCTTCATCTACCAGCGGCTCTACGATCTGCTCAGCAAGGACGTCCCGCCTCCGGATCTCGTGATCTACCTGCAGGCGCCGACCGAGCTGCTGGTCAAGCGGCTGAAGGCGCGGCCCCCGGATCCCGATCTCGAGCTGCCGTCACCCGACGCGGATTACCTGCGAGAGCTCAACGAGGCGTACCAGCATTTCTTTTTTCACTACTCGGCGACGCCGCTGCTCGTGGTCGAAACCTCCGAGTTCGATCCCGAAACCGACGACGCCGCGCTCGACGAGTTGGTGAAGCAAGTCAAGACCATGGGCAAGGGCACACGCTATTTCGTCGTGAGAAAGTGATGCTAGACCCTGCGCGGCACCCGTGGTGGCGTTCGTGCCGCCCATGAGTGCCGAGTGCCTCGTGCCTGGTGCCAAGGAGACGACAAGTGCCGGTGTAAGATTTCGGAGGGACACTGCATGAGAGACACGGATTTGCCCTGGCACTTGGCACATGGCACCTGGCACAGGAAGGAAGCCGCTACGTCATCGCAAGCAACTTCCGGGATTAGGCTGCGGGGTTAGATATGGCGTGGTTCAAGAAGGCGCGCAAACCGATTGCGACGCCCGAGAAGACCAGCCGCGTGCCCGAAGGGCTCTGGAAGAAGTGCCCGGAGTGCGACACGATCATCTACACGAAGGATCTCGTCAAGAACCTGCACGTCTGCCACAAGTGCGCGCATCACTTCCGCCTGGGTGCCACCGATCGACTGAAGACACTGTTCGACGATGAAGAGTGGGATGAGATCGCACCGGGCCTCGCCTCGAACGATCCGCTGAAGTTCACCGACACCAAGCCGTATCGCGACCGGCTGGCCGCCACCCAGGCCAGCGTGGGCCAGAAGGACGCGATCATCGTCGGCAGCGGCAAGATCAACGGCGTCGAAGCCGTGGTCGGCGCAATGGAGTATGGCTTCATCGGCGGCTCGATGGGCGTGGTCGTCGGCGAAAAGATCGTCCAGGGCATCGAGCTCGCCCTGGCGCGTCGGTGGCCGGTGATCATCGTCTCGTGTTCCGGCGGCGCGCGGATGATGGAAGGCGCGCTCTCGCTGATGCAGATGGCCAAGATCGCTGCCGCGCTGGCGCGACTGGATCGGGCCCGACTCCCCTACATCTCGGTGCTCACCGACCCGACGACCGGCGGAGTGACGGCCAGCTTTGCGATGCTGGGCGATCTGAATATCGCCGAGCCCAAGGCGCTGATTGGGTTCGCCGGTCCCCGCGTGATCGAGCAGACCATCCGGCAGAAGCTGCCGGACGGCTTTCAGCGAAGCGAATTCCTCCTCGAACGCGGCATGCTCGACCTGGTCGTCGATCGCCGCGAGCTGCGTGCCACCATTGGTCGCGCGCTTCGCTTCATGGGGGCCGAATCGGCAGCCGCCAGGGCCCCGAGATCATGAAAGACAAACCGAAGATCAGGAGAGAAAACAACAGGAGGTCAGGAGAGCTGGAGTTTCTCCGAATCTTCTCAGCTCCTGTTCAACTCTTCTGAACTCCTGTTCGGCCAATGACTCCGGTCGAGCGGCTTCTCAGTCTCGAACAGTTCGGCATCAAGCTCGGACTCGACAACATTCGTGTGCTGTTGAGCGAGCTCGGCCACCCCGAGGCCGCGTGGCCGTCCATCCATATCGCCGGCACCAACGGCAAGGGCTCGGTCAGCGCGATGACCGAGCGCGCGCTGCGAGCGGCGGGCCTGCGAACCGGCCGCTACACCTCTCCGCACCTGGCGGCGATTGAAGAGCGCGTCGCGATCGACGGCGTCTCGGTCGCCCCGGAGCTCTTCCGATCGGTGACCAGCGAGGTTCTGGCGGCGGTCGATCGCGCGATCGCGACGGGGGCGCTCACGGTGACGCCGACCTTCTTCGAAGTCTCGACTGCAATCGCGTTCGAGATCTTTCGCCGCGAGCGCATTCAAGTCGCGGTGGTCGAGGTGGGCCTGGGCGGACGCTTCGACGCAACCAACACGATCTCACCCACGGTGACCGCCGTCACGTCCATCGACTTCGATCACGAGCGCCATCTCGGCACGACGCTGCGCTCCATCGCGTTCGAGAAGGCTGGCATCGCCAAGGCGGGTGTGCCGCTGGTCCTGGGGCGTATGGCGGCTGACGCAGCCGGAGTCATCACCGAGGTCGCCGGCCGGGTCGGCGCACCGGTCGTCATCGCTCATGATGCCGTCAAGATGGTCACCAGTATCGAGCGCGGGCGGGCGAACGTCGCGCTGACCACAGCAGCAGCGATCTATCCGCCGACGACGCTTTCGCTCGCCGGCCGCCACCAGATCGACAATGCCGTCGTCGCGGCGCGGATCCTGGAGACGTGGGGCGCAGCTCACTCGCCGCTCGGCATTGAGGCGGTGACCACCGGCTGGTCCGACTGTGAGTGGCCCGGCCGCCTCGAATGGCTGCGGTTGCCGGACGGCGGCGAGCTGCTGCTCGATGCCGCTCACAATCCCTCGGGCGCAGCGGCGCTCGCCAGCTATTTGACCGACGCGAAGGTGGCGCCGATTCCCATCGTGTTTGCCGCGATGCGCGACAAGGACGTGAAGGGCATGCTGGCGCCGCTGGCGCCACTGGCGAGCCGTTTCATCGCGACGACCGTGGCCTCGGCGCGCGCGCTGGATGTCGCAGCAATGGTCAGCGAGATGGTGCGAGTGGCGCCAGATGCGGAGGTGACGGCGCAGCCCTCCGCCGACCTCGCCGTTGCGCAAGCGTTGCAAGGCGTCGATCGTGCCGTCGTCGCCGGATCGATCTATCTGATCGGGCCGCTGCGGGCACGGTTGCTTGCCTCAGGCGCGAGGCGGCGTTGACCTGTTATCGTTGGGCTCAGGTGTCCCGGATCAGGTTCCTCATCATTCTCCCGCTCGGTGTACTCGGCGCCGGTGTGCATGACGCGTCAGCGCAGATCGTTCCCGGCTGGAACACGAAGCAGTTCACCCTCGAGCGGATCGACGCCGATCGCGTCCGGCTCATGCGAGAGGTCGAGATCGAGGGCGAAAAGGGCAGCCCGAACGAGGGCCAGAAGATCTTCGCCGACGAGCTGCAGCTCAACACGAGCACGGGTGAGCTCATCGCCGACGGCAACGTGGTGCTGACCACGCCGACCGCGCGCATCTCCGCCGACTCGGTGGTCTTCAACACCAAGACCAAGAGAGGCACGTTCAACAACGCGTCGGGCATCTCCCAGCTTGGCGAGCGGGGGACGCGCAGCCGGAGCATGTTCGGCACGCTCGAGCCCGATGTGTATTTCTACGGCTCGACCATCGAGAAAATCGGCGAGGACAAATACAAGATCACCAAGGGCGGCTTCACCACGTGCGTCCAGCCGGCGCCGCGCTGGCAGATCGTCAGCGGCAGCGCGATCGTGAACCTGGACGACTACGTGGTGATGAAGAACGCCATCGTGCAGGTCAAGCACGTGCCGGTGTTCTATCTGCCCGTGCTCTACTACCCGATTCAAGACGACGACCGGGCGACCGGGTTTCTGATTCCGTTCTGGGGTACGTCCACTTATCGCGGTCAGTCGATCAGCAATGCGTTCTTCTGGGCGATCAATCGCAGCCAGGATGCGACGTTGACGCACGACTGGTTCTTCTCTCGCGGGCAAGGCATGGGCGCGGAATATCGCTACCTGCTGTCGCCGAGCGCTCAGGGAAATTTCCTGGCCTACTGGCTGAACGAACGGGCGTCGGTCGTCAACGGCATCCCGAGCCCGGAGCGGCGCAGCGCCAAGTACACCGGCGGACTCTCCCAGGGACTGCCGCTTCACCTGACGGGACGCGTGCGCATCGAGTACTTCACCGACGTGACGGTGCAACAGCTGTACAACAACAACTTCTTCGACGCATCGCGGAGCACGCGGACCTTCGGTGGTGGGTTGGCGGGTTCCTGGAGAGGCCTCGCGCTGAACGGCAACTATCAACGCACCGAGTACCTCCTCAGCCAGACCGACTCCGAGGTTCAGGGCCAGGCGCCCGGCCTGAGCGTAAGCTACAGCGGCCGCAAGCTGGGGCGTCTGCCGCTTTACGCTTCCTTCAACGCGGATGGCGGCCAACAGCTCTACATCCGGAAGTCCGCCCGGCTGACCCAGGATTTGTCGCTGACCAAAGCGGACTTCGCGCCCTCGTTGCGCGCGCCGCTGAGCACGTTGCCCTACCTGCAGCTGAACGCCACGGTGGCCTACCGAACCACCTACTTCAGCGAAAGCATCGATGCCGCCGGTAAACAGGTCGAAGAGCCCGTGACGCGAACCTACGGCGACCTCCGTGCCGATGTGATCGGGCCCGTGTTCAGCAAGGTGTTCACACCCAACGCCGACAATCGCTTGAAGCATGTGATCGAGCCGTCGTTCTCCGCCCAGCGCACGACCGCGATTTCGTCGGAGAACAAGTTTCCGACATCGGCGGGAGGCGGCTACGACACGATCATCGGCGGATCGACCCGCTATTCCTACGGTCTGGCGAATCGGCTGCTCGTCCGGAAGATCGCCGCGCCAGGCGAGCCCCAGGCCGGCGCGCCGCGCGAGCTGCTCAACGTGAGCGTGAGGCAGAGCTACTACACCGACGAACGCGCCAGCCAGTTCGACCCGTCGTACTCCTACGGCTACCTCTTCCGTCCGCCGAGTCCGTTTTCACCGATCTCGCTGATCGCACGGGGTACGCCGATTGACCCGGTCGTCGTGGACTTCAGAATGGAATACGACCCGACATTTCAGGCCCTTGACAATCCGATCATCGGCTTTGGCCTGAACGGGACGGCGCGCTTCGAACAGTGGGATGCATCGGCGGGTTGGAGCCGCCGCCGGTTTGGCGGCGGCAACACGCTGCAATCCGCCGACTACCTGCAGAGTGCAACGAGCCTCCGCCTGCTCGACAACAAGATCGGCGGCAATTTCTCGTTCAACTTCGACATCGCGCGCTCGACGCTGGTTCAACATCGCTGGATCGCCTACTACAACGCGCAATGCTGCGGGATCTCGTTCGAGTTTCAGTCCTACAACTTCGCCGGCTCGGGCCTCGGTGTGCCCAAAGACCGGCGATTCAACATCTCCTTCACGCTGGCCGGTATCGGCTCGTTCTCCAACTTCCTGGGCGCGTTCGGCGGGGGAACCTTCTGATCGGCAACCGGGAGCCGCCAGCCGGGAACCGAAAGAGCTTCACCATTTTTGCGCTCGGTCTCTCGAAATCGGCTTTTGCGTCTGCGGGATGCCGGATGCCGGTTCCCGTCTGTTAGGATCGATGGCCGGCATGAAGGGACTGATTCTGAGTGGGGGCAAGGGCACTCGCCTGCGCCCGTTGACCTACACCAGCGCGAAACAACTCGTACCGGTCGCCAACAAGCCCGTGCTCTTCTACGGGATTGAAGCGCTCGTCGGCGCCGGCATCCGCGACATCGGCATCGTCGTCGGCGATACCCACGCCGAGATCCGCGCCGCGGTCGGCGACGGCGATCGCTGGGGCGCGCGCGTCACCTACATCGAGCAGGATGCGCCGCGCGGCCTGGCGCACGCCGTGCTCGTCAGCGAGCAGTTCATCGGCCACGACCCGTTCGTGATGTACCTCGGCGACAACCTCCTGAATCGCGGCATCGTGGAGTTCGTCGAGCAGTTCGTTCGCGAGAGTCCCGCTGCGCAGATCCTGCTGACGCCGGTTCCCGATCCGCAAATGTTTGGCGTCGCCGAGCTGAACGGCAAGACCGTCGTGCGCCTCGTCGAAAAGCCGAAGGAGCCCAAGACCAACCTGGCCCTGGTCGGCGTGTACATGTTCGGGTCCGAGATCTTCACGTCGGCCAGGCGCATCAAGCCGAGCTTCAGAAACGAGCTCGAGATCACCGACGCCATTCAGGATCTCATCGACCGGGATCTCCGAGTCACGGCGCACCTGGTCGACGGCTGGTGGAAGGACACCGGCAAGCTGGAAGACATGCTCGAGGCCAACCGGCTGATTCTCGAAACGCTGAAGGCGCGAAACGACGGCACCGTCGACGGCACGTCGCGCGTGGAAGGCACCGTCGTGATCGAGCCGGGCGCCCGGGTCGAGCAGTCGGTGATTCGAGGACCGGCAATCATCGGCCGCGGCGCGCGCATCATCCACGCCTATGTGGGGCCGTTCACGTCGATCGGCCCTGACGTCGAGATTCGCAGCGCGGAGATCGAGCACAGCATCGTCCTCGAAGGGTCGCTGCTGCACGACCTGGATACGCGCGTGTGCGACAGCCTGATCGGGCGGGGGGTCAAGATTCACCGGGTGCCGTTAAAGCCGGCCGCGCACCGCTTCATGCTGGGCGACAATTCCGAGGTGTGGATTCGATGACTCACGTACTGGTGACCGGTGGCGCAGGATTCATCGGGAGCAATTTCGTTCGGTATGCGCTGGGCGCTCACGACGAGTGGCGAGTGACGACGCTGGACAAGCTGACCTACGCGGGCCGGCGCGAAAACCTCCACGACGTCATGGACGACCCGCGGCACACCTTCGTCCATGGGGACATTTGTGACGCGGCGGTGTCAGGACCGCTCGTCGAGCAGGCGGACATCGTCGTGCACTTCGCCGCCGAAACGCACGTCGATCGGTCGATCATGGCCGCCGGGGAGTTCATCAAGACCGACGTCGAAGGGTCGTTCGTGCTGCTCGAGGCCGCCCGGCGCAATCCCAAGCTGCGCCGCTTCGTCCAGATCTCCACCGATGAGGTGTACGGGAGCGTTCCCGAGGGCTCGAGCATCGAGACCGACGAGCTCCGCCCGCGCAATCCGTACGCCGCGAGCAAGGCCGGCGCGGATCGGCTCGCCTACAGCTACTGGGCGACGCACGACGTGCCCGTGATCGTCACGCGCGCCTCGAACAATTACGGCCCCTACCAGTTTCCGGAAAAAGTCATCCCGCTGTTTGTCACCAACGCCATGGATGACATTCCGGTGCCGCTCTACGGCGACGGTCTCAACGTTCGCGACTGGTTGCACGTGCTCGATCACTGCCGGGCGCTGGACCTGTTGATCGATCGTGGCGCGAACGGCGAGGTCTACAACATCGGCGGCGGCAACGAGGTGACGAACCTGGATCTGACACACGCGATCCTTCACCACAGCGGCAAGCCGGCGACGCTGATCAAGGAGGTGGCCGACCGGAAAGGTCACGACCGCCGCTACAGCCTGGGCACGGCCAAGCTCCGTGGCATGGGCTGGCAGCCGCAGGTACGGTTTGAAGAAGGCCTGCGCGAAACGGTCGCGTGGTATCGCGAGAACGAGTGGTGGTGGCGGCCGATCAAGGAACGCGATCCGCAGTTCAAGGCCTACTACGAGACGCAATACGGGCGACGCGGTTAGATCGACCGCGGTAGTGGCCTGTAACTGCCAAATCGCCAGCAGCCAACATCGATGTGTGAGCTATGCCCGACGGGCCGCGACCCCTTCGACAGTGCTCAGGCTCGCCCTGAGCGGAGTCGAACGGGCGACAACGGAGCGGCCCATATGATTCCAGTAGTTACACTCCGCTAGATGTCCTCGGTCCTCATTACCGGTGCGGCGGGGTTTGTCGGCAGCCATCTACTGGACCTGCTGACCCAGGACGCCGGCGCCGACATCGTCGGATGGTATCGGCCCGGGACCGAGCCGCCGGTGAACCGTGCGAGCGTGCGCTGGGTGTCGGTAGAGATGCACAACGCCGGCGATGTGGCCGCAGCTCTGGCGGATGCGCGTCCATTAGGCATTTATCATCTGGCTGGATCGGCTCACGTCGGAGATTCCTGGCGCCACACGCACGAGACCTTCGCCGGCAACGTGCTCGCGTCGAGCCACCTGTTCGAAGCGATGCGCGAGACGGGACTACGATCGCGCGTATTGATTACCGGCTCGGCGCAGATCTATATCCCTGCCGATCGCGCGCTCACCGAGACCGATCCGCTGCTGCCTACCAGCCCGTACGGCACCAGCAAACTGGCTCAGGAGATGCTCGCCGCGCGCGCGTGGGAGGAGAACGGCATTCCCACGATTCTCGCGCGCGCCTTCAATCACGTGGGGCCGCGGCAAGCGCCGACATACGTCGCCTCGGGGATCGCCCGGCAAATCGCACAAATCGAGGCTGGCGAGGCGGAGCCCGTCCTCACGATGGGAAACCTCGAGCCAAGGCGCGACCTCATGGATGTGCGCGATACGGTTCGGGCGTATTGCGACATGATGCGCGCGGGAAAGCCTGGCGTTCCGTACAACGTGTGCTCGGGACGGGCCATCGCCATCCGGGAACTGGTCGAGATGTTCACCTCGCGTTGCCGGGTGCCGGTCCGGCTGGAAAGCGACCCCGCGCGCTTCCGCCCGAAGGACGTGCCGCTGCTGCTCGGGGACCACACGAGGCTGACCGCCGACACGGGGTGGGTGCCCGAGATCTCGCTCGAGCAGACGGTGAACGATTTGCTGGAATACTGGCGTCATCAACAGTAGACCGGCAGACGGCAAACGATAAGAACAACCAAACCATGCGCGTACTGGTGACGGGTGGAACCGGCTACCTGGGCCGCGCGGTCGTCCAGGCGCTGGCCGGTAGAGGTCACGTCCCCGTGGTCTTCGCGCGATCTGCATCCAGCAGCAGGCTTCCTGGATTCGCGATCGACGGCGACGTGCGAGACGCGGCCGCGCTGGCTCGCGCCGCGGTTGGCTGCGACGCCATTTGCCACATGGCTGCGCTCGTCAGCATCTGGCGCCCGCGTCGGGCCGATTTCGATGACATCAATGTCGGCGGTTTGCGCAACGCGCTGGCAGCGGCCGAGCGTGCTGGCGTCCCCCGCTTTGTCTACACGTCGTCTTTCCTGGCTCGGGCACCGCGAGGGCGGTCCGGGCCGATGGATGCCAACGACTATCAGCGCACCAAGGTCGCAGCGGATCGTGTCGCGACCGAGGCGGCCGAGAGCGGCGGTCCAGTGATTCGGTTGTATCCAGGTGTGGTTTACGGGCCGGGCGAGCTCAGGGAAGGCAACCTCATCGGCCGTTTGATTCACGATCACCTCAATGGTCGCCTGCCCGGACTAGTCGGCGCCGATCGACCGTGGTCGTACGCCTGGATCGAGGATGTGGCGGAGGCGCATGTCACGGCGGTCGAACGCGCGCCGCTCGGGTCAGCCTATGCGCTCGGCGGCGTCAACGTGCCGCAGATGCGGGTCTTCGAGGTGGTGCGTGGCATCCGAGGCACGAGACTCCCCCGCCGGATTCCATTTCCGATCGCCACGGCGCTCGGTGTCGCAGAGGATGCGCGGGCGGTGATTTTTCGATCGCCGCCGTTGATTACTGCAGGAACCGTCGCGATCTTCCGCGAAGACTGGTCGCTCGACAGCGGCGAGGCGATTCGCGATCTCGGCTTTCGAGTCCGTCCGCTCGAAGAGGGTGTGGCAGCATTGCTGTCGACGTTGTGAGCGTCTAGCGGAGTGTATCTATTGAAACCGTGAGGGCCGCTCCGTTGTTCCGGCCCGTGCGCACAGCTCAAACATCGATGTCAGTTACTGCCGATTCAGCCGTTACAGGCCACTACTCCGAGGATCGCCGGCAGCTCGTCCACATTGCGATGGCCGGGTTTGCGGCCCTGCTTCGCTACATCACCTGGCCACAAGCCGCCGCCTTGGCGCTGGCGGCTCTCGCCTTCAATGTGTTCGTGCTGCCACGGGTCGCGCCCGGCATTCTTCGGCCGACGGATGCCGGAGGCCATCGCGCGGGCGTGGTCTTCTACCCGCTTTCCGTTTTGATCCTGGTGCTCGTCTTTCGATCGCGCCTCGACATCGTGGCCGCCGCCTGGGCGGTGATGGCGTTCGGCGACGGTGCTGCGACGCTGGCCGGCACGCGCATTGGCGGACCGCATCTGCCGTGGAATCCTCAGAAGAGGTGGAGCGGCCTGCTCGCATTCATCGTCGCCGGCTCGGTTGGAGCAGTGATGCTGAACGCCTGGGTAGCGCCGGCCATCACGCCTCCCGTTCCCCCGGCCTTCACATGGTGGGCGACGATTGCGGCCGCCATCGTCGCTGGACTTGTCGAGACGATTCCGATCAAGCTCGACGACAACCTCTCAGTGCCGTTTGCGGCGGGGCTTGTGCTGCTGCTGGCGACACAGGTCAGTCCCCACGCCGTGGATCTCGCGTGGCCAACTCTGATCGCGCGCCTTCCAATCGCCGTGGCGCTGAATCTCTTTCTGGCCCTCGCCGTCTGGCTGCGCGGATCGCTGACGTTGACCGGAGCGCTCGCCGGCGCGTGCATCGGCAGCGTGATCTACGCGGGCGCTGGGCCCGGTGGTTTCCTTCTTCTGGCGATCGCGTTCGTGAGTGCCGTCCTCTCGTCCCGCGTTGGTTTGAGAGACAAGATCGCTCGTGGCATCGCCGAGGAGAAGAGCGGACGGCGGGGGGCGGGCAACACGATCGCCAACTGCGTGGTGGGCGCGATCGGCGCGTGGATGATGGCCGTGCAGCACGCCGGTGTGCCGGGCGCCCTCGTCCTGGCGGCGGGGCTCACGGCTGGCGCCAGCGACACGGTTGCCAGTGAAATCGGCAAGGCGCTCCGCGGGACAGCACGCGCGTTTCCGTCGTTTCGACCCGCGTCACCTGGCACTCCCGGAGCGGTGAGCGCTTCAGGAACCGCAGCAGGATTCCTGACCGCGCTGGCAATGGCAATGGTCGCTGCGCTGGTCCTTCCCGGCGGCTCCATCATCGTCGCTCCGATCGTTGTCGGCGCGACCGCGGGAGCCTTCGCCGAGAGCGCGCTGGCCACGTGGTTGGAGCCCGGCAACATCGTCAACAACGATGTCCTGAACTTCATTAACACCGGCGTCGCCGCCGCGGTGGCACTCGCCTGTCTGACTATGCAGACGGTCGTGCTGGAGGCGCTGTGAAAGGGCTGCGCCTCTACGCGGAGTTCAGCCGCCCATTCACACTCGTGGCGCCGGCGCTCGGATTTTTTTCCGGCGGGCTCACCGCTGTCGGTGCGGCGCCGCGAGAGCCGTGGAGCGGTGAGCTGCTCGTCTATCCGTTGATCGGCGCGCTGATGGCCGCGGTCCTCAATGCGGCGTCGAATGCGCTGAATCAGATCTACGACCTCGAAATCGATCGCGTGAACAAGCCGAAGCGGCCGCTGCCGAGCGGACGGCTGTCTCTAGGTGAAGCGTGGACGTTCACCTGGCTGAGTTATGCCGTGGCGCTCGTGCTCGCGTGGCTTGTCGCGCCGGGCGGCCGGCACGAGTGCTTCTGGATTGTCGCCATCGCTGCGGCGATCACTTTCCTCTACTCCGCACCACCATTTCGAACCAAGCGGCTGGGCATCTGGGCCAACGTCACCATCGCCATTCCGCGCGGCGTGCTCTTGAAGGTGGCCGGCTGGTCGTCGGTGAAGACGATCTTCGGAGTGGAGCCGTGGTACATCGGCGCCATCTTCGGGTTGTTCCTGCTTGGCGCGACCAGCACCAAAGACTTCGCCGACATGGCAGGCGACGCGCGCGGTGGGTGCCGGACGCTGCCGCTTCAGTACGGCGTCAGGCGCGCCGCCTGGATGATCTCGCCGTCGTTCGTCGTGCCCTTCCTGATGATCCCGATCGGCGCGTGGACTGGAGTGCTGACCGGTCGGTTCTGGCTGTTGCTGACGTTGGGCTTCACGATGACGGCGTATGGAATCTACGTCTGCTATCTGATGCTGCGGCGCCCGGAAGAGCTTGCGGTGGAAGAGAACCACGTCTCCTGGGCCCACATGTACCGGATGATGTTCGTCGCGCAGGTCGGATTTGCCCTCGCCTACTTGTTCTGAACGGGTTCAGCAGGTTCTGCTGAACCTGTTGACATGGCGAACAAAAGACGAAAGTATTGGGTGTCATGGAGTCGGCGCCCCTCCTTTTCGACCTCGGCCGGTCCCCAACCACCCGGCAAATCGCCGACCTGGTGAAAGACGGCGGCGTGGCCGCGCTGCCCAGCGCCGTCCGGCGCGGCGATCACGCCACCTATCAGGAAGTCCGCTGCCGATCGGCTCTCAATCCTGTGAAAGGGATGCCGTTCTTCAAGTGGACGCTCAATCCCTACCGCGGCTGCACGCACGGCTGCCATTACTGCTTCGCGCGGAGATATCAGACGCAGCTCGAGCTGAACTCAGGCGACGAGTTCGCCTCCGTCATCTTCATCAAGACGAACTTCGTCGAGGTGTTGCGACGCGAGCTCGACAAGGCGAAGTGGACGAAGGAGACCATCGGGTTCGGCACTGCCACCGATCCCTACCAGCCGATTGAGGGCACATACAAGCTCTCGCGTGGCGTGCTCGAAGCGCTGCGCGATGCCGCCAATCCCGTCGGCATCGTCACCAAGGGTCCGATGATCGTTCGCGATCGAGACGTCCTGATCGATCTCTCGGCGCGGGCGGCGTGCCACATTCACCTTAGCGTGCCGACGGTAGACGAGGAGGCGTGGGAGCGGCTCGAGCCGGGCACCGCGCACCCGATGCAGCGGCTGCGCGCGGTTCGCGAGCTGGTCGATGCGGGATTGGATGTCGGCGTGTTGATGGCGCCGATCGTCCCCGGCTTCAGCTCGCATCCGGCCAAGCTCGAACGCACGATCAAGGCGATCGCCGACTCGGGCGCGAAATCGGTGGGCGCGATGGTGATGCACCTCGAGGGCGGCACGCGCGATCACTTCATGCGATTCCTGTCGGATGAGTTTCCCGCGCTGGCCGGACGCTACGAGCAGCTGTATGCGTCCAAGTACGCGCCCAAGGACTACACGTCGCGCGTGGCGGAAGTTGTCGGACTGCTGAAGGCGAGGTACGGCCTCAAGCCCCGTGAGAGTTCTGCTGCAGCAGACGCTCGATGATCCCGGCGACCAGTGCCGCCTTTGGCGCCAGCGATTCCATCACGACGTGCTCGTGCAGGGCGTGCGCGCCGTCGCCAACGGCGCCGAGGCCATCGAGCGTCGGGATGCCGAGCGCCGCGGTGAAGTTGCCGTCCGATCCGCCGCCGGTGCTGCCCTCGGTGAGCGTCATCTCGAGCTCTTCGGCCACCGACCTGGCGATGGCGAACAACTGAGCGACGCCGGCCGTGCGCTCCATCGGCGGGCGTTCGAATCCGCCGGTCACGGTCAGCCGCGCCCCCGGTATCTGCGGCGCCAGCGCGTGCATGGCGCGATTGAAGCGGTCGGCGTCCTTCTTGGTCGGAACCCGTACGTCGATCGTCACCCGCGCTTCTTCGGGGACCACGTTGGGCCTGGTTCCGCCGATCACGATGCCCACGTTCACTGAGGTGCCGCGCTCCAGATCCTGGAGCGTCTCGAGCGCCAGAATCTGACGCGCGATCTCGCGAATCGCGCTGACGCCTTTGCGTGGATCGACGCCGGCATGGGCCGAGATGCCGTGCGCGATCAGCTCGTACTGGCCGCACCCCTTCCGGCTGGTCTTGAGCCCGCCGTCGGCCAGCGCGGGCTCGAACACCAGCACCGCGTCGCTCTTTTTTGCCTGGGCCTCGATCAGGGCACGTGAGCTCTGACTGCCCGCTTCCTCGTCGGTCGTCCAGAGCATCACCAGCCGGGTGCCGTCGAGGCGTCGCCGACCGAGCACGGCACGGGTCGCCAGTGTGGCGACACCGATGCCAGCCTTCATGTCGTAGACGCCCGGACCGTGCAGCCGACCGTGCTCACGCCGGATCGGCATCCGCTCCAGCTGACCGATTGGCCAGACGGTATCGATGTGACCGAGCAGGAGAATCTGGCGCGAGCCGTTCCCGAAGGTGGCCATCAGCTGATCGCCGACGCCGGACGTGGAGACGCACGACACGACGGCGCCAATCTCGTTCAACCGCTCGGCCAGCCGCTGACCGCACCGATCCACCGCGCCTTTGTCGTCGGTGGGCGACTCCAGGGCAGCCAGCTCTTCGACGAAGTCCAACAGCCAGTCGTTGTTCGCCCGACAAAATGCATCAGCTGAGGTCATGGCGACGGCTCAGGTTTTATAATAGTTCGCGTGAGACAGCGCTTTACGGTCTTCGTCTTGGCGATCGTCACGGCAAGCGCGAGCGTCCTGGCGCAGACGCCGCAGCCGTTTCCTCGAACCGGCAACCCGCCGCCGAGCCCGCCCAAGAGCCCGCCTCAGACCTCAGCTCCGGCCACGCCCCCTCCGGCGTCAGGCGCGCCTTGGGGAAGCGGGCCCGGAGTGCCGACCGCGGCGATGCTTGGCGCGCCGGTTTATCCGTCGGCCGTCTTCCTGACCTCGTACGACGCGGGCCGGGGGCAGCGTTTCTACCTGTTCGGCACGACCGTTCCGTACGCCGAGCTCGTGGTGTACTACAAGACGCTGCTCAAGGACAAAGGCGAGGAGCTTTTCGAGTCACCGCCTACACATCAGTTCGAAACCGCAAAGTTCAAAGACGAGACGATGGCGTTTACGCCGAGCGTCACCATCAAGGACTACACGTACGGCGGTTCGGCCGGCTATCCCAACCTCACGGGCGGCTCTCCGGAGCGCTTCCCGACGGTCATCCAAATCGTGCCGGCGCCGGCGGGGGTCAAAGAGTAGCCGGCCTTTCGCGGTTCGCTCTTCGCGAAAAGCGAATCGCGAATGGCGAATGGCGAATGGCGAAACGCTGGCGCGGTCAGTTCTTGACGTAGATCTCCCCGCTCTTGAGGAACTCGACCGACTTCTCCTGCATGCCTCTTTCGGCCTCGGCCCTCACCTGCTGCGTGAGCTCCATGCTGCAGAACTTCGGCCCGCACATCGAGCAGAAATGCGCGACCTTGGCGCCATCGGCGGGCAGCGTCTCGTCGTGATAGGCACGGGCGGTCACGGGATCCAGCGACAGGTTGAACTGATCCTCCCAGCGGAATTCGAATCGCGCCTTTGAGAGGGCGTCGTCCCACACCTGCGCGCGTGGATGACCCTTGGCGAGATCGGCGGCGTGTGCCGCGATCTTGTAGGCGATCACCCCCGCCTTGACGTCGTCGCGATTGGGCAGGCCCAGGTGCTCCTTCGGCGTGACGTAGCAGAGCATCGCCGTGCCATACCAGCCGATCATCGCGGCGCCGATCGCCGAAGTGATGTGGTCGTAGCCGGGTGCGACGTCAGTGGTGAGCGGGCCGAGCGTGTAGAACGGCGCCTCGTCGCACCACTCGAGCTGCTTCTCCATGTTCTCGCGGATGAGGTGCATCGGAATGTGCCCAGGCCCCTCGTTCATCACCTGGACGTCGTACTCCCACGCGATGCGCGTGAGCTCGCCCTGAGTCTTCAGCTCGGCGAACTGCGCTTCGTCATTGGCATCCGCTATCGATCCGGGACGCAGCCCGTCGCCGAGCGAGAAGGAAATGTCGTAGGCGCGCATGATCTCGCAGAGCTCGCGGAAATGCGTGTAGAGGAAATTCTCCTGGTGATGCGCGAGACACCACTTGGCGAGGATCGAGCCGCCGCGTGACACGATGCCGGTGACCCGGCGGGCGGTCATGGGGATGTAGCGAAGCAGCACACCCGCGTGGACGGTGAAGTAGTCGACGCCTTGTTCCGCCTGCTCGATGATGGTGTCGCGGTAGACCTCCCACGTGAGGTTCTCCGGCCGTCCGCCTACCTTCTCGAGCGCCTGATAGATCGGCACGGTCCCAATCGGCACGGGGGAATTGCGAATGATCCACTCGCGCGTCTCGTGGATTTGTTTGCCGGTCGACAGGTCCATCACCGTATCGGCGCCCCAGAGCGTCGCCCACTGCAGCTTTTCCACCTCCTCCTCGATCGACGAGGTCACGACGGAGTTGCCGATGTTCGCGTTGATCTTCACGAGGAAGTTGCGGCCGATGATCATCGGCTCGAGCTCAGGGTGATTGATGTTGGCCGGGATGATCGCCCGGCCGCGCGCGACCTCATCGCGGACGAACTCGGCCGGCAGGCCCTCGCGTCCGGCGATGAACGCCATCTCGGGCGTGATTTCCCCGCGCCGCGCGTAATGGAGTTGTGTAAATGCCCCACCCGCCGCACCCGACCTGCCTGCCCCACCCGCCCGCCGTGGCTCCACCCACGACTCACGCAGACGCGGCAGGCCGTCTCGAACGTTGTGTCCGCGCGGCCCGCTCGTGTCGTAGAGCCGGACCGGAGGCTCTCCCCCGCCGAGGGCGACCTCGCGATGCGGGATGCGGAGGCTCACGCCTCCGTGTGGTGTGTCGAGGCTGGCCTCGTCGTAAACCTTCCGCGACTGTGGAAACGCCTCCGCGTAGTCGCTGGACGAGCTCGTGGTGGGTGTCTGCATGCCCGCTCTCCCTCCGCCGGTTTCAACCGGATCAGGTTCCAGGGTGTTTCTCAATCTCGGCTCGCGGCCTTGTGCCACGAACCGGATACCCCTGGCGGTGACCTTCAACCTTAGCACCCTTCGACTCGCCGCTGACGGTGATCAGCGGCTCGCTCAGGGCAGGCCCCGCGTCAGACTCGACACCAAGGCCCTCGAACAAATCAGTCGATGGGTCAATGCTAGGATGCGCTCGGTGAATCGCGCGTCCCGAGTTCGCCTCGCCCTCTTGCTCCTCGGCGTCGTTCTCGAGGGATAGAGGGCAGACTGAAAGGCTGGCCAGTATGAACGGAGCGATTCCAATCGTCGTCTTGGTCGTGCTCGCGTCGCTGGCCTGCGGGCAATCATCGACGGCGCCGGTTCTCTCGAGCGCCGGCAGCGCCACGCATCCACTCGATCCGTTGACACCCGACGAGATCCGCGCCGCGATACAAACCGCCAGAGCCGATGGACGGCTGTCGACCGCCGCGTTTCCGTCGATTGCGTTGCTCGATCCGCCGAAGGCGGACGTCCTCGGCTGGCAGTCCGGCGAGCCGATCGTGCGGCGGGCACGCATGCAGGCGATGACGGCGGATCGTGTCTATGACGTACTGGTCGATGTCGCCAATCGCCGGCTGTCGTCGGTGGTCGAAAGGAAAGGCGTTGAGCCGTCCATCACCCTTTCTGAGATCGTGGCGACGAAGTTCGTCCTCGAGAATCCCGAGTTCAAGGCCGGCCTCGCCAAGCGTGGGATCACCGACCTGGCGAAGGTGTTCTGCGCGCCGTTCTCGGCCGGGTACTACGGTCAGCCGGAATCCGAAGGCCGACGCCTGGTCAAGGTCGGCTGCTTCGATACGCGCCGCACCACGACCAACATGTTTGGTTGGCCGATCGAGCGGCTGTACGCCCTCTTCGATCTCCGCAAACGCGAGGTCCTGAGCGTCACCGACTACGGCGTCGTCCCGATCAACGATGGCGACCACAACTACGACGAACGCGCGGCCGGCCCGCTGCGAGACCCTCGGCGGCCGACGCTGCTTGCGCAACCTCTGGGCGCCAACTTCAAACTCGACGGCCACGAAGTGACCTGGGGAAAGTGGCGATTCCACGCGCGCGTGGACCCGCGCGTCGGCACGGTGATCTCGATGGTTCGCTGGCAGGATGCCAGTGGCCCTCGATCGGTGCTGTACCAGGGCTACCTGTCCGAGATGTTCGTGCCGTACATGGATGGCGAGTACGGCTGGCAGTCGCGGACCTACTTCGATACCGGCGAGTACGGCGCAGGTGTGCTCGCGACGTCGTTGAAGCCCGGCATCGATTGCCCGGCGACGGCCAGTTTTCTGCCGGCCGACTTCGGCGACGAGCAAGGAGAGCCGTTCACCACTCCGAATGCGCTGTGCGTGTTCGAGCGAAGCGGCGGTGACCCGGTCTGGCGCCACGCCGAGACGCTCAACGAGACCTACGAAGGCCGCTCCAGTGTCGAGTTGGTCGTGCGAATGGCCTCGACGATCGGCAATTACGATTACGTCTTCGACTGGATCTTCAACGACGCGGCAGAGATCGACGTGCGCGTCGGAGCCTCCGGCATCGTCGCGCTCAAAGGGGTGTCGAGCCGGCGGATGGCCGACGCCAGCGCGGCGGCCGACACACGATACGGCACGCTCGTCGCGCCGAATCTCGTCGCAGTCAACCACGATCACTATTTCAACTTCCGCCTGGACCTGGACGTGGATGGACCCGACAACAGCTTCAACCGTGAGCTATATCGTCCGATGCAGCTGCCCGCCGACTCGCCTCGACGGAGCCTCTACGTCGTGGAGCCCGCGATCGCCGCCACGGAGAAGGGCGCCCAGCTCGACACGCACGGCGCGGAGTCGAAGATCCACGTGATGAACGAGCGGCGCACCAATCACGTGGGCAATCCGGTGTCGTACGAAGTGCTGGCGCCAAACCACGCGCGACTGCTGCTCGATCCGGAGGACTGGCCGGCGCGTCGAGCGCGATTCCTGGAGCATGACGTCTGGGTCACGCCCTTCGAGCCGGAAGAGCGCTACGCCGGCGGTCGAGTACATTTTCGGCAGCCGGGGCGACGACGGCCTTGCGGTGTGGGCGGCCAGAGATCGGCCGATTCGCAATCAAGACATCGTCGTCTGGGTCAACATCGGCATGCATCATCTGACGCGTGCGGAGGATCTGCCGGTGATGCCGATGGTGTGGCATTCCTTCAAACTGCGGCCGCACAACTTCTTCGACCGCAATCCGGCGATCGACTTGCGAAGCGACAGACCGGAGCGATCGAGGCAGGACTGAAGTCCTGCCCTACGGACGTCGCGTGATCGCCCGTAGGGCACGACTTTAGTCGTGCCCAGCAAGCATCGGTGTAGAACCTGTCGAAGCCGTCGAACCAGTCGAACCCGTCGCCGTCTACTGTCCTTGTCGCCTGACTGGAACGAAGGCGGGCGTGCCGTCCTCCCACTGATCGTCAGTCAACTGCTCCAGGTTGCTTCCGTCGAAGCGCATCACGAAGATCTCGCCGTACGGCTGTGGCGCGTCCGTGTAGGTCATCTCGTCCTTGAAGCCCATGCGCGTGGACGCAAAAGCAATCTGCTCACCGTCCGGTGACCACGCCATGTGCGCGTCGTTGCCGCGGGCGTGGGTCAAACGCTTCAGGCCGGTACCATCGGGGCTGACGGTGTAGATCTCGTAATCGCCGTCCGCCTGTCTGGAGAACATGATCAGATCGCCGCGCGGCGACCAGAGCGGGAAGTTGTCGTAGCCGTCGGTCAGCGTCGTCACGGCGCCGGTGTCGATGTTCTTGACCCGCAGGCCGTTGCCCTCTGGGCCGAAGGTTCGGTAGACGATGCGCTTGCCATCGGGGGCCATCGAGGGAAACCCGTTGTTGTTTGGTCCGCTCGTCAGCTCGCGAAAGCCGCTGCCGTCGGGGCGGACCATGGCGACCTGGGCGCCGCCTTCGGCGCGGTCTGGCGGCGCAAGGAACAACCCGTTGAACCCATTGAAGAAGGCGTTGAACGTGCCGATGCCAAAAACGATCGCGTCGCCGCTTGGCGACCACTGCGGTCCGAGCACGTTGCGCTTGGCGTCCTGGTAGATGACGGTGGTCGTGTCGGTGCCCATCCGCGATGTCACGATGCCGGCGCCAAGCGGCGGCTGCGGAGCGGCTGCGGCTCCGCCGACGGTCGCGAAGCGGTCACCCGTCGTGCTGAACGACGGCTGCTGATTGGTCAGCGTCAGTTCGAATGCCGGGTTGCGGCTCCACCTGCGCACCCACGGCTTGCGCTCGACCACGATCCGCTTGTGGAACACTACGCGCGAGCCGTCACGCGACCATGCGGCCGTGCGCACGTCGCCCTTGGGTCCGACTCGGCCGTCCGCATAGTAGATGCCGGCACCTGGCTCGTTTCGATCCTTGCGGATGTAGGCCACAGTCGATCCGACGTAAGCCGGATTGAACAGCACGCCCGCACCGGAGCGAACGTCGCTCGCCGCACCGGTGGTGACGTCGATGGACACCAGCCGCGTGTCGCTGCCGGGGACTGGGCTCGGGCGTCGATTGTTGAGCGTGAGCTCGGCGTCCATGCAATAGGCGATCACGTGCCGGCTGTCCTGCGCCCACTTTGGACTGCCGCAGAATCCGCCGTGCTCGGTGATGCGCTTCAACCCACTGCCATCCGGGTGGACGATGTAGAGATCGACGATCTGCAGGTGCTCCCATCGGCCGTGGGCGAAGGGGAGCGTCGTGCCGCGATCGGAAGAGAACGCGATCCAGGCGCCATCCGGCGACCACGAGGGTCGAAAATCGCCGTCGGTTCCCGAAGTGAGCCGGGTGACGCGGCGAGATTGGATGTCCATCGTCCACAGATGAGCAAACCCGCCGTCGCGCGAGCTGACAAACACCAATCGGCTGCCGTCAGGTGAGAACGCGGCCTGATCGTCGTACGCCGGATGGTCGGTCAGGCGCTCGAAACCGCTGCCGTCCGGATTCACCCGGAACAGATCGGCGGATCCTTCGCGATCGGAGGTGAAGACGATCGACCGATCATCAGGAGACCAAGTCGCGTTGTAGTCGATGTCCTTGGCAGTCAACAGCGGGCGTTCATCGGAGCCATCGGCCGCAGCGATGAACAGGCCAAGCTGTCCGGGAGCGGGAAAGACACGACTGAAGACGATCTGCTTCGGCTCCAATCCGGCTGGAGCGAGGAGAGCGAGGACGAACGCAACGAGAAGGGCGGCGCGCATCCGCGCATTCTACGCCGGGAGCCGCCGCTGACGCTGCTAGTATCGGCGTCACAGACGCGTCGATGACGAACCCAAACCCGTCAAGCAACCCCGCTCCACCGTTCTGGCGCTGGAGCGTGCTCGTCGCCATTAGTGTGGCGATGTTCGGCAACTACTATGCCTACGATTCGATCGGACCGGTCGCCGACGCCCTGCAACGTGAGCTCGGCTTCAGCGATACGCAGATCGGCACGCTGAACGCCATCTACAGCTTTCCCAATATCGTGATGGTGCTGATCGGCGGCATCATCCTCGACCGTTATGGCGCGCGCCTGACGACGCTGGTCTTCGCGATTGTCTGCACGCTGGGCGCGGTCCTGACCGCCATCTCGCCGCTCTTTCCGGTCATGGCGCTCGGCCGTCTCATCTTCGGCCTCGGCGCCGAAACGATGATCGTCGCCATTACGGTCATCATCGGCCAGTGGTTCGTCGGCAAGCAGCTCGGCTTCGCGTTCGGCCTCAACCTCAGCATCGCCCGCGCCGGCTCGTACTCCGCGGACCTGTCCACGACCTGGTTCAAGCCGCTCTACGATCGCGGCTGGCAACCGCCGCTGCTGCTGGCCGCCGGCGTTGCCGGCCTCATGATCGTCGGCTGCGGCATCTACTTCATCCTCGACCGGACGGCGTCGCAGCGCTTCAATCTCAAGCAGGGCACATCGGACCGAATCGCCTGGCGGGATCTCTGGACCTTCGATCGCTCGTACTGGTACATCGTCGGGCTCTGCGTCACGTTCTACTCGGTGATTTTTCCGTTCCGCAGCACGTTTGCGATCAAGTACTTCCAGCACGCGCACGGGCTGACGCTTCAGGAAGCGGGGGCCCTGAACGGCTACGTGTTTCTGGCCGCGATCTTCGCCACCCCGATGTTTGGCCTGATCGCCGATCGATATGCGCGGCGCTCGGCGTTCATGGCGCTGGGGTGCGCGCTTCTCGCTGCCGTGTTTCCGCTCCTCGCCTACACGCAGGCCAGCCTCTGGGTGTCCACTGCGATGATCGGCATCGCCTTTTCCCTGGTGCCGGCCACGCTCTGGCCGGCAGTGCCGTATCTGGTTCCGCCCGAGCGTCTCGGAACGGCCTATGGTCTGATGACGATGCTCCAGAACATCGGGATGCTGATCGGGAATCTGGCCGCGGGCGGGCTGAACGACCTGAACGGCGCCGGGCCAGAGAATCCCGGCGGCTACACGCCGATGCTGTGGTTCTTCATGCTGATCGCGCTCTCCGGATTCGCGTTCGCTGCCGCCTTGCGCAAGCGAGAGACCAGCGTGGAGGGCCATGGCCTGGAGACGATTAAGGCTACGGGACTATAGGTGAAGGCGAATCTTGTGATCTTGTGAAGTCGTGAGCTGGTGATCAATCGGCCGATCTGAAGATCTGATGAGCTGGCGATCGATCTCTCGATCTATCTCACGATCTCCCACCGCCGCTCTCGATCACGAGCTCAAAGCCGAAGAGCAAGAGGCCACCGGTCTATCGCTCCGCGAATCGAAACGTCGCCCGCAATCGCTCGGACATGGCGACGGCCACCCCGCCCTGCGCATCACGGAAGGCAATGATCGCAGCCGCGCCCGGGAACGATTCGACTAGCGCCAGCCCCGCTCGCGGTCCGAGGATGAAAGCCGGCTTCGACAGCGCGTCGGCCAGTGTCGCGTCGCCGGCGATGACGGTCGCGCTGAGCGAGCTGTCCGACGGCTGCAACGTGCGGGGATCAAGCACGTGGCCATAGCGCCGGCCACCCGCCTCGAAGAAGTTGTGATACCCGCCGGTGGTCGATACCGATCCCTCCGGTGCTTCGACGGTGCCAAGCAGACGGCCCGGGCTGTCGGGATTCTGGATTCCGACACGCCAGGCAGGGCGATCGGGCGGATGGCCGATCGGGTACTGATTTCCGCCGGCATCGATGAAGCCTGATAAGCCACGGCGCTTCAGCGCTCCGGCCGCCAGCTCGACGGCAAACCCCTTGGCGATGCCTCCCAGGTCGATCTCGACCCCCGGCCGGGCAAAGCGAACCGTCCTGGTTCGATCGTCGAGCTGGACCAGTGCAAAGCCCACCAGCGGTCGGACCGCCGACAGCTCGCTCGCGCTCGGGACGTGCGGTCGCTTGTCGAAGAAGCCCCACAGCTTGATGGCCGGACCGACAGTCACGTCGAAGGCGCCGTGGCTGCGTTCACTCACCAGTCGTGCCGCCGACAGAACACTGAACAACGGGTCGCTGACGTGAACCGGATGCTGGGACGCGTCGCGATTGGCGAGCACCAGCTCGCTGTCGAGCCGGTAGTTGCTCATGAGCCGATCGACTTCGACCATCGCCGCAAAGGCCTCGTCGAGCGCCTCTCGCCGATCGGTTTCGCTCCCGCCGGACGCTTCGATCCGGATCGAGGTCCCCATCAGCATCCGCGTCAGCGTCGTCGTCGAGAGCGCGTCGGCGTCGAGACGCGACCGCGCCGCCAGCATGACGGCCAGAACGAGAGCACACGTGACGCGCCGCTTCATTTGGACAGCGGAATCCGGAATCCGCTCGAGAACGTCGCCGCCTGAAATCCGGTGGTCGCCACGTATCGCTCGTATTGCAGCGTCAGCGACGAGCCCCGGGGGAAGAACAGGAACGCATTCGCCGGCGTGTAGATCAGGCGGCCCGAGTAGAGGTTCGAATCGAACGGCTCGAGACGGAAATCCGCCGTGAAGTATTCAGGAGTCCCGGTGTACTCCGGCGCCCAGAAATACGCTCCGGTCTGTCCGTAGCGACGGTACGACCCGCCGAGCATCAGCGACGGCCTGAGGTAGTGCGAAACACCCAGTGACAACGTGTTGGATCGAACGTCCCACGTGTCGGTGTAGCGTCGATAGTCCGCTTCGAGATAGGTCTCGGCGGGCAGCGCCTGCCGCACGCGCGCCGTGTAGGTGCGGCGCGTGCGGAGATCCGGAGCATTCCCCAGCTCGCGCGCGCCGTTGACGAGCGCGCGCAGGAATGGATTGGCCTGATACCCTTTCACGTGGCCGATTTCGACGCCGGCCTGCACAGCCGTGAGCTTCGTCAGGTTGTGTGTCACCGAAACGAAGCCGGCCTGCGAGTACTGTCGCTCCCAGTCCTCGGCTGGATGCAGCTGCGGCCGATTCAACGAGAACGAGTAGCCGCCGGCGACAGTGGTGTTGTTCTGATTGAACGCGCGCGAAATGGATGTCAGAGCGGTCGTCGCCTGGTAGAAATTCTCCTGGCTGTACTCGCCACCTATGGAGAAGAGCGACTTGCCGAGCGGGCGCTGAAGGGCGGCGTTGACGAACACCCGCTTGTTGTTGGCGCCGTTGCCGTGGCAGCGGTAGCAGGAATCCGACGCGGCGCTCACGGCGTCGACGCCGAACTTCAGCCGCAGCCCGAGGCGGTCGGTGAAGTCTTTGTCGAGATCGATCGTGGGGCTCAGGACGGTGACACCCCGCGAATCCTGGAAGGCGTGAAACTGGACGTTCACGTCGCCCTGCTGTGCGCGCGTGGAGCGCACGAGCATGACGGCGAGCGCGCTGGCGGCCGCGGCCAGCAGGCCGAGGGCTCGCGCCCGCCGGCTACTTGCACCCACAGCCACCGCCCTGGACGCCGAAGCCGCCTGACGATCCTTCGCGCGACTCCTGCCAGTGCGTGGCATACCCCACGAGACCGCCGTCCGGGTCGAACATCATGCACCGATTTGCCAGTCGGCCCCTCTGCCATGGCCGCACCGTGGCACAGGCCGTCGACAGGACGCCAATCCCGATCACGATCACCAACGGCGCCAGGCGCTCCCAACGCTGCATGCACCCTCCTCCTTGCCCCTCAGGGGGTTTCGCGAATCAACTGCTCGATCTCCACCTTGTACGAACGCAGGGTCTCGGCCGAGTACCCCTCGTGAACGAATCGAATCGTGCCTCGTCGGTCGATCACAAACGACGTCGGCATGGCCTGAACGTTGAAGGCCGCGGGGGTGACGCCTCTGGGATCGAAGAACACCGGCATGGCGTGCTCACGCCCCTCGAGAAACCGGTACGCGTCTTTCTTCTGCTCGTCGACGTTGACGGCAAAGACGTCCAGGCCGTTCGCGTGATAATCGCGGTACATCTGGTCGACCATAGGGAACGCCGTGCGGCATGGCGCGCACCAGCTCGCCCAGATGTCCAGCAGCACCACCCGGCCGCGGCTCGCCTGCAACGCGGTCCGTGTGCCATCGTCAGCCACGAATGTCACCACCGGCGCAACGCGTTCGCTACCGGTCGCCAGAACCGGCCGGCCCGATGTCAACACCGCGAGCGACGCGGCCAGAGAGATGCTGAGGAACGAAAGATGATTCATACGGTCAACGTTGCTGCGCGGCGTTGTTGTCCACGACCCAGCGGCGAATCAGCGCGCTCTTGGCCGCGCGGTCGCCCGACAGGTAGCGGTACATGCTGCCGTTGCTTTGAGTGATGACGACGAGCCGGCTCCGGGCATTTCCCGCGACGACCGCCCGCATGACTTGAGCGTAGGTCTGCATCGAGTAGTTGCCGTCCGGCCGCGAGCCGGAATGACACCTTACGCAGTCGGACTGGAACACGGGCTGAAGATCCGGACTGTAGGCAACGGTGACATTCGGTGACGACGGCGTCGGAGTGCCCGGTGGACTCGAGGTCGTTGCCGAGGGCGTCGGCCCGGTCGGCAGGTTCGAAAGCTCCGTGTCGACGGGCGGCTGTTGCTGGACGCACGCAATCGCCCCGCCGAGTGTCGCTGCGGTGGCCAGCAGCGCTGCCGGAAAAAATCCTCGGCACGCGATCATCAGGAAACAGGGGAGCAAACAGTGTGCCCACACCTCGTCCGGAGAATTCGAGGCTACTTGGGCGCGGCTTGTCCCCAGTTAAGGGCAGACTGTCCCTACTTGACGACCTGCTGCAACGTTTCAGCAGCCTGCAGGACCTGAGCAGCAAGCGCGTTGACGGCGGCGGAGACGGTTCGAACCCCACCCTGCGCCTCGGCGAAGCGCCCCTCCTCTAACCCCTCGCGAATCTGCGGCATCGTCTTCACCCCGTAGCCGGTATAGAAGCCAGGCGCGTAGATCTGGTGCTTGAACCAGTCGCGCCGCGGCAGGCCATCGGTGTTGCCCAGCTTGCGCTCCGAGGTCGCGAGCAGCTGGTTCAGCGCCTGCAGCTCTTTCCGCCCCAAAAGCGCGGCAGACGACTGCCGACCCAGCCCGCTGTACACCTTCTCGTACGCCTGTCCCGCACGCTTCAGTGATTCGACCGCTGCGCGCACTGGAGCAAGGTCGAGCTTCGAGTCCTTCTTCTCCGCCGCCAGCTTCTCCAATTCGACGACATACCGCATCAGCGTGTCGGCGGTGTCGCTGAACTGGAACGGCAGAACCGGCGCATCCGCTAGCCGGAGCACCAGCGTACCGGTGACTTGCGACAGGGCACGGCCGTAGGTGTAGTCGCCGTCGGAGAACTTCTGGTACCAATGAACCGTGTCGTAGATCGAGTGATAGATGCCGCCATCGCTCTCGCCGCCGAAGCCAACGTTCAACGCCGAGATCGTCAGGTGCTGCAGAAATGGCGTGTAGTCCGACCCCGATCCCAGCGGATCGATCCGATAGGCCGTGTCGGATTCGATCGCCTTCCGATCGGCCTCGGGCGCGCTCGAGATCGCATGCTTTCGCGCCTCTTCGAACACCGGCTTGCCCGTGCGCGGATCATTCACCTCCTTGGCGACTTCGTTGAGGAACTGCTGGAGACCGTGCGATCCCGCGGCGCTCAGCCAGCCTTTCCCCGTGCTGTCGGTGTTGATGTAGACGGCCGCCTTCTGGCGGAGCTCGGCGTCGTGCTTCTCTGCCCACTCGGTCGATCCAAGCAGACCCCATTCTTCGCCGTCCCAGAGCGCCAGGATGAGCGTGCGGCCGGGACGCCAGCCCGACTTGAGCAATTCCGACAATCCGCGCGCGGTTTCCATGAGCGCCGAGGCTCCGCTGATTGGATCGTCGGCGCCGTTGACCCACGCGTCGTGATGATTGCCGAAGATGATCCACTCGTCGGGGCGCGTCGCGCCGGGAATGCGAACGATGACGTCGTGGAGCGGCCGGTTCTTCCAGTCGAACGCCAGCTTCATGTGCACCTGTGCGGGGCCCGGGCCGACGTGATAGGTCAGCGGCAAGGCGCCGCGCCAGGCCTCCGGGGCCACCGGCCCCTTCAATGCCTTGAGAATCGGCAGCGCGTCTCCGTAGGAGATCGGAAGGACGGGGATCTTCAGGATCGTCGCCGCGTCTTCGCGCGGGTTCTTGCGGCCACCGGCTTCGCTCCCCCAACCCGGCGTCAACGGATCGCCGGGATACACGGGCATATCCATCACGCTGCCGCGCTGCGCGCCGAAGTCCGGACGAAACGCGCCGCCAGGATAGACATCGCCGGAAAAATACCCGTCGTCCCGCGGGTCGGAATAGATCAGGCAGCCGATCGCACCGTGCTCGTAGGCGACTTTCGGCTTGATGCCCCGCCAGCTCTGTCCGTAACGCGCGATGACGATCTTGCCTTTGACGTCGATACCCAGCTCTTTCAGCTTGTCGTAGTCGGCGGGCACGCCGTAGTTCACGTAGACGACATCGGCAGTGACATCGCCGTCGCCAGAGTACGCGTTGTACTGCGGTGTCTGGTTGGCGTCGGCTGAATCCGGATCGTCGGGGAGCGCCGGTTCTTTCAATTGCAGCGTGAATTTCGTCGGCGCGATCAACTCGACGGTGCGCTCGGTCGGCCACGGCATCATGGCTTCGAACTCTTCGATTCGAGCGTCGAGTCCCCACGACTTGAACTTCGCCAGCGCGTACTCGGCGACCTTGCGCGACTCCGGCTGGCCGGCGGTGTGCGGATCGGCAGCCATCGCCTCCATGTATTCCTTCAGGCGCGCCGTGTCCGGAATCTTGCGGAACTGCTCCTCCCGCTGCCGCTGTGCCGCGACGGCATCGTCTGGGAAGCCGCGGAGACCGGGCTGCTGTGCTGAGGACTGCGACAAGCCGGCGGCAATGAGGAGAGCGAGAGTAGCGGCAAGATTGCGCGTCACACGCGACATGACTGGGCTCCTGGAGTGAGGGCGACCGTAGGGCACTACTTTAGTAGTGCCCGGGGCCAAGGCGCCACTTCTCCCTACTTGGGACGCCGATTGATCAGCTGCTGCCGCCGCTGGAGCAGCTGTGTGGCCAGCGGCTCGGCGGGCGCCAGGCGCAGCGCGCGATCGAGCGCATCGATGGCGCGATCGAGGGCGCCGGTCCCGGTGTAGGCCTCGCTGAGGTTGAAGAGCGCCGACAGGTTGGCGGGATCGAGACGCACTGCTTGCTCGATGTGCTCCAGCGCTTCTGCAGTTTGTCCCTGTACCAGGAGCACTCGGCCCAGGTTGTTGTGCGCGGCGGCGTAGTCCGGACGCCGGCCGAGCGCGGCGCGAAACTCGGCAGCGCCCTCGTTGAGGCGGCCGGCTGTGGTCAGCGCGGTGCCCAGGTTGAAGTGTGCCGATGCCGAGGCCGGATCGAGATCGACGGTGGCTTGAAAGTGTCGGACCGCTGCCGACGGCTGATTCAAGCTCAGATACAAAAGAGCCACGTCGTTGTGCAGTTCGACGTCCTTCGGATCGACGCGTAGCAGCGTTTCGTAGCCAATCACGTCCTCTGAGCTCATTTTTCGCGCGATCTCTGCGCTCAAGGTGGTTCGATCGGCGTCGCTTTCGGCGAGCAACTGGAACCACAGATCGCCCATCTCATCGCGAGATCGTTGCCCCCAGAAAACACGCGCCGGCGGTAATTGCGGGTTCCGGGGGTTTTCCGCCGAGTTGTCGTAGCTGTAGTCCATCGACAGACGCGTGCCCTTCGGCAATGGAATTGGTTCAATCTCGCGATAGACATGCTGCCAGCGGAAGTCCCAGTCCTTGATGTGCATGAGCAGCCGCGTCGTGCCGTCAGGCAGCGTGGCCGTGCCTCGTATCTCGCGCGCGCGATAGTGAGCGTGCGGCTGAATCGCCAGCACGTTGGCGTCAACGGGGAGTGTGTAGGAATCGTGAATCGAGTAGGTCGCATCGCCCGGTGCGATCTCAATGCCCTGTGATCCCAGGCGGAGAATCGTCGGCGTCCGGGTCGGCGGCCGATCGCCGAAGAATAGTCCAATCTCTGACCGGACCTCTTCAGTGGCGCCGCTCGGCTGCAGATGCAGTTGCACCACGAGGTCGCTGCCGGGCTCGAGCGCCCAGGCGAGGTCGGACGAGACCAGCGGCGCAATCTGACCCGGCGTCCAACCGAGAAAGTGTCCGTCCGGATACTCCGCGGTCCGCGGCATCAGGCCGTCGTATCCGGGAAGCGGGTCGGCGTCGTCGAGGGCGCGAGTCTCACCGGTGCGATCGACTCGGATGTTGGCGTGATGAACGACCCGGGCGTTCCCAGGATGGAACTCGATGCCGCGAACATAGACGCGCTGAGTGACCGGCAAGCGAATCGCGAAGATGCGAAACGCGTCGGTGGATTGCGGCGCGAGCGTGTACGCGGACGTTGTCACCACCAGATCGGGAGTCCCCAGGAGCCAGCCGTCGGGCCATCTCGGCAGCGGCGGGGTAAGCGCTGGGTCACCCTCCGGCGCGCCGTCGCGAGCCCATCGATCGATTAACTCGAGCTCGCCGCTCGTCAACGTGCGCTGCCCGACAAAATGGCCGATGCCAGGCTCGACCTTCCATGGCGGCATGAATCGGCTTTGGGTGACCAGCGCGATTTGCGTCGCGCGCTGGCGGACTTCCGTGTAGTTCGTGAGGCTGAACGGACCCGGCCCGCCTGGCCGATGACACGAAGCGCACGCTGCGAAAACGATCGGTGCGATGTCCTTGGCAAACGTGATGTCTTGCGCTCTCGCTGGTGGAGCAAAGAGCAAGACGCCCGCGAGCGCAGCCATCATCGGCCGGGTGGGGCGGGTAGGACGGATGAGGAAACTCACTTGAGAAGATCAGTGAGATAGCATCCGACGGCGCGGGTCTCGGCGACAGGCACGGGTTTCCCCGCTACGATTGCGTCGAGTGCGTTCTCGAGATCGCGGCTGGTGGGCTGCGGGCGCTCCTTGCCGAAGTCGACAAAGCGATCGTCGATGCGGCCACGATAGACCACGCGGCTCACCTCGTTGAGGACAGCGACCTCTGGCGCGACCGTCACCTTCGTGCGCTTCACCATCGCGAAGCCAGGATCGCGCGTGAACGGCACGTCGATCTGAAACTTCGTGAGATGCTCCCGTACCATCGCGTCCGAGTCGCTCGGCACCGGATAGACCATGGTGAACTTCACGCCGTGCGGGCCAAACTTATCGGCGAGGCGCTTGATTTCTGGAACGTAGCGATTGGCGATGGGGCACTCGGTGGTGGTGAAAACCCAAACTCGAGTACCCGACACGCTCGCCTGCCCCGCAGCCGTTGTGGCCGGGCCGTTCGCCGTCAACGAAAGCACGGCTGCGAGCCAAAGCGCGCGCATTAAGCGAGTATAGGGCGGGTGGGGCGGAAGGGTGGCGCCTGGCAGCGCGGCGCTCCCAGTGCCAGGTGCCACGTGCCATGTGCCAAGGTTGGTGCATCGAGCACCCACCCTGGCACCTGGCACCAGGCACCATGGCACCCTGCTAAATCACCAGCGGACGTCTGCGCCGATGCGGATGATCCGGCCCTGCAGCACCGTTGACGGGCGCATGTAGGTGGCGGCGCCAAACTGGGCGGTCACCACGCTGGTGTAATCGTCCGAGTTCAACGCGTTGAACACGTCGAGCTTCGGCAGCACGGTGATCTTCGAGAATTCGAACCGCTTGCTCGCCGAGAGATCCAACTGATTGATGCGCGGAGTGAACTCTGTCTCCGGCGCCACCAGCGGAATGCTCAACGACGCCAGGCCGCTGGCAGAGAGCGCCGGCAGCACCAGGCCGCCCGGCGTGCACGGTCCCGTGCAGCTGGCCGCATACCGCGTGGTCGGCGTCACCAGCCAGAACGTGCCAAGCCCGTTGGGACGATCGAAGCCGGTGCCGGCGGTGAAGCCGCCGTAGGCCTGTAACGCCGTGCCCGAGAGATAGCCGTTCAGGCTCTGGAACGCGGCGCTCACCGAAATGCCATACCACGGTAACGGATAGACGATCGTTCCCTTGAACTGCTTCTGCCACGGAATGCCGCTCTCGCGCTGGTTGCAGTAGAGGCTGCGGTTCGGGTCGCTCAACGCCGAGACGCACACGTCGTTCAGCGTGCGTTCCAGGTTGAACCCGCCGAAGGCGCGAATGCCTCCGGCCATGCGGGCGTTGAAACCGAGCTCCATGCCGTTGTACCAACGCTTCATGTCGTCGCTGGAGCTGTCGATGTTCGCGACGGCCGCCGCAAACGCCGGCTTCACGACATACGCCGGAATGAAGGCGAAAAGTCGCTCCACACCGGCAATGGAATGTCGCCGTAAGCCGCGCTCTGTGCGAAGCGGCCAACCTGCGCTTTTTGTCCGACGACGCGCTGCTTGACGTAGTCCCAACGCACGCCGTAGTTCAGGGTCCATCGATTCATGTTCCATGAATCCTGGGCGTAGAGGCCGCGATTGGCGTCGAGGTGCTCGGCGACTTCGAGCGGCGTGTTGAGCACGGTCACGCGGAGCGGCGCGGCGTTCTGGTAGGTCTGATAGAGATCCGCGTTCGCGTTGTTGTAGCGGCGGTAGCTCCCGACCTGATTCATGAAGCCGACCTTGACGTTGTGCGCGCCGGTCACATACGACATCGCCGCCTGGACGTTATAGCGGTCGGGATAGTTGCCCAGCTGCGCGCTTGACGCGCCCCAGAGATAGCCCGTGCTGGTGTCGTCCTTGCGCACGTTGCGGTACCAGTCGGTCGTATTGCGTTCCGCAAGAATGCCAGGCTGATACAGATTGTCGTAGCGCTCCCGATTGAACGAGGTGCCGACTTCGAGCAGGATCTTCGACGACACGGTCGAGGTCCACTTCAACGAGCCGGTCGCAAACGTCGGCGTGTTCCAGATCACCGACGCGGTGTTCGGGTCGGTCAACGAGGTCATCGCATGGCCGCGGAGACGCAGCGCGCGGTCGTTGTAGACCGCAATCTTGTTGCGCTCGGACACCTGCCAGGTCAAACGAACGACCGGGTTGCTCATCTTCTCATCCGAAACCCCCTGCTCACATGAGACGGCCCCAGTCGCGCACTGCTGGAAGCCAACCGGGAACGGCACGCCGGCCGGCGTCACGAAGGTGTTGGCAATCGGCTTGTCGTAGTACGCGCGACGGAAGGCGCCGAAGAACCACAGCTTGTTCCTGATGATCGGTCCACCCTCTTCGATGTTGAACTCTTCGAAGTGCTCGATGCGATCGACGCCGGTCACGTTCAGCGCCTTGAGCGCATCGGTCAGGTTGTTCCCCTGCCACGCGCTCGGCGAATTCGCATACTTGAAGCCGCCGCGGAACTGATTGCCGCCGTCTTTCGGGACCAGGTTCATGTTGATGCCGCCGGTGAGGGTTTCCGCCGTGCCACCTGCCGTCGCGTACACCGCCTCCTGCGTCATTGCCTCGTTGTGGTACGCCTGCACGGCACCGTCGCCCATCAGGCCGTTGGTCATGAGCCCGTCGACGAGCACGACCGTCTGTGCGCCGCCAGTACCGCGAATCGCAAAGTACGTCTGCTGCATGGCGCGCGACCCGCCGACGTCTGGCGAATTGAGCGTCACGCCGACGACGAGCTGGCCAAGCCCCTGGATGGTCTTCGCCGTCGGCACCGCGTCGAGAACGTCACGCGTCAGCACCTGTTGACGAACGTTGCTCTGCACGTCGACCACGGGTGAAGCGCCGGACACCGTCACCGATTCCTGCAACGTGCCGACGCTGAGCTCGATATTGATCGTCGATGTGAAGTTGGCCGGCAGCTCGACGGCGTCGCGCACCACCGTGTTGAAACCCGCAAGCGTGAAGGTCAGCGTGTAGGTGCCAGGACGCAGGTCGACGACGCGGTATTGCCCGCTCTCGCTCGTGACCGCGGACCGCACGCCTTCAATGAGCGCGGGGCTCGACACCTCCACGGTCACGCCGGGCATGACCGCGCCCGAAGTGTCCTTCACAGTGCCGGCAAACACGCTCTGTGCGCGCGGCCGCGGGCAGCGGAATCAGCACGGGGATCAGCCATATCGCTCGAGTGATCAGTTTTCGCGCCATCGGTGCTCTCCAAATGAAAACCCGACACAAATCCCCCGAGCCGAATGCACTCGAAGGCCGCAGGAATGTGCTTAGAGGCCGCCGGTCGCAGCAGCCTTGACCGTCACCCTGATGTAAGCGGTCGTCCAGCAACACTGGAAGCCGCCGCCACCGACGCCTGAGGAGTCGTTCCCTTCGACTCTGATGAGGTACTCACCAGGTTGCGAGAACGTCGCCGTCGTTGTGGCCTTGCCATCCTTCTCGACCGTTGGAGTGGAGTCGGCAAACTTGATCTCGCCGACACCGCGATACTTGCTGAGTACAACCGACAATCGCGCGGGGCGCTGGGGGCCAGCACCGCCGCCGCCGCCGCCGCCGGCGGCACCGCCGCCACCCGCGGCCGGCTCTACTTCAGTCGGTCCCTCGTCGCTCGCCCAGAGCGTGATCGTCACCGGCTCACCGACGACGCCCGTGAGAGGGACGGCCTGCGACAGTGGCAGCGGTGGTCCCTGGAGCGCGGACCCATTCGGCTGGAACTTCAACGTAGGAGGGGTATTTCCCATCGCCGCGTCTTTATAGGGCTCGATTTGATAGCCCTTTACCAGGCCCAACGGGATCGATACGGTCTTGCCGTTGGCCGTGAGCGTCCAGACGAACTTCTTGTCGCCGAAGTCCTTGGGAACTTTGATCGCGATCGTTCCCCAGCCACGGCCAACCAGGAAGTGTGTGGGCTGGCCCTGGTCGGGCCCGCCTGGCTCAATCTTGTTCTCCGGGCCGATGGGGATATCGAGCACTTCCTTCTTGTTGCGGTTGTAGTAGCCGATGAGCAGCGTGTAGCTGCCATCCGCGTTCTGATACCACCCCTCGAACGCTGGATAGACGTTCTGACCCGAGTCCTTCAACGGTTCCATCGCCAGCTGAGCCGACGCGCCGCTGGCGCTTCCAATCAGGGCGACGGCCGCCAGCACAACCGCGGCGAGTGGCGCGCGCGAGGCCGAACACAATGACATTCCTCATCTCCTCCAAACAGGAAAGGGCGCCGATCGCGGCGCCCTCTCGATAATCTCCAGGTTCTGCTGTCCTTACTGCTGCTGCCGCTCGACGGTCGTCGAGGCAGCACCCAGCTTGGCCTTGCGCGCTTCGACTTCCTTGTTGAAGTCTTCGTCGCTCATGTAGGTGATGTTGATCCACGCGTGCGCCATCTCGTCCACGGTGCGATCGCCCCAGCCAATCCACTGATTCGGGTCGGGGTTGCTCTTCTTCGCTGCCGTGTTGTCGTGCCACGCCGTAATCTTCAGGATCGTTCCCTTGGGCAGCAGCGGCGCGTAGTCGTCTTCGTAGACGTAGTTGTTCATCCAGTTGAACTCGAAGTTCGGCACGTAGCTGAGGACCTGCGTGCTGCCGTTGGGCAGAATCGCCTCGACCATCATCGCCTTGCCGCGCAGGTGCATGTGCGGCTGGAAGTTCTCGACCCGGCCGGCCTTGCGCATCACGTGGAAGTTCTGGCCGACCGAGATGGAGTTCGGCTGGATGTCGAGGTTGCGGTTGCCGCCGGTGACGCCGCTATAGAGCGTGAGCATCGTGCGGTACTTCGGTTCCTGGCCTGTCGGATAGAAGTAGATGCCGAGCTCCACATCGTCGGTCACGTCTTCGCCCGCGGCGCTGTAGTGGATGTCGAAGCGGATCTTCGAACCCGGCAGCATGAGCTTGCCGGTGTTCGGGCGCATGATCTCGCCTTCCTTGTTGACGGCCCACTCCATGAAGAGACCCGCGCCGCTGTCGGCATCGGCGGAGAGAAGATTCGCAAACTCCTTCTCGTTCTGCATCAGGTAGGCAAGCGCGTGATGCGTGATCTTGCGTCCCTTGATCGTGGAAGGACGGATTTCAATGGCGCGAACCCAGCGCGGCTCGGTAAGGCCAGTCTCGACGACCGGCTTGTACCACGCATCCTGGGCCACGGCCTTCTGCGTGTAGTTCGGCGATTTCACGACGAGGTCCGGCGGGCCGCCGAACTGCTTCGCATAGTGCCAGCCGGTGTCGTCCGCCCACTTCATCGGCGGCGGCATGTCCTTCGGGTCGCCCTTCGGCGCGCCGGCGGCCACCCAGCCTACGATCGTGTCGATTTCCTTGTCGCTGAGCGAACGATCGTTCTTGTAGTGCTGAATGCCGACGTTCTTGTCCATGTGCCATGGCGGCATGTTGCGCGAGGCGACCCGCTCACGAATCGAGCGCGCCCACGGGCGGGCCTCTTCGTAGCTGGTCAGCGACATCGGCGCAATCGAGTCCGGCCGGTGGCACGACTCACACTTGTTCTGGAAAATCGGCGCAACGTCCTTGGTGTACGTCACCGATTGAGCCGTCTGGGCCGACAACGAGGCCGGCAGCGCGAGCAACGCAAGCCCAACCACCCCACCCAGTACGCGGCCGACAGAATTAGCCTGAGCCATTACGGGCCTCCGAAATATGTGCAAAACGGGAAATGCGACGGGGAGTATAAGTCGCGTCGGCGCCCAAAGTCACTCCCCAAGGGACAAATAGGCGGCATTTTGAAAAGTTATCGGACGAGCAGTCTCAAGTGTAGCAGCCTATCTGCTTGACTTGGGGCTTGAGGCTTGGGGCTTGAGGCTTGAGGCTTGGGGCTTGAGGCTTGGGGCTTGAGGCTTGAGGCTTGGGGCTTGGGGCTTGGGGCTTGGGGCGCAGTCCCACGTCTCAGGTCCCAGGTCCCAAGTCCCCTAGGCCAATCTCCTGAGAATGAAGCACTTGAGATAGTACGTCTCAGGCACCCCAAGTAGAACCGGGTGATCCCTGGACTGCATGCGTTTTTCCACTACGGCCACCGCAATCCGGGCATCGGCGGCCGCCTCATAGACCACGGCGCCAAACGATCCTTCGTCAACGTTATAGGAGCAACTGCAGGTGACCAGGATGCCGCCCGGCGGCAGGAGTCGCAGGGCTCGAAGGTTGATCTCCTTGTAACCGGCCAGCGCCTTGGCGACCGACGCCTTGTTCTTCGCGAACGCGGGCGGATCCAAGACAATGATGTCGTAGCGGGCCCCTTCCCGTTCCAGGCGCCTGAGCTCGTCGAACACGTTGGCCTCGCGCGCCGTGACGTTGGTCACGCCGTTGGCCCTGGCGTTGGCGCCAATCCGCACGACGGCCTCGGCGGACACGTCGACGGCCTCCACTCTGGTGCAGCGGCCCGCCAGCGCAAGCGCAAAACCGCCGTTGTAGCTGAAGCAGTCGAGCAGCGCCCCTTGCGCGTATCGCGCCGCCGCCTCGCGGTTCTCCCGCTGGTCGAGGAAGAGTCCGGTCTTCTGTCCGTGGCGAGGGTCGACCTGATAGGTGATTCGACCCTCTCGCACTTCGATGGTCTCCGGTACCTCTCCGACCAGCACCTCGGTTTTCTGCTCGAGCCCTTCGAGCAGCCGGACCTTGGGGTCGTTGCGCGCCAGAATCCCCTTCGCGCCGGTGAGCTCCATCAGCGACGCCACGAGAATTGGCGTCAGTCGATCCATTCCCTGCGACAGCGTCTGCAGGACCAGGTAGTCGGCGTAGCGATCCACGATCAGCGACGGTAGGAGATCGGCTTCGCCGTGGACCAGCCGATACGCCGTCGCGTCGATGCCCAGCGTGTCGCGGAACCGGATGGCCGCCTCGAGCCGCTCGTGCCAGAAGGTGGCGTCGATCTCGCGCCGCTCGGTCGCGATCATCCGCAATGTGATCTGCGACTCCGCGCTGTAAAGCGCGTGGCCGAGACTGCGCTTCCGCGGGCCAAAGACTTCGACGACGGCGCCAGGCTCCGCCGAAACCTCGGCGACATCGCTGCGATAAATCCAGGGGTGACCCGAGCGAACGCGGTCTTCGCCACGCGGACGGACGACAGCAATGGCCGGCATGGACGACAACTCTAGTCTGTAGTCTGAGGCTTGGGGCTTGAGGCTTGGGACTTGGGGCGGAGGCCTGACGCTATACTCCCGCTGATGTCGTCGTCGGGAGTCGTACGTGTCGGAGTGCTCGGTGCAGGTGCTTGGGCGAACTTCGCCCACCTTCCTGGATTCAAGCGCGACCCGCGTTGCCGGCTCGTCGCGCTCGCCGATCCGCAGATCCACCTGGCCAAAGAAGCGGCGGACCGGTTCGGCATTCCCACGGCGTGTGGCGATCACCGCGAGCTCATCGAGCGCTCGGACATCGATCTGATCGACGTCTGCACCCCAAGCCACACGCATTTCGAGCTGGCCTGGGCCGCGCTCGAGGCGGGCAAGCACGTGCTGTGCGAAAAACCCGTGGCCTACGACTTCCACGACACGCGGCGCGCCGCGGCGTTCGCGCGATCCCATGGACTCAAGACCAAGGTCGGCTTCACGTTTCGCTACGCGCCGTCGATGCGCTACATGCGCGAGCTCGTTCGTGAGGGATTCGTCGGCGATCCGTTCATCTTCAACGGCTACGAGCAGAACTCTCAATGGCTCGACCCGAAGGTGCCGCTCCGGCAGGTGGATCCCCATGCCGACCCGGCCATCCTCCATGTCTCGTCGCTCGAAGGGTACGGCGCGCCGATCATCGACATCGGTCATCTGCTCGTCGGCGCCGACCTCACCACCGTCGTCGGCACGATGCGGAATTTCATTCCCGAACGGATGGTCCGGCAGACCGGGCGGATGATGCGGATGAACATCGACGATGGCGACATTTTCATTGGAGAGTTCGCCAACGGCGCCCTCGGGTCGGTGCAGACTAGCTTCGTGACGGTGGGAAATTACCCGGGAATTGAAGCGCGCCTGTATGGATCGAAAGGCGCGCTGATCTGCCGCCTCGTCGAAGAGGAAGGCATTTGCGAGCGGCTGTACGCGGCAACGGCCAACCAGGTGGAATTCAAAGAGCTGACCGTCCCCGACCGGTTCTATCCTCCTGGCGGCGACCGCACCGAGTCGTGGCGCTCCCTGTTTTACGCGAATCTCGTCAGCAGCTTCATCAGCGAGATTCTGTCGGGCGAGGCAGACAACGAAGGCAACTTCGACGATGGGGCGTGGGTGCAGGAGACGATCAACGCGGTCGAGCAATCCTTTCGAGAGCGGAGATGGGTCAACCTGCCTCTGGCGTGACGGTCGCGCTCGATCGATTCTTCGAGAGCTACTACCGGCTCCGGCCGGTGACCGCAACGTTCACCGGCCTGCATGAGTTCGATCGATTGCTGCCTGACTGGTCGCCGACCGGACTCGCACTGGCCATCGGCGAGATGAAGATGCTGCGTCGGTCGCTCAGCGCCATCGAGCTGACGGAGCCGCCGCAGTTTCCCGGCCAGGTCGACGTCGCGCTCGCTGAGGCCTTCCTCGAAATCCAGATCGCGGAACATGAAAGCCCGCACTTCTACCGCGGCAACCCCGCGTTGTGGACCGGCGAAGCCATCTTCGCGGTGCTGTCGCTGGTGACCCGCGACTTCGCTCCCGTGTCGGAGCGGTTGGCGAGCGCGGTGGAGCGGCTTCGGGCGCTGCCGGAATTCCTGGGCCGGGCGCGCGAGACGCTGGTGGCCGCGCCGGCGGCCTGGAAAGAACGAGCGCTGCGGGACGTTCAGGGCGGCAACTTGCTTTTCGGGGCAAGCCTGCTGCGCTGGATCGCGCAGGTCGCTCCCGACCCGACCGTGGCCGAGGACGCACAGCGCGCGGGCATCGACGCGGACAAAGCGCTGAGCGCGTTTGGATCCTGGATCGCCAAGTCTCTCCGGACTGCACCGGAGGCTCGGTACTCTGCCGGCGCCGGCATGCTCGAGCTGCTGCTCGCACGCGGGCATTGGGAGAAGCGCTCGATTGAAGCGCTGCTTTCGCAAGCGACCGAGGCGCGGGCGGAAGCGAGGTCCGAGCTGGAAGAGCTGGCGGGCGCGGCGGGGTGTCGAGACTGGGCCGATGCGCAAAGCCAACTGGCAAGTCTGCACCCGACCCGCGAAGGCTATCTCGCTCGCTTCACGGAGATCTGGGAGCGGGCGCGGTCGTGGGCGCTGGCGCACGATGTGGTCACCTGGCCGGACGCGCCGATCCGCTACGTGCCGATTCCCGATCACACCCGCGATGCGGCTCCGTTTCTGTACTATCTCTTCTATCGCTCGCCGGCGGCCTTCGATCGCGCCGACGTCTACGACTACGTCGTCACGCCGGTCGACGACACCCTGGCGCTCGACGAGCAGCTGCGCCGCCTGCGGGCCGCCAACGACAGCGCCATCACGCTCAATCACGTGATCCATCACGGCGGGATGGGCCACCACGTTCAGAACTGGAACGCGTATCGATCGCCATCCCGGATCGGGCAAGTGGCGGCGATCGATGCCGCCAGCCGGATCGCGATGTTCCCGGGCGGGTCGCTTGCAGAAGGGTGGGCCTGCTACGCCTGCGACGTGATGGAGGAGGTCGGTTTTCTCACGCCGCTCGAGCGCGTCGCGCAGCAACACACGCGTGTGCGCCTGCTCGCGCGCGCGGTGGCCGATCTCTCACTGCACACTGGACGCTGGACGCTCGATGAGACCGCGCAGTTCTACGCGACCGACGGCCTGATGGCGGAACCGGTGGCGCGCGCCGAGGCGGTGAAGAGTTCGATGTTTCCGGGCACGGCGGTGATGTATTGGCTTGGCACGCAAGGCTTGCACGATCTGAGGCGCACGCTGCAGGCGCGCGAGGGCGCGGCGTTCTCCCTCAGGAAGTTTCACGACCGGCTCTTGCGCTACGGCGCGATTCCGGTTGCATTGATCAGCAAGCTGATGTTGGAGGAGGGTTGAGGCAGCTACCGGCGACGCCAACGAAGGGGTCGCCTCCACAGGATCGCAGGGCTCGCCTCCATCACAGAATCCTGTGGGGCCAACCGCTTCTTGCGGTTTCCCTGGTATGGCTCTTCTTCAATCTTTCCTGCTCGGGCCGGCCGATCACTCCTCCGCCTTCCAACGACCTCCTCATCGTCGGCTACGACCGTGAGCCCGACACGCTGAACCGGTTCAGCACGCACATCCTCGAGGACATCGAGACCTGCGTGATCGAGGGCCTGACCGTCACCGACGAGCACATGAATGTGGTACCGGTGCTGGCGAGCGACGTGCCAACGCTCGCCAACGGCGGCGTCAAGCTGCGGCCAGATGGCGGAATGGACGTGACGTGGAGGCTGCGCCCGAATGTGACGTGGCACGACGGGAAGCCCCACACGTCGGCGGATGTGAAGTTCACGGTCGATGCCATCAACGATCCCAAGTACAACCCCGAGAGCACTGACGGCTTCGACCGCATCGCTTCGGTAGACACTCCCGATCCGCTGACCGCGGTCGTGCACTACAAGGAGGTCTACGCGCCCTACGCGCTGCAATTCGTTCGCGGCACGCTCCCGAAGCACGTTCTCGACGGACGCGACATCGATACGGCGAACGACTACAACCGCGCGCCGCTCGGCACCGGGCCGTATCGCGTCGCGGAGTGGAAGAGCGGGGAGTTCATCCGTCTCGAACGCGTGCCGAACTATTGGCGCGGGTCTGAGCTGCCGGCGATCACGCAGATCCTGTTCAAGTTCATCCCGAACACGAACACGCGCATCAATCAGCTCAAGAGCGGTGAAGTCCACCTGGTGGCGATGTTTCCATGGGACAAGCATCGAGAGGTGGAAGCCATCCCGGGAATCGCGGTGCACCGCACGCCCGGCAACGCGTACGAGCACGTCACACTGAACCAGCGCGCGGTCGCCGCGTTCAAGGACGTGCGCGTGCGGCGGGCACTGATGCACGCCCTCGATCGCGACCTCATCGTCCGAGCGATTCTCGAAGGCCTCGCGCCGATCACCAACGGGCCGATTCAACCAGTGTCGTGGGCGTTCACCGACGACACGATGAAGTACGCCTTCGATCCGGCCAGGGCTCGCGCGCTGCTGGCCGAAGCCGGTTTCGGTGAGGGCAAGCTGAAGTTCACGTTGATCACGCAGGCAGGTTTTGCGGTGAGGGAGAACGTCGCACAGGTGCTGCAGAAGCAGTTCCGGGACGTCGGCGTGGACATGTCGATTGCGCTCCACGACGGCACGACCATCAGCTCGGTCTGGTTCGAAGGCAAGTTCGACGCGATGCTGCACTGGTGGCAGATGCCGGCCGATCCCGAGCTCACGTTGTTCTTTGCCTCGGATCGCACCCCGCCGCAAGGCCGGAACATCAACTACGTGTCCGACGAGGCGCTGACCAAGCTGCTGTACGCATCCGATCGCACGGTCGATCAGGCCGAACGAAAGCGTCTGCTGGGGCAGGCTCAGCAGCGGATCGCGGAGCTCATTCCAGAGCTGCCGCTCTACAGCATTACGAAGCTCGACGCCGTCCCCGTCGGACTCAAGGGCTTCACAGGTAACCCGTCCAACGCCGGGAGTTTTCTGGAACGTGCAGGACTGGCGGTTCTAGATCGTGATCCGGGATCCGGGATCCGGGATCCGGCACGACTGTAGGGCACTAGTTTAGTCGTGGTCTTTGCGAACCGCAGGACAGACTTTAGTCGTGCCTTTTTGGTCGGCCCGATGCGGACGCGAATGGCGAATGGCGAATAGCGAACATCGATGAAAGTCCTGTCTGTCAACGTCGGCCGGCCTCGTGACCTCGTGTGGAATGGAGACGAAATCCGCACCTCGATCTGGAAGGGCCCCGTTCATCATCGCGTGCACGTGATCGGCGACAACCTCGAGGGCGACGAGCAGTCAGACCTGACCGTGCACGGTGGTCCGAACAAGGCGGTCTACGCCTATCCGCACGAGCACTACGCCGATTGGCAGCGCGAGTTGCCGCTGATCGAGCTCACCATGGGCGCGTTTGGCGAGAATCTCACGACCGAAGGGCTGCTCGAGCACGACGCGCGGATCGGAGACGTCGTCCGGATCGGCACGGCCGAGCTCGAAGTGAAGCAGCCGCGACTCCCCTGCTACAAGCTCGGCATCCGCTTCGATCGCGCAGACATGGTGAGGCGCTTCATGAAGAGCGGCCGCTCGGGGATCTACTTCTCGGTGGTACGCGAAGGAGAGCTGGGCGCAGGCGATCCGATCGAGTGCATCTGGCGCGCCGAGCACGATGTCACTATCGCCGATCTCGTCAGCCTCTTCACGAGCAATAGAGGGAATCTCGATCTGCTCCGCCGCGCGCTCGCCGTACCATCGCTCACAGACTTCTGGCGCGAGGAAATTCAGGGCCGCCTCGGAGCTGCTCTCTAGGGGAGGGGCCTGGCCCGTTCCAAATAATTGCCACCTCGGTACAGAGTTTTCCGGATGGCAATTTCTGCGAACGGGCCAGGCCCCGCCCAGGAGGAGGAGCGGCCGATCCACAGAGACCTATAATCCGGCACAGCTCGCCTAATCCATGCCCCTCACAGAAGGCACACGCATCGGTCCATACGAAGTGGTCGGCCTGCTGGGCGCAGGCGCAATGGGTGAAGTGTACCGGGCGCGCGATACCAAGCTGACGCGCGAGGTCGCGCTCAAAGTGCTCCCCGTTGGTTCGCTCGACAATCCCACGGCCCGCGCCCGCCTCGTGCGTGAGGCGCGGCTCGCGGCGTCGCTGAATCACCCGTCGATCTGCACCGTGCACGATGTCGACGAATCGGATGGTCGCCTGTACATCGGCATGGAATTGGTTGCCGGCCGTCCGATTGCCGAGCTGATTCCAAAAGACGGCCTGGCGGTGGATCAGGTGCTCCGATACGGCGAACAGATTGCCGACGCGCTCGCCCACGCGCACGAGCGCGGCATCGTGCACCGCGATTTGAAGGGAGCAAATGCGCTGGTGACGGCTGACGGCCGGGTCAAGGTGCTTGATTTCGGCTTGGCGACGCGCTGGGGCGGCGATCTCGAAGATCTCACGCGAACGGCCGCGAGTCTCGACTCGCCAGGCGTCGTCGCCGGAACGCTGCCGTACATGGCGCCGGAGGCGCTGCGCGGCGAAGGGGCCGATCCGCGCAGCGACGTATGGTCCCTGGGTGTCTTGTTGTACGAGATGGCGTCGGGACACCGCCCGTTTCGCGGCGCAACCGGCGTCGACACGACCTCGTCGATCCTTCGCGATCCGCCCCCGCCGCTTCCGGCGCACGTTGGTTCCGGACTGCGGGCAATCATCGAGCAGTGTCTGCTGAAGGAACCGGCACGGCGATACAGCGACGGCGCGCAGGTTCGCGCCGCGTTGGCGGCGGTGCGCTCGACATCGCATTCAGTGGCAATTGCGCCGATGCGTCCGACGGGAAGACGGCGGATGGCGGTCATGGCCGCCGTAGCCGCGCTAGCCGCTGTGGCCGCCGCCGTGTTCGCGACCATGTCGTGGCGCGATTCGTTGCGTCCGTCCTCGACCGGCGAAATTCGGTCCCTGGCTGTGCTGCCGCTCGCGAATCTCTCCGGCGATGCCGCGCAGGACTACCTCGCAGATGGCTTCACCGAAGAGCTGTTCGCGCGTCTCTCGAAGCTGCCGAATCTGTCGGTGACCGCGCGCACCACGGTGATGCCGTACAAGGGGAGCAGGCAGCCTCTCGAAGAGATCGCGCGCCGGCTGGGCGTCGACGCGATCGTCGAGGGCAGCGTGGTGCCATCGGGCGACCGCTTGCGGGTCACGGCGCGGCTGGTGGACGCTGCGGGGGGACGAAGCCTCTGGTCCGAACGCTACGACCGCGCCATGACCGACGTTCTCGCCATCCAGGGCGAAATGGCGTCGGCGATCGGCCGTGCGCTGCGTACCAATGCCACGCCGCAGGAGCGCCGGCGGCTGTCGTCAACACCGGCGATCGATTCGAAAGCCTACGACTTCTATCTGCGCGGCCGATTCTATGCCGGCCGCGAAAGCGCGGAGGCCATCGAGCAGGCCATCGACCTTCTCGAACGAGCCGTTGCGGCCGCTCCCGGATTTGCCGCTGCACACGCGGAGCTTGGACGCGCCTACGGACAGAAACTGTTCTACCTCACTCCCGGGGACATGGCTTTGCAAGAGCGGGCGTTTGTCGAAATCGAGCGCGCTCTGGCGATCGACCCGGACATCGACGCGGCTTATCTGGCCCGCGGGCTGCTGCTGTGGCAGCCCATGAACCACTTTCCTCACGATCGCGCCATCGCGGAGTACCGCCGCGCCCTCGCGCTGAACCCGAACGCCGACGAAGCGCATCACCAACTGGGACTCGTCTATTTGCATGTCGGCCTGCTCGACGAAGGGAGGCGCGAACTCGACGAGGCGCTGCGTCTGAATCCCGCGAACACGCTGGCACAGTTCCGAACAGGAGTGTCGTCGCTCTACCAAGGCCAGTACTCGCAGGCGGTCGAAATCTTCAAGGGCACGCCGCCCAGTTTCCAGCCGCCGCTTCGATCGTTTCAGCTGGCGGATTCGCTGTTTCATGTGGGCCACAAGGTGGAGGCGCGAGACATCGTTGAGAGCTACCTGCGAGCGAACCCGCGAGACACCGGCGGCATGAACACCGCATTCCTGGCGCTGCTCGCCGCGGATGCCGGCGATCTCGGCCGCGTCGCGATGCTCGCGAGGAAGGCTCAGGAAAACGGACGAGGGTTCGGGCATTTTCACCACACCGCGTTCACCATCGGGCGCGCATTCGCTATCGCGGGGCGCGCGGACACCGCGGTCGAGTGGCTGCGCAACGCCGCCGACGATGGGTATCCGTGCTTTCCCGTGTTCGAGAACGACCACGCACTGGACCGCGTCCGGGGGGAGCAGGTGTTCCAGACATTTCTCGCTCAGCAGCGCGAGCGGTGGGAGCAATTCAGAAAGCTCGCGCACTGAGCGTCCCGAGAGGGAGCAGGACCTTCCGACTTCGACTCGAGGGAACGACATAACAGGAGGCCAAAAGAAAGCCAATCAACAGGAGACAGAAGATCAAGAGAAACATCTTGGAAATTCAAGTGCCATAGGAGTTCAGGAGATCAAGAGTCAGGCATTTTCAAAGAATTGCTCCCGATCTCCTAGCTCCTGTTTATTTCTCGTGAGCTCTTGTCCTCTTGTTAAAGTTCCCCAGTGATCGGATCGGTTGCCCGGCGCGTCGCCATCTGCATTCCGCTGCTGCTGGTGATCTCACTCGGCGTCTTCGGCTTGATCCACCTGATCCCCGGCGGGCCGATGGCGGTGTACCTGTCGAGCCCCGGGGTTCGCCCTGAGGATCTCGAGCGGCTGACGCGCGCGCTCGGCCTCGATCAACCGCTCTGGCAGCAGTACTTGAAGTGGCTGGGCGGATTCGTCACCGGCGAATGGGGCTTCAGCTTCAGCGACGGGCGGCCGGTGATCGATCGAGTGGCCGAACGCCTGCCGGCGACGCTCGAACTGATCGGTGTGTCGCTCACCCTCGCCCTCGCCATGACGCTGCCACTCGGTATCTGGCCGGCCGTCAGCCGCCGATGGTTCGCGCGCGCGTTCTCGGTGATCTCCTTTGCCGGCATCTCACTCCCGGTCTTCTGGTTCGGCCTCGTGCTCCAGTTGATCTTTGCCATCGGCCTCGGCTGGCTCCCCTCCTCGGGCCGGACGACGCCGGGCGACGGCAGGCTCGCCGATCGCCTCGCGCACGTGTTGCTGCCGGCGATGATGCTGGCCGCCGTCCACGCCGCCGCGTGGTCCAGATACCTGCGCGCGTCCCTCGTGGAAACGCTCCACCAGCCATTCGTTCGTGCCGCGCACGCCCGCGGCGCGCCCCCTCAAATCGTCCTGGCGAGGCACGCACTCCGGCCGGCGGTGCTTCCTGCGATCACCATCGTGCTGCTCGACGCGGCCTTGATGGTGGCCGGCACGGTCGTCACAGAGAGTGTGTTCGCGTGGCCGGGTCTCGGAAGTCTCTTCACCGAAGCCCTCGCGCGCCGTGACTACACCGTACTGATGGCGATGCTGATGCTCGCGTCGGCTGCGGTGGTCGTCGTCAATCTCGTCGCTGATCTGCTCTACCCCGTGATCGACCCCAGGGTGCGTGTGTGACGCGCGCGCGGGTGGCTGGCGCGACGCTGGCAGTCCTGGTGCTGCTCGCCGTGGCGGCTCCGGCGCTGCTCACCGCGCCGCCTGACGCAATGGACCTCGCGAACCGGCGGGCCGCGCCGTCGGTTCACCATTGGTTCGGGACCGACGAGCTGGGCCGGGATCTCTTCACGCGCGTGCTCTTCGGCGCTCGCGTCTCATTGGCGGTCGGCCTGCTGTCGGCCCTCGTCGCCGGCGCGCTGGGAATTGCGGTCGGCGCGGCCAGCGGTCTGGCGCGCGGCCCGCTCGACGCCGTCATGATGCGGTTCACCGACGCGATGCTCTCGATCCCGCGGCTTCTGCTCTTGATGGCCGCGTCGGCGGTCTTCCTGCCGTCAGTGCCGGCGCTCGTGCTGCTGGTCGGCGGCGTCGGATGGATGGAAACGGCGCGGGTCACCCGCGCCGCATTCCTCTCGTCTCGCGACCGCGAATTCGTGCTCGCCGCGCGCGCGTTGGGCGCGTCCCGTCTGCGGCTCGTCGCGTCACACCTGCTCCCCAACGCGTCAGGGCCGATCATCGTCTCGATGACCCTGGCAGTCGGCCGCGGCATCCTCCTCGAGTCCGCGCTCAGCTTCTTCGGCGTCGGGGTTCAGCCGCCCACCGCAAGCTGGGGCAACATGCTGTATCAGGCGCAGGCGACAATGAGCACCGAGCCATGGCTCGCGCTCTTCCCGGGACTGTTCATCTTTGCGACCAACGTGGCGATCAATGTGCTCGGCGACGAACTGAGTGCCGAGGCGATCGGTCGTGGGCGGGTTCGACTTGCGCCACGACGCGGCTGATGGCACGCTGAGCCGCCGATGAAGCCATTGGCCATCGCCCTCCTCACCGTCGCACTTCTGCCCGCCGCGATCGCGGTGAGTGAGACCCAGCGCGGCGATCGACCGAACATCATCTTCATCATGACCGACGACCACGCGGCCCACGCCATCGGCGCGTACGGGTCGCGCGTCAACCAGACGCCGCATCTCGATCGCCTCGCGCGCGAGGGCATGCTGTTCACGAGCGTCTTTGCGACCAACTCGATCTGCACGCCGAGCCGCGCCGCGATTCTGACCGGCCAGTACTCGCACATCAACGGCGTCACCATGTTCAACCGGTTCGACAGTTCGCGCATGACCGTCGCGCGATTGCTGCAGCAGGGCGGCTATTACACCGGAATGATCGGGAAATGGCACCTCGGCAGCGATCCGGTCGGGTTCGACCGATGGGAGATCCTGCCCGGTCAGGGCGCCTACAACGACCCCGTGTTCTACACGGCCACCGGAGAGAAGACCTACACGGGTCGATATGCGACCGATGTGATCACCGATCTCGCGCTCGAGTTCGTCGAGAAGCGCCCGCGCGACCAGCCGTTCTTCCTGATGATGCACCACAAGGCGCCGCATCGACCGTGGGAGCCGAACGCATCACATGCGGCCGAGTTTGCGACCCGCCACATTCCAGAGCCCGTCACCCTGTGGGATTCGTACGCGACCCGCACCGACGCGCTTCACGAAAACCAGCAGCGCGTCGCGAACGATCTGACCAACCGCGATCTGAAACTCGCGCCGCCGGCCGGGCTCAGCGCAGAAGACCTCGCCAAATGGCTCGCCATCAAGCCGGACTTAGTGACGATCGTCCGAGACGGGAAGCGCCTGGCGCTCACCGGAGAGGCGCTCGTCCGGTGGAAGTATCAGCGCTACATGCAGGATTACCTCGCGACGCTTCAGTCGGTGGACGACAGCGTCGGCCGCGTGCTCGCGCTGCTCGACAAGGATGGCCTGGCAAAGAACACCATGGTCGTCTATACGAGCGACCAGGGATTCTTCCTCGGCGACCACGGCCTGTTTGATAAGCGCTTCATGTACGAGGAGTCGATCAGGATGCCGTTTCTGGTGCGTTGGCCGGCGGGTATCAAGCCCGGAACCAGAAGCGACGCGTTGGCGCTGAACATCGACTTCGCTCCGACATTCCTCGAAGTCGCGGGCCTGCCGCCATCGCGCGACATGCAGGGTCGCAGCCTGGTGCCCGTGCTCGGCGGTCGCACACCAGCTGATTGGCGCACGTCGATGTATTACCGCTACTACCACGACCCTGGCGATCACAACACGCGGGCGCATTACGGAGTCCGCACCCGCACCCACAAGCTGATCGACTTCTGGAAGAAGGAACAGTGGGAACTGTTCGACCTGGTCAACGATCCGTACGAGCTGCACAACCTGTACGGCGAGCCGGGCCAGGAGGGACTGACGGCTACTCTCAAGGCGGAGCTCGGACGGTTGAAGAAGGAGGTGCGAGACGACGATCAGCTGGCCGGCGAGCAATTGCCCAACGGCGTCGACGGTCCGGTGGCGCGATTGCGAGGCAAGTAGCGCTGAACTAATTCCAGCGAGGCTGCAGGATCAGCAAGGCGCCGAAGAACAGGACAAAGCACACGCCGGGGAACGCCAGCACCATGAGCAGGCTCACGGCGGTCTTCAGCCGGCCGGCGTTCTTCAACGCGAGGCTCCCGCCGACCACCGCGCCGAGGATCGCCAGCGTGCCGAGCCACAGCACGATATTGAACGACGAGACCGTGCCGTCGGCGAGGCCCCAGAAAAAGAAGAAGACGAAGACGGCGGCGATCAGCGCATCGAACCCCCAGAGCAGCCAGAAGGCCTTCGAGGGGCGAGCGGTCACCTGCGGGGAGTCAGGCATGGGCGAGAGTGTATCCGGATCCGTCACTTCGCTATGCCGGCTTCAGGCGCCGCCCCCGAGCCGCGCTTGAATGTAGTAAGGTCGTCCGACATGAATCGTCGGGCCTTTCTCGCGATGGGCACGCTCGGCGCGCTCGGGTTGACACGGCCGCGCCGCGCGATCGCCGGCACGGAGCCGCAAAGCGAGTTCAAGTACGGCGAGAGCCGCCTCGGCATCTCAGACGACGATCGCGACGGCACACTCTACGTGCCGAAGCACTACAAGGCCGGCACGCCGATGCCGGTGGTGATGTGGCTCCACGGTCTCGCGGGATCGGGCGACGGTGCGCGCGGCCTGTTCCCGCTCGCCGACGAGTTCGGCGTCATCATCATCGCCCCCGAATCGCGCGGGCTCACGTGGGGCAACGAGATCCCCGGCTTCGACGATGACGTGCACTTTCTTGGTCCGGCCTATCGGCATGCCGCCAACCTCGTGGATCTGGATCCCGACCACGTCGCGCTCGCCGGTGTCTCCGATGGCGCCGGATACGCGTTGTCGATGGGCCTCGCCTATGGCAACGTCTTCCAGCACCTGATGGTCTTTTCCGGCGGCCTGATGATTCCGTTCCGCAAGCAGGGCAAGCCGCGCATCTTCCTCGCGCACGGCGTCAACGACACGCAAATGCCGATTGACCTGACCGCGCGGAAATTCGTGCCGCAGCTCAAGGCCGAGGGTTACGACGTGACCTACCACGAATATCAGGGTGGCCACCGCGTGCCGCCGGCAGAAATTCGTGACGCGTTCAGTTGGTTTCTCAGCGCGAAGCCGCAGCCGGTATGAAGCGAATCTGGGCAGTCGTTCCTCTGCTGCTCCTGGTCGGCGGCACCATCGGCTGCGACCGCGTCACCAAGCACGTGGCGGCGACCACGCTCGCGGGATCACCGGGCCAATCGTTTCTTGGCGACACGGTTCGACTCGAGTACACGGAGAACACCGGCGCGTTCCTGGGGCTCGGTGCCGACTGGCCCAGCAGCTTGCGAGTGGGGTTGTTCACGATCGGCAACGCACTGCTGTTGCTGCTGGTGGTCGCCGCCGGCGCCAGTCGCCAGTGGTCGCGGCCGGCACGCATCGGCCTGGCGTTGCTGCTTGCTGGCGGCGCCTCGAACCTCGTGGACCGCACGGTGCAAGGCAGCGTCATCGACTTCATGAACGTCGGGCTGGGCCCGCTGCGCACGGGCATCTTCAACGTGGCGGATGTGGCGATCCTCGCCGGCGTGGGTCTCGTGCTTCTCTCGAGTTATCGCTCTCGGGACCAGCGCCACCTCATCACGTAAACGCCCGGCCGGCCGATCATTCTGGAGCTCCGATGTCGAGTTCGGCGTACCGGCAGATCACAGTGCGGGACGGGCGAACGCTGGCCTACGCGGAGTATGGCACCCCGTCTGGACAACCAATCATCTATTGCCACGGTGTGCCCAGCTCGCGCGTCGAGGGCGATCTGATCATCGACGGCTCGACCGCGGCGTCACTCAGGCTGCGCCTGATCGTGCCCGACCGGCCCGGAGTCGGTCACTCGCAGTACCAATCCGGCCGGCGAATCGTCGATTGGCCCAACGACGTGCTCGACCTGGCCTCGGCGCTCTCGCTGGACGCCTTTGGAGTGGTCGGCTCCTCTGGAGGCGCGCCGTACGCGGCCGCATGCGGCGCGCTGATTCCCACTCGCGTACGAGTCGTCGGCATCATCGGCGGTATTGCGCCGGCAGATGCTCCAGGCGTCATGGCATCGATGAGCGCGCCGCTTCGAGTGATGCTCCGGCTCGCGCGGTGGGCTCCCGCTGTGCTGCGCGGTTTGCTTCGACTCAATCTGCGCGCTGTGGGTGGCGGCGGTGCACGCGCCAGCCAGCGGATGGCTGCCATGGCCCCGGAGCCAGACCGAACGCTGTTTCAGCGCGCAGAGATCAGCGCGGGCTTCATGGCCTGTTTCATCGAAGCCTGCCGTCAAGGCACGCGCGGTCCCGCCGACGAAATGAGTCTGATGGCTCGACCGTGGGGCTTCGATCTGAGTGCGGTGAAGGTTCCGGTGCTCCTCTGGCATGGGGAGCGGGATCGCAATGCGCCGGTGTCGTGCGGCAGGTATCTGGCCGGCGCGTTGCCAAACTGCCGGGCCACGTTCTACCCGGAGGATGCGCATTTATCAGTGCCGTTGAATCATCAACGGGAAATCCTCGGCGCCCTGGCCACTGCCATGGCTGCCGCGTAGGCCACAGATGAACGCAGACATGCTCATAGCAGGAGGCTGACATGCACGCCAGAGTGTTGTTGGGTGTTCTTCTTGCGGGAGGCGTCGCGGCGGCGCAGTCGTTTCCCGACACGGTTGACGGACACGTCGCGGCGGCAAAGGCGGCGGGCGGCACCGAGTACGCGGGCCTGATCACTCGTCTGTGCACGCCGCCGGCGCCACCGCCCGCAACTCCTCAGCCCACTCCCGCTCAACCGGCCGCACCGCGCACAGCACCAGCGCGGGACACCTGGTACGCCAAGCCGGTCAAGGTCTTCGATAATCTCTACTTCGTGGGCCAAACCGAGTACTCGGCGTGGGCGGTCACAACGTCAGAGGGCATCATCATCATCGACCCAATCTTCGACTACTCGGTGGAAGACGAAGTGGTCGGCGGCCTGCGCGCGATGGGCTTTGATCCCACGCAGATCAAGTACGTGCTGGTGAGCCACGCCCACTACGATCACGTCGGCGGTGCGGCGTACCTCCAGGATCGGTTCAACGCCAAAGTGATCTTGTCAGACGCCGATTGGACGCTGCTCGAGGGCACGAGAAGCGCCTGGCGCAAGCCGAAGCGCGAAATCGTCGCCACCGATGGCCAGAAACTGACGCTCGGGGACACGACGCTGACGCTGCACGTGACACCGGGACACACGCTGGGCACGATCTCGACCCTGATTCCGGTTCGCGACGGCGCCAACCGCCACGTCGCCGCGTATTGGGGAGGGACCGCGTTCAACTGGGTTACGAACCGGAGCGGCTACATCACGCCCGAGCGGCCCGATCGGTTCTGGTTCGACAAGTACATCGAGTCGACCGCGCGCTTCAAGGGTCTTGCACGCGCCGCCCGAGCCGACGTGATCCTCTCGAACCACACCGACTTCGACGGCTCGAAAGTGAAACTGCCCGCACTGGCGACGCGCAAAGCCGGCGCGCCGCATCCGTACGTCGTGGGCGCCGACTCGATCGACCGTTATCTGACCGTCGCCGAAGAATGCGCCAAGGCGGGTCGTCTGAGGACCGGCGACCGCACGCCCTGACGGCGATGCGGTTCATGCTACGAATCGCTGCAGCACCATTGGAGGATCGATCGATGAGCACGCCCACCTACCTCCGTTCTTGCGCCGTCCTCTCGTCGCTGGTCCTCGCAGCTGCCTCGGTGATTGGCGCGCAGGAGCCGACGACTGCCAAGCGCCTGGAGGGCTTCGATGCATACATGGCGCAGGTGCTCAAGGACTGGAACGTCCCCGGCATCGGCGTCGGCATCGTCGTCAAGGACAAACTGGTATTCGCGAAGGGCTATGGCTATCGAGACTACGGCAAGAAGATCCCGTACACGCCGGCGACGACCCAGCCGATCGCCTCGAACACGAAGCTGCTTCACGGCAATCGCCGCCGGCCTGCTCGTCGACGAAGGCAAGCTCGATTGGGACAAGCCGATTCGGCAGTACGTGCCCGAGCATCAAGTTCTACGACGACGATCTCGATCGCACGATCACCGTGCGCGACATGCTGTCGCACCGCACGGGCATCACCCGCCACGATCTCATCTGGTACAAGTCGGACTTCACACAGAAGGACTTGTTCGAGCGGCTGAAATATCTCGAGCCCTCGGAGGCACCGCGCTCGGTCTTCCTCTACAACAACATGATGTATGCGGGCACTGGCTACGCGATCGAGCTGCTCTCCGGCAAGACCTGGGAGAACTTCGTCCGCGAACGCATCCTCACGCCCCTCGGGATGACGAGCACGACCTTCACCATCGCCGACATGCTCAAGACGCCGGAACCCGGTGTTCCGTTCACGGAGCGTCGCGACAACACCGAGCTGTATCAGATTCCGTACTACAGCGACGCCATCGGCGTCGCACCCGCCGGCGCGATCAACTCGAACATCGTGGACATGTCGAAATGGCTGATCGCGCTCATGAACGACGGCAAGCTCAACGGCAAGCAGGTGCTGTCACGGGCGGTGATCACGCAGACGCTCGCGCCCGCCATCGCGCTGCCGAACACGGGCCTCGAAGTGCGCGGCTGGGGAGAGATCCTCAATGTGGCTTACGGAATGGGCCGATGGACGGCATCGTATCGTGGGCACCTCATCGTCTATCACGGTGGCGACCTGCCCGGATTCCACTCGCAGGTGTCGACGATGCCGTACGACGGAATCGGCGTGATCGTCTTCGTCATCGGCAACCACGCAGCGCCGCTCTACAACATCGTCTCTTACAACGTCTACGAGCGGCTGCTCGGGCTCCCGCTGACGCCGTGGTCGGAACGGCAGAACGCCATTCGTCTCAAGAACAAGGAAGCGGGCAAGCTGGCGCGGACCAAGGCGGGTGGCGGTCAGGTCGGGCGGGACGAAGCCGTCGCACAGCGTCGACGACTACGTTGGCGAATTCGAGCATCCGGCCTACGGTGCGCTCGGCATTTCGAGAGACGGGGAGTCGCTGATCTTCGATTTTCACAAGATGCGAATGCCGCTCACTCACTTCCACTACGATCGCTTCGACACGCCGGACGATGAGCAGGATGGGAAGTGGTCGGTGAATTTCCTCACCAACCCGCAAGGAGAAATCGATCGGGCGGAGATGTCACTGGATCAGGCGGCGGTGATGTTCACCCGCCGCGTCCCGGCCGCGCTTTCCAGCGTTGCCACGCTGGGTCAGTACCTCGGCTCATATGAAACGCCGAGCGGCGGCAAGTTCGATGTCGTACTTCGTCCAGGCAACTCGCCGGCGATTCAGAACCCCGACGGGACGTTCCAGGCGCTCATTCCCTGGCAGCCCGCACCGATTTCGCATCAAGGAGTTCCCCGACGTCGTCTACGAATTCCGCGTCGTGAATGGACGTGCGGTCGAGCTCAAGCAGTCGAATCCTTCCGGGGAGTACACGTCCGTTCGCAAATGATTTCGCGAAGACACGTCACGACTCATCGCGCCTTCGCGCGGCTTGCCATCCTCTTTTGCACCAGCGGCCGCAACAGATCTCTCAGGGCATCCTTGCCGACCCACCGTGCGGCGGCATGTTCTGACGTCGAAAGGCGGCGGCCAAGAGCGATCGAGGCCTCGTGGAGGGCCTGATTGCGCGCGCCGATACTCCGGAGCGCCCAGCTCACGCCCTTCTTGACGAAGTTCCGCTCGTCGCTCGCAGCGCGTTCGACGAGGCGTAACGAGCGAACGAACCGATCGTCTGCGGCTTTCTTGTCGTGAAGCGCCACCGACGCGAGCAGGGCAAACGCCGCGCGCTTGACGAACTCTTCACGGCGCGTGCTCCACTGCTCGATCTTCTTCCATGCATGCGGCGTCCGATCGAAGAGCTTGAAGCACAACGTGTCGCAAATCGCCCAGTTGTCGAAATCCCTGGCCCAGCGATCCATCTGCGCCGCTGTCACGCGCTCTGGCTCGTCCACGAATGCCGTGAGCGTCCGCGCTTCGTACCAGCCCGTCTGCCAGAGAGCCAGCGCCAGCTCGTGATCGCGGCCGACCCGCCTCGCCAGCTGCTGCATCGTCGTCATCGACACCCCGAACGCCTTGGGCGCGACGATGGCGTAGCGCGCCATGCCGTCGCGGTTCTTCTTGGTGCCCTTCTTCTCCAGCCAGGCGAGGATTTCACTAACGCTCACGGATCATCTCCCTTTGGGGGCTTGGGGCTTGGGGCTTGGGGCTTGGGGCTTGGGGCTTGGGGCTTGGGCTTGAGGCTTGGGGCTTGGGGCTTGAGGCTTGGGGCTTGGGGCTTGGGGCTTGGCAGCCGGCGACAGTCACAGAGTCCCTAGTCTCAAGTCCCAAGCCCCAAGCCTCAAGCCCCGTATGATTTGATCTCTCCATGACTCTTCAGCAACTCCTTGGCATCGAGCTCCCCATCGTTCAGGCGCCGATGGCGGGTGTGCAAGGTAGCGCGATGGCCATTGGTGTGTCCAATTCAGGCGGAATTGGCTCCCTTCCCTGCGCGATGCTGAGCCTCGACGCGATCCGAAGCGAGCTCACCGCGATTCGCCAGCACACCGACAAGCCGTTCAATGTGAATTTCTTCTGCCACACTCCGCCGGCGCCCGATGCAGAACGAGAAGCCGCCTGGAGGGACGCGCTCGCCCCCCACTATCGCGAGTTCGACATCGATGCGACCACTGTGCCCTCCGGCTCGTCACGAACGCCGTTCGATGACGATGCGGCTGAGCTGCTCGCCGAGTTCAAGCCACCGGTCGTCAGCTTCCACTTCGGCCTGCCGTCCACGCTCTTGCTGGCCCGGGTGAAGTCGTGGGGCGCCAAGATTCTCTCGTCGGCGACAACGGTCGCCGAAGCGCGGTGGCTCGAGCTGCGCGGCGCCGACGCCATCATCGCGCAGGGACTCGAAGCGGGCGGGCATCGCGGTAGCTTTCTGTCTGACGACCTCACGTTGCAGGCAGGCACGTTCGCACTGGTGCCGCAGATTGTCCGGGCCGTGGACGTGCCCGTCATCGCGGCCGGAGGCATCGCCGACGCACGCGGTGTCGCGGCGGCACTGGCTATCGGAGCGGCCGGCGTGCAGGTCGGGACGGCATATCTTCTCTGCCCCGAGGCCACGACCACGGCCGTACACCGGGCGGCGCTCAAGAGCAATGCCGCGAGGCACACCGCGCTCACCAACGTCTTTACCGGCCGGCCCGCGCGAGGCATCGTCAATCGCGCGATTCGCGAGCTGGGCCCGATGAGCCACGTCGCTCCTGCCTTTCCGCTGGCCACCGCAGCCATCGCGCCTCTGAGGGCGCGCGCCGAGCGCGATGGCTCAGGCGACTTTTCGCCACTCTGGTGCGGGCAGAATGCCAGTGGTTGTAAGGAGATCCCAGCGGCTCAACTTACGCGAGAATTGGCGGCGGCAGTCCAGTAGTGACCCTGTCGATCGTTCGTCTGCTCGTCGTCCTTCTGGTCCTGAGTCCCCTCTCGCTGAGCGGCGGCGGGCAGCGCTCCGCAGACTGGAAACCACAGATCCCGCGCACGTGGGTGGACGTCGAGATGGCGGACTTGGAAATTCCATTGGCCGACGCACGGAGGTCGCCGAAGCACATTTCCGCCGACTACTACTACGAGATCCCGGTGCAGCGGATGCTCAAGACCTACCCGGTGTATGCGCCTGGCAAGGAGCCGGCCGGATACATCGATCACCTCCGCACGCTCGAGCCCGAGATCGCGTTCGACGAATCGCGGCTCGTGACCGAAGGCGATTGGATTGCCGCCGGCGAGCTGGTGTTCGACTTCCCGGTGGCAACCGGCGCGCTCGGCACGCTGGCTCCCCCTGCAGACCTGTACCTCAGAGATCCCGCCTGGCTCGAGCAGACGAAGGCACCGATTGCGGGCGACGGGACGCTGCCGTTCTATCGCTACGTGATCGCCGAGAAGGGAAAAGTCGAGATCGGGATGCTCGCGTGCGGCATGTGCCACACGCGCGTCATGCCTGACGGCAGCCTTCTCAAGGGCGCTCAGGGTAACTTTCCTTTCGACCGCGCGATCGCCTACGACTACCGGAAGCAGAACAACCTGGCAGAGGCACGAGCGCTCGAGCACATCCTGTTCACGACGCCTCGAGCGGCCGGGCTCGACGACCGCGCGGCAACGCTCCCGCTCGAAGCCCTGGCGGCAGCGCACGCGGCGATTCCCCCGGGGGTCCTGGCGCGACACCGCTCGAGCACTGAGTTTCCGCCTCAGATTCCCGATCTGATTGGCGTGAAGGATCGCCGCTATCTCGATCGCACCGGCCTGCAGCGGCATGGCGCGCTGGTGGACTTGATGCGCTATGCCGCGCTCAACCAGGGGATGGACGACCTGGCCAGCTTTGGCGGCTTCATCCCTCTGGCGGCCGACGGCAAGCGCCCGGAGCCGGGCACGCAACTGCGCTACAGCGACGCGCAGCTCTATGCGCTGGCGCTCTACATCTATTCGCGGCAGCCACCGGCCAATCCGAACCGACTCGACGCGAGAGCCGAGCGGGGCCAGCGAGTCTTCGAGCGCGAACGATGTGGGGCCTGCCACACGCCGCCGCTTTACACCAACAACCGCCTCACGCCAGCGGTGGGGTTCGCCATCCCCGCGGAACACCGCGGCAAATACGACGTCGCGTCAACGTCGGTGGGCACCGATCCGCGACTGACGATGCAGACGCGGCGCGGGACGGGCTATTACAAGGTCCCGTCGCTCAAAGGCGTGTGGTACCGCGGCCCATTCGAGCACAACGGCTCGGTCGCGACTCTCGAAGACTGGTTCGACCAGCGGCGGCTTCGCGACGACTACGTGCCGACGGGCTTTGTCGGCGCCGGAGTGAAGACGCGCGCCGTCCGCGGACACGAGTTCGGTCTCAACCTCCCGGACGACGAGCGCGCAGCCCTGATAGCGTTTCTTAAGACGTTGTGAGCGCATCGATCACTCGTGTCTTTTCCGTCTGCCGTCTGCCGGTTGCCGGTTGCCGGTTGCCGGTATAATTCCCCGTGATGCGCGTCGCGCTCGGCGCCGATCACGCGGGGTTTCAGTTGAAGGAAGCGTTGAAGCGCGTCCTCAACGAGCTTGGCATCGCGCATGAGGATTTCGGTGCGACCTCGGCGATTTCGGTGGACTATCCCGACTACGCCAAGGCCGTCGCTAAAGGCGTGGCGGCCGGCGAGTTCGATCGCGGCATTCTCGTCTGCGGCAGCGGCATCGGGATGTCGATTGCCGCCAACAAGGTGAGCGGGATTCGCGCCGCGCCGATCGTCGACACCGAGACCGCCCGTCTCGCCCGCGAGCATAACGACTTGAACATTCTCACGCTCGGCGCGCGGTTCATTCCCGAATCCCGCGCGCGCGACATTGTCCGCGAGTTCCTGCAGACACCGTTCGAAGGCGGACGCCACAACAATCGCCTTCGCAAGATTCACGCGATTGAAGGCGCCTAGAGCTGCGTACAGTGCCTGGAATGCCTCAAGGTTGGTGCCCGGTGCTGGTTCCCTCGCGCATATGATCCTCATGACTGGCGCCCCTTGGCACTAACCCTTTTGGCACCTCAGGCACCAGTAGGCACCGCTAGGCACCGATGGAATCCACTCTTTTGACATGACAACCCTGTCTTTGATGCAGCGATCGCTCGCTGCCACCGATCCAGAGATCTTCGAGGCGATTCGAAACGAGACCAACCGCCAGGCCACGGGCATCGAGCTGATCGCGTCAGAGAACTTCGTCAGCTCAGCCGTGCTCGAAGCGGTCGGCTCGGTCCTGACCAACAAGTACGCGGAGGGCTATCCCGGCAAGCGCTACTACGGCGGCTGCGAGTTCGTGGACGTAGCCGAGTCGCTCGCCATCGCCCGCGCCAAGGCGCTCTTCGGCGCCGAGCACGCCAACGTCCAGCCGCACTCGGGCGCGCAGGCCAACATGGCCGTGTACCTCACGCTGATCAAGCCGGGCGACAAGGTGCTGGGCATGAACCTGGCGCACGGTGGGCACCTCACTCACGGCCATCCGCTCAATTTTTCTGGGAAGCTCTACACGATCGTCCCGTACGGCGTCCGTCGAGACGATGAGCGGCTCGACTACGAAGAGTTGGCCCGTCTTGCGGACGAGCACAAACCCAAGCTGATCATCGCGGGCGCGAGTGCGTACCCACGGGTCATCGACTTTGCGCGAATCGCCTTGGTTGCGACGCAAGTGGGCGCGCCGCTGATGGTCGACATGGCGCACATCGCCGGCCTGGTCGCCGGCGGCGTGCACCCGAGCCCGGTGCCCCACGCCGACTTTGTCACGACGACCACGCACAAGACATTGCGCGGACCGCGCGCGGGCCTGGTGCTGTGCCGGGACAAGTACGCCAAAGACCTGGACCGCACGGTCTTTCCAGGGGTCCAGGGTGGGCCGCTGATGCACGTCATCGCGGCCAAGGCGGTCTGTTTCAAAGAGGCGGGCGCGCCTGAGTTTGCGGTGTATCAGCGCCAGATCGCCGCCAATGCCAAACGTCTGGCTGCCGCGATGAGCCAGGCGGGCTTCCGCATCGTCAGCGGTGGAACCGACAACCACATGGTGCTGGTCGACGTCTTCTCCAAAGGCATCACCGGAAGGGCGGCCGAAGCGGCGCTGGGCCTCGCCGGAATCACGGTGAACAAGAACACCATCCCGTTCGATCAGAATCCGCCGATGGTGGCCAGCGGCATTCGTCTCGGGACCCCGGCGGTGACGACTCGCGGCATGGGAGAAGCCGAGATGGATCGGATCGCTGAGTTCATCGCGCGGGCGCTGGCCGCGCCCGAAGACGCGCACACGCATCGCATCGTCAAGACCGAGGTTGAAGAGCTGTGCCGGAAGTTCCCGCTCTATCAGGAACGGCAAGCCTGAAAGCCGCGGTCGGCGCCGCCTTCGCCGACGAAGGTCCCCTCGCGAGCGCCGTCGATCAGTTCGAGCCTCGCGCCGGTCAGCGCGTCATGGCGGCGGCGGTCGCCGACACGATCGCCGAGGGCGGCGTCCTCCTGGCCGAAGCGGGTACTGGGACCGGAAAAACCCTCGCCTATCTGGTCCCTGCGATTCTGAGCCGCCAGCGGGTGCTCATCTCGACGGGCACGAAGAACCTTCAGGAACAGATCTACTTCAAGGACCTTCCGGTGTTGCGCGACGCGCTCGGCGTCCCCTTCAAGGCGACCTACATGAAGGGGCGGGCGAACTACCTGTGCCTGCATCGCCTCGATCAGCTGCGCGGCGGCATCGGCAGCTATCGCGGCTCGGCGGGCGTATCCCCGGATTTCGTCTCGATGATGGACGAGTGGTTGAGAACGACCGACACGGGAGATCGCGCCGAGTTGAGCGACTTGCCGGAGGACTCGGCCGAGTGGCACGACGTGTCGGCCACGGCGGAGACTTGCCTCGGCAGTGACTGCCCGCGCTATGACGACTGCTTCGTGACGCGCATGCGGCAGCGCGCGGCCGAATCGGACCTCGTCATCGTCAATCATCATCTGTTGTGCGCCGACGCGTCGGTCAGACAGAGCAGCTACGGCGAGGTGATTCCGCCGGCGCGGTACGCGGTACTGGACGAGGCCCATCAGCTCGAAGACGTCGCGACGCAGTATTTCGGGATCGCGGTCAGCAACTATCGCGTCGACGAGCTCGTCCACGATGCCGAGCGCGCGCTCAACCTTGGCGAGATCGAAGACGACGAGGGCGATCGAAGGCGCGAGCTCCGCCGCATCGACGATCACGCGCGCAGCTTCTTCGGCCGGCTCAGCGACGCGCGCCGGTTGCGGCCGTCGAACGACGGCCGGGTCGGCGACGAGCGGCTTCGGATCGGACCCGATTGGTTTGGCGACATCGTCGACGAAGGCGTCGCGCTGGTCGGCGCGCTGGATCATCTGTCCTCGTCGCTGGAGCGGCTTGGCGGGGCGAACGAGGCGGCGCCGGGATCCGTGACCAGCGAAGACGCTGCGGCAATCGCGCGGCGCGCGGCCGAGATCGCCGGGCATCTTCGCTTCCTGCTCGCCGCGTCGGACGCGGCCTTCGTCTACTTTCTCGAAACCCGTGGACGCGGCGTCTTTCTGCGGGCGGCGCCGATCGACGTGTCGCGTCTGGTGAGAGAGCTGTTGATCGACCGCTTGCACGCGACGGTGCTCACCTCGGCCACGCTGACCGTCGAGGGTTCGTTCGAGTACGTGAAAGGCCGTCTCGGCCTGGACGACGTGTCTGAAGTGCGGGTACCGTCCGAATTCGATTTCACCGAGCAGGCGGTGTTGTATCTGCCCCACCGGATGCCGTCGCCAAAGTCGCCGGAGTATGGCCGGGCGGTGGCCCGCGAAGTCGTCGATCTGCTGGCTTGCAGCCGCGGGCGGGCGTTCGTGTTATTTACGAGCTACGCGATGCTTCGCACGGTTCGAGATCTAATTGAGCTGGAGCTGCCCTATCCCCTTCTCGTCCAGGGCACCGCGCCGCGCAGCGTTCTTCTGAATCAGTTTCGGGCCACGCCCAGCGCGGTTCTGTTGGCCACTTCGTCGTTCTGGCAAGGCGTCGACGTGGTCGGCGACCGGCTGAGCTGCGTCATCATCGACAAACTGCCGTTCGCCTCGCCGGGCGACCCGATCACGGCGGCGCGGATCGAAGCGATTGGCGCCGAGGGCCGCGACGCGTTTCACGAGTACCAGGTCCCGCTCGCCATCCTGTCGATGCTGCAGGGCCTCGGCCGGCTGATCCGTCATCGGAATGACAGAGGCGTGCTCGCGGTGCTCGATCCGCGGCTGAGAACCATGGCCTACGGCCAGCGCTTCCTGGATTCCTTTCCGCCGGCGCCCGTGACGCTCAGACTCGACGAGGTCAGACGCTTTTTCGCGGGCTGACGTATTCTTTTAGAGACCCAAAATACGTTGGCCACCAGGACACCGAGGCAGCGAGATATCGTTCCGGTTGACAGCATGCTCTGTGACTCTGTGGCTACGGCCGTAACCGGCGTATCCAATTGGCGGGAGAGGGACATGTCGATGAAGAGACTTCTAGTGGCGCTCGTGTGCAGCTTTGGCCTCGCACTGGCGTCAGGCGCAGCGGCGCAGTCCACGATGATCAAAGGCAAGGTCGTCGACGGTGAGGGCAAGCCCATGGTGGGAGTCGCGATCACCATCGAATTTCAAGGCGGAGTCGCCCGGAAATTCCAGACCAAGACCGACAAGCGCGGCGAGTTCATCCAGTTGCTCACCGAAGGTGGGCCCTACAAAGTGACGGCGACCGCCGACAAGGTTGGGTCACAGTCGGCCGACGTTCGAGTTCGGATGGGAGCCTCCGCCGACGCGAACATCGTGCTGACGCCCAACAATGCGGCCAACATGGCGACCAAGGCGGCTGAACTGAAGAAGGTCTTCGACGAAGGCGTCACCGCGTCGCGAGCCGGGAACCACGACGTGGCAATCGAGAAGTTCAAAGCGGCCCTCGAGGTTTCCCCGGGGTGCTTCGATTGCCTTTACAACATCGGTGTCGCCTACATGGCGAAGAAGGACGAGAAGCAGGCGGAGGCCGCCTGGCTCAAGGCCGTCGAGCTGAAGGGCGACTACGCCGAGGCATTGAACGCGCTCGCGACGCTCTACAACAACCAGAAGCGGTTCGACGAGGCCACCGCGATGGGCAGCAAGGCGGCGGCGTCTGGTGGCGGCGGCGGCGGCAGCGCCGACGCGGTGTTCAACCAGGGCGTGATCCTCTGGAACCAGGGCAAGATCGCCGAGGCCAAGGGGAAGTTCGAGGAGAGCATCAAGCTCAATCCCAACCTGGCCGAGGCTCACTACCAGCTGGGCATGGCGCAGCTCAACGAAGGCAAGCTCACCGAAGCGGTGACCTCGTTCGAGACCTACGTGAAGCTCGCGCCCGAAGGTCAATTTGCGACGCAGGCCAAGGGCATGATTGCGCAGTTGAAGAAATAGCGCCGGCGTTTCGCAGTTCGCTTTTCGCAGTTCGCATTTCGCGAAAGGCCAACAGCGAATGGCGAACAACGAATCGCGAATAGCGAATAGCGAATAGCGATTGTTTGAGCACATCGCGAGAGGTTTGGCCGCGGTCCGGGCGCGAATCGGCGAAGCCGCCGCGCGCTCGGGCCGTCAGGCCGCTGACATCCGGCTCATCGCGGTCTCCAAGACCTACCCAATCGATGCGGTTCGAGCCGCCGCCGACGCCGGCCAGGAAGATTTCGGCGAGAACCGGGTCCAGGAAGCCCTCGACAAGATCGAGGCGGCCGATCGGCGCGTTTGCTGGCACCTGATCGGCCACCTCCAGTCGAACAAGGCCAAGAAAACGCCCGTCTTCAACTACATTCACTCGATCGACAGCGTCGAGCTGCTGCAGCGCGTCGACCAGGCGGCCTCCGCCGTCTCGAAGCAAATCGACGTTCTGGTACAAGTGGACTTGGCCCTCGAAGCGACCAAGCACGGTGCGCCGCTAGTCCAGATTCCGAGTATCTTTCGTGCTGCAGCCGAGTGCCGGGCGGCGCGCGCCGTCGGCTTGATGCTGTTGCCGCCTTTGGCCGACAACCCGGAAGACGCTCGTCCCTGGTTTGCCCGGCTGCGGCAGTTGAAGGAAGAACTGGCCAACCATGGTGTTCCGGCGTCTCAACTACGGGAATTGTCGATGGGCATGAGCCACGATTTCGAAGTGGCCATCGAAGAAGGCGCTACGATGATTCGCGTGGGCACGGCAATTTTCGGAGAGCGATCTCAGGGATAGGAAGGCCGATCGAATGAAAGTCACGCCACTCGACCTCCGGCAACAGCGGTTCCAGACCGTGATACGCGGCTACGACCGCAGCGAAGTGCAGACGTTCCTGCTGGAAGTGGCCGACGACTACGAGCACGCGCTGCGTGAGAACGATCGGCTGCGTCAGGACATCACCCGCCTCGAGGGGATGCTCAACGAGCATCGCGGTCAGGAGCGCAATCTGCAGAGCACGTTGCTGACGGCGCAGCGGCTGGCCGACGACATCCAGGAGCACGCCAAGCAGGAGGCGGCGCGCATTCTGCGCGATTCCGAGGGGCGCGCCGATGTGCTGTTGCAGCGCGCCAACGCCCGGCTCGAGGACGTGCAGCGCGAAATCGACGGCCTGCGCATGAAGCGGCGCGAAGTGGAAACGACGGTCGAATCGCTGGTCAGCACGCTGAACAACACGCTGGAGTTCATCCGCGAGCAGGACGCGCGCCAGCGCGACGAGCGCATCCTGCTCCACCGCCCGCGCGCCGCCGAGCCGCAGACCCCCACCGTCCGTCCCGCGGACTCGTTCCGAGCCGAGGGTCAAGGCTAGCGCGGATCAATGGCAACGGCTACGTACGTTGCCACAGAGACATAGAGACACAGAGTCAAATGGTCTCTAGACATGTACGCGCGTTGCCGCGAAGCCGAGGGGAGGCGGAGCCAAAAGATTTCTCTGTGCCTCTGTGTCTCGGTGGCTAGGTACGTCCGTTTCCGTCCCCCCGAATTAGACTGACTCCGTGATCGAAGCGGATTGCCTGATCAGCAATGCTGACTTGGTTGCGACGTGCGCGGGTCCGGCGCCGCGAGTCGGCCCCGCTCAGTCTGATATCGGCGCGATCACGCGAGCCTCGGTCGCCGGCCTCGACGGCCGCGTCGTCTTCGTCGGATCCGCGGCGGAGTGTCGGCAGCAGGTATCACTGACGGCCAACGCAACCGTGATCGACGCCAGCGGCGCCACCGTCGTTCCTGGATTCATCGATCCGCATACTCATCTCGTCTTCGGCGGCGATCGTCGCGACGAGCTAGGCCGCCGCCTCGCCGGCGCCACCTACGCGCAGATTGCCGCCGCCGGCGGCGGCATCGTCGCCACCGTCGCCGCGACCCGCGCGGCGAGCGAAGACGAGCTCGTCGATGCGGCGCTGCCCCGCCTCGCACACATGCTGGCGTCGGGCACCACGACCGCCGAGGCCAAAAGCGGCTACGGTCTCGATCTCGCAACGGAGCGGCGTCTCCTTCGCGCCATTCGACGGCTCGACACCGATCAACCCATCGAGCTGACGGCCACTTTCATGGGCGCGCACGAAGTGGCGCCCGAGTACCGCGGGCGCCACTCCCAATATGTCCGGCTGGTCGTTGACGAGATGCTCCCTGCGGTGGCCGGCGAGGGGCTGGCCGAATGGTGCGATGTCTTCTGCGAGCACGGCGTCTTCACGCCGGGCGAGTCGCACGAGATCCTCGACGCGGGACTACGCCTTGGACTCAAGGCGCGCATTCACGCCGACGAGCTGGCGCTGAGCGGCGGCGCGGCGGTCGCCGCAGAGGTGGGCGCGCGATCGGCCGACCATCTGATCTTCGTCGATGCGCCGCACGCGCGACGCCTGGCCGATCGGCACGTGATCGCAACGCTGCTGCCGGCCGCCGCGTTCTTTCTCAAGCTCGGCCGGTACGCGCCGGCCCGAATGCTCATCGACCACGGCGTCGCCGTCGCGCTGGCCACCGACCTCAACCCCGGAGGCGGATTCACGACGTCGATGCCGTTTGTCATGTCGCTGGCGTGCTTCGGCATGAACCTCACGCTCGAAGAGGCGCTGGTGGGCGCGACCATCAACGCGGCCGCCTCGATCGATCGCGCCGACCGCGTCGGCAGCCTCGAGGTCGGCAAGCAGCTCGATGCCGTCGTGATCGACGGCGCACTCTCCGATCTGCTGCGCGTGGGCTCGCCGGTCATCTCGCACGTCGTCAAATCAGGAAAGCCCGCGCACGTCCGCAGCCACGCACACTCGGAGACACGGAGACACGTTTAATCAGGTTCCGCGCTCCGAGCCTCCGCAGCCAACGTTTGGTCGTGGAAGGCATTTCCGAGGCCAGGGCAGCCTAGAATCAGTTCATGCCACGATTCGCCGAGCTGTCCGTCTCCGACTTCCTCACGGCCCTCTCGAGCTCGTCGCCGACGCCGGGAGGCGGCACGGCTTCGGCCATGGCGGGCGCGATTGGCGCGTCGTTGCTGTTGATGGTGGCTGGCCTCGAGAAGTCGAAATCCGGCGCCGAAGAGGAACGGCTGCTGTTGGCCGACGCCAGGCGGGCTCTCGTTCCTCTTCGCTCGAAGCTGATGGGGCTGGCCGACGCCGACTCGGAGGCGTTCGAGCAGGTGATGGACGCCTATCGGTTGCCGAAGGGCAGCGACGATGAGAAGGCCGCCCGGGCGTCGGTGATTCAGCGCGCGCTCTGGCGTGCTACTGAAGTGCCGCTCGACACGCTGCGCGCCTGCGCCGATGCGCTCGAGTACGGCCCCGTCGTCGTGCGTTGCGGCAACCCGAAAGCGGCAAGCGATGCCGGTGTGGGGGTGCGTCTGCTCGAGGCGGCCGCCGGCGGCGCCGAAGCTAACGTGCGGGCCAATCTGAAGGGCATCCGCGACGAAGCGCTCAAAGGCGACGCGGAACGCGACTCCGCCCGGCTGCTGGAGCGCACGCTCGCCAGCACCGCCTCCGCCCGCAAGCTGTTAGAGCAGTAGAAGGGCGCGCCGCTTGACGGTTTCCGTCCGTCGGGCTCCACGGGGTGAGAAAACTCGACCCCGCTGGCGAGGACGCTCGGGGTCAAGCTTTCCAGCAGCTACTTGAAGCTGCTCAGCGCGGCAGATTCTGAGTCGTACGAGTCGAACACGGTCAGAAGCTTGGTAATGACTAGCAGATCCGTGATCTTCGACGTGAGATTGATCAGCTTCAACGACCCGCCGTGGCGCCCGACCGCGGCCAGGCTGCGCACGAGCTCGCCCAGGCCGCCGCTGTCGACGTAGGACACTTCCTGGAGGTTGAGCACGATCCGTTTGGTGCCGGCGGACGTGAGTTTATCGAAGGTCTCCTTCAACTGCTGCGTGCCCTCGTTCAACGTGAGCCGGCCTTTCAGGTCGAGGATCGTGACATCGCCGACGTTGCGGGTGTGGATCTGCATCTGCATGGCTGACGATCGCTCCTTCTCACAACGTAGGGCACCAGTTGGTCGGAGATCTGCGGGGCGCTACGGGGAACACGATTATAAGCAAGAAGAAAGCAGCACGAAGAAAGAAAGCGCTGCCTAGTGAATCTGGTGCAATAACCGGCCCCATCGAGTGCCGGTGAACAGGCTGGTGATGGTCGAAAACGCCCCGCCGGCCGGCGCCGACCCGTCCTCGGCGGTCTCGAACGACCAGTAGATGAAGAGCGCGCGTCCCTTGACGTAGTGAGCTGGCAGGAAGCCCCAATAGCGGCTGTCCTGGGAGTCGTCTCGATTGTCGCCCATCATGAAGTAGTGGCCGCCGGGAACCGTGACCGGGCCGTACTTGCGGCGCAGGTCGTGGCCGTCGGTGCTGTCCTCCGACGCCGGCGGGAAGAGGTAGTGGGCATACGGCTCGACCAGCGGCGTGCCGTTCACCGACACCGTCTGGTTCTTGAGCTCGACCGTGTCGCCCGGCAGTCCGATCACGCGCTTGATGAAGTCGCGTTCGGGCTCCTCGGGAAACTTGAAGACGAGCACGTCGCCGCGCCGGATCTCACGCATCGGCAGCACCGTTCGTTCCAGTGGGAACGCGACGGGTGCAAACGCGAATTTGTTGACGAGCAGATGATCGCCGACCAGCAGGTTGGGCTTCATGGAGCCGGTCGGGATCTTGAACGCCTGAAACACGAACGTCCGGACGAACAGCGCAAGCACGACCGCGACCAGGATCGACTCGAAGTACTCGCGGGGCGTCGACTTCGGGCCGCCTACGCTCGACTGCGTTTCGTCGAGCTTCGGCGGGCCGAGCGCGTCGCTTTCTTTCTTCGCTCGTTTTTCTTCCTTCTTTGCCACGCTCAGGTTACTCGTCAGTGATTTTCAGAACCGCGAGAAACGCCTCTTGCGGTATGTCGACCGTCCCGACCCGTTTCATCCGCTTCTTGCCTTCCTTCTGCTTCTCCAGCAACTTGCGTTTGCGAGAGATGTCGCCGCCGTAGCACTTGGCCAGCACGTTCTTGCGCAGCGCTTTGACCGACTCGCGAGCGATGACTCGCGACCCGATCGCCGCCTGGATCGCCACCTCGAACATCTGGCGCGGGATCAGCTCTCGCATCTTTGACGCGAGCATCCGACCCCGATCGTAGGCGCGGTCGCGGTGCACGATGATCGACAAGGCGTCCACCGGGTCACCGTTGACCAGGATATCCAGCTTGACGAGCGGCGACTCCCAGAAGCCCGTCACATGGTAGTCGAGCGACGCGTAGCCGCGCGAGATGGTCTTGAGCCGATCGTAGAAGTCGAGCACGACCTCGTTGAAGGGCAGTTCGTAGGTGATCAGGACGCGGTCGGCGGCCTTGAACTCCAGCGCCTTCTGGACCCCCCGTTTGTCCTGGCACAACTGGAGGATCGCCCCGACGAACTCGGCCGGCGTCAGGACCGTGGCCGTGATCACCGGCTCTTCGATCTTGCCGATGTTGCCGGCCTCGGGGAGCTTGGCCGGACTGTCGATCTCGACCACCTCGCCCGCCGTCGTCGTCACGCGATACAACACGCCCGGCGCCGTAGTGACGAGGTCCATGTCGAACTCTCGTTCGAGGCGCTCCTGGACGATTTCCATGTGGAGCAGGCCGAGAAACCCGCAGCGGAAACCAAACCCGAGCGCCATCGAGGTCTCAGGCTCGAAGAAGAACGCCGCGTCGTTGAGCCGGAGCTTCTCCAGCGCTTCGCGCAGCTCGCCGTACTGATGGCTTTCGACCGGATACAGGCCGGCAAACACCATCGGCTTGAGTGCCTTGAATCCCGGGAACGGCTCGGACGTCGGGCGGTGGGTTTCCGTTACCGTGTCGCCGATCTGTGCGTCGGCGACGACCTTGATGCCGCACGCGATGAACCCGACTTCTCCAGGACCGAGTTGCGGCATCGGAATCGGCTTGGGCGTGAACACGCCAAGCGACTCGACCTCGTGGTCCTGCTTCGTGTTCATCAGCCGGACCTTCATGCCGGGTCGAATCACACCCTCGAGCATGCGCACGACGATGACGACGCCGCGGTACGAGTCGTACCAAGAATCAAAGATCAGGGCTTTCAGCGGCGCGTCGGGATCGCCTTCCGGCGGGGGCAGCCGGGTGACGATGGCCTCGAGAATCTCGGCCACGCCGCGCCCCTCCTTGGCGCTGGCGAGAATCGCCGTCGATCCGTCCAGGCCGATGATCTCTTCGATCTGGCGTCGCGCCTCTTCGGGCTGCGCACTCGGCAGGTCGACCTTGTTGATGACTGGGATGATGTCGAGGTTGTTGTCGACGGCGAGATACGCGTTGGCCAGCGTCTGCGCCTCGACACCCTGAGAGGCATCGACCAGGAGCAAGGCTCCCTCGCAGGCCGCCAGCGACCGGGTCACCTCGTAGCTGAAGTCGACATGGCCCGGCGTGTCGATGAGGTTGAGCACGTAGGTCTGGCCGTCTTTGGCCGTGTAGTTGAGCCGGACGGGGTGCGCCTTGATCGTGATGCCCCGCTCGCGCTCGAGGTCCATGCTGTCGAGCACTTGCGCCGACATCTCGCGCAATTCGAGCGCGCCGGTCATTTCGAGGAAACGATCGGCCAGCGTCGACTTGCCGTGATCGATGTGGGCGATGATCGAGAAGTTTCTGATATGCGGCTGCTTCACTACGGTCCTGAACCACCTATTATCCAACACGAAGGGCACGAAGGGCACGAAGGGCACGAAGGGCACGAAGGCCAGCAAGCATGGGCAGCACGCGCGTTGTCGTCACCGGAGGTACGGGCTACATCGGGCGGCTCAGGTGAAGGAAGCGGCAGCTTTGCCTTCACGTCCTCGACCCAGTTCAACACCATTTCTTTCTTCCTTCTTCTTTCTTCTTTCTTCCTCAAGCTGCTACGATTCCCGCGCCAATGCAGTCGCGTGAAGAGATCCCGACCCCGGCGTTGCTGCTCGATCTCGACGCCTTCGAATCGAACATCGCCGCGATGACCGGCGTCCTGCGCGCGCGCCGGCGGGCGCTGCGGCCGCACGGCAAGACGCACAAGTGTCCGGCGATCGCCCGCATCCTCATCGACGCGGGCGCGATCGGCATCTGCGCCGCCCGGCTGAGCGAAGCGGAAGTCTTCGCCGACCACCAGATCCCGGGACTGCTCGTGACGACCGCCGTGATCGGCACGCGCAAGATCTCGAGGGCGATGGATCTCGCCGCCCGCGCGCCCGACACGATCTTTTGCGTCGATCACGGACCGAACGTTCGCGAGCTCAACGACGCCGCCCGCGTCCGCGGGCTCACGCTGAACCTGGCGATTGACCTCTACTTCGGTCGAACCGGAATCGAGCCCGGCGCCCCGGCCGTGGAGCTTGCCCGGCTGATCGACTCGCTGCCCAATGTCACGTTTGCCGGACTGCAGTCGTACGACGGCCAGGCGGCGCACACGACGCCGTTTGATGCGCGCCAGGCCCGCACGACCAGCTCGATGACCCGGGCGGTGCAGACACGAGAGCTGATCGAAGAGAGCGGCATCGCCTGCCCGATGGTCACGGGCGGTTCGACCGGAACCTATCGCGTCGACTCGCTGATCGACGGTGTCACCGAGCTGCAGCCGGGCAGCTTCGTGTTCATGGACATGGAGTACCGCCGCATCGGCGGACCACAAGGTCCCGACTACAGCGACTTCAAGCAGGCGCTGACCGTGGCCTCAACTGTCGTCTCTCGCCCCAAGGACTTCGCGGTCGTGGACGCCGGCTATAAGGCGTTCTCGACCGATCGCCCCTTCACGCCGGAGCCCGTTGGCCTCGATGGCGTCACGTACGGATGGGCGGGCGACGAACACGGCCGGCTGTTTTTCTCGGATGGCGCACAGAACCTCGTGGTTGGCGACCGCGTCGAGTTCATTCCGCCGCACTGCGATCCCACGGTGAATCTCTACGACTGCATCTACGCCTTGCGCGGCGATCGAATCGAAAACATCTGGCCGACCGAAGCGCGGGGAAAGAGTCAATAGCGCGTGGCGACAGCGTTCATACCGAGCCTGAAAGTCAGGGGGCGGCGAGCCAGCGGCTTGCAGAGCGAGCTCGAAGCCGCCGTTGATGGCGAGGTGCGATTCGATCGGGTGTCGCGGGCGCTGTACTCGACCGACGCCAGTGTCTATCAGATCGAGCCGCTCGGTGTCGTCGTGCCCCGCTCGGCGGAAGCCGTCGTCCGCGCCGTTGGCATCGCGGGACGCCACGGCGTGCCGATCACGCCCAGAGGCGGCGGCACGTCACAGGCCGGCCAGTCGATCGGCGCCGGCCTCGTGCTGGATACCTCGAAGTATCTGAATCGAATCCTCGAGATCAACCTCGACGAGCGGTGGGCGCGGGTCGAGCCCGGCGTGGTTCTGGACGACCTGAATCTCGCGCTACGGCCGCACGGTCTCCGCTTCGCGCCCGATGTGTCCTCTGCCAGCCGCGCAACCGTGGGCGGCATGATCGCCAACAACTCGAGCGGCGCACGGTCGGTCATTTATGGCAAGACCATCGACCACGTCCGCGATCAGCACGTCGCACTCTCGGACGGCACCGTCGCCCATTTCCGGCCGCTCGGCGCCGCCGAGCTCGAGCGCGCGCGAATGGGCGACGGGGTCGAGGCGCGAGCCTATCGCGTCGTGCCCGAGCTTGCTGCCCGGCACGCAGCCGAGATCGAGCGGCGGTTTCCCAAGGTCCTCCGGCGTGTCGGCGGTTACAACCTCGACGCCTTTCTCGACTCGTCGCGGCCGGTCGATCTCACCAAGATCCTGGTCGGCTCCGAAGGCACGCTCGGATTCATCCTCGACGCCAAGGTTGGCCTCGTCCCGCTGCCTGCGGCCAAGGCCGTGGTCGCCATCGAATTTCCCGTGCTCTTCGAGGCCCTGTCGGCAACACCCCTGATCCTCACTCACAAGCCGTCTGCCGTCGAGGTGATGGACGACTTCATCCTCAGCCATGCTCGCCAGAATGCCGCGCTCGATGCCCAACGCCGGGCGATGGTCAGCCGAGACGGCTCGGCGCTGTTGTGCGTGGAGTTCTACGGCGACCACATCGACGAGCTCGCATCACGCATCGACGCTCTCGAGCGCGACCTTCGCGCCTCGTCCTTTGCCCATCGATTCCAGCGCGTGATGAAGCCGGCCGAACAGGCGCGCGTCTGGGCGTTCCGTGAGGCGTCGCTCGGACTCTCGATGGCCATGACCGGAGACGGCAAGGCGGTGAGCTTCGTCGAAGACACCGCCGTGGCGCCGGAGAAACTGCGCGACTACATCGCGCGCTTCGTCCAACTGGTCGAGCGGCATCACACGGTTGCCGGCGTCTACGCCCACGCGTCGGTCGGCTGCCTGCACGTCCGGCCGGTAGTGGATCTCAAGACTGCTGACGGGGTCGCGAAGTTCGAGTCGATTGCGAACGACGTGGCCGATCTGGTGCTCGAGTTTGGCGGCGCCCTCTCAGGCGAGCACGGCGACGGGCTGGTTCGCGGCGCCTTCAACGAAAAGATGTTCGGCTCGGAGCTCTATCAGGCGTTCCGCACGGTCAAGGCCACCTTCGACCCGGCTGGACTGTTCAATCCCGGCCGCGTCGTCAATACACCTCCAATCACCTCGTACCTCCGCTTTGGCGCCGGCTATGAGACTCCCGACCCGCCGACAGCCTTCGACTTCTCGGACCACGGCGGATTCGGCCGCGCCGTGGAGATGTGCAGCGGCGTGGGCCAGTGCCGCAAGAAGCAGGACGGGACGATGTGCCCGTCGTTCATGGTGACGCAGGAGGAGGCGCACTCGACGCGAGGCCGCGCCAATGTCTTACGCCAGGCGATGAACGGTCGCTTGGGCGACGCCGATCTCACCGATCAGGCCGTGCGCGAAGTGCTCGATCTCTGCCTCGAGTGCCGCGCGTGCAGGACGGAGTGCCCGGTCGGCGTGGACATGGCGCGCTTCAAGAGCGAATTCCTGTCAGGTTACTGGGAGCGGCACGGCACGCCGCTTCGCGCTCGAGCCCTCGGCAATGTGGCGCAGCTGGCTCGCTGGGGAAGCCGCTTCGCGCCGTTCGCCAACGCGATGGCCTCCAGCGCGCTGGGGCGGCGATTGACCGAGCAGCTGCTTGGGATCGACCGCAGGCGCGTGCCCCCGCAGTGGTCGCGACCGACATTCAGCGCTCGAGTGCAGCGGCGCACGGCGCCCTCGACGACAAGCCTACGCCGCGCCGTACTTTTCGCCGACACCTTCACAGAGTACGCGGACCCGGATATTGGCGTGGCCGCCTTTGAAGTGCTCGAGCGTGCAGGAATCGGCTGTGCGCTCGTCTCGCACGCGTGCTGCGGTCGTCCGCTGATTTCGCAAGGGCTGCTCGACGAAGCGCGCGCGCTGGCCTTGCACAACACGCTCGCGCTTCATCCGGTCGCCGAGCGCGGCGAGGCGATCGTCTTTCTGGAACCGAGCTGCCTGTCGGCGGTTCGCGAGGACGGGCCGGCGCTGTTGTCGGGTGAAGCGGCGCGCAAGGCACGAGATGTCGCGGACTGCGCCGTGCTGTTCGAGGAGTTCCTCGAACGTGAGCTCTCTGCGGGACGCGCGACGCTGTCACTCGATCGAGGGCCCTCGACCATCCTGCTTCATGCGCACTGCCACCAACGCTCCATGGGGTTGGCCGCGCCGGCGGCGGCGCTGCTCGCGCGCGTTCCAGGGACGACCGTAACCGATCTCGACGCGGGTTGTTGCGGCATGGCGGGATCTTTCGGCTACTCGGTCGAGCACTATGATGTGTCGCGCGCGATCGGCGAACGGAAGCTGTTGCCCGCGGCCAGGGGGCTGAAGGCCGACGGCATCCTGGTCGCGGCCGGCACGTCGTGCCGGCATCAAGTTGCGCATTTCACGGACGTTCGTGCCGTGCATCCCGCGGTGCTGCTGCGTTCGCTGCTAGGGGAGCCGTAAAGATTGACTGATCGACTGATTGAGCCGGGCGCGGCCGGCCGCTATCGGGAAGGCCGCTCATGAACCTCGCCTGGATCTCGCTCGCCGCCCTGGCGATTGCCATCACGCTCAGCATGGTGAGCAAGGTCAACGTCGGCGTCGTGTCGCTGGCGTTTGCCTGGATCGTCGGCGTCTACCTCGGCGCGATGCCGCTCAACACCGTGATCGGCACGTTCCCGGTGCAGCTCTTCCTCACGCTGATCGGCGTCACGTTGCTCTTCGGCATGGCCAGCGTCAACGGCACGTTGGAGCGCCTGGCCGCACGGGCCGTGCGGCTCTGTCGCGGCCACACGGGCATCATCCCGATCATGTTCTTCTTCGTGGCGCTCGGCCTGGCGACGATCGGACCCGGCAACATCGCGACCACGGCGATTCTGGCGCCGATGGCCATGGCCGTCGGCGCACGCGCGATGGTGCCGCCGTTTCTCACGGCGCTCATGGTCGGCAACGGCGCCCAGGCGGGTGCGCTGTCACCGTTCGCGCCGACCGGCGTCATCGTCAACGGCATCATGGACCGCATCGGTCTCGCCGGGCATCAGTGGGAGACGTTCGGCAACAACCTGTTCGCCCACGCCATCGTCACCTTCACGGCGTACTTCGCGTTTGGCGGCTTGCGTCTGTTCACTCACCGGCCGCAACCGGTGCAGGTCGCGCAGAGCGATCAGGCTGGGGCGCGAGCGGGCGCCGAGATCGTGGACACGGAACCGTTTGAATGGGTCCACTGGATCACGCTGGCGACGCTCATCGCGCTGGTGTTGGTGGTCGTGCTCTTCGAGATGAATGTCGGCATGGCGGCGCTCACCGGCGCGGCCATCTTGTCGTTCACTGGCGCCGGCAACGAGAAAGAGGCGATTCGGAAGATGCCGTGGGGCGTCGTGATCATGGTCTGCGGCGTCACGGTGCTGATTGGCGTGCTCGAGAAGACGCAGGGCATGACCCTCTTCAGTGATCTACTGGCCAGGCTGGCGTCTCCAGGGACGGTGAGCCTGGTGATCGCGTTCGTGACCGGTCTGGTTTCCGTCTACAGCAGCACCTCGGGCGTGGTGCTTCCCGCCTTCCTCCCGACCGTTCCAGGGCTGGCGGAGCGTCTCGGCGGGGCCGATCCTCTGGCGATCGCCTCGTCCATGTATGTCGGTGGGCACCTGGTCGATCTGTCGCCGCTCTCCACCATCGGCGCGCTGTGCATCGCGGCGCTGCCTGATGGATCGGATCCGCGAAAGCTGTTCAATCAGTTGCTGGCCTGGGGACTGTCGATGACCGTGGTTGGCGCGATCATCTGCTGGATATTGTTTTGACCACCGCACAAGCTCTCGGCTAGTCGGCTCACGGCTATCAGCAAGATCTTTTCCGGCAAGCTGAAAGCCGAAAGCTGATTCAGTCAAACATGGCTTTGCGGCCCCGCAGAAACGCCTGGACGCCTTCGCGAAAATCGCTGCTGCCATAACACGCGCGGACCACGTCGTCGGCGTTCGGCGGGCGCCGATGATCGCGGATGCGCCGCATGATCTCCTTCGTCGATTCGATCGTGCTGCGTGCGTACGACGCCAACTTGTCGGCCAGCGCGCGCGTCTCCGCCTCGAGCCGGTCGGTGGGGACGACGGCGTTGGCCAGGCCGGCGGTCAACGCGTCGCCGGCATCGAGCAGGCGCGCGCCGATCAGAATTTCCCGGGCTCGAGCGGTGCCGACCATGTCGATCAGGCGCACGGTGTTGGCCATCGACAGACAGTTGCCCAATGTGCGCGCCACGGGCACGCCGAAGCGGGCGCGTTCGGAGCAGATGCGGAAGTCGCACGCCATCGCGATGGCGCAGCCGCCGCCCACTGCCGGGCCGTCCACCTCGGCGATCGTCGGCAGCGTCATCCGCTCGACGCGCTCGACGATGGCGTCGAGCCGGCGCTCGTAGGCGACGCCGTCATCTCCGGATCGGAACTCGCGAAACTGCTTGATGTCGGTCCCTGCCGCGAACGCCCCGCCGGCCCCGCGTATGATGAACACGCGCACCTGATCGTGCGCCTCGGCCGCGTCGCACGCCTCGACCAGCGCATCGTACATGTCCCAGGTCAACGCGTTGCGCGTCTCCGGGCGATTGAATGTGACGACCCCGACGGATCCCGAAATGTCCCAGTCCACGTTGCTCGATGGCATAGTCGTTCTCGACGCGGCGCAGGTGATGGCCGGTCCGTATTGCGCGATGTTACTGTCCGACATGGGCGCCCGCGTCATCAAAGTAGAGCCGCCCGTAGGCGATTCGACGCGCGCGATGGCCGGGGCACGCGGCAGCGACAGCCCGGCGTTCAACGCCGTCAACCGCGGCAAGCAGAGCATCGTGCTCGACTTCCATCGGCCCCAGGGCCGCGAGGTGTTCACGCGCCTGGCGCGCTCCGCCGACATTCTGATCGAGAACTACCGGCCCGGAGTCATGACCCGGCTTGGCCTCGGCTACGACGCGCTGTCGGCCGAGAATCCCCGACTGATCTACGCATCGATTTCCGGCTACGGCCAGACCGGGCCATCGGCCTCGAAGGGCGGCTTCGATCTGATCGCGCAGGGTGAGTCGGGAATCATGTCGGTCACCGGCGTAGCCGGCGAGGCACCGGTGAAGGCCGGCGTCCCGCTGACCGATCTCGGCGCCGGGTTATTCGCGCTGGCCGGGGTTCTCGCTGCGCTGCATCACCGGTCGAACTCGGGCCGGGGCCAGCACATCGACACGTCGCTCGTCGATGCGGGCCTGGCGCTGTCGGTGTGGGAGGCGACCGAGTATTTCGCGAGCGCGGCGATTCCTGGACCGCTGGGATCGGCCCATCGGATGAGCGCGCCGTACCAGGCGTTCCGCTGCGCCGACGGCTACATCACGATTGGCGCCGCCAACCAGCGGACGTTTACCAAGTTGGCCGATTTGCTCGGACACACCGAATGGCGCTTCGATCCACGCTTCGCGTCCGATCACGCGCGCGTCGCGCATCGCCGTGAGCTGGCCGAGGCGATTGAGTCGATCACTGCCGACGAGCCGCGCGCCACCTGGCTGCAACGGCTCGAAGCGGCCGGAGTGCCGTGCGGGCCGATTCTGAACTACGCCGAAGCCTTCGCCACACCCCAGGCCGAAGCGCGCGAGATGAGCGTTGAGGTCGATCATCCAGTGCTCGGACGTCAGCGAACTCTCGGGTCGCCGATCAAGATGTCGGCCACGCCGCTCAACCCAAAGCGCCGCGCGCCGATGCTTGGCGAACACACAGACGAGGTGCTCCTGTCGGTCGGCTATGCGGAGAACGAGATCGAACAGCTTCGGATCAATGGAGCTGTGCGGTAGAGAACGGCATCTGGTGACCTCGTGAGGTGGTGATCTCGTGATCGATCTCGCGATCTGAGATCTCTAGATCTCGCGATCGATGCGGCGATCTATCTGGCGATCGCGGTCCCGACGCCCCATCACCAGATCACACGATAGATCACCAGATCGATCATCAGATCACCACTTCATCAGCTCATCCGATCGATCATCAGATCACCACCTCACAAGCTCACCAGATTCGGGCGACCTCTACTGTTTAGCCCTTATGGTGACCCTGTAGTTGTTCTCGGAATTCAGATTGATCAGCGCGACAAAGGCGCGGCCCTGAGGCGTCTGGCCGATCGTGCCCGACTGTGACACCGCTGCGACTTCCCAGCCAGCCGGCAACAGCACGGTGTTGCGCAGGCCATGGAGGGTCCGTTCGAACACGATTTCGTCCCCGGCGAGTTTGTAGCTTCCGTCCTGAACGGTTCCAGTCACGGAAAGATGAGCGCTCTGCTTGTCGCTGGTAATCGGCACCTCGAGCGTTGCCGCTTTGCCTTTACCCGACGTCTGGACAGCGAGCGGCTTGGCGGTGTCGAGGTCCACGACTTTCAGGTCGTGAAGCGCCAGGTAGTTCAACGCATCGATCCGGGCGGTGGCGCCTTTGCGTGATTCGCTATACGTCTGCTCCACCCGGAACGATCCAGTCTGTGGCTCGCCGAGATCGTAGAGCGTCTTGATGTCATCGAAGAACATGTCGGTCGATACGCCTGGCTTGAACGTCACCGTCGTCGGTCGCGCATGAATCGTGACCGGGTTGCTCTGGCCGCTCGGGTTGGCAAAGGCGAGCTTGAGCCGTCCATCCGAGAGCGTCGAGACCTGCGCCGCCACGTCGGAGGAGACGAACGCGAAGCCCTTCGGCAACACGACGCCAAGCCGGTAGCCGGACAGGCTGCGCACCCAGACGATGTCCTTGCCGTTCATCATGTAGGTGCGCGGGTCCTTGTAGGTCTTGTAGATGAGGGCGCGGCCGATTCCGCCTTCGGGGACCGGGAACGGCAGCGCGGCACGAATCGCGTGGTCGCCGTTGGGCTGTTCTTCGTACACGAACTTCATCGGCTTCCCGGTTCGCGGGTCGTAAACCTCGACATCGGTTCCCTCGCTGCCGGCTCGCGTCGCGTTCACGATCTCGGCGGCGCCCGGGCGGTTGTTCTCGGTCATGAAGGTGATGCGAAACTGCTCGCTCCCTGGCGCCAGGATTTCGTAGAGCGTGTAGGCATCCTGGGTGAAGAGATTGGTCACCGGGCGGCTGGGCCTGAGCGATCCGTCGGGGTTGGTGCCACCGGGAAACTGCTGGCGATTGGCCTGGGGATTCGGCGCCGTCTGGCGCGCCGACACCCATCCGGTGAGGGCGACCACCACCGTCACGACGCACGCAGCTGCCTTCCTCGAAAGTGTCATGCCGCCAATTTGACACCATTTTCCGGTCAGGGACGACGCCAGAGGCCGACGGCAACGCACAACCATGACGCGGTCAGGCACCCGAAGCCAAAGAAGATTGGCACCAGCGATTCGGCCAGGCCGATGGCCGAGACTCGCGAGAAGTCCGCCGTCTCGCTCATCCCCATGCCCCGAAGCACGTTGAGAAGGCCGAGCGTCGACCCGCTGAGGGCGGCGAAGATCGTCGCCAGCGACAGCGGGCGCATCAGAGCCAGCCGTTGCTCGTTGGGCCAGATGGCATAGACAATTCCCATGGCCAGGGGGACCACGCCCATGAACATGCTCACCAAGGCGACGATCGACGCTTGCGCCAAAACATTCATTCTCGAATCCTCCTGGAAATCGCCGGCACGCCCGAGTACAACGCGCGGCGGCGGGCAGCGTGACACGGTCACGTTTGGAGCCGGCCAGCGTTAGTACCGTGATGGATCGCAACCGCGAGCTCGAACTGGTCGGCCGGCTGCGCGCCGGGGATGCTGACGCGTTCGATGAGATCCACGATGCCTTCAACGCCCGGCTGTTCAACTTTCTCGCGAGGCTGGCGAATCGCCGTGATGTCGCCGAAGACCTGGTGGAGGAGACCTGGCTTCGTCTGGTGAAGCACGCCAGCCGCCTTCGGCCAGAGACGCAGCTGGCCGCGTGGCTCTTTACCGTCGCCCGGAACGTCCACGTCAGCTATTGCCGTTCGCGCCTGCTCGAGGAGTCGCGCCTCGCCGATCTGATCGGTCTCTGGCCCTCCGGCTCGGTCCGGCCGTCGCCGCTCGAGGCCGCTGAGGCCGGTGAGGCGCAGCGGCACGTGGCCGCCGCGCTGGCCTCGCTACCCGCCACCTACCGCGAAGCGTTGCTGTTGACCGGCGTCGAAGGACTCCGGCCGTCAGAAGCTGCCGAGGTTTGCGGCATCAGCGCCGAAGCGATGCGCCAACGCCTCAGCCGCGCGCGACTGCGTCTGGCGAGCCGTCTCGCAGAGACGGAGGCGAGCGGCCTCGCCTCTCTGCATGAGGTCACGACATGACAGTCTCCGAAAGTGAAGAGATCACACGCGAGTTCCTGGCTCGCATGCCTCGCCTCGCCGCCGACCGGGCGCGCGCCAATCGCACGCGGCAACGCTGCCGGGCGCGGCTCGGCAAGCAGCGACTGGGCCGGGCGTGGGCGCGTGTCGGCCTCGCCCTTGCGCGATCGGTCGCGCGGCCGGTGGCGGCCGCCGCGTTCAGCGTGTTTTGCGTGCTGTATGTCGGCGCGCTGGTTGCCACCGCTGTGCTGCTGCAGGCGCCGTTCGGTTGAGGCCGAATCAAACGGCGTAGGATGGAGCGATGCCTGAGCTCGGCCGGACCTTGATGCTCGTGGGCGGCTTGCTCCTGCTCATCGGCCTTCTCCTCAGCCTCGGCGGTCGCATCCCGTGGCTCGGCCGGCTTCCCGGCGACATCCTCGTCGAACGAAAGAACTTCTCGTTCTACTTTCCGCTGATGACGTCGGTCGTTGTGAGCGTCGTCCTGACGATCCTGATGATGCTGTTTCGGAAATAGACGGTTCGGATTCGCGATACTTCGCGCCACTCACCGGCAAATGCCATTCCAAAGGAGAACTCGTGATCAATCGATCAATCGCCACCGGTTTCGTCGTCGTGACTCTCGGAATGGTTTCGGTGGCGCAGGAACCCCCGCCGCGGCCGATGAGCCCTGCTGGCTCGGCACAAACGCAAGTGTTGGGCACCTGGGTGAAGGGCCCCAACCCGGCGTTCACCCTGGGTCGTGAGATCTATCAGAACGGAAAATGGATCGAGATCACGTACGGCCGTCCGCTGCAGCGCGGGCGCGATCTGTTCGGGTCCGGCGCCAACTACGGCAAGGCCGCCAACGATGTCGGGACGCCGAACTTCCCCGCGCCACCCGTGTGGCGCGCAGGCGCCAACATGTCGACGCGTCTCAAGACCGAAGTGCCCCTGGTGTTCGGCAAGACAACGGTGCCTGCCGGCGAGTACAGCCTGTTTATCGACCTGAAGCTGCCCGAGTGGACGCTGATCATCTCCACCTGGCCCGCGCAGCAGAAATTCGATCCGAAGGACAAGACGGCGCTGTGGGGCGCCTACGGCTACACGCCTGACAAGGACGTCACGCGCGTGCCAATGAAGCTCGACAAGCTGCCGTACGAGGTCGATCAGCTGACGTGGACGTTTCTCGACATGAAGAACACCGGCGGCCGCATCGCGCTGATGTGGGGCAATACGCTCGCCAGCACGCCTTTCACAGCAGTGGGAGCCAAATAGGTCTGCCGAATCTGATGATCTGGTGAAGTGGCGAGTTGGCGATCGATCTGCCGATCGGATGATCTCGAGATGTCGTGATCGATCTAGTGAGCTATCTCACGATCTCGAGATCGATCCAGGGAACCATCTTTCGATCGACATCGCAGATAGATCGAAAGATCGGTCAAGAGATCACAACATCGCGAGATCACCAGATCGATCACGAGATCGTCACCTCACCAGATCACGAGATTCAAGAATCTTCCTGTCCTACCTCTGATCCAAAGGTATCCATGTCTGCGGGTATTGCGGACCCGTATAGTCGGCTCGCGGTCGAATCAGGCGGTTGTTCGCGTACTGCTCCAGGACGTGCGCGGCCCAGCCGCTGATCCGGCTCACGGCAAAGATCGGCGTATAGAGATCGATCGGGATTCCCATCGTGTAATAGGTCGAGGCCGAGTAGAAGTCGACGTTCGGATACAGCTTCTTCTCGGCCTTGATCAGCGCCTCGATGCGCTCGCTCATCTCGTACCACTTCGGGTTTCCGGCCTTCTGTCCGAGCTCCTTTGACATCTGCCGCAGATGCGTCGCGCGCGGGTCTTCGGTCGTATAGACGCGGTGGCCGAATCCGGGAATCTTCTCCTTCTTCGCCAGCTTGTTCCTGAGGTAGGCGTCGATGCGTTCGGGCGGCGCGTCCTGGCCGATCTCGATCAGCATCTTCATGACCTCGGCGTTGGCGCCGCCGTGCAGCGGCCCCTTGAGCGTCCCGATGCCGGCCACGATGGCCGAATGCATGTCGGTGAGCGTGGCCGCCGCGACCCGCGCGGCAAAGGTCGAGGCGTTGAGCTCGTGATCGGCATGCAGCGTCAGCGCGATGTCCATCGCGCGAATCGCGGTGGGATTCGGCCGCTGGCCGGTGAGCATGTAGAGGAAGTTCGCCGCGTGCCCCATCGCGGGATCGGGCGCGATCGGTCCGGCGCCCTGCTGCAGCCGGCCCCACGTCGCGACCAGGCTCGCGATCTGACCGGTGAGCCGAACCGCCTTGCGATACGACGCCGCGGGCGAGTTGTTCGTGGCGTCCGGATCGTAATGGCCGAGTGCAGAGGTCAGTGTCCTGAGCGCGTCCATTCCGTCCGACGGCGGCAGCATCTTCATCAAGCGAAGAATCGCCTCGGGAAGTGGTCGCGCCGCCGCGAGCTGGGATCGCAGGTCCCCTAGCTCCGCGCGACTGGGCAGACGAGCGTGCCACAGCAGGTAGCACGTCTCTTCAAAGGTGGCATGCCGCGCCAGGTCGTGGATATCGTGGCCGCAGTACGCGAGCACGCCTCGATCGCCGTCGAGGTAACAGATGCGGGAGGAGGTGGCGACGATGTCTTCGAGGCCGGCTTTGGCTTTCACGTCTGCGGACATGGTGAAGATCCTACACAGGTTCTACGGGTTCGACGGGTTCGACAGGTTCGGTTGTCCTCAATCGTAAGTCGTTACACGATGCGTAAGGCGACACTCATCGTCCGCACGATGTGACGATCGGGAACCTCTGAAGGAACCTGCAGAACCCTCGGAACCTGTAGAACCAGCAGAACCTGTCGACCCTGTGGAATCGTCCCGGCCCCCTGGCCCATCCGTTGCACTACCCGGGCACATCTCAGGAGGATCTCATGAAGGAACTCGACATCCTGCAGCCGAAGGAGGCGACGCGCCGTGCGTTCTGCTCGCAGGCCTGTCAGGCGGCGACTGTGGTGGCTCTCGGCTCGTTGCTGCCGGCTTGCGGCGGCAGCCCGACCTCGCCGTCGGATACGGCGCCAGCGCTTCCGTCCGTGAACGGAACGCTCAGCGGAGGGCGCGTCAGCGTCACCATTGCCGATGGATCGCCGCTGGCGCCTGCCGGCGGGGCCGCGATCATCCGCGCGTCCGGCACCAACTACCTCGCCGCGCGTACCGGGGACGCGTCGTTCACGGTGCTGACGGCGGTCTGCACTCACGAGGGCTGCACGGTCGAGGGCTTCCGCAACTCTCAATACGTCTGTCCCTGCCACGGCTCGACCTATTCGACGAGCGGCTCGGTGGTCAAAGGCCCGGCCGCGCAGTCGTTGCGACAGTTCCCGTCGACGTTTTCGGGTGGGGTGTTGAGTTTTAATGCTTAGCAGGTTCAGCGGGTTCAGCAGGTTCAGCAGGTTCAGCAGGTTCAGCAGGTTCAGCAGGTTCAGCAGGTTCAGCAGGTTCAGCAGGTTCAGCAGGGTTCAGCAGGGTTCAGCGGATTCAACAGGTTCATCGGGTTCAACAGGTTCAACAGGCTCAACAGGCTCAACAGGCTCGAACCTGCTGAACCTGCTGAACCTGCTGAACCTACTGAACCTGCTGAACCTACTGAACCTACTGAACCTGATTACTCCGCGATCGCTTGAGGTACGGCCGTCGTTTCGCCAAACTGCTGCAGCATGGAGAGCAGGCCTGTGTACAGGAAGCCGATCTGGAACAGCATCAGGAACGGGACGGTGCCGTAGATGCCGTTGGCGAGTGCGTAGAAGAGCGTGCCGGTGAAGTAGATGCCGAGACCCAGCTCGATCAGCGGCTGAACGGCGACGATCTGGTGGTACTTCTTTCCCGTCCAGTCATCCGACTTCCGCTCGATGCCATATTTCGGCGTCCGCATGAAATCGCTTGGCTTGTCGAACAGCGCCTCGAGCACGGCCTTGGTGTTGTTCACGGCCAGGCCAATCCCGATCGACATGAGCAACGGGAGATAGCGAAGCCGCTCGGTCCAGGTGCGCGGGTACAGCTCGCGCTGGCAGACCATGTAGAAGTTCCCCACCGACGCCGTCGCCGCAAAGAACAACGGAATGTCGATGAGCAACATCTCGTACCAGCCCATGTTGTAGCGGATGATCATCGACGGCCCCATCAGCACCGACAGCACGCACATCAACGGGTAGTTGAGATTGGCCGAGAGGTGGAAGAAGGCCTCGATTTTCACCTTCAGCGGCTGATCCGATCGCAGGATGCGCGGCATCAGTTTGAGGAAGGTCTGAACCGACCCCTTGGCCCAGCGGTGTTGCTGCGACTTGAAGGCGTTCATCTCGACCGGCAGTTCGGCCGGCGCCACGTGATCCTCGACGAAGACGAATTGCCAGCCACGGAGCTGGGTGCGATAGCTGAGATCGAGATCCTCGGTCAGCGTGTCGTGCTGCCAGCCGCCGCCATCGGCGATCGCCTCGCGGCGCCAGATACCCGCCGTGCCGTTGAAATTGAAGAAGCACCCGCTGCGATTCCGGCTGCCGTGCTCGAGCACGAAGTGCGCGTCGAGCAGCATCGCCTGGATCTTCGTCAGCAGCGAGTAGTCCTCGTTGACGTGTCCCCAACGCGCCTGCACCATCCCCACCTTCGGCGATGAGAAATAGTGCACGGTCCGCATCAGAAAATCCGGCTGCGGAATGAAGTCGGCGTCGAAAATCGCGATGTACTCGCCGCGCGCGACCCTCAGCCCCTCGTGCAGCGCGCCCGCCTTGAAGCCGGCGCGATTGGCGCGATGGATATACTTGATGTCCACGCCCTGCGCGGCATGACGTCGCACCGCCAGCTCGGCGATTTGCCGCGTTTCGTCAGTCGAATCGTCCAATACCTGGATCTCTAAACGATCGCGCGGGTAGTCGATGCGGCACACGGAATCGACGAGCCGATCGACGACATACATTTCGTTGTAGAGCGGGAGTTGAATGGTGACGGTCGGAAGCGGATCGAGCATGAAGCGCGGCACGGGTCGCTCGTGCTTGTGCTTCATATAGCTGTAAACCAGGTAATACCGATGCCACCCGTACACGGCCAGGATAAGCAGGACAAAAAAATACGAAGCGAGGATGATGGTTTCGAGCGGTGTCATTGGATGAACAGGAGCAATCCCCCAGGATCCAGTCAGTCATTATAGGAATCGATTCTTCGCAAAGTCAAAGAAACACGGATGATAACGGCATGACACCGGATCAGTTACGGCAGTTGCTGGACGAGATTCGCTCGGGCGCGATCGCGCCCGACACCGCATATCAGCAACTGCTGGCGACGCTGCGCGCGCAACCGTTCGAGGACCTGGGCTTCGCCAAGGTGGATCACCACCGATCGGTGCGTCAGGGATTCCCGGAAGTCATCCTTGGCCTCGGTAAAACACCTGATCAGATCGCGTCGATCGCTGAACAGATCGTCAAGCGGGGGCATCCGCTACTTGTCACGCGCGTGGACGAGGCCACCTGGTCGCACGTTCAACAGCGTGTGAGTGAGGCGCAGTTTCATCCCTCCGCGCGAGCCATCACCCTGAAGCGCGATGTCCCACCCGGCCGAGGGACCATTGCCTTGGTCTCGGCGGGAACGGCTGACCTTCCGGTCGCCGAAGAGGCCGCCGTCACTGCCGAGCTCATGGGGAATACGGTGGATCGCGTGTACGACGTCGGCGTCGCCGGTCTCCACCGCTTGCTGAAAGAGCGAGGACGCATCGAGACCGCACGGGTCGTGATCGTCGTCGCGGGCATGGAAGGCGCCCTCCCCAGCGTGGTGGCGGGCATGATCAGCACCCCCGTGATCGCGGTGCCCACCAGCGTCGGCTACGGGGCCAGCTTCGGCGGCATCGCCGCCCTGCTCGGAATGCTGAACTCGTGCGCGAACGGCGTGTCGGTGGTCAACATCGACAACGGCTACGGCGCCGGTTGCATCGCCAGTATGATCAATCACTTGTAAGACGTACAGGCCACAGAGACACAGAGACACAGAGCCATTCTTGGGGAGAGGGTTTTCTCGCGAACGCCGCTCTGTGGGTTTAGAAAAATTGTTCTCTGTGCCTCTGTGTCTCTGTGGCCCGTCCGTCCTCACTGGTCTCTGTATCTGAAGCGATGCTTGCCCTAGAAACCCTCGAATTCGATCGCATCGTCGAGGCGGTTCGCGGCCTCGCCCTGACTCCGCTTGGGAGCGACGCGCTGGAGGCTCTCGAGCCGTCCACCGATCCGCAGGCCGTCATCGATGCGATCAACTCGACCACGGAGACCGTCGCGTTCCTCGAACGCCATCCCCTCTTCCCGCTCCGCGCCGGCGAGACGATCACCGAAACGTTGACGCTGCTCGCGGCGCCCGGCGTGCCGCTCGATCCGCCCCAGCTCCGCTCGCTCGCCGACTTCGTGGAGACCGTCGAGCAGACGCGTGCCGGGATCGTTGGCGCCGGGGGCTCCTTTCCAATCCTGACGGCGATCGTGGCGCCCTTCACGTCGTTCAAGCCGGAAATCGCCGCGGTTCGCCACGCGATCGACGACAACGGCGAGATCCTCGATCGCGCCAGCCCCGAGCTGAAGAGCATTCGCGATCGGCTACGGCAGAAGCGTCAGCGGCTGCGCGGCACGCTGGAGCAGTACCACGCGAGGCAAAGAGCTCAGCAAGTACTTGCAGGAAGAAATCGTCACCGAGCGCAACGGGCGCTTCGTGCTGATGGTGCGGGCCGAGCATCGTGGCAACGTCCCGGGCATCATCCACGGCAGCTCCGCCAGCGGCGCGACGCTGTTTCTCGAGCCGGCCGCCACCGTGGAGCTCAACAACGACATCGTCGAGCTCGAGGAGCTCGAACGCGAAGAGATTCTGCGGATTCTTCTCGAGCTGACCGATCGATTTCGCAGCCGGCCGCAGGACTTGACGATTGCCAGGGAGGTCGCAACCCGCGTCGATGTCCTTCAGGCCAAGGCACGGTATGCCGCTCGGGTGAATGCGGTCGAGCCGGAGTTCACAGTAGAGACTCGCCTCGAGCTCGTCGGCGCGCGGCATCCCATGATCAAGGACGCCGTCCCGGTCGATGTGCGGCTCGAGCCACCGAACCGCGTGTTGTTGATTACCGGACCGAACACGGGCGGCAAGACCGTCGCGCTGAAAACTGCCGGGCTCTTTGCCCTGATGGCGCAGGCGGGTCTCCATGTCCCGGCGACGTCGGCCCGCCTGCCAGTGTTTCAGACCGTCTTTGCCGACATCGGCGATGCGCAGTCGATCGCCGCCAGCCTCAGTACCTTCTCGGCCCACATCACGAACCTCGTGTCGCTCGAGCGGCAGCTCGAGCTGCCCTCACTCGTGCTGCTCGACGAGGTTGGCACCGGTACGGATCCGGATGAGGGTGGCGCCCTTGCCATGGCGATCGTTCAGCACTTCCGTCAGCGCGGCGCGCTCGTCGTGGCGACGACCCACTTTGATTCGGTGAAGACGTGGGGCATCGGCACCGAGGGTGTGGCGGTGGCGGCGTTTGCGTTCGATCCGCAGACGTTTGCGCCGACCTATCGACTGCGTTACGGAGCGCCAGGGCGCAGCCTGGCCATCGAAATGGCGCAGCGGCTCGGGATGCCCGTCCCAGTCATTTCATCAGCGCGTGGGTTTCTCAGCGACGATCAGAAACGGCTTCAGGCGCATCTGTCGAGACTCGACGCGCAGGCCAGAACGCTCGAAGCCGAGCGCACCAGGCTCGAGCGAGAGAGACGTGCGTTCAACGAAGAGAACGCCAAGCTCGTCGAGCGGGAGCGCGTCCTGAACGACCGCGAAGAGGTCTTCAAGAAGCGGCTCAACGAACGGCTCGACGATCGCCTCCGCCAGGCGCGTCGTGACATCGACGAGGTGATTGCCAACCTCAAGGACAAGTCCACCGCGCTGGTCGAAAAGGCGTCGCTGCGCGCGGCGTTGAACACGGGCGAGTCGGGGGCGGTTCGCGCCGAAGCCCGCGCCGCCGTGGATCGCATCGTCGAGGATCTGCGGCATCCGCAGCGCGACGCTCCTGGCACAGATGTTTCCGCTCTTTCCGCGTCGCAGGATTTGCCAAGGGGCCAGGCCCCAATTGAGGGGGCGAAGGTCGTTGTCGGGGGGCTCGGCCTCGAAGGGACCATTCTGTCGATTCAGGGGAACAACGTCGAGGTCGACGTGCGCGGCAAGCGGATGCGGGCGACCCTCAAAGACCTGCGCGTCACCGGTCCGCCTCCGCCAAAGGCTTCGGCGAGACAGGCTGGCATCGGGTCCCCTGGAGGCGGCCGAGTCCGCGTGAGCGTCGACCTGAAGCCTCGCGAGGGGTTGCTGAGCGAGATCAACGTCATCGGCGCGACGGTGGAGGAAGCCGTCGATCGCGTCGGGCGCTTTCTCGACGATACGCTGGTTACCGATCTCCGTGAGATCCGGATCGTCCACGGTTTCGGCACGGGACAATTGCGAAAGGGACTGCACGCGTTCCTGAAAACGCATCCGTTCGTCCAGAAATACCATCCAGCGCCTGAGAATCAGGGTGGCGGCGGCGCCACGATTGTGGAGTTGAAAGAGTAGTAAGGTGTCCGCGATTCGCTTTTCGCTATTCGCGTTTCGCAAAAGGCAAGTGAACCTGGCGAACGGCGGATCGCGAATGGCGAATAGCGAATAGCGAATGGCTCTCTTCCCTCCCTCGTTCATCGCCGAAGTTCGATCGGCGGCCGACATCGTGACCGTGATTTCGGACTCGGTCTCGCTGCGAAAGGCCGGCAAGTCGTACAAAGGCCTGTGTCCGTTTCACGGCGAGAAGACCCCGTCGTTCACCGTTGATCGCGAGCAAGGGGTCTTCCACTGTTTTGGCTGCGGTGTTGGGGGTGACATCTTCAAGTTTATCGAGCTGCAGGAGAAGATCGCGTTTCCCGAGGCGGTTCGTCATCTTGCGCAGCGGTTTGGCGTCCCGATCCCGGAGCTGGAGGGGAGCGACGATCAGCGGCAGAGCGCGGCCGAGCGCGAGGCGCTCGTCAAGATTCACGAGGTCGCAGTCGCGTACTTCCGCGAGCAGCTCGAGTCGCCGGACGGCGCGCGCATCCGGAAGTATCTGGCCGAGCAACGCGGCCTGTCGGCCGAGACCATCGCGACGCTGCAGCTTGGCTTTGCCCCGCAGGGGCGCGATGCGCTTCGGCAACGCCTCCTGAAAGCGGGATTCTCGCCATCCCAGCTCTTCGCCAGCGGGCTCGTCACCAAACGGGACGATGGGAGTGAGCGGGATCGGTTTCGCAATCGCCTGATGATTCCGATCGCGCGAGAGACTGGAACCGTCGTCGCGTTTGGCGGCCGCGCGCTTGATGCGGATCAACAACCGAAGTACCTCGAATTCACCCGAGACGCCCATCTACACCAAGAGCCGAACGCTCTATGGGCTGAATTTCAGCAAAGGCGATCTGCGAAAGGCGCGCTTTTCGCTGATCGTCGAGGGCTATTTCGACTTCGCGCAGGTCTATCAAGCCGGCCGCCTGCCGGTGGTCGCAACCTGCGGCACTGCCCTGACCCCTCAACAGGCACAAATGCTCCGGCGCTTTGCCGCCAAGGCGCTGCTCTGTTATGACCCGGACCGGGCGGGGCAGACGGCGGCGGAACGAAGCTCCGAGCTTCTGGTCAGCGAAGGCTTTGATGTCAACGTAGTTCGTCTCCCCGAGGGCGAGGATCCGGACAATTTCATCCAAAAGCGCGGCAGGGACGCCTTTGTCGCCCAGCTCAGGCACTCGCGGCCCTACCTGGAGTTCCTCCTGGATCGCGCCGCGGCCGAGCACGATTTGGCACGCGACGACGGGCGGCGGGAGTTCCTGAAAAGGATGCTCGGAGTTGCCTCGCGTATTCCCGACCCGGCCGCCCGCGACCAGTTTGCCGACCGGCTGGCCCACAAGGCCCGGGTCACTGAAGAGGTGGTTCGAGCCGAGATTCGAAAGGCGGCGGCCAGCCGGAAGACCGAGCTTCCGGCCGAACGGCTTCCGAGCCTGATGACCCGGGTTCTGCCGGCCGAAAAGGGGTTGCTGTGGGCGTTGATGCACGATCCCGCAGGGGCGCTGCCATGGCTAGGACACCTCGAACCCGAAGATTTGCAAGGACTTAGCACGGCTCACATTTTGGCAACCGCCCTCGAAGTCGGCCCCGCCGATCCGGAATCGACGCCAAATGCCCTGATGGAGCGTCTAAGTAGAGTAGAAGCCGAACTGCTCGCGGCAATGGCCGCCGAAGCCGAAGCTCCTGTCTCCCGCCCGGACATTTGCGTCCAATCCCTTAAACGGCGGCGATTTGAACGGGAACAGGCCGAGGTCCAACGCGAAATCGACCGTTTGCAGGCGCTGGGTGACACCGGGCCGGCGCTGAATGAGTTGCTGAGACGAAAATTGACCGTCCAACGCGCGCTGGAACGTGGCGATCGCGTAAACGGGCTACAATAGACGGCTCGGCGGAGAACGCGGGCGTCGGCGAAACCTGGTTCAATCCGTCTTTCATACGCAGTAGGAGGTCTCACTATCTATGGCCTTGTCGCTCGAAGACAAGTTCGATGAAGTACGCCAGCTCCTCGTCATCGGCAAAGAAAAAGGTTACCTGCTCTACGACGAGGTCAATGACCTTCTCCCTGCAGACCTGACCGCCTCGCCCGAAGATCTCGAAGAACTGCTCGCGGTGTTTGCCGCCGCCGGCATCGACCTGGTCGACTCGGAAAAGGGCTACAAGCTCGAACGCGAAGGAATCGATCGCCGCGACGGTCCGGACGAGCCCGAGCTCGACCTGACGCCGGGCGCGCTGGACAAGACCAACGATCCGGTCCGCATGTACCTGCGCGAGATGGGCACGGTCCCGCTCCTCACGCGCGAAGGCGAAGTGGAGATTGCGCGGCGGATCGAACGCGGCAAGCTGTCGGTGATCAAGTCGATCTCACGGATGCCGGCGATTACCAAGGCGGTGATCCGCATGGGCGACGCGCTGCGCGCCGGCGAGCGGACGATTCGCGAGCTGGTCATCTTCAACGACGAAGAGATCACCGACGATCGCATCGAGGCACGCGCGCAGCAGTTTCTCAAGCAGGTCGAGGCGGTCCGCAAGTCGCGGCTCACCGTCGAAAAGCTCGACGAGAAGCTGGCGCCGATTCCGCGATCCGACAAGCGCAAGCACCGCCGGGCGCGCTGGAAACTGATGCGTGGCCAGGTCGAGACGTCGCGGTACATCCGCCTGATCGAATTCACCGAGCCGGTCAAGCGCCGCCTCGTCGAAGAGGTGAAGGAGATCGTCGAGCGCGTCTCGAAGATGCAGCGTGAGGTCGAGAACATCAAGAAGAACCTCACCGCGAAGAACCGCAAGCCGAAGCTCAAGGAAGAGGAGCGCAAGGCGTTGCAGAAGCGCTTCAACGACTTGCGGGCCGAGGTGAAGCAGCGCACCGAGGACCTCGAAGAGAGCGTGGATCGTCTGCGCCACACGCTCGAAGTGATCATGCGCGGCGAAGCCCAGGCCGAGCAGGCGAAGAAAGAGCTGGTCGAGGCCAACCTGCGGCTGGTGGTGTCGATCGCCAAGAAGTACACGAACCGCGGCCTGCAGTTCCTCGATCTGATTCAGGAAGGCAACATCGGGCTGATGAAAGCGGTCGACAAGTTCGAGTACCGCCGCGGCTACAAGTTCTCGACCTACGCCACGTGGTGGATCCGGCAGGCCATCACCCGCGCGATTGCCGATCAGGCGCGGACCATTCGCATTCCGGTCCACATGATCGAGACGATCAACAAGCTGATTCGGACCTCGCGCGCGCTCGTGCAGGAACTGGGTCGCGAGCCGACGTCGGAAGAGATCGCGCGGCGCATGGACATCCCGGTCTCGAAGGTCCGCAAGGTGCTGAAGATCGCGCAGGAACCGATTTCCCTCGAAACGCCGATCGGCGAAGAGGAAGATTCGCACCTGGGCGACTTCATCGAGGATCGGACCGCGGTCTCGCCGTCGGAGGCCGTGATCAACCTGGACCTCAAGGAGCAGACCGAGTCGGTGCTGAAGACCCTGACGCCGCGCGAAGAAAAGGTGATCAAGATGCGCTTCGGCGTGGGCGACGGCAGCGAGCACACGCTGGAAGAGGTCGGTCAGAATTTCGCCGTGACCCGCGAACGGATCCGGCAGATCGAGGCCAAGGCCTTGCGAAAGCTGCGACATCCGTCGCGCAGCCGGAAGTTGCGCGCGTTTCTCGAAGGCCGCTCGTGAGAGCGGCCTTTTTTTTGCGGGCCCATAGCTCAGCGGTTAGAGCGGCCGGCTCATAATCGGTTGGTCCCTGGTTCGAATCCAGGTGGGCCCATACCTGATGCGTGAAAGTTGAAAGTTGAAGAGTTGAAAGTTCAGAGTTTCAGTTGAAAGTGTAAAGTTCAGTTTCAGTTCAAAGTTCAGTTGCAGTTCAAAGTTCAGTTTCAGTTCAAAGTTGATGCTTCCTGACCTAGAGCGACTCATAAAACTACAGGAGATCGACACGAAGGCGGCGGCGGCGGCCAAAACCATGGCCGACGCGCCGGGTCGAATTGCGGCGCTCGATGCGTTGCTGCAGTCGTCGACGGCCGCTCTCGAAGCCGCCAGCCACGCAGTGGCCGATAACCAGGCCGCGCGCCGCCTGATCGAGCGAGACCTCGCCGGCGTCCAGCAGCGTCAGAGCAAGTACAAAGACCAGTTGATGGAGGTGAAGACCAACCCCGAATACCACGCCATGCAGCACCAGATCGCCGCGGCCGCCCAGGAGGTGGACCAGCACGAGGAGAAAATCCTCGTGAACATGATGAAAGCCGACGAGCTGCAGGCGGAGTTCAAGCGGGCGGAAGCCGCGCTCAAGGCGGCCCAGACCAAGGTCCAATCCGAACGCGCCGCAATCGAAAAGGACGCCGCCGGACAGACGGCAGTCGCCGCGGAATGCGCGGCGAAACGGGCGACACTGCTGCGCGAGATGGACGACAAGAACGTGATCGACACGTTCGAACGCATCGCCAAGGTTCGGGGAACGGCGGTGGCGCAAGCCACCGACGAACGCTGCACGGTCTGCCGCGTGCGACTGCGGCCGGCGGTGTTCGTCACCGTCATGAAGAATGATCAGCTCGTCCAATGCGACAGTTGTCAGCGGATTCTCTACTTCATTCCGCCGGTGAAGAGTCAGCAGCCCGCCGATAGCGCGCCGCCCACGAGCCAGCCGGCGTGATCACGGTGTACATCGATGGCGGCGCGCGCGGGAATCCGGGTCCCGCCGGGTACGGCGCCCATGTCGTGGACGATTCCGGTCGCGTGCTCGCCGAACTGCACGGCGCCCTCGGCATCGCCACCAACAACATCGCCGAATACAACGGCCTGCTCGCGGCGCTGGAATGGGCGGTCGATCGAGGCGTCGTGGCCTTGCATGTGAAGGCCGATTCGCTGCTGCTGGTCGAGCAGATGCGCGGGAACTATCGCGTGAAGAACTCGGGACTGATCCCGCTGCACCAGCGGGCGCGCGGCCTCGTCGCGCGAGTGGGACACGTCACCTTCGAGCACATTCCGCGCGAGCAGAACAAGGACGCCGACCGTCTCTCCAATCTTGGGATGGACGCCAACCAGTCTGGTGCCCGATAGACAGTCCGCGCTCAACGCGGCTGGGGTTGCGGCGGAACGACGATCAGCGCCGCCATTCTCCCAGCCTGCGGGCCTTCGGCTCGGTAGGACTCGAACACCTGAGGATGCGCGAGCGTGCTCAAGCGGCACACAAAGATGCTCGCGGGCGGCACTCCGGACGCGATGAGCTGATCGCGATTCGCTGTCCAAAGGTCGAGAGTAAGCCTGGCTGCCGCGCGCCGGAACCAGCGATCGACGTCGCCGCGAGAATAGCCGGCAGCCAGATACCCGTCGACGAGCTCGGTGCCCACTTCATAATCATCCGGCCCAATACTCGGCCCGATGGCGGCCGTGCAATCGGCAGGGTCGGTTTGAAATTCCCGGGTCATCCTCTCGATAGCGGCAGCCACCACCAGCTTGCAGGTCCCGCGCCAGCCGGCATGAACGGCGGCTGCCGCGCCGCGCCGCGCATCGGCGATCAGAATCGACACACAGTCGGCCACACTGATCGAAAGCGCGAGCCCAGCCTCGTTCGACACGATCGCATCGCCGTCCGGTCGACGCCCAGCCGCGTGCGGCGTGACGTGATCGCGCACGAGCACTCGCACTTTCCTGCCGTGCACCTGCTGGACTCGAGCCACTCGATCGAGCGGCGCACCAACCGACTCGGCCGCGATCTCCCACGCGTCCGGTGGCGCACCGACCGACTCGACCGGTAACCGCGGTTGCCTCGACGTAAACGCGTGTTGCGCGATCGCTTCCAGCGGAGTGCAGCGAAGCACCGGGCCCCAAGCGCCATCAGTCCAACGAAATGCGGGATCGGGCGGTGGCAGGCGCAGCGATAAGGCGCTCAAGCAGCCTCAACCAGAGTTGCGCTTTCGCCCAGTCGCGATCGTCGAACCCGCCGGTTCCCTCGTGCGTGCCGCTGGCATCCCCCTTGATATCGACGACTGAAGAGCCGAGCGCGCAAACGGGCAGCGTCACGACGCTCGAGCGGACTGGAGACAGCAATGGTGGTCAAGATCATCTCAAACGACAAAGGCTCGCCGCCGGGCAAATTGGCGGATGCGGAGCTTCATTTTACCGATGGGGATCTCGAAGGGCTTCGGCTGGTTGGCTTCGCGGTCTGGGAAAAGCGCAGCGGGCCCGGCCGGAACGTGACGTTCCCGGCGCGGGCGTACTCGGTGAACGGCGAACGTCGCAGCTTTGCGTTGCTGCGGCCGGTCGGCGACGGCAAGTCGCAGGATCGCGTCCGCGATCTGGTGCTCCAGGCGTACTCGGACTTCGAAGCCCAGGCCGCCGTCGCCAGCTGACTCGCCTCGAGGCGTCGCGTCCTGTCGTGTCGCGGCGCCTTCAACTCAGAACGGGAATGAGTCGCGCGTTCTCTTTGGCCCGCTTCGGTGGCAGCGTCCATTCCGCGCGCTGACTCTTCTCGAACTCGGCACGGAAGAACGAGTGCTTCATACCGCCGTCGATGATGTCCCAGGGCAGGACCGTATCGGCCGAGCGGTCGCGAAAGATGTAGAAGTCGCCGTCGATGCCGGTCTCGGCCACAGCGCGGCGCCATTGTCCGCCGTTTTCCTCGGCCCGCTCGATCGCCGGCGCGATGCGGCGGTCGCCGAGCGAGAGCAGCGCCTGGTAGTACGAGTGCCGTTCGCTCTTGATGTTGAAGTAGGTGTTGTCGATGCCGGAGACCAGCTCGTGAAGCCGCTTCATCTTGCGTTCGATCGCGCCGGTGGCTTCCATCGGCATCCACTGATATGTCGTAGCGGGCTTGGGCACGAGCGGGTTCACGCTGGCGACAATCCGGCCGATGCGCCCGCGGGGTCGCGCATGCTTCAACATGATCTCGCGCAGTTGCACGGTGAGGTCGCGAATCGCCACGAGGTCTTCGTCCTGCTCGGTCGGCAGCCCGATCATGTAGTAGAGCTTCAGGCTCTCGATGCCGCTCGAGAAGATCAGCTCGGCTCGATCGAGAATCTCGTCGTTGGTCACCGTCTTGTTGATGACGCGACGGAGTCGATCGGAACCCGTTTCAGGAGCAATGGTCAGCGTCCGCTCACCGCTTTGCTGCAGCAGCGAGACGATGGTCGGCGTCAGATCGTCCAGGCGCAACGACGCCGGGCTGATGGAGTAGCCCATGTCCTTGAGGCTGCGCAGAATGTGCTCGATTTCCGGGTGGTCGCACAGCGCGATGGAGACCAGGCCGACGCGGCTCGCATAAGTGCGCGCCGCCTGAGCGAGCTCGAGAATCCGCGGCGCCGGAAACGCGCGAACCGGCAGGTAGTTGTAGCCAGCCCAGCAGAAGCGGCAGAGATTTGCGCAGCCGCGTACGACCTCGACCAGGAACCGGGAACCGAACTCGGTGTCGGGCGTGAAGATGCTCGTGGCAGGCGGATCGCAGGCGTCAGTACTCTTGAGCGCCGCCTTGCGTACCACAGCCGGTGCATCAGTACCCTCTCGAGCGACGTACCGCGCGATCGTGCCGTCGTCGTTGTATTCGACGTCGTAGAAGGACGGCACGTAGTAGCCGCGCGACTGCGACAGGCGTTTCAACGTCTCTTCCCGCGTCGCCGCCTGGCAGGCGTCGAGCAGCGCCGGGACGAGCACCTCGCCCTCCCCTGCCGCGATCACGTCGGCAAACAGCGCGAGCGGTTCCGGATTGACGAACGTCACCGCGCCGCCGACGACCACCAGCGGGTGACGCCGATCGCGATCGGCCGCCCGCACCGGAACGCCCGAGAGCCGCAGCAGCGTCAGCACGTTCGTGTAGTCCCATTCGAACGACACCGAGAACGCAATCACGTCGAAGTCGCCGACCGGCGTCTGCGATTCGATCGTCACCAATCGAGTGCCCGCCTCGCGCAGCGATGCCAGCTCCTGCTTGGGCGGCAGGAACGCACGCTCGCAGACAATGTCGGGTTGATCGTTGAAGAGGCGGTAGACGGTCTGAAAGCCGAGGTTGGACATCCCGACGAAGTACGTGTTGGGAAACACCAGCGCCACTCGTAGCCGACTGGCGTGGGGCTTTCGGATGTAGCCGACCTCGCGGGAGAGGATCCGCTGTGCGAACTCGCGTTGCTCTCGGGCCTTCATGCAGAGCCCGGGCGATCGTCGAACTGCAACTGCACAAACGGCGTTCGCGTCTGCCCTGGCTCTGTCTACTGTATCACCGGGGCTCGGGGCCCAAGGTCCAGCCTATCCCTCGCTCCGGCGGAGAAACGCCGGGACTTCGAGCTCCAGACTCGGGTCGGTACTCACCGCGGGCCTGCGCCATGCCGAGCTCGAATCCGTCGGCCTGGTGCGACGCGGCGACGGGGACTGGCCCGCTGACCGGCGCATCGGTCGCACTCCGGCCCATGGCCATGCGTTGCGGGGCTGGCGGAGGATCGTTCGCCGGGCGGAGCTGCACCGCATAGGCCTGCATGTCCACTGGAGTCTGGGACGCCGGCATCGCGCGATCCGCCTTCACATGATCGAACCCCGTGGCTATCACCGTAATCTTCACGTGACCTTTCAGCGCCTCGTCAACCACGGCGCCGAAGATGATCTCGGCATCCTCGTGAGCCGACTCCTGGATGATCGTCAGCGCTTCATTCACTTCAATCAGCGACATGTCGGGACCGCCGGTCACGTTGATGATGACGCCGCGAGCGCCGTTGACCGACGTGTCTTCGAGCAGCGGGCTCGAGATCGCGCGCTTGGCCGCGTCGATCGCCCGCGTCGGGCCATCAGCCGACGCGGTGCCCATCATTGCCACGCCCATGCCGGACATGATCGTCTTGACGTCGGCGAAGTCGAGATTGATCAGCCCGGGCACGAGGATGAGGTCCGAAATGCCCTGGATCGCCTGCTTCAACACATCGTCTGCCGTCAGAAATGCGTCGAGCATCGACGTGTTTCGATCGATCACGCTCAGCAAACGCTCGTTGGGAATCGTGATCACGGTGTCGACCGCTTCTCGGAGCGATTCGATCCCGGTTTCGGCCTGACGGCGCCGCTTCTGCCCTTCGAACTTGAACGGCTTGGTCACCACCGCGATGGTGAGCGCACCGAGCTCGGTGGCGAGGCTGGCAATCACCGGCGCCGCGCCGGTCCCGGTGCCGCCGCCCAATCCGGTCGTGACGAAGACCATGTCGGCGCCGGAGAGCGCCTGGATCAAGTCGTCGGTGTCTTCGAGGGCCGCCTGCCGGCCGACATTGGGATCGGCGCCCGCACCCAGCCCCTTGGTCAGTTTCCTGCCGATCTGAATCTTGATCGGCGAAGGGTTGGCGCGAAGCGCCTGCGCGTCGGTGTTCACGACGATGAACTCCACTCCGGTGATGCCGGCGTTCACCATGCGTGTCACGGCATTGCTGCCGCCGCCGCCGACGCCGACAACCTTGATGCGGGCGCCCAGCCGCGCCTCTTCGTCCAGTGTCAATCGGAGGGTCTCTTTGCCGTCGGGGTTGACCATCGTGTCTCCTCGTCGATTCCGAATCAGAAGAATTCCTTGAAAACCGTTCGCAGCCGGCCCATCACCCTGGTCAGCGCGCCACCACCGCCGGCGGCGACTGGCGAACGATGCCTGGCGCCGTAGAGCACGAGGCCCACAGCCGTGGCGTACGCCGGGTTGCTGACGTGGTCGGCGAGGCCGCCGACACCAACCGGCACGCCTCGACGAATCGGCAGATCGAAGATCTGCTCGGCGATCTCGGACATCCCTTCCAGCACGGCGCCACCGCCGGTGAGGACCAGGCCGGAGTTGAGTGACTTCTCATACCCGGCCTTGCTGATCTCGTCCCAGATCAGGTGGAACATCTCCTCGGCGCGCGGTTGCAGGATGTCCGACAGAATCCGCCGCGCCATCACCCGCGCCCGGCGCCCGCCAACGCTGGCGACATCGATGGTCTCGTCCTCGTCCACCATCGACGACAGCGCGCATCCGACGCGGCGCTTGATCTTTTCCGCGTCCGGAATCGGGGTGCGCAGGCCGACCGCAATGTCGCTGGTGAAGTGGTCGCCGCCGACCGCAATCACCGCTGTGTGCCACAGACTGCCACGCTCGAAGATCGCCAGGTCGGCCGTGCCGCCGCCGATATCGACAATCGCCACGCCCAGCTCTTTTTCGTCGGGGCTCAGCACGGTCTCGGCGGCTGCCAGCTGCCCGATCACCGTGTCCATCACTTCGACGCCGGCGCGATTGACGCACGCCACGAGATTCTGCGCAGCCGTCTGACTGCCAGTGACGATATGGACGTTCACCTCCAGCCGAGCGCCGATGAGGCCCACCGGCGCGCCAATACCTTCCTGCTCGTCGACGACGAAGTCCTGCGGGAGGACATGCAGAATCTCGCGGCCGGCCGGGAGGGACACGGCTCGGGCCGCATCGATCGCCCGCCGCACATCGTCCCGCGTCACCTCGCGGCTCTTGCCGGCCACCGCGACGACGCCGCGACTGTTGAATCCCTTGATGTGCGGCCCGCTGATCGCGAGGTGCACCGAGCCGACCTCGACGCCCGCCATCAGCTCGGCTTCTTCGATCGACGTCTTGATGGAATCGACCGCGGCGTCGAGATTGACGACCACACCACGCTTCAGTCCCTTCGACTCGGCGACGCCGAGGCCGACGACGTCGATGCCACCCGTCTCGAGCATTTCGCCAACAACGGTGCAGACCTTCGACGTGCCGATGTCGAGCCCCACCACGTAGCGTTCCTGTCGTGCCACGATGCCTCCCGTCCGCTACTTCCTCGCCGAGCCGCCCGATGGGCGGCCCACCGGCCTGACGTACAAACGTTCATCGAACCGCAGATCCACGTAGTCGATCGTGCTCACGCGTGCGCGGAGCGCTGGCGCCAGATCCAGGTACTGCTGCAGGCGCTCGGCAAAGTCGCTCTCTCCAAGGCGGAGCAGCGCGGTGTCGCCGTCCAGAATCACCACCGCGTTGTGGATATCGGATACGTCGAGCTGCGACACCCGCTTGGCCAGTTCGGGCTTCGCGGCCAGCGCCGTCAACACTTTCGCGGCGAACTCGGCACGCGCGCCGTCGATGAGGCCAGTCGATCGGGGCGGCGGCCCCGAGAGGCCATCGATGATCGGCAGATCGATGTCGGCGTAGTTGGGTCCGTACTCGTCGACGATCACTCCGTGCGGGTCGACGAGATAGAGCACGGTCCCGAGGCGGCCAATTCCGAATGGCCGCCGTTCGCGAATCGTGATCTCGAGCGTGGAGGGCAGCACACGACGAATCGTCGCGTCCTCGACCCACGGTGAGGTGAGCACCCGCTCTCGCCACTGGCCGATCTGCACCGTGAGAATGTTCTGGCCGCGCAGCTCGTCGACGAGCGCCAGGACTTCGCCGGTGGAGAGACGCTCATTGCCGCGAACCGTGAGATGACCCACCTGCAACGCCGGCGCGGTGAGCACCAGGCGGACCGCCGACCAGCCGCCCGCGATCGCGAGCCCGATGATGGCGACGACCCGCATCACGGCCCAGACCGCCCGTGCCGAGAGGCCTCCCCTGCGCGCGGGTTTGACGTGCGCGCGGCGGAAGCGTTTGTCGGTGGCCGCAGCCACGGCTCTCATGTCAGTGCCCCCCCTGAGAAGGGTGGCGCTGCTGGAGCTCGGTCACCAACGCCGGCGCCAGGCTGCTGATCGAACCCGCGCCCAGCGTCAACACCAGGTCGCCATTGCGGGCCATGTCGGCGACGGCGCGCGCGACATCGTCGAGGCGATGAACGACGTGGACCGCTCGCGTGCGCCGTGCATTGACGGCCGCGGCCAGCGCCTCGAGGCTGACGCCGGGAATCGGGTCCTCGCTCGCGGCGTAGATGTCGGTGAGCACGACCTCGTCTGGTTGCGCGAGGACGTCGGCAAACTCCGTCATCAGGTCGCGCGTGCGCGTATAGCGGTGGGGCTGAAACGCGACAATGATCCGGCGTGGATTCACTGCGCGGGCGGCGGCAATCACGGCGGCGAGCTCGGTCGGGTGATGTCCGTAGTCATCGACCACGGTGACACCGCCAATCACGCCCCGCCGTTCGAAGCGTCGTTCGGCGCCGTGAAAATCGGCGAGTGCCTGGGCGATGCGCGCGAACGGCACTTCGAGCTCGAGACCGACGGCCACGGCGGCCAGCGCGTTCTGTACCGAGTGCCGGCCGGGAGTCGGCAGCGTCAGTGTTCCGAGCGGTTCGCTCGCGACGCCGCCCTCCTTCGGCTGCCGGCGAACGACGACAGACCGGGAGCCAAAGCCCTCGAGCACGACATCGATCGCCCCGACGTGAGCGTCCGGCGAGTCGATGCCGTAAGTGATCACTCGTCTGGTGAATCTCGGCAGGAGCCGGCTCAATACTGCGTCGTCCGCGCAGGCGACAACGGCGCCATAGAAGGGCACCTTGTTGGCAAAGTCGACGAAGGCCTGCTGCAGGTCGTCGAAGCCGCCGTACGCCTCCATGTGTTCGCGATCGACGTTCGTGATCACCGCCACGGAGGGCGACAGCTTGAGGAACGAGCGATCGCTCTCGTCTGCCTCGGCCACCATGTAGTCGCCGCGGCCGAGCCGCGCGTTGCTGCCGAACGCGCTCAGCCGTCCACCGATTACCGCCGTCGGGTCCAGGCCGGCGCGCTCCAGCACCAACGCGATCATCGACGTCGTGCTCGTCTTGCCGTGCGCGCCCGCCACCGCGATGCCAAACCGCAACCGCATCAGCTCGGCCAGCATTTCGGCGCGCGGGATCACAGGGATCCGGCGTGCACGGGCTTCGACCAACTCCGGATTGTCCGGGCGTACGGCCGCCGAATAGACGACGACGTCGGCGTCGCCGACATTCGTCGCCGCGTGGCCGGTGTGAACCGTCACGCCAAGCGTCGCCAGACGATCGGTCAATGTCGAACGCCTCGCATCAGACCCTGACACCCCATATCCCAAGTTGGTGAGCAGCTCTGCGATGCCGCTCATCCCGATGCCTCCGATACCGACGAAGTGCACACGCCGCGTTTTGCCAAGCACGTGTGTCTACCGTCCGCCGGCTGCCGGCTGCCGGCTGCCGTATACGAGCTCTTCCGCCCGGTCGGCAATCCGCGCCGCCGCATCCGGTCGCGCGAGACCGCGGGCCGCGTGCCCCATCCGCTCGCGCCGTTCGCGATCGCCGATCAGGCTCGCGACTTCGTTCGCCAGCCGCGAGCCGTCGAGCTCGCGCTCGTCGATCACCATCGCGGCGCCGGCGGCGGCGAACACCGCCGCATTCTTCCGCTGGTGATCGTCGGTGGCCGTGGCGAGCGGTACGAGAATCGCCGCGCGTCCCGATGCACTGACCTCGGCCAGCGTGGTCGCGCCGGCCCGGCAGATCACGACGTCGGCTGACGTCATCTCCCGGTGGACTTCGTAGAGGAAGGCCTCGACTCTCGCCACCAGGCCGGCGCGCTCGTACGCCGCGCGCACCACAGCCAGATCCCGCTCTCCTGTCTGGTGGGTAATCGCAGCGCGCAACCCCGCGGCGGCCAGCCGCGGCGCTGCCTCCACCATGGCCAGGTTGATCGCGTGCGCGCCCTGAGAGCCGCCAACGATCAGAACCTTCGCCGCACGTCGCGGCTGTTCGTGTGCGTCATTCGCCTCCGTCGTGGTCAAGAACTCGGGCCGCACGGGATTGCCGGCCACGAATCCGGTCTTCGGAAAAAAGCGCAAGGCCTCCTGAAAGTTCACCGCCGCCGCGCGGACGAACGGTGCGAGCAGGCGGTTGGTCACACCCGGTACTGCGTTCTGCTCGAGCACCAGCGTCGGCACGCGACGCAGCGCGGCAATGCCGAGGGCCGGTCCCGAAGCAAATCCACCGACACCGATCACCAGGTCGGGACGGCGGCGCGAGATGACGCGCCACGCGTCGATCGCGGCGAGCGGCAGCAGCAGCAATCCGCGCACCCGTTGCATCAGCGACTTCCTCTTCAATCCCGCCACGCGAATCAGATCCAGCGGGAACCCCTCCCGCGGCACGATGCGCGATTCGATACCCGTCGCCACGCCGACGAACGACACGACGGTCGAGCCATCGCGCTGCAACAGTTCCCGCGCCACCGCAATGCCCGGGTACAGATGACCGCCCGTACCTCCACCCGCGATGAGGACGCGCACCGATCACGCTGCCCCGGTCTCCATGTCCGCATGCTGCGAGATGTTCAACAGCACGCCCACGCCGAGCAGATTGATGAGCAGCGACGATCCGCCGAAGCTCACCACCGGCAACGGAATGCCCTTGGTCGGCAGCAATCCCAACACGACGCTGATGTTCACGAACGCCTGCAGCACCAGCATCATGGTGATGCCCAGCGCGAGGAACGCGCCGAACCCGTCCGGCGCCCGCGACGCCGCGCGCATCCCCCGCCACGCGATCACCGAGAAGCACACGAGCACGACGCTCGCGCCAACGAGACCCATCTCCTCTGAAATCACGGCATAGATGAAGTCGGTGTGCGGCTCAGGCAGGTAGAAGAGCTTCTGCACGCCGTTCATCAAGCCTTTCCCGAAGACGCCGCCGGTGCCGACCGCGATGAGCGACTGGATGATCTGAAAGCCATCGCCGAGCGGATCGGCCCACGGATCGAGAAAGGCGAGCAGCCGCCGGCGTCGGTAATCGGCTTGAATGAGGATGACGTAGAGCGCCGGGAGCGCGAGCAAGATCGCTCCGAGGAAGTAGCGATAGCTGAACCCCGCGGCAAACACCATCACGGCGATCACGACCAGCAGCGACACGGCCGTGCCGTAGTCGGGCTCGAGCAGAATGAGCCCCGTGAGTCCACCGACGATGAGCGCGATCGGCAGCAGGGCGTAGCCCAGCTCGTTGATCCGCTCCCGCCGGCGCTCGAGCACCAGGGCCGTGAAGAAGATGGCCGTGATCTTGGCGAGCTCCGATGGCTGAACGCCGAAGCCGCCCATGCCAAACCACCGCCGCGTGCCGTTGACCGGGCGCGAGAACAGCACCGCCACGAGCATGACGGCGGCGATCGCCAGGACGCCCCAGATCAGCCGGTCGTTGCGGTAGGTCCGGTAGTCGATGCGCATGAAGATCGACAACAGCGCCAGGCCCACCGCGGCCCACATGAGTTGTTTGGTCAAGAACAGATACGGCTGGTGGAAGCGCTCCAGCGCGACCAGGGCCGAGGCGCTGTAGACCATGACGACGCTGACGCAGACCAGGACCAGCGTCGCCAGGAACAGCCACTTGTCAGATGTCAGCTTCCGCGCCATACTCCCCGATCCTTCGTCCCGGCCGTTCGTTTCCGGGTCCTAGGCTAAAGTCCGGTGGGCCTCGACTCGATAAACCAGATACCCATCGAAGCAGTCAGTAGTCGTCAGTCAATCCGGGGACTGGGACACCAGCCTCGCAGACCGGGGCAGCCTGCGCTCCCAGCGACCAGCTCCCATTCGCCGCAAATCGGCTGACGACTACTCACTGCTCGAGGCCCTACGGCTCGTCGATGAGCCTCCGGACTTCCTCCTTGAACCGCCGTCCGCGGTCCGCGTAATCCACGAACATGTCGAAGCTTGCGCACGCCGGCGCGAGCAGCACCACCCCGTCGGGCAACGCCAGGTCCCAGGCCTGCTGCACTGCGTCGGCGAGCGAATCCGCTTCGACCACTGGCAGCACGTCCGCGAGCGCCGCCCGAACCAACGGCCGCGCCTCGCCGATGGCGACCACCGCTTTGCCGTGCTCGACCAGCGGCCGCGCCAGGTCTTCGAACTTTCCACCCTTGTGTTTGCCGCCGACGATCGCGACGACGCGATCAAAGCTCTCGATCGATCGCGCCGCGGCGTCGATGTTCGTCGCCTTTGAGTCGTTGACGAACCGGACCGCGCCGCGTACGCCGGCCGGCTCCATCACGTGCTCGAGTCCAGTGAACCCGTCGAGCGCGCGCGCCAGCGAGTCAGGTGACGCACCGGCGAGATGGCTGATCGCCGTGGCCGCCACGACATTGCTCAGCATGTGGCGGCCGGACAACTGCACAGCGGCCAGCGGCAGCAGTGGCACCTCGCCCTCTGAGGTGCGCTGCCACACGAACCCGCGGCCGGTAAACACCATGGCGTCGGCGAACGTCTCGAGCGCGTAGCGAACGACTCGTGGCCGGATGCCTTGCGCAAGCTCCACGGCTTCGGGGCTCTCGGCGTTGATCACCGCCCAGTCGTTCGGCTGCTGGTTGGCGAAGATGCGCCGCTTGGCCGCCGCGTAGGCGTACGCATCGGGATGCCGATCGAGGTGATCGGCCGAAAGGTTCAACAACGCGGCGATCCACGGATGGAACCGATCGGTCGCTTCGAGCTGAAAGCTGCTCGCCTCGACAACGTGGACCGTGTCGCTCGTCGACTGTTCGACCTGGGCGCTGAGCGGGAGGCCGATGTTGCCGCCGACGAGGACCCGCTTGCCCGACGCCTCCAGCATCCGCCCCACCAGCGTTGTGGTCGTCGATTTCCCCTTGGTGCCGGTAATCGCGACGAGCGGTCCGCGCAGCCAGCGCGACGCGAGCTCGAGCTCGCCGATCACAGGAATGCCGAGCGCGCGTGCACGCGCCGCCTCCGGCAGTTCCAGCGGCACACCCGGACTCATCACCACGAGATCCGCCGATTCGAACGAGGCGACGAGATGACCGCCGAGCTCGAGGTTGACGCCGGCACTTCGCAGCTCAGATTCGTGCGGAATCTCGGGCTTCACATCAGTGAGCGTCACGCGGGCGCCGCGTCGAGCGAGCAGCTGCGCCGCGGCCACACCGCTTCGAGCCGCTCCGACGACGAGCACCCGCTGACCGTTGACGGAAAAATCGTGCTCGGTCATCGCAGCTTCAACGTCGTGAGGCTCAGCAGCGCGAAGAGAATCGCCACGATCAGAAATCGCGTGATCACCTTCGGCTCCTCCCAGCCGCTCAGTTCGAAGTGATGGTGGAGCGGCGCCATCTTGAACACGCGCTTGCCCCGAAGCTTGAAAGAGGCCACTTGCAGGACCACCGACGCCGCTTCGAGCACGAAGACGCCGCCGACGATCACGAGCAGCAACTCTTGCTTGATGAGAATCGCCACCGTCGCCAACGCGCCGCCCAACGCCAGCGACCCGACGTCGCCCATGAAGATCTCTGCGGGGTGCGCGTTGTACCAGAGAAAGCCCAGGCTCGCTCCTACCAGCGCGCCGCAAAAGATCGTCAGCTCTCCCGCCGGCGCAAATCGCACCAGCAGCAGATACTCGGCAAACACACGGTGACCGGTGATGTAGGCGAGCGCCGTGAAGGTGCCGGCCGCGACGGCAAAGGTGCTGATCGCGAGCCCGTCGAGCCCGTCGGTGAGGTTGACGGCGTTGCTCCATGCCACGAGCCAGAACGCCGCAAACGGAACGTAGAACCAGCCGAGGTCGGGAATGAGCTGCTTGAAGAACGGAAAGATCAACCGGGTGTTGTAGAGATTCGAGCTGGTCAGCCACAGCAGCAACACGCCCACGACGATGGCGACGACGAACTGCAGTGCCAGCTTGTAGCGTGGCGCCAGTCCTCCCGACGATCGCCTGGTCACCTTCAGGTAGTCGTCGAGAAAGCCGATCGCTCCGAACGCAAGGGTGGAGCCGACGGCGATCCAGACGTAGGCGTTGGTCAAGTCCGCCCAGAGCAGCGTCGGAACGATCGCTGCCGTCAGAATCAGCAGTCCTCCCATGGTGGGCGTCCCGGCCTTGGCGCGATGTGATTGCGGACCCTCCTGTCGAATCACTTGCCCGATTTGAAACTCTCGCAGCCGCCGAATCAGCCACGGTCCAAGCACCAGACTGATCGCCAGCGCCGTCATGCTCGCTGCCGCCGTGCGAAACGTGATGTAGCGAGTCACGTTCAGCACGGAAAGCTGCGGAGTCAGCGACACGAGGAGATAAAACAGCATCAGCCGTACGCCGCCGTCAGCGTCTCCACCACCCGCTCCGTGCGCGTTCCACGCGAGCCCTTCACCAACACCACGTCGCCGTCGGTCACCCTCAATGCCACCTCGGCGGCCGCTTCATCACTGGTCGCAAGATGTCGAACCGCCGCCGCCGGCAGTCCTGCAGCAATCGCGGCTTCTCCGAGCGCCTGGGCGGATGGCCCGCCAATGGTGACCAGCAGCCCGACGCCCGCCTGTGCGGCAGCCTGGCCGCATTCGTGATGCAGCCGCAGCGAAGCATCCCCGAGCTCGAGCATCTCGCCGAGAACGGCGACACGTCGTGGCGCGGCGACGCTGGCCAGCGCCTGCAGCGACCGCTTGAGCGCGGCCGGGCTGGAGTTGTAGGAGTCGTCGAGCACCGTGATGTGGTTGCGCAGACGAATCACCGAACCGCGATGTGGTGACGGCTTCAGCCTCGTGACCCGGCGGGCGATCTCGGCGAGGGTAATACCCATCTCGAGCGCCACCGCCGTCGCGCCCAGCACGTTGGACAGGTGAGCGCGGCCAAGCAACGGCACGTGAATCTCTTGCGACTGGGTCCGTGTCACCACCTGCGCGCGCGTCCCATCGAGTCCGAGGTCCTCGATCGCGATCGCTCTGACATCGGCCACGGTTGACTCACCGAACGTAATGCGGCGGCCGGGAAAATGGCGGCTGCGCTGCATCACGAGCGGGTCATCGGCGTTGGCCACCAGGAGATCGTCGGCACCGGCGTCCTCGAGAATCTCCGCCTTGGCGTCGGCGATCCCTTCACGCGTTCCGAAGTAGCCGATGTGGGCCTCGCCGACATTCGTCCAGACGCGCACTTCGGGCGTGGCCACATTGACGAGCAGCCGGATCTCTCCCGCGTGGTTCATGCCCAGTTCCATCACTGCCACATTTGCCCCGTGCCTCAGTTCCAGAAGCGAGAGCGGCAACCCCAGGTGGTTGTTGAGATTGCCCGGGTTCTTCACCACCTGGTACCGCTCACTCAGCAGTTCCGCGATTACGTCCTTGGTCGTCGTCTTGCCGGCGCTGCCGGTGATGGCGACGACTTGCGCTCCCGACTCGCGCCGCACATACCGCGCGAGATCCTGCAGTGCCCTCGTGGTGTCGGCCACCTCGATGACCAACGCCTTCGAGGCACGATTCTCCTGCGCCACCGGGCGACTGACCACCACCCCTGCGGCGCCTTTCGCGATCGCGTCGTCGACGAACTCGTGCCCGTCGCGCGCCGCGACAATCGCGAAGAACAAATCGCCCGCGGCCAGCGTCCGCGAATCGATTGAGTACCCGCTTGGCTGCCCGGCGGGATCGCCGCTGGCCAGCCGTCCACCCATGGCCACGGTCGACGCCGCGGCCGTGAGCCTTACCGTTGCCACTTACCCGGCCTTCGATTTCCGTTGCCGGCGCACGGCCAGCGCCGCTCGTCCCGTCTCCCCATCGTCGAACGGCAGCACGCGGTCGCCGATCTGCTGATACTTCTCGTGGCCTTTTCCGGCGATGAGCACGACGTCGCCTCGAGTCGCCATGGCCACGGCCCTGGCGATGGCCTGTGCGCGATCGACCACGGCCATCACCGTGCGATCGGATCCCTGGCTGCCGGCCGGAATCCCGCGCTGAATCTCCTCGATGATCCGGCTGGGGTCTTCGCTGCGCGGGTTGTCCGAGGTGATGATCACGACGTCGCTGAGACGCGCCGCGACCATTCCCATCAACGGCCGCTTCGAGCGATCGCGATCGCCGCCGCAGCCGAAGACGGTGATCAACCGCGCCGCGGCAAGCGGCCGCGCCGTCTCGAGCAGGTTGCGGAGCGCATCGTCGGTGTGCGCGTAGTCGACCACGACGGTGAATTCATCGGTCGGCAACGAGACCACTTCGAAGCGCCCGGGCACGCCTTTCAGGCCTTCGACGCCGCGTTCGATCGCGGCGATCGGAATGTCGAGCGCCAGCGCCGTCGCGGTCGCCGCCAGCATGTTGTAAACGTTCGGGCGGCCGACCAGTTGACTCCGGATCTGCAGCACACCCTGTGGGCTGCGGATCTCGAAGCGCAGGCCATTGAGGTCGAACGTCAGCGGGCCGGGCGTGACGTCGGCGGGGCTGTTCATGGCATAGGTCACCGGCCGCGTGGCAACGTCGACCAGCGCCGCACCTTTCGGATCGTCGAGGTTGATCACGCCAGGCGCGTCAGCCGGCAACATCTCGAACAGACGACGCTTAGCGGCGAAGTACGCCTCCATGTCGGCGTGGAAGTCGAGATGATCGCGCGTCAGATTCGTGAACACGCCGGCCGCAAAGCGCATCGCATCGACGCGCTTCAACGAGAGGGCGTGTGACGAGACTTCCATCACGGCCGAGCGGCAGCCCTGTTTCAGCATCTCGCCGAGCAACCGCTGCACGTCAGGCGCCTCCGGCGTGGTGCGCGACGCCTCGAGATTTTCGCCACCGACGCGGTATGCGACCGTGCCGAGCATGCCGGCTTTACGATCGGCGGCGTCGAGAATCGCCGCGAGCAGATAGGCAGTGGTCGTCTTTCCATTCGTGCCGGTGACGCCGACGACGGGAAACTGCTGGCTGGGGTGCTCGTAGAACCGATCGGCCAGGCGGGCCAGGGCGAGTCGCGCGTCACGAACCTCGATCCACGGCGTCGTGATGCCGGCGGGACGGGGCTGGTCGGCAACAATCAGCTGCGCACCTCGCGACGCCGCTTGCGCCGCAAACGTTCCTCCGTCGGCCTTCAAGCCTTTGAGCGCCACGAACACCGAGCCCGGGACCACGCGGCGCGAGTCGTACGCGATGTCGGCGATCGGTCGCGCGCCGTCGATCTCAACCGGCATCGCGCGGTCGGCCATCAGGTCTCGCACGGCAGCCATCGCATCACCGATCCTCACGGCTGCGTTCCCGAATCTGCGGCGAGACGCGGCGACGGCGTGCGGGTGAGAATCAACAGGCAGTTCGTAGCGCGCTCCAGAGGCGAGCCAGCCGGCGGCTGCTGATCGACGACGACGCCAGTGCCCTGGACCCGGGCCGTCAGCCCGACCTGCGCCAGCGCGCGGAGCGCATCGCGTCCGCTCATCCCTCTGAGATCGGGCACGACGTTGGGGTCGCGTTCGGCCGGCATCAGCGGAACGATGGCCGGCGTGTTGATCAGCGCCGTGGCCTCGACCGGATTGGTCTCGACGCGCTGAACCAGGATCGGCGCTTCGGGATTGATCGTCGGCGCGACGCCCAAGTACCTGAGCGACGATCGCGCAATCCGTTCGAAGACCGGCGCCGCGGCGATGCCGCCGACATGACCCTTCGCGTGAGGCGAATCGATCACCACGATGATCGTGAGCAAGGGCTGGCGAGACGGCACGAAGCCAACGAACGAGGCGTTGTAGTCGGTCGTCGAATAATGGCCGCCAACCAGCTTCGCTGCCGTCCCGGTCTTCCCGGCGACCGTAAAGCCCGGCACCTTGGCCAACTTCGCCGTGCCACGCACGACCACCTCTTCCATGATGGTCGTCAACGTCTGAGCGGTCTCGGGTTTGATGGACTGGCGAGCCGGCTTCGACTGGACCGGCGTGCGCACGCCGTCACGCACCACCGCGCGCAGCACTCGCGGCTCGTACAACGTCCCGCCATTGGCGATCGAACTGACCGCGGCGGCCATCTGCAGCGGCGTGACTCCTACCTGATAGCCCATCGAGACCGACGCGAGCGCGCTGCTGTCGAGCTTGGCCGGATTCCAGACGATGCCCGGGTTTTCTCCGGGGAAGTCGGCTGAGGTTCGACGTCCGAAGCCAAATCGGTTGATGTAGAGGCCGAGGCGCTCAGGACCGATCCTCAAACCGACCTTGATCGCCCCGACGTTGCTGGACTTCACGATCACGTCGGTGAACGAGAGGATGCCGTAGTCGTGGGTGTCGTTGATGACGCGAGAGTCGAATCGAATCGATCCGCCGCGCACGTCGATCAGGTCGTTCGGCGTGACGATGCGCTCTTCGAGCGCCGCTGAAGCCGTGACGATCTTGAAGGTCGATCCTGGCTCGTACAGATCCTGGACCGCGCGATTGCGGCGATGGTCCTCGTCCACCACGCTGTAGAGGTTGGGGTTGAACGTCGGCCAGCTGGCCATCGCGAGGATCTCGCCGGAGTGCGGATCCATGATGACGGCCGAGCCGCCATCAGCGCGATTCTCGGCAACCCCAGCGGCCAGTTCGCGCTCGAGGATGAATTGCAGTTGTTCGTCGATCGTGAGTTCGATGGTCGAGCCGGTCGTCGGCGATCGCTCGAGACGCCCGAACGCGTGGCGGCGGGCGTCGGCCTGAACCAGCAGCGAGCCCGCGCGGCCGCGGACGGTCGAATCATAGGTCGCTTCGATGCCGTGCAGGCCCACGTTGTCGACGCCGACGTACCCCAGCAAGTGAGCCGCAAGCTCCCGGTTCGGGTAGAAACGCCGGCTCTCCTTCATGAAGCCGATGGCGTCGAGGCCGAGCGCGGCCACGCGCTTGGCTTCGAGTGGCGTCGCGCGCCGCTTGACATAGACAAAAGCGCGCTGGCGGCCGAGCCGTTCGGCCAGCTGTGCCTCGTCCCTCTTCGAGCAATCGTCCAGCGCCCGGCACAGAGCCTCGGCGGTCTTGGCCGGATGCTCGATGTCGGTGGGCACTGCGTAAATCGTGTCGGCATCGACGCTGTACGCGAGCAACCGGCCGCGACGGTCGAAGATCTCGCCGCGCTTAGCCGGCGCCTCAAGCCGGCTCATCTGTTGCCGCTCGGCTCGCGCCACCAGACTGTCGTGATTGACGACCTGCAGCATCACGAGACGGGCCTCGAGCGCCACCGCCCAGAACGCGAGGATTGCGGCGGCAACCGAGAGTCGCCCCTTGATGACCGGACGCCAGCTGGAAGGAGGCTCAGCCGCCACGCACGACCTCAGTTACCGGGCCGCAACCAGCGACCGTGCCGGGGGTGGTGTCGGCGTCAGCCGCTCGAGGATGACGGCGTCGGTCGGGCCGGGGGCAATCATTCCCAGCCGCTCAGTGGCGAGCTTCTCGATCCGCTGCGGGGCGCGGAGGGTTTCGAGCTCGAGCCTCAGGTGACGGTTGATGTCGTCTTCGTCGGCGCGATCGCGCTGCACCTGCTCGATGCGGTAGCCGTGCCGCAGCAGCTCGAAGTGCTGCCACGCCGAAAACAGCAGCACCGACACGAGCAAGCTGACGATGCCCAGCGACGTCCACAGCTCGCGCTGGCGCTGCTCATCGACCTCGCGGACGATCTGGTTGTTGCGGACGTCCTTTCGGATCTCGTATTCGAACGTGCCTGTCTGATCCATCGCGTGCCTCCTACGCTTCGCCGTCGCTCGCGGGCGAGCTCGGGCGAAACAGGCGAACCGCCGCTCGCAGCTTGGCGCTGCGGGCCCGCGGATTGACCGCGACCTCTTCGTCGGTCGCGATCACCGGGTGTTTCGTGAGAAGTGAAACGAGGGCTCCGTCCCCACGCGCGAGGTCGCGAAGCGAGTGCTTGACCACGCGATCCTCGAGGGAGTGAAACGCAATCAGTGCCAGGCGTCCCTCCGGCGCCAGCCGGCGCGCCGCCGCGCCGATGAACTCGGCCAGCCCGTCGAGCTCGCCGTTCACCCAGATCCGTATGGCCTGAAAGGTGCGCGTCGCCGGATCGATCCGCTGCCAGGTCCGTGCGCCGACGGCGTGCCGGACGATCTCCGCCAGCCGGCCAGTCGTCCGAATCGGCGCCGCCCGGCGCGCGTTCACGATCGCGCGCGCCACCTGTCGCGAGCGGCGTTCCTCGCCGTAGCGATAGATCACGTCGGCCAATTCGGTTTCGTCCACCTCGTCGAGCCGCTCTCCCGCCGTGGGCCCGGTCGTGCGGTCCATGCGCATGTCGAGGGGCTCGTCTCGGCGGAAGCTGAAGCCACGACCGGCCGTGTCCAACTGCATCGACGACACCCCGAGATCCGCGAGCAAGCCGCTCACGCGACCGACTCCCAGAGCGTCGAGCAGCGCGTCGAGCTGCCGATAATCGCCGTGGACAAAGGTGATGCGATCGCGCCACGGCTCGAGTGCATCGCGGGCGAGCTCAATCGCGTCCACGTCGCGATCGATGCCGATGACTCTGGTCGCGCCGTGCTCGAGGAGCATGCGCGCGTGCCCGCCCAGGCCGACCGTGCAGTCGACGAATAGGCCGCCGCGTTCCGGCTGGAGGAGTGAGCGCACGGGATCAACGAGAACCGGAACATGCACTTAGATCCCAAACGCGGCCAGCGCCTTGGCGTCTTCGTCGGTAAAGGGTTCGGTGAGGAGTCGCGCCGCAAAGCGATCGTGATTCCACACTTCGAGGAACGTGTGCTGACCGAGGACATCCACTTCGCCCGACATCAGCGCGCTGTCACGCAGCCGCGGCTGAATCAGCACGCGCCCTTGCGGATCGAACTCAGATGCGAGACCGTAGAAGTTGACGCGGTCGAGAAACTTCTGCCGTGAGGGATGCGTGGAGGGCATCGCGCCCAAACGGCGCTCGAGCTCGATCCAGACCGGCATGGGGTAAATGCGAACCGACTGACCTGAAAGGCTGGTGACAAAGAGTTCCGCGCCGTGCTCTTTTTGAATCACAGCGCGAAAGGTGTTGGGGATTTTGAGACGCCCCTTGTCGTCGATTTTTGCCGGCGAATTGCCCCGAAGCACTGTTTAGCTCCACTGGACTCCAAAAAAGTCCACGAGGATAGTAGAGGAGCCCCCTACCCTTGTCAACGCAGAATTGACACAAATTCCTATCTGTCTATCTTTTACGTCTTTATTTCGCCATCAATTCGGAGGTGTGTCAAATTATTGACTACCACTGGCGGGATTGAGGTTATCGGCAGAACGCGCGTGCTAGCATGTCCCTTTTCATCCGCGAGGATTTTTCTCTTCATGCTGCATGCGGCGCTCATCGGCCTGTCGGCGACTGGCAAATCCACTCTGTTCCAGTTGATGACCAGCGCAAAAGATACGCCGCGCGGGCACGGCAAGGCCGAAACTCAGGTCGGCGTCTCCAAGGTCCCGGACGCGCGGCTCGATCGGCTCACGGCGATCTTCAATCCCCGTAAGCACGTCCCGGCCACCATCGAGTTCACCGACGTGGTGGCGCCCGGCCGCGCCGGCGCCGCTGCCCTCGTCGATCTCGCCGGCTACAAGACGGCCGACGCCCTCGTCCACGTGGTGCGATCGTTCAAGGACGAGGCCGTGCCGCACCCGTCCGGGAGCGTCAACCCGACGCGCGACGCGCAGGCCATGGAAGACGAGCTCATCCTCGCGGATCTCGGCGTGGTCGAGCGGCGCCTGGAGCGCATCGAGAAGGATCTGAAGAAGAACAAGTCCGCCGACCTCACCGCCGAGCACGAGCTGCTGATTCGCTGTCGCACCGCTCTTGAAAACGGCCAACCGCTTCGGGCGCTCGGACTCGCCGGCGCCGATCTGCGGCGGCTTCGAGGCTTTCAGCTCCTCTCGGCCAAGCCGTTGCTGGTGGTGATCAACCTCGACGAGGCGGACGCGTCGGTTGCCGCAAGCATCGAGCAGGCGGCCAGCCATACGGGCCTCACTTCGTTCCTGTCCAGAGCAGAGACCCGCGCGGTGCCGGTCTGCGCCCGCATCGAGCTCGAGATCGCGGCCCTCGAGCCGGCCGACGCAGCGGCGTTTCTCGCCGACCTCGGCCTCGCCGAATCGGGGCTCGATCGCGTGATTCGCGCGACCTATGAGCTGCTCGGCTACATCTCGTTCTTCACGGTTGGCGAGGACGAATGCCGCGCCTGGTCGATTCCCCGCGGCACGATCGCGCTCGACGCCGCCGGTGAGATCCACAGCGATATTTCCCGTGGATTCATTCGCGCCGAAGTGGTCGGATACGACACCTTCATCGCGCGCGGCACCTTGCAAGCATGCCGCGACCACGGAGAGCTGCGGTTGGAGGGGAAGGAGTACGTCGTGCAGGACGGCGATATCATCAATTTTCGCCATGCGACATAGGCCGCAGATGACGCAGACACGCGCCTGAGGGCTATTTACAATGTGGCCCTCGAATCGCCGATGAAAACGCTCGTCCTCGTGCCGACTTACAACGAGCGAGAGAATATCCCGGTCCTGGTTCGCGAGATCCTCGCGATCCCGGGCACGGAGGTGATGGTCATCGACGACCAGTCACCCGACGGGACGGCTGAAGTGGCCGACGCGCTCGAAGTGGAGTACCCGGGGCGCGTCCACGTCATGCGCCGCACGGGACGCCGCGGCCTCGGCGTGTCGTATCTCGACGGCTTTCGCCGCGCGCTCCAGACCGACGCCGACTTCGTGTGCCAGATGGACGCCGATCTCTCGCACGAGCCGAGGTATCTGCCCAACCTCATCGCCGCCGCTGCAGCCGGCGCCGATCTTGTGATCGGCTCGCGGTACATGCAGGGCGTCAGCGTGGCAAACTGGCCGCTCCGGCGCATCATCCTCAGCGCCTTCGCCAACATGTACATCCGGGCGGTCACCGGAATCGACGTCCACGATTGCACCGCGGGTTACCGTTGCTGGCGGCGTCAGGCGCTGGCCAAGCTCCCACTCGATCGCATCGTCTCGAACGGCTACGCCTTCCTGCTGGACGTGACCTTCATGGCGGCCAATGCCGGCTTGCGCATCGAAGAATCGCCGATCATCTTCGTCGAGCGCCGGCAAGGTGCTTCCAAGCTCTCGACGGGCGTGCTGATGGAATCGTTGATCACGCCGTGGAAGCTCGTGCTGCGCCACGGCCGGATTCGATCGGGCAGCAACCACGGCAGCGGCCCCCATCGCTCGGATCGGCAATGACCCAACCGACGACGCCCGGTTTGAGCGTCTTTTTTCCGGCGTATAACGACAGCGGCACGATTGCGAGCCTGGTGATCAAGGCCGTCGCCGTGGCCGGCGAGATCACGCCCGACTTCGAGGTGATCGTCGTCAACGACGGCAGCGCCGACGATACGGCGGACATCCTCGACGAGCTCGCGCGCGTCTATCCAGAGCACGTGCGCATCGTGCATCACGTGAAGAATCGCGGTTACGGTGGCGCCCTTCGATCGGGCTTTGCCGCGGCGAAGAAGGATTTCGTCTTCTACACCGACGGCGACGCCCAGTACGATCCGGCCGAGATGCGCGTGCTCTGGGAGCAGATGCGCGACGGTGTCGATTGGGTGAACGGCTGGAAGATCAGCCGCGCCGACCCGCTGCACCGCATCATCATCGGCCGCATCTATCACCACATCGTCAAGCTGCTGTTCGGCCTCAAGGTGCGCGATGTGGACTGCGATTTCCGGCTCATGCGGCGGCGGATTTTCGACGTGGTGCATCTCGAGAAGAGCAGCGGCGTGATCTGCCTCGAGATGATGAAGAAGTTCCAGGATGCCGGCTTCCAGGTCGCCGAGACGCCGGTTCACCACTATCACCGCGCGCACGGCAAGTCGCAGTTCTTCAACTTCGCGCGCATCTTTCGCACCGCGATCGACGTGTTGAAGTTGTGGTGGGCGCTCGTCATCCGGCGCGAGCACTTGAAAGCACGAACCGCCACCAACTCGCCGGGTGCCGCGAAACGGCCGTGGGCGTGACCAGCCCAGGCGACAACCGGTCGGCGGCGGTCGCTGGGTTCTACCGTGGCCGCCGCGTGATGGTCACGGGTGGGCTCGGCTTCATCGGCAGCAACCTCGCGCATCGGCTGGTCGCGCTCGACGCCGACGTGCTGCTCGTCGACTCCTTGATTCCCGACTACGGCGGCAATCTCTTCAACATCGACGGGATCCAGGATCGCGTTCGCGTGAACGTGGCTGATGTTCGCCAGGCCAGCACGATGAACTACCTCGTGCAAGATCGCGAGGTGATCTTCAACCTCGCCGGACAGGTCAGCCACATCGACAGCATGCGCGATCCCCACACCGACCTGGAGATCAACTGCCGCAGTCAGCTGACGCTGCTCGAAGCGTGCCGCCACCACAACTCCAAGGCGAAGCTCGTCTACGCGAGCACGCGTCAGATCTATGGGCGCGCCGACCATCTGCCCGTCACCGAGCAGCACCTCGTGCGGCCGACCGACGTCAACGGCATCAACAAGGCCGCCGGCGAGTACTACCATCTCGTCTACAACAACGTCTTCGGGATCCGCGCGTGCGCGCTGCGGCTGACCAACGTCTACGGTCCCCGCCAGTTGTTGCGTCACAACCGTCAGGGCTTCATCGGCTGGTTCATCCGGCTCGTCCTCGAGAACAAGGAGATCGACGTCTTCGGCGATGGATCGCAGATCAGGGATTTCGTGTACGTCGAGGATGCCGTCGAAGCGTTTCTGCTGGCGGGTGCCACCGATGCCGTCAACGGCGAGGCGTTCAACGTCGGCGGCGACGAGCACATCGCGCACCGCGACCTGGTGAAGGTCCTGGTCGAGCTGGCCGGGAGTGGCCGGTACCGATTCGTCGAATGGCCGGCGGAGAAGCGGGCCATCGACATCGGCAGCTTCTATGCCGATTCGACGCTGTTCAAGAAGCGCACGGGTTGGGCGCCCACCGTCTCGCTGCGCGACGGCTTCGGCCGCACGCTGGCCTATTACCGCGCGCATCTCGATCGCTACATCGGCCCGGCACAGGGAGCGCGGTCGTGAGTCAGCCCGCCGCCGGCCGCGTCGCCTTCAACGCGCTCCGCCCTGGAGAAGATGCCGAGGCCATCGCCGCCGCTATCGATCGAGTCGTGGCCAGCGGTTGGTACATCCTGGGCCCCGAAGTCGAAGCCTTTGAAGCCGAGTTCGCGGCGGCCAGCGGAGCCGCGCACGCCGTGGCTGTGGGCACCGGCACGGATGCCATCGCGCTGATCCTGCGCGCGCACGACATCGGCGAAGGAGACGAGGTCATCACCTCGCCGCTCTCCGCCGCCTTCTCTGCCTTGGCCGTGATCATGGCGGGTGCGCGACCGGTGTTCGCGGATATCGATCCCGAGCGCCTGACGATCGATCCGTCGCGGGTCGAGTCCGCCATCGGCCCGCGTACGCGCGCGATCCTGCCGGTGCATCTCTACGGTCAGGCCGCCGACATGCGTCCGCTCGAGGCCATTGCCCGGCGGCACGGGCTGCTGATCGTCGAGGACGCAGCCCAGGCTCATTTGGCAACGAGCGACGGACGGCCGGTCGGTACGATCGGCGCGGCCGGTGCGTTCAGTTTTTACCCCACGAAGAATCTCGGCGCGCTGGGCGACGGCGGCGCGGTGGTCACCAACGACGCACAGGTCGCCGCGCGCATCAGGCGGCTGCGAAATGGCGGTCAGAGCTCGCGCTACCAGCATGCCGAAAGCGGCGTGAACAGCCGGTTGGACGAGATTCAGGCCGCGATCCTCAGAACGCGCTTGCCGTTGCTGCCGAAGTGGATCGCCCGGCGCCGGGCGATCGCGCGCCGCTATCGGGAGGAGCTGACCAATCCGAAGGTGCAGGTCCCGCCCGAGCTCGACGCGGGACATGTCTATCACCTGTTCCCGGTACTGACCGGATATCGCGCCGCATTCCAGGCGCATCTGGCCTCGCGCGCGGTCGAGACCCTGGTCCACTATCCCGTTCCCATTCCGCGACAGCCGGCGCTGGCCGCGTTCGACCCCGCTTTTTGTCTGGTCGCAGACCGAATTTGTCACGAGGTCGTGTCGCTCCCGATGTACCCCGGCTTGCCAGATCACGAGATTTCAACGGTGATCGAGGGCGTGCGTTCCTTTTCACAGTAAAGTTCCGGCCGGCTGAATCGGGCCGTCGTCAAACCAGAGTGCCAGGCGTATACTGGCTTTCTGGCCTTATGCGTCGGTTTCTCTTCGCGCTTGCCATCGCCCTGATCGCCGTGCCCGTGTGGGCTCAGCAGGTAAGGATCGCGTTTCACGATGGTCAAGTGAGCCTCAACACCGTCGGCGCGTCCCCGCGAGTGATTCTGGCGGAGTGGAGCAAGATCGGCGGCACGAACATCATCAACGCCGAGCGCGTCACCGGAGCGCCGCTCACGCTCCAGTTGGTGAATGTTCCGGAGGCAGAGGCGCTCGAGATCATCCTGCGGAGCGTCGCGGGATACATGGCCGCACCGCGCGGGCAAACTCCCGGGGCCTCGCGCTACGATCGCATTCTGGTTCTTCCAACCCGCACGATTCAGGCCAGCGCCAGCGCAAGCGCCGCGCCCGCGCGTCCGCCAGGATCGCCGCCCGCACCGACGCAGCGATTTATTCCACCCCGACCGTCGCCACAACCCGTCGAGGAGCCGCCCGACCCGGTAGAAGTCGAGGACCGTCAGGACGCTGCGCAAACGGACCCGGTGTTTACATTCCCACAGCAGCCGAACGGGTATCGAACCGTCCCGGTCCAGCCGGGGGGCATGCCTCCGGTGATGGGTTCGGATGGTGCGGTCGGTGCTTACCCCGGTGGTGCACCAGGTGTTGCTTACCCCGGTGGTGCACCAGGTCTTGCTTACCCCGGTGGTGGACCAGGCTTTGGCGTCGTCGGCGCGCCGGCGCCGGGAATGATTCAGGTGCCGCCTCAGCCGGCACAACAGCCGGGACAACCGCCAGCCAACCCCGTCCGTCCGACGCGTCCACCCGGACAGTAGCCCTCAACGTCCGACGTACAATGACCTGACGTGAGTCGCCTCGGCGATTCACCTGTCTTTTCCGCATGGCGGACATCGAACGCTACACGCCAGACGACCGTCGCGGCCTCGAGCAGCTCTATCGTCGAACATTTGGGATTGAAGCCGCTGAGCGGGTGCGACTGCGCTGGGACTGGGCGCGACGCAACCCCGCGAGTGGCGTCGAGCCTCCGTACTGGGTCGTCCGCGAAGGCCCGACGCTGATTGCCGCCTGCTCGTTGACGCCGGTTCGAGTGGTTGTGGCGGGCACCGAGGTGGCAGGCGCGTGGGGCGCCGACCCGCTCGTCGTGCCGGAGCGGCAGCGGCAAGGTCTTGGCGGTGCGTTGTTGCGAGCGTGGGATCGAGGCACGGGCGTGGCGCTGGGCGCCGGTCTGTCGACGGCGACGCGCGCGCGTCTGAGCGAACTGCGCTGGCCCAAGCCTCTCGCCATGCCCTGTCTCGTGAAGCCGATCAGCCGCCGGGCGCTGCGGCGGCCGACGTGGCCGGTTGCGATCAACCGTCTGGTTTCCGCACTGACGCTGCCGGTGGTTCGGGTCGTCTCGCGGGCGCGTCCTCTGCGCGAAGAGGTCGAGCTCATCCGGCGGTTCGACTCGAGCATCGATGAGCTCTGGGAGCGCGTGGCTCCGCGGTTTGGTCTGGCGGTGCGGCGCGACGCGCGCTATCTGAATTGGAAGTTCCTCGAGCCGCCTCACGTGCGCTACACGGCGGCGGTGTTGAAGCGAGGCCCGGATGTTCAGGGGTACGCCATCTATCGACATCTCCGCGAGCCGCAAGGACGCGTGACCCAGATCGTCGATCTATTCGCCGATCCGGCTGACGAGCGGGGACTGAAGACGCTGGTCCGCTGGGTGGATCGAGAAGCCCAATCGGCCGATTCAGACAAGATCCGCTGCTATGCGACGCACGCGTCGCTGCGCCGGGTGCTGCGGCGATCGGGGTACTTCGCAGTGAAGTCCGATATCGATCTCACGATGAAGGTGAACGCCGTCGACGTCCCTCGAGGCTTTTTCGAATCAATCGATCGCTGGCACTTCACGCTGGGCGATGGCGATCTGGATCACTGAGAGCTCACCAACCATGTCACTCGAGCAGAAACTCACGACGGACATCGCCGCGGCGATGAAGGCCAGGGACGCCACGCGCCTCACCGCGTTGCGAATGTTGAAGACCGCGCTGACCAATCGCAGCATCGAGCGTGGCCGCGCGCTGGAAGCCGCTGAAGAACTGCAGGTGGTCGCCATGCTCGTCAAGCAGCGGCGGGACTCCATCGAGCAGTTCACCGCGGGCAACCGTCTCGACCTGGCCGAGAAGGAGCGCGCGGAGATTGAGGTACTCGACGGTTACCTGCCGCCAGCAGCCAGCGATGCCGACATCGCCTCGGCGGTGGATGCGGCCGTGGCCGAGACCGGCGCAACGAGCCCTAGGGACATGGGCAAGGTGATGAAAGCTGCCATGGCACGACTCGGGGGGAAGACTGCGGACGGTAGGAAGGTGAACGAGGCGGTTCGAGCGCGCCTCGGGGCCTGACCGGGCCCGCTGGTCCCTGGGGAAGTTGCAAAAACGATGTGAAATCTCCTCCGGGACGCAAACATTTTTCGCCAAGCTGCCGTCTATATCTTTTGAAAGGCCTAGTCAGCCTCTCACCATCCTCCTGAGGGCTCCGACGAGACACTCGGAGCCCTTTTTTTTGGCTTCGCGTGTCCGTTCCCGGCACAGTCGTGCGAAGTCGAGCACAAACCCCCGTGCTACGCTGAACCCTTCTTGATGCCAGAGTCTCACCAACGGCTGGCCCGATCGGCTGGGGTATTCGGCCTCGCCACGATCGCCAGCCGGATCCTGGGACTCGTTCGGGACCAGGTCCTCGCCTACTATTTCGGCGCCGGCAACGCGATGGACGCGTTCCGTGTCGCGTTCCGCGTGCCCAACCTCGCGCGCGACCTGTTCGCCGAGGGCGCGATGAGCGCGGCGTTTGTGCCGACGTTCACAAGGCTCCTGACCCTGTTCGGCCGGGAGCGCGCGTGGCGATTGGCCAGCTCCGTGATCAACGCGCTCCTGTTGGTCACCTCGGTCATCGTCATCCTGGCCATGGTGTTCGCCGAGCCGCTGGTACGCGCGTTTGCCGCCGAGTTTGCCGACGTGCCGGGGAAGCTCGCGCTCACGGTGCATCTCGCGCGCATCGTCACGCCGTTTCTGACGCTCGTGGCCGTGGCGGCGGTGCTCATGGGCATGCTGAATTCGCTCGGGCATTTTTTTGTGCCGGCGCTATCGCCCGCCATGTTCAACCTGTCGAGCATTGTGATCGCGGTCGCATTGATCCCGTTTGCTGGCCGGCTGGGAGTGGAGCCGATCACGATCGTCGCGATCGGCAGTCTCGTGGGCGGCCTCGCGCAGATCGCGATTCAATGGCCCCCACTTCGCCGGGAGGGCTTCCGGTATCGGCTCGCGCTCGACGCTCGCGACGAAGGGCTGCGCCAGGTCCTGTTGCTGATGGGGCCCGGTACGATCGGCATGGCGGCCACGCAGATCAACGTTTTCGTCAATACGATGCTGGCGACACGAGAAGGGACAGGCGCCGTCTCGTGGCTCGACTACGCGTTTCGGCTGATGTACTTGCCGATCGGACTGTTTGGTGTGTCGATCGCCACCGCGGCGACGCCAGCGGTGTCGCGACTGGCGGCCGAGGGCGACCTGCCGAGGATTCGCGCCACACTTGCCCACGCGATCGGGTTGATGCTGCTGCTGAATCTCCCCGCCACCTTGGGGCTGATCGTTCTCGCGCGGCCCATCGTCTCGGTGATCTTCGAGCACGGCCGCTTCACGGCGGCAGACACCGACGCCACGGCTATGGCGTTGCAGTGCTATGCCATCGGGCTCGTGGGCTATTCGATCGTTCGCATCGTGTCACCGACCTTCTACGCGCTGCGGCGCAGCCGGCTTCCCGTGTTGGTCAGCGCCGGATCGGTCGTCGTCAATGTCATCTTGAACGTCTGGCTGGTCGGCGTGCTCGGCTTTCGCGGTCTGGCGCTGGGCACGTCGCTGACCGCGTTGCTCAATGCGGCCGCACAGCTCTGGCTCTTGAGGCGGGAGATTCATGGCCTCGATGGACGGCGGATCGCCAGTTCGCTGGTGCGCGTTGCGGCGGCGTCCGCGCTGATGACAGTGGCCGTGTGGGCCACGGCTGAAAGGTTGACGAGCTGGTGGCCGGGCGACGCCTTTGTGGTTCAAGCGGCGCGCCTCGCAGTGGCGATCGGAGTGGGACTGCTGACTCTGACCCTCGCCGCGCATGTACTGCGGATTCCGGAATTCGACGAGGCCCGGAGCCTCGTCTTGTCGCGAGTGAAGAGGATGGCTGGGTGAACGACCGCCGATGGCTGGGGCTGCACCCCTCGATCTGGAAGATTGCGTCAACGCATGTCGTGGTTGACGCCTACACGAACATCTACGCGCCGCTGCTGCCGCTGCTGATCCCGCGGCTCGGCCTCTCGCTCGCGACGGCGGGCACGCTGGCGATGTGTTTTCAGATGGCGAACTCCGTCTCTCAGCTCGGTTTTGGAGCGCTTGCCGATCGCTGGCGGCCGCGAACCCTGGTCATCGTCGGACCGCTGTTGGCGGTGATCGTCCTCAGTTTCGTGGGTCTCGCCACCACTCCGCTGATGCTGGGGGCGATTCTCGTCCTGGGTGGACTTGGCGGAGCGGCATTCCACCCACCGGCTGCCGCGCTTGTCTACCGCATTGCCGATCACCGCAAAGGCCTGGCGATGTCCGCGCACCTTTCGGGCGGCGCGCTGGGATTCTCGTTCGCGCCCATTCTGTTCGCACCGTTCATTGCCGCGATCGGCATGCTGTGGTCCCCGATCGTGATGATTCCTGGGCTGATCGCCCTGTCGTGGACGCTGAGACAGGTTCCACCGATGACGCTGCCCGAGGCGCACGAGCGATCAACGTGGGCCACGCTTCGTCCAGCCGCCGTTCCGCTCGCGCTTCTCTACTTCACGATCGTCTTGCGGACCGCGACCACGTACGGGTTCATGACCTTCGCTCCGACGCTCCTCACGCGACAGGGCTTCACGATTGCCGAGGCCAGCACGGCGGTGTCGCTCTACCTGTTCTCGAGCGGGATTGGCGGTTTCATCGGGGGCCCTCTGTCGGATCGAGTCGGTCCCCGGCCCGTGATCGTCTGGACGCTCATTGGCGCCGTGCCCTTCATGGCGCTGGCGCCGCGGCTCCCGCCGATCGGCTTCACAGCGATGCTCGCGATTGGCGGACTCCTGTTGCAGTCGACGCTTCCGATCAGCGTCACCTACGCCCAGACCTTCGTCAAGGCGGGCGCGGCCACGGTGTCGTCGCTGATGATGGGCTTTGCCTGGGGCATGGGCAGTCTTGCCGTGCCGATCATCGGTGCGGCTGCTGACCGATTCGGGATCCAGGAAACGCTGTCGGTGCTTGCCTTTGTGCCGCTCTTCGCTGCTGCGCTCGCGTGGCGGCTGCCGAGAACAGGTTCTGCAGGTTCTGCAGGTTCTGCTGGTTCTGCAGGTTCTGCAGGTTTAGGTTCGGCTGGTTCGATCGACAGCGTGCCCGAGGTCGTGGCGGTCGATTCCGCGTCGAACCTGTAGCATTTCGAACCCGTCGAACCCAGAACCAGTCGAACCCGTAGAACCTGCAGAACCTGCAGAACCCGTAGATTCCTTAGAACCGTTACCTGTTACGATCACCCAAGTGCCACGCTATCCGTCGTCGTACTCGTCGATGCCGTTCGGGCCCGGCCAGATCACGCCGGCCGTCAAGATGTTGATCGGCGTCAACGTCGCAATGTTTCTGATCAATGTGATCGTCCCGGCGATGACACTGCGGCTCGGGCTGGTGCCGGCGGCAGTGCTCGGCGAGCTCGCGGTCTGGCAGCCGGTCACCTACATGTTCCTCCACGACACGGGAGGGCTGGGTCACCTGCTGATCAACATGCTCGCGTTGTGGATGTTCGGCACCGAGCTCGAGCGCACGTGGGGCACGCGGTTCTTCGTCAAGTACTACTTCATCTGCGGGGTCGGCGCCGCCCTCACCACGATCGCGTTGTCCATTCTTCCGACCTCGATCGCCGACACCATGTACTACTCGGTAACGGTTGGCGCGTCGGGCGCGATCTATGGCCTTCTGCTCGGCTACGGTCTGTATTTCCCCGACCGGCCGATCCTCCTCTATTTCATTTTTCCGATCCCCGCGAAGTACTTCGTGATGATCGTCGGCGCCATCGCCTTTTTCTCGTCACTCGGCGGGCCTGGCGGTGGCATCGCGCACTCCGCTCACCTGGGCGGATTGGTCGTCGGCTACTTGTATCTCAAAGGCCTTCGCGCGCGACCGCTCGACGAGCTGAAGTATCGATGGCTGCGATGGCGCATGAGCCGCGCGCGCAGCCGCTTCGACGTGTACTCCGGCGGACGGTCAGGCGATGACGATTGGAAGAAGGACTGGAAGAAACACGTCCACTAGGCGAATGGTTCGGCGCGGTGAAAGCCCGCCATCCATGAAATCAGGTTTCCAGGCACAGTACCAATCGCGCGGTTATAGCTGGCTGCGCGCGCGTTGTAGATTTCTCGCTCTCTGCCGACGGCTCGAGACACGGCATTGAGATCTTCGGAGATGGCTCTCAACGCCCCGCCGACTCCTGGGTTTTGCCCCATGAGCGAGAGCAGCCCGCTCAGCGCCTCATCCAGCTGCGCATTTGTTCGTCCGGCGTCCGCCGGCCCTCGATACGGAATCGCCTCGGTGTGCAGATGGACCAGCCGATCGAGCTCGACGCTCTGGATTCCCGAGCTGCGCGCCACATCGAGCGTCTTGCCGATGGCGTCGATGCGCCGCTTCACCTGCGTATCGAGCCCCTTCCACGCGTGACTCACCAGCCCGCGCAGGCGAAGGATCCGCCGGTAGCTTGCACCCAGCCAGAACAGGAGGAAGGCGATGACGGCGACGGTGAAGAGCACGCTCAGCATCGCGCGCCTGCTCACTCGAGTGAGTGATTACTTCTCGGTCTTGACGGTGTCGTGGAAGTAGGTATCGGTGCCGTCGAGCCAGTCCTGACGAATCGGACTGAAGATGTCCATCTCGAACGTGTCATCGATCGCTTCGGCCTGATGCGGCACCCAGGATGGAATGTGGAGCACGTCGCCCTCGCGCACCATGATTTCCTCACCGTTGATCAGAAACCGCAGACCGCCCTGCAGCACGTAGGTGATCTGCTCGCTCTCGTGGGAGTGCCTGGGCACGATCGCGCCGCGCTTGAGGTAGATCTGGGTCACCATTTCCCGCTCGCCGGTGATGATCTTCCGGGAGATCATTTCGGTGACTTTCTCGAGTGCGATTTCGTCCCAGCGATAGAGGCGAACGGGGCGTGATTGCGTGTGCATGACGGGCGGGTTGGCGCGGATTATAGCACCGAGGCGAATGCTATAATTTTCGCCACATGAGAGCTTCGACGCTGGCGACGAGACCTGCTCCTGCCGACGACGTTCGCGAGCAATGGGAGGGGCTCACGCGAGAAGAGCTCGTCCAGGCCTACCGCACGATGCTGCTGTCGCGCCGGCTCGATGACAAGGAGATACAACTCAAGAACCAGAGCCTGATCTTCTTCCAGATCAGCGGCGCCGGCCACGAAGCCGTGTGCGTCGCCGCGGGCATGCACTTGCGCGCCGGCTATGACTGGTTCTACCCGTACTATCGCGACCGGGCGTTGAACCTCACGCTCGGCGTCACGCCGCTCGAGATGCTGCTCGCGGCCGTCGGGGCGAAGGACGACCCAAGCTCGGGCGGCCGGCAGATGCCGTCGCACTGGGGCAACGTCCGCCTGAACATTCCCTCGCAAGGCAGCCCGACCGGTACGCAGTGCCTGCACTCAGTGGGTTGCGGCGAGGCCGGCATGATCTTCGAGCGGGTCATCTCGATCCCCAACCGCCAGGAGCTCTTCTATCCCGACGAGGTCACCTACCTGTCGGTGGGCGAAGGCGCCACGAGCGAAGGCGAATTCTGGGAGTCGTTGAACACGACCTGCACGCGCAGCGTGCCGATTCTCTATCTCGTCGAAGACAACGGTTACGCGATCTCGGTTCCCGTCGAAATCCAGACGCCGGGCGGCGACATCTCGAAGCTCGTCGAGTCGTTTCCCAACTTGAAAGTGTGGCGCTGCGACGGCACCGACTTTCTGGCGAGTTACCGGACGCTCGGCGAAGCCGTGTCGTACATCCGGCGAGAGCGCAAGCCGGCGTTCGTCCACGCCAAGGTCATTCGTCCGTACTCCCACTCGTTATCAGACGACGAGCGGTTGTACAAGATGCCTGAAGAACGAAAGGCGGAGGCGCAGCGCGATCCGATCACCAGGATGCGCGCGTTCCTGATCGACCAGCAGGTGGCAACTGCCGCCGAGCTCGATCAGATCGCGGTCGAGGTGGACAAGGCGATTGCCGACGCCACGGCTGCCGCACTCAAGGCGCCGCGGCCGGCCGTCGAGACCGCCGACGCGTACGTCTTTTCACCGACCGTCGATCCGACCTCGAGCGCGTTCGAAACGGTCGAGACGCCGGAGGGCAAGCCCGACACGATGGTGGCCGCCATCAACCGGACGTTGAAAGACGAGATGGCGCGCAATCACAAGATCGTCGTCTTCGGTGAAGACGTCGCCGACGCCAGCCGGCCCAGCGCGCTGGGCCATGTCCCCGGCAAGGGTGGCGTCTTCAAGGTGACGCACGGCCTGCAGACGGCGTTCGGGAGCGATCGCGTGTTCAACTCGCCGCTCGCCGAAGCCAATATCGTCGGGCGAGCTGTCGGAATGGCCACACGCGGCCTCAAGCCGGTCGTCGAGATTCAGTTCTTCGACTACATCTGGCCGGCGATGATGCAGCTCAAAGACGAAATGTCGATGCTGCGCTACCGATCGGGCAACAACTGGTCGTGCCCGATGGTCGTGCGCGTGCCGATTGGCGGCTATCTGCGCGGCGGCGCGCCGTATCACAGCCAGTCGGGCGTGAGCATCTTCGCGCACTGCCCCGGGATTCGCATCGCTTTTCCGTCCAATGCGGTGGACGCGGCCGGCCTGTTGAGAACCTCGATTCGGTGCGACGACCCGGTGCTCTATCTCGAGCACAAGCACCTCTATCGTCAGACCTACAACAAGGGCGTCTATCCAGGCGCCGAGTTCATGATTCCGTTCGGCAAGGGCGCGCTGCGCCGCGAGGGCACCGACGTCGTCGTGCTCACGTGGGGTGCGCTCGTGCAGCGCTCGCTGCTCGCGGCGCAGCAGGCCGAGAAAGACGGCATCAGCGCGGCGGTCTTCGATCTGCGCACCATCATTCCGTACGACTGGGACGGCATCGCGCAGCTCGTCAAGACGACCAATCGCGTCGTCATTGCGCATGAGGATCAGTTGACCTGCGGGTTTGGCGCCGAGATTGGCGCGCGCATCAGCGACGAGTTGTTCGGCCATCTCGACGCTCCGGTGAGACGCGTCGCGGCGATGGACTGCCCGGTGGCCTACTGCCCCGATCTCGAGGAAGTCATCCTGCCCCAGTCGGCCGACGTGCTCGCCGCAATCAAGGACATCGCCGCCTACTGATCGCACTGCAGGCAGAAGACCGAAGGTAGAAGAAAGAAGCTCACGTGAGAATCGTGATATCCCTTCCGTTCTTCTTTCTTCTATCTTTTTTCTTCGATCTTCAACCTGGCAGCCCTGGCCGCGTCGAGATTCTCAAGGCGGTCGGCGGCCTCTCTCCCGACATCGTCGGCCAGTTCCGCGATGCCATCGGCTTCAAGCGCGCCGCTGATGGACGCTCGTTCGTCTTCGATCGGCGCGGGCATGCCGTGTATCGCGTCGAGCCCGACGGCGTGGCCCACCGCAAGGTCGTCGAGATTGGCGGCGAAGATGGGCGCGTGATCGAGCCAAGCGCGTTCGATCTCGATGCCGATGGCACGTTCGTGGTGGCCGACGCCCCGAACGGGCGCGAGCGGGTTCAGGCATTCAACGCCAACGGCACGCGGATCAGCGGATTCCTTCTGCCCGGCAAGGTCGTGAGTCGCGTCGTGCTCGGCACGCTCACGCTCAGCGGCGTCGGCACGATCGCCTACACCGGCAGCACGGTGGTGATGAGCCAGCCGGAATCGGGATGGCTGATCACCGAATACGGGCTTACGGGCTTTCCGGTGAAAACAGTTGGGCAACTGCGTCGCACCGGGCACGAGAGCGACCGCGCGCTGCACCTGGCGCTGAACGCGGGGATCGCGCTGCCGGAGCCAGACGGCGGGTTCTATTTCGTGTTCATGGCGGGAATGCCGGCGTTCCGGAAGTACGACACGGACGGCCGCCTGCTCTTCGAGCGCGCGATCCAAGGGCGGGAGGTCGATCCGCTCGTGGCGGCGGTTCCGGACCGCTGGCCGACGCGGGCGGTCGACGGTACCGAGACGCCGCTCGTCGCACCGACCGTCAGAACTGCCGCCGTCGATCCTTCAGGACGCTTGTGGGTCTCGTTCGTGCTTCCCTTCACCTACGTGTATGGCGACGACGGAGAGAAGGTCCGGACGGTGCAGTTTCGCGCAGCCGGAATCATCGCGCCGACCAGCCTGGCGTTCCTCGGCGGCCGTCTGCTCGTCACCCCTGGGTGTTTCGAATTCCCAGCCGAATAGGCGTGCAAAACCGCCCGATTTAGCTCGAAAAAAATAGCCACCTGCCCGGCCGGACCGATACAAGATTTCAGTGCATCGCGGGCTTCTCCCAGGGCTCGTGATTGGCGCATTGGCTATTGGCTGTACGGAAACGCCCATCAGGCCCTCGGTGTCGCCACGCCTGGCGAACACGAGGTTCATGGCGTTTGGCGACAGCATTACCGCAGGCGAAGTGACGGTGCCTGTGTCTCGCGCTGATCAGGACGAGCGATTCGCGCCGACGGTACTCGTGCCGTCGGCTTCGTACCCGTCTATCCTCTCCGAGTTGTTGCGGGCGAACTATCCCGCCCAGGAAAGCGCGATCGAAGTGTTCAACGAAGGCAGACCCGCAGAAGCGGTCTCGAGCGCGATGCCGCGTTTTCGTGAGGCGTTCGACGCGCACCAGCCGGACGTCGTGCTGCTGATGGAAGGCTACAACGACGTGTGCTGCGGCGGTCAGAGCGCGGGTCAGAATGCGGCCATGGCTTTGGCGGCAATCGTCGAGGAAGCCAGGCGTCGCGGCGCGCGAGTGTTCGTCGCCACGCTCGCGCCATCCAAGCCAGGATTCAGAGCCGGGTCCGCCGAGGCCCTGGCGGCGTTCAACGCGACCATTCCCTCGTTCACTTCCAACGGCCGCGACGTGCTGGTCGACGTCTATTCGCAGCTGGGGGCCGAGCTCGACCGGAATATCGGCGTCGACGGCCTGCATCCAACCGAGGTTGGATACCGCCGGATCGCCCAGGCGTTCTACTTCGCCATCAAGGCGACGCTCGAGGTAGCCCCCTAGCCAGAGCCGGGCGTCGCTAGGCCCGAAGCGGGCACTCAGGTTACAATTGGCGGTTGTCTATGCTGCGCCAGAGCTCGACGAGGCGCCCCCTCCAGGCCGCAAGCCGGGCCCTCAGTCGATCCCTCGGACTCATCGTGTTCGTGGCTGCGGCCTGCAGCTCGCCATCGGCACCGACGCCGGTGCCGCCGCCAGATCCACCTCGACCCCCGGTCGTCGCCGATCCGCCCGTGATCAACTGTCCGCCGAGTGTCGGAGACACCGCGACCTCGGACACCGGGGCATCGATCATCTTTGGCGCGCCAAGCGTTGAAGCCGGGACGGCGCCGGTCACGGCCGCGTGCACGCACACCAGTGGAAGCAGCTTTCCGGTTGGTGTGACGACGGTTCAGTGCACGGCGACCGACGCGATTAATCGCACCGCGAGCTGTTCGTTCCAGATTACGGTGACGCCGTCGCCGAAGATCGCGCTCACGAAGTTCCTGGCGTTTGGTGACAGCATCACCGCTGGTGAAGTCACCGCGCCGATCGGCAGCGCCAACGCCGCCGGGCAGTTTCTCACCCGGCAGATCGTCGTGCCGTCTGCGTCTTACCCGACAGTTTTGCAGCGGTTGCTCACCTCGCGGTATCTCACCCAGGCATCGAGCATGGTGATGACCAACGAAGGGCTCCCTGGCGAGACCGCGCCCGAGGCGGTGTCTCGATACCTCGCGGCAATCAACCGCTACCGCCCCGAAGTGGTGCTCCTGCTCGAGGGCTACAACGGCGTGACGGGCAACGGCGGCGCCAGTGGCGCCGCGGCCGCCGTCTCCACGATGGCGTCGGAGGCGAGAAACCGCGGGATGCGAGTGTTCATCGCGACGCTGACGCCGGCCAAACCCGGCTCGCGGGCGATTCCGGATCTGTTCCTGCTGAACTACAACGACCGGATGCGGAACATCGCGCGAGGCGAAGGCGCTCCGCTCGTGGACTTGTATGCGGCGCTGAGCACGGACGTGAGCGCCTACATCGGCATCGACGGCCTTCATCCCAACGAGGCTGGATACCGCAAGATGGCGGAGACGTTCTTCGCCGCCATCAGGGCCGAGCTTGAGCGGTAGGCGCTTCGGACTCGGCTCTACCGGTCCGCGGCGGATGGCTGTAACGGTTCTGGCGATTGCGCTCGCGGTTGCCTGTGGCTCGCCCACCACACCGAGCTCGGTTCCCGCGACCTCGAACCCTCGACTCTCACGATCCAGATTCCTGGCGTTTGGCGACAGCACGACGGCAGGCGAGGTGACCGCGCCGGTGATGAGTCTGCCGGCCACGACGCTGGTCTCAAAGCAGGTGGTCGTGCCCGACGCGTCCTACCCCACGGTGCTGGGCGCGCAACTGGCGTCGCGCTACGCGAGTCAGAACCCAGGCCTCGTCGTCGTGAACGCCGGGCGATCCGGTGAGCCGGTCGTGGACGCGCTGCCGCGGTTCATCGAGACTTACGAGCGCGAGCGGCCGGAGGTTGTGTTGCTCCTTGACGGCTACAACGACCTGCTCAACCGCGGATTGGGCGCGGTCGACGGTGCGGCCGCAGCGATCAATGCCATCGCGGTGGAAGCACGCGGCCGGGGCGCACGAGTGTTTCTCGGCACGGTGACGCCCAACCGGCCCGACCGGCAGCGGACGATCTCGTCGGCGGCGCTGCTCGCCTACAACGATCGCATGCGCGCCATCGCCGCAGCCGAACGCGTGGTGCTGGTCGATCTCTACGCGGCGCTGCTGCCGGGCGTCGACAGTTACATCGGCATCGACGGTCTGCACCCGACTGAGACCGGCTATCGACGCATGGCCGAAACGTTCTACGCTGCGGTAGTCAGCGATCTCGAGGTCAAGTAGCGGATCTTCTTTTCGATGGCGCCTGCGCTCCTGCAAGCCGATCGGCTCACGCGCACGTTCGGTGCGCGCGCGGCAGTGCAGGATCTCTCGCTCTCGGTCTCCTCTGGCGAGATTGTGTCGTTGCTCGGCCCGAACGGCGCCGGCAAAACGACCACACTCCGGATGCTCGCGGGACTGCTCGCGCCAACGACCGGATCGATCGCCATTGCCGGCGTACCGGTCTCGACCGAGCGGACGACAGCGCTTCGCCGTTCGGTCGGCATCCTCACAGAAGCGCCTGGCCTCTGGGAGCGGCTGAGCGTTCGATTGAATCTGCTCACCTACGCCCGGCTCTATGGCCTCGACCATCCTGAAGCCCGAGCGAGCGAGGCTCTCGCGCTCGTCGACCTGCTCGATCGCATGGACGAGCCGGCTGGCACGCTGTCGAAAGGACTCAAACAGCGGTGTGCCCTGGCACGGGCACTGGTCCATCGGCCGCCCATCGTCTTGCTGGACGAGCCCACGTCGGGTCTCGACCCGGCCGCCGCGCGCCAGGTTCGCGACCTGTTGCACCGGCTGCGCCGTGACGGCCGTGCCGTCCTGGTCTCGACTCACAATCTGGCCGAGGCGGAGGAGTTGTCGGATCGCATCGCAATCCTCAAGACGCGACTGATGGCGGTCGGAACTCCCTCCGAGCTGAGCCAGCGGGTGCCATCGGCCCAAGTGACCATCGATGTCGAGGGAGACGCCGCTCAGTGGATCGATATCGCACGTCGATTCGCGCCGGATGCGACCGCCACGAATGGCCGCCTGAAGCTCACGGCGGCTGACGCAGATGCGATTCCGGATCTGGTGACGGCGCTCGTGAATGCGGGCGCGCGGATCCAGCGGGTCTCGCCGGACCGGCCGGTGCTCGAGGAGATCTACCTCGAGCTGGTGGCGCCGCCGTGATGATGGAAGCCGGCTGGCTGGGGCGCATCGGCGCGCTGGGGCGAAAGGATGTGGCCGACCTGGCTCGCAGGCCTGGAGCGATCCTGCCTGCCTTCGGGATGGCCATCGCCGCGCTGATCCCACCGTTCTTTGTCGTCGTCGGCGCCCCACGCCTCTCCGGGCGAGGACTGGACGCCTCGGACGAGTTCACCGATGCGGCTCTGGCATCGGTGGAACGGCTGCCGGAGATCGCCGCTCTCAGCGGCAAGGGGCTGATCGAAGCCTACTTGTTCCACCAATTTGCTTTGCTCCTCTTGCTCGTACCGGTGGTGGCGGCGATGGCGCTGGCGACTCATGCCGTCATCGGCGAGAAGCAGTCGCGAGCGCTCGAGCCGCTGCTGGCGACGCCGCTCTCGACAGCCGAACTGCTGGCCGCAAAGACACTTACTCCTCTGGCCTTCGCGGTCATTCTGATGTGGGGGACCTTCGCGCTGTATGTGGGGGGGATTGCGATCGTGGCCGAGCCGGCGGTCTGGATGACCATGTTGAGCGCGAGGGCCCTGCTGATGTTTGGCGCCCTCGGCCCCCTGGCCGCCGTGGCCGCGCTGCTCTTGTCGGTGATCGTCTCATCGCGCGTCAACGACGCCCGGTCGGCTCAGCAACTGGCGTCGCTGCTGATTCTGCCGATCACGGGCGCGTTCGTCGCTCAGATGATCCGGTTCACGGTCGTCGGCAACCCACTACTGGTCGCCACGACATTCACGCTCGCCGTCCTGAATGTCTTCCTGCTGTGGATCGGCGTCCGAGTGTTCCGGCGGGAAACGATCTTGACGAGGTGGAAATAGGAATCCGGGAACTGAACCTGCGGACCCCTTGAACCTGTTGAACCTTTGAACCTAAAATGAATGAACATTCATTCAGCGCGCCCATCCATGGCTCCTGCACCTTCCTCCAGCCGGCGGATGACGCTGGTCAAGACGCCCGCCAGCCCCGACAAGCGCGAGGCGATTCTTCGCGCCGCGACTCGGGTCTTCGCCCGCAACGGATTCTTCCAGTCGCAGGTCGCCGACGTGGCTCGCGTCGCCGGCGTCGCCGCCGGGACCGTCTACCTCTACTTCCACGGCAAGGACGACCTCCTGGTCTCGATCTTCGAGCGCACCATGCGCGAGGCCATCGACCAGGCCCGGACTGCGCTCGAGGGGGTTGGCGAAGTGAGGGAGCGTTTGCTGCGGATCGCGCAGCTGCATCTCGACCGCCTCGGTCGCGATCGCGATCTGGCCATCGTCTTTCAGGTCGAGCTGCGGCAGTCCACGAAGTTCATGGAGCGCTTCTCCGCCACTTACGTCCAGGACTATCTGAAGCTGATTCGCGAAACCATCGCCGCCGGACAGCAGAATGGCAGTCTGCGCGCCAATGTCAGCGCGACCACGGCGACCAAAATGTTCTTTGGCGCCCTGGACGAAATGGCCACCAACTGGATTATCAGCAAGCGGAAATACGCTCTGGCTCCGCTGGCGGCGGAGGTGGTCGACCTCTTCGTCAACGGCGTCGCCAACCCCCAACGACAGGAGCGCCGTTCGACCGGCGCCGCCTCCCGGAACCCTCGCCATGGCCATTAATTCCGTCGCCGTCCTCGGCGCCGGCACGATGGGCGCCCAAATCGCCCTGCACTGCGCAAACGCGGGAATCCCCTCGTTGCTGCTCGACCTCACTCCCGAGCAGGCACGGGAAGGACTGGAAAAGGCACGGCGGCTCAAGCCGGATCCGTTGTTCACCGCCAACGCGGATCGCCTCGTCACGACCGGCGGGTTCGACACGCATCTCGATCAGATCGGCACGGTGGACTGGATTGTCGAGGCGATCGTCGAGCGCCTCGACCTCAAACAGCAGCTGCTTGCGCGAGTGGACGAGAAGCGGCGGCCCGGCTCGGTCGTGAGCTCGAACACGTCAGGGATTCCGATCGGCGCGCTCGCCGAGGGCCGATCACAGGATTTCCGGCGTCACTGGCTCGGCACGCACTTCTTCAACCCGCCTCGTTATCTGAGGCTCCTCGAGATCATCCCGACGCCGGAGACGGATCAGTCGGTCATCGAGACCATCACCCACCTTGCCGACCGTGTCCTCGGCAAAGGCGTGGTGATTGCCAAGGACACGCCGAACTTCATCGCCAACCACATCGGCCTTTACGGCGTCGCCCGCAGTTTGGATTTGCTGGCCAGGCGAGGCGCTGACGGTCACCCGCTCTTCACCATCGAGGAGATCGATGCGATCACCGGACCGGCGCTGGGGCGCCCGGGCAGCGCCACGTTTCGCACGATGGACATCGCCGGCGTCGACGTGCTGGCGCACGTGATGCGCAACCTCGAGTCGCGCCTGGACGATCCCGAGGATCGCGCGGCGTTCGCGATTCCGCCACTCGTCGAGGACATGCTGCAGCGCGGGCGGCTTGGCGAGAAGACCGGCAAGGGCTTTTACGAACGACGCAAGGGCGCGGCCGGCGAGACCGAGATCTGGACGCTCGACACCGAGACGCTCGAGTATCGTCCGCGGCGATCGCCGCAGATTGCGTCACTCGAGGCCGCCGGGTCGATCGACGATCTCGGCGAACGCGTCCGCCTGCTCTTTCACGCCCAGGACAAGGCGGGCGACTTCCTCCGCGCAACGCTGGCGCCCACACTCGTCTACACGGCTCGGGTTGCCACCGAAATCGCACACTCGATCGATGACGTCGATCGGGTCATGCGTTGGGGATTTGGCTGGGAACTCGGCCCGTTCGAGCTCTTCGACGCCATTGGCGTCGCCGAAGTGCTGGCCGCTGCCGAAAACACCAGCGGTCATGCCGTCCGCGGTGGACCGCCTCCCCTCGTGAAGCAGCTCCTGGAGTCCGGAAAAAACCGGTTCCGTGAGGGCCTCGTCCCGCCGTCAGCCCCGGATCTGCAAATTCTCCGCTCGGCCAGGGAACGGCGCGCGGTGGTCAAGAAGAACGCGGGCGCCAGCCTCGTGGACCTTGGGGACGGCGTCTTCGTCGTCGAGTTCCATTCGAAGATGAACTTGATTGGCGGCGACACGGTGCAGATGCTGCAGGCCGGCGTCAAGGAAGCGGTCAAGCATGGCCAGGCGCTGGTGGTCGGCAACGACGCCGCCAATTTCTCGGCGGGCGCCAACCTGATGCTCGTGCTGCTCGAAGCGCAGGAAGGCAATTGGGATGAGGTGGACCTGATGATTCGCGGGTTTCAGCAGGCCACCATGGCGCTTCGCTACAGTCCTGTTCCCGTCGTGGTGGCGCCGGCAGGCCTCACGCTTGGCGGCGGCGCCGAGATCGCGCTGCACGGCGATCGGGTACAGGCATGCGGCGAGACGTATCTCGGCCTGGTTGAAGTCGGCGTCGGCCTGATTCCGGCCGGCGGTGGTACCAAGGAAATGATTGTTCGCGCGATGTCGCAGCTGCCCACACCGCAGAGCGATCCCCTGCCCTATGTGCAAAAAGCATTCGAGACGGTCGCGCTGGCCAAGGTGTCGGCCAGCGGGCCGGACGCGGTCGGCCTCGCCTACCTGGCGCCGACCGACAGCTTCACGATGAATCGCGAGCGGTTGATCACAGACGCCAAGGCCAAGGCGCTCGAACGCGTGCGCGAGGGCTACCACGTCCCCGCGCCACGAAAGTCGATCCCGGTCGGCGGTGAATCGCTGGGTGCCGCGTTGACGCTCGGCGTCCACCTCGCGTGGCGGGCCGGCCGCGCGAGCGATCACGATGCGCTCATCGGCCGCAAGCTGGCGCACATCTTTGCCGGAGGCAACGTGCCTCACGCAACCACCGTATCCGAACAGTACTTGCTCGATCTCGAACGAGAAGCGTTCATGAGCCTGCTTGGCGAGCGCAAGACGCTCGAGCGGATTCAACATACGTTAAAAACCGGCAAGCCCTTGAGGAACTAACGGCAACCGGCAACCGGCAGACGGCAGACGACGGCTTGGCAAACGGCGAACAGCGAACGGCGAATAGCGAACAGCGATGATCGACCTCGGCTCCGGAACTCCCATCGTTTTGATTCCCGGCATTCAAGGCCGGTGGGAATGGGTGCGGCCAGCCGTCGACGCGCTGGCGCGGCGGCAGCGTGTCGTGGCGTTTTCGCTGTGCGACGAGCGGACGAGCGGTTTTGCCTGCGAGCCGGCGCGCGGATTCGACAATTACGTGAGCCAGGTGATGCAGGCGATGGATCGCGCCGGACTTCCAGCCGCGGTCGTGGCGGGAATCTCATACGGCGGATTGATCGCATCGGAATTCGCGGCCAGGTATCCCGATCGAGTGTCGCGACTGGTCCTCGTGTCGGCGTTGCCCACGACCTGGACGCCGGATGCGCGAGTCCGCTTCTATCTCAGGGCGCCGCGACTGCTGAGTCCGCTCTTCGTCCTCACCGCACCTGGGCGGCTGCGCGCGGAGTTCGCGGCGGCCGTACCCGGCATCGCCAAGCGATTTCGCGCGATGGCGAAGCATGGCCTGCGGGTCGCGCGCGCGCCCATGTCGCCGACACTCATGGCTCGTCGCGTCCGCTGGGCCCAGCAGCATCGCTTTGCCGATCCAAGCGCGGTCGAGGCGCCCACGCTCGTCGTCACCGGCGAGCCCGAGCTCGATCGGATCGTGCCGGTGGCATCGACACGGCGCTATCTCGAACGCCTGCGCTCGGCCGAGCACGTCGTGCTCGAGCGCACCGGCCACCTGGGCATCGTCACGAGACCCGACGCCTTTGCGGCCACCCTTGAAAGGTTTGTGAATGCCGACTGAGTTCCTGCGTGAGATCCCGGGGCCAGCGGGTCCACTCGAGGCGCTGTTCGACCTTCCAGAGGGCGAACCGCGCGCGGTGGCCGTGTTCGGGCATCCGCATCCGCTGCAGGGCGGCACGCTGCACACCAAGGGCGTCTATCAGGCCGCCAAGGCGATGACGCGAATCGGCGTCGCGGCACTGCGCTTCAACTTTCGCGGCGTGGGGCGGAGCGCCGGCACGTTCGACGACGGGCGTGGCGAGCAGGAGGATTTCCGCGCGGCCATCACCTTCGCAAGGGAACGGTATCCCGAGCTGCCGGCATGGGCGGCGGGCATGTCGTTCGGCGCCTGGGTCGCGATGACCACCGGCGCATCCGATCCACGCGTCTCGTTGCTCTTCGGCATCGCGCCGCCGATCGATCGATACGACTTCAGCGTGCTGCTCACCTCAACGCTCCCCAAATTCATCGTCCATGGTGAACGGGACGAGCTGATTTCGATCAAAGACATTCGACGCTTCTACGCACAGCTTCCAGAGCCGAAAGAGCTGGTGGTCATCGAAGACGCCGATCATCTCTTCGACGGCAAGACCAGCCTGGTCGGAGAGGCCGTCGAGGACCTGCTTGGAGATTTCAATGCGTAACGCTGTCATCGTTTCTGCCGTCAGGACACCGGTCGGCAAAGCGCCAAAGGGAACCCTCAGCGTGATGCGGCCCGACGAGCTGGCCGCCACCGCGATTGGGGCCGCACTCAATCGGGTCGAGGGGCTCGATCGCGCGTCAATCGACGACGTGATTCTTGGGTGCGCGATGCCCGAAGCTGAACAGGGGCTCAACGTGGCTCGCATCGCCAGCCTGCGCGCCGGCATTCCGGTGGAAGCCTCGGCGGTGACGGTCAACCGCTTCTGCTCTTCTGGTCTTCAGGCGATTGCCTACGGCGCCGAGCGGATCATGCTCGGGCAGTCCGAAGCGGTCGTCGCCGGCGGCACCGAATCGATGAGCCTCGTGCCGATGGGCGGGAACAAGGTGTCGCCAAACCCGGCGCTCGTCGCCAGCTATCCGGACGTGTATCTCAGCACCGGTCTGGTGGCGGAGAACCACGCACACGCGTCGTCGATCTCACGCGAGGCGCAGGACGCGTTCGCGCTGCGAAGTCACGAACGCGCGATTGCCGCCATCGACCAGGGGCATTTCAAGGACGAGGTCGTTCCCGTGACGGTGCGGTTCGTGGACGCCGCGGGCAACGGCGGGACGCCCAAGACTCGTGAGCGGTTGTTCGCGATCGACGAAGGTCCACGCCGTGACACGTCGCTCGAGGCGCTAGGCAAGCTCAGGCCCGCTTTCCACGTGTCCGGCTCGGTGACGGCGGGCAACTCATCGCAAACCAGCGACGGCGCTGCCGCGGTCGTCGTGACCTCCGAATCGCTGGCCCGTGAGCGTGGACTGAAACCGCTCGCGCGGTTCGTCGGTTACGCGACCGCCGGTGTGCCGCCGGAGCTCTTCGGCATCGGGCCAGTGCCGGCGATTAAGAAGGTATTGAAACAGACCGGCTTGTCACTCGATCAGATCGATCTCGTCGAGCTCAACGAGGCGTTTGCGGCGCAAGCGCTCGCGTGTCTGAAAGAGCTCGACATCGATCCTGAGAAGGTGAACGTCAATGGCGGGGCGATCGCGCTCGGCCATCCGCTCGGCTGCACCGGGGCCAAGCTCACGGCCACGTTGATCTACGAGATGCAGCGGCGGAAGGCGCGGTACGGGATGGTGACGATGTGCGTGGGCGGCGGCATGGGTGCCGCCGGGATCTTCGAGAGACTTTGATACCCATGAGTAGAGAGTACGAAAACGTACGTAGCCACGGAGCCACGGAGACACGGAGCTGGCCTTTGGCTGAGCGCTCCGCGGCCCCGCGCCTCCGCGGCCGTGTACGTCAGTCATAGGCGAATAGCGAACGGCGAACGGCGAACAGCGAACAGCGATTAGCTAATAGCGAACACAGCCTGCCTCGCCGAAGCTCTTTCAATCGCGAGAGCGAAGGCGGGCGAACGAGGGTGACCATGACCAGCGTAGCGAGCGGAACGGCAGTCAAGGGCGGGGCCTGGCTCATCGAGGACACGACGGGCGAGGTGATGACACCCGAGAGGCTCTCGGACGAGCAATTGCTCATCCGCCAGACGGCGGGAGAGTTCGTTGACGGCGAGGTCAAGCCGCTGAACGAGCGGCTCGAACAGAAGGATTGGGCGCTCAATCGCGAGCTCATTCACAAGTGCGGCGATCTTGGGTTACTCGGCATCAACATCCCCGAGACCTACGGCGGCGTCGATCTCGACAAGACCGCGGCGGTGATCGTCTCCGAGCAGCTCGGCCACCACGCGTCGTTTTGCGCGACCTACGGCGCTCAGGCGAATCTGACGATTCTGCCGATCTTCATGTTCGGCACCGATGCGCAGAAACAGAAATACCTGCCGCGGCTGGTGGCCGGAGAGCTGGTCGGCTCCTATTGCCTCAGCGAATCGGGGTCTGGATCGGACGCGCTGGGCGCCAAAGCCCGGGCGATGCGGCAAGAGGACGGAAGCTTCATCCTCTCCGGCGAGAAGATGTGGATCACCAACGGCGGCTTTGCCGACATCTACATCGTGTTCGCCAAGGTCGACGGTGAACATTTCACCGCCTTTATCGTGGAACGCGCGTGGCCCGGCGTCACGGTTGGCAAAGAGGAGCACAAGCTGGGATTGCACGGCTCCTCGACGGTGCCGGTGATACTGCAGGAGGTCCGTGTCCCGGCCGACGCCGTGCTTGGCGAAATCGGCAAGGGCCACAAGGTGGCGTTCAACGTCCTCAACTTCGGGCGGTTCAAGCTCGGGGCGATGACGTCGGGCGGCGCCAAGCGGACCATCGCCGAGGCGGCGAAGTACTCCAGCACGCGCAAGCAGTTTGGCGTGCCGATCGCCACGTTCGGTGCGATCAAGCACAAGCTTGGCGAGATGACGGCCCGGGAATACGCCCTCGAGAGCCTGATGTACCGCACCGCCGGCCTGATCGATCAGCGCATCGACGCCACGGCTGACGGGCAGCCCAACGACGGCACCGCGATGCAACGCGCGTTGGAAGAGTTCGCGGTCGAGGCGTCCATCGCCAAGGTGTTCGGTAGCGAAGTCGTGGACTTCATCATCGACGAGAACTTGCAGATTCACGGCGGCAACGGCTTCGTCCGCGATTATCCGGCAGAGGGCCACTACCGCGACGCGCGGGTCAATCGGATCTTCGAAGGCACCAACGAGATCAATCGCCTGCTGATTCCGGGGATGCTGATCAAGAAAGCCCTCAAGGGCGACCTGCCGCTCATCGCCGCCGCGAAGAAGCTGCAGGACGAGATCATGAGCCCGTCGCTCGGCGTGCCCGAGGATCAGGACGGCGTGCTCGCCGAGGCGGCACGCGCCTGCGCGGCATTCAAGAAAGTGGTGCTGATGGTGGCCGGCACCGCGATGCAGCAGTACGGTGCGAAGCTGGACCAGGAGCAGGAGGTGTTGAGCTACCTCGCCGACATCGTCATCGACACATACGCGTCGGAGAGCGCCGTGCTGCGCGCCCAGGACGCCTCAGCCCGCGGAGTGGCGCAGATCGAGCACCACCTCGACGCCGCTCGCGCATTCGTGCACGAAGCCGCCGGACGCATCGAGCTGGCAGCGCGAAACTGCCTGGCCGCGATGGCGGAGGGGGACACGCTTCGCACTCAGCTCGCCGCGCTCCGCCGGCTGCTGAAGGTGACACCGGTGAACGCGGTGGCCATGCGACGCCGGCTGGCCGACGCCACGGTTGCGAAGGGCGGGTATCTGTTCGAGTAGGAACTGGTTCAGCAGGTTCAGCAGGTTCAGCAGGTTCAGCAGGTTCAGCAGGTTCAGCAGGTTCAGCAGGTTCAACAGGTTCAGCAGGTTCAGCGGGTTCAGCACCTCCTACAGGTTCTGTTTCTGCGGGTAAACTGCGGCCCTCACTTCACGCGAAGGGGAACTCGATGCGGAAAACCACCCGAGCCTTCCTGGGCCTGTTGTCAGTAGCCGCTCTTGTCGGAAGCGGGCATTCCGACCTCGGCGCACAGGCCGCCGTCGAGCCGCTCCACTTCCATCACGTCCATCTCAACTCGGTGGACCCGAAGGCAGCGGCCCAGTACTACCCGAAGCCCTTTGCGCTGTCCGCCACAAAGACGACTTTCAACGGCTTCGAGGCGGTGAAGACCGGCAACATCTACCTCCTGTTCACGAAGGTCGCCACGACGCCGCAGAACGAGCTGACCGGCCCGCAGACATCGGTTTGGCATTTCGGCTGGAACACGCCGAACTCACGCGACTACAACGAGAAGTTCCGGAAGATGGGGCTGACGATCGCTCAGATGTGGGACGCCGCCGACGGGAAACTCGTCGACATGTCGAGCGACACGCTGCCTGGTTTCCCGACGCAGGAACAGATCCTCGAGTTGCGCGAAAAGGGCCTGCAGCCGACGCGCCAGGGCGGCTTCGGCTACCTGCGCGGTCCCGACGGCGCCATGATCGAGAACGCACAGGCCGGGACGACCGAGCGGTTCAATCACGTGCACATGTATCACGAGCACCCCAACTGCGCGATGCAGTGGTACACGACGCATCTCGGCGCGCGGATGCCGCAAGGCCGCGGCGGCGCGGCCACTCCGGCGCCGAGCGGCGAGTGCAAGACGACGACCTACGCGCCGCCGACGTGGCCGTCATTTGCGAAGACAGGCTTCGTGCGCGATCCAGCCGGCGGCGTATCGATCGATGACATTTCCATTTCGATCCGACCGTGGCCGGGCGGCGGACTCGTGAGCACGCGCGGGAAAATCGTCGATCACTGGGCGGTGAGCTCGGCCGATCTCGATGCGACAGTGGCACGATTGAAGACCGAAGGGGTCAAGTTCCTCGAGGAGATTCACGCCTGGGGCACCTCACGCGCGGCCATGATCGAGGGTCCAGATCGGATCGCGATAGAGATCGTCGAAGTGAAATGAATTCCCGAGATCAGGAGGGGCTAAACAGGAGGTCAGGAGAATTTTTTGGAAATGCAAACCAAAAGAGATTCTCTTGATCTCATGGTCAAGGTAACTGTCCCTTCTTGAGAGCCGCGGCCTCGGCATCCACGTCTTTTTCCCATGCCTCGATTTGGGCTTTCATCTTGGTGACGAGATCCGGCCGCGTCGCGGCGAGATCGTTTCGTTCGCCAGGGTCGCGCGTCACGTCGAAGAGGAGTTGCATGTTGCCGTCGAGCAGCACTTTCCATGACCCGCTTCGCACTGCACGTTGCTGGCGGCCGGCGTACACCGCGCGCCAGAAGAGCGTCCGCTCGACAGGCGGTGCGGAGGATTGCAGCAGCGGTAGGAGATCGATCCCCTCCAGCCGCGCGTCTTTGATGTCAGCGGCGGCGACGCCGAGGATCGTGCGCGCCACATCCATGGTGATCGCCACCTGCGCCGTGACTTTGCCCGCCGGCAGCGTTCCCGGCCAGCGCATGATGGCAGGGACACGCACACCGCCTTCCCAGAGTGTGTCCTTGCGATGGAAGAACGGCGCGTTCCGTGAGAGCCACTCACCGCCGTTGTCGCTGATATAGATCACCAGCGTGTTCTGCGCGACGCCGTGCTGCTGCAGCGCACGCAGAATCGTCCCGATGTTCTTGTCTGCCTCCTCGACGATGGCCGCGTAGTCGGCGCGGGTCGGGGGGGTCGCCTCGCCATCGCCGGGCTGCTGGAACATCGAGTTGTTGCGTCGCGCGGCCACCGAGGCGTGATGCGGCGACTGAAACGGCCAGTGCGGCGAACCCAGCGCCACCTCGAGGAAGAACGGCGCTTTGGCGTGACCAGCGATGAAGTCGACCGCGCGCCTGGTGACCTCGGTCTCGAAGTAACCGTCGGCACTCGAGGGCGCGTCGTTTTCCCAGAGGTCCGGCTCCCCGTCCCCGCGGACGTGCGTGTACCAGTCGATGTAGCCGGACAGGTAGCCCCAGAAGTAATCGAAGCCGTGGCGCGTCGGCCGGTACTCGGGCTTGAAGCCGAGATGCCACTTGCCGATGAGCCCGGTCGCGTAGCCGGCGTTCTTCATCAATTGCGGAAGCGATCGACCGGTGACCGGCAATCCGATTGCGAGGCCGTTGGCAGCGTTGGCTGGGTCAGTGCTCAGTGGCCGCTCGAGCAGCACACGCTGCTGGTAGCGGCCGGTGATGAGCGCGGCGCGTGTCGGAGTGCAGACCGGCGCGTTGGCGTAGTAGTCGGTGAACCGGACGCCTTCGCGCGCGAGCTGATCCAAATTCGACGTCTTGATGTCGGGTGCGCCATAGCTGGACAGATCGCCGTAGCCGAGGTCGTCGGCGACGATCAAGACCACGTTGGGGCGCGAGGTCGTCGAGGCCGGCTGCGCAGACGCTGGAGTTGCCATCAACCCAACCAGGAGAAGCGTCGTGACCTTCATGGCGGGCCGAGTCTACTCTAGGCTGGCCTGATTCCCTTCATTCCACCGCGGCGCCGCGCCGGTTCCGTCGGATGAGCGTCACGTTCTTGAATCAGCGGCGATCGCGCCAGTCGGCCGGACGTTCAGAACACCGTCGCGTACCTCGGCGGGTTGACCGAATCGATGAACAGCACACCGTCGTACTGATCGCGGGGCACCATGAGGAGAGCGGCGGTCCCCCATTCGCGCGTCGCGATTCGGTCGAAGAACCAGGCGGAACCGGTCTGACGCGCCTGGTGCAGGAAGTCCACGAAGAGGTTCGGCGGACCCACGGCGGCCAGCACGCCCTCCATGCTGTTGGCTTGAGCCGGCTGAATGGCGTAAACCGAACGATCGTTGAAGGCTGCAGTTCCGCGGTTCATATAGAGCCCGATCGTGTAGAGCTCCGATCGAAACCGCTCGGTGATGAACGTCCCCATGGTCGCGCCGCCCGATGCCGATGCGTTGGCGTGGCGAATGTGAAAGTTGTGCGCCCAGGTGATGATCTTGCGGTCGGGATAGAGCTGGCGCGCGAGGAACGTGTAGTTCTCGGCCATGCCCGAGTCGCGAATCTCGGTGACCCTGAGGTTGTCGGTGCCCGCCGCTAATTGCCTGACGTACTGAATCACCGAGAACGCGGTTCGTTCCGCGATCAGCGGGCGTGGATCGCCGGGAAATGCCGCGGCGAGCTCTGCGCGACGATCTTGAAGGAACTTGAGCAGCTTCCCGTAGAACTCGAGCAGCCGCGCCTCGTTGGCCACCGCATAGCCGCTTCCGGTTCGAAGTCCGGCGATGGTCTCGGTGTCGACATTGAAGACCTCGACCGCATAGTCGCGATCCACGGCATCGATCACGGAGTGAAGGAAGCGCGGCCGCTGAGCCGTGCCGACGCTCGAACTGGTCTGCGTGTCGAAGCCGGCCAAGGTGAGCGGGCGATCCGTCCGCTGCGTTTCCTTGATGTAGTGGAACAGCTCCTTGACATCTTCGGTGAACCACACGCCGAAGATCGACGACTGCATCATCTGCGGGCCGGAGCCGGTCAGCTGGTTGGCCATGTAGCACTCGAACAGCCCGCTCTCGAACGCCATCACGTCGAAGCCCATCTGCTCGTGCAGGAACTTGATGAGGCGCACCTTCGCCTGGCTGAATTCCGCCACGCCATGGCCGCTTTCGCCGAGCTCGACGATGCGGCGGCCGTCGAGGACAGTTTTCAGGAATTGCAGGTCGGCGTACTGGTCGTTCGGCGCCGTGACGATCGACGCGATCGGATGGTGGTGGTCGCGGGCCCAGCTGATCCACTCCGCCGGGGCGCCCTGTGCCCACACGCTCGTGGGCAGCAGAAGCAGCGTGGCGAAGGCCAGCCGGCGGAGCATCCCGGGGATCATAGCGCCGTTCAAACGAACCACGTACGCAGCCGCGGAGCCACGGAGACGCGGAGTTGATTCTCAGCCCTAACCCTCCGCGACTCCGCGCCTCTGCGGCCAACGCACGGAATCTTGCATTGATCGGGAGTTCAGCGTGAGCATGTGTCTAAAGGTTCCAGGCGCCGCTCCGGGTCGATCGCCAGCCACGCCAGCGCGCCGGCCGCGTAGATGGCCGCCGTCATGTAGAACGGAATCGTCCACGATTGCCAGCGATCGACGGCGACGCCGAGGACCAGGGGGCCAACCAGGCCGCCGAGGTTTCCCAGCGTGTTCATCGCGCCGGTCAAGACACCGGCGTGTTGCGGGGCCACGTCCACAGGCACGGCCCAGCACGCGCTCAAGCCGAGGTCGGCTGAGGCCAACGCACAGGCCAGCAGCACGGCCTTGCTCACGGCCGACACGTCGAGCGTCGAGACGAACACGAATCCAGCGCAGGTGAGAAACGCGGCGCAGCCGAGATAGCAGCGCCCGATTCGAAGCCCGTACTCGCGCGAAAGGCGATCGGTCAGCCAGCCGCCGCAGACATCGGCCATGCCAGCAAGGACAAACGGGAGCGCCGCAAAGAGACCACCCGCAAAGACTGAAAAGCCCAGCACGGTGATCAGATAGGTGGGCAGCCAGGTGAAGTAAAAGTACAGACCGTAACCAAACGCGAAGTACATCGCGCAGATCGCGTACAAGTTGCGGCTGCGGAGCAGCGCCGCCCATGGCGTTGGCGTTCGTGCCGCGCGCGCGGCCGACTGGTCCTGCTGAATCCATCTCAGCTCGTCAGGCGTGATCGACGGATGCTCTTCCGGCCGCTCCCAGTGATAGCGGAACCACAGCGCTGCCCAGACGATGCCAATCCAGCCAAAGGCGACGAACGTCACCCTCCAGCCCCACTGCACGATGAACAGCAGCGCCAGCGGCGCCGACAGCATGCCGCCGACGCGCGATCCGAGAAACATGACGCCATTGGCGCGGCCGCGCTCCTGCGGCGGAAACCAGGTCGCGAAGGTGCGCGCGATGTTGGGAAACGCTCCCGCCTCGCCTGCGCCGAACAAGAATCGAATCGCCAGCAGCGAGCCAAATCCGCGCGCCGCACCGGTGAGCATGGTGAAAGCCGACCACCACAAGACGATGCGGGCGAGCACGCGACGCGAGCCCATGACGTCGCCGAGCCAGCCCGACGGAATCTCGAACAGTGAGTACGCGAGTGTGAACGCACTGAACACCACGCTCATCTGCAAGACGCTGAGATGGAGCTCGGCCATGATCGCCGGCGCCGCGGCGGCGATGGCGATGCGATCGAGATAGGTGATGACGGCGAGCAGGAATGCGAAGAGAAGGACCCGCCCGCGGATGGCCATGGCCGCGGCGGATATTACCAGAGGCGACCGCCTCGGAATCTAGTGATCTGGTGAAGTGGTGAGCTGGCGATCGATCTGGATGATCAGGTGATCTCACGATCTTGAGATCGATCTGTTTGACCTATCTGGAGAGCTTTAGATCTCCAGGTCGCCAGATAGATCTCCACATCGATCAACAGATCTCGAGATCAACCCCAGATCTACAGATCGATCATCAGATCACCACCTCACCAGATCATCAGATCTCAATCTATCTCTGAACGAGGTAGTTCACCTTGACCACGAGCTGCCGATCCTTCTGCGCGAAGATGTCGGACGGCAAGCCCGTCTGGCGCAGCTCGTTGTAGACGACATAGAGATCGCTGCCGGGGCGGTGAATGAAGTTGAAGCGGATGTTGTTCGAGACCTCGTGCGTCGACGAGTTGTACTGCGTGAGGCTCCGAATCGTCATCCGCGGCGAGAAGGTGTAGTCCACTCGAAGCGTCGTCAGATTCACGAGGAACTTGCCCCACGGCATGTCCACGTCGTTGCGGTTGTACTGCAGCTCGGTCGAGAGCTGGCTGGTCGCCCGCACCCCGCCGGCAAACGTCGTCGTCTTCTTGTCGCCGCCGTAGAAATCGTTCGGCGAGAACGACAGCCGCGAGTAGAGGCGCTTGCCGGGGCTGGTGTTGTAGGAGAACACCCACTCATTCATGTTGTAGGCGCCTACTGGAATGATCACGTTCGGCCGGATCCTGAACGGCAGATCCAGTACATCCAGGTTGCGCTGGTAGATGACGTTGATGAACGAATCGTCGCGCAGCGTCGTGCCGTGCATCAGATGGTGCAGGCGGGCAACCAGGCGATTGTCTTGATCGGTCGTGTACGTGAGCACGTACATCGGCTCCATCAGCTTGATGTTTCCCTTCTTCGGGCGAGGCGTCGGACTGAAGTAGGCCTTCGTCGTCCGAATGCCGGTGCGCTGGACGAAGCCGGCTTCGGCGTTGAAGTTGTCCTGCACGTCGAGGTAGTTGAGCCACACGTTCCACTTCGGATCGCGATATGCGATGCGGCCGTAGAACGCCATGTCCTTCCCGTCTCTGCCCGGCGTCGCCGTCTTGGCGAGGTACGAGTTGATCTGCACGTTGCGGGACAGCGCCAGGTTGGCGTCCAGGCCCATCGTCCGGTTGTAGTGATCGCTGCCGCCGGCCGTGTCCTTGTTGATGAACAGCGCCCCGACTCGCGAGCGACGGAAGATGTCGCGACTGTAGCGGCTGACGAAGAAATTGTCGCCGGGCCGGCCAAAGCCTTCGCCGGTTTGAATGTCGAGCATGGCGATGTTGTGGCGTCCCGACTTCCCGGCCAGCCGCGCGCCGCCAAGGATGGGAATCACCTGGCCGCTGTCCGACAAGCCGATGCGGCGGCTGAAGAACAGATCGGTCTGGACCGGCGTGGAGGTGAAAGCGCTGCCGGTTCCCATCGTGAACAGGTTCGAGTTCTCGAGGAAGAAGTCGCGCTTCTCGGGAAAGAACAGCCCGAAGCGGGTCAGGTTCACCTGCTGCTCGTCCACTTCGATCTGCGCGAAGTCGGTGTTGACGGTGACGTCGAGATTCAGCCCGGCGGTGACGCCGTAGCGGGCGTCGAGACCGATATCGTGTAGGCCGTCGGTGTCGCGGGTAATCCGGCTGGCCTGGATGTCGTGAACGCCGCCAAGAACATACGGCTTGAGCTTGAGGTCCAGCCCAAGATTCAGGCCGCGAAGGCCGCGCAACTCGCCGGCCATGCTGACGCGGGTGAGGCTATAGGCCTTTGGGATTGGCGACCAGAACACGGCTTCGTTCTTGCGGCGGATGTTCCGCTCGAAGTTGATGCCCCAGGTCTGCTCGTCGCTAGGCGCAAAGCGCACGGTGTTGACCGGAATGGCAATCTCGGCGGTCCATCCGTCGTTGACGATGCGCGCGGCCGTCTCCCACACGCCGTCCCAGTTCCGGTTCACGTTCGACGTCGTCCCGCGGCCGCCGCCCTCTCCCTCGTCGAATACCTGCTGCTCGAGTTTGGCGCCGAGCGGCGTGGTCAGGAACATGTAGCCGTTGCGCGAATCCTGGAAGGTGTCGATGATCACCTGGAAGTTGTCTTCGTCGAACAGCCGGTCGGCGTCGCGCCGCATCTCGGTTGCGACGACCGGCTCGCTCGCGTACGCGTGCACACCGATGTAAATGTGCTGGTTGTCGTAGAGCACTCGTACTTCGGTGCGATCGGTGGCCGGCTGGCCTTCGCGTGGTTCCTGCTGGACGAACGCATCGATCGGCGTGGCCGTCTGCCACACCGCCTCGTCCAGGACACCGTCAATTCTGGGCGCGTCGGTGGCGGGTACGGCCAGAACCGCAGGACGTTCGCGGCTGGCCTGATCCGTGGCCGCGGCGGGGAGTGCGATCAGCGAGAAAGCCAGACATACACAAAATGAATGAAACCTCATGCCTCGACGCATTAGTCTACCGAGCCAGCTGTATCGTGCTGTCTCTGAATGTCTCGGAGACACGCCCGGACGCGTCTCATTGTCGGCCTGACGTCCGATCATCCTGCGTCGAAACGAAGACGGGCATGCGAAACGGCGGCGCCGACCACGTCGGAGGTCCCAATGGAACCGCAATCGTCGAAGCTTCATATCGAGGAGCGGCACGTCGAGGACATCACGATTCTGTCGCTCAGCGGCGAGATCACACTGGACGATGGGGACTTGGCGTTCGGAAAGAAGGTTGACGATTTGCTCGCGAAGGGGCACCGAAGATTCCTCATCGATCTGGCTGGCGTTACCTACATCGACAGCTCTGGCGTCGGCATGCTCGTGGCTGAGCTGAAGCTGGTCGGCCAAAAGGGTGGCGCCATGAAGTTGATCCGTCTCAGCCAGAGCACCCACGGAGTTCTGGGGATGCTGAAGCTGCTGACGATCTTCGAAACGTTCGAGGACGAAGCGTCAGGCCTGCGGAGCTTCGCGTGGGGCGCGCGGTCGGAGAATTAGGTCGGAGAATTAGCTGACCTACTGGACCACCGGTGACGTATCGCCCGGCAGCATCAGCTGCCGATGGGCCCACCACGGTGCGATGCCGTTGGTCATCACGCGCTCGTTGAATTCTCGCAGGCTGAATTCGGCGCCCTTCGCCTTCTGATAGTCCGCGCGAAGCGTGAACGCTGCCAGCTTGCCGAGAAAGTAGCCGCCGTAGGTCGGGTCGTAGGTGCCGCGCTCGGCTTCCTGCCGTGCCGCCGGTGCTGGCAGATGGGCTTTCTCCTCGAAGAACGTCGCGGCTTGATCGACGGTCCACTCGCCTGTGTGCAGGCGAATGCCGGAGATCAGGCGGCAGATGCGCGTGAGCGACTCGCTGATCTGCGCCATCTCGTAGCGTGGGTCGTTCGCGCGGAAACCCTCGTCGACCATCATCTGCTCGGCGTAATGCGCCCAGCCGTCCTGTCCAGAAGAGGGTTGTGGAAACGGGTTGAGGCCGATCCAGATGCGCCGCACTTTTCCCGGCGTCTTTCGCATGAACACACTGTGGACATAGTGGCCGGGCATCACTTCGTGCGACGTGATCACGGCGAGCGTCGAGTAGTTGAACTTCTTCAGCCATTCGTCCTGTTGCGCCAGGGGCCACGCCGCCTGCGCATCGGTGATGTAGTAGAAGCTCTTCACCGGGGTCGGCTCGAGCGGCGGTGAGGCGTGCATGGACGCGAGCCCCAAGTCGAACTCTCGCGCCGGCGCGACGTTCACCTTCTCGGCGGCAGGCAGGTTGACCAGCTGCTTGGCGGCCACGAAGGCCTGCAGTTCGTCAACGGCCTTCTGCGCCGCCGCCACGACGGCGCCTCGCTTCGGGTGGTCGTTCAGCACGTCGGCCCAGACCGCGAGCGGCGCCCGCGACTTGTTGACACGCGCCGCGGCAGCGGCGAACGCCGACTCCTTGGTGGCCAGCTCACGCTCGCCGATTGCCAGCAGCTGCGTCGCCGGCAGATCGATCAGCTCTTCGGCCCGGTAGCGGGCTTCGAGATTCTCGCGACCCACCGCGAACGTTCCCTTCGCAACGGGTAGCCGGTTGAGTTCGAACCACGTCACAAACGCGTCGATCGACCGGGCCGCTGCCTTGCCGGCGCCGGCCACATCGTTCCTGAGCTTCTCGTCCTTCACGTCAGCGAAGGCCACGGTGAGATCGCCGGTCAGCATGGCCGACGCGCCCTTCAACATCCGCACGCCGCGCTCGGCCATCACGCGGGGCGGATCGGTGAGATTGCCGCGCGCGTGTGCCAGCAGCGCCTGGACACCGTCGAGCTTGGCGATCGCCCTTCGGGCCCTCTCTTCAACGGGCGCCGACTCCATTGTCATCAGGTTGTGCACGCCGTCGGAAATGGCCGACGCATAGATCATCAGGTTCTTCTGCCAGGTCTTGTTCGTGTCGAGCTCGAGGATCCAGGCGTCGAGCAGGCCCGAGACAATGCGGTGATCGACGCGCTCGTCGGGGGTGAGGCTGTCCGGCGGAATCGACGCCAGCTGCGTCTGCATCTCCCGCCACATCGCGACTTCGGATCGGATGGCTTCGGCGCTGAAGTTCTCGAGCCGGTCGTCGAACTGGTGCAGGCCGTTGCCGGCCGCGATCGACGGATGGTGCCTCGCGAACTGATCGAGGAACTCGTCGATCAGCGACGAGAAAGCCGCCGACCACTCTGCCGAACTGGGCGCGCTGAGCGACGCCTCGCGCTGGCAACCCGCCAGGCACATCACGACGACGATCGAAAGAACCCTGAGCGTCATTGCAGGTCGGGCTGATCGGAGCTAGTGTCCCGGATCCGATATTCGGTGACAGTATTCCGGCGCGCGGCGCCCGGATCGCAAGGCGCGAGGAGCGAGCATATGGCGGATATGTGAGCGACGAGCAACGCGGCGAGGCGGGATGCCCCGCCCGGAAGACGTCATCGAATATCGGATCCGGGACACTAGATTTGGCCAAACGTGTCTATGTAGTCCTGAATCGCCGCTCGAACGACCTTGAGCGCATGCGCACGGCCGTACACGCGCTCGATGCTCACCGCCGAAGGATGCTCGGGCACGAGCTTGTAGGTTTCAAAGTAATGACGGAGCCGCTCGATCAGCGCCCGCGGCACATCGTCGATGTCGCGCGCGCTGCCATAGACGTAGTCGTTGTGCAGCACCGCGATGATCTTGTCGTCGGCCTCGCCGTTGTCGATCATCTGGAATCCACCCACCACTCTGGCACGGATCAGAATCTCACCGCGAGCGATCGGCCGTTCGCTGAGGACGCTGATGTCCAGCGGGTCGCCATCGCCGCGCGTGGCCTTTCGCGACAGTCGCCGGAACTTGTCGCCGCAGTACGTCCGCGGAATGAATCCGTACAGCGCCGGTGGCTGCGACGACCCGCGCTGAGGACGATCGATGCGCATGTAACCCGACTGCTTGTCCACCTCGTACTTCACCAGATCGAAAGGCGTGATCTCGATGAAGGCGTGGACGATCTCCGGCGGCTCGGGCCCGATGTCGAGCCCGTGCCACGGATGAGGACGGAACAGGTTGGGGAGAGGAGGGGACGGTGACATCTCTCGATCTTGTGAAGTCGTGAGCTGGTGATCGATCTCTCGATCTGTCGATCTTTTGATCTGGAGACCGATCTGGTGATCTATTTCGTGAGCTATTTGATGATCGGTCAGGCTGAGATCACTAGATAGCTCGTCAGATCGATCACCAAATCACGAGCTCATCAGATCACGAGCTCGATCGCCAGATCAACACCTCATCAGTTCAACAGATTCTCCCGAATTCCTTCAGGCTCCTGCCGACAGGCCGTTCTTCAGCAGATCCTCCATCGCCATCACGAACGTGTCGATCTCCTCCAGCGGCGTGTAGATGTTCGGGGTCACACGGATGCCGTTGTATTCATCGCGCTGAATCGGCGTGGTGACGATGCGGTACTTGTCCCACATGAAGGCGTTGATCTTCGCCGCCGGGATGTCCTTGATGCCGACGCACGCGACGCCGTACACCTGATCGAGCCCGGTGTGAATCTGGATCCGCGGGTTCTGCTTCAAGCGATTGGCCCACCGCAACGTGAGATAGCGAAGCCTCGCCGCCTTGCGCTCGACGCCGATCGCCTGATGGAAGGCGAGCGCCTCGTTGATCGCGGCCTTGGTCGCCGCCGGAGAGGTGCCGATCTCCTCGAACTTGCGAATGTCGGTGTCGCGGCGCTCGGGAGCGGCCTGCATTGGCCAGGTCTTGGCAATCCGCTCCTTGCGCACGTAGAGGAATCCAGTGCCGGTCGGCGCGAGCAGCCACTTGTGGAGACTCGTGCCGTAGTAATCCATCTCGAGATCGCGAAGCTGGAACGGGAAGTGCGCGACGGCATGCGCGCCATCGACGATGGTGATGAGCCCGCGCGATCGGGCCATGCGGCAGATGTTCTGCACCGGGAAAATCTGACCTGTCAGGTTGGTGATGTGACAGAAGTGCAGGACCTTGGTCCGCGGCGTGATCGCGCCCTCGAGACGCGCGTAGAGGTCTTCGCCCGTGGTCGGCACCGGGAAGTTGATCTTGACGATCTTGATCTTGTCGCGACGGGCCCGCTGATCCCAGGTCGTCAGCATGCGCCCGTAGTCCTGCTCGGTCGTGAGGACTTCGTCGCCGGGCTCGAGGTCGAGGCCGTTCTGCGCGATTTGCAGCGACTCGCTCGAGTTGCGCGTGATCGCCATCTCTTCGGTATCGCAGCCGAACTCGGCGGCCAGCCGCCGACGGGCTACCTCGATATTCCGCTCAATCAGCCCGCGGTGATAGACCGGCGCCTGATTCGACGAGTCGAGATAGCGCTTGTACGCCTCGTGGACGACCGTTGGACTCGGGCAACTGTTGCCGTTGTTCAAGTTGATCAGCGATCGGTCGAGCATGAAGGAGTTCTGGATCTCGCGCCAATAGAACTCGTCCTTGGCCACATCGTCGGCCGATCGGTCGGCCACTGCCCGGGTCGCCTGAGCGATCAACTCGATGTCATTGGATTTCAGGGCAAACGCGCCGGCGCCGACTGCTCCCGTCATGCGCAAGAAATTTCGTCTGTTCACCATCGCGACCTCCGGTTCCCGAGATTATGCTCCAGAACCCTCCAGTCTCTCCGAACCGGCGCCGAAGAGTTAATATCCTCAGGTTATGAAGAAGCGCTTTGCTGCCGCCGCCGTCGTTCTCCTCGGTCTGTCGCTGGTCGTCGGCGCCCAGGAAAAGGTCGATTTCGAGATGCTCGCCAAGATCCGCGCCGAGGGGCTCGAGCGCTCGAAGGCAGTTGACGCCTTCAACCATCTGGTCACCGTCATTGGCCCGCGGCTCACCAATTCGCCGGCGCACAAGAAGGCCATTGCGTGGGCGCAGGAGACGATGAAGGCGTGGGGCATGACCGAAGTGCACACCGAGCCCTGGCAGTTCGGGCGCGGCTGGACGATGGAAAAAGTGTCGATCGAGATGATCGAACCGCGTTATATGCCGATGATCGGCTATCCGCGCGGGTGGTCGCCCTCAACCGCCGGACGGCTGGTGGCCGCGCCCGTATGGCTCCCCGGACTGCAGGCCGACGCGCTCAAGGCGCAGAGCGGCAAACTCAAAGGCGCCATTCTGCTGTCGAGCCCGGTGCAGGAGTACGCGATCAAGGCCGATCGTCCGCCGGCCTCGGGCGATCTGAAGGCGCCTCAGCCGGCGCCGGCCCGGCCGGCGCAACTGAGCGCCGAGCTTCTCACCACGCTCAAGACCGAAGGCGTGGGCGTCGTGATCGAGCCCAACATCGGAGAGCACGGGACGGTGTTCGTGACCGGGCGTGATGCGGGCGCCAACGCGGTGCCGTCGATCATCCTCGCCGCCGAGCACTACAACCTCATCGTCCGGCTGCTACAGCAGAACATCCCGGTGAAGCTGGCGGTCGAGGTTCAGGGCAAGTTCGACGATTCCGACCAGAAGACGGCGAATGTGATCGGCGAGATTACCGGCACCGACAACGTGGTGAAGGACGAGATCGTGATGGTCGGCGCCCACCTGGATTCGTGGCACACCGGCACCGGCGCCACCGACAACGCCGACGGCGTCGTCACGGCCCTGGAGTCGCTGCGCATTCTCAAGACCCTTGGAGTGAGACCTCGCCGCACGATTCGCGTCGCCCTCTGGGCGGGTGAGGAGCAGGGTCTGCTGGGGTCGAAGGCGTATGTCGACGAGCATCTCGCCGGCGACAAGAATCGCGCTGCGCGCGACAAGTTCTCGGTCTACTTCAACCTCGACAACGGGTATCCGCCGATCAGCGGCTTCTACATGGAAGGCAACGATCCGGCCCGAAAGATCATGGAAGACTGGATGAAGCCGCTGGCGAACCTGGGCGTGATCATTCCGTCACCGGGCCACATCGGCGCCACCGATCACCTGTCCTTCCTGAATGTCGGCCTGCCGGGATTCCAGGCGGTACAGGAATATGTGAATTACGACGTGCGCACGCATCACACCAACGCGGACACGGCCGAGAGAATCGATCCGGCCGCGCTGAAGCAGGCGTCAGTGGTGATGGCGTCGATCCTCTATCACGCGTCGATGAGAGAAGGTAAATTTCCGAGGCCGGAACCACCGAAGCCGGCGGCCACGGCCAAACCGTCGAGCGGTTCGCAGTAGCCGCGGCAGAGCCCCCCAACCTCCGCTCATGATGCATGCGGAGGTTGCCCACCATTGCGGCGATGCCGCGAAGGTGGGCGTGCCGCGATTGAACGAGCTGCGGTTGGCAAGCCCTGCGAGGCAAGCCGACCGGAGCAGTGATCGTCAAAGGGGGAACTATGACATTCCATCTTGCGAGACGGGTGACGACCGGGCTGCTGGGCGTTCTGGCAATCGTGCTGCTGACGTCGGCCATGGCGGCGGCGCAAATCGGCAGCGGCATCTCAGGGGTCGTTCGAGACGCGTCTGGAGCGGTGCTTCCGGGAGTGACGGTTGAAGTCGCCAGCCCGGTCCTAATCGAGGGCTCGCGATCGAGCATCACCGACGGCGGCGGCCTGTATCAGATCATCGATCTGCGGCCCGGTGATTACACCGTCACCTTCACCCTTCCGGGATTCAGGACGGTCAGGCGGGAAGGCATCCACCTGACGGCGGCCTTCACGGCGACGGTCAACACCGAGCTCCAGGTCGGCGCGCTCGAAGAGTCGATCACAGTCTCGGGACAATCGCCGCTGGTGGACGTTCGCGGGTCGGTCTCGCAATCGGTGATGTCACGCGACACCCTCGACACGATTCCCACCGGCAAAGATCCCTTCGCCGTCGGACAGCTCATCCCTGGGGTCACCACGAACACGCCCGACGTCGGCGGCACGCAGATCATGCAGCAACCGACGCTGCAGGTACACGGGTCGTCGAACAACGACAACGTGTTCATGGTCGACAACGTGCAGATTCAGCACATCGGGTTCGGCGGCAACCAGACCGGCTTTTACTTCAACGACGGGCTGATGGAAGAGATCTCCTATCAGACGAGCTCGCTGCCGGCGGAGGCGCCGGTCGGCGGCGTGCAAATCAACATGATCCCCCGTGATGGCGGCAATCAGTTCCGGGGCACCATCTTCGCTACCGGCGGCAACTCGAGTTTCCAGAGCAACAACTCGGACGACGAGCTCGAGGCGCTTGGTTTCGTCGCCAGGAACCGGGTGAAGAGCATCTACGACATCAACCTGACCTACGGCGGGCCGATTCTCCGGAATCGCCTGTGGTTCTTCGGCACCTACCGGCGCTGGTCGGCGAACAATTACCTGGGCAACACATTCGAGGCCAACGGCGCTCAAGCCGTGGACGATCAGCGCATCTCGGACGGGACGATCCGTCTCACCTGGCAGGCGGCGGAACGGCACAAGTTCGCGATGCTCTACGATCGCAGCGCGAAGTGGCGCGGGCACCGGCCGAACAACTGGATCTCGGCGAGCATCAACGAGCCGGTGTCCTCGGTCGAACAGACCACCGGGTTGAACTACATCGGCCAGCTCAAGTGGAGCTCGCCGATGACCAACCGGCTGCTGACCGAGTTCTCGGTGTTCACGCTGCCGGTCAACTACAAGCTCGGCTTCCAGCAGGAGGCCGACCCGAACGCCGTCGCCACCTTCGATCAGATTCGCTCCGTCGTCTTTGGCGTCTCGCCGCGTCAGGACACCAACACCGCGCGCATGTTTACTTACGCCGGCTTCGTCTCGTACGTGACCGGCGCGCACAACATCAAGATGGGCGCGCAGGTCCGGACCGGGTGGTCACAGGAGCTCTTTGAAACGCGGGAAGACATCGTTCAGATTGTGTCGAACGGAACGCCTCAATCGGTGCGGCTCGTCAACAACCCGAGCGGGCACAAGGAGTCGGGCGCGAACACCGGGCTCTATATTCAGGATTCCTGGACCTTCGGCCGTTTCACGATCAACCCTGGCCTTCGCTTCGAGCGCTTCTCGATGTCGATTCCCGCCCAGGGCGCCGGCGCCGGCCGCTGGGTGCCGGCGCGCGAGTTCGCGGCCCAGGAGAACATCGTCAACTGGAACACGCTGGCGCCGCGATTCGGCGTGGTGTGGGACTTGTTCGGTAACGGCCGCACGGCGCTCAAAGGCGGCCTCAGCCGGTACGACCGGCTGGCCGGCATCACCATCGTGCAGCCGCTCAATCTGAAAAACATCTCGTTTCTGACCTGCCCGTGGTCCGACAGCAATACCGACTTGCGCGCGCAGGAAATCGAGATCGATCGCAACCGGTGCACGGGCTCGCTTCAGCCCAGCCTGGGCTTCGTGGACGGGGATCTCAAGCGTCCGTACCAGTGGGAGTACAACGCGATGGTGCAGCACCAGATCGGCAGCAAGACGTCGGTGATGGTGGCCTACTTCGGGCGCCGATTCTGGGATCTGTACACCACGGTCAACGACGCCGTGCCGCCGACGGCGTACTCGCCGGTGACGATCACCAACCCGCTCACCAATGAGCCACTCGTCGTATACAACCAGGATCCGGCCACGCGCGGGCAGGTTCGCAACGTGCTGAAGACGATTCCCGATCTGCGCCAGTACTACAACGGGGTCGAGTTCCAGTTCAACACGCGGCTGACGCGAGCGACGATCTTCGGGGGATTCACCATCGGCAACGCTTTCGGCGATCAGGACGGCGGCGATCTGAACAACCCGAATGTTCGCATCAACAACCAGGGAGACATCGGATTCGACGCGCCTTATCAGATCCGCGGCGGCTTCAGCTATACCATGCCGGCCGACGTGCGGCTGTCGGGCTCGCTGAGAGCGGCGTCCGGCCTGCCGCAGACGCGCACGTATGTCGTGACCACAACGCAGGTGCCTGGTCTCACGCAGGTCACCCAGAACGTTCAGGTGGCGGAGCGCGGCGAGTTCCGCTATCCGTGGGTCAACATCCTCGATCTGCGAGTCACCAAGGTGTTCCGCGCCGGCAACGCCCGATTCGAGCCGACGGTCGATCTGTTCAACGTGTTCAACAACAACGCGGTGACCAATGCGGTGCAAACCGTGGGATCATCCCTCGGCCGCCCGTCGGCTATCGTGATGGGCCGGTTGCTCCGCCTCGGCGGACGCGTGACGTTCTAGGACGCAGATGACACGGAGTACGCCAGGCCGCAGATGACACGGAATACGCCAGGGCCGCAGACGACACAAAGTCACCAGGGCCGCAGATGACACAGATTACACAGATCTTGTTTCCAGGTAGGTGGCGACAAACCTTTCGGTTTGTCGTTGGAGGGCGCGTTATGTCTCGACGAAATGTCCTCGTGACGATCGTTGGTTTCCTGGTTGGTCTGTTCCTGACGGGCCGAGACGTGCTTGCACAGGATCAGACCGTCACCATTCGTGCCGCTCGCGTCCTCGATGGCAAGGGCGGCTCTCTTCAGAACGCAACCGTCGAGGTCAAAGGCGGCGCGATCGTCAAGGTGGACCAGCGCACGGGACCGGTGACCTACGAATTGGGCAACGTCACATTGCTGCCGGGCATGATCGACACGCACGTCCACATCGGCTACCACTTCGGCAAGGACGGCCGGGCGCAGAACGACGGCGAGACGCCGGCGGAGATGGCGCTCTACGCCGCCGAGAACGCCTGGACGACGTTGTTCAACGGCTTCACAACGGTGCAGAGCGTCGGCGCGGCTGGCGACAAGGAGCTGCGCGATGCGATCGCGCGTGGTGTGCTTCCCGGTCCCAGGATTCTGACCTCGCTCGGCTCGATGAACGAGCGGACCGGAACGCCCGACCAGATCCGCGAGTACGTCCGGAAGCAGAAGGCGGCGGGCGCCGACCTGATCAAGATCTTCGCCTCCAAGAGCATTCGCGAGGGCGGCGGCAAGACGATGACCGACGAACAGTTGGCGGCGGCGTGCGGTGAAGCCAAGGCGCAGGGGCTTCGCACGCTGGTTCACGCGCATGCGCCAGATGCGGTGCTGGCTGCGGCCAAGGCCGGCTGCTCACAGGTCGAGCACGGTGCGTTCGTGAGCGACGAGGGGCTGAAGTACATGACCGAGCACGGCGTCTACTTCGATCCCAACATCGGCCTGGTCCTGCAGAACTACATCGAGAACAAGGCGAAGTTCATGGGCATCGGCAACTACAACGCCGAGGGCTTCGACTTCATGGAGAAGGCGGTGCCGACCAACTATCCAATGTTCAAGCGCGCGCTCGCCGCCAAGGTGAGGATGCCGATGGGCACCGACGCGGTGGCCGGCGCTCACGGCCAAAACGCGCGTGAGCTGATCGTTCGGGTTCGCGAAGGCGGACAGAGTCCGATGGACGCCATTATCAGCACCACCTCGCTCGCCGCCGAGTCGATGGGCCTTGGCAAGCAAGTCGGCACGCTCGCCCCCGGCCTCCAAGCCGACATCGTCGCGGTCGACGGGAATCCCGTGCAGGACATCACGGCCCTGCGAAAGGTGTCGTTCGTCATGAAGAGTGGAAAGGTGTATCGCCACACCTCGGTCGTGACGGCGACGAGATAACAGGTTCTGCAGGTTCGACGGGTTCCGAGCCTGTCACCGCAGTGAGAACGCCGCTAGGGTCTTCTCGTTGCGAACGAAGAACGTTCCGGCCGAGAGCGCTGGGTAGGCTCGGATCACTCCTGGTAGGAGCTGGGCGCGAGCGGCCGGCTGAAAGGCCTTTGGCGAGGCGGGCGCCAGCACGAGCTCGCCTGATTCGCGCGTGATGATCAGCAGGTCACCGGCGATCAGGAGCGTGCCCGCGCCGAACCCGTCGACATTCCACATCACCTTGCCGGTTGCGAGCTCGACGCAACGCAGGCTTTGACCGAATTCCTGCCGTCCCTCGAAGCCGTAGAGAAAGCCTTCACGGTGGACGCTCGTCGAGTAGTGGTTCGAAAGTGACTCGTCCCCCGACCACACTGGCGTGACGGCACCGTTGGCGACCTGCAGCAACGTTGCGCCCGTGCCGTAACTCGCCGAGAGGAAGATCTGATCTTTGATCACGAGCGGCGTCGCCGCGTTTACCGACGCCGCGACACGAGCGCGCCATCTGAGTTGATATCGCACGCTGCCGTTGGCAGGATCGATCGCGACCAGCCCGGTGCGCGTGAAGAAGACGGCCGTGCGTTGCCCGGCGATGTCGGCCATCACCGGCGACGAATAGCTCGCTTCGTCAGAAGTCGCGGTCCACACGGTCTTGCCCGTCGCCGCGTCGAACGCGACGATGCCGGCATTTCGGCCGCCGACGTTGAGAAGCACGCGATCGCCGTCGACCAGTGGCGAAGACGCCGCGCCGAAATAACCCTTCGCGACCGAGAAGTCACGTCGCGTATCCACCGCCCAGAGCTTGCGGCCGCTCGCGAAGTCCAGCGCCTGCAGCATGCCGTCGGCGCCATGGGTGAAGACGCGACCGCCGGCGATCACCGGGATCGCGCGCGGGCCCTCGTCGAATCCGAAGTCGTCACGGTAGGCCGTCTGGTACTCGGCCGTCCAGATGGTCTTGCCGGTCGCCGCATCCAGCGCATCGACGATTTCGCGTCCGCCAACCCGATGGAAGAGGATCAGCCGCCCTGCCGCGACAGCCGGGCCGGCAAAACCTGCGCCCACCTCGCGCGTCCAGACGAGCGGTGGTCCGGTCTTGGGGAACGTACGAGTGATGGGCGGGCCGCTGTAGACGCCGTTGCGGGCCGGCCCCAGAATCTGCGGCCAGTCCTGGGCGATTGCAGTTGCGACGCTCAAGCCGCAGAACAGCGTAGTCAGAAGGCGGGCGGGCATGGGGTGATTGTCTCAGGTTCAGCTGGTTCAGCAGGTTCAGCAGGTTCAGCAGGTTCAGCAGGTTCAGCTGGTTCAGCAGGTTCAGCAGGTTCAGCGCGTTCTCCGCTTGTCTGGCGACTGTGGCTTCGATCGGAGTTCGATCTTTTTCCAGTTCGCCTCCGCGGCGGGACTCCGTAGATAACGCATCAGAGAAGACATCCCGGCCGTAAGACGCCGCACCAACGCCTGGGCGCTCTCATGATCGGCTTTTGTGAAGTAGCCACTCTCGACGCCGTCAACCAGATGCTCCTCGGTCTCTTTCAACGACGCTCGCGAGATCAGCAGAAATCGATGGTTGTCCCGCGGTCTGAAGCGGTTGTGGCCTTCCGCGATATTTGATGCGACCGATCGAGCTGAACGACGGATGTCGGAAACAAAGGCGAAGTCGGTTGGATGCGGCCGACGCCGCGTCATCCGCAGCACCTGCCGCCGTAACTCGTATGCGAGCTGCCAAATGATGAGATCCCGATGGTCGTATACCACGACCACGGTCGTGCACGACTGGCGCCAATGACAGAGTGATCGGTCTATCGACTCGATCACGTAGCGAACATTGAATCTGCCGGATTCGTCGCGAAGAATTCGGCGAGATGGATCAACAAAACTGCGCTATTGGACTCGCATCGATATCGCAAATCTCACGAACCTGCTGAACCTGCTGAACCCGCTGAACCCGCTGAACCCGCTGAACCCGCTGAACCCGCTGAACCTGCTGAACCTGCTGAACCCGCCTACTTACTCACATTAACGACGACATCCTTGTACGTGTTCAACGCCCCATCCGACGCCAGGCAACGGATCGTGTAGGTCCCGGGATCCTCGAACGAGACGTTCACGAGGTACTTCCCGTCTGCGGGAACCGCCGGCGCCATCCAGCGCGGCGCCCACGGCGAGTTGGCGCCCGCGCGCGTGTCCTCCCACACCTTGGCCTGTGGTGGCGTGAAGGTCACGCGACCGGCGCCACGGTAGACGTAGCATGAGTGGCGAAGCCCCGTCTGGCTGTCGACGGTGATCGCAACCGGTGGCCGCTGCGTGGCCGGATCGTGAAACATCTCTCCGCGGGCGCGCTTCGGAGGGGCGGGCTTGCCCTGGGCGATCGCGGTTCGAGCGGCGCGATCGGCAGCGGGCGAATCAGGACCAAAACGCGGACGCGGCACGCCATCGTCTTTGGCGACGGCCACCAGGGTCAGTGGCTGGTTGATCTGCGCGCGACGTTCGCCAGTGTCCATCGTGAGATCGGGCGCCACGTTGGCGCGAATCGCGGGCGTGCTGACGCCAATGCCGAGGGCGCCGTTCTCCGACGCCTGGACAAGGTTGTCGACTTTCGAATCGAGACGGAGCGTTGCGTACGCGTGCTCGGTCTTGCCCCTGGTCGTCAGCGTCCAGACGAGCTCCTTGTTCCCCCAGTCCTTCGGCACGCGCACCTTGAAGACAAAGCGATTACGGCGCGGTTGAAAGTGCGTCGGTTGTCCCTGATCTGGCTCGCCAGGACTGATGTTGTTGTCGGGACCGATCGGAACGTCGATCTCTTCCTCCCAGTTCCGGTTCATGTAGCCGAACATCATGTTGAACGAGCCGTCGGGATTCTGCTCCCAGCCTTCGAACGCAGGCGAGATGTTCTGCCCGCGCGAATACGACAGCGATTGACCCGACAAAGCGGTCTGAATCACACACACCACGAGGCCGACCAGCGCGAGTCGCGCGAATCCTGATTGAGTTCCCACGGTCTCCCTACTAGTGCTGTTGTTGTTGCTGAGGCACCGTCGGCTTTGGCGGCGCCGGCGGTGGAGGAATCACGTTGCACAGCGGACAGCCGATGATCACATCGGGCCGATTCGGACCCAGCTTTTTCCGACGTTCGGCCATCTCTCGCTGGAACTCCTCGTCGGTCAGCGGCACCGACTGTCCGAGGTCGATGAACATGTTGGCGACCGATCGGTTGCCCGAGCCCTGCCAGTTGCGCGGATCCGGAATGTTCTTGTTGTTCGGCGTGTTGTCCATGTAGCCGATGATGTGGAGGATGGTGCCGCGGGGCAGGAGCGGCGCGGAATCGTCCTCGTATTCGTACTGGCGCACCCAGTTGTGATCGTACCCGGCGCAGTTCAGCGTCTGAATATTGATCCCCCAGATCGCCTCGAGGCACATGCGCTGACCCGGAGCATGCAGATGGGGCTCGAAGGTCGCGATCTTCACTGGCTGCTGCAGCACGGTGTAGGCGTGCAACTGCTGATTCGCCTCGCTCGGTTTGATGTCGATGTCGACGCCATTGCCGAGGCTGCGGACCTGGGTCTTGAGGGCCGGCTCGTAGCCTTTGGGATGGAACCTGAAACCGAACAGCAGCTTCGACTTCACATCCACACCGCCCGAGTGCAGGTGCGTCGACTGATAAACGATGCTCGAGTTGGCCTTGAGCAGCTTTCCGGCATTCGGGTCGAACACGTCGCCGTTGCGGCCCACTTCGTGGACCGGCCAGGCCACAGAGCCTTCGGTCAACGACGCCTCGAGCGGATCGTCGCCGTCAGAAAGCACGGCTGTGGCCCACACCAGGTGGTGCCAGGTGTAACGCTGGCCCACTGTTTCTCGATCCGAGGCCCCTGGCTTGAGATTGTTGACCTCTCGCATCTCCACTGAAGCGACGTAGCGATCCTCGAAGAGCGGAATCTTGGTCGGCTCGAATTCACCCCACCAATCGGGGGCGTTCGCTTTGACCTCGATCTCCGGGCTCTCGACGATCAGATCGGGCTGGCCAAGCGTCCAGGTGTTGCCGTCGGGGAATACGCGCGGGGGCGGCATGTCCGCCGGGTTGCCGCGAGGCGCTCCGCTGTCGGCCCACTTCGCAATCTTGGCCACCTCTTCGTCGCTCAGCGATGGGTCGTTCTTGAAGTGCTGGATGCCGATGGTCTTCTCGATGTACCACGGCGGCATCGTGCCCATTCGGTCGCGAATACCGGTGCGCTGCTTCATCGCGCGCGCCCACGGCCGGGCGTCTTCGTAAGTCAGCAGCGACATCGGCGCGACCTGTCCGGGCCGATGGCAGTTCTGGCAACTGCGCTGAAGAATCGGGGCGATGTCCTTGGTGAAGGTCACATCCGGCTGAGCCGGAGCTGCCTGGGCCTTGAGGCCGGCCGGCATCGCCACGCTCATCGCCAGCACGCCGGCACACGCTATCCCGAGGGTGACGCTCACGCCGAGGCGAGTTCGAAGAACCATGATTGGCTGCTCCCTGTCAGGAACCGTAAGGCAATATTCTAGCGCCGAAGCATCGCCGTGGCGTTGCGCTTCGGGACCTGGCCCACCGGGATATTGGCCACAACTTTGAGGCTGGCCACGTCCACGGCCGTCACCGAGTTGTCGCCGGCCACGGCGACATAGGCGACCTTGCCGTCCGGCGAGAAGGTGAGCCACTCCGGATGCTGACCGACGTGCACGCTGCCGATCGGCTTCAGATCGGGCAGCGAGTAGGCGTACATCTGGCCGTAGACCTTGCTGGTCGCGAGCAACACCTTGCCGTCGGCGGTAATGCCCAGACCATGAGCGGGCGCGCCTTGCAGACCTTCGGTGTGCTTCTCTTCACCGGGGATCGCCGGCAATTCGAAGCGCGACACCTCTTTATGCGTCGCGAAGTCCACGACGGCGACGCCGTGGTAATCCGACAGCTGCACGAAAATTCTCGACGTCGAGCCGTCGCGCGCCGTCTCGAACGTCATCGGCCGGATGCCGGCCGACATCTGGAGCTCCCACGCGATCGTGTCGGTCTTGGCGTCGATGACCGTCACCATGCGGCCAGGGATCGATCCAGAGACGACGTACTTGCCGTCAGGAGTCACGTACACGTTGTGAATGCCGCCCTTCACCGGAATCGACTTGATCCTGGTCATCGTCGTCGTATCGATCACGTCGACCGCCCCCGGTGCCTCGTTGATGCCGGCATAGACGCGCGTCCCGTCACGGCTGACCGCGATGTTGTTGGGCCGGCCGCTCAAGGGAATGCGCTTGACGACGGCAAAGGTCCTCGAGTCCACGACGTCCACGGTCTCGAGCGACTCATCGGTGAAATAGACGCGCGACCCATCTGGCGCACCGACAACGCCGTGAGGCACTTCGATGTCGTTGATGGTGCCGATCACCTTGTTGGTCGCCGGGTCGATGACATGCGTGTTATCACCAGCCGCGTTGGTCTGGATGATCCGCCCTTTGAGCGGCTCGGCCGATGACGCGAGCGTCTCGCCGTTCACCCACGCCGACAGCACCTGCCACTCGGGGTCGGTCTTCGCCGTCCAATGCTGACCACCGCCGTGAAAGACGTCGCCGCCGGCGGCTCGGGACAGCGGATGACGGAGGAGCTTGCTCGCCCCGGGACTGCCCGGCACGACCAGCGATTTGATGGCCTCGAAGTTCTGGCGGCTTTGCTCGTCGGTCCACGCCTTGGCGCCTTCGTTGAACCGCTGCAGGCGCAGGGTCGTGCTCCCGGCGTGGCAGGTCACGCAGCGCGCGTGTCCCGGGCGCTTTTCGAGAAAGAGCGGCTCGACGTGAGCCTTGTAGTAGTCGTAGTCCAGGGTCGGAGCGGCAGACCCCTGTTGCGCCGATGGCGTGCCGAGGAGAAGCGTGACGAGCACATGGATGAGTGACATGAAGACTCCCTTCGGGATCTGACCGACGGGAATTCTACCCTCCGTCGCCAAAGCCCGCCTAGAATTCTGGCTTTTCGCCATTGGCTGTTCGCTTTTCGCAAAACAGCACGACTTTGGCTGCCAGCGAACGGCGAACGGCGATTAGCGAACCCGATGAGATAGGATCATCGCTTTCAAGGCGGACCCGTGCATCCTGACCTCCAAGAAGCCATCGCCTTCCACGAGTCGATTCTCGCGGAAGGCGACAAAGCCCTCGTCGGCTACAAGACACCAAAGATCCTCGCCAACCTCGTACTCCTGTCGGAGATTCCGACCACTTACGACAAGAAGGAGCAGCGGCAGGTCAATTCGGGCAATCTGCTGCTGCGCGGCGTCCCGGGGGTCGGCAAGACCTTCTTCGGCGTGATTCTCGCCGCGATCAGCAACGCGCGCTTTGCCCGCATCCAGGGGCGCGCCGACCTGCAGCCCACCGAGGTGGTCGGCTTCCAGATGATCAATCCGGCGACCGGCGAGCTCACCACCGAGATGGGCCCGCTGGCGGCGGCGGAGGTCATCTTGTTGGACGAGATCAACCGAATCCCGCTCAAGTCGCAGAGCGCGTTCCTCGAAGCACTCCAGGATCGCACGGTCACCGTCGGCAAGACGACTTACGAGCTGCCCGCCTTCAGCTTCGCGATCGCGACGATGAACCCGGTCGAGCTCGGCCAGGGCACTTTCCCGCTCTCCGAGGCCGCAACCGACCGCTTCGCCATCATGGTGAACATCGGCTACCTCCCTCCCGAGGAGGAGCGCAAGCTCGTCAACTTCGACTTCAAGCAGATTCGCCTGAACTCGCTGATGGACAAGGAGCGCATCATCCAGCTGCGATCGGCGATCAGCGCGCACGTGTTCCTGCACGAGCGGCTCGGCGACTACATCCAGCGCCTGGTGGCGTCGACGCGTCCCTATAACCAGGACATCGACTGGCTCGTCCACTCGCCGTCGGAGCTGGTCGAGGCCGGCGTCGATCTGGGCGCCTCACCGCGCGCGATCATCGTCTGGGGCCGCCTGGCGAAGGTGTGGGCGCTGCTCGTGCACCACCGCGACGAGGTCTACCCCGAAGACATTCAGCAGCTCGGGCAGTACGTGCTCGGCCATCGCATCTGGCTCGGACCGCATGCGGCCAGTCACGGACTCACGACCGAAGCGGTCGTTCAGGACATCGTGGAGCGCACGCCAATTCCATGAGAACCCGGGAGCAAGAGGTCGAGCCGCTCATCAATCTCTCGGAGATTACCGAGGTCGAGCTTCTCATCCTGAAGCGGATGCGCGAGTTCACCATCGGCGAGCACTCGAGCATGTTTCACGGTACCGGCTTCGACTTTGTCGGCCTGCGCGACTGGCAGGCGGGCGATCGGTTCGAGGCGATCGATTGGGCCCAGTCCTCGCTCACCAACTTCAGCCCCCTCATCGTCCGGGAGTTCGAACAGCCGACCACGTCCGGCGTAGTCCTCGTGGCCGATCGATCGGCATCCACGCGTTGCGGCGTCGACACCACCGGCGGCGAGCAGCCTGGCGTGCAGATCGCGACCATCATCGCGCGGGCGATTGCCACCATCGGCATGTCGGCGGTGTTCTTTCAGGATTCGATCGGGCTCATCACCTTCGAAGACGCGTTCGGCGGTCTCGGCGCGGTGCGGCCGCGCATCGGCAAGGGCCAGGTGATCCATTGCCTCGACGCCTACCAATGGGGCCACGGGCTGCAGGAGATTCGCCGGTCGGGATCGCTGGCAGCCACGCTGATGGGCTTCACGCGCAAGACGTCGATGATGCCGGTCGTCTCGGACTTTCTGTTCGACGATGCCGAGGCGTTTCTGCGCGAGCTGGCCAAGGCCAACGACGTGCACGACGTGTTCGTGATGCTCGTGGACGGTTCGTTCGCCTTTCAGTTGCCGCGCGTCTCGGCCGGATGGATCGAGGTGTTCGACGTCGAAACCGGGCGGACGCGGATGATGTCGAGGCGGGAGCTGGGCCGCCAGAGCGGGCGCATTCAGGCCTGGCAGGACGAGGTCGCGGCCAAGGCCAAGGCGCTGGACCTGGACGTCGTTCGCGTGGGGTTGGATCAGACGAAATTCGACATCGCGTTGGTGGAATGGGTAGCGGAGAGACGGTTGAGGAAGCGGAAGTAAGTTGAAAGTTCAAGAGTTGAAAGTTGAAAGTTCAAGTTGAGAGTTTCAAGTTAAGTTGAGAGTTTCAGTTCAGTTTGAAAGTTTCAAGTTCAGAGAGCTACGACACGTGACATATCGAATCCCCTACCTCGCCGCGCTCGCGTTTGCGTGTTCGACCTCCGTCCTCCTCGCCCAGCCGGCACCGCAGCGGCCGCCTGATACCGAGGACGTCGAGGTCGAGCCGATCACGTGCTGGTGGCGGACGACCACCAGTGCGGTGAGAACGGGAGAGCCGTTCGGGTTGACGCTCACCTGCTCGGTGGTCGAGACCGAGGCCACCAAGATCGTTCCCGACCAGTCACGACTCGACGCGGCCGTCGTCCAGTTGCCGCCGTTCGAAGTGCTGGGCGGCACGCATCCGGGCGATCTGCGGACGCCGGGCAAGCGCTTCTTCCAGTACCGACTACCGGCTGCGCGTCATCTCCGAAGGTACGTTTGGCGCCGACGTCATGATTCCGCCGATGGAGATTTCCTATCGGGTGGAGAGCAAGGTATCGAGCGGCGACTCGGTGCAGGGACGCGACCAGACCTACACGCTGCCGCGTACGGCGATTCGAGTGATCTCGCTCGTGCCCGACGAGACCACCGATATTCGCGAGGCGCCGGCCTCGCTCTTCACCGAGATCGAATCGCGCGTGTCGCGCGCGAACCTGTTTCAGACTCTCGCCGCCGTACTGTTCACGCTGGCCGGCGTGGTCGTCATCATCACGCTGGTCACGCTCATGCGTTCGCGCTCGTCGAAGACGACCGTCACGCGTGCGCTGTTGAGCGATCGCGCCATTCTGCGCGCCGTGTCCAGTGAGCTGGCCGACGTCCAGCGCGAGAGTCGAGGCGGATGGTCGCCCGAGCTGGCCGGGCGCGCGCTCGCCGCGCTGCGCATCGCCGGCACCTACGCGCTCGGCCGCAAGGTCGGTCAGCGGCCGATCACCAACGGGGCCGCCGCCATGGATGGCCAATTGAAAATCAGCGGACGCTTCGGCAGCTCGGGCGCCTTCGTTTCAGGCGCGGCCACTCCAGAGACCGTCGCCTCGTCCAACGGCATTGCCGGCGGTCGAGTGGCTGGACTGGCCGACGGCCTCAGGGCGCTGACGTCGATCCGGTACGGCCGCGACGGTTCGAGGAACACCGACGCAGACGAAGCGGTCGAAACCGCCATTCGGATTACAAAGGAGCAGAGGTCGGCGCATTCGGTCCCCGCCGAGTGGGCAAACGGCGTCACGCAGTCGATTTCGAATCTCCGGAAGCGCGTTTGGGCCTAGCCACCGGCCCCTGGGCCTGAACTCCAAGCCCCAAGCCTCAGGCCCCAGGCCGGACTTGAGACTTGAGACTTGAGGCTTGGGGCTTGGGGCTTGGGGCTTGGGGCTGACGGAGAAGGAAGAAAGAAAGACTTGCCAGCAGTCGTCAAGGATTCTGACCGCTCTCCTCACCTCGGCCATGGCCGAATGGGGAGAGCTGCGCCTGGATCGGCTGATCTTCTCGCGAGCGCCGACCGCCCGGCTGGTCGTGATCGGCGTCATCGGCCTCTCCGTGGTCGTGCTGCTGATGCGAGCGGTCTCGCGCGGTCGGCCTGGCCGGCGGCGGATGGCTCTGCCGGCGCTGGTGACGTCGGCCGGATGGTCGCGGGCGTCGCTGACTCGGCACGGCGCGTTGCTGGTGGCGCTGGCGGGCCTGCCGTTTTTCATCCTGGCGCTTGGCGATCCGCGCACGTCGCTCACTCGATCCGAAGCCACTTACCCTGGCCGCCGCATCAGCCTGCTGATCGACGCGTCGTCGAGCATGCTGTCGGCCCTGCCCTCGTCCCGGCTGGCCAAGGGCGCGCCGAACAACGCAGCGTTCTTCACGACGGTTGGCGCGGCCAAATACTTCATCGAGATGCGGATGCATGGCAAGTACCGCGACCTGATGGCGCTCATCGAGTTCGGCGACGATGCGTATGTCATCACCCCGTTTACGACCGACTACGAGAACATTCTGCTGAGCACGTCGCTCATCGGCGACTGGAACGAGTTCATGGCGTTCCCGGATCAGGGGACAGTCGTGGCGCGGGCAGTCGAGCAGGCCGTCGGCCTGTTCAATGCGTTCAACTACCTCGACGCGGCCGGCAACCTGATGGTGATCTTCACCGACGGCGCCGACGCCGACGTGCTCGAGAACGGCAAGACCGTGGACGACGTGCTGAACGACGCGCTGAAGGCCAAGATCCCGGTCTACCTGATCAAGATCGGCGGCGGTGTTCGCAACAAGCGCACGGTGGCAGACGAGTTGTGGCAGGCCGCAGTGCAGCGGACCGGTGGACGCTTCTACAACGGCGGCGACGAGAACACGATTATTCAGGCGATCCAGGCCATCGATCGACAGACCGCCGGTCGAATCCAGATGAAGCAGTACAGCACCGAGCGGCCGCGCTTTGCTCCGTTTGCGCTGGTGGCTGCCGGATTGTGGACATTGGCGCTGGTGATGCGTTTCACCGTTCCTGCGTTTCAGACGTTTCCTTAGGTAGGTTCAGCAGGTTCAGCAGGTTCAGCAGGTTCAGCAGGTTCAGCAGGTTCAGCGTTCAAAGGGTTCAAGGGTTCAAGGGTTCAAAAGAGGCAAAAGGTCGTTGAACCGGCTGAACCCGCTGAACTCGCTGAACCAGCAAACGTAGAGGGAGTTCTGCATGAGATCGTGGGTTGGACAAGCCATCATCGCCGTCGTACTCGCCGCAGCGGGCCTCATCCTATGGCGCGCCGCGGAGCTCGAGCAGCGAGTGGCCGCGGCTGAGCGGGAGTTGGTGACGCTGCGCTACGACAAGGCTGCAGCGATCGCGGCGGAACCGGTCAGCCGCATCGCCCGCCTGATGCCCGGCGAAGAGCAGACCATCGCCGACGCGAAAATCCTCGGCGCCAACTCCGAGTATTGGCAGATGGACTACAACGCCGTCGCCGCCAAGCCCGACGTGAAGCTGCTCGCCGCCAACGCCGCCTACCGTGCCGCGCGACGCGACGGCGGACCGTGGCAGGCCGTGGTCGGCAGGCTCGACACGCTGGCGAAGAACTACGCCGAGGTGCTGCGCGAGGAGCCGGCCCGAACCGACGCCGCCTTCAACTACGAGTACATCGTCAGGCTGCGAGCCGCGATTGCCACACGCCGCCAGCCCGTGGCCCCGGTAGACGTGTCGCGATCCGACATCACCATTCACGGCCACGAAGGGGCGCCGCCGGCCGAATCGGACACCAAGAAGTTCAAGATGATCGTGCCGATGCGGCCCGACGAGCGGCTCGAAGCGGAAAAGGCCGGCAAGGGTGCGACAAAGGTGCGTAAAGGATAGAGATGCGATTTGGCGCTTCCGGTTACCTGCCGCTTCTGGCCATTCCGACAGCACTTCTGGTGCTGTGGGTGTGGCAGCTGTGGCGCCGCCGGGCGGACGCGCGCGCTTTCCACGAGCGCCGGCAGGTTCCGGTGAACGAGCGCGTGCCGTTTTTTGGCGAGCTGCTGTTCTGGCTCTGTCTCATCCTCGCCAGCGCCGCCACCATCTTCGCGGTCGCCCGGCCGCAAGCAGTGACGTCGCTGATCCGCACGGCCGGCGTCGATCTGGTCGTGCTGCAGGATGGATCGGCATCCATGCACGTGAAAGACGTGAAGGCCAACCGGTGGCAGCGATCGATGCGCTTCCTCCGAACGCTTGGCGAATCGCTGCGCTGGGAGGACGACCGCGTCGCGCTGGCGCTCTTCGCGCACATGGCCACGCCGCAGATCCGCCTCACCAAGGATCCCAACACCTACTTCTTCTTCCTCGATCATCTCGAAGACGTCTCGCCGTTCCGGCTCGAAGACGATGGGACGTGGGATACGAACATCGAGCGCGGCATCTACTGGGGACTGCGGCTGATCGACAAGGACGAAGAGCTGCGGAAGGGCGTGAAGATTCCAGGACAGGTGTCGGCGGAGCGGACCAACGCCCAGGCGTTCATCCTGCTGTCCGACGGCCAGTCCTGGAGCGGCGAGGTGGCCAAGTCGCTGGCGCTCGCTCAGGAACACGGCGTGCCGGTGAACGTGATCGGCGTCGGGACGACGGCCGGCGGGATCATCCCCGATCCCAAACGCGACGTGACCAAAGTGGTGTTGCGATCGGTGCTCAATCGATCGGAGCTGGCGCGGATTGCGACGGCCGGGGCCGGACGCTATTACGAGCTCGATCGGGAATCCGATCGAGATATTGCCAACACCATCATCGAACAAACGCGGCGGCGCGTCGGGACGAGGGGCCTGCAGGAAGGCACGCAGGATCTTTACTGGAATTTTCTGGCCGCTGCGGCCGGCCTGGTCGGACTGGGCGTCCTGTTCCTGCGCGACCGCATGGCGCTGGCGCTGCAGCTCGCCGCGGCAGCGGCGGTGCTGATCTTCGTTACGACGGTCTTCTGATTTCAACGATCACGAACAGGCCATCCGACTTCGCCTTCGGCTACGTCGAGACAAGCAGAGGCGCAGAGACAGGCCAGGTGCGCGATCGTTCTCCGCGTCGCCGCGGCTATGTCCGTTAGGGTGGTGTTTCGCCACAGCCACCGAGGAACTTCGACGACTTGAGCCAGTCTGCGTCGGGGTAGTACGCGAACACCAGCCCGCCCCCCTTTATCCGATCGATGACCTCGCGGGCGATGTCGTTGCGGAGCGCCGGGCAGCCCCAGCTCCGGCCGAGGCGGCCGTTGGCCTTGAGGAACTCGTCGCTGACATATGGCGCGCCGTGCATGACGATGGCGCGCTCGCGGGCGCGGTCGTTGATGCCCTGATCGAGTCCATCCATCCGCAGCGAGTAGCCGTTCTTGCCAACGTAAGTCGTCTCGGTGACAAACAGCCCGAGGCTGGTCTGGTGGGTGTCGGGCAGGTTGGAGAAGCGCATCGAGCGCTCGACGCCGCTGCCCTGCCCGTGCGCGACCAGCTCTTCATACATGAGCTCGCCCTTGGTCAGGTCGAAAACCCAGAGCCGCTTCTGGTTGGAGGGCTTCGAGTAGTCGATCACAGTGAGCGTCTGTGGACGGTCGACGGCGCCCGACCGTACGGCGCATGACGCGGCGCTCAATGCCAGATCGAAGACGTTGGACTCGATCGATCCGGTCGAGCCCGCTTCGAAATCCTCGCGAACAAAGGCCCCGCTATGCCGCTCGACGCCGCCAGCCGGCGCCTCCGCGGCCTCAATCGCAGAGGGGACCAGAACAATCGAAGCGGCCAATACTGCGGCAACCGTGCATGGGACACGTACAGCCATGCTCACTCCCTGGGTCGGCCGAATTGTCGAGGGGGAAGGCGTTCGAAAAAACACGCCTTACGAGTATAGACGCCGGTTCGCGAAAAGTGTTTCGAAAGAAGGGGCGGGGTTAGAGGGCGGGGTCAGGGGAAGGCGGTTCGATCGTATTTGTAGACGTCGGGAGAGAGCTGGAGCTGGCCCTGGTCATCGACCCAAGCCGTGAAATAGACGATGTGCACCGGGATCTTGCGCGTGAGCCTGACGTGGTGTTCGGTGCCTGACGCCATGGCCTGCGAGATTCGGCCAGTGTCCCACTCAGGCTGGTCGCGAAGCACGTATTGCGCGAGCGCCTCCGGCTCCGCCAGACGAATGCATCCGTGGCTGAAGGCGCGGCTCGAGCGCGCGAACAGACGATCGGCCGGCGTGTCGTGCATGTAGACGTCGTAGGAATTCGGGAACAGAAACTTCACCGATCCGAGCGCGTTGCCCGGCCCCGGCTGCTGGCGCAGCACGACTTTTTTCAAGGCGGCGGGGTCCTCCCAGTCCACCTCGTCAGCATCGATCCGTTCGAGCTTCCTGCCGGACGCGCGCAGGACTTCGATGTTCTGCCGATCGAGATAGTCGCTGTCGCGCAGTACTGCCGGCGCGGTTTCGTTCAGGGCAATCCGTTCGGGGATGTTCCAGTACGGACTGAACACCACCGACTCCATGTCGTCGCTGAAGATCGGCGTGTTGTCGCCCGGCCGGCCAACCACGACGCGCATGTCCAGCACGTTCTTTCCGGCCTCGCGCGCGACCAGACGGAACTGCGGGATGTTGACGAGAAAGTGACGCTCGCCGAGATCGTCGGGCAGCAATCGCCAGCGATTGAGATTGAGCTCCACGACTCGGATTTGCGCGTCGATCTCCGGCGAGCCGGGGGTGGTCTCACGCCTGGCGCGAAGTTCAGTCAGCGCCTGTTGCAGCGCCACGTACTCGGGATGCGCTGGACGAACCGCGTCGAGCCATGAAGCCAACTCTCCAGCGCGAGCGGCCTGAAGAGTGGCGACGAAGTCGGGCGCCGGACGAAGCGGCGTCCATCCGGGAGTGTTCCGATCGGCTCGCCCGAGCGCGACATCTCGGGCAAGGGTCAAGAGCGCGGCTGTCAGGCCAACGTCGAGCTCGCCGATCAGACGCGCGCGGTCCGCGTCGGGAGGGGGCATTGTTCGAATCGCTTCAGAGGCTTGCTGAAGATCGTCAACGCGATAGTCGCTCGCCTTCAGGCCATGGCTCGGCGCTGAGCGCAACACGTCGAACGCCTTGATCCCCTGCTTGGTCGCGCCTCGGTGATTCACCCAGACCGGCGCGCCGGACGATGATTCGTAGAACTTGCGGACGTCCTTCCACACCGGCGCCGACACGTTCGCGATCGGTTTGCCGTGGAGGATTTGTTGAACGCTCTGCGCCAGCTCGTGAGCGCTCGGCGACGCGCACGCGGAGAGTGCACTCACCAGCGCGCGACGCGATCAACGGATACCCCTGCCCACCTGTGAAAAGGGAGCAACGGCCGTGCCAGCTCAAAACCTCTCACGGAAACCCGGAATCACCGGAATCACGGAACCACGAAGGACACGAAGGGCACGAAGATCACGAAGAAAGGTAAGACACCTCACGAGCCGCGGAGAACTCCAACCACGAAGGACACGAAGGGCACGAGGGTCACGAAGAACAAACCGCCAAGTCCGCTCGAACTGGTGTCTAAACGAGAGTCGCTGATCACGAGCGGCTGGAAAGGGCTTGACATCATGAGGCAGAAACTGCGGCTAACGATCGCTCTCGTGCTGCTAGTGGCTGGGTCCGCACTGCAGGCGCAGAACTCTGCGCTCAAGTCTTCCGAAGCGACGGCATTCCTGGGCACTTGGGCCATCGCCATGACGAATCCGTCCGGGGCGCAGGAGACGGTCAGAATCGTCGAGAAGGATGGAATCGTCGCGGCGAGTGTTCCGTGATCCTGTTCTTTACTGCGTGACGCCAGCGTGAGGGTCCCGGGGCCATGGGAGGTGCCTTGTCGTGCCGGGGCGCCTAACGCCCGCGCATAAGCCGCCGATCGCGGCTGGTGAAGGCAAGGCCACCCGCCATAGGACGGCCGACGCCCTCCCGCACCTCCTACCCGCCCATCTTCCGAATAACGGCCATGGCCGTGTCGTGCAGCATCTTCGAGATGTTGCTCATCATCTGGAGCGTCTGCTGCTGCTTCTGGAGCACGTTCTGCAGGTCGATGTTGGCCAGTTGGGCGTCGTCGCCAATCGAGGCGAGCTGTTCCTCCCAGCGCGCGATCGCGGCATCCAGAAGTGCAACGGTGTCCACACCGCCGAGAGGCACACGAGCGGGAATGCACAGCCCATGCTCGACCTCGCCCACTTCGTAGGCGTGAGCATATTGGCCGAACAGCTTGCCGAGGATCGCCAAGTCCTTCTTGTCGCCGCGACACAAGTCGACACCGCGCTCGCGGGCCGCAGACATCACCTTAGCCCTGAACTGTCGTAGCGCAGCGAGGTACGCGCGGAGAGCCTTCTTGCTCTCATTGAAGTGGCGCACCTTCTCCGCGTAGAAGCGCAGGTCTTCGGTGGTCTGCAAATAGGACTCGCGCAAGACCTTCTGGACCAGCTCATTGGGGTCCACGGAGATGCTCTCGCTCTTTCGCTCTGTCACATGACCCTCCCGCCGAACGGCTAGCGTTCACCAGCGGCCGTGCACGATCGCACCAGCGGCCGTCTGGGCAACTCGTGTTAGGCGGCGTGACCTCAGTGTCGGCGAAAAAAGTCGAGCAGGACCTGGTTAAAGCCTTCAGGCCGCTCCAGCATCATAAAATGGCCCGCGATCGGCAGGACGGCTTTCTCCGCTCCTTGAACAACACTCGCAATTCGATCGGCAATCTCCTGACAGAATGGCACGTCTCGCTCCGCGGTCAGCGCTAGAGTCGGTATTCGTATTTCTGACAGCCTGTCGTTAGCCCACGAGGTCCGCCTCGGGCTTTCGTTCGCGTGGAACCAGAATGAATGATCGTTCACGATTGCCCGAACTCGAGCCGTCGTGGCGGCATCGCCGGTCATGCCCGCAAAGATGTCGATGACATGATCCGCGGCCGCTTCCCGCCCTCCAGCTTTCAAAACACCTCCAACTTCCGCGTACCGGCTGGTGAAAGCCTTTTGTAGCGCAGAGGAATACCCGGACACGACCGGTCCGACCACAGTCAGGGAGCGGCTCCGGCCGGGGAATTCGATGACATAGTCGACCGCGATGCGCGATCCCATCGAGAAACCAACCAAGCGCTCGTTCCGAATTTGGAAACGATCCAGAAGGCTCGCAAGATCTTCTTGGTCACTGTACGCCAAAGCCGCGACTGGCGGCGATGACTTGCCGTAACCGCGCACGTCGTATCTCAGGACGCGGTACCTTTGAGACAGGGCAAGGAACTGCTCGTCCCAGTAGCGGATATCGCCCCAACCACCATGAATCAGAACCACTGGGTCGCCAGAGCCGGTGATTTCGTAGTAGAGACGGCCACCAGGGACGTCGGCGAACCCACGTTCGACAGAATTCGCTGTGATTTCTGGAGGCTTCTGTCCGAGAACGGGAGAAGGCACCACGATGACCATCAGCAACGTGCAGGCTGGGCCAATTCGTCTCATGCTTGCCTCCATCTGACCGCCTAACGTTGCAAATGAGCCGCGCACCGCAGCGACACGTTCGCACACACCGTCTGGCGCGTCGGCTCCATTTGCGTTATGCCGCCGGCTCGAATGCTCCACGCGAGAATCCTCGAGGGTCAGCCTGACCGTCACTCCAAGCGGACGAGTCTCACCTGATTGGCATTGGTCGGTGATATCGGGCCTGTATCGGCCTTCGTGGCCCGAATCCAAATGTCTTTGCTCTCCGTGTGAACTCAAACGTCGTGAAACTCCCCGGATCCATGAAACCCCAATACGCTGACCGGCGTATCGCGGAACGCCTCTCCAGGTAACAGCGCATGCCCCGGCGAAACAGCGCAGGCTCGTGGCAGCCGGTTTCGTGGTTTGTTGTGTTGCTTCGTGGCCTTCGTGTCCTTCGGGGTTGCCTTTCTTCGTGGTTGTCTCTCTCTGCGTCTCCGTGTCTCCGCGGCCGCGTCCACGTGATCGTTGGTCTTCGCAGCGTGACGCCTCAGTATTGCCTTCGTGTCCTTCGTGCCCTTCGTGGTTGCATTTTATTGCGCCGTCGATCTCGCGGTTGGCGCACTGATGAGCTGGTTCATCTCGTAGACGCGCCCGTTCGCAATCACGCGACGCACGTTCTTCGTGTTGGCGATGTTCGCCAGCGGATCGCCCTCGATCAGGATGATGTCGGCCAGCTTGCCCGCCTCGATCGTCCCGGTGTCGACGTTGAGTGCCTTGCCGGGGTTCACCGTCGCGGCCTTGAGCGCGTCGAAGGCCGACATGCCGGCCATCGTGTAGGCCATCAGCTCGCCGTGCAGGTTGACCGCGTTCGGCGTATCCGTGCCGGTCACGACCAGGCCGCCGGCCTTCATGATGTCGATCACCATCTTCCCCGCGCCTCCGGTCGGATCGCCGCCGCCGCCGGGCCCGAGGCCGCCGGCCGCGGGCGCAGCGAAGCCCTTGGTCTGCTGTTGAATCCACTCCGGATAGAGCTTGAAGCGCGGATCGTTCACCATCGCCGGATCATCGATGAAAATCTTGCGCGTGCCGCCGCCCGCGATCATCGGGCAGAAAATCCGCCCGCTCTTGCCGAAGAGCTGCACGACATCCTGGTACGACCGCTGGAGCGTCGCCTGTTTCGGCGAGTAGCCGCGGCGGCTGGTCGCCGCCGTGTGCTCGGTGTTGTCGACGCCGACAAACGCCGCCGGGTAGATCTCGTGGGTGGCGACCGGCACGCCGACGCTGTGCGCGAACTCCACCATGCGCTTCTGCTGCAAATCGGGTAGCCGCACGTAGCTCTTGATCAGATCGTGCTGCAGCACCTTGGCGCGCTCGAGCTCCATCTCCAAGTGCGCGGGATTCGAGATGGCAATGCCCATCTTGTAGTAGACGCGCTGCCATTCCATCAGATACCCGGTGCCGTACACGCGCGGGCCTGGACGCACGCCGCCTTCGTTGGCCTCGCGATCTTCGACCGCTTCGTACGGCGTGTTCCCGGGACTTCGCACCGTCGTGATCCCGAACGCGAGAAACGCGCGCCCTTCTGACTCGCCGAAGTCCTTTTGCAGATGCGAATGGAACTCCGTGAGCCCGGGCAGCACGGTGAGATTCGAGCCGTCTACCACGCGGCCGGCGGCGTGATTGGCGTCGGCATGCGCCACGACGCTGGTGATGCGATTGCCGTCGATGATGACGTCGACGTTGGTCTTCGGCGTCGGGCTCGTCATGTCGAGCAGCTTGCCGGCGTGCACGACGGTCCGGCCGGTCGGCACCGCGGGCGTGTACTTCAGATCGAACGGCACGGTTCGCGCCGCGCCGGTCTCGACGTTCACGATCCGCAGCTTGTCCAGCGACTGATACAGAATCTCCTTCGAGTCGCCGGTCCAGCTTGGCGAGTGCGCGCTCTCGCTGGTCAGGCGGCGCGGCGGACCAAGGGGCTCGCCCGCCGGAGATACCGGCCAGACCGAGAGGACGCCTTCGTAGATGGCCGCCATCTTGGTCCCGTCCGGCGACCAGGCGGGGCCGCAGCCGCCGCGCGAATCGATCGACAGCATCGGGATCGGCGCGTACCACTTGTCATCCCCGCCGGCCGACGACATCGTCAGCACCTGATTGGTGCCCTCGCGGAAGCGGCGCGTGAGCGGCGCGACCGATGCGAGCGCGATCCGTTTGCCATCCGGCGACCACGTGGGCGCACCCGGCTGCGGCAACTGATCGTGAATTTTCGTTACCGCGCCGGTCGCGACGTCGAGCACGGACATCTGGGCCACGCGCCACATGCCGTCTACGTTGAAGAACGCGATCCGCTTGCCGTCGGGCGACCACGCGGCCGCCTGCGGCTGCGTCGACAGGTTCGTCACCTTGCGGTTCTGCCCAGTCTTGATGTCGCGAATCCACAACTGGAGATGCTCGCTGTCCTTGTCCGACGAGTACGCCAGCTGCGATCCGTCCGGCGACCACGCCGGGTCGGTGTCGAGCGCCTGGTCCTTGGTCACGTTGACGGCTTTGCCGCCAACCGGCATCACGTAGATGTCGCCCACCGCGGCAAAGGCGATCTGCTTGCCGTCGGGCGAGATCGCCGGCCGCACGACGCCAAGCACCGGCCTGGGCGCAACGGATGTGAAGTCCCTCTTCTTGCGCGTGTACAGGCTGTCGGCGCGGGTCACCTGCATCGTCGCCGTGAACTCGACCGTTTGCGCGTTGCCGCCCGTCACGTTCCGCTTGCGGATCTTGCCGTCCGACACGTAGAAGAACTCTGCCGGCGAGGCCCACGACGCGCGAAACGCGAACACGTTCTCGCTGCCGGTGATCGGTTTGCCGGCCGCCTCGTAGCGGCTCTCACCGGGCGTCGCGACGTGATAGACGATCTGATTCGACGGGCTCCACGACGGCGCGTCCACTGTTCCACTGGTGCTCGAAACCTTGCGCTCGGCGCCGCTCGCGACATTGATCGCCCAGACCGTACGGTTGTCCCGCGTCGAAGCAAAGGCAATCTCGGAATCATCCGGCGACCAGCTCGGCATGTAGTCGTCGGCCGGATCCTTGGTGAGCTGGCGGAAGCTGCCGTCGCGGGTGTCGAGGACCCAGATGTTGTAGTCGCTGCCGAGCGGATTGCCGCGGTCCGACGAGAACGCCACACGCGTGCCGTCGTGCGACCACATGGGCTCGCGATCGTCGAAGGCGCCCCAAGTCAGCTTGCGCTGATTGGATCCGTCCGGCGCGACCGACCACAGGTCGTAGCCGCCATCGCGGTAGGCGAAGAAGGCGATCGATTTGCCGTCGGGCGACCAGCTCGGCTGACGCGCGTCGTTGAAGAGATCGGTGATGCGAGTGGCCGCTCCGCCGCCGGAGGGTACGGTCCAGATGCTCCCTTGCAGGTCGATCGCCAGCGTGCGGCCATCGGGCGAGACGCCGACTGACATCGACGTGCCCTCGCTCACTGTGACCTCGATCACCACTGGCTTTCGTGTGGACGCCTGTTCGGCTCCAAGAATCGCGACCGAGCCAACCAGCACAGCCACCGTCTTCATCCGGCGCATAACCACCTCCCGATACGCGGCATTCTATACAGCTATTCGCTATCCGCTATTCGCTATTCGCTATCCGCTGTTCGCTGTTCGCTATTCGCAGAGCGCCCGAGACCAACGAGCAGCATGGGGCGGCGTGAAAACCTCCCGGTCTTTGCTTTGAGCTATTGCGAATGGCGAATCGCGAATGGCGAACAGCGACCGCTCGCGTTAGACTGCCGAGTCGTGAACAAATTCGCCCTCTTCGCCTTCGTGCTCGCGATCTCCGCCAGTTGCTCGACACCGCCGACGGTTCTCGCTCCCGGTACGGCACCGGCGCCAGCCAAGGGGCCGGCGTTCGATCTCGAGGAAGCCACGATTGCCGACCTGCAGAAGCGGATGGAGACCGGGCAGGATACGGCGCGGTCGATTGCGGAGAAATACCTGGCACGCATCGAGGCGATCGATCGGCAGGGACCCGCGCTGCACAGCGTCATCGAAACCAATCCCGACGCTCTGACGATCGCCGACGCGCTCGACGCCGAGCGCAAGGCCGGGAAAGTGCGTGGGCCGATGCACGGCATTCCGGTGCTGCTCAAGGACAACATCGCCACTGCCGACCGGCTGATGACGACGGCCGGGTCGCTCGCGCTCGAAGGGGCGATCCCTGAGCACGACGCTTTCCTGGTGACGCAGCTTCGCGCCGCCGGCGCGGTGATTCTGGGCAAAGCCAACCTCAGCGAGTGGGCCAACATCCGGTCGAACCGCTCATCCAGCGGGTGGAGCGCGCGCGGCGGTCAGGCACGGAACCCCTACGCGCTCGATCGCAACACGTCTGGTTCCAGCTCAGGCTCCGGCGCCGCTACTGCAGCCAACGTGAGCGCCGTGACCGTCGGCAGCGAAACCGACGGCTCCATCGTCAGTCCCTCGAGCTCGAACGGCATCGTCGGCATCAAGCCGACGGTCGGGCTGATCAGCCGCACGGGGATCATTCCCATCTCCCATACACAGGACACGGCCGGTCCAATGACCAGAACCGTGGCCGATGCAGCCATTCTCCTTGGCGCGATGGCAGGAGTGGACGCGGCCGACGAGGTGACCGCGGCCGGCGGGGAGAAAGGGCTGCGTGACTACACCAAGTCACTCGATGTGGGCGGCCTGAAAGGGGCTCGCATCGGCATCGTTCGCAAAGGCATGACTGGATACAGCGCGGGCGCCGATCGAATCCTCGAAACCGCGATCGCCGATCTCAAACGCCTGGGCGCGACGGTGATCGACCCGGCGGACATTCCCAACATCGATACGATGGACGATGGCGAGTTCGACGTGCTGCTGTACGAGCTGAAGGCCGACCTGCCGAAGTATTTCGCGTGGGCCGGGCCCAAGACGCCGATGCGGTCGTTGAACGATGTGATCGAGTTCAACAAGGCGCACCGGGACAAAGAGATGCCGTTCTTCGAGCAGGAGAACTTCGAGAGGGCGCAAGCCAAGGGTCCGCTCACCGACAAGGCGTACGTCGATGCGCTCGCCAAGGGATTGCGTCTGTCGCGCAAAGAAGGCATCGACGCGGTGATGGACCGGCTCAAGCTCGACGCGCTGGTCGCGCCAACCGGGGCGCCGGCGTGGTTGACCGATCACGTCAACGGCGACACATACGCGGGCAGCAGCTCGACGCCACCGGCAATCGCCGGCTATCCGCACATTACCGTTCCCGGTGGTTTCGTCTCCGGCCTTCCGGTCGGCATCTCGTTCTTCGGCCGCGCCTGGAGCGAGCCGACGCTGATCAAGCTCGCCTACAGCTACGAGCAAGGGACCAGGCATCGTCAGCCGCCGAAGTTCCTCCCGACCGTCGCGCCTTAGCAAGATGCAGACACGGAAACACCGAACGACAGAACCACCGAAGAGCTTGGGCTGGTAAATTCTTCCGTGATTCAACGTTTCCGTGTTTCTGTGTTCAGCTTCTATAGTGATCCTGTGAAGCTTGGTTGTCTGGCCATCCTGATTGCGATGAGCGGTGTTGCGGCGTGTACATCGCCACCAGAAGACTATGCAACCAAGGTCGCCGCAGCACGGGCGGCCAAGGACGAGAACTTCATGTCCGCTTCCGACTCGCCAGTCCCCGCTGACAAGCGCGGTACGCTGATCCCGCTCAGCTACTTCCCCATCGACGAGAACTTCGCGATTCCCGCGACGCTCGAGCCGAGCGAGCAGCGGAAGCACATGCAGGTGCCGACCTCCACCGGCAAGATTCGCGACCTCGAAAGCGTCGGCACGCTCAAGTTCTCGTGGCAGGGTCAGCCGCTTCGTCTCACCGCGTTTCTCGAGGAAGGCGATCGCCAGCTCTTCGTGCCGTTTACGGACCTCACCACCGGAAACGAGACCTACGCGGCGGGCCGTTACTTGAATCTCGATCCGACGGCCACCGGCATCTACGTGGTGGACTTCAACGCGGCGTATCACCCGTACTGCTATTACAGCGACGCGTTCGACTGCCCGTTTCCTCCGGCGGAAAACCGGTTGGCCATTTCGGTTCACGCCGGCGAGCGGCTGCCTTCAGCGCACAACCGTGAACCGGGAACCGGGAGCCGGGAGCCGGGAGCCGGGAGCCGGGAGCCGGGAGCCGATAACCATTGACGATCCCTCGAGCACTGCAGGCGATCGTGTTCGACTTCGATGGCGTCATCGCCGATAGCGAGCGGCTGCACCTGCGCGCGTACCAGGACGTGCTCGGGGAGGAAGGCGTGACGCTCGCCAACGACACCTACTATGACCGCTATCTCGGATACGACGATGTCAGTGTGTTCAAGGCGATCGCGAAGGACCACAGTCTCCCCATGGACCGCGCTCGACTCGAGTCGCTGATCGAGCGGAAGGGCCGGCGATACGAAGCGCTGGCGTTGTCCGGCGAGATGCTCTTTCCTGGCGCCGCCGATTTCATCCGCGCGGCCGCGGCTGTCGTGCCGATCGCGATCGCGTCAGGCGCTCTGACGCATGAGATTGAGGACGTGCTCGAACGCGCGGGCCTGCGCGCGCTCTTTCCGGTGATCGTCGGCGCCGATCAGACCGAGCGCAGCAAGCCCGACCCCGAGCCGTACCGGACGGCGCTCGCGAAGTTGCGCGCACACTCGGGTCGCGACCTGATTGCATGGCGATCGGTGGCCATCGAGGATTCCAAGTGGGGCCTCCACTCGGCTCGCGGGGCGGATCTCCGCTGTGTCGCCGTCACCAACACCTACAGCGTTGCGGAGCTCAGGCCAGACGCGGAGCTGGTGTTTGCGGGGCTCCATGCCGTGACCATCGACGCGCTGGACGATCTGTGCGCAGACTGAGGACGCGTGGCCAAGACGTTTGCAGAACAGATTGCCGATGCCGCCGACCGGCCGGGGCCGGACCTGGCGGCCGCCGCGCTGCTGGTCGCGCGCATCGAGTACCCGCGCCTGGATGCGGGCATTTATCTCGACCGTCTCGAACAGATGGGCGACGAGGCGTTTCACTACGTGGCTCGCGATCCGGGTCACGACGCGTCACTGGCGGCGCGAGTGGATGCGGTGAATCGCTATCTGTTCGGTGCGCAGGGCTTTTCCGGCAACCACGAACAGTACGAAGACCCGCGCAACAGCTGCCTGAACGAAGTCCTCGATCGGCGGATGGGCATTCCGATCACGATGGCCGTCGTGTACATCGAGATCGCGAGGCGGGCCGGCGTGAGAGCCGAGGGCATCAATTTCCCCGGGCACTTCCTCGTGCGGGCGCTTCAGGATCTCCACACCGACAATCCCAGCGACGGGATGATCATCGATCCGTTCCACGCCGGCGCCATCCTCAACGAGGCGGATTGCCGCGAGCTGCTCAAGAAACACGTCGGTGAGGATGCCGCGTTCGAGCCGCAGCTGCTCGCGCGAACCACACGCAAGCAGATCCTGATTCGCATGCTGCGCAATCTGAAGGGTCTGTATGTGCGGATGCACTCGTTTCCGCAAGCCCTCACCACCACCGATGCACTCCTCGCCTTGCAGCCCGGAGCGCTTCCGGATCTGCGCGATCGCGGGCTGCTCGCCTACCACATGAACGACTTCTCCAAGGCGCTCAGGGATCTCGAGGACTACCTCAAGCGCGCGCGATTAGCGGACCAGGACGAGGACTCGCGCAAGGAGAGCGAGCAGGTCTGGGAGCACGTGAAGACGCTCCGCCGGAGAGTCGCCCAACTCAACTGAGAATCAGTTTTCTCAGGACCCTCTGTCATTTCGTCGCCTGCGGGTAGTTGATGATCAGGACCAGGTCCTCCGCCCCGACAGGTTTGAGGCCGTGGGAGCTGCCGGTTCGGGTGAGGATCGCGGTACCAGGACCGACTTCGACATCGGTTCCGTCCAGTTTCATCAGGCCGCGGCCGCTCAGGATGTAGTAGATCTCGTCCTCCCTTTGCTCGTGGTAGCCAATCGCGGAGCCCGGCTTGAGCACTCGCTTCCGGAACACGAGACTGAGATTCGGCACGTCGCGAAAGAACGAGTGTCCAATCGTCTGTCCTCCGCCATCGTGCGGCCCCGGCTGCTGCTCTGCGACTTTGGCGTCGTGTTCGACGACATAGCCGCCCAGCGCCTTCTTCGCCTGCCCCGCGGCGTGCATCACTCCCAACCCTAGAACACACGCCGCCGCTACGAGCCAGAAACGCATAGCCATCATCAACCTCCGTCTCAGAGTTTCAGCGCCGCGCCCGCTTCTTCGGCGTTCGCCGGGCCGGCTTGGCAATAGTAGTCCTCGCCTTTTTCGAACGAGCGTTTGCCGCCTTCTTCGAGCTGACCTTGGCGTCCTTCACGTAACCGATGCCCGGCGCCGGGCCCGCACTACCCGGGATCGAGTACGAGAGCGCCACGATGCCGCTGGCCGGGAGCGTTCTCTGGTCAGCCAGCACGAGTTTTGTCGTGCCGCCAGGCGGCAGGAGCGGAACCCCGGATCCCAGGAGCACGGGAACGACCGCGACCTCCACGGTGTCCACCATGCCCGCGTCAAGCAGCGATCGAAACAGCACGCCTCCCCCGAAGAGCCAGATGTCGCGCCCCGGTCTCGCTTTCAGCTCGGCGACGACGTGACCCGGATCGTCGTTGACGATGCGAACGCCGCGATGCCTTGCGGGCGGGAGAGACCGCGAAAAGACCACGACTTCGAGACCCGGCATCGCGCCGTGCCCTCCCTGGGCGGTCATGACTTGATACGTTTTCCGCCCCATGATGACGGTGTCGAACTCTTTGAACAGCGCGGCAAAGTCGATGCTGGGATCCATGACGATCCAATCGGCTTCACCATTGGGTCCGGCGATGAAGCCGTCCAGACTCACCGCCACTTGATAGCGCACTCGTCTGCCCATCGCCGGCCTCCCGATCTGACCGCACCGCGACTGCGGGCCATTGTGCTCTCGATCAACCCTGCCCAGCTACGCTCCGATTGGCCGGAATCGGCGCCGGGGCATCCTTGAACTTGCGGTACTTCCCGAGAAGCGTGCCGACGAAGTAGACGATGGGAATGACGAGACGATCCACGGCCGCCGGAATTTCGAGCATCTTGAATTCCGTTCGATAGCGCGTGGAGAGGAAGGCTGCGTCGAAGAGTCCGGGCCGGCCGCCGTTTTCCTTCGTGGAGGCGAACAGCGTGCCGAGAAAGAACTCGATGTTGTCAGGTGGACTGCACCAGCCGGCCATGTGCAGCTCGTCGCTGCCCGCGTTCCACCACTTGTGCGGCGTGCCCGCCGGCCAGACGACGAGATCACCAGGACCGGCGAACTGCGGCTGGCCACCGACGGTCTGATATCCCATCCGTCCACGGACGACTCGGGCGGCTTCTTCCTGAAGGTAATGGACATGCATCGGTGGGCCGGAGCCGGGCCGAGCCTTGCCTTCGACTTCCAAACGTTCGCCATCGGGCCCGCGCGTCACACCGGTGAACGTGAGCAGCTCACCCTGGCCGCTGTCGATTGTGTAGGGATAGATCGGTTTCACCATCTCTCGGTCTCTTTCCAGCGATAGTACCTTTTTATGGGCAACGTCGAGCATCTCGCGATCTGGCGGCCACATCAGTGTCGGCGACGATCAGGCCAACACTGAAATGCGGCGCCGACTGCAGAACGCGCCCACGCGAATCGACGATCGCCGACGCACCACAACACACGAGATCCGCCGTTCTTCCACTCACATCGGATCGGATCACCGTCACCTGGCTCTCGATGGCGCGCGCGACATCAACGCGTCTCGCTTCGGCAGCGACGTCCTCATGCTCGCGGTCGTGCGGCAGGCCGTTGTTGGTCGGAATGAAGAGAGCCGTCGCACCACGAGCGACCAGGGCTTGCGCCGAATCCGAGTCATTCGAATCGTTACAGATCAGAATCCCAAACGTCAGCTCGCCAATCGTGAACACCGGCGACGCGTCGCCGGCGTCGTAGACCGAGCGGTTGATCGCCGGATGCCGCTTGCGATAGATGCCGGCCACCGACCCCTGGTGCCACACCGCCGCAGAGTTGAAGAGCCGCCCGCGTCCATCGATCTCGGTAAAGCCGACGATGGTCGTGACGGTGTCGCTGGCAAGTGGCGCAAGCACCCGTTCGAGCTGCCCCTCCTCAACCGCGATCGCGATTTCTCCTGGTCGATGCGCGTAGTCGGCGAGGCCACCCAGCACACCCTCAGGGCAGCAGAGCATCGCCACTCCCTGCGATTCGCACCAGACGACCCGGTCGCGAACGAGGCCAATCGCGGCGTCAATCGTGCCGCTGGCCAGTAGAGGCGCCTGGTACGCAGCGACCTTCAACGGCCGTTGAGCCGTCCGATCTCCTCGTAGAGATACGCCGACGCGATCACGCCGTTGTGGAAGTTGCCCAGGTCGAGCTTCTCGTCGGGCGCGTGGGCGTTCTCGTCGGGCAGCCCCACGCCGAACAGCACGCACGGCAGGTTCAACTCTTCCTGGAACGTCGAGACGACGGGGATCGATCCGCCTTCGCGGTTGAAGACCGGCCGCTGGCCGAAGCCGCGCTCGATCGCGCGGCCGGCGGCCTGCACGAACGGGTTGTCGAACGCCGTCATCCACGGCTTGCCGCCGTGCATGCGCGTGACCTTGAGCTCGACGGTTTTGGGCGTGACCTTCCGCAGGTAGGCTTCGAAGAGATCGCCAATCTTCTGTGGATCCTGGTTCGGCACGAGCCGCATGCTGACCTTGGCCATGGCGACAGCCGGCAGCACCGTCTTCGCGCCTTCTCCGGTGAAACCAGACAGCAGTCCGTTCACCTCGAATGTCGGCCGGGCCCACGTGCGCTCGAGTGTGGTGAAGCCGGTCTCGCCAAAGAGCTTGGGCACACCGAGGTCCTGCCGATACTTTCGTTCGTTGAACGGCAGCTTGGCGAACTCCTGACGCTCTTCATCCCTCAACGCCACCACATCGTCATAGAAGCCATCGATCTTGATGCGGCCGCTCTTGTCCTTCATCTGCGACAGCACCTGCGAGAGCACCATCGCGGGGTTGGCGACCGCCCCGCCAAACGATCCCGAGTGCAGATCGCTCTTGCTGCCGCGCAGATCGATCTGGAAATAGGTCAGCCCCCGCAAGCCGTAACAGATCGATGGGATGCCGCGATCGAACATCGGCGAATCCGAAATCACCACGACGTCGGCGCCAAGCTGCGCCTTGTGATCGCGAATGTAGTTGTCGAGGTTGGCGCTGCCAACTTCTTCCTCGCCCTCGATCAGGAACTTCATGTTCACCGGCAGCCGGCCGCTCTGCTTCAGGTGCGCCTCGACCGCCTTGAAGTGCATGAACACCTGACCCTTGTCGTCGGCGGCGCCGCGCGCGTAGATCTCGCCGTCACGCACCGTCGCCTCGAACGGCGGCGACGTCCACAGGTTGAGCGGATCGACCGGCTGCACGTCGTAGTGACCGTAGAAGAGAATCGTCGGCGCGCCTTCGGCGCCAAGCCATTCGCCGTAGACCGCCGGATGCCCCGGCGTCTCCTCGATCCGCACGTTCTGCAGCCCGATCCGGCGCATCTCGTTGGCGGTCCACTCCGCGCCCCTGCGCACGTCCGCGGCATGCGCGGGCAGCGCGCTGATGCTCGGAATCGCGAGGTACTGCTTCAGCTCATCGATGTAGCGATCGCGACTGACGTTGATGAAGTCGACCACGGTGTCCATAAGCAAATCCTATCGTGAATCCAACACTGGAACATCTACCACGAACACAAATCAACCACGAACACAGGTCGACCACGAACACAGATCAACCACGAAAAACGGACAGCATCTCGTGGTTAATCCGTCTCGTGGCTAATCCGTCTCGTGGTCATCTTTCTCGTGGTCATCTTTCTCGTGGTTAGCTTTCTCGTGGTTAGCTTTCTCGTGGTTAGCTTTCTCGTGCATCTTTCTCGTGGTTATCTTTCTCGTGGTTGTCTTTCTCGTGGTTCCACATCGGGTCAGTCCGAGAGCATCCAGCGATGGCCGTCAACCCGCACGCGCCTCTCGTTAGCGAGTTTGTGAAGGTGAGCCAGCACGCTCTCCTTGGCCAACGGGATCATGGCGCTGGCGTGGCCCGCGTAGATGCGCTCGGTAATCGCCTCGACCGTCTCCGCACCGGCTTGCAGCGCCGCCAGCACCTGCTCCTCCCGCTGCTTGCGGTGCTCGAGGTAGCGATGGATCAGCGCGACCGGGTCCTCGATCGCGGGCCCGTGCGCCGGCAGGGCCCGACGCGGCTGGAGATCGACAAGGCGGCGCAAGGACTCGAGGTAAGCCGCGAGGTTGCCGCCGCTCGAAGCAGGGATGAACACCGTGTTTCCGGAAATCAGCAGGTCGCCGACAAACAGCGTCCGCGACTCGGCGTGCCAGAAAGCAAGATGATCCGGCGAGTGACCCGGCGTGTGAATCGCCTGGAGAGGACCCTCACCTGTCAGCAGCCGATCGCCATCGGACAGCGCGCGCCATGGCACGTCGTATCGCGCGTCGCGGTCCGGCCAGGGATGTTTCGCAAACTCGGCTCGAGGCCAGCGCGCGCGAATCGCCGGCGCCCCCGCCGCGTGATCCGAGTGCGCGTGTGTCACCAGGATTTCCGCCGGTCCTTCAGGTGCGGCCGCGGCCAACGCGTCGAGGTGCACCTGATTGCCGACACCCGCGTCGATCAGCACGGATTTCGGCCCAGGAATCAGATAGGTCCAATTGCCCGCGCCCGTGTACGGCCCGGGATTCGCCGCGTGAATCGGAGCAACCAGCAAGGAGGCCCTCTCGCGAAAACTGACTGAAACTGAAACTGAAACTAGAAACTAGAAACTCAACTGTCAACTTTCAACTGAAACTCTGCCCGCCTTCGCTCATGGATTGTTTCGCGAGCTTCGGCGAGGTCCACCGTAGCGGCCGTTGGCCGCGGAGGTGGAAACTTTCAACTCTTCAACTTTCAACTTTCAACGGGTCCCCACGCAGGCCAACGAACGACACGCCGAAGGCGACCAGCATCATCGCCGCCGCGCTCAGATACGGCACCGTCATGCCGAAGTGATCGAAGAGGAAGCCGCCCCATGCCGGACCGACGACTCGGCCCAGGCTCGCGAGCGAGGACGCCAATCCCAGAATGCCGCCCTGATCGTTCGCGTCCGACAGCCGCGACACCATCGACGACATGGCCGGGCTGTTGAAGCCCATCCCCAGTGCCAGCACGCCCACGGCCAGCAGCAGCACGGGCACCGAGAAGGCGAACGGCACGAGGCCGATGCCGATGGCGATGAGAAAGATGGCCACCGGAATCAACTGCGCTTCGCCAACCCGCTTGACCACCCTGCCGACGACCACGCCTTGCACGAGCGCCAGGATGGTCCCGATGAACGTGAACACCAGGCCGATCGTCGCACCGGTGAATCCAAATCGGCGCTCGCTGAAGAGCGCAAACGTCGCCTCGAATCCCGAAAACGCGAACGTCACCAGGAAGTACAGCGCCAGGAGCAGCGCGAGTTTCGGATGGGTGATCGCGCGGCGAAACGCCTCGAGCCGGCTGACCCCCGTATGTTCCGGGTTCGCGATGCGAGACTCAGGCAGCAACAGCCACGCCGCGGTGAAGTTGAGCAAGCACAACCCCGAGGCGAACCACATCGGCACCGACGGCCCGAACCGGCTGAGCACGCCGCCCAGCGCCGGGCCGAAGATGAAGCCCATGCCAAACGCTGCACCGACCATGCCCATCCCTCTCGCGCGATTCTCGGGCGTCGTGACGTCGGCGATGTATGCCTGAGCGGTGGGAATGTTCGCACCGGCGATGCCGCCGACGATGCGCGCCAGAAACACGATTGGCAGCGTCGTCGCCAAAGCCAGGACCAGGTACGAGGCGCAGGATCCCATCAGGCCGAGCAGGATGATCGGCTTGCGGCCGATGCGATCCGAGAGGCGGCCCCAGACCGGCGAGAACACGAACTGCATCAGCGAAAAGCTCGTGCCGAGCAGGCCGACCATCAAGGCGCTGGCGCCAAACGACTCCGCGTAGAACGGCAGCAACGGGATGATGATGCCGAAACCGAGAAGATCGATGAAAACGGTCAGGAAGATGATGACTAACGGCGACATGGAGATAGGTGCCAGGGTGCCGGGTGCCTAAGGTGCCAAAGGGTAGGTGCCTAGGGTGCCAAAGGGTGGGTGCCTAGGGTGCCAGGGTGCCAGAGGTGTCGAGGGATTGGCGTTTGAAATTGAGCCATAACGAGAGCGCGACGTAGTACGCCGGAAAGACCAGCGACAGCATCAGCCACGGTCCATCGGTGGCTGGCAACCGCCAGATGAGCGTGCAGATCAGCACCGCCCACGCCGTACCAAGCACCATCGTCGGGACAAACAGCGTACGGGTGCGAGATGGGTAGATGTAGCGGATTGGAACGAACACCAGAATCGAGAAGGCGATCAGAACCAGTGCCGTCGTCTCCCGTGACGGGCGCAGCAGGTAGAGGTAGGCCGCCAGGACGTTCCAATAGGAAGGGAATCCGGTGAAGAAGTAATCGGTGGTCGCAACCTTCGCTTCAGCCTGACCGAATCCATAGGCGCTCGCAATCAGGACCGCACCGGCCACCCACAGGCCTCCGGGCTCCGGCAGCAGGCCCGCGCGCCACAGCAGCAGCACCGGAACGAAGACATAGGTCAGGTAATCGACGATGTCGTCGAGGCGGGCGCCGTCGTATTGCGGCAACCGCTCTTTGACGTGAACGGCGCGTGCCAGCCATCCGTCAGTCGCATCGACGAACGTCGCGGTGATGAGCGCGAGAAAGGCCGAGCGGAAATCGCCATTGAAGATCGCCAGCGTGGCCGCGAACGCGAGAATGGCGCCGGTTGCCGTGTAGAGATGTGCGACCCACGGCAGGAGCGGAGGCAACGTGCTAGAGCCGGCGCTCAGCCTTGGGAAACGACTGCCACACCGGGACGCCGCAGAAGTGAGTGCCTTCGGTGCAGCGCGGCGCCACGATGCCGTTGCGGAGCACGCAGGGTGGTCCCAGGAATTCGCCGAGCTGTGGATGCACCGACTTCACCTGCGAGATCTCGTCCATCGAGGCGAGATAGATCTCTTCCTGCGCGTTGAAGCAGGTGCGCAGCGTCCATTTGTGCTGCAGCGCGATGAAGGAGCCGGACTCGACCAGCCGCAGCGCCTTGGCGTTGGGCAGGATGTAGAGCGCGTGCTCGAGCGGGACGCCGAGCTCGAGCAACCGGTTCTTCGCCTTCCACGCCTCGCCCATGGCGCGGTCGTACACTGCTTGCGCCTCGGCATTCTGTCGAATCAACCGCGGCGTCACGTAGTCGGGCTGGCGCGTGTCGGCCAGCGTCATCATCGGCCGCGAGGCCGGCACCATGCGGTGCCGCTGATCCTGGGAGTCCGCCGTGTGGCTCAGGCGCTTCTCGAAGACATAGCTGGCGTGGTGCAGCGCCCGCATCATCGGCGAGTGATAGGCGACGTCGAGCATGTCGGCCCGGTAGACGTTACGCTTCGGGTTCATCAACCGATCGATCGCCTCGGCATCGCCCAATTCGGCGGTGCTCAAGCCGAACGTGACGCGAACCGCATCGGCGACCACGCGTTCGGCGCCGGCCGACCAGTCGCGGAGGCGTGACACTCGCCCACCCAGTCGCCGGTCGAACTCGGCGGCAAACTGGTCGCCCGAGTCACGAGGCTTCGGAAAGTCGGTCTCGGGGAGATCCTCGCGATTCAGGGTCGCCAGCCCGATCTTGTCGAAGAACATCGGGTCGACTTCTTTCACGAGATCGACCATCGCGCCGATGATCATCCCGGCCTCGTACGGCACGTCGCCGGAATGCCGCATCCGGTTGAGCCGGTGCAGGACGATGCCGGAGATCGTGTGCACCATCGAGGTGAACGCCGCGATCGGAATCACGTACCGCGCCGTCTCGATCGCCTTCTTCTCGGCCTCGCGCTCGACCGCCTTGAGCCGTGCCGAAGTGTTGGTCGGGCGAACGTAGCGCAACTCCTTCAACACCGCCCACGCATCGTCTTTGAGGAGCGCCGACAACTGCGCGTAGGCGTCCCACGCCGACAGCACCGCGCGCTCGAAGACATCGAGCGCTTCGCCTGTGAGCGGCGGCACGAACGCCCGAGGCTCGTTCAGCTTGACGTAACGCTGACTCGACTGCTCGGAGTTGTAGAACGGGTACGAGTGAAGAAAGCTCCAGACGAACTGGCGTGAGATGTTCTCGAGTCCAAACTCGAAGTGCGCGTGCTGAAAGACGGTGTGGTGTCCGCCGTCAAAGGTGAGCGGCCCGATCGAGTCGCGCTGCTTCTCGGTGACCTCTTCCCTGCCGATGACGCGCGGCGAGTAGCAGGTGCGTGCCGCCGCGATCGCACCGTCGTACGGAACGGCCGGCGAGCTTCGCAGCGTGATCTTGGGATGCGCAGTCTCGAGAGCCAAGGCGGGCATGCAGGGACAGAATTATACGCCTTTGCAACAGTGAGACTCGGACAAATCAGATCAAGAGCAAAGGAGATCTTGCGGTCATCGCCGCAGCGTTTGCGGTAGAGCTCCGTTTCGAGGATGGCTGAGTCGAAGATGTCACACGCAGCAACATCACCGTGACTTCAGCTGATTGAGCAGCGGAGTGTCCTTGGTCGGCTTCGGCGCCGGAATGCTTCGCAGGTAGGCGTAGATGTCGGTCAGATCCTGGTCCGAGATCACCTTCTCGGTGAACGCAGGCATCGAGCCGGCGGGTCGGCGGATGTAGCGAATGAAGCCCGCGACGTTCCGTGCCGGCGGAGTCAGCCGTGCGCCGGTGTTGCCCGCGCCCTGCCCCACGGTGCCGTGACAGAAGAAGCAGGTTTCCTTCATGTACACGCGCTTGCCGTTCTCGACGCTCCCGGTCGCGGGCTGAGCCGCGGTGGTCGCTGCCGGAGCAGGCGCCTGCGCAATCACGACCGCCGCCATCGCGCTCGCGAACACGACTCCAAGGATCGCGTCTCTCGTTCTCATCGCGCTTTCTTTCTTCGCTTCTTCCTTCTTCTTTCTTCTTTCTTCGTCAAGCCACTTCAACGCCCTTGCGTGATCACGTCGACCAACGCGGGCTCGCCGCGCTTGACGACTTCGAGCGCGCGTTTGATTGCCGGTCCAAGGTCGTTGGGATTTTCGATCGGCCCGATGCCGTGGACGCCGTAGGCCTTGGCCAGCGCGACGTGGTCGATGAACGGCTCGGCCAGCTCGCACCCGATGTTGGCGCGGCTTACATCCCTCGTCGCGCGTGCCGCCATCGTCGTGATGTACATCCGCTCCATGTGATAGGCACGGTTGTTGTGCATGACGGTGAGCAGCGGAATCTTGTGATGCGCCGCGGTCCACAGCACGCCGGGCGCGTAGTTCAGGTCGCCGTCGCACTGGATGTTCACGCTGATCCGTCCGTGCTTGCGGTTGGCGAGCGCCGCGCCCACCGCCGCCGGCGCGCCGTAGCCGATGCCGTACGCACCTGACCAGCCGATGTACTGGTAGTGCTTCGTGAAGTTCCAGAGCTTGAGCGGCCACCCGTTGACGAAGTACGCATCGGAGACCAGCGACCAATCCTCGTCCTTGATCACGTTCCACAATTCTGCGGACAACCGCGCGGTCGTGATCGGACTGGCGTCCCAGCCGTGCGCGGCCTGTTCCACATTCAGATCGCGCGCATCCCTGGCCGCTTCGGCCAGTCGCGCGCCGCGCTGCTCGAAGAGCCGGCGGCGGTCCGCGGTGACCAAACGCCGGCAGGCGTCGATGAGCGCAGGCAGCGTCGCCTCGGCATCGGCCGTGATCGCCAGGTCGACCTCGTTGTAGCGGCCGAAGTCCTGGTAGTTGCTGTGGGTGAGCAGCTCGTGCGACGAGATGGTGGCGATCTTGGCGCCCGCCTTCGTCAGCCGCCTCGTCGTCATGCCGATGCGGTTGTTCGGCGTAACCGCGTTCAGCTGCTGGTAGAAGTCGGGCACCTCCAATCCGAGCACGAGGTCCGCCCGCGACACGTCACCGCCTCGAAGCGCATGCCGGCTCGGGAAATTCATCCGCTGGACGAAAGCGGGGTCGCGCACCGGCGCCTGCAGCAGCTCGGCGAGCTCGACCAGCAGCGACAACCCTTTCGCCGTACGAGCGGCACGGCCGGTGATGATCACGGGGTCGTCGGCCGCGACCAGCATTTTGGCCAGCTCGTCCACGGCGGCGGGATCGCCAGCGGGCGCGGATCCGATTGCCAGCTTCGGCACCCGCAGGCGGGGGCGCTCTTCCTCTGGAATCGGCTCCTCCTGCATGGTCGCATCGGCCACGAGAATCACGGGCCCATATGGCGGCGTCATCGCGATCTTGTAGGCGCGAACGCCGGATTCGGCGAAGTGCACCAGCGAGGCGGGCGTGTCGTCCCACTTCGTGCAGTCGCGCACCATCGCGGCGCAGTCCTGCACGGCGTGGGCCCACTGCGGATCGGAGCGGCGGAACTGCGCGTCGAGGATGTTGCCGAGCACGATATAGACGGGCACCCGATCGGCGTAGGCGTTGTAGACCGCCATCGACGCATGCTGCAGGCCCACCGTGCCGTGGGCCATCACCAGCATCGGCTTGCCTTCGATCTTCGCGTAGCCGTGCGCCATGGCCACAGACGACTCTTCGTGGAGGCAGGTCAGCAGCTCGGGTGCGCGATTGCCGCCGTAGTTGATGATCGATTCGTGCAGCGCAGCGAAGGAGGAGCCGGGATTGGCGGCGACGTACTCGAACCCGAGCGATTTGATCACGTCCACCATGAAATCGGCGCCCGGCCGATCGGTGGTGTAAACGTCCGGACTGGCGGGCGCTCGGTCGGGAGTCGGGGACTGCCCCTGCTGTCCCTGCATCGGAGGCGCCTGAGCCGCCAGAGGGGCAGAAACCAGGGCGGCCGCGCCAGTGGCGGCGTTCTTCAGGAATCGGCGACGGCCTGGTTTCATCGTTCCGCTCCTTGTCGGTCCAACGGATTCTATCCCGTGTATTTCTTGAACTAAATGACCCTGGCAGGCCCTTTTATCTATTCTGCGGCTGTCTTGCGCGCCCTCCGCCGGCCGCACACCGTCCATCGCGTCCTCTTCATCGCGATCGCCAGCCTGCTGCTCATGCTAGACGACGTGGTGGGCGACGACCGCACGGCTGACGCCGGACGCGTCGCCATCCTATTGTGCCTGACCATCGCGGCCGCCGCCCTGCTGCCGCTGCCCGAACGCGAGGAATGGACACTGCATCTACCGGTCCCCGAGCGTCGGACCCTGACGCGCTGGGTCGTTGCCGCCGGCTCGTTTGCGCTGGCCGGTCTCGCCGCAGAAGCAGCGACACGCTGGATCTACCGTGACGTCACGACCATGGCCGACGCGCAGGGTTACTTCTCCACGCAGTGGGAGCGCGACAGCGGCTCGGTGGAGTTGAACACGAAGGGGTTTCGCGATCGCGAGTGGCAGCCGGTGAAGCCACCGGGCGTCGTTTCGCGTGGCGGTGATCGGCGACTCGCTCACGTTCGGCAACGGCATCAACGTGGCCGATCGGTTCACCGCCGACATGCAACGTTGGCTGGGCGATCGCATCGAGATTCTGAACCTGGGCGTCCCTGGCCACAACACGCCGCAGCATGCGCAGACGCTTCGTTGGGCCGTGCAGAACGTCGCGCCCGACTTCGCGCTCGTCCAATGGTTCGTCAACGATGTCGAAGGCTCGAACCTCGAGGCGCGGCCGCCTTCGTATCCGCTCGTGCCGTGGACGCACCTTCACGACTGGCTGCACTACCGATCGGCCTTGTACACGCTGCTCGACGCGCGGTGGGCCGACTTGCAGTCACGCTGGCTCACCGAGAGTTACGCATCGTCTCTGCAGCGCCGGTTTGGCGATGCGGACTCGGCGGCGTCGGTCGCCGATGAGCAGGCGATGTCCGCACTGGTGTCGAGTGCGCGCGCAACCGGCGTCGAGCTGGGCATCGTGCTGTTCCCAGACACCGGGTACGACCTTGGCGGCTCGTATCCGTTCGCGTTCCTGCACGCGCGCGTGCTGGACTTCTGCGCCACCGCGAGCGTCGCGTGTCTCGACTTGCGTGGCGCCTTCGAGGCAGTCGCCGATCGCCGAAAGCTCTGGGTGAATCCCTGGGACCATCATCCCAGCGTGCTGGCCAACGCCATCGCCGCCAGTCAGATCACCAAAGCCTTCGGGCCGCGCTTTCTCGACCACAGGCATCGGGCGCCCGCGTCACGCGCCAGACTGACCGCCGCGGGCCGCGCGCGGCGCGTCGATCAGTAGCGCGCGCACGCCCCAGGCGGCAAACAGGAACAGCAGCGCGTCAACCGGGAGCCGGTAGCGATCCTGCGGCCATTCCAGCATCGCCGGGATGAGCGTGATGTAGCCAATGAGCATCGCCATGAACAGGCCGCTGACGTTGCGGCGCTTCGCATCGGCGCCGTAGGCAATCAGGCCCAGCGCGGCAAAGGCGAGCACGACGTACATCCGCACGTATCCAACTTTGACGTACTGCACCAGCCACTCGCGAAGGGCACGCCGCTTCGCAGTCGGCGCGTTGGGAAACGGTGGCCTCGACAGATCCGTCATCCGGCCGCTGCAGAGATAGTTTCCGAATTGTGGCGACAGGCACGTCCGCGCGCCGTTGAACACTCCGCCCAGCTGAATGAACCATCGCCGCACCGAGTTCCGCGCGAACGTGATCGGATCGACCGAGATCGCTTCGAGGGCGAGTCCGTACAATTCCTGGTCGGCTACGTAGGAGGACTTGCCAAGGCCGTAGTTGAGCTCGTCGCGAATCCGGTTGGCGCTCCAGTGCAGGACGGCTCCGGTCGCCGCCGCCTCCCTGGCTTCCGGATAGCGCGTCTCGGCCGGCAGCGGCAGCCGATCGATCTCGAACGCGCGGGTGAAGAGACCCATGCCGCGCCCGATGCTGATGCCGTAGAACCCTAACTCGCGCTTGTTGATCGCCACCCACGGGGCAACAAGCAGGAAGTTGACCGCCACGACGATCGCCAGCCTCACAATCGCCACGCGTCTGGTCGGGCTGGAGAACCACACGAACGGAATCATGCACAGCGCGAGCCACTGACCGACCGGCCGCACCAGGGTGGCAAACGCGAGCAGCGCGCCGATCCCCGCGTAGGCCCGGAGCGACGCGCTCTCGCGCAATCGGACCACCTCCTCGACCACCAGCGCGATGGCGAAGACGAACGTCACCTCGGACAGGATGCTGGTCTCGTAGAACAGCTCCATGGCGTGAATGCTGAACAGCAGCGACGCCGCCAGCGCCGTGAGCGGCGTAAAGACGCGCCGGCCGGCGAGATAGAAGAGCACGGTCGCGGTGAGGCCGAGCGCGTATTGCGTCGCAACGATGGCGATGCCCATCGCCGGCGTCTGGCCCCAGTACAGGAAGGCGGCGAGGAAGAACGGATACACAGCCGTGCGAAACGGGTCGTGCTGGTAAGGGTTGCCGCCGAGAATGAGCTGCGCCGTGTAGTAGAAGATTTCCGAGTCGGGCCACAGAATGCCCGTCGCCCCGAGCAGCATCACGATGCGAGCGCTGCCGCCAATCAGGATCAGCACGCCGATGGCCACCGACGGACGCTCGAACACGGTCGCGACGCGCTCGACGCCACGCGCAAGACCCGAACGCGACCACGACTCGGGAAACCGCAGCCGCAAGACCCATCGCAAGGCGAACGCCGACAGCAGGCCGATCGCCGCCGGCGCGATCAGCAGGAGCCAATAGACGGCGTAGCTGCTCGTATCGGCCAGCAGCGACCACGTCGTCAACGGCGCCGGCGGCTCGGCCTCCAGGCCCCACTGCACCGTCAGCCCATACGGACCGCCGTTCTGCAGGTACTGCATCCAGATCGGATGGGTGCCTCTCGTGAGCGTGATGAGGCCTTCCCTCGTTTCGAGTCCGTGCACGCCGCGATTGAAGACGACGGTGCGATTGTCGACCGCCAGCTCCGACCCATCGTCCGAGTTCGTCGTGAACCGATAGACGCCAGGCCGATGGACGACCAGATAGCCGGACCACTCGACGGTGTATCGGTAGAGGAAGTCGGTCGTGCGTTCGGAGAGGACGTCGGTCGACATCTCGCGGTCGACCACCTGCAGCATCGGCGGGCCGCTCCAGTTGTCGTTCGAGAAGTACCTGCCGTGAAGGCCGAATGGCGGCAGGACGCGAACCGCCAGCAGGTATCCGGCGAGACACGCCAGCGCCATCGAGGCCCACAAGGCGGCGCTCGACGCCGCTTGAGCGGGATTCCTCGCGATCCAGCGTGGCAGGCGAATCGTGTGTCGCAATCGACGCAAGCCTCCGATCTCAGTGGGGATCGGCCGGGCCGTCAAGTTTCCCGATGAAATCGCCCGCCTGGGGCCGGTCAGCGCGGGAGGCTGAACGCGTATACCGTGTTGCCGGCGGCGATGGCGACGAACTGCCGGCCGTCAATCGCGTAGCTCATCGGCGACGCGCTGAGGTTGGCGCCGGTCTGGAAGTGCCACAAATGCTTCCCGCTGCGCGCATCGAGCGCCACGAGATTGCCGTCGCGAATCGCGCCGAAGAGCACGTTGCCACCGGTGGCCAGAACGCCGGTTCCCAGCGACCGCTGGAAAATCTTGAAGTCCCACATCGTTTGGCCCGTCGCTGGATCGATCGCCTTGATGCCAAACGTCCGGCCGGGCTCGTCGGGCTTTGGCCCGACCTCGGGTCCGCTCGGCGTCGTCCTCCCGATGTACAGCTTTCCCGCTTCGTACGTCTGCGGCGTGCTCGCGTATCGCTGTCCGCTCACACCGTATTGAAGATACATCCAGCCCGTGAGCGGGCTGTACGACGGCGCCTGGAAGTTGGTGGCCCCGCCAATGGTGGGATAGACGAAGAAGCTGCCGCTTGGAGTCGAGTTCCAACCCGAAACGAGCAGCGGCCGTCCTTTCGCATCGAACCCGGTATTCCAGTTCACGTAGACGAACGGCGTTCCGGACAAGAACTCTCCGGTGACGCGATCCAGGACGTAGAGGATCCCGTTTCGATCCGCGTGCAGCATCAGCTTGCGCATCTGACCGCGCCACTCGCGGTCGACGAGGATCACGTCCTCGCACGAGTCCCAGTCGTGGCCATCGTTGGGCGTGAACTGGTAGTGCCAGCGTCGCTGTCCGGTGTCGAGATCGATCGCCACGACGGAATCGCTGAAGAGGTTGTCCAGCTCACCGCGCACCGACCGATCGATCTGCGGTCCAGGATTGCCGATGGTCCAGTAGACGAGATTCACCGCCGGATCGTACGAGCCGGTCAGCCAGGTCGGCGAGCCGCCACGTTTCCAGCTGTCACCGGCCCACGTGTCGTGGCCAAACTCTCCAGGCCCGGGCGTGGCGAACCATCTCCAAAGCCGCTTGCCAGTGGCCGCATCGTACGCGTCGAGAAATCCGCGCGCGCCAAACTCGCCACCGGACACGCCGACGATCACCTTGTCCTTTACGGCCAGCGGCGCGCTCGTGATGCTGTAGCCCAACATCGAGTCGGCGACCTGCGTTTCCCACAGGGGTTCGCCGGTCCTGGCATCGAGCGCGACCAGCGCGGCGTCGAGCGTCCCGACGAACAGGCGGTGATCGAGCGCGGCCACGCCGCGATTGGATGGGTTGATCTCGTCGGGATTGCGAACCTTTCTCGCTCGATCGGATCGCCAGATCTGGCGTCCCGTCTGCGCGTCGATCGCCAGAGTTGAGCCGGGCTGCGTGACGTACATCACGCCGTCGATCACCAGAGGGGTCACCTGCAGCACCGACTCGCCTGGCATCGGAAACGCCCAGGCAGCCTGGAGCCGCTGCACGTTGGCCGTGTCGATTTGCGTCAACGCCGAGTAGTGCGTGCCCTGGTAGTTGCCCCAGTACGTCAGCCAGTTGTGCGGTTCCGCCGCCGCGTTCACCAGCCGCTCGAAACCGGGGCCCGACCGCGACTCGCCGTCGACCGCGCCGGTCGATGGCTGGCGGACGTACTGGCCTGGCACGACCATCGTCGGCTCGACTCTGAGGTCGGCCAGGGTCAGCTTGTCGAGGAGATGCGACCGTCCGGTCGCATCCATCACTTGGAGCGTGAACGTGTCTTCGTTGAGACGGACGCCGCGGATCTCCCGGCCGTCCTGCGTTCGCGCGACCACCAGCGGCCGCCGCAGATCGGCTGGCGCCGCGAGCGAGCGAAGGTACGCGACGAGCTGCCACGCCTGGTTGTCAGTGAGCCGCTTGAACGACGGCATCTGCGTGCCGGGCACACCGTTCTGAATGGTGCGGAACAGTTCGGCATCGCTGCCGCCGCGCGTGAAGCTCCCGGTATTCAGCACGGGGCCGCTGTCGCCACGACCTCCGGGACCATGACAGGTCTGACACGCGCCGTCGAAGATCCGCTGACCCGCCGCCGACGCATTCCCATCGCCCGCAAACGGGTTGCGTCCGCCTTCGCTCACTCCTTGAGACATGTGAGCTACGGCGGGACTCGCGGCCGGCAGCGAAGCGTGCGCGGCGGCGATCACAACGACCGCAACGCACACGAACATGACAAACCTTTGCACACTCAGCACAGTTGGCACTCGCACCATTGTCACCTTTGGCACTTGGCACCCTTGGCACTTGGCACCCTTGGCACCTTGGCACCCTTGGCACCTTGAGCACCCTTGGCACCTTGGCACCCTTGGCACCTTGGCACCTTGGCGCCTTTGGCACCCTTGGCACCTTTGGCACCTGGCACTTGGCACCTTGTTTTTAGTCCATGGTTTGCCCGCCGCAAATGTTGTAGGTCTGCCCGGTAATCGCGCTCGCTTCCGGGCTGCACAGAAACCGCACCAGCGATGCGACCTCTTCCGGATCGATCATCCGCTTGATTGGCACCTCGGCAATCGCGCGCTCCTTGAACTCGTCGAACGAGAGGCCGCTGGCCGTCGCGCCCAGGGTCATGCCATGAGCGGCCATGTCGGTCTCGACCCATCCGGGCGCGAGCGCGTTGACGGTGATCTGGCGCTTGACGAGCTCCTGCGCGAGGGCGCGAGTGAATCCGATGACGCCGTGTTTCGACGCGCAGTACGCCGTGTACTTCGCCACCCCAAAGCGCCCAAGGACCGACGACATGTTCACGACGCGTCCGCCGTCGCGCACCAGCGGAAGAATCTGGCGGGTGACCAGGTACATCCCGGTGAGGTTCGTGTCGATGGTGTGCTTCCAACGCGCGACGTCGGACCCCTGAACGGCCTCCCCGCCGCCGACGCCGGCGTTGTTGACCAGGACGTCGACCTGCCTGATGCGGCCGTGCAGCGCACCGAAGGCGTGGGCGACGCTGGCTTCGTCGGCGACGTCCATCGGCAGCGCGGTCGCATCAGCGCCGCGCGCGTGAATTTCGGCGGCAGTCGCATCCAGCTGACCGGCGGTGCGGCCAGTCACCACCACGTGCCCGCCAGGCTCGGCAAACGCCAAAGCGATGGCGCGCCCGATCCCGCGTCCCCCACCAGTGACCACTACGGTTCGCATGTGATCGGTCACTCCTCTTCGGAATCTGCTTCGTCCCGCCGGGCGTGATAGCGCGAATATTCTTCGAGGTAGGTCAGCGATTCAAACGACTTCATGCGATCGAAGAACAGGATGCCGTCGAGGTGGTCGGTCTCATGTTGCACGACGCGCGCGGGGAAATCCTTGAGCTCGAACTCGATGCGCTTGCCGTTGCGGTCGAGGGCGGAGACGACGACCTGCTGCGCGCGCGGCACCCGGCCGCGAATCTCGGGAATGCTGAGACAGCCTTCCCAGCCTTCGACCTGTTCGCTGCCCACCACCGTGATCTCTGGATTGATGACCGCGACCGGATCGCCCTCGCCCCGGCCATCGGGGTCGAGCAGCGCGACGAAGATCCGCACGCTGTGATGCACCTGCGGCGCGGCGAGGCCGACACCCGAGTACTCCTGCATCGTTTCGATCAGGTCGTCGATGAACGTCTGCAGCGCCGGCAGCTTGATCTCGTTCTTGTCGATGGTCCGCGCCCGGGCGCGAAGGACGGGGTGCCCCATGCGGGCGACTTTCAGAATCGACATGGTCAAATTCTATACTTCAGGGCAAATGCATGAGCACGGTCCCGGCGCGCCGTTTCGCTTCTGCCCGGTCTGCGGCAGCGCGCTCGAACTGCGCGAGCTGAAGGCGGCCGACCCGAAGCGGCTGGTCTGCACTCGCGAGGTGTGCGGCTTCGTGTTCTATCTCGATCCCAAAGTCGCCGTCGGGACCATCATCCGCTCGCGCGACGGGCGCCGCATCGTCCTGGTCCGGCGGGCCATCGAGCCCGGTTACGGCAAATGGGTGTTCCCGGGGGGCTACGTGGACCGGGGTGAAGAGATTCGGGAGGCGGCAATCCGCGAGGCGCGCGAGGAGGCCGGGCTGCACGTTCGCCTCGATCGCCTGATCAACGTGTACTCCTACACCGGGCGCGTGCCGGTCATCATCGTCTTTGCCGCAACGCAGATTGGCGGCGAGCTCGCCGTCGATGACGAAGGCCTGGAGGCGCGGGAATTCGCGCCTGAAGAGATCCCGTGGGATGACCTCGCCTTCCGCAGCACGAAAGAAGCGCTCCGCGAGTACCTAGGAATTGGTGCCTAGGTACTGAGGTGCCACGGTGCCAAATGGTGCCAAGGGGTTGGTACCAGACGTGCCAGGTGCTTAAGCTGCGTTGGAAGATCTCGACCAATACAGATAGAAGGGAAGGCCAATCGCTACCAGTCCAAGGCCGGCGATCGACTCGGTCGGACGCTCCATCAGGGTGTTCCAGACGAGCGCGAACGATCCAAGCACGTAGAGTGCCGGGACCACCGGATACCCGAGTGCCCGATATGGCCGCGGCACGTCGGGCCGCCGCGCCCGCAGCACGAAGATGGCGGCGCCGCCCAGCGTGCCGAAGAGCACCGACGCGAACGTCACATACGTGAAGAGCGCCTCGTAGCCGCCGGTGAGCGTGAGAAACGCCGACCAGGCGCTCGTGACGAGCAGCGCGATGTGGGGCGTGCGATGTACCGGATGGACACGCGCCGCCGGCGGGAAGAATCGCCGATCGGCGGCCATCGCGAAGCACGTGCGGGACGAGGCGATCACCCCGGCGACGTTGCAGCCAAACGTCGACACCACCACGCTCGCGGCGACGATCGCCGCGCCACTCGCGCCGACGAGCTGCGGTCACCATCTTCTCCGCAATGCGCGTGACGCCGGACATCTCGTCCGAGAGTGAGCGAGTAGACGTAGGCGAGATTCACGCTGACGTAGATCGCCGTCAGCGCCAGCGTGCCGTAAATCAACGCGCGCGGCACGTTACGTGCGGCATCCTTGATCTCTCCTGCCGCAAACGCCACGTAGTACCACCCCTCGTAGGTCCACATCACCGCGATCATGATGACGCCGAACGACGCGAGAGGGCGGAGGCTGCCTGGCGGTACCAGCGGCGTCAACACCGGGTCGACGCGCATGTACGCGATGGCCAGCAGCGGCAGCGCGACAAGGGCGCCCACCTTTGCCACCGTCAGCACCGTGTTCGCCAGGTTGCCGCTGCGAACGCCCACGTAGTTGATGGCGGTGATGACGACGATCGATCCGGCGGCGACGAGCTGCCCGGCGCTGATGCTCCAGGGACCCCACGGCATGGCGAACGTGGCGAGCAACCGGTCGGTGCCGAGCGATGGGAAGAAGTAGCTGAAGTACTCAGCAAAGCCCACAGCCACTGTGGCGACACTGCCGGTGAGAATCACCAGCAGACACGCCCAGCCGAACAGGAAGCCCCAGACCGGACCATAGGCATGGCTCAGGTACACGTAGAGGCCGCCCGAACGCGGATACATCGAACCCATCTCCGCGTAGGTGAGCCCTCCCGCCATGGCGAGCAGGCCGCCCACGACCCAGGCCGCCAGAACCAGTGTTGTCGACGGCAGCTCCTGCACCATGTTGCCGGTGGTGAGGAAGATTCCGGACCCGATGACGCTGCCGATGACGAGCAGCGTGGCGCCCCAGAGGCCGATGGCCCGAACGAGTTGGGCATCCGCATCGGACGCTGGGCGAGTCGTTGGGACGGAACGGGCGGTCAGGGTGTCGCGGAATCTATCACCATTCGCACCGTGGCACCCTTGGCACCTGGCACCATTGGCACCTTAATCCCCCCGCACCGCATTTATTGGATCGACAGAGAGCGCTCGGCGAGCCGGAACGATCGTGGCGGCGAGCGCGGCGAGCGCGAGCAGGCCGCAGGCCACGACGTAGGTGGGCAGGTCCACCGACGACACGCCGAAGAGCATCGCCGACAGCGCGCGCGTCACGGCCAGCGCGCCGGCGGCGCCCAACACGATCCCCAGCGCGACCGGACGAAGCGCTTCGCCGAGCAACATCGTCAACACATCCGCGGGCCGAGCGCCGAGCGCGCGGCGGACGCCGATTTCGCGCGTCCGCTGACCCACGATGTAGGCGACCACGCCGTAGACCCCGACCGCCGCCAGGACCATGGCGAGACCGGCGAAGGTCGCCAGGAGCATCGCTCGCATGCGAGGGGCGGCGACCGTCGCATCGAGGGCCCGAACCAGCGTCGTGACCTGCGACAACGGCACATCGCGGTCCATCTCCGACAGCTGCGCGCGTACCTGCCGCGTCAGGCTCGCCGCATCGGCGGTGGTGCGGACCACAATTCGCATCGTGTGATACGAGGGCTGCTGGGTGTGCGGGGTGTAGAACATCGGCACCTCGCCTTCGTCGAGGCCGAGATGCTTCACGTCACCAACGATGCCGACAACGATGCGTGAGCCCGGCCCGCCGACATTCTGGCGCTGTTCTCGAGGAATCAGGCCGTGGTTGAAGGTAATCCGCTTGCCGAGCGCGTCCTGCCCCGGCCAGTACTTGTCCGCCATGGTCCGGCTGATGACGACCACGTGCTGCGCGCTTTCGACGTCGTGCTCGTCGAACTCGCGGCCGCGAATCATCGGGATGCGCATGACGCGGAAGTATCCGGGCGTGATCGATCGCGCCTGAGGCCCGAATCCCTGCCCCTCCGGCATCGGGTGGTCCTCCACTTGAATCCCGCGACTGTCGTAGTTGTTGCTCAGCGGAAGGATGTTGATGGCGCCGACCTGCGTGACGCTGGCGATGGAGCGGATGCGCTCCTCGAGGCGTTGATAGAACGGCATCTGCTCGCCTTCCTCATATCGCGCGGTCGGCAGCGACACTTCCATCGCCAGAACGTTCTCGGCCGTGAAACCCGGGTTCACCTGCTGGAGCTGCCACAGGCTGCGGACCAGAAGGCCGGCACCGATCAATAGCACGATCGAGAGCGCAACCTCGGCAACGATGAGCGCCTCGCGTGCGCCGCGGCCGATCGCCGGTCCTTGCTGACGCCCGCCCTCTTTCAGCGATTCGTGGAGGTCCTGCCGCGACAGATGAATCGCCGGCATCAACCCGAACGCGACGCTCGTGAGCAGCGCGCACGCCAGCGTGAACATCAGCACGGGAAGGTCGATGCCGATCTGATCGGCGCGAGGTACGCCGGCCGAAGCCAGGACGGTGAGCGTTCGCGTCGCCCAATAGGCCAGCAATAGCCCGCCGGCCGCGCCGACGAGGCTGAGCGCCACGCTCTCGGTAAGCATCTGGCGGACGAGTTGCCCGCGATCGGCGCCGATCGCCGCGCGAAGCGCCAGTTCGCGCAAGCGGCCCGTGCCTCGAGCGAGCAGCAGATTGGCCACGTTCGCACAGGCGACGAGCAGCACGAAGCCGACCGCACCGGAGAGGAGCAGGAGGGCCGGCCGTGAGTCGCGCACCATCGACTCGAGTAGCGGGGTCACGACCACGCCCTGATCGGTGTTGTCAGCCGGGTACTGCTGCTCGAGGCGCGCAGCCATGGCCCCCAGCTCGGCCCTGGCTTGTTCGACCGATACGTTGTCCTTGAGCCGGCCGACGCCGCGAATGAAGTGACCGCCGCGGTTGGCCTGTGCCGGATCGAATTGGAAGGGGGTGAAGATGTCTGCCGGCCGCTCAGGGTTGATCTCCAGATGCCGGTACGACGCGGGCAGCACCCCGACCACTGTGAACGGCCGGGCGTTGAGCGTGATGGTTCGCCCGACGAGCGTCGGGTCGGCACCGTAGCGCCGTCGCCAGAATCCGTCGCTCAGAATTGCGGTGTCGGGCGCGCCCGGGCGATCCTCCTCTGCCGTGAACAATCGTCCCAGCGCCGGCTGCACGCCGAGCGTCGGAAAGAACCCGAAGGTTACGCTGACGCCGCCCACGCGCTCGGCTTCCCCTTGTCCGCCGGTGATGGTGAACAGCCCCACGAAGCCGTTGGCGCCCATCCGCGTAAACACCGTGTTGTCACGTTCGAAGTCGAGGAAGTCGGCGGGCGACAGGTTCCCGGGAGAGTTTTCCGCCTCATCGAACCCGTAGACCTTGACCAGACGCTCGCCCCCCGGATACTCGAGCGGCCTGAGGAGCACCGCGCGCACGACGCTGAAGATGGCCGTGGTCGCGCCAATGCCCAGCGCCAGCGTGAGAACGGCAACGAACGTGAATCCGGGCCGCAGAGCGAGGCCGCGGCAGGCGAGGCGGAAATCTTGGAACATGACCGTTAGACGGCCCGAGCCGCTACAAGCGTTGTCAGCGGAGGGCGTTATGGAGAGGCGGTGAGATCTGCACGACCCGCACTTGGGGTGTTTCCAGCAAAGGGAGCACTTCGAGGCCGTCACGTTTGAGCGCGCGGGGCAGCCAGTCGCGCGTGTTGCCGACGGGGTAGTCCTTGAACACGTCGATCACGATCGTCCGCTCGGCCGGCGTTCCCTCGAAGAGGTCGGCGGGCCGAAACACGGCCGGGCGTCCGGTGTAGACCCCGACGCGCTGTCCGTTCGCCTTCGTCACGACGAAGCGCTCACGAACGTAGTCGTCGAGCGCAAGCCAGACGTCGATGCGGCCCACCAGCATCTGGCACCCCAGCTCGTCGGTGCAGACGACCCGATCGCCGGGCTGAAGGCTGTCGCGAATCTCCTCGATTCCGGCGACGTTGATCGTCGGCCGCGCCGCTTCCAGTCTCGCGCCGATCGATCCGGTTCCTCGCCATTGATCGGAGAGGACGCCGGCGATCACGAGCGCGCATGTCGTCACCCACACGGCTCGGCCGGCCGCGGAGGTCGCCTCGACGTTGTGGAGGAGGATAGCGGCAAGATCGACCCCGATCGCGACCAGCATGAACGTGATGGGGATCAGCAAGTAGTTGATGGTGATGCCCGACTCGATCACGCCAAACCAGAGCACCCAGCCAAGCCAGAGCAGATGCGCCGCGCGTTCGATAGGCCACCACTCTCCGCCGGCGCCGGCCAGCCGCGCGAGCAACAGGCCGAATGCCACCGTGATCGTCACCGGCGTGGCGCCTGCGATGTGCCAGAACATGTCGAGCGGGTAGCGAGACCCTTCCCGCAAGACGCTGGCGACGAGGATGCTGGTGAACGGCGAGATGCGGGCCTCGGAGACGAGCGACATACTCAAGATGAACGCGACGACAGACAGCGCGATCACCAGGCTCAAGCCCGCGCGCCGCGGCGCCACCAGCCAGGCGACAATGAGCACGACAAGCGCGACACCAAACTGACGATTGGGAGGCACTTCGAACAGGTTCAAGACTTGCCAGAGGAAAAAGCGCCGGATCATCGTGTCGCCGCTCGAAGGAGCGAGATAGTGAAGCGCGAACAAGCCGGCTTGCGCGCCGAAGAGGCCCGCCACGATCGCAAGGCCTGGCCTCACCCACTTCGCACGCGATCCTCGCGGCGACAGAACGAAGCAAAGCGCGGGAATTGCCGCGAGCGTAAACGCGAGCTCATGTGTCAACCGACAGAGTGAGGCGAGGACGGTCAAGGTGCCAAGGGTGCCTAGCGGTGCCAAGGGGTGGGTGCCATGGGTGCCGAGTACTAAGGGCTTGCCCTCCGAAGCTCTCACCACCATGGGCGATGAGCGAAGGAGGGTGCCAAGGGTGGGAGTGCCAAAAGTGCTCAGGACGTACAGCACGCCTGAGTAGAGCGCCAGAAACGGTCCATAGAAGCGGGCGGTCGTCGCCACTGCCCAGAAAGGAATCGACGATGCGACCAGAACGACCGCGACGATTGCTGCGAGAGTCGATCGGATTCGAGCGACCGTGAGGTAGATCAGCAGCAACGTGGCGATCGACGAGGCCAGCGACAGCGCGCGATATACGGGCAGCTCGCGCGCCGTCGCCGAACCGAGCGCCCAGCTCGCGTACCAGTACGCGACGCCGCGATCGTAGAGCCAACTGGATGGCAGGTACCTGGAAGGCCGGTCGCACTGATGCCGCGGACGGCGACGACCGTGAACTCCTCGTCAGGTGAATAGCCGGGCCGCGAGAGTTGCGGCGCGGCGGCGGCGATGACGAGGGTGCAAACGATGGCCAGCGCACCGGTCGTGCCGGCCAGCGTCGCCGTCGAAACCAGGCCAGGCGACGCCTGGGACATCACGCAACCGTGATGTGCTTGTTGAGATAAACGTCCTGGATCGCGTGCAGCAGCTGCACGCCGTCGGCAAGCGGCCGCTGAAACGCCTTGCGGCCCGAGATGAGGCCCATGCCGCCGGCCCGCTTGTTGATCACGGCGGTCTTCACCGCTTCCTTGAGATCGGTCTCGCCGGCCGACGCCCCGCCCGAGTTGATCAGCCCGGCGCGCCCCATGTAACAGTTCGCCAGCTGGTAGCGAGTCAGGTCGATAGGATTGTCCGTCGTCAGCTCGGAATACACCTTCTTGTGCGTTTTGCCGAAGTTCAACGCGTTGTACCCGCCGTTGGTCTCGGGCAGCTTCTGCTTGATGATGTCGGCTTCGATGGTCACGCCGAGATGATTGGCTTGCCCGGTCAGGTCGGCAGCCAGATGGTAGTCGACGTCTTTCGTCTTGAACGCCGCATTGCGGAGGTAGCACCAGAGCACGGTGAACATGCCGAGCTCGTGGGCCCGCTGAAACATCTCGGTGACTTCCTGGATCTGCCGCTTCGATTCTTCCGAACCGAAATAGATCGTCGCTCCAACTCCCACCGCGCCCATGTCGAACGCCTGCTTCACGCTGGCAAAGCGGATTTGATCGTACTGGTTCGGGTAGGACAGGAACTCGTTGTGGTTGAGCTTGAGGATGAACGGGATCTGGTGCGCGTGTCGTCTCGCGACCGCGCCGAGAACGCCGAGCGTGGACGCCACGGCGTTGCAGCCGCCCTCGATCGCCAGTTTCACGATGTTCGCGGGATCGAACTGTGACACGTTCGGCGCGAACGACGCGCCGGCTGAGTGCTCGATGCCCTGGTCGACCGGCAGGATCGACACGTATCCGGTGCCACGGAGCCGGCCGTGATTGAAAAGCGATTGCAGATTGGCCAGCACTCGAACCGGGCGATTCGATTCCAGGTGAACGCGCGTGACGAAGTCCGGTCCCGGCAGGTGAAGAATCTCTTTCGGAATGGTACGGCAGCGATGCTGGAGCAGTGCGACTGCGTCCTCGCCGAGGATCTCTTCGACGGTTGATTCGATGGTTGACATCGCGGGCTACCCGACCGTCGATCTTACCACCGGGCACGACAAGCGCTCCACGCAAGCTCGTGCGACGGCCTCATCGACAAGCCCGGCAATCGCGAGCGACTGCTCCACCTCGTCCACCTGGTATGGGCGAGCGTGGGTCTCCGGATGCCGTGGCGTGAACAGCGTGCAACAGTCTTCGTCGGGCAGCGTCGAGATGTCGAAGGTCCCGATCCGCTGCGCCTGCAGGATGATCTCCTCTTTGTCCATCCCGACAAGCGGCCGGAAGACGGGCAGCTCCGCCACACGATCGATCACGGCCATGTTGTCGAGCGTCTGCGAAGCGACCTGGCCGACGACCTCTCCGGTCACCAGCGCCCGGGCCCGGCGTTCCCGCGCAATCCGCTCGGCAATGCGCAGCATGAACCGCCGGTAGACCACCACCCGAAGGTCGCCGGGCACGCTGACCGTGATCTGCCGCTGCAGCTCCCCAAACGGCACCAGATACAACGCCGACCGCAGTTGATAGCGCGTGAGCACCTCGGCGAGCCGCCGCGCCTTGTCCTGCGACGCCCGGGAGAGAAACGGAACGCTGTGAAAGTGGACGAAGGTGACCTGACAGCCCCGCCGCATCAATCGCCACGCCGCCACCGGCGAGTCGATCCCGCCCGACAGCAGCGCGACGACCCGCCCGGCGGTGCCGGTAGGAAGGCCTCCAGCGCCCTTCGCCTTTCCCAGGTGATAGAAGGCTTCGCCGGGCACAATTTCGACGCCAATCGTGAGCGCGGGATGATGAAGATCGACGCGCCAGCCACGTGCGTCGACGACGCGGGCGCCGAGCTCGGCTTCGAGCGCTGGAGAGGCCAGCGGGAACGTCTTGTCCGCGCGCCGCGCCCGAATCCTGAACCCCGTGACATCCTCTTTCGGCAGGCCGCCGATGATGCTCGCAGCCATCGCCTCGACGTCGAGCGGCAACGGATGAGCCACCGAGAAGTTGGCAAGGCCGAAGACCCGACCGAGCCGCTGCTCGACCTCTTCGAACGACGCCGCGTCGGCGAGGACGATTTCGATCCGGCCCATCAGCGATCGGACCCGCTGTACGCCAAGCCCCGACAGCGCGAGATGGAGGTTGCGCACGAGCCGCCGGATGAACCAGGACCGGTTGTGCCCCTTGAGGGCGAGCTCGGAGTAGTGGGCGATGATAGTCGTCACAGGAGACAAGGAGTCACAAGAAAATCCAATTCCTCTTAATCTTCTGTCGCCGCGCGAGCGGCGGCGTGTCCCGACATCACCGCGGACTCGATCGTCGCCGGCAAGCCGGTGTCGATCCAGTCTCCAGCCAGGAAAAACCCTTCAACGGCGGTCTTGGTGGCGGGCCGTGGCGCGGCATCAGGGGCGAGCGAGAAGGTCGCGCGCCTTTCGCGAACCGCTGAGGCCCGGCGCAGGGTCGCCGTTCTCGCCGCCGGCACGGCCTCGCTGAGCTCGGACAGCGCGCGTCGCACCAGCGAGTCGTTGGACTCAACGGCCACAGCTGACGCGCCGCTCGACACCAGCGAAAGGTGGGACGCACCGTTTTCTAAAATGGCGCCCTTGTCGAACACCCATTGGAACGTCCGCCCGGGCAGGCCGATGAGCAGCCGGTCGACGACCGGGCGGTCGAACCAGAGGTTCACGGTCACGATCGCCGAGCTCTCGAGATCGGCCGCGTGCCTCATCGTCTCGCTCAACCCGGTTGGCGGTTGATCGAAGAGCGCCGGCAAGGCGAACCATGGCACCGCTGAGATCACAATCGGGACCGCCACATGCTCGTCTCGAACGCGCACCCCTGCAGTGCGGTGGTCGGCGACGCAGACGTGTGCCGGCGCATTCACTCGCACTTCTGATCCGCGCGCTGAGAGCCACGCGCGCGCCGGCTTCGCATACAGATCGTCGAGCGGCACCGCCGGCAGCACGATCGAGGCCGCCGCGGGATCGGGACCGAACATTTTCTGCAGGACACCGGCGAAGTGCGCCGCCGCCGCGTGATCGATCGATTGGTTGAGCGCCGCCAGCGCCAGCGGCTCCCAGAGCAGCTCGCACAGCCGCGGCGCCTGGCCGTAGCGCGCCAGCCACTGCCGAACTGTCTCCTCGCGCCGGGCGCCGCCATTTTTCATCCGCAATGCGTCGCCAATCCAGAACACCGAGATGCGCTCGCTCCACGTCAGCGCATCCCAGGCCAACACGCCGCCGACCAGGTGCAGAGGGCTTGGCGCCGACGGCAATCGCAGTGTGGATTGGTGGCCCCGGCGATCGATCACGGAGACCGCCAGGCTGCTTTGCCAACGGACCAGGCTCGACGCGCCAATCCGCGTGAAAAAGCGCAGCGTCTCCTCATAGCACCCCATGAGGATGTGCTGGCCGTTGTCCACCGACTCGCCGGTGTGCGGATCGCGAAACGCCGACGCTCGTCCGCCAAGCCCCGGCCGCGCCTCGAGCACGAGTACCTGCGCCCCCGCCTCGGCGAGCGCGGTCGCCGCGCTGAGGCCCGCGAAACCTGCGCCGATGACAGCCACATCAAAGCCCATTACGTACCGGCCACAGAGAATCGATCACGGACGGGCCATCGAGACACCGAGCCACAGAGAACGCTTTGGAAAGAGCAAACAAGGCAAATACCAGACGGACGTGGCCACGGAGACGCGGAGGCGCGGAGAATCAATTTCAAGGAGCACAGGCTGGTCCGGAACCCGCGCGATTATGCCCTGGCGGACGATCGAACACCGAAGCCGAATAGCTGGTATCGCGCCCAGGTCGTCAGCGCGATCATCGCGCGCACCGGCTTGGGAACGCGAATGACGCTCGAGAAGACATCGTAGTCTTGCCGCTCGATCCGCTGCAGGATCTCGAAGTAGATGGCGCCCATGATCTCGGCGGCGATGAGCCTGCCGGCTTCCGCCGACGGCAACGCTCGCGCCGCGGCGGCGTAGAGCTGGCGGGCGCGCTGACATTCGAAGTCGAGCAGTGCGCGAACGCCCGGCGTCACGCGGCCGGCCTTGAGCGTCTCCTCGTCGACGCCAAATCGCTCCAGATCTTCTTTCGGCAAGTAGACGCGCCCGATCTTCAGGTCCACGGCGACATCGCGAATGATGTTGGTCAGCTGCAGCGCCAGGCCGAGGTTGACGGCGTACTCGCGCGCGTCGCTGTCGCGGCAGCCAAAGATCTCCACGCAGATGAGGCCCACGGCCGATGCGACGCGCCGGCAGTACGACAGCAGGTCGTCGAACGTCTCGTAGCGCGATCGATGCAGGTCCATTTCCACGCCATCGATCAAATCGTCGAAGGGTTGCCGGGAAAGCGCAAAGCGCTCAATCGCGGACTTGAGATCGGCCAATTCGGCCCGCCGCGGATTGGCGCCAGAGAAGAGTCGATCGATCTCTCGACGCCATTCATCGATCTCGGACGCAGCCGCCGCTCGATCGCTCGCGTGATCGACGGCGTCATCGACCGCCCGGCAGAAGTCCCAGACGACGCCAATCGCCAGCCGCTGGTCGGCGGGAAGGACAAGGAAAGAGTAGGAGAACGAGGTATCGCGAGCCACAAATCGCCGTTCGCTATTCGCTATTCGCCGTTCGCTAAACAGTTCACGCTTCTGGCTTCTTGCTGCGGCGAGATCGCCATGCCGCCGTGCCCCACCCTATCATTATTGCGTCACCGGCTCCGAGCGTTGGCCGATGGTCGAACACCTCGAATCCGCTTCGTTCGAGGCGGTCGAGCACACGCGTTCCGCCAAGCCACGTCGCCCGCAGCTCATAGCGAAGACGCCCGCCGACGCCGTCACACACCGATCGCCCTTCGTCAAACAGCTGTCTCGTTCGCCGGCCGGCGTCCTCGAGCGCCAAGCGCCACGCGGGGTTCAACCGGCCAGTCGAGAGCGTCGACGGGTCCGCGCCGTGCCGACGCCATGTCTCCTCGGGCACATACAGACGGCCGCGCGACCAGTCGACGGCGAGATCCTGCCAGAAATTAGTGAGCTGAAGGGCGGTGCAGAAGGCGTCGGACGCGGCGTCGAGCTCGTCGCGCCTGTACCCGAATACGCGAAGGACCAGGCGGCCAACGGGATTGGCCGAGCGGCGGCAATAGTCGAGCACCTCTCCCCATGTCGAGTAACTATTCGTGATCACATCCTGGCGAAAGGCGCTGAGGAGATCGGAGAAGAGGTCGATCGGGAGATCGAACCGCTGGATGGTGTCGTGAACGGCGAGGAAGACGGCATCCGCCTGTTCGTCTGCCCGGTTGGCCGCGCCGAAGCTCGATGGACCTCGCTCCAGCGAAGGGGGGACGGCTGCCGACAAGAGCCGGCGCTCCCAGTCGGCCAGATGAGCGAGGCGCGCACCGTCGCTCAGCCCGGGCTCATCGGCGAAGTCGTCGGCGATTCGGGCGAAGGCGTAGATGGCCGCGATGTGATGGCGGAGATCGGCCGGCAGCAACCACGAGGCGACTGGAAAATTCTCGTAGTGCGATCGCGCCAGTCGCAGGCAGGTCTGGTACGCATCCGTTAGAGCAGACGTCATCCGCCAGTCTGTGTCATCTGTGGCCTTGGATGATCTGCGTCATCTGTGTCATCTGCGGCCCTGGTGACTTGTCCGTGTTATTTGCGTCATCTGTGGCCCTGGTGACTTGTCCGTGTTATCTGCGTCATCTGCGGCCCTGGTGACTTTTCCGTGTTATTTGCGTCATCTGCGGCGCTGGTGACTTTTCCGTGTTATTTGCGTCATCTGCGGCCCTGGTGACTTGTCTGTGTTATCTGCGTCATCTGCGGCCCTGGTGACTTGTCTGCGTCATTTGTGTTCTGCGTCACCATTCCACTTCGGCCACTCCCTTTCGACGATTCGCCGCGCGCGCCAACACGAACAGCAGATCGGAAAGGCGATTGAGGTAGACGACAACCAGCGGTTCGACGGCATCCGATCCCAAGCCGATCACGGCACGCTCTGCCCGCCGGCACACCGCGCGCGCCAGATGGAGCGCCGCACCGTCGGGCGCTCCGCCCGAGAGGATGAAATGGCGCAGCGCGGGCACCTCTTCGTCGAATCCGTCGATCCACCGTTCGAGCCGGCCGACGCTCTCGTCGGTGATGGCCGCCTTTGTGACCCGCGGCGCGATTTTGTGCGCCGGGTCGGCGAGACGCGCGCCGAGCGCAAACAGATCGCGCTGAATCTGCACGCAGATCTCCGACAGTTGCTGATCGAGACCGGCCGCGATCGCCGCGCCGAGGGCGGCTTGAAGCTCATCGACGTCGCCGTACGCGGCGACGCGCGGATCGGTCTTGCGGACCCGCGTGCCGTCGAACAGACTCGTGTCTCCAGCGTCGCCGGTCTTCGTGTAGATCTTCAAGCCTGGACATCTCCTAGGGACCAGCTTTCGCCAAGCCTCAGGAGATGTCCCGCCCCGCGGAGCGGGGCAAGACGACGCTGCCCTAGCGGAGCGGAGCATTCGCGGACAGTTTCTCGATCGGTCGAGGCGGAGCTTCGCTAGGATTATAGGCACTTGCCCAACCGCCGCGCGCGCTCTCTTCCTTCACCGGCCGAACGTCAGCGTTTCCGTCGCAACCTGCTCGCGTGGTACCGTCGCAACGGGCGCGATCTGCCGTGGCGCAGGACCGACGATCCGTACCACATCCTGGTCTCGGAGATCATGCTGCAGCAGACGCAGGTCGACCGCGTGCTGCCGAAGTATCACGAGTGGCTCGGCAAGTATCCGACCCTCGAGGTCCTCGCCGAGGCGCCGCCAGACGATGTGTCGGAGACCTGGTATCCGCTCGGCTACAACATCCGCCCGAAGCGCCTGCAGTCGATCGCGCAGCAAGCCGTCACCCGCTACGAGGGCCGGCTGCCGTCCGATCACGCGACGCTGCTGTCGTTCAAGGGCATCGGCGAGTACACGGCCGGCGCGATTCGGAGCTTTGCGTTTCGCGAGCGGGCCGCGATTCTCGACACCAATGTAGCTCGTGTGCTGTATCGCATTTTCGTCGGTGCCAAGAGTGCCAGAGCTGCCAAGGGACCGAAGACGCACGCGATGAAGAAGCACCTGTGGGCCGTGTCGGAAGCCGTCCTCCCCTTCAAGCACGCGTTCGACTTCAATCAGGCGCTGATGGACTTCGGCGCCCTGCACTGCTCGGCGCGGAAGCCGCGATGCACCCGGTGCCCGATGACGCGTTTCTGCAGGAGCTATCCAATCCGGCCGATAACGCAATGAAGGCAGAAGCCACAAGGCAGAAGGCCCGCCTTCGCTCGTTGGAAATCCATCGAGCTTCGGCGAGGTCTCGCCGAAGCCTTTGGCGGAGGCGGACAGAATGCAGAAGGCCAATCACAGAACGCCGTCCGACGACGATCTGATCAAGGCCTCGCCGTTCGAGGAACGAAACGGCAAGCAGGCGCACAACGCCTCCGAGGTCGTCGCGATCGCCGACTCGCGATTTCTATTCTGCGACAACAACATCAGCGACTCGCTGTTCGAGATGCGGTTGACGAAGACCGGCGCCATGGCCGGGCCGCTGATCCGCCGCAGGATCACCGGCGTATCGCCGCGCTACCTCGACGACTTCGAAGGCATGGCGGTGGCCAGGGACGGCACGACCTACTACCTGGTCGTGGCCACCTCGTTCAGTCTGAAAGTCCGCTCGCGCAAAGCCAGAAAGAAGACCGGGCGGGGAAAGCCGGCGATCGAGCGCGAAAGCCTGCTGCGAATTACCGCGGCGGAATCGGCTGAGCCGCAGGCCGAGATCATTCCGGGGTTCCGTGGATGGCTGATCGAGCAGGCGCCCGATCTTGGCAAGGCCTGGCGGAAGAGTTGGAGCCGCATCCCCGATGACGGCGGGCTCAACATGGAAGGGCTGGCCTGGAATCCGATCGCCATGGAGCTGCTCTTCGGGCTTCGGACTCCGGTCACCGACGGCAAGCCCGTGATCCTGCGCGTCCGGGTGAAGAACATCGGCGGCACCTGGAACCTCAACAACTTCGAGATGATGCCGCCCGTGTTCCTCGACCTGGTCCCTGGCGACAGCGAACGCGGCATTCGCACGATGGAGTTCGACCCGTCTCGAAACGGGATCTTGATCGTGACCGGGAATTCCACCAGCCAATCCCAAGCGCCATTCGAGCTGTACCAGTGGGATGGCAATCCCAAGGGCAAGGTGAAGCGATTCGACGGCGTGCGTTTCGATCCGAAATTCCGCGTGGAAGGCGTGACACCGGGCACGATCGCCGGCCGGCCGGCGCTGATCTTCGTCGACGACCGCGGGGGCTATCAGGTGCTGTGGGGGGACGACGGGAGGCTTCGCTGAGATCTTGTGATCTGGTGAGGTGGTGATCTGGTGATCGATCTACAGATCTCGTGATCTTGTGATGTGGCGATCGATCTGTTGATCTATCTCGTGATCTCGAGATCGCAAGAACTTAGATCGCAAGATCGATCAACAGATCTCAAGATCCCCAGATCTTCAGATCGATCGCCAGGTCTCCACTTCACCAGATCATCAGATTCATCTGACCTGCTGTTTTCGTCTGACAATTATGGCGTCGCTTACCGGCCGCTCCCCGGCCGCATCCGATGGTGTATTCACGACCTTCCCCTCCACCACCATCGTCGTCGACCCCCCGCCGTCGAGATTGATCGCGTCGATGGCGCCGAATTCGATCATCAGACCCGCGAGTTCGGTCAGCGTCATGCCGACGCTGAACGGTGGCCGCCGGCCATCGACCGTCGCAAGGAGAATCCGCCCGTCGGCCAGCGCGCCGATCGCGGTTCGAGGGTGCCGGTCGGTCGAGAACGACGGGAGGATCTTCTCGCGCTCGAGGGTGATGTCCTCTCGCCCGGCGCTGACGATTCTGGGGCCGCCGCCGACAATGTCTTCGGCCCGCGTCCACGGGTTGTCGCGCTGCTGATCGACTGGACGAACGAGCTCGGATACGGTGATCGCGCTGCCAAGCTTCGCCTGCGCGAGCAGCCAGAGCCGCGACGCGCCTCGCGCTGACAGGACCACGCCGTCTGGTGGAATCGGCGTGCTGCCGGCGCCATCGTGAATCGCCTCGACGAGGCCGCGACGAACGCTGACCTCGAGGCCGCCTGGAGCCGTGAGGGTCGTGCGATGGAAGCTCGAGGTGAAGAGAACCAGCTCATTGTCGCCAACGGGTCGATTGATCCCGTTGATGTCGCGGCGCTCGCTGGCGATTCGGAGAAAGACGTCGGTTGTGGCGTGGCCGAGGACCAATGTCGTGTTCGCGTCGGCTGCCGCGCCCGAGCGGACGAAGCCCGCCGCGGCGCGGCCGCGGTCAGCTTCGCTGAGCAGCACCCCGTCGACCTGCAGCAGGCCCTGAGGATCGCCGCGGTACGTGCCGGTGGTCCGGAAGTATCCAGCGTTGACGGCGACGATCGCTCCTGTCCGTGCCGATATCGAGCTGACGGTTTCGAGGCCGACGCCTTCATCCATCGCATGCACGATGTCGAGCGTGACCCGGGCCGGGTCGAGGCGCAGCAGGTTGATCGGCCACGGGCCGCTGATGCCGTCCGGGCCGGCGCTGCTGCGCGTGAACTTCGCGTGCTCGACACCGGGAACGACCGCGCGCCACGCCGGCGGCTCGGTCTGAGCAGCGACGGTCGCGCACGCCAACGCGCACACGAGCACGCGCACAACGCCGGCGAGGCCAAGCCGTGAAATCGGGGGCAAGGTCGTATCGTAACGCCAGCCCGTTGTGATTGCGCGGTGGTTGAGCCACCGATGACACAGATGACGCAGATTGGATTCCGGGATTCGAGAGGGCCAGACCGCCGGCGGCGCAGCCGCCACTAACGGAGAGAGGAGCTGGTCAACAAGCGAGCTCGGTCGATCGTATGATGCTCGTTTGTTGGCCAGCTCTCTTCTCCGTTGTTCGCGAGCGCTTCGCGCTCGCGCGGCGGTCTTGCCCACTTCGATCGAGGGAATGGGCAATCCGCGCAATCGGCGAAAATCCGCGGATAACCCTGCGGAGCTACACCATCTCCTGATCAGGGGCTAGGAGCTCATCTGTGTAATCTGTGTCATCTGTGGCCTAGAATGCCGCGAATGCGACACGTTCTCCTCACATTGCTGCTCGCCGCAGTTCTAGACGGTGGACTCGGGGCACAGGAAGCGCGACGGCGGTGGGAGCTCGAGCGCCAGATTCGCCTCGACAAGTTCGAGCAGGTGCTGCCGCGTGCGATGCGCGATCACGGGATCGACATGTGGATCGTCGCGGCCAAGGAGAATCACTACGACCCGCTCTGGCGTGACCTGGGCCGCGGCTACATCTCCGGCATCGGCTACTACGTCTTCACCGATCGGGGAGGCGAACGGATCGAGCGGCTGGCGCTCGGGCCGAGCGGCTACCTGATCGATCAATCGGGCGCCTACGATCAGTTCCTTCCGGCTGCTCGACTACCCGAGATCGTCAAGCAGCGGGATCCCCGCCGTATCGGCGTCAACATGTCCGACGAGATCGGCCCAGCCGATGGGCTGTCGGCGACGCTCCTCGCGCACCTCAAGAAGACGCTTGGCGAGCCCTACGCCTCGCGGCTCGTCTCGGCCGAACGGGTCGTGTCCGACTTCCGCTCGCACCGGGTCGCGTCGGAGATTGTGGCGTTCGGCGAAGCGGCGACGATCGCCATCCAACTTGCCGAACGCGCTCTCTCGAACGAAGTGATCACGCCGGGAAAAACGACGCTCGAAGACGTGGCGTGGTGGATGCAGGACCGCCTGCTCGACCGCGCGCTCGGCTCGGAATTCGACATGCCCTCGGTCTACGTCACGGGCCCCGAAGGCATCGCCGCCACGTCGACCAATCGCATCGTCCAGCCCGGCGACGTGATGATGATCGACTGGGGGGTGCAGCTGATGAACTTCGGCACCGACGTCAAGCGCGTCGCCTACGTCTTGAAACCTGGTGAGACGGCCCCGCCGAAAAGCATCCAGAGCGCCTTCGACAAGGCGATTGCCGTGCGCGACGTCCTGAAGAAGGCGATCAAGCCAGGCGTGCGCGCCGACGCGACCATGAAGCTGATGGACGAGGCGCTACGCAAGGCCGGCTACGGTGTCATCGAGTTCAACCAGCCGAACGCCGACGAGAGGACCGACGTCGTCTACGGGTTCCACCCGGTCGGCAATACCGGCCACGACATCGGGCCGTCGTTGACCACGTGGCAGCCGCTGCAGACGACCTTCACGATGCACGTGCAGCATCTGTTTTCGTTCGAGTACTTCGCCTACACGCCGATCGCGGAGTGGGGCGGGAAGAAGCTCCGGATTCCCATCGAAGACGACGCCATCCTGATGGAAAGCGGCGTGCAGTTCGTCCACGCAGCAAACTACCGTCTGCTGGTAATCAAGTAGGGCAAGGCTTCAGCCTTGCCACGATCCGAGGCAGGGGTGAGGCGGGACTAAAGTCCCGTCTCACGAATCAACTGCGAGAGCAGATCGCGATCCGCTTCAGGAAACGGCAATGAGGCCAGGCGTTCACGCGCCACCCACTGCATCTCCTGCCCCATCATCGGCTTCGGCACGCCTTCGAAGGTGCAGCGGTAGAAGAAGAGTGTGACGGTCTTCTCGAGGTAAGCGTGCGTCACCGTGTGCACGAGCCCGCCGACGTCGGCGACGATGTCGAGCTCTTCGAACAGCTCGCGCCGCAGCGCTTCGCTGTGCGTCTCGTGCGCGTGCACTTTGCCGCCGGGAAACTCCCAGCGGCCTTCGAGATGGGTCCCCGACTGGCGAAGCGTGACGAGAAACGCATCATCTCGCTCCATCACGGCGGCCACAACCGTTATGCCTTCGCTCTTCGCCATTCGCTCTTCGCTGTTCGCCAATCGCCCTCTTCCTTCGGAATTGCTCAACGCGTCCACGTCGCTCGGCCGCGACCCGGCTTTTCCCTTCGCGCGTCGGGCGGGTGAAGCGGCCAGAGACGAGCGCGCGCCCGCCGATACTACTCGTCCGAAAAGCGAGCCGAGTCATCGGCGCGGGGCCTGCCGACGAACGGCCGGAGGCGGCGACTGGCGCTGTTCAAAGCGCGAGCACGGGGCAGCAGCGAGCGCGAGTTCGCCGGGTGCTGGTGCTGGCCGAAGGCCGTTCCACCGTCGCTAACGCTTTGGTGGACTCGCCGGAGCCTTGGCGAAGGCGGTCGACCGCCGTGACTCGCCGAGACTTTGAGGATGAGTCGTGTCGGCGTGGCAGCGGGGACGTGCAGGCGCCGCGCAAAAGATACGAGCGCGTCGCACGCGGGCGGCGATCACCGCGGTCCACTGGTGCCGACCGGCACGGGCTGCACCCAGGCGAATTTGCCGTTCGACTCGATGACCTTGGCGCGAACGTAGCCCTCGTCTCCCTTGAACGTGTAGCTCGCCGGACTCGTAGTCGATTCGCTCAGCACGCGTCCGCTGCGGCCGATGAACTGGGTGCGGTACTTGCTGGATGGCTCCTGCCGAATCCCGATCGTCATCGTCGATCCAGCGACTTCAACCGACGTGAGCTCGACGCCGGTGGACGAGTAGAACTCGCCGCGCTCCAACGCTTCGACCAGCGCTCGGCCTTCCAGCCGTGGCGAGCGGACATAGACCCAGCCCTTGCCGGGCGCCGGCACCGTCGTATCCCAGGGCCGTTTGAAGGAGTGCGCGTCGTCGACCGCGACGCCGTAAAGCAGCTTCCCGGCCGACAGGATGCGATCCCACGTTTCCTCGAGGCCAGGAACACCACCGCCGCCAAGGTTGTTCACCGCCGGATGCCCGTTGAACACCTCGAAAAGCCGTGTGCGCTGAATCTGTCCGAGCTCGTCGGTTGTGAACGCCCAGCCGAAGTTGGGATGGTTGACGCTGGGGATGCCTCGCGCCGCTCGAATCGCGTCAACCATGTTCTGCGCGACTTCGACGACGGTCGCGCCGCCTGGCGCCTCGACGAGCCGATCGACCTCGAGGCCGTTGACGTGGACGGGCTTCTCGCCGGATCGCCCGGTCACCTCTTCGCCTTTGACGACGAGGAACTGGCCGGCCGCGCCGTGGAGCGCGTTGAGGCCCTCGACGCTCGTCAGATAGTTGTGGTCGGTCAAGACCAGGAACTGATACCCGTGCTCCCGGTACCACTTGACGACGTCGTCCGGAGTCGAGTCGCCGTCGCTGTTGAGCGTGTGCGTGTGCAGGTTGCCCTTGTACCAGCGCGCCCCCGAAGGAGCTTGCGCCTGCGCCGCCCCCGCGTCCCATGTGCCTGACGCGAGCGCCCCAGCGGCGATGGCAGCGACGCCGAGAACGGCAACGCGAGTGCCCGCGAGGCGCAGCCGAACCGTATCGCGCTTTTCGGCTGTCTGCGGCGGAGCCTCGCTAGCCTTCACTGCTTGAGCTCGTCGTAAATCGCCTGGACCGCCGCCTTCACGCGCTCGGACTTATAAGTCGGATACTTCGCGGCCAGGTTCAGCCCGGCCACCGCGTCGTCCACCGTCTTTCCAGCCTTCATTGCCGCCTGCGCGCCCGCGACCAGGTCGGTCATGTAGCGCTGGTACTCCTGAACGTCCTTCATGGTGACCATCGCCATGTGACCGGGAATCACGGTGTCGACGTCCTTGATCCCGGCGACGACGTTGGCCAGCGTTTTCGGGAACGACACGCAGCTGCCGCCGTTGTTGCGATCGCACAGCGGCGCGTCCTTCCAGGCCACCATGTCACCGGCTTGCAGAATCCGCAGGTCTGGGAAGACGACCCAGGTGTCGCCATTGGTGTGGCCGGGACCGAAGTAGAAGAGATCGATGCGATTCTTGCCGCTCCCGATCGTCATCTTGTCCGTATAGACCTTCCTCGGCAGATAGATCGACTTCTCGCCCTTGAACGCGTCCATCTTCGCCATGTTGGTCTTGGTGTTCTCGTGCGCGACGATTTCGACGTTCGGGCCGAAGAAGTCGTCGTTGCCGGTGTGATCGCCGTGGGTGTGGGTGTTGATGATCATCGTCACCGGCTTGTTGGTGACGGTCTTGATCTTGTCGAGCATGGCCTGGCCCCACCCGGCGAGCTTGGCGTCGACCAGCGTCACGCCGGTATCGGTGATGAACACCGAGACATTGCCGCCGCTGAACGTCTTCGGATCGCCTGGAATCGCGCTTGCCAGCACGTAGAGGTTGTCCTTGAGCTTGACGAGGTCGATTACGCGTGGCGGCCCTGGAGCCGGTGGCGGCCCCTGGGTCGCCGCCACGCCGATCGAGAGCAGACCAATCGCAATCACTGTTCCCAACGCCAGTACACGTCGCATGGTCATCTCCGTTATTCGCTATTCGTTATTCGCTATTCGCTGTTCGCTATTCCGCGCATTCGCAGTTCGCTATTCGCTGTTCGCTATTCGCTGTTCGCTGTTCGCCATTTGCGGTTCGCGGTTCGCCATTTGCGGTTCGCGGTTCGCACCTGCACGGAATCACAGAAACACGGAACAACTTTGAACTTGAAACTGAACTTTCAGCTTTCAACTGAAACTTTGAACTGTCCCCGCCTTCGCTCGCCAACATTCGATCACGAGCTTCGTCGAGGTCTCGCCGAAGCGGCCTACGGCCGCGGAGGCGGAAACTCTTGAACTTTCAACTTTCCAGTACACACGTTGTAGCATGCCGGCGTGTCGTCTGAGATACCCGATCCCGAGGACATGAGGCGTTCACCCGATGACGCCCCTGAAGCGCCCGCCGAGCAAGGAGTGCCAGTGGAGATTCACCCGCCTCACGCCCCGGCTCACTCGTTCAAGGATTTTGCCATTCAGCTGGTCACGATCACGGCGGGCGTGCTGATCGCGCTGTCGGTCGAGAGCGTGCGCGAGTGGAATCACTACCGGACGCTCGTGACCGAAGCACGCGAGATGATCGGGCGCGAGATTGCCGACAACAAGAAGGAAGTGGCAGGCATCCTCGATCGCATCGCTGATCGGCATACGAACCTCAAGGCTGGCATCCAACTGGCCGATCAGCTGCTGGCGAAGAAGGAACCGACCGTGCATCAGGTCAACCTCAACCTCGAGGTGGCCGATCTGGGCACGGCAAGCTGGCAGACCGCCGAGCGAACGGGTGCGCTGGGCCACATGGATTACGCCGAGGTGCAGAAATACGCGCGCCTCTACAGTCACCAGGAACTCTACGCCCAGCGCCAGCGGCTGGCCATGGATCAACTGGGACTGGCGATGGGGCTTCTCCAGGGAAACCCGAGCGAAGCCACCCCAAGCGACCTGGAACAGTTCCGCCAGCGCGTGATCGAGCTGCGAGCGACGCTCGAGATCGAAGAGCAACTGGGGCGAAGGCTGGTGAAAGAGTACGAAGAAACAATCGAGAAATAGGCGAAGCCGCGCCCGCCTAGACAACGGTGGCGTCGAAGCTCTCGCCGTCGCCGCGCACGGTGATCGCGGTTCCGCTTTCGAGGAAGTCGCGGTGCACGAATCCCAGGCCAATCAACGATTCTTGCGCCGGGGAGAATGCCGCACTGGTGACGCGGCCGATGTCTCGATCGCCGGAAACGATTCTCGCGCCGGCGCTCACGCTGTGCGATGAGTCCTTCCACCGCACCAGCCGCTTGGCGACGCGGCCACCGCCGCGATGGGTGACGCGGACGATCACTTCCTGGCCGACATAGCAGCCCTTGGTGAACGAGATCGCCCGATCCTCGATGCCGGCCTCGAGCGGGATCGTGTCCTCGGTCATGTCGACCAGAAATTTCGGCACACCCGCCTCGATTCGCAGTACATCGAGCGTCTCCAGATTCGCCTGAGGAAGTTCGGCGAGGTCAAAAGGCAGCGGGTCGCCGCTATTCAGATAGAACCTGAACCCTTGAACTTCGTCTTCGAACCCTTGAACCTTTGAACCCTTGAACCCTTGAACCCACTCCGGTCCATACACGCCCCAAACGGCGATCGACTCGCTTTCGTCGCTGACCTGCGCGTCCTCCGCGAAGATCAACCCGTCGAGCCGCTCGCTCAACGATGCCGCGAGCGGCGCCGGCACGTCGAGCCAGATCCGATCGGCGAGCGCGATCACCTGCATGTCGCTGATCATCCGGCCCTGCGGCGTCAGGTAGGCCGAGTAGCAGCTCTGCCCTTGCTGCAGCGCGAGCACGTCGTTGGTGAGCAGGCCCTGCAGCCACGACGCGCGATCGGGGCCGGTGACTGCGATCACGGCACGATCGGTTCGGCGCACAGCAGCCGCGCGAGTTCGGAGGGTCCAATAGCCGTCGAGGGAAAACATGTTCTAAGCTGACGTGTGACCTTTATTCATTGTACCGTCCGCCTTCGCGACTTCGTCTTCAGCGTCGCGACGGCGAGACATCGCCGAAGTTCGGCAATCGGGCGACATCTTCGGCGATGGGTTGTCAGTGTGGTACTGCTCGCGTCGACCGCGTGGGCACAGACCCCGGGGCTGCCGCCGCAGCCGGAGCCTGCGGGCACTCCTTATCTCGTGTTCCTCCGCGCCGTTCCGGTCGGGCGCGAAGACGTGCTGGTGATGCAGACCGCCGACGGATGGACCGTCCGCGGCACGAGCCGTCTGGGGCCGCCGATCGACATCACCACGCGCGTCGCCGAAGTGATCTTCGACCGCGCGTGGAATCCGCGATCGCTGCTGGTGGACGGCATCGTGCGCGGCCAGGACGTCACGCTCAAGACCACGTTTGCCGACGGCAAAGCCTCGAACGTGATCGCGGTGCAGGGCGCGCCGCAGGCGAAGGTGGACGCAGTTTCAGTGGACACGATTCCACTGCCGAATACCTTTCTCGGATCGTACGCCGCGCTGGCGGCGCGGCTGCGAGGCAAGGCGGCTGGTGCGGAGCTCAAGGCGTACATCGCGCCGCAGGGTGAGGTCCCGGTGAAGGTCACGGCGGTCGCCAGCGAGCGCATCGACACGCCGCGAGCGCAGATCCACGCCACCCGCTACTCCCTCACTGTCGTCAACCCTGCACCAGTGGGCGAGCTGGCGATGAGCTTGTGGGCCGACGCCAACGGGGGCCTGCTTCGCTTCAGCGTTCCGTCCCAGACGCTGGAGATGGCGCGCGAGGACATCGCGTCGGCGGCGTCGCGGACCGCAGCCTTCTCGGTGCCTGGCGACGAACCCGTGCCGATCCCGGCGGCGGGATTCAATCTTGCCTCGACGATCACCAAGCCGCCCAAAGCGTCGGGGCCGCTTCCAGCCGTGGTCCTCATCGGCGGTTCGGGGTCGACCGACCGCGACGAAACCGTCGCCGGCATCCCGGTCTTCGGGCAGCTGGCCCGCGATCTCGTCGCCGCGGGATTCTTCGTCGTCCGCTACGACAAGCGCGGCGTCGGCCAGAGCGGCGGTCGATCGGAGAGCGTCACGCTCTCCGACTACGCCGAGGATGCGCGGTCGATCGTCGAATGGCTGAAGAAGCGCAAAGACGTGGACAAGAAGCGGATCGCGCTGGTCGGGCACAGCGAAGGCGGACTGGTCGCGCTGCAGGTCGCTGCGCGCGAACGTGACGACGTTGCGGCCGTCGTGACCATTGCGGCGCCGTCCACCAACGGGTCGGTGCTCGTGCTCGAGCAGCAGAAGCACGCGCTCGACCGGATGAAGATCGACGAGGCGGAGCGGCAGTCGAAGATCGCGCTTCAGGAACGTGTCAATGCCGCGGTCGTCGGCAAGGGAACGTGGGAGGATGTGCCGGCGAACGTGAGGAAGCAGGCGGAGACGCCCTGGTTTCAGAGCTTCCTGGCGTTCGAGCCCGGCGAAGTGCTGAAGGAGACCGGGCAGCCGATTCTGGTGGCGCAAGGCGAGCTCGATTCACAGGTCCAGCCGTACCACGCCGACAAGCTCGCCGAAATGGCGCGCGCGAGAAAACGCAAGGCAGATGTTCAGGTGTTGAAGGTGCCGGGGATCAATCACCTGCTCGTGCCGGCGAAGACGGGGGAAGTTGACGAGTACGGTTCCCTCGGTTCGGACGCACAGGTCTCTCCCGCGCTCACCTCTGGCATCGCAACCTGGCTCACGAAAACTCTCGAAACGCCACGACGTTAGATTCACCACAAAACATTCACTCATCACGACAACGTACGTAGCCGCTGAGACACGGAGACGCGGAGAAGCCGTTTCAAATGCTCCGCGACTCCGCGGCTCAGCGGCCACGTTCGTGGCGTTTGTATTTTGAAGAATTACTCTGTGACTCTGTGTCTCTGTGGCAACGTACGTAATCGGTATTAGAGAGTCTGACGTCCGTCTGCCATAATCCGCCCGTCAATGGCGCTGGCTGTCGGCACCCGTCTGGGCATCTACGAGATCCTCGCTCCCCTCGGTGCAGGCGGAATGGGCGAGGTGTATCGCGCCCGCGACACGAAGCTGGGGCGCAGCGTCGCCATCAAAGTGCTGCCCGACGGGCTGGCGGCAGATGTCGACCGGATTGCCCGGTTCGAGCGTGAAGCCAAGGTCCTGGCCTCGCTCACACACGCCAACATCGCCGCACTCTACGGGATGGAAGTCGCCGACGGCGGCCACTTTCTCGCAATGGAGTTGGTCGAGGGTGAGACGTTGGCGGAACGTCTCCAGCGCGGGCCGTTGAAGGCCGCCGCCGCGCTGAACATCGCACGACAGATCACCGACGCCCTCGAGGCCGCGCACGAGCGCGGCATCGTGCATCGCGACCTCAAGCCCGCCAACATCAAGATCACGCCGGGCGAAATCGTGAAGGTGCTCGACTTCGGCCTCGCCAAGGCGATGGAACAGGGGACCGGGGTTGGTGGCACCGCCGCAGCGCACCGTGCGAATTCGCCGACGCTGAGCATGATGGCCTCGCAGGCGGGCATCGTGCTGGGAACCGCCGCCTACATGTCGCCCGAGCAGGCAAAGGGCGCGAACGCGGATCAGCGCAGCGACGTCTTCTCGTTCGGCGTCGTCCTCTATGAAATGCTCACCTGCCGGCAGCCGTTCCAGGGCGAGACCGCGCCGGAGGTGATGGCGTCGGTGATGGTGCGCGATCCGGATCTGTCGGCGCTTCCGCCCAATCTCCATCCGCGGCTTCGTGACGTGATCTCACGCTGCCTCGAGAAGGAGCCGAAGAAGCGCTGGCAGGCCATTGGCGATCTCCGTCTGGAGCTGGAAGCGATCGCGGCGGCGCCGCATGACACCGCAGCCTCGCGAGCGCTCACAGCGGCCGCTCGACCGCGCTGGCAACTCGCGCTCACCGCACTGATCGCTGCCATCGCCGCTGCCGGCATCACCGGTGGCGTCTTGTGGCGCTGGCTGCAACCGGCAGTCCCAGCGATTGTGCGGTTTCAAATCGCGCTCAACGAAGGGCAACGGTTCTCGGGCCTCGCGCGCAACTTCATGGTGATGTCGCCGGATGGCAAGCGGATCGCGTTCCTGGTCGGCAGTGGATCGGGCAGGGGGGTGCTGATGGAGCGCGCGCTCGACGAGCTCGAAGCGCGGCAGGTTGGCGGTGCGAATCTCGTCGTCAGCAACAGCCTATTCTTCTCGCCCGATGGCCAATGGATTGGGTTCTGGTCGTCTGAAGACCAGGCGCTGAAGAAGGTGGCGATTGCCGGCGGATCCGCGGTGACGCTCGCCAAGGCCGACGCTCCATTGGGCGTTCACTGGCACGGCGACTGGATCGTCTTTGCAGTCAGGGGGCAAGGGCATCATGCGTGTCCCGGCAGCGGGCGGAGAACCGGAGCTGGTGGCTCGCGTGGACGCTCCAGAAACAGCCTCGAGTCCCCAACTCATTGACGATGGCCGGATGCTCCTGTACGCCGTCGCAACCGGTTCGAGCGAGGATCGATGGGACAAGGCCAACATCGTCGTCCAGTCCATCGGTTCGAACGAGCGACAGGTGGTCGTTCGTGGCGGAAGCGCTCCGCGCTATGTCGAAACCGGACATCTCTTGTATCTCGTTGGCGGGACGATGCTGGCGCGTGACTTTTGAGCCTCGGACCGCAAAGGTCGGCGGCGGTGCAGTGCCAGTCGTCGAGGGCGTCATGCGCTCGCCCACGATGATCTCGGGGGCTGCGCAACTCGCGGTGTCCGACACGGGCACACTCGCGTACGTGCCCGGCGCCGTTGGCTCCTACACGCCGCAAACCGTGGGGCTGCTGAATCGAGATGGCACCGCTCAGCTTCTTTCCATGCCCGCCAACCGTTACCAGACACCGCGCGTGTCGCCAGATGGCCGGCAGTTGGTCGTGGCCACCGACGACAAGGACGCGATCCTGTGGATTCAGGCGTTGTCAGGCACGGGCCCTCCACGCCGCCTGACGTTCAGCGGCCGCAACCGGTATCCCATCTGGACACGCGACGGGCGGTCGATCATCTTTCAGTCCGATCGGGATGGAGATCTCGGATTGTTTCAGCAGCGTGCCGACGGCAGCGGCCTGGCTGAGCGACTGACGACGGCCGAGAAAGGCGTCGAGCACGTGCCCGGCTCGATGACGCCGGACGGGACCCTGATCTTCACAGTGGTAACAGAACCATCCTCCGCGCTGTGGACATTGTCGCTGACGGGCGATCGGACGCCACGGCCGTTGTTGGCGATCCCCGGCAAAGCCCTCGTGACGCCGGCCATCTCACCCGATGGCCGGTGGCTGGCTTACGGCTCTAACGAGCTCAATTCTTTCGGCTACAACGTCTTCGTTCAGCCGTTCCCGCCGACTGGCGCCAAGTACCAGGTCACGACGTCGATTGCATCGAGCCCGACCTGGGCGACCGACGGAAAGCAGATCCTCGCCGCTTTCGCTGACCAGATCTCGGCCAGCGACGTGCAGACCGCCCCGCAGTTCACCGTCGCCAGCGCGACCCGCATCCGCTCGGACGGGACTCTTCCCAGCACTCCGACCATCCGCAACTTCGACGTCATGCCCGATGGACGCCTGCTGGCCGTCCTGCCCGCGAGTGCGAGCACTATCGGTCAGGCAGTGGGAGGAACACGGATCAACGTGGTGCTCAACTGGTTCGAGGAGCTGAAGCAGAAAGTGAAGTGAGAGTCGGCTATCGGCTTTCGGCTATCGATCACGTACGTAGCCGCAGAGACACGGAGACGCGGAGAAGCCTTTTAAGACGCTCCGCGACTCCGCGGCTCCGCGGCCACGTTCGTAGCATTTACATTTTGAAGAATTACTCTGTGCCTCTGTGTCTCTGTGGCCCGTACGTAATCGTAGTCAGAGCGACTTGGCGCAACGAAAACCGATCGTCGGCTGCGCGGTGGTCGGCGCCGTGAAGTTGCGGTAGTACACAGTGCCGTATCGCGTCTCGCCGTCGGCCCAGCTACCGCCGCGAATCACTTTGTAGAGGCCCTCACTCGGTCCCTGCGGATTTTCCACGACGCTGGTCGAGTAGTAGTAGAGGTCGTACCAGTCCGATACCCACTCCCACAAGTTGCCTGACATGTCGTGGATGCCGTATCCGTTGGGCGCGAACGAGCCGACCGCGACGGGTCCCGTGCTCGAATTGCTGTGCGCGTGGCGCTCGGGTTTGTCTTTTGGCGTCGGCGGCTCGCCTAGGTACTCGTCGCCCCACGGATAGTCGGTATCGGCCACGCCGCCTCGCGCCGCTTTCTCCCATTCGGCCTCGGTCGGCAAGCGCTTGCCCTGCGCCGCGCAAACCTTCGACGCGTCGAACCAGTTCACGTTGTAGACGGGATAGTGCTCTTTCCCCGCTGGCGGGCGCGGTCCGCCCCAGTGATACGGCACCGGCACCTTCGCCGCCGCGGCCAACGACGCGTACTCGGCATTAGTGACCTCGTGCGCATCGATCGCGAATGCCTTCAGTGAGACGCGATGCACCGGCCGATCGTCGGCACGATCGCGAAGTTGCCAGCCGATCTCGTCCATCAGCCAGAGCCGTGTCCGGCCCATCCAATACTCCCCGGCAGGTACGAGCGCCATTCCAGACGGCACCGGGGCTTGCGCTTCGAGAACGGCGACAAGGCAGAAGGCAGAGGCGAAAGACAGAACGAAGACGCCGCGGCTGCATACGTCGCCCCAGCCATTCTGAAAATGTCTTCTCTGTGTCTCCGTCTCTCTGCCTGTCCCGACGAAGCCGTCAGGCGAAGTCGGATGGCTACGTACGTCTCTGTGATCTTCAATCGAAGAGGGTTCCGATCTCATCGCTGTGCATCATCGCCGCGCCGCCGAGGTTCACCGAATCGACATAGATGAACTCGCGGCCGGACGGCGTGTTCGCGATCTTCTTGGTCCAGTCGATGCCGAGCGCGGAGTAGATCGTCGCCAGGGTGTTGTCCATGAACGGCTGGGACTTGTACTTCCAGCCGGTCTCGAGCACCTTGCTGCCGTCGGCGTCGGTCCGCCCGAGCACGCGCCCGCCGGCGACGCCGCCGCCGACATAGAGGCCGGCGTAGGCGCCCTTGTAGTGATCGCGGCCGGCCACGGGATTCATGTTCGGCGTCCGGCCGAACTCGCTTTGCGCCACGATCAACGTCTCGTCGAGCATCGACTTGCCCGGCGCATGCCCCGGCGTCGCCGCGAGGTCGTCCATCAAGCTGATGAGGCCTTTGTCGAGACGCGTGCAGGTGCGGTAGTGATTCCACTCGGCGCTGCGGTCGAAGATGCCGCTGTGATGATCCCAGCGGTCGCCGTCGTAGACGTAGACGAACCGCGTGCCCGCATCCTGCTTGAGAAGATTCCTGGCGAGGATGCAGCCGAGGCCGAACTCGTCGGCGCCGTAGCGCTCCTTGTCTTCGGTGCTGGCCTTGAACACTGCCGGCCAGCGCGGATCGTTCAGCAGGCGATACGCCTCGTCGTAGAAGGTCTGATAGGCAGCGGCACGCTGTCCCATTGCCGCGCGCTGACCCTCGTTGATCTTCGCCAGCTCGGTGAGCAGCCGCCACCGCTCGCCCAGTACTTGATTGGCGCCCTCGAGGTTGCCGCCAAACGCCTCGAACACCGTGCTCGGGATCCAAATCGAGTCCTGTGGCCCACGTCGGGAGGAATCCGGCGCCGATCGACCCGGCGCGCGCTTTGGTCGAGGCTGGTGCTGATGTAGGTGGGGAACGTGTCGGTGTCGCGCCGCTTCGACGCCAGCTCGTAGGTGATCACGCTGCCGAACGCCGGGACCTCGCGCGCCGTTGCCGGGTTGAGCGATCGTCCCGTCTGCGTGTGGTATTGCCCGTTGAAGTGAATCAGCTCGGGCGCCTGCAACGACCGCACCAGCGCCACGCGGTGCATGTTCTGCGAAAGCTGAGGAAACAGCGTTCGCGACAGGTAGAGGCCCTCGGAGACCTCCGTGACGTCGAGGTCCTTTGGCGTCCAGCGCGTCTCCTTGAAGTCCCAGCAGTCCATCGGACTGATCGCGCCGCCGAGCTCGATGAAGATGCAGTGGCGCGCCGTGCCGCGCGGCGTCGCGCCGCCTTGCGCCCGAACGTCGAGCGGCCACACGAGCCCATCGACCCAAGTGCTCGCGAGCGCGACACCTCCCCACTTCAGGAGATCGCGCCGACGTGGAAGGATATCGGCTAGAAGTCGATCGATATCGGTCCTCAGTCCACGGTCCACAGTCCTCAGTTCGCTGTCCTCAGTCCCACGGTCCATGGTCCTCAGCTGCAGTCGGCGTCTAGCACCGACCGAGCACCTCGGAACCGAGGACGGTGGACCGTGGACTGCGGACTTATCTATTCACCAGAAACTCCGGACTGTTCAGCAACGCCCATTGCAGATTCTCCGCCCCCTGCGCGCGATCGGCGGCGAGCGCGCGGCGCGCCACCTCCGATTCCGGCGTCGTCGGCCGTCGTGCCATCGTCGACAAGTAGCAGCTCCTCGATGATCGCGTCGTTGTCGCGCGGCGACTCCACCAGGGCCTGCACCCGTCCCTTGGCCGACGACAGCACGCGATCGTTGACGACGGTCGAGCGCATCATCAGCAGCGCCTGCAGCGTCGAGGGACGGTTTCCGGTCTGCGGCGGCGTCCGCCGGTTGCTCTGGAAGAAGCTCTGCATCAGCGCGTCCACCGACAGCCCTTCGTCGGCCCGCCCGATATCGCCGGGCGACGCCAGTTGCTTGACGCGGCCCATCGGCTCACCGTTGAGCGAGAAGCGCATCGGCACGCCGGTGACCGTCGAGACCGCGTCGATCACCTCGGGCCCGGTCATGACGCGCGCGAAGTGCCGCGGGTAGAAATTGATGTAGCTGTCCTTCCACTCGCCGGGAAACCGCGACGACAGCTGATAAGTGCTCGACTGCAGGATGGTGCGGATCACCCGCTTCAGGCGAAATCCGTTCGAGCGAAAGTCGTTCGCCATCGCTTCGAGCAGCTCGAGGTTGCTGGGCTGCGGATCCTTCGCGGTGAGGCGATCGAGATCGAACGCGTCGAACGGCTCGACGAAACCGACCGTCATCAGCCGTCCCCAAATCAAGTTGACGGTCGCGCGCGCGAACTGCGGGTGAGCGGTGATCATCCGCGCCAGTTCCGCGCGGGTGTCGAATCCGGGACGCGGCGTTTCGCCAGTCAGCAGGAACGCCGGCTCGTGCGCACCCTTCGGCCGAGGGAATTGGCTCTCCGCCAGCGTCAGAAACGGCGCATCGTCTCCGGCGTCGTAGCCCTTCGCGAGATCGTCCACCTGGAGGTCGCGATCGACGTTGCGCGACTTGTCGTTCCAGTTGCCGATGAGCCGCGTCTTGCCGAAGAACGCCGCCATCGCGAAGAACTCGTTGCGGGTGCGGGCGGCGAGATAGTGATTGATGTCCTCGAGGTGCAGCTCGCCGTCGTGGCACGAGATGCACGAAGTGTTGACCCCGAGGAACACGCGGCCGACGTCGACGGTGAGCGCGTCGATGTGATCGAGGCGGTTCGAGATGCGGTAGTCGTCCACGCTCTCGACGAAGCGGCTCTTGAGCTGGTTGCTGCGGCCGATGATGGCGAGCGACGGCAAGGTCGCGTGGACCTTGGCCGACGGCGTCAGCACGTCGTAGACCAGCTGGTCGTACGGACGGTCGACGCGCAACTGTTCCTTGAACCAGTAGTGGAATGCGTTCGCGCCCGGACCAGCTTCGTTCGACATCCGCAGCAGGTCGCCCCGGTCCCACGCCCACTGCTCGGCGAACTCGTCGCGCGTCATCAGCGCGTCGATCAGACCGGTCGCGCTTGTCGGCGCCCTTGTCGGCGATGAACGCGCGGACCTCGTCGGCGCTCGGCGGCAGCCCGATGGCGTCGAGGTAGACGCGGCGCACGAACTCTTCGTCGGTCGACAGGCCGGCATGCGGAATGCCGTCCTTGGCCAGGCGGCGCGAAACACGATGGTGTCGATGTAGTTTCGCTTCGGGACCCGTCCGATCTTGCCTTCGGCCGGTGGCGCGATCTCGTTGGTCAGCCGTGCGGCTTCCAACGCGCGGTCCTTCCCGGATCGTCGCAGGTCTTCATGCGCCGCTTCGACACGCTCCTGGGGCGTCTGCGCCGGCGCGGCCGGTCGAGTCTGGGACCACAGCGTCGTGGTATACGCCGCAACAGCCAGAGCGAGGACGACAAACGGCTGGCGGAACCGTGACGGCGAGAGCATCGCACTCCTCCCGAAGGCAGAAGGCAGAAAGCCTGCTGTCCGCGCAGTGTAACGCCAATCGGTCCGAGACGAGGCCGTGCCAGGTGCCGGGTGCCAGGTGCCAGGGTCGGTGCGAGGTGCCAGGGTCGGTGCTAGGTGCCAGGGTCGGTGCTAGGTGCCAGGGTCGGTGCTAGGTGCCAGGGTCGGTGCCAGGTGCCAGGGGCAGCGGAGTTCAGAGTTGAAGGTTCAAGATTCTAGGTCGTCGCGAATTGCCGTCAGGGCGCGCCCGACGGCACGGCCCGCTCGCAAAATGAATTGAGTCACGGCGTGACGAATACCGACGACCGTCCGGAGGCGGGGACTGGCGTTGTTAGAGCGGAAGGCGCCAGCGCGAGTTCGCTGAGTGCACGTGATGGCCGCAGGACGGTCGACCGCCGTGACGAGTTGAGGCTTTGCGAGCGGCCAGTGCCGGCGAGGCAGCCGGGGCGGCGACCTCAGGACGGCAGAGCTACTGTGGCCGTCTGCGGGTCGGCTCGGACTCGACTTCCGCGCGCTCGCCATCGGCGAAATAGATGCGGGCGCGGTGAATCTTGCCGTTGGCGAACTGGAAAAAAGCCGCCCCCGGCGTCGAATACCTCTTCTTGGACTCCTTGTCGGTATAGACCGCCACCATCTGGACGGCGACGGCCGGACCGCCCCAGGGCCCGTTGGCCGTGTGCATCAGCTGCACCGTCTCCTCGCGCGCCGTTTCGCTCTCGATGCGGTACGCCAGCCGCTCTTCGCTTGCCGCGATGCGGTTGAAAAGCACCCGCAAGCCCTCAGGGCCGCGATAGGTCGCCGTGCCGCGCTGATCCTTGGACGGGCCGGTGATGTGAAGTGCCGTGGGCTCGTACAACGCCACCAGCGCGTCGATCGCCTCAGGCCCCGACCCGATGGCATTCCAGCGGTCGAACCACTGGCGCACGACTTGTTCCGGCGGTGCCTGCTGCGCGGCGGTCTCGAACGAACAGGCCAGCAACGCCGCCACCAGAAACCCTATTCGACGCGGGATGATCATGTGCGCCTTTCGCTATTTCGCCCGCCGTCGCTCACTCACATTCATCCGTGAGCTTCGGCGAGGCAGGCTCTGTCGGTCCATGAGCTTCGGCCTGGCAGGCTCTGTCGGTGTTGTTTTCTGCCCTCTGCCGTCTGCCGGATCCCGGTTCCCGGATTACGGTTCGAGTCGAAGGGTCATGTTATCTTGACCATCCCCCCGGCCGGCGACGTCGACGTGTCTGGTTGTTAGATCGAGGCTGCTCATGAGCCACCGAATTCCAATACTCCCGGTCGTCACTCTCACGGTGATCGCGCTCGGCGCGTGCGGCCGAAAGGCGGCGAGCGACGCGCCGGAATACAAGGCCGCCGCCGATGCGGCCCAGGCCGGGTTCGTCAGGGCGCTCGAGGACGACACCGCCGACGAGATCATGTCGTGGGTCGACGGTCAGCCGGTCACCGACTGGGCGTTGGAGATCGCCAAGCGCGAGAAGGCGATTGACGGCTACTTGGACGACGCCGATCCGGGACGCGCAGCGAAGTACGGATTCCGAAGCAGCCAGAACCCGCGCCTCGCGTGGGCGTGGTTCCGCGACAATCCGGTCGGATTCAACGGCGTGCCGTACGTCGTCCTCAAGACCATCTTCGACCTCGATCCCAACGACAGCGATCCAACGCTGAGAGCGATCGCGCGAATCTGGAAGCGAGAGGCGGTCGTGCCCTCAGGCTCCGCCGCCCCCGCCTGGACGATGGATCATCTTGGTGTCAGCCCCTCGCCGTCCGACTACGACAACGGCGTCGCGCGCGCCAGCGGCCCGGCGGAGCTGCCGTTTGGATTCGCCTACGAGAACGCCCGCAGCTTCGAACCGCTGTCGACCGCGCAGAACGCGCAGGCGAACACAACGCTGGTGGCCAAGCGCGTCTTCACCAACACATCGCTGCTCCTCGCCAAGCTGAGAACCGTTGACCACGAGGACAACTGGGAGAAGGATCGGCCAACCTTCGGCACACCCGGCACGATGGATCGCGTCTTCTTCTCGTGCGCGGCGTGCCATGTCGGCCGCGTGATGGTGTCCGGGAAGATGAAGTTCCTGCCTGGCATGCCGAACACCCAGATCGAAGCGCAGTACTACTCGAAGCTGTTGATGCTGACGGGCGCGGCGCTCGTCGAATCCGGTTTTGACGTCTCGAAGACGACGCCTCCCGATCCCAAGCTGATCAAACCAAAGACGGCCGCGGTGAAGGCACTCTATACGGCGATGCTCGACAAGGCACTGAAGCAGCCGGAGACGATGTACGGATCCTCACCGGAGCAGATCGCGAGGGGCAAGCTGCAGACCATTGCGGTGGCCGACGAGTTCCCGAGCGTGATCAAGGATCTCATTGCGGTTGCGGTGAAGACGCACTTCATCTACTACGTCGTCGCCAAGAACAACGCCTACAAGGCGGCGCTGCCCGATGTCCTCGAGGATCGGCCGGGACAAATGGACGCCTTCGGCATCGCGTCGGGCCTGGTCGCGATTCACACGCGGCGCCCCGACAACAGCTTCTTGAACTTCGTCCAGCAAGACAACCCGAAGAGTCCCATCTTTACCGGCTTCTCGAAGGCGAACGGCCTGGCGTCGGACATTCCAGGCATGACCGAAGCGGTCACCGATCCAAAGGCCGCCGCCGATCGCATCTTCAAGAACATCTCGGCGTGGGCGCCGCCGGTGCCGGCGCCGATCGACGTCAAGAGCGTGAACTGGGCGACGACGAGGTATCACGCCAATTGGGATGGCAACCAGGGCGCGTCATCGCGGACGCTCGCGTCGGGCGCATCGGCGACCGGCGATCCGCGGATGGTGAACGTCCGCATTCACGAACCGCTCAACCCGTTCATCGACAATCTGCCGCCGCCGCCTTATCCCTTTGCGAGCGTGGATCTCGCACAGGCGAAGGCCGGAAAGGCGATCTTCAAGGAGAAGTGCGCCGGTTGCCACAAGGCGAAGAACGCGGAGATTTACCCGGCCTCGATGCTTGGCGTCGACGCGAACCGCACGAAAGTCAACACCAGCGTGTCACGGTACGGACTGGCCGCCCTCGTGAACGAGGCGTGCGCGATCTACGGACGGAACAACGAAGGCAAGCCGGGCGCAGACTGGTGTGTGCCCAAGGGCGACTGGCAGGCGCGGCTCGACGAGTATTTCCGCGACACGCCCCGCCGCGTGGCCGAAGGCACCAACGGCTACAAGGCCGACATGCTGGCCGGCATCTGGGCGCAGGCGCCGTATCTGCACAACGGATCGGTGCCGACCATCGCGCAGCTGGTCTGCCCGTCGACTCGTCCGGCGAAATTCCTTCGCGGGAATCTCTACTACGACGAAGCGCTGGTCGGCTTCGAGTGGGCGGCCGCGCCGAAGGCGCGATACAGCGCCAACGACACCATCCTGGTGAAGGAGTACGACACGTCGGTGCCGGGCAAAACCAACACCGGCCATCCATTTGGATCGGACCTGTGTCCCGACACTGCAGGTCTCGATCCGATTCGCGATCGCCAGGAGATTCAGACGCGCATGCTGGGCTCGCGCGTCGGCGCGCTGCTCGCGTATCTCAAGACGTTGTAGCGCGGCGCCGAGGACTTGACCCGGCGCCCGCGCCTTGGGGCTTGGGGCTTGGGGCTCGGGGTTGGGGCTTGGGGCTTCTGCTATTCGTCGTTCGCTGTTCGCTGCTTGCTATTCGCAAGCATTTTGCTCGGCACCCTATGGTTCTCCGCGGCTCCGCGTCTCCGCGGCCACCTTCGTACGGTGTCTTGATTCCGTGATTCCGTGTTTCCGTGTTTCCGTGTGCGTTTGTTCCCACATCCTGGCGACTTGGTCGCGCAGTCGGAGCGCGGCGTCGGCGTAGCTTTCGTTCTCGCCAAACCTCATCGGCTGGCCGAACTCGATCGTCACTCGATGGCCGCTCCATGGCCATAACAGGCGCCAGTTGATCCCTCGATTGCGCGGCCAGATCTCGTGGATGCCATGGAGCGCGACCGGGACGATGGGCACGCCAAGATGGCGGGCCAGAATCGTCGCGCCCTTCTTGAATCGCTTCACCGTGCCGTCGATCGAACGTTCGCCTTCGGGGAAGAGCACCAGGATCTTTCCGTGGCGCAGCCCAAACGCGCCGGCCTGCATGGCCGGAACCAGATTCGAGTCGGGGTCCACGGGCACGAGGTTGATCGCCCGCGCGATCGAGCGCGTGATCGGCGACTCGAAGTACTCGACGGCGCCAACGTAGAACTGATGGACGAACGTGCGGTAGGGGAGCGCTGCGCACAGGCAAATCGGATCGATGAAGCTTTGGTGGTTTGGACAAACCAGGAAGGGGCCCTCGGGTGGCAGATGCTCGAGCCCCCTCACCTGCGTTCGACCGAGCAGGACTCGCACGAGACGGGAGAGCACAAAGGTGAACGGCCCCATGAAACGACGCGACCTCAATAGCCAGTTCAGGCTGGCGTCGTGTTCAGCCGGTAAGTCTCCCAGCAACACGGCCCATGAGTCGTCTCCACGGGATGCGAGCGCCGGCGCCGAGCCTGGCGGCGCAGACGACGCGGGCCGCAAGGCGTCGATCAGCTGCTGCACCGTGAAGATCTCGTGCGAACGCTCCCTCGGCACGCGGACGTTGAACGTCTGCTCGAGCTCGGTCAGCAGCTCGACGCGCTCCATCGAGTCGAGGCCCAGATCGAGCTCGAGGTTGGCTTCGGGCTCGACGCGGGCGCGCGTCGCAACCCGGCTTCGGATCACCTCGACGGCCGAGGCGACGTGCGGGTCGTCGGTCCAGGTGGAATCAAATGTCGGTTCTCGCCCGCTCTGAGCGCCGTCGAGGGGTGTCTCGCCCTCAGCGGGACGCTTCGCACGGCGTTGCTGGAGCAGCCGGTTCATCACCTCGTGGCGCTTGACCTTGCCGGTGGTCGTGCGCGGCAACGGCTCGAACCAGATGTCGTAGCCCAGCACGCGTTTGTGCGGAGGCAGATCGGCCGAGAGACCCTCCATCTCGAAGCGCAGCGCTTCTCCCGCGTTGACGATCTTGCGTTGCCGCATCACATCGGCATCGGGAACGATCACCGCGTGCAGACGTTCGGTGCTGGCCCGTTCCTCGTCCGCCATCCCGAGGACGCAGATTTCTTTCACGAGCGCTGACTTGCGGTAGTTGGCCTCGATCTCCTCGGGATAGATGTTCTTGCCCGAGGCCAGCACGATCATTTCCTTCTTGCGCCCGGTGATCGTGAGGCGTCCGTGCTCGTCGATATGGCCCAGGTCGCCAGTGAGCAGCCACCCGTCCTGCATTACCGCTGCGGTGGCCTCGGGCCGATTGAAGTAGCCCTGCATCACGATCGGTCCGCGAATCGCAATCTCTCCGTCCAGCAGCGTTTTGATCTCGACACCGGGCAACGGGCGGCCCACCGTGTCGATGTGGGCTTCGTCAGGCGTGCTGATGGTCGCTGCGGCGCTCGTCTCCGTCAGTCCATATGCCTGCAGGATGGTGAAACCCAGTGCGTACAGATCGCGGCCAATCGCCGGATCGAACTTCGAGCCGCCGGTCACGAACAACCGCATCCGCCGCCCCATGATCGCGTGCACGCGGCTGAAGACCGTCGGGCCGAGGTTCACGCCCAGGCGGCGCAATCTGAAGTTGGTGGCCAGCAGCGAGCGAAACCCCAGCCGCGCGAGCCAGCCGGCGCCCTTCACCTGGCCCATCACCCGCTGGTGAATCAGATAGAAGAACTGCGGCACGCACGCGAAGATCGTGATCTCGCGCTCGGCGAGCGCACGGATGAGATCGGCCGACGTGATCGTCTCGAGATAGACGACGCGCGCCCCAACCGCGAACGGTAGCAGCAGGTTGGCGAGCTGCGCGAGCGAATGAAAGAGCGGCAGGACGCCAAGGATGGCGTCTTGCTCGTTCACCGACAGGACTTTGAACGCGGCGTCTCGCTCGGCCAAAAGATTGCCGTGCGTCAGGACGACGCCTTTCGGATCGGACGTCGTTCCAGACGTGTAAAGGATCACGGCCGACGATGAGGGTGCCAAAGGTGCCAGGGGTGCCAAAGGTGCCAAGGGGTGGGTGCCAAGGGGTGCCAAGGGTGCGAGATCGCAGGTCGAATCGCCGACCGCCTCCTTTGCGATCGCGGTGAGGCGCTCGTTGGCGAAGAGGACTGTTGCCCCGGAATCCCTGACAATCGTTGCGACCTGCTTCGCCGAGTAATTCGTATCGAGCGGAACGGCGATGGCGCCCAGTCGCAGGATGCCGAGATAGGTCGCGCACCACTTCGCGTCGTTGTCGGCGAGAATCGCGACCCGGTCGCCCGGCTCGATGCCCCTGGCCGCAAGCCACTGCGCGCGCTCGAGCGCCATGGCGTGGAGGTCGCGGTAGGTGTAGCGATCGAGTCCGTCCCGGCGCTGCAGCTCGACCGCCGTGCGATCGCCAAACCGCGTCGCAACGCCCTCGAACACCTCCCACAAGCTCGGCACGAACGGGAATGTTAGTGCCTATGGTGCCTGACGTGGCTAAATGTGCCAGGGGCCGGGCCCTTGGCACCAACCCTTCGGCACCCTTGGCACTCTTGGCACCCTTGCACTTTTGGCACCTTTGGTCCCTTGGCACACCTATCGTCAGGCGCCAGTATCATTAATCGTTCATGTCTGCGCCTTTGCGCGTCGCCTTCCTCGGATGCGGATTCATCACCAACGTCCATAGCCGGAATCTTCGAGCCCTCAGGCGCGACGTCGTGTCGAGCTACGCCAGCCGCGACTTGAAGAAGGCCGAGGAGTACTGCCGGAAGCACGGGGGCGTTTCAAGCTTCGCCGGCTACCGCATGGCGATCGCCGACCCGAATATCGATGCCGTCGTGGTGGCCGTGCCGCCGCGCTTTCACCTCGATCTCACCTTGCAAGCGCTCGAGGCCGGCAAGCACGTGCTGGTCGAAAAGCCGGCGTTTCTCCGGCTCGAGGACTACGAGACCGTCCGCCGCGCGCGCGACCGCGCCAATCGCGTGGTCCTGGTCGGCGAGAACGATCACTACAAGCCGCTCGCGGTCGTGTTGCGCCGCCTGCTGGCAGAAGGCACGATCGGCGAGATGGTCTTTGCGCTCTTCACCACGATCGCGCATCGACTGAAGTCCGCCGACGACTGGCGCAACGACGAGTCGATGGCCGGCGGAGACGCGTTTTTCGAGGAGGGCATCCACTGGCTGCACCTGGCTGGAAGCCTTGGACCACAGATCACGGCAATCCACGGCTATCGGCCGGCAGCCTCGACCACCGGGCCCGACCGCCGGATCAAGAGCATGATGGTCGCGTTTCGATACGACAATGACGCGATGGGATCGCTCTACTACTCGCGAGAGATTCCTTCGCTCTTCCGCGGACTCCGCCTGTCGAAGATCTTCGGACGCCGTGGCGTCATCACCTTCGAATCAAACGGGCTCTTCGTCGCCGTGCGCGGCCAGGGACTGCCGCGCCTGATGTTTCCCGGCTATCGCGACATCCGCGGCTATCAGGCGATGTATCGCGACTTCGTGCGCGCGATCCGTGAAGCGACGGCGCCGGAGATGAGCCTCGAGCGAGCGATGGAAGACCAGCGCCTCATGGATCAGGTATACCAGACCGTCAGCACTACGGTCTGAAAGGCAGAAGGCAGAAGGCACAAGGCACAAGGCAGCAAGGCAGAAGGCAGAAGGCAGAAGGCACAATGCAGAATGCAGAAACATAAGGTTGCGCGCGTGAGCAGCCGTTCCTGATGCCGGCACAGCAGTTCGACATCGTCATCATCGGCACCGGCGCCGGCGGTGGGACCATGCTGCGGGCGCTCGCCGACACCCCGGCGCGGATCCTGGTCATCGAGCGCGGCAACTACATTCCGGCCGAGCCGCAGAACTGGGACCCGGACGCGGTCTGGAGACAGCTGCGCTACCGCACGACCGAGACGTGGCTCGACGAAACCGGAGCGTCATTTCGCCCCTACACTCACTACTGTGTCGGGGGCAACACGAAGTTCTGGGGCAGCGTGCTCTATCGCCTCCGGCGCGAGGACTTCGGCGAGGTCGAGCACATCGACGGCGTGTCGCCCGCGTGGCCGATCGACTACGAGACGCTCGAGCCTTATTACGAGCGTGCCGAGCGCATCTACCACGTGCACGGCCTGGCAGGCGCGGATCCGACCGAGCCGCCGCGTGGCCCATTCCCGCACGAGCCGGTCCCCCACGCGCGCGTGATGGCCGACATCGTCGAGCGGTTGAAGTCTGAGGGGCTGCATCCGTCGCCCCTGCCGCTGGGACTGCTCGACGGCTGCATCCTCTGCGCCACGTGCAACTCGTTTCCCTGCAAGATTCGCAAGAAGGGCGACGCGGAAGTGTGCGGCGTCCAGCCGGCCCTGGAGCGGAGAAACGTCACGCTGTGGGCCGATACGCGCGCGACTCGCCTGCTGACCGATCCATCAGGAAAGAAGATCGAGGCGATCGAGATCGAACAGAACGGCCAGCTTCGCCGGGTGGAAGCGCCACTGGTCGTGCTGTCGTCGGGCGCGGTGAATTCGGCGGCGGTGCTGCTTCGATCGGCGAACGACAAGCATCCGCGCGGGCTCGCCAACTCGTCCGGCCTCGTCGGCGCGCGCTACATGGCGCACCTGGCGACGATGATGCAGGGGTTTCACCCGTTTCAGTCCAACGACACGGTGTTTCAGAAAACGGTCGCGATCAACGACTTCTACTTCAAGGGTCCTCGCACGCCGTACCCGCTCGGCCAGATTCAATCGCAAGGCCGGACGCACGGTGTGATGGCGCAGACGGTCGTGCCATGGGTGCCGGTCCGGGCCTACGACGCGTGGGTCGCACGTGGCGTGGACTGGCTGGCGATGACGGAGGATCTACCGCGCGTGGAAAACCGCGTGACCCTTGCTCCCGACGGCCGCATTCAACTGCACTATCGTCCGAACAATCTCGAGGCGCATGCGCGGCTGGTCAAGGAGACGATCGGGATCCTGCATCGCCTTGGCTTCTGGAAGGTGATGACCCACTCGCACAAGAGCCGCAACACTACGCATCAGTGCGGAACGCTGGTGTTCGGCACCGACTCCAGCACGTCTGTGCTCGATCCGTTCTGCCGCACCCACGACATCGAGAACCTGTTCGTGGTCGACGCGTCGTTCTTCCCCTCGTCGGCGGCGGTGAATCCAGGGCTGACGATCGCTGCACAGGCGCTCAGGGTGGCGGATCACATCAAGGACCTTCTGGCGAATCTCGTGATCTGGTGAAGTGGTGAGCTGGTGATCGATCTGGAGATGTGCGAGGTGGTGATCTGGCGAGCGATCTGGTGATCTATCTGGTGATCTATCTGGTGATCCCGCGGCAGGATGGCAAGGGCTACGATCGCGGGTGGCTTCGGCAAGCGCAGATTCTGCGACGACCGAAGATCTCCCGATAGATCTCCCGATAGATCTCCAGATCGATCGCCAGATCTCAAGATCCCCAGATCAACCGATCGATCACCAGATCACCACCTCACCAGATCATCAGATGATCTGATCTGCCCTCCATCTGTCTGTCAACATCCGGGCCTGAGCCTTCCCCTTACGGCTTCACCCTCACGTATTTCCGCAACTGTTTCGGGCGAGGCTCACCGCCGTAGATGCTGCCATCGCGATCCACCGCGACGAACTCGGCGCCATTGCCCGCCGTCTCGCGCGGATCGGCCCACGGGAACGGGATGAACTCGGTGGCCCACCCGCTCCGGGCGTCGCCGATGCGGATGCCCATCTCCCATCCCGGATTCTGCACATCGTCGGACTCCGAATCGGCAACGTAGATGCGGTCTTTGCTGTCGAAGAAGATGCCACTCGGGCGTCCAAACTGTGTCCACTGGGCGAGCGCCTTTCCTTCCTGGTCGAAGAGCTGAATCCGGTTGTTCGATCGATCGCCAACGAAGATGCGGCCGCGCGAGTCCATCGCGATGGCGTGCAGCGCGCGGAACTCCCCCGGCGCGTACCCGGTCTTCCCCCACTCCTTGAGATACTTGCCGTCCTTGGAGAACTTCACCACGCGGTTGTTGCCGTTCTCGTTGTGACCGTCGGCAACGAAGATGTCGCCGTTGGGTGCGACAACGACATCGCTGGGTGAATCGAAGTGATCGGTGCCGGCTCCCGGCTCGCCTGGAGTGCCCAACCGGAGCAGCACCTTGCCGTCGGGACTGAACTTCACGACTTGCTGTCCGCGCTTGTCGCCGCGCGGCGTCCGGTTGGCCGCGACCGCATCGGTGACCCAGACGTTGCCGTCGGGATCGATCTCGATGCCATGCGGCCAGATGAACATGCCGCCACCAAAGCTGGCGACGACCTTGCCGTCGGGCCCAAATCTGTAGACGGAGTCCATCTTCGAGTCGCGGCATTCATCGCCGAATCGCGCCGGATCGGCCAGTGGCTCGCATCGCACGATCGCCCAGATGTGTCGCCCGTCGCGGTCGACATCGGCCTTGCCCACGGCTCCGAGCGGCTTGCTGCCTGGAAGCTGAGCCCAGCCCTCCACCATGCGATACGGGTTGGGGAGAGGCTGGGCGGAAAGCGTCGCGACGCGGTCGAGCGTCGAGGTCGCCAATATCGACGACGCGAGTCCAAGCGCCGACGCCGCCATCCACCGAAGATTTCGTGCAGCTGCCATGTCCCCCTCCTCCGTTGAGAGTGCGCTTGCAGCACTCTACTCTCGTCTGGATGTGTTCCCGACGGGCAAGATCAACAGATCGATCTCCGGCGCGATGGCGCAGACGGCGGTGATCAAGGAGACGGATCTCTGACATCTCGAGATCTGGTGAGGTGATGAGCTGGCGATCGATCTCTCGATGTGTGATGTGGCGATCTGGCGAGCGATCTGGTGATCTATCGCCTGCCGCCACGCCCCCGGCCGCGCCCCCGGCGGGCGGTTCGGTATGAGGAGCCGAAGATGGCCCGGAGCTCGTGCGATTCTTCCAGCAGTGAATCGACGGTGGCCACGTCTCCGATTCGAGATCGCTTCAGGATTTCGAGCCAGTAGACGCTCTCGTCCATTTCCTCATTGACGATTCCAAGCTTCGACACAAACTCGGCCCGAGAGCGTGCTCGCCCCGAGGCGCGATAGTTCGCGGCTGCAGACGTAGCGGCGTTTTGGAGCTGATCCGCCGGTTGCCGGCCATCAGGATGGACCCTGATTGCGCGGCAGAGTGCGATCACGTTCACGGCAAACGTCTGGGAGCGAGCCTCCAACTCCGGCCTGTCCATGCGTACACGATGTGCAGGGCACGTGCCGTCGTCGCCACACCCGGGGGCCACGGGTTACAAGTGGCAGGATGGCAACGGTTGCAACCCTGGTTGACTTCTGCAGGCGCAGATTCTGCGACGCCAGATCTCGAGATAGATCTCCAGATCGATCGCCAGATCCCGAGACCTCCAGATCAATCGATCGATCGCCACATCACAACTTCACAAGATCGCAAGATTTCATGTCTCGTCTCTGTCTGTTGCCATCCGGCGCAGACCCATCTGATGATCTGGTGAAGTGGTGAGCTGGCGATCGATCTGAGATGTGCGATGTCGTGATCTGATGACCGATCTGGAGATCTATCTCGTGATCAGCGACTTGCCGCGCGTCGGCCGGCGGTTCGGGTAAGAAGAGACGATCCCGCCGCCGTCCCAGATCTCCAGATCTCCAGATAGATCAACCGATTGATCATGAGATCCCAAGATCGCGAGATCTCGAGATCGATCTCGAGATCACCACCTCACCAGATCACAAGATTCGGCCCAGGCCTGTAGACAATCTACATCCATGGATGTAGATTGTCTGCATCCTATGGAACCCAGGACCAAACAGGAACGTCTGGATCTGCTGCAGGGGACGCTCGACATGCTGGTTCTGCAGACGCTGCAATGGGGACCGCAGCACGGTTACGCCATCAGCCAGACGCTGCGCGCGCAATCGTCGGAAGCGCTGCAGGTCGAAACCGGGTCGCTCTACCCCGCGCTGCACCGGCTTCAGAAGCAAGGCTGGGTGAAAGCGGAATGGGGACAGACCGACGCCAACCAGCGCGCGAAGACGTATCGGCTGACGCCCGCCGGTAGGAAGCAATTGCTCCGGGAGCGCAATCGCTGGGCGCAGCTCGTGTCGGTGATCGGCAGCATCCTCAATCCGACAACCGCGAGGTAGAGGCGGGACAAGACCCGCCTGAAGAGGGAACGCCTTATGAGGCCGTGGAACTGGCTGTTCCGTCGCCGCGACATCGAAGACGACCTGCAGTCCGAGATCAAGACCCATCTCGACATGGCGGTGCGCGATCGAGTCGCCGATGGCGAGGCGCCAGACGCCGCGCGCCTGGCCGCGATGAAAGAGTTCGGCAACGTCCTTCAGGCCACCGAAGCCACCAGGCGCGTGTGGCGCGGCCGCTGGATCGAGATCGTCACCGACTTCTGGCAGGACGTTCGTTTCGGCGTGCGCATGCTGTTCAAGAACCCGGGCTTCTCGCTCGTCGTCATCGCCGTCCTCACGCTGGGCATCGGCGGCAACGCCGCCGTCTTCAGTCTCTTCAAGAGCCTGGCGCTCAAGCCGATCTCTGGCGTCGATCGCTCCTCGAGCATCGGGGTGGTCGTGAGCCGGATGAGCAGCGGCCGTCAAGTCTCGGTCTCCTATCCCGACTACAAATACTTTCGCGATCACGATCGATCGTTCACGGGACTGGCCGCCACCGACATGCTTTCCTTCAACCTCGGACTCGGGTCGTCTGGCGAGCGCGTCTGGGGAGAGCTGGTATCGGGAAACTATTTTCAGGTGCTGGGGGTCGGCGCTCAACTCGGGCGGACGTTGCTGCCGAGCGACGATGTCGCGACCGGCAAGCACGCAGTGGTCGTCATTGGCGACGGCTTGTGGCGCCGGACGTTCGGCGCCGACCCGAACATCGTCGGCAAGACCATTCAGATCAACGCGCAGCCCATGACCGTGGTGGGCGTCGCCGATCGCGCCTTCCAGGGCACCATCGTCAGCCTCGTCATGGAGCTTTTCGTCCCGATGATGATGCAGCCGCAATTCTCCCCGCCCGATCGGCTCGAGCAGCGCGCGGCGAGAATGCTGATTGTGTTCGGTCATCTGCGGCCAGGAATCGATCGAGCGACGGCGACGGCACAACTGCAGGTGCTCGCCAACCAGCTCGACGCCGACCAACCGGTCGCCAACACGACGTACCGCGCGCATGTGGTCCCGATGTGGCAATCGCCGTACGGCGCGCAGACCTACATGCTGCCCGTCATCCTCGCCATGATGGTCATGGGTGTCCTGGTCTTGCTCGTCGTCTGCGCGAACGTCGCCAATCTCGTGCTCGTCCGCGGCATCAGCCGGCGCGGCGAGCTCGCGGTTCGTATTGCCCTCGGTGCGAGTCGCAGGCGAATCCTTCGCCTGCTCCTGGTCGAGAATCTCGTGCTCGCCATTCCCGGCGCCGTCGCTGGTGTCCTGCTCGCACGAGCGGTTCTGCCGTGGCTGGCGGCGGGTGCCGCCGCGGCGGCCCCCATGCGCGTGCACCTCGACGCCTCGGCTGACGGCTTGGTGCTGAGCTTCGCGCTGGTGATGTCGACAGTGAGCGCGCTGGTCTTCGGCTTCGTTCCCGCGCTGCGATCCTCACGCGTGAGCCTGGTGAATCTGATCGGCGAAGACACGCCGTCGCGCGCGGGGACACGAACCCGGCTGCGTTCCTCGCTCGTCGTTTCACAAGTCGCCGTCTCCATCGTCCTGCTGGTGGGCGCCGCCCTGGTCATGCGCAGCCTGAACGCCGCGCGCCACGCCGATGTCGGCTTCGATTCGAGCAACGTCTCATCCGTCGCCGTGGACCTGCAACCAAACGGCTACGACGAAGCCAAGGGGCGCGTATTCTTCGAGTCGCTGCTCGACACGATCGCTGCCGAGGCCGGGATGGAAGCGGTCTCTCTCGCTTCGTATCTTCCCCTCACGCTGGTGGATGGTCCCCAGCGCGGCCTCACCATCGAAGGCTACTCACCGCGACCCGACGAAGATCTGGCCCTTCTCCACAACATCGTCGGGCCAGACTATTTCCGCGCGCTGCACATCGGGTTGGTCGCGGGAAGGGAGTTCGAGCGCCGCGATGGTCCCGAGAGCGTGCGGGTCGCAATCGTCAACGAGACGTTCGCGCGCCGCATGTGGCAGACGCCGGAAGGCGCGCTCGGTCACCGCATCAAGATCGCCGGCGGCGACTGGCGCACGATTGTCGGTGTGGCGCACGATCTGAAGTACGCGCGCGTCACCGAAGAGCCGCGGCCCTATGTCTACCTGCCGTTTCTCCAGACCTACACGCCGGCAATGACCGTGCACGCCAGGGCCTCGAGCGGGTCACCGGCGCTTCTGAATGAAGTCCGGCGGCACATCCGAACGATCGATCCGAATCTGCCGATTCTGGATTCGAGACTGCTGAGCGATCAGACGCGTGTCGCCTTGTCACCGTACGAGATGGCCGCCGGCACCCTCGTGATGTTCGGCGTGATGACGATCGCGCTCGCGGCTCTCGGCATCTACGGGCTGGTGGCCTATAGCGTGAAGCTGAGCACTCAAGAGATCGGCGTGCGCCTCGCGATTGGGGCGCGACGCATCGACGTCGTCCGGCGGTTCCTCCGCCAGGGCCTCGGATTGGCAGCGATCGGAATGGTGCTGGGCCTGACGGTGTCGATCGCCGCCGCCCGCTTGCTCGGCGGCGTGCTCTACGGCGTGGGCCCGCTGGATTCGATCGCGTTCACCGGCGCGACGGCTGTGGTCGTCGCCATCGCGCTCGCCGCATCGTTCTTCCCGGCGTGGCGCGCGTCGAGAACGGATCCGCTCACGGCCCTGCGGCGGAACTGAGCCGACGCGAGCGGGAGGGAATCTTGTGATGTGAGAACGTGTGAGCTTGTGACCTTCTGTTGATCGGAATGATCTTTAGCTCTGGTGAGCGATCTATTGATCTCGCTGGTGATCTGTTGAGCTCGCGAGAAGACGATCGCAGAAGTTGCACTGTTTGTGGCGCGGCAGCGCTTGCATTTCTTCCACAGCATCCTGTGCGTCCAGGGACATCTCCACGATTCAGCCAGGTATGCGCCATGCACTCGCAGTGGTCATGGACAGACCAGAGTTGGAAGGGCGTACTCAGGTTTTTGCCGCAGACGTGATCGACCTCTGCAAGTCTGTGCGGCGGGCGGCCGAGGGACGGGACCCGGCGGACCAGCTTCAACGCGCCGCGACATCAATGGGGGCAAACTATCGAGCGTCGTCGCGGTCGCGATCGAGGGCCGAGTTCGTGTCGAAAATAGCCACAGTAGCCGAGGAGAGCGACGAGAGCGTTTACTGGCTCGAGCTGCTCAAGCAATCGCGCCTCGGCGACCCGACCGTCGTCGCGACGCTCCTCAAAGAGGCCCGTGAACTGCGGTCGATCTTCGGCGCCTCGTACGGCACCGCCCGCCGCGGGCATCGCCGTCAACAGAGAACCCAACCCCGGCGCGACACAGACTGACGAGCCCGATCAACAGGTCAACAGATCACCAGATAGATCAACCGATTGCTCACCAGATCCCGAAGATCTTCAGATCAACAGACGATCACGAGCTCACACGTTCACACCTCAACAGATTCGGATTTTCCACGTTCGCACCTCAACAGATTCGGGTTTCCGCGTCTCCCTATTCCCTTTCCGTCAACATCACATCGCTCGTGAGCTCGAGTGCGAACCGGCCTCGGGCACGTGGCACCAGGCGTCTGTCAGGGGTCTTCTCTTCAAGGCGTCGCTCCGCGGCGGTCAACCCGGGGCTGACGATCGCAGCTCAAGCGATTCGCGTTACGGAGCATATTCGGGGAACCTTGTGATCTGGTGGAGTGGTGATCGAATGATCGAGATGTGGGACATGGTGATCTGATGATCGATCTGGTGATCAGCCCCGCCCGGCCCGGCAATAGATCGACGGACAGATCAACCGATCGGTCATGAGATCCCCAGATCATGAGATCTCCAAATCGATCCCCAGATCACGACTTCACAAGATCACGAGATTCGGCTGCCGTTTGCCGTCGCCCGAAAAATTCCACAGCGAAAACTGAGGCAGCGTCGACGGAAGGGTGAATCACCGGAGCGGAATGTCAGGACGGCGGACCAGCCGCAACCTGCCGTCGGCAACCAGGCCGATGCCGCGGGCGTAGTACTTCCGCTCTTTCACACCCGGCTCGAGCGGTGTGCTTTCCTCGATGATGAGGCACTTGCCGAAGTCCCCCGCCGGCGTCGTGATCCGCCCGTTTACGCTGATGACCTCTGCGCGATCCATCGCCGCACGCGGCGCATATTCCTGGTAGTAGCGCGCGCCCAACAACGGCTCTCCTGGCATCATCAAGCCGAACCGTGCGCCTTTCGCCCCGGCGAGCCACGAGCCGAGCTGTTCTTTCGGATCGCCCTTGCCGGGCATCTCGACGTCTTCTCCGAAGTAGTAGACGCTGCCGGTTCGGCGACTAATCGCGAAGTAGTTGCGAGAGACCTCAGTGACCTTCCCACCGCTGCTCTCGCGCTCCTCGACTACCCTCGTCGTCACTCCGTCGATGACGCGCGTCTCATCGAGGACTGTGATCGCCAGGCGCTCGTTTCCGTTCTCGAGCACGAGTTGATATCCGGGTTCGAGCACAAAGAAGGGATTGCGCCCCTCCGATGCCCAGTCTTCGCGAGCCACGACGAACTCGCTGGTCCATCGGCCGGCATCCGCCGCTTGCCGGCGGGCCCCGGCGTCGGACGCGACGCAGATCACCGACGCAACGACACACACTCCGGTGGTTCGCATAGAGGCCGGGCCCACTCACTAAGGTTCCCGTTGCGCGATGGGCGCGAGCAAATCTTCGAGAAAGAAGGCTGCCAACGCGGCGCGGCCGCTGAGTCCTGCCTTGTTATAGAGCGACTGCGCCTGCGCGCGAATCGTGCGCTCGCTGGTGGCCCGCACCGTCGCCGCCTCTTTCAGGCTGAGGCCCTTCAAGAGCAGCAGGGCGATTTCGCGTTCGGCGTCGGTGAAGCTCCAGCGCGTGAATTGCTCGTCAATCGCATCGCCCAACCCGTTGAGCAGCGACCGGGCCTGGGTACGCCACCGCTGGCCTTGCAACCGCGCGATCTCCAGGTCGCGAATCACGGTGAGTTGCTGCTCGCGCTGCTGCGCGGTGATGCGGATGAGCAGCACGACGCCGACGCTCACCAGCACGACGGGGACGATGTCGACGAGCGCCAGAACGAGGTCGAGCGCCGAGGTGAAGGGCTCCTCGCGATACTCGATGGCCAGCAGCCCGAGTACGCCTACGGCCACGGCCAGCGACGCCCAGGCCCTGGTCCTGCGATCGATCATGTCCGTCATGGCGGCCCTCCTCCGGGCGTCGTGATCGTCCCGGCTATCGGCGCACTGGCAGTGTCATGAGGATACCGACTTCCGGCGCCCAATCAATCGCCTTTGGCGACAGGCCGAAACCGTTGTTGAACCGGAGGAAGACCTGGCGGGACAGGTGCCATTGGATTTCGCCGATCGCGCTCAACTCGTCCGCGGTGCCCTCGATGGCGGCGTACACGCGCCAGTGCGGCGACAGCCGCTTGAGATATTCGACCGCGTACTCGCCGAGATCGAACGGACTGCTGGACGCCGACGAGTACTCGAGCGTCGCACGCACGGTCCATGTGCCCCACCGTGTGCCGCGCGTGACGCCGGTTCCGAGATTGAACTCCCATCCCGGAGCGCCAGTGAGTGCGCGATCCGCGTCATGCGGGATGACGACCGAGCCGTAGCTGAAGATCTCGGGCCGGCGATCAGTCTCCCGGCGCCAACGCCACCGGATCTGCGCCTCGACATCGCCGAGCCCCGACTCCTCGATTCGCGGCGGCAGCGTCGATTGGTCGGCGGCGGCCTTGTCCAGCGTGGCGTGAATGCCGGCCACTTCGAACTCTGCCGCCAGGTTTTCGGTGATTCCGTAGGCGGTAAAGAACAACGTTTCGGACGCGCGATAGCGGCCAGGATAATCGGTGTCGCCAAAGGCGCCAAGCTCTTCGGGTTTGTACTCGTAGTTGTCGGCCCTGTAGTACTCAAAGAAGGGATACAGAATCAGCTCGCCCTTCGCGACGTAGGTTCCAAAGAGCGAGGTCGCGACACCGGGCCCTCGATCGCCCAGGAACGGCGGCTCGGCCGCGGGCTGCGCGGCGGCAACGGCCTCGAGCGTCAGCAGGGTCAGTGCAATTGCACCGGTGTGACGGGAGAGCGAACCAAGTGAGTGCGTCATCGTGGGCCTCGCGATCGCGGGCGAGGCGCTGGCATGTCCGGGTCGACGCTAAGCTGGCCGGCCGCTCACGTCTATTGGCGTGATGACGTACGACGCTCGGCCGTGAGGCGCCGAGGCCGATGCGGACACCGGGCGTGCTTATCAGGAGAGCCCAGCTGCAGCGCGCGCCGATGGACGATGCAATCCCAACAACGGACACTTCGAGACCTGCAATCGCCGGATCTAGCAATCGATCAGCGAGGTTTTCGCCCGCTCGATGGTACGCAACCTGCTGATGAGGACGGTCATGCGCGAACTGCTGACGGAGATGCGGCAGGCGACGCGGCTTCTGGGCCGCGATCGCGGGTTTACGGTTGTGGCCCTGCTCACGCTGGGTCTGGGCGTCGGCGCTTGCACGGCGATGTTTTCGATCATCGATCGCCTGCTCATTCGCCCCCTCCCGTATCCCGCGCCCGAGCGCCTGGTGCGCATCACCGTCGATCACGACCAGCGTCACGCGAGCGACGTCGGACTTGGCGCGCCAGAGTTGTTCGAACTGGCCGAGCGCGCCGATCTCTTCAGCGGCGCGTCGGGGCTATATCCGATCAATGTGAATCTCACCGGCACCGACGAGCCCGAGCGGATTGAAGCGCAGCTGGTCAGCGTGAACTTCTTCGAGATCCTCGGCGTCGATGCGCAACTTGGTCGGCTGTTCGACCCCGAGGACTATCAGCCAGGTATCGCCGAACGCGCGGTGATCAGCGACAGTCTCTGGAGGCGCCGCTTCGGCCGCGATCCGAACGTTCTGGGACGGCAGATTCGCCTCGACAACGACCTCTTCACCATCGTCGGCGTCACCAGGCCTGGCTTCCATCATCCGAGCCGCGGCATTGCGGGAGACGCGGAGATCTGGGCGCCAGCCGGCTACCGTGCGACACCGTTCCGCGAGCCGGTGCGATCGATCAACTTCCTGGCCGGCGCCTTTGCGCGCCTGCACGACGGCATCTCGATTTCCGCGCTGCAAGCCGAGCTCGACGGGATTTCCGCGAATCTGAATCGCACGTATCCCGACGCGTACCCCGCCGCACTCGGATGGCACCTGCGCGCCATTCCGCTCAAGGACGATCTGGTTGGCTCGATGCGGCCGGCGTTGACGCTGCTGATGGGCGCGGTCGGACTGGTGCTGTTGATTGGCTGCGCCAATCTTGCCAACCTGCTGCTGGTTCGCGCGGATGCGCGCGCGAGGGAGATGGAAGTCCGGCTGGCGCTTGGCGCCGGCCGCGGGCGGTTGATTCGTCAGTCGCTGGTGGAGAGCACTCTCGTCTCCATCGCCGGTGCGCTCTTCGGCCTGTTGATCGCGACCTGGGCGCTCGATGCCATCGTCGCCATGTCGCCAGTCGATCTCAGCACGTTCGGCCGCCTCGCCATCGATCAGCGTGGCCTCGCGTTTGCCGTCGGCCTCTCGCTGGGGTGCAGTCTGCTGTTCGGATTGGCGCCGGCATGGCGGAGCGCACAGGTGTCGTTGGCCGGAGCGTCTCGCGGCCGCGTCACGAGCGATACGCCGGCCAGCCGGCGAACGCGCGATCTGCTCGTTGTCGGCCAATCTGCGGTGGCGCTGATGCTCCTCATTGGTGCGCTCCTGGTCTTGCGCAGCGTGGCGACGCTGCTCGACGTGTCGCCAGGATTCGATCCGGCCCGCGTCGTGACGGTGCGATTCTGGATGCCGCAACCGAACGAGCCGACGACCGGGCCGTACTTCCGTCACGAGCAGCGTCTCCCGTTCTATCGCCGGCTGATCGAGAGCGTGAAGTCACTGCCTGGGGTCGAGGATGCTGGACTGACGAACGCACTGCCGCTGGTCGATCGGCGAGTGCTTCAAGGGATGCTCATCGAGGGCCGCCCAGTCGAGACGACCGATACCGTGACGGCGCAACCGACCGTCGCCAGCCCGGGATACTTCGGCGCAATGAAGATCAACCTCGTACGCGGGCGCCTGTTTGCCGAGACCGACGACGAACGCGCACCGGGCGTCGCGTTGATCAACGAGTCATTCGCGCGAAAGTTCTTCGGCAACGAGGATCCGATCGGGCATCGCATTCGCCCCGGCGGGCGGCAGTCCACCGCACCATGGTTGACGATTGTCGGCCTCGTCGGCGACGTGCGCAGTGACGGCCTCGACCGCGATGCTCCGTCACAGATATATCGGGCCATGCTGCAGACCTCCAGCCTGCAATTCGCGCTCGTGGTCCGCGGCAGAGTGGAGCCGCGCTCAATCGGCCCGGCCATCGCACGCGAGGTCCGTAACATCGACGCCGACATGCCTGTCTACGGGGTGCGGAGGTTCGACGAGATCGTGGCGGAGTCGATCGGTCAGCGCCGCCTGGCAATGCAGTTGCTCGGCGTCTTTGCCGCTGCCGCCGTTCTGCTGGCGGCCATCGGGCTCTACGGCGTGATGAGCTACTACGTCGGCCTCCGCCAGAGGGAGCTCGGGGTCCGGCTCGCCGTCGGCGCAACACCCTGGCGTCTCAGTCAGCTCGTGCTCACACGCGGCGTCGTGCTCACCGTCATCGGCATCGCGATCGGACTGGCGGCCGCCGGAGGCCTGTCAACCGTGTTGCGCGCGCTGCTCTACCAGCTCACGCCGCTCGATGCGACAACCTACGGCGCGTCGGCTGGTCTACTGGCTTTGGTCGCCGTCGCCGCGTGCTGGCTGCCGGCTCGAAGAGCAGCCGCGATCGACCCGATTCGGACGCTAAGGGCTGACTGAGCGGACGAATCTTTTGATCTTGTGAAGTCTTGATCTTGCGATCGAGCTGTTGATCGATTGATCTCGTGAGCGCGCGATCGACCTGCTTGTCAAACCAGCGGCGATTTCTGCGATCGGGTCCAGCTCAACCGATCATCAGATCAACCGCTAGATCAAGAGATCGGTCACCAGATCAAGAGCTCACAAGATCACCCGATCGATCACGAGATCACCACTTCACAAGATCAAAAGATTCGCCGTCCCTCAACCCCGCTCCGTTAACTGCACCTCGCTCGTGAGTTCGAGCGCGAATCGGCCGCGAGCCCGCGGCACCAGGCGGATGTCGGGCGTCTTCTCCTCGAGACGGCGCCGCAGCAGCAGCAGACGGGTTTCGAGGTTGTCCTTGTAGTCCGGGAGATTGAGCGACTTGTCGAGCCGCAGCTCGCGGTTGGTGAACTCGACGCGGCCCTCAGCCTGCCGCTCCGAGAGAAGCTTCCACAGGATGCGCGCCGGCAGGCTGCGAATCAAATAATCGCCGTCGATCAGAATGCACTCGTCGTTGCGGTAATACACCAGCTCGCGGCGCGGCAGCTTCGAGCACTCGTCTGGTGGCGGCAGACCCTCTTCCAGTACCGCCGGCCCGTCGCCGGATGGTCCTTCAGCGGTTTCCTGCAATTGCAGATTCTGAATCGCGATCGCCAGATACGAGCCCAGCAGCTCGATCGAGGTCTTGTCTTCTTCGTGAAAGCGGTACGGCGTCTCGCTCTCGATGCAGAGCACGCCGATGAGCTCGCCGCGGACGAGCAGCGGCACACCGAGCTGGCTCGCAGGATTCTTCAAGCCCGGCATCGGCACGCCCGGCCTGGGGCCGCTGATCTTTTCTTCTTCCGCCCGCATGTAAGCCGCGCGCGCGTGCAGCATCCCTCGCAGCAAACCGGAGATGCGAATCGGTTTCTGCGCTTCGGCCACCATGCCGATGATGCCTTCGCCGATGTGGGCCTCGGCGCCGACGCCGCCTTCCGGATAGCCGCGCGTCGCGATCGTCACCAGCGTTCCGGGCTGCTCGCCGGTGAGCAGGATCATCGAGTTCCTGAAACCGAAGAACTCCTCCAGCCCCATCAGGATTGAATCGAGCAGGTCTTCGAGATTGCGGGCGTTGTTGATGCGCAGCGACAGATCCTGGAGGGCCTTCATCGTGAAGACCGCGTCGGGGTTGACCCGCTCGGCGCGCCGGCCGTCGAGGTCGTTTCGCCCGCCCTCTTCGGGCAGCCGCTCGACGGCCTGCACTTCGTAGATATCGGCAGCCTTGAGCTTGAAGATGCCCTTGAGCCCCGCGTACAGACGCAATCGCCTCGATGCGAAGGTGCATGCGGTCGAAGACCGGACCGCTCGTCTCCGATCGCACGTAGCGCAGGCGAAGGCCCCAGCCTTCCGATGTATCCGGATCGAGCACGTGAACCCGTGCGCGCGGGTTCTCGGTGATGTTGCGCCGGCTCTTGTTGAAGAACTGAAACGAGAGCGCGACGTGCGTCGGATCGACGTAGTCGACGTGACTCAGAAACGCTGCGTTGGGAATGCCGTCCTTCGAACAGGTGAACAGCATCGCGGGGATGATTCCCTGGAAGCACGAGGCCATGGCCTCGAGGCCGAAGCTCATGGCACCTCGGCTCCCGCCTTCGGGCCCGGCGTCTGATCGAAGAGCGCGTTGACGCGAAGCCGGATCGCCACACACGGCCACACGGCCCAGTTGGCCGTCGCAATCGGCGGAATGCCCACCATCGCGAGTTGGGCGCTGGCGGCTCGCCACTGTGTCTCGACGGTTTCCCGATCCGCCTCGGTCGCGGGCCACGACTCGACGAACGTGCCTTTGACCTGCGCCGCTCTGTCATCAACCGGCCGAGCGACGGCAATCGCGCCCTGGCCGTTCGCTTCGAGATCTTCAAGCACTCGCGGCGCCGAAACGGCGGGCAGAAATGCCACCACATGCTGGCGGTCGTCTTCGACTCTGAGGGCCACGACCCGCGCGCCGCTAGGCCCCAGTTCCTCGTTCCTGGTTCCAATGTGGCTGGCCAGTCCCTGCTGCAGAAAAGCGCTCATTTCCGGGTCAAGGGTCATCAGGAGCACCAAGTTTAGCCAATTAGGATCTTCTTAAGAATCTTGTAGGCAGGACTTAGGGTTCGGGCGACGTCATCGTGTCGTCTCATAGGTTCGGAGACAACAACGATGAGAACGAACGAAATCGCCACCACCGCCCTGATCATCCTGGTCGCCGTCGTGCTGACCGGCTTCCTGGCCACAGCGAGCGTTGGCGCCAACCAGTCCACCCCCTCGAAAGCGGCGGCCACCACCAAGGTCGCTCGTGGTGAATACCTCGTGTGGGCGATGGGCTGCAACGATTGCCATACGCCCTGGAAAATGGGCCAGAAGGGCCCGGAAATGGACTTCTCCCGCCGGCTGTCGGGTCACCCGTCGGATCTGAAGATGCCGGCGCCGCCGGCAATCCCGGCGGGACCGTGGGGGATGGTTGCGGCCTCCACGATGACCGCGTGGGCGGGGCCATGGGGCGTGAGCTTCACCGCCAATCTGACGCCCGACAAGGAGACCGGTCTCGGCGACTGGACCGAAGAGCAGTTCATCGCCACGATGAAGACGGGCCGTCATCAGGGGAAGGGACGCGCGCTGCTGCCGCCGATGCCCTACTTCAACCTCCGCGAACTGAACGACGAAGACATCAAGAGCGTGTTCGCCTACCTGCAGTCGCTGCCGCCCATCAAGAATCGCGTGCCGCAACCGGTCGATCCGCCGGAAGGAGCGGGCAAGTGAAACCCCGACGTTTGATCGCCACGGCGGTTGTGATGGCCGCCGCGGCGATCGCCGACCGTCCGTTCGCCGCCACGAGTCTGGTGGAAGAGGTGAAGGCGCCGGTGGCGCCAGGTCTCTTGTCCCAGACCGGGCTGTACGAACCCGGGAGCCGGGAACCGGCAACCGGCAACCGTCCGTTCGCGCCGCAGTATCCGCTGTGGAGCGACGGCGCCAGCAAGCGGCGCTGGGTGCGGCTGCCAGAAGGAGCGACCATCGACACGACCAATGTGGATGCGTGGGAGTTCCCGGTCGGCACGAAGTTCTGGAAGGAGTTTCAGTTCGGCGGCCGCCGCGTCGAAACCCGGTTTCTCTGGCGCGCATCGGCGGACGGCTGGGTGTTCGCGTCGTATGTCTGGAACGACGAGCAGACCGATGCAGTGCGCGCACCCGACAGCGGCGTGCCCGACATCGTCGAGGCGGCGCCGGGCAAGTTCCACAGCATTCCAGCAGTAGCCGACTGCCGCGCGTGCCACGACTCGGCGCGGACCGAGATCCTGGGATTCGATGCGTTGCAGCTCTCGAACGATCGCGACCCGAACGCTCTGCATGCCGAAGAGCTGACGCCGAGCATGGTGACGCTGCGGACGCTGGTCCAAGAAGAGCGACTCCATCCACCGCGAAGGGAATGGGTGGCCGAGCCGCCGCGAATCATCGCCGACGATGCCCGCACGCGAACGGCCCTGGGCTATCTGTCGGCCAACTGCGGCAACTGCCACAACCGCCAGGGCTCGATCGCGTCGCTGGGACTCGTCCTCAAGCACTCGCTCAAGTCGAATGCCGAATGCACGCCGGCGCTGGCCACCTCCATCAACCGCACCGGCCATTGGCTGGTGCCAGACGCGCCCGATGGCGAGTCGAAAATCATTCACGGCGGGCGTCCCGAGCTCAGCGCCCTCGTGCAGCGCGCGAAGTCGCGCCGGCCGTCGTCTCAGATGCCACCGCTTGGCACGGTGGTCCGCGATCAGGCGGCCGTGGATCTGCTGACAGCGTGGGTCCGCGACGATCCGGCGACCTGGACCCAGCGCGCGCTGACCTGCGCAAAGGCGGGGAGTTGAAGCGGTCCGACGGTCCACGGTCCACAGTCCACAGTTCGAGGTCCTCAGTCCACGGTCCGCGGTCCACGCCAGGACTCAGGACCGTCTGAACTGAGGACCGTCTGGACTGAGGACCGCCTGAACTGAGGACCGTCTGGACTGAGGACCGTCTGGACTCAGGACCGCCTGAACTGAGGACCGTGGACAGCGGACTGTGGACCTAGAATATTCCGCGTGCGAGCCCGCTCCTTCAGTCACGCCGGCATCACCGTTTCCGACTTCAACAAAGCCGTTCGCTTCTACTGGGAAGTCTTCGGCTGTCCGCTCGTCGGCGTCGCCGACACGCCGCCGGATCGCGTTCGCTCATTCTTTGGCGTCGACGCACCCCAGCCCACCTGCAAGATCGGATGGATTCGCGTGCCGGGCGGCGCGGTGCTCGAAATCTTCGAGTTCAAGCCGCGCCAACCGCCGAGCCGCATTCCGTGGAACCAGGTCGGCCTCACGCACATCAGCTTCAACGTGCGGAACACGCAGCGATGGCACGACTACCTGGCCGGCAAGGGCGTCGAGATCGTCAGCAGGCCGGAGCGCTCGCCTCGGGGCCACACCTTCTTCTTCGTCCGGGATTGTGACGGCAACCTGATCGAGTTGATGGACCTGGGCTACATGCACTATGTGCTGAACTGGCTGGGCCCGCTGGGCGGCTGGATTTTCAGACGCGGAATGTACAAGAAGTATTACGAATAGCTGCGGGCGGCACCCGACTGGCCGGCGTTGGCGGCCTGCACGTCGCCGCTGCCACGCCGAGACTACTCGTCCTCAAAGTCTCGGCTCGTCACGGCGGTCGAACGTCCGTCGGCCAGCACCAGCACCCGGCGAACTCGCGCTCGCCGCTGCCCTATGCTCGCACTCGAACAGCGCACGTCACTGCCTCCGGCCGTTCGTCGGCATGCCCCGGCGCCGATGACTCGACTCGCTTTTCGGACGAGTAGTCTCGGCGGGCGCGCGCTGATCGTGGCGCCGCCTGCAAATGCGAGACGCGTGAGTGGCGCTCCCGAGCGTTGATGGTGCGCCAACCGCAATGGCGAGTGACACGAGGGGCGTCAGTACGCATCCCGAGCGGAGGCCCGCCATCGAGCGCGGCTTATCTGCCGCGCGAGCAGCGACGTGGAATGGCCGGGAGCGAGGGATGCGAGGGTCACTCGCTGAGGATTGGCGCACCATCAACGCGAAGGGAAAAGCCGGGTCGTGTCTCGGTCGGGTGATTGTCTGCAGACAAGTTCAGAGCGAGTCTGCGCTACTATTCGCCGGAGCGTCAGGCGGTACACCCGCCTCTACTCGGGAGGCCCTATGCGTCGATTGCTGACTTGCACAGTTCTGGCCGCCGCGCTGGTTGCGCCCGCGGCAGCTCAGCTCGAAAATGTCGGGCAGCTCTCGTTCCCCACTTCGGGGTCGCCCGAGGCGCAAAAGCACTTCCTGCGCGCCGTCGCCATCCTGCACAGCTTTGGCTGGAAGCAGGCGATCGCCGAGTTCAAGCTGGCGCAGCAGGCGCAGCCCGACTTCGCGATGGCGTACTGGGGTGAGACCCTCTGCTACAACCACCCGCTCAACGCCGAACAGGACTCAAAGAATCCTCGCGACGTTCTCGCACGGCTCGGTCCGAATACCGCCGCGCGCCTGGCCAAGGCTCCAACCGAACGCGAGAAGGGATTTCTTGGCGCAGTAGAAGCGCTCTGGGGCGAGGGCGACTGGCGCCAGCGCCGCGTTGCGTACATGAACGTGATGGAGCGGCTCTACAAGCAGTTCCCGAACGACGACGAAGTGCAGACCTTCTACGCGCTGTCACTGCTGAGCGGCGGCGCCGCGCTCGAGGACACGACGTTCCGCTACAACATGAAGGCGGGCGCGCTGGCGATGGACGTCTTCAAGCGCAATCCGAAGCACCCGGGCGCGACGCATTACATCATCCACGCCTTCGACGATCCGATTCACGCGCCGCTCGCGCTCGAGGCCGCCAAGGCCTACGCGAGCATCGTCCCGGCGGTCTCGCACGCCGTCCACATGCCGACGCACATCTTCATCCAGCACGGCATGTGGAACGAAGTCGCCAATCAGAACGTGCGCGCCTACAACATCGCGAAGGCGTTGTGGGAGCCGGGCGACGTGCCGGGCGACTTGTCGCACTCGGGCGATTGGGGACAGTACGGATTCCTCCAGCTGGGCGACTACGCCGGCGCGCGCGAGCGCATGAAGGCATTCGAGGAGATGGCGCAGCTGTCGAAGCATCAGCGGGCGATCGGCGCGCTGGCGCTGATCAAGGCGCGCTACATCGTCGAAACCGAAGAGTGGAACGTGCAGGCCATCGCCGACAACGCGTCGAACGAGACCATTCTCGCCAACGGCTTCAGCGCGGTGCGGACCGGCCAGCTGGCGACGGCGGAGAAGATGGAAGCGATGCTGGCGGCAAAGGCCAAGGCGGCTCCCGGTGAAGACGCCGCGGGCGGCGCACACGCCGATCACGGCGGCGCGCCACCGGCGCCGGCGCCTGGCGGCGGCGACGGCGGCAAGTCGGTGCGCGTCATGTATCGCGAGATGGCGGCGCTCGTCGCGATGGCCAAGAACGAGAAGGACCGCGCCGTCTCATGGCTTCAGGAAGCCGCCAAGATCGAAGAAAGCATGCGTCCGCCAAACGGCGCCGCAGATCCGATCAAGCCTTCGCACGAACTGCTCGGTGAAGTGCTGCTCGAGACTGGCAAGCCAGCTGAAGCGGCGGCGGCATTCGATCAATGCCTGCTGCGGATGCCCAATCGCGCCCGCTCGCTCATCGGCTCAGCTCGTGCGCACGCGGCCGCAGGGCACAAGGCGATCGCGGCCGAGCGCTACGCGACGCTGAACAGTTTCTGGAAGGGTAAGCCGTTCGGTAACCCGAGCACTGACCTGAGGTAGAGACCCGGCAACTGGGATCCGGCAACCGGGATCGGTCGTGATGCGCGCTCTCACACTGGTTGTCGCCTCCGCGGTCGCGCTGTCTCAATCGCAGGCTCCGGCGTCGCGACTGCCCGTACCGAACTCGGCCTCGATGAGCGAGCTCATGGTCAAGGTGCTCTACCCGTTTTCCGATGCGCTCTTCTATATCGAGACGCGGACACCGGCGACCGACGCCGAATGGAGCACGCTCGAAACCAACACGTCGATGCTGGCCGAGTCGGCGAATGAGCTGATGCTGCCCGGGCGCGCGCGCGATCGGGATCGCTGGATGGCCGACTCCAAGTTGCTGGTGGACGCGGCCACCGCCGCGCTCAAGGCGGTGAAGGCGCACGACGTCGAGGCCATCGCCGCCCTCAACGATCAGTTGTACGAGTCGTGCACCACTTGTCATTCGCACTATCGACCGGGCTACGGAACCCGCGCGACGCCGGCCGCCGCCGCTTCTCCCGCCGTCCAGGCCCCGGCCGACCCCGATGCGGCCGCGCAGGCGCAGGCCGCCGAGCTGCGCGCGATCGTGCAGCGCACCACCAAAGTTCCGCTCACGCGAACCGACATCACGCCCGCGCCACCCAGCAGCGGCTGGGCCATGGGCATGGTGTCGTGGATCGCGGCCGGGCGTGACGGTCTCGTCTACATGCTGCAGCGCGGCGACAAGGCCGACCCCGTCGTCGTCGTCAATCGCGAAGGGCGCGTTGTCCGATCGTGGGGCAAAGGCATGTACGTGATGCCGCATGCCATCCGGATCGATCCAGCCGGCAACGTCTGGACGACCGACGCGGCCAGCTCGATGGTCTACAAGTTCAGCGCCGAGGGCAAGAAGCTGATGGAGATCACCGTCGGCGGCCAGCCGTCGCCGTGCCCGAACAACTTCTGCGGCACGACCGACGTCGCCTTTGCCAGCGACGGCCACGTCTTCATCTCAGACGGTTATGCGAACGCCCGCATCCTCGAGTACAGCGCCGGCGGCCAGAAGCTTCGCGAGTGGGGCGAGTCCGGCTCCGGCCCGGGACAATTCAGGCTGCCTCATTCCATACAGATCGACGAGCGCGGCATCGTCTACGTCGCCGATCGCGAGAACGGCCGCGTGCAGCGGTTCGATCGCAGCGGCAAGTTTCTCGGCGAGTGGCCGAAGTACGGCAAGACGTTTTCGCTCACGCTGCAGGGCCAGGCGGTGTGGCTCGGGACTCAGCCCCGCAACGAACCCAATCTCTCGCCCGGGTGGCTGCTGAAGGTGGACCGCGACACCGGCAACGTTCTCGGCTATGTGGACATCACCGGCGTGCACGGCATGGACGTGCTGCCGACGGGCGAGCTGGTGGCCAGTCCGGGCCCGAATGCGCGACGCCGCAGTGGTACCGCCAGATCAAGAGATAGATCGAGACATCGATCACAAGATCGCAACCTCGCGAGATCTCCAGCTCGACATCTTGAGATCTGGTGAAGTGGTGAGCTGGAGATCGAACTATTGAGCTGGCAATCGTGCGATCTGGCGAACGATCTGGCGATCTATCTCATGATCTTCTCGATCGAGACATCGATCGCTAGATCCCACCTTCGCGAGATCTCCAGTTCGATCGGCCGATCACCACTTCATCACTTCATCAGATCCCATCCGATCCACTGGTGGCGTATGATGGGTCCGCGAGGCTCCTCTATGATCCGCATTCGCGGCGACCCAAAGGGCCCGCGCGCTTCGGCGCGGCAAGCTGCCTGGCGTGCCCGGCACATCGGCGGTGCGATGCTGGTTCTTGGCCTGGCGCGATCGCTTCTCTCGTTCGACGCCTCGGCGGCGGTTCGCGCGGATCCGGTCGTCTACTCGGCCGCAGTCGACAGCATCATTCATCCGGTCTCAGCGGAATACATGATCGAGACACTCGATCGCGCCGACCAGGCCGGCGCGTCGCTGGTGGTGTTCACCCTGCAGACCCCAGGCGGGTTGGTCGAATCCACACGCCAGATCATCTCCCGCATGATCGCCGGCAAGACGCCGGTGGTCGTCTACGTGGCTCCAAGTGGCGCTCGCGCCGCCTCTGCCGGGTTCATGTTGACCATCGCCGCCGATCTCGCCGCCATGGCGCCCGGCACGCACATCGGCGCCGCCCATCCGGTTGACGGTGGCGGTCAAAAGATGGACGACACGATGGCGAAGAAGGCGGGCGAGGACATGGCGGCGTATGCGCGGACCCTGGCCAATCAGCGCCATCGGAACGCCGCCCTTGCCGCCCAGGCGGTGCTGGAAAGCCGGGCGTTCACCGAACAGGAGGCGCTCAACGCGTCGCCGCCGCTGGTCGAAGTCATCGCCTCCGATCTGAACGATCTTCTGCAGCAGATCGACGGTCGCACCGTCACCCGATTCGACGGATCCAGTGCCGTGCTCAGGACGCGCAACGCCACCATCGTGCCGGTCGAGATGAGCCTGAGGCAGCGCCTGCTGAGCGCCGTCGCTCATCCGAACATCGCCTATCTGCTGCTGAGCCTCGGAACACTGGCGCTGACGATCGAGTTGTGGAGTCCCGGCGCCGTGCTTCCCGGTGTGGTCGGCGGAGTTTGCCTGCTGCTGGCGTTCTTCGCCTTCTCGATCCTGCCGGTGAACTACGCGGGCCTTCTGCTGATTCTTTTTGGCTTGACCCTGCTGATGCTGGAAATCAAAGTCACGAGCTACGGCTTGCTCACCGGCGGAGGCCTGGTGAGCCTGGCGTTGGGCTCGATGATTCTGATGGACTCGCCGCTGCCCGAGTTGCAGGTGAGCCTGCGCATTGTCCTTCCAGTCGTGCTCGGCTTTGCGGCGGTCGCGGTTTTTATCGTTCGCCTGGCGGTTGCTGCTCAGCGGCTGCCGGCAACCACCGGAATCGCGGCCATGGTCGGCGAAGCCGGCGTCGCGTTGACGGCCATCCAGCCCGATCGACTGGGGCGAGTCTCGACGCATGGTGAAATCTGGCAGGCCAAAGCCGGCGAGGCGATTCCAGAGGGCACCAGGGTCCGGACAACCGCAATCGAAGGTCTCACGCTCATCGTTCGCAAGGACTGAGGAGAACCAATGATCATCTCGCCGGTGTTAATCCTGCTTCTGATCGTCATTCTTTATCTGATCAGCTCGATCAAGATCCTGAGCGAGTACGAGCGCGGTGTGATCTTCCGGCTCGGCAAGCTGTTGCCGCAGCCGAAGGGGCCGGGACTCATCCTGGTGTTTGCCCCCATCGACCGGATGGTCCGCGTGGGCCTTCGAACGGTCGTGCTCGACGTCCCTCCGCAGGACGTCATCACTCGCGACAACGTATCGGTGAAGGTCAACGCCGTCGTCTACTTCAGGGTGGTCGATCCTCGCAAAGCCGTGGTCGAAGTGGAGAACTTCAACTACGCGACATCCCAGTTGTCGCAGACGACGTTGCGGAGCGTCCTGGGCCAGGTGGACTTGGATGATCTCCTTTCGAAACGCGAGCACCTCAACCAGGAGCTTCAGCAGATTCTCGATCTGCGCACCGACCCGTGGGGCGTCAAAGTGTCGGCGGTCGAGGTCAAGCACGTCGATCTGCCCGAGAACATGCAGCGCGCGATGGCGAAGCAGGCGGAAGCCGAGCGCGAGAAGCGCGCCAAGATCATTCACGCCGCGGGCGAGCTGGACGCCTCCGAAAAGCTGTCGCAAGCGGCCGCCGTAATCGCGACCGAACCAATTGCGATCACGCTCCGCTACCTGCAGACCCTGACCGAGATTGCCGCCGAAAAGAACTCCACGATCATCTTCCCGCTCCCGATCGAGCTGGTGCAGATCCTGAAGCAGGTTGCGGGCGCTGCGCCGGGCCGTTCGGAGGGGCGCTGACACTCGACATCCGCCGATCGACCGATCAATCCTCTGAGGACGATGTGGTTGCTCGAATCGGTCGATCCCAAAGACGCGGGCCTGACATTCCGAATTCTCCCCGGCACCATCAAGACCATGGGCCGGGCCAAACGTTCCGACTTCATCGTCGAGAACTTTCTCCTCTCGAGAGCCCACTGCCGCTTCACCCTCAGCTCGGCGAACGAGCTGCAGGTCGAGGACCTCGACAGCACGAACGGCACGTTCGTCAACGGACGCAAGGTGAAGCGGGCGATGCTCGCCGACGGCGACCGCGTGAAGGTCGGCAGAGTTGAGTTCGAGGTGACGAGCGGGGCTTGAGGTCCTCAGAATCTTGTGAACTGGTGAGGTGGTGATCTGGCGATCGATCTGATGAGGTTGGATGTCGTGATCTCGTGATCGAAGTGATGATCTAGCTGCTGATCTCGCGATCTAGATCGCAAGATAGCTCAACAGATCGATCACGAGACCATCAGATCATTAGATCGGCAGATCGATCAACCGATCACGACTTCACCAGATCACGAGATTCAGCGACGCCCCATCCACTCCAAGACGAAGGGGTTGGTGCGGCGCTCCCTGCCAATGGTCGTCTCCTTGCCGTGCCCTGAATACACCACAGACTCGTCGCCGAAGCCGAAGAGCACCTTGGTAATCGACCGCATCAGACGCTCGTAGTTGCCGCGCGGCAGGTCCGTGCGCCCGATCGATCCGGCGAACAGCGTATCCCCAACGAACAGGTCGGGAGGCGCAGGTGCCGCAGAGCCTGCCGCGCCGAAGCGCGAATCCGATGCGGCGAGCGAAGGCGGGCGAGAAACGGCCAGGCACACCCCGCCCGGACAGTGCCCAGGCGTGTGGTGCACCGCCACGGTGTAATCGCCAAACGTGATCGGGCTGCCGTCATAGAACCGATCGACCGGCGGCGGCGGTTCGACCTGCAGGCCAAAGAGCGCGCCGTGCTTGACGGCGTCGTCGTAGAGGAACAGATCCTCTTCGTGCAGATGGATCGGCACGTTCTTGTAGCGCTTGGCCCGTGCCACGCCTGAGATGTGATCGACGTGCGCGTGGGTCAGCAGGATGTGCTTGAGATCGAAACGCTCGCCGTCCATGACATCGAGCAGTTGATCCACCTCGTCTCCGGGATCGATGTACACCGCTTCGCGGGTGCGCTCGCACGCCAGCACGTATCCGTTCTTCATGAAGGGCGGGACCGCGGCTTCGTGCATCAGCATCGCGATACCATACACTCAAGCATTGGAGCACTGTAGCCGAACCTGATCCGGGATGCCGTCTCATGATTATCGTTGCTGTCGATGACTTGATGTTCTCCTCACGGATCTCGACTGCGGCCAAGGCATCGGGTGTCGCGATTCGATTCGCGCGGTCGCCGCAAGCGGTGGTCGACGCCGTGCGAGAGACGAACGCGCGGCTGGTGATCCTCGATCTCAACAGCCAGCGCGTTGCGCCGCTCGACGTGGTGGCGGCGCTCAAGGCCGACGCCGCGCTCGCCCACACGCCCACGGTCGGCTTCGTCTCACACGTGCAGACCGATCTGATCGCCCAGGCGCGCCAGGCGGGCGTCGATCGCGTGATGGCCCGCTCGGCCTTCGTCGCCGGGCTGCCCGAACTGTTGAGAGGCGCATGACGCTGCCCACCACGCTCGACGTCTACGCCGCACGACGCCGTCTGCAGGCGCAGTTGCAGGCGACGCCGCTTCGCCAGTCGGCCTGGCTGTCGGAGCGAGCAGGCGCGAACGTCTGCATGAAGCTCGAGGCGCTCAATCTCACCGGCTCCTTCAAGATTCGCGGGGCGTTCAACGCCCTGCTGGCTCTCATGGAAGACAAGTCGGGCGGGTCCATCCAGCCTCCGCGAAAGCTACGGCGGTCCGCCGAAGCATCTGCGAAGGCGGAAGTGCTTCGCGCGGAGGCGCAAGGCCCGCCTCTACCTCCTGACCAACCGCCGCTGGTGGTGACCGCGTCGGCCGGCAATCACGGCCGCGCCGTGGCGCTCGCCTGCGAACAGCTCGGGCTCCGGTCGGTGGTGTTCACGCCGAAGGATGCGCCGGCCACGAAGAAGGAGGGCATCCGCAGGCACGGCGCCCGATTGGTCGACGATAACGCCGACTACGATCTCGCCGAGCAGCGGGCGCGGGAATTTGCCGACGCCGAAGGCGGCGTCTACATTTCGCCGTATAACCACCGCGATGTGATCGCCGGCGCCGGCACGATCGGACTCGAGATCATCGAGGCACTGCCGAGATGCGACGTCATGGTGGTGCCGCTCGGCGGCGGTGGGCTGGCGTCAGGCATCGGTCTCGCGCTCAGGGCGGTTGCGCCGCACGTGGTCTTCATCGGCGTCGAGGTCGAGGCCTCGTCACCGTTCACCAAGGGCCTCGAGGCCGGTCACATCGTCGAGATCGCGCCGCGATCCTCACTCGCCGATGGGCTGACCGGCAACCTCGAGCCCGAGGCGATGACGTTTCCGCTCGTCAGGCAGCTGGTCAACCGCGTCGTTCTGGTCAGCGAGGATCACGTCGCCGAAGCGATGCGAGGGTTTGGCGAGCACGAACACCTGATCATCGAAGGTGCCGGGGCCACTGCCGCTGCGGCGCTCCTCAGTGAGAAAGTCGACGTCAAGGGAAAGACGGTCGCGGTCCTCGTCACCGGAGGAAACGTCGATCTCGCCAAATGGATCGGCGTCGTCCAGGGTTGAGGGCTCGGCCCACAGGAGTTCAGAAGGGACAAGACAACAGAAGATCAGGAGATTAGAAGTTGGTGTTCTCTTGAGCTTTTGATCTCCTGTTTGTCCAAGAAACTTTGAACTCCTCATCTCCTGTTCTACCTACGGGGAGGTTTTGACGGCCGTATCTCGATCCGGCTCGCCAGACTTCGCAGGGGGTGGTTCATCACATCGACAATCGCCTCGGCCACATCCTGCGGCAGCAGCTTCCACTCCGCGCCGCTGCTGGACTGGCGCCCGGAGAACTCGGTTGCCACCGAACCGGGCAGGATGTAGGTCACACGAATGCCGTCGTAGCGAAGCTCCTGCATGAGCGCTTCGCTGAACGCGTTGACCGCGGCCTTCGACGCGCAGTAGGCGGCGCCACCGGCAAACGGATTCTTGCTCGCCAGGCTGCTGACATTGACGATCCACCCGCCGCCGCGGCTTCGCATGTGTGGAATGACCGAGCGGCAGCAATAGAACACGCCGGTCAGGTTGGTGTCGATGATGCGATGCCATTCGTCATGCGACAGCTCGGCAATCGGCGCGCCGGTGCCGACGCCGGCGTTGTTGACCAGCGCATCGATCCCGCCAAAACGCGCCACCGCCGTGCGTACGGCGGCTTCGACCGACGCGGGCTCACGCACGTCGCAGACGATGCCGGCGATGCGGCCCGGGTCGTCCACACTGTCGGCCAGCTTGCGCTCGGCCTCCATCACGCCATCGGTGCTCGTGCCGGTGATGGCCACCGCGCCGCCTTCTTGCAACAGGGCTTCGGCCACCGCATATCCGATTCCGCGCGTGCCGCCGGTGACGAGTGTGACTCTGGACATGACAAAGCGTCGCATGGAAACACGGAATCGCGGAAACACTGAAATCAGACGCCAGATCTGACCAACCAAGCACATTGCCAGGGTTGATTCCGTGGTTCCGTGCTGCTGTGTTTCCGTCTCGGGCACTCAAACGAATCGGCACGATACAATCCCCCGAGTGTCGACCATCGCCATTCTCGGCGCCGGGGAAATTGGCGGCGCCCTCGCCAGGCAACTCGCCGCCGGCGACGTCGCATCCCGAGTGGTCCTGATTGACGATCGGGCGGGCGTCGCGGCGGGAAAGGCGCTGGACATCGCCCAGGCCAGCCCCGTCGATCGCTACTCCACCTCGCTGTCGGGCACGAGCGACGCCTCGGCGGTCACGGGCGCGGCCGTGGTCGTGCTCGCCGATCGCTTCGACCCGGCGGCTGAGTGGCGCGACGAAGAGGGGCTCGCGCTCCTCAAGCGGGTCGCTGGACTGAATCAGCTGGCCTTTGTCGTCTGCGCAGGTACGCAGCAGCAGTCGTTGATCGAGCGTGGAGTGACCGAGCTCGGCCTGTCTCGCGGGCGACTCTTCGGCTCCGCTCCCGAAGCGTTGCGCTCGGCGGTGGTCACCATCACGGCGCTCGAAGCCAAGGCGGCACCGGTTGATGTCTCGCTGTCGGTCGTCGGTCGCCCAACCCAGGCCATCGTGGCGTGGGACGAAGCGTCGATTGCCGGGCGCTCCGCCCCGCAAGCGCTGACGGCGGCACAGCTGGCTCGCTTGAACGCGCGGGTGACGCGACTCTGGCCGCCCGGACCGACGACGCTGGCGAGTGCAGCCGCGCGATTGGTGCGCTCCGCCCTCACTCGATCGCCACGCGTGCACATCGCGCTGGTCGCGCTCACCAGGGAAGAAGGCACAGCCGGCCGATCCGCGATGCTCCCGGTGACGCTCGGTCCCTCAGGAATTGCGCAGATCGTGTCGCCGAGCCTGTCGTCACGAGATCGCGTACGCCTCGAGACGGCGCTGGGGGCGTAGAACAGGTTCTGCAGGTTCTACAGGTTCTGAAGTACGGTGCGGTGCATTGTCAGCCCGCTGGCGAAGTCTTCCAGCTGTCGACGCAGTATCGATCGTCCACGATGCAGGCGCGACTTGAGCGTCTGATCCTTGACGTGCAGCGCGACGCATGCCTCTTCGGTTGAGAGTCCCCGGAAGTCCCGCAAGATCACCGGCGCGCGATAGATCGCTGGCAGGCTCTCCACCGCTTCCGCGAGGCGTGAACGCATCTGGCGGCGAAGAATCGCCTCGTCGGCCATGTTCGACCAATCGGGCGGCTCGCGTCGAGCGGTGGAGTTGGTGTCGGACGGAAACGACGCCTCGTCGGTTTCGAACGACGCGAGCGGCCTGGGTCGTCCGCAGCCGCGACATCGCCGTGTTGAACGTGATGCGGTAGATCCACGACGAGAGCGCCGAGTCGCCGCGAAAGGCGTCGATCTTCCGGACCACCTTCATCAGGACGTCCTGAACGACTTCCTCCGCATCCTCCCGATTCTTCAGATAGCGAAACGCGAGCTGATGGACCTTGGCGCCGTACAAACCCGCCAGGTCGGACACCGCGGTCTCGTCACCACGCCGCAACCGCTCGATCAGGTGGAGGTCTTGGCTGTCGCCGGCCCGGCTGGACACAGATCTACGCATCTCAGCGGTAGAACCCCCGGCCGGGCCGGTTTTATTCCCGGACCTTACGGAGGCCGGCGCTCGGTGCAGGGGCTCTCAGCCATCGGCTGTCAGCTTTCAGCCTTTTCCTGCCGAAAGCCGAAAGAGAACCGGAAGCCTCAGCAGTTCTGATCGCTTGACCGAACTGTGGGTCTAGCGGCCGGCGACGAGCGCCTCGTGCGGCACGCGGCCAAAGATCTCGGCGAAGTGCTGGGCCAGCTGGTGTTCGACCCGCTCCATCGAAGGAACGGTTCCCGTGGCCAACGCCAGCGAGGTGACGCCGCGATCGGCGATGCCGCACGGCACGATCAGCTGGAAGAAGTCGAGGCTGGTCGTCACGTTGAAGGCCAGTCCATGGCTCGTCACCCACCGCGAGATGCGGACGCCGATGGCGCCGATTTTCGCGGTTCCGATCCAGGCGCCGCTCATGCCCGCCACTCTGGTTGCATTGAGCTCGTAATCAGCGCACAGCCGAATCATCACCGTTTCGAGATCTCGGACATAGCGATGCACATCGCGACGATCGGGATTGAGATCGATGATCGGATAGGCGACCAGCTGCCCGGGGCCATGGTAGGTCACATCGCCACCGCGGCCGGTCTCGAACACGTCGACGCCGAGCTCGGCCAGCCGCTCCGGCGTCGCCACAATGTGGCGGCGGCCGTCTTTCTTCACGCCGATCGTGACCACGTGAGGATGCTGCAGCAACAGCAGGGTGTCGGGAATGCGCTCCGCCTTGCGGTCCTCAACCAGCGCGCGCTGCATCTCGAGCGCGTCCGCATAGGGAATGACGCCAAGCCGCCGGACGTCGAGAGGCTTCATCGGATCACACAAGAAATCACAGCTACGGACGTAGCCACTGAAGCACGGAGGCAGGGAGAAAACATTTTGCTAGCCCCGCTCCGCGTCTCCGCGTCTCCGCGGCAAACGGCCGGCGAGCGTACTTCTAAACTTGTGACGGATCGTACTCCTCAATCCCCTTTTTCACATCCGCCATGAACTGATCGGCGACCGCTCCGTCAACCAGGCGATGGTCGTAACCGAGTGTGAGATAGCCCATCAGGCGGATGCCGATCATGTCGTCGATCACTACTGCGCGCTTCTCGATCGTGCCGACGCCGAGAATGGCCACCTGCGGCTGGTTGATGATCGGCAAACCGAACTGCGCGCCGAAACCGCCGGGGTTCGTGATCGTGAACGTCCCGTCGTGGACTTCCTCGGGATTGAGCTTCTTCGCGCGAGCGCGGTCGGCCACATCCTGAATGGCGCGCGACAGGCCGAGCAGGTTCTTCTCGCCGGCCTGTTTCACGACCGGAACGATGAGCCCGTTCTCGAGCGCCACCGCAATCCCGAGATTGATGTCGCCCTTGTAAATGATGTTGTCGCCGTCGATCGAGGCGTTGACCGTCCGGTGGCGGCGCAGACAGTCGACCACGACCCTGGCGATGAATGACGTGTAGGTCAGCTTGACGCCGGCGCGCTCGTACTCTTCTTTCTTGGCTTTGCGAATCTGATCGACGCGGTGATAGTTCACCTCGAACACCGAATACACATGCGCCGACGTCCGCTTGCTGAGGACCATGTGCTCGGCGATCTTCTTGCGCATGATCGACATCGGCTGGACGTCGTCGTGGCCCGCTTGAGGGGCGGGAGCCCGCGCCTGCGAAGGGGCAGGCCCGCGGCCGAGCTTCGTCCCGCCTTCGCTCGCTGCTCCGCGATCGAGCTTCGGCGAGGCAGGCCGGGATTGCGAAGGCGGATGTTCGATGAACGCGAGTATGTCGTGCTTGGTCACGCGTCCGCCAAGGCCCGTCCCGGCGATCTGACCGATATCGACGCCGTGATCCTTCGCGATGCGGCGGACGAGAGGAGACGACCGCTGTCGGAGGGCGTGGCGGTCGGAATCGGGTTCTACAGGTTCTGCAGGTTCTACAGGTTCAGCAGGTTCAGCAGGTTCAGCAGGTTCAGCAGGTTCAGCGGGTTCTACAGGTTCTGCAGGTTCGATTGGTTCGGCAACCGCACCGCGCGCGGTCGCGCGGCCCTCCGGACGCTGCGTCGGCTGATGCACAGCGGCTTTCGCAGGGGTGCCGTCGGCCTGCGGAGAGGGAGCCGGTGGAGTCTTGGCCTCCGGCTGAGCGGCCGCGGCCGTGCCATCACCGATCGTCGCGACGACACTGTTGACTGGAACCGTCTCGCCTTCCTGAACGGCGATGTCCGTCAGGACGCCAGCAGCCGGGGACGGAATCTCCGCATCGACTTTGTCGGTGGAGATCTCGAAGAGCGGCTCGTCGCGATCGACCGTGTCGCCCACCTTCTTGATCCACCGGACGATAGTGCCTTCGGCGATCGATTCGCCCATCTGGGGCATGACGACTTGGGTGGACATGATCAGCCTTTGCTCAACCGGGAACCGGGATCCGGGAACCGGCAACCGATGGCATTCATGATGCCCGCTCCCGGCTCCCGGATCTCGGTTCCCGGTTCAAATATGAATCGCGGCTCCGTGCGCCGCGTGTGCCGCCTCGCCTACCGCCTCGGACATCGTCGGATGCGCGTGAATGGTTTTCACCAGTTCCTCGACCGTGCACTCCATGCGCAGCGCCATCACCGCCTCGGCGACCACCTCTGTCGCGCGCGGACCAATGATGTGCACTCCGAGAATTTCGTCGTACTTCTTTTCGGCAACGATCTTCACGAAGCCGTCGGTCTCGCCCGCCATGCGTGCGCGGCCAAGAGCGCGGAACGGGAAGCTGCCGACACGCACGTCGTGGCCCTGCTCCCTGGCCTGTGATTCCGAGAGGCCGACGCTGCCGATTTCGGGATCGCAGTACGTGCACCGAGGGACGTGGTCGTAATTGATTGGCTGAACCTCCTGACCGGCAATCCGCTCTGCCAGCAGGATTCCTTCCATCGATGACACGTGCGCGAGCTGATAATGCGGCCCGCCCAGCGTGATGACGTCACCGACCGCGGAGATGCCTGGGACGTTCGTATGGAACAGCGGGTCAACGACGATGTAGCCGCGGTCCATCTCGAGCCCGAGCGTCTCGACGCCCAGCCCATCGGTGACGGGACCGCGCCCCGTCGCAACGAGAAGAACGTCGACGCTCAACTTCGACGACTTGCCATCAGCGTCTTGCACTTCCAGATCGACGCCGGAATCCTTGGCCTTCGCGGCCGTGACCTTGGTGCCGGTCATCACTTTGATTCCGCGCTTCTTGAACGCGCGCTCGAGCTCTTTCGACACCGCTTCATCTTCGAGCGGCACCAGACGCGGCAACAACTCGATGACCGTGACCTCGCTGCCAAAGCTCTTGAAGATCGAGGCGAACTCGACGCCGACGGCGCCGCTGCCCATGATGGCGATCGATTTCGGCACGGACGGCAGGTGAATGGCTTCGTCGCTGAAGATGATGCGCGTGCCGTCCGGTGTGATCCCCGGCACGCTCCGCGCCGAGGATCCAGTGGCGACGATGATCTCTTTTTTCGCCACGAGCGCGCGCTTGCTGCCGTCGGTTAGCGTCACGTCGACGCTGTTCGTTCCGGTGAGACGACCCGATCCCTTCACCCACTCGATCTTGTTCTTCTTGAACAGCAGCTCGACGCCACCGGTCAGCCCGCTGACGATCTTGTCTTTGCGGGTGTGAACCGTCGGCATGTCGATGCTGACCGCTCCGCCATCAATGCCGGCAAGGCCCCATTCCTTCGCCGCCCGTGCCAGCTTCAGCGCATGCGCGTGCTCGAGCAGGGCTTTGGTGGGGATACATCCCCAGATGAGGCACGTGCCGCCGAGAGCCTTCTGCCGTTCGACCACCGCCACGGTGAGTCCCAGCTGCGCCGCCCGAATCGCGGCGACGTATCCGCCGGTCCCCGCGCCGATGACGATGACGTCGTACTCGGTTGCCAAATGCTCGACCCCCTGAACCACTCTCGGCTGCTGTCGCCATTCGCCGTTCGCCATTCGCTCTTCGCCTTTTGCGAACAGCCAATAGCGAATCGCTGTGTCGTGCCGAGCGCCTCGAAATGGACGCTCGGCACCAGTCCAGCCCCCAACTCTCCCATCGATTCGCAGGACAGGTCAAGGGCCGCAGCTAACACCGATGACGCAGATGATTGACGCCGATGAATTGCGCGAGTCAGGGGCGCTTCAGGTTGGACAGCGGGACGAAAGTCTGCTGCGGCGCCTGCGGTTCGATCGGAGGCGGCGGCGATACGGTCGACTTCAGCTCACCGTGCTCGTACCGTAACTGCCAATACATTTCGGACAGTTGCTTGAGCTGACGGGCATTGCGCCGTGCCACCACGTAGGCCACGACGGCAATCAGCAGCGCGACGAGGGCGATTAGTAATCCGAGCATCATTCGCAGTTCGCTATTCGCCATGCGCAGTTCGCCCTTCGCTATTCGGGATAGCAAATGCGACTCGCGTTTGCTTCTCCCCGGCTGCCGGCTGCCGGCTGCCGTCTCCTTATACTGCCCCCCGATGTCGGGCCGCCGCAAGACCGTCCTCATCGTCGATGCGCAGGACGAGGCGGCTGACCGCTTCTCCCTCCCACTCCGTCGCGACTATCGCGTGCTGCGCTCCGGGTCGGCCGAGGCGGCGTTGAACCTGATGAATCGCGAGGATGTGGATCTGCTCCTCGCCGATACCGAGCTGCCCGGCGTCAGCGGGCTCGACTTGCTGCAGATCGTGCGCGAGAACTTTCCGCTGGTCGAAGTGATCATGGCGTCGGCCGAGCCCGACGTCGACGGCGCGGTGAACGCCGTCAAGCTCGGAGCGTTTCATTTCCTCACCAAGAGCGTCAATCCCGACGCGCTTCGCTCGATTGTCGCCCGCGCGGCGGAACGTCAGGATCTCAACCGGTCCGTGCTCACGCTGCGCGATGCGGCCGACGCGGGTCCGGCCAGGGAGTTCGTCGCCGGTCCGAGCGCGTCGCTCAAGGCCGTCGTGCAAACCGTCAACAAGGTCGCCAAGCTGTCGGCGACCGTGCTCATCCTCGGAGAAAGCGGCACGGGCAAGGAACTGCTCGCGCGTCTGCTGCATCGCGAGTCGGGCTCTCCCGACGCGCCGTTTGTCGCGGTCAATCTCGCCGCGATCCCGCGCGAGTTGGTCGAGAGCACGCTCTTCGGCCACGAGAAGGGCGCGTTCACCGGCGCGATTCAACAGCGGATCGGCAAGTTCGAGCTCGCCAACGGCGGCACGCTGTTCCTCGACGAAATCGGGGATCTCAAATCCGACCTGCAGGCGAAGCTGCTGCGCGCGATCCAGGAAGGCGAGGTCGAGCGAGTCGGCGGCAACCGGCCGGTCCGCACGGCCTTCAGATTGATCGCCGCGACCAACGTCGACCTCGAGCGCGCCGTCAAGGACGGGACCTTCCGCGAAGACCTGTACTATCGGATCAACGTGATTCCGATTCGGCTCCCGCCGCTGCGCGAGCGCATCGAGGATCTCCCGGTACTGGCCGACTTCTTCCTCAAGCGCTACCGCACCAAGTTCCACAAGAAGGTGAACGGCATCGCGGACTCGACGCTCCGGATCCTGTCGCACAACTACTGGCCGGGCAACATCCGCGAGCTCGAGAACCTGATCGAGCGGCTGGTGGCGGTGACCAGCAACGAGTGGATTACCGACGAGGATCTCCCCTTCGAATTCCACGTCGTCGAGCTGGATCGAGCGCATTCGGACGAGAGTCTCCTCGATCGCGCCCTGACGACGTTCGAGCGCAACTTTCTCCTGCGCGCGCTCGAGCGCAACGCGTGGAACGTGACGCACACCTCCCGGTATCTCGGTGTGCCGCTCAGCACGCTCAAGTTCAAGATGGAGCGGCTGGAGATCCGAGAGCTGGCAAGAAAAGTGAAGCGCTAGTTCTTCGGCAGGACCGTGTCTTTGAGCTGCTTGACGACGCGGGCTTTGACGACGGTCTTGGCGGCGATGTTGATTGGCTCTCCGGTGGCGGGGTTGCGGCCGACGCGCGAGGCGCGCTTCTGCAACACGAGCTTGGCCACGCCAGGAATCACGAACTCCCCCGACCGCTTCAACTCTCGCTCGCAGAGCACGGCCAGCTCTTCGAAGAACTCACGGGCCTGCGTGCGCTTCACGTCGAAGCGCTCGGCGAAGTGCGAAAAGAGTTCTGATTTGCCCATTTTGCGGGCTTCCGTCATCGTGTCCTCCTGCTCTTAATGTGCCGCGATGTCGGCATCGCGAGCCGGGCGAGCCAGCCGACTGAACGGTGCAGAGCGAAAAGCGGCGTGTATGCTAACCCCGACGATCGGGGCTGTCAATCGGTCTCGATGCTATCCTGACTCGCCATGGCCGAGGTGGAGACGTTCACGAATCCGCGACCCGAACGCGACTACGAAATCCGCATCGAGTGCCCGGAGTTTACCTCCATGTGTCCCAAGACAGGGCTGCCCGACTTCGGGGTCATCCGCATCGTGTACGTGCCCGACGCGAACTGCATCGAGCTCAGGTCCCTCAAATACTACCTTCTGGAATTCCGCAACAAGGGAATCTTTTACGAGGCGGCCACCAATCAGATTCTGGATGATCTGGTCGGCGCGTGCCGGCCGCGTCGCATGCGGGTCACCGGGGACTTCACGGCCCGCGGGGGCATCACCACATCAGTGACAGCGGAGTACGTTCGAGCTTGAGCGGGTCGGCGCGGACCCGGTGCTCGACGAGCGCATGGGCAATGACGGCCAGCTGGCGCTGCGGCGCCGATTCGCGCCGTGACGACACCGGGACGCGGCGTTCACCGCCGATGCCGCGGTTCGGTCGTCGTGGTTCAGGCCGTAGGCCACCGGCAACCTTTTCTTGATGTGTCTCCGTCATATAGATATCTTTGATACCTATATGGCACCCATCGACATTTCCACCCGGTCGCTGCAGAAAGGCAGCGCGGAGTTTCTGGTTCTCTCCATCCTCGACGGCCCGGATCGGCACGGCTACGAGCTGGCGCAGATCATCGAGACGCGGTCGGAAGGCAAGCTCGCGTTCAAGGCCGCCACGTTATATCCCCTGCTGTACAAGCTCGAGAAACATGGGTGGGTCGCCGGCCGATGGGTCGAACGAGCGGGCGAGAGGCGCCGGCGGTTCTATCGCCTGACGTCTTCGGGCCGCAAGGTGCTTGGCGCCAGACGGCAGGTCTGGCGTGACTTCCTCGAAGCGCTGGACCAGGTGGCCCGGCTCAGACACGTGTAAACAAAAGTGCCAAGGCTGCCAAAGGTGCCAGGAGTGCTGTGATGGATTGGCGGACGCACGTTCGGTCACATTTGCCGGCGCTCAATGTGTCGCCCGAGCGAGAGCTCGAGATCGTCGACGAGCTGGCCGCGCAGCTGGAAGCCACCTACCTGCGCGCGCGATCGGCCGGGGCTTCAGAAGACACCGCCCGGACGCGTGCCGAGGCCGAAGTTCCAGACTGGCGCGCGCTTGCCCGCACGCTCGGTGGAATCGAGAGGTCTCCGGCACCTCCGCCAATTCCAGGCAATCCCCACGGAGGGTTCATGAGCGGACTCGTGCAGGATCTTCGTCACGCCCGGCGCAGCCTCGCGCGCTCACCCGTCTTCACCATCGTCACCATCCTCACGCTCGGCCTCGGTCTCGGCATCGGCACGGTTGCCTTCTCGGTGGTCGATACCGTGCTGCGCCGGCCGCTGCCGTTCGTGTCACCCGAACGCCTGGCGCTCGTGCACGCCACCGTCCCGCCCGAAGGGCGAGAGACGGTCGAAATCACCTACCCCGACGGTCAGGATCTCGCGAAAGAGGTGAGCGTGTTCGAGGCGCTCTCGATGGTCATGACTTACGCGGGAACCACCACCACGCTCGATCCTCCGGAGCGCATCAGCGGATTCGAGCTCTCGACGTCCACGTTCACGATGCTGGGCGTGCAGCCCATCCTTGGCCGCTCGTTCGCGGTTGACGAAGGCGAACCCGGCAGGAACAATGTCGCCGTTCTCGGCTACGGGTTCTGGCAGCGCCTGGGTGGCCGCGCCGACGTCATCGGTCAGACGCTCACGCTCGACGATGTACCACGGACGATTGTCGGCGTCATGCCCCGGTCCTTCCGCATCGAAGTGCTGTCGCAGCTGGCCGATGTCTATCTGCCGCTGACGCGCGATCACTTCGCCGCCGGATCGCGGGCGTTCCGCGCGTTTCGCGGCATCGCCCGCCTCCAGCCCGGAGTGACGATCGAACAGGCCAACGCCGTGGCTGCCACCGTCGGCCAACGCCTTGCGTCAAGCTTCCCCGACACCAACGCCGGCCGCACGTTCACTCTCCACCCGCTGCAGGAAGAAGTCGTCGAAGGCGTCCGGCCTGCGCTGCTCTTGATCACGGGACTGGTCGTTCTCGTGTTGCTGATCGCGACGGTCAACGTCACGAATCTCCTGCTGGCTCGCGCCGTGTCGCGGGCGCGCGAGGTGGCCGTCCGCGGCGCCCTCGGCGCAAGCCGCTGGCGCCTGGCTCGGGCGTCGATCGTCGAAGCGACGCTCCTGTCGGCGGCGGGAGCCGGTGCGGCCGTGCTCGTCGCCCAGGCCATCGTTGGAGGCCTGACGACCGTTCGCGGCCTCGCGCTGCCGCGCCTCGACGAATTGGCCGTCGACTGGCGCGCGGCCACCGTGCTTGGGATCGGCGCCGCGGTCGCGGCGATCACGGTTGGACTGATCCCGTTCTTCTTCGGCGAACGCCTGCACGCGCTGGCGGCGCTTCGATCCGGTCACGAGACTTCCGGACGTCACACGGGCCGTCTTCGCGCCGCCCTTGTCACCGGCCAGACGGGCCTGGCCTTCGTGCTGCTCGCCGCCGCCGCTCTTCTCACCGTCAGCCTGCAACGTTTGCTGGCCGTTCCCGCCGGCTTCGATTCCGGCGTGTCCACGATGAGGGTGTCCGCTCCGGCGGTGCGATACACCGATCGCGCCAGCGCGGTCCGCTTTTTCAACGAGCTCACCGACGCGCTTCGCTCGCAGCCGATGGTCCAATCCGCCGGCTTCGTATCAATCCTGCCGCTCAGCGGCAGTGCGGGAAGCACGCTGACGATTCAAGGTCACGAGGACGTTCCCGTGGCCTCGCGGCCGGAAGTCGGCTGGCACTGGGCGAGCCCCGGTTACTTCGACACGATGGGCATCCGCCTGATCCGCGGGCGCACGTTCACACCGGCCGATCTCGATCGTCCCGGGCACATCACGGTCATCAACGAGACGCTGGCGCGGCTGCACTTTCCCCACGAGGATCCGGTCGGCCGTCGAATCTATTTCGGCGGCGTTCCCACGGGCGGCATCGACGACTGGCACGAGGTCATCGGCGTCGTCGCCGACGTCAGGCACCGCAGCCTCGAAGGCGAGCCCGACGCCCGCGCCTACGACCTCTTCGGCCAGCACTGGGGTCGCACGATATCGCTCGCGGTGAAAAGCGGCGAACCCCCATCGCGAGTGGCGGCGACGCTGCGACGGCTGGTAAGCGAGCGGGATCCGCACCTGGCCGTCTTCGCGATTCGCACCACCGACGATCTCGTGGACGACGCGGTGAGGCCGCGACGCTTGATGCTGTGGCTGGTGTCCGCCTTCGCGCTCGCCGGATTCGGCGTCGCTCTGCTCGGTGTTTATGGAGTCGTCGCGTACATGGTGGCCGAGCGTCGTCGCGAGATGGGCCTTCGAGTCGCTCTCGGCGCAAGCGCAGCAAGCATCTGGAGCCTGGTTGTTGGGCACGGCCTGCGGCTGGTCGCAATCGGCCTCGCCATGGGCGTGGTCGCGGCCGTGCTGCTGAGGCAAGGCATCGAATCCCAGTTGTACGGTGTGACCGCCACGAACGTTCCAGCCCTTGCTGGCGTTGCGCTCGCGCTGCTGTTCGCGGCCGCGGTTCCCTGTGCGGTCGTGGCAAGGCGAGCGAACCGAGTCGATCCGGTGAGCGTGCTGCGGAGTGAATAAGGGGCCATGAACAAGGTACCAAGGGTGCCAAGGGACATGCCAGATTGGCGTCACTACGTCCACGGCCATCTTCCGACACTTCGAGTGTCGCCCGAGCGCGAGATCGAAATCGTCGACGAGTTGGCGGCGCAGCTCGACGCGACCTATTCGAGCGCCCGCTCGTCGGGCGCGACCGAGGAGGAGGCCATCCGTCGTGCCGAGGCGGAAGTGCCGAACTGGCAGGACCTGGCTCGCACGCTGGAGCGCATTGAGCGGCCGCACCAACCGTCGCCGGCGCCGGGCGCCGGCTCTGGGGGAGTCATGATCGGTTTCGTTCAGGACATCAGGTATGCGCTGCGCGCGCTGGCGAGAGCCCCCGGGTTCTCGGCGGTGGCGATTCTCACGCTCGCGCTCGGCATCGGCGCCACGACGATCGTCTACTCGCTCGTCGACGGCATCCTCCTCAAGCCCTTGCCCATCGCCGATCCGGATCGCGTCGTGCTGGCACGGAGCGTGGCCACCGACAAAAGCGAGATGAGCGTGTCGTTTCCCGACTTCCAGGATTGGGTGGCTCGCGCCAAGTCGTTCGAAAAGCTCGGCGCCTGGCGAGGCTTCCCTTCGAATCTGACCGGGCTTGGGCAACCAAGGCGGATTAACGTCCGGCAGGTCACTGCCAATCTCTTCGACGTGCTGGGCGTTCAGCCGATGTTGGGCCGCGGCCTGACCGCGGCGGACGATCAGCCTGGCGTCGATCGCGTCGCGCTGGTCAGCTACGGATTCTGGCAGCGCGAGCTCGGCGGTGACGCCTCGGCCATCGGCCGCCGCATTACCCTCGACGAAACGCCGGTGACCGTCGTCGGCGTGTTGCCGCGCGACTTCACGATCGCCAGGAAAGAGGACGCCTTCATGCCGTTCAGCAATTTCCTGCGCCCGGGGTCGTTCATGTATGGCCGGGGAAATCATTTCGGCCTCGCGGCGATCGGCCGTCTCGCTCCCGGCGCGACGGTGGAGTCGGCACAGGCAGAGATCGAGACGATCGCGAAGCAGTTAGCCCAGGAATATCCGCAGACCAACAGCGGTCAGGGTGGAGCCGTACGATTGCTTTTCGACGTGCTGGTGAGCGACGCACGCAGCATGCTCTGGATTCTGCTCGGTGCGGTCACGGCCATGCTGTTGATCGCGTGCGTGAATCTCGCCAACCTGCTGCTCGCGCGAGCCGCGGGGCGTTCGCAGGAGATGGCGGTGCGACGTTCGCTGGGCGCGGCGGGATGGCGCGTGGTCCGTCAGATGCTCACCGAAAGCGTGCTGCTGGGCTCGTTGGGTGGAGTCGCCGGGGTCGCGCTGGCGTGGCTGGGCTTTGATGCCGTCGTCGACCTTCTGCCCTCGGATCAACCTCGCATTCACATCGTCGCTCTCGATGGGCGCGTACTCACCGTCGCGACGCTGATCTCGATTGCCACCGGCATACTGTTCGGCCTGATTCCCGCGTTGCACGCGGTTTCGGGTCGCGCGCTCGAACTGTTGCGCAGCGCGCGCGTTTCAGGCTCGGGGCACACGCGGCTGGGGACGCGCCAGGCGCTGCTGCTGGTCGAGGTGGCGCTCGCCATGGTGTTGCTCGCCGGCGCCGGCCTGATGGTGCGGACGATGAGCAATTTGTTTGCGGTTGACACGGGGGTGGACCACGCCCAGTTGATCACCGCTAACGTGTCGCTGCCGGCCCGATACACTCCCGAGCGCCGTTCGATGTTTGTCGACGCGGTCGTCAATCGCATCAAGGCCATTCCCGGCGTTGAAAACGCCGCCTTCACCTACTCGCTTCCGGTCGCTGGTTCCAACTGGAACTCGATCTTCATCGTTTCGGATCAACCGGTTCCAGCTCGCGCCGATCTGCCAGGTGCGGCGTGGACGCCAGTCAGCGTCGACTACTTCAAGACCATGGGGATTCGACTGCGGAAAGGCCGGTTCTTCGAGCCCAGTGATGGCCCCGACGCCACGACCGTGGTGATCGTCAACGAATCGTTCGCACGCCGCTTCTGGCCGCAGGGCGACGCCCTGGGCCAACGCGTCAAGCAGGGCTGGCCCGAGGACAAGACGCCGTGGCGCGAGATCGTCGGCGTGGTGAGCGACGACAGGACCGCCAGCCTCGACCAACCATCAGCGTTGGAGGCCTTTCTTCCAATTGCACAGCTTCCGCAGAATGCCGGCAACTTCGTCGCGCGGTTGAGCACTCGGCCGTCGTCAATCGGCACCGCCATGGAGGCCGCGATTCACGAAGTCGATCCAAACCTGCCGGTCAACGTGCAGACGATGGACCGAATTATCGAGAGCGCAGTCGGGAGTGAGCGATTGACGACGATGCTGCTGGCTGGGTTCGCCGGCCTGGCGTTGATCATGGCGGCGATTGGCGTGTTTGGCGTGACTGCCTATTCGGTGTCTCAACGCACCCACGAGCTGGGTATTCGAATGGCGTTGGGAGCGAATCGACGATCGGTGCTTCGCCTCATCCTGCGGCAAGAGCTGAGCGCGTGCGTCGCAGGCATCGTGGTCGGGCTCGCGGCGACGTTCATGCTGTCGTCGCTGCTCAGCTCGTTGCTGTTCGGCATCGCTCCTCACGACCCCGCGACCATTGGAGCTATCACCACTCTCCTCGTGTCGGTGACGCTGGTTGCCTGCTATCTGCCTGCCCGGCGTGCCACTCGGGTCGATCCTGTGCAGGCTTTGCGGAGTGAATAGGTCAACCTGCAGAACCTGCAGAACCTGCAGAACCTGTTGAACCTGTTGAACCTGTTGAACCTGTTCTATTGCACCTTCCCCTTCAACTCCTCGAACCAGTTGGTGACGACGACGATGTTCTGGCGACCCACGGGATTGTCCTGGCCGTTCAATTCCTTGATCACGAGGAATCGCAGTCCATCTGGTGAGACGTCGTAGCTGCGCCGGTTGCTGAACCGGCTCGCATACGTAGCATCAAAAGCCTTTACGGGATTGCGGGCGACGAATCTCTCACCTGTCGTGTCCACCGGCACCACCATCAACCTGCCGCTCAGGTCCAGGTAAAAGAGCTCACGACCGGTTCGGCTCCATGTCGGCTCGGAGCCGCCGCCTCTCGAGATTTGCCAACGGCCGTCGGCGACGCCGGGATAGGGGCAAACGAAGATCTCCGTCGGCCCAGACTCGTCAGAGGAATAGGCGAGATAGCGTCCATTCGGAGACAAATCCGGATCCATTTCGATGCTCCTGGTCCGGATGATGGGCTCGACCGACAGCAGACCGGTCGTCGCGTCAGCCGGTGCCGGCGCTGTCGCATCGCGGCGTTGAAACCGGACGACGTCGGCGCCAGATCGAGCCGAGATGGCGAAGCCGATGATGTCATCGGCGCGAGCAGGCGCGCCGGTTGGCGACAGGTAGTCAGTGCCGCTCGTCAGACGGCTGATCGCACCCGTTCCGTCCGCGGCGCGAATGAACAAATTCTCGGCGGCGTCCGGACTCGCCCGCGTCGACGCGTAAATGATGCGTTCACCGTCGGAAGTCCAGACAGGCGCGGCGTCGGGCCCAGGATCGAACGTCAAGCGAGAGAGAGTCTGGCGCCCGATCTCCCAAACCCAGATGTCGGTGTCGTCTTCACGGATGGTCAACGCCACGCGGGTTCCATCGGGCGACAGCCGGACGCCGATGAAGGGCCGTGGCGGCACCGGCAATGGCGTCTCGTGCCCGCTGCGATCGACCCAGACGAGCGATCGTGGAGGCAGACTTCGCCCGGGCACGTAGACGAGCGTTCCGCGAGGAGACACCGCATAATTCGCCCAGCCGCCTGTCGTCGTGAAGAGCTCGTCGATGACGGGAACGGGGTTGCCGATCACCTCGAGGCGTTCGAGGTCGAAGCGGACGAGGTAGGCGCTACCGCCCATGGCGAATAGCAAGTGTCCCGATGACAGGTATTCGGCGTTGCTGCCGCGAAAGAGTATCTTGCGCTCGCCGCTCTTCAAGTTCAGGTACAGCCACCTGCGCACTGTCGCCGCGATTGGGGGCGGTCAGCGTGAACAGCACCCCTCGTCCGTCAGGAAGAAGAGCGGGGTACCAATGATTCACCTCACCGGCCGACGTGTCTGGAGTGGTCAGGATCCGCGGCTCGCCACCGTTCGCCGACACCCTCGACACACCCGTCGACCCATCCTGGGTAGTGAAGACGATCGTGTTGTCCACATCCCAGCTTGCGCCTCTGGGAATGGCGATGTCGGGAACGATGGTGATGGCTTGTCCGCCCGAGACCGGAACCTTCTTCATCGACCGTCCTTCGAAGAACCCGACCCATTGGCCATCTGGCGAAAAGAAGGGCTGCCGTGCGTTGGTCGTGCCGGCGAGAGGGCGAGCGTCGAGACTATCGAGCCGGCGAGCCACCAACTGAGGCAACCCGGAGCCGCCGCGGTATACGACCAGGCTGCCATCCGGTGAGATGGCGATGTTGCGATCGGCGCCGTTCATGACGAACGGTTGCGACGGCGAGATCAATTCGAACTTCGTTGGCCGTGGCGCGCGCTCCGATGCCGGCGCCAACCTCATCCAGAGGACCGCGGTGGCCAGCAACGCACCACCCAATGCCGACGCAAACGAGACCCAGGCCGCTCGCCGTGTTGGCGGCGCCGTCGACATGGTCAGCGCCGATTCGGCCGATTCGCCTTTGCCGATGTCGTCAAGCGCGATGCGCGCGTCTCCGATCGCCTGCAACCGCTGTCTCGAGTCCTTCTTCAGGCAGCGCACCAGAAGCGGTCGGATCGAGGACGCCGGCGCGGGCAGCGCCTTCCAATCCGGCTCCTTGCTGACGACCGCCACAATCGTGTCGGTCACGTCGTCGCCCTGGAACGCGCGCTGAGCCGTCAGCATCTCGAACAGCACGCAGCCGAACGCCCAGATGTCGGTGCGCGCGTCGACGACTTTGCCGCGCGCTTGTTCCGGTGACATGTAGGCCGCGGTGCCGAGAATCATGCCGGCTTGCGTCGCGTGCAGCGTCAGCGTCGGAGAAATCGTGGCGTCGGTGCTTGAAGCGCCGAGTGGATCGAGCGCCTTCGCGAGACCGAAGTCGAGGACCTTGACGGTCCCGTCGGCTCTCACCTTGATGTTCGCCGGCTTCAGGTCGCGATGGATGATGCCTTGCGCGTGAGCCGCCTCGAGCGCCTCGGCAATCTGCCGCGCGATGGGCAGCGCTTCTTCAACCGGCATCGCGCCTTGCGCGATGCGATCGGCCAGCGTCGGCCCCTCGACCAGTTCCATCACCAGCGCCGGTACACCCGCCGAGTCCTCGAGCCCGTGAATGTGCGCGATGTTGGGATGGTTGAGCGCGGCCAGCATCTGCGCTTCGCGGCCGAAGCGCGAGAGCCGATCGGCGTCGTGGGCGACGAGCTGAGCAGGACTTTGATCGCGACGTCGCGATTCAGCTTCGTATCGCGCGCCCGATACACCTCCCCCATTCCACCTTCGCCAAGCTTGGAAAGGACCTGATAGGGCCCAACCATCTGGCCAATCACTGTCCGGTCCTTTCCTTGGCTTCGGTGGACGCGCCGAAGCTCAGCAGAATACACGCGCGAGCGAAGGCGGGACCGCCGCTGCCGAGCGGCGCCACGATTTCGTACGGGCCGAGACGCGATCCCACAGTGAGGGCCATGACGAGGGCAGGGCGATTCTAGCGGACCTGTAGCCTGAAGAACCTGCGGAACCTGTAGCCTGCACAACCTATAGAACTGCAGAACCCGCTGAACCTGTTGAACCTGCTGAACCCGCTGAACCGCTGAACCCGCTGAACCCGCTGAACCTGCTTCTCGCGCAGCTTCAGGGTCTAGGACAACTAAGGTGTTTCCGCCCCGACTTGTTACCTCTGATCTGCTACGGTGGAAGAGCTAGTCGGTTATCTGACAAACGAGCCAGTCGCTTTTGTTCGCCATTACCAGCGTCGGAACAGAACCTACGGTCGAAGGAGGGAACCATGAGGCGAATTCTCAGGGTCTACGCGATCGTTTTCGGCTGCGCCATCGTCGTCACATCGTGCGCGTCACCACCCGCTGAAGTGGACGCCGCCAAGGCCGCACTCGAAAAGGCGAATACCGACGGCGCTGGTAAGTATGCCGCCGCGTCGTTCAAGGCGGCGCAAGATGCCGAGTCCGCGCTCGACGCCGAGCTGAAACTTCAGGAAGAAAAGTGGTTCAAGTCGTACGACAAGTCCAAGCAACTCGCGCTCGCAGCCAAGGCCGCGAGCGACAAAGCTGCTGCCGATGCCGTCGAGGGCAAGCAGAAAGCGGATGCGGCGGCGGCTCGGCAGAAAGCTGAGGCCTCGCGCGCGAAGGCGGTGGCGTCGGCGGTGAAAGTCGGAGGTCAGATCAAGCCGCCGACCAAGATCAAGGACGTCAAGCCGGTGTACCCCGCCATTGCGCGCTCGGCTCGCGTCGGTGGAACGGTCGTCATCGCGGCGACCATTGGACCAGACGGCAAGGTCATCGACACGAAGGTCGTGAAGTCCGTTCCGATGCTCGACCAGGCCGCGCTGGATGCGGTGCAGCAATGGGAGTACACGCCGAGTCTGCTCAATGGCGCGCCCGTAGCGGTCACCGTGACGGTCACGATCGATTTCAAACCCTCGTAACGGGGTTCCAGGTCTTCTCTGGAACCGTTCACTAAGTAGACTCGTAGTCTACAAAGTGCCCGCCGTCGCTCGCCTGAGAGTTTGGCGAGCTTCCGCCTTCGCCAAGGCTCCGGCGGACCGCCGTAGCTTTAGCGGAGGCTGGTTGGCGAGGTCCGCCGTAGCTGTCTGCAGCGGAGGCGGAGACTGGAGGCCTCATGGGTCGCGCGTTTCTGGGTGAGTTCGAACAGCGCGTGCTGCTGGCGATTCTTCGCTGCAGCGACAAACCCTTCCCCATCGAGATTCGCCGCGAGGTGGCGCGGCAGTCGGGCCATGACCCGTCGCGCGGCGCGTTCTACACCACGCTCGATCGCCTCGAGGTCAAAGGCCTGGTCCGGTGGAGCGCCGAAGCCGGCGCCGCCGGCCGCGATGGCCTGCCCCAGCGAAAGTTCAAGGTCACGCCGTCCGGGGTGCGCGCGCTGAAGTCATCACGCCGCGCGCTCATCGCGCTCTGGACAGGTCTGGACGAAATCCTCGGAGAATCATGACGCCGAACTCAGGCAACCCTAACCAGCCTCCGCCAAGGCTGCGGCGGTCCGCCGAAGCGCTTCGCGCGAAGGCGGAAGGGTTGCCTCCACGCGAGCCCCCCCGGCCACCTCGCTGGGCGGAGATGCTGCTTCGACGCGTGCTCCCCTCGGGCAAGCGTGGTCTGAGCATTCTCGGCGACCTGCGCGAGGAGTTCCGCGGCATCGGCGACGAGCGAGCGGCGAAACGCTGGTACTGGCTCCAGGCGCTCCGACTCTCGCTGCGCTACAAATCGCTCAACGAACAACAAGCTCACCGACAGAAGGGTTCGATCATGCCCCACGACCTCAGGAGCGACTTGCGGACCGCACTCCGCATGTTCGTCCGCAATCCAGGAACGTCCAGCATCATCGTGTTCACGCTGGCAGTGACCATCGGTGCAGCCACTGTGGGGTTCGCGTTTGCCGACCTGGCGCTCTTCCGCGGGCTGCCGGTGGACGACTCCTCCAAGGTCGTTTCGATCTTCGCGTCCGATACCCGCGGCTCGAACCCGCGCGCTCGCGTGTCGGGTCCCGACTATCTCGACTACCGCGACCGCGCCAGGAGTCTCGAGCGCGTCGCCGTGATGCGCCAGGGCAGCGCGGCGCTGATCACCAACGGGCAATCGAGCACGCTCACCGTCAGCTACGCGACCGCCGATCTGTTCGCCGCCATGGGGCAGACCGCCGCACCGCTGGGGCGGGTGATCGGACCCGGTGACGACGAGCCGGGTGCACCGCCGGTGATAGCGCTCTCGCACCGCTATTGGCAGGAAGCACTCGATGGCCGTGCCGACGCCGTCGGCAAGACCCTGCAGATCGGCCGCGAGATCTTCACAGTTGTTGGCGTGGTCACGCCCGAGATGGAGTTCGGCAACCTCGCCGAGATTGACGTGTGGCTGCCATTGCATGTCACTCGGGAGATGCCGCGCGATCTGCGAAACCTTCGTTTCATCGCGCGCCTGCGCGACGGCGTCCGTTTCGAAACCGCCGCGGCCGAGATCGCGGCGATCGGCGACGCGCTGGCCACTGAATATCCCGACACCAATCGTGGTTGGAAGGTCCGCCTGATCCCGATTCGGGAGCTGACCGGTGGCGAGGGATTCTGGGTCGTGATCGCGCTGTTCCTGCTGTCGGTGGGCTTTCTCGTCGCCATCGCGACGGCGAACGTCTCGAACCTGGTGATGGTTCGCGCCGTCTCGCGGCAACGCGAGTTGGCGGTTCGAACCGCGCTTGGCGCGCGACGAGGGCGGCTGGTGCGTCAGTTGATTGTCGAAGGAATGGCGCTCTCACTCGCCGGCGCGGCTCTGTCGCTCCCGGTCGCGCTGGCGGCGTTGCGCCTCATTGCCGCCGTCTCGGCAGAGCCCGTGTTCCGCCAACTGAAGATCGACGAGCACGAGTTCGGGTTCATCGCCTCGCTGGCGCTCATCTGCCCGCTGCTCTTCACGCTGGCGCCGGCGCGGACGCTCGCCCGCGCCGACACTCGCCAGATCCTTGCGGCCGGCGGGGGCCGCGGCACCACTGCGGCGATGCGGGGACGCGGAGCGTTGGTGGTCGCGCAAGTGGCGCTCGCCGTGATCCTGCTGATCGCCTCGAGCCTGGCGGTTCGCGGCGTCGTCGGCATCTACACGGCTCCGACCGGCATCGACGCGAGCCGCGTGCTGATCTTCACGCTCGACTTCGACGACGTGCAGTACCCGGCGACATCGCTGTCTCGAGCTGCCGCCAAGGCCACTCACGACGGCATCCGCGCGCTGCCCGGCGTCGAGCACGTGGCGATGATGAACGCGCTGCCGATTCTGGGCGCCGAGTCGACGGCCGCACTCACCGTCAATCAGGCCACTCTGCCTCCCGGCGACGCGGCGCCAACCGTGGTCTCGACTCATGCAACACCGGAGACCGCTGCGGTGCTTGGCATGAACCTCCTCGCCGGCCAGTGGTGGCACGAGGGTGCGACCGACGTGGCGGTTGTCACTCGCGAGACGGCAGTGCGGTACCTCGGCGGCGTCGAACCGGCGCTGGGGCAGACCGTCGCGGTCACTGGCGGCTCTCCGCTACGGATCGTCGGGGTCAGCACGGACGTGGTCAACGGCGACGTCATCTCCCGCATTCCCGCTCGGCTGTGGACGCCTCTGCCAGCGTCCGCGCGCCGGCTCACCTTTGCGGTGAAAGCGCAGGGCGATCCCACTGCGCTCACGAGCGGCGTTCGCGCCGTCGTCGCCAAGACGGCGCCGGCCGTGCCGCTCGAGAACCTGCAGTCGCTCGAAGAGGCGTTTCGCCAGGCGGCCTCGAGTGATTACGTCATCATCGGCGTCCTGGCCGGGTTTGCCGTGCTGGCACTCGTCCTTGCCGCAACGGGACTCTTCGGCGTCGTGTCGTACGCGGCATCCCAGCGCACGGCCGAGTTCGGCACCCGGATGGCCTTGGGCGCTAGCGCGATGGACGTCGTTCGGCTGGTCGCGCAACAGTCGGCCGGCCTCCTTGCGGTCGGTCTCGGCATCGGGCTGATCGGCGGAATTAGGCATCGGCTTCGCGATGAAGAGCGCCCTCTTCGGATTATCGCCACTGGATCCGATCTCGATTGGCGGCGTCGTGGCGCTGCTGACGGTCGTGACGCTGGTCGCGACCGCGATTCCGGCATGGCGGGCAGGGAAGGTAGATCCGATCACCGCTCTGCGAGCCGAATAGCCCTCGCCCTTTGGCGACAGCCAAAGGCTGTCGCTCTCCATCTGAAACTGTGGAACGCTGGAACCTTGGAGCTCTTGGATCTAGCGCCTGGCGCCGTGATCTTGACTGGCTTTGCCCGGACGCGCGAGACGACGCTGATGGACGGGCTTGCTCGAGTGACGGAAGCTGCGCCCTTTCGCCACATGCTCACGCCTGGTGGCCGACGAATGTCGGTCGCGATGACCAATTGCGGACCGGTTGGTTGGGTCAGCGATCGCGCCGGCTATCGCTACGAACCCTGCGACCCAGAGAGCCGTCAGCCGTGGCCGGCAATGCCCGATGCCTTCCGCGAGCTGGCCACTGAGTCGGCGGCAGCATCGGGATTTGCTGCCTTTGTGCCGGACGCATGTCTGATAAATCGCTATGAGATGGGCGCCCGTCTATCGCTGCATCAAGATCGAGACGAGCGGGATCTCGAGGCCCCAATCGTGTCCGTATCATTGGGGTTACCCTGCGTGTTCGTGTTTGGCGGCCTGCGGCGGTCCGACCCGACGCGTCGCGTGCCCCTCTCGCACGGCGACGTGGTCGTGTGGGGTGGTCTATCCAGACTGCGCTATCACGGCGTGATGCCACTCGAAGATGGAGAGCACCCTCTCTTCGGGCACTTTCGAATCAACCTCACCTTTCGAAAGGCGCTCTAGCGAAGACAGCCCGAGCGAGCATCAGGCTCTGGCGGCAAGACATTGAATTCGCGTCACTTGTGCGGCATAGTGCCGGAGGCGGCGACATGATCCGCGCTCTTCTCTGCGAAAGGCGGTGACGTGATGCGACGTGTAACGGTTTCAGCGCTCTGCTTCGTGGTCGCGATTGCAGTCGTCGGGATCTCGGCTCAACCCGCGAAGCCCAAGCGGATCAACCGGGCGATCGAGCTCCTCGAGCAGGGGCAGCCCATCTACTACACCGGCTCCCACGAAGGGACCGACGGCAGCTTCGACCAGGGCGTCAAGGACGCGCAGACCTGGGCCGACTACATCAGCTACGACATGGAGCACGCGCCCTTCGACGTGAAAGGGCTGTCCGACTACATGCGCGGGCTCGCGAAAGGCGGGCCGACCAAGAGCGGCCATCGCACGCCGGCGGTGATCGTCAACGTCCCGGTCAACGGCATTGACGAGGCGACGGTCCGCGCGAACGCCTGGATGTTCCAGCAGGTGCTCGCGACCGGCGTCCACGGCATCCTGCTCTGTCACGCCGACACGCCGGGCGCGGTTCGCGCGTTTGTCGAAGCGATCCGCTTTCCAGCAAACGGGGGGCGGCGCGGCGTGCACGGCAATCCGACCGCTGCCCGCATCTGGGGCATCACGGCCGACGAATACGCCGACAAGGCCGACGCCTGGCCACTCAACCCGAAGGGCGAGCTGCTGCTCGGCTTGAAGCTCGAAGACAAATACGCGCTCGAGAACGCCGAGGCCAACTCGAAGGTTCCGGGCATCGCCTTCGCGGAATGGGGACCGGGTGACATGGCGTTTTCGCTGGGTGTGAAGAGTGGTCCGGGGCCGATGCCGGCACCGATGCAGGCCGCGCGCGCGCGAGTGTTCGCGGCAACGAAGGCCAGCAAGATTTTCTTTCTCAACTCCGTGAACGCCGACAACGTCGTCGACATGATCAAGGAAGGCGTGATGATCGGCGCGGCGAATCAGGCGGCCGCCGAGGCTGGCCGCAAGTTCAGCAAGCGCGAAATGCCCTGGTGACAGTGTCGCCCCTGGATTCCGCGTGAATCCTCAGGGCGTGTGGATGGCGGTGTGCAGAGCTCGGAACGATTGCACGAGCAGGCGCGAGACCTCGGCCCAATCGGCGCGCTCACCGGCCTCATCTCGTAGCTTTCCGGCACGAGCACGCAGTACCGACGCCTCGAGCACCCGCTCGCGCGGCACGTGGTAGAGGAGCGCGTTCTCGTCAGCGATCAGGCCGCCGACGATCTCCGGCGAATCCTGGCCAGGGTTGCGGCGCGCGACCCACCATGCCAGCTCCGCTTTCGCGACGGCCTTTGGTTCGAAGGTGTCGTGCGTCCAATCCCTGGCGATGGTGTAGCCGGCCTCGAGGTCGGGCAACACCGTCTCGTAGTCAGACCGCATCGTGGCGAAGCGGGCGGCGGCCCGGCCGAGATGAAAGCTGGCTTGCGCGGCCCGCGCCCACGAGTAGCGGAACTGCTCGTGCGTGAGCGTCACCAGGCCGCGGAACAGCCGCAGGTTTTCGCCCTTGTAGTACGCCTGCCACATATCCACCTCGAGCGCCGCCGTGCGATCGGGATCGAACTCGCGCAGCGACCGCGGACCAGGCGGCGTCACGAAAAACAGCACGTAGATCGCCAGCGCGACAACGACGGCAACGCCAAGGAGGGCTGGCCGGGATTTCACCGCGACATCATAGTCAAGGGGACCAAGGTGCCATAGGTGCCAAGGGTGAAATAGGTGCCACGGGTGCCAGGGGTGCGAGGGGTGCCAGGGGTGCCAGGGGTGCCAGGGTGTGCAGGATTTGCGACGTGGGAATCGCGACCGGACGGAAATAGTTGCGACGTCGCGCAGCACGCCTGATCGATTCCTCAAGAAAATCGGGCGGTCGGCCTAGGCCATCGGCTTGCACGAATCACCCGCATGACCGAAACCCCCGGGGTGTTCGTGAAGGCGCGCGGTGAAGAGTGGATCGTCGCTCGCGCGGAGTCGTACGACACGTGTGCCGTCGTCACGCTCGAAGGCATCGGGCCGACGGCGGGCCGGCGCTTGAAGCTGATCGAGCCGTTCGATCGCCTTAGCGTTTTGGGAAGTCAGCGCCCGAGTCGTCGCCCACGCCAACAGGTGCTTACCGTCGCAAGAGCCGCCATCGCTGGAGCGCAACCGGTCGATGGTCTCTGGGCGGCTTCCGGTGCGCACATCACGCTGCTTCCCTATCAGCTCGAACCGGCGCTGGCCGTGCTCGGCGGTGCGACCCGAGTTCTGCTCGCCGATGCCGTGGGGCTGGGGAAGACGGTGCAGGCGGGACTCATTCTCGCGGAGCTTCGCGCCCGCGGTCTCGCCGACCGGGCGCTAATCCTGACGCCGGCGGGACTTCGACATGCCTGGGCAACAGAGCTCCGCGACCGGTTCCAGCTCGCGACCGCCGTCCTGGATCAGCCGGCGCTCACGACGCAGTCGTGGCTGGCAACGGTCGATGCCAATCCTTGGAGCAGCCACGACATCATCGTGGCGTCGATCGACTTCGTGAAGCGGCCCGAGGTGCTGGCATCGGTCGCAAGCGCCGCGTTCGATGTCGTCATTGCCGACGAAGCTCATCACCTCACACCCGGCAGCGACCGCGGCGCCGCGGTCGAGACGCTCGCGATGCGGGCGCTGTGGGTGATTCTGGCCTCCGCGACGCCCCACTCCGGCGACGATGCCGCCTTTGCGTATCTCCAGTCGCTCGGCGCGCAGAGGGATCGGCTGGCTATCTTTCGCCGCTCGCGGGCCGACGCGGGCTTGCCGCAGTCGCGACGAAGTTGTCTGCTGCCGGTCGGGCCGACCGACGAAGAAGCGGCGATGCTCGATGCCGTCGACGGCTATACGAGCGCGATCTGGCGAGCGAACGCCGCCGCCGATCCGTCGGTGCGGCTGGTGGCGATGACGCTGCGGCGTCGCGCGGCGTCGAGTGCGAACGCCCTTCTGCGGACCCTGACCAGGCGCCGGGCCCTTCTGAGCGATTCGGTTGAACCGCAGGCGTCGCAGCCCTCGTTGCCATGGGACGAGGTCGATGAAGCGGACACCGACGCGCCCGATCTCGTTCTCGGGGCGCGGGGTCTCGACGACACGAGCGAGGAACATCGATCGCTCGACCGGCTCATCCAGCTGGCGGCGTCGGCGCTCGCCCGTCCGTCAAAGATCCAGCGGATTCATCGCCTCCGGTCTCGGGTTCGCGAGCCGGTGGTCATCTTCACCGAGTATCGCGACACGCTCGACGCGTTAGTCGCTACGCTCGGGCCCACGTGCGCGGTGAGCGTCATCCACGGCGGGCTGCCGATCGACGTTCGCCGCGAGTCGATCGAGCGCTTCACCCGTGGCGGTGCGGACGTGCTGGTGGCGACCGACGCGGCCGGCGAAGGCCTGAATCTGCAGCACCGCTGCCGCCTGGTGATCAACATGGAGCTGCCCTGGAATCCGCTGCGGCTCGAGCAGCGGATTGGTCGCGTCGATCGCATCGGACAGACGCGGCGGGCTCACGCCATCCATCTCGTTCATCGCAACACCGTCGAAGACACGGTGCTGGCGCGGCTCGAGCGCCGCCGGCTGCGGGCCGCGGCTGCCCTAAATAACGCCGCGCTGAGGGACATGAGTCAAACATGGTCGAGTGAAGCCGACATCGCGGCAATGGTGTTTGACGAGACCGTGGTCGAACCTCGAGCGCTTCGCGCGTTGCCTTCGGTCCGAGTCTCGCGGGCAGAAGCAGAGGCCAGGCGGCTGGAGATGCAACGAGCCTGGAGGTGTCCGAAGAGCGCACCTCGCCGGCCAGTGTGGGCCTCTCCGCGACGGGCTCATCGGTCAATACACCTGGCGTATGTCTCACGAACTCGCCACGTTGGTTCGACCGGCCTCAGCGTCGATGTCGATGTGGATGCCGCGGTCGTGGAGCTCCATCGACCGCCGCTCAATCGACGCCAGTGGCGTCAGTTGATTCAGGCGCTGAACGGCATTCCTGCCGTCCCGCTGCGTGATGGTGAGCGCGTGAAGCACATCGCATCGGCGCTGCGGCCATTTCGTACCGCCGTCATCAATCGTCTGTCCGGCATCCGCTCGGCGCTGGCGCGATCGATGAGACAGCAGTGGCAAGGGTCGCTGTTCGATCGACGGGCGGCGCGCGACGAAGAACGCCGCGTCCGGACGCTGAATGCAATCGACGCTCACTTCGCGCGAAAGATGAAGCTTGTCACCGAACTGACGCCGGCCCGCGAGCCGCAGCGGCGGATCATCGCGGCGTGGCCCCTCGACCGGCCGCGTCGCCGCCGGTCGTGATTCCCGGCGTCAGCGGGCAGCTCCTCTCTCACGCATTTCTCGATCGAGAGTTTCTCCCCGCCCTGCTCAACTCTCCGCACGGAATCGGCGCCGCTGATCTGCCGCGCCGGCTCGATCGCTGGTGGCGGCAGGTGACGCACGCCCTCGGACCCGCGTCCGCTTCTCGCGCCGTCCTCGATGTCGCCGTCGCGCCGCTGCTCGATCTGCTGGGTCACGCGCCGCCGGTCATGACGACCGAAGAGTGGGGCCTGGTTGGCGTGGCGCCGTTGACGGCGGATTCGTCGCTCCTCATCGTGTCGGTCCCGTGGATCACGACCCTTGATCAGGCGTGGCAGCGGGCCAATCGGCTCGGCATCGCCGACCGCGCGCGTTGGTCGCTGATCTCCAACGGACAATCCCTCCGCATCGTCGATGGCGCGCGGCCGTGGGCGCGGCTCGCCATCGAGTTCCAGTTTTCATGGCTGCTGACGGATCCGCGTGGGGCGGTCGTGCTCGCCGCACTATCGGGTCCGACCGCTCTGTCCGAGTCGCCACGTCATCCGGCGTCGCTCGCCCGCATCGTGGAGCGCTCCACGGCGTACTCCGCTCGAATCTGTCGAGCGCTTGGCCGCGGCGTACTCACCGCCCTCGAAGAGCTCACGAACGCATTTGCGGCGGATGGCTCACCGCGGTCACCAGCGGATGATGAGGCAGTCGTGTTCGAGCAGGCGCTCACGATGGTGTATCGCGTGCTGTTCCTGCTGTTCGCCGAGGCTCGTGGCCTGGTCCCGGTATGGCACGAGACCTATCGAGAGGCCTACACGATCGACGCACTGTGCCGCCGGATCGGCGATCAACCGAGCGCGTTGGGACTGTGGGCCGCTCTGCAAGCGATCTCGCGAATGGCTCACGCCGGATGTCGGGCCGGGGATCTGGAGGTGACCGCGTTCAACGGGCGGCTGTTTTCACCGGCTCACACTCCGCTCGCGGAGCTCCGCCACGTCTCCGACGGGGTTGCGAAGAGAGTCGTCATGGCGTTGGCAACGGCGGAAAGCGGATCGAGCCGATCTCGAATCGCGTATCACGACCTCGGGGTCGAGCAGCTGGGATCTGTGTACGAGCAGGTGCTCGAGTACGAGCCCGAAGTATCGGGCTCGACCGTCACCCTGCGGCCGACCTCAACCGAGCGCAAGACCTCTGGAAGCTTTTATACGCCTCGCTCCATTACCGAATTCCTGGTTCGCCGCACGCTTCATCCGCTGGTCGAAGGCCGGTCTGCAGAGGACATTCTCTCGCTGCGCCTCCTCGATCCAGCGATGGGAAGCGGCGCGTTTCTCGTGGCCGCGTGTCACTTTCTCGCCGATCGGTGCGAGCGAGCGCTCATCCGAGATGGTGAGTGGCCGAGCGCCGAGGTCTCGAAGGCGGAAAAGGCCGCGCTGCGTCGCACGGTGGCCGAGCGCTGTCTCTACGGCGTCGATCGCAATCCGACGGCGGTCCAGCTCGCGCGCCTTTCGCTCTGGCTGACGACCCTCGCCACCGATCGGCCGTTGACCTTTCTCGATCACCATCTCGCCGCGGGCGACAGCCTGCTCGGCGCGCGACTGTCCGATCTGTCTCGGCCATTCTCGCGGCATCGAGGCCGGGCGGCCGCAGCGCCTCTGTTGCCGATGTTCGACGACGATGAAATGGCGGGCGCGTTGGCCGAGCGGGTGTTGCCGGAGCGAATCCGGCTGGCACTCGATCCATCGAATTCCCCTTTCGATGTGCGTGACAAAGAGCGGCGGCTGGCCGCACTGAAGTCCTCGGCGGGCCCCTTCGCGAAATGGTCGCGCGCGATCGATGTGTGGTGCGCGATGCAGTTGTGGCCCGGCGCGTCTCCATCTCCGGCGCTGGCTGGTGAGCTCATCGCCGGGGCGCTTGGCGCCGAGACGACACTGCCGAAGTCACAACTCGAGCGCTGGCTGTCTCGAGCGTCCACGCTGGCGCGGCAGCGGCAGGCGTTTCATTGGGAAATCGAGTTCCCTGAAGTCTTCTTCGATCGCGATGGACGCCTGCGTCCAGACGGCGGTTTCGACGCCGTGATCGGCAATCCGCCGTGGGACGTGTTGCGCGCGGACACGGGAACACCGGCGCTTCGCGCCTCGGATCGAGGGCGCACGTCTGCGCTCTTGCGGTTCTTTCGCGAGTCTGGCGTCTATCGGTATCAGGGCCACGGACATCCGAACAGCTATCAGCTGTTCATCGAGCGGGCCACTCAGCTCACGCGGCCTGGCGGCCGCTTCGGCCTGATCGTGCCATCGGGGTTGGCGACCGATCACGGCAGCGCGCAGCTTCGGCGCCGGTTGCTCGAGCGATCGACGATCGACACCTGGTTGGGGTTCACCAATCGCGGCGCGATCTTTCCGATTCACCGCAGCGTCCGATTCATCCTGCTCGCCGGCGCCAACGAGGGATCGACCGATCGGCTGACTTTTCGCTGTGGTTTGTCCGACGCGGCCGTTCTCGAACGGCGGCCGAGCTCGGCTCGCGAGGAGCCCGATCGCGAGGCCATTTCGATCTCCCGGTTGCGGCTCGAAGCCTGGGATCCAGAGCATTTGACGATTCCCGAGATCGCGAGCCCGGCGACCTTGCAAATCCTCACCCACCTCGCCGCCGTCGCGCCACCGCTCGGATCCGGCGGCCCGGTCTCGCCGAAGCTTTACGGTGTAGACGGACCTCTCTCGCCGACGTCTTTAGGCGAAGGCGGATGGGGAGCCACGTTCGGGCGCGAGCTCAACGCCACGGACGACCGCAAACATTTTTCGGCGGCCGCGAAACGCGCGCCTCGCTCACGCCACCTCCCCATTGTCGAAGGAAAGCACCTGTCGCCGTTCCAGGTTTCTGTCCCGAACGACGGACTGGTGATCCCAATCGATATCGCTGGGCGCTTGATTGCGCGCGCGTCGAGTTTCGGCCGCTGCCGGCTGGCCTACCGTGACGTCGCCAGCGCGACGAATCGACTGACGCTGATCGCGGCCCTGTTGCCACGTCACACGATCTCCACCCACACAGTCTTCTGTTTGAAGACGAGGCTGTCGCTCCGCGATCAGTGGTGCCTGCTGGCGCTGCTCAACAGCCTGGTGGCGAACTACCTGATCCGCCTGCGCGTCACGACGCACGTCACGGCAACGCTGATGGCAAGACTGCCAGTGCCAAGACCGTCATCGGGCTCGGCCGCCTACCGAGAGCTCATCACCCTCGCCCGTGCGCTGTCGAAGACGGGAATCGACGGCGCCCCCGACACCTACGCGCGACTGAACGCTCTCGTCGGATCGCTGTACCAACTGACGCCAGCAGATTACGAGGCAATCGTTGAGACCTTTCCACTGCTCCCGGCAGAGATCCGATCACGCTGCATCAATGAATACGTACGGGCCACAGAGACACAGAGACACAGAGGAAACTTATGGAAGAGCTAGACCCCTTAACAGAGCGGATCATTGGATGCGGAATAGCCGTCCATCGCGCGCTCGGACCTGGACTCTTGGAGTCTCCCTATCAAGCGGCGATGTGTCTCGAGTTGACGGCAGCCGGCTTGGGTTTCGAGCGCGAGCGGCTCGTTCCACTCACCTATCGCGGCCGTCGAATCGGCGAGTATCGTCCAGACTTGGTCGTCGAATCGCAAGTGCTGGTGGAAATCAAGAGCGTCCAGCAATTCGATCCCGTCTTCTCGGCACAGGTTCTCACCTACCTCCGCGTGACCGGACTGCGACGAGGCTTGCTGTTGAACTTCGGAAGGCCCGTCTTGAAAGACGGAATCAAGCGTTTCGTGTTGTGAAGGTATTTTCTCAGTGTCTCTGTGTCTCTGTGGCCCGTCCGTAATCTGCCCGTTCGTGATCTGCCTGCGATTCACTACCGCCGCGGGTCCCCGGACTCCCAGGGCTTCAGCACGGCGTAGAGCGTGGAGATGATCGGGGTGGGTACGCCGTGGGCCTGGGCGCGGCGGATCGCGGCGCCTTGCAGCGCCTCGACTTCAATCCGCTTGCCTTGTTCGAGGTCGATCAAGAGCGACGACCGGGTGGTCGCGGGAATCTTGTCCATGTACTCCTTCAGCGTGGCGAAGCGATCGGCCGAGATCGCCACACCCTCCGCTTTCGCGATCGCCTCGACCTCGCGCGACGTGGCGTAGAAGATCTCCTGCGCTTGCGGCGACTTCCAGAGCTGACCGATTGGCAAGCGCGCGGCGCCGGTGAAGCCGGAGAACGCGACGAGGTACACGAACTTGTCCCAGATCGGCACGCGCCCGTCGGCCACCGGCGTCACCTGGACGTCGGCCGCGGCCAGAACCTCGGCCAGCTGCTCAACGCGCGCGGAGATGCGGCTTCGATCGCCGAAGACTTCGCCAAGGATGATGGAACGGTGGACGCCGGTCTGGACAATCAGACCCGGCGCCTCGAGGGCCGTCGCGACGTAGGTCGTGCCGCCGAGCACGTGGGGTTCGCCGACCACGGCTGCGACCTCGTCCACGCTGTCAACGCCGTTCTGAAGCGTCAGCACGACCGTGTCTGGACCGACCAGCGGCGTCAGCATCGGGAGCGCCGTGGGGTTGTCGTACGCCTTCACGGCGACCAGTACGGCGTCGACCGGCCCAATTTGGGATGTGTCGCTCTCCGCAGGGGCCCGCACCGTGAAATCGCCGAGCACCGCGCTCTTCACCTCGAGTCCCCGCGCCCTGATGGCGTCGAGGTGCGCGCCGCGGGCCACGAAGGTCACGTCCTGGCCGGAATGCGCCAGCTTCGCCCCGAAATAGCCGCCGACGGCACCGGACCCGAGAATCGCCAATCGCATGCGCCAAATGCTGACACGGACTCCGGCGAACTCGTACCCATAAAACGGTCATCTCTGGGTTCTTCGTGACCTTCTTGACCTTCGTGGTTAGAATCGGAGCCGTGGCGGCCCGCATCACGGCTTATCTCGTCGCCTGCATCGTCGGCGTCACGGTCATCGCCGGCCTCATCGTCGGCGCGCAGCGTGAAGACGATGGCGCGGTCGATTTGATCGTGATCAACGGCCACGTCTATCAGGCCAACGGCACCGACGAGCTGGCCGAGGCGGTTGCCGTCCGCGGCAACAAGGTCGTGCGCGTCGGCTCCAATCGAGAGGTTCAACGGCTCCGCCGCGCGCAGACCACGGTAATCGATGCGCAGGGTGGCGCAGTTTTGCCCGGTTTCATCGACGCCCACACGCACGTGTTGAACGGTGGGCTGGCGCTGGATCAGGTCGATCTCAGCGACGCGACGAGTGTCGAAGCGGTCAAGGAGATGGTTCGGGCCTGGGCCGAGACGCATCCAGATCGCGATTGGATCGTCGGGCGAGGCTGGTACTACCAGACGTTTGCCGGCGGGATGCCGACGCGGCAGCTGCTCGATGCGCTGGTTCCGGACCGGCCGGCCTACCTCGTCGCCTACGACGGGCACAGCGGCTGGGCAAACTCGAAGGCGCTCGCGGCCGCGCAGATCACGCGGCACACCCCCAATCCCAAGAACGGCACGATCGTTCGCGACAGCCATACCGGCCAACCGACCGGCGCGTTGAAGGAAGCGGCCATGGCGCTGATGGCGAAGGTCACGCCGCAGCCGACGATCGAAGACAAGCTGGCGGCGATTCGAGCGGCGCTCGAAGAAGCCCATCGCTACGGCGTGACGAGCGTGCAGAATGCGGGCGGCTCGCCGGAGGATCTCGCGCTCTACGATCAACTGCGCAAGCAGAACGACCTGACCGTTCGCGTGTATCAGGCGTTCACGGCGGACGCGAGCGTGACCGAAGCCGATCTCAATCGACTCGAACAGGTCCGCAAGCAATACGCAGACGACCCGCTCCTGAAGAGCGGCGGCATCAAGTTGATTCTCGACGGCGTCATCGAATCACACACCGCCGCCATGCTGGAGCCGTACGCGAACCGGCCCGGGGTGAAGGGTGAGCCGCGATTCACCGCCGAGCAGTTGAATCGGGTCGTGTCGCTGCTCGATCGCCGAGGCTGGCAAGTGATGACACATGCGATTGGCGACCGTGCCGTCCGCATGACGCTCGACGCCTACGAGCTCGCCGCCAAGGCCAACGCCGCGCCGCCGCGTGGCCGCAGACATCGGGTGGAGCACATCGAGACGATCGACCCCGCCGACATTCCGCGCTTCGGCACCCTCGGCGTCATCGCGTCGATTCAGCCGTATCACGGCCTGCCGAGCGCAGACCCGCCCGATGTGTGGGCGGCGAATATCGGTCCGGAACGCGCGGCGCGCGGCTGGCTGTCCGGCAGCATTGCCAAGGCTGGTGGCCAGCTCGCGTTCGGCAGCGACTGGCCGGTGATGTCCCTCGATCCGCGGATGGGGCTGCACGTGGCCGTCAATCGAACCACCCTCGATGGCATTCCCGAAGATGGATGGAATCCGGCTGAGCGACTGCCGCTGCTCCGCGCGATCGACGCCTACACGCGGCAGGCGGCATGGGCCTCGTTCGACGAGCAGCGCAAAGGATCGCTCACGCGCGACATGCTCGCCGATCTCGTCGTGCTGTCGGCGAACATCTTCGAACTGCCGCCAAGCCGGATCACCGACGCCTCAGTCGAGGTCACCATCTTCGACGGCAAGGTCGTCTACCGCCGGGCTCGAAAAGAAACCACCGAGCATTAGTCAAGGCGAACGCCGCGCGACACACGGCAAGAGCGAGACCGCCATCCGCACAGGGAATCGCCCCTCTTGTAGGAGCGACGCTGACAACCGGTGGTGAGAGAGTCTCGAAATCTAGCTAGCGCCACGGGTCGGCGAGTATCGAGCGACCACCGCGTACAATGATCGCGATCAAGATCCGATCTGGCGAGATGAATTCAGGTTTACGTTGCGAGTGTCATCTCTACGTGGATTGGGTTGTCCTCACCACGCAACAGCCAACAACTATCGGGCGCAATTTCACGTTTTTCCCGGTGGCTAGCTTCTTGCTCCTGAAGCGCATCGTGTTCAAGCCATCCTCGTTCGTCTCGTTCCTTCTGCTCGCCTTGACCGTTTCCTCGGCCTGCTCCTCGGCATCATCAGCCCTGACTACTCCTTCATCCGTCGGCGGTTCGACCAGCCTGACCTCTGAGCAACTGAGCGGCGAGTGGACCCTCACGTCCATTCAACCCGCCGGCAGCGCGCAACAACCGGCGCCGGCTTCAGCCATCTACTCGATGACGCTCGATGGTGAGCACGTTTCGTCGCGGGTCGACTGCAACCGCTGCGGCGGCCAGATGCGACTCACGGGCACGACGCTGACGCTCGGCCCGGCGCTCGCGTGCACCAAGGCCGCGTGCCCGACGATGGACTTCGAAACGGCGTACCTGTCGGTCCTGAGCGGCGATAGCCAGGCCAGCACTGACACCAACACGCTTACACTCTCTTCACAGAGAGGCGTGCTGCGCTTCCGTCGCTAACACAGACAGCGCAGAGTCACCAGGGCCGCAGATGACACAGATGACACAGAAGGGCTCTTAGGATCCGGCCCGGACGCGTCGGGTGATGCGTCCGGGCTTTTCAGCAGGAACCGTTGTCAGGGCCGGTTCGTCTGACTTCTAAATGGAAATGGCTCGGCGGCTGTTCCTGCTCCTCGTCCTCGCGCTTCTTGTCCTGCCCGGGTCTCTGGTAGGACTCACAACTCAGCTTGCCTCACCGAAGCCGCCAGGCGAAGGCGGGCCGAAGCCGCCAGACAAAGGCGGACCCGTCTCGCCGAAGCCGTCAGGCGAAGGCGGAAGCGACCTCGATGCCTTCATGGAGAAGGTCCTCGCCCGGCGCGACGAGAGCTGGAAGCGGCTTCAGCAGTACGTCCTCGAAGAGAAGGAAGGCTTCGATGTCACCGGGCCCGGCGGGCTCCCTCTGTACGGATTCCGCCGCGACTACTCCTGGTTCATCAAGGACGGCTTCTTCATCCGCAGCCCGGTGCGAGCCGACGGCGTCGCCCTGTCGGAGGCGGATCGCCGGAAGGCCGAAGCGGAGTGGATTGAAAAGGAGAAGCGACGAGAAGAACGCCGGAAGCGTCGCGAAGTGCGCCTGGGCACCTCCGGTGTGAAGGTGACGACCGAGCCGGCACCAGAAACCGAGGCGCCGGCCACCGTCGAAGACGTGTTGAAGCAGGGTGTCGAGCCGCAGTTCGTCTCGCTGGCGTACTTCATGCGCTTCCGCTTCGAAGCCGGCCGCTACGCGCTCGTGGGACGGGAAAAAATCGACGACCGCCCCGTCCTCCGCATCGAGTACTACCCGAAGAACGAGCTCTTCAACGAAGGCCGCTCCCGGCCCAATCGCAAAGCGCGTGAGGAAGACGACCTGATCCAAGAGCGGATGAACAAGGTCTCGCTCGTTACGCTGTGGGTCGATTCCGAAACGCACCAGATTCTGCAATACACCTTCGACGACATCGACATGGACTTCCTTCCAGGCCGGTCGGTGGCGCGCGTGGACGATATGAAGGCCAGCATGCGGATGTCGCAGGCATTCCCGTCGATCTGGCTGCCCCGCGGCATCGACATGCACTTCCGGATGACGATCGCGCTCGGCACCTTCGACGCCTCGTATCGCGTGGAGTACCGCGACTACAAAGAGGCGAACGTCGCCGTCAAGATCAAATGAACAACACCAGGTGCCAGAAGTGCCTGAGTGCCTGAAGTGCCTAAGGGTGGGTGCCTAGCGTGCCAAGAGTGCAGAGCCTGCCTCGCCGAAGCTCGCCGACGAACCTGAGCGAGCGAAGGCAGGTGCCGAGGTGCTGAAGAGAGCGACAGCCTTCGCGATCGTTCTCACCACGTTCGCAACCCCGGTTCGCGCGCAGGAAGCCACGGGGCCGGGAGTCGTCTCCGAGGTTCGCGTTCACGGCAACCACACGACGCCCGACGCCGACGTTCTGGCGATCGTCGGCGATGTGGTCGGAAAGCCGGCCACCGGCGCGCTCATCACCGACGTCAAATCGCGTCTCGACAAGAGCGGCCGCTTCGAAGGCGTCGACGTTCGCAAGCGGTACCGATCGATCGCCGATCCAGACGACATCATGCTGGTGATCGTGGTCGACGAAGTACCCGGCATCTCGGATTCCGATCTCACGCCAGGTCCGTTCAAGCGGTTCCGATCCACTGGCATGTTCCTGCCCATCCTTCGCTATGACGATGGGTATGGATTCACCTATGGAGCGCGGGTGAGCTTTGTGGATCTGCTGGGGCCGGGCAGCCGCGTCTCGGTCCCCTTGAGTTGGGGCGGCGAGCGGCAATTGCGTTTGCAGGCCGAGCGGAGTTTTGCTCGCGGGCCGCTTGCTCGGCTCGCTGGCGACGCCGGCATTGCACGGAGAGAGAACCCGCACTACGAGATTGGTGACAAGCGGACCGGCGTTCACGCTCGGGCCGAAACCGTCGTTCGCCGCTGGCTTCGCGCCGGCGGAGGGGGCGGCGTCGAAGACGTGGAGTTTGGGGACATCACCGATCGCCTGTCGCGCGTCGGCGCCGACGTCACGCTCGACACGCGCGTCGATCCCGCCTTTCCACGAAACGCTGTTCACACCACCGTTGGCTGGGAGCGTCTCGGCTTCGACGCCGGGCGCGCCAATCGAACGTCCACCGACATCCGCGGCTACCTCGGAGTGTTCGGCCAGACGGTTCTCGCCGTCCGCGGAACGCTCCTCAGCTCGAGCGCAGCGCTTCCGCCCTTCGAGCAGAGCCTGTTGGGCGGCGCCTCGACGCTCCGGGGATACGAGGCCGGCTACAAAGCAGCCGACAACGTGTCCACCGGATCGGTCGAGCTGCGCGTGCCGGTGAGCTCGCCGCTGTCGATCGGCAGGCTGGGAGTGAAGGCGTTCGTCGATGCCGGCACGGCGTTCGACTCGGGGACGCCGCTGAAGAACCAGCACTACGAGAGCGCCTGGGGTGGCGGCGTCTATCTGCACCTCACGGTCATCAGCATGTCGCTCGACATCGCCCGCTCAGAGGCAGGTCACACGCGTGCGCATTTCGGGTTTGGCGTCACGTTCAAATGAGCAAAAGCACGGCGCTGCCGCCCGGTTGGTGAGCCACAGATGACACAGATGACACAGATTTGTCGTCTGACTCGCGAGCGGCGCGTAGCGCCGCAGGGATAAGTGAGTCGGCACGAAGATGAGTCGCCGAGTGCCCGGGTCTGCGACTTATCTTCGCGCCGTCTCACTCATCCCACTGGCTGGCCTCCGGCCAGCCGTCGCGAGTCAGACCTCCATAAGCCCTCGGCCGCGGCATTTATCCGCGTCAATCGGCGGATGATCCCCGTTGCCAAAGGCCGCAGACACCCGGGCTGCAGATGACACGGATGGCGGCCAACTCGAAGACTGTGGTCTCGCTCGCGCGGCGCGAATGCGGCCGGCCTTCGGCCGGCTTGGCGAGCGAGACCTCGAATCTGTGTAATCTGTGTCATCTGTGGCTTGCCTGAAGGTACGGCCGCGGGAGTATGCTGACGCATCTGAGGAACCTCGCCATGACTCGACTCACCGCTCTTCGCTTAGTCGTTGCCAGCAGCATCATTGTCGTCTTCACCGGGGCGGCCATGGTCGCCTCGCAGCGCTCGGCCGCGACCATGGCGGGCGCCGCCACTGCCTGGCTGGGTAGCCTCTCGGCCGAGCAGCGTGCCAAGGCGACGTTCCCGTTCGAAAGCGAGGAGCGTCTGCGGTGGCACTTCATCCCAACTGCCGGCACCGGCATCGGTGCCGGTCATCCTCGATTTGGTCTGCGAATCAAGGACATGAACGAACAGCAGCGGCAACTCGCGCATGCGCTGCTCAAGACCGGCCTCAGCCAGAAGGGCTATGCGACCACAACGTCGATAATGGATCTCGAAAACGTGCTGCGTGCGATCGAGAAGCAGAACGGACGAGATCCCGAGGGCTACTTCTTCAGCGTGTTCGGCACGCCGTCAGCGAGCGGCGCGTGGGGATGGCGGGCCGAGGGCCATCACGTGTCGCTGCGCTACACGGTGGTCAAGGGCATGGCGGTGGCGAGCGCGCCGGCGTTTCTCGGCACCAACCCCGCCGAAGTTCGCGAGGGAGAAAAGAAGGGCTTGCGCATTCTCGGCGCGCGCGAAGACGCGGCGCGCGCGCTGCTCGAGTCGCTCGACGCCACGCAGCGGACGGCGGCAATCATCGACACCACCGCACCGGGCGATATCCTGACGATGAACAAGAATGACATCACGCCGCTTGAAGCCACCGGCGTGTCGTCCGCGAAGCTCACGCCGAAGCAGCGGGAGCTGTTGATGCAGCTCATCGACACGTATACGTCGACCATGGAAGCCGACATCGCCTCCGAGCAGAAAACCGCGCTCGAAAAGGCGGGGCTCGACAAGATCCTGTTTGCGTGGGCCGGGGAGACCGAGCGCGGAAAGAAACACTACTACCGCATTCAAGGGCCGACGTTCCTGGTGGAGTACGACAACACGCAGAACGACGGGAACCACGTGCACTCCGTGTGGCGGGACTTCAACGGCGACTTTGGACGGGATATCCTCCGCGAGCACTTGAAGACAGTCGCGCACTAGGAACATACGGCTTGAGGCTTGAGGCTTGGGGCAGGTCCCAGGTCCCAAGCCCCAAGTCCCAAGCCCCTCAGGTCACTTGATCCTCTTCAAAAACGCTTCGTACGCGTCTGTGCTCTGCGTCTGGTAGTAATCGGCAAACTGCATCCCCACCGTCTCGAGGTGTTTGAGGTAGTTGGGATCCTTGTACGCCTCGCGAATCGACGGCAGCGGCTCGCGCAGCCGCTCGAACACCAGCAGCAGCTCGCGGCCGCTCTGGAAGAAGAGCACCTTGTTCAACACGCCAGCGGTGATGAACGAGCCAACGAGATCCCAGTACGACACGACCATCCGGTATGACGCGTTGTCGTCACTGCCGCCCGGCGCGAGCTTGATCAGCTCGTCGTAGCTTTTCACCTTGCACTTGGCCGTAAACCAGGCGCGCGCCTGTCTCATGCGTTCGTCGCGACGCATCTCGTACAAGCGCAGGATTAAATTGGCATCGTCATAGGTGGGGTGGTTGGTGGTCATGGGGCAACAGGTTCTACAGGTTCTAGCAGGTTCAGCAGGTTCAGCGGGTTCAGCGGGTTCAGCAGGTTCAGCGGGTTCAGCAGGTTCAGCAGGTTCGAAGGTTCTACAGGTTCCGCGGACGGTCGCGCGAGATTGGTGCGAGCGACGCGGGCGGATTACGATAGAAGGCTCATGAACCCGTGGGACCAGTTTACCGGGGTCAACGCGGGGTATGTCTACGAGTTGTTCGAGCGGTATCGGCGCGATCCCTCCTCAGTGGATGAGGCGACGCGGCGAGCGTTTGCGACCTGGACACCCCAGGACCCATCCGAAACGCGTGGCGGCCCGGTCGAGAGGCCGGCTGAGCTCGCGCGCAGCACCGACTGGCAGGCCGCGCTGGCCGTCGTGTCGCTGGCCGAGTCGATTCGTCGGTTTGGTCATCTGGCGGCTCGTCTCGATCCGATTGGCTTCACCGCGCCGATTGGCGACCCGTCGCTGAACCCTCAGTCGCACGGGCTGACCACGGAGGTGCTCGAGCGACTCCCGGCGTCGATCGTCTCGGGCCCGGCCGCGCACGGTGCGGCAAACGCGCTCGAGGCCATCAACCGGCTGCGCCAGATCTATTGCTCGACCTCCGGCCACGACTACCACCACATCTTCGTGCCCGAAGAGCGGGTATGGCTGCGCGAGGCGGTCGAGTCCGGACAGTTCCGGCCGCCGAAGGATCCGATCAACAGCCTGGAGTTGCTGCAGCGCATCACCAGCGTCGAGACGTTCGAGAAGTTCCTGCACCGCACGTTCCCTGGTAAGACACGCTTCTCGCTCGAAGGGTTGGACGTAATGGTGCCAATCATCGACGAGATCATTTCCGACGCGGCGGCCGGCGGAGTGAAGCACGTGATGATCGCGATGGCCCATCGCGGGCGGCTCAACCTCCTCGTGCACATTCTGCAGAAGCCGATCAGCGAGGTGCTCGCGGAGTTCAAGGATCCGCTGTTTGCACGGTCCTGGCGCATCGATCTCGGCTGGATGGGCGATGTGAAGTATCACGCCGGCGCGCGGGCCGAACGGCGCGAGGGGCCGGCATCGGTCGTCATTTCCATGCCGCCAAACCCCAGTCATCTCGAGGCGGTGGACCCCGTGCTCAACGGCATGGCGCGGGCGGCGGCGACGTCGGTCGAGCAGCCGGGCACGCCGAAGGTCGACAAGGGGAAGGTCCTCACGATTCTCATTCACGGCGACTCGGCGTTTCCCGGCCAGGGAGTCGTGGCCGAGACGCTCAACCTCTCGCGCCTCGAGGGCTACGACGTCGGCGGCATCATCCACATCATCGCGAACAATCAGATTGGCTTCACCGCCGAGCCGAGCGAATCGTACAGCACGAGCTACGCCAGCGGCCTGGCTCGCGGCTTCAAGATCCCGATCCTGCATGTCAACGCCGACGATCCCGTCGCCTGCATCGAGGCGGGCCGGCTGGCCTGGGTCTATCGCGATCGCTTCAAGCTCGACTTCCTGATCGACATCGTCGGCTATCGCCGCTACGGGCACAACGAAGGTGACGAGCCCGCGTTTACGCAGCCGCTCCTCTATCAAAAGGTGGCGTCGCATCCGACGGTTCGCGAGCAATATGCGAAGGCGTTGGTCGAATCGCGACAGATCACGACGGAGCAGGCCGACCAGATGGTGCGGGCGAAGATGACGGAGCTCGAGCAGATCTACGCCGCCCTCAAGCCGGAGCAGGACTACCATCCGCCGATTCCAGAGGTGCCGCCGAGCGGCGCTGCCAAGCGAACCAGAACCGCCGTACCGATTGAGCGGCTCGAGAGTCTCAACGTCAGTCTCCTGAAGCTGCCGGAGGGATTCTCGGTGCATCGCAAGCTCGAGCGCGGCCGCGAACGCCGAGCGGCGATGTTCGCGAACCCGGCGGAGCGCACCATCGACTGGTCTGCCGCCGAAGAACTGGCGCTCGCGACGATTCTCGAGGATCGCGTCCCGATTCGGCTCACCGGCGAGGACGTCGAACGAGGGACCTTCAGCCACCGGCACGCGGTGTACCACGACGTCGTAACCGGAGCCAGACACATTCCGCTCGAACGGCTGCCGCAGTCGAAGGCGGCGTTCGAAATCCACAACAGTCCGCTCTCCGAGAATGCGACGGTCGGCTTCGAGGTCGGCTACAACATTCAAGAGGGCAGCCGTCTCGTGATGTGGGAAGCGCAGTACGGCGACTTCATCAACGGCGCGCAGGTGGTCCTCGACGAGTTCATCACGTCGGGCCGCGCCAAGTGGGGACTGACTCCCTCGCTCGTCCTGCTGCTGCCGCACGGCTATGAAGGCCAGGGACCCGATCACTCGAGTGCCCGGCTCGAACGTTTCCTCGACGCGGCGGCCGATACGAACATGCGGATCGCCAACTGCACCACGGCGGCGCAGTATTTCCATCTGCTCCGGCGGCAGGCGCTGCTGCTCACGACCGACCCGCTGCCGCTCGTCGTCATGACGCCCAAGAGCCTGCTGCGCCACCCGTTCACGGCGTCGGCGCCGCTGTCGCTGGCCGAAGGCCGCTTCCAGATGCTGATCGACGATGACACGGCGGCCGTGGAGCCGTCGAGAGTCCGCCGGCTGGTGTTGTGCAGCGGGAAGATCGCCGTCGATCTGATGACGAGTGAGCCACGCAAGAACAATCAAAACGTCGCCATCACGCGCGTCGAGCAGCTGTACCCGTTCCCGCTCGACGAAGTGCGCGAGCTCATCGATCGCTATCCGAAGGTGCGGGAAGTGTGCTGGGTCCAGGAAGAGCCCGAGAACATGGGCGCGTGGGAATTCGTGCGCCCGATCCTCGAGACCCTGCTCGATGGCCGGACCCCCTTCCGCTACATCGGCCGCGTCCGCAACTCGAGCCCTTCAGAGGGTTCGGCGGCGTGGCATGCGGTGAACCAGCGCGCGATCGTCGAGCAGGTGTTCGAGGCGAAGAGCGAAACGAGGGAAATGGAAAGGGTGCTCTCGAAACAAGTGTGAGGCTCAGTTCAAGAGGGTTGAACAAGAGATCAAGAGATCAGGAGTAAGTTTTGGTTCTCCTGGTCTCCTGAACTCTTGTTTCAATCTCCTGATCTCGGCTCGACAGTCATTAGCGGGCATCAAACAATGACGAACATCGTAGTTCCCGAGCTCGGCGAATCCGTCGTCGAAGCCCGCGTCGTGAAGTGGCTCAAGAACGCCGGCGAGCGCGTCGCCGCCGGTGACGCGCTCGTGGAGCTCGAGACCGAGAAGATCGATCTCGAGGTGAGCGCCGATCGGGCGGGGGTGCTTGCCAGCATCAAACATCAAGCTGGGGCGGACGTAAAGGTCGGGGAAATACTCGCGGAGCTCGAGGAGGATGCGGGTGCCAAAGGTGCCAATGGTGCCAAAGGTGCCAAGGATGAGGTGCCTAAAGTGCCTGGGGTGCCAGAAGCGCCACCAGTGCCAGAGGCGCCACAGACGCCAAGCGGTGCAGATTCAAGAGCCGCGCAATCAGCGACTGACAAAAAGGTCACGCCGGCTGCCAGGAATGCGGCTCGTGAGCAGAACGTCGACGTAGGAACCGTCGCCGGTTCGGGCACCCGCGGAAGAGTCACGAAGAACGACGTCCTGCGCGCGACGGCTGCAACAGCACCTTCGGCACCGGCACCCTCGGCACCCACCCCCTTGGCACCCCTGGCACCCTTGGCACCCCTGGCACCGAAAGCGCCCTTGGCACCCAGCTCGAGGAGCGAGACGCGGGAACGAATGAGCAAGCGTCGAGCGACCATTGCTCGCCGCCTCGTCGAAGCCCAGCGTACCGCGGCGATGCTCACCACCTTCAACGAAGTGGACATGAGCGCGGTGATGGCACTGCGCGAGCGGCGCAAGGAGGCGTTTCTCAAAGCGCACGGTGTCGGCATCGGCATCGCGTCATTCTTCGTCAAGGCAGCCGTTGGCGCACTCAAGGCGTTTCCGCAACTGAACGCCGAGATTCAAGGCGAGGAGATCGTCTGGAAGCACTACTACGACATCGGCATGGCCGTCGGCGCCGAGGGTGGTCTGGTCGTTCCCGTGCTGCGTGACGCCGACCGCATGAGCTTCGCCCAGATCGAGCAGACCATCCGCCAGTTCGCGAAGAAGGCGGAGGACAGCACGCTCACGCTCGAGGATTTGAGAGGCGGCACGTTCACGATCACCAACGGCGGCGTCTTCGGCTCGCTCATGAGCACGCCGATTCTGAATCCGCCGCAAGTGGGAATCCTCGGACTTCACAGGATCGCCGATCGCGCGATGGCGATCGGCGGCCAGGTCGTCATCCGGCCGATGATGTACGTCGCGCTCAGCTACGACCACCGGCTCGTGGATGGCCGCGAAGCCGTCCAGTTCCTCGTGAAGATCAAGGACTACATCGAAGACCCTGCGTGGATGATGCTGGAGAATTGAAAGTTGAAAAGTGCAAAGTTAAGAGTTTCAGTTCTGAGTTTGAAGTTCAGTTTCAGCTGACACTCTCAACTCTTAACTCTTAACTCTTCAATTTTGAACTTTCGTCGACAGGCCCTGAATACGACGAGATGCCCGGCCCATGCGGCCAACACCATCACCGCAGGCAAGAGCACGTACGGCGGATACGCGACGAACGTGTTGAGCCGATCAGGTCCGAAGGCCTGGAAGAGCGGCAGCGACGCCACCGCAATGCCGACGATGTTGATGAGCAGGATCAAGCCCATGACATTCCAGACCCAGACAATCACCTTGGGCACGTTCCAGATCGACATGGCCGCGGCGAGCAGCAGGGCGGTGATGCCGGTGACGATGTCGAGGTTGCGGCCCGAGTAGCTCATCTGCACCGGCATGACGCCTTCGGTGTAGGCCCGGTGCAGCAGCAGCTCGAGTGGCAAGCGGAAGCCCTGGAAGGCCACGAGCCACGCCAGCGGTAACCCTCGCGCCAGGCGATCGCCGAATGTCGAGCGCGCAAACGCGACGCCAAGCACAATCAGGGCGGCGGCAAGGAACGGAAACAGCGGCGGCCGCCAGTCCCAGCGTTGAAAAGCGCCGGCGGCTGCCGCGCCCATCACCACCGCGAGCCACACGGCGGCCCAGGCCTCGAACCGCCGCGTGAGCCGCCTGGCGACCTCGGGTCCATCGCCCGACGCCAGCGACGCCCGCCCGATGCCGAACCGCACGATCAGAATCAGCGCGACCGCCATGATGAAGAAGCCGCGCTGGAGAAGAACGGATCCGGGTGGCATGGGCTTGGGGCTTGGGGCTTGGGGCTTGGGCCGGTTGCCGGTTGCCGGATGCCGGATCCCGGTTCCCGGATTCTAGTATCGTAAGCCTCCGTGCCGCGCCCGTCCGCCCGGGAGCTCAAACGGCTCGTCGCCAATCGCGACTCGTCGCGTGGTCTCCTCATCGCTTTTGAAGGGCCCGACGGCTCGGGCAAGACCACCCAGCGCAAGCTGATCAAGAAGTGGCTCGAGAGCAAGGGGCACAGCGTGGTGTCCACGAGCTGGGCCTCGTCGGCGCTCGTCAAGCCGCTCCTCAAGGCCCGCAAGAAGGTGCGGGCCATGTCCAAGGAAGAGTATTCGCTGCTGCACGCGATCGACTTCCGCCATCGCGTCGAGAGCGCGATCCTGCCGGCGCTCTGGGCCGGGCAGACCGTGCTGGCCGATCGCTACCTGTTCACGGCGCTGGCCCGCGATGCGGCGCGCGGGCTCGACCTCGACTGGCTGCTGCACATCTACTCACCGCTCCTGTGGCCCGATCTCGTGATCTATTTTTCGATGTCAGCCGAGGAGTCGAGCCGCCGCCTGGCCTCGACGCGGGAACCGCATTACTACGAATCCGGACAGGACGTCACGGGCATCGAGGATCCGCTCGCGAGCTACGAGCGGTTCATCCAGCGCGTCGTGACGGAGTACGAGAACCTGGCCGTCGTGTTTCAGTTCGTCTCCGTGGACGCCGGCGAGGCGGTGTACCGCCAGCACACCAACGTGCGCGCGCTGTTCGAGAAGCTCGAAAAGCGGCCGTGGCCCACCTTCAGCAGCGAGGCCGTCGAAGAATGGCTGATGCGGACTCCCGGCGCGGCCGGATCATAGCAATCGACGGGTCGCGTGGCGCCGACCTCGTCCGCGCGTCGGCGGCCCTGGCAGAAGGTTTACGCCAGCGCGGTCTGGTCTGCGGCATCAGCCGATGGGATGCCTCCGGCATTTTCAACGAGCTCGCGCTGGCTGGACGCGAGGAGCGCAGCATGTCGCCGCGCACGCTCACGCTCGCCTACGTGGCCGACCTGGCGTTTCGCCTGCAATGGGAGATCGGTCCTGTCCTCGCCTCCGGCGGCGTCGTGATCGCGGCGCCGTACGTCGAAACGGCCGTGTCGATCGGGATGGCGTACGGGTTGCCGGAGAGCTGGCTGCGCGATGTCCTCCGCTTCGCGCCGCTCGCCGACGCCAACTGCCTGACCGACGAGCGCAAGCGGCATCGCGGCTGGCGGCGGCGGGCCGACCGTGGCTACGCGGAGTACTGCGCGTCGCTGCTCGAGCCGGGGGAGGATCAGTTCGGGGCGAGGCGCACGCGCAAATCAGCGATCCGCGCGTTGGAGAAACATTCCGGCCCCAAGGCGTGGCGGCTTTCGAACCGCGGAGTGGTGAGAGCCGCGAAGCGGCTGGTGCCCGTCAAAATACAACCTGCAGCCGCGCCACTGCCGCCCAAAACACGGTCGTCCCGTTGACCGGGGTTTCAACCGCGTTCACGAACTCTTCGCGGATGCCGTTGACCAGCACTCGGACCCATTTGCTGGTGAACCAGTTCACGCCAAACGTCCACGTCCTGTCCTTGGAGAGAGGAAGATTGTCGGACCTGGGATTGGTGAACGCCGGGCCGGCATGTTTGGCGCTCTCGAACCCGAGCTCGTCGTAGCGGGCGCCGATCTCGATCGCGCCAATGCCGCCGGCAAAGAGCGGGTGGTCGGGTTCGATGTCGTCGGACTTGTTCTCGCCGGTGAGAATCCACGTTCCGCTCAGGTACCATCCGGTGCTGAGAAAGTCGCTGAGGTCCTGGTCGCGATTGCCCTGCCCGTCGCGCTCTTCTCTCGACTGCATCCATTCGGACTTGAGCCCGAAGGGGCCGGGCGTCCATGACAGTTCCAGGCCGTACCGTTGCCTGAGGCCTTTCACGTACACCCGATCGAAATAGTTGGCCGTGCCGAACACCGACTGACCGCGCAGGCTGTTGAGCCCTTCCGGCGTCTCGCCGGTCGTGTAGGCCGCTCCCAGCCGCAGGCCGTTGATGGCATCCGGCGCGCCGAAAGGCCTGAGGATGGCCGCGGTGACCCGGCCGGCCACCGAAGGCCCGGGCTCGTCGAGCTCGTCGCCCTCCGCAAGGAACTGCGGTTCCTTGAGCCGGCCGTTGTCGCCGTCGTGCTGAAAGAAACCCACCTCGTAGGTGAGGCCGCGGCCGAAGAAGCGGCCGTTCGCCATGACGCCCGTATCCCGGCCGGGCGCGATGGTTGACGAAGCCAGCGTCCGATACGCGAAGTCGGTGCTGCTCTTGCCGGTGTTTTGTTCGAGGCCGAACGGCACCTTGAACCGGCCGCCGGTGATCTGGAGCGTGTCCATGGTTCGCCATCGGAGGAAGACATCCTTCCACTCGGTCTTCGTCGACTTGGCGGCGTCGTGGACGACGGTCGGGGGTAGGATCTCGTGCTCGATTTCGTACTCGAAGTGCTTGGTCAGCTCGCCCTTCAGCCCGAATCGTTTGGTCTCGATATCAAACGTTCCCGGAAATTCGGGATCGCCGACGCCCTGCTCGGGATCCCACGTGCGCCAGTCCATCTGGATCTTGAAGCGGAGATCGATATTGACGTTCTTGCCGAACACGATCGACGGTCGATTGCCGTCCCAGACGAGCCCTCGCCGTACCTGTTTCTTCGGCGGCTTCGCGTCGGGAGCGGGCTGCGCCAGCAGTGGCGGCGCGGCAGCGGCGAGCAAGGCCAGCACGGCCACGCAGCAACCGACGGCCTGCGGCCACGGGCAAATCGGCTTATCCACCGTCATTCGATCGGATCCCCCGGCAGATAGGAGGCCGACTGGCCGGCCTTCACGCTCATCTGCTGATACGCGCCGTTCAGTTGCTGGACGAGTGCCGCGTTCTCGATCACGACGGACACCTCCCGGCGAAAATCGAGGCTCAGCGTGGACAGCGCCGTGCTGCCCATCACGGCGCGGGTTTCATCGAGAATCATCATCTTGCCGTGCGGCTCGAGCAGCCCCAGCGCCTGGTGTCCCACCACCGACACGGTCACACCCTCTGCCCGCCGTTGCCGCAGCAGCACGACGAGATCGGGATCGGACAATTTGTGGTCCAGGATGCGGATGCTCCGTTTCGCCGCCGAAATCAGCCGCCGGTACTCCGCGCGAGAATGTTCGGGCCCGACGATCAGCCGCACACTCGCGGTCTTGCCGCGCGGCAGCGCCACTCCCGTCGTATCGGCACGAAACAGCGCGAGCAACCCACGTACGACTGACGGGTCGTTGGTGATCAGCAGGCAATCCCAGGTCCGCGTAAAGCATCGTTCGGTCGGATTCAGAGTCGTCACGACCGCGGTCTTCTCGTCGGCGACGAGATATTTTGCGTGGTACTTCACGACGGGATCGGCGTACCACGTCACGACGGCGCCCATTTCTTCGAGGGCGCCCCAGAGCTTCTTGAGGCGCTTTTTGCCGCCCTTCGCGCGCTTGGTCAGAATCGCCTCGACCTTGCAGCCGCGCTCGAGCGCACTGGCCAGCGCGTCCAGCACCGTCAAATCGTCGCAGCGGAAGAGCGAAAGCACGAGCCGCCGCTTCGCCGAGCCGATCACGGCGAGCAGCGCGTCGCGCCGCTTCCCCGGCTCGAGGACCAGTCGTTCGCCGCCACGCTTCCCGGACGCCCGTGGGGGCGCCGGCTCAGCCTTTCTTGGGCGGCGACCAGGAGACATTCTTGATGCCCTTCTTTCCGTCGGCCATGAGCTGCGCGCTCAATTCTTCGAGCGAATCGGAGGGCTTGAGAGTCGTGAAATACCGAACCGTGGCTTCGTCGCCTTGAGACACCTCGCGCGGCTCGAAGATGATGCCGTTGACGGCGAACACCTGATGCACGTGCGCGGTCGGGAAGTCGCGGCCGGCGCCGACGATCTCGACCAGCATCGTCCGCGGGCGCTCGGAACTGAACACGCTGAGCAGCGGAATCATGGCGCAGAGGAAGACCGTGCCCAGGCCGGCGACCGAGAGCGCGCCCAGGCCGGCCGCCATGCCGAGCCCCATGAGGATGAACAGGATCGTGATGTCGCGAGCGTCCTCGACGGGCGTGCGGAAACGGATGATGCTGGCGGCGCCGGCCACGCCAAAGGCGCGGGCGATCGAACTGCCGATAATGATCATCATCATGGCGCCAGCGACGCAGAGCAGGACTTGCGCTTGATCGAGCGCAGGATTGGCAGCCTTGTCGCTCCGGTATTGCCGGTGGATGACCGTGACCAGCATGCCAATCACAGCGGCCGAGATGAGCTTGACGACTTCGAAGAGCGGGTTGATGCCGATCGGAGCGTCCCCTCTTGCCGCCGCCTGGCTCAACTGTTCGGCGCCGCTCGCCACGGGGCCGCTGATAGCGTCCAGCCCGAGATTCGGCCACCTGAGTCCGACGGCGACGAGCCCGAGCCCCACTGCGGCGACGCCAAGGCCGGTGACAATCCGGTCCCAGGGAATCGTCTTGGTTTTCGCTTCGACGAGCGAATCGACCACTTCGAGCACCGAACCCAGGTGCGAGAGATTGAGCAGCTCCTGGACGCGGGGGTTCGGCTTGACCAGCGTGAAGCGGCGCTGCAACCGCTGCGCGGAGGTGTGGCCGCGGACGAGGGCGCGGATGCCGGCGCTGTCGGCGGTCGGCACGCCTCGCAAATCGATCACGACGTGTGCGTACCCGGTTCTGAAGAAATCCTGAATCCGGCGTTCGAGCTCTTCGGCCGGACCGCCGGCAATGAGCGCTTCTTGTGGTGAGAGAAGGAGTCGGTCGGTGGAGCCTTTCCGTGAAGGAGTGGGCATGTGGTCTACAGCGCGACCCCGCGGTCCGTCTGGGTCATCTCGGTTACCTGCTCCCGGAGTCGCGAAACGGTACCACGTATACTAGGACCGAGCAAAGAGCGATGCAGCCCTCAGCCACTCGGGGACGTCTGGTCGCGGTGCTGGTGACTCTCTGGCTCGCAGTCGGAATCGCCTGCTCGAGCAGCCCCGCCGCACCCTCACCTGGCGTGGGCTCACCCGCACCTGGCGGCGGCGGAAATGCCGGGCCGAGTGGACCGTCGCCCAGCGGCGCGACCGTGAAGGTGGTCGGCGTCGGGGATATCGGCATGTGCGGTTCCGCCAACGTGGCACGCACCGCGTCGCTGGTGGCCAACCTCGAGGGTCTGATTCTTCTCGCCGGCGATATCGCCTACATGCACGGCACGATGGCGAATTTCCGCGACTGCTTCGAGCCGCAGTGGGGCCGCTTCCGGAACCGCTGGCGCGCCGCGCCGGGCAATCACGAGTACGAAACCGCCAACGCGAATGACTACTACACGTACTTCGGAGACGCCTCAGGCGGGGACAACTCGGGCTTCTATTCGTTCATGGCCGGCGACTGGCTGATCCTCATGCTCAACTCGAACATTCCCGCGGCGCGCAACTCGGCGCAGTGGGACTTCGTGCGCCGCCAGCTCGATCAGCAGCGGACGCCGTGCACCATGGCCGTCTGGCACCATCCGTTGTTTTCGTCGGGACCGAACGGCAACAACGCGAACATGAAGGACCTGTGGGCGCTGCTCGAAGCGGCCCCAATCGAAGTGATTCTCAACGGCCACGATCACTTCTACGAGCGCTTCGCGCGGCAGATGTCCGATGGCACACCCGAACCGGCCAAGGGCGTCAGGGAATTCATCGTCGGCACCGGCGGCGCCGATTTGTATGGCTTCGTCCGCACCACCCTCAACTCCGAAGCCCGGATTTCAGAGGTACGGGGCGATGCAGTTCACCCTCGAGCCCGCACAGTATCGCTGGGAGTACCGCGACGTGAGCGGGACGGTACGCGACTTCGGGCTCGATACCTGCAGGTAACCCCCGAAATTCAAGAGCAAACAGAAGGATAGAAGGCCAGGAATATTTTTTCTCCTGATCTCTTGAACTCCTGTTTTCTCCTGATCTCTTGAACTCCTGTTTTCTCTTGGTCTCTTTGAACTCCTGTTGTTTTTCAGCTCTTGAGCTCGGGAGTGCAGCCTCTGATACGATCCCCGGATGCTCATTCGATCGATTTCCGCGCTGATCCTTGTCAGCGCGCTCACCATCTCCACTCACGCCCAGCAACCACCCGCCGCTACACCGATTCCTCCGCCGCCTGATGTCGCAGCGCCTCCGCGCGACGCGGTGAAGACCGCCTCGGGTCTTAGCTCGAAGGTGCTGGAGAAGGGCACCGGGACGGCACGTCCGACCACCAACGACATGGTCACCGTGCACTACACCGGCTGGACGACTGACGGAAAGATGTTCGATAGCTCGCACACGCGTAACGCGCCGAGCACCTTTCCGGTAAGCAAGGTCATCAAAGGTTGGGGCGAGGGCGTGCAGCTGATGGTCGTCGGCGAGAAGCGGCGGTTCTGGATTCCGGAAGCGATCGCGTATGCCGGGCAGGCCGGCCGGCCGAAGGGGATGCTGGTCTTCGACGTCGAGCTGATGGAGATCGTCTCGGGACCACGGGTTGCGCCGCCGGATGTCGCCGCGCCGCCCGCTGATGCGACGAAGACGAAGTCTGGACTCGCCTACAAGATGTTGCGCAAGGGCACCGGGACCGTTCATCCGCTGGGGAACAGCCGCGTGACCGTGCACTACACGGGCTGGACCACCGATGGGAAGATGTTCGACAGCTCGGTTGAACGTGGTGCGCCGATCACCTTCGGACTCGAGGAAGTGATCGAGGGCTGGGGCGAGGGCGTCCAGTTGATGGTCACCGGCGAGAAGATGCGCTTCTGGATTCCAGAAAACATCGCCTACAAGGGACAAGAGCCGAAAGGGCTGCTCGTCTTCGACGTCGAGCTCATCAGCATCGCGAAATAACGGGAGCCGGCAACCGGCAACCGGCCTCGGTAAGAGCCAATGTCTGTTCGTCTGCCGCCTGCCGGAAACCGTCTGCCGTCTGAGATGTGGCGGCGCATTCCACTCGATCGAGGCGATACCGGCATTCGTGTCGATCGAGTACCTGCTGCGGCATCTCCGTCACGAACGGGGTGTCTCGCGCACGCGCATACAGCGGTGGATCGAGGCAGGCGACGTGCTGGTCAACGGGCGGCCGGCGCCGCGCGCCGCGTGGCGCCTTGCGTCGACCGACGACCTCGAGGTGTGCATTGAGCGCCAGCGCGAACGCGTCCGCCCGGCGGCTGAGCCCATTCCGATCGAGATCCTCTACGAAGACAACGATCTGCTGATCGTGAACAAGCCTCCGGGCCTCGTTTCACACCCGTCACATCTCAACCGGACCGGCACGCTCCTCAACGGCATCCTGGCGCACGCGCGCCAGTGGCCTGCGGAGTCGCGGCCAGGCCTCCTCGGCCGCCTCGACAAACAGACGTCAGGTCTCGTCCTGGTCTCGAAACGGCCGGCGATTCAAGCCGCGCTTCAGCGCGCCGCCGCCGCGCTCCGGCTCGACAAGGACTACCTCGCCATCGTCTGGGGCAGGCCGACGCCACTACGAGGCACGATCGATCTCGCGCTCGACCGCGATCCGTGGGACCGTCGGCGTGTGACCGTGACCGATCGAGGCGGCCAACCGGCGATCACGAAATACGAGCGGCTGTCTTCGACCGCGCGAGAAGCGGCCGACGCCGGTCAGCTCTTCTCATTGGTGCGATGCCGCTTGATCACGGGCCGTACGCATCAGATCCGCGTGCATCTCGCCAGCAAGGGCTGGCCGATTGTCGGCGACACCGTCTACGGGAGGCCGCATCCATTTCCGCGTCAAGCGCTGCATGCCTGGCGACTCACCTTCCCGCACCCGACCAGCAGACAACCAATCGAGGTCATCGCCCCGCTGCCGGAAGATATTGAACGGCTCTGTGAAGCGCTCGATCTTTCGACTCGCGGCATCAATTGACGTCTGCGTACGCGGGCCGCGGAGTCGCGGAGCCGCGGAGTCAGGACATTTTGGTTCTCCGTGTCTCCGCGTCTCCGTGGCTACGTTCGTCAAGGTCTCATTTCACGAGTCCACTCTTGGCCTCATAATCTGGGCTTGTTCCAATGACATCCCGTGCTGTCAATCATGTGCAGGAGGCAATCGCGCGCCAGCCACGCATCGACTTGGCGGGGCTGCCGACGCCGCTGGTCGAAGCTCGCCGGTTTCGCGACTCGCTCGGCGGGCCGGCGCGTTGCCCTCGCATCCTGCTCAAGCGCGATGACCTCACCGCGCTGGGACTTGGTGGCAACAAGGCGCGCAAGCTCGAGTTCCTCGTCGCCGACGCGCTGGCTCAGGGTGCGACGACGCTGATCACGACGGGCGCGGTGCAGTCCAACCACGCGCGCATGACGGCAGCGGCGGCGTGCGTTGCCGGTCTTCGTTGTGTGCTCGTGTTGACGGCAACGACCGACAACCCGCCGGTCGCCGGAAACCTGCTGCTCGATCGCCTCTACAACGCGGACGTCCGCTTCGTCCCCTCGGTCGATCCCATGCTCGCGGTTGGACAGGACGAAGCTGTCGTGGCCGAAGTGACTGCCGAAGAGAGCGCGCGCGGGCGGGTTCCCTACGTGATTCCGGTCGGCGGCTCGAGCGGCATCGGCGTCTTCGGCTACGTGTCGGGCACGGCAGAACTGGTAAGTCAGTTGGCCGCGATCGGTGAATCACCCTCTCGGCTTTACTACGCCAGCGGCTCACGAGGCACGCAAGCGGGTCTGACGCTTGGCGCAAAGGCGTGCGAGGCGCCGTATCAGGTGTACGGCGTCGCGGTGAGCGCCGGCGAGGCAGAAAAGATCGAGCGCGCCAAACGCATCGGCAACGATTCGGCGACGCGGCTTGGGATTGACGAGCGGCTCGACCTGGACGACCTGGTTACCGATCAGGCGTTCATCGGCGAGGGATACGGAATGCCAACAGCCGAGGGACTGGAGGCAATTGCCCTCCTGGCGCGAACCGAGGGAGTGCTCCTCGATCACTGTTACACGTCAAAGGCGATGGCCGCGCTCATCCATCACGTCCGCGCCGGCGAGCTCACTTCGAGCGATACGGTCGTTTTCCTTCACACAGGCGGATTCCCCGCGATCTTCACGGAGAGCTTTGTCAAGGCTTGGGGCTTGAGCCGGAGGCTTGAGGCTTGAGGCTTGGGGCTTGGGGCTTGGGGCGGGCTTGGGGCTTGAGGCTTGGGGCTTGAGGCTTGGGGCTTGAGCCGGAGTCCCTACTGCATCGTCGACGTAGTGAACCCGCCTTCGACCGTGGACAGAAACAACGGGTTGAACAGCAGCTTGAACGTGTTGTGCGGCTGGCCTCGCCAGTGTGGGCGGAAGCCCATCACCACCGCGTGGCCTTTGCCGACCTGCACGTGCGCGCCGGCCACTCGACCGGCGATGTAACGGGCGCCCCCTAGCTCCCATCCGCTCGCCAGGAAGTTCTGTCGCGCGTACTCCGCGAAGACATCGACATCCCGCGTGGCTCGCATTTTCCCTTCAGCCGCCGCAGGCACCAGCTGGAAGGCCTGCGCATCGGCAAACATCGCCACCGCGTTGCTCTCCATCCCCGCTGCAAGCGGATTGGCGTTCTTCGTGGTGATGCGGAGGAGCGATCCGGGGATGAAGAACTCCTGCGGGCGCGTGTCCTTCACGGTGTTCCGCAGCGGAAGGTCGAGCGCGAGGATGGCGAAATCGGCGGCGCGATCCCAGGCGACGAGCCATCCGCCCCGCTCGACGAATCGGCGAATGTTGGTCGCACCGTCCATGCCGATACCGCCGACATACTGCGCGGGCATGGTGCCGGCAGCGGCGCCGTTGAGAATCGTGGTGTCGGCCTCGTCCGCAAACAGCAGGACGTCGTACGCGGACAGATCCCCGCTGCGAATGTCTGCATTCCACAGCGTCGTGTAGGGAAATTCGTACTGCTCGAGCACCCACCGCGTCCAGCCCTCGTCCATGTTCGCGCGGTAGCTGCGATACAAACCAATCTTCGGCGCGCGAATCGGTTTCAGTCCTGAGGGTAGCGTGTCGAGGGCGCGGAACATGACGCCAAGCTCGGCGCCCTGCCTGGCCACGACGTCGCGCGCGACGTTCTGCACGACGATCGAGTTGTCGGGGGCCCACGAGACCTTCGCCCCGGCTTTCAGCAATCGATTGATCGCCTTCACACCCATGTTCGTGTTCGGCGCCAGCGCAAAGCCGCTGGGCTGTGCCGCGGTTCCTGTCACTCCACCTGGCGCCGGTGGAATCACGTCGACCAGTTTCGTGGGCAGCGTGAACGGCTCCTTGACGCGATCGATCGTGACCCCCATCTCGAGGCTGAGCTCGTAGCCGGTCATGTCGTACGGAGGGTCCGGTGGTCCGCCGGGATACAGCCGTCGATCGGGAAACGTCTTCGGGTCGATGAGATCGACGACGTACGGCCGAAATGCCTGCGGTCCGAGCACGTAGGTCCCGGCCGGATACTGCTTGCCGCCGGCCGCGAAGGGCGCCTCGGCCTGCCGCACCTCGATGTTGGCGATGCGGAACGTGCGCAGGAACTCGACGCTTCGCGCAGGATCGTGCTGCGCCGCCAGATCGATCACGTACGCGAAGGGTCCGCCCTCGGCCTTCTCCCCTCTCGCGATCTGCCGGGTTCCCATGCGCCAGATGTTGTAGAGGTAGTCCTCCTTCAGGTGCGATGACAGATCGAGAACCGCGCGCGAAGCGGTCAGCATGTACTCGACCGGCTTGCGGAACGGCCAGCACCCGCCGAGCCACGGGTTTGTGTAGTTGACGCTGGGAATCTTCGCCGGCTGATTCTTGTGCCGCTCGCCAAAGGTCTCCGGGATCTCGTCCGCCGAATAGCAATGCGGCGTCGCCATGCGGTAGAGCGAGGTCTCAGTGAGAAAGCCCGCCATGTTGTGATAGTCGGGCCCGCCGCGCATGCTGCCGTTCCACCAGATGTCGTAGAGCATGTGGCTGCTGTAGCCGGGCTTCTCTTCCTCGTCGAAGCGTTTCCGCATCGCCTCGCCGATCTGGTTGATCGTGCTCACGACCAGCGGATCGAGATTGGGATTCACCGGATCCTTCATCGGCGGGCCCCAGATGCGGCTCGGGAACGGTCCCGATTGATGGTGGTTGTAGACAATCTGCGGGAACCACTCGAAGTAGAGCTGCCGGGCGACCGCTCGCGTCTCGACCTGCGTGAACATCGTCCAGTCGCGGTTGTTGTCGTGACCGATGTAATGGTGATAGATGTCGGGCGGGCTCGTCGTCTCGAATGGCGTGCCGAGATTCTTCTGATACCAGTCACGGACGATGTCGAGGCCGTCGGGGTTCATCGACGGCATCAACAGCAGAATCGTGTTCTCACGGATCCGCCTGGCTTCGTCGGACTCCGAGCTCACCAGCCACCAGCCCAGCTCCGGCGTGTGCTGCGCGCCGGCGACTTCGGTGGCGTGGAGGCCGCCATCGATCCAGACGATGGCCTTGCCTTCTTTCGCCAGCGCCCGCGCCTCGGTCTCGTTCACACCGCGCGCAACGATCAGCTTTCGGGCGATCTCCTGATAGCGCGCGCGGTTCTTGATATTGGCCTCGCTCGAGATGACGGCCATGATCATCGGCCGTCCCTCGGAGCTCTTGCCGATGTCTTCGACGACGATGCGATCGGAGGCGGCGTCGAGCTTGCGGAAGTACTCGACGATCTGCTCGTGGCTCGCCAGCTTGTAGTCGGCGCCCGGTTCGAAACCGAAGACGTCTTTGGGCTCAGGAACCTTGGCGGGCGAGGCCGATGACGGTCTCGTCTGAGTCTGTAATGGCGAACCGAGCGCGACGATCGCGAGAGTGAAGAGCAGAACCAGTCGACGCATGGCGCACCTCGATCGCGGCGATGCTACCACGCAGATTGCGGATACCAGGGCCGCAGACACAGATTGCACAGAGAACATGCCAGGGCCGCAGATGACGCAGATTACGCAGAGGGCATGGCCAGGGCCGCAGATGACGCAGATTACGCAGAGGGCATGGCCAGGGCCGCAGATGACGCAGATTACGCAGAGGGCATGGCCAGGGCCGCAGATGACACAGATTACGCAGACATAGGGCCTGGGGCGACAGTTCGCGGATCACGTGGCCGAGCCGAGCGCCAGGCGTGGCTCCGTCACTTCATCCGTCCCGGCGGGAATAGAGACGCTTGGAATTGGCGTTCATACATTCATGGAGGACGTGATGAAGCGACTCTCACTCGCGATGCTGCTCGTTGCAGGGCTGAACGGTCAGGGCACCGTGGCCGTTGCCGAGCAGGCCAAACCGGCACCAACCTACGAGACGGCAATCCTGAACACCTGGAAAACCCTGCACAACAAGATCCTGACGATGGCCAAGGACACCGAGTTTCCAGACGCCAAGCTTGGCTGGAAGCCTCACCCCGACTCGCGCAGCGTGCTCGAGGAATTCCGGCACGTGACCATTGGCCTCGAGATGACGGCGGCGACGGCGCGGGGCGAGAAGTTCGACTTCGAGGCGCGTGAGAAGGCGGACGCGAGCAAGCCGAAAACCCGGGCATCGGTCGTGGCCGAGATGGAAGCCGCCATCGCGGCGTCGTATCCGCTGGTGGAGTCGAAGCCTATGCCTCAACTGATTGGCTGGATCGATCACCAGGGCGAGCACTACGGCAAGCTCGTGACCGCCTATCGCGCGAACGGAATCGTTCCCCCGATCAGCCGGCCGAAGAAATAGCCGTCGACGGCCTCGGCGGCTTCTTTCGCGCCGATTTCAGCGGGCGGACCTTCAGCACGCTCCGCAGCAGCGGAGCAAAGGCATTTCCGGGAACTCGACACGCCTTCAGGGCGGCGAGTTGCCCGGTCATGCTGAACTGGAGCTTCGCGAGCCGCTCGCGCGCAACCTCGAAGTGGATGCCCACGCCGAGGTTTCGCTGCTGGCGCGCGAACCTGAACAGCACGATTGTGTCCACGGCGATGAGACCGTTGCGGCAGACGTTGCGACAGAACCCGATGTCGAACGCGATCGCGCGAAGCGCGCTATAGCTGTTGGTGACCCGAATGAACGGCCCGAACGCGTCGGGTCGTTGTCCCGCCCGCACGTCGGCGAAATCCAGCGCCGCTGTCCGATGGACCAGGTCGATGTGACACGTCACCCTGGAATATCCTCTCCTACCGCTGGATTCCAGCAGCGTCTCTCAGCGAACCCTGACAAAGAGTGTCAAGGTGTCTGATTCGTTTTGGGAAATGATCTCTTGGACAGCATCGTGTGGGACGATCGGACCGATTCGTGGCGCTGAGCGCCGGCGTTGATTCACCGCGACTGGTGCCCGGTGTTTTCGGGCTGTCGCTGGCCGCGTACTGGCTGACGTATCTCCAAGGCACACCGCCGTCGACATTTGCTGATTCCACGCGCTATCTCGATTCGGCCGCCGGCTGGTCGCTGGTGACGGCGATCGACCGTCACCAGGGCGCGTTCCTCCCCGTTGCGCTCTTTCAGACGTCGGGTTCTCCTCAAGGCGTCTTCGCCGTCAATTCATTCGCGTGGATCGTGTCGTGGACCCTGTTATGTGCTGCGGTATCACAGCGACTCACGCGCCGCGCTGCGGTCGCCACTTCACTCGGCTTGTTGATCGTCGCGACGACGTCCCAGGTGGTCGGGTGGCACGGTGCGGTGCTCACCGAATCGCTGACCGTGTCGCTGGCGATCGTGGTGATTGCCGCCATCATTTTCGAGTCCGCACCGGCGGCTCGGCCGCGGACCGCCTGGGGAATCATCCTGGCGTTGGTCTTGTTGTTGCTGACCAAGCCGCTCGTCGCGCTCGCCCTGGCGCCTGCGGCGATGGCGTCAATCGGCAGCAGCCGCCTGACGATACGGGTGCGGCTGCAAGCGTTGGCTATCCTCACTGGGATGCTGGTCGGCATTCCGGCCTACGCTGCGACGTTGCCTTACGGCGATGGGCTGACGTTGACGGGCTGGTACGCATTGACGCGGGCGGTGCGCTTTTCAACCGAGCCCGCCCTGGCGGCGGCAACAACCCTGCCGCTCCGCTCCTGTGCTGCACTCTCGGCGGGTATCGACAAGTCGGTCGCTCGAGGCTTCGAACTGGGTTTGGTCCCTGAAGTGCACGAAGCACTCGGCAACTGCCCCGAACATGTCCGCTGGCTGAATCGTGACGCGCCAGGACCGCTGTCATTGCTTGTCCGCGAGCCAGGAGCCACTGTGCTAGCGCTCGCGGAAGGCTTGGTGTGGCTGTCGAAGCCGATGGTCTACCCGTCATTCCTGCTTGGTCTGGGCACTTGGGGTGAAGGCCGTGTGCATCGCTGGCTGACGCCGCGCGAACCAGGGCCGTACCTTGCCGTGATCATTGCCGGCCTCATGCTCAGCGCCTTGCGCGGCCGTCCGGCTTTCGGCGCCATCTGCGTGACACTCTTTGCGGGCGTGATTGTCGTTGGGGCGTTTGCCATGTTCGTGGATGCGATCGAACAGGCCCGGCATGCATCGGCCTTCAACGTGATGTCCTTGACGACCTTGATGTTGCTGATTCCAAATTCATCGGCCTTTCGTGAAGGTTGGGAAGCTGCGTGATCGGCGGCTCCTCTCCTATCAGCCCTGACAAACGGTGTCAGTGCGAATCGAAGGCTCAGGTATAGGATTGCGCTCGCCATGTCTCCAGGCCGCAACGACCCCTGCCCCTGCGGCAGCGGCCGCAAGTTCAAGCGCTGTCACGGCGCGTCGGCAGAGCTCGCGCCGAATCCGACGGACGCCGACCGCGAGCAGGCGTACGAGCTGCTGGCCAGTCTCGTCAACCTCCCTCGATTCACCGAGGACGTGGACGACGCCCACGACATGATTGCGGGACTTGACGGCGTGTCCGACGACGTCATCCGTGAGACCGCCGGCGGCAGCCTCTTCCTCGAGTGGTTATGGCTCGACTACATCCTTCACACCGGCGGCTCCCTCGCCCAGTTCGCTCTCGGGCGGCACGAGCGCGATCTGACCCCGGGTGGTCGCCGGTTCCTGCGGGCCTGTCTCGATGCGCCGATGCGGTTGCTGCAAGTCACGCGCGTCGAGCCAGGGGTGCGCGTCGAGGTCAAGGATCTCCTCGACCGTGGTCCGGCCATATCCGTCTCCGAACGCAGCGGCAGCGGGCAGATGGACCGTCACGACGTCTTCGTTGGCCGCATCGTCGCCTATGAAGGCGACTCGCAGTTCGAAGGGACGGCCATACGAATTCCGATCCTCGACAAACCCCGGCTGATCAGGGGCGCGCGCCGGCTGCGCAAGTTGCTCGCCGAAGAGTTCCCCGATCCCGTTCCGCCGCCATTGACACGCATGGCAACCGGCGCGGCGCTCGTCATTGAGGTGCTCAACCTGTTTCAGCGGCCGATGCCGCGATTGCAAACGACCGACGGAGACGAGCTCGCATTCGCGAACGTGCGATTCGACATCGTGAACGCTCCAGCCGTCAACGCAGCGCTGGAGTCCGCGCCTGATCTCGAGCGGGACACGGCGGACGACCAGGAGGCGCCAGCCTACTCCTGGTTCGAGTCCGAATCCGGCACCGATATCGTCGGTCGGCGCGTGCTGGGGCGAGTCGTCCTGCGGAGCTCGACGCTGCTGGTCGAGACGATGTCGATGGCGCGCGCGAGGCGGGCCCAGCAGTATTTCGGCGCGATCGCGCGGGACGCCCTGCAGTTTGTCGCCATCGACGTCTCCAGCCTGGACGAGGTGCGACGCCGGGCCGAGGCGAGACCTCCGGCGCCCGAGATCGATCCTGCCATCGCTGGGCCAATCGAACGACGGTACATGGAAGCTCACTATCGCGCGTGGATGGACGAGCCTGTACCGGCCCTCGGCAATCGCACGCCTCGGGCCGCGGCCAGCGAGAAGTACTGGCGACCGAAGGTGTTGGATCTGATCAAGGGCATCGAGAACCAGGCCGCGCGCAGTGCCCGCGAGGGCAAGGGATTCGACGTCGCCTTCCTGCGGTCAGAGCTTGGGTTTCTCGCGCGTCGCTGATTGCAGCCTTCCAGTCGGGTTGGTTGAAGCCTCCTGCCTCTTGATCTCCGTGCCTTCCTCTAAGATTCCATCTGTGTAATCTGTGTCATCTGCGGCCCTGGTCATCTTTTCTGTGTAATCTGCGGCCCTGGCCTTTTCCTCTGGGTCATCTGTGTTCTGTGTTGGAGGTACCCATGCGCGCAACGTTCAGAGGCCTCGTCATCGGCATCGTCATCGTCGCTTTCGCCGTCGCAGCCGAGGCTCAAGGCGGCGGCCAGCCGGCGCCACAGACGATCGCCGCGCGAACTGCGGGGCTGACCCGCGTGGACGGCTACATCCCGTTCTATTGGGATCAGGCGCGTGGCCGGTTGCTGTTCGAGATCGCGCGGTTCGATCAAGACCTGCTCTACTTCTTCGCGTCCTCGAAGGCCATCGGTTCGGTGGAGCTGGGTGTCGATCGCGGTTCGGGCGGAGGATCGGCCGTCATCCGCTTCCGTCAGTCGGGCCCGCGCGTGCTCGTCATTCAGCAGAATCTTCGTTTCCGCGCCCCGTCGGGATCGGCCGCGGCGAAGCAGGTGATGGAGGATTCGTACGCCTCATCGGTGCTGGCGTCGCTGCCGGTCGAAGCCCAGGAAGACGGCAAGGTGCTGGTGGACGCCACGCCGCTGGTGATTCGCGACGCCGGCAATCTCGAGGGCACGCTCAGGCGCACGAACCAGGGCGCGTTCCGGCTCGACCAGGCGCGCAGCCTCGTCAACCTCTCTCGCACCAAGGCGTTCCCGAAGAACACCGACGTGGACGTGTGGCTCACCTTCGGGTCCGACTCGCCGGGACCGATCATCAATCGCGTTGCCCCGGATGGCCGATCGGTCACCTACGGGATGCACCACTCGTTCGTCGAGCCGCCGGATGACGGCTACAAACCGCGCAAGGCGGATCCGCGCATGGCAGTCGGCGGGCTGACGTTCGTCGACTTGTCGAAATCCTTTTCGGAGGCTCCCGAGGAACGGTGGGTCCGACGGTTCCGCCTGGTCAAGCGCAATCCGGCAGCGGCCGTGAGCGATCCGGTGACCCCCATCAACTATTACGTCGATCCCGCCATTCCCGAACCGTTCCGAAGCGCGTCGAAGGCGGGCATTCTCTGGTGGAACAAGGCGTTCGAAGCCGCCGGCTTCAGCAACGCGATTCGTGTGCTCGATCCTGGACCGGACATCGATCCGCTCGATACCCGCTATTCCTATCTGCTCTGGACCAACCGCGACGAGCGTGGCTTCTCGAACGGCGGTTCGTTCTCGGACCCGCGCACCGGCGAGATTCTCTCGGCGAAGCCGCGTATGGATTCGCATCGCATCCGCACCATCGGCAACTACTGGGATGCCTATCGCCCGGCGTTGATCGCCAGCACCGGCTACAGCGGCAGCCCCGCCGCCACCGGCGACGCCCTCGACTGTGGTCTCATCCTCGACGACGAGTTGGCGCGGGTCGTGGCCGGCGTCAACGAGCAGAGCTCGATGCAGGGTCTGCCGCGCATGACCGAGGAGAGCTTCGTCGTCTTGCGCCAGACGCTGGTCACCGCGCACGAGGTCGGCCACACGCTCGGCTTCGGCCACAACTGGGCGTCGAGCATCAACGACCGCGCCTCGGTGATGGAGTATCCGTCGCCGCGCTTGACGATCACCGCCAACAACCGGATCGATCTGCGTGACGCCTATCAGCGCGAGATCGGCGAGTACGACATCATGATGGTCCGCTATTCGTACACGCCGTTTCCTGCCGATCGCGAGGCCGCGGGCCTCGACAGCATCGTCGCCGAAACCCGGAAGAAGGGGCTGCTGTTCACACCCGGTTTCGATCCACGGTGGAATCGCTACGACGACCTGGCCAACCCGGCGGAATACCTCCGTCAGACGATGGCGCAGCGGCGCATCCTGATGCAGAACTACGGCGACGAGATTCTGCAGCCGGGCGAATCCTACGGCGACTTGCGCAACATGCGGATGTGGATGACGTATCTCCATCACCGGTGGGCGATCGACACGGGCGCGAAGTACATCGGCGGGATGTACGACAACATCGCCTCGAAGGGCGAGAGTGTGCCGCCCACTGAGATCGTTCCATCGGCGCTGCAGCGCGAGGTGCTCGGGCTGATGATGGACGCGCTCAAGCCGGAGGCGTTGGCGATTCCAGAAAAGCTGCTGGCGATGCTGGGCTCGATGGACGGCAGCGATCTGGAAGAGTTCAAGTCGTCTGCGGGCTACGCCTTCGACCAGTTGTCGGCGGCCCGGACGCTTGCGGCGATGGTCACCGAACAGATTCTCGAGGCCGAGCGCTCGGCGCGCCTGATCGCCTTTGCGGATCGTCAGCCGAACGCGTTGACGCTGCCGGAAGTGATCGAGACCATCATCAAGGCCACGTGGGAGGCGCCGGATGCGGCCACTCCGGCCCTGAAGTCGATCCAGCGTGTCACCCGGCGCGAGGCGCTCGACGCAATGATGATGCTTGGCGGCAACGCCGCCGCCACGCCAGACGTGCGCGCACTCGTGTTGCAGCGCATCGGTCGGCTCGGGGATCAACTCCAGAGTAAGACCGACGCCGCCGATCCGGTGGCGACTGCGGTGTACGCGCAGGCGCGCGAGGACATTCGCCGCTTCCTGGCCAATCCGACCGCGAACGCGCCGAAGTCATCGGCCTTGCCGCAACCGCCTGGAGCACCGATTGGAATGCGCTAGAGGGAATAGGAGTCGTCGCGCTCGCCCGGCTCGCCGCCTCCGGCGGCTCGTGCGGGTCGGCGCCGTTCGCCGCCTCCTAGGAGCACGCGTAGCGTGCGACTCCTACCTACCTAAGAGCGAAGCGCTCCCAGTCGCCAAGGCTTTTTCGCTTGTCGCGGCCATTTACCGCGGTGCCTCCGGTGCCAGGTGCGTTATTGCCAGCTCGACACTGCCCTTGGCACCTTTGGCACCCACCCACTGGCACCCCTGGCGCCTGGCACCCTTGGCACCTACCCCATGGCACCCTTGGCACCAGGCACCCTTGGCACCTTTTCCTATTCCTCTGCCATATAGCCGTATCGATGATCCGTCGGCGGCACGAACGTTTCCTTGATCGTCCGCGCACTGACCCACCGCATCAGGTTCATCTTCGACCCCGCCTTGTCGTTGGTGCCTGACGCGCGGGCGCCGCCGAACGGCTGCTGCCCGACGACCGCGCCAGTGGGCTTGTCGTTGATGTAGTAGTTGCCGGCGGCGTTGCGCAGAGCGCTGGTCGCTTCTCGAATCGCCGACCGCTCGCGCGCGAATATGGCGCCCGTCAACGCATACGGTCCGGTGCGATCCACAATCTCGAGCGTCTCCCGCCACTTCGCATCGTCGTACACGTATACCGTGAGGACGGGGCCGAAGATTTCCTCACACAGCAGCCGATACGAGGGATCCGGCGCTTCGACCAGCGTCGGCTCGATGAAGTACCCCACGTCGTCGTGCGCGCCGCCGCCCTTGACGATGCGGGCGTTCTGCCTGGCGTCCTCGATGTAGCCGCTGATCTTCGTGAATGATTTCTTGTCGATGACTGCGCCCATGAAGGTGCGGAAGTCACGCACGTCGCCGACGCGAATCTCCTGCATCATCGCCGTCATCCGATCGCGAATCTCCGGCCAGCGTGATTTCGGCGCGTACATCCGGCTGGCTGCCGAGCACTTCTGGCCTTGATACTCGAACGCGCCGCGCACGGCGCCGACCGCCACTTCCTGCGGATCCGCCGAGGGGTGAGCGACGATGAAGTCCTTGCCGCCGGTTTCGCCAACCAGCCGGGGATACCCCGGTACTTGCCGAGGTTGTGGGCGACCCGCTGCCACATCATGTTGAAGACTTCGGTGCTGCCGGTGAAGTGCACGCCGCCCAGCTCCCGATGATCCAGCAGCACGCTCGAGATCTCCACGGCATCGCCCGGCACGAAGTTGATGACGCCGGGCGGCATCCCGGCCGCTTCGAACAGCCGCATCGTGTAGTAGTTGCTGAGCAGCGCCGTTGCCGACGGCTTCCACACGACCGAGTTGCCCATCAGGGCCGGCGCGCCGGAAAGGTTGCCGCCGATGGCCGTGAAGTTGAAGGGCGTCACCGCGTAGACGAACCCTTCGAGGGGCCGGTAGTCCAACTGGTTCCACATCATGTGCGTGCTCGCCGGCTGCTCGGAGAGTAGCTCTTCAGCGAACGCCACGTTGAAGCGCCAGAAGTCGATCATCTCGGAAGCGGCATCGATCTCGGCCTGAACGGCGGTCTTTGATTGGCCAAGCATCGTCGACGCATTGAGCGTCTGGCGCCAGGTCGTCGTCAGCAGCTCGGCCGCACGAAGGAAGACGGCGGCGCGATCCTCGAACGCCCAGCTTCCCCATTCCTTGCGAGCGGCAAGCGCTGCGTCTACTGCCTGACGCACGTGCTCGGCCGACGCCTTGTGCCACTTGGCCAGGGTGTGGCCGTGAGCGTGCGGCATGACGACGCAGCCGAAATTGCCCGTGTGGATCTCTTTGCCGCCGATGATCAGGGGAATCTCGATCGGCGTGGAGGCCATCGCGTCGAGACGGCCCTTCAGCTCGGCGCGCTCGCGCGACCCCGGCAGATACGAGAGGTTTGGTTCGTTTTGTGGCAGCGGAACCCGCCGCCGGCCGGCGATGACATCAGGCATTAGAGACGCTCCTCGGGACACGGGCCAAAAGGTCATTGTATCGGAGGCTCAAAGTCAGCAAGAAGACTTGAAAAGACGCATAGTGTAGGCTCTCGGCGGAGAGGCGAGGCGGGTCAATCTAGGGATGAGCGACGCCAGTCGTGAATTCAAGGGCAACGCGCGCTTTGCCGTGACGCGCCGGCTTGGCGAGGGCGGCTTTGGCATCGTCTACGAGGCCTTCGACCGCGAGCGGCAGCTGACGGTAGCGCTCAAGACGCTCCAGCGGTTCAATGCTGACGCGCTTTACCTGTTCAAGCGCGAGTTCCGAGCGCTTGCCGATCTGAGCCATCCCAACCTGGTGGCGCTCTACGAGCTGCTGGCCGATGACGATCAGTGGTTCTTCACGATGGAGCTGGTGCGCGGCGTCAGCTTCATCGAGTGGGTGCGCGCGCCTTCGCTCGCGTCGGCGACGACCGCGACCATCGCCAGCGAGCCACGACACCCGGTCCCCCACATCGCCACTCCAGAAGCAATCACGCAAGACCTCAGCAATGTCAGCGGCGAAGTCGATGGTGTCGACGCGGGCGAATCCGCAGTGGCCGTCGGCCCCGACGTTCCCCGGCTCCGAGAGGCTCTCGCGCAGCTGTGCACCGGATTGTTGACGCTGCATGAGGCCGGGAAGCTGCACTGCGACATCAAGCCGTCGAACGTGAAGGTGACTGACGATGGGCGCGTCGTGCTGCTCGACTTCGGCCTCGTCGCCGAATTGGGTTCGCCGGCGCCGGCCGCTTCCAGCGACTTGCCCATCGTCGGTACGCCGAGCTACATGTCGCCCGAGCAGGCGCGAGGAGCGCGGCTGTCGGATGCGACCGATTGGTACAGCGTCGGCGTGATGCTGTACGAAGCGCTCACCGGCCGCCCGCCGTTCAAAGGCTCGTTCGTCGAGATGCAGGAGCACAAGCAGCGGGAAGAGCTGCGGTACCCGCGCGAAATCGTCGCGGATCTTCCCGACGACCTGGCCATGCTGTGCCGGGACCTGCTGCGGCGCGATCCGAAGCTGCGCCTCAACGGCCGCGAGATTCTGCGGCGCCTCGGTCACGAGTCGACCACGCCGGCGGCGCCACGCGCAGGAGCCAAAGGCGATTCGACGCGGCAGCCGCTGGTCGGGCGGAAGAGTCACCTGGCTGCGATGCGGGCGGCATTCGCCGAAACGCAGGCCGGGCGTCCGATCACGGTCTACGTTCACGGCGCGTCGGGCATGGGGAAGTCGGTCCTCGTCCGGCACTTCCTGGACGAGGTGCAGCGCGAGCAGCCCGAAGCGGTCGTGCTGGTGGGGCGTTGTTACGAACAGGAGTCCGTGCCCTACAAGGCGCTCGATCAGTTGATCGATGGGCTCAGCCAGTATCTGACGCAGCTCCCGCCGGATCAGGCAGCGGAGCTTCTTCCCGTCGAGATCCTGGCGCTGTCGCGGCTCTTTCCGGTGCTGGGGCGTGTCGAGGCGATTGCCAGCGCCAGGCGCGATGTGCTCGAGATTCCCGATCCGCAGGAGCAGAGGCGCCGCGGCTTCGTGGCGCTCCGCGAGCTGCTGGTCCGGTTGGCACGCGAGCATCCGTTGGTGCTGTTTGTCGACGACTTGCAGTGGGGCGACGTCGACAGCGCGGCGCTGTTCGCCGAGCTCGTGCGGCCACCTGATCCGCCGTCGCTTTTGTTCATCGGCAGTTACCGGACCGATGAAGCGAGCACGAGCCCGGCGCTGCGACTGTTGCTGGGTCTTGGATCGACGGCGGAGTGGGGCGCCGGCGTCCGCGAGGTGATCGTCGGCGGGTTGACGCCCGACGATACTCGCGAGCTCGTAACCGAGCTGCTCGACAGTCGCGATGCAGCAGGCATCGACGCCGAGCGGATCGCGCGCGAGTCGAGCGGCAGCCCGTTCTTCATCAACGAAGTCGTGCGGCACTTCCGCTCTGCCGCGGGAGTCGCCGAGGCGGGCGCCATCGGTCTGGACGCGGTGATTGGCGCTCGTGTATCGCGTCTGCCCGAGCCAGCCGCGCGGCTGCTCGACGTGGTCGCGCTCGCGGGACACCCGCTCGCGCTGGATGCAGCCACGACGGTAGCTGGGCTGGCGCCGGAAGATTTTTCAGTGTTGGGCGTGCTGCGGGTCGGGAGACTGATTCGCACGCGCGACACCGGCGATGAGGAAGAGGTCGAGTCGTATCACGACCGCATCCGCGAGACCGTGGTCAATCGGTTGTCGTCCGACGCCAAGAAGGACCTTCACGGCAGGCTGGCGGCGGTGCTCGAGGCGTCCGGCCATGCCGACGCCGAAACGCTCGCAGTGCACTTTCAAGGCTCGGGGAACTTCCATCGCGCGGCATCCTATGCAACGGCGGCGGCGGCGCAAGCCAACGCGGCGCTCGCCTTCGAGCGCGCGGCACGGCTCTACCGGCTGGCCCTCGAGCTGGAACCGCTCCAAGGGGCGGCGGACCGCGCGATTCGCGTGAAGCTGGCCGACGCCTTGACCAACGCTGGACACGGCGCCGAGGCGGCCCAGCACTACCTGCGGGCCGCAGGGAGTGGCGCTCCGCATGCGGAGTTCGTGGATCTCCAGCGCCGCGCCAGCGAGCAGTTGCTGATCAGCGGCCATATCGAAGAGGGGCTGAAGGCCGTACGCGCGGCGCTTGCGGCCCTGGGCATGAAGCTCGCGGCCACGCCAAAGCGCGCGCTGCTCGCCTTGTTGATGCGCCGAGTGCTGATCCGGCTGCGCGGCCTCGAGTTCACCGAGCGCGCGGAATCATCGTTGTCGGCAGACGAGCTGCTTCGCATCGACAGCTGCTGGGCGGTCGCGGTCGGTCTCGCTTACGTCGACAACATCCGAGCCGCCGACTTTCAGGCACAGCACCTGCTGCTCGCGCTGAAGGCCGGCGAGCCCTACCGGGTCGCCCGCGCGCTGGCCATGGAAGGCGGCTATTCGTCGACGGAAGGAAGCCGGACCACTCAACGCACCGCAGCGATCTTGAAGACGTCATTCGACGTGGCCGCACGGGTGAGCAATCCGCATGCTGTCGCCCTGGCGACGGTGACTTCGGGAATCGCGGCGGCCCTGGAGGGGCGCTGGAAAGACTCGGTCGAGCTGTGCGACCGAGCCACCGAAATCCTGCGGGCGCGCTGCGCCGGCGTCGCCTGGGAGCTCGATACGTGCGCGGTCACCGGATTCAACTCCCGTGTATACATGGGGCAGCTTCTCGAGGTGGCCACGCGCCTGCCCGCGCATTTCAAAGACGCTCACGAACGAGGCGATCTTTACAAGCTGCACTTTCTTCTGGCGCACACCGATTGCTTCGTCCGTCTCGCGGCCGACGAACCGGAGGTCGCAAGAGCCCAGGCGCGCGAGGGGATGAAGCGGTGGTCACAAACGGATTTTCAGATCCAGCACTACTGGGGGTTGCTGACCGAGACCGACGTCTCGTTGTACCAGGGCGACGGCAAGAGGGCCTGGACGTGCATCAACGAGCAGTGGGCGCCGATGGAACGATCACTCCTGCTCCGGATTCAGTTCGGCCTCATCGAGGCGGTCGTCGCCCGCGGGCGGAGCGCCCTCTGCTATGCAGGCTCGGCGCCACCGTCGGTCCGGGAATCGATGCTCAAAGCAGCCGAACGCGACGCTAGGACGCTGCAGAAACAGAACGTGCTCTGGGGGACGGCTCTCGGAGAGCTCTTGCACGCCGGGGTCGCCGCCTTGCGTGGACAATCGGAATCTGCAGTGGCCCGCTTCGCGAAGGCTGAAGCGGCCTTGGAGCGCGTCGACATGTGGCTCTTCGCCAAGGCCGCACGACGGAGGCGCGGTCAGCTGCTCGGCGGTGATGAAGGCTCACGCCTGATCGCCGAGGCGGATGAGTGGATGCGCCGCGAGAGGATTCTGAAGCCCGAGAGGATTGCCGCAACCCTTGCCCCGGGTGCTTGAGCACCCGAATAGCCCTTACAAATCACGGACGTTGCCGCGGAGTCGCGGAGGCACGGAGAAGCTGTTGATTCCTTATGGCTCCGCGTCTCCGCGTCTCCGCGGCCAACCTAAGTCACTCGTAAGAAATGGTTCTGCGTTGTTCAGTGGGTCAAGCCATGGCGACGCGGATGGACCGCCACTTACCCTGGCGGAAACGCAGCACGGTGAGCACGCATCGTGTGAAGTGGCCGAGGACGATCGCGAGCCAGATGTCGCCTGGCTGCAGCGGGCGCAGCGACTGGATGACCGTGCACATCCCGAGCGGCACGGCAATCTGCGAGGCGAGCGTGATGAAGAGCGGGCTTCGGGTATCCCCGCTCCCCTGCAGCGCGCCGGTGTAAGTGAGGGCGAGCGTAATGAAGATGCCCGACACCGCCAGATACTGAAGCAGTTGCTGGCCGATGGTCGACACCGCGGCCTCGGTGGCGCCGAAGACGCCGAGCAGCGCGTGCGGAAACAGCACGAAAATCGATCCCACTGATACCGCCACCGCCAGGCCGATGCGCGACGCCGTCTGCACGCCCTGGATCGCGCGTTCCGGACGACCGGCGCCGATGTTCTGGCCGCTGATCGTCGCCGCGGCGCCCATCAAGCCCACCGACGTCCACGTGATCAGCGAAAACAGCTCGGTGTAGCCGATGGCATAGGCCGCCTGTGCGGCCGCGCTCTGCTGCAGGGAACCGATGAAGCGCAGCAGCAGCACGCCGGCGACGTTCATCGCAATCCCCTGGACTCCCGTCGGCAGACCGAAACGGAAGAGCGATCGAATCACCGTCCAGTCTGGCCGCCAGTCCCCGTGCCGAGCGAAAGAGATGACGAAACGACCGGCAAACAGCTGGTACACGGCGTAGCCGCTCACGGCGGTGGACGCGATGACCGTTCCGAGAGCGGAGCCCATCGTGCCCAACGGCGGAATCGGCCCGAGGCCGCGAATCAGGATCACGTTGAGCACGACGTTGAGCAGCGTCATCGTCACGCCAAGCCTGAGCGGCGTCCGCGCGTCGCCGGCCGCGCGCAGCGCCGAGCTCACCATGAAGAACAACAGCAGGCCGATGCTGAACGAGAAATTGATGCGCAGAAACGGCAGCGCCAGCGCTTTGACTTCCGGAGACGCGTTGACGAGATCGAGCAGATACGGCGACGCGAGATAGCCGATCGGCCCCAGCACGGCGTACATCGCGATGGCGGTGAGGAACGCCTGCTGCACCGTCCGGTTGACCTTCTCGCCTTCACCCGCGCCGACAAACCTCGCCACCAGGACCGCCTGGCCGGTGAACAGCGACGCCATGAAGACGATGACGACGAGGAAGATCTGCCAGCTGACGCCGATGGCGGCATTGCCGGCGTAGCCGATGAGGTTGCCGACCATGATGTGATCGACGACACCCTGCAGGCCGGCGATGACGTTCTGGAGCATGGTCGGCCACGCCAGCTTCCAGACGGCGGGACCGATGGGACCTTCGACGAGGGAACGGTCGAACCGGGAGTTCTTGCTGTTCTGTTCGGGCTTCGCCGCGTCGGACATATCAAGGGCAGAAGGCAAAAGGCATCCGCCTCCGCTCGTGCAACCACTCGAACGAGCTACAGCGTGATGGCCCGCCGAAGCAGCAAGCTGCGAAGGCGGCCAGGCCATCGGCCCTGCCAGATGCCTGCGCCGGAGGACTCTGGGATTCTACCCTACACATCCAGACGATCCTCGTAGGGCACCTGTTCGCCGTGTTCCAGCGATCTCCGCAGCACGCGCAGATAGGACGCCCAGCAGGTGTTGGAGATGCGAAAGTGCTCGTTCAGGCTGGGCCAGCCGGTGTGATGAAACTTCAGCCAGGTGCGATCGTTGCGGTCCTCCAGCTCAAACCCGACGCGAGTGCCGTTCCAGTCGCCGTCTGACCGCGTGAACTCCACCTCGAACGCCCGTCCTGAATTGCAGGTGGTGACGCGCGCCTGCCACTGATACTCGGGCCCGAAACCAAGGTCGTAGATCGCGCCGACTTCGGCGCGGCCCGCGCTGGTCTTGGTCCACCACGTGTCCAGCCCTTCGGGCGAGCTGATCGCCCGAAACACGCGCTCGCGTGACGCGCGAATCGGCAACTCGTGGAAGATGTCCCCCATTGGTGGAAACCTGCAACTGAAACTGAAACTGATAACTGAACTGAAACTCCCCAAACTTCAACTTTCAACTCTGCACTTTCAACTTTCAACTTTCCTGCTACACGTCTATCGCCTCCGCATCCTCCGCTCGTTCCATGATGAAGCGGAAGCGCGCTGACGCATCCTTCCCCATCAGCTCGTTGATCACCCGATCGGTCACGAGCTGATCCGACACTTCAATTCTCAGTAGACGACGGGTGCGCGGGTTGAGCGTGGTCTCCCACAACACCTTCGGCATCATCTCACCGAGGCCCTTGAAGCGCGTGATCTCGGGCGTCGCGCGGCCCGCGCGCTTGATGATCTGAGCCTTCTGCATCTCGTCGAGGGCCCAGAACGTCTCCTTGCCGATGTCCACTCGATAGAGCGGCGGCTGCGCCAGGTACACGCGTCCGGCGCTCATCAGCTGCGGCAAGTGACGGTAGATGAACGTGAGCAGCAGCGTGGCGATGTGATGGCCGTCGGAATCGGCATCGGCCAGGATGATCACCTTGCCGTAGCGCATACGATTCAAGTCGAAGTTTTTGCCGACGCCGCACCCAAGCGCGGTGACGAGATCCGACAGCTCACGATTCTCGAGAACCTTGGCGGTGGAGACGCCTTCGGTGTTGAGCACTTTGCCGCGAAGCGGAAGGATGGCCTGCCGGGCGCGGTCGCGTCCCTGCTTCGCCGATCCTCCGGCCGAATCACCTTCGACGACGAACAGCTCGCTGGTCACCGATCCAGGATTGGTGCAGTCGGCGAGTTTCCCTGGGAGGTTGACGCGGCCCGCAGTGGGCCCCTTGCGGACGACGTCGGCTTGCGCCGCGCGGCTCGCCTCTCGTGCGCGCGCTGCCAGGACGATGCGCGCGACGATGGCCTCGGCGATCGACTGGTTGTGATTCAGCCAGTGCTCGAGCGCCGGCCTCACCAAGCCGTCCACCGCCGACAACATTTCGGGATTGTTCAAGCGGTCCTTGGTCTGTCCTTGAAACTGCGGTTCCTGCAGGAATGCCGACAGCACGCCGGTCAGCCCCTCGCGGATGTCGTCGGCGACGAGCGTCACGCCTTTCGGCGACAGGTTGTGCGTGTCGATGTAGTTGCGAACGGCCTTGCCGATGCCGGCGCGCAGACCGTTCTCATGCGTGCCGCCCGATGCGGTGGGAATCCCGTTGACGTAGCTGCGAAGGTGCTCGTCGGTGGACTCGGTCCACTGCAGGACGAGCTCTATCTTCAGGCCGTTCTCCTTCTCCAGGGTGAAGGGCGCTTCGTTCACGGTCTTGGCGCCGCGCTCGCCGACGATCTTCTTCAAGTAGTCGGCGATGCCTTCGGTGTGCTGGAAGGTGTCCTTCTGCCCTGTGGTCTCGTCGTCGAAGACGACCTTGACGCCGCGATGGAGGAAGCTCGCCACCTCGAGCCGCTCGCGGATGACTGCCGGATCGAACTCGACTTTCGGGAAGATGGTCGGGTCGGGGCGAAAGAACACTGTCGTCCCGCTGCCGCGCGCCGCGCCGGTCTTCTTGAGACTGCCGGTCGGCTTCCCCTGCCTGAACGTCATCTGCCACTGCGACCCGTCGCGCCTGACGGTGGCCACGAGCTCGCGCGACAGGGCGTTGACGACGCTGGCGCCGACGCCGTGGAGGCCGCCGGCGGTCTTGTAATTGCCCGGCTCGAATTTCCCACCGGCGTGGAGCACGGTGAAGATCACTTCGAGCGCGCTTTTCTTGGTCCCTGAGTGGACGTCGACGGGGATGCCCCGGCCGTCGTCTTCGATGGTGATCGACGATCCGTCCTTGTGGAGCGTGACCCAGATGTTCGAGGCATAGCCGTTCATCGCCTCGTCGATGGAGTTGTCGAGCGTCTCCCACACGAGATGGTGAAGGCCCGTGCTGCCGACGCCGCCGATGTACATGCCGGGGCGTTTCCGTACGGGCTCGAGGCCTTCGAGAACGGTGATGTCTTTTGCGGTGTAGCTGCTCACGCTGGAATTGTAACGGGGTCTGGCACCGTTACATGCGATTCCGCTGCAGTCGCTGCCGCATCATCGTTGAACTTTTTGCGATGTGGGACTTCGCGAAGAAGCGCAGGGAGATCGGGGAGGAGCGGGAGATCGGTTTGGATCTGCCGAAGGATTGACTCCCTGATCTCCCTAGCCGACAGCGCGCTGGCCCGCCTGCTAGCGAGGCCTTGTGGCCGCCGAACTGGCGCCGGCCGCGGGCGAGACTGCGGGGGGATCGAGGAAGTACCGCTCGCGCTGCTCCGGTGTCAATTCGCGCGGCATGTGCGCCCGCGCGTAATCGATGAGCGCCTGAGTCGTCCCGAACGCGGTCCACAGGCGCACGCTGCGGTCGCTGGAAGTCGTGACGATCCACCCATTCGACGAAAACGCGGCAGACGACACGTCATCCTCATGGCCGCGGAGCACCGCGACCTCCGCGCCGGTGGCGGCGTCATATATCCGTGCGGTGTTGTCGACGCCGGCGGTGAGAACCCGCTTCCCATCCGGCGAGAAGACGGCAGTCGCGATCGGCCGCCGACCGAATCCCTCTGTCCCGTACGCCTGCCATGCCGTCTCCTCGGCGTGGGTGTCGGCATTGAGTATCCGGATTGTGTAATCCGATCGGCCAAGGACGATCTTTCCGCCGTCCATCGAGAACGAAGCGGTCAGGATGTCGGCATACTTGCCGAGCTGTGCGGGCGCGCTGGCGTCCGTGCCATTCCACAACCATGCACGAGCATCGGCAACAAGGAGAACCTGCCGGCCGTCCGGCGAGAATGACGCCTGCAAGACCGCCCCGGGAAGCTTCACCGATAACACGCTCGCCGGGTTTGGACTGACGTCCCAGATCCGTGCATTGCCGTCCGCCGTGCCCGTCGCGACGCGTTTGCCGTCGGGCGAAACGGCCACGGAGTTGACAAGACCTTGATCTTCGCCCAGCACCACGGGGCTGGCGTCGGACGCTGCCTGCCAAACTCGCAGCTTTCCGTCGCCGCACGCGGTCACGATACGCATGCCATCCGCGAGGAATCCTCCTGGGGCACGCAGGCCGCCCGGGCACTGCTTCTCGGCAAGCAGGGCCCCGCTTGCTGTGTTCCATATCTTCGCCGTGCCGTCGCCCGAGACCGTAACAACGCTCTGACCGTCCGGCGAGAAAGCGGCGAACGAGACGGAATTGCGACGACCACCACGCCCCACTGCCTCGGCGCGGTGCAACACGCGAAACCCAACATCGTCGGTTGCGTCCCAGATCCGAGCGCTGGCGGTAAGAAAGTGTGATGACTTGTCGTCCATCGGGCGAGAAACTTGCCGGAGCAATAGCGCGATCAGGCGTTTCCAGAATGACGACCTGATCCCCGACATTTGCGTTCCAGATCCTTGTCGTGTTGCGCATGAAGGCCGCGACGCGCTGTCCATCGGGCGAAAACACCGGCCAGGAGGCACCTCCATCGACCTCCCACTGCAGGATGCACTGCCGCGTGCTGCAGCTCCATCGTGAATTGTGATTTGGAGGTGGCGCGGACGGCGTAATGGCTTCCCATATCTTTAGCGTGTTCGCCGAAACGATGGCGATCCGCTGGCCATCCGGCGAGAATGCCACATCAGCGTCACGGGCGATGTCCGGCACATCGCCGACTTCGCTGCCACTGGCGATGTCCCAGATCCGCGCCTTGCCGCCGCTGACCCTGTCGATCAATACAACGTGTCGGCCGTCGGTCGCTGCGGCGTGGAACACTGAGATGTCGTTCTTCTCGGCCGCCAGGACCTTGACCCCGAGCAGCTTGCCACTTTCCGTATCCCAGACGCGCGCAGAGAATTGCGATCGGGACGAACTTGACGATGTAGTGGTGATCGATTGTCCGTCGGGCGAGAACTCAGCCGTGCTCGACACGTCTCATCGGGCATCGCCAACACGGTCGGCGGGGCGGTATCGTTGGCGGTCTGCCATATTCGCGCACTGCCGTCCAATGAACCCGTGACGATTCGCCGTCCGTCCGGCGAGAACGCGGCGGAGCGGACGGCTTCCCCATGCCCTTTGAACGTGCCGAGCGGTGCGCCGTTGGCGGCGTTCCAGAGTCGTGCCGTGCCGTCGAAAGAACTTGTAACGATCTGCTGTCCGTCCGGCGAGAACGCGACGGTCGCGACGCCTCGCGTATGTCCTTCGAGCACGGCGAGCACGGCACCGGTCGCGGCGTCGCGGATGCGAAGGCTGCCGTCGCGGTTGGAGAACGTGATGAGTCGCTGTCCGTCGGGCAGAAACTTCGCACCTTCTTCGGTAGTGATTCGCTCCCACGTGCGCCACTCGCGCAGCGTCGTGGCCGCCCGATAGAGCATGGACTCCGCGGCCGACATATAGGGCCGGATCCGGCCGCGCGGCTCGTCGGGCAATGCTTCGAGCGCCAACGCCAGCGCTGTTCCGTGGTCGCCCTTGTCGTCGGCTTGCCGCGCCTGATCGACGAGAAAGCGCGACTGAGTGATCAGTGCGGCGTCGCGCTCCTTTTTGGCTTGCTCTTCGTTGGCCTTCGCCAGTTTCTCGCCGGCAACGGCCCGGACTTCGTTGGTTTGTGCGATTCCCCGCTGCCAAATGGCCAGAACCATCAGGCCGAGCGCGACCGCCGCCACCGTCAGCGCGCCGCCGATCGTCCAGCGATGCCGGCGCACCGCGGCACGGCGGCTCGCGAGGATCAACTCCAGCACTTCGCTGGCAGGTGGCGGAGCCGCCTTCGGCTGAACGGTCGACCAGGCCTCGGCGTTCTTGAGACCGGCGCCGCGCAACAGCAGGCCGTCGTTTCTTTCGCGCGCGATCCATTCGCGCGCGCGATCGGCAAGACGGGTGGCCTCTTTCGTCCAGCCGCGATCCGTGTTGAGAGTCGTTACCAGAGCTGAGAGATGGGTCGCCGGGTCGTAGGCACCGCTAACCGGCAAGAGATGGATCCTGCCCAGGCTCTCCGGCAGCTTCTCCGGGGCGACGTCGCGGATCCTGACCGGCACCAGCCGTTTGTTGAGGCGCCCGACCTCGCCCAGTTCCCAATTGCACCACTTCGATGCGACGCTGTCCGGGGAGACGAGCCACACCACCGTGTCCGAGCCGCGAATGAAATCGCCCAGCTCCTTCTGCCACTCCTCGCCGTAGGGCAAGTCGCGACGGTCGATCGTGATCTCGAAACCTTCGCCTTCGAGCGCCGTGACGAGCGCGTCGGCCGCGGCCATGTCGCGGCGGGAATAGGAAATAAACAGCTTGAGCTTGTCGCCTGCCATACGCGCTTCGGCCGCACCCAAATATTCAAGGCGTCAGATTCTGCGATCGACCGGTCGACCGACTGTTGCAGATTCTGCGTTTGGGCGATGAGCGAGAACCCATTGGATCTGCCAAAGATTGGCTCCCTGATCTCCCTGACCTCCCCGTGATTACTTTCTTACGGAGTCACAGGAGATCCGAGAGATCGGGGAACGACTGGATCTTGTCAGAGCCTGACTCCTGATCTCCTTGCGCTCCCTGTGATTGCCTATGCAGGAGGCTTGGATGGAGCCCGCCGCCGGCGTGCGGGCGCTCGTCTCGCCTTCGACTCGTTGGCCGTCTTCCGCGGGCTCGCGGCGCGCTTGCGCTTGGGCGTCTCGAATTCTTGGGGGGGCGGCTCCCCGACGGGTTCAGGAGACGGCTCAGGTTCCGACACGGGAACGTCCGCCGGCGGCGGCTCGTGGACCGGCTTCGGCGCGTCGATCGCTTCGGGCTCCTCGACCGTTTCCGGCTGCGCATCCGGAGAGCGGCCGACGACCAGCCCCCAACCGTGCGGCAGCGATCCGCGCGAGTTGGTGGCGTTGGCAAAGACGCGAAGCACGCCCTGCCGATCGCGCTCCAGCCGCAGTATGCCGTCCTTCTGACACGCGCGCATCAGATCCGCGATCGATCCATAGCGCCGCTCATCGAAATCGGGCTGGAAGGCGCGGAGGAACTGCTTGAACTGTCGCGGATACATCGGCCAGCGCGGCGGCGTCTGCACCTCTGCCAGCGCCCGGCGCACTAGCGCGACGCCATCGCCGAGCGAAGCGGCATCGGATGTCGATCCCGCGGCGGGGGCCGGCGCCGGCGCGCTGCTCTCGGCCGCCTCATCCGGCGCGTCCGCAACCGGTGGGGTTTCGGGCCGTTGAGCGGCCGCGGCGGTCGACGCAGACCCGTCGTTCCATTCCACTAGCGTGCTCCGGCCTTGATGCTTGAGCGTCACCAGCCCGTGCTGGGCCAGCTTCTCGGCGAAGTCTCGGAAGCTGCTGGCGCCGTAGTCGTGCTCGGAGAATGACGAGTCGAGCTGGAGCAGCGTGCTCTTCAGCAGCCCCAGTTGCGGCGACACTTCACGATCGGTCAGGACCTTGAGCGCGCGCTGCACCAGCGGCACCGCCTGATCGATGTTCGTCGTGCCACTCGATCGCTGTCGATCGCCACCGCGCTCGGCACGCGGCTGACTCGCCCGCCGATCCGGGACGACGTTTTCGTAGGCGATGAACTCGGTGCAGTTCTTCTGCATCACCTGGCTGGTGAACGATCGCCCGCCGACGACGAACACTTTGCGGTCGTACTGCTTGAGCTTCTCGACGAGCGTGATGAAGTCGCTGTCGCCGCCGACGATGACGAAGGCGTTGATGTGGGAGTGGGTGAACGCCATCTCCAGCGCGTCGAGCGCCAGGTTGATGTCGGCGCCGTTCTTGTCGCCACCCGGGGTCATCACCCGCTGCACCAGCCGGACCGCGTGCTGGGCCAGCGCGCGGCCGTAGTCGCCCGCGCGCTTCCAGTCGCCATAGGCGACCTTGGTGATGATCTCGCCGCGTTCCTTGACGGCCTCGAGCACCGCTCCGATGTCGAACGGCAGTCCGAGTGTGGTCTTGACGCCGATCTCGACGTTGTCGAAATCGATGAACACGGCGAGCTTGAGTTTTTGATCTGACATATGGGCTTCTCGAATCTTCGGTCGAACCGATCCGCCGGGACTCGAGGGTGTGACCGCCGAGTGGCCGCCATGGCCGCTCACGAGCTGCTGGTCGCCTCGACCGGGGAGTTGTTTTTCAGCTATCAGCTTTCAGCTGTCGGCTTTCAGCGATTGGCTGTCCGCTTCAGGAAAAGTGCGCTTAGAAGGGAAGTTGCTGAACGGTCGATGCCTGAACACTATAGAGGGCAGCCGTTTGCTGATAGCTGAAAGACTGACGGCTGACAGCCGATTATAGCTCGGCATAGCCGTTGCACCGATAAATCACTGGAGGCCCCGATGGCCAGAATGTGCCCAGGAAAGAGGTCGATCGTCCGGTTTGCCACCGCGTTTGCCGTGTCAAATCTGCTCGCCGTCGCGGCGGCCTCGGCCGGCGAAGAGCAGAGCGCGCAGGTGCAGAAGCTCTTCCAGTCGGGCTCCTACGAGGAGGTCGTTCAGGCGGCCGAAGGCGGCGATCCGGCCTCGGTCTATCTCGCGGCCCAAGCCCTGATGAGGTTGGAGCAAGCCGACCGCGCGACCGCGCAGTTCGCCAAGCTCGCCGCCGCCGGCGGCGCCTGGCAGCCGATCGGTGAGTCCGGGCAGGCGATGGTCGCGAGCGACGCGGCACGGGCGGTCGAGGCGGCCCGCAAAGCCGTCGCCGCCGATGCGAACAATCCGCTTGCGCACTATCAGCTGGGCCTCGCGGCCAGCAAGGCCGGAGATTTTGCCACCGCCGCCAGCGAATTCGAGCGCGCCGCCGAGCTGAAGTCCGATTTCGCGTACGCGCACTACTACGCCGGGCTCGCGTTTCAGCGGCAGCGTCAGCTGCCGAAAGCCGCGCAGCACTTCGACGCCTTCCTCAAGCTTGCCCCGGATGCTCCGGAACGCTCGGCTGTCCAACAGATCATGAGAACACTGAAATAGCAGCCGCAGGAGCAGCCGCAGGACAGTTGGAAGTTCAAGAGTTGAAAGTTGAAAGTTCAAGTTGACAGTTTCAACTTCAGTTCTCAGTTGCAAGTTTTGCCACACGATGTGGGCGAGCCCGAAGCATTTTCTGATCTCCGGCGCCACCGAGCTCGTCGATTTGCTGGAACTCTGACGGGGTGTCGATCTTGCACGACGGCGGGGCATGCGAGAACCGTCACCACGTCGTCGACGAACCCTCGAGCTGCAGGCTCGCGCCAGACGATTCAGCGTCGCGGTAAACACGGCGTGTCCCGATCGTCTGCCAACCGCGCCGGACGAGACGCTCTGGGGCCAGCTCGTGCGAGCAGCGAACTCGGTTTCGAACAATCTGATCGAAGCTGAAGACGCGTCGAGCGATGACGACTTCGTCTACAAGATGAGGATCGTTCTGCGCGAAGCCAAGGAATCTCGCGAGTGCTTGATCAAGATCAGGTTAGGCAAGCGGCTCGCATTTGAGAAGGTCGGTGGCCTCGAACAAGAGGCGGGCGAACTGACTGCAATCTTCGCGACGATTGTGCTGAATACCACGAGACGCCTCGAGCGGGAAAAGTGTCAACGCCGAGGGGGCAGGCGGCCAACTTGAACTTTCAACTTTCAACTGAACTTTCAACTTTCAACTTGAACTTTCAACTTTCAACTCTTGAACTTTGAACTTTCCTGTGTCGCGCTAGAAAATGTGCCCCAGCCCGAAGTACCAGCGTCCCCCTTTGAGGCTGTTCGGCTGTCGTGACGAGGCGACGCCGTTCAGCGCTGACCCGGGGATGCCGAAGTCTGCGCGGATGAGGCCGACTGGCGTGTCGAAGCGCAGACCGAAGCCGTAGCCGTACCGGAGATCGCGGAATCTCACCGGCTGATCCTCTCCGAAGATGTTGCCGGCATCGACGAAGCCGACGCCGCGAAGCCAGCGATGGATCGGCATGCGCAGCTCGGCGTTGAGGATGATGAGCGCACGGCCACCACTCGGCAAGCCGAGAAAGCCGCGAGGGCCGAGCGCGCCTTCCGCGTAGCCGCGCACCGTCGTCGCGCCGCCGGCGCGGAACGCATCGTTGGGCAACAGCTCGTCGCGGCCGAAGGCCAGTCCGATCTGCGCCCGCGACGCCAGCACGAAGCGGTCGTTGATCGGCCGGAAGTAGAACTGCTGCATCAGCAGCTTCCGGTTGCTCAAGTCCGATCCCAACTTCGGCGAAGAGGTATCCATCGAGACCGCCGAGAACCAGCCGGTGGTCGTGTTCAAGGGATCGTCCCGCCGATCCCAGAGCACGGCGCTCGTGAGCTTGGCGATGTAGCTGATGCTGTCGAGCGGGAACGGATCGAGCGGCGGCGGATCGGGATCGAACGTGCGATTGCGCTCCAGGCGATAACCGTAAACCAGCTGAGTGGTTCGGCGCCGCCACCGCTGCTCGGCCGTGACGCGCGAGAGGTGACTGAGGGCAAGAATGTTTCGGTTGTCGTCACGCAGGCGAAGCTGAGAGAGCGATCCGAACAAGCTGGAGCGCGCGCGCCAGCCGAACAGCCGTGATGTGGCCAGGAACATCGACGCGTCGCGCTGATCCCACTGGTACTGCCCGGTCATACCCAGCGTCAGCGCGCGTCCGAACGTGTTGGGGTTCTTGATTTCGGCGACGAGGCCGAAGTTCTCTTTCCGCGCGAACGATTGAAGGTCTTCGTCGCGATCCCCTTGCAGCTGCGCGCCGTAGCGAACCGTCCACGGCGGATACTCCTGAACCCCGACATTCGCCCGCACCGGCTGCTGACCGTTTTCGACGGCGCCGACCGGTGCGGTCTCGAGCGTGACCTGCCGGAAGACGTTGGTGTCGTACAACCGCTTGCGCGCCAGCGCCCATTCATCCTGGTTGACGGGCTTGCCGACCTCGAAGCGCAGCGCCTCCTTGATGACGGTTTGTGAAGTCCGCGCGTTGCCGGTGATGGAGACGTCGGCCAGGATTTGCTGAGGACCTTCGAGCACGTCGAAGGTGAGCTCGACCGTGTCATCGGGGTTGATCTGCGGTGTCACCTCCACTTCGGCGTTGTTGAATCCCAGCGAGCGATACGATCGTTCGATCCGCCGCCGGGCGTCGTTGACCGCCGTGGTGAGAAATGACTGGGGCGGCTGCAGACCATGCGATCCGCTCACGATGTATTCGTGCTCGGGCGCGACACCGGTCCAGGCGAAGCTCGTGATGACGGCTTGTGGCCCCTCGACGACCTTGACGGGAAGCACGGCGGTGGAGCCCTCGATCTCGAGCGGGCCCGCTGTGACTTCGGTTCGCAGGTAGCCCTCCTGGCTGTAGAACACGCGGATCGGCCGCTCGAGGACCTTGGGATCGAACCAGGGCTCGAGATCGATCCGCGCGGCCCTGATCGCCTCGAGCAACTGCTGTTCGCTCACGTGCTCGTTGCCGTCGAACCGCAGCCTCCTCCCGGAGACCGGTATTCCGGGCGTGACGTCGAGGCGCACGTGCTTGCCCTGCTGGTCGCGGGTCACTTTGCCCAGGACAATGCTGTTGAGCTCGCCACGCAAAACGAGAAACCGCTGGACGTGCTGGACGAGGTCCTCCACCAGGAACCGATCGAAGACCACCCCCTTCACCCACGCGTCTTCGAGGTCCTTCAGCTGTTTCGGCGACAGGTCCACGCCGCGAACTTCGACGGTGGTGTGCGGTCCCAGATCGACGCGGAATTCGATGGCTACACTCTGGCGATCTTCGGATTCGACGCGGTGGGTCCGCACCCGGACTTCGTAGTAGCCACGCGCGTGCAGGGCTTCGCGAAGCCGATCGACATCCTGCTGCAACTCGAGGAAGTCGAATCGATCGCCGGCTTTCAGGCGAATCACGCTTCGGGTCGCGGCCCCGAGCACGACCGGGTCGTCGGACAGGACGGTGACCGCGGAGATCACGGGAGGCTTGGGACGCTCGACCGGGGCGTAGCTGCCGCCGCCGATCGTCACGCGGTGGCGGATGCCGAAGACGAGCGTCGCGTTGTCGCGCGAGATCGAGCGAATCTCGAAGTTGTTCACCGGGAAGTAGCTGACCACGAAGGTGGTCTTGCCGCTCTCTTTCAGGTTCTGCGACACGGTGACCTCGACCTGCTCGCTGAGCCGCTTGGCGATCGTCAGACGAGCGGAGGGGTCGGTCTCGTTGGCGATCAGCGATGGGTCCTCGCGGAAGTCCAGGTCGAGCTGTTCGCCTTGTTCGACTCGCAGCGCATCGAGACCGATCGCGCGACCGGTCACCCCCAGCAGATCGGCAGAAAGCAGGGTGAGCGCACTCTCCGCCGTGACGCCGCCGCCCACGAGTTGGGCCGCAAGTTCGGCCGTGGAGAGCCCACCGTCGTCGCTCGTCAGTTCGATTGAAGGTTTGTCGATCGTCCCGCTCAACGTCATGGTCACGTCCCTGCCGTTGACGCGGGCGCCCGCCGCAATGTCGAATTCCGGCTCGATTCGCCGCAGGTCGGTGAACGAAATGCTGCCGCGGGTGATGCGGAATGTCCGGCCGGCAATAAACAGCTCGCCGCCTTCTCGCAAGGTGACGCGCCCGTCCATGCCGGGCTCGGCCACCGTCCCGACCAGTCGGATGGACGCTCCAGCCTCGAGGCGGCCGTAGTTGTTATCCATGACGATGTCTTCGTCGGTCGTCACGCTCAGGTTGAGGCGAATCTTGTCCGCGTAGCTCGGCTCCTCCTGCAGACCGAGCGCCGGCGCCACCGAGCCGCCGCGGGTGGCGAGTGCAGCGAGAGTGATGGCTTCCGTGTACAGACCCTTGCAACACGCGGACGTCGCCGGTCAGCGTCGGCGTCCGGGGGTCTGGGCGGAAGGTCAGCAGCGCATTGATCTCGCTGCGCAGACCGCGCGGATACTCCATCGCGACGCCCTGCGCCTGTACGTTCAGCAGCCCGCCGCTCAGCTCCAGCCCGCTCAATTGCAGCCGGCCGTCCATCAGCAGCGTGCCGCCGTTGGCCGTACCGCTGAGATTCTCGACGACGATCGTGTCGCCCGACAACGCAACCGGGCCGGACACGTCCGAGATCACGAGCCTGGGGTCGTCGAGCGCTACTCCGGCGTCGGTCAGCTTGAGGGTGCCGTTCATTCGAGGCGCGTCGGGCGTTCCCGTCACCTTGGCGTCGATGTCGGCGATTCCATCGAACCCGATCGAAGGAAAAAAGGCGGTCAGGATGCGAAGGTCCGACTGTCCTTTGACGCCGAGATCGAGCTCGATGTCAGCGCCCGATTTGACCGTGGTCGTGCCAGTGACCTCCAGCGGACTGTCAGCCACATTCCACGCGACATCAGCCGCGGTGAAAACGCCGTTGGCAAATGTCACTCGCGACGGACGCTGCTGCGTTACCGGAATGCCGGACATCGTGAGCGACGCTTCGTCCACCACGATCTCGCCGTTGGCGTCCTCGAGGGTGAGCTCAGTCATTTTGGCCGCGGCGTGGGCCGAGAAGCTGCCCTCGACCTGACCAGTGGCCAGGCGGCCGGCGACTCGTGACACCGTTACCGACTCGCCCTCGAGCTTGGCGTCAATCTCCAATCCTGTGACCGGCGCGGGCCCTCGAAACGTCGCCACGCTGCCGTCACGAAGCGTCAGCGTGCCGGCCGCATTCTTGGGATCGCCGGTCCACTTGAACGATGTCGTGAGGTTGCCAGTGCCGTCCAAATTGGTCGGTAGATTGAAGGCGTGGGCGATGCCGGTGACATCTTCGACGGTCCCGGTATAGGTCCCCTCGAACGTCTGGTCGGTTCGATTGGCCCACGTTCCCTTGGCGGACAGCTTGCCCTTGCCGATGCCAAGCTCGAACGGGTCGGCAGTCAGGCTGTGCTGCCGCCACGTCACCGTCGTCGGGTTGGCGAGCTTGATCGGAACGCCGCCGATGCTCGCGTCGATGTCCTGAAGAAGCGCCGTCGCCGTGGTTCCGTTTTCGCTCTCGATGGCGCCATTGATTACCACCGTCGTGGTCAGGAAGCCATTGACCTCGCCTTCACGCGCGTTGGCGATGGGGGCTAGCGGCTCGAGCGGCACGCGATTGAGCTCTGCCTCGGCGCGATATTGGTACGGGGCAGAGGCACCGATGGTCCCGGTAACCAGCGCATTCAGCGAAGGCAATGTGGAGCGATAGCGAATGCGGTCGCCCAGCAGATCGAAGGTCAGATCGCCGTCGCCCACGAGCGTTCCGGCCGTGCCGCCCGAGATCGAGAACTTCGCCTCGCCTTTGCCGCCAAGATCCGCGGTCGTGCCCGCGCCTTCGAAGTGCAGCGACACGGTGGCGAGGGTGTCGGCGTCGGCAAGCAGAGAGCCGCGGTATTTCAGATCGGTGCCGTCGAGGTTGGCCTCGTAGGCGTCGGTGTCCCAGTCGTACTTCACCCGGCCGGCAAGGCGGCCGTCGTACCCCTTGATGTCGAGCGACGTCACCTCGATCGCGCTGGTCGTGACCACGGTCGTCGCCGCGATCTCATCAATCGGCTGGCCCGACACGGTCAGGTTGGCGCCGTCGATGGTGGTCTCGAACTGAATCGCGTCCAATGGTCCACCGGCAGTCGCATCGGCGCGCACGGGGCCGCTGATGCGCCAGGCTTCGGGAAGCGCCGACTGCAGGTCCGCCGCCTCATCGGCCTGCAGGTGCAGCGTCCCGCTCCACTGGCGGGCGTCGAGATCCGCCGCGAGGTCGCCGGTCACGGTCGCCGACCCATGGCGCACCTCGACGTCGGCAAGCGTCGCCCTGTGACGATCGGCGTCAACCGTCGTCTTGACGGCGATGAGACCCACCGCCGGAATGTCCACTGCGTCGCCGCTGACGCCGGCATGGACGACCGGCTGATCGTAGGTTCCTGACAACTTCACCGCCAGCGCGTCCAACGCGCCGCCGATCCGTTTCGCGAACGCCGGGATCGTGACCCCAAGCGTGGACAGACTCTCGGCGGCGGTAGCCAGGTCGCTGATGTGCACGTCCGGCGCGCCCTGGATCGTCGAACTGATGGCCTTTGCCGTGTTCAAGACGCCGGAGAGCGCGCCTTCGACGGTGAGACCCGGCACCGAGTGCGATTGCTCGACGGCATATCGGTTGCCAATCAGCGAGCCTGTTGCCGTGCCGCTGATGCCGACCACGCCGCTGGAGGACCGGGCGGTGCCGCGATTGGTAAACACCAGCTTGCGCGTCTCGCCGGTCTCGAACGTCAACTCGCCGTCGAGCGTGGATCCAAGAGGAGGCGGCTCGAGATTACTCAGCCGGAACGCCGACTGAAGATCGAGACCGGTGTATTGGGCGCGAGTCGTCGCGGCCGAGGAGGTGAACGGCACCTCGAACGTCGCGCGGATCGATCCGCCCGTCGCCGGCGTGATCGTCATGCCCTCGCTCATGGCGATGTCGGGTGTGATTCGTACGGGTCCCTCGACGCGCACCCCGCGTTCACGTCCGACGCTGAGGTCATCGCCAGAGACGTTGAGCGCAATCTCGACCTGCGACGGCGGACCGGTGATCGTACCGCGGAGGTTCGCCGAGCCGCTGACCGGCACGGGAGACGTCACCCATCGCACCGCGTCGCCGAGATGAGCCACGCCATCTAGGCTGAGGTCGAGCACCGGAGCGTCGAGCACACGGCGCACCTGGCCTTTCAACGTGGCGCCGAGGTCGGCGGAGCTCATCGGCAAGCCCTCGAACGCGATGTTGCTGCCATCGAAGGTCAGCTTCGCCTCGGCCGGCTCCAGCGTGATCGTCTGCTCGTGACGGCGGAACGTCGTCTGCCCGTGAATCCAGAATGGCCCGGTGGCGCCACCGGATTGGTACTTCAGATTCGCGGCCATCCTCGGGACGGAGAGGGCGAGATCGCGAAGGCGATCGATGTAGCGCAGGCTGAAGCCGTCGAATGCGATCGCGCGAATGTCGACGCGCCGGGCGATCGGCGACGTCGGTCCGCCACTGGACGGCGGCAGATTCGACACGCCCTCCTCGTCGCGAACGATGTCGGTGGCTCCGCCGTCGATGCCGAGGGAGTCGATGAAGAACACTCCGGAGTAGACCGATCGCGGCAGATGCACCTCGACCCGCTTGGCGGTGAAGAACGGCTGGTCTTCATGGCCTCGCGCCGCGAGGCGGACTTCGTCGAGCGCGACGCGGCGGGTCAGGGCGTTGTAGTCGAGCGCGCGGGCCGACAGGACCAGCCGGTAGCGGGCGTCGAGGAAGGTTACGGCCCAATTGAGGGCCCGGGCGCGCGCCCACGAGGTGTGAGCGACCAGCACGGCGCTGACCATGAGGGCGGCGAGTAACACGGCCACAATGGCCAGTCCTCGCCAGAGCTTCGCCCTCATTTTTCGATGATAGCCTTTGGGCTGCCAGACATCGTGAGGGTGAATACACGACCACATGAAGCGTATTCCGGAGCGGAGCCAGAATTTTTCTTCTCCATTTTTGGCGGAGCTTCGCTACCATTCCCTGCGGAGGATCACCTGATGCGAATGAAAGCGGTGTTCAAGGTCGGCCTCGCGGCGGCCCTGAGCCTCGTCTCCACCACGTTCGGCCGGGCGCAAGAGCAGGCCGCGTTGAAGGTGGGTGACATGGCTCCGGCCTTCTCGGCGCCCGGCTCGGATGGCAAGACGCACACGCTGGCCGACTCCGCAGGCAAGCGGGCCGTGGTACTGGCGTGGTTCCCCAAAGCGTTCACCGCCGGGTGAACGGCCGAATGCAAGTCGCTCCGTGAGAGCGGCGATCTGATTCGGCAGTACAACGTCGACTACTACATGATCAGCGTCGACAACGTCGACGACAACAAGAAGTTCGCCGAGATGCACGAAGCGGACTATCCGATCCTGAGCGACGTCAGCAAAGAAATCGCGACGAAGTACGGTGTCCTGGGACCAACCGGTCTCGCGCGGCGCTGGACCTTCTACATCGGGGCCGACGGCAAGATCCTCCACATCGACAACGCCGTGAAGCCGGCGTCGTCTGGACCCGACATGGTGGCCAAGCTTGCGGAGTTGAACATACCCAAGAAGAAGTAGATCCGCCTTCGCTCCTTGAATTCGGAGGCGCTTCGGCGGACAAAGGCGTAGAGGCGGGTCTTCCGCCTGCGCTAGAGCTACGGCGGACCACCGTAGCCTTGGCGAAGGTAGTTAGGCCCGCCTTTCGTTCTCGGGATCCGCTACTCAATCACTTCGTAGTGGCGGACGGTTCGATCGTAGTCGACCATCATCTGCTGAACCGCTTCGGGCACCACGGCCTGTTCGGCGTCACTTCCCGCGAAGCGCTCAATCGCCTGGAGCGAGTCCCACTCAGTCACGATCACAAACTCGACGCCTTGACTCACCGATCGCCGCAGGATGCGCGCAGCGAGGAAGCCGGGAATCTTGGTCAACGACGGGAACGTCTCGGTGTGAAGATGCGAGACGTACTCGTCGGCTCGATCCCGCTTTACCAGTCCCGTCCAGTGTCGAACAATCATGCTGGCTCACCAGCCGCTCGTGGCGACAAACCTTTAGGCTTGTCGTCGTGACGGCTTCGCCACAGCAGCACCACCGGCAAGGCGAACGCCATGCTGCCGAACAGCGACAGGGCGATGAACCATCCCCAGTGCAGCCGGCTCACGCCCCATTTGGCCAGCAGATACGCAAATACGCACATCAACAGCAGCGCTTCGACAATGAACGACGCCGCGAGAGGATTCGACATGGCGGCGTTGATCATCTCGGGCTCCACCACGAGGCCGTAGATGAAGACGCTGTTCAGGACGACGGCGCCGACGACGCCGAGCGACCAGAGCACAAGGCGTTCGCCAGGCGAATACGGCACGTCTCGATTCATAGGCCAGCATTATCCGGCAAGAACCTGCTTCATTTCCCTTGCGGCACGCGGGACAAGTTGAGAGTCGGGGGAGGAACATGAATCATTCGGATGCCTCGTTCGTTTACATCAGCTACATCCAGACCTCTCGGCAACGAGTGTGGCAGGCGCTCACCGACGCCAAGATGGTGCGCGAATACTGGAGCCGGCACCGGAACGTCTCTGACTGGCAGCCCGGCTCGATGTGGGAGCATCAGGACTACGACGATGCGTCGATTGTCGACATCGCCGGCAAGGTGATCGAGGCCGTCCAGCCGAGCCGGCTCGTTCTGACTTGGGCATTGCCGAATGAGATCTACGACCCGGCGAAGGTGTCGCGCGTGGCGTTTGACATCGAGTCCTACATGGACGCGATACGCCTGACCGTCACACACTCCGCGCTCGAAGCTGGATCGGAGATGTTCAAAGGCGTGTCGGCCGGCTGGCCGCTCGTCATCTCCGGCATGAAGACGCTGCTTGAAACCGGCTCGCCGATGCCGATGACGCGCAAGCGCATGACCGGCCCGCCTCGATGAAGCCGTGTTTCGTGTTTCCGTCAGCTGCTTCTCCGCGCCTCCGCGTCTCCGCGGCAAAGAACGCAGTGCCCGTCCGTAACAGCGCGGGCACAGCTATCGGCCACCGGTCACATCGACAAACGTCCCCGTCGTGAACGAGGCCTCCTCCGAGAGGAGCCACAGGATGGCGTGGGCCACTTCTTCCGGCAGGCCGCCTCGCTTCATCGGCACGAAGGCCTTCACGCGATCGACGCGATTGGGCTCACCGCCGCTGGCGTGCATTTCGGTGTAGATGAAGCCCGGCCGGACCGCGTTCACGCGAATGCCTTCCTCGGCGACCTCTTTCGCAAGACCAACCGTCATCGTGTCGAGCGCGCCCTTCGACGCTGCGTAGTCGATGTATTCGTTGGGTGACCCGATGCGGGCCGCGCCCGAGGAGACGTTCACGATGGCGCCGCCCGAACCGCCATGGCGCGTCGACATCCGCCGCACAGCCTCGCGCGCGCAGACGAACGCGCCGACGACGTTGGTCTCGAAGATGCGACGGAGACGCCCGGCGTCCATCGCGTCGAGCCGCATCTGCGTCTCGAGCACGCCGGCATTGTTGACAAGGGCGGTAATCGGGCCGAGCTGCTCGTCTACGGCTTGGAAGAGGCGCACGACGTCGGCCTCGACCGACACGTCCGCGGCGAGGCAGACAGCTCTTCCGCCCGCAGCTTCGATCTCCTGGACCACTTGCTCGGCGGCCTCGCGATTGCGCCGGTAATTGACGCACACGGCGTAACCACGCCGGGCGCCCAAGCGTGCGGTGGCAGCGCCAATCCCTCGGCTTCCGCCGGTGACTACGAGAATCCCACTCGGGCTCATCTCACAGTTGTCCGCGCCTCCGCGTCTCCGCGGCTGTGTACGTGATCACGAATACAGCGTGACGCCTTTGAATGTTCTCTGTGTCTCTGTGTCTCTGTGGCCTGTACGTAACGGTGTCTGTCATGATTCTCCCCGGTCGCGATGTCGCAGCAGCCGCAGCTCGAGGTGGCGCTTCACATCCGGCCATTCGTGCGCGAGCACGCTGTACATGACGCTGTCCCGCGCCGACCCGTCTCGCCGCCCTTGATGGTGACGCAGCACGCCGTCCTTCTTGGCGCCGAGGGCCTCGATGGCCCGCTGCGAGGCAAAGTTGAAATTGTCGGTCCGTAGTCCGACGACCTGGCAGCCGAGGGCCTCGAACGCGTGGGTGAACAACAGCAGTTTGCACACGGTGTTGACGTGAGTCCGCTGCCAGCGTTTCGCGTACCACGTGTAGCCAATCTCGACGCGATCGATCTCGCGAACGATGTCGTGGTAGCGCGTGGTTCCCGCAAGCGCGCCGCTCTCGAGCTCGCGTACCGCCCAGGGCAGCATGTGGCCGGCTCGCTGTCCATCGAGCGCGCGCTCGATGTAGCCCTTGACCTCATCAGGCTCTGGCGCAGAGGTGAACCAGAGGCCCCACAGTCTTCCGTCGGCGACGGCCTGACAGAGCCCGTCGTGATGGCTGGCAGCGAGCGGCTCGAGGCGGATGCCATGTCCCTCGAGCGTTGCGGGTTGCGGCGAGATCAACGAGTGCCTCCCGAGCTGAACAGTGACTGGCTACTTGACGATGCGCACCGACGATGAGAAGCGGCGCACGTTGGTATAGGTGGCAGTGGCCATGACGAACTGCCGTGTGAGCGGTGCATTGTACTGCTCGGCCATGTCCCTCGGGACCCAGGCGTCCGACTTGGCGTCGAAGGCGTAGTTCACCACGATCAGCGCCTGCGCCTCTCGACGGCCGGCGGCCGATTGCAGCAGCAGCTCGGTTCGGATCACGGCCCGGCGCTCGCGATCGAGCCAGAAACGTCCGGACGTCGGCACCGGAACGTCGTCCACATTGAAAAGGAAGGGCGGCTGCCGCTCCTTGAACTGAACGACGACGGCGCGACGACCGTCGATGGTCTCAGTGTCGCGGACCGAGAAATCGAAGCGAGGAAGAATCGCCGGCGTCAGCAGCCACAGCGCCAGGGTTGGAACATTCAGATCGCGACGGATCCCGCCGATGTTGAATCGCGCACCCTGGGCAGCGATCGCCCGAAGCTGCGTCAACGCCTCCGCGTCGGTATCGGGACGAACCACGGGCAATGGAACCCGTTGCGCAGCTTCGAGTGGACGCTTGTCGACGCGATGGATATCTCGTGCGAGCAGCCACAGCTCGCCGGGCTTCAGCTGGATGAGCGCGACCTCTGAATCGAGCTCTCGCCTCTCGATCGTGATGCCAGACGTCGAGTAGCGGGGCATCGCGCCGGCCGAGGGCCGGGTCTTGACCTCTTGAACGTAGTGCTCCTCGGCCAGCAGCGTTTCGGCGCTGCCGGCAAACGCGACTGCGTAGTCGGAGGCGATAGCGACTTCTGGAGGGAGCCGCAACGCCCGAAGAGGCGCGCCTTCCGCCTGCGGCAAGTCAGTACGTGGAGCGACCCGAATCCGATCTGAAGTCGCCAGCGCGGCCCGGAGGTCTCGCAGACCATCGGCGCTGGCTGTGTAGCTGGCCGCGCTCAGTACAGACCGCCATACGAGCCACGCCGGAGGCCCGGCCCGTGGTGCCGCCGTCCACGATTGCGAGCGTCGTGGCCGATCGACGCATCGCATCTCTCAACGCTTCGAGTTCGCGTTTTGGTTCCGAGCGGAACGGCAGCCCGGAAGTCACAAAGACAACGGCGTGTGGTCGCGGGTGGTTGCGGCCCGCCAGATCGTTCACGGCAGCGGTAAGGTCAGCGATCGTCGCGCGCGCCAGCGCGTCAAAGGCGTCCAGCGCCTGCCGTGCCCGCAACGGCAAATCCGCTCCACACGCGGGAAGGTTGTCTGCGCACTCACGTGCTTTCACGGTCTGCAGCACCGTGGCATTGCCGCGAAAGATGTCGAACGCTTCGGAAAAGGCCAGGCGGTGCCGACTCACCGGGTCGTCAGGAAACCCCGACCAGACGCGAGTTTCGGCGCCCGCCACAATCGACTTCCCGAGTTCGGTGACGCGGCCACGATCGTCGTTCGGCGTGTTCGCCAAATCAACGACGACCAAGACGGACGTCGCCGGCGCGACCTGTCCGTGCCCGACGATGGTCATCAGGGCCGCGAGCGCTGTGATCCACCGCATCAGTGCGTGAGGCCGTAAATCAAATAGTTGACGCCGAGCTTGTACGCCTCATTCGACAGGTCGAACGGGAACAGTCCTTCGCCGGACCATTCCCAATATTCCGGGACGTCGTTGTCGAAGTTCGCGACGACGAGCAGGCGCTTGCCTGGATCGTTGTCCTCGAAGATCCCGTAGTAGCTCGGCACGATGCCGGACATCGGATGCAGGATCGCATCGATGTCGTTGATGCGGAAGAACGAGTCGAAGATGTGGTGCGTCTTGTCGAGCCGGACGAGGCGGCTGTCGGGCAGCACGCGCCGCATCTGCGCCTCGAAATTGCTCCACTGCTGAGGGCCGTCGAAGTCCTCGAATACGGCAAAGCCGCCCTTCGACAGGTAGGCGCGAAACGACTCGGCCTCACGATCGGTCAGGTTCCAGAAACCCGGCTCCCACATGAAGGCGATCGGGTAGTTGAAGAGCGCCGGATCGTCGAGCGTCAGAATGAGGCTGTCGTCGGTGCGCATGTCGATCGCGGTCAGCTCCTTGATGATCAGCGCCAGGTGCCGTTCCGCCCGCGGGTAGTCGTGGTTCCAGGCGGAGCCGAAGCCGCCGCGGGAAAAGCCGAAGTCGGATCCCCAGCGCAACCGCACGAACGTGAACCGGCCGTCGTAGGCATCGTGGTTGGCGCCGTGATGGCCGCCAGCGCCAAATTGAATCGCAGACGCGGGAATGGCGATCCCGATGACGAGTGCGATGCGGAGCCAGATCATGAGACCGCCGCCCACATCAGCATGATAAGGAACGCCGGGGCGGCCGCAAACGCGTAGAGCAGGCCGATGCCCGCCATCTTGGCAATCGTCGCCGGCACTTTTCCGCCAAACACCGCGCGGAACGCCAGAAACACATAAACGGTGAGCGCTACCATCACCGCGCCGCCCGCCACGGCTGCCACGATTCGTGAGCCGGAGAATTTGAACAATTCGGACAGGGTGAGCACGACGAACCCGAACGCGTGCAAGTGAACGGCAAACACCAGCGAGGTCGGGAACGTCTGCCGCCGGTAGAACAACGCAACGATCGCCGCAAACACCGGCAGCAGGCCGAAGAAGACGCGCGGCATGATGGTGAAGAGGTTCTTTCGGAAATCGGCAGGATTGTCGGCGACTGCCTTGAGCATCGGCCGTAGCAGCCACGGCGCGCGATCGAGGTCCCTCAACAGTTCTTCCCGGTCTTCCGCCGTCAGGATGCCGTCGGGGCCAGCGCCGGTCACGCCAAAGCGGACGCCGGGTCCCACCGTCTGGCGGCCGCTCCCAACCGGATCGAGTGAGGGCGCCGCCGCCGCGACGACAAAGTAGACGAGGCTCACGATCAGGTACAAGCGAACCGGAGACAGATATCGGGCGCGTTGTCCTTCGATGTAGTGTCGAGTCAACAGTCCGGGCTTGAGCAGCCCGCGGAACGTCGCCGCAATTCGACCGTCGTACCCGCTCAGCTCGTTCCACGCATCGCCGACCAGTTCTCGAACGGTAGGGTGCGGAGGGACCACGCGCTGCCCGCAGGCCCCGCAGAACCGGCCGGCGAGCGTCTCGCCGCAGTTGAGGCAGCGCTCGGGAGCGTCGATCGCAGAGGACTCGGCGGTCATGGCCGTGGGCTCATATGATGTTGCGCGAGGTCGCTTCCGAATCTTCTCGAACCTGAGCGGCGATGTGGTGCCGACACGCAACCTCCGCCGGGCGTCATGCCGCCCACAGGCGCGGCTTCACCACCATCAGGAACACGATGAGCATGGCCAGGACGGCGAGGACCATGCCGAGCCTCGTTCCCCGCCCGGCAATGGCCTTGTAGGCAGGCGAGTTGAACCCGTCTCGATCCAATACCTCAATCTGGCGCTTCAACACCGGCGTGTAGCCGAAGGCCGCGATGAGCCCCATCACGACAAAGGCGACAAGCGAGACGAGCAGCCACGGCGTCCGCGTGATCTGCGCACCGATCGTGTACATCATTCCAAGTCCGGTCAGCAGCAGCAGTCCATACGACGGGTTCGCGACGCGATCGTCGAGCTGCTTGATCACGCGCAGCGTGAACGGAAGCACTTCCGGCGTCCGCGACGCGCGCGCGATCCAGATGCCGTATGTCGCATTGGCGCCCACTGCGATGATGGCGGCCACGACGTGAAGCCACTTCAGCAAGAGATAGATCATCGTCTGTGCCCCTTGACCCTCACGCCGCAAAGCGCGGCAGCAGCGTGACGGCGTTGTCCCAGCTGATCGCGCGCAGATCGCCGTCGCTGAACAGTCCGGTCTCGGCCAGCGCCTTCGCCACGGCGGAACTCGATCCGCCTGGAGGGAAATCGGTACCGAACACGATCTGTGCCGGCTTGACCAGTTGCGCGAGCGAGATGAGCGCGCCACGATTGGCGGCGCCGGCCGTGTCGTAATAGAACTTCTTCAGTGCAGCCGCAAAGCCGTCGGGCAGCGCCTCTTTCGCGCCGCTGGCAGCGCCTTCGATGCGGCCGGCCAGGAATGGCGCCGTGCCGCCGGCGTGCGACCAGATGAACCGGATGCCGGGAAACCGCGTGGCGTCGCCGCTGAACGCGACGCCCATGATCGCGCGCGTCGTGTCGGTGCCGTATTCGAGGCTCCCCGGGCCCACGCCAGGCGCGTAGCTGAGATTCCGGCAACAGTCGGCCGCGGTTGGATGGACGGCGACGACGGCCTTCCGGCGATTGAGCTCCTCCATCACGGGCCGGAATGCCGGATTGCCCAGCCACTTGTCGCCGTAACTGGTGAACAAACCGACGCCATCGGCTTTGAGCGTGTCGTACGCGTACGCAATCTCCGCGAGCGCGGCGTCCACGTCCGGCAGCGGCATCGCCGCAAACAAGCCGAAGCGTCTCGGATGATCCAGCACCAGCTTCGCGCCAAAGTCGTTGCAGGCGCGCGCCAGGCGGCGCGATTGAGCGGGGTCGCCGAACCAGAGACCGGGGTTGGTGATCGAGACGAGCGCCGCGGCGACACCGCCGCGATCCATGTCCTCGATTGACTGCTCCGGCGTCCACCGTGTGTTGGCCGGCTGAAGCAATGGCCGGCCTTTGACATCGGCGACCCAGGCTGGCGGCGCGAAATGGTGATGCACGTCGATTCGACGAGCACCCTGGGTTGACCGCGTCGTCGCTGCCGCCGGCCAGGCGTGTGCTGCCAGCGCGGTCCCGACCGACGCGAGGAAGGTTCGACGATCGACGCTGGTCATGACAACACCTCCCGGCCTCAATCGAGCCGTTTCTCGTAACACCGGCTGAGCGGATCGATCGTGTAATTACCAAAGGGCGGGACACTGCGAAAGCCCGCGCGTTCGTACAAGCCGATGGCCTCGTGCTGGTGGATGCCAGTCTCCAGCCGCAGCAGTCGAATGCCCCGGCTGCGCGCGTACTCCGTCAGGTGATCCAGCAGCGCCTTGGCTAGTCCCTGTCCGCGAAACGGCGGGCGGACATACATCCGTTTCAGCTCGCCGTAGTCATCACCATAGATCTGAATGCCGCCGCAGCCGGCGGGCTCGCCGTCGGCGCGGATCACAAAGAACGCGACGCCCTCGGCAATCAGCTTTGCGACGCTGTAGCCATGCCGGCTCTCGCTCGGGTAGAGCGAGGCCAGGTGCGTTTCGAGCTCGTCGATCAACGCCATCGCGTCTGGAGTGTCCGGCCGTTCGGCCTCGATCGTGACGCCGTTGGAAATCATGGAGCCGTCCCGGCGAGCGCCGATTACTTCGCGGCGAAGGTCGCCGCCAGGAACTCTTTCACCGCCTTCACCGTCGCCTCGTGGGCCGCGGCGTTGTAGCCGGCCATCGGCCCCTTCTCGACGCAGGCATCGTTCAGGTCGAACGGCTTTTTGGTCTTGCTGTTGAGGGTCACGCCGTTCGGCCCCTCCTCGAGCTGGCAGGCCCGCGTCGTCTGAGCGGTGGGAATCTTGATCGGCTGCTTGATGGTGAAGAAGTCGTAGGCGTGGTACGCGTCGGGATATTCGGTGAGCGTCACGTCGGCGCCGGCCGTCTTCAGACGCGCGACGTAGTCGCGACACGGTGCGGGCGGCACGTAGTCGTCGGCGGCGCCGTGGAACAGTCGAATCGGTTTGCCGGTCGTCTTCTCGTCCTGGTTGTAGTGGACGTTGCACGGCGTGTAGAGACCGATGTGTGCGGCGAACTGCCCCTGGCTCGGTCCATGGAGCTTCAAGAACCGCTGGTTGCTGGAATAGACCGCGGCCACGGCGCCTTTGGACAGGCCCATCACCGCGATGCGGTTCGGATCGATGCGCGCGTGGCCGGACAGGCTCGCGAGCGCGCGATAGGCATCGACCATCATGGCCAGCGAGTGAAGCTGCGACTGGTCGTTCACCGTGCTGACGATGCCGCGCCCCGAGAACGAGTCGAGCAGAAACGTCGCGATCCCGGCGCCGTTGAGCTCCTGCGCCCATCGATCTTCGGACGCCGCCAGCCCTCCGGAGCCGTGCACGAGAATCACCGCCGGTACCCGGCCCGGAGCGTTGGGCAGGCGCAATTCGCCGGCAAGCCTCGCCGGCTTGCCATTCGTGTCCCCTAGCAGGAACTGCTCGCCAGTCAGGGTGACGCTGTCAATCGCGCGCACCTCCATGCGACCGAACGTCTGACCGAACGACAGCGTGGACGAAGACAGCAGGGCGGCAAGAGCAGTCACGCGCGCAAACAGCGGTCGTCGACGCATCGCAATCCTCTAATCGAGAAGGCGGCTCGAGCTAGCGTTGGCCGCGAACGAAAACAACCCCGAGCGCGATGGCGGCGCCGAAGCACATACCGGTGGCGATCAGTTGAAGAACGTCCGACCCGCGAAGCGTTGCGATTCGCGGGTTCGCGATGACGTTGGACAGGCTCATCAGCCCGAACAGCAGGGGAACGAAAAACGGGATGAATTTGCGCCGGTCGCTCATCGCACGCGCTCGGCGCCAAGGATATCAGGAAGTCAGGCGCCAAGCTGACTGGCGAGGTCGTTGAAATCCGTCGCCGAAAGATCGACTGACGCATCCGGTTTCAGGTCGGGCTTCCCCGCCGGGCCAAACTCCAGCGGCCTGGTGACGAACGCCGTTTTCAGCCCCACCGCCTTGGCGGCGCGAAGGTCGCCCAGGTGAGCCGCGACCATCATCACCGCCCCAACCTCGAGATCGAGGATGTCTGCGGCCGACTGATAGACCTCGCGGTCCGGCTTGTAGTGACGCACGAGCTCGGCGCCCAGGATGCAGTCCCATGGCAGACCCGAATGCCTGGCCAGATTCGTCATCAGCGAGATGTTGCCGTTCGAGAGAGGCGCGATGATGAATCGCTTTTTCAACCGCGTCAGTCCGCCAACGGCGTCGGGCCACGGCCGCAATCGATGCCACGCGCGATTGAGCGCATCGATCTCGGCGGCCGAGAGACCCGTGATGCCGAAGTCCACCAGAAGCGTGTCGAGGATCATCCGATGCAGCGCGTCGAGCCTGGTCCATGGCAGCTCGCCGGTCCGGACGCGGTTCATGCTCGGGCCGTAGCCGGCGCGCCAGGAATCGGCAAACTTCGCGGCGTCGATCTTCAGGCCTTTCCGTTTCGACAGCTGCTCAACTTCCTGAGTCACCGATGCGCGCCAATCGACGACAGTGCCGAAGGTGTCGAACACGAGCGCTTTGATCGATGACATGGGAGAGCCCGATGTGGCGCCGCCCTGGTCCGCGGCCGACGCCTGCAGCGAGACAGGACGTGAGGTGGCGCCGATCACCGCCACCGCGCCAGCCTGCAGAAACTCACGCCGTGAACGAGCATCGAATCGAGCCTCCATTCGTCCTCCTGGGGAGATCGTTGCAGGGAAGTTCAAAGTTCAAAAGTTAAAAGTTAAGAGTTGAAGTTCAAAGTTGAAAGTTGAAAGTTGAAAGTTCGGTTCACGCCCAGTTCGTGGAAACCCGATTCTCTTGAACTTCAAACCGGCAACTTCAACTCGTCACTGTCAACTATGCAACTTTCAACTGTCCTCATCGCTGTGGTGACGCGAGCCAAAACGTACTACGTCTGGGTATGATCTCGTCTGGGCTTCAACCATGCGCGACGCCGAATTCAACGACCCGCGCCTCGTGGAGATCTACGACGCCGAGTGGGCGTGGTCGGCGGACGACGACTACTTCGTTGCGCTCGTGAACGAAACGCCAGGCGCCAGGGTCCTCGACCTGGGCTGTGGGACCGGGCGGCTGGCGCTGGCCATCGCCGCGGCGGGACATCGCGTTACGGGCATCGAACCGGCCGGTGCATCCATCTCCACCGCCCGGGCCAAGCCCAACTCGGGTCGGGTCACGTGGATCCAAGGCACGGCTCGCTCGGCGCCGGACGCCGCCTTCGACGTGGCCCTGATGACGAGTCACGTGGCGCAGGTCTTCATCGCGGACGACGAGTGGGCCGGTGTGCTCGCCGATTTGCGCCGCGCCCTCGTCCGCGGTGGCAGGCTGGCCTTCGACTCCCGTGACCCTCGTGCGCGCGCATGGGAACGATGGACACCGGAGCGCTCGCGACGCACGGTCACACTTGGCTCCGGAGGGACAGTGGAGATTTGGACTGAGGTGACGAACGTCACTGAAGAGACGGTCAGCTTTACGCACCACTATCGTTTGGGTAGCGGCGAAGAACTGCGGAGCGACTCCACGCTTCGATTTCGGAGCGAGGAACAGCTGCGAGAGTCTCTGACCGCCGCCGGATTCACGATCGAGAACATCTACGGCGGCTGGAAATGCCAGCCGGTCGGATTCGGTGACGGCGAGTTGCTCGTCGTCGCTCGATCCTAGATCAGCGCCCGCGCCCAAGCTTCTCCAACAGGCGTTGTGTGAGGGTTCGCCGTTGCGGCGAGAACTGATCGACGGCCGCTCTGATGTAGGGGCGAATCTGCCGGCCGACATACTCCACATATCCGACTTGCCGGATCTCACTCAGTGTCTGCCGGTAGTGCTCGAGGAGCGCCGACGCCATGATGTGGCCGGTGCGCGTCGCGCCCACTCGTGCGGACGAAGAGAGCCAGCGCACGCCGTCGGGAACCGCTCGCGCCGCTGCAATTGCCATCGTCGACGAGGTTTCGAAGACCGACCTCTCTTGCCGCGCCGATTCCGCTTTGAGCTGCGCCCATATCTGGCCGATCGTTTCCCGGGAGGGAAGGCTGGCGGACGGGAGGCTTCGAGCTTCGTTTCGAATCGCCTCCCATTCCTGTCGCAGGCCAGCCACGTCGAGAGGCGGCGTGTTGATCGTCGCGGCCAACCGGGCCGAGGTCCGTTCGAGACCGTCCAGCACCTGATCGACGCTCGTGAACTGTGTGTCTTTATCCAGCAGGCCCTGCGCCTTGAGCGCGTCGGCCATTTCCGGTATCAGCTGCCGGCCCATACCGCAGAGGTCCGCGAGAGCCGCGAGGACCCACACCGGCGAGGCGCGAAAGGCGACGATGCCGAGCACTTCGACGGCGTTGCCTGCCGTCCGTCTGACCAGGAAGTTGTCAGGTAGCTTTTCATCGGCGCTGTAGACACCTTCGACTCCGCCGACCTGCTCGATGAGGAACCGGAGCGTCGTGTCAACGAGGTTCTGGTAGAGCCGACTGCGGCGGACACCTTCCGGCAGGGCGACCTCTCCCACTTCGCGAGCGACGCCGGCGCCGAGCCCCAACACGGATCGGACGAATCGCTCTGGAACGGAAACGAGATACGCCTTGAAAGTCATGCCAGCCGAAACGCGCCGCGCAGCGTGGTGAGCATCTTCCGCCCGATCCGAGGTCAACGCTCCGCGGGCGCCCGCCGGCGCAGCTCGTCGAAGAAATTCTGCAGCAGCACGATGGTGTGATCCGGCCGTGCACTCTCGCTCGCCGAAGCCGGCAGCAGGATCGCGATCCGCTTGCCGTCCGGGCTGACGTCGAAGCCTCCGGCATCGCTCACGTTCGCGGCCCACACGCGCGGCTTGCCGGCGACGAGCGAATCCGCGCGCAGGCTGACATCCACCGCCATGATCTGCCCGCTGGACTGATACAGCAGCTCGCGTCCGTTCGGCATCCACACCGGCAGCGCCCCGCCGCTATTGGAGATCTGCAGCCGGCCCTGGTTCCCGGATGGAGACGGCGAGAACGGCCTGTACGTAGACTTCGAGCCTGCCCGACTCGTTCGACTGATACGCGATCCATCGGCCGTCTGGTGAGAACGCGGGGTCGCTGTCCTCGAACTGCGTCTCCAGGAATTGAGTGGGCGTGCCGGCCTTGAGCCCATTTGAATCCTGCGTCAGTTCCACCGACCACAGCTGGGGCCTGCCGTCGATCTGATTGAACGCGAGACGCTTGCCGTCGGATGTGACTGATGTTGGGAATTGCATCGTCTTGCCGGCGAACAAGAGTTGCGGCTGGCCCGCCCCGTCGGCGCGCGTCCAGAACACGCCGTTGCCCATCGACCCGAAAATCACGTGGCGTCCGTCCGGAGTCCAGATCGGATTGAAGCTCGCGAACAGCTGCGAGCCAGACGTCAGACGCGTCATCGTGTCGCGCTCGGGCTCGTAAACCCAAATATCCTGGCCCGAACCGTCACGCATCGAAATCGCCACACGGCGCCCGTCGGGCGAGATGCGCGCCCTTCCCACATAGAGACCTGGCTTGGCGAGCAGCGGTTCGCGCTTGCCGGAGCCGTCGATCCACTGCGCGTGCATCGGGATCGACGATCTTCCAGCGTTCTTCCGGTACACCAGCGTGCCGTTGTTCGACGTCGTGATTTGTGCACCCCCGGTGACTGGATCCAACAGCGCGTCTGGGAAGATCGGCACCGCCGTTCCTCGAATCTCCAGCGCGTCGAGATCGAACGGCGCGACAAAGACGCCGGTGGAGTTCGCATAGAGCAGGTGACCGCTCGGCACATAGTGTGGTGAAGTCGCACCCCGCACGAGCATCTTCCGGATCGATCCGTCGAGTGCAATCGCCTCGATATTGGTGGCGGCGATCGAAGGCGGCGAACCAACCACTGAGACGAGCGCGATCTTCCGATCGCGTAGCACCTGTGGAAAGTTATAGAACCACTCACCCGGTTCCAGTTTGCCCACAGCCGTCGGCGTTCCGCCGCCGGCGGTGATGCGGAAGAGCCCGGTCGGATACGGCAAGCCGGTACCCACAATCAGCTCACCGTCTTCCGTCCAGCTCCCGCCGGCCATCGTCGTCAACTCGGCCAAGTGGACGGCGGCGCCGCCGCCCACTGGGATCTTCGAGAGCTTGCCGTTGCTCCAGAATGCCACCCACTGCCCGTCGGGCGAGAAGAACGGGTTCGTCGCTCCCTGCGTGCCAGCCAGCTCGGTCGATGCGGCCTCGTCCATCCGGCGCAGGAACAATCGGGTCGGACCATTCGCCACGCTGGCGACAAAAACGAGCCGCGTACCGTCGGGCGAGATGACGACGCTGCTGAATGTGGGCGCGACGAGCCGCAGCAGTGAAATCTCGGAACCGAGATCGACATCGAGTCGAACGAGAGGTGCCGGCAGCGCAGGTGTCGCGCTGCGCCACGGCGCCCAGAGCGCGATGGCGGCAACCGCTGCAAGCGCGGCCGCCGCGATCCAGCCGAGACGCCCCGATCGAGCAGGCGACGCAGCCGGTTGGGGCGCGTCGTCGAGCAGCCGCCAGACGTCGCCGATATCGCGCAGGCGTTTTCGCGGATCTTTTTCGAGACAGCTTTGCAGCAACCGGCGCACGCTGTCAGGCACGTCGTCCAGACGCGGCTCGGTCTGCAGCACGGCGGCGAGAATGGTGGACGTGTCGTCGCCGTCGAAGGCTCGGCGGCCTGTGAGCATCTCGTAGAAGACCACGCCGAACGCCCAGATGTCGGCGCGCTTGTCCACTGGCTTGCCGCGCGCCTGTTCTGGCGCCATGTACGCGGCGGTGCCCAGGATCGTGCCGGCCTGCGTCCCCAGTGCCGGGATCGTCGGCGAATTCGATGGATCGCCAGCGGGCTCCGCTTCCGCGCCGATCTTCGCCAGTCCGAAGTCCAGCACTTTGACCGTGCCGTCGCTGCGGACCCTGATGTTGGCCGGCTTGAGATCGCGATGCACGATGCCTCGCTCGTGCGCAGCCTCGAGCGCGAGCGCAATTTGGCGCGCGTAGTCGAGCGCGGTCGGGAGACGGCAACGGGCCTTTCAGCGGCTCGCCTTCCACCAGTTCCATGACCAGGTAGTCGGGACCGACGTCGTGCAGCGTGCAGATGTTCGGATGGTTCAGCGCGGCGACGGCGCGTGCTTCACGCTCGAATCGATCGCTGAAGTGCTGGGCCGACACCTTGACGGCAACATCGCGGCCGACGCGCGTATCGTGCGCGCGGTAGACGTCGCCCATTCCGCCCGCGCCGATCTGGGCGACGATCTGGTAGGGGCCGAGGCGATCGCCGACCGACGGCGCCATGGCGGGTAGTCTAGCGTTTCTGCCTTCAGTCGTAGGGCGCCGTTCACGGCGCCGGTAAAGACCCTCGCGGAGCGCACTTCAGGAGTACGCCATCAGCCAGACGGCCGTCGGCGCGGCCGCTGCTTCGACGAGATCGAGCGGATGATGAGTTTGCCGCGTCCGCGGTCAGGCAGGGGAACCTTGGCCCGGGCCACCGCTGCCGCCAGCAGCGCCTCGACCTCCGGTCGCGAGAAGATGTCGGCGGATTCAAGCCGAACGAAGCGTGTCTGGCTGCCGGAGCCCTGGAGCACCTTCTTGGGGTCGGGGAGAGCGGCGCCGTGAACGAAACAGAGCCCAACACTCTGCCGCCTGTCGTCATCATGGAGCCAGGGCCTTGTCGATTGGGAACGCCTGCCCCGACCATGCGCGCACTGACGTCCACGGCTGTGGCGGCGCCGACCAGAATTCGTCGGTCGGCGCGAGACCTAAGGGCAACAGTCCCACCGAGCACAGGTAGAGACTACCGGTTGAGATGTACGTCTCGCCGACGCCTGGCTGATGGCCGCAGAAGCCGATCCGAAGCCAGCCGTTCTCATCAAAGGTTCCGGGCGCCTCAATCGACCTTCGGATGATGGCGGTGAGTGCACCGCGGACTTGAGCGGGCGACACGTTTTCGGGCAGTGCGCGTCGAAGCGCCATCTGAGCCAGCAAATGAAATGCGCCGAAGCGATAGGCGATCGAACGGCCGATCGGTGGAAAGGAGCCATCCGGTGCGATCGATCGCTCCAGCACCGCGGCGTAACGCCGCGCGCGGAGCTCGGCTCGTTGGGCGAGCTCTTTCCACGCCGGCATCTCATCCCGACAGACATCGAGGACGTCGAGCAGCATCGGGTGGATGACGAAACTGTTGTAGTAGTCGAAGTGAAAGTCAGGTCCGTCGCTGTAGGCGCCGTCGCCGCGGTACCACTGCTCGTGCTGGCGCAGCGCGTAATCGACGCGCATCCGGTCCCACTTCGCGCCGAGGCTTGCCAGCCCGGCCTCGACCGTCGCCGAGAACAGCAGCCAGTTGTTGAACACTGGCGCAATGGTCCGCGTGGACTCGAGGGCGGCAATCAGGTTGCGCTTCACCGTCGCATCCAGCGCCCCGCGCAAAGCCTGCGGCGCTCGCAACACGCCTTGCGCGAGAAACGCGGCGTCTACGAGCGGCTGACGATCGGTGGTGAAATTCAGAAAATCGGGTGAGGCGGGATCGACCGCGCGGCCAACCGCGCGTCGGGTGAGGTCTGCATAACGGGCGCGAAGCTGGCTCTCGGCCGTGCCATCCGCCGGCAGTTCTATCCAGGGGGCGATTCCGGCGACGAGCCGTCCCAGTGCCTCCAGGTGCGTGACCGATCGGCGGTCGGCACCCGGCGCTTGCTCAATCGGCATTCGAGTCTTCAGCGTGGCGTTGACCAGGTTCGTCAGCACCGGGTCAGCCAGTCGCCGCAAAGTGCTGACCCACATTTCTCGATCGGTAGTCGCTGACACAGTGTTTTTGTTCTGGTTCGCCAACTCGGAACTCCCAAATGTGGCAGCAGCGCCGCTGGCTCCCACGGTGGTCAAGAACTCGCGTCGATCCATCTGCGGCGCTCCTCTAGTGGAGATCAGGCGGCTGCCCTGGCGACTTGAGGGCGCCTTGAGCGCCTCGGCTGCCGGATCGCGCGGCTATGGCCCATCGCCCTTGTTTCTTCGCGACCACGTATAGAACGTCTCCTAACACAACGGCTCTTCGTCACTGAGCTTGCGGCGTGGGCAAGAGCAGATCGAAGAGCGGCTTGGCGACCGCGACGGCCTCGCGATGAGCGTTCGCCAATTTGATCAAATCCGCGACGACGTCCGGATGCTCTGCCGCGATATTGAATCTCTCGCCGGGATCGACAGACAGATCGAACAGCAACGGCGGGTTGTGGACGGTTCGTGGCTCGCGGGTCCGTACGCCCCGCTGGTGATGAAGTGCGCCTTGTACTTGCCCTCTCGCACGGCCCTTAGCTCGCTGTCCCAGTAGTAGAACCATTCGGTGCGAGGACTCGGCCCGGTGCCCTTGAGCGCGGGCGTCAAGTCGATCGAGTCGGTCGGTCGATCGGCTGGCACTCGTGCAGCGGCAAGCGACGCGGCGGTGGCGAGCAGGTCGAGCCCTGAACCCGATTCCCGTCACCACGCCCGGCCGAATGGTCCCTGGCCACCAGAAGATCGCGGGCGTGCGCACGCCGCCCTCCCAGGTAGTGCCCTTTCCCTGCCTCAGCGGTCCGGCTGAACCGCCATGGTCATGGAACGGGAGCCAGGGCCCGTTGTCGCTCGTGAACAGCACCAGTGTGTTCCGCTCGACACCAGCCGCTCGCAGCGCGTCGAGAACCTTGCCGACGCTCCAATCGATCTCCTCGACTACGTCGCCGTACATTCCACCCGCGCTGTGGCCGACGAACTCGTCGGACCGCGCCAGCGGGATGTGCGGCAGCGAGTGCGCCATGTAAAGGAAGAACGGCCGGTTCTTGTTCTCGGCAATGAACTGAACCGCTTTGTCGGTGTATCGCTTGGTCAGCGTGCGATGGTCCACGGGCCGCTCGATGACTTGCTCGTCCTGCATCAGCGGCACGTCCCAGTACTCCGGCTTGGGAGCGTAATAAGCGGAAGTCTTGTAGCCGTTGTCGCGAGGCACGGTCATTCGCATGTCGTGCGAGTACGGAAGGCCGAACCATGAATCGAAGCCCTGATGCATCGGCAGGAACTGCGGCAACTGGCCGAGATGCCATTTGCCCACCATCCCGGTCCGGTAGCCGGCGGACTTCAACAGCTCGGCAATCGTGACTTCCTCGAGCGGCAGCCCCTGAGCCGCGTTGTCGCGGAAAACCTGCGGCGCCGTTCCACCAGGAGTGCCGAACATCCCGTTGCGGACCGGGAGCCTGCCGGTGAGGAGCGCAGCGCGGCTTGGTGAGCAGACCGGCTGGACATAGAAGCTGGTCCACTTCTGCCCTTCGGCGGCCATCGCATCGAGCCGAGGCGTGCGGATGTTTGGCGCGCCAAAGGCGCCGAGATCGCCGTAACCAAGATCGTCCGCGAAGATGACGACGATATTCGGGCGTTGTTGGGGCTGCCCCAATACTGCGCCGATCGCGAGCACCCCCAGCAGCGCGGTCGTGAGGAGAACAGTTCGCGATCTCGTCCCGTCCACCTCACTCACTCCTCTTCCAGCCTCGCACCGACGCGAATCATGTGGCCATCTGGATGCCGGATATGGCACTCGCGCACGTTCCAAGGCATATCGGTTGGCGGCCACGGTGCGACGACGTCAAGCTGTAACGCGAGCGCGTACACGCGGTCGACTTCGGCTGGTGATTCCAGCCACCAGCTCATCCAGGTGCTGCCCGCCTGATTGTCCCAGGGCTCGCGCGACAGCGGACCGCCGCGAGCCCCCTGGCCGCCCTGACAGAGGAAGATCTCCGACTGCCCCGAGATCACGGCGCCAAAGTTCGGCGGATCGCCGTGTTCCCAGTGCTTCTTCCAGCCGAACTGCTCGAACCAGGCAAAGCTGTCCTGAAGGCTCGAGACGTTGAGAATGGGCGTGACGTCGAGAACGTTCATGGCGAGTGCGAACTCTGATCGCTTCGGCCTCCGACTCTGAGCCCGAGCGGGCGGCGGGCGTCCCGTGGTCTATGAGGAAGCGGGCCGGTGCGCCCGGAGGAACGACCGAATCTGGCGCACGGCCAGCGGGATGCGTTCCTTCGGCTCCTTCCACGGAAACATGCTCACTTCGGCCTTCGGCGCGAGCATCGCCGCCTCCATCGCCACTGCGTACGGATGCGCCGGGATATCGTCCGGCAGGATCAGCACCGGCGTCTGGCACGAGCGCACGAAATCCCGTGTCACGGTGAAGACGAAGTCGGGGTTGGTGCGGTACATCTTGGTCAGAAACCGGTCGACCATCTCCATCGTGATCTCGGGCCGGCGCTTGATCAGCTCCGGACCCCACCCCTTGATGTTGGTCTCGTAGAACAGATCGCGCATCTCCGGACGCGACCCGCTGGGCTGCGCCAGCACGGCCGCGACCACACGATTGGGCGCCCGGCGCAAGAGGTTCCAAATGAAGGGACCGCCAATGCAGAAGCCCATCACCATGAACTTGTCGATCCGCAGATGATCCATCAGGCCGAGATGGTCATCGGTGTACGCATCCCATGGCCGGTCGATCTCGAGCGGGCCGGTGGACTGTCCGGCATAGGCGTTGCGCAGGTCCGACGCGATGCAGCGGTACTCGCCCTTGAACTCCTCGATGGCGTTGAAGGGACTGGCCAAACCGGCGATCGTCGAGTTCAGTCCCCCGCCGGCGATGAGCAACAGCGGAACGCCGGAGCCGAACTCCTCGTAGTGGATGCGAACCGGGCCTTTCTCGTAGAAGGACCCGTCAGCTTTTCCTAGCCCGGCCTGCTGTGCGAACATACGCGGCGTTGCGGCGACCACGGTCGCCGCCGCGCCCGTCTTCAAGATTTTGCGCCTGATCGGATCCGTCATTGGCGTCCTCCCGGAATACTGCGTCTTTCGTCATCGGCTTCTTCGAGTCGATGTCGATGACGCCGGTGGCCTCAAAGTGCGCGATCTTTCCATGGCGCGCAACCAGCGTCACGCCCTTCCCTGCACTGATTCACGCTCGATGGATAGTCGGGATGAGAGGGTAACAGATTGCGCCGTCTCGATAATGTCCGGCTGATTCTCAAAGAGGTCGTCGGTCTTGCTTCGGGTGAGCGGAGGGAAGGTGGAAGGTTTGTCAGGACCTCGTCGCACCCCGGGCGGGTGAGGCGCATCGGAGCGAACTCGAGCAGGGTCGGCTGAGTGACCTTGGGAGCCGCGCCGCTCAGGCAACCGACAAACAACCCGCAGGCGGAGACGCGGCCCTGTTTGAGCCGCTCGATCCAGGGCGAGTTGGCCTGAAAGCCTGCGTAAGCCGGAGGGGTGTTCCGCCGTCGCTAAAGCTTTGGCGGACTCGCCGTAGCCATAGCGAAGGCGGTTGACCGGCGCGGCGACAGGAACGAAGACGACCCTGCTCGAGTGAGCGGAGGGAGCCACACGCTGCCGCCACGACAAACCTGAAGGTTTGTCGCCACCTCCAAGTGTTAGATGCCAGGGCCGCGCTCAGCTTCCGCACCGCCTGATCAACGCCGCTCGAACATCCAGATGTTGTCCTGATCGTGATCAGTCCGATCGAAATGGTCCAAACACCTTGCTCACACGGTAGGTCTCCGCCGAATCGTCGAGGATGATCACCTGGTAGCTCACGCCGCCTGGCGCGACGCGAACGACGACGTGTCCTTGTGAACTGGCCAGGCGATCGAGCAGCGGGCCGATGACAATTTTGTTGGCCTCGATCATGTTGGTGGCGAAGACATCGCGCGGCCCGGAATACAAGCGGTCCGAGTACATGCGGTCGAGAACGTCGTGACCGGGATGGTCCGATGACCACACCGGAATGATCCACGTACGAGGCCGCAGCGTCGATACGAGCAACGCGTTGGTGGAATCACGATTCCCGTGATGGTCGAGCACCGCCGCCTCCACCGGGCCAACCGCCTTGGCGACAGGCGTCTCCACATCCTGCCATGCTGGATATCCGGGCCGCGGCGTACCAGGAATGTCGCCGCCTGCGTAATAGTCGAAGTTGCCGTAGCTGATGCGGACGACCTGGCTGCACATGTTCTCGGTCGGCCACTCACTGCGCGCCACGCTGTCGAGCGGCGGGAAGTGCCGTCTCGTCGCGCTGCCGACGCCAGTCCACACCTCGCCGTTGGCGGCGATGTTGCGCACCTGAAACTCCGGATACTTGCCGGGCTCGCGCGTCAGCACGATCTGATCATTTCGCCCGGGTTCGAAGCGCTCACTTTTGGTCGCGCCTTTCCTGAGGTACTCGCGGTACTGCACGAACGCCGGTGCCTGAAACTCGCTGTGGCTCTCCGACGGATAGTTGTAATCCGGCCAGGCGCGATCGAGCATCTTGCGAATGGGAATGCGCTCCGCGACGTCGACGAGGGCGTTCATGTGGTCGTCATGGAAGTGCGTGAGGTATCCGTAGTCGATGGCCGCGGCGCCCATGTGGCGGGCGTAGCGGGCGATCCACTCGCCAGGTGTGCGCGAGCCGTCGGGCCGGGGCGGCGTGCCGCGCGGCGGCAGATTGCCGCCGTTGCCGGCGTCGATCAGCATGGTGGTTCCGTCAGGCAGGACCAAGAAGGTCGAGTTGCCACGGCCGGTGTTGATCTGATGGATGTCCAGCGTTCCGGGCGCCCACTGCGGAAAGGCCTCGCCGACCGTCTGAGCGTGGACGACAGCAGCTATCGCCACAAGGCTCGCGGCTAGCCAGACACAACCCCGTGTACGGCGTCCACGCCTTGTCGCGCGTCGGCTCCATCCAATCATGAGGCCCCCTGGAGCGCAGCACCGTTGCAGGTTCTCGCCGTTCATTGAACAGGCCACTGCGGTGACTCGGTTCTTGCCGTCCGGAGATAAGCCTCTATCTTCGCCACCACCTCGGGATTCGCGGCGGCGACGTTGCGCTCTTCGCGGGGGTCGGCTTCGAGATCGTAGACTTCCAGCGGGTCGCCCGCCTTCAGCCGGAGAGCCTTCCACTGACTCATTCGGACGGCCTGCTGAAACCCTCGCTCGTGAAACTCCCAGTAGAAAAACGTGTGTGTCGGTTGCGGTTCGCCGCGGAGCGCGCGCAGCATCGACATGCCGTCCAAGTCACCGGGCACACGTGTTCGCGCGACCTCGGCCAGCGTCGGCAGCACGTCCCAATGCGCCCAGGGGTGATGGCTGACCGTGCCAGCCGGAATCATGCCGACCCATCGCGCGATCATCGGCACCCGTATGCCTCCTTCGTAGAGGTCTCGCTTGATGCCACGAAGACCGCCAGCACTCTTGAAGTACACCGGGTCGCCGCCACCCTCCTGGTGCGGACCGTTGTCGCTGATGAACAAGATGAGGGTTCGCCGCTCGAGATCACGCGCGCCTATGAGGTCTACCAGGCGACCGATATCGCGATCCATGCGCACGATCATGGCCGCGAACGCGGCACGCGGCTCGGATTGCGAGCGGTACCCAAGCGTCGGCGCATCTGGGCGAGCCCCCGTGAGCTTCGCGTCAGCCGCCGTGTTCACGAACGGCTGCTCTGGAAATTGACCCTTGAACTGAGCGAGAGAGTCGGCAGGCACTCGAAGCTCAGCGTGCGGCACGGTGTAATTCAGGTAGAGAAAGAAAGGGCGACCAGCGTCGCGTTCGATGAACGCCGCCGCTTCCTGGGTGAACAAGTCATTGACGTAGTCGCGATCGACATCGGTGGCCACCCGCTCGCCGTTACGCCACAGATGATCCGTGAACTGGCGATGCGCATGTCGGTGATCCAGGAAGCCGAACGCATAATCGAACCCCTGACGATCCGGTTGACCGGTCGTGCCCGGCTGGCCCAGTCCCCACTTGCCAATCACCGCGGTCCGATAACCGGCGCCCCGCAACACTTCCGCAATGGTGACGTCCTCTGGCCGCAACGGCACGTCGCCGCCCGGCATTCCTCCGTTGCCGCGAATCCACGCGTGCCCCGTGTGCCGCCCGGTCATCAGAGTGGTCCGCGATGGCGCACAGACGGTGCTGCCGGCGTAGTAGTGCGTGAACCTGATGCCTTCGCGGGCGAGTCGGTCGAGGGCAGGTGTCTGGAAACGGGCCTGCCCATACGCACTGAGGTCGCCATACCCTAGATCGTCTGCTTGGATGAGCAGCACGTTCGGTGGGCCGCCCCCCGGCTGCGCGACGATGGAACTTTCATGACTCCAACAAGCGGCGATCACGAAGAGAAACAACGCGGTCCGAATCGCCGTTGGCTTCATCGCGCCTCCGATGCGTAGTATGTATCCTACGCTCGCACTCATTATTCGGGCGCGCCTCACCGGCGCAACAAAGTCGGGACCAGGCGTTGAAAGGAGCGACCGCTGTGGAACACGTAACGCGTCGTGAACTCGGGCGCATGGCAGCGGCGCTGGTCGCCGGGGGGACTCTTCCGGCAACCGTCTCCGGACAGACGCCCACGGTGCCGTCGACATACATCGGTCCGCTGACGGGCGTGGCAAGCGGACTCGACGATCGCCGCTTCGATCCGGTGGCGTTCGCGCGCGACCTCTACGCCAACGCGCCCCGCCGGCTGCGCTTTCGGGCGAGCACCCGCCCCGAGGCGGAGGCGTGGCAGCGCGAGCTCCATGCAAAGACGACCGAGCTCGTCGGCGGCTTTCCCGCCGAGCGTTCGCCGCTGCGGCCACAGATTATCGAGACACGATCGTTTCCCGCCTATCGCCGCGAGAAGGTCGTGTTCGACAGCCGGGCTGGTGTCAGCGTGCTCGCCTACGTGCTGACGCCGTCGAGCGGGCCGACACCGGCGCCGGCGATGATCTGCGTCCCCGGCCATGGCCGCGGCGTGGACGACATCGTCGGCATCGACGAGCAGGGCCTCGATCGGACGGACAAGGCTGGCTACCAGCACGACTTTGCGATTCAGGTCGCAGAGGCCGGCATCGCGGCGGTGGCGATCGAGCCGATGGGATTCGGATGCCGCCGCGATTCGCTGAACGCGCAGCGTGGCCTCACCCAGAAAGCGTGCGATCCGATTGCCGGAGGCGCGATGATGCTCGGCCAGACGCTGGTCGGCTGGCGGGTCTGGGACATCATGCGCACGATCGATTACATCGCGACGCGACCCGATCTCGACGCGTCACGCGTCGGCTGCATGGGGATCTCGGGCGGCGGTACGGCGACGCTGTTTGCCGCGGCGCTCGAACCGCGCCTGCGCGTCGCGCTGGTCAGCGGCTATCTCAACACGTTTCGCGACAGCGTCGGCAGCCTGGTGCACTGCATAGACAACTACGTCCCCGGGATCCTGAACTGGGCGGAGATGTCCGACATTGCCGGACTGATCGCACCGCGTCCGCTGTTCGTGGAGTCGGGTGAAAGGGATCGCATTTTTCCGCTGAATTCCAGCGTCGAGAGCTTTCGCGCGGTGCGCGAGATCTATCGCGTCTTCGGGGCCGAGGAGCACATCGAGCACGAAGTGTTTCCCGACGAGCACATTTTCTGGGGCAAGCGCGGGATCCCGTTCTTGGCGCAGCATCTGCGCGCCTGATGGGCGCTCGAATCGTGAGGCGCCAGCCGCAGATAGATTTGGTGGCCGTGTGCTACACGCTTGCGGCGAAATCGCGCAGCCGACGATTGAAGCTGCTCGCTTGATCCCAGAACGGCGCGTGTCCAGTGCTCGCCATGATATCGATCTGCGCGTGAGCAAGCCGCGCCTTGTGCCGATCGCGACGTCTGGTTTGACAATCGCGTCATCTGCGCCATGCGTCAGCAGTACAGGCTTACGAATCTGCGCCAGAACATCGTCGTTGTCGACCGAACGGGAGAACAGCGCCTGACGGACGGAAGGAGAAACCGATACGTTGTAGCCCAGCATGAGGTACAGATCCTCGGCTGAAGGCTCTTGTGGGAAGCACAGACGTAACAGTGATTCGAGGCTGCGGACGCTCTCGTCGACGTTCGCGGCAAAGAAACCTGCCGCAGAAACCGGCTACGACAGCGCGTCCTCGGTGCGATCTTCGTATCGCTCCGACAAGTTGACGGCGATCGCGTCTCGCCGTAGTGCCTGATATAGTCGAGCGCCGGGAACCATAGGACCAGCCGCACAGGATCGGCTGGTCGAGGCCAAGTACGTATGACGGCGTCGATGTCGTCCGCCCACAGTCTCGAATCGCCATAACCATCCGATGGCTTGTCGGACAGCCCGTGACCGCGCAAATCCACGGCAACGAGTCGATGGTCATCCGCCAACGCCGAGTTGAGCTGCCGGCTCCAAGCGAGCCAACACTGCGAGAAGCCGTGGATGAAGACGATCGGCCGGCCCCGAGGGTTGCCGGTCTCGACGACATGGAGCTGCGCGCCGCCGCCGCCGGTGATTCTGTGGCTCTCCATCGGACTCCTCCGCTCCTGGTGACAGCGCGGGCTTGCTTCATCCTGCTCTTAGGCGCCCGCCGCATAGAGATTGGCCCGCCCCCGCTTGCCGATCAACTTCACCAGTTCTGCCTCTCGTAAGGAATACGCCATCTTCTGCGCCAGCTCCAAGCGGATACCCATCGCCTCCACTAGATCTCTCGCCGTGAATGGTTCGAATCCTTGCGGAAGCAGCGCCAACCAGTCTGCCGCCTTGGCAAACACCCTTCGGTCCACGACTTCAAGCAACCGGCGTTCGGCCGTGACCCATCCTTTCCTGCGCCACTTCCGTCCGCGCTCGTGCCGCCTTGCCTCTTCCTCCCGAATCATCAGCACTTCCAGAGAGAGATTGCCGCTCGATATCAGCTGGGGGATGCTCACCATGTTCCAGAACAGATCCTCGACCCGCCCTCTCTTGGGTGACTTGCGGCGAGTCGCGACCCGGCTGCCATCCTTCGCCAACTGAACAATCCATTTCTCCTGGGCAATCGGATAGATCAGTCGCACCTGATGCGATCGCACCAGCTTTGCCAGTTTCGACTTGAGCGACACAAAACTGCCGGTCTGGATTTCCAACAACAGATCGTCACGGACGATGTCGATGACAAATCCGTCGACTGGAACTTCGAATCGATCTCCGGGCTGCGCGTACCACGCTTTCAGCGAAGCGTGGAGCGGCTTTTCGTTCAGCAGCCCGATACCTGACACGTCAATACGCCCCGCACGGATTAGATCTCCGCAAAGAAGGCTGCGATGTCACGCGCAAGGAGCTCAGGCTCCTCTGCGGGAGCAAAGTGCCCGCCGCTCGGCATTGAGGTCCACCGACGAACGTCGTAAAGCCGCTCCGCCCATTCCCGCGGCGGGCTTCCCTCTGACACATAGTTGTTGTCGAAGTTGGCAATTCCCACGGGTACCTGCACACGAGCGCCGGGTTGGAATATCCGCCGCATGCCACCGGTTGTCGAAATAGTCGCGCATCGAAGGGGTGATGGTCTCCGTGACCCAGTAGAGCGTGAGCATCGTGAGGAGAAAGTCCTGCGAAAAGCGCACGTCGAGGTCGCCGTCGGAGTCGCTCCACGCACGCCACTTTTCGAGAATCCAGGCCGCGAGTCCGGCAGGCGAATCGTTCAGCGCATAGCCGAGTGTCTGTGGTCTCGTCGACTGGATGGCGGAATAGCCCCGCTCGACCTCATCCCATTGGCGCACCTGGGTAACATATGCGCTTTCGGCTTCGGTCAACGAGCCGCGTCCCTTCACCTGTCGGCGGCCAGAGTTCCATCGTGGTCAGATGGATGCCGATCATGGGCGCCGGATTGTCGATGGCCATATACGTGGCAACACCCGCACCGAAATCTCCGCCTCCGGCCCCATATCGCTCATAGCCGAGTCCGTGCATGAGCTCATGCCACAGCCGTGCAACGGTGCGGTAGTTTGCCTGTGCCGGCCGTTCCGAGAAACCGTATCCCGGAAGCGAGGGAATGACGAGGTCGAAAGCCGGAGCATCGATACCGTTGGCTTTCGGGTCGGTCAAGAGGGGCACGAGCGGCAGAAGTTCGAGAAACGAGCTGGGCCATCCATGGGTCAGGATCAAAGGGATGCCGTTTCCCTCCCGTGCCCGTTCGTGTACGAAGTGAACGTGGATGTCACCGATCTCAGCGCGAAAGTGCTTGAACGTGTTCAGCCGGCGCTCCTGCGCCCGCCAGTCGAAGCCGTTGGCCCAGTAGCCAAGCAGGCGCTTCAGGTACTCGAGGTCGGTCCCCTGCGCCCAGGCAGCGCCCGGCGCCTGATCAGGCCAGCGCGTGTTACGGATGCGCGTTCTCAGGTCGGATAGAACCTCATCCGGAACTCGGATCGTAAAGGGTGCGATGTGCATCGGCTTGCTTTGCTGCTCTTGAGTTCGGTGGGCTCCTGTTACTGTGACTCGGACGCTGCCAAACTCAGTTGCGCGAGAAGAATCCGCGGAGGTACGTCGCCGTTCGATCTGAAATTGCGCGTTTATGTAACCGCCGGTTCGAAGAATACGGGCTGACGGACCGCGAGGCGCCCGCGTCGAGTGACGGTGGCGTAGACTCCAACCTTGTTGTCCCTCACCCGGACAATCGCCTTCAGCACCTCGGCGGTTTGGCGTGCCGAGTCAGGATCGAAGTTCACCATCGCGCAGCGTTCGTCGTAATTCGTGATGCCGATGGCGGCGGCCTCGTTGGTGTCGCCGAACGAGAGGACGCCTCCGACCCACTCGTCCTCCTCGAAGGGGACCGATCGCACTGACGCAATCAGGATGTTCGGTCGAAATCGTCGGACGTCTGGGCGCTGCGCCGCGAGCCTCCCGATTTCGCCGACCGTCGCTGCGGTAATCACGGAGATGCTCGCTTCGTCGAAGATGCCACGATTGAGGTGCATCAATTCGACCGGTGACCCATGGCGGCGACCGACCGCCGCCGCCAATTCCTGGCCGAAGACGGCGAGCTCCTCTCCTTCTGGCGTGCGAACGTGCGTCGGCAGGTTTCCACCGACGCCGGGTCCCCGACGTTGTGGAGCAAAGAGAATCAGCTCCGGAAGCCTGGAAGCGGTCAGCCAGGGGAACCCGTTGCGATCCTCAGCCCGGCGGAAGGCCAGGCGCCGGTCGCCGTCAAGACCGTGCCAGCCGAGGTCGGCGACCTCGAGAGGTTCGCCGCTCATGGACTTCACCGGGTAGCGGAAGAGCGCCTCTACTTCACCAACCTTGATCGGCATGTTCGATGTCCGTCCGCTCGTTTCGGGCGATCAAGCATGGTCCTTCTGCACGCGGTAACGCAGCTGGACCAGACCATCGTCGAAGCGTTCGACGGAGAGCAAGTTCAAGGGCACGTGGCGGTGACGACGCGCGATCAGTGGAACGCCCTCGCCAATGAAGACCGGGGCCACGCTGATGACGAACTCGTCGATCGCCTGCTCGTCCAGGAACGAGGCGATGATCTCGCCCCCGCCCATCAACCAGATGTCCTTGCCAGGCCGCTCTCGAAGGCGGCCCACAAAGGGTCCGATTGCCTCATTCACGAACTCCACGCCTGGCGGCGCGTCCGCCTGTGAGGCATGCCTGGAGAAGACGATGGTTGGACTCTTTGCGTCGAATGTCGCTCCCATTCGCACGCTGATCTCGTAGGTCTTCCGGCCCAGTACCTTTGTGTCGATCGACTTCATGAAGGCGTTCATGCCGTAGAAACCTTTTGGCGCCGGGCGGGACGTCAGCCACTCGAGATCGCCGTCAGAACGCGCGATGTAACCGTCCGCGCTGGTGCCGATGTGGACGATGACTTTTCGAGGTGTCGTCACGAGTCCTCACTAGCAAACCAACCGGCTCATCGTACCTTCAGCCGTGTTCGATGTCCTGACCGAACACGATGCCCACGCCATTGATATCGCGCAAGCCAAACTCGCGAACCCCATACGGTTGATCGGCGAGTTCCTTTGCGATATCGGCACCTCGTTCGACGACTTCTCGATAGTAAGCGTCGACATCTTTCACCCATTGGAACAGGTGCACGCCCTTGGGACCGACGTCGTCCCTCACGAAGTGAATCGCGGCGTTGTCGCGCCACACGACCGCGTAGGTTTCGTCGCCAAAGTCCCAGGTAAACCCCAGCACATCACGGTAGAACGCTGCCGTGGCGGCGACGTCGGAGACATGCAGCACCGGCGCACCTTGGACGAATTGTCTTGGATTGGACGATGGTAGTGCGGGCATGGATCACTCCAACACGGCCGTGGCTTCAACCTCGATCAGAAACTCCGGAACCGCCAACGAGGTCACGCCAATCCAGGTGCTGGTCGGCGGATTCGTTGTGAACGCCTCTCTCAGCGCGCTGCCAACCGCCTCGACGTTCTCCGCCAGGTGGACGACGTAGATCCTCAACGCCACAATATCGCTCAGCGAGCCTCCCGCCGCTTCAACCGCGGTCTGCACGTTGTGCCGCACCAGCGGCCCCCGAGGGACGCGGGGCGCCGCTCCCATCACGTGCGCCGCTCTGTCTTCGGCATGGTTCGGATGGGACTGCGGTGTGGATGTTCGCGTCGACTCCAGTTGAAGTGAGGCTTCAGGGCTGCTTCACATCACCCCAGTTTCAACATTTGCTCCATCAGAAGGCGAGGTTCTCGGTCGGGATCCTGTTCGACATGGCTGTTGTCGCTGAACAACATCGTGTCGCGCGGACCGGCCGAGTAAGCGGGCCACTTCGGAAGCTTCGACGTGTTGGGATTCCCGGTGCGCGCAAAGGCCACCCAAGCCGCACTCACTTTGTCGGCCAGCGCGTGGGCCTCGGGCATCGCGGAGATGAGCGGCCCTCCGATCTTGATGTTGTTGAACACGAACTGAATCTCGATCGTGTGCGGCGATCGCATGTGTCCGCCGCCCTCCGGCGTCTCCCAATCGAATCGATAGGCGAAGACCGGCGCGCCACCCTGAACCGCCTTACGGCGGGCCAACTCGCGCGAGTAGGCGCCTCTCGGATGATCGGTCGCAATCAGGATCCACAAGTCCCACGGTGTAGCCTGAGGATGCGTCTTGCGAAACACGTCGATCGCCTGGGCAGGGTCGATGCCCAATCGCCCCGCGGCGCGGGCTCTCAGGCCAGCTTCGTCGAGGGCAAGCTTCTCCGGTGTGGGCCGGTCGTAGAGCGTCTCCTCCGTCCTTGCATAACCGATCAACAACGGAATCTGTGCAGACAGAATCGGAGCCGCCGGATCCCAGGGGTGGTTCGGGATCAACGTGCCGTCGACCATCGGCGAGTTCGGCGTCATGCCGGGTTCGCGCAGCGTGGTCTTGCCGGTGACTGCCGCGTTGGCCGCGAGCAATCGGACCATCGGCACGTTCTGGAGCTCGCGAATCTGGCCCGGCGCAAGTCCTAACTCCCGCAGCAGCAACTCCGTCGTGCGGACGGCGTCTTCCTTCGTCGTCAGCCGCAACAGGGCCCCGCTCTCGATCACCGCGCGGTGAAACAGCCCCTTCGCCACCGGCATCGACATCAGGGTTGCGACCTTTCGTCCGCCACCGGATTGCCCAAAGATCGTCACCAGGTTCGGATCGCCGCCGAATCGGTCGATGTTGTCGCGCACCCACTGTAGTGCGGCGACGATGTCGAGCAGCCCAACGCCGCCGGAAAACGAAAAGTCCGATCCCATCGCCTCACCGAGATAGGTAAAGCCGAATGCGTTGAGGCGGTGGTTGATGGTCACGACCACGACGTCATGGGTGTGTGCCAGGCTGGTTCCGTCGAGGATCGGCTCCGAACCGGACCCGGTCGAAAAACCGCCGCCGTGCAGCCACACCATCACGGGCCGCTTGCCGCGGCTCAGAGTGGGCGTAAACACATTCAGCACCAGGCACTCTTCGGCCTGCTCCGGAGATCTCGCCGATCCCGCGCCCGGCCCGCGCGTCTGCGGTGCGGTAGGCCCATATGCGACCGCATCTCGAATGCCCGTCCACGCGATCGGTTTCGTCGGTGGCATGAAACGATTCTTGCCGGCCGTGGTTCCACCGTAAGGGATCCCTTTGAAGACTTTGATGCCCTGGACCAGGCTGCCGCGAACATCACCGGTCGAAGTGGTCGCGGTGACGGCGTCCGCAGCCGCTGCCGTGAGCTGCAACCAGGGACTGACTTGAGTTCCCGCCAGCAGCAAGGCCGTCTGCTTTGCAAAGGTTCTTCGGCTTATGACGTCCATGCTTTAAGTCCTCGACAGTGGAGCGGACCATCGCTCCGCCCTCCACAGTCCAGAAATGAATTATGCGAGGCGCCGATTACGGCAGCATGCCGACGTTGCTCGACTGGTCGTAACGCCACGTGCCGTCGACCAGACGCATCTCGACCAGATACAGCATGCGGCTCGTCCCGAACGGGACGCCTTCTACCTCGAGCACGACGTAGTCGTCGGCGATCGACTCGCCGCCGGTAATCTTGGGCTTCTTTGGCAGCCGGACACCAAGGATGTCCTTGGCCGACGCAAGGTTCTCTGCCGGCGTGCGATAGCTCTCCTGATACGACTTCGCCTGCGCCGGGGTCAGACCCGCGAGAATTGGCGCCAGCGTCTTCCCGCCGACTGCGGTGATCAGCGTGAGCAAGGCTTTGCCCGCCGGGCCGCCGTCCGGCGGCAGCGGCTTGCCGGCCATGCGCGACGCGACCGGCGCCGCGAAGGTGACGTCAAGCGTCCACTCCGGACCGCTCATCGGCTTCACGGGCTGAGCCGTCTTCACGCTGCAGGCGATGCGGGCGGGCGTGTTTTCCTTGCACGTCGCGACCAGCGAGCCCTTCGTCCCCATCATGTAGCCGCTCGAATCGAGGTACTGCGTGCCGCCGATGTGCGCGTTCACGCGCGTTTCGCCGGCATCGCTCACCTGGAAGGCAATGTAGTCGGCGCTCATCGCGGCCGGATCGTTGATCGCGACCATATAAGGATCGACGCTGGCGCCGATCTTCTTGATGTCGACCGGCGTCAACGTCAGCATCACGTAGGTCTCCATCGTCCGCGGCGCATTCTGGTTGCGCATCCGGAACGCGGCAGCGTGCGCCGGCTTGAACGACTTGCCACTCATCGTGAATGCGCCAGACACTTGTTGCCGCGCCGCGCTTGGCACAGCAAGCAGACTGAATCCGGCGAACAGTATCGCGATCGCGCGCGTAGGCAGTGCCATTGAGGAATCCTCGTGGATGGGAAACGGTATCACGGGGCGCTGAGGTAGCAGGCCCCGTGTTTCGCGCGGCATGGGGCCGGGAACCACGTCACCTCCGACGACGAACTGATCGACGCCCGCCTGGGCCGCCTTCGATCTGACGCTCACTCGATGTCAACAATGACCCGTGCGCTACCTCGGTTCCGGGAAGGGCAACTGCGCGCCATCGGGCAGTGGATAGCGGTCCACAGATCCGCGACTCGTCTCAACTGGTAGTGCTGTCGGCGCAACGTGCCAAATGAGCCGCGCGCCCGCGGGCGACATGATCACATGAACGCTTGGGCTTCGGCTCCATTTGGATGTCAGCCGGTGTCTTGACACTCCTATGGTCGTCCCGGGCCTTGGCTCCAGCGCCTCGACATGACGTCGGCAAAGCTGACGAGTTGTCCGTCCCACACGTCCCACGAATGCCCGAACGGCGACAGCTCGCGGTATTCATACGGGATTTTGCGCGCGGTCAGCCGCTCGACGAATCGCCGATTGTCGGCCACAAAGAGGTGTCGATCGAGGCAACCTGACAGCCGATCCATCTGGGCGAAAGACCTTGCGTCATCTTGTCCGCTTGATGGCTGCTAGGCGCGGGTATCCCCAAGGTTGGTGTATCCCTTGAAGCTCGGCCGGTGGGTCTTCATGTGGACCCAGTCGAAGATCAGCCCGGTTGGCCGCCCGTCCTGGAATAGTACGCCTTCAATTTCTCGGCCGAAATGGGTGGAGAAAAGTAATACCCCTGCGCCATCGAAACTCCTGCCGCTCGGAGTGCCTTGGCCTGTACCTCCGTTTCGACTCCCTCGGCGATGACCGCTACTCGCGTTGATTGGAGCAACGCCGACAGGCCGCTGAGCCATGCAGGGCAGGGGCATTCAGGCGTGATCTGGTCAGCGAGCGACCGGTCCGTCTTGATCATGTCCAAGGTGCTGCGTGACAAGATGACCAGGTTGGTCGCGCTCAAAGTGACATCGTCGAGAGCAATCCGGACGCCGGACCGGGACGCTGCCTCGAGGGCGGCAATGCCCAGGTTGTCGGGTATTCCGCGCTCCGTTATCTCGAGGATGATCTGATTCCTTATTTCGGACATCCCGGTCTTCGTTGCTGTGTATTCCAGCCCGCCCCGCCCCAGAATTTCCGGGGGGACATTGACGCCGATGCTCAATTCCTTGTGAACTCGGAGCCAGTCGCCCAGCTCTTTCGACACGGTTTCCAACACCCAATAAGTGAGCATTCCCGACAGGTAGGTTCCTTCGATGAGGGGAATGAACTCGTCGGGCTGGACCACTCCGGATGACCGTCGCCACCGAGCCAGCGCCTCCGCCCCCACACATCGGCCGTCGGCGAGGGAGACGGTGGGGAGATATTCCAGGAAGAACTCCCCTTGGACCAAACCATGACGTATCGCATCAGCACTAATCATTTGCTTTACCGTTGACAAACGCCAAGGAGAGCACCCGTCGCACAGCTGTCCAGGTCAACTCCTGCTCGGAGCCAAACGGGGCGAACTTTGCTCCAGCCATGACGGTTCTCCTTTCTCTCACGTGGCCTCTATCCAGCACGTTCGCGAGCCCTGACCGCACATCGACTCAATTTGACGCGGGCTATCGGATAGCGCTCACCAGCGGCCGCTGACGATCGCATCAGCGGCCGTCTGGTGCAACGCGTGTCAGGCCGGTCTGTGTGCCAATCGGCAACCCTATGTTGGGCCATTGAGCAACGGCGTCTTCTTGTATTCCACCGGCACTGACACGATCGGATCCCGAAGCCGAGCGTCTTTCCGCCTGCGGCCGACCACTCGGACGTAGCCTAGGTACCTGCCCTGGTCCGTTTCCAGCGCCTGGATTTCCTCACGGTTGTCGGGAGCAATCGCCCGGTGCCAGTCCAGCCACCTCTGCCAACCATCCGGCATCGTGTCGGCCAGTTCGATGTCCATGATGCCGCTTTGCTCCCAGTGCCGCCGCCACCACGCTGCGGAATGGAGACACCACCCCTGGTCCTGGGTCCACCACGCGCGAAGATGCTCGGGAACGCCGCCGCCTTCGATGTCCTGCACCGCGCCGGCTCCCGCAATTCCCACCAGGCCGCCCGGCTTGACGAACCGCGCGAGGTAGCTGAGGTACAAGTCGTCGGTCCCTCCGCAGTAGGGGAACGCATCGATGCAGATGATGGCGTCGAAGAATTCCGCGGCGAAAGGCAGCGACCGGGCGTCCGCGTGAATCGGAAAGACGCCGTCCTCGACGCCGGCATCCTGGAGGCGCTGAAATCGTTCAGAGACGCTGTTCCACAAGTCGGCGGCCCAGACCTGCACGTCGAACTCGCGGCGAAGGAAGATGGACGACGCCCCGCGGCCACACCCGAGGTCCAACACGCGCATGCCGGGCCGCAGGTTCAGCGCCTCGGTCAACCACTCGGACAGCCACAGCGAATTGGCCCCGCCGCTGACGCTGGCCATGATCCACTCGGGGTGATACGCCGACGAGCGTGGAAATCTCCGGGAAACGAACCGCTGGTCCATCTTCAGTTCCTCTGCGGTGTCGGCCTGACGTGCGTCTTCAGCCGCGGCGGCGCATGTTCAAACCAGCTGCCGACGGCTGCAAGCCGATGTCAGGCAGCGGCCAAGTTCGACGCGCTGCCTCAGCGCGCTCGATCACATGGCGCTGTCCGCTGCATCGATGTTAGCCCGCGTTCCAGAGAATGCACCATGCGGCGCGAACTCGAAGCGGGTCTCAGACTTCGTGACCCGCTGGGCGTTACACAAACGCGGCGGCATGATCGGCGGCCCACTGGCGAAAGGTTCGCGCCGGCGATCCGACGACGTCGGACACGGTGGAGGTCACGAACGCCGGCTGGCCGAGCGCGGCTTTCCACGCGGCTAGCAGCATGTCCACGACAGGGGCCGGCCAAATACCCGCCGTCTCGCGCCGGAAATCTTCCGGCGACAGCTCCTCGAACCGGATCCGGCTCCTGATGGCACCGCCGATGATCCTTACCTGCCCGGCCTGACTCAGTGACTCCGGGCCTGTAAGGACGTAGTCGCCTCCGGCATGGCGGTCCTCAGACAGGGCACGGACCGCCACGGCTGCGATGTCGCGCTCGTCGATCGGTGCCGTCTCGGCCGCGCCGTAGGGCCACCGGACGACGCCTCCGTTTCGAATCTGGGCCGCCCACCAGTGCAGCGTATTCAACGCGAACATTCCCGGCCGGATGATCGTCGACGCGAGGCCAGCGACTGCGATCAGGCGCTCGATCTCGGCGTGGAGGACAGCCATCGGATTCGGTTGCTGAAAGAACGGGTGCGGCGTTTGGTGAGGCGAGGAGAGAAAGACGACGCGCGGCGCGTGAGTTGCGAGGCGCGCGATCACGGCCGGAGCCGTCATCGCCGGGGCTGTCCAGACGAGGAACACCGCACCCACACCCGGCAAGGCCGCGTCGAGCGATTCGGGTATGGTGAGGTCGCCGGTTGCGACCTCGACGGCCGGCGGCAGCGCCGCGGCCGACGCGGATCGGCGAGTGAGCGCGCGCACCGGCACGCCTGCGGCCAGCAACTGATCGATCACGACACGCCCGACCCGACCGGTGGCTCCAGTTACGAGGACCGGTTGCATGCGTTCTCTTGTCATACCGCTTTCTTCGGCCTGACGTCCGAACCGACCCGCGGCGCGGTCACTGACTATTCGAACGCCCTTCGTGTCGCTCGAGTATCTGGCAGACTTACTGCCCCCCGGGCCGCTGGTCGACCTGGTAATAATGGACCTGGCCTTCCTTGCTCCGCGGTGTCATCGCCATCCGTATGCTCTTGCCGGTGTTGGGACAGCTGGTGGCACGGTGCCAACGTTCTTCATTGGCATTGATCACGTCGCCCGGTTCGCCATGGACCACTCCGACGCCGGAGATCAGCGCACAGACATTGCCGTAAACATTGACCCAGAGCTCCACCATGTTGGCGTGCCAGTGGCCCCAGTTGGTGACGGGCGGCAGCTCCGCGATGTTCATGCCGATGTTCAAGTTGGACGAGGTATGGCCGTCATACAGGAAGCGCTCACTCGTGCGCGTCGAATCGCCATACTCCGTCACATTGAAGAACGGCACGTTGAATGAGTCGTAGCCGCCGGTCGACGTGATCTTGGTCTTGATGTATTTGTAGCCGGGAATCGGCGTCGGCGTTTCGCTTTCCGGATAAGACGGCACCTGCCCGGCGGGCGTGGTGCGGTAATACACAACCGGCTCGGTGCCGACAGTCTCCATGCAGTAGGACAGGCGTGGTGCCACGTTGAACGCCCAGCCCTTCGACAAGACCTTGGGCTCCTGGCCGTCGATCGTCATCTTCACAGCGCCGCTATAGACCCAGCCGAAGACGCGGTCGTCGGCGTAGAACATGCACTTGGCCTTGTCGCCCGGGGCCATCTGGACGTAACGACCGTCGAAGTCGCGCGTCAGAACCACTTTCTCTTCCCAGCGCGCCTGTCCCTGATGCGACTTGAGAATGTCGGCGATATGCCAGATCGGCTTGTTGACTCCGGTGTAGGGCGTTTCCGGCGTCTTCTGGGCCGCCCAGACAGTGCGTTCCGGGCCGTTTTCGCCGCCAGCCTGAGACCACCAATTCGTCTGGGGCCCACGCGCGGGTGTCGCTGCCGGGGCAGCAGGGGCCGGGGTCTGGGCCAAGGCTGGCGCCGCGGCAAAAGCCAACGCCAGTGTGATCCACGTGTTGAGTGATTTCACGGCAGCCTCCTGTCGTTATTGGGATGACTCCTGCCCGGACACGAGGACATGGTAGATCGTCCGGAGTAGCGCGTGGGCGACTGCGATGACGGCGGCCATCTGCGCGTGTCTTGGCGAATCGGGTGCGTGGCCTCGCGTTGCGTTCTCACGTGAGCGGCTCCAAGACGGTGTTCGAGCACGCCGTCAGGCGTGCGTCTTTCGCTACCTCTGTGGTGCGCTACGAACTCGATTCGAGCGAAGGAAGCGGGACTTCGACTGGGACGACTCGCGTGAAGCCGCCGCGCTGCATCAGCTCCCGGCCCTTGCCGCCTCGGCCGGTCACTTCGTACTTCGCCGTCGAGATCGTTTGCTCGCTCCCCCGCGTCGTCTCGACCGTCAGCAGATCGCGATCGCCGCTCGATACGATTGCGGCGATCACCTTGTCCTCGGGGAACGGAATCTTGATCAGGATGACGCCGCGGCCAGGGCCGGACAGGAAGTTCACCTCGTCTGCCTTGCACAACATCGCCCGGGCGCCGCTGGTGGCCGCGATGATCGTCTCCTCGCCCGTCGTCAGCGAGACGCTCACCACTTCGGCGCCCTCCGCCGTCCGTGCGAAACGCCGACCGGAACGCGTGCTCGTCTCGACGAACGATTCGAGCGAAAAGCGGAGTGCGTAGCCGTCGCTCGTGGCCGCAACCGCGTGCACTGGCGGCACGTCGCCTTCCTTCTTCGCTTGAATCTTCTTCGCCACCCTCGGATCGAGGCTCAGCGCCGCCACCACCTTCTCCCCATCGTCGAACTTGAACAGCTTCTGCACCGGCTCGCCGTAGCCGGTCGAGGCCGGGATGTCGACGATGCGGCAGGTGTAGGCGACGCCCATGTTGGTGAAGAAGACCGCCGTGGCGCGCGTGCTGCCGACCAGCGCGGCGAGAACGCTGTCGCCTTCGCGCAGACGCGTGGTGGACAGATCCTTCACCTCCTTCTGCCGCTTCACCCACCCGTCGCGTGACACGATCACGAAGTTGTCTTCCTCGACGATGAAGGCGTCGGCGGAGTATTCGACCTCCTCGGCCTCCTCGATCTTGGTGCGCCGCGGATCGATCTTCGCGTTACCGTACTTCGACTGAACCGCCTCCAGCTCTTCACGCACGAGCTTCCATCGCCCGTCCTCGTCCTTGAGGAGCGCGCCGATCTGCCGCGCCCGCTTCCGCTTGTCGGCCAGCTCAGCCTGGATCACTTGAATCTCGAGCCGCGCGAGCCGGTACAGCTTCAGCTCGAGAATCGCGTCGGTCTGCTCGGCGTCGAGCGAGAAGCGCTTCATGATCTTCTCGGCCGAGTCGGCCTTGCCGTCCGACTTGCGGATGATCCTGATGATCTCGTCGAGCGCGTCGAAGACCTTCTCGAAGCCCTCGAGGATGTGAACGCGCTTCTTCAGCTGTTCGAGCTCGTGCTCGAGCCGGCTGGTGACGACCTCCAGGCGGAAATGGAGGAAGTGCCAGAGCATCTGCTTGAGGTCGAGCCGTTCGGGCCTTCCGACCTCGGCGTTCTCGGTCGGGACGAGGCAGGTCATGTTCACCGCGAACGTCGTCTGCAACGAGGTGTTCTTGAACAGGTACGCCATTACCAGGTTGGCGTCGGCGCCCGCCTTCAGCTCGAGCTCGATCCGCACATCGTCGGTCGAGACGTCCTTGACGTCGAGCAGGTGCGGCATTTTCCGGCTGAGGACGACGTCACCGATTTGCTCGACGAGCTGCGCTTTGTTGACCGAGTACGGAATGCTCGTGATGTAGAGCTTGCTGTTCGAACGGGAGGTGGGGCCGTCTTCCCAGGTCGCCCGCAGGCGAAGCGAGCCCGAGCCGGTCTTGTAGATCTCCTTGATCTCGTCGGGCGAATTCAGCAGGTGGCCGCCGGTCGGAAAGTCCGGGCCCTTCACCCACCGGCACAGTTGCAACGTCGAGAGGTCCGGATTGTCGGCGAGCTTGATCAGCGCCGTGCAGATCTCAGCGAGATTGTGGGGCGGAATGTTGGTCGCCATGCCGACGGCGATGCCGGTGCTGCCGTTGACGAGCAGGTTGGGCACACGCGAGGGCAGCACGACCGGCTCGGTCTTGGTGCCGTCGTAGTTCGGGCGGAAGGCGACGGTCTCCTGTTCGATTTCCTGCAACACCTCGTCGGACAGTCTGGCGAGCCGGCACTCGGTGTAGCGCATCGCCGCCGCGCTGTCGCCGTCGAGCGATCCGAAGTTGCCTGAGCCGTCGATCAGCGGATAGCGCAGCGAAAACGGCTGCGCCATGCGGACGAGCGTCTCGTAGATCGCGCTGTCACCGTGCGGGTGAAAGCTCCCCATCACGTCGCCGACCACCTTGGCGCACTTGCGGTGCTTGGCGTCGGCCGTGAGGTTCTGCTGCCACATCGTGTAGAGGATGCGGCGCTGCACCGGCTTCAACCCGTCGCGCACGTCGGGCAGCGCGCGCGCGGTGATCACCGACAGGGCGTAGTTCAGGTAGCGCGACTGCGCCGCGTCGTGAAGCGCGACCGAGCTCGTGCCATCGCCGCCCGGGCCGAGCGGTCCGCGTCCACTCGGGGGAACTCCGCCAACGTCATCTGATTCTGGAAGATCGAAGAGAGAGGGTTCGGGTTTTGATTTGGCCAAGCGATTCAAGAGTATCAAACGGAATCGCTTGTCTCGCCGAAGCTCTTCACGCGCCAGCTGGAAGCGAAGGCGGACCTCGATGCGGTCCGCCTACGCGGCTAACGCCGCTACGGCGAGACGGCGCCCGAGCTTGCTGATCACGGCATTGCAATCTCGGGCGCCGGAATCAGTTTTCCCGGATTCATGATGTCCAGCGGATCGAGCGCGCGCTTGATCGCGCGCATCACGTCCAGCGACGCGCCGTGCTCCTGGGTCAGGTACTTCAGCTTGCCGATGCCGACGCCATGTTCGCCGCTGCAGGTGCCGCCGAAGCGCAGCGCCCGCTCGACCATCCGCTCGTTCAGCATGCTGATGGTTCCGAATTCCTGCGGGTCGTGGGGATCGAGCATGAAGATGAGATGAAAGTTGCCGTCGCCGGCGTGCCCGACCAGGGGCGCGACGACGCCGGCCTCGTGCAGATCGGCCTGCGTCTCGACGATGCATTCGGCCAGGTGTGCGATCGGCACGCAGATGTCCGTGGTCCACGCGCGGGCGCCGGGGCGTGATGCGACCGTTGCGTAATACGCGTTGTGCCGCGCCTGCCAGAGCGTGGCGCGATCCTCCAGTGACGCCGCCCACTGAAACTCGCGCGCGCCTTGGTCACGCGCAATCTCTTCGACCGCGCGAATCTGCTCCTCGACCATGGTCTCGCTGATGCCGTGGAACTCGAAGAAGAGCGTCGGCGCGATCGGATAGCTGGTCTTCGAGTACGCGTTGACGACGCGCAGCTGCGCTTCGTCCACGATTTCGATGCGCGCGACTGGAATCCCCAGCTGAATGGTCTGGATCACCGTGTTCGCCGCGCCTTCCATCGACTGAAACGGGCAGACCGCTGCGCGAACGGCCTCGGGCCGGCCATGTAAGCGCAACGTGACCTCGGTGATCACACCGAGCGTGCCTTCCGATCCGACGAAAAGGCGTGTGAGGTCGTACCCCGACGACGACTTCCGCGCCCTGCCACCAGTGGTGATCACTCGCCCGTCGGCGAGCACCACGGTCAACCCCAGAACGTTCTCTCGCATCGTCCCATAGCGAACTGCGGTCGTCCCCGACGCGCGCGTGGCGGCCATGCCGCCGATGGTCGCGTCGGCGCCCGGATCGATCGGGAACATCAAGCCGGTGTTTTTCAAGTGATCGTCGAGCTTCAGCCGGGTGATGCCCGCTTCGACGGTGATGTCGAGATCCTCCGGGCTCGTCCGCAGCACGCGGGTCATGCGCGTGAGGTCGATCGAGACGCCCCCGTGAATGGCGTTGACGTGACCCTCGAGCGAGCTGCCCATGCCAAACGGCACGATCGGCGTTCGATGCCGCGCACAGACCGCGACAATGGCGCTCACTTCAGCGGTGTTGAGTGGAAAGACAACGGCGTCGGGAAGACCGGCTGGGTGCCAGGATTCGCCATGACTGTGATGCTCGCGGACGGAGTTGGAGGTGGAAACGCGGTCACCCAGGAGGCGACGAAGCTCGTCGATCACTGAGCCATTCTAGGCGAGATGAAAATGCCGGACACGGAAACACACCAGATCCGACTTCACAAGATCACGAGATTCGCCGTACAGAAAACGGGCGCGATGGAAATCCACCGCGCCCATATCGACGTCCTAGAACGAGAATCTGAACCCGATCTGACCCACGCGCTGTTCGGGCTGCTGGAAGTCGCCCGCGTACGCCGTCGGCTGCAGGAAGTTGGGATTCACCGCGCCCGTGCCCAGCAAACGCGGCGTCGCGGCGCCACCAGGGTTGAAGCCCGCCGGGTTGCTGGAGTTCAGGAGGTTGAAGACCTCGCCGATGGCCTCGATTCTCGCGCGGGAGCCACCAAGGGCGAACCCCTTGCTCACGCGCAGGTTCAACTGCGAGAACCACGCGCCGCGACCGCAGTTGAAGGTCTCGCATGTGCCGAGATCCTTGAGCGGGTGGCCGATGCCGTCGAATCCGAACGCCTGCGCCGGGATGTCGTTGCGCTCGCCGTTCCGGTTGGTGTCGAGCCCTTCGATGGTGGACACCGGCAGCGGCGACCGGAAGATGTAGAAGGGCGCAATCGTAAAGCCCTTCACGATGAAGACGGCCGCGAGTGTGCCCGAGTGGCGCGAGTCGGTGCGCCAGTTCGGCCCGAGCACCCTCGGGTCGTCGTAGAGCAACGTCGCGTCCTGCAGGTTGTTCTGGTTGAGCTCGTCGGCTGCTGATCCCGTCGTGCTCTTCGCGTCGGCCACTGTATAGGTGGCGGTGAAGTCGATGCCGTTGGTCAAACGGCGCTTGATGGCGAAGATCCCGGCCGTGTACTCGCTCTTGCCGGCAGCAATCGCGGGGCGCGTGCCGGGCGCGTCCGGGAGCAGGCCCAAGAAGGTCAACCGGCGCGTCCCGTTTGCCTGGAGCGTGTTGATCCGAGGCCGCGTGTTCAGGTCGCGTCCGTCAGCGCGGACGAAGTCCGCTGTGAAGATAGTGCTGGGAGAAATCTGGTGCGACCAGCCGATCGACCCCTGACGCGTGTACGGCATCTGAAGGAGCGGGTCGGTGAACTGGCCGAAGAGGGGCTTCTCATTCGGATTTGCCAGGTTCTGGCTCTGGATGTTCGAGATCGGCTGGCCGACTTGATAGAAGGTGCCGTTCGGGTTGCGGATGCCGCTCTGATTGTCCACGTTCAGCACGGTCCCGAAACCCTTTCCCGTCGCATCGCTCGCGGCAAACAGGGCGTTGGAATTCGTGTAGGCCATGTCCATGTAGATGCCCCAGCCACCGCGGACGACGTTGCGGTTGCTGCCGTCGATGTCCCACGCGAAGCCGAGGCGCGGCTGCCAGTTGTTGGTGTCGTTTTTCGGATCCTGGCCGAAGTTCTCCATCCCCTTGATGCCCGCCAGCTGGCCGGCCCTGCCGGCATTCTGCGCCTTGACGAAGTTCGGGTTCAGCGACTGATCGAACTGGTAGCCCGTGATCAGGTCGTAGCGCAGACCGACGTTGAGCGTCAGCCTGTCGGAGACGCGCCAGTCGTCCTGCACGTAGAACGCGTACTGCTTCAACGGGATGTTGGCCGAGGCGTCACCATCGTTCATGGTGACGATCGACAGCGGGCCGTTGACGTTGTCATCCAGGTGGGTGTGCTGCAGCACGCCCTTGCCGGAGTTGAAGGTGATGAACAGGCGCGGCTCGTTGATGAAGTTCAGCCCGGCCTTCATGTCGTGGCCGACTCCGCCCATGCCGGTCAGGTGCCAGGAGAAGTCATCCCGGAACTGCCACTTCTTCTGCTGCGTCGTCTGGGGCGTGTTCGGGCTTTGGCCAACGGCGACGCCGCTCGGGAACAGCTGATACGGGTCGGTGCTGTTCGCCGAGATGAAGTTGCTGAAGTCGGCGTACTGGAAGATGAACTCGTTGAGCTTGTCGGCGCCGACCACGAGGTTGTGATTGACGTTGAACGAGTTGAAGGAGTTCTCGCTGTTGCCCCACCCGTTGACGGCGGTCTGCGCGTCGGCGCCATAGGGCTGTGAATTCTGGTTGCGGCCGTAGCGCACCGACAGGTACTGGTTCGCGTTCAGATTCGCCGTTCCCTTCACGTTGACCAGCGTTTCGCGGTAGGGCGTCGGGAAGACGCCGTCAAGGCTGGGAAAGAGTCCGCCGGTCGACACGACCTGGAAGGTGTCCTGCTGCGTCCGCTCCACCGCGCCGAAGTAGTGCAGCTTGTCCTTGACGATCGGACCGCCGAGGCTGCCGCCGAACTGATTGCGCCGGTAATCCTGCTTCTCGATGTCGTTGTTCTTTTCCGTCGTCGTGGTCGCGTTCATCCAGGTGTCGCGGAACAGCTCGAAGAAGCTGCCATGCAGATCGTTGGTGCCGCTCTTGGTGACCACGTTCAACACGCCGCCGTTGCTGCGGCCGTTCTCGGCCTTCGAGCGCGAGGTGACGAAGTTGAATTCCTGGATCGCTTCGAGCGGGAAAAGTTGGAGCAGGCCGCCGACCGTGTCGTCGTTGTTGTCGCCGCCGTCGATCTGATAGTTCACGTTGCGGCCGTTGCCGCCGTTGATCTGCGGTGAGTACTGCGTGCTCTTGGTCGGATCCGAGTGGTAACCCAGGCCAACGCCGGGAATCGTCGCCGCCAGGTTCGCGAACTGCCGGCCGTTGAGCGGCAGGCTCTCGATGCGGCCGATGTCGACGACGCCGCCAACCGACGAGACCGTCGACTCGATCATCGGCGACGCGCCGGTCACCGTGATCGTCTCGGCCACATTGGCCACCTTCAGTTCGAAGTCCACCGTCAGCGTCTGGCCGACGCTCACGACCAGGCCCTTACGGTCGATCGAGCTGAACCCGGCAAGCTCGACGGTGACCTCGTACTGCCCGACCGGCAGCGCGCTCAGGCGATAGACGCCCGCCGAGTCGGTCACGACGGTGCGCGTAAACCCCGTCTCGGGGTTCTTGGCCGTGACCGTGACGCCCGGCACCGCGGCGCCCTGAGCATCCAGCACGCGACCGAGAATCGTGCCGTTCGTTTGTTGCGCGAAGAGGCTGACATTCCAAACGGCCGCACTGACGATCGCCAGCGCAACCAAAACAAGACGCTTTGTCATTACTCGCTCCTTCAATGGCGAGAACACTTCCAACCCAGGTCCGGCAGATGTAGCAAGTGTGAGGAGCGGTAGGCAAGATGCACTAAACAGCTGTAATTGAAACCCCCTCAACAGGTTGCCGCCTGTGATGGGATGAACGGCACTCGTCACTGGTGGATTGGCGGTGACGAGTCCGCCGAAAAAGGTGGTGAATGTAGGGACGAAGGGGCAGGTTGGGGAATAACTGGTACAAGCAAAGGCGGGTCAGAGACCCGCCCTATGCCCGATACCTGATGGCAGGTCTGAAGACCTGCCCTACCGTCCGCTCTAGAAGCTGAAGCGGAATCCGATCTGACCCACGCGTTGCTCGGGCTGCTGGAAGTCTCCCGAGAAGCTGATGGGCTGCATGAAGTTCGCGTTCGCCGCTCCCGTGCCGAGCAGCCGCGTGGAGACGAAGCCGGTCGGGTTGCTGGCGTTGAAGAGATTGAAGACCTCCGCGATCGCCTCGATGCGCGCGTTGCCCTTCAGCCTGAAGCCCTTCGAGCCACGGAAGTTGAACTGTGTGCGCCAGGCGCCGCGGCCGCAGTTGTAGGTCTCGCAGTTGCCGATTTCCTTCGGCGCCTGGCCAATCTCGGTGAACTGATACGCCTTGACAGGGATGTCATTGCGCTCACCGTTGGCGTTGGTGTCGAGCCCTTCGGTGATGGACACCGGGAGCGGCGACTTGAAGATGTAGAAGGGCGCGAGGGTGAAGCCCTTGACCATGAACACCGCGGCAATCGTGCCCGAGTGGCGGGCGTCAGTGCGCGAGGTCGGCCCGAGCACCTTGGGATCGTCGTAGAGCAGCGTCGCATCCTGCAGGTTGTTGGCGTTGAGCTCATCCACCGCAGTGCCGGCCGTGCTCTTGGCGCTGGCCAGTGTGTAGGTGGCGGTGAAGTCCATGCCGTTGGTGAGGCGGCGCTTCACCGCGAAGATGCCGGCCATGTACTCGCTCTTCCCCGCCGAAACTGCCGGACGAGTGCCGATCGCATTCGGCGCGAGGTTCAAGAACGCGAGGCGGCGCGTGCCGTTCGACTGAATCGTGTTGATGCGCGGCCGGGTGTTCAGGTCGCGTCCATCGGCCCGCACGAAATCCGCCGTGACGACCGTGCTCGACGACAGCTGGTGCGACCAGCCGATGGTCGACTGCCGCGTGTACGGCATCTGCAGCAGCGGATCGGTGAACTGGCCGAACAGCGGGAAGCCCGCGACGGCCGAATTCTGGCTCTGGATGTTCGACACCGGCTGGCCCACCTGATAGAAGGTGCCGTTCGGGTTGCGGATGCCGCTCTGGTTATCCACGTTCAGTACGGTCCCGAACCCCTGGCCCGACGCGTCGCTCGCGGCGAACAGCGCGTTCGAGTTCGTGTAGGCCATGTCCATATAGACACCGAAGCCGCCGCGAACGACGTCGCGATTGCTGCCGTCGATGTCCCAGGCGAAGCCGATGCGCGGCTGCCAGTTGTTGGTGTCGTTCTTCGGATCGTTGCCGAAGTTCTCCATGCCCTTGATCCCGGCCAGCTGTCCGGCCTTGCCGGCGTTCTGAACCTTCACGAAGTTCGGGTTCAGCGACTGATCGAACTGATAGCCGGTGATGAGGTCGTAGCGCAGGCCCACGTTCAAGGTCAGCCGGCTGGACACGCGCCAGTCGTCCTGGACGAAGAAGGCGTACTGCTTCAGCGGGATGTTCGCTTCGGCGTTGCCGTCGTTCATGGTGACGACCGAGATGGGCCCGTTCACCGTGTCGTCGAGGTGCGTGTGCTGCAGCACGCCCTTGCCCGAGTTGAAGGTGATGTAGAGCCGCGGCTCGTTGATGAAATTGACGCCGGCCTTGAGGTCGTGACCGACGCCGCCCATGCCAGACAGGTGCCACGAGAAATCGTCACGGAACTGCCACTTCTTCTGTTCGGTCGTCTGCGGCGTGTTCGGGCTCTGACCGACCGACACACCGTTCGGGAAGGTCTGGTAGGGGTCGGTACTGTTGGCGCCGATGTGGTTGCGGAAATCGGCGTACTGGAAGATGAACTCGTTCAGCTTGTCAGCGCCAACCACGAGGTTGTGGTTGATGTTGAAGGAATTGAACTTGTTCTCGCTCGTGCCCCAGCCGTTTGGCGGTTTGGTGGCCGACGCGCCGTAGGGTTGCGTGTTCTGGTTGCGGCCGTAGCGGACCGACAGGTACTGATTGGAGCTGACGTTCGCGGTGCCCTTGATGTTGAAGAGCGTCTCGCGATACGGCGTCGCATAGATGCCGTCCTGGGCCGGGAACAGTCCCTTGGTGTTGACCGCCTGGAACGTGTCCTGCTGAGTCCGCTCGATGGCGCCGAAGTAGTGCAGCTTGTCCTTGACGATCGGGCCGCCGAAGCTGCCGCCGAACTGGTTGCGGCGGTAGTCCTGCTTGTCGATGTTGTTGTTCTTCTCGGTCGTGGTCTGCGAGTTCATCGCCGTGTCGCGGAACATTTCAAAGAAGCTGCCGTGCAGATCGTTGGTGCCGCTCTTGGTGACGATGTTCATCACGCCGCCGTTGCTGCGACCGTTCTCGGCCTTGGCGCGCGAGGTCACCAGGTTGAACTCCTGGATGGCTTCGAGCGGGAAGAGCTGCAACAGGCCGCCGACCGTGTCGTCGTTGTTGTCGCCGCCGTCGATCTGGTAGTTGAGGTTGCGGCCGTTGCCGCCATTCACCTGCGGCGAGAACTGCGTGCTCTTAGTCGGGTCGGAGTGGAAGCCGAGGCCGACGCCGGGAATGGTCGCCGCGAGATTCGCGAACTGGCGGCCATTGAGCGGCAGGCTCTCGATGCGGCCGATGTCGACCACACCGCCCACCGACGAAACGGTGGATTCGATCATCGGCGATGCGGCGGTCACCGTGATGGTCTCGGCGACGTTGGCGACCTTCAGCTCGAAGTCCACCGTCAGCGTCTGGCCGACGCTGACGACGAGACCCTTGCGATCGATCGAGCTGAACCCGGCCAGCTCGACGGCGATCTCGTACTGGCCGACCGGGAGCGCGTTCAGACGATAGGTGCCCAACTCGTCGCTCACGACCGTACGGGTGAACCCGGTGCTCGGGTTCTTCGCGGTGACCGTCGCGCCAGGAATCGCGGCGCCTTGCGCATCCAGAACGCGGCCGAGAATCGTCCCGTTCGTCTGTTGAGCGAAGGCGTTCACACTCACGAGCGCCACACAGGCCACCACCCAGGCGGCAAACCAACGTTTCATAGACTCTCCTTGTGTTCCCCGTGGGGGATAACCCTCAAACAACCAAAACAAGCCATCCCAAGAAACAGACCACCGATCACAGCAGGTTGAGTCCGGATTGTCAAATCTTCGTCATTTTTTGCAAGTTCAATAATTTGAAATGGTTACGAGAAAATGATGGCCTCAAATACCGGTCGTCACTTGACAAATGGAGACATATAGACGTCTGGAAGTGTCGATTGGTACCTGAGGTGTTCGCCCTACTGCAAAGCCGCGAGCAGCCGCTCGACCTCGGTGCGCTGTGGGGCACCGGGAGGCAACTGAGCGAGCAGGGTCCGCGCTTCCTGGACCGCCCCTTCCCGATTCCCTGATCGCGCGAGGGCACGCGCCAGCTCGAATCGGATTTCCAGGAGGCCCGAGTCGATCGCCAGGGCTCGACGGAATTGATCGATCGCGCGCGGGAGCTGGTTCTGGCCGAGCGCCAGCAAGCCAAGGTTCGCAGCGACCACAGGATTGCCTGGTTCAGCCCTTTCCGCTGCTGCGAGGGCCTGTTCGGCCCCGCGGCGATCGCCGGCCCGGCCGCGGCAGTTGGCCAGGCCAAGGCCGGCATCCGCTGACGGCAGCGCCGCCGCGAGCGCCGCGCGAAAGTGCGGCTCGGCGCGGGCGCACTGGTTGCGCTCGAGCTCGGCGTAACCCAACCGCAGATGCGCCTGCGGATTCTGCGGATCGTCTTTGAGGATCGCTTCGAGCGCCGGGATGAGCGCGTCGCCTTGGATCTCGCCGGAGGTCACGCTCGCGATTCGCGCCGCGAGCGCGATGCGATCCTTCGGGTCGGGTCGCGATCCGACGCCCTTTGCTGGACCCGCCCCGCCGGCATACCCCAGCGATCGCAGCCTCGCCATCGCCTCGCCGCTCGATGAATCGGGCGGGGCGGCCAGCTCGGCGGCACTCCACCGGGCGACTTGAGAATCGAGTCGCGCCGCGCGTTGGGGATCGCCAGCGACGAGGTTGCTCGTCTCACCCGCGTCTTTGCTCAGGTCGTACAGCTCGGGCTTTGGCGCGGCGATGTACTTCCACGGCCCGTCGCGCACGGCCCGCAGGCTCGCCCACCCGAAGTCGAGGAGCGGGGCGAACGACTCGGCATAGATGGCGCGCGAGTCCAGACGCGCCCCACCAATCGCCGGCACGAGCGATCGGCCGTCAAGGTCCATCGCTGGCGCCTGGAGAATGGCGAGGATCGTCGGCGCCACATCCACCAACGACACATCGTCCGGGGCGGTCGCCGCTTTGGGCACGCCTGGGCCCTTGAAAATCAGCGGCACGCGAAGCGTCGTGTCGTAGACGAAGATGCTGTGCCCGATCTCACCGTGCTCGCCAAACGCCTCGCCGTGATCGGCAGTCGCTACCACCAGGGTCGTTGCGGCGCGGTCGCCAAGTGCGGCGAGCAACCGGCCCGCTTCACGGTCGGCGACGCCAACGTCCGCGTCATAGCGCGACAGCGCGGGCTGCGAGGACGCCTGGCTCGGATCGCCGTACGGCGCATGCGGCTCGAACAAATGGACCCACAGAAAAGTGCGCGCCCCCGGCAGCTGACGCTGAAGCCACTCGATCGCGTGTGAGACGGTCTCGGCGCCAGGACGCTCGTTCTGCGGACGGCCATCCGCTCCACGCGGCAGCTGATCGTCGTAGACGTCGAACCCGCGCATCAATCCAAAGCGGCGATCGAGTGGGAATGCCGAAACGAAAGCTGCGGTTTGAAATCCCGCTGTCCTGAGTGCCGAGGCAAGAGTCGGCACGGTGTTGTTCATCGCCAGGCCGTTATGTCGAGCGCCGTGGCCTGGTGGGTAGCGGCCAGTCAGCATACTCGCGTGAGAGGTAAGCGTGATCGGCGCGGGGGCCCAGGCTTGGTCGAAGCGGACGCCCTCGCGCGCCAGGGCGTCGAGGGTAGGCGTGCGAGCGGTCGTCGAACCGTACGCACCGACATGATCGGCCCGCAGCGTGTCTATTGTGATCAGCACGACGCTCTCGGCTCGGGTGCTTGCGACCGTAGCCGGCTGCGCACGCTCGCCGCAGCCGTGAAACAAGAAAGAAGAAACAAGAAGCAAGAATGAAATCGATCTCATCGCTTTTCTAGCTGCGCCAGGAGCGTGCGGGCGGCGTCTCGATCCTTCGCCGCAGCGTTCCTCGCCGCCAGGACCATTCGATACTGGGTCCTGGCTCGGTCGATGTTGCCGAGCTCCTGCAGTGCGATCCCCAGATTCAGCTGCGCTTCGGTGAATGCCGGGTCCTTCGCCGCCTGCTCGAGCCACCGAATCGCCTCCGAGGCCTGCTTCTGCTGCACGAGGACGACGCCAAGACCGTTGGCGGCGTCGGCGAGCCGTGGCGACAAGTCGAGAGCTTTGCGGTAGGCCGCCGACGCGGCGGCGAGGTCACCGAGCGCCCGGCGGGCGTTGCCGAGGTTCGCGTGGTAGACGGCGTTGGTCGGATCCAGTCTGATCGCTTCCTCGAACGCCTTGGCCGCATCGGCCGCTTCGCCGGCGTCGGCCAGCAGCAAGCCTTTGCCGTTGTGCGCCGACGGATCGGCGAGGTTGAGAGCGAGCGCCGCTTCCTCGGCCCGCCGCGCTTCGTCGGCCAAACCGAGCTCCCGCGCAACCACGGCCAGCTCGTGGTAGAGCGTGGCATCGGCTGGCCACTGGTTGACCGCGGCGCGGAAACGGGTCAGCGCATCCTGACGCCGTCCCGTCGAGGCGAGTGCGCGTGCATAGGTGGACTGGAAGATCGACGCAGAGGGATGCTCGGCCGCGAGCTTCGACAGCGTCGGCAGTGCATCGAACGCTCGCCCAGCGTTGACCGTGCTGAGCGCAGTCTCGAACGCCGCCCAGGCGTTCATCATCTCTGCCGGATTTTTCCCGCCGGCGCTGGAAACGGGCGCCGCCGACGGCGTGACGTAGCCAAGCGAGCGCAGCCGCTCGGCGGTCTCGGCCGACAGACCTGACCGGCCTCCGCCAGGGCTACGGCGGTCCGCCGAGGCATCTGCGACGGCGGAAGGGTTGTCGCCACGCACTGGTTTGTCGCCCCGCAGGCCGCCGTCCTTCGATCGCTCCCGCAGCGCGGTGAGCCGGGCCGACATCGCCTGGACAACGGGCTGCCTGACGCGCGCGAGATTCTCTTGTTCGGTCGCGTCGGACTGGAGATCGAACAGAAATGGCTGATCGGCGGCGACGAGCTTCCATCGATCCTGAACGAGAGCGCTGAGAGGGGTCCAGCCGGCGACGGTCGGGTATTCGGTCTCCGCGAACGTCTCGCGATCGGTTGGCGGCGTGGCGAGCAGATTGTGGCCGAGCGTTTCACCCAGCGGCTGCGCGGCCAGCGCCAACGCCGTCGGAAGCACGTCGATCACGCTGGCGTGATCCTGTCGTTCGGCGGGCGTGACGCCAGGTCCGTTGAGGATGAGCGGGATGCGCAGGGCGCCTTCGAACAACAGCATCCCGTGCGTCGGCTCGCCGTGCTCGCCCAGGCTTTCGCCGTGGTCGCCGAGCACGATGGTCACGGTCTGCTTGCCGTCCGGACGCGCATCCACTGCGCTGAGCAGCCGCGCGAGCTCGGCATCGACGTACGCGATCTCGCCGTTGTAGCCATCGCCGCCGGCGCGCGTGCGGGCGTCGGCCGGCGGATCGTAGGGGGCGTGAGGATCGTAGAAGTGCACCCAGAACAGCCACGGGCGATCGACGCTGGTCTTCGAGAGCAGCGCCACCGCGCGGTCGACTACTTCGCCGGCGCGCCGATCCGCCTGCAGGCGATCGGTGGCCTCGGGATCTCTCGCGATCTGATCGTCGTAGTCCTCGAAGCCGGCGTCCAGCCCGAAGCGGCGATCGAGCACGAAAGCGCCGATCACGGCACGCGTCTGGTAGCCGGCGTCCTTGAGCCGGGAGGCAAGCGTCACGCCGAGCGGTTGGGTTCCGCCGTTGAGGTGAATGCCGTGCGACGAGGGGAACTGCCCCGTCATGATCGAGACATGAGCCGGCAGTGTCAGCGGCACGACGGTCCGCGCCTGACTGAAATGCAGACCACGGGTCGAGAGCCGATCGAGCGTCGGCGTGAATCCACGCCCGAGCCGATCGGCACGCATCGTGTCGATGGTGACGAGCAGGATGTTCGGCGTGGCCGGCTTCGGCTGACGGAAGAACGAGCAGCCGCACAGACAGAGGAGCAACAGCGCCGCGGTAATGGGTTCGCCGTATCGCGTCTGCCGGACTTGTCTCGCCGAAGTTTGCTTCGGATTAGGCGAGCGAAGGCGGATGCCGGATACCGGATGCCGGGCCAAGGTATTTATTCTCAGATGATAAGCTGAGCGCTTTCCCGTCCCCGGCTGGCATCTTCTAACGCCTCACTCCGTGCAATGAAAGCAAGTTGGCCGAGGCGTCAGAAGGTGTCGCCCCGCGGAGCGGGGCAAAACGACACTGCGCCTCGCGAAGCAAAGCCGACGCGTTTTGCTGTGCGCTTTGAGGCGACGCTTCGCGAGGCTTCGATGACGCCGTGTTTCTCGGGCAAGACCCTCTCATTCCTCCGCGCTCTGAAGCGCAACAACGACCGCGAGTGGTTTCACTCGCGCCGCAACGACTACGAGGCTCACGTTCGCGGGCCCATGGTGGCGATGGTCGAGCAACTGGCCGCCGACTTTCGCTCGTTTGCGCCAGAGCTCGTCGCCGATCCCAAGGTGTCGCTCTTCAGGCAGTGGCGGGACACGCGCTTCAGCGAAGACAAGACGCCGCTCAAAACGAATGTCGCCGCCGTGTTCCCGAATCGCACGCTGGGCCGGATGAACGGCGCTGGACTCTACTTCGAAGTCGCGCCGGGGTGGGTGTGGATCGGCGGCGGCATGTACGCGCCGGACGCCTCACAGCTGCAATCAGTGCGCGAACACATCGCCAGGCACTATCGCCAGCTCGACGCGATCGTGACCTCACCCGGCTTCAAGAAGCTCGGCGGCTTGAAGGGCGACAAGATGTCGCGCATGCCGAGAGGATTCGCCAAGGATCACAAGGCGGCTCCGTATCTGCAGCAGAAGCAGTTCCTCGGCTACCGCGAAGAAGCGGCGGCGTTTGCCACTTCGCCGGACTTCTACCGGCAGCTCGTCAAGACCATGAAGACGCTGGCACCGCTCGTGCGGTTTCTGAACGAGCCACTGATCGCCGCACAGCACCCGTCGAAGCGAGCGCATCTGCTGGATGAAGAATGACCACCAATGAATTGCACGGAAACACAGAACCACGGAAACACGGACCATTCCTTGAATCGAAGCCCAGATCACGTACGTAGCCGCGGAGACGCGGAGACACGGAGAAAACTACCTACGTGGCTCGGAGAATTGTGCGTTTGATTTGATCTCCGCGGCTCCGTGCCTCCGCGGCCAACGTCCGTTTCTCTGGCTATTTCGTCGACGCTCTTGGGGCGATGAGGTAGAGCACGGCGCCGGCAACCAGCGCGAGGGCGCCGGCCATCAGTTGCTGTTGCGTGGCGCCGGCGATGATGCCAAGCGCCACGACCGACGCGACGATCGGGACGACGGGTCCGAGCGGCGCCGTGAACTGCGCCTCGGACATCTCACCGCTCGGCGCCCGGCGGCGCAACACGAGGGTCGAGAGGCAGACGCCGAGATAGACGACGAGGCGTGCGACAGCGCTGACCGCCGCCAGGAAGACGAACGACCCTGAAATCGACAGCGCCAGGGCGACGACGACCGAGAACACAATGGCGTTCGACGGCGTCCGGTAGCGCGGATGCACGAAGGCAAACCAGCGCGGCAGATCGCCGTTCTCGGCCAGCGCGAAGATGGTGCGCGAGCCGTTCAACATCTGCCCCAGGTTGTTGCCGGCCATCGAGATCGCCGAGCCCAGGCTCACGACGAACGCTCCGGCCGCACCAAGCACCAGCGCGGCGCCGTCAGCCAGCGGTGTCCGCGTATTGGAGAGGTTCGGCAAGAGACCGGTCGCGACAATCGACGCCAGCGTCATCACCGTCGTCACGACGATCAACGTCATGACGAAGGCAAATGGCACATCGCGTCGAGGATTGGCGGCTTCACCGGCCAGCACGCCGGTCACTTCGTAACCGCCGTAGGCGAAGATCAGCAAGAGCGCAGCCGCGGCGGCCTGCTCGCGGCCGATCGGCGGCAGATTGATGAACCGCGCCGGGTCGATGAACCAGATGCCCGCGAGGATGAAGAGCGCCAGCGGCGCCAGCTTCGCGACCGTGAGCAGATTCACGACCACTGAGGACTGTTTGATCCCGACCACGCTGATCCACGTGAGCAGGATCGTGAGGACCGTGATCACGGCAATCCGAGGCGGCCCTGCCGAAAGCGCGGGCCAATAGAACGCGAGCGCCAATGCGAAGCCGTTGGCGACCGACGCATGGCTGGTGACGCGGCCGAACCACATCATCCAGCCCACTTCGAAGCCGACGAACCGTCCGAACGCGGCGCGCGCAGGAAGGATGGGACCGCCGGTGCGATCGAAGCGGCTGCTGACCTCGGCAAAGCACAGGGCGATCGAGAGCGAGAGCAGGCCGACCATCAGGAACGCGATCGGTCCCCACGGGCCGACCAGCCGCGCCACGTCGGCGGGCAGCAGGAAGATGGCGGCGCCGATCACCTGGTTGACGCCGATGGCGGTGAGATCCCATCGGCCGAGCTCCCGACGCAGCGTGGTCACGCGCGGTGGGTTGTATCATGAGTTCCACCTTCGCGCGCAACCCAGATGGCACAGACAAGCGACCGGGGCCGCAGATGACGCAGATGACACCGATGGGCAGATGGGTTGGCCTTATCGCCACCCAGTGAGCTCGAGATTTTGCGGACCACACTGCCCTCTCGCGCGTACGTCGATCCGTTGTGGTTCGAGGCGGAGATGGAGCGCATCTTCGCCACGATGTGGCTCGCCGTCGGGCGCGCCGGCGATCTCGCCGCAGCCGGGCGTTTTCTTCGGCGCGACATCGCCAACGCCAGCATCCTGATCGTGCGGGACGAGCGCGGCGCCCTGCATGCCTGTCACAACGTCTGCCGCCATCGCGGCACGCGGCTCTGTAATGACGAGCGCGGCGCCTTTGCCGGGCGCATTCAATGCCCCTATCACGCCTGGACGTACGGGCTCGACGGGCGGCTCCTCGCCGCGCCGCTGATGGACGATGTCGAGGGATTTCAGAAGTCCGACTACCCGCTGCGCAAGGTGGGCTGCGACGAGTGGGACGGCCACGTGTTCATCAACCTCGCGCCCGACGCGGCCTCGCTCAGGGTGCAGCTCCGCGATCTGCCCGATCGATTCGCGCCGTGGGGCATGCGCGATCTCGAGCTGGTCCACCGCACCGAGTACACGGTCGCGGCCAACTGGAAGCTGGTAGTTCAGAACTACAACGAGTGCCTTCACTGCCCGGTGATCCATCCGCTGCTCAATCGCATGCATCACTATCTCGCCGCCGACAACGTGCCGACGACGGAGAGTTATTGCGGCGGGGCGATGGGATTCAAAGCGGGCGTCGAGACCTTGAGCTCGGACGGCAAGCGCCGGCGCGATGTGCTCCCGGGGCTGGGCGAGCGCGAGCGCCAGCTCGTGAACTACTTCGCGGTCTACCCCAACCTGCTGTTGACGCTGCATCCCGATTACATGACGACGGTCACGATCTGGCCCGAAGCCGTCGATCGCACCCGGCTGATTGCGGAGTGGCATTTCCATCCCGACGAGATTGCGAAGCCCGGGTTCGTGTTCGAGGATGCGGTCGAGTTCTGGGACCGCACGAACCGCGAGGACTGGACGATCTCCGAGCAGTCGTACCGAGGCATCCGCTCACGCGGCTATCTGCCGGGCCCCTACTCGAATCGCGAGACGCAGTTGTGGGATTTCGATCGGTTCGTGCTCGGCCGCCTCGGCCACGAGAATGGTGAAGAACCACGAGCCTTATGAACCACGAAAAGAACAAACCACGAGCACAACAAGTCTGTGTTCGTGGTTGATCCGTGTTCGTGGTTGATTCTTTTGTGGTTAATCTGTCTCGTGGTTGATGGTTCGTGTCTCAATATCGACACCGATGAAGATCGCTCTCATTCAACAGCACGCCACTAAGGACAGATCCAACAACCTCGCTCGTGGTCTCGCGGCGCTCGAGGTGGCGGCGCGGAACGGAGCCCACCTCGCCAGCTTCGCCGAGCTCGCCTTCGAGTGGTTCTACCCACAGCGGCCGGCGAGCGCGAACATTCACGACCTGGCAGAGCCGCTCGACGGTCCGACGGTCCGCGCGATTCAGGAGCGGGCGCGTGAGCTGGGGATCGTCGTGGTGATGAACCTGTACGAGCGCGATGGCAATCGGCTGTTCGACAGCTCTCCGGTGATCGACTCCGACGGGTCGCTGCTGGGCGTCACCCGGATGATCCACATCACGGAGTACCCGTGCTTTCATGAGCAGGGGTATGTACACGCCTGGCGACAAAGGCGCGCCGGTGTTCGCCACCAGGGCGGGGCGGATCGGCGTCGCGATCTGCTACGACCGCCACTTTCCTGAATACATGCGCGGGCTCGCTCTCGACGGCGCCGACCTCGTCGTCGTGCCTCAGGCAGGCGCGGTCGACGAGTGGCCCGAGGGCCTCTACGAAGGCGAGATGCGCGTGGCCGCGTTTCACAACGGCTACTTCATCGCCCTCTGCAATCGCGTCGGCCAGGAAGACTGCCTGAACTTTGCCGGCGAGTCGTTCGTGTGCGCGCCCGACGGAGAGGTGATCGCGCGCGCGCCGAAAAGTCAGGACGCGATCCTGTACGCCGACCTCGATCTGTCCTCCGCCGCCACCTCCCATGCCCGTCGTCTGTTCCTGCGGCACCGCCGGCCGGAGCTCTATCCAGAATGGGTGCGCTGACCATGTCGACCTCCCCGATTCAAGGCATCGGCACGCTAGAAAGTCCCGTGAAGATGGACCGCTCGCAGTAGAGTGTTCGCATGCCTGGCACGACACGCATCTTTGGTCTGCTGCTGATCGCTCTCGGCATCGGCAGCTATATCGCAACCGGGCGCACGAGCATGACGGCCCTCATCCCGGCGTTCTTCGGCGCCGTCCTCGTCGTCTGCGCGCTGGTCGCGGCGAGTGAGTCGGCGCGGAAGCACGCGATGCACGCGGCGGTCGCGATCGGCCTGATCGGAGCGATCGCTGCCCTCGCGCGCGGCGTTCCCGCGGCGCTCGCCGGCGAGGTTGGCCGGCCGGCAGTGCTGGCGCAACTGGCGATGGGCGCGCTCCTGCTGGTCTACGTGGCTCTCGGCGTGCAGTCGTTCATCGCCGCCCGCCGGGCACGCATGGGCCGCTAATCGGGGACAGTCCCCGGGGACTGTCCCCGGGGACTGTCCCCAATGGCATGGGTGTTGCGCTCAGGCTTTTTTTCGCGGTGGATCGAAGAACGGGGTAGGGACGACGCGGGCAGCGGCACGGTGGCGGACCGCCTCGACCGTCACCTCCATCTCCAGCCGTGAGCCGATCGCGAAAAAGGGGCGGTCGATTGTCGCCAGGGCGATCAGTTTCTTCAACGTCGTCGACCACGCGGTCGACGTGGCCCGACCCACCTGCTTCCCGGCCGCGTAGACCGGCACCGGCACTCGCGACGTCCCTGCCGGAGCGGTTGGCGGCAGCCCGACGGCGTCGTGAAACCTCTCGACGTCGGTCCACTCCACCTCGAGTCCAGCAATCTGGCGCGAGTGGCCGCGCCGATGCTCATCGACCAGCGCCGCACGGCCGATGAACGGGCCTTTCCCCAAGTCCACCAGGCGCGCGAAGCCGAGCTCGAACGGCGAGTACTTCTGCGACTCGATCACCGCCTTCTTGCTGCCGTGAAAGTCCACGTCGATCAACAGCAGACCCGCCTCGATCCGCGCGACGTCGAGCGCCAGCATCCCCGTTGGATGCAGATCGAACCGAGTGCCGGCGGAGACGATGGCGTCCCAGACCGCGAGCGCTCCATCCGCCGGTAGCCAGATCTCGTAGCCGAGGTCGCCCGTATACCCGGTGCGCGAGATGTCCACCGGCACGCCGGCGATCGTCCCGCTCGTGGCACGGAAGTATTTCAGCGCGTCCATCGGCGCGTCGGTGACCGAGCGCAGCAACTGCGCCGACGTGGGACCCTGAAGCGCGAGCGCCGCGATCTCTTCGGAGACGTCCTCGATCGCGACATTCAACCCCGACGCATTCTCCGAGAGCCAGCGGAGATTGGGATCGGCCGCGGTCCATCGATAGGTGCGATCGTCCAGCCTCGTGACCGTCCCATCGTCGATGACCTTGCCGTCGTGATCGCACCACGGCGTGTAATACACCTGTCCGACGGCCATCTTCGACGCATCGCGCGTGATGATGCGATTGACCAGCCGCGCGGCGTCGGGACCCGACACGCGATATTTGAAGAGCGGCGAGATGTCGATCAACCCGCAGGCGTTGCGCAGCGCGTTGTATTCGTGCTCGTGATGCGCCTCGTAGTGGCTGACGGCGTAGTAGCCCGCCCAGTCGCGATAGCTCAAGCTCTCGCACAGCGGAAAGGTGCGCGGATGAAACGCGGAACCAATGGGCATGGGGGCAGTATAGCGACCGGGATAGTTCAACGTTTCCGCCTCCGCCGCCGGAGGCCGCTTCGGCGAGACCTCGCCAAAGCTCGCGGTTAAAGCTCCGCGAGCGACGGCGGGCAAGAGTTGACGGTTCAGCGTTTCAGGTTCGCGTTCCGTGTTTCCGTGTTTCGGTGTTTCCGTGTAAGGCTCTTGGTGAACGCGAATGGCGAATAGCGAAAGGCGAACAGCGAAATTCGACGCGATTGTGATTGGCGGAGGCCACAACGGCCTCACCTGCGCCGCCTACCTCGCGCGCGCGGGGCGTCGCGTCGTCGTGCTCGAGCGCCGGCACGTGCTCGGCGGCGCGGCCGTCACCGAGGAAGTCTTCCCCGGTTTCAAATTCTCGGTCTGCTCGTACGTCGTCTCACTGCTTCGTCCGGAAATCATCCGCGAGCTGGACCTGCCGCAGCACGGCATGGAGCTGCTGCCGCTCGACGGCACGTTCACGCCGATGGCCAACGGCGACTATCTCTGGCGCGTCAACGATCACGACAAGACCCGCCGCGAAATCGCCCGCCACTCCAGGCTCGACGCCGAGGCCTACGACGAATACGGCAAGGCGATGATCGAGATGGGACGGTTCGCCAAGCCGATCCTGGCCATGCAGCCGCCCGATCCCACTTCACTCGATCCGCGCGGGCTGCTCGAGCTCATGGGCATCGGCAAGCGCTTTCGGGGGATGCGTTTCCACGATCGCCTGAACCAGGTGCAGCTGCTGACCATGAGCGCGGTGGATTTTCTCGATCAATGGTTCGAGACCGATGTGCTCAAGGCGACGATGTCGGCGTCGGGCATCATCGGCACCTTCCAGGGCGTGCGCTCGCCCGGCACCGCCTACGTGCTGCTGCACCACTACATGGGCGAGATCGACGGCGCGTTCCGCTCGTGGGGCTTGTCGCGGGGCGGCACCGGCGCGGTGTCGGACGCCATCGCCTCTGCGGCGCGCGCCTTCGGTGCGGAGATCCGGACCGAGAGTCCGGTCGCGAAGATTCTCACGAAGAACGGGCGAGCCACCGGCGTCGCGTTGAGCAACGGCGACGAGCTCAGCGCCAACGTCGTGGTGTCGAGCGTCGATCCGAATCTCACGTTCTTGCAGTTCATGGACGAGGGCGATCTCCCGGCGGATTTCGTGCAGGGCGTGCGCCGATACAAGTTCCGCGGATCGTCGGGCAAGGTGAACCTGGCGCTCGATGCGCTCCCCAACTTCACGTGTCTCCCGGGACCCGGCCGCCACCTGCGAGGCGCCATGTCGATTTCACCGAGCATCGACTACATGGAGCGCGCCTACGACGAGGCCAAGTACGGACAGTTCTCGAGCCGTCCCTACATGGATATCGTCATCCCGTCGTTGACCGATCCATCGGTGGCGCCGCCGGGGAAACACGTCATGTCGTGTTTTGTTCAGTACGCGCCGTACGACTTGACCCGGCAGCCGGCAACCGGCAACCGTCCGCCGTCGCTCACTGGAACGGAACCAAGCTTCGGCGGGACCAGGCCTGTAGAGGAAACCCAGCCTTGGGACGAGCAGCGTGAGGCGTTTGGCGATGCGGTCATCAACGCCATCGCGGAGTACGCGCCGAACATCAAGGACATCATCCTTCACCGTCAGGTGCTGACGCCGCTCGACATCGAGCGCACGTTCGGGTTGACCGAGGGCAATATTTTCCAGGGCGAGCTGACGCTCGAGCAGTTGTTCTTCCTTCGTCCGGTGCCGGGCTGGGCGCAGTACGCGACGCCGATCGATCGGCTGTACCTGTGCGGTTCGGCGGCACACCCCGGCGGCGGGATCATGGGCGCGCCTGGGAAAAATGCTGCTCGGCGGATTCTGAAAGACACACGTTGAGGGAAAGTTCTAAGTTGAAGAGTTGACAGTTCAGAGTTGAAGTTCACAGTTTCCGTTCAGTTGCAAGTTGCAGTCATCAGGTTTCGAGAGCCTGCCTCGCCGACCAGCCTCCGCTAAAGCTACGGCGGTCCGCCGACCAGCCTACGCCAAGGCTACGGCGGTCCGCCGAAGCGCTTCGCGCGAAGGCGGAAGCCTCGGCGAAGGCGGAAGCTCGGGGACAGTGGCGCGAGCGAAGGCGGACGAATAGCGAATGACGACCTACGACGCAGTCGTAATCGGCGGGGGCGTGAATGGGCTCACCTGCGCGGCCATGTTGGCCAAGCGCGGGCTGCGGATCGCGCTGGTCGAGAAGCGCGACACGCTCGGCGGATGCGCGGCCGAGGGTGAGATCGCGCCCGGCTTCCGCGCGCCGACACTCGCGCACTCCACCGGGCCGGTCAGAGGAGACGTCGTCGACGAGCTGCAACTGTTCACCGACGGCCTTCGCTTCGTCGACTCGCCGGCCGATGTCTCCGCGCTCTCGCCGGACGGCCGGCCGCTCACGATCGCGCACGATGCCAACAAGACCGCGGCCGGCCTTCGAGCATGGTCGAACACAGATGCCGAGGCATGGACGGCGTTTGCCGAGAGCCGTCGGCGCATCAGCCACGTCATCGGGACGCTGTTGATGCAGACGCCTCCCTCACTGGACGATCCGAGCGCGCGCAATCTCTGGTCGCTGATGCACACGCTGAGCGCATTCCGCGGACTGCCCAAACCCGACCAATGGCAGCTTCTGCGGTGGGGCCCGATGGCCGTCGCCGATCTGGTCAGCGAGCACTTCGAGACCGAGCTCGTCCGCGCGACGCTGGCCGCCGATGGAATCTTCGGCGCGATGCTTGGACCGTGGTCTGCCGGAAGCGGTCTTCAGTGGCTGCTCGCGGCGGCGAACAAATCTGTGGCGCGGCCTGGCGGCTGGCAGGTCGTGGGCGGTCCCGTCGCGCTGGCGGGTGCGCTCACCAGGGCGGCCGGCCGATTCGGAGTGAAGGCGATCACCGGCGACGCGACGACGCACATCGAGGTCGCGAACGATCGAGCGACCGCAGTCACGCTCGCCAGCGGCGAGTGCCTGACCGCGCGCGCCATCGTTTCGGCCATCGATCCCAAGCGGACCTTCTTGTGCTTGTGCGACGCGGATCACTTGCCGCCCGAGTTTTCCTGGCGGATGAAGCACTATCGCTCTCGCGGCACGCTCGCCAAGGTCAACCTTGCGCTCGCCGCCCTTCCTGATTTCCGCGGCGCCACGCGCGAGATGCTGTCGGGCCGGGTCCGCCTCGCGCCGGATCTCGACTATCTCGAGCGCGCATTCGATCACGCCAAGTACGGACGCTTTTCGCCGGAGCCGTGGATCGAGCTGACCATCCCCTCCCTGAGCGACCCATCGCTGGCGCCCAATGGCGCCCACGTCCTGTCGGCTTATGCGCAATTTGCGCCTTACAATCTGAGCGGCGACGGCATCCGTCTGCGTTCGCCCGCAGGAGCGAAGCCGGGCTTCGGCGAGACAGGGCATGTCGTCGAAACCCACCCCTGGGACTCGCAGCGCGATGCGCTTGGCGATACGGTGGTCCGCACGCTCGAGCAATACGCTCCGGGGCTAAGCAGGCTGATCGTGGCCCGCGAAGTGTTGACGCCGCTGGACTTCGAGCGAGGATGGGGACTGGAGAGCGGACAGATCTTCCACGGCGAGCTGTCGCTCGATCAGTTCTTCACGATGCGGCCCCTGCTCGGATACGGCCACTACCGCACGCCGATTCGGGGACTCTACCTGTGCGGTTCAGGCTCGCATCCAGGCACGGGGCTCACGGGAGGATCGGGGGCGAACGCCGCCCGCGAAATCGTGCGCGACTTAGTATGAGAGGCGTCGTCTAACCTGAGATTTGCATGCGAGCCATCGGGTTGCTGTTGACGTTGGTGGCGGCTGTCCCGGCGTGGGCCCAGGGAGGTTTCCCCGGACAGCCAGCCGGCCCTGGACAAGGCGGACGAATGCCGCCTCGCGCGCAGATCGGCAGGCAGCAGGCCGACCTTCCACCCGGCACGTCGGTGCTTCGCGGACAGGTCGTCGCCGCCGACACGGGGTCGCCGATTCGAAGGGCGCAGGTGCGGATCTCGTCGCTCGACGCGCGCGAGTCGCGCGTGATCGCCACCGATGCGCAGGGCCGCTTCGAGATCAAAGAGCTGCCCGCCGGCCGCTACACCATGACGGCGAGCAAGGCCGGTTTCGTGTCGCTGCAGTACGGACAGCGCCGGCCGTCGGAGTCGGGCACGCCGATCGAGCTGGGCGACAACCAAACGCTCGACAAGCTGAGGGTCGCCCTGCCGCGCGGCGGCGTGATCGGCGGACGCATCGTCGACGAATTCGGCGAGCCGGTCGCCAACGCCTCGGTGATGGCGATGCGATACGGCTACAGCGGCGGGACGCGCCGCCTGATGCCGGCGGCGGGCGCGAACGCCAACGACCAGACCGACGATCAGGGACGCTATCGACTGTTCGGCCTGCCGCCCGGCGAGTACTACGTGAGCGCGATGCTCCGCGCCGGCGGGCGCGAGATCACGGATTCGACGGGCGAGCGATCCGGTTACGCGCCAACTTACTTCCCCGGCACCTCGAATATGGCCGAAGCCGCGCGGGTGAGTCTCGGCGTGTCACAGGAGACCACCGAAGTTTCCTTTGGCTTGATCGCGACCAAGCTCGTGACGGTGACCGGCCAGGTCCTCACTTCTGGAGGTCAAGCCGCGGCGGGCGGTGTCGTGACGTTGGCATCGCCCGGCGCCGCCGGCCGCGGTGCAATGTTCCAGATGGGAGGCGGCGGCCGCATCGATCAGACCGGGGCGTTTCGCCTGCCCAACGTGGCACCTGGAAACTATGAGCTGCAGGCGCGCACCGCCGGCCGCGTCGACGGTCAGTTCGCGCGGATGGCGCTGAGCGTGGGCGCGGCCGACATCGAAGGTCTTACGATCGTGACGGCACCGGGCGCGCGCGTCAGCGGCTCGGTGATCACCGACACTGGCGAGCCACCTGACTTCCGGCCGCAGCAACTGCAGATCGTCGCGCGCGCGGCCTCCCCGGATCCGCAGCTGGGCGGCGGATTTGGCGGATCGCGCGTCAACGACGACTGGACGTTCGAGTTGAACAATCTGACCGAGGCGCGGGTGATTCGGGTCGCCACGCCACAGGCGTGGACGCTCAAGTCGGTGACCGCCAACGGTATGGACCTCACCGACACTCCGGCCGAGTTTCCCTCGGGACAAACCGTCGCGGGAGTCGTCATCGTCCTGTCGAAGCGGGTGACAGCGCTTTCGGGTCTCGTGGCCGATTCCCGCAATCGACCCGTGCTCGACGCCACCGTCGTCGTCTTTCCCGAGGACGAGCGGCTGTGGACGTTCCAATCGAGATTCGTGCAAACGGCTCGGCCGGATCAGGAAGGGCGCTACCGAATCGCAGCGCTTCCACCCACCGACCACTACCTCATCGTCGCCGTGCAGGGCCTGGAGGATGGACAAGCCGGCGACCCCGAGTTCCTGGCATCGATCAAAGGCGCCGCGGCGCCTTTTGCCTTGAATGAAGGCGAGAACAAGGCAGTGGATGTGAAGTTCTCACCGAGGTGAACAACCAAGTCGCTCTTCGCAGTTCGCTCTTCGCAGTTCGCAATTACAGCCGAAACGGACGTCGCCACGGAGACGCGGAGGCACGGAGAAGAAAGTACCGACTCTGAGGCTCCGCGGCTCCGCGACTCCGCGGCCACGTACGATTCCGATCAGAAATAATCGGCATGCCAATACACAACTTCCTCCGCAGCCAGCGGCGGCAGCGGCAGCGTGCGGTCGCGGAGCGGGCGGATCATGAGGACGCCGTCGCTGGGCGTCGTGGTGGTGACTCGCAGCTGCGGCGGAACCAGCGTCTGCGGCCACCACGCGCGAATCTCCGGGAGCTGTTCACCCGGATGACGCGCGAGCATCACCTGCAGGATCGCGCCGAGTCGAGCGGCTGACGGATCGCGATCGCCGGCCTCGTCGATGGTCCAGCGGCCGCCGTGCGACGTACAGACCAGGTAGGCGACCGCCTGATAGCCCTCTTCGACGACGAGGAATTCCGTCTCGCGCAGGCCCAACGGTCCGAGCCCGGACATCAACCGCTTCTTCGTGACGGCGTAGCGGATGAAGTCTTCACTGCGATCGAGCGCCAACCGGGCGCCCGTCGATCGGGCCGCGCTCATCTCGGCGACGGCGTGGAGATCGCGATCGTCGCCGCTTCGTACCAGCATCGCCGGCGCGCCGCCGCGCTTCTGATCCACCTCGACGTGCTGCTCGACGAGCGGGACCGGCACGAACTCGAGCCGCTCGTAGAACCCGGGGTCGATTTCTGAGAAGAGCATCGCGAACTCCTGCCCTTCTGCCACCGCGCGTTCGAGCATGCGGTTGATCAGCTCGCGTGCGCTGCCGCGGCCGCGATAGGCTGGCGCCGTAAAGACGGCGCCGATCCCGAGTACCCGCCGGATGCGTCCGTCCAGTCTCAACGAGAGGTCGTAGCGCTTGGCGCTCGACACCACGTGCGGACCATCGACCAGCGCGACGCGATCCAGGTGCGCCGCTCCCCATGGAGTCCGGATCTGCGCCGCCCAGAAGCGGCCGTAATTCTCGCGGGACAGCCCGTCGTGCCAGAGAGTGAAGGTGTCGTCGAGGATCCGGTCGAGGACGGGCCCGGTGGCTGGAACGATTTGTAGAGGCATAGATAAGGGATCCGGCATCCGGCATCCGGCATCCGGCACCTCCGGCACCGGCCGGCAGCTTAAACCGTTCGGGGCCGAAACCGGTCGAACTGACAGAAAGAGGTTTCGGATGCTCACCCGTCAGCTCACCGCCGTCAGCGCCGCATTGGTTCTGTCGATTCTGGCTCCGCGGGTAGATGCCAAGGCGCCGGCGCTTCCCTCCACAGACCAAGCCCTCATCCACGCGCTGAACCGGCTCACGTTCGGGTCCCGACCTGGCGACCTGGCTCGGGTAAAGAGCGAGGGGCTCGATTCGTGGATTGAGCGTCAGCTCAACCCTTCGAAGATCGACGACCGCGCGATGAGCGAACGGCTCGCGCGACTTTCGACCCTGGCCCTCGACTCGGAAGCCCTCGTGCGCGATGTACATCAGCCGGCTCGCCGCGAGCGGCAGCGACTGCAGCGCGAGAACCAGGCGACCGGCGGGAATGCGATGCCGCCGGCAGACCCAGCGGCAGAGTCGATGACCGCCGGCGCGAAGCGGAACGGTCTGCGCCCGCAGATGAACGAGATCGTGCGGCGCGATCAGCAGATCATCACCGACCTGAGCGAGGCCAAGGTGCTGCGCGCCACCTACAGCGATCGCCAGCTCGAAGAAGTGCTGGCCGACTTCTGGTTCAACCACTTCAACGTCTTTGCCGGAAAAGGGCCGACGCGCGTGTGGATCGGCGAGTTCGAGCGCGAAGCCATCCGCCCGTACGTCCTCGGCAATTTCCGGACGATGCTCGGAGAGGTCGCCAAAAGTCCGGCGATGCTCTTTTATCTCGACAACTGGATGAACGTGGATCCAGAAGCGAAGGCAGAAGGCACAAGGCAGAAGGCAGAAGGCACAAGGCCGAAGGCAACACGGCAAGGGCCTCGTGCGCGGCGAGCAACAGGGCTCAACGAGAACTACGCGCGCGAGTTGATGGAGCTGCACACGCTTGGCGTGGATGGCGGCTATACGCAGCAGGACGTGGTCAATGTCGCGCGTGCCTTTACCGGCTGGACGCTGGACTTGCCGCGCGCCAATGCGGGACGCCCGCGTGCATCTGGGAATGGATTTCGATTCGATCCACGCCTCCACGACGACGGCCCGAAGACCGTTCTCGGCCACGCGATCAAGGCGGGTGGTGGCGTTCGCGACGGCGAGCAGGTGCTGGACATTCTCGTCGCCCACCCATCGACCGCTCGCTTCATCGCCGAGAAGCTTGCGCGGCGGTTCGTGGGCGACGAGCCTCCGGCCGGCCTCGTCCAGCGCGCGGCGGCCAGGTTCTCGGCCACTCGAGGCGACCTGCGCGAGACGCTGCGCGTGATCATCACGTCGCCCGAGTTCTTCTCGACCGAGGCGTATCGCGCGAAGGTGAAGACGCCGCTGGAGTTCGTGGTCAGCGCGCTTCGCGCCACCAGCGCTGATGTTCGCGCGGCGTTGCCGATCGTGCGCGAGCTGCGCGAGTTGGGCATGCCGCTCTATCTGTGCCAGCCGCCGACCGGCTACGACGACACCGCCGCGACGTGGGTGTCGTCAGGCGCGCTGATCAACCGCATGAACTTCGCGCTCGACCTTGCGAACGGTCGTCTGCGCGGGCTTGCCGCTCCATTCGAATCGAGCAACCCGATTCCTTCGGTGCGGGCGAACCTGCTCGACAACGCGCTCGGCGGCGCGGCATCACCGGTGACACTGGCGACCATCGAAAAGGCGACAACGATTGAACAGACGGTGGCGCTGGCTCTCGGTTCGCCGGAGTTTCAGCGTCGGTAATTTCTGCGATGTCTGGTAGGCAGAATCTGCAGCGATTTGGCATGTAACAGGGACAGTCCCCTTACAGTCGGTGACATATGACCTCTCGACGAGTCTTTCTCAAGTCGGGCGCGATGGCGATGGTGACGATGGGGTTCGCTCCGTCGTTTCTGGCACGCACCGCGGCGGCAACCGCGTCGCGACAGAAGCTGCTGATCGCGATCTTCCAGCGCGGCGCCGTGGACGGCCTCAACATGGTCGTCCCGTTTGGCGAGGCCGACTACTATCGCGCGCGGCCGAGCATCGCGATTGCCAGGCCGGGCTCGGCAGAAGGAGCGATCGATCTCAACGGCTTCTTCGGACTGCACCCGCGGATGTCGCCGCTGAAGCCGCTGTGGGATCGCGGCGAGTTGGCCATCGTACATGCCTGCGGATCGCACGACACCACGCGCTCGCATTTCGATGCGCAGGACTACATGGAGTCGGCGACGCCAGGGGTGAAGAGCACGAGAGATGGATGGTTGAATCGCTACCTGTCGGTCTCAGACGAAGCGCAGGTTTCCGCCTTCGCCAAGGCTTCGGCGAGACAAGCTCTGTCAGGTGACGGTTCGAATCCACTGCGGGCGGTTGCCCTGACGCGGCAGATGCCCAGGGCGCTGCAAGGCAAGGCGCCGGCGCTGGCGATGGGCAGCACGGCAGAGCTCGACGTGCGCGGCGACCTCGTCACTCGCGCCTCGTTCGAGTCGGCGTACGAAGCCGCAGCCGACTCGGTGCTCAACGGCACCGCGACCGAAGCGTTCGATGCGATGAAGACCCTGTCGAGGAAGACCGCCGGCGCTTACCGGCCCTCCAACGCCGCCGAGTACCCGCGCTCACCGTTCGGCCTGGCGCTGCAGGAGATCGCCCGGCTCGCCAAGGCGGACGTCGGCCTCGAGATCGCTTTTGCCGAAAGCGGCCAATGGGATCATCACGTCAACGAGGGGTCGGCGACCGGTCAAATCGGGCTCCGCCTCGACGACTTCTCCCGCGGCATCGCCGCGCTCGCGCAGGACCTCGGCAACCGCATGGCCGACACGGTGATTCTGACGATGTCGGAATTTGGCCGCGCGGTGGCGGAAAACGGCGCGCGCGGCACCGACCATGGTCACGGCAACGCCATGCTCGCGATCGGCGGCACCGTGAAGGGTGGGCAGGTGTACGGGAAATGGCCCGGCCTCGCGCCGGAGCAACGCTACGAGGGCCGCGATCTCGCGGTGACCACCGACTTCCGCGATGTGTTCAGTGAAGTGGTGGTGAAGCACCTTGCCTCCGATCTTGCGACCGCAGGCAAGGTGTTCCCGGGCTACACGGTAAGGCACGAGGCCTTCCGCGGGATTCTGAGGGTCTAGCGCTACTTCTTGCGCTTCGAGCGCTTGTCCTTCTTCGACTTCTTCTCCTTCTTCGACTTCTTCTCCTTCTTCGACTTCTTGTCGGCCTTCTTTGACGCCTTCTCGTCGGCACCGCGCCTGGCGCCCTTCGCTGACTTCTTCGCCGCTTTCTTTGCGGCCTTCTTCGCGGACTTTCGTGCCGCCGGCTTTGCGGCCTTCTTCGTGGCCTTGGCCTTAGCCGGCGCAGCTTTCTTCACAGCCTTCTTCGCCGCGGGCTTCGCGGACGCCGCAGGCTTCGCGCTGGCGGCGGGTTTGGCCGCCTTCGCTGCCGCGGGCTTCGCCGTTTTCGCCGCGGGTTCAGCCGGCTTCAGCGAGTGGACTGCGAACATCGCACCCTGGGGATCCTTGCCCTGGAAGATCCAGTCGCCGCCAGGTACCTCCATCGGGCCGTTGACGATCTTTCCTCCGGCCGCTTCCGCGGCCTTGGCCGCAGCTTTAGCGTCCTTCACCATCGCGTACGGCTGCCAGGCGGGCGGAGCGCCCGGGGGCGGCTTCATAATTCCGCCGCGCGGGATCCCGCCGCCGCGGCCGAACATCTGATACGTGCCCATGTCGCCCATGTCCATGGCCGACGTTTTCTCCCAACCAAAAAGCAAGTGGTAGAAGTCCCACGCGCCCTCGGGGTTTGGCGTATAGAGCTCGAACCACGAGAAGTCGCCGACGCCAGGACGGTCCTTCGGGGTTCCCGGCTGATCGGGCGTAATGATGCCGAAGACGGCGCCGAAGGGGTCCTGCACCACGGCGAAGCGACCGGCGCCAGCAATAGTCTCCGGCTGCCGCAAGACCTTGCCCCCGTGCTGCGTGATGTTCAACGCGGTGCTATCCACGTTGGGCGTGGCCACATACATCATCCAGTTCGGCGGCGCCCCCATCTTCTTGGCGTCCTCGGGCAGAATCATCATGCCTCCCACCTGGCCAGAGGGGCCCTTGAAGACGGTATAGCTCGAGCCTTCGGCAAAGGGGCTCGTCTTCCAGCCCACAACCTTCTTGTAGAAATCTCCGGCGGCGTCGGTGTCGGTGGTCAGCAGTTCGCACCAGACGAACGAGCCGAGTAATTTGTCGCTCATGATGGTCTCCAAGAGTCCGCGTCCAAAGTCCATAGTCCTCAGTCCGGTCTGCCGTGCGGTCCGCTGTCCTCTCCGCGGCCGTTCTGAAGCATGAAGGAAGGTCATACTAACCCACATGAATCCACTCCTGCGATTCGTGCTGGCCGGTCTGGCCATTCTCCCGGTGCTGACCGGCGTGACGGCGCCGGTCGCCGCCCGCGAGGGCGATCTCGACCCCCGTATCGTCGCGCTCGTCGGCTCGGTCTCCGAGGAGCGGCTGGGATTGATCCTCAAAAAGCTCGAGAGCTTCGAGACGCGTCACTCGCTGTCGTCCACCACGTCGCCGACGCGCGGCATTGGCGCGGCCCGGCAGTGGATCTTCGACGAGATGAAGGGATACAGCCCGAAGCTGCAGGTGAGCTTCGACAGCTATCAGGTGCTGAAACAAGGGCGCGTCACGCACGACGTGGAAATGCGCAACGTGATGGCGGTGCTGCCCGGCCGAAGCCCGCGCCGCATCTACATCAGCGGCCACTACGACACGGTGGCGCGGGAAGGCGGGCAAGGCGCGTCGAATGCGGGGCGGCCGGTCAACTTCAACGCGCCGGCCGGAGATCCGAACGCGCCGGAAGATGGTGTCGCCCCCGGAGTGAACGACGATGGGAGTGGGACGGCGCTGGCGATCGAGCTGGCGCGCGTCTTCAGCCAGAGCGGCATCGAGTTCGAGGCGACGCTCGTGTTCATGGCGCACGTCGGCGAGGAGCAGGGGCTGATGGGCGCCTGGCTCCACGCCAAAAAAGCGGTCGACCAAAAGGTTCCCATTCAAGCCGTCCTCAACAACGACATCGTCGGTAACGATCGCGGCGGCAACGGCATCGTCGACGGCGCGACGATTCGCGTCTACTCGGAAGGACCCGAGGACTCGCCCTCGCGGTCGCTCGCGCGCTTCGTTCAGCGTTGGGGCGGACGCTACGTGCCGTCGCACAAGGTGCGGCCGATGGCGCGGCCGGATCGCTTCGGGCGCGGCGGCGATCATTCCGCCTACAACCAGTTGGGCTTCGCCGCGGTCGGCTTCCGCGAGTCGCGTGAGAACTTCACTAAGCAGCACGACACCAGGGACACCTACGACGGCCTCTCGCTGCCGTACCTGGCGCAGAACGCGCGCGTCAACGCTGCCGCCGCGGCCACGCTCGCGCTGGCTCCGCCGCCGCCAAGCGTCGTCAACGAGCGAGGGGCGCCACGCATCACCCGCGCGCCATCGGGCTATGACGCAAACCTGTCGTGGACGGCCGTTCCCGGAGCGACGGCGTATCGTATCTTCTGGCGCGAGGCCTGGGGGATGGATTGGCAACATGAAGTGCTGGTCGGCAACGTCACGAATCACATCCTCCCGAACACGCAGATCGACGACCTCGTTTTCGGCGTCGCGTCGGTTGACGCGGCCGGCCACGAGAGCACGGTGACGTCGTATGTCTCGCCACCACGCGCGGATTCCGCCGTCAAGACTGCTCAGTGATGATCACGATCACGTACGTTGGCCACGGAGGCGCGGAATCGGATTTGCTCCGCGTCTCCGCGGCGACGTACGTCATGCTTGATTTGATGAGGTAATTACTGCGTGACCCTAGACGCTCTCGCGACGCCAGCGGTTCTGATCGATCGGTCTCGTCTGTTCGCGAACATGGATCGCATGCAGTCCGCGGCGGATGCGGCCGGCATTCGGCTGCGGCCGCACAGCAAGACGCACAAGAGTCCGCAGATTGCGAAGTGGCAAATCGAACGCGGAGCGGTCGGGATCTGCTGCGCAAAGCTCGGCGAAGCCGAAGTCTTTGCCGACGCGGGAATCGCCGATATCCGGCTGCCCTATCCGATCAACCCCTCGAATGCCGATCGCGTGATTCGGCTGCTCGATCGCACGCACCTGTCGTTCATCGTCGATCACCGGGCGGTGGCGCGGCAGTGGTCCCAGGCGATGCGTCGCGCGGAACGAGTCGTCGACGTCCTGGTCAAAGTGGACGTCGGCTTTCACCGGTGCGGCATCGATCCCAAGGCATCAGATGCCGTGGACATGATTGGCGAGGTGGCATCGCTGAATGGCCTGCGCCTGCGCGGGCTGCTCGCGCACGCGGGGCACGCGTATCACGCCGACTCTGAAGAGCACATGCGGGAGATCGCCGAATCCGAAGTGCGGACGTTGTGCGATCTGGCCACCGCGTGCCGGCAGGCTGGCATTCGCATCGAGGAGTTGAGCGCCGGCGCGACGCCACCGGCCCGATACTCGCTGCAGCAGCGCGGCCTCACCGAGTATCGGCCGGGCAACTACGTCTACTTCGACCGCACGCAAATGGCGCTCGGCGCGGCCACGCTCGACGACTGCGCGCTCACGGTGCTGGCCACGGTGGTGAGCAAGCCGGCGGCCGACCGCATCATTCTCGATTGCGGCAGCAAGACGCTCAGCTCGGATGGCGCGCGGGGATTCACACCCACTCCTGGGTACGGCGTCGCGCTGTCCCATCGCCGGCGTCCGCCTTCGCTCGAGGGAACGGAAACGAGCTTCGGCGAGACAGGGACTGACGCGAACCTGCTCATCGAGCGGCTCTCCGAAGAGCATGCGACGGTTCGCGTCGTGAGCGGCTCGACACCGCTCGAGCCGGGCGATCGGATCCGCGTCCTGCCCAATCACTCCTGCGTCGTGTCCAATCTGGTCGATCGCGCCTGGCTGGTGGAAGGCGACGAGTGTGATTCGCTGGACATCGCCGCGCGAGGACGCATCAGCTAGGGCCGCAGATGACGCGGATGCGCTTGCTCGTCGGCCTGCTGTTGGCGATCTCGGCTGCGACCGTGTCAGCTCAGTCGAAGCTCACGCTCGACGAGGTAATGCGGCGCGCACACAGCTATGTCGCGGTCTACGAAGATCACCAGCTGTCCAGCCTGGTCGCGCGGGAGGAGTACAAGCAACAGTGGGTGCGTCCCGAGCTGATCGACCAAGGGCAGCGCGCCCTGCTCTCGAAGGAGCCCCCCCCGCCCTCTGAGGAGCGCACGCTGCTCTCGGAGTACATGATCTTCCAGCTGCCGCCGAGTGAGGACTGGTTCGGGCTCCGCGACGTGCGCGAGGTCGATGGCGTTCCGGTCGCCGATCACGAGGTGAGGCTCAAGCTGCTGTTCACCGAGTCGCGCACAAAAGTCGAGGGGCTGGCGATGGCGATCGATCAGGAGAACTCGCGATTCAATCTCGGCGACTTGCCGCGCACGGTGAACCTGCCGACGTTCGCGCTGCGGTTCCTGCGGCCAGTGAACCGGAAGCGATTCGATTACAAGAAGGACGCCGAAGAGCGCATCGGGGACGAGGTGACATGGGTCGTCGGCTATCGCGAGACCCGGAGCCCGACCTTCAGCGGCACGGCGCGCGGCGAGGACGTGCCGGCAAGCGGGCGGTTCTGGATCGAACCGGCCACCGGCGCAGTGCTGCGAACGGAGATGATCCTCGGCGGCACGCGCAAGCTGCAGCAGCGAGCGACGGTCACCGTGACCTACGCGCTCGACGAGACCCTGGGCTTCAGGGTGCCAGTGGAGATGCGCGAAACCTATGACAAGCCGCGAAAGAAGAACGCGGATGCGATCACGGCCATCGCCACCTACTCCAATTTCCGGCCGTTCGACTCACGGACGCTGAGGTAGCGGTTCGCCGTTCGCTATTCGCCCTTCGCGGTTCGCTCGAATCAAGCTGGCACGACCGCCATGCGCGCGCGGACCTGAAGCTCGAAGCGACGCGGGCGCATCTTGACGCGGAAGGCGCGCCGCTCGTCGAGGAAGTCCGCCATCGTTGGCGGACACCTGCCGCACACGTCCTCGGCGCCCTCCATCACCGAGGCCGCCGCGATGTTCTCCGAGTCAGGCAATACCGCTGCCAAAAGGGATCGATCCTCCTCGGCGCAGGCAGAGGTGAGGTAGGCGTACGCCCGGTGATGACCCGCCAGCAGCGTCGTGTACCGGGCCGTGTGCTCAACCGTCAAATGACGAGGGCCCTCGACGACTCGAAAGCCGAGCGTAGCGTCAAAGGCGAGGACGAACTCCGGATGCGGCACCTCGACGTCGATGGCGTTGATGGCCGTCCGCACTCGGCCTTGGATTGTGGTGGGAGCTGGACTGAGCCACTGTTCGATCCACTGTTGTCTGGTTCGACACATTCGACCGAAGTGGCGGGAGCGATCGAGAGTGACTCCGAGCTGACGGATGCGGATGCTCGTTGAATCGAGCTTCGCCACCGATCTCACCGGACCGCCGGTCCGGACCTGTTCTTCCAGAAAGACCGCGACACAGATCTCCTCCTCGGGAGACAGGCGAAGCACTGTTGCCCCGCCTGTGGCGCGTGCGGGCAGCCGCTCGACCATCCGCCGATGCCTCGCCCACAAGTCGGTGGCGCCAGCTGACGACAACGGCTCGGCAAACGCGCACCGCTCGCGCAAGAAGGCCACCGCCACCTCTGGTTTCATCCACCCGAGCAGCACGACAGCGTCCACCACGGTTCACTTCAACTCGACGATGGTGGCGGCACCGGCCCGAACGACCACGTCAACGCGATCGCCGCCCGAGAGCTCGAGCCAATAACGGCCTTCGGCGACGTTGGGCCAAATCGCAACCGGTGGGCCGACGTCCGTCCAGCCGCCAATCGTGCTCGACGGCACGAACTGGGGGAGCCCTTGCGCGTCCACCAGTCGCACGCGCCGGAACAGTTGGCCCCCGCAGCAGCGAATCTCGACTGTGCCACCGCGATCCAGCGCGACGTTGAGCAGGGGGGATGGCATCGAGAGCACCAGCGTGCGTGGCGCATAGCTCGTCACCTGCGCGGTCAACACGTACTTGCCGGAACTGAGCGCAGGGATTTCGCCCTGGCCGTTGGCGTCGAGCGCCAAGGTCGTCTGAAACGCCAGTCCGCCATCGCCGCCGACGAGCATTACGTTGGCTTGCGACATCGGCGCGCCGGTAGTGACATCGGTGAATCGCAATCTGAGCGCGGGTTTGCTGACCATCGCGAGGTCGAGCACCACCATCGCGTCACTCACAGAGGCAGACGCCAGCCGCTCTTCGAAGCCAATCTTGGTCGCGCGCACCCGGAAGTGGCCGGCATCGAGGTCGGCCAGCTGGTAGCGTCCGGACGAATCGCTCACCGCTCGCCGGACGTCAGCCGGACCGCGCTCGCGTCCGCTGATCGCAAACACCACCGCGCCTTCAACCGGCTCGCCATCGCTCGACGTCACGGTGCCCTGCAGTCCTGCCGGCGGCAGCTCGATATCCACCGTGCTGGCCGTCGCAACGACGGCTGACCGCTGGTAGCGAACACCCTCGCCAGTGATCAGCACGAAGTAGCGGCCATCACTGAGCCCGCCGACTTCGTATCGTCCCGCCGCATCGGTCGTCGCCCGGCCGCGCGTCGGGATCGAACCATCCTGAGGTGAGTACCGAGACGATCACGCCGGCCACCGGCCTGCCGGCGCGCGACACGACGCCGGTGGCGCTCGACTGACCGGCAAAGACGAGCTCGACGTCCATGGTTCCACCTGTGCTGGCGGGCGGAATTTCGACGCTCGTGCTCACGCTCGCCCCGTCTTGAAACGAGGTCGTCGCCTCGAGCGACACGACTCCTGGCGGAACGTGCGGCAGCACAAAGTTGCCCGAGACGTCGGTGAACGTCGAATCGAAGTACCCGGTCGCGTGCGCCATGACCTGAACGTGATTGAGACGCTCGGGTCGAAGGCCGCTCACGACACCGTTGATCGTGGTGCCGCTCGTCATCGTGAGCGTGACCTCGACCGTGCGATCGGTTGGGCCGACGGCGAGCGCCTGCCGTGGCGCCACACCCGAGGGCGCCCGGGCCTCGATCGTGTAGCTGGCAGGGCGCACGTGCGGGAATCGAAAGCGCCCGGAACCATCGCTGACCGCCGTCTGCGGCGCCTCACGGCTCGACTGTTCGCCGGCGGCAGCCATCGTGACCGCCGCGCCGGCCACCGGACCGGTGGTGTCGGCCATCACCAACCCAGTGACTTCGGCGCCTTCACCGAGGATGACTTCGACGCGGTGTTCACGAGCCGCATCGACGGCACGCCGCACCGCTGGATGTTCCTGATGGCTCACCGACAGCGTGATTCGCGAAGGCGGGAGATCCGTCAGCAGGAACTGACCATTGCCGTCGCTGATCGTGGTCCGCTCTCCAAGGCCCAGCGCGAGCATCATCTCTTCGGCCGGGTCTGCGCTGTCGCCCTCGCGCCAGCTGATCGTGGCGTTGGTGATGGGACGTCGTGAGGTCGCGTCCAGAATTCGTCCTTCGACGCTGACGCCGGGCTTCATCGGCACCACGATTTCCTCGGCGAGTGGCAGCACGAGCGATGAGACCTCGGCCGGCCGGAAGCCGGATGCCTTCACGCGGATGGTCGCCGGGCCGGCCGGCAACTTCTCCATCTCAAACCTTCCATCGTCCGATCGGAACTGCACCGCGGCGGAGCTGCCAAAGCGCAGGGACGTCTGACCCGGCACGCGGACCAGGCGCTCGATGCTGAATTCGGTGACGGGGCTTCCGGTGTCGGCCTGAACGACTCGCCCGCGCAGCGAGGCCTCCTGAGTCATCTGCACGACGAGATCCTCAACGGGCGCGCGCACGGCGCGGCTCACCGTGGAAAAGCCAGGGGCGTCGAATTGGAGCGACACGGGCTGGCCCTCCGACAGATCGTCCACGACGAATGCACCGGCGCCGTCGGTTGTCGTCGTGCGAATGCCGCGTGTGAGATCCACGTCGGCCACGCGCGCGCCGGCCACCGGTTCGCCGGTGGTCGTCAACACCAGACCCGAGATCGACACGCTCGGCGGCAGAACGATTCTTGGCAGCGCGCTCGAATTCGAGGGCCAGATCTGCCGGCCGCGCAAATAAACGGTGGAGTATCCGGAAGCCGAGATCGCAAAGTCGTAGCGGCCGGCGGCGAGTCCAGACACGACGAATTGGCCATTCGCATCTGTGTACGCAGCGACCGGCGGACGCTCCTGTATCGGCGCTTGCAGCGGCATGCCCCCGGTTTCTTCCAGCCGCATGTAGCGAACCGCGGCACCAGCCACCGGCCGATCCCCAGGATCGACAACGAATCCTACGAGTGGAAGTCCGCGCTGGAGCGTCAGCACGATGTCGGAGCGGACGGTGCCGGGTTCGACATCCACTCCTCCGAAGCGCGCGACGGCGAACTCGGGCGCGGCAGCTTCAAGGCGGAGTCCTCTTCCGGCGGCGAGGCCGCGCAGGATGAATCGACCCGACGCGTCGGACATGGCGGTCTGGTTCTGCGTCCGGCCGGAGCGCAGCATCCGCGCCACTTGTTCCAACGGGCTCGGATGAACCGCCGAGATGGTTGCGCCAGGGATCGGTTGCCCGCGTTCGTCGACCACGCGTCCAGCAATGCGTGCCTCGGGTGGAAGAGCGATGGCGATCGCGGCATTGGCACCGGAAACCAGGCGCAGCTCCGGCCGCACAAGCCGGTTATAGCCGAGCCGGATCGTTTCCATCGTGTAGAGACCCGGCAGCAGACCACCGAGCGTGAACCGGCCAGTTCGATCGCTCACCACGGTGAACGACACACTGGTGGGGCTGAGCGTGAATGATGTTCCCTGGTAGATATGAATCCGTGCCCCGGCAACGGCACGACCGGAAACCTGGTCGTTGACCACGCCGCTGATGAGGGCGGATTGACGAACCCGAATGACGATGGGGCGAATCGCTCCTGACGCGACGACCACGCGCGCCGACCCAACGTGTCCAGTTGGCGTTCGCGCGATGACCACAGCGTCGCCGGGCGCGAGCGTGACCAGACTGAACTGGCCGCGCTCGCCGGTCGTGGTTTGGCGATCGCCGACCTGCACGATGGCGGCGGAGATGGACGCGCCGTCCTCCGCGATGACACGGCCCTCCACGGTTCCGCCGCGCTCGAGCATCCAGCTGGTTCGAAGTCCTGCCGACACCTGATCGGCATATCCCTGCGCGCGGACGGCCATCGATCGAACGCGCTCCGGCGCGTTGCTGACCAGGAAGCGACCGGCCGCATCCGAGATGGCACGGCCAGGGGCCAGAAGCTCAGCAGCTTCGCTCGCGTATACGAGGACCTCCGCGCCGGCCACTGGTTGTCGCTGCTCGTCGAGCACCACGCCTTCGACCACGCGGCCGGGCGCCAATGAAACGACGCCAAGCTCGACGCTCTCCGTTGCCGGCACCGCGCGAGCTGCGATCGCCGTGGCGGTTCCGGCTGCAGTGGCGTGAACGTCCACCGGCGGCCAGTCTTCGGGAACCTGCAGCACGAACTCGCCTTGCGTGTCCGACATCGCCGAAGGCGCGTCGCGATCGGTGGTGCCGTCGACCGCCGAGATGATGGCGCCGGCGAGCGGCCTGCCTTGCTGGTCCACGATCTGTCCTCTCACTGGCCCGGCGGCCAGCGGTACGGATGCAGCGATCGCCAACGCGGCGATTATCGGCAGCCACGGACGCGCGAGCGCGCGCAGCAAGCGGATCGCCATCCACACGGAAAATGCGGTTGACGGCACTCCATAGAGCCACAGCACCCAGACAGACCCTCGTGTTCTCCCGTTCTCACGGGCGGTACCGGTCCACACGTTTTTCAAGCGATGCAGGGCATGACGACGAAGGTTGGGCATGTTGAGCAATTCGGTGAGGACGTAATAGCCATCGGTTCGGGCAAACGGAAAGAGATTGATGACCGAGAGCAAGCCGAGTACGGCCGTGCAGACGACTGCGAATTGCAGGACCGCAGACAAGGGTGCCGCGAGAAACAGCCACATGGATGCCACGGCACCGGCCACGGCCTGTGCGAAGGGACCGGCGAGGGCGACGCTGATTCGCTGAGAGCGGTGCGGCAGGAGATACGAATCGGTGATGTCGCAGTAGAAGCAGGGGCACAACGCGACGGTCGTGAGTCCCATTTCTCGGACTCGTCCGCCAAAGCGGTGCAGCGTCAGCGCGTGGGCCAGCTCATGTACGAACGCGACCAGGAACACGACCGTCGCCATGACCAGGGCCTGGGTCCACAAAGAGAGCGACCGGATCGACGGGGCGATCGACCCGCTCAATCCGGTCGCCCACAACCACCACGAGCACACGAGCACGGCCGACGCACAAGCAAGAAAGATGGGATGAAAAAAGATGCGCGCCGGCCGCGCCAGCCAGGAGACGAGGCGCTCGGGGTTTCCCAATGGAAGCCTCCACCCGCGGCGCGTCAACGCTCGCGACGCCGGCGAAGTGGCGCCGTCGAGCGTCAACAGTCCCGACCGATGCGCTCGCAGGATGAAGGCTTCCAACTCACCATCGGCAAAGACAAATGCGTGACGGCTTCGTAGGCGCTCGCGAATGGCTTCCAGCGTTTCGCCGTCGCAACTCTGCAGGATGGTCCACTCGGGCTCGCCGGCCAAGAACACGGCGCCCGACTCCGTGAGTTGCAACAGAACGCCCGGATGCGACGCCCGCGGAACGGAGCGCAGATTGGAGACGAGTTGCATGCGTGAATTGCGGTTCATCTGGATGACTCCGTCGGCGGGACCGAGAAAGCATCAAGGCGGGCGCAGAATCAGATCAGCCAGCCGCTGCACGCCGCATTCGGGTCTTCAGCCCAGGTGAGCGTGAAAGAGAAGATCGTGATCGGGTTGATGCTGAAGCTGACCACCCAACTGCCGCAGCACATGAACATGGGCGCGGTCTTGAACTCCAACACTTCGGGTGCTTGTAGATCGACGAAACGAGCGGCGTTCGATTCGAGTTTGAGCACGTTGTCCTCCTTCACCCCAGAGCGGGTCGCGTTCTGGATGAACGCGTCGCGTTCTGGATGAAACGCGTCACGTTCTGGATGAACGCGCCGCGGCTGGTCGAGGATCACGTTTCATGCCACGGAGACTTCGGCTCAGATGCCAGGAGAAGAGCCGAAGGCTGACCACAAAGCGACAACTTCGGTTCACTCTCGAGCCGCGCTCTAGAGCGCAACGCCGGTTGCGCCGCTGGGAACAGGAGTTCCTACCCGTGCGGGTCGACCCTTCCCGGGGCTTCTGATATTCCGCATGAGCCGATCTCCGCGTCCCTGTGGCTCCGCGGCCACGTCCGTTGTCGTTGATTTGATCGGTGCAGCTGGTGGGAACTGTCTATAATCGCCAAGTGGCTGACAAGGTAGTGACGGGCGACGCGCTCGGTCTCGTCGAAACCCGCGGACTGGTCGGCATGATCGAAGCCGCGGACGCGATGGTGAAAACCGCCAACGTCGTCTTTGTCGGCTGGCAGAAGGTCGACGCCGGCCTGGTCACCGCCATCGTCCGGGGCGACGTGGGATCGGTGAAGGCGGCCACCGACGCCGGCGCGGCCGCCGCGCGCCGCGTGGGCGAGCTGATCGGCGTGCACGTCATTCCCCGCCCGGCAGAGGACCTCGAAAGCAAGTTCCCCATCCGTCCCAAGAGTTAAGCGGGTCGTGCGCGGGGCTCTGCTCTTCCCGATCGCCCTCGCTCTCACCTGTTGCTACATCGCCGCGGCGGGACAAGACGGCGGTGACGTTCCCGAAGTCCTCCTCTCGCGGCAACTCCTCGCTGAAACCCAACTGAAGGCGGGCGATCTCGTCACGCTGGCCGCTGACGAGGCCGGCACCCGCTCGAAACAGTTCCGCATCGCCGGCTGGTACGAACCGACGCCCGATCCTGCTCGCTTCAACGTCCGGCGCCTCGAGGCGCGGCTGCACCTCGCCGACTTGCAAGCCGTGGCGGACGACCCGGCCGATCTCGACGCCGCCGAGTCGGCGACGGCGATCAACGTCACGCTCGCCAATCCCGGCGACACCTCGCAGTTCATGGCCACGGTGACGGCGCGCACGCCGGGCGTGATCGCGCGATCGACGACGCGCGCCCGCGCGTCGGATCCGTTTGCCGTGCTCGAGCGCTTCCACCTGGCCATCGCCATCGTCACCGTCTTCGGCAGCTCGGCCTTCCTGCTGGCGCTCATGGTGATGCGCGCCGAGGAGCGCACGGAGGTGATCGGCATCCAGCGGCTGATCGGCGTTTCGGACCGGACCATCCTGCTCGGCGTGCTGCTCGAAGGTCTGCTGATCGCCGCCGCCGGCGCGGTGTTCGGTGTGCTCGTCGCCGTCGTGGCGCAAGGCAGTGTGAACCGGTTCTTCCAGTGGCGCTACGACACGACGCTGACGTTCGTGCACGTCAGCGCCTCGATCGCGCTGCGCGCGATCGCGCTGTCGGTTCCGCTCGGCGTGCTCGCCGGGCTGGTCGGCTCGTGGTCGCTGCTGCGGCGCCGCGTCCTCTCGCTGATCAGACGATGAGCCCGTGGACGCTGGCGTGGCGGACAGTGGCGCGCAATCCGGCGCGGGCGGTGCTGGCCGTTGCCGGCGTCGCCGTCATCGGCGCGCTGCTGTTCGACATGCTGCTGCTCTCGCGGGGCCTGATGCTCTCCTTCAGCGATCTCCTGGAATCGAGCGGCGTGGAGATCCGCGTGATGGCGCGGTCCGGATCGATGATTCACCGCGGCCTCATTCCCGACGCGACCGAACTGGCCAGGTCGATCGAAGCGCTGCCGTCCGTGCGGCGTGCCACGCTTCTCCGGTCCGGAGCGGCCGAAGCGGTCGTGCCTGGACAGTCCGAGCGGATCAGCGTCGAATTCATCGGTCTGTCAGGAGGCGACGCGAACCCAGGCTGGCGGCTGGTTCAGGGCGCCAATCTCCCGAGAGACACGTCGCTGAATGAACCTCCGCCTCTGATCGTGAGCCCGGGGCTGGCCGCGGCGCTCCATCTCGAGCCGGGATCCGCCGTGTCGCTCAGAACCTCGGTCAGCGGCTCCGCGTCTGCCCTCCCGCCGATCACGTGCCGGGTCGCGGGGATTGGCGAATTCATGTTCGGCGCGGCCGACGATCGCGCGGCGGCGACGACGTTGAACGGCTTTGCCGCCGTTCACGGCCGACCCGCGGACAACTCGGCGGAGATCGTCCTGGTCACGTCGCAACCCGGTGCGGGAGCGGCAGTAGCGGCGCGAGACATCGCGCGGCTGAGGCCCGACCTGCGGGTCTACTCGAACGAGCAGGTGCTCGAACAGTTCAACGACAACGCGTTCAGCTACTTCCGTCAGATTTCGACGGTGCTCTCGACGCTCACGCTCGCCTTTGCGTTTCTCCTGGTCGCCACGCTGCTCACCATGTCGGTCAACCAGCGGCTGGGCGAAGTCGCGGCGCTGCGGGCGCTTGGATTTTCGCGGCGCCGCATCGCCAGCAACCTGTTGTGGGAGTCGGCCCTGCTCGTCGGGTGTGGCGGCCTGCTCGCGTTGCCGCTGGGCGGAGCCATCGCGTACGGCCTCGACGGCATTCTGAGGGACATGCCGAACATGCCCGCTCAATTGCACTTCTTCGTGTTCGAGCCGCGAACGGTGGCAGTCCACATCGGGCTCTTGGCGATCACGGGGTTGCTCGCGGCCGCGTATCCCATCTGGATCGCGACCCGCCTGCCGATCGCGCCGACATTGCGCCGGGAGATCGTGTCGTGACTTCGGCGACCACCATCGTCGAGGGTCGCGACTTGACGCGGACGTTCCCGATGCCGGCGGGACCGGTCATCGCCCTGGCGGACGTGTCGATTCACGTCGGCAGGGGCGAGTACGTCGCCATCACCGGTCCGTCGGGGTGCGGCAAGTCCACGCTGCTCCACCTGCTCGGTTGCGTCGATACGCCGACCTCGGGCTCGCTCGAGTTCGAAGGCCGAGATGTCCGCGGTCTCACCGAATCGGGACGCACGCAGATTCGCCTGACTCGCATCGGCTTCGTCTTTCAGCGCTTCTTTCTCCTGCCGATGCTTACGGCGATCGAAAACGTCCTGCTGCCGCAGTCGGAGGCCGGCGTGCCGCGTCGCGAGCGGCTCGATCGCGCGACGGAGCTCCTCGGCTACGTCGGTCTTTCCGCTCGGGCCGATCACCTGCCGTCCCAGTTATCCGGCGGCGAAATGCAGCGTGTGGCGATTGCGCGAGCCCTGGCCAACCGTCCACCGCTCTTGCTGGCCGACGAGCCGACGGGGGAGCTGGACGAAGACACCGGCGAGCAGATTGCCGATTTGTTCGATCGCGTTCATCGCGACGGCACCGCGATCGTCGTGGTCACTCACAATCCTGTGGTCGCGGCGCGCGCGCAACGGCGTCTCGCCATGCGCAGCGGCCGGCTGGTGCCGTCGTGATCCTCACGCTTGCGATTCGATCGCTGGCCACGAGGCCGTTGCGCACTGCGCTGCTCGCGTGCGGATTCGGATTCGGGATCGCGGTGATGGCGGCCCTGCTGGGTGTCGGCGAAGTCATCCTCGCGCAGTCGCGGTCGCCGGCGCTCCAGGGCGGCGGCGATCTCGCTCTCTATGGCCGCTTCGGGATGGTGGACAGCGCGCGGTTCCTGCTGGCCAACGTCCTGGGCGCGCCCGATCTCAGGCCCCGCGTCGCGGCAGCATCGCCGTCACGGCGCGAGTCGATCTTCCTGCTGCACGGCACCCGCGCCATTTCGATCGTCGCCAAAGGCGGCGTACCGAGCCTCGAGCACGCCGTCGGCGATCCGGAGATCGCGGGCATCGCGGAGTGGCGCGACCGGCCGCTGGATCGGGCGTGGCTGTCACCGGCGCCGGGCGATCTCCTTCGCGCCATGGACCGCTTTCACGCCGTGCCCGATCTGCCCGAGTTCGAGGCGTCATGGGCGGAGTGGCTGTATTTCAACGGCCGCACGACCGACGGGCGAACGCGCTTCTATCTCACCTTCATGGTCGGCCCCAAAGCGGCCGCTGCGGGCAAGCGCGCCGCCGGTGTCCGGCTCCAGATCGATCGCGACGGCCGCATGCAACGCTACGCGCAAGGCGCCCAGATCGACGAAGCACGGGTCTTGTCGGAGGCTCCCGATCTGGAGATCGCGGGCAATCGCGTCCGGCTCGATGGCTTGAAGTACGTGATCGACCTCGCCCTGCCGGGGGCGTCAGGCACACTCGTCCTCGAATCGAGTGGCCATTCGCTGCCGCCTGCGAGCATCCGTGGCGCGCGCGGTTGGCTCAGCGGATACGTCGCGCCGGTGCTTGCCGGCAGGTTGACGGGAGCAATCGACCTCGGCAGCGATCGCGTCGTGTTCGAGAATGCGCCGGGCTACCACGATCACAATTGGGGATTCTGGGAAGGCGTGCGCTGGCAGTGGGGACAGGTTGCCGATGGCGACCTCTCGTTCATCTACGGCCGCGTCTTTCCACCGGCGTCGGTCGCCGACGTCGATCGGATTCCTGGATTTCTCGGCGTGCTCGGCCCCAATGGGCCAATGGCGTTTTCGACCGCTGTCTCGATCGAAGACGGGGCCGCGCAGGCTGATGCGCCTCAGATGATCGTGCGCGCACGAGGATCGCGGATGGAGGTCGAGCTCACCTTCACAGTGGAGCGGACCGAGCGGACACAGCTGTCGGTCACGGGAGAGGAAGCGGCGACCGCGTTCGACTTCCTGCAGCTGTCCGGCGAGTATCACGTCAAGGGCCGGGTCGGCGATCGCGAGGTCGAATTCCGTTCGCGCGGTGCCGCGGAGACGTTTCAGCCGGCATCCGGCAACCGGCATCCGGCAACCGCCAAGAGGATCCGGCAACCGGCAGCGAGGAGTCGCCCGTGACGAAAATCAATCGCCGAGGAGGAAAGACGAAAGAAGCCAGCGGCAAGAAAGCGCGAGGGCCGTTGAAGAACATGCGCGTCAGCATGGGCTTTCGCGAGTTCGTGCTCGATCAGCTCGGCGGCATTGCCGAGCTGCGGGCCAAGCCGATGTTTGGCGGCGTGGGGCTCTACGCCGGGGATGTCTTTTTTGGCATGATGGCCGCCGACCAGCTCTACTTCAAGGTCGACGACAAGACGAAGCGGGACTACGAAGCGGCAGGCTCGAAGCCGTTTGCGCCGTACGCCGACCCGAAAGGCATGACCATGCCGTACTACAACGTGCCTGCCGGCGTGCTCGAGAGCGCGCCGACCATGGTCACGTGGGCCAGACGGGCGATTTCCGTCGCGAAGGCGTCGAAGAAGGCAAAGCCGGCGAAGGCGTCCAAAACGAACTAGGTCCAGAGGACCTGGGCGCCGTACGGTTCCAGCTGACGGTCGTGCGTGACGATGGTGGCGCGTTCGACCAGCGCCTGTGCGGCGATCATGCGGTCGAACGGATCGGGATGATGTAGCGGCAGCAGGCTCAGCTGCTCAGTGTGGGCGACTGTGACCGGCAACTCGGTGAAGTCGTCCGCGTGAAGGAGCACGGAAAACGGCTCGACCAGCTGCAGCCGGCCGAGCCCCATCTTGATTGCGACCTCCCAACCTGAAACGGCGCTCACCCAGACGACGTCGGCCGTGGCGATTGCACGGCGCGCCTCGCGCTTGAGCCGGCGATCGTCTCGCTGCCACCACAGAACGACGTGGGTGTCGAGCAGCAGCTTCATTCGGCCGCGCCGAGAAAGGCATCCAGCAGCGCCTTCGGCAGCGGCGCGTCGAAGTCCGCCGCCATCTTGATTTTGCTCTTGGCGCGCCCTGGGCGGCGGCGAGCGACGTCGCGCAGCGGCACAAGCTTGGCCCGCGGGCGGCCGTGCTTCGACACGATGATTTCTTCCCCTGCCGCGGCGCGATCGACCAGCGACGACAGATGCGTCTTGGCTTCGTAGAGGGTGACCGTGCTGACCATAAGGTATGGTAGCCGGGATCGTTCGAGTTGGTCAAATTGGTCAGTACGGAATGCACACCGGCAACCGGCAACCGGCAGCCGGCAACCGGGAGCCGGCAACCGGGAGCAGTGAGCCGTGATATAGGCTGATTCCATGAAGCGTCTCACCTTTCCGGTCATCTTGTCGGTTGCCGTCGCGGGTCTCGTCGCCTCGGCCGCAACGCGACTCGAGCAGGCCCCGCAGAATCCCGCCGACCGGTTCGAGGTCAGCGACGTGATGATCCCGACGCGGGACGGCACCAAACTGCACACGACGATCTTCGCGCCGAAAGCTCAAGCGGGCCCGCTGCCGATCATCGTCGAGCGAACGCCCTACGGGATCGACGGATCCGCGCGCAACTTCAACAGCTACATGAAGGCGATGGCGGACGAGGGCTATATCTTCGTGTTCCAGGACATCCGCGGGAAGTTCAAGTCCGAAGGCGAGTTCATGATGCAACGTCCGGCCCGCCTACGCCAAGGCTCCGGCGAGACAGGCTACATCACCGATCCCAAGTCGATCGACGAGGGCACCGACACCTACGACAGCATCGAGTGGCTGCTGAAGAACGTCCGCAACAACAACGGGCGCGTCGGCATGCTGGGCATCTCGTACGATGGCTGGACGACGATCATGGGCGCGATCGAACCGCATCCGGCGCTCAAGGCCATCTCGCCACAAGCGTCTCCGGCAGACATGTGGCTGGGCGACGACTTCCACCACAACGGCGCGTTCCGGCTGAGCTACGGCTTCGAGTACGCCGCCATGATGGAGAGCGGCAAGGACGTGCAGCAGTTCACGTTCGACCGCTACGACACCTACGACTGGTATCTCACGCTCGGCTCGCTCGCCAACGTCAACGCCAAATACCTCCGCGGCAGGATTCCGACGTGGAACGACTACGTGGCGCATCCCGACTACGACGAGTTCTGGAAGCGCCAGACAATGGTGCCGCATCTGACGAGCGTGAAAGTGCCGACCCTGAATGTGGCGGGCTGGTGGGATCAGGAGGATTTCTACGGGCCGATCCGCATCTACGATGCGCTCGAGCCGCACGACGCCGCCGGCATCAATTATCTGGTCGTCGGGCCGTGGCGTCACGGCGGCTGGGCGGGCGGGACGGGCGAGTCGCTCGGCGCCATTCCGTTCGGCAGCCGCACGGCTGAGTACTTCCGAGATCAGGTACAAGCGCCGTTCTTCGCGTATTACCTGAAGGACAAGGGCACACGAAACTTCCCGCAGGCGCTCACCTTCGAGTCGGGAACGAATCAGTGGCGCAAGTGGGATCAGTGGCCGCCGAGGACGATGACCGAAGTGCGTTCGTTGACGTTTGGGGCGAACGAACGCTTGAACCTTGTTGGTGCCAATGGTGCCAAGGGTGCCAATGGTGCCAACGGGATGGAGTTCGACGAGTACGTCTCCGACCCAGCGCATCCCGTTCCCTATCGCCATCGACCGATTCAGCCCACGTACTTCCCGGGCGGATCGAAATGGTCAACCTGGCTGGTCGAGGACCAACGCTTCGTGGACGACCGACCGGACGTGCTGAGCTGGGAGACCGAGCCGCTCACCACCGACCTCACCATTGCCGGCGACGTGGTGGCGCATCTGTTCGCGTCAACAACCGGTAGCGATGCGGACTGGATCGTGAAGCTCATCGACGTCTATCCCGAGGACAACCCGTCGAACTGGGACCTCGCGGGCTTTCAGCTGATGGTGTCGAACGAAGTGTTCCGCGGGCGCTATCGAACCAGCTTCGAGAAGCCGGCCGCGATCGCCCCGAACACGGTCCTCGAGTACACGTGGAGCCTGCACACGCAGAACTACACGTTCAAGCAAGGGCACCGGGTGATGGTGCAAGTGCAGAGCACGTGGTTCCCGATCATCGATCGGAACCCGCAGACGTTCGTGCCCAACATCTTCGAGGCCAAGGAGAGCGACTTCAAGGCGGCGACGCACCGGATCTATCGCACCGCACAATACCCGTCACGGGTCGATGTTCCCGTCGTTGCCAGGTAATCGGGAATCTGATGATCTGGTGAAGTGGTGATCTGGTGATCGATGGCAGATTTCGTGAGCTCATGATCTGGTGATCGATCTCTTGATCTATCTCGTTGATCTGAGCGATCGAGATCACGAGATAGATCGTCAGATCGATCGCAAGATCTCCAGATCTCAGATCACCAGCTTCGATCGCCACATCACCACTTCACCAGATCGCTAGATTCGCTGACCTCTATCGGCTGCTCACCATGACTTGCGCGCTCGAGCTCTTTGCCGGATCAACCGTCGAGGTCGCGCTGACCGTCACGACCAACGGCTTGCGAACGGCGGACGGCGCGCAATAGAGGCCCGACGCGCTGATCGTGCCGACGATCGAATTCCCGCCAGCGATGTTGTTCACCTTCCAAATCACCGACTGGTCCGGCGTGTTCGGCGCATCGGCCGTGAATTGCACCGTGCGGTTCGAACGGACGGTTGCCGAAGCCGGCGAGACCGTCACGAGCACGGGCGGCATGGCAACAACAGCGACGTAAACCGTGTTCGACACGCCGCCACCAGTCGTTGCCACCGTGACCGCGACCGACGGCTTCGTGGCCGGGGCGTGCCCCGTCGCTGCGACCCGCGTCGCAGACACCACCGTGGTCGGCAGCGGCGCACCGTCGAACGAGACGATCGATCCCGCGGTGAACCCATCGCCGTCGATGCTCAGGTCGAAGTTTCCCAAGGGAACGGGCGACGGATCGATCGACACGATGGTGAGGCCAGCCTGCCGCGCTTCACCCGAGTCCGGATCGATGCGCAGCACCAGCGCATCCACGGCTTCGAAGTCGGACCCGCGGAGCTGATTGAGCGTGCGCAGGTTGTCGTTGTTCCAGCGTGAATCCGGCTTGCCTGAGATGTACCAGGCCGACCCATTGTCGGCGAGCATGATTCCGTATTTCTTCATCGCGGCCAGGATGACCTGGACCTCGGCCGGAAACGGGGACACGTCGAAGCTGGCCTTGAGGCGGAAGCGCTCGCCCATGCGCGGATACTGCGTGCCGGTCAGCGACGATGCGTAGTGGCGGGCAGGCCAAACGAACTCGCGTCGCGTCTGCGGCACGGTGAAGCGGATGGCGTGTTTGATCTCGCCGGTGAGAATCTCCTCGTGCGTGACGAGGCCAGGCATGATCGGGAGCCCGGCCGCATCGGCGGAGGTCCAGATCGCCGGGCGCAGCGCGTTCGAGTTGAGATCGAAGATGGCGCCCGAGTCCGCGGTCCAGCTCGACGTCTGCGGGAACGCGCGATAGAGCTCGTAGAGGATGCAGTTGTCCACGTCGATCGCGATCGCATGGCGGTCGCCGTTCGAGCTGCTGCCTCCCTCGATCGGCGCGTTCAGCGGGACGGCATATGGTCCGACGTCGCTTTCGTCGTCGTAGAGGAACGTGGCCGGATACTTCGTCTGCGACCCCGGCACGGGGATGAACGGGATGCCGATCGGTCCGCCGTTCCACGTGCCCGATCCGAAGTCGGCGTGAAACCCGGTGCTCGCACCAATCGTGTTGACCATCGACGCGGAGTTCGAAAGCATCGGGAGAGTGTCGACCGGGGTGTTCCAGATGTTGTTGGCCGGCAGGACCGGACACTGACCGATCGTCTGCTGCGCGTAGACCGGTGAAGCCGCCAGGAGAGCGATCGCCAAGATCAGGCGACGCGCATTCATGGTCGGGCTCATCCGCAGCTCCGAGGCAAGAGCTGTGCCGCGCGGTGAAGGCGAAGTCTCGCGCGATTGCCCCCTGGTGCCGTGGGAATGGTTACGAGTTGGAGTCCCGGATTACGAACGGGGCATGTAGGAGTTACCGCCAGGCTCTGAGCGGCCTGTGTAAGAACCACCACTGGATCATCTCGTGATCTGGTGAAGTCGTGAGCTGGTGATCGATCTCAGATCTGTTGAGCTGGTGATCTGGTGACCGATCTCGAGATCTATCGATAGATCACCAGAGTCCGAGAACGGACCTTAGGTTAAGCGGGACGCCGCTAATACGGCTTATCGTCCAGAGCGACCGCACTGTATCTCTGACCTGCCGCAATCGGCCATTGCGACGGCCGACGAGCCCGTGGCGAGCGACGCCGATGGACTACTCTAGGGCGAAGCAGCTGGAGACTGGAGCGACGCCATGAGGGAAACCGCGTCGGACGCTGCGCGATTCGCCGCCTTCCTTTCGTATAGCCGAGGCGATCGCGCCCTCTGCGAGCGTGTACACCGAGGTCTCGAGATGCTGGCTCGGCCGTTCTTTCGGCTCCGGGCCCGCAGAGTCTTTCGCGATGCCGCGAACATCTCCGCTGCCGAGAGCCTGAAGGGCGTCCTTACCGACGCTATCGCCCGTTCGCGATACTTCGTGCTGCTGGCATCGCCTGGAGCGGCCGAGAGCGAATGGGTCGAGTACGAGATCGCTGCGTGGCTGAAGACGCAGGACGAGCGCGCCCATCGTTTCCTGATCCTCTTGTGCGACGGCGACATCGTCTGGGACCAAACGTCCGGCGACTTCAACTGGGCGAAAACCACGGCCCTTCCCCGGTTGCTCGAGAAGCGCTTCGACGAAGAGCCCATCTACTGCGATCTGCGGGCGGTTATCGCCGAAGGCCGGCCGCTGAAGCTCCGCCACGCCGGCTTCCGCGACCGTCTCGCAGAGATCGTCGCGCCGCTCGAGGAGCGCAACAAGGAAGAGATCGTCGGACGCCACCTCGCAGTGCGACGCCAAATCGTCACAGTCGTCGGCGCAGTGGCGCTTATCCTCGCCGTCCTCGGCGGCGGGCTCGTGAACCGGATCAGCGAGGTCCGCCGGCAGCAGGCGATCGACACCGCGCGTCAACGGCTCTCACGGTCGGCCGATGTGCTCGTGGCTGAAGGCGATCCCGACAACTGGTCCGAGTCGCTCAGGGCTGCGCTCGCAGATGCGCAGTCCGCCGTGCGCGAGCTGATGGCACGACTGCCGGTGCTGACGCAGGCTGACGAGACCTATCTGCGCGCAGCCCTCGCTGGACTCCCCGGCTCAGTCACGCGCCTGCCCGTGAAGGATGCTGAGGGTGGCGTGGCGAGTAGCGACGGCCGCCGGGTTCTTCTCTCCATCGACGACAGCAGTGACACGGTCAGCGTCTGGGACCTCGCCTTACAACGCGAGATCGTGCGCGTTCCCGAAACGCGGCTCTTCAGCCCCGACCTGCGGGCGCTCGCGTGGAACGAGGAAGAGAATCGATTCGGTGTGGACATCGGCGGCGTCCGTTCTGTCATCACCGGCGATGGAAAGCCGGTGGTTCCGCTGGGCGTGACGAGCGACGGTACGATCGCGTACGCGCAACGTTCGTATACGGACGCAAACAACGGTCTCTACCTCATGCGCGTCGGCGGCCAGCCGACTCGGCTCTGCACCGTCGATACCAGCGCCATCGCGCGATTTTCCAGAGACAACGCTCTGCTGGCGGCTGTGTGCGGCGAGGTTGTGCGCGTCTGGAATGTCAGCACAAAGGCCGCGATCGCGAGCTTCGAGCTGCCTGGTGTGAGCACGGTCGAACTCGCGTTCAACGCAGACGGCACACGCCTGGCGCTTGGCACCACCCGGCGCGTGCTTTTGTGGGCTCTCGACCACGAGCCTCGCCTGCTCGCCGACCAGAAAGTCGTCGGCGACGATGAGGACGAAGACCTGGTCTCGGCCATCGGGCTCGACCCGGCTGGAGGCCGCGTCGCGGTCACCATCGATGACAAGGTCATCTTCTGTTTCGATGCCTCGAGCCGGCAGACAATCTTTCCGAAGCTGGCCGCGTGGCAGTTCGACGAACGCGGCAAGCACACGCCCGATTTCATGGCGCACATCGCCGCCTACCGGATGGTCTCCAAGGGGTTCGCGCTGTTCGACACATGCGCCGGCACTCGATTGGCACGAGTGGTCCTTGGCTCGGAAATGGAGTTCTCGACGTTCAACGACGAGTCACGCTTGCTGGCTGTCGCCAACAAGAAGAAAGAGTTGTTCGTCGTCAATCTCCGTCCCGCGAGCGTTTATGCCGAGGAGAGAACGCCGGGAGAGGTTCGACTCGTCCACCCCGCTGCGGCCGCGCCGGTTCATGTACTCGCAACGGCGGCACGCCTCTGGGTGTGGGATGTCGAGCGCGGAACGATGCTGCTGGAGCTGAACGGGGCTTTCGCGAACACACAAGTCTCGCTTTCGAGGGATGGCGAGACACTGGCGACCATCGATGGCACATCGCTCACGGTGTGGCGATGTCTGCGTGGCAGCTCGTGCAAGGCTGATACCGTGAACAGCCAGCCAGTTCCGCTGCGCTCGACTGTCGATGAGAGCGCCGGCGTGTCCGTGACCTCAGACTACGCGCTCGTCTACGAGAAGGAGCGGAAGCGGCTGCTCCGGATCTCTGCAGGCGGCTTGAGTGAGGTGGCCTTGCCACCAGACGCTCAGCCGGTTCTGCTCGACGAAGGCGCCAACGGTGGTTCGCGTCTGCTGCTCGTGGACGGAGACGGCACGCACGTGCTCACCGCCGATCTTCACGGTGAGACCCTTGCACCACCTCGTCAACTGGCGGCAGGCAGCTCAGGCGATTTCACCGTCGGGAAGGCCTACGCGCATCTTCCCGGCTCAGACGCCGTCGTCGTGTTCGAGGACAACGGCGCACGCATCATCGACAGTCGCGCCGCCAGTGCGCCGGTCACGATACCTGATTTGCTCAAGCGCGCTGACGCAACGCGTGCGATCAGCGAGGACGGGCGCTTTCTCGCGATCGCGGAGTCGCCGACGCACGAGGTTCCCGAGTCAATCGGTCCCGATGTCGTCGAAGTGCTGGACCTGCAGGCGGGACGACTCGTCACGCGCATCGAGTGGCCAACACACGTGGCCGTCATGCGTTTCGGGCACACGGGCCACCTGGCAATCGCCGGAAACGCCGTCGCCGCTGGAGATGCGGGCTTCCGCCTGCGCGTGTACGAACCGCGCCAATGGACCGTCGTGACCGATGCGCAGATGCCGAGCCATCCCGAAAGCCTGGCGTTCACCCCGGACGATGCGCTAATTGCCGTGGGTCAACGTGACAGCACGACGGCGGTGGTCAACCGAGCTGGAGTGCGCGTGCTGAACGCCCCGCAACGCGGCCGTGTCGTCTTCTGCGAGTTCTTCGACAACGGAACGAAGCTGACGACGATTGGATCGGACACCGATCTGACGACACTGCAGGTGATACCCGCATCGCGCGCGGCGCTGGCACAGCGGCTGCTGCAACTCGAAGCCTTCGTGCCGTGAATCACCGCTTTCCCGAGTCCCCTGCTGAGTCCGGGAACGGACCTTAGGTTAAGCGGGATGCCGCTAATACGGCTGATCGTCTCTTGATCTGGTGAAGTCGTGAGCTGGTGATCGATCTTCGATCTGGTGAGCTCGTGATCTGGCGATCGATGTCAGTTCTATCGCTAGATCGGAAGATTGATCACGAGATCCTTGGATCTTCAGATCACCACCTCGATCACCAGGTCACCACTTCACCAGCTCACAAGATTCCGCACCTTTGCCTTCACCGTCTGGTACCATCCGTGCCTCAATGCCTCTGAACCCCGGGCATGCGGATTGGCGCCTATGAAGTCGTTGCTCTCGCTCGGGGCAGGTGGAATGGGCGAGGTGCATCGCGCGCGCGATTCCAATGCAGAGACCTTCCGCCGTGCTTCCGATCGCGGCCGCGCAGCTCGCCGGCGGGAATTGATGGCGACCTTACGAGCCCGAAGACCGATTTGTGATGAGACGATGCGAATGACGTCACGCGTCTGGATCATGGCGGTCGTTGTCGCGATTGCGGTGGGGGGCACGCGCAGCTTCACGCAGGCCGACCAGTCGGTTCGACCGTTCACGATCAACGTCGCCGACGCGGTGCTCGCCGATCTGAAGTCACGGCTGGCGAACCCGCGGATTCCCGATTCGCTGCAGGGCGATGGCTGGGCGCTCGGCACCGACGTCCGCTACCTGAGAGAGCTGATCACGTACTGGCGCGACCGCTTCGACTGGCGTGCGGCGGAGCGCCGGCTCAACCAGATGGAACAGTTCACGACGTCGATCGACGGCTTGACCGTGCACTTCGTCCATCGCCGGTCGACGCAACCGAACGCATTCCCGCTGCTCGTGACTCACGGCTGGCCGGGCTCGATCGCAGAGTTCAGCAAGATCATCGGCCCGCTCACCGATCCGGCGGCGCATGGCGGCCAGGCCGCCGATGCGTTTCACGTCGTGATGCCGTCCATTCCTGGCTTCGCGTTTTCGGACAAGCCGCGCGAGCCGGGTTGGGACCCGGCACGCATCGCGGCGCTCGAAGCAAAGCTCATGGCCCGCCTGGGCTACACGCGCTACGGCGTGCAAGGCGGCGACTGGGGATCGATCATCAGCACGCAAGTCGCGCTGGCCGATCCGGCGCATGTGGCGGGCCTGCACTTGAACATGTGCTTTGGCGGCGCGCCAGCAGCGACCGATCCGAACGAAGGGCTCACTGATGCCGAGCGCGAGCGCCTCAAAGTGCGTCAGATCTTCCAGGCCGAGGAGACGGGCTACCAGCAGATTCAGGGCACCAAGCCCCAGACCATCGGCATCGCCCTCAACGACTCGCCGGTCGGACTGGCGGCCTGGATTGTCGAGAAGTTCCACACCTGGTGCGACTGTGATGGCAACCCCGAGTCGGTGTTCACGAAGGACGAGCTGCTGACGAACATCACCCTCTACTGGGTCACTCAGACCGCCGCCTCGTCAGCACGCATCTATTACGAGAGCCGGCACCCATTGACGACGTCAGCCGGCGCGGAAGGTGGAGACGCCGACCGCCTGCGCCGACTTTCCGAAGGAGATCATCTGGTCGCCGCGCCGCTGGCTGGAGGCGCGCTACAACATCACTCGTTGGACCGTGATGCCGCGTGGCGGCCATTTTGCCGCCATGGAGCAGCCGCAACTGCTGGTGGACGACGTGCGCGCGTTCTTCCACGGGGTGCGAAACTGACCTCGATGAGGCTGCCGTACCAATTCGGATCGGCCGTGCTGGCGTCGATCGTCGCGGGCGCGATCGCCGTTGACGGCGCGCGGCAAGCGCCCTCACCCGGAGGCGCACTTTGGAATGACGTGACCCCCGGCGCCATCGGCGTCACGAAACTCTGGACCAACAAGGTCGAGATCGCGGACATCAACGGCGACGGCCGTCCCGATCTGTTGTTCGCCAACGGCGGCGACTACTCCACTCCGGGCACTCCTGAGCCCAATCAAGTCTTCCTGAACAACGGCTCGTTCCGCTTCAGCGAAGCGACGACGCAGGTGTTCGGTCCCACACCCGACCTCGCGCGCGTGATCAAGGCGCGCGATCTGACTGGCGACGGCAGCGTCGACATCATCGTCGGCACGACCTATCAGACGCAGAGCCGTCTGTTTCTTGGTTCGGGCCAGGGACGGTTCACCGAGGTGACGGCGACGCATCTACCGACACTGCCGCTGAGCATCGGCGATCTCGAAGCCGGGGACGTCGACGGCGACGGGGATCTCGATCTCGTGCTGGCTGACTGGGGCGCCGGCAACAACATGAGCAACGACGGCGGCCGCACCCGGCTGTGGCTGAACGACGGCGCCGGTCACTTCACCGACGCCACCGCCGATCGCATGCCCGAGATCAAAGTGCGGTTCTCCTGGGACCTCGAGCTCGCCGACGTGGACAACGATACCGACCTCGACATCCTCGTCTCGTGCAAGCGCTGCGGCGGCAGCTACCTGTTCCGCAACGATGGCACGGGCACGTTCACGGACGACCCGCGGGGGCTGCCGCAGTACACGAACAACTACGAGCTCGAGCCGATGGATCTCGACGGCGATGGCTGGCTCGATCTCGTGACCATCAACGACGGCGAGATCGTTGGAGAAGACAGCAACAGCCGGCGCGAGCACGTGTTCCGAAACGACGGCAAGGGCCGCTTCCGCGACGCAACGGAGGCATGGTGGCCGCCGGCGTCAAACATCGGCGAAGACGACAACATGGTGGCGTATCTGGACTACGACTCCGACGGCGACGCCGACTTTGTCGTTGGATCACTCAGCGGCCCGGATCGCCTGTTGATCAACGACGGGCGTGGACACCTGACGCTGCGCCGCGATGTCTTCGACGGCGAGCCGACGCCGGGCACGTTGGGAATCGCGCTCGCCGATCTCGACGGCGACGGCCGGATGGACGTGGTCCAGGCACAAGGAGAGAACCCCAAGGCGACGAGCGAACGCGTCCATGCCGGCCGTGGCCTCGCGCCCGACACGGCGCCGCCGTCGGTGACGTTGGTGGGCACGAAGGAGATGGGTCAGCGCCGGGTCGTCTTCGCGCGCGTGCACGATCGCAAGAGCCCGATCCTCGCAACCGAGTTGAAGAAGGTGGTCGTGGAGTTTGCCGGCCCCTCAGGACCACGCGAGGTGCCGATGAGTTGGTACGGGAGATACCTCTGGCGCGCACAGTGGCCCGCGGACGTGCCCGCGACGGCCACCTACCGGGTCTGCGCGACCGACGCGTCGGGAAACTCGCGCTGCGAGGCGCCTTGAACAGGAGACCGGAGGTCAGGAGAAACGTCAGACTTTTCTCTCCTGATCTTCTAATCTCCTGCCACTCCCTTCTGATCTCCTGTTCAAGCAAGGATGTCGTGCAACACATTCCCGGCCACGTCTGTCAGCCGGAAGTCGCGGCCGCTGTATTGATAGGTGAGCTTCGTGTGATCGATGCCCATCAAGTGCAGGATGGTCGCGTGCAGGTCGTGCACGTGCACGGGCTTCTCGATCGCCTTGAATCCGAAATCATCCGTGGCACCGTAGGTCATGCCGCCCTTTACACCGCCACCCGCGAGCCAGACGGTGAACCCGAACGGATTGTGATCGCGACCGCTCTGGACCGTCCCGGCGCCGCTGCCAACTTCGACCACCGGCGTGCGGCCGAACTCCGAGCCGCAGACTACGAGGGTTTCGTTGAACAGACCGCGTGACTTCAAGTCCTTGATCACGGCCGCAAACGGCTGATCGGAATCCTTCGCGTTCTTGCGATGCTGCTGGATGTCGGCGTGCGCATCCCAGGGATCGCCTTTGGCGTAGTAGACCTGCACCATCCGTACGCCGCGCTCAACCAGCCGGACCGCCATCAGGCAGCCCCGTGCGGTACTGCCCGGACCATACAGCTCGAGCGTCGCCTTGCTCTCCTTGCGGATATCGAACACGTCGGGCGCCTCGGTCTGCATCCGATAGGCCGTCTCCATCGCACTGATCGCGGCCTCGAGTTGCGGATCGGGAGCTCCGGTGCCCCGTTGCATCGCATCGAGCGACGTCATCAGATCCAGCTCGCGCCGCTGCTCGGGCAGCGTGAACGCCTTGTTGTTGATGAACGACACCAGCTTTTTGGGATCGAAATCCTTGCCGACGATCTGATCCGGCCGCTCGACCTTGCTGGCGATGTAAGTGCCCTGGTGCACGGCGGGAAGAAACGCGCTGTTCCACAGCGGCGGCCCGACGGTGGTCGGCACGTCGGGACAGAGAACGACGTAGCCGGGCAGATTCCTGTTGTCGGTGCCGAGCCCGTAGGTGAGCCACGAGCCCAGCGAGGGCCGGCCGACCTGGATGTGGCCGGTGTTCATCATCAGCATCGACGGTTCGTGATTCGGGATGTCGGTCTGCATCGACCGGATGACGCAGATGTCATCGGCACATGCGCCCACGAACGGAAACAGCTCGCTCACCTCGAGGCCGCTCTTCCCGTAGCGTGAGAAGGTGAATGGCGACTTCATCAGCGCGCCGGTCTTTCGCTCGGTGGCGACGGTGCCTCCCGGCAGCGGTTGGCCGTGATACTTCGTCAGCATCGGCTTCGGGTCGAAGCTGTCCACCTGCGACAACCCGCCGTTCATGAACAGGAAGATGACGTGCTTGGCTCGAGCAGGATGATGCAGTCCACCGGACGCGGCGGCCGCTTGGGCCACGCGCTGATCCAATCCGGCTGCTGACAACGACTGCGAGACCAGGCCGGCAAACGCCATCATTCCGAAGCCGCTGCCGATGCGGCAGAGGGCTTCTCGACGAGTCACGGGCGGCGCAGCGCGATGCGACATGGTCAGCTCACAAACAGAAATTCGTTCGAGCTCAAGAGCACCTTGATGTAGCGCCCGAACGTCGTGACCGGCAACATCTTGTTTTTCTCGTCGTCGGGCGCCTTCGCACCGGGAACGACGCCGGCCATCATGCCATCGGCTGGTGCCATCTCGTCTTTATCTTTGTCCTCGCTGGCCGGTTCATCCTTCGTACCCTTCGTGTCCTTCGTGTTGTCCGTCGCGGCCGCCGCCTTCTTCGCCTCGGCTCGCCGATCCTCGTATTGCCGCAACGCTTCGGCTCGGAGAAAGTCCTGACCCGCTGTGAGCTCCGCCGCCGTCGGCGCGCGGCCGAACAGCCGACGATACACCTTCTCGATCCTCGCGGCATCGTCGGTCTCATCGGCGACGAGCTCGGCCAGTCGCTCGGCATGCTGCTGCATGAAGTCGCTGTTCATGAAAAAGAGACGCTGCAGCGGTACGTTGGTCGAGAAGCGCTGCTCGGCGGTCTGGCTGGCGCTCGGGAAATCGAAGAGCTGAAGGAACTCGTCGAGCTTGTAACGGCTCACGCGGCCGTATACGGTCCGACGGTTCGCGAGCGGCGTGAGCGCAACCGACGGTCCACCAATCTTCTTGTCGAGCGCGCCGGAGACGAACAGCACCGAATCGCGGATCTGCTCGGCGCTCATGCGGTGCCGCGTTGCGCGCCAGTAGAGCCGGTTGCCGGCGTCCTTGGCTTCGGCAGCCGGCTGGCTGGTGACGCTCAAGCGATAGACCGCGCTGCGCATGATCTCGCGGTGCAGCGCCTTGATCGACCGGCCGTGGTCCACGAAGAACTGCGCCAGATAATCGAGCAACTCGGGATGGGTCGGCCGTTCGCCGTTCACGCCGAAATTGCTGGGCGTGTTCACCAGGCCCGTGCCGAAGTGCCCCTTCCACACGCGATTGACGATGACGCGCAACGCGATGGGCTGCTCGGTGATGGCACGGGCGAGCTCGAGGCGGCCACTGCCTTTCGAGAACGTGATCCGCGCGGACGGGCTCAACACCGCAAGAAACCCGCGCGGCACGGTGTCGCCCAGCCGAGTCGGATTTCCGCGGAGATGGACCTGCAAGTCGATGGGCTTCTCGACATCCTGCACGCCGTGGACGAAGGCGTACGCCGGCGGCATCGACTTTTCCATCGACTCGATGTCCTTGCGCAGCGCCTCGATGAGCGCTCGCCGGTCATCGCCAAGCCGCTGCTCGAGCCCCCAGCCCGTGAAGCGCAGCAGACCCGGCCGCATGGGTTTGCCCGGCGTGCTGTCCGGATCGACGTCCTGGCGGAACACGTCATTCCACAGCGCGGTCCGTTCCGTCGTCATGCTGCGCAGCTCGAGCCCGCAGCCGGGACAGAAGTCGTCGTTGGTCTTGAACTCGTTGGGCTTGTTGGCCAGTTCCTTCGGTTTGGCGCTCGGCAGCGCACGCGCCTTGATGATGTCGTTCTCTTTCTTGACCTCCCGCTGCTCGAGGATCACGCCGACCAGCAGCTTCTGGAACTCATCCGCCAGCTTGTCGGCTTCCTTCGCGGTGCCGCCGCGCTTGACGAGCTCCTGCCAGTCCTTGAGATACGGATAGAACACGGGACGCTTGGCGAGAAAGGTCACCCAGCGATCGAAGAGCTCGTAGTCGAGTTTCTCCTTGCCGATCACCTCGAGCTTGTCTTCCTTCGGCTCGCCGGTGACTCGCCAGGCGGCCTTCATGTACTTCGTGGTCTGAAACGCGAGCGTCGAGGCGAGCTGATCGGTCTCGGTCGACGTGAACTCGTCCAGCATCTCGCGCTTCTTCTTGAGCTCTTTCTCCTTGGCATCGCGCTCGTCGGCGACCGCCTTCGGCGTCAGCGGGTACTCGTGGTACTCGGTGTTGATGAAGATGCCCGCGAGCGCGTAGTAGTCCTTGGTGGGAATCGCGTCGTACTTGTGGTCGTGGCACCGCGCGCAGCCGACCGTGAGGCCCAGCAGTCCGCGGCTGACGGCGTCCACGCGATCGTGGCGCTCATCGGCGCGCGTGATCTCGACCGCGCCATTGTCGAAGTACCAGGGCCCAAGGCCGAGGAAGCCCAGCGCCGGCAGATGCCGAACGCGCTCGGCGGCCTCGAGCTGATCGGCCGCGAGTTGCGCCTGCACGAACGTGTCGTACGAGAGGTCGTCGTTGAAGGCGCGGATCACCCAATCGCGATAGAGATGCGCGTTGGGATAGGGATTGAAGCCGCGACCCTTTGGATCGAGACTGCGATAGTCGTCTTCGCCGAAGCGCGCGACATCCAGCCACATCCGACCCCACGCCTCACCGTAGTGAGGCGACGCCAACAATCGATCGACCACTTTCTCGAACGCGTCGGGCGATTCGTCCTTCAGGAACGCGTCGACATCCTCCGGCGTCGGCGGCAGACCGGTCAGGTCGAGTGTGGCCCGTCGCAGCAGCGTCAACTTGTCTGCCGGCGCCACCGGCTCGAGTCCCTCTCGCTCGAGCCGCGAGAGAATGAATCGATCGATGCCGGTGCGTGGCCATGCCGAGTCGCGGACATCGGGCGGCGTCGCCTGGCCCAGCGCGGTGAACGACCAGAACGCACGCTGCTCGGCGGTGATCACTCGCTCGTGCGAGACGGCCGGAGCGGGTGCGGCATCGGCCGCGGCGGGCCAGACGGCGCCGTCGCGAATCCACGACGCGATCGCCTCGATGTCGGCTGCTGGCAACTTGGCGCGGCCGCGCGGCATTTGCGGAAAGCCATCGGTATGCTGCAGGACCTTGAGCAGCAGGCTGCTGTCGGGATCGCCAGGGACGACCGCTGGTCCGCTGCTTCCACCACGCAACAGGCTTTCGCGCGAATCGACACGAAGGCCGGCCATCGCCGAGTTGGTGTGACAGGCGTAACAGTTCGCCGCCAGAAGCGGGCGAATCGTGGTTTCGAAGCGCTCGGTTCCAGGGGCTGAGCTATTCGGGGCGCCTTGCTGGGCCGCCGGAGAGGGCGTCTGACTCGCCCGCACCGCCGAGCCCACCAACAGTGCCAGCGCGATCGCAAGCGCGCCGCCAACCGCTCGCCGGACCTGCACCCATGACGCCATCAGGGTTTAAGTATGATTCGTTCGCATGTTTCGGCAAGCGCTTTTCGGCGGAGCGTTGGGCCTCGCAGTCGGGCTCGCGCTCGTTGACGCCTCGCAAGGCACCCCAACGAATTCGCCGCGGCCGCCCGTCGAGATTCCGCTCGCCCGCCTCCAGGCCGACGCGAAGCTCCAGGTTGCGCTCGAACCCGGCGCCGTCGCGTCCGACGATGGGATCTGGACGATGCAGCGCAGTGCCGGCACGGTGATCCGCATCCAAGCTTCGGACAACGCGGTCGGCCAGCCGATTGCTGTTGGCGCGCAACCGTGCGCATCTGCCGTCGTCGCCTTCGACTCGATCTGGGTGCCGGTCTGCGGCGAGAAGGCGATCACTAGAGTGAGCGTCAAAGATCGCACCGCATCGACGAAGGTGCCGACCCTCGTCGCCGATCCGGACGGCCGCATCGCGTCGGGCATCGGCAGCATCTGGGCGCTCGTCGATCGCAAAGGCGTGTTGTCTCGACTCGATCCGGACACGAATCAACCGGTCGCCGAAATCTATGTGGCGGGCGGCGCTTCGGCGGTGACGTTCGGGGAGGAGGCGCTCTGGGTGACGAGCGCGGCCGGCAACTATCTGACGCGCGTCAACCCGCACAACAACGAAATCGTCGAGACGATCGCGGTGGGCCCGCAGCCGGGCCGTCTGGCGGTCGGCGAAGGCGCGGTGTGGACGCTGAACCGTGGCGATGGCTCGGTGTCGCGCGTCGATCCGAAGACCAACAAGGTCGTGTCCACAATCGCGATCGGTTCGAAGGTCGCCGCCGGCGAGATCGCTGCCGGTGAAGGGTCGGTGTGGGTCAGCGCCACGGGCGTGCCCATCGTACGGATCGATCCGCGCACGAATCGGGCGACGCAGCAATTCACCGGCGAGGGCGGCGGCGCGATTCTCGTCGCGCACGGATCGCTGTGGGTCTCGGCCGACCAACACACGTGGCGGCTCGATCCCAAGCTCGTGGCCGCGATGAGGCCTTAGTCCTGCGTTTCACAATTACGATGACGTCTCGGCCGCCGATGCATCCCGCCTCGCGGCGTTGCTCGTCGGTCAAATGCGCCCGGCATTCTTCCTCCTCGCGCCTTGCGATCCGGGCGCCTCGGCGCCCGAATACGTCACCGTAATTGTGAAACGCAGGCCTTAGGCAAAGGCGAGGGCTATACTGCCGCCGTGGACCTGTCGGGGCTGCCAGGCGCGGAGCTGATCACCGAGGGGCTGCGCGATCTCGCGGAGCGGCGTCAGAGCGACGCGGCGCTGCTGGTCCTGATTGGGGCCCCGAGGCTTCGCCAGCTGGGGCTCGATTTCCCTCCCCCTCCGCTCGAATGGTCTGCGCCGCCTCACGATCCGACACCTGAACACCGTTTGTATCAGCGGCTCGCCCGAGCGGATGCCGACTCGGCGCACTCGCGCTACAACGCCCTCATTCGCACGCTCGTGAGCTTCGAACGCGCCGGCGAGGCGAGATGGCGCGGCGGCGCTTGATCGATCCGAGCCGGCTCATGGAGTTCTTCGATCAAATCTCGCCCGAGCTGTATCGCTATCCAGCGATCGACCCTGCGTCGTTTCGGCGATCCGTCGAGCGGGTCGTCGATGCGCTTGGTGGCGCTTCGACGGTCTGACCACCCGACTGTATTCTTCCGCCCTTCGTTAGGACCGGTTCGCTGGACGACCCTACGCCTGAGGCACTAGTCTCTGTGTGCCGAACGTCGAATCTGACATCTGCCATGCGAACATCTCTTGCCGCAATCCTGTTGAGCCTGGGAATCCTTCTCGGGGCGCCGGCAACGGTCCGATACGAAGAAGTGAAGAACTGGCCGGCATTGCCTGCGGGCGTTGAACTGGGTGAGGCGGCCGGTGTGGCGGTCGGCGCCAACGGCAACGTCTTCGTGTTCCATCGGCCGGGCCGCGGGTTCGATACCGCCGCCACCGAGCCGCTCACAGGTGACACAGTGCTCGAGATCGACGCCGGCACCGGCCAGCTGATTCGATCGTGGGGCGCGAACCGGTTTCTCGTGCCGCACGGCATCACGATCGACGCGGCCAATAACGTGTTCCTCACCGATGTCGGCCTGCAACAAGTGTTCAAGTTCTCGCACGACGGCACGCTCGTGTTCGCGCTCGGCGAGCCGCGCGTGGGCAAGTGGGATGCGACCCACTTCAATCAGCCGACCGACATCGCCATTCGACCGGACGGATCGTTTTACGTGTCGGACGGCTACGTGAACAGCCGCGTCGCGCTGTTCGACAAGAACGGAAAGTGGGTCCGCGAATGGGGAAGGAAAGGAGACGGAGAGGGCGAGTTCAGCAACCCGCACGGGCTGACGTTCGTTCCAGGGGGCACAGACGTGATCGTCGCCGATCGTGAGAACTCGCGGCTCCAGCTCTTCGACCGCGTCGGGAGGTTCAAACGGCAATGGCTGGGCGTCAAGGACGTGCAAACCACGGGTCGCGTGTTCAGCGTCGCCACCGACAGTGAGGGCGCGATGTATGTGGGCATCCGGCGCGCCGACTACGACACGGCGCACACCGGTGTGTTGAAGCTCGATCGAGCCTGGAACATCGTCGGCGCCGTCGGATTCGGACAGCCCGGCGACCCGGTCTTCAACGCCGTTCACGACCTCGCCGTGGGGCCCGACGGGTCGATCTATGTGGCCGAAACCCGCACCAAACGGGTCGTCAAACTTCGCGCGATGAAATAGGGTGCCTTTTGCACCTTTGGCACTTCTGGCACCCCTGGCACTTCTGGCACTCTGGAAGTGCCCCGGCCGTATACTGACCAGCGGCCGGCCTCTACCATGATTGCCCCGCGCCTTGCCCGCGCCGTACTCTTCACGCTCGCTTTGGGCGGATATGTTGCTGCGCCCGACGCCTCTTCCGGGCGCGATTCCGACAGGCCTACAGGCCTGTCGCCACAAGTCGCAGATGGCGGCAAACCCTCACGTTCGTCGTCAGATGCTTCGGTTGTTGCGCGGGCGATGCTCGATACCTACTGCGTCACGTGCCACAACCAGAGACTGAAGACGGCGGGGCTCACCTTCGACACCGTGGACGTCACCACGCCGGCGGCGACGGCCGAGATCTGGGAGCGAGCCATTGCCCGGCTGCGGGCGGGCTCCATGCCTCCAGCCGGACGCCCCCGGCCAGACGCGGCCACTGCCGACTCGGTTGCCGGGTGGCTTGAAGCCGAAATCGATCGCGCATGGCTCGCCAATCCCAAGCCGGGGCGAGTGAACGCGGTTCATCGTCTCAATCGCACCGAGTACGGCAACGCGGTGCGCGACCTGTTCGCGCTCGATCCAATCGCGTTCGACGTGAAGTCGCTGCTGCCTGGAGATGAGACGGCCGACGGCAGCTTCGACAACTTCGCCGATGTGCTCACCATTTCAACCGCGCATCTCGAGCGCTATCTGTCGGCGGCGCGGCAAGTGACGCGGCTGGCCACGGGCCTGCCGCCGTCGAGCCCGGCGCTCAAGACTTTTGAAATTCCCCTGCACGTCGTTCAGGACGATCGGCTGGACGAAGACCTGCCGTTCGGATCTCGCGGCGGCATCGCGATTCACCACGTGTTCCCGGTGGATGGCGAGTATCTGATCAAGGTCCGGCTGCGACGGCAGTATCAGGAATATTTGATGGGCATGGGCTGGCCGCAACAGCTCGATGTTCGTCTCGATGGCAAGCTGGTGAAGCGCTTCGTCGTCGGCGGCAAGGCGCCCGGCACTCCGGCGGCGGCCAGCTACGCCGGCGATGGCGAGCCGGGCTTTGCCGGCGCGCCGGAATGGGAAACCTACATGCAGCTGACCGGCGATGCCGGTCTCGAGGTGCGCGTGCCGGTGTCAGCGGGGGCGCGCGTGGTCGGCGTGTCGTTCGTGCGGGAGTTGTGGGAGCCGGAAGGGCTGCCTCAACCGCTGCAGCGCGGCCGTGTGCTGACCAACGATCAGATCTACATGGGCTACGCGGCAGTGGGGGCAGTCCAGATCGGTGGACCGTATGACAAACCTTCCGCCTCCGCGCCAAACGCTTCCGCCTCCGCTTCAGTGGAAGCTTCGGCGGACAAGAAAGGCGTGTCGCCACATGCGAAGTCGACCGACACCGCGAGCCGGCGGAAGATCTTTGTGTGTGCGCCCGAGGACAAACCGTCAGGTTTGTCGTCTGAGACAGCATGCGCGACGAAGATCCTCTCGCGGATGGCTCGACTCGCCTATCGCCGGGCCGTCACCAACGAGGATCTCCAGACCCTCCTCCAGTTTTTCGAGACCGGCCGCCGCGACGGCGGCAATTTCGAGACGGGGATTCAGTTCGCCCTCGAGCGCATGCTGGTCGATCCGGATTTCCTGTTGCGCGTTCACCGTGAACCGGCCGCCAGGCCCGGTGCGCCGGCCGCTGTCGTCTCTCGCCTGAGCGACGTCGAGCTTGCGTCTCGCCTGTCGTTCTTCCTCTGGAGCAGCATTCCGGACGAGGCCCTGCTCGACGCGGCCGAACGCGGCGACCTCTCGAAGCCGGCGATTCTCGAGCAGCAGGCGCGGCGCATGCTTGCCGATCCGCGGGCGACCTCGGCGCTCGTGGACGACTTTGCTTCTCAGTGGCTGAACCTCCGGCGTGTCGGCGAAGTCGTCGTGCACCCCGACCTGTATCCGGACTTCGACGACAACCTCTTGAACGGCTTCAGGCAGGAGACCGAGCTCTTCCTGGCCAGCACGCTGCGCGAAGATCGAAGCGTGCTGGACCTGCTGCGAGCCGACTACACATTCGTCAACGAACGGCTCGCCCGCCACTATGGAATTCCGGGCATCTACGGCAGCCGCTTCCGCCGCGTCACGCTGCCGAATCTCGAACAGCGTGGCGGGCTGCTGGCGCAGGGTGCCATCCTCGCGACGACGTCGTACCCGGACCGGACATCGCCGGTACTGCGCGGCAAGTGGCTGCTCGACAACATCCTCGGCGTCTACGTCCCGCCGCCGCCGCCAAATGTCGACACGAGTCTCACCGAGGTGAAGCCCGGCACGTTGCCTCCGACGATTCGCGAGAGGCTCGCGCAGCATCGGCGGGATCCGATCTGCGGCAGCTGTCACGCGGTCATCGATCCGCCGGGATTCGCGCTCGAACACTTCGACGCGACCGGCAAGTGGCGGAATGTCGACGAATCGGGGAAGCCAGTGGACGCCGTGGGCACCACGGTGAGCGGCACGCCGGTGAACGGCCTCACCGGGCTGCGAGCGCTGCTCTTGCAGCAGCCCGACCGGTTTCCGGCGACGGTCACCGAAAAGTTGATGGCATATGGCCTTGGCCGCCGCCTCGAGTACCTACGACCGTCCGGCGGTACGACAGAATCGTCCGCGAAGCGGCCGCGCGGGACTATCGCTGGTCATCGTTGATACTTGGAATCGTGAAGAGTCCGACGTTCCAGACGAGGGGATTGCAGTGATGCTGCGCCTCAGACCACCAAAGCAACCCGCAAGCTCCCCTTCACTGCAAATTTGCTGGTCTGCCCCGCGTCCCGCGGGGCCTGGACAGCCCCTAAGGCACTCGCGACAAGGTGCCTCCACTCGTAAACTCTCAGCCTTAGGAGCTGTCCAGTGAGCTTCCTCACCACCACCCCACTGCCGAGACGAACGATTCTCCGCGGGCTCGGCGCCGCCATGGCGCTGCCGCTGCTCGATGCGATGACTCCCGCCTTTGCGCGCGTCGCTTCGAAGCCGGTCCATCGGTTCCAGACCTTCTACGTGCCCAACGGCATGGCGATGGAGTACTGGCTGCCGAAGACCGCCGGCGCAGACTTCGAGCTGACGCCGATTCTGGAGCCGCTCTCTCAGTTTCGAAACCAGATGCTCGTCCTGTCCGGCCTCAAGGCCAACTGGAACTACATCCACGCCGGCGCGTCTGGATCGTTTCTGACCGGCACGGTGCGCGGCGGGCGAAACGAAGTCGAGATCATCGCCGACGTCTCGATGGATCAGTTGCTCGCGCGGCACTTTGCCAGCGAGACGCAGGTCGCCTCGCTCGAGCTGGCGATGGATCCCGCCAATAACGCCGGCGCCTGCACCGGCAATCTGAGCTGCGTCTATACGCACACCCTGTCGTGGCGGAGCAAGACCCAGCCGCTGCCGATGGAGTTCAACCCGCGCGCCGTCTTCGAGAAGCTGTTCGGCGACAGCGGCAGCACGGATCGGGCGGCGAGAGAAGCGCGGCTGCGCCAGCACAAGAGCATTCTCGATTCGGTCAACGAGAAGCTGGCGAACCTCAAGCGATCGCTGGGGCCTCAGGATCAAGTCAAGGTGAATGAGTACGCCGACGCGGTTCGCGACGTCGAGCGGCGCATTCAGCGCGCCGAAGAGCAGCGCGACCTCGAGCTGCCGGCCTTCGATCAGCCGCAGGGCGTGCCGCCGATCTTCGAAGATCACCTGGCGTTGATGCTCGATCTGCAGCTGCTCGCGTTCCAGTCGGACCTGACGCGCGTCATCTCGTTCATGATCAGCAAGGAGCAGAGCGCGCGGCCCTATCCGCAGATCGGCGTGCCCGAAGCGCACCACCCGCTGTCTCATCACGGCGACCAGCCCGAGCTGATCGCGCGCATGTCGAAGATCAACCGCTATCACACGGAGCTGTTCTCGAAGTACTTGACCAAGCTCCGCGCCACGCCGGATGGCGACGGGTCGCTGCTGGATCACATGACGATCCTGTACGGCTCGGGCATCTCGAACAGCAACCGGCACTCGGGCGACAACCTGCCGATCCTGTTGATGGGCGGCGGCGCGGGCCGTCTGAAGGGCGGCCGCCACATCGCGTATACCGACAAGCCGTCGATGGCCAACCTGCTCGTCACCTTGATGGACAAGATGGATGTCCCGGTGGAACGGCTCGGCGGCAGTACGGGCAAGCTCGAAATCGACGCCGTTTCGATGTAGCTCTCGGCGTCCCTGTCGAGCTCTTCGGCTTGGAAGTGTCACAGGAGATCATTCGGAAGTGTTCACAGGAGATCAGGAGACCATGAGGTACCGGCAGTGCGGTCGACAGCCGGCCCGCGTAGCGGGCCGGTGCGTACGACGAGAAGCGCCGGCCAAACAAGCTGCAGCGAAACAAACCGGGCTTGCTTGGACGGCACTTCTCCTCGTACGCAGCCGCCTCTGGCGGTTGTCGACCGCCTCTTGAACTCCTGGCCTCTTGTAAGAATTACGGAAATGAGCGACTTGTCCAAGATGCAAAAGGCCATGCATAAGAGCTCGACGCTGGCGTTCTTGCTCATCTGCGCAACGAGCGGTGCCGCCGCTGCTGAGCGCCCCGCGATCATCGAAGCGGCCAAGGCGGCCGATCGCGCGGCACTGCGCGCGCTCATCCAGAAGAAGGCCGACGTCAACGCGCCGGATGGCGACGGCACCACCGCTCTGCATTGGGCCAGCTATCGCGACGATCTCGCCGGCGTCGAACTGCTGATCCGCGCCGGCGCCAAGGTCAATGCCGCCAACGATCTCGGCGCGACCCCTCTCTGGAACGCCAGCCTCAACGCCGGCGCGCCGCTGGTGAAAGCGCTGCTCGAGGCTGGAGCCGATCCGAATCTCGCCCTGCTCGTCGGCGAGACGCCGCTGATGGTGGCGGCCCGGGCTGGAAAAGCCGACGTCGCTGGGCTTCTTCTGGCCAAAGGCGCCAACGCCAACACCCGCGCGGCGCGGGGCCAGACGGCGTTGATGTGGGCCGCCGCGCAACAGCATCCGGATGTGGTCAAAGTGCTGCTGGCGCACGGCGCCGATCTCCGCGCGCGCTCGGATCTGTGGAGCCAGATGATGGCCGTGCCGCCACATGGTATGCCGCTCTACAACCGCGTCATCCCGCACGGCGGCGACACGGCGCTGCTGTTCGCGGCTCGCTCGGGCGATCTCGGCTCAGCGACGCTGCTCGTCGACGCCGGAGCGGACGTCAACGACGCCGACGCCTGGGGCGTCAGCGCCACCATGATGGCGGCGCATGCCGGCTTCGCCGAGATCGTCGAGCTCCTTCTGGACCGTGGCGCCGATCCGAACGCGGCCAAGCCGGGATTCACCGCGTTGCAGGCCGCGATCATGCGCCGGCACAGCGGCATGGTTACCGCGCTGCTCGGTCACGGGGCGGATCCGAATGCACCGGTGAAGGCCTGGACACCGACTCGACGCTCGTCGAAGGATTACAACTTCGCGCCCGAGCTCGTCGGCGCCACGCCGTATTGGCTCGCCGCGCGCTTCAGCCAGCCCGACGTCATGCGGCTGCTGTTGAAGCACGGCGCCGACCCGCTCTTCGTGCATCGCGTCAACTATCACTCGGAGGATCCGGCGGAGCCGCGCTCACAGAGCACCACCGCCGTCATGGCCGCCGCCGGAATGGGCGGCGGCGCCGCGTGGGTGCAGCCCGATCGGCGCGAGCGTGAGGCCCTGATGCTCGAGGCGGTCACGCTCGCGACTGAACAAGGCGTGGACGTCAACGCGGTCAACACCGACGGCCGCACGGCGCTCGACGCCGCGCGGACCGCCAAGTTCGAAACCATCGTCAAATTCCTCGTCGACCACGGCGCCCGATCTGGCACGACGAAATAAGGTGCCAAAGCTGCCAAGGGGTGCTAAGGGTGCCTAAGGTGCCTGGAATGCCTAGAGTGCCTCGAAGGGCACTCGTCCCGGTGTTCAGCAAAAGCGCATCCGGTATTCGCGCGGCGTCACCGCCAGGTTTCGATTGAAAGCCAGTCGCATGCCGTCCGTGGTGCTGTAACCGCATTCGGAGGCGATCTGGCTGACCGGCAACGTCGACTGTTCGAGATACCTGCGGGCGCTTTCCAGCCTCGATAGCTCCACGAACTTCCCGGGCGTCATGCCGATCTCACGCGAAAAGACGCGCGTGAAGGTACGTGGACTCATAGCGGCGAGTTCGCTGAGCCGCTCGACCGTAAGGTCGGCACCGGGGTTTTCCGCGATGTGGGATACGACGTCGCGAATGGTCTTTTCGCCGGTCTTCAAAGCGGTCAGTTGGACGCTGAACTGCGATTGGTTCGCGGGCCGCCTGAGAAACATCACCATGCCCTGCGCGACGCGCAAGGCAAGCTCGGAGCCCAAATCTTCCTCGACGAGCGCAAGCATCAAATCGAGAATCGACGTGGCGCCCGCCGCTGTATACATGTTGCCGTCCTTGACGTAGATCGGTTCGCTGTCGAGGATGACGTTTGGATAGCGGCGACGAAAATCCTTACCGGCAGACCAGTGTGTCGCCGCTCGTCGGCCGTCGAGGAGGCCTGCTTCAGCCAGCACATAGCTTCCGATGCACGCCGTGACCATGCGCCGCGCCCGCCTCGAAACGCGCCGGACCCACGCGATGAAGCGCTCGTCCCGCAAACATCTTCCCCTCGTAGTCGATGGCTTCGAACACGACGGTGTCTAGATTGCCGCGTACGTCGTAACACGACTTGTCGACGACCATTTTGAAACCGTCGATTTCGAACACGGTGCCCGGCTGGTTGCTGACAACCTCGTAGTCGTACACCAGGTCCGGTCGGCCGGATGCGTTGAGAATGAAGTTCGCCTCGCGCAGCACGGCCATCGCTCCAATGAGATCGAACGGATCGCCGTCCGGCATGGTGACGAGGACAAACCGGCGCTGGCCACGGTCTCGAGGAGTCCCCCAGATGGATTCGACCCTGGGTACGTCGAATTCGATCATCGCCAAACCTCGCTCTAAGAGGATCTGTGACCTTGGCAGTTTATTTCGTTTTTCTGTCATTGTGCCAACCGACCCCGCGACGACAGAATCGGCTTCAGCCTAGGAAGCACATGAGCTGCAGCGAGTCGAGAACAAAGGGGAAGCAGCATGGACACCCAAGTCAGAACGACGGTCGACGACGTTCTTGGCAGCGTCGCGGAGCTCGAACCCATGATTCGCGCGGCATCCGCCGAGGCGGAGACGGAGCGCAGGTTATCTGCCCGCGTTGCCGAAGCGCTGAGGGAGGCGGGGTGCTACCACTTGTTCCGGCCACGCAGCCGGGGCGGCCTCGAGCTCGACCCGGTGTCCGCGTTCCGGGTGATTGAGGAGCTCTCTCGCATCGACAGCGCGGCGGGCTGGAACGTCGGGATTGCCAACTCCACCGAACCTTTCGGAGCCTGGTATTCGGACGAGACGACTGCGGAGGTCTTCGGCTCCGCTCAGACCGTCATGGCTGGCGCCTTCTTCCCGCCGCGGCGGGCCGTTCCGGTCGAGGGTGGCTACCGGCTGAGCGGTCGATGCACGTTCAACAGCAACTGTCACGCCGCGACCTGGGTCCTCGGGCTGGCCCACGTTTACGACGACGGTGGGCAGCGTCTCGACGAGAACGGCGAGCCGGTCACCCTGATGACGCTGTTTCCGAGGGAAAAGGCGGAAATCATCGACAACTGGGACACGCTTGGAATGCGCGGTACGGGCAGCCATGACGTGAACGTCGATGATGTTTTCGTACCGGCCGAACGTGCCGTCCCATTCAAGCCGCTGGAACAGCCGAGTCCGGCCTACAGCGGGCCCGGGCATCGGCTGACGGTCTGGCCGCCGGTGGGCTGCAATGCGATTCCGGCGCTCGGCATCGCGCAGGCAGCGATCGACGAGTTCGCCGAACTGGCGACGAAGAAGACGCCATCCTATACGACTACGACGCTGAAGGACCGCCCGATCGTGCAGCTTCGCTTCGCCACGGCGGTCGCCAAGGTCGAATCCGCGCGAGCCTATCTGCACGAGGCCTTCGACGCCGCCTGGCAAGCGGCGCTGGACGGGCGGTCCCTCGACCTGGCCGGCAAGGCGCGCCTGCAGCTTGCGTTGAGCCACGCGCCGATCGCGGCGGCCGAGGCCGTCGACCTGATTCACTCGCTCGCCGGTACGGCCGGTATTCGGAACGACCAGGCGTTCCAGCGCCATTTTCGCGACGTTCACGTCATTACCCAGCACGCGTTTGTCTGCGAGAGCCGCATGGAAGCGGTCGGCCAGGTCCGCTTCGGTCTCGATCCGAACTGGCCGTTCCTGCATTTCTAGAGGCGAGGTGCTCGATCAGACACCGCGGTCGCCTTGGTGAGGAAGGTGTTGCCCTGATCCGAACGCTCGCCGAACTCGGCGGTGCCGCGCTGGTAGGCAACCTGCAGCGTGCCGAAGGGCGGCCGATAGCGCCACACGAAACGTCGTCTGGATGTTTCTCCTGTCGATCGCCGTGTTCGTCCAGAAGAACAAGTTGATAAACAGGTCGGGGGTGAAGAACCGGTCGGCGCGCACGACGTGGATCCACGTGGTCTCATCCTCGGGGTCGGGGTCGAGGGTGACGTACTCGAGCTCGTAGACGATAAGAAGGATTTAGGGGTGCCTCTAGAGCTTCGCGATTCGGCTCGCGATCTCCGACTGGTCGAATCGACGGCGCGTCGCCTCAGGCAGGGCCTCGCGGATTTTCGCGCGGGTCGCCTTCGCCTCCTGCGCCATCGCGTCGTTCCCATCCAGCTCGAGGAGCGTGTCGAGTGCACGCAAGAGGAGTGCAGGATCCTCGATCGTGCGAGCGATCTGCACCGCCTCACGGCTCGAGTCGATGGCTTCCGCCATGCGGTTCAGCCGCTGCATCGAGCGAGCCCGGATGATATGGCCCAGGGCCTCGTACTTCGGGCGCGCACACCGGCGGCATTGGCCGATGCCGTCAGTCGCGGCGGCAATGGCCGCGTCAAATTCTCCACGCTCGAACGCCAGCTCGGCGCGAACCTGACTCAGGCGAAGCTCCCACAGCCAGCCGTGCCAGCCGGGATTCTTTCGCGAGGCCTCGACGGTCTCCACAAACAGCGTCTCGACGCTGCCGGGATCGTGGCGGCGTGCGGCGATGAGCAGCAGATCGATGTTGGGGCTCACGATGGTCGGCGAGAAATTCACGCTTCGCGCCAGTTCGCGCGCCTCGAGCTGGGTGCGCTCGGCCGTCTCGTAGTCCTCGACGCTGAAGTGGTAACCCGCCGACATCGAGATGCCACGCGCGAGCAACGGCACCACGCCGTACTTGCGGCCAAACGCGCGGATCTCGTCGAAGACGCGCGCCGCCTCGGCGTAGCGTCCGACCGCGGCAAGCGAAAGAGCGGAGTGCGACAACGAGTACATGGTGAACGTCGCGTCCCGCACTTCGTCGGCCATCGCCGTCGCCTTGGCTGCCAAGGCAACGGCTTCGCGCCCGCGCCCGGCCCAGTAGAGCACGAGGGAACCAATCGAGTGCGACACGCGCGCGGCGCTGCCGTAGCGCTCGATGGTCTCGCGGTCCTGGTTGAGGGCATCGACGACGTCGCCGCCGGCCTGTCGGCAGCGCGCGAGCCAGCCCATGGCAATCGCGGCCAGATCGGTCCGGCCCAGCGCGTCGGCCAGGGTCAACGCTTCGGCCGAAACCCGTTCCAACGCCGGGATATCGAAGAGCCAGAAGTGGGTTTGTCCAAGATCGGCGAGGATCTCGCAGCGCTCTTCGCGCTGATCCGGCTGCAGATGCTCGAGCGCTTCTTCGAGCGCCGCTCGCTGGTTCGCCCACTGCCCAAGATTGCTGAACGCGCGTCCACGACGACGATGGAGTCTGACGCGCACGCGTTCGATGTCGGGTCCGCCTGCCAGGTGATCGAGCGCGTGCAGCGCCAGATCGTAGAATCGCGTCGCCTCTTCCTGGGCCAACACGTCCGCCATTCGGTCACCGGCGCGCTCGGCGTACTTCAGCGCCTTGTCGGCGACGCCGAAGCTCGCGGCCTGGGCGAAGTGATAGGCGAGGTCGGTGAGCGGCGGTTCCACGGCGCTGGCGGTCAGCTGTTCGATCGTCTCCGCCGCGCGCCGATGCATCCGCACGCGGCGCGATGCCGCGAGCCCGTCGTAGAGAGCATCCCGGATGAGCGCGTGATGGAAGGTAAAACGGCCCGGCCGTCCTGCCGCCTCGTCCACCAGCTGCGCTCGTCGAGCCTCATCGATCGCATCGAGAAGACCGTCGTCGGGAATCTCGCTGAAGACCTGCAAGATGTCGAGCTCGAATTCCCGGCCCAGGACGGCGGCAAAAGTGAGCGCACGTACTGAGGCCTCGCTCAGTCGCGAAACGCGCCTCAGGATGACGTCTCGAATCCCTTCGGGCAGTCCTGCCACCAGGCCGGTCTCGTTGAGATGGCGGAACATCTCACCGACGAAGAACGGATTTCCACCGGTGCTCTCCGCCACCTGCTGCGTCAGGCTCGGGGGGACGTTGGATGAGCTGACGGTTTCGGCCAGCCGGCTCACCTCGCGCGGCTCGAGCCCGGTGAGGGCCACTCGCGTGACCGAAGACTCACGCCGCAAGTCCGCGAGCAGCTCGCCAAGTGGATGTCCTGCGGTCAACTCACCTTCGCGGTAGGTGCCGACCAGGAGGAGCGCTGCCGGATCCGAGGCGCGCACAACATGACGCAACAACGAGAGCGTCGGCTTGTCGGCCCAGTGGAGATCGTCGATGAGCACGAGGACGGGGAACGTTTTCGAGATCGCCGTGAGCAGGCCGCTGATGGTCTCGAACAGCCGATAGCGCTGGCCCTGCGGGTTCATCGGCGCCGGGGCCGGCAGATCCGGAAGGCGGACAAGGAACTCGGGCGCAAACGCTCCAAGCTCGGCGCCGCCGCCGGCCGGGATCGTGGACCTCAGCGTGGCTTCGGGACAGATCCGCGCGTACCAACCGAGCGCTTCGACGAAGGGTTGATACGGCACGAGGGCCTCTTCGTCACAGCGACCGACGAGGACCGTCGCCGGTTCGTTCGCACAACGGCGCGCGAACTCGATCGACAGGCGAGTCTTGCCGATGCCCGGCTCCCCGGCCAGAAGACAGAGTTGACGACGGCCCTCTTTGGCGCGCATCCAGGCGTCGTTGAGCAGCCCATGCTCCCGCTCGCGACCGACAAACGCGATCTCTGCAGGCGTGTGCGCGAGCAGCGGCGGCGCCGGCAGCGGCGATGGCTCGCCGTGATCTGGCAACACGGGGACGGTGCTCGACGAGCGCGATCCGAAATTTTCGAGCGCGAACTTGACCTCGTCCGCATGCTGGTAGCGTCTCGCGGGCTCCTTGGCCAGGCAGCTCTCGATCACTCCGCGAAGCGGCTGTGCCGTCTCCGTCAAGCGAAGCGGCGCAGGTGGATCGCGGAGGATTGCCGCCATCAGCTCTGGAATGGTCGCGCCGCTGAATGGCTGACGGCCCGAGACCATCTCGTAGAGCAGGACGCCGAGCGCCCAGATGTCGGTGCGGCGATCGACGGTCGTGGCCCTGATCTGTTCGGGCGCCATGGCGTAAGGCGTTCCGGCGGTCAAGCCGGGGCCGGTCGGCGCGCCGACAGTCGAGGCCGCCGCCATCTGCGCATCGAGCCGGCGGGCGAGGCCGAAGTCGACAATTTTCGGCCTGCCGCTCGTGGACACGATGACGTTCGCCGCCTTGAGATCGCGATGAATCACGCCGCGTTCGTGAGCGTGGGCCAAGGCATCGGCGACATCGATCCCCCATCGGACGACGTCGCCGATCGCGAGCGGCCCGCGCGCGATCTTGGCGGCCAGCGATTCGCCGTCCACGTATTCCATGGCGATGAACGTGGAGCCGCGTTCCGCGCCGACCTCGTAGACCGTGCAGATGGCCGCGTGATTCAAGGCCGAGGCGCTCTGGGCTTCGCGCAGGAGCTGGTCGTCGGCACCGGTTCTGGTGCTTTCGTGCAGCACCTTGATGGCGAGAGGACGTTTGAGTGTGGTGTCGAAGGCGCGATACACCTCACCCATCCCGCCGGCGCCAATCCTCGCCTCGATGCGGTAGCGGCCAAACTGTGTGCCTGGAGTAAACACGACGTCCGACTCGATCGGTATCCTCACAAGCATTCTATGCGGCGTCCGCATTCCAGCGGCGTCGGCATTCCATGCCGCGCCGGGTTCTACGCGGGCCCGCATTCGATGCGGCGTCCGCATTCCATGCGGCGTCGGCGCTACGTGTCCCGTCCAAGGCACGCGAAGACAGCGGACAGGCTGCCGGTATAGTGAACGAGGAGATCAAGCCGATGCGCATCGCCCACATTCTCGCGCTCATCCTGAGCTTGTCCGTCGTGACTCGCGCCGACGACTGGCCGCACTGGCGTGGTCCGTCGAGCTCGGGCGTGTCCAGCGAACGCGGGCTGCCCGACAGATGGAGCGACACCGAGAACGTGGCGTGGAAGGCGCCGCTCGAGGGGCTCGGCATCTCGTCGCCGATCGTGTGGGGCGATCGCGTCTTCGTCACTTCGCAGGTGGGGAACGGCGTCGTGCGACAGGGGCCACGACTGATGCAGAGCGGCAACGCGGCCGACGCCGGCGAGCGTCCGCTTGGCGGCGGCGCGACCAACGGCGACGGCCGGGTCACGTTCCTGGTAAGTGCATTCGAGAAACAGACTGGCAAGCGGGTGTGGCGTTTCGAGCTGCCTGGCGAGGGCCCGCTGCCCTCGGTGCACGACAAGCACAACCTGGCGTCGCCCAGTCCAGCGACCGACGGCGAGCGCGTGTACGCCTGGTTTGCCACTGGCCAGCTGGCCGCCATCGACTTCTCCGGCAAGCTGGTTTGGAAAACCAACCTGGGCGCCACCTACGGGCCGTTCGAAATCAACTGGGGCCATGGCAGCTCGCCGACGGTGTACGGAGACACCCTGATTCTCATCTGCTACCACGAGAGCCAGTCCTACTTGCTGGCCCTCGACGCCCGCACCGGCCGCGTGCGATGGAAGGTCGACGCCGAGCGCGGGACCATCTCGTACAGCACGCCGCTGGTGGTCGAGGTCGGCGGCAAGGGCGAGATCGTCGTCAATTCCAGCGCCGGCGTGAGCGGACACGACCTGGCGACCGGCGCGCGGCTGTGGCACATCGAAGAGTCGAACCGGTTCCCCATCCCGATGCCGCTCTTCGATAACGGCTTGATCTTCACCAGCCGCGGTTATCGCAGCAGCCCGTTCATGGCGGTGAGACCCGGCGGCCGCGGCAACGTCGCCGGCACCCACGTCGTCTGGCGTGCGCCGTCCGGTGGACCTTACGTGTCCTCACTCGTCCACTACCAAGGCTTGATCTACATGGTGGGTGACGTGGGCGTGCTCACAGTGACCGACGCCGCGACCGGAGCCCGCACGCATCAGGAACGGATCGGTGGTGTCTATAGCGCCTCGCCTGTGGCTGGCGACGGCAAGGTCTACCTGTTGAGCGAAGACGGCGAGACGATCGTCGTGTCTGCCGGCCGCACGCCCCGCATCCTGGCACGCAACCGTCTCGCTGCGCGGCAACTGGCCTCGCCTGCGGTGTCTGGCGGCCGGTTGTTCATCCGATCCGACAGCGCACTGTATGCACTCGGCAAGTGATTAACCTGCAGCCCGCCGTCGCTCGCGATTCAATTGACCGCGAGCTATGGCGAGGTCCGCCGTAGCGGCCTGCGGCCGCGTAGGCGGAAACCTGCTGAACCTGCTGAACCTGCTGAACCTGCTGAACCTGCTGAACCTGCTGAACCTGCTGAACCTGTTATGGCAGCGACCAAGCAGTCAAGGTCGTCCCTGAGGGCACGAGCACGTGTTGGCGTCCGTCGATCATGTAGGTCGTGGCCGACGTGCCGTGCAACGGGGCGCCCATCTGATACCGCCAGAGCAGCTTGCCGCTTCGCGAGTCGAGCGCAAGCACGTTGCCGTCAGAGTCACCTGTAAAGATCAGCCCCGACGCCGTCGTCAACAGACCGCTGGTCGATGGCGTGAGGTACTTGAACTCCCATTTCCGATCGCCGGTCGTCGGATCGAGCGCGCGTAGCGCGCCATAGGCCGGGCTCTCGGACGAGTTGATGCGCTGCCCTGCGCCGCCGGTAAAGCGTTCGCCTGGAGTGTAGTCGGGCTTCCACGAATAGAACGTCATGCAGACTTCGCGCGCGTTGACGAAGAACGTCCGCGTCGCCGGATCGAAGCTGGGCTGCCAGAAATTCGTGCCGCCGGTCAGGTCGGGACAGGTCACCGATCCTTTTTCGCTCGGCATGTTGCCGGGCAGCTGCACAGGCCGGCCATCAGCGTCGACTTCCTTGGCCCAAGTGGTGACGACAAAGGGTCGCGCGACGATGGGCTTGCCGGTCGTCCGATCGAGCGTGTAGTAGAAGCCGTTCCGGTTGGCGAACATCACGACCTTGCGCGGCTGACCGCCGATGGTGAGGTCGGCGAGGATCGGGACCTCGGTCGCATCCCAGTCGTGAACGTCGTGCGGCGTGAACTGGTAGTGCCACCGCAGCGCCCCCGTGTCGGCGTCGAGCGCGACGAGCGCACTGCTGTAGAGGTTATCTCCTTTGCGGCTCTCGCTGTGGTAGTCGGGACCGGGGTTGCCGATGCCGTACATCAGGAGGTTCTGCTCCGGATCGTACGCGCCGGTCACCCACACGCTGGCGCCGCCGGTTTTCCACGAGTCGCCGGCCCACGTGTCGTTGCCTGGTTCGCCGGGACCGGGAATGGTGTAGAAGCGCCACAGGCGCGCGCCGGTTTGCGCGTTGTAGGCCTCGATGTAGCCGCGGATACCGTACTCGCCCCCAGCGACGCCGACGATCACCTTGTCCTTGACGATCAGCGGGGCGATGGTCGCCGAGTAGCCGATCTTGTAGTCACCGAGCGTGGCGTCCCACACGACCGTGCCAGTGTTGCGATCGAGCGCGATCAGGTGCGCATCGAGGGTCGACAGATACAGCTTGTCGCCGAGCATCGCGAAGCCCCGATTGACGAGGCCGCAGCACGCAGTGAGGTTGGGCGGTAGCTCGCGGCGATAGCGCCAGATCTGGCGTCCCGTGCGCGCGTCGATTGCCCAGCTGACGTTCTGCGGACCCGTGACGTAGAGCACGTTGTCGCGCAGGAGCGGCGTGGTCTCGAAATTGCCGAGCGTGCCGGTCTGAAACGTCCATCTGGGCACGAGCCGGCCGACATTGTCGGGTGCAATCTGGGTCAGCGGACTATGGCGATGGTTGGCGTAATTGCCGCCGAAGGTCAGCCAGCGCGAACCGTCGGCGGGCAACCCGTCGAGGATCTCCTGCGGCGCGACCATCGTGGTGGGCGCTTGCTGCGCGAGGGCGCTGAGCCCGGCGCCGATCACGAACATGACCGCTGTGTAGGAACGCCTGACGAGCATGGAACCCTCGGTTTGATTGTTGATGACGTCTGGAGACTGATTCTGCCTTGTGCCTTCTGTCCGCCTACGCGGCCGACAGGGCCGCTTCGGCGAGACCCGCCGAAGCTCGCAGTGGTTTTTTCCTGCGAGCGAAGGCGGGCCTTCTATTAACGCTTCACCGCCGGGTCGAATCCGCGCAACGTCTGAAGGTACCGAACGACATCGTCGAGCTCGGCGTCGGTCAGGCGCTCGGGTCCGAAGACCGGCATCGCCGACTTCGTCCCGTTGGTCACGGATTTCATCTTGTCTTTCTCGTAGCCCTGAATTCGTTCCCGCGTGTCCATGATCTGGACGGAGAAGAGATCCTCGTTCTTCTTGACCCCTTGAATGGGCGCTCCTGACTCCGGCGTGATCGTCACCGGCTCGAACCCCGGCCGGAACGTTTCGGAGCCGCGGCGAATTCGCGACACGAGCACATCGCGCGGCCTGGCCGATCCGATTCGCGACAGGTCTGGACCGAGACGTCCGCCCTCCGCGTTGACGCGGTGGCACGAGGCGCAATGCTTGCGAAACAGGCCGGCGCCGTTCTCCGCGTTGCCGCGTGGCGGATCGGGAGGCGCCGGAGTCGCGAGCGTGCGAAGGTACGCGAGCATCTGCCAGATCTCGCGGTCGGACGTTCGTGGCGCCGGAAACGCCGGCATCTCGGTGCCCGAAACGCCGCTGCGAATCGTCTTGAACAGACCCTGATCGGTGCGGCCCGATGACCAGATTTGTGTGATGTCTGGGCCGCGCACGCCGCGGCCATCGGTGCCGTGGCAGTCGGCGCAGCGCTGGCGGAATCCACCCATTCCGGCGAGGATCGCGTCGGGATTTCCCTCGAGCGGATTCTTGTCAGCCGGTCCCTGCGCAGCAAGATCGCCGCCGCCGAGGACAGCAAGCAGTGCGGCAAGGACCAGCACCACAACTGGCGACTTCATGAGATCGCGTGGGTTATACCACTACGGGTTCTACGGGTTCTACAGGTTCTACAGGTTCTGCGGGTTCTGCAGGTTCTGCGGGTTCGGCGCGCGACCAGCCTCCGCCAAGGCTACGGCGGCGCGCCGAAGTATCTGCGAAGGCGGGAGCCTTGGCGAAGGCGGAAGGCAGCTGCGGCGGACTGTGATTTATTCCTACTCGCAAGCGAATCACGTAATCAGTGGACGCTAACACTGACATGGCCTTCGGACTCGACGCCAGGGATCTCGGCGCCCTTCAGACGCGGTTTGAGGCCCTGCTCTCGCAACACAAGGGCATCGTCTTCAAGATCGCGCACGCCTACTGCCGGAACTCCGAAGACCAGCGCGATCTCGCACAGGAGATCTCCACGCAACTCTGGCGCTCGTTTCCGGCCTTCGACGACCGGCGCCGCTTTTCGACCTGGATGTACCGGGTCGCCCTGAACGTGGCGATCTCGTACCGGCGCAGCGCCAGCTATCGCGAACGGTTTGTCGAATCGGTGGACGATGTGGCGCTCGCGACGTTTCCGGCCTCTCGCACGCCCGAGCCCGAGGGGCGCGTCCGGGATCTCTATCGCGTGATCGACCAGCTCGACGACCTGCATCGGGCGCTCGTCCTGCTCTACCTCGAAGGCCGTGACCATGCTGAAACTGCCGACATCCTCGGCATCAGCGAGACGAATGTGGCCACGAAGCTGAGCCGGCTGAAGCTTCGACTGAGAAAAACGTTGACCGAAACGCAATCGCTGTGAGGGCGTCATGGAACTCGACGATTTGAAGGCTGCCTGGTCCCAGCTCGACGAGCGGGTGGGCCGCATCGAAGCGATGACGGCGAAGAAGTATCAGACCGGGCTGCTCGACCGATCCCGTCGCGCCCTCGGCCGTCTTGGTTGGTGCCAAGCCGTCCAGAGCCTGCTCTGGATCGGCGCGGTTGCCATCGTTGCGCCGTTCTGGATCCAGCATCGCCACGTGCCTCACTTGCTCGCAGCCGGCCTCGTGCTGCACGCCTACGGCGTGCTGGTCATCTGCAGCAGCGTTCTGCAGCTCCTGTTGATCGGACTCGCCTATTGGACGACACCGGTGGTGTCGCTACAGCGCCGGTTGACGGAGCTGCAGCGCCTTCGCGTGATCTCCGGGCTGGCGATCGGCTTGCCGTGGTGGATGATGTGGGTGCCCGCCACGATGGTAGGCGCGAAGCGGCTCTTCGACATCGACCTTTACGCCCAATCGCCCGGTTGGATCAATGCGTCTCTGGGTATTGGCGCGGTCGGGATCGTTGTCAGCGTCTGGGCGGCGCGGCGGTTGGCCGCCCGTCCGCCGCGATCTCGGTGGCTTCGGCGCATCGTGGACGACGTGGCGGGTGCCGGACTGGGTCGCGTCACTCGCCAGCTCGACGACCTCGCGGCGTTTGAGCGCGAGTGAGCGCCAACTCCAACCTGTAGAACCTGCAGAACCTGCAGAACCTGCAGAACCCGCAGAACCAGATTAGGCACCCTAGGCACCTTAGGCACCCTTGGCTCTGACCCCTGGCACCCTTGGCACCTTAGGCACCCTTGGCACCCGCCTTCGCTTCGTCGTGGGTGCGCGAGCTGCGGCGAGGCAGGCTTTTGCTTCTCGGCCGTTCGCGCGCCATGAGATGACGCATCCGTACGTCGTCTCCGATCATCAGCAGCGGCTGCGACGGATTCTCGAGCACGTTGAACAGCTCGCCGGCCTCAGTGCGCGCGTAGATGTTGAAGCCGTCGATGAAGAGCGTCACTGGTCCGCCGCCTTCGATCGCATCGTAGAGCCGGGTCTTGAATCGGGTCCTCAGTACGTTGAGGAGGCGCCTGATGCTGGCCACCGTGAAGCCGCGGCGGCGCAGATCGGCGAGTACCATGAGCTCGAGCAACTCGATCGGGGTATAGCGCCGCTCGGTATAGCCGCCGGCGTCGGTCTTGTGCGAGGGCACGGCCGGCGGAAACAGCTTCCGCTGCGCCCACCACTGCAGCTGACGCGCCGTCAGCCCGGTGAGCTGCGCAACTTCGCGGGAGCTGTAGAGCTTCTTCAGGCGCAACACAGGCCCATACTTAACTCAGAGCCACAGATGACACAGATGACGCAGATGACGCTGATTATCCATCAGGATTGCCGGGCGAAGCCGGACCATTGGCGAGCGCTCCGCGCTCGCGACCAACGAGAAGGAAAGCGCCCAACAAACGAGCTCACCGATACCAAAGCTCGCTTGTTGGGCGCCTTCCTTCTCGTTGGCGGCGGCTACGCCGCCGCTGGTCCGGCTTCACCGAAGATTCTGAGAATCCGGTCAATCTCTCTTAAAGAAGATGACGCAGACAATAAGTTGGGCATTGAGCGGCCGGGACCGGATGAGCGCGCGGAGCGCGCGCCGGCGATGAGGTGGAGAGCCGGCTAACAAGCGAGCCCTGAGAATTGAGGCGGGTCGTTTGTTAGACGCCTCTCCGCCTCATTGCTGACGGCGGAGCCGCCTCCGGTCCCGGCCGCTCTTCTGCGTCATCTGCGTCATCTGCGGCCCTGGCTTCCGTATCTGTCTTCAACGCATCTGCGGCCCTGGCTTCCGTATCTATCTTCAGCGCAGCTGCGGCTCTGGCTTCCGTATCTGCGTTAGCCCTCCGCGAAGTCGGTGAGGTGCGGCATCTCGGCGGCGACGGCATCGGCCATGGCCGCTCCCTCGAAATCCTTCTGCGTGATCCCGCCCTCGGAGTGGGTCGAGTAGGTGAGGACGACGCGCTTGTAGTGGATTTCGATGTCGGGATGATGATCGGCATCCTCCGCGCCGGGCACGAGCGCCGATACGAAGAGGACCGCCTCGGGAAAATCGTGAAACGTGAACGTCTTCCGAAGGGCGTTGCCTTCGAGCGTCCATCCATTCACGCTCTTCAGGCGTTCGGCGATCTCGGCGGAGGTGAGCTGGGCCATGACCTACGACTCCAGTAGCCGCTTGATGTCGGCTCGCTCGCGGGACACCGCGCAGAAATTCGCGAAGCGGAAATCTTCCATCCGCCAATCATAGTCCTCGAACTCGACGGCGGCCGGATAGATCTTCCCGACCCAGAACCTCTCGCGCAGCATCGCGTAGTAGTCCGCGAGCAGGACGCGCGTCTGGATCGAGAACGCGCCGTACTCGAATTGCAGACAGTGAATCTTCCCCGCGTTCAGCGACCTGGAGAATCCGTTCAACACCCGATGCTCGGCGCCTTCGACGTCGACCTTCAGGAAATCGATCGCTTCGATCTGGTGCCGTTCCACATAGTCGTCACCGCGTTCCAGCTGCGCCTCGAACCGCTCGACGATCTTGCCTTCGTGCCGCAGCCGATCGGCGGTGAGCTCGGGATGATCGGGAAAGAAAAACATCGGCTGCGTTCCCGCGGCGTCGGACAGGCCGAGGCATTGCGCCGTGATGCGCGACTGCTGCGCCGCGCTGAGCCGATCGTTCAGCTGCGTGAACGTCGGCGGCGCCACTTCGAAGGCATGCACGTGACACGACGGCCAGATCTGAACCGCCTCGATCGCCCAATCACCCACGTTGGCGCCAACATCGAACGCCACGCGAGGGTTGATCGCCGACAGCCGCTCGAGCACACGACGCTCGCCGTTGCGGAAGAAGTCGGAACCTTCGTTCTGATACGCCGACTCGACGAATGCGGCCGCCTTATGGAGGGATCGGACGAGGGTGGATGTCCGGTGACGGCTGATGAACGCTCGAGCGCCGGACCTGAGACGTCTAAGCAGAGTTACTCCGTCGGGCCGCGACTATAGCATACGGATTTTCAGTCTTCGGTCGGCCGCTGGTCGCGAACCTGATCGAGCCGGCGGCGAAGTTCCTCGAGACGGGCCAGCGCATCCACTCGGCGCAAGCGCGACTCTTCATCATCGCGCCCGAACGCCTGCTCGGCGGTCAACCGGTGATACGCCGCGAGGGCGGCCTGCAGATTGTCGAGCGCCTGCTGATGCGCCTGCTGCCAGCCCATCCATTTCGCGCGCGCGGCGCGGTCGTCAGCTTCAGGTGTCTTCACGAGGTCTCGATGATTCAGCAGAGCACCGATCTCCAGCGCTCGGGGCATCAACACGCGGAGACTCCACACAGTCGCTGGTCGCCGCTCGTCGTGCAACAGGTCTTGGTACAACTGCCCGTGCAGGTCGCAAACGGCGTCCCGACCGGCACCGGGATGAAACCGAAGAGCAGGCATCGCCGAGTGTCGGAGATGGAACATCTAGCCGGCGGAGTCGATGGCGAGGTCGGCGGATCGCCGGGCCTGGTGCAGATCGAAGAGCATCCGGCGTTTTCGCGCGCGCACTCGTGAATGCATCCTGCTTTTCCGGAGCCCGTCGTCCCGGCGCACGCGATGCTGCAGTTCTGCTTGCACCGTCCCAGGCAGGCTTGATCGACATACGCAGTAGGCAAAACGGAGGACGCGTATCCCCCGGCCGTACTTGACCAATAACTGATACGGGAATCGTATAGCGTGGCCTCTGCGTCAAAGCCAGGTAGTCGTGCGCGTGTCATGACCAGCCTCCGCACTGAAAGACCGATGAATCCATGTCACTTGAAACACTATAGCGCTCAGAGTCCGGCACGCGAGGGAGAGAGCGCGCGAAGCGACGGATCGACGGCGCGATCGAGGACGAGTTGCTTGACCAGCCTCGGCGGTAAGCGGCGCGAGGAGGACGCCGTTGCGATAGTGAGCGGTCGCGTAGATCAAGCCGGGGAGCGTCGCCGACGGTCCTACCACCGGCAGATCGTCGGCGCCGCGCGGACGGAGACCCGCGCGCGCGTCGGTCATCGGCGCGCCGGCGAGCGACGGCACCAGCCGGGCCGCCATCTCGCGGAGGCCGCGGATCGCTTCGTCCGTCGTGCTTTCGTCAAAGCCAATGTCCTCCACCGTCGCCCCAACCAGAACGGTGCCGTCGGGCCACGGCACCAGGTACCCCGTTGAATGCCAGATCACATGCCGAAGCGCGCCGGGATCGGTCTCGAGCTGGATGAGCTGTCCGCGGATCGGCCGCACGGGTATCGGCGACGCGCCTTCGACCTCGATTTGAGCTGACCAGCTCCCGGCGGCGAGCACGACGCGATCGGCGTCCCATGAGGCGCCGGCGGTCTGGACGCCGATTCGCCCGGCCGGCATGCGGTGAATCCGAATGGCTCCGGTTTCCGGCTTCACTCGCGCGCCATGGCGCTCGGCAGCGGCGACGAGCGCGTTGGTGAGGCCGGTCACGCCAACGAATCCCTGCTCGGGAACCAGCAGCGCGCCAAGCGCAGACGGTGAAAGGCGCGGCTCGTGATCGTCAAAGCCGAGCGGCGCGATCCACCGCGCTTCGATGCCTTGCTTCCAGTACGCCGCCGACGTCGCGCTCAGTCGATCGGCGTCCTCCGCTGTCAGAGCCACTTCGATCGTGCCGTTGCGCTGGTAGACGATCGGTCGGCCGCTGTCGGTGCGAACGCGATCGATGAAGGCGTCGTAGAGATCGAGACTGCGACTGCCCAGTTCGCGCAGCGCCGTCTCCTCGTGGCCCTCGATGTAGGGGGCCAGCACGCCAGCCGACGCGCGCGTCGCGCCTTGTCCCGGGCGACGAGCATCAATCACCTGCACACGCGCGCCGCTCGACGCCAACTCATAGGCGATCGCGGCGCCGACGACGCCCGCACCGACAACGATCACTGATGTCGACACGAAGACAGCATATCCGGGGTCCGGCATCCGGGATCCGGGATCCGGGATCCGCACTACGAGAATCGGAATCGCAACTACTGTTGCGGCGAAGCAACCTTGGTTGCAGAGAGAGGGAGCCACGAATCCGCTCCTCCAGTTGTCGCCTACGCACCCGCAGCTGAACACAGCCACGGTTATTGCGCCCCTCAGGGTCTGGCACCACATATGCTCCACACGCAGATATGTCCGGACCCACGCGGTTTCGTGATCTCGAAGTGTGGCAACGCTCGATGGATCTGGTCGATCAGATCTACAAACAGAGCCGTGCCATACCGCGGTCAGAGTTTGATTTGCGTCGTCAGATGCGCAGGGCGGCGGTGTCGATTCCCTCAAATGTAGCAGAGGGATTCCGTCGCAAGCGGCAACAGGCGTATCAGAACCACGTCTCGATTGCGATGGGCTCCCACGGCGAGTTGGAGACGCAACTCGAAGTGTCGTTCCGAAATGATTTTCTCAGTCGAGCCACGAACAAAGACCTGCTGATCTTGCTCGATCGAGTTGGTGCCATGCTCTAGCGCTTGCACGAATCACTTGAGGAAGCGGAACCCGTCGTTCGCTCTTGATCCCGGATCCCGGTTGCCGGATGCCGGTTGCCGGATTGCCGGTTGCCGGTTGCCGGATCCCGGATCTACTTCTTCCCCAAGCTCCCCCGCGATCGAAATCGCCCGATCTACGGGCAGCGGTCCTCGCAAGACCTCGTCGGCGAGCGTCTCGCCCTCGACGAGCTCGAGCACCAGGAAGGCGACGCCGTCACGTTCTTCGAGTCCGTAGATGGCGCCGACGTTGGAGTGATTCAGTGCAGACAGCGCCCGCGCTTCCTGTTCGAACCGCCCGCGGCGTTCGCTGTCGTGCGCGAACTCGATCGGCAGCGTCTTGATCGCGACCTCGCGCCCCAGTTTCGAGTCGCGCGCCCGCCACACTTCGCCCATGCCGCCTTTGCCAAGCGGGGCGAGGATCTGGTACGGACCGAGTTGCGTGCCTGGCGCCAGACTCACGGCGGAAAGAGGATATCGAATTCGTCGGTGCAGGCGCGCCCATATAATGACCGCCGCTGCCGGTCATGCTGTGACGGCCGTACTCGGGGGTGATATGTGACCTCTCTCTCTCGCCGGGCGTTTACCGGTTCGGTCATTCGGCTGGCCACCGGCGCTGTCGCTGTCGACGCGCTCCGCGACACTGATGTGAGCGCTTCGCAAGCGGCGCAAGGGATCGACGCCAGCGGCGGGGCCACTAGCGACCTTGCGCGTCTCACTCTCGACGAGGCCGCAGCGCGGATTCGCGCGCGAACGGTGACGTCCACGGAGCTGGTCACCGCGTGCCTGGCCCGCATCGATATCTATGCACCCAAGCTCAACGCGTTCATTACGGTGATGCGCGACCAGGCACTGGCGCGCGCCAAGGCGCTCGACGACGAGCAACGCGCTGGCAAACTGCGCGGACCCCTTCACGGTATCCCTATCGCGCTCAAGGACAACATCGACACCGCCGGCGTCCGCACCACCGCCGCAAGTGCCGTCTTCGACGATCGCGTGCCTGCAGAAGATGCCGAGGTCGTGCGCCGGCTGCTCGCCGCAGGCGCAGTGATCGTCGGCAAGCTCAACCTGCACGAGTTTGCGTTCGGCGGTACGTCGGCGACAAGTTACTTCGGTCCGGTGCGCAACCCGTGGGCACTCGATCGCAATCCCGGCGGATCGTCGGGCGGATCGGCGGCCGCAGTTTCGACCGATCTCTGTTACGGCGCCCTCGGCACCGACACCGGGGGATCGATTCGCACACCCGCGTCCTACTGCAGCATCGTCGGGTTCAAACCCACGCACGGTCTGGTCTCGATCCGGGGAATCATCCCGCTGGTAGTTTCGCTCGATCACTGCGGGCCGATGACCAGGACCGTCATGGACGCGGCGATCATGTTGAACGTCCTCGCGGGATACGATCGGCTCGACATCGCCAGCGTCGACCACGCCGCTGAGGATTACGTGAAGGCGCTCGTGCAGCCGGTCTCGAGCTTGCGCCTTGGGGTACCACGCGGGCCGTTCTTCGATCACCTCGATGCGGACACTGCGAAGGCGATGGACGAGGCGCTGCGCGTGCTCGGGACGCTCACACGCTCGACGACGGATACGACGCTGCCCACGGTTCGCGACATCAACGTCGGCGCCGAGACCTACGCCTATCATCGCGAGCTCTATGCGAAGGCCCCGGGCCGCTACATGATTCCGACGCGCCGCTCGCTCGCGAACGGCGAGAATGCCAAGGCGGCCGACTACATCCAGGGACACTGGAAGCTCGACTTGCTGCGCCGCACGATAGACGACGCGTTTCGTGAGGTCGATTTGGTGGTCCTGCCGACGCGCAAGCGGACACCCCGGACGGTGGACGCGTCGATCAAGCGCGAGGAGACGGACGTCCCTCGTAATCCCGAACTCGAAAACACCGGGGCGTTCAACGCCTACGGCATTCCCACCATCTCGATTCCATGCGGATTCACCTCGGCAGGATTGCCCGTCGGACTGATGATCGCCGGTCCTCGCTTCGCCGAGGGGCGAGTGCTCGCCTTGGCGCATGCCTTTGAGCGCGCGACTGATCATCACAAGAGAAAGCCGCCGATTCGCCCAGACACCCCGGTCCCGCCGCTTGCCTCAACCGACGAGGACACCGTCAAGAAACCCTGAGAAATGACGCAACTGCAGAGCGGCGATCGGCTCGGCGTGTACGAAATCGTCGCGCTCCTCGGGCGCGGGGGCATGGGCACGGTGTATCGCGCGGTTGATACGAGACTGGACCGGCCCGTCGCCGTCAAGGTGGTCGACGAGGAGTTCAGCGAGCGCTTTCAACGCGAGGCGCGCGCCATTTCCTCCCTCAATCACCCGGGAGTCTGCACGCTATACGACGTCGGTTCGAACTATCTCGTGATGGAGCTCATCGAGGGCGACACGCTGGCAGACAGGCTGAACGCCGGTCCGCTGCCAGTCGATCGCGCGGTGGAGTACGGCGCGCAGATCGCTCGAGCGCTTACCGCAGCGCATGCGAAGGGCGTGGTGCATCGCGACCTGAAGCCGGCGAACATCATGGTCACGAAGACCGGCGTCAAGGTGCTGGACTTCGGTGTCGCGAAGGTGGGCGTGATTCCGGGCCAGACGGCGACCATGAGCCGCGTCATCGTCGGCACACCGGCGTACATGGCTCCCGAGCAACTCCAGGGCGGTCAGGGTGACGCTCGCTCCGATGTGTTTGCGCTCGGCCTGATCCTCACCGAGATGCTCACAGGCGCGCGGCCCTCGCACGGTACTCTGAAGTTTCCGCCGAACGTGCCGGCTCGTCTCGCCCGCGTCATCGAACGGTGCCTGTCGACGGACCCCGACGACCGCTGGCAGGCCGCGGCTGACGTGGGATGGGAACTGACCTCGGCGGAGCCGGAAAAGCCGCCGGCACGTTTCAATCGCGAACGATGGCTCTGGGCCGCCGCAATGGTTCTGCTGGCAGGAATCGCGGCCGGGACGTGGTTCAAGGCGCCTGCGACGACCGAGTCCGCGCCGCTGCGCTTCACCGTGCCGCCGCCGGAGAACGGACGGTTCTTTGCCGACCTGGGCGTCGTCGTCACCCCGGTGATTTCACCGGACGGTCGAACGCTCGCGTTCGTCGCGAGCGTCGAGGGGCAGACGCGCATCTGGATACGGCCGTTGGACTCCGATTCACCGCGCGTCCTCGCGGGCACCGAAGGTGTCCAGCAGCCGCCCTTCTGGTCGCCGGACAGCCGGTCGCTCGCATTTCTTGCGGAATCGAAGCTCAAACGGATTGCCATCGCTGGCGGTCCGCCACAAACCATCTGCGACGTATCGGCGGGTCCGGGGGCAGGCTCCTGGGGGTCAAAGGGCGTCATCGTATTCGGGTTTGGAACGACGCTGAATCGCGTGTCCGCCGACGGCGGCGCAATCTCCGAGGTCAGAAAACCCGATCAGTCGCGGGGTGAAGACGGCGTGGTGTTCCCGGAATTCCTTCCCGATGGCGACCGGTTTTTCTACCTTGCTGGCGTCAAAAACCACGCGGGCAACCGCCTGTATCTCGGTTCGCTCAGTTCGCCCGAGAGCACTTTCCTCACCCAAGCGAATTCACGACTGGTGCATGCGTCGCCAAGCCACGTGATGTACGTCCGGGAGCGCACGCTGCTGGCGCAGCGCTTTGACGAACGCGCGGGCCGCCTCGAAGGCGATGCCTCACCGGTTGCCGAAAACGTCGACTATTTCAGCCCCGTAGGAATCGCCGGCTTCTCCGTTTCGTCGAACGGAGTGTTGGCCTATCACGCCAGCGACAACACCGCGCAGCTCACATGGATCAATCGTGCCGGCGTCCAGACGGGCACCGTGGCGGCCATTGCAAGGTATCAGTCGGTTCGCCTGGCGCCGGACGGCAAACGCCTTGCCGTCGATCTCGCCGAGCAAAGGACGAACGCCACGGATGTGCACGTGTTCGACCTGACGCGCGGCACCGACACTCGGGTCACGTCGGCGACCGGCTCAGAGTTTGCGCCGATTTGGTCTCCCGATGGGCGGCGTCTCGTCTTCGCGTGGGACAAAGACGCGCCCCCGTATCTCTTCCAACTTGTGCTCGACAGCGGCGCGGCGGCGGAGCCGCTCGTGCAGCCGAGCGGCGCCTTGTACACTCCGGGAGATTGGCATCCCGACGGAATGTTCATCGCGTACGAAAAGGGCGATTCCGTCACGGCATCGGACGTTTGGATTCTGCCGCTGACGGGCGAGCGCACCCCGACGGCCTTCGTGAAAACCCGGTTCAACGAGACGGCGCCGCGATTCTCGCCCGACGGACGGTGGATCGCGTACGTATCCGACGAAGCCGGCCAGCCGGACGTGTACGTGCGGCCTTTTCCTGGACCGGGCGAAGCGCATCGCATTTCAACCGGCGGTGGCTCAAGTCCACGCTGGCGTCGAGATGGCAAAGAGCTGTTCTACGTCGTCGGTCAGCGGGTGATGGCAGTACCCGTGAGCACGACCGCGAGCTTCGATGCGGGAGTGGCGAAGGTCCTGTTCGATCGGAAACCCGCTCGCATCATCGACTACGATGTCGCCGCCGACGGGCAATCGTTCCTTGTCAACAGCGAGGTGAGCGGTCCCGAAACGAAACCGATGAATATCGTCGTCAACTGGATGGCGGCGCTGAAAAAGTGATTGAGAATCGCCGAAGCAGCCAGATCTAGAACCCCAGACTGAACCCGATCTCGACTCGCCGCGCTGGGCCGGCAGACGTGGCGGTCGCGTAGAACGGCGACAGCAGGTTGCCGACAAACGCGTTGTAGTTCACGTTGTTGAAGACGTTCTGCATGTTCAGATAGATGTCGAGGCGGTACTTGGCGTTGTTGCCCTCCATCACCACCATCTGAGGGCCGTCGCCACCGCCGCCGGGGCCGCCACCACCCGGCCCGCGCTGACTGAACGCATTTGAACCTGCTGAACCCGCTGAACCTGCTGAACCCGCTGAACCTGCTGAACCCGCTGAACCGCTGAACCGCTGAACCTGCTGAACCCGCTGAACCTGCTGAACCCTGAACCTGCTGAACCTGCTGGAGGAGGCGGCAACGGCGCCCCGAACGTCCCGGGTCCGCCCGTCCGCGCACCGCCCAGACCGATCGATTTGTTGATCCGCAGATTCGCGTTCCACTGCGACGCGCCGCGCTCGCTGTTGCGCTTCACGCCGAGCGGGCGATCGTTGAACACGGTGTCGCCGTTCTCGTCGCGCCCGGTGGTGACGTTGTACGGCAGCGCTGACGAGCCCTGCACGTTCACGCCCATGCGCACGCCGCGGCCGAGCGGCGCGTTCACGTTGAAGAAGATCCGATGCCGCACGTCCTGCGCTGACGGGCCCCAGTCGGCGTTCGGGTCGTTGCTGTTCGACGGTAGCGCCGTCGGGCCGTCGGCGTAGTTGCGCGCGCTCGCGAGCTGATACATCACCATGCCCATGATTCGCCGCTGCATCTGACGCGCGTTGAGGGCAACGGTCAGCCGATCGGAGGCGCGATTGCCAGTGGATTGGATCTCGGAAACGTTGCCGACCGATGGATCGGGTCGGACGCCGTTGAGCGGCGCGTTGACGTTGATCGAGCGGAGCGTGCTGCTGCCGCGCGTCCACATGTAGTCGGAGCGGAAGTCCATCCATGGCCTCAGCGGCTTCTCGACGCCGATCGAAGCCTGCTCAATCCGTGGCTGGCCGAGCGAGGCGGCGCGAATCACGCTGCCGGCCAATCGCGTCCCACCGCCCTCGACCACCGGGAACCCGGGATTCTGGACCACGACGTCGACCTGGTGCTCACCGTCCACCCGAATCGTCTGCTCGTAGAGATTCGACTCGTACCAGTCGTAGAAGATGCCGTAGCCGCCGCGCACCGTGGTCTTCTTCGTCGCGTTCCACGTGAATGCGCCGCGCGGCGCGAAGTGCCACTTCGCGTCGACCTGCGTCTGCACCTCTTGCCGCAATCCCAGGCTCAACTGCAGCGTCTTGGCGGGACGGAAGTCGTCTTGAATGAACCATCCGGCCTTGGTCTGCTTGTACTCGACCAGCGGATCGCCGAGGCGAATGGTGTAGGTGGCTGGCGTGCCGGCGTTGTAGGCGTCGAGGTTGGTGAAGATGTACGTGCCAGCGCCGTTCGATCGCTGGTTGCTGTCCCACCAGCCCGACTCGAACAGCAAGCCGGCGCGCATCGAGTGCTTGCGCCCGATCGTGAAATCGAAGTTCTGCGCGATGTCGATCTCTCTGGCATGGCGCGCGCCCGACTGGCCGGCGCCACCCGCCGTGAACGCGTCGTTGACGCGAACGATCGGCTGCAACGACGCCGGGAGGGTCGCGTTGGTCGTCTGGTTGAGCTCGAACCGGAGCTCGCTGAAGACCTTCTTGCCGATCACGCCCGTATTGCGAACGCGCAGCATGTCGGTGGTGAAGTCGGTCGAGTAGGCCCGCTCGGGCAGATCGAAGTCTCCGACGCCGAGATTGTCGCGATCCTGCAGCCGGTGCGCGTACTCGGCGTGCAGCTGGCTGCCTGCCGTCAGCTGGTGGTCGAGGCGCGCGCTGAAGTTGGCGGCGTTGGTGGGCGACACCACCACCCCGTTGATTGGGCGGTTGGGCGATTGCGCGACGATCGTGCGTGAGTCGTAGGAATTGTTGCCGTCGAACGAGAGCGACAAGCCGGTCTTCCCCTTCGCCAGCGGGCCCGAGAAGCTCAGCATGTAGCGCCTCATCTGCTCGGGCGCTTTGGTCGGCGCAAACGCGTTCTTGGCATTCAGCGACTCGTCGCGGAAGCCGAAGTTGGTCATCCCACGCCAGCCGCCCATGCCGGGCTTCGTGATCACTTCCACTCGCACCATGCCGGCTTCGTGGTACTCGGCGGAGAACGAGTTGGTGTGGAAGCGAATCTGCTGAATCTGATCCTTCGGCGGCAGGCGGCCGCCGCGGAAGCCGTCGATGAAGATCTGCGCGCCGGGGCCGGCCATCCGCATCAACTCTTCGGCCATCTCGTCGGGATCGTCCGGCAGCCCGTCGATCTCTTCCTGCGTGAGCGTCTGCGTGAAGCCGTTGTCGCGCCGGGTGGCGGCATCTTCGCCCTGAACCGCGACGCTCTGCTCGATCGTCGCCACCGCGAGCCTGACCGTGGTCTGATTCTGGCCGCGGCGAACGTTGAACGGCAGGACGACGGTGCGGAAGCCGTCGGCGGCGGCGGTGACCTGATACGCACCCGGCGCGAGACCCTCGAACTCCACCACGCCCCGGTCGTTCACCCTCGCGGTCCGCTCGACCCCGGCGGCATTGCTGATCGTCACCTCGGCATTCACCAGCGCCGCTTCGGTTTGATCGAGCACCGACACTCGAAGCGACGTCACCAGCGTCGTCCCCGGCACCACCGCCTGCGCGGACGAGCGGCTGGCCGCACCAAGCACCAGTGCCGCCAGCATCACCGCAAGAATGTTTGGTCGCATATTCGCAAATTCGCTATTCGCTATTCGCTGTTCGCTGTTCGCTGTTCGCCCGCCTTCGCTCGCCGTCGTTCACAAGCTTCGGCGAGGCAGGCTTTGTCTGCCGGTTGCCGGTCTGCCGGTTGCCGGTTGCCGTGACTACTTCTTCTCCCACACGTCCGCTTTGACCGTGGGATTCACCTTGTACTTCTCCACCGTCCACTCTTCGTTGGGCTCGCCGTCGAGCGAGGTGTCGAGTTTGTGCGGCAGCATGACGCCGTCCACCTTCTTGAACTCGCTGAGGTGGATCGCAAACGTGCCCAGCGGCGGCGGGTTGCGGCGCATCTCTTCCATGCGCTTCTGCATCTCTTCCTGATTCATCGGCGGCGGACCACCAGGGCCACGTCCGCCTCCCCCACCCGGCCCACCAGCCCCACCCGGCCCACCCGGTCCACGTCCAGGGCCGCCGGCGATCATCACCATCGGCTTCGGATCCTGGTACTGCAGCATCAGCGGGAGGTGCGTCGTTTGATCGACGAACAGCCGCAGCACTCGGCCGGTCTCCTCTTTGGTCTCGAGGATGTCGGCCTTGCCTTCGGGCGATTCCGCGACGCCCGCATCAACCCACGGCGTCGGCGGCTCGCCGAGCAACACTGCCAGATAGCGCTGCAACTGCACGCGCATCCGCCGCACGCGCAACTCGTTGAGCTGCTCTGGAGTTGGTGCGGCGCCGCCGCCGGGTCCCGGCCCATCGCCGGGGCCTCGCATCACGATTTGCATGCCGCCGCCCATCCCGCCTCGATTGGCGGTGTCATCCCACGCGGTGGTGCCGTTCAGCACCGACGTGCGCTCGATCGTCGGCCCGCCCACCATGCCGCCCATCGCCATCTCTTCAACCCGCCGCATCTTGTCCGGGCGCATGATCACGAGGTTCAGCGTGCCCTCCATCTCTCGCTGCCCCATCGATCGACGGAAGGGGCCTTCGGCGCTCAACCCTTTGAGTGCGGCAACCTTGTCGTCGCCGCCGAGCGCCTTGCGCATCGCCGAAACGATGTCGCTCACACGATCGGCAGCCTGCAACGGATTGGGAGCCACCCGGTCGAGATGAAAGACTGACGCAAGCGCTACGGCCGCCACGATTGAGATCCACGCGCGCATGAGAACACTCCTTTAAGAACGTCGTCGGCCGGGAGAGGAATCTGATGATCTGATGAAATGGTGATGTGGCGATCGATCTAGAGATCTGCCGATCTTTCGATCTCGTGAGCGATCTGACGATCCATCGATAGATCGCAAGATCGATCGCCAGAGCACGAGCTCACCAGATCGAAGATCGATCACCAGCTCACCACTTCACAAGATCACCAGATTCCAGTGCCGTCTGCCGGCTCATTGTCAGTTGATATTACGGTGCCGCGCCCGAGTGAGTCGTTAAGCGTCGGCAAAGAGGTTGTTAAGGATGTTAAATGACTGATCTGCCGTGAGTTATCGGAATTTGCCGCGTGCTAGACTCGGTTCGATGCGGCTCGGCCTCAAACCTCTGCCGGTGGTCCCCATTCTAGTGGGCATCGTCCTGCTTCTCGTGCCGTCGCTCGCGTGGCTGCAGTACCAGTGGGTCGGGCAACTGAGCCAGGCCGAGCGAGAGCGGATGCAGCGGACGCTGCGAACGGCGGCCTCGCAGTTTGCGGTCGATTTCGACTCCGAGCTCTCGAAGGCGCTCGTCAACCTGCAAGTAGACGGCCCAGCGCTCGTCGACGACAACTGGACGAACTACGCGCAGCGCTACTCGAGCTGGAACGAAGCCGTGGCCGATCCGAAGCTGATCAAGGAAGTGCTGGTCGTCGACACGCTGTTGACGCAGTCGTGGAGGCCGGCTGTTCCGGGCGACAAGAACACCTCGGCACCCAAGATCAGGATCACGACGGAGTCGCACGGCGGCCTCGGTGTGTTCGAGTATCGATATCGATGGCGCCCACGCAAAGGCGCCCGACGTCGACGACGACGCGGTCGCGCCGGAAAGCCTCCGGCTTCGCCGTTGGAATCGGTCGAAGCTCACCTTCGAGCCGGCGGAATGGACGCCCGATGTCGCAGCGCTTCGCAGCCCGCTGGCGCAGCAGTTGAGCGAAATCCGCAACCTGCGCGCGCGAATGGGCAGCCGGCCGCCACGCGATGGCGGCGCCGGCCTGTCGATCGGCGACGACCACACGCTGGTTGCGCCGATCACGCTGTTCGAGCCGCTGTTCGATCACGACGGCCCGCCGCGAATCGCCGTTCTCGGTTTCACACTCGTGCGTCTCGATCAATCGGTGATTCGCGACACCGTTCTGCCCGCTCTCGCCGCCCGCCACCTGCACGGCGAGGACGGCAAGGCCGACTATCGCGTCGCGGTGGTTCGTCGCGACGATCCATCGCAGGTGATCTGGGAGTCCGAGCCGGGCGCGGCGAGGGCGATCGGCGGCGCGCCGGATGTGTCGCAGGACTTCATGGCACCTCGACCGGACCGGATGTTCGTCTTCACGCGCAATCAGGCCACCGAACGTCAAGCCGAGTCGCCTCTGACCACCGAGAACATCGTCGTCTCGATGATCGAGCGTCGCGACGGTGCCGGAGCGAGAGGTGGGCGGGGGCGCACCATCAATCCGTTCGAGGGGCGATGGTCGCTCGTCGCCTCTCACCGCGCGGGATCGCTCGAAGCCGCCGTGGCGACCGTCCGCACGCGGAACCTCATGCTCAGCTCGAGCATCTTGCTGCTGCTCACCTTGGTCGTCGGGCTAATCGTGGTGTCCGCCCGCAGGGCGCAGGAGCTGGCCAGACAGCAGATGGAGTTTGTCGCCTCCGTCTCGCACGAGCTGCGGACGCCGGTTTCTGTGATCGGCGCCGCGGCAGGCAATCTGGCAGACGGAGTGGTCGAGGACCCGCAACGCGTTCGCAAGTACGGCGAGACCATCCAGGGCGAGGCGCGGCGGTTGGGCGAGACGGTCGAGCGCGTGCTGCAGCTGGCCGGCATCGCGGCTGGCCGCGCCGCCGCGGCGCAGATGGCGGTTCATCCAAGCGAGCTCGTGATGCAATCGGTCGCCGCGTGCCAGCGGGAAATCGATGAGGCGGGGACGGCGGTCGAGACAGAGGTTCAAGACGACCTGCCGCTCGTGGAGGGCGATGTGGTCGCGCTTCGGTCGGCGATTCAGAACCTGATCAGCAATGCCGTCAAGTACGGCGGCGACGCTCGCTGGCTTCGATTGACCGTCAGTGCCGGGTGTCTGCGAATGCGCCGAATCCAGCGAGCCGTCGCCAAAAAGCGTTGTCTTCACCATCGAAGACCGCGGCCTTGGAATCGCCGACGAAGAGCGCAGCCACATCTTCGAGCCCTTCTATCGTGGCCATGAGGCCGTGTCGCGTCAGATTCATGGCAGCGGTCTCGGCTTGAACCTGGTCAAGCGCATCGCCGAGGCGCATGGCGGAACCATTGCGGTCGCCAGCGAGCCGGGCAAGGGCAGCACGTTTACGCTGATCCTGCCGGCCGCCGCCCGCCAGTCCGCGTCGTTGCCGGTCGGGACGCACGCCGAAGCCCGATCCTGATGGCCTGTGGCAGATGGAAACGTCATCGCCGGCATCTTCGTTCCATCTGTGCCCACGGCCGCGACAACCGAGCGGCCTCCATGGTTTCTCTCGATAGGCTCCGTTAGATGCCTCCGAGGCTTCTCCTCGTCGAAGACGAACCGGGTCTGCAGCTCGCCCTCACCGATCGCCTGACGGCAGAGGGCTACACGGTCGAGACGGCTGGGGATGGTGACACTGCCATCACGCGCGCCAAAGGCGAACCCTTCGACGTGATCGTGCTCGACGTCATGCTGCCCGGCCGCGACGGATTCGAGGTGGCCAAGACGATTCGCCAGCATGGGTTGCGCACGCCGATTCTGATGCTCACGGCGCGAAGCCAGGTGGTGGATCGCGTGGTCGGCCTCAAGCTCGGGGCCGATGACTACCTCACCAAGCCGTTCGAAGCGATTGAGCTGCTGGCGCGGCTCGAAGCGCTGCTCCGTCGATCGAGTGGCGAATCGAACGTCTCGCTCGAACGCTATCAGTTTGGCGAGGTGACCGTGGACGTCCGCAAGGCCGAGATCGCCGTGAACGGCCGGCCGATCGACCTGGCCGCCAAGGAGTTTCAGCTGCTCCGCTATTTCATCGAACACCGCGGCGCGACCATCTCTCGCGACGAGCTGCTGCACGAGGTGTGGGGGTACAACGCGACGCCGTCGACGCGAACGGTAGACGTGCACGTCGCCTGGCTCCGCCAGAAACTCGAACCCAACCCGCGCGTGCCTCAGTACATCCTCACCGTTCACGGATTGGGCTACAAGTTCGCTGGGTGATCGTCAGGCGCGTCGCTTACGCGCCGCGTGGGCTCGGAGGTGGCGACAAACCTTTAGAGCGTGCAACAGGACCTCCGAAACTCGATCCTCGTCTGCGAGGTAGCGAGAACGCGGCGCCCATCGCCAGGTCGCGTACCATTCGAAGCTACTACGGCGTCGATCGAGAATATTCCTGCCCGAGCTGGCGCCCCATCCATATAATCCACGACGAAGCCGTTGGCCCTCCTGTCCGGCGTTCGCCTCGGCACCTACGAGATCCTCTCTGCCCTTGGGTCCGGCGGCATGGGCGAGGTCTACAAAGCCCGAGACACGAAGCTGGATCGAGACGTCGCGATCAAGATCCTGCCCGACGCGTTCGTCTCTGACCCGGAGCGGATCGCCCGCTTTCAACGTGAAGCGAAGACGCTCGCGTCGCTGAATCATCCCAACATTGGCGGCATCCACGGCCTTGAAGAGAGTGGTGGCGTCACGGCGCTCGTGATGGAACTCGTCGAGGGCGACGATCTGTCACAGCGGATCGCACGTGGCACGATCCCTATCGACGAGGCGGCGCCGATCGCCCGCCAGATCGCGGAAGCTCTCGAAGCCGCGCACGAGCGAGGCATCATCCATCGCGATCTGAAGCCGGCGAACATCAAGGTGCGCCCCGACGGCGTGGTGAAGGTGCTGGACTTCGGGTTGGCCAAGCTCGCGCAGCCAGAGTCGGCGGGGAGCCCCGCCGAGGTCATGGCGTCGCCGACGATTACGTCGCCGGCTCGGATGACCGGCATCGGCGTGATCCTTGGCACCGCGGCGTACATGAGTCCCGAACAGGCGAAGGGGCGCGATGCGGACCGGCGCAGCGACATCTGGGCGTTCGGCTGCGTGGTGTACGAGATGCTGACGGGCCGGCGCGCCTTCGATGGCGAGGACATGACGGACGTGCTCGGCGCGGTGGTGCGCCTCGAGCCAGATTGGCAGGCCCTCCCCGCCGATGTGCCGTTGCCGGTCCGCACGCTGCTTCAAAGCTGTCTGGTCAAGGATCGCGGCCGCCGCGTGGCCGATATCTCCACGGCGCTGTTTGTCCTGGACAAGGTGGCAGGCCTCGCAGAGCCAGCCGCGGAAGGCGCCGATGCGGCTCCTCCCCGTCGTCCGTTGTGGCGCCGCGTCGTCACACCGGTGACCGCCGCAATTGCCGCTTCCGCGGTTGTCGGTGCCGGGGTCTGGTTCGCGATGCGCGCGGCTGAACCGCCGCCCCCGCGGGTCTCGCGGCTGCTCATTGCACCGTCAGGGCCCGCCGCACTGACCAGGGGCGGCAACATGTGGCTCGCGATCTCGCCCGATGGCTCTCGCGTCGTCTACGTGGGCAACAACGGCACCCAGCTCTTCGTCCGTGCGCTCGATACCCTCGAGCCCGCGGTAGTGCTCACCTCTGCTGAACTGAACCAGCCGTTCATCTCCCCCGACGGGCAGTGGATCGGGTTCGTGCAGGGTGGTGCGTTGAAGAAGGTGGCGGTGACCGGCGGACCGGCGTTCTCGCTGGCGAGTCTCGATGGCACGGCGCGAGGCGCGACCTGGGTAGCGGATGACGCGATCATCGCGGCCACCAGTAATACCGCGACCGGACTGCAGCGCCTCACGGCGGCGGGTGGACCACCGAGCGTACTCACGCGGCCCGACCCGGCGCAAGGCGAAGCCGACCACGTCTGGCCGGAACGGCTGCCGGGCGGCCGCGCAGTGCTCTTCACGATTCTGCCGCTCGGGGGCGGATTCGAGACCGCGCAAGTGGCGGTTCTGGATCTGCAGACGGGAACCCGCACGGTCCTCGTGCGCGGTGGCAGCATGGCGCGCTACGTGCCCAGCGGGCATCTCGTCTACGCGGCGGCCGGCGAGCTGCGGGCGGTGCCGTTCGACCTGGCACGCCTGGAAACGCGCGGCACGCCGGTGACAGTGATTCGCGACGTGGCGACGAGCGCAATCGGCGTCTCGCAAGCCGTGGTGGCCGGCGACGGCACGCTGGCGTATCTGTCGGGAACTGTCGCGGGGTTGGCACCGCGCACGCTCGTCTGGGTGGACCGTCAGGGTCGCGAGACACCGATTCCCGCGCCGCCGCGCCGCTACGTCTATCCGCGCCTGTCACCCGACGGCACGCGCGTCGCGGTCGTGGCCATCGATCAGGAACTGGACGTGTGGGTCTGGGACCTGGGCCGTGCCACGCTGACCCGCGCGACGTTCGATGCCGGAATCGACCACTCGCCCGTGTGGACGCCGGACGGCCTCCGGCTGATCTTCAGTTCCGAACGCGCCGGCATCCGAAACCTCTACTGGCAAGCCGCCAACACCACCGGGGCGGTCGAGCGACTCACCGAAAGTGCGAGCTGGCAGCACGGGTCCGGCGTCTCTCCCGACGGCCGCTACCTCGTGTTCACCGAGCAGTCGGAGGCCAGGCCCGACGGCATCATGCGGCTCGAGTTGGACGGCACTCATCGGGTGACGCCGGTGCTGCAGTCCCGATTTTCCGAGCGAAACGGCGTCGTCTCGCCCGACGGCCGCTGGCTCGCGTACGAGGCGAATGACTCTGGCCCATTCGAGATCTTCGTGCGGCCCTTTCCCGACGTGAACAGCGGGCATTGGCAGGTGTCCGCCGCGGGAGGTACGCGGCCGCTCTGGAGCCGGAGTGGGCGGGAATTGATCTACGTCTCGCCGAACGGTGCACTGATAAGCGTAGGTGTCGCGCCCGGCGCGTCATGGGCGGTCACGCGGCCGGCGGTGCCGGTGGTCAAGGAGGGCTACGCCACGATGCCAAATGTGGACCAGGGCCGAACCTACGACATCGCGGCCGACGGACGCTTCCTAATGGTCAAGGGGGGTGGCACGGACCAGACCGCCGCACCGGCCAGCATTACCGTCGTGCAGCACTGGGGTGAAGAACTGAAGCGCCTCGTGCCGACGAAGTGACGTTCGCTCGCGTCGGACAAACGCCTCGCCGTTCCGCCGCGCCTGCGCCAGAAGCGGTGAAACGTCGGCCACGAAGCGCTACGCCTCAGTTTGCCGTGGGCTCGGCCACTGCGTGGCCTCGTGGGCAAATGGCTTCGCGATTTGTGGGTTCTTACCGAACGAAGTGAGGCCTACGAGCCGCGTTCAGCGGCGAGCCCAGGAGCGCGCGTTAGCGCGCGACCCCAAGCCGAGCGCGAAGCGCGAGCCGCCTATACCTCCTGCTTCGTGATCCACTTGGGCACGTCGGGCACCCTTGTGGTGGCCAGCTTGGTCAGCAGCCCTTCCGAGGATGAATCGATCACCACTGCCGTGCGGTGGATCGGTCTGATGAACCCTTCGCTCACCGCTCGATCGATGAATTCGATCAGGGGTGTGTAGAAGCCGTCCACGTCGAGCAGTCCGCACGCCTTTCGATGCAGGCCCAGCTGCGTCCAGGTCACCGCTTCGAAGAACTCTTCGAACGTGCCGACACCGCCAGGCAGCGCGACAAAGGCGTCGGCCAGTTCGGCCATCATCGCCTTGCGCGTGTGCATGGAGTCGACGATTCGCAGATCGCTCAGCCCTTGATGCGCGATCTCGCGTTCGGCGAGAACGGCGGGAATGATGCCGATCACCTCGCCGCCGGCGGCCAGCGCCGCATCGGCCAGCACACCCATCAATCCCACGTTGCCGCCGCCGTAGACGATGGCAATTCCTTTCTTCGCCAGCAGCGTTCCCATCTGTCTTGCGGCCTCTGAATAGATCGGCCGCGCTCCCACACTAGATCCACAAAAAACGCACACGCGTCGCATATGCGCATGATCTTGTCACATTGAGAAGTCCACGTACGTAGCCGCGGAGGCACGGAGCCGCGGAGTTGGCCGATCAGATGGCTAATCTCCGCGACGCCGCGACTCCGCGGCCAACGTCCGTGGCCAAAATATTCTGGAAAGCGCGGGTCTTAGATCCGCAACAGCACTCCCCGCGCGGGTTCGCCGGTCGCCTTCGCCACTGCGAGCGCGTAGAGCGCAATCTGCCGGCGGTAGGCGTCCTCCTGGCCACCAAGCTCGATGTCGGTCTTGAAGTCCACGACCACCCACCCGCTCTCGGTCTGGTAGGCGAGATCAACCTGGCCGTCCACCAGCACGCCGTCCCGCACGATCGAGACCGGCGCTTCACGCCGGCAGATGCGGCCGGCAGCGAGAGCCGCGCGGGCTTCGTCGAGCCGCGTATGCTGCAGCACGCGCGAGACGATGAGGGCGGCGTCGTCGCGCTCTGTCTCGCTGGCGGTCAGCACACGCGCGTGGATGCGCGCCAGCTCCACCACGTCCTCGGGCGATGCCGTGAGTGGCGCGACCGCCAGCAATGAGTGGACCAGTGTGCCGAATCGCCGGCCAGAGGCGCTCGCGGCAAGGGCGCCGGCATCTTCGAGGAGAACAGGTTCTACAGGTTCTGCGGGTTCTGCAGGTTCTGCAGGTTCTGCGGCGGCCCACTCGGACACCGTGACGATCGAGATCGATGGTCTGGCGCCCGCCTGCAGCGTGGCTTCACGCGTCGCGCGCCAGTGGTCGTAGCGTGCGCGGTCGGCTGCGACGTCGGCCGGCTGCGCTTCTTTCGAGATCAGATCTTCGCGTCGCAGCCCTCGAGGATCGTCGGACTCCTTCTCGAGAAGCTGCGGGTCCCACCACACGACGGTGTAGGGTTCTCCGCTCGCGGCGTCGGCCATTTCATAGGCGCCTGGCCGGATCGTGGATGCATCTGCCTGCTGGCCGATGGGCCGCTCGAGAACAGTGTCTTTGCCGGTGAACGCCGGACACCCGGGGCCGACTCCTGGCGATTGGCGCAGGTCGCGCGGGGGATAGAGCGCACGGTTGAGAGGACTGACCCACCCGGTCTTGAACTCGCCGTCGCCAACCGCGGGAACGACCAGCATGTCGCGCGCACGGCTCGCGGCCACGTACGCCAGCCTGACGCCTTCGGCCTGGTCGCGCTTCGCCTCTTCGTCGTTGTGCTCGAGCAGGTCCAGCGGCGCCCAACCGCCGATGCGAACGGCGCAGAGCCCGCGCTCCGAGTCGAGGTAGCGCGACGCGTCGCTGCGGCTCAGCTTGCAGCCGATATCGGCGAGGATCACGATTGGAAACTCGAGCCCCTTCGCCTTGTGAACGGTCATCAATCTGACGCCTTCGCTGCCCTCTTCGAGAATCGGGGCCTCCGGCGCCTCGGCCCGCCCCGAGGCTTCGCGAAGGCGATCGACGAAGCCGCGGAACGAGAGTCCTCCCTCGCCTTCGTAGCGGCGCGCAAGATCGGAGATGTGCAGGACGTTGGCCAGCACCTGCTCGCCGCCGCGCCACAGGATGAAGCCCGCATGGGCGCGCGTGCCGGCCAGCAACCGGCCGATGGTATCGGCGACCGGCCGGTGATTACGCGCGGCGTGCAGCTCGCGCAGCATCGTCAGCGCCTGCGCAATCGGAGCGAGCCTCTGAGGCAAGCCCTCGGGCACGCGATACGGGTGGAAGGCGTGCTGGATTGCGTGGTACTCGAGCAGCTCCTCTTCGCCGATCGCAAACAGCGGCCCGTGCAGCGTGGCATAGACCGAGAGCTCGTCTTCGGGCCACTCGACGGCCGTGAGGGCGACGCGAACGGCATCCACCTCCTCCCGTTCGTGGAACGTCTTGCCGCCGACGAGCAGATGAGGCACGGCCCGCGCTTCGAGCGCCTCGACATACGGCCGCGTGACATCCCCGCCGAAGTAGGCAAACCGGCGGAACAGCAGGCAGATATCGCTCGGAACGATCGGCCGCCGCCGAACCCTTGAACCCTTGCCCGCCTTCGCTCGCTCAGAATCGCGGCGAGCTTCGGCGAGGTCCGCCGTAGCGGCCTCCGGCCGCGTAGGCGGAAACCCTTGAACGTTTGAACCCTCGGTAACCGTCCATTTGCTGTCGTGGATGAGCCAGCGCACGAACTCGCCGATGGCTCCAGGCTGTGATTCGGCCAGTTTCGCCAGCGTCACCTGCCGCTGCCCGTAGGGACGCGGAACCGGCAGGGCGATCACCGACGGCTGTCCGCGCTCATCGGCACGGTCGGGCCGCATCGCGACATACTTCGCCTGCAGCGACTCGTCGTCGCCCGTCATCTCTTCGCGAAACGCCGCGTTCACGAACCGCTGAATCGACGGCACGCTCCGAAACGATGTCTGCAGCGTGACCGGCAACGCCCCTTCGCGGCTCATCTGATCGGCGATGTGACGGTAGGCGCCGACGTCGGCGCGGCGGAACCGGTAGATCGATTGCTTCGGGTCGCCGACGATGAACAGGGCGCCTCGACGGAGACTGCCGCCCTCTTCGCTGGCAAGCAGACGCAGCAGCTCGGCCTGGAGCGGATCGGTGTCCTGGAACTCGTCGATGAGCAGCACGCGGAAGCGATCGCGAAAGCGTTTACGGACCGCCGGCTGATCGCGGACCAGGTCGCGGGCCTTGATCAGGAGATCGAGAAAATCGAGCGCGCCGGCAGACTGCTTGCGCGCTTCGTACCGCTCGAGACAGCTCCTCAACTCTTCGTGCAAGAGAGCCGCCAGATCGGCGTCGGCATTGTCGCGGAACGCCGTCAGACGCTGCAGCAATTCGACCAGCGCATCGTGGGCAGCTTGTCGCGAGATGCCCGCCTTATAGGCGGTTCCGGAGCCTTTTCGCGGTCGCGCCAGTTCTCGATCGTCGGCGAGCTGAACCAGCGCAGCTTCCCATCCATCCAGATCGCCGCCGCCGACACGCCGCTGCCGATCGATCTCGCCGCTGATGCGTCTGACTCTTGCCGTGGCTTGCCAGAACACGTCGCCCTTCTTCAGCGGATTCGCCGTGATCTCCGCCACCCGCCGCAAGTGCTCGACCAGCGATTCGATGTCGGCCGCGCGATCGTAGGTTGGTCGTTTCCATGCGGCGGCGTGATCGCGCCATTCTCGAAGCTCATCGGCCGCGCTCCGCAGACGCGCAATCGGTCCGTTCTGTTGCTCGTCGTCCGACTGCCAGCGGACCGGCCGCCGCAACGATCGCCGGACGCCTTCGCCCGGATGGGCGAGCGCGTCCTGCAGCCATCCTGAAAACGCCTCGTCGAAGATCGCTTCGGCTTGCGACTCGGTCAAGACGACGAACGCGGGGTCGACGCACGCCTCGACCGGACGATCGCGCAACAGCTCCGCGCAGAATCCGTGAATCGTGCTGACGTGCGCATCCTCGAAGTCGTGGACCGCCTGCACCAGCAGACCCGCCTCTGGCGCATGGTCGGCGTGATGCGCACGCGCGCGTTCCAGCTCCTCGCGCAATCGCAGCTTCAGCTCACCCGCCGCCTTTTCGCTGAAGGTGACGGCCACGATCTCGCCGATCCGGGCGCGCCGGGTCTCGATCAGTCGGACGATGCGGCCGACGAGCTCGGTGGTTTTCCCGGTGCCCGCTGCCGCCTCGACGATCATCGTGTCGTCGAGCGCCGTGCCGATCAGCGCGCGATCGTCTTGAGCCTTCATTTCAGCGTTCTCAGCGCCTCGAGATCGGCGAATCTTGATCCATCTTTGCGTCGCGTGCGGCGCTCCTCGTCGCGGCCGCACACATCCTGAAAGTCGCAGAAGGTGCAGGCGTTCCGGTCCGGTCGAGCCGCGAGCAGGCCGTGCTCGATCGAGCGGTCGATGATCTCGAGGACTTCGATGCCGTGGCGCCGCGCTTCGCCCATGAGCGGGATTTCGTGAGTCGTGAAGCCGCCGGCCGTCGTGCAGAAGAACAGACGGCCCGAATACACCGTTTGATCGGGCCACAGCGCTTCGAGCGCCATGCCGTACAGCACCGGCTGGAGAATGCGGCCGCCCTGGACGATGGTGTGACCGCGCTCGGTGTAATTCCGTCCGGTCTTGTGGTCGGTGACGCGCAGAAACCCGGTCTGGCGATGGCGCTCGACGAGATCGATCGAGCCGCGCAGGCGGAACTGGCTGCCGATCTGGGCGGTCTCGCTGGTGCTGTGCTCGTCACGACCGGCGATATCGTCGAGGCCGAAGGCAAACTCGAATCGCTCAGGCGTCCACTCAGCGCCTTCTGCCGCCAGGTGCTCGAGCCAGATCTTGAGATCGCGCGTCATCGCGCTGATCTCGTCCTGCCACACGCGCTCGATCGCCGGCGCGAGCGTGGCGCGAGCGTCTCTTTCGACTTCGGTGACGGCCCACTCGAGCAGCTTCTGTGCCGTCGGCAGAATCTCACTCGAGAGCGGCAGCATGTTCAATTCCTGCAGCCGCGCCAGCGCCTTGGCTTGAATCGAGTGGAACAGGCTGCCTCTCGTCAGCGGATCGAGCTGCTGCAGCGGCGCCGGCTGCTCCAGCGGGGCGAGCCGGTAGATCGCGGCGAGAAGAAACTGGTAGGGACACGCAGAAAAGCGTTGCAGCGCGGTCAGCGAATACGGGCGCGCCCCGAGGCGTTGGCGCGCGATTGCCGGGCCAGTGGTTTCGGGCACCGAGCGCACCAGCCCGTCGGCCACGGTCCACTGCTTCGGGTGCCATCGCTGCCAGCGCGCCGTCAGCGATCGCTGCAGTTCCGGGCTGAGGTCGTAGAGATAGCGAGCTCGACCCTTGGCCGTTGCCCGATCGGTCGACGACAGCAACGCGCCCAAGGTGGAGAGGTCGTGCTCGAAGTCGTCGATGGCGCGCGAGGCGTCGCGAGGCGCCGGCCAGGCCAGCGTGGAAGCGCCCTGCTTGTGGGCGCGCGCGACGATGCTGGACGCGGCGGGGATGGCGCCCTCTATGGCGCGAACGATGTCGAGGACGTAGAACGAGGGGACGCGCGGACGCGATTCCTCGACTTCGATGCGTGGAAACGACACGAACAGCCGTTCCGAAGCCGCGCCGACCGCCAGCGACAGCTGCAAGCGCTCCTCGGCTGCTCGCGTCGTCTGCACGGCGAGGTCGACGCTGACCTGCTGCCGCCGATCGTCGGGCAGCAGTGCGTCCTCGCGGATCTTCTGGGGAAACAGGCGCTCGGCGAGACCCGGAACGAAGACGACCTTGAACGCGCGGCCGCGTGCGCCGTGAGGAGTGCCGACAAAGAGCCGGCCCTGACGGCGGCGAGGCGGATCGTGGCTCACGGTCGAGAGGCGCGGCGTCAGGACGTCGCGCACTTCGCGAAGCGTCACCGGGCCAATGGTGTCGAGCGGGCCGAGCTCCTGCAGCACGCGGAGGACGCGCGCCGGCTTGGCGATGACGGTCGGGACCAGTGCGCGGAGGGCCGCCAGCCACTGGCCCCAACTCTGCGCCGCCGGCCACGCGTCCATTTGCGCAAGCACGGGCTCGGCAAAGGCGCGCAGCGCGCGCAGCTGTTCAGCATCGCGCCGCAAGGCGCGGGTGCGGGGCAATCCCGGATCGTCAGACTCGGCCTCTCCGAGCCGCCGCCGGTAGTCCTCTTCCAAGCCGGAGAGTCGAGCGCGCCAGCGGTCGATGCCGAGGCCGATCACGGCCGCCTCCACGATCAACTCTTCCCATCGCCACGGCGCGCGCAAGGTGCCGGCGACAGCACGATCGGTTTCGCCGCTCTCGAGCGCCTCGAGAGCCTCCTGCTCGGGTTGAGTGTCTTCGGCGCGATCCTGAGGCGGGACCATCGCGTCGAAGGCTTCGTCGGCGGGCGGGGCCCAATGCTCCTCCGCCTCGGATACCACGGCTTTCATCGGTACTTGGCCGAGCGACACGTACTCCGCAAACCGCCGCGCGGACAGGCCTTCTTCGGCACAGGCCAGCAGCGCGAGGCAGGCGCGACCCGCGGCGTCGGGCCGGCGGGTGCCGCGATGGAACCACGCCGGAATGCCCGCGCGCTCGAGGGCGTGTTCGAGGACGCTCAAGTAGGTCTGCGGCGCTCTGAGCAAGACGGCCATCTCGTCGAACCGAACGCCGCGACGTGCTTCCTCCATCACGCGTCGCGCGATCTCAACCGCCTCGCGGCCCTCGCCCGGGGCGGAGAAGAGCACCACGCTGTCGTCGGGCGGCGCGGGGGATGGCAGCTCGGCGGCGAACAAGTTCGTCTGCAAACGTTCCAAGGCAGTTGGGGCCGGTGAGGCAGGTGGGGCGGGCTGGTCAGGTTCAATTCCAAGAGCGGACCACGCCGCGATGGTGCGTACGTCGCCGGAGGGGACTGTCGCGAAGATCGATTTCGATGCGCGAACGAGCGCCTCGAGCACGTCGCGCTCCGCCTTCGACCCGATCGCGACGTCGAGCAAGACGACGTGCGGCAGTGTCGTCGATTCAAGCGCGGTGGCGGCCGCGCGAATCAGGGCCGCGCGAGTGACCGTCGCCGATCGCGCGTGCTCGAGTTCGACCCTTTCCAGCAGCGTCGCCAGGTCGGGACCCACGTCGTCGAGGTTGGCGAGTGCGCTTGGAATGACGCGCGCTTGCTGAAGTTCATCCAGCGTCCGGGTCGCGGCGCGCGGGAAGCCGGGCATTCCGGCGACCGGCGCGAAATAGGTGAGCGCGCTGTCTTTGATCTCGAAGGCGACGCGCGTGGCGACGGCCTCGGCGCCGAGACCGCCGGTCGGACTGAGGCCGGCCTTTGCGAGCGCCGGCAAGGCGAGTCGAGTGATGAGCTCGACGAAACCTGCGCGCGCGACGCCGAAGAGTCCCCCTTGCTCGGAAGCGACGTGGGCGGCCAGCTCATCGGCGGCGGCGCGGCTGGCGCCGACGATCAGCATCTCCTGCGACGCAGAGGCGGCGATGAGATCGCGGGCCGCTCTGAGGCGCGCGGCAGCCGACGAAGATTTGATCAGGCGCACGCTCGCCATCACGGCCGCAGTATACGTGCCGTTGGGGACTGTCCCCGGGGACTGTCCCCGATGGCACGGAGTTCGCGCGGTTGGCAGATTTTGTTGACAGAATTCAAACAGATGTTTTATACATGTGTTTCACTCCGCCTATGAAGAAACTGCTGCCCTTGCTGATCGTGATTGCGGCCAGCGTTGGCTATTACTTCTACACACGACCCCCTTCAGCGCTCATCCTGACCGGCATCGTCACCACACATGACGTCGTGGTCGCGCCCCAACTCGGCGGCCGGCTGGTGACGCTCGCCGTCCAGGAAGGCGACACCGTGACCAAGGGTCAGCTGGTGGCCGAGATCGATCCGGGCGAGCTGATGGCCGATCGCGCCTTTTACGAACACAGCGCCGAAGGCGCGGCGTCGCAAGTCAGGGAAAGCGAAGCGGCGCTGCGGTTGCAGGAGCGGCAGCTCCTGGATCAGATCAAACAGGCGGAGGCGAACGTGGCCACCGCCGTGGCGCAGCACGATGCAGCGGCAGCCGACCTCGAGCGGACGAAGGTCACACTCGATCGCACCAAGGAGATCGCGCGCGCGGGATTGGCGCCCGCGCAGCAACTGGACGAAGCGCGGACCGCATTCGACGCCGCGCAGGCCCGCTTGCAGTCGTTGGCACGGCAAGTGGACGCCGCGCGCTCGGCATTGGCCATCGCGCAGTCCAACGCCGAGCAGACAGCGATGCGTCGCAGCCAGGTCGTGACGACGCAGTCGCAGTTGGCGGCCGTAGGCGCGCAGCGTGCCAAGGTGGACGTGAAGCTTGGATTCTCGAAGGTCTTCGCGCCCATCGATGGGATTGTCGATGTCCAGCCCGCGCGCGAAGGCGAGATCGTGAGCACAGGACAAACGCTTCTGACGCTGATCAATCCCGACGATCTGTGGGTGCGGGCCGATATCGAGGAAACCTACCTCGATCGGATCAAAAGCGGCGACACGCTCACCATCCGCCTGCCGTCGGGCATAGAGACCACCGGAACCGTGTTCTACCGCCGCGCCGACGCATCGTTCGCGACCCAGCGCGACGTGAGCCGGACCAAGCGCGACATCAAAACCTTCGAAACGCGGCTGCGGATCGACAACAAGGATCGGAAGCTGGCGGTGGGCATGACGGTTTACGTATTGCTGCCGCTCTAGGACCGAGGACTGTGGACCCTGGACCGAGGACCAGCGTGAACGCGATCGACGTTCAAACCATCCGCAAGACGTTCGGCACGTTCACTGCCGTGGATGGCGTCTCGTTCTGCGTTCAGCCAGGCGAGGTCTTCGGGCTGCTCGGGCCGAACGGCGCGGGCAAATCGACCCTCATCCGGATGCTGACGACGCTGCTGCCGCCGACCGGGGGCACCGCCACCGTCGGGGGATTCGACATCGTCAAGGACGCCGATGGTGTGCGCCGGACCATTGGCGTCATTCCCCAAGCGATGACCAGCGACACCGAGCTGAGCGTCGAGGAGAACCTCATCATCTTCTCCAAGCTCTACGGCGTGCCGCGGTCCCGGCGCAAGGCGCTGATCGACGAGCTGCTGGCCGCAGTGGATCTCACCGAATGGCGGGCCAAGCAAGTGATGTATCTGTCGGGCGGCATGCGCCGGCGGGTGGAAATCGCGCGCGGCCTCGTGCATGAGCCGCGGATCTTCTTCCTCGACGAGCCAACGACCGGTCTCGATCCCGTCTCACGCGTCGCCGTCTGGGAAATGATTCAGAAGGTCAAGAAGGCGCGCGACCTCACGGTGTTGTTGACGACGCACTACATGGACGAAGCCGATCGCCTCTGCGATCGCATTGCCATCGTCGATCACGGCAAGCTCGTGGCGCTCGACTCGCCGCTCAAGCTCAAGGCGTCGATTCCGAGTCAGAACGCCATCGAGGTGAGCTTCTCAAACGTGCCGGCGGATTGGTCCGACCGATTGAAGAGCTTGCCGCACGTGCAGTCGGTGACCAACGACGACCACGTCTTCCGCATCGCGACGGCGAACGGGCCCGAGACGACGATGGCGCTGGTGGCGGCGAGCGAGACGGCCGGCATCACCGTGCAGTCGCTCGCGGTGAAGAGCACGACGCTGGACGATGTGTTCGTCCACTACACGGGAAGGGACTTGCGCGACGCCCTGCAGGATCCGGCGCCGCGGCAGTTCATCATGCGGAGATAGGCCCGCCTTCGCGGCCGAGGGCCGCTACGGCGAGCTCGCGCCGACGTTAACCAGAGCGCGAGCGACGAAGCGACCGCGAATGGCGAAGAGCGAACAGCGAAGAGCGTGTTATGCACAGAACCTGGGCCATCATCGAGCGCGAACTGCGGCGATTCCGTCGCAGTCCCTTCTTGATCATCATGTCGCTCATCTTCCCGCTGATTCAGCTGATCGTGCTGGGCTATGCGTTCGGCGGGAACGTGAAGGATCTCACGGTGGCGATCGTCGATCAGGACGGCGGCGTGCCGGCGGTGCGCGTGCGCGAGCTGGCCGGAGCGGTGGCGGCCAACGCGCGGACGTTCCACACGATCACGTATGGTGACGAAGGGACCGCGCTCGACGATCTGCGGGCCGGGCGCGTGAATGGCGTGCTCACCATTCCACCGGACTACTCCCGCCGTGTGCTGTCGAACCGCGAGCCGCGCCTCGCCGTGATTCAGGACAACACCGACAACTTCGTCGCCGCGACCATGGCGGCATCGATCGGTGGTTTGGTGTCGGGACTCAACGAGAAGCCGCACGAGGAGCGGACGTTCACGTCGACCCGGCTCGACGTGGTCGAGATGTATCCCTACATCCCCTACATCCAGTACCTGTTGCCTGGCTCGATCGTGATGTCGATCTTCATGATGGTGATGATCGGCGGCGGCATCATCTACATCGACGACAAGGCGCGCGGGCTGCACGAGGGCTACCTGGTGACGCCGATCAAGCGGCTCGAGCTCATCGCCGGCTTCAACATTTCGGGAACGATCAAGGCCGTGCTCGCCGGCTTCGTGCTCATGACGATCGGCTCGATCATCGCGGGCGTGCCCAACGCGCTCGACCCGATGCGGATGCTCAGGATGTCGGTCGTCATCATCATCACCGCGCTGGCGCTGGTGAGCATGATGTTTCTGATCATGGTTCGCGTGAAGGATCCGCTGCTGCCGCGCGCGATTTTCGGCGTCCTCAACACGCTGCTCTACTTTCCGAGCGGCGCGGTCTACCCACAACAGGCGTTTCCCGGCTGGATGAAGGCGATCGCGGCGGTCGATCCGTTCACCTACGCCGTCCACGCGTTCAAATCGCTGCTCCTCAAGAACACCGGCTTCAACGCGATCGGCTTCGACTTCGCGTTTCTTGCAGTGTTCTCAGTTATTGCGATGACCTCGGCCACTCTCCTGTTCAAGAGGACCCTGTGAGCCAATGCTGTCCTCGTTGTGAGAAAGAGGACCCTGTCATCTGATGGCGACAAAGGATCAGGAGACGCGGGGACGGCTGATCAAGACGGCGGCGGCGCTGTTTGCCGAGCGCGGCTTCAAGAAGGTCACCGTCCGCGAAATCTGCCGCGTGTCCCGCGCGAATGTCGCCGCGGTCAACTACCACTTCGGCGACAAGGCCGGACTCTACCGTGAGGTCGTCAAGACCGCGATTCAAGCGATGCGCGAGACCAACGAGCTGTCTCAGCGCGCCGGCGAAGGGGAATCGGCCGACGATCAGATTCGCGCCTTCGTCCGCGTCTTCGTGCAGCGGCTCACCGGCATCGGGCCAAGCGCGTGGATTCACAAGTTGATGGCGCGCGAGGTGGAGGAGCCCACCGAGGCACTCGACCTGGTGATACGACAGGTGATGCAGCCGCGAACGGAATACCTGAGCGGGGTGGCGAGCACGATCATGCGGTTGCCCGCCACCGATCCGCGGGTGGTGCGTGCCGTCGTGAGCCTCCAGGGCCAATGCCTGCTCTTTGCCCGTCCGGTTCCGCCGGCGATGGCCCGAATGTGGGCGCCGATCGCATCCGACGTCGAGGGCACGGTCGATCACATCGCCGAGTTCTGGCTGGCTGGAATGAAAGCGGTGGCTTCGCGCGCAACGCGAGGGTAGGACGCGTTGGCGGCTGGGGGTGGCCACGCCAGGCCAGTTGATGCGGCTTCACCCGTAGCCGATTCCCAGTTCCGCCGCCACCACTGCCAACCGCGGGTCCGTCGTCCACAATTTCAGATGCCCAACGAGCGCCGACGCCAGCAGATGTGCATCGATCCAGCCGACACCGCGCCCGTGCAGGCGTCGACCCTGCACGAATGCAACGACCTCGTCGTGAGCCACGACTGGTGCCTGGTGCATCTGCTCGTAATCGCTCAACAGCTGCTTACGGCCACCGACATCGCCGATCAACAGCTCTCCGTACACGAACTCATGACCGCTCACTTCGTCGCGGCTCAACAGGCGGTCCAGCTCAGCCGCATAGGGAGCTCGATTCGAGAGGAAACGGATCCAGACAGAAGTGTCGACCAGAACGATCATGCGGAGCGTTTGGCCAACGGCCGTTCACGTCGCCGAGGAGTCTCGTGAGCGTTCCGCTCTGATCCGCGCAGCGCCCTGAGACGCTCGTACACCCCCGCGGCGGACCAGCGCCTCCAGACCAAGACGAACGGTCTCGGTGTCGGTCCGCGCGCCGGACGCAGATTTGGCATCCAGCAACAGACGCTCGTCGATGTGAAGCGTCTTTTTCATACATACCAGTATGCCATACGCGTATGGCTCTATTGCTGGCGTTTGCCAACCACTTCGAAGACCGCGAATCGCGACGCACGAACAGCCGATCGACAAAGCTCGGGTGGCTGAGAATTTCAGTGGGCTTTCGCGCTTGTTCGGATAGAGGACGACTCGGCGCCTGATTGGAGTGCTGACATGCAAATCACGAGGATTGGAGCCCTTGCCGCAGTGATTCTCGGGGCAGTCCACGGCCTACGGGCCGACACGCCCGGCGACTTCACCGTCCAATTCACCGACTGCGTCGAAAGCATCGGAGTCGGTCTTGCTCCGACGGCGGACCTTCGGGCGCTCATCCCCGCCGAATTCATCCTCGCCGGTGAAGGGTCCTTGCTGAGCCCGCTTGTCGCCCGCACGTCCGACTGCCGGGGCATCGCAGTCGACGGCGCGTCGCCAAAGGCTGGTTCGATCGTCCAGATCGGTGCGGTGATCGTGCCGCCCGACTTCACGGGCGACATCGACAACTACACCCTCTTCTATGACACGTCAGACGCGAAGCTCGCGCACCACCTCACCAAACTCGGCGTCAACGCTCAACACGTTCCCACCATCACCTACGACTTCGATCAAGGCACGGGCCAGCTGAACGTCGCCGTGCACCGGCCCGGCTCCCCCACGCTGTCGATCGACGGCCGGGTCGTCGTGTCACAGGTGCTGGCGGGAGCGTTCCTCGCGAATTGGTGGCACAGCGTGGACGGCGTGCGCGTGAAGATGGCCACCAACGTGCCCCAGATCTTCATTGGCGAAGCGAATCTCGTGCTCACCACCAACGTGAAAGGTCCGCTCGGGCAGTTGCTGGGCGGCAGCAGCCTCACGTTCCCCATCATCCAGCAGTTCAACACGTTTCCGAGCGCCACGCTCGAGGTCCGTCGCCAATAGGAATCCTCAGCATCTCCGCCACCCGCAGCCGACGTCGATGACGCAATGATCGTGCAGGAGCCCGAATAGACGTCGCTTGCACGCGGCGAGCGACGGGCGTCTCATTTCGGAGATGCGCTCGTTAAATGCGTTGATGGTGCGTCCCATCGCGAGTTTTGCGGGTGTATAGTTTCCGGTCGGGGTGGCGGCCAGCCAAGAACCTTGTCCATGCCTCTGACCGCCGGCAGCACGCTCGGTCCGTATGTCATAGAGGCACCGCTTGGCGCGGGCGGGATGGGAGAGGTCTATCGCGCGCGCGACACGCGGTTGAATCGCACGGTCGCCATCAAGGTCCTCTCCGCTCGACTCACCGACACACCTCATTTCCGCAAGCGGTTCGAGCGCGAGGCGCGCGCGATTGCCGCGCTCGAACACCCGCACATCTGCCCGCTGTATGACGTCGGCGACGATCGCGGCACCAGCTTTCTGGTGATGCAGCACCTGCAGGGCGAGACACTGGCCACACTTCTGACACGCGGGCCGCTCACCGTCGATCGCGCCATTCAGTACGGCGTCGAGATCGCGGGAGCACTCGATACGGCACATCGCACAGGCGTGGTGCATCGGGACCTCAAGCCGGCCAACGTGATGATCACGAAGACCGGAGTCAAGCTCCTCGACTTCGGGCTCGCGAGAGTGGACGCAAGTGACGGATCGGTCGAGGCAGGCAATCCCGTCACGACGATAGCGCCGGCGATCACCGAAGAGGGCGCCCTCTTGGGGACGTTGCCGTACATGGCGCCCGAGCAGGTGGAGGGCCGTGTTGCGGACGCACGCACCGACATCTTTGCCCTGGGTGTCGTGCTCTTCGAGATGACGACCGGGAAGCGGCCGTTCACCGGAGCGGGTCAGGCGTCGTTGGTAACGGCAATCATGAGCGCAGAGCCGCCGGCGATCTCGGCATTGCGGACCGGCGTGCCGCCAGGCCTCGATCGCGTCGTGAAGAAGTGTCTCGCGAAAGATCCGGATGCGCGCTGGCAGGACGCTGGCGACCTCGCTGCGGAACTGCAGTGGGTCGGCGAACAGGCGGAAGCGGTTTCGACACAGACGGTACGGCGCCACCGCTCGACACGCGCGTGGGCTATGGTCACGTTGCTCGCGGCGATCGCTGCCGCCGCTGCAGCGTGGGTGCTCAAGCCAGCCACTTCTGCGCCATCCACCGCCACGGCGCATCTCACCATCGACATTCCACCTGGGGCGGTGCTACAGAATTTCGGGCGCCCCGTGCTGGCGCTCTCGCCAGACGGACGGCAACTCGTATACGCGGCAACCCTCAACGGGACGACCTATCTGTTTCTTCGAGAAATCGATCGTCTGGAGTCGAAGGCGCTCACCGAAACCGATCTCTCCCCGCATCCGTTCTTCTCACCGGACGGCAATTGGGTCGGCTTTCAGAGCTCGGGCGATCTGAAGAGGGTCGCCGTGGGTGGAGGAGCGTCGGTCACCATCGCGTCCGGTATCGGGTTCTTGACCGGCGCCTCCTGGGGCGCGGATGACCGCATCGTCTTTGTCGGCGATATTCGCAAACCAGTCTCTCGTGTGGTCGCATCCGGCGGCGCTCCACAGGAGCTGACGACTTTCGACCCGGCCCACCAGGAGACCAGCCATCGCTATCCTGAACTTCTGCCAGGCGGGCGAGCGATCCTGTTCCTGGCTGGTCCTCCCCTGGACGGGCCCTGGTATGAAGCCACGCTCGTTGCGCAATCGCTGGAAACCGGACAACGTCACTCCCTGATTCAGGGCGCCGCGCAGGGGCACTACGTGGAGCCGGGATACCTGGCGTATGCGCGCGCGGGGACGCTCTACGCCGTGCCATTCGACGAGCAGACGTTGCGCGTCACGGGGCCCTCGGTTGCGGTGCTGGAGGGCGTGCGCGAGGACCCGAGGCATGGGTCTGCCCAGTTTGCCGTGTCGGCGAACGGCACGCTGGCCTACGTCAGCGGCGGGCTCGAAACGACCGAAGTCGTCTTGGTGAACCGAGAGGGGCGCGCCACGCCCCTGATGCCGCAGGAGCGCCGTTACTTCGGCTCGCCGAGGTTGTCACCCGATGGCCGTCGGCTCGCGGTCAACGTCGGCGGCGGGAACGATGCCACGTTTGTGTATGACATCGCCCAGGGCGGAGGCCTGAGGCGAGTTACCTTCGACGCCAATCATCTCTCTCACATCTGGACGCCTGACGGAAAGCGGGTCACGACGGTCAAATCAGCGACCGGCGAAGTGGTTTCGAGCGACGTCGACCGAAGAGGGCCGGAGGAGGTCCTGTACCGCTCTGACGCGTTTCAGCCCAATCCTGCGTCGTGGGCCCCCGACGGCCGGGTGCTGGTGTTTGTGATGAACAGCGACATCTGGACGCTCACCTTGCCTGAGCGACGAGCCGAGCGGCTGATCGACTCGCGGTTCATCGAGGGGGCACCGTCGATCTCGCCGGATGGGCGATGGCTGGCGTACACGTCCAACGAATCGGGCCTGTACCAGGTTTATGTCCAGCAGTTCCCCGCCGCCGGCCAGCGCTGGATGGTGTCGAAGGCCGGAGGTACCGAACCTGTCTGGGCGAGAGACTCCAATTGGCTCTACTTCCGTCGAGGCCGCAGGCTTCTGGCCGTCGCAGGTCGTCCGCCGTTTCGGGAACCGGTTGAACTGTTCGAGGCCCCGTGGGCGCCGGTCTTCGACGGGCCCAATCAGCCACAGTATGACGTTGCGCCGGATGGTAAGGGATTCATCATGATCCGCACGAGCGATCCGGCCGCCGCTCGAATTCACGTCATCCTCAATTGGCAAGAAGAGTTGAAGCGCCGCGTACCGCGCTGACGCGGCCGTGTCTTGAACGTGGCCAATCCGTCGACTCCCGCGAGCCTGCGCCGCTGGATCGGGCGGCCGGTCATGTCGACGTCATTCTGTGCTCGTCGTTCGAGCACGAGCTGACGCAGCTCGAGATCCTTGTCACGGTTGGTGAAGGTCGTGCTGTCAAATCTACCGGTGCGCCGGAGCGCGCCGCAGAGCGACGCGGTACTGGCGATTGACCGCGAGCTTTGGCGAGGTCTCGCCGAAGCGGCCTTCGGCCGCGGAGGCGGAAACTTTCAACTTACCTGCCGTGCCGTTTACATCCCCGTGTCGCGGGCGACATTGACCTGAGAAACTCGGCCAGTAGTCTCCCTCAATCCCTCGACATGTCGATCCGAGTTTCTGAAGCCATCGTTCCGCTCGCCTGCCTCTTTCTCCTGGCCACGATGTTTACGCCGTCTCGAGAGGGAGTGAGCTACCCAAGCGCGGTCGTCGTCTACACAACGCCACCCGTCCTTGCCCTCAAGGCGCGGACGCTTCGCGAATATCCGGTTCCTGGGGCGGACCAGGGTGTCGCGGCGGACTCGAGATTCTTCTACGCCGTGGACAACTCGATGCTCGCCAAGTACCAGACCTCGTCTGGCCACTTCGTCACTCGCTGGGAAGGTCCCGCCGACGGCTTGATTCGCCACCTCAGCAGCTGCTTCGCCGATGGCGGACGCCTGTGGTGTGCGAACTCGAACGACTTGGAAACGCCGATGGGATCGTCAATCGAGATCTTCGACGCGGCGACGCTCGAACATGCCGACAGCCACAGCCTCGGGATGCGTGACGAGGGCTCGTTGACGTGGTTCGATCGGTGCTGCGGCGGCTGGATTGCCGGGTTCGCCCACTACGACGGCCACGGCGGTGTGGCCTTCAAGGACCACTCGCTTTCGAGCGTCGTGACGTTCGACTCCGAGTGGCGGCGCACGGGCGGCTGGCTGTTCCCTCCCACCGTCGTCTCACAAATGGCGCCGGACGCGGCATCAGGCGGCGCGATTGGGCCCGACGGACTGCTGTATCTGCTGGGCCACGACCGTCCCGAACTGTACGTCGTCGCTCGCCCGCTCATGGGACCGACGATGATTCACCTGGCGACGATCGAGCTCGAAGCCGAGGGCCAAGCGTTCTCGTGGGCCAAGGACGGGTCGCGAATGATCTTCACGATCGATCGCCGCAAGCACCTCGTCCGAACGATCGAGGTTCCACCGGTCAGCCCGATCGACATCACGACGGCGAAGCCCTTTCGATAGGACGGTCGGAGAGTTGAGAGTCGAAGAGTTGACAGTTAAGAGTTCAAGTTCAAAGCGCCAAGTTCCGGGGAGCGCACTTTCCAACGGAACTGAATCCGAACGTTGGACTTTGAACTTCAACTCTTAACTTTAAACTTTTCAACTTTCAACTTTCCTACGCAATCCTCTCAGGCTCCAGGCGCTTCTCGACGACCTTCCCGTTCACGACGCTCACGTAGTACACCTTGGCGTCGGCGCGGGTCGAGACGATGCGCTTCACTTCGTTGTCCTCGAAGTAAATGCCGGCGTCGTTGTCGCACGCGTACCCCGGCTTCATCTCCCCCGATCCGATCAGCTTCTGGTAGAGCGGACGGCGCGCCGGTTCACGATCATAGTGAGGTGAGTGACTCCCCTTGATGAATCCCAGTCCTTGCACGGTCGAGAGCTCCTTCGGCCGCGAGTCGGTGGTCCCTTCCTCGAACCAGCACAACGATCCGGCGCTCGCTCCGCCCAGCACGACGCCGGCATCCCAGCATTTCCGCAGCGCCAGATCGATCCCCTGGGCCTTCCAGATCGCCTGCTGGTTGAGCGTGTTGCCGCCGGAACAGACGATGCCGTCCATCGAGAGAAAGCGTTCTTCCCAGCTCTGCGACATCTCCGGGCTGGCGATGAAGCTTTCCTGCACCAGCGGCTCGACGTTGAGCGGAGCGCAGGCGCGGTACCAGTTGAGGATGCCCGACTGCGAATCGGCGGATGCCGTCGGGAGATAGCAGAGCCGCGGCCGGGGCTTGCCGCTGAGCGCCGCCATGTAGCGGATGAACGCGGTGCCGTAGCCGCCGCCCGCGATCAGAATCTTGCGCGACGAGGCGGTCTGGGGTGGCAAGCCCACGCTCGACTCCGAGCGCTCATCGGCGAGCGGATGACCGGTGGCGCCGATCGCCATCGATCCCAGCATTGAGGAGACAAGGAATTCTCTGCGCTTCATACCGGCCACCTCACACGAAGGACAACCACGAAGAACACGAAGGTCACGAAGAACACGAAGGTCACGAAGGTCACGAAAGAAACCGACACGATGAAAGGCAAAGTGTAACGACAAAGGCTGGGGCTTGGGGCTTGAGGCTTGGGGCTTGAGGCTTGGGGCTTGGGGCTTGAGGCTTGAGGCTTGGGGCTTGAGACAAGCCTCAGATCCCAAGTCCAAGTCCCAGCCTCAGGTCTCAGGTCCCAGGTCCCAAGCCCCCCGAGTCCCAAGCCCCAAGTCCCAGGTCCCAAGCCCCCGACGTAGCCCCCCGCGCACAGGTGTGACCGGCGGTCACGCCCACGATTGCGCTATCTTCTTGAGCACAAAGAGCTTCGCAATGGGCTTGGTCCTTGCTCTCGACGCGGGCATGCGCACACTTGGCTTGCTCCTCACGCTGCTGGTCACCAGCGCCCAGGCCGCCACCGATCAGAAGCCCGTCGTCCCGGAAGGCACGATCATCGTCGCGGCGCAGGTGACCGGATTCGATATCGATCGCCTGAGTCCCGGTCTTCGCGAGGAGATTCGCAACCTCGCCGGCACCGCTCTCACACAGTCCCGCCTCGACGCACTCGCCGCCCGCATCGAAGGCGAGCGACCACGATACGTCGCCGCCGTGCGCGCCGTCATGGATCCCGACGGGCAGGCGCGCGTGTTCTTCGTCGTCGGCCGGCAGGAAGTGGCCGATCGCGACGACAACATCAACGCGCGCTACATCGTCGAGCAGGCCGACATCCGCGGGGTACCCGATGAAGAGCTGACCCAGCTCCTGCGCGACGACCTCGATGCGCTGGTCGGCCAACGCCTCGATTCGGGAGCGGCCGATCGACTGCAGGAGCGCATCGAACGCGAGCTGCCGCATTACGAGGTGTCGCGCCGGATGCAGCGTGGCACCCAGGTTGGCCGCATCAAGCTCATCTACGAGGCGCGCAAGAAGGAGCTGCCACAGTGGCTGCGATTCGAGTCGCTTCGAACGAACGCGCTCTTTCACTCGGACCAGGGTTGGGGCAGCTTCCTGGACCTCGGCATCGGCGATCGCACGATCCGGTTCACACCCATCGTCGCCATCGACAACGCCGACGATCTGGTCGAGGAGTACTCCGGCGCCGGCCTTCGATTCGAGACGCGGAAGCTGGGCACTCGCCGGCTTGGCGCCAGCCTCGAATGGTCCTGGTTCGACCAGGATTGGCGTCCCGAAACGTTGGCCGCGCTCGCGCTCAACCCCGAAATTCCAGGAGCCTACGACACGCGATCGACGATCACTCCGCTGCTGAAGTTTGCCTTCACTCCGGAGCTCAGCGTCTCCGCCGGCGTGAGCATCTCCGAGTTGAACCCGCTCTTACCGGCGACGGGCTCGCAAATGGCCAACGCGGCGGTCGCCTCGGTCGATTTCGACCGGCGCTGGAACGAAGGTTCCGATCCCACGCACCACGTGACCGCCAACTTCGGCCTGCGCGCCGGATCTCGACAACTGGAAAGCGACCTCGACTACACGAGGTATCTCGGTCAGGGCGCGTATCGATTCGACGAGGGACGTCACCACGTCGAGGCGACCGGCATGGCCGGAGGCATCACCGGACACGCACCGCTCTTCGAGCGCTTCACGCTCGGAGACTCGAGGACCCTTCGAGGCTGGAACAAGTACGACATCGCGCCGGCGGGTGCCGACCGCATGATCCACTCCTCGGTCGAGTATCGCTACTCCGGGGTCGGGCTCTTCCTCGACGTTGGATCGGTCTGGGACGCGAACACGGAAAAACACGTCCGCGTGTCGACGGGCCTGGGCTTCTACGCCGGCCCGGCGTTCTTCGTCGTCGGCTTTCCGCTCAACACCGACGACCTGAGAGCCGTCTTCACGATGGGTCTTCGGATTCCCGGAGTCCGGATTCAGTGGTAGCGCGACAGGCGGCAGTGGCGCTGCTTGCCTTGCTCGTGTGGCCGGCCGTGCGATCGTCGGCGCAGACCTTGACTGTCGATGCCGTTGGCGAGGCGCTGAGAATCCGCGCCCCCGGCTTCAGCTTCTTGACGGGAGATCCGCTTTCGCGACTGAGGGATGGGCGATCGGTGCGCGTGGAGCTCGCTGCACTGGTGCTGCCGGGGCCGGGACGGCCGCCCGCGGCAGCGGCACGTCGTGTTTTCGCGTTGAGCTACGATCTCTGGGAAGAGCGATTCGCCGTGACGGTGTTGGATGCGCGCGCCCAGTCGGTCTCGCACCTCGCGCTGGCGGCCGCCGAGGCGTGGTGCGTCGAGCAGCTCACGATCCCACTCAGCGCTCTCGGCGCCCTGGGCCGCGATCTGCCGTTCTGGATCCGGCTCGAATACAACATCCTGGACGGTGACGGGACGTCTGAGACGACGGACCCGGGCTATACGCTTCAAGGACTCATCGACTTGTTGAGCCGCCGCCGGAAGACCGACTCGTCGTCGCACGCTCTCGAGGCTGGTCCGTTCAGGACGCCTGCGCGTGGGCAAGCTTCAAAGCGATGACGCTGCGCAACCGCCTGATCGCAGCCTTTGTCGCGTCCACCCTGTTGCCGCTCGGCGCGACGGTCTGGATCACAACGACACTCCTCGACCGCAGTCTGCGGTACGCGACTACGGGCGAGCTCGATCGACTCTCACGGACGCTCGAAACGACCGCGAAGCAGTTCTACCAGCGCGAACGCGACGCGCTCAAACAGGACGCGCTGGCGGGCCGGACGCGCCCGACAATCTACCTGGCGTCCGATTCGCCACGGTGGCCCGACGCGATCCGATCGTTTTGGGAAAGCGGCGAGCCGGAACGCTTCGCTGTTTCCGGGGCGGGCGGCGATCGAGTGGACTACATGCGCCGCGTGGACGATGGCGGCGCCAGTCGTGGCGTCGAGATCTACAGCCGCGACCTTGGCGGCCTCAGCATGGAACGACTGTCCACGCAGGTTCGAGATACGCGTCAGCTCGTGGAGTCGATCGACGCGCGCGACCTTCGTCGTGGATTCACGCTGACGCTGCTCCTGCTGCTGGGTGCGGCGTGGCTCATCTCACTGGTTCCGCTGGTGCTGATCGCCCACCGTGTGAGCCGGCCGATGCAGCAGCTCACCGCGGCGCTCACCGATTTTGCCGGCGGAGACTGGTCGCGAAGATTGGAGACCGGCAGGAGCCCCGGTGTTCCGCCGCGAGACGAGGTGGCCCTGGCCATCGATGCGTTCAACCACATGGCGGATCAACTGGAGGAGAGCCGCGAGCGGCTGGTGCATCTGACGCGTCTGGCCAGCTGGCAGTCGCTGGCACGCAAGACCGCGCACGAGCTGAAGAACTCGCTCACGCCGATCCGGCTGACCGTCGAAGAGATGCTCGCGAGGCATCCGGCGTCGGAGCGCGCGTTCATGGAGCAGGCGGTTCAGATCGTCGTCAGCGAGATCGAATCGCTCGAGCGGCGGGTGCGGGCGTTCTCCGAATTCGCCAGCGAGCCGACCGTGCATCCAGAGGCGCTCGACATCAACGCCGTGGTCACCGAACGGGTCGCGTTGCTGCGCCCCGTGCATCCTGGAGTGACGTATCAGCTCGAGCTCGACGAAGACTGTCCCCAGGCGCTTGCGGCGACAGATATGGTGAACGGCATCCTGACCAATCTCCTGCAGAATGCGGCCGAAGCCGCCGGGCCCGAGGGTGCCGTCGTCGTCACGACCAGAAGAGAGGGTGAGCGCGTGCTGATCGACGTACACGATTCAGGGCCAGGCCTCAGCGCTGCCGTGTCGGCCACGCTGTTCGAGCCGACGATCACGTTCAAGAAGCACGGCATGGGCCTCGGCCTGTCCATCGCCAAGAAGAACGCGCTGCTCTCGGGCGGTGACGTCACGGTGATTCCGGGCGAGCTGGGCGGCGCCGGGTTCAGAGTGTCGCTGCCGTCATGACCCGCAAACGCCACATCGTCATCGTCGACGACGAAGCGAACATCGGCCGGTCGCTCCGCTTGATCCTCGAGGGAGAGGGCTACCGCGTCAGCGTGTTCGAGTCCAGCGCGGCGTTCGTGGCCGAGCGAAATCGCGCGATCGCCGATCTATATCTGCTCGACGTGCGGCTCCCAGATGGCAGCGGGATTGATTTGCTTCGCCTGGTGCGGCAGTGGGACGAACGATGCGCCGCCGTGATGATCTCCGGCCATGGGACGGTGGCCGACGCCGTCGAGGCGACGCGGATCGGCGCGTTCGACTTCCTCGAGAAGCCGCTCGCGCGGGATCGCGTGCTGCTGGTCGTCAAGAACGCGCTCGAGTGGTCGGATCTGCAGCGCGAAAACCAGCGTTACAAGGAACTGGTCGGGGATGCGCCGAGGATGCTTGGATCGTCGTCCCTGTTCCAGCACGCGGTGCAGCAGGCGACGCAAGTGGCGCGGTCCGACGTCACCGTGCTGCTGTCGGGAGAGTCCGGTACGGGCAAGGAGCTCCTGGCCGCGCACATCCACCGCGAGAGCCCGTTTGCCGCTGGTCCGTTCGTGAAAGTCAATTGCGCGGCGATCCCGACCGAGTTGATCGAGAGCGAGCTTTTCGGCCACGAGAAGGGGGCCTTCACCGGGGCGGCCTCACTCCGCCGAGGCAAGTTCGAGCTCGCCGACCGCGGCACTATCTTCCTGGACGAAGTCGGCGACCTGCACGAGGCATCGCAGGCCAAGCTGCTTCGCGTGCTGCAGGATGGCGAGCTGCAGCGGGTCGGCGGCGAACAGACGATCAAGGTCGCGACGCGCATCATCTCGGCGACGAACCGACGGCTCGACGAGCTGGTTGCGGACGGCCGGTTTCGAGAGGACCTCTATTATCGGCTGAGCGTCGTACCGATCCGCGTGCCCGCGCTTCGCGAGCGCCTGCAGGACATCGCCGAGCTCGTGCCGTATTTCCTGTCGGAGTTCTGCTCCCGGAACAACTTCCGGCCGCGCACGATCGACCCGGAGGCGATTGTGCTGCTCGAGCGCTACAGCTGGCCGGGCAATGTCCGCGAGTTGCGGAACGTCGTGGAGCGGATGGCGATCCTCAACCCGGGCGAACGGATCACGGCCGAGGCCATCCCGCTTGAAGTCCGATCGAGTCAGGCCGTGCGCGCAGCCTCAGGCTTGCAAGACGTTCGCGACTCGGCCGAGCGCGAGCGGATACGGCAGGCACTGGATCAGACCGACTGGAACGTATCGGCGGCGGCCCGACTGCTCGACACCGAGCGGACGGCGCTCCACAAGCGGATCCGCACGCTCGGGCTGAATCGGGGGCAGCACCGAGTTCAGGAGAAAACCAAACAGGAGGACTAGAAGATCAGGAGAAACTATTTCGTCGGCACGCGCGATTTCAGCTCCTCGAACCAATTCACGACGATGACGACGCCAGCGGGTGCCTGCGTCATCGGATCCATTTCCTTGATCATGAGAAATCGTTGGCCGTCCGGACCGACGTCGTACCCTCGCAGCGGGTAGCCGCGTGTGGTGGCGCCGAGATGGTAGCGCGCGTTCAAGATCTTGGTCGGAGGCCCGGGCGTGACCGTGGTTCCGGCGGTCTGAAAGGCGACCGACGTCAGCAGATCGTTGCCGTCGAGATAGAAGAGCTCCTTCCCATTTCGCGACCACGCTGGTCTGGTGCCGCCCTGCAGCGAGATCTGCCAGCGCCCGTCGTTCACGTTCGGAAACGGCCGCACGTACACCTGGATCGTGCCGGCCTCGTTCGACTCGTACGCAATCCAGCGGCCGTCCGGCGAAATCTCGGGATTCCCCTTCGTCGCATTGCTTTCGATGAGCGCATCGGTCTTCATCGACGATGGTCCGGATCCCGGCAGCGTGACCGTGCTGATGGGCGCCGTTCCCGCAACGAAGAACGCGACGCGCGACCCGTCGGAGGCGACCGACGTCGGGAACTGCGCCAGCACATTGGTGGTGAGTCGCTCGGGCGCCCCCGTACCGTCGGCGGCCTGCCAGTACAGATTGGGGTTGCCGCCACCGCGGCTGGATGTCCAGATGATCCGCTTTCCATCGGCGGTCCACACGGGACTCAAGTCATACGCCGCATCGACGTTGAGCGGCGTGAGCAGCTGGCGGGCGAGATCCAGAATCCAGATGTCGTTGTTGAGATCGCGGATGTCGAGCGCGACGCGCGTGCCGTCTGGTGAGAGCCGCGGACTCGCGTACGCCCGCAGCGGCGCATCAATTGGTTCTTCGCGTCCCTGCCGATTGACCCAGACCAGCGAGCGGAGGGACGTCGGTTGCGCAGAGGCGTCGCCAGTGACGTACGCGAGGGTGCCTTGGGCCGACACATCGTAGTTCGCCGCGCCGCTACCCTCGACGAGCACACGGTCGACGACCAGCACCGGGTCGCCGAGGACCTCGAGCCGCGCGAGGTCGAAACGGACGGCGTGCAGCGACCCGGTTCGCGAGCTCCCAGACGCGAACACGATATGGCCAGTGTTGACGTACTTCGCGTCGGTGCCTCCCCGCACAAGCGTCTTGATCTGTTTGGTTTTGAGGTCGAGGACGGCGATTTGTGAGTTCTCGGGTTGCGCAGACGCCATCGTGAACAATAGCGACCTGCCACCGGGCAGCGCGAACGGATATGCGTGGCCATTGACGTTTGTGGCGCCATCCGGCGTCGTCAGCTGCGCCGGCTCGCCGCCTGCCGCGGGCACGCTGAACAATCCCGCCCGAGGGTCGGCGACGGCGAAGAAGATCGTCCCATCGGCGGCCCACGTCGCACCGCGCGGATTAGTCGACGCCGGCGTTTTGCAGATGGTGATCGGCGGTCCGCCGAGAACCGACACTTTTCGCAGTTCGTTGTCTGTGAAGTACCCAATCCAACGGCCGTCGGGCGACATGAATGGCGCGCGTCCGACAATTCCGGAGAGCGGACGCAGCTCCAGCTGGTCCAGCGGACGCACGACCAATTGCTGCCCCGCGGTGATCACCTCCGACTGGTACACAAGGCGGGAGCCGTCAGGCGACAGGGCGATGTGACGGTAGTTGCCCTGTAACACCAGCGTCAGTGGGGAAAGGGGCGCGAACATGAAACGCACAGGCTGGACTGTTGGCTGCTCGGTCGCGCGCGTTGCCTGCCACGTAATCAACGTCGCGGCCGTAATCCCGGCGACCAGGCCTGCGGCGCCCGCCGCGAATACGCGTCGACGCGACGGCGCGGGCACTTCGAATGAGGTGCTGTTTGCGCCGGCGCGAACTTCCGGCGACAGCGATTCTGCCAGCACGAATCTCGCGACGCCGATGTCCGACACCCGCGTGCGCCGGTCTTTTTCGAGGCAGCGCTTCAGCAGCAGCCGAATCGGTTCCGGAACGTGTGCAGGCAGTCGCGTCCAGTCCGGCTCGCTCTTCACCACCGACGCGATGATCTCCGTGACGTCTTCGCCGTCGAAGGCGCGTCGGGCCGCGAGCATCTCGTAGAGGACGCAGCCGAACGCCCACACGTCCGTGCGCTTGTCGGTCGCGCGGCCCTTCGCCTGTTCGGGGCTCATGTACGCGGCAGTGCCGAGGATGATGCCCGCTTGTGTGGCGTGGATCGAAAGGGTCGGCGACATGCCGGCGCTCGAGGCGCTGCCAATCGGGTCGAGCGCCTTCGCCAGCCCGAAATCCAGGACCTTCACGGTGCCGTCGTCGCGGATCTTGATGTTGGCGGGCTTCAGATCGCGGTGGATGATTCCCTGCTCGTGCGCCGCCTCCAGCGCATCGGCGATCTGCCGCGCGATCGGCAGCGCCTCGTCGAGCGGCATCGGGCCGCCCGCAATGCGATCGGCCAACGTCGGTCCGTCGACCAGCTCCATGACGAGCGCGCGCACGCCGTCTGCGTCCTCGAGGCCGTAGATGGCGCCGATGTTCGGGTGGTTCAGCGACGCAAGCAGCTGCGCTTCGCGGCTGAAGCGCGCCAGACGTTCGGGATCACCGACGACAGACGGCAAAAGAATCTTGATCGCGACGTGGCGGTTCAGCTTCGTATCGCGCGCGCGATAGACTTCGCCCATGCCGCCGGCACCCAGCGCGGAGAGGACCTCGTACGGTCCGAGGCGCGTACCAGCGGACAGCGGCATGAATCGAGGCTGATTCTAGTGACAGTGCCTCGTACGGCAAAGGGGAAAGGGACACCGGTTAGCCCGAGTCGAGCGGACGGCGCTCCACAAGCGGATCCGCGCGCTCGGCCTGAAGCGCGGCTAGAGATCAAGAGAAACATGAGGTCAGAAGATCAGGAGAAAAATATTCTCCTGATCTCTTTGTCTCCTGTTCAATTCTCTTGAGCTCGGGGGGCTTTTACTCTCCTGAACTTGGGGCCGCTGGGATCGATACGGATCGTGCTTGACAGCTGACGCGCGATCAGCGCGAGCCGATTCGCTCTTTCGAGCCACTCGGGGAATAAAGTGCCAAGGGTGCCTAAGGTGCCAAGGGTGCCAAAGTGTGCCAAAGGGTTAGTGCCAATAGTGCCTAAGGTGCAACGAGGTGCCAAGGGTGCGAGTGCGCACCCCGCGCTCTTGGCACCCGGCACTTGTGGCACCCACCCCTTGGCACCGTTGGCACCCGGCACTTGGCACCATTACCGGCCCTGAGTTGTTTCTGTCCGGGCCGGAGCTTTTCCGGCGTCGAGATCGTTCCAATTCATGATCGCGTTGAAGCCCAGCGAATAAGTGCCCTGCGTCTGCCAGCGCCAGAACGGACGAATCGCGAACATCACGATGTGACCCTTGCCGAGCGCGACGTCGAGCGCCGCGGCACGGTTGGCGAGCGCCTGTCCGCCCGACAGCGTGCCCGACAGCAGCATCGTGTTCGGATCCTGCGGGAAGGAGAGCACGACCCGCGGACGCGCGTCGTCGAAGCTGACGCCGAACTGCCGCGCCATGTTGCGGAACTCGGTCGCGGCATCGGCCTGCGGCCGCGCATCGGCGGGCGGCGCCTCTGCCGGATCGAGCGGGTTGATGCGCAGCGGCGACGCATTCGGCGTCACGTTCTGGCCGAGGCCGGCATTGGGCGCGCCGCCACCGCCGAAGAACGCCGCGAACTCAGGGGGAATACCTCCGCCACCCGCGTTCAGCACTGGCGACTGATTGAAGTACACGGGCAAGTCGGTGCCTTCGTAACCGTACGCGATCGGGCTCTTCAGATCGTTGAAGCGGCTGCGCAGAATCGACCCGCGCGCGAAGAGCTGTCCCGGTGTCTCCACCGTCACGCCGCTGGTGATGCCAAACGCCGGAAAGATCGTCGTTGTCGATCCTTCGGTGAGGAGCATCCCACCCTCGTCGACGAACTTCGCGAGGTTCATCAGTCCCTCGATCCCCATCCCGCCGCGAATGTCGTCGGCCGAATCGACATAGGCGAGGTTCGGCGTCTTATCGGTCTTCTTGTAGGGCAGCGCCGTCTTGCCGGTCATCGGCATGCCGTTCACCTGCGACTGCGCCGAGCCGCCGACGTGCGGGAAGATGATCACGTCGTATTTCGCGCGCAGGTTTCCTTCCTTCAGCTTCTGATCGGCGAAGTACGTGTACGGAATGCCGAAGGTGTCGAGCGAGGCGCGCACCCAGCCTTCGTCCTGGGTCCGCGTCCAGCTGTGCACATAGCCGATGCGCGGAATGTCGAGGTCGTGGGTCTTCACCGACGGCGCCGAGGCAACGGCCCATGCCGAGAGACCCAGATCCCGCAGCGCCGGTTCAAGCTTGGCGCGATCGGCGTTGGGCACGATGACCGCCCCGGCGCGGAACTTCTTGCCGTTCAGCTCGAAGTCCTCCTCGGCCGCCATCATCTTCACGTCGGCGTTCTTGAAGCGGAACGTGACCAGGTTGTTGTCGGCCGTGTGCTCGACGACGAGCGTGTTGCCGGTCCCCTCGATGCCGCCGGCCGCCTTCACCGGACCGGCCACCAGCGTCATCGGCTGCTTGAAGATCGTCTTGTCGTCGACGGGCGTGATCTTGACGTTGCGCATGTACTGGAACGTCCAGCCGGTGTCGTCGTACGGCTGCGGATTCTGCGGGGCGTAGTTTTGCACCGAGAAATACATCTCGGCCAGCGTGCGGTACGGCTGGTCGCCGCGGATGACGTAGTCGCCGGCGGCGACGTTGACGTTGCCCGCCTTGAATGCGCTCGTCGCCTTGTGCACTTCAAGGCCCTGTCGCATCAGCTCGTTGAGCGCATCGGCCGTGTCGGCCTTGCGGCGCTGACTCGCCGGCACGATCCACGCGTTGATCGGTCCATCGGTGCCCTCGGCGACCGACCGCTTGTTCTTGAGCCAGTAGTTCTCGAGATACGTTTCCTTGTTCTTCGCCACGTGGCTCAGCGAGAACAGGACGGCCGATTGCTGGATGTTGGTGTTGTTCCGCGGCCCCCACTTGATGAACGGCAGCGGCGGATTCGGGCGGAACCACTCCTTGCTCGTGGTCGTCGCACCAGGCCTCACCTCGTACGGATCGGGACCATAGCTCTGCACTTCGTAGAAGCGGCCGATCGCATTGTGTGAATGCGCGATGAAGAACATGTAGTTCGGCACCCAGCCGTCGTAGAACCCGTAGGTCCAGACGCCCGGCACGCCGCGCTTGGTCATCTCCATCACGTCGTTCTGTGCCAGCGTCCACCACTCGCTGACCACGATTGGATCGAGCGCGTCGTTGTAGGGGCCGGTGCCGGTCGAGGAATAGAGATAGGTCTGCGCCTCGTGCAGGTCGTGCATGATCGTCGGGTACCACTGCAGCTGGACGCGTGTCACCGCTTTGGTCAGCTCGAGGAACTGCCCCATGCCGTCGCGGTTGTTGTCGTGCTGCACGTACTTGCCCCAATACATGAGCGGCAGGCGGGCGTCGCCTTGCGCGCGCGTCTTGTTGAAGTAGTACGTGTCAACCTGTTTCTCGCGGCCGTCCACTTCGATCACCGGCGTGATCAGCGTGATCACGTTGGTGCGGATGTTCTGAATGAAGGGCGTCTCTTCGACGATGAGGCGATACGCCAGCTCGATGAGCATCTCGGGCCCGCCGTTCTCCGGCGAGTGCATGCCGCTGGTCAGGTAGTAGATCGGCTTGGCGGTCTTCAACAGCGCCTGCGCCTGGGCGTCGGTCGTCTTCCGCGGGTCGGCGAGCAACGCGAGCTGATCGCGATACTTCTCCAGGTTCTTGATCGTCGTCTCGTCGGCGATGGCGAGCGCGACGATGTCGCGGCCCTCTTCGGTGGTGCCGATCTTCCAGAACCGCGCGCGCGGCGACACCTTGGCCAGCTGCTCGTAATAGCGGTGGATATCCTTGGCGTAGGTGAGCTCCCCCGGCTGGCCGACGTAGCGGCCGAGAAACTTGAGCGGCGAGGGTACGGTGTCGGACGCAGGCAGGTGATCGACGAGTTCGGTGGTGATGCGCGGGTCCTGCAGCGACTCCTTGATTTTGGACGTGTACTCAGCGTCGATCTTCTGCGCCTGGGGAGCCTTGGTTTGCGCGTTCAGCACGGCCGCGGCCAAGACGGCCGCAGTCACAAGGGCGAGCAAGCGGTTCATGTTTCCTCCAACCACGTCCGGGCAATTACCGAGTGAGTCGATCAGTATAGCTTTTCGCTGTTCGCTCTTCGCTGTTCGCTCTTCGCTGTTCGCTGTTCGCGGTGCGCGGTTCGCTTTTCGCGTTTCGCTCTTGGCTTTCCGCTCGCACGCTGAAGGCCGAACCTGCCCCGATCGCGAATGGCGAATCGCGAACGGCGAACGGCGAACGGCGAGGCAGCCTCGGGAATCGAATCCGCACGGTGATCGCCGTCGCTGGGGACGTGCGCTTCGTCGGGCTCGATCGCGATCCGCAGCCGATGGTGTACTACTCGATTCGCAACTCCCGTGCGTGGAACACGAACACCGTCGTCTGGCGCAGCGCCGGGGACCCCGGATCGCACGCCGCCGCCATCCGTGACATCGTCCGTCGTATCGATCCCGCGGTGGCGCTGTTCGACGTGCGGACGCTCGACGACATGCTGGCCAGCTCGCTGGCGGCGCGCCGGTTCAACATGTACTTGCTTCTCGTGTTCGCCGGCGTGTCGCTGTTTCTCGCCGCCATCGGCCTGTTCGGCGTCATGGCCTACCTCGTGTCCCAGCGGACAAGAGAGATCGGGATCAGGGTGGCGCTCGGCGCCAAGGCGAACGATGTCCTCCGGCTGATCTTCGGGCGAGGCATCGCGCTGGCGGTCGCCGGCGCGGCCATCGGTGTGGCCTCGGCCTTCTGGCTCTCGCGGATGATGCAAAGCCTGATGTTCGCGGTGTCGACGACCGACCCGATCACGTTCGCGGCGGTTCCTGCCCTCCTCATCCTCGTCGCGCTCCTGGCATGCCTTGTCCCTGCGCGCCGGGCGATAGGCGTGGATCCGGTGAGGGCACTGCGAGCAGACTGAAGGCCGGCGGCTGGCTCGAGGTTCATCTGTAGAGGTCGGAGCCTCGAAACGCCCTCACCTGAAGGGGACACGATCACGCCGTAAGTCTTTGGAAAATGGGCCTAAAATGATGGTTCCAGGCACCTACTGCCCGGCACGAGCCTTGCTCAATTGGACTTCGTAATTTCACCTTTTGATTTGAGGTAGGAGAACGCGATGGAGGTCAACAAGCTCGTCCTTGCGGGACTGACGGTCGCAGGCATTGCGGCTGCGGCCGGTGGCGCGTATGTCGCCGTCCGGCAAAATCAGGCGCTACCCGCGGGGGCTGGAGCGGCCTCTGTCGCGGCTCCTGCGACCCCGGCCGCTGCCAACCCCGCCGCTCCGGCCGCGGTCACCGAATCGGAGGGCGTGATCACTCCGGAAAAGCCGGCGCCGCCTGCCGCCGAGCCGCGACGCTCGCCGGCGATGACGAGCGCCCCGGCGGCCCCGGCTCGTGCGTCGGCATCGAGGCCCGCGCCCGCCAGACCGCAACCGGCAGAAAGGCCGGCGGCACGCACGTCTCCTTCGGAAGCGCCGGTCGCGACGGCCAGCTCCGCTCCGGCGACCAGCGGCAGCTCGATGTGGGAAACGCGCGCCCCGGTTCAAGCGTCGGTGCCTGAATACCGCGAGCCCGAGCCCGCAACGCCTCCGCCGCCGCCGGCGCCCGTCTTCGTCGACCTGACGGTTCCGGCTGACGCCGTGCTCGGACTGCAGGTCGAGCGCACGGTGTCGAGCGAGCTCGCGCGGGTTGAGGATCGCGTCGAAGCCCGCGTGACGCGCGATGTCCGCGTCAGCGATCGCATCGCGATTCCTGCTGGCGCAACCGTGCGCGGCTCGGTGACCGAAGTCGATCGCGGCGGCAAAGTCAGCGGCCGCGCTCGTCTCGCCATCCGCTTCCACACCATCGTGTTGAGCGACGGCACGGAGCTCACGCTGAAGACCGATGCGATCGTGCGTGAGGGCGAGTCGAACGGCAAAGAGAGCGCGGCGAAGATCGGCGGCGCGACGGTTGGCGGCGCCATCCTCGGCGCCATCCTCGGCGGCGGCAAAGGCGCGGCGATCGGCGCCGGCGTCGGCGCGGGAGCCGGCGGCGCGGCGGTGATGACCAACGATCGCAACCCGGCGACCTTCCTCGCGGGATCAACCGTCACGGTGCGCATGCAGGCGCCGGTGACGGTGACCGTGCAAAAGGAATAACCGCCCCGAGATCAAAAGTTTGAACAAGAGGTAAGGAGATCAGGAGAAGATTTTTCTCCTGGTCTCCTGAACTTTTGTTTAACCCTCCTGAACTCTTGTTCTCAGGGGAAAGGGCTCCGCCTAGTAGAAGAGAACGTCCATTGGCCGCGGAGGCACGGAGACGCGGAGAGTAATAGCAAAGCTCCGCGCCTCCGCGTCTCTGTGGCTATGTACGTTGCAAGCGTTTTTGTTCTTCAGTTTGTGTAGGATCAGTTGCTGGAGACACCAATGCGCGCTTTGACTGCCTCGCTCGTTTTTACCCTCGCAGTTCCCGCCCTCGCGCAGACCAAGCAAGAGCGCGCGGGCATCGTGAACTTCACCCAGGTCGACGCCGTGGTCGCCTGTGGCGGCGCAACCGAGACCAAGGCGCTCGACGGACTCAGGAAGGACGGGTTCAAGACCGTCATCAACCTGCGCCTGCCGAGCGAGCAGGGCGCCAACATCGAGCAGAACAGCGCCTACGCCAAGGAGCTTGGCCTGAAGTACGTGAGCATTCCCTTCAACGGCCAGGCGCCCGAAGCCAAGACCGTCGACACGTTTCTTGCGACGATTGCCGACAGGACCAATCAGCCGGTCTACATCCACTGCGGATCGGCGAGCCGCGTCGGCGCCATGTGGATGGTGAAGCGCGTGCTGCAGGACGGCTGGGCGATCGACAAGGCGACGGAAGAGGCCAAGCTCATCGGCCTGCGCAGTCCGACACTCGAGCAGTTCGCGGTCGAATACATCAACTCACACAAGAAGTAATCACAATCAAGTACGTAGCCGCGGAGGCACGGAGCCGCGGAGCAATTTGGCTAGGATTCCTCCGTGTCTCCGCGTCTCCGCGGCCAATGTCCGTGATCGTCGATCATTTGACACCGTTCGCCCATAGGGCAATACTGTAGGGTCGTTTGTGCGGCGATTTCTCCGACTTGATGGGCCGCACCACAGTCAGCAGGCGCTGACGTGTCAACTGTCTAAGTCGCGAGACACGCCCGCGACCAAGCGGGCATTTTTTTTGGAATCACATGAGCCATCGCTACATCTTTTCTTCTGAGTCAGTCGGTGAGGGTCATCCAGACAAGGTTGCGGACACGATCTCCGATGCCGTGCTGGACGCGTGTTTGGCGCAGGACAAGTTCAGCCGGGTCGCCTGCGAGACCTACGTCAAGTCCAACATCGTGATCGTCGGCGGCGAGATCACGACCAAGGCCAAGCTCGACTTCGTGAAGATCGCCCGCGACGCGATCCGCGAGATCGGCTACGTCAACGACGATGACGTGTTTCACGCCGACCGCGTGTTCGTCAACGTGATCGTGACCCAGCAGTCGCCCGACATCGCGCAGGGCGTCGACGCGCGCAAGGCAAAGGGAAAGATTGGCTCGCAGCAGGGCGCCGGCGACCAGGGCCTGATGTTCGGCTATGCCAGCGACGAGACGCCGGAGCTGATGCCCGCGCCGATCATGTTCGCGCACCGCCTTGGACGGGAGCTCACGAAGATCCGCAAGAGCGGCGCCTGCGGCTGGTTGCGACCCGACGCCAAGTCCCAGGTTTCGGTCGTCTACGAGAACGGCCGGCCGGTCGCCATCTCCAACGTCGTCATCTCCACCCAGCACGCCGCCGACGCCAAGCACGACGACATCGAGAAGTTCTGCATCGAGAACATCATCAAGAAGGTCCTGCCGGCCAAGCTCATCACCGACAAGACGCAGTTCCTGATCAATCCCACCGGCCGCTTCGTCGTCGGCGGTCCCCAGGGCGACACCGGGTTGACCGGCCGCAAGATCATCGTCGACAGCTACGGCGGCACCGGACGTCACGGCGGCGGCGCGTTCTCGGGCAAGGATCCGACCAAGGTCGATCGCAGCGCGGCGTACATGGGCCGCTGGGTGGCCAAGAACCTGGTCGCCGCCAAGCTGGCCTCGAAGTGCGAGGTGCAATTCGCCTACGCGATCGGCTACCCCGATCCGGTCAGCGTGCACGTCGACACCTTCGGCACGGCGACGGCGCCGGAAGAGAAGATCATCAAGGCCATCAACCGCGTCTTCAGCTTCCAGCCGGCCGACATCATCGACCAGCTGAATCTGCGCCGGCCGATCTACGGCAAGACCACCAACTACGGTCACTTCGGGAAGAGCGACAAAGACCTTACCTGGGAGAACACGGACAAGACGGCGGCGCTGCTGAAAGCGCTGTAGGGCGCGCTCGCTATTCGCTGTTCGCAATTCGCGGGAAATGGGGCCCCGGCGCCGCTCGGCGCGCGGGGCTTTTTCACGTTTTCTCTTCTTCTGATTTCGCTTCGTTCTGAGTGCTAGTCTTCGTCTCATGATGACAACCCGTCGGTGGATCTTCAGCGCGTCTCTCCTTCTACTTGCCGGCGTCGCAGTGGTCGGCCAGGCTGGCAGCCAGCGAGCGCCTGCTTCGCCGCCGGGGATCACCGAACGGGTGGTCGCCGCCGCGGACACCTTTCTCGCAACGCTCGACCCGGCGAAACGCGCAAAGGCCAACATCGATCTCAACGCCAAGACCCGGATCGTCTGGTCGAACCTGCCGACCGGCATCGCGATGCAGGTCGGCGCCACCGAGAGAAACGGCCTCAAGCTCGGCGACATGACGCCGGCTCAAGAGAAGGCGGCGCTGGCGCTGCTGGCGGCGACGCTCAGCCGCGAAGGGTTTCAAAAGGCGATGGCGATCGTCGATGCCGACCAGGTGCTCGAGACTCGAAGCGCTCCGACCCGCCCGGCGACGAATCGAATCCGCTTCGGGCGAGCGGAGTACTACGTGGCGGTGCTCGGCCACCCCTCGTCCACCGAGCAAATGGATGGTCCAATTCGGCGGCCATCACCTGGCCATCAACGTCACGTTCGCCGCGGGTCAGGAGGCGCTCACGCCCACCCACACCGGCGCGCAGCCAGCCACCTACACTCTCGAAGGCAAGACGATTCGTCCGCTGGGCGACGAGAACGACAAGGCGTTCGCGCTCATCAATGCATTGAGCGCCGAGCAGCAGAAGGCGGCGATTCTGGGCTATGAGGTCCGCAACCTCGTGCTCGGACCAGGCACCGACGGGAAGACGATCTCGCCCGAAGGTGTGCGCGCGTCCGGCTTCACGGCCGCTCAGCGCACCATGCTCGTGGATCTCATCGGCGAGTGGGTCGCGATTCTGGGCGACGAGGCAGCCGCGGCCAAGATGAAGGACGTTCAGTCCGGCCTCGCCGAGACCTACTTCGCCTGGGCGGGATCGACCACGAACGGCAAAGGCGCCTACTTCAGGATTCAGGGCCCGGCAGTGTTCATCGAATACGCCCCGCAAGGGCCCGCCGACGCCAACACCGATCACATTCACACGATCTATCGCGATCCCACCAACGACTATCTCGACGGGGGAACGGCACGGTGAAGACGCTCGCGATCGCGGCGCTCGGCGTTGCGTTGGCGATGTCGACCACGCTGTCGGCCCATCGGTTGGACGAGTACCTGCAAGCGTCGCGGTTGTCACTGCTTCCTGATGGTGTCGGCGTCGAAATCGACCTCACTCCCGGGTCGAGCGTCGCAGCGTCGGTGGCGGCGCTGATCGATACCGACGCGGACCGACACATGACGCCGGTCGAAGTTGAAGGCTACGCACGCCGGGTGTTGGCCGACCTCGCGCTCGAAGTGAACGGCGAAGCGGTTTCGCTCAGGCTCACGAGTGTCGAGAGCCCGAGCGTCGACGAGATGATGGCGGGCCTCGGCACGATTCGCATCACAGCCGTCGGCGATCGACCTGGCCTCGGACATGGCCGCGTCGGCCTGCACTATCGCAACAACCATCAGGGCCCATCGAGCGTGTATCTGGTGAATGCGCTCGTGCCGCGGGACGGCGGCGTTCGGGTCACGTCGCAGACCCGAGACGCTCACCAACAGGAGATCGCGCTCGAGTTCGATGCGAGCGGCGCGCCGCTGCCGCGCCTAGCGTGGCTGCTGGCCGGCGTGCTGGCCGTGGGTGGTCTGGTCGTGCTGCGGCAGCGTTAGGCGCCGTTCCGCTGTTCGCTCTTTGCTTTTCGCTCTTCGCTTTTTCGTTCCTCGCTCCTTGTTTTTTCTCTCTTCCTCTACCGCCGGCGTCGAGCCTCGACCGACTCGACAATCCGGATGAACTCCGGGTTGTCGCGTAGCGCGGCAAAGGCGGGCTTGCGCCGGAACCAGCCGGTGCGTTCGTCGCCATTGCGCACGGCACGCTCGATCCACTCGAGCGCTCTCTTCTGGTCGCCGATCCTCGCGTAGAAGTCCGCCGTCTGGATCGCGGACCGAAATAGCGTCGACGCCCACTTCAGCGTGGTCTCGTCCATGGCGGCGATGGCCTCCTCGCGCCGGCCTTCAGCAGCTAGCGTGTAGGCCCAGGCCAGGCGCCAGTTGAAATTGTTGGCGAACATCGCGCGGTGCGAGTCCAGCAGTTCGTGAGCCTTGTTCGACTCGCCGTTGTCCACATAGGCGTAGGCCAGCACCTCGATCGCGGCGATGTTGGTGGGCGCTTGTTCGAGCACTTTCTGCAGCTCGCGGATCGCGCCGGCGGCGTCGCCTTCGGTTCGCCGCATTTCGGCCATCAACATGCGCATCGGTCCGAGCAGCGGCTGACGCTGCAAGGCCTCCTGTCCCAGCGTTTTCGCCGCCGCGTTGTCCTCACCGTACATCAGGAGCTGGACGCGGAAAATGGCCGTATCGGCGTGCTGCGGGTAGCGCCGGCCGATCTCGTTCAAGCGTTCGACGGGGACAAGTTCTTTGCGTCCCTGAGCGACGTACACCGCGGTCTGCGCCGATGGCAACGTGAACAGATCGGGCGCTTCGCTGGCCACCTGCCGAAGCTCCTCCTCGGCCTTGTAAAACAGCCCAAGGTCGGCCGTGTATCCGTTGAAGACGAGCAGGACATGCGTCAAGGCGAGCGCCCGCCGCGCTTCTGAAAAGGTCGGGTCGAGCGTCAAGGCGCGCTCGTAGAGTGTCAGAGCGCGTGGCATGTCGTTCTGCACGCGTTGAAAGCTGAGGCCCAACTCGAAGGCCTCGTTCGCTTCCTGAATCGGCGACGCCGGGGCGCCGTTGCTTAACAGTTGGACAGTCGGCTGGCTCCGAGATCGCCAGACGAAGAGGCCGATGACAACGATGGCCGCCAGCGCCAGCCCGGCGATCCACGTCCAGCGCCGAGTGGTTGAGAGCGTTGCCGCAGACGGGCGCACTTGAAGAGATTCCAACTCGGCCCGAAGCTCACCCGCGTGCTGATACCGGCTCGACGGCGCCTTCTGCAGGCATCGGTCGATCACACGCCGCAAACCTGACGGCACGCTCGCGGGCAGCGGCGGCGGCGGGTCCCGGAGAATCGCCGACGACATGTCGAACGGCGTCGCGCCCTTGAACGGCATCTCGCCCGTCACCATCTGGTAGAGCGTCACGCCAAAGGCCCACACGTCGCTGCGCGCATCAGCCTGACCGCCATGCAGGATCTCCGGCGCAAGAAACTGCGGTGTTCCGACCATGGCGCCCGCAGCGGTCAGCGGCTCCATCGTCGCAGAATGTCCCGTGGCCGCCTCCGCCGCGAGCTTGGCCAGGCCAAAGTCGAGCACCTTGACGTGCCCGCGTCCCGTGATCATGACGTTGCCTGGCTTCACATCCCGGTGAACGATGCTCCGGGCGTGCGCCGCTTCGAGCGCATCTGCGATCTGGATCGCCAGCGGCACCACGCTGGCGGGGTCGAGGGTGCGTGTCTCGATCGCCTGCCGCAGCGTCACCCCGTCGACCAGCTCCATGACGAGGTACGGCTGGCCGTCCGCTTCGCCGAGATCGTGAACCGTGCAGATGTTGGGATGGTTCAGCGCCGAGGCAGAATGCGCTTCACGCTCGAAGCGAGACCATGAGTCGGCGTCCACTTCCGAGCTCTGCAGCACTTTGACGGCGACCTCTCGCCGTAGCCGGAGGTCGCGCGCCCGATAGACCTCCCCCATGCCGCCCTCGCCGATGAAGGCGGTGATCTCGTAGTGGCCGAGCCGCCTTCCGGCTACCAGACGCATTTCGGGACGATTCTACCGTTGCGGTCCGTCCTCCTTCCGTTCGTTCTTCTTTCTCCTGCCTTCTGCCTTCTGCCTTCTGCGTTCTGCCTTCCTCTGCGATGATTCCCCCGTGCCGCTCGAGCCCGGCGACCAGCTCGGCCCGTACAAGATCCAGGCGCTCCTTGGAGTGGGCGGGATGGGCGAGGTCTACCGCGGGCGCGACACGCGCCTCGGCCGCGACGTCGCCCTCAAAGTCATTTCTCACGCGCTGGTCGGCGATCCGTCGAGTCGCCGTCGATTCGAAACCGAAGCGCGAGCGGCTTCAGCGCTCAACCATCCAGGCATCGTCACGATCTACGACGTCGGAGAGACCGGCGGTGTGTCGTGGATTGCCATGGAGTGGGTCGAGGGACGAACGCTCCGGCAGATGCTCGCCGAGGGACCGCTGCCGATTCGAGACGCCTGGTCGATGGCGCGCCAGGTGGCCGACGGCCTCGCCGCTGCGCATGCGAAAGGCATCGTTCACCGCGACCTGAAGCCCGAGAACGTCATGATCTCGGCCGAAGGCCGCGCGAAGATTCTCGACTTCGGCCTGGCGCGACAGAACGTGATCGAAGCGCTCGAAAAAAAAGCCGAGGCCGAAACCGTGGCGACGCCGATGGCGGGAACCTTCGCGGGCGCCATCCTCGGCACGGTCGGCTACATGTCGCCGGAGCAGGCGGCAGGCAAGCCGGCAGACTTCAGGTCCGACCAGTTTTCGCTCGGCCTCTTGATCTACGAACTGCTCGCCGGCCGTCGCGCCTTCGATCGCGCGAGCGCGGTGGAAACCCTCGCGGCCGTCATTCGCGAAGACCCGATCCCGCTCGCGTCGATTCGCACCGGGATTTCCAGCGCGTTCAACGGCGTGGTTTCACGGTGCCTGGCCAAGCTTCCCGAGGATCGTTTTGCGTCGACACGCGATCTCGTGGCCGCGCTCGACGCGCTCGAACCCGAATCGTCTTCCCCAAGCGCCGTCACAGAACGACCGCCGGCCACAACTGCAGGAGCGCGGCCCGCATCGGCCATGGCGAAGCCGTCGCGACGCAATGCGCTGATCGGCGGGGCCGTCACGGTCATCATCATGTCCGCCCTCACCTGGCTGGCAGTGAGGGATAAGGCGGCTCCTCCCGCCATCACGTCGCTGGCGGTGTTGCCGTTCGAGAACTCCAGCCATGACCCCAACGCGGACTATCTCGGCGACGGCCTCACTGAGGATCTGATCGCCCACCTGTCGCGCGTGCCGTCGCTCAAGGTGATGGCACGCGCTACCGTCCTCCGCTTCAAGGGACTGGCCGATCCGCAGCAGGCCGGTCGGACATTGGGCGTGGGCGCCGTCGTGACCGGAACCGTCGCACGTCGCAGCGATCACGTGGTGATCTCGGCCGAGCTCATCGACATCGCATCGGGCGCGCGACTCTGGGGTCAGAGCTATGACCGGCCATTCGCGGATCTCCTGCGCGTGCAGGAGAGTCTGGTGTCAGAGATTTCAGACGGATTGCGCCTGCGCTTGTCCGGGCAAGAGAAGAAGACGCTTAGCGGATACGGCACCGATAATGTCGACGCCTACGAGCTGTATCTCAAAGGGCGCTTCCTCTTGTTGAGCGACACCGAAGAGGACGATCTCGAGGCCCGGCGGCTGTTCGAACAGGCTGCCGCGAAGGATCCGGAATTCATCGAAGCTCACCTTGGCGTCGCGAGCACGTACGCGAGGAGTGCGGGAAATGGATACGCGCCACCGCAGGAAGCATGGGCGCTGATGGCGGGCGAGGCGCGCAAGGCGCTCGCGATCGACCCCGATGACGTCCGGGCCCGCACCGCACTGGCCAAGACTCGCTTTCAATCGACGTGGGACTGGCCGGCGGCCGAGCGGGAGTATCGCGCGGTCAGCGCTGATCCCAAGCTCTTTCTGGGCACCCAGTACCACGGGGTCGCGATGTTCTTCCTCGCGATCGGTCAGCCCGATGAGGGCGTGGCTCTTCTGCGGCGGGCCCTCAGCGCAGATCCGGGAAACCTGGAGTCCAAGATCATGTTGGGCAACTTTCTCGCGCACGCCGGTCACCTGGACGATGCGATTGGCGTGTACACGGAGATCGCCGGCACCGAACCGTCCGATCCACGTCCATTGTTCGGCATCGCCGAAGTATTGAGGCGACGAGGTGACATGGCGCGCGCCATTGAGACGCGTCGGAAGGCGTATCAACTGGCCAGCGACGAAGATGGCCTCAAAGCCCTGGCAGGCGCCAGCTCGGAAGCCGACTATGCGAAGGCCGACGCCGCCGTCGCGCGGGCTCGACTTCGCGATCTCGAGGAGCTCGCGAAGGAACGCTATATCTCTCCGTTGGACATCGCTCGCCTGAACGCACAGGTGGGCAATCGAGAAAGGGCGCTGGCCGCGCTCGAACTGGCGATGGCCGAGCGGTCCGAAGGCCTGACCCTACTCAAAGTCGACCGAGCCTGGGACTCGATACGCGCCGACCCCCGGTTCGCGGCCATCGTCCGGAAGGTGGGGATTCCCTGAGGAAGGCAGAAGCAGAAGGCACAAGGCAGAAGACACAAGGCAGAAGGGCAAGGCAGAAGGCACAAGGCACAACGCAGAAGGCAGAAGGCAGAAATGCCGGGAACCGGATGGCAGGCTTTCCGGTATCCATTTGTAGTAGCCTTCCAAGTGCGTCAGCAGGAGAGGGTCATGACAAAACGGCTTCAATTCGGCGTGCTGGTTGTCGTCCTTGGCCTCGGAATGACCGGCGACCTCTTTGCCTGCGGGGACAAGTTCCTCCTTGGCGGTCGCGGCACCCGTTACCAGCGTCCGAAGAACGCCCGCGCGGCTTCGGTGTTGATCTATGCCGAGCCCGGCGCTCAGGCAACACTCAAGAAGAACAAGATTGAGTCGCTGCTCAAGCTCGAAGGACACCGGTCCACGACCGTGCAGACGCTCGACCAGTTGTCGGCGATCGTGTCGAGCGGCCGCTACGACGTCATTCTCGCCGCCAACAGCGTGACGGCCGACGTGCAGAAGCTCCTCGGGCCGGCGCCGCAAGCAGCGACCGTTCTGGCGGTCGACGACCTCGCGAAGAATCACACCGTCCTTCAAGCGATCGATAAGGCGGTCGCCGAGCGCGACCAGAACCTGAAGAAGACGCAAGCGCACTCGTTGTAGGCCACCGATGACCTGGATGACGCAGACAGGCGCCTAGCCGACGCTGTGCGCGCGCAGCTTCGTCCCCCGATAGTCGCTGCAATTGCCGCAGCGCTCGCCTTGCTGCCGCAGTTCGCCGGCGCGCAGGCGTTCACGCCGCCTCAAGGTGTCGGTTCCTTCACGTTCTCCTGGCAGTACGTCGACAACACCGGCCATCGGCTGACCGATGGCTTTCTGCGCGTGTCCGGGCAAAGCGTCACCACCAGCCTGCTGAGCGAAGTCGATTTCGGTCTGACCGATCGCCTCGCCGTAACCGTCGGCATCCCCTTCGTCTTCGCGAAGTACACAGGAGCGCTGCCGCCACCGTCGGGATTGCCTGTCGATTCGTGTCAGTGCTGGCACTCCAGTTTCCAGGACTTCGGGTTCGCGGTGCGGTATCGCCTCGGTGACGATTTCTGGTCCGTCACGCCGCTGGTGAGGTACGACCTTCCCAGTCACGGCTACCCGTATCAGGGTGAAGCGGTCGTCGGCAAGGACCTGCACGAGCTTGCCTTCGGGGTCAGCGCCGCGCGGCGTCTTGTCTCACTTCTGCCAAAGGCGAGTCTTCAGGCCAGCTATGCCTACTCGATTGTCGAGAAACCGATCGACGACGTTCCGCTCAATCGCAGCAACGCCTTCTTCGATATGGGTTACGCGCTGACGCGCTCGCTCTATGTCCGCGGGAATGCGTCCTGGCAACGTACTCACGGCGGTTTACGCGCCGGCTCGGTGACCGGCAACCCGTTCCCGTTTCCAGGGGAGCTGAACACGCCGGAACGATTCTTTCAGCGCGATCGCTTGATCAAGAGCAACTACTGGCACGCCGGCGGCGGGCTGGCGTACTCGTTCGGCATGATGGACCTGTTTGCCTCGGTCGAAAAGTATGTGTCTGGCACCGATACGCATAACGGGATCGCGTACACGATGGGCTCGACGTGGTACTTCGATCTGTCGCGCGCGAGCCCATAAGCGCGGGGCGCTATTCGCTATTCGCTGTTCGCTTTTCGCTATTCGCTATTCGCTATTCGCTTTTCGCAGAATTGGAAGAAACAGTCCGAACCGCGAATGGCGAACAGCGAACGGCGACTTCTAATCAATCAGCAACCCGTGTTGCCGGAACAGCTCGGGCACGCCAGGAACCCTGAGAAATGTCTGGGCGAGCGGTTCGACGTTGATGAACGCGAGGATCGCGGACCGCGTGGCGATCGCCTCCTCGAGCAGCCGGTAGGCGTCTTCAGTTTCGCGAAGGGCGGCCGCGAGTGGCGCGATCTGGTCGGGGCCGATCACGCCCTGGCGATGGCGTTCCTTGAGAACGGTGTAGGCCGCGCGCGCGGACGCCTCATCCCCTTCCATCGCTGAGGCCACGCCGGCAAACATCTGCTTGAACGACTCGAGCGCCGACCAGTCGGGGCCTTCCAGGCCTTCTCTCGCTTCCCGATAGCGGCCGGTCGCAAACAACGTCATCGTCAGATCGATCCGGGCACGGACGAATGACGGATCGAGCTTCAACAGCCGCTTGAACTCCGCCTCGGCCTCGGCGTAGCGGCCGGCGAAGTGGAGGATGCGGGCGATGCCGCATTGCACCACCAGCGACAGCGGGTCGACCTGCCGCGCGCGCTCGATCTCGCTGAGCGCTTCGTCGAAACGGCGGCGCGCCGCCAGGAACATCGCGTACCAGTGGCGGGCCTGCGCGAGGTTGGGATTGAGGCTCAGCGCCCGCTTGAACTCGAGCTCTGCGCCGACCCAATCGAGATCGAACCGGAACTTGATGAAGGCGAGCGAGGCGTGCGCTTCGGCCAGCGTCTCGTCGAGCTCGAGCGCCCGGCGCGCCGACTGGGTGGCCTGCTCGATGAGCGCGGCCGAGGCCGAGTAAGTGGCCAGCAGCGAACGGCAGTCGGCCAGGCCGGCATGAGCGCGCGCAAACCCGGGGTCCTCGTCAACGACTCGATCGAACAGCTCGATCGCCTTGTGCATCCCCGAGGGCGTGCGCTTGTTGAGAAAGTAGAGCCCCTTCAGATAGAGCTCGTAGGCTTGCGCCTTCGGCGCGTGCACCGCCTCTCGCCTCGGCGAGTCGGCGATCGCCAGCTTGCGCCGGAGGGCGTCGGAGATCTCGCGCGAGATGTCGTCCTGCAGCGAGAACACGTCGGATTGCGGCCGCGTGATTTGCGCTCCCCAGATCTGTGTGCCTTCGCTGACGTTGACGAGCTCGGCGCCGACGACAAGGCGATTCTCATGGCGCGAGACCCGTCCGGTCAGCACCGCCTGCACGCCGAGCGTATGGCCGAGGGCGATGGGATCCACTCGCTCGCTCTTGTACCGGAACACTGTGCTGCGAGCGAGCACGCGAAGCCGGGGGACGAGCGACAGGTTGTTGATCAGGCTGTCGGTCAGGCCGTCGCTCAAGTACTCCAGGTCCTCTTCCTGGTTGACGTTGGTGAGCGGCAGCACCGCCACCGACCCGACGCTGCTGTCGTGGCGCTGGCCGACCGCCGTGCGACGGAACACCTCAGGCTCGGGCGGGGCCGGAGGCCGGGGCGCCGCGCCAGCCGACAGTCGTGCCGCCGCCTCGGCCTGACGCCCCAGCACACGAAGCTCACCCATCATCTCGGCCGCCGATTGAAAGCGATCGGCCGCGTTCTTCTGCAGTGCCTTGGTGACGAGGCGATCGGTGCCGGGCGGAACCGCAGCCGATCGGGAGACCGGACCCGGCTCGCTGCTGACGATCGCGAGCAGCACGTCGATCATGCTCGAGCCGGCAAACGGCCGCGTGCCGGTGAGCATCTCGTAGAGGATCACGCCCAGCGAGAAAAGGTCGCTCCGGTGATCCACCGTCTGCCCGCGGCCCTGCTCGGGCGACATGTAGGCGTAGGTGCCAAGAATGGTGCCGGGCGTCGTCTCGGTGTGCAGGTTCGCACCGGGATCGGTCGCCAGGTTCGTGCTCCTCTCGAACAGCTTGGCCAGCCCGAAATCGAGCACCTTCACATAGCCGTCAGCCCGAATCATCACGTTCTCTGGTTTGAGATCGCGATGGACGATGCCGGCGTCGTGCGCGGCGGCGAGCGCGCCAGCCACCTGCAGGGCGATGTCGATGGCCTGAGGTGGCGGCACCGGGCCGGCAGAGATGCGAGCGCGGAGGGTGTCGCCGTTCACGAACTCGGTGGCGATGAATCGCACCGTGTCGGCGGTGCCGACGTCGTACACCGTGATGATGTTGGGATGGTTCAGCGTCGCGACGGTGCGCGCCTCGAACTCGAACCGGCGCAGCCGATCTTCGTCCTCGCTGAACTTCTCGGTGAGCACCTTGAGGGCGACGCGACGGCCGAGCCGCAAGTCCTCGGCGAGGTACACCTCGCCCATCCCCCCTGCGCCAAGCGGTGATACGACGCGAAAATGCGCAAGGCTCTTACCGTTTTGCAACAACCAGTTCATCGGAGGGCTCGTCGCGGGGGGTCGAAAACACCCATTCTATCAAGGCGACGCCGTTCGCTATTCGCGGTTCGCTATTCGCTATCCGCGATTCGCGGTTCGCCAGAACAAAACAGGAGGGCAGAAGATCAGAAGAAATCTATTCTCCTAGTCTCCTGATCTCTTGTTCTTCTCGTTATCTCCTGATCTTCTGTTTTCTCGCTCCGGGATCGCTAGTACTGCAATCGAAGTCCGAGACGCACCAGGCGCGGAGCCACGATCTCCAGAGGATTGCGGAAGGTGGTGGCCGTAGCCTCGCCGACCTGGCGCAGCGTGCGGCCGCTGTTCAGGGCATTAGGAATCGATCGCGATCGAAGCCGTCTGAAACAAAGGCCCCGCGCGCCCTTCCGGGCACCGGGGCCTCATTGTCCACGGTCCGCAGTCCACGGTCCACAGTCCGCAGTCCGCGGTCCGGTGTTTTGCGAACAGCGAACTGCGAACAGCGAAGAGCGAACTGCGAAAAGCAGTCTGCTACTTCGCCGCCGCGATGGTCTTGACGTTGATCGACTTGACGCCGTCCTTCTCGGTCGCCTCGCCGGTCACGGTGACCTGTTTGGCGACGAAGTCGAGGAGCTTGGCGTTCTTGTCGGCCGCGTAGTCGCCGGTCACCGTGTAGATGGCGTCGGCGGTGAGAATCCCGACCGGCTGACCGCGCTTGGCGCACGACATCGCACAGGCGGCGTGAGCGTCGCCCTTGCCAGCTTCCTTCTTGCTCGTCGCGCAGGCGATGTCGACCACTTCGCCCTTGATCGTCACGTCGGCGGCAAACGCCGGGATGGCTGGAACCGCCAGCGCCGCCACAAACGCCACGCCCGCCACAAACGAAATCAGATTACGCATTGGAAGAACTCCTTTTCACTGATTCTACAGGTTCTACAGGTTCAGCAGGTTCAGCAGGTTCAGCAGGTTCAGCAGGTTCAGCAGGTTCAGCAGGTTCAGCAGGTTCAACGGGTTTTAGAGGCTGTGCAGTTCGGGGCACCGAGGGCACCCCTCCCTTGGCACCTTAGGCACCTTAGGCACCCTTGGCACCTTATTTACTCCACGGCGGAACAATCTGGTTCTGGCGCGCATAGGCGATCAGTTGGCCCAGGTGCTCGTGCATGTCGCCGCCCACGAACATCGCCGCCTCGACAATCGAGAGATCGCGGCCCATCATCTTGCGCTTTGTCGTCAGCGTCGCCGGATCTGCCGCCTCGATCTGCGCCTTGGCGTGGGCGAAGCCCTTATTGAGGTGATCGATCACGGCCGCCTTGTCAGAGAGGGTTCTGAGCTTGGCGGCCTCTTCACGCGGGCCGAGGTCGGCGGGCTTGCCGCCGAACGCGGTCGGCGCGAACGAGTAGCCCTCGAACGCCAGCAGCATGAACACCTCCGACACGGATCGCACGCCTTCCATCGGACGCCAGGTGTATTTCTCGGCAGGGAATGCCTGCGCGAGGCCGACGAACTTGCCACGCATGATCTCGAGGTCGGCGAGAAACGTCGCCTTGACCGCCGCGGCGGTCTCCTTGGAGACGGCGTCCTGCGCCAGGGCAGGAACGGGTCGAGCAAGCAGGGTGATCAGCGCAAGGCCTGGAAAAACCCAACGGCTCATACGGGACGTCTTCGATAAACACAACATTGCTTGGACTCCTTCGGTGGCGAGAGTGCCTACGGTGCCTCGCGTGGCCAGGGGGGGTAAGTGCCTAGAGTGCCTAGAGTGGAGCCTGCGGGTCAATAGCGATCCCAAATTCCCTCTGTTGGTCACTCCGCCTGCACCAACCTTTGGGCCCGCCTTCGCTCCCGTGAGTTCCAGCCGCAAGCTTCGGCGAGATCTCGCCGTAGCGGCCTTCGGCCGCGGAGGCGGACACCCTTGGCACTCTTGGCACCCTTGGCACCTTGATTACCCTTGGCACCTTTGCTTCTATACTCCGTACTCCGCCTCTGCGGGTGACGGTTCGAAGTGTCGACAGGAAAGGAACGTCATGACTCCACGGTTTTATTCCCGGCCAGCGCCATTTCTGGTTTCCGTCGTGGCGGCGCTCTGCCTGCTGAGCGCTCGCCCGTCGATGCAAACGGCCAGCGGGCCCTCCATCGACGACCTGCTGAACCTCAAACGGGTCGGGGCTCCGGCCATTTCGCCCGACGGCAAGCTCGTCGCCTACACCGTGCGCGAAACCAACTGGGACGAAAACGCGTACGAGACCGAGATTTGGCTTGGCGACGCGGCGGCAGGACAGCCGCGGCAGCTCACCAACGCCGCCGAAGTCGAGCCAGCAGCCCGCCTGGTCGCGTGATGGCCAATGGCTCGCCTTCATCTCGGACCGCGACGGCAAGCGCCAGATCTATCGCATCGCGCTTGGCGGCGGTGAGGCCGAGCGGCTGACGAAAACCGAAGACGGCGTCAACAACTTCGCGTGGTCGCCGTCAGGATCGCAGATTGCCTTCACGGCGGCCGACGCGCAGACAGAGGCGATGAAGACTCGCGAAAAACGATGGGGTGAAGTGCGGCTGGAGGATCTGGATCAGCGATTCACGCATCTCCACGTGCTCGATCTGGCCACTCGCGCGACCCGCGCACTGACGTCGGGCAGCCTGGTGGTGGGCAGCTTCGACTGGTCGCCAGACGGCTCGAAGATCGCCTTCGACCATCGCGTGACGAGCGATCCCGCCGACGGGGGCACCGCGGACATCTCCATCGTCGACGTGGCAAGCGGCGCGAAGACGCCGCTCGTGTCGCAAAACGGGCCCGATTCAAATCCGACGTGGTCGCCCGATGGGACGCGAATCGCGTTTGTCTCGGCCCTGGCCAAGCCGTTCTACTTCTACCAGAACAGTGCGATTGCCGTGGTGCCGTCGAGCGGCGGCGCGGTGCAGAGCCTCACGGATCAGTTCGACGAGAATCCAAACCTGATTGCGTGGACGAAGGCGGGACTCGCCTTCTCGGCGTCGCAGCGGACCTGGGCGTATCTCTTCACGCTCGACCCGGCGACGAAGCAGATCGCCAGGCACGCGGTGCGCGATCAATGGATCGGTTCGGGATTCTCGCTCAGTCAGGACGGCGGAAGCGTGGCCTTCATCGGGTCGAGCCCAACCGAGTTCCCCGACGTGTTCATCGCGCCGGTGGCCACCATGGCGGCGGCAAAAAAGGTGAGCGACACCGGCGCGCAGATCGCATCGTGGCCGAAGCACACGCGCGAGGTGATTCGATGGAAGAGCCAGGACGGAGCGGAGATTGAAGGCGTGCTGCACAAGCCCGCGGACTTCCAGGCCGGCCGGCGTTATCCACTGCTGATCGTCATTCACGGCGGGCCGACCGGCATTTCGCGCCCGATTCCGTACAACAACGTCGGCTATCACCCGGTCGACATCTTTCTTGGCAAGGGCGCGCTCGTGCTCGAGCCCAACTATCGAGGCAGCGCCGGCTACGGCGAGAAGTTCCGGTCGCTGAACGTGCGCAACCTCGGGATTGGCGACGCGTGGGATGTGCTCTCGGGTATCGATGCGCTCGTCGCCCAGGGCATGGCCGACAACGATCGCGTCGGGACGATGGGGTGGAGCCAGGGCGGATACATCTCGGCATTTCTGACCACCAAGCACTCCGACCGCTTCAAGGCGGCGTCGGTGGGCGCCGGCATCTCGGACTGGACGACGTACTACGTGAACACCGACATTCACCCGTTCACCCGTCAGTACTTGAAGGCGACGCCGTGGGACGATCCGAAGATCTACTCGGACACCTCGCCCATCACCTACATCAAGAGCGCCAAGGCTCCGACCCTGATTCAGAACGGCGATCAGGACCAGCGCGTGCCGATTCCCAACGCGTTCGAGCTCTACCAGGGCCTTCGCGATCAGAACGTGCCGACGCAGTTCTCCGTGTTCAAGGGCTTCGGCCATGGACTGACCAAGCCCAAGGCGAATCGCGCGGCGATGGAGCAGAACGAAGAATGGTTCGCGAAATACATCTGGGGTCAGACGACAACGACGAGTCAAGGTAGATGACTGCATCTTGTGATTTCGTGAGCTCGTGATCTGGCGATCGATCTGGTGAACAGCTGAAGTGGTGATCGGTGGATCGAATGATCTGATGATCTATTGGTTGATCTGATCTGTGGAAGCGAAGAGGACGCAATGAGACAGCTACTGCTCGGAGTGGGAGTGGCGATCGCCGTCCTGAGCGCCGACCAGGCGCGGCCGGTTGCCCAGGCTGCGCAGCCGTCCGTAGTCGCCATTCGAGGCGGGACGGTGCTGACGGTCACGCGCGGGACGATTCAGAACGGAGTGGTCGTCTTGCGCGACGGCAAGATCGCCGCAGTGGGCGGGTCGAACACCGCGATCCCCGAGGGCGCCGACGTGGTCGACGCCTCGGGACGGTTCGTCACGCCCGGCATCATCGACGCGCACTCCCACATCGCCGCCGACTCGATCAACGAGGGCGGAACGACGGTGAGCTCGATGACCGGGATCGAAGACGTGCTCGATCCGACCGACATCAACATCTATCGCGACCTGGCCGGCGGGCTGACCGCGGCCAACATTCTGCACGGCAGCGCCAACCCGATTGGCGGCAAGAACCAGGTGATCAAGCTGCGCTGGGGCAAGCCGGCCAAGGGTTTGATCTTCGAAGGCGCGATGCCCGGCATCAAGTTCGCGCTGGGCGAGAACCCGAAGGACATGCGGCAGTTCGGCCAATCGGGCCCGCGGCGCTATCCGATCACGCGGCCCGGCGTGGAGTTCGTGATTCGTGACGCGTTCAGCCGCGCCAAGGCCTATCAGCGCGAGTGGCAGGAGTACGACCGGCGCAAGAAGGCCGGCGACAACGTCGCCGCGCCGCGGCGCGATCTGCAGCTCGAGCCGCTGGTCGAAATCCTCGAGGGCAAACGGCTGGTGCACGCCCACTCCTATCGCGCCGACGAGATCCTGATGCTGCTGCGGGTCGCCGACGAGATGGGCTTCAAGGTGGCGACGCTTCAGCACGTCCTCGAAGGCTACAAGGTCGCCAACGAGATCGCCGCGCACGGCGCCGGCGCCTCGACCTTCTCGGATTGGTGGGCGTACAAAGTCGAAGCCGAAGACGCCATTCCCTACAACGTCGCGATCATGCACAAGCGCGGAGTGCTGGTGACGGTGAACTCCGACAGCGCGGAGCACTCCCGGCGCTTGAACACCGAGGCGGCCAAGTCGATGCACTGGGGTGGCCTCACCGAAGACGAGGCGCTCGCGCTCGTGACCATCAATCCCGCCAAACAGCTGCGTGTCGACTCGCGCGTGGGCTCACTGGAAGTGGGCAAGGACGCCGACGTCGTGATCTGGAACAAGCATCCCCTCAGCACTTACGCCATCGTCGATCGCGTCTACATCGACGGGCAGCAGTACTACGATCGGCTGGGCGAAGAGCGACGTCTCACCGACGCGCGCACCGAGAAGGGCACGCTCACCGCAGCAGAAGGCAGATCTGGGACAACGGCGCCGCAAACCGGCGCTGATGCGCCGAAAGTGCCAAGAGTGCCAGAGGTGCCTAAGGTGCCAGAGGTGCTCGGGGTGCTAGAGGTGCCGGGCTTCGGGTTCAGCGAGGTTCAACCGGCGACCGGCCCGGTCACCGCGATCACCAACGCGCGCATCTACCCGATCAGTTCTCCAATGATCGAGCGCGGGACCGTCGTCATTCGCGGCAACCGGATTGAAGCCGTCGGCGCGAACGTCGCCGTGCCCGCGGGCGCCCAGGTGATCGACGCGAAGGGTGGCGAGGTCTACCCCGGATTCATCGACGCGCGGACGACGCTTGGACTCAACGAGCCCGGGCCGCGGGGATTCGACGACAGCAACGAGATGCTCGAGATCAACGCTGCCGTCAAGGCGCAGGTCGCCTACCAGGCCGATAGCGACGCCATTCCGGTGGCGCGGGTCAACGGCATCACCACCGCGGCGGTGATTCCGGCTGGCGGGCTGCTCGGCGGTCAGATCGCGGTCATGAACCTCGACGGGTGGACGTGGGAAGAAGCCACGCTCAAGCCGGTGGCCGGAGTGAGCTTCCAGTTCCCGACCTTCGGCCGGAGCGGAGGCGGCGGTGGCGGTTTCGGCCCCAACCCCGACGTCGACCGCAAGTTCGAGGATCTGAAAAAGGAACGCGACGCGCGCGTCCAGCGGGTGGAGGATCTGCTCGAGCGCGCCCGCGCCTACTCGAAGATTGCGGCGAGCGATCGTCGCACCGACTGGACGCTGGCGGCGCTCGTGCCGATCGTCGAAGGGCGGCAGCCGCTGTTCGTGTTCGCCAACGGCGAGCGAGAGATCCGAGACGCTGTCGCCTTTGCCGATCGGACCGGCGTGAAGATCGTCATCACGGGCGGGCTCGAGTCGCCGCTCGTGGCGCCGCTGCTCAAAGAGAAGAACGTCCCGGTGATTCTGGGCTCGGTGCTCACGCTGCCGACGCGCGAAGACGCCCACCACGCGGCGACTTATCGCGCGGCAGGCGAGCTGGCTCAAGCGGGCGTGACGTTCGCCTTCGGGACCGGCGGCGCAAGCAACAATCGCCTGCTTCCCTACGAAGCGGCGATTTCGGTGGCGTGGGGCCTCGATCGCAACCGCGCGCTTCGCGCGATCACGCTCGATGCCGCCACCATTCTCGGCGTCGGCGATCGCGTCGGCTCGCTCGAGGCCGGCAAGCTGGCCAACCTGTTCATCTCTACGGGGGATCCGATGGAGATGAAGAGCCAGTTCACGCACATCTTCATCAACGGGCGGAACGTCGGCCTCAACTCGAAGCACACGATGTTGTATGAGCGATTCTCATCGCGGCCGGGAGGCCAGCGATGAATGCCGCTCACTCACGGCAACCGGGATCCGGCAACCGGGGGCCGGAAAAAGGCATAAGGCAGAAGGCATCCGCCTCCGCTCGCGCAGTCGCCCAGCGAGCTACGGCGCGATGGCGCGCCGAAGCGGCAAAGCCGCGGAGGCGGCCACAAGGCAGAACGATCGGACTACGGACTGTGGACCGTGGACTGTGGACGTTCGCCGCAGGGTTGGCGCTCGTGGTTTCTGCAGCCCTCAGCGCTCAGCAAGAGGCTCCCTACACCTACGCGATCACCGGCGCCCGCATCGTCCCGGTGAGCTCTGCGCCCATCGACAACGCCACCATTGTGTTCAGCGACGGCGTCATCACGCAGGTTGGCACGGGCGTCTCGGCGCCAATCGGCGCGCAAGTGATTGCCGGCAAGGGTCTCACGGTCTACCCGGGGCTGATCGATATGGGCAGCACGGCGGGGCTCGAAACGCCGCCGGTGGCTCGCGCCGACAGTCCGCAGACGACCGAGGATGTCGAGCGCGTGAAGCGAGACACGCTGTTGCGTGCCGATCTGCGTGCCGCCGACTACATGAATCCGAAGTCGGCCGCGCTGTCGCGCGCGGCGGCGGCGGGTATCACGGCCACGCTGGCGACGCCGGCCGGCGACGGCATTCGCGGACAAAGCGCGCTAGTCTTCACCGCTCTCGGGACTGACGTCCCGCAAATCGGCGCGCTGGCCGACGAGCGCCGAGGGGCGCTGGTGATCAAGACGCCAATCGCGCTGCATGTCGGCACCGCCGACCGGCCCGCCGGCGGCGACGCGTATCCCAACTCGCTGATGGGCCTCATCGCGTTCAATCGGCAGGCGTTCTTGGATGCGGCGTGGTATGCGGGTTCAGCAGGTTCAGCAGGTTCAGCGGGTTCAGCGGGTTCAGCAGGTTCAGCGGGTTCAGCGGGTTCAGCGGGTTCAGCGGGTTCAGCAGGTTCAGCGGGTTCAGCGGGTTCAGCGGGTTCAGCGGGTTCTGCAGGTTCGGCAGGTTCTGGTTCGAAAGGCTATTCGGCGGCGCTAGCGGCCATGCAACCCGCTTTGACGGGGCGAATGCCGGTGGCCTTCCGCGCGACGACGGCGCGCGAGATTCTGCGCGGGCTCGACATGGCCTCGTCGTTCAAGCTCGATCCGATCATCACCTCGGCTCGCGAAGTGGAGACGGTGACCTCTGAGATCAAGGCGGGCAATGCCCGCGTGATTTATAGCCTGAACTTCCCGACCCGGCCCGCATCGCTGGCACCGGATGCCGACGAGCCGCTGAGCGTGCTCAAGGCGAGAGCCAATGCGCCAAGAGGCCCGATCGCTCTCGAGAAAGCCGGCGTCGTCTTTGCGTTCGAGTCGAACGGGCTGAGCGATCCCAAAGACTTCCTGAAGAACGCGCAGAAGACCGTGACCGGCGGCCTCAGCCGCGACGCGGCGCTCAAGGCGCTCACGCTGAACGGCGCCACACTGGCCGGGGCCGCCGGCCGGCTCGGTTCGCTCGAGCGCGGCAAGATCGCGAACGTGATCGTCACCGATGGAGACCTCTTCGAAGAGAAGACGACGATCAAGCACGTGTTCGTCAACGGCAGGCTGATCAGAAACTGAAGAAGAAAGAAGAAAGAAGAAGAAAGAAAGTCGCGGCCGATTCGCTAGTCCTGTCAGGAGGCTTCCATGCGCGCTCGTTCGATGATTCTCACGTTGGCCGGTGTCGTCGCCGGTACCCTGGCACTGTCAGGCCAAGCGGCGGTTGTGAAGGGAACGGTGACGGTCGGCGCCACCAAAGTGATGCTGGCCAACGCGACGGCGGTTTCCTACAAGGCGCCCAACGGCCAGCTCGTCTCGGTGCTGCTCTCCGACAAGCCGGCCGACGCCAAGGAGTTCGCCACTGACACGAAGACCGGTCCCGGTGAGCCGCTCATGGCGGGCCTGTTCGAGGGCGCCTGGAAGAGCCAGCACGGCGAGAAGAAGTTCTCGGGCTTCATGTTCACCATCGGTCCAAAAGGCAATGTCATGACCGACGAATTCCTGGTCGGCGGGCAGAACAACACCTTCAGCATCGGCAGCGATGAGTACGTGATCGCGATCAAGTCCACGTCGCCCCGGCTCGTGGGCACGATCAAGACCAAGACGCCAATGGTCGATGCCGGCAGCAAGAAAGCGGGGCTCGACGCGACCTTCGACGTGGCGGTGACCGCCCGGTAAGCCTCCGCATCCCCAACCCCGCTGCTCGCGACTGCACACCGGCGATCGGCGATCCAGTCACCTCTCGTTGACACGGTGCGGCCCGCACTGCTATACCCGTGCGGACGCCGCGCCGGCGTGAAGTGGCGATACGTCGTTGTGGCTTTTGCCTTCTCTTGAAAGCGAGGTCTGGTGATGCGGACGGTGTGGATTCGCGTACTCTGTCTTGCCGCGGCGATCGCGGCTCTTCCCATTTCTGCGCTCGCGCAAACGTCGTCTATTACCGGCACGGTCCGGGACGACTCAGGCGCCGTCATGCCCGGGGTCACGGTCGAGGCGGCCTCCCCGGCGCTCATCGAGAAGGTCCGCTCGACGATTACGAGCGGCTCCGGCCAATTCGCGATTCTCGCGCTGCGGCCCGGTATCTACACGGTCACGTTCACCCTGCCAGGGTTCACGACCGTGGTCCGTGAGGGGATTGAGCTCACCTCCGACTTCACCGCGACGCTCAATGTCGACATCAAGGTCGGCACCCTCGAAGAAACCATCACCGTCACCGGCGAATCACCGATTGTGGACACTCAGGGCATCACCCAGCGCGTGGTGATGACCGCCGAGGTCCGCGAGGCATTGCCGACCGGCCGCAACATCCAGGCGGTCGGCATCATGATTCCCGGCACGGCCATTGCCCAGGGCGGCGGCGGCGCGCTGTCTCGCGACGTGGGCGGCTCCGGCAACCTGCAGCAGTCTCCGCTTCAGTACCGCGGTTCGGGCGACACGGTGCAGACGATCGAAGGCATCCGCCTGAACAACCTGTGCGCGCAGGGCGCCTACAGCGGCGTCTACTGGAACGACTCGAGCTTCGAGGAGTTCAGCTACGTGACCGGCGCCGACACCGCGGAGATGGGCCAGGGCGGCATGCGCGTCAACATGGTGCCCAGGGACGGCGGCAACTCGTTCCGCGGCATGGTGATCGCCAACTGGGCCGGTGAGTCATTCGGCTCGGACAATTGCGGCTCGCCCGGGATCGGGCTAGCGTGCACGCGCACGAATCTGAGCGGCAGCAAGACGTTCAATCCGGCCAACTCGATCACCAACGTCGATGTGATCAAGAAGATCTGGGACGCCAACCCTCAGATCGGCGGGCCCATCGTCAAGAACAAGTTGTGGTTCAACTACACCTTCAGACACTGGGGTTCGACCAAGACCAAGGCTGACGCCTACTTCGACTCGAACCCATCGCCTTTCGTCTACGCGGCCGACACCAGCAAGCCAGGACTCGATGACGGGCACATTGTGAGCAATGCCGGACGCATCTCGTGGCAGGTGAGCAGCAAGGACAAGATCTCCGTCTACCACGACCAGCAGCACAAATACCGCAACCACTGGGGCATCGCCGCGACGATTCCGCCCGAGGCTGCCGGCGTCCAGGTGACCCCCACCAGCTTCGTCAACGTCTCGAAGTGGACGCGGCCGCACACCAACCGCCTGCTGCTGGAAGCCGGCATCGGCATCTACAACCAGGAGTACACCGAGCTGTATCAGCCGAGCGTCACGGGCAGCGACCAGAAGGTCTGGGATGAAGACGCGATCCGCAGCTCGCAGGTCTACAACGTTGTCGACCTGTCGAACAATCGCCAGGCCAACGCGTGGCCGAATCCGGCAGACCACTTCTCGGTGCTGCGGACGTTCATGGGCGCCGCGTCGTACGTCGTCGGCTCGCACAACCTGCGGGGGGGCGCGACCCTGACCAATGGTGACTGGCGCCTCCTCACCATGTGGACGGGCGATATGCAGCCGATCAACTACACCGCTGGTGCGCCCACGTCGGTCACCCTGCGGCTTCCATCGGATCGCAAGAACGGCATCAAGCGGGACCTGGGGCTGTACGCGCAGGACCGCTGGGTGATGGGGCGAATCACGTGGAACCTGGGGCTTCGTTTCGATCAGTTCATCGGTGAATCGCGTGAGAGCACGGTGTTGCCAAGCCGCTTGAGCGGCGGCGCGACGTTCGGCAGGTGTGACGATGGCAGGGTCGATCCCGGCGATTTGTGCACCGGTACTGTGCAGAACTGGAAGGACATCTCGCCGCGCGTCGGCTTCGCGATGGACGTGTTCGGCAACGGCCGCACGGCGATCAAGGCGAGCTACGCGCGCTATGTGGCGGGCCAGCAGATTGCCGTGGCCAACCAGGTGAACCCCATCGGCGCGCTCACCGCGACCGACACCCGCCCGTGGAATGATGCTGACCGCAACGGGTTGCCTCTCGATGCGAACGGCAATATCCAGTTCAACGAGCTCAGCAACTCAGCCTCGACGCCGACGTTCGGCAAGCTGACCGTTCCCACGACTCAGTACGATCCTGACGTACTCAATGGATGGGGCAAGCGCGGCTACAACAACGAGATCACGTTCGCCGCTCAGCACCAGCTGGCGGAACGCGTCTCGATTAACGGCGGTTACTATCGCCGGACCTTCGGCAACCAGACGTTTACCGATGATCTGCGCTACGACGCCAGCAGCTACGACTCGTTCTGCGTCACGGCGCCGCGCGATCCGGATCTGCCCGGCGGCGGCGGCTACCAGGTCTGCGGCGTGCAGGACCTGAAGCCGTCGGTGTTCGCGCTCAACCAGCCGGCCAACAGCCTGATCCGATTCTCCGAAGACTTCGGCGGTGAGACCAACCTGTACCAGGGCTTCGACGTCAACCTCGAAGCGCGGTTCCGCAACGGCGCCTTCCTGAAGGGCGGCCTCGGCGCCACGTCGCGAACCTTCGACAACTGCAACCTGATCGCTGCGGGTCTTGACGCCGTCGTCACCGCGGGCGGCAACCAGGGGACCGAGACGTATGCCGACGGCACGAACAACTGCCATCGCGAGTACGGCTATCGTCCCGACGCCAAGATGTCGGGCTCGTACCAGCTGCCCTGGGGCGTTCAGCTTGCGGGCACGTACCAGTTCACTCGCGGCGTTCAGACTGGCGGCGCCGGTCCGAGCATTCTGGCCAACTGGTCGCTCACCAGCGCCGCGGCGCAGCCGTTCATCGGTCGTCCGTGGACCAGTGTGGCGTCGAGAATCATCGGCTTGATGGCCGAGGGCAAGGACTACGGCCAGTACAACCTGAACCAGCTGGACGTCCGATTTGCCAAGCGGTTCGGGTTAGGCGACAGGTCGAATCTGCGTGTGGACTTCGATCTCTACAACGTCTTCAACAGCAGCTGGCCCTACACGGTGAGCACCACGTACGCGAACACCGCCTCGTCCAACTGGCTGCGTCCGACCAACGTGCTGCAACACCGATTCTTCAAACTCGGGGCGCACTTCAGCTTCTGACACAGATGACGCAGAGAATCATCCAGGGCCGCAGATGACACAGATGACACAGACAATCATCCAGGGCCGCACGCAGATGACACGGATAGTCATCCAGGGCCGCAGATGACACAGATTACACAGACAGGCTGGTTAGACTAGGCTTCTGAGTATCGTCAAGAAAACAACACGCACAGACGGGCGGCTTCGGCCGCCCTCTGTGTTTCTGCGTCATCTGTGTCATCTGCGGCCTGTGTTCTATCTGCTGTCAGTTCTGGTCGTGGCGCTCGGCGCGTCGCCCGCCGCTCAGCCGCTTGCGAAGCATCCGCTGCATACCGATTCCAGCGGTTCCCGACGAGTTGCTCCAACGTCCCGTGCCGATTCGCAAGGGCATCGGCTCGATCCATCAAGCGGTCACCACCAAGTCGGCGGAAGCGCAGGCGTACTACGACCAGGGCCTCACCTACCTCCACTCGTATGTGTGGATAGAAGCGGCGCGATCGTTCAACCAGGCGCTGCGGCTCGACGGACAGATCGGCCTGGCGCACGCGGGGTTGAGCGTGGCGCTGACCGAGCTCAACCAGTCACAGCCGGCGCATCTGGCGCTCGAACGCGCACGCACAGCGGCATCGCACCTGCCGGCGCGCGAGCAGCGGTTGCTGGAGATGCGACAGGTTCAGATGGCGGCAGAGGACGCGCCGCGGGACGCGTCGAAGCTGGCCGCCTATCGCGCGGCGCTCGATCGCGCCGTCGCCGAATTTCCTGACGAAGACGAGTTACTGCTGCTGCGCGGCGTCGCCGAAGCACCCGAGGCATCGGACCGCGGGCAAGGCGCCACCGCGGCATCGATTCCGTTTTTTCAGCGCGTGCTGGCCCGTAAGCCCGACCACGCCGCGGCCCACCACTATCTGGCCCACGCGTTCGAAAACACGTCGCGAACGACCGATGCATTGACGCATGCCAGAGCGTTTGCGAAGCAGGCGCCCAACGTCGCGCATGCCAGACACATGCTCGCGCACGAGCTTCGCCGCGCCGGCCAGATTGACGAAGCCATCGCCGAATTCGAAGCTGCCGATCGCCTCGATCGCGAGTACGCGGCCAGCGAGAACGTGCCGGCATCGTACGACTGGCATCATCATCACAACCTCGATCTCCTCGCCAGCTCGTATCAGTACGCCGGTCAGATGAAGAAGGCGGAGGCGCTCTTCCGCGAGTCGTTCGAGTTGCCGTCGAATCTGGTCGTGCAGCTGCTCAACAAGCGTGAATGGCCGCTGTTTCTCAGAAGCAGAGGCCGGATTCAGGAAGCGCTCTCGGCCGCGCGGATCCTTGCCGCACATCCACATCCGCTGATTCAAGCCGTTGGGCATATCGAAGCCGGATACGCGCTGCTGGCCGCCAAAGAATACGCAGCGGCGGGCGCTGAATCGGACGCGGCCCTCAAGCTGTTGCGCGCGGGCGCGGAAGGCGGGGCGATGGCGGCCAGCGCGCTTGCGGGATTGCAAGGCGAGTATTTTCTTCGGACCGCCGCTCGCGACAGAGGCCGGCAGGGGCTCGAGCAGGCTGCGAAGCGGTGGCGCGACACGATCGGACCTGACGGCTGGGTGCAGGCGCTCTTCAGGCTGGAAGCGATGTTTCGCGCCGCTCGCGACGTCGGCGACTGGGAGCTCGCGGCGTCGCTCGCGAAACAGATGATGGACCACGATCCGCAATACGCGGGGTCGCACCTCGCGGCCGGGTTGGTGTCAGAGCACGCTGGCGATCTGCCAGCCGCGCGAGCAGCGTTCGCTCAGGCCGCCAAGCTGTGGGCCAAAGCGGACCCAGATCTACCCGAGCTGGCTCTAATCCGCTCGAGGAAATAGTAGCGGCTGGAAAAGACGGCGGCTCTCCGGCCAGGTTGGTTCGGCCGATCCAGCTGCCTCGCCGAAACGGCTCGCCGCAAAGACCTGTCGTCACGGCGGTCGACCGCCTACGCCAAGGCTACGGCGAGTCCGCCAAAGCTTTAGCGACGGCGGAACGTCCTCTGGCCAGCACCGGCATCCTGCGAACTCGCGCTTCGGCATCGACGCTTCAGCCTCGCGCTCAAACAGCGCGAGTCACCGCCGTCGGACGTTCGTCGGCTGCTCACACGCCGCGACTCCAAGGCCCTTTGCCGGACATCCACTGAATGCCTTTGTGACGGATGGAAAGAGGCTCCCCATTTTGGGAAGTAGCAGTTCACGGTGATCCGCTCGCGTGAGGCGAGGATCCGCGTTTGATGAGTGACTTGCGCGATGCGTTCCACCGCCGCTCCGAATCCGACTCATGGCGGTCGTTGGCGAACACTGCGAGGCGCGCAATATTGACATGGTAAATCGAGGCAGCAGCGTGCGCCTGCCCGCGTCGGTACTCCGTATGACCAGGCCAACTGCTCCAGGTCCTTGAACCTTGGACCTCTTCATCGGGCGGTCCGTTGAACCGACGAAGTCGTTAAGGCGCAACCCAATATGAGCGGTCCTCCCCTCACGATTCGTAAGTTGGGCCTTTCGCCGACCATCAGGACCGTCTGGACCGTGCCCATTGGGGTTATTTGCGGCAGGTCAATTGCATCACCGTAGAGCGGAGTGACCGCCATGCGAAACGCTGCTCAGCTCCCCGCCCCCTCGGAACTTTCTTACCTTGATGCATCCAAGGTGACCAGCCCGGCAGGTGCCCTCTCCGAACTGGATGTCCTGAGCGCTGACGGGCGGCGGCTTGGCAGCATCGAAGGCGTCGTCATCGACGCCGCCGCCCGGCGTGTACGCTATCTCTCCATCCGATCCTCCGGCTGGCGATACCTCGTGCAAGCCGATCAATTGGGTCAGATCGAGGGCGAGTGTAAGGCGCTGCGTCTTTGCGTGGATCTACGGAACGAAGCGGTGCCCGATCTCGACGCCGCGGCGTTACGCGAGTTTTCTGACGACGATCTGCTGGCCGCCGTGTTCTCTCCGCGGGTCGCGTAAACGGCCAGGGGTTCCGCGGCGATAGCCTTTCTTCCTTCTTCTTTCTTGGTTCTCAGTTCTTCAACTACCTGATGTCGCCGAAGGCGACATCCAGGATCGGGTACTGCGTCCAGTCCTTGTAGTTGAAGTGCCACCACTCGTTCGGCTCCACGGTGAAGCCATGGCGTTCCATCGCCGCGCGCAGCAGGTCGCGCCTGGCGCGCGCCTCGGGCGGGCCGCCTTTGTAGTCCGGGTACGATCGCTTCGTCATCTCGTCGTAGCCGCCCGGCATTTCGACCGCCGTCCCGAACGCGAGGTCGTACATCGTGAGATCGACGGCGCAGCCGCGGTTGTGCTTTGAACCCGTGGCGGGATCGGCGACGAACTCGCGCTGAAATCCGCTGGTCATGTCCCAGAAGAGCTTCGTGATCGCCCACGGCCGATAACCGTCGTGGATCAACAGTCCATAGCCGTCGCGCGCCAGCTCACGGTGGGCCGCAACCAGGGCGTCGGCGGCGGGCCGCTGCAGGAACGCGCGCGCCTCTTTGTAGACGGGCTTGCCGAGGAAGTTGTTGCTGCCGGCGTAGCGGATGTCGAGCTTGATGGTGGGATCCAGCTTCACCAGCTCAACCAGGTCGGCCGGCCGGGTCGCATTTGGATCCTTCGGCGGCCCCGCCAGCTGGGCATCAATCGCACCAGCGGCGAGCAGCGTGAAGAGCCAAATGACACAAGCCAATGCTCCCCGACGTACGTTGGCCACGGAGCCACGGAGACGCGGAGCAACACGTAAGGTAGTGAGGGTAACGATTTGATCCTCCGTGCCCCCGCGACTCCGCGGCTACGTACGTTTCGTCAAACTATGCGGCCTTTTCTTCCGCTGGTACGGTGAGTTCACCTTCCCAGCGAGCGACGATCGCCGTCGCCAGGCAGTTGCCGACCACGTTGGTCATCGTGCGCGCCATGTCCATGATCGCGTCCACGCCAAGAATGAGCGTAATGCCCTCGAGGGGCAGGCCGAACTGGACGAGGGTGGCGGTCAAGACGACGGTCATCGCGCGCGGTACGCCGGCGACACCCTTGCTGGTCAGCATCAGGGTGACGAGCATCGTGATCTGCTGACCGATCGTGAGATCGACACCGGCAGCCTGTGCCACGAAGACCGCCGCCAGTGCCAGGTACAGCGTGGAACCGTCGAGGTTGAAGCTGTAGCCGAGCGGCAGCACGAACGCTACGATGCGGCGCGGGATGCCGAATTGCTCCATCGACTCGATCGCCCGCGGCAACGCCGCTTCGCTGGATGCGGTGGAGAAGGCGATGAGCGCGGGCTCCTTCACGGCGTCGAAGAAGCGACGGAGCGGAATCCGGAATATCAGCGCCGCCGGGAGCAGCACGAGGCCGGCAAAGGCAATCAGTGCCAGGTAGACCGTGCCGATCAGCCACGCGAGGTTGTAGAGCACGCCAAGCCCGCCGTGGCCGACGGTGTAGGCAACGGCGGCCCCGACACCGATCGGCGCGAACCTCATCACGATGTCGGTGAAGCGGAACATCGTTTCGGCGACGCCCTCGCACCACTCGACCACGACCTTGCCCTTGGCGCCGATCATGCCGAGGCTGACCGCGAACACGATGCTGAAGACGACGATCTGCAGCACGTCGCCACGGGCCATCGCGTCAATCACTGACTCGGGAACCAGGTGCAGCAGAATCTGGTCCCAACTCTGCGCCGGGGGCACGACGGGCGCGCCGCCCGCGGGCGGCGGCAACACGACGCCCACTCCAGGTTTCGTGAGGTTCACGGCGAGCAGCCCGATGGCGAGCGCGAATGTCGTCACGATCTCGAAATAGACGATCGCGCGGAAGCCCATCCGGCCGACGGCCTTGGCGTGCCCTGCGCCGGCAATGCCGGCGACCAACGTCGCAAAGATGAGCGGCGCGATGATCATCTTGATCATCCGCAGGAACAGCGTGGCAATCGGCTGAACCCATTTCACGAGCGTCGGATCGTAGGCGTTGATCACTCCGCCGATGACGATGCCGATTCCGAGGCCGGCGAAAATTTTCTGCGTCTGCGACATCGTGTCTCCGCGTGTAACGGGGTCTGGCACCGTGACATCGAGAACCGCTGCAGTGTCTGCGATCGATCGCAAACGCTGCAGCAATTTACGGTGTCATGGCGCCAGACCCCGAAGGGCTCAGTTGTATCACGCTGGGCTGCGGAGAGGCGAATGGTATGCTGACCGACCGTGGACGCGATCGTCGATCTCTTCATTCATCTCGACACTCATCTCGCAACCTTCGTCGCCAACTACGGCTATTGGGTGTACGGGGCGCTCTTCCTCGTGATCTTCGCGGAAACCGGGCTCGTGGTCACACCGTTTCTCCCGGGTGACTCGCTGCTCTTCGCCACCGGCGCGCTGGCCGCCACTGGGGCGATGGACATCACGCTGGTCTCCGTGCTCATCACGACCGCCGCCATCCTCGGCAACGTCGTCAACTACTCGATCGGCCGTGCGATCGGGCCGAGGGTGTTTTCGGCCCGGGACTCCGAAGGGATGATGCATCGGCTGCTCAATCGCGAGCACCTCGATCGCGCGCATGCCTTCTTCGAGCACCGCGGCGGCATGGCCGTGGTCGCCAGCCGGTTCGCGCCGATCATTCGCACGTTCGTGCCGTTCGTCGCCGGCGCGGCGTCGATGACGGCCTCGACCTTTCTGTTCTACAACGTCGTCGGCGCGGCGGCCTGGGTCGCGTTGTGCGTCGGCGCCGGCTACATCTTCGGCAATGTTCCGATCGTGAAGAACAACTTCTCGCTGGTCGCCCTCGGCATCGTCGCCGTGTCGCTCATCCCGATGGCGCTCGAAGTCCTCCGCGCCCGTAGGGCGTGACACGCGCAGGCACAGAGACGTACGGGCCACAGAGACACAGAGACAAATCTGGGGGCGTCACGCGCGGAGCCGCGGAGTTCTTAGATAAGACCCCTTCGCGTCCTTCGTGTCCTTCGTGCCCGGTAACCGGGACTACACTCTAGGCGCCGCAATGGCTGCTTCCCCCGGCGACCGCGTCGGCCCCTACGAGCTCGTCGCGCCAATCGGCGTCGGCGGAATGGGCGAGGTCTGGAAGGCCAGGGACACGCGACTGGACCGCCAGGTCGCCGTCAAGTTTGCCTCGGCGCACTTCAGCGAACGATTCGAACGGGAAGCGCACGCGGTCGCGGCGCTCAATCATCCGAACATCTGCACGCTGTACGACGTCGGTCCGAACTACCTCGTCATGGAGCTGATTGACGGTCAGCCTCTGCAAGGTCCTCTGCCACTGGACCGCGCTCGGCTGTATGCCGCGCAGATCCTCTCCGCTCTCGACGCCGCTCACCGCAAGGGCATCACGCATCGAGACCTGAAGCCGGCGAACATCCTCGTCGGCAAGCAAGGTATCAAGCTGCTCGACTTTGGACTGGCCAAGCAGCGCCCGGATTCAGGAATCGAGGTGCTGGACCAGGAGCGGACGGGATCCATGACCGGCGAGCACACGATTCTCGGAACCGTGCCGTACATGTCGCCGGAGCAGGCTCTCGGAAAACCCGCCGACGCTCGGAGCGACATCTTCTCGTTTGGACTCGTGCTCTACGAGATGCTCACGGGCACTCGCGCCTTTGGCGGCGACGATCCAGCTAGCGTGATGGCGGCAATCGTCGAGCGCGAAGCGCCTTCGGTGGCCGCGGTGACGTCACTGTCGATCGATCGAGTACCTGCAAAAGTGCCTCGCCAAAGACCCCGACGAACGCTGGCAGTCGGCCCGCGATCTGCGAACCGCGCTCGAGTGGACCGCTGAAACGGCTTCGGTAACCGGCGGGTCATCTTCGACGCGAGGACGAATTGCGGCGTTGTCAGTTGGAGCGCTGGTCCTCGGTGCTTCGGTGGGCTGGTTCGGAGGTCGACTTCGGGCACCTGCCGGGCCGGAGAGGATCATCAGCCTCGAGATCAGTCCACCCGCCGGAACTGAATTCGATATGTCCGTCCTGGGCGGTGGAAGCGCAATTTCGCCTGACGGCGGCAGCGTCGCTTTCGTAGCCACGACGGATGGCGTTCCGAAGCTGTGGGTGCGCACGCTGGACTCCGTCGCATCGCGTCAACTCCCCGACACCGAGGGTGCGCTCCTGCCGTTCTGGTCTCCAGACGGGCAGGCCTTGGGCTACTTCTCGAAAGGCTACCTGAGGCGGGTCGATGCGTCGGGAGGCGCATCAACCGCCTTGACTCCTGTGTCGAGTCCACGTGGTGGATCCTGGGGCGCGGATGACACGATCGTCTTCGCCGCGGGAGCAGGACCGATGCTGAAGGTTGCCGCGTCTGGGGGGACGCCATCGCCGCTCACGAGTCTCGAGGGCAACGAGATCGGCCATCGCTGGCCACGCTTCCTTCCGGACGGACGCACGCTGTTCTTCTACGTGCAAGGAGAACACCCCGGCGTCTACATGACGACACTGGATCGACCTGACACAAAGCGGCAAGTCGTCACCGCGTCGCATGACGCCGCCTATGTGCCGTCGCGTGACGGGAAGCCTGGGTACGTCTTGAGGGTTCAGGGAGACGCGCTCGTCGCGCAGCCGTTCGACCTCAGCACCACGCGATTGACAGGCCCGTTGGTGGCGATCCCCGCAGCAGGGAACGCCGCGACGAACTCTGGCGCCGGCCGTTCGTACCTCTCCGTCGCACACGACGGCACGATCCTTTACACCGCTGGGACGAGTCAGTATCAGCTCAAATGGTTCAGCCCGGATGGCACTCCATTGGCCACTGTGGGCCCTCCGGATCGTTATGTCGGACTTCGGATCTCGCCCAACGGCACAGAGACGATGGCGTTCATCGACGACGCGACCGGAAGCCGTGACATCTGGCGCCTCGAGTTGACACGAAACGTCCGAAGCCGCGTGACCTTCGACAACCAGGGAAACTTTGGCATCTGGTCCCCCGACGGCCAGCGGATCGCGTTCACCGGATTGACCCGTCAGACACTCTTCGAGAAGGGCGCGGGCGAGACGGCACAGGGCCGGGCTCTACTGCGCGCCGATTACGCCCTGTACCCTGCTGACTGGTCTCGAGACGGCCTCCTCTATACGACGGTAACCCCTGCCACGAACTACGACGTCTGGTTGCTGTCGATGGGCGCAGCGGGCAAAGCGACGCCCCTCTTCCAATCGCCCGCCGCGGAAAGGCACGCGCAGTTCTCGCCCGACGGCCGATGGATTGTGTTCAGTTCCGATGAGTCTGGACGCGACGAGGTTTACGTGCAGGCGTTTCCGAATGCAACGACACGTCGAGTGGTATCAACCGGCGGTGGAGGCTATCCGCGGTGGGGCAAGAAAGGGAACGGGCTGTTCTACGTGTCGGCCGACAACCGATTGGTCGCTGTGCCAGTGAGCTTCAAAGGGTCGTCGGTGGATGTTGGAGAAGCGCGCTTCGTGATGCGATTGATCGAGCCGCCGGCCGCGCAGCTTCACCCCTATGACGTCGCACCGGATGGCCGCGTCCTCGCATTGGCCCCCCCGTCCGGGGCGCAGGGACACGTCGCCCTGACTGTCCTTGTGAACTGGCAGGCGGCGCTCCGGCGATGAGCTCGTAGTAGCCTCATGACAGGAATGCAGATGTTATGACTGCCGAGCCCCGCACTGTGGGCGATCCGCTGCCGCCGCAGTGCCGGCCCATCGAAGTGCACGTCGCCGAGCTCAAGCAGCTCTTCAACGAGATGGACCCGGCGCCGTTTCGCGAACGCGATCTCGACCCCAACGCCGAGGAGTTCATCGTCGAATGGAGCCGCGAGCTGCCCGCCGCCGACCCGTTGTGCCTGGTGGTCCATCTCGATCGCCCGGCCGGGCTGCCGGACGAGCCGAGCGTGCTGCGCGACGCGATACACGAGTTCTTCCGGCAACGGGCGGACGTCACGAGGCGAAAGCTTCGACAGTTGCTGCGTAATGGGCGCATCAGCCTGCTGATTGGCCTAGCCTTTCTCACCGTCTCGATTCTCGTGGGCGACTTCGTCGACAGCATGGTGGTGGGCCGGGGATTCGAATTTGGCGGCCTAGTGCGGGAGAGCCTGCTGATCGGCGGATGGGTGGCGATGTGGCGGCCGCTCGAAGTGTTCCTGTATGACTGGTGGCCGATTCGCGAAGAGGCGCGGCTGCAGGATCGTCTGGGCAAGATGGCCGTCCGCATCCATTACACCGGCGTGTCCGACCAGCCAGAGGCCTGGAGGAAGGATTGGCCGGTTGCGGAGCGAGGGTTCGTGCGGCCCGCCCGCGCACTGGAAGTGACGGGCAACCGTTAGGTCTGAGGGCGCAAACCGGCATTCGCGCCCGGGCCCGACATCCGGTCCATCCACCAGCGGTTGCAGTAGCTGATCGCCGCGCTGCGAAACCGCTCATCGCTGAAATCACGCCAGGCCATGATTGCACTCACGCTCTCCCTGCCTGGAGACGCCTCGTGGGATCGATCCTCCGATCAATGGCGCCGCCACCCTGCCGTGAAGCGAGCGTCCGTCTAGACCCAGAGTTCACTTGAGTCGAGTACGTAGGGCGCCACTTTAGTGGCGCCTCGATGGCAGGACTAAAGTCCTGCCGTACGTCAACTCAAGTGAGCTTGGGTCTAGAAGCGATAGAGCACCCGCACAAAAGCCGTCTGGCCTTCGTACGGCCGGTTGCCGTAGCCGGTCAACAGACCGCCCAGCCAGTCGATACGCGGAGTCCCCGTTGCGTCCGTAAAGCCGACCGGACCATTGGAATCAATCGTGTTCCAGTCGCTGATGTTCTGCTTCTCGTACCAGTAGCCGAACCCGATTCCAATAGTCGGCGTCAGGTAGTACTTCAGGTCCACGGTGAAGCGGTTCCACTCGTTCACGACGTTCGGCAGTGGGATGAATTGATTGGCCGCCTGCAAGGCCGGAATGCGCGGGCCACCGAAGGTGAACCCGTTGTCCGAGTCGTTCCGCTCGAAGCTGAATCGCACGTCGGCCTTGGCGCTGGCCAGTCCCGTCAGGTCGAAGTAGGTCATGAAGGTGTTCACGACTTCGTTGTTGTCCAGCGTCCAGTCACGAGACGGGTCGGTCCAGGTCGGATCAGGCGGCGGGTTGGCGTTGCGTGACTTCTGCAGCGTGTCGAACCAGTCGCGCCCGTAGCTGACGCCGAAGTGGACGGTGTCGTTCGGGCTCAGGTCCACGCCCGCGACCACCGCGTCCACGTCCTGACTCAGCAGGCCGAACTGGTCCCGGCCAGCCGGAATGGACTCGTCGGCCAGGAATGTATCGCTCGTCGTCGAGTACTGCACGAAGACGCTGGCCATCGGACCCGGATTGACGCTGAAGATGAGCGCCGCGCGGGTTCGATCCCGATCGGCCTCGTCGTAGTACCGGAGCCCGGGCTGCGTGCCTGCCGGGCCCGACTCGTAGTCGATGCCGCTGAGGATGAACCCGTCGCCGCGCCGTTGCCCGGTGTCGAGCGTCGCCCGGACAGTCAGCATGTTGAACAAACCGGCGTCGTAGGCGAGCCGGAACGTGTTCTCCGAGACGTCGCTGAAGCCTCGCCCCTCGCGGTCGAACTGCTCGTTGGCATAGCCGACGCGAAGCGACCCTAAGTCGCGCAATCGGAACGTGGCGTTCGCGTCGAAGTTCTTCCGCGTGATCTGGAAGTACTCCGAAAACCCCTCGACCTGCGGAGTCAGGGGATCGTCGGCGAGCTCCTCCGGAACGGCGTCGAACCGCACGTACTCACGGCTGTCGAAGTGAGGCGTGTTGTTGTTGTGGTCGTTGTAGCGGTATCGCGCCTGAATGCGTGAGGTACCGCAACGGCCGGCTGTTGAGGTTGACGAGCGCGTTCACTCCGTTGACCGCGGCCTCCGCGGACGCTCGCGGCAGGGCGCGCAGGCCCGGGAATTCGGCCAGGACCGTGGGGTTGTTGATCGACGTGTTGAGCGTCCACGGTAACAGCGCTTCGTTCTGCCGCATGTAGGTCAGCTGCACGTTGCCGTTGACCGTGGTCTTGGGCAGCGCCTTGTACATCCCGGTCACGCCGAACGAGTTCAGCGTATTGCTCGGCCACAGGGCGCTCTGCCCGAAGGCCGGACCGTTGCCGTTGCTGTAGCCGCTCGGATCGTAGGGACCGTTGGGCGGCACCAGGCCGTTGTTGTAGTCGGTCGCAAAGACCGGGTTGTCCCAGGTGAGCGTCTGGATGTTGTTCTCGAAGAAGCTGCCCCAGTAGTCGACCCGGAACATGCCCTTGGGGTTGACCCACTCGGTGCCGACCTTGAGCTCGTTGTTGCGGTGATCGATGGGGGCGGTCAGCTGGGTCGCATTGTTGAAGGCATAAGACGCGTTCCACGGCATCGAACCGGTCCGACCGGTCGTCGAGAAGTCGACGTCCACCCCGAACGCCGGCGTCGCCACGTAATCGAGCTTCACACCCACGATATTTCGCAGCACCTGCAGGTCGTTCGGCAGCAGCAACTGGTTGTAGATCGATCGATTGGCGATGGCGGCCGCCGAGGTCGTCGCGTTGCAGGTCGTCGGCCCGAAGCCCGGTGCGCACGGCACACCCACCGCCGTGCCGTCGGCCGGTGCGATCGTCGGGCCCTGGACGGCCCGGCGAGCCGCCGTGTCGAGCGTGAATCGCCCGTTTCCGTCGCCCTGTCCATATCAGAGGCGCGTCGTAGATGTAGTTCAATGGGATTGAGTCGTACATGCCGCTCAGCGTCAGCTTCTTGTTGGTGTAGTCGGCGACGTATCGCTGGTCGCGATAGCCGATGTTGTAGGCGTTGGCCCCGAAGCGGTAGGTCTCGGTGTTCTTGTCCATCCCGAAGAGCGTAGCGGCGCCCGGACGCAGGTCGCGGTAGCGCTCGTAGCGTGCCTCGTCGCCGTCAGTGCTGCCGCCCCGGAACCCGACATCGAACAGCCCTGTTGACGGCACCGCCGGCGGGGCGGGCTTGGTTGGCGGGTTCTGGGCCTGGGCCAGGCGGGCAGAGGCCAGCAGCAGCGCGGCGATCGTCGTGACTAGTCTGTTGCGCATCGCTTGCCTCCTGTCACCGCAAGAAGAACTTGCCATTGGGATGGTTCGACCCGTGCAGCTGCTGGTGGCAATTCGCGCAGGCCTTGCCGTAGATCTTGTTGGCGTTCTGCGTGTTCATGCAGGGTGAACCCCTCGTAAACGGTGGGAGGATGCCGCGACGTCACGTGACAGCGCTGGCAGAGGAACGGCAGCTTCGCCTGGAGCATGCGATCGTTGTTGCTGCCGTGCGAGTCGTGGCAGGTGGTGCAGCTGTCGACAACCGGCGCATGCTCCCAGAGGAATGGGCCGCGTTTCTCCGTGTGGCAACTGGTGCAGCTCTGGTCCACCGTCGTGCCCGTGCGCAGCAGCTTGACGTTCACCGAGCCGTGCACGTTGTGGCACGACGCGCAGGTCATCTTGCCTTCGCGAACCGGCATGTGATTGAAGCGCTGCTGCTTGTTGGTGATGGTCTGGTGGCAACGCGCACAGGTGAGCTGCTGGGTCTTCTTGCGCATCAGCGTCGGCCCCTCGCTCGAGTGGACGCTGTGGCAGTCGATGCACTTGAGGTTCCTGTTCTCGTGCTGGCTGCCATCCCACAGCGCGTGCTCGCCGCGATTGTGGCAGGTCTGGCACTGCGCGTTGGCCTCACTGGCCGCGACCTTGGCAAACTGCAACGGCTTGATCTTCTCCGGGTCGCTGGCATGCGCCTCGCCGGGCCCGTGGCACGACTCGCAGCCCTCGCTGGGCCATGGGGGTGCGTTCGTTCGCCTTGAAGCCATGTTTCGTCGGCGTGATGGTGGCGTCGTAGTTCTCGTGGCACACCACGCAGCTATCGCTGCCGAGATACCCCGATTGCGGGGTTTGGTCCGGAGGTGATTCCGCCCTCGGCTCGCTAGCCGGCGGCGCCGTCTGAACAACGACGGTGGCGAGCGAGCCGCACAGCAGCACTGCGGTGAAGATGGTCAGGAGCGTTAAGGGGTTCGTTCGTCGCATAGAAGACCGCCTAGCTACTGAATGTCGTCCCACACCTTCCTGCAAGAATTCTTCCCGACCGACTTATGGCTCATGAGAGCCGCGTTCGAGATCTCGAATCTTGAGCAAGAGCGCCACCACGACGAGCAGAATCACCACCATCGAGACTGCGAGGCCGCGTTGCCGAAAGCGGAGCTCGCCGAAGCCTTGCTGGGCAGCCCCTTCGACCCGCGTCGTGATGGCCAGCCCCTCGCTGGCGACCTTTTCCACGGGGGGGGCCCTGAACGTGTGCACCTCCGTCCGCGCCAGTGTGAGATGGTTTTGCGCCTCGCGCAGTCGCAGCCGGTCCTCTCCGACTTCCATGCCCGCGTTGTCCAGCTGTCCGAGCAATCCATCTGAGCGCTCAATCGAGGTGCGGAGCGAGTCGAGCGACGTCCGCATGGCGGTGGCCGCCTTTGCGCCTTCGTCGCCGTCATGACAGGTCGAGCAGATCGCCCCGGCCCCCATTCCCAGCATGGTGTCGGAGGGCTTGAGGATGTCGTGATTGCTATGACATTCAACGCAACCCCGGTCGAACACGTCCTTGTGAGGGCTCGACGCGAAGCGATCCGCGAACACGGCGTGGCAGGTGCCGCAGACGTTGGCGACGGCGCCAACGCCCGGTGGCGACGCCCCGTGGTTGCCGTGGCAGTCGTTGCACGTTGGCGCCGAGAGATCCTGTTTCTTGGTCAGGGCATCGAAGTGCACGCTCTTCTGGTAGTTGTCGTACTGATTGGTTGGAAGAGGCCCAGCCGCCGTCGTGTAGCCGGCCATGTGTTCAGGATTCGCGTGGCAACGGGCGCACGTCGCCGCCACGTTGAGCGGGATAGACGGGCGACTTGGCATCGCTGACGTTTCGAATGCCATGCGCCCCGTGGCAGTTGACACAGGTTGCGACCTTCAGGTCACCGGCCGCCAGGCGCTTTCCGTGGACGCTCGTCGCGTACTCGGCGGCCTGGTCGATGCGTTGAGCCGGCGCGAACGTCCGCATGAAGCTCCCGTCGGAGTGGCATCGCGCGCACGTGGCAATGATGGCGGCACCCTTGGGGACGGCGCGATATCCGCGTGCCGGATCATGGGCCGCTCTTGCGTCGGTGGCGGCGGCGTTTCCACCGTGGCAGTCGACGCAGCCAAATCCGCGACGCGCGTGTGTGTCGTCGGCCTCCAGGCGCACCGCCAAAGCTCCGGTGAGAGTCGCGTGACAGGTCGCACACTGGTTGGCGTCGCGGGAGGCCGGAGCCGGCGTCTGCGCGCGCGCGGCCGAGGCCGTCAGGAGGAGGCCGGCGAGTCCGACGCCTGACAGCGGCAACCAGACTCGGGGCCCGGCGCCGAAGCCGAAACGATCACGCGAGCACATAACCCACCACGGTCAACACTGCCAGGTAGACGAGCGCGCAGACGCCGATGACCGTCACCATGACACTGGGCTCTCCGCGCGACGATCGCCGATCGAGAAACGGCAACACGATCAGCGCGCCAGCGGCCACGCCCATGCCAATCACGCCGATGAGCTCGCCTTCGATACCGGCGATGTGGCTCGGCAACAGCTTCAAGGTCTGAAACGCGGCGAGGAAATACCATTCCGGGCGGATGCCGGGGGGAACCGGCGCAAACGGATCGGCCTTCTTGCCGAGCTCCCAGGGAGAAAACGCAGCCAGCGCGGCGAGCGCAGCCAGCGCGAGATACCAGCCGACCATGTCCCGCAACAAATAGTTGGGCACGAACCTCATGCGCGGCAGCGACTCGCCAGGCTTGAGGGCGCGCTCGACGCTCAGGGGGACACTCATGCCCTGGCGCTGAATCAGGAGAAGATGCAGGGCGGCCAGCGCCGTCAGCAAGGCCGGCAGGATCGCAACGTGGAGACCGAAGAAGCGCGAAAGTGTCGCGCCGGTCACCTCGTCACCGCCTCGGAGGAATCGCTGGATATCCCGGTCCGATGACCGGAAGCGATCCCGGGATTCCCGTGCCGACCTTGGTGGCGAAGAACGCCAGCTCGTTCCACGGCAGCAGGTACCCGCTGAACCCGAAACCCATCAGCACGAAGAGGAGGAACACGCCGCTGATCCAAGTCAGCTCACGCGGTTTTCGATAGGCTTTGAGAAAGAGCACGCTGAAGAGATGGGCGAACGCCACCGCAATCAGCAGGTTTGCCGCCCAGCTGTGAATGTTGCGCACGAGCCAGCCGAACTCGACGCGCGTGACGATGAACTGAACGCTTTCGTACGCCTCGTCGGCGCTCGGCCGATAGTAGAGCAGCAGCAGGATGCCGGTGCCAAGCTGAACGCCCAGCAGGAACAACGTCATGCCGCCGAGGTAGTACCAGACCTTATGGCGGTGGACCGGAACGTATTTCTCGGCGAGAAGATGCCGGACCTCGCTGAGGTCAACCCGCTCGTCGACCCAGGCTACCAGTCGGTGAAGCACGAGTCGCTCGGCCATGGTGGACTCTATGCGCGCGAGACAACCACTTCTTCTTTACCCGGCTCCCCGCGCACCGCCACTGCAAACGGCTCCAGTCCTCGAGGCGGCGGCCCGGAGACGACATTTCCCGACAGGTCGTAGTGGCCGTTATGACAGGCACACCAGATTTGCGAGGTCTCGGCCTGGTACTGGACGGTGCACTCGAGGTGCGTGCAGACGGCCGTAAAGGCGCGAAACTCCCCTTCGGGCGTGCGAACCAGGATGGCCGGCTTGGTGCCGAACGGAAAGACGATGCCCGAGTTCGGGGGAAGCTGAGCAGCCTTCGCTGCCACCACGCTGGTCGTCGAGGGCTCACCGCCTCGTGGCGGCACCAGGAACCGCGTGATGGGATACAGCGCGGCAAAGGCCGATGACACGAACCCGAAGCCCAGGAACGAATCGAGAAGCGTGCGGCGCGAGACGCGCGGCTCTTGGGACGCCGACATCACTTCAAGGTCTGCAGGTACGCGACCAGAGCGTCGACATCGGCGGCTGGAAGCGACGAGAAGTCCTTCATCGGTGGCTTGCGCGTCGCATTGTGCTTCTCCGCCATGACCTTGGCGTTGACAATCCACTCGCGAAGCTCGGCCGCCTTGAATTTCGTCGCGACGCCGTCGAGCGATCCTTTCGCGTTGCCCTTGCCTGCCACCGAGTGGCAGAGCGAGCACTTCTGGGCCGCGAAGACCTGTTGACCCGTCTCAACGGGGCCGGCAACCGCCGGATGGGACCGCATGACAAGGCCGAGCGCTATTCCAGCGAGAACAGTCAGTCGAATCATAAAGATGGTCCTTGGCTGATGAAGCCTATGTGTGCGCTAGTCTACGCCGTTCTGCGCAAAAATCATCCGTCGCCAGACCTCCCGGTCAGCGGGCCTTCGCCGCGAATTCGGAAGGCGTGTCGAGGGTGAAATATTCCGCACGCCGTGAGAATTAATTGCGGGAGGAGCCCTCCGGCTCCTCCCGACGACTTACTCAGTGCGACTTCGTCGGTACGCCGTGCGCCTCCGGGTCGCCGGCAAATTGATACTCCGTCAGGATGCGCGGGCCGTGGAGATTTTGGAATCGTGGCTTTCGTGAACTGCTGCCGGTGCCTTCGTCCAGCGGGGCTCACAGTGAAAGGCCACGATCTCCTCCTTAATTCCCTCGCCAGGAACGAACCGATACACGCTGGTGCAAGGCTTTCCCTGTGCCATCTTCGCGTCGTCGTGCATGAACATGACCGGGCCCGAGACAAAGATGCCCGCGATGGACGTGGGTTCGGTCAGATTCACGAGAGCCCATTTCTTGACTGAATCAGCGGCACTACTGGTTACCGCGGCACCGACGGCCAGACCGGCGAGCAAGACAATCGCTCCTACGATAGTGCGTGACCGCATACTGAACCTCCCTCTTCCTCGGGCATTCCAGCTCGAGTCCCTGCCTATGAATGCGACTAGCGCTGTCCTGCTGCAAATGCCATGCACAGCCTGGCCGCGCGATTCTCGGAGCCGGCGCCCCGGTTGGGGCGTCCAGAGGACGAGGCGGCGGTGTTGCGGTTGAAGCGGGTTGGGGCCAGATCGGACGTGAAGGTCGGCGGCAGATCGACCGGTGTTCAGATTGGCTTGAAATCGCGCGGCGGAAACAGCCACTCGAGTATCGGCCCGACTCGCGCGGCCCACGCCTCTTCGCTGTGCGTTGCGCCTTCGTATTCCCCGTAGTGCAAATCGACTCCGAGTTCCCAGCCGGCGCCGACGAGCGCCGCCTTGAGCATTCGCGCGTCTTCCAGACCCCGGCGCCCTTCTGCCGTGCCCATGTCGACCCAGATTCGAAGCGGTGGCTTGGGCCGCGTCTGCCGCACGAGCCGGAGGATGGCGCGGCGATCCCACCAGACCGACGGGGAGAGGACGGCAAGCCGCGAAAACACCCGTGGGTAGGTGAGCCCGAGATAGAGCGTAACCAGGCCGCCGAGCGACGAGCCCCCGATCGCCGTGCTGGCCGCATCAGGACGCGTGCGGTACGTCTCGTCGATATACGGCTTCAGCTCTTCGACGATCATTCGCCCGTAATCGGCCGCGCGGCCGCCGCCTAGCCGAGGGTCGCGCGTGGGCGTGTACTCCTGTACCCGCCGAGGTCCGGTGTTGTTGATCCCGACGATGACCAGCGGCTCGACGCGGCCGGCGGCGATGAGCTCGCCGGCGGTCTCGCCAAGACGCCAGTGCTGTCCCTTTTCGAATGCGGTCTCCGGGTCGAACAGATTCTGGCCGTCGTGCATGTAGAGCACGGGGTACCGGGTCTCCTCCTCGTCATACTCATTCGGCAGCCAGACGACGATGTCGCGCCGGTCGAGGTAGGCGGACGAAAACCCGTCGTGGCGACGCAGGTCGGAGGTCGGATGCATTAGGGCGGTGAAAAAGTATAGGCTTCAGCGTCAGAGGATCAACGTCAGAGGATCAATCGGTCGATCAGTCAATCAGTCAATAGATCACCCAATTGACGATTGAATGATTTATGGACTGATGGACTGATTGACCGATTGATCCCCTGACGGTGTATCCCCTGACGATGTATGACTCGCGACTACCATCGCTGGTTCGCGCGCTCTCTGAGCCGTGAGATGGACCTGCTGATCTTCGGTCACGCGGGCCCGCCAGTGCTCGTGTTCCCCACGTCGATGGGCGCGTTCTTCGAGTACGAAGATCGCGGCATGGTGGCCGCGCTCGCCGACAAGCTCGATCGTGGCGCGCTGCGGCTGTTTTGCGTGTCGTCGATCGATGGCGAGAGCTGGTATGCCAAGCGCAGCCATCCGCGCAGCCGCGTGGAGCGTCATCTCCATTACGAAGACCACGTGCTCAACGAAGTGGTGCCGCTGGTCCGGCACCTCACCCGCTCGGAGACGATTGGCGTGACCGGGTGCAGCTTCGGCGCGTATCACGCGATGGCGCTGGCCCTGCGCCATCCCTATACGTTCAGCTCGTGCATCACGATGGGCGGGGCGTTCGACATCTCGCAGTTTCTCGACGGCTATTTCGACGAGGACTGCTACTTCCTGAACCCGCCGTCGTTTTTGCCCACCCTGAGCGACGCCTACTACCTGGATCAATTCCGGCGCAACAAGTGGGTGCTGGTCACTGGCGACCAGGACATCTGCCGCTCACCGAACGAGCAGTTCTCGGGGCTGCTGCGTGCCAAGGCCATTCCACACAGTCTGCATGTCTGGAACAACTCCAAGCACGACTGGCCGTTCTGGCGGCCCATGGCGCAGGCGTATCTCCCGTAGCAGGTTCAGCGGGTTCAACAGGTTCAACAGGTTCAACAGGTTCAGCAGGTTCAGCAGGTTCAGCAGGTTCAACAGGTTCAACAGGTTCGCCAGATGGAACCCGCTGAACCAATTTGAACCCGCTGAACCCCGCTGAACCTGTAAGCTATTGCCCAATGAAGAAGATCGGCATCCTCTTCGGGATGGAGAACACGTTCCCTGGTGCGCTCGTCGAGCGCATCAAGGCGATGGGCGTGGCCGGCGTCACGGCCGAGTTCGTGCAGATCGGCGCCCTGCATATGGCCGATCCCTGTGCCTATGACGTCATCGTCGATCGGATCTCGCACGACATCCCGTTCTACCGGGCGTGGCTCAAGAGCGCGGCGCTGGCCGGCACCCAGATCATCAACAACCCGTTCTGGTGGAGCGCCGACGACAAGTTCTTCAACTACTCGCTGGCCATCAAGATTGGCGTCGCGGTGCCGCCGACGGTGCTGCTGCCGCACAAGGAGCATCCGTCGGGCACGACCGAGCGGTCGATGCGCAATCTGCAGTACCCGCTCGAGTGGCCGGCGGTGTTCGAGTACGTCGGCTTCCCCGCGTTCCTCAAGCCGTTTGACGGCGGTGGATGGCGGGATGTGTACAAGGTGAACACGCCGAACGAGTTCTTCACCGCCTACGATCAGACGCGGACGCTGTGCATGATGCTGCAGCGCGCGGTCAAGTTCACGGAGTACTTCCGGTGTTATGTGATCGGGCGCGAAAAGGTGCACGTGATGCCCTACGATCCGCGCGCGCCGTTTCACGAGCGCTACGTCCAGAATCCGCCGGCGTACGATCCGCGGCTGCTGGCCCGCGTCGAGCAGGATGCCCTCAAACTCTGCCAGGCGCTGGGTTACGATCTGAACACCGTGGAATTCGCGGTCGAAGACGGCGTTCCCTATGCGATCGATTTCATGAATCCGGCGCCAGACGCCGATCTCCATTCAGTGGGACAGGCCAACTTCGACTGGGTGGTCAACGAAGTGGCGGCGCTGGCCGTGAAGCGCGCCGCCGGCCAGGCCCCGCCGCTCAGCTACAGGTTCGACGCCTTCCTTAAAGGCATCTAGGGCATCCGCCGACAACAGAATAGAGAAGAAGGACGAAAGAACGGTTGATGCTCCAGACGTTTGATGTCGAACTTGCCCCCGGCGCCCGCAACGCGATTCGGGTGTGCCTGAATGTCCAACCCACCGAGCGCGTCACGGTCATTGCGGATCGAGACTGCGAAGAGATCGCCGCCAGCCTCGTCCACGAAATCGAAGAGGTCGGCGCCGCCTACCAGGCGTTCGTGCTCGAGGAGGTCGCGCCGCGACCGCTGGTCGATCTCCCCGGCGTCATCGCCGCCGACATGGAACGCAGCCAGGTCAGCATCTTCGCCGCGCATGCGCAGCAGAACGAGCTCAAGTCGCGGATGCAGATGACGGCGATCGTCAATCGCCGCCGGATGCGCCATGCCCACATGGTGAACATCAACCGCCAGATGATGCTGGAAGGCATGCGAGCCGATTTCCACAAGGTGGATCGCCTGAGCGCGCAGGTGCTCGAGATCGTGCAGAACGCCCGCGAGGTTCGCGCCACGACCAGGGGCGGCAGCGACTTCACCGCCACGTTGAATCCCAACTACCGCTGGATCAAGACGAGCGGCCTCATCAGCCCGGACAAGTGGGGCAACCTGCCCGGCGGCGAAGTGTTCACGTCACCCGGCGAGGTGAACGGCACGGTGGTCGTGGACGGCGTGGTCGGCGATTTTCTCTGCGAGAAGTACGGCAGCCTGGCCGAGACGCCGCTGCTGCTTCGCGTCGAAGGCAATCGCCTTACCGATGCGCAGTGTGAGAACAAGGAGCTCGAACACGACTTCTGGTCCTACACGCACCGCGACGAGAACTCGGATCGCGTCGGCGAGTTTGCCATCGGCACCAACATCGAGCTCACGCGGGTGATCGGTCATATCCTCCAGGACGAAAAGTTCCCCGGCGTCCACATCGCCTTTGGCGATCCCTACGGCGTCCACACCGGCGCCGATTGGAAATCCTCGACCCACATCGACGTCGTCGGCACACGCTTCGACATCTTCGTGGACGGCCAGCAGATCATGAGCGACGGGAAGTTCTTGATCGGCGACTGATCGCTATTCGCTTTTCGCTATTTGCTATTCGCTATTGCTTTTCGCTATTCGCTTTCGTTGCGTCGGGCGGTTCTTGCGAAATGCGAAGAGCGAACAGCGTTCTGAAGCTGTAAGCTGAGAGCCCTTCATGGTTCCGTCCTACCGCCACGCCTTCAACGCATCCTGGACCGACGCGCGTTACGAATCTCTACACACGACGCTTGAAAGGCGATCGGGCGCGCCCCTCGGCTTCCACCTCAGCGAAACGCCGTGTTTTTATCCGCGTTCGCTGATGAACCAATTGGCCGCATTGGGCGCGGAGCTGGTGCAGCAGAGTCTCAGCGGCGAGGCCGGCCGGGCCGGCGCTGCGGTCGTCCCCGATCGCTATCGAGGGCCCGGAGCAGGTGAGCGACCGGCGTTCCTCTGCGTGGATTTCGGGCTGGTTCGCCACGACGACGGCACGATTCAGCCGAGGCTCGTCGAGCTCCAGGCGTTTGCGTCGCTGTTCGGTTTTCAGCTCTCGGTCGCAGAGGCGTATCGCGACGCGTACCAGCTGCCGTCGGAGCTGGGATTCTTCGTCGACGAGTCGCTCGACCACGACTCGTATCAGCGCCTGCTCCAACAGCACCTGGTCGGCCAGCACGATCCAAAGGAGGTCGTGCTGCTGGAGATTCAGCCGACGCATCAGAAGACATGGCCCGACTTCGTCGCCACCGAAGCGCTGTGGGGAGTGCGGGCGATCGATACCGGAGACGTGCAGGTCGAGGGGCGCAAGCTCTTCTATCAACGCGATGGGCAGCGCATTCAAATCAAGCGGATCTACAACCGCGTGATTCCCGACGAGCTGGAGAAGAAGCAGGTCGCGCTGCCGTTCGACTACCGCGAAGACTACGACGTGGAATGGCTGGGCCATCCCGCCTGGTACTTCCGCGTGAGCAAGTTCTCGATACCGTGGCTCCGCCATCCGTCGGTGCCGCGCACGTGGTATCTGAACGAGCTCGATCGCCTGCCAGAGGATCGCGACAACTACCTCTTGAAGCCGCTCTTCTCGTTCGCCGGTGGCGGCATCAGGTTCGCGCCCACCGACGACGAGATTGCGGCCATTCCTCCGGACGATCGGCGGAACTACATCCTGCAGGAGCGGATTCACTTCACGCCGGTGATCGAGACCCCGCACGGCGCCACGCAGTCGGAGATTCGCGTGATGTATATCTGGACCGATCGCCTGCGCGCGATGCTGCCGCTCATCCGCATGGGGCGCGGCAAGATGATGGGCGTGGACTACAACAAAGGCCTGCGCTGGGTCGGAGCCTCGGCCGGATTCATTGCCGACTAATGCGTTTCACGGGGCCTCAGCCGGATTCATCGCGAACGGGTAGCGAGGAACCTGCGACTCGCGAGTTCAAGAGAAAAAACACGAGATCAAGAGATCAAGAGAAATTTATTCTCCTGACCTCCTGATCTCTTGCGAGAGCTTCTGAACTCGTTACTGTGGCCGTCTGAACAACCCGACGTAGACGGCCTTCCCCAGAATGTGTCCCTGCGCGGCCGCCATTACCTTGGTCCGCGTCTCGAACGCGTCGGCGCCGGGCGTCACGTCCAACTTGGCGTCGAGCGCGTAGATCTCGAATGTGTAGTGATGCTGCGGGCCCGTCGCCGGCGCGCCAGGACCTCGATACACCGGTCCGCTCGCGCTGGTCTGGTGGCTGCCGTCGGGAAGGTCGGCGCCCTTCGGCACGTTCTCGGGAAGGCCGGTCGCGGTTCCTGGAATGTTCCAGACCAGCCAGTGCACCTGATCGTCGGTCGTCTTGTTCCGCGCCACGTCCGGGTCGTGCATGTGCAGGAGGAACGTTACCGTCCCTGCCGGTGTGTTGGTCCACTTGAGTTCTGGCGACACCTGCTCGCCCGCCTGCGTGTACTTCGCGGGGATCGGATCGCCGTCAGGGAATGCCGTCGTCGTCAAGGTCATCGGCGGGCGCGGCGGAGGCGGCGGCGGCTGGGCGAGCGCGAAACTCGCAGTCGCGATCACAGCGGTCAGTGCATACAGCGTCGGTCGAATCAGATCGGCTGAACAATTCATTTTGGCCCCCCAATCCCCCGGAGAATATCAAAACCCAGGCGGCCGTAAAGGCCGACCGCCTCATTTGCCGCAGGGATATAATGCGCATCGTTTCCGTTCACTTCTAAAAGGCGCGACCGACGCACGGTTGCCGGGCGAGATGCGCGCCGGGAAAAGTCGGGAGGGTACCCGTGAAACGTTACCTGTTCGTTCTTCCGTTCCTCTGCGCCGGCGTGGTCGTGCTCGCCCAGCCGGCCGCCAACCCGCAGATGCAGGCCGCGATGGCCAAGCAGCTCGAGCTCGAGAAGCAGACGCCCCGGCTGCAGGTGGCCGAAGAAGTGCTGCCGCTCGTCATACCTGGACACACGATCGGCGAGGCTGTCGGCGTCGCGAAAAACTCGAAGGGGCACCTCTTCGTCTTCACCCGGAGCGGCGCGACGGGACCCGCCAAAGGATCCACGGCGTCCCAACTCTTCGAGTTCGATCCGGCGCTGAAGTTCGTCAAGCAGTGGGGGCCGGACAACTACGCCTCGTCGTTCGCGCACACCGTGCGCGTCGACAAGGACGACAACGTCTGGATGGTGGACGAAGGGGCCAACATGATCGTCAAGTTCAATCCTGACGCACGCGTCGTGATGGTCCTTGGGCGAAAAACTGAGGCGATCGACTATCTCGAGCAATTCACGGAAGAAGGCCACAAGCAGGAGCAGACGCCTCCGGCGCGTCCGGGCGTCTTCAACCGCCCGACCGACGTGGCGTGGGATACGCAAGGCAACATCTTCATCTCCGACGGATACAACAACTCGCGCGTGGCCAAGATGTCGAAGGACGGGCGCTGGGTTGGCTCGGTCGGCGAGCGCGGTGCCGGAACCAATCAGTACAACACCGTCCACGCCATCACGAACGACGCCAAGGGCAACATCTATGTCGCCGATCGCGGCAACCGCCGCGTTCAGGTGCTCGATCCCGATCTGAAGCTGCAGCGCGTCATCGAGGGCATGGGCGCGCCGTGGAGCGTGTGTATCAATCCCGGACCGACGCAGTACCTGTTCAGCGGCGACGGCAACGGCAAGATCTACAAGACGAGCCTGGACGGGAAGCTCCTGGGCTGGGCGCAGACGAGCGAGGGGCACGGCCAGAGCGGCTGCCTGATCCACGAGCTGCACTGCGAATCCGAAACCGTGCTTTACAAAGGCGACTGCTCGACCTGGACCGTCGAGAAGATCACGATCAAGGGCACGGTTCCGCCGTCGTCTCAGTAATCACGGCTCGGCAGTTTTCGGAAGGCTGAGACACGCCCGATCGTGTCCGCGCGGTCGGGCGTGTTTTTTGGACTTGAGGCTTGGGGCTTGGGCGCTGAGGCTGAGGCGGGGCTGGGGCTACCTCCTGGCCTATTCAGCGCGCGGTGGGCGACCGGCGAATCGCCACGCCAACAGCAGGCTCAGGACGCCGAGTCCGGTCAGGAGCTGGCGCGTGGTCGATGCGTCGAACGGGTCGCGGGCCACTTTCAACAGCAGGCGTCGACGCGTCCTGCCTCCTTGCATGTAGAGCTCGTCGTACTGCCGCACCACGGCGTCACGCGCGTTCACTGCCTCGACGTCGTCGCCCGCGCCGAGCCCGAGTTGCGGCGGCAGCACCGGCAGCTCATTCCACGGATCCACCGCCCAGTTCACCACCTTCGTGGCCAGGCTCTTGCCGTTGTCTGGCGGCCACGCGGCGACGATGAACACGGCGGCCAGCGTGAGCCACCACCACTGGAGATTGGTCGGTCGTCTCATCGGGGATCGGATTTGGGCTCAGAGTTCAGGAGCGATAGAACACGAGGTCAGAAGATCAGGAGTATTTTTTGGGTAAACCAAATTCCTCCTGATCTCCTTGCCTCCTGTGCCCTTCTTCTAAGCTCTGTTCTTCTAAGCTCTGTTAAAAGCGATAGCTCACCCCACCCCCGAAGCTCCCAAGATTCCGACCCCGATCGAGCCGGAAGTAGCGGGCGTTCAGATCGATGGCCAACTCTTTGTAGACACGAAGGCTCGCGCCAACACCTGCGCTCGCCATCACGCCAGTGTGGGAAAACTCCTCGTCGATGTCCGAGAGTGAAGATGAAACCGTTGTGGAAGCGCGACCGGCCGGCGGCGGCGTTGGCGCCAGCGAGATGTTGATCTCCTGCTCGGTTCGAGCCACGCCCAGACCGCCGCTGAGGTAGGGACGGAACCGTGTGCTCTCTACCGGGAACTCGTAGCGAAAGCCCGCGGTCATCATCAGCGTGGAGCCGTCGATTCCGCCTTCGATGGGGATCGGGAAGATCGATGCGATCGACTCGAATCGACCGACGTTCTGGAGCACGAAGTTCGTTCCGGCCGGCAAGGTTCCGGAACCGGTCGTGCCATTCAATCTCCGGAACGGCTCATCGAATCGACCGTCGCCGTCCTCCGCCGAGGTGAACTCCACTTCGAATGAAAAATGCTTGGCGAATCGATAGCCGGCCGAGCCCGACAACGAGAGCTCGCCGTCGTTCCCGCCGGCCGTGACGCCGGCGCCAAAGGACAGCCGGATCCGATTGTCGTCCGATTGCGCAAATGCAGGAGAAGCCAGCAGAACACCGAGGGCTGCCACAGCCAAGAGGGGTTTCATGTATGTCCATCCAATGAGACAGAAAAGTAGTTTGTGCTACCAAAAAGCAAGCAGGATGCCATTGGAACAGGTTCTACAGGTTCTACGGGTTCTGCGGGTTCTACGGGTTCCGACCGGACCAATCGCGCTAGAATCGGTCACTTCTGATTCTGCAGAACCTGTAGAACCTGTAGAACCTGCAGAACCTGCTGAACCTGCTGAACCTGCTGAACCTGCTGAACCTGCTGAACCCGTTCGGAGGTCCCTATGCGCCGCTTGCTTGTCGCGTTCGCTCTGGCATCGGTCCCGGCGGTCATCGCTGCTCAGAACCAGGCCTCACCAAATGCGGTGGCCAACGACCGGCTGACCCTCGACCTCTACTGGGAGTACGAGACCGTCTCCGATCCTCAGCTCTCCCCCGAGGGGTCGCAAATCATCTACACGCGCGGGTGGATCGACAAGGTCAACGACAAGCGCGAGTCGTCTTTGTGGATCATGAACGCGGACGGCAGCAGGAATCGCTTCCTGGTCAAAGGCAGCAACGCCCGCTGGTCGCCGACCGGCGATCGCATTGTCTACACGGCTCAGGGCGAGCCGAAGGGCTCGCAGATTTTCGTCCGCTACATGGATGCCGAGGGAGCGACCTCGCAGGTCACGCACGTCACCGAATCGCCGGCCAGCGTCACCTGGGCACCCGACGGGCAGTCGCTCGCTTTTGCGATGAAGGTCGAGAAGAAGAACGCGTGGCCGATCAAGATGCCGGAGCGGCCCGATGGCGCCAAGTGGGTTGAAAACCCGCGCATCGTCGAACGGCTCGACTATCGCCAGGATCAACAGGGCTTCACCGACGATGGCTATCGGCACCTGTTCGTGGTGCCGGCCACCGGCGGCACGCCGCAACAGTTGACCAACGGCGATTGGGATCACACCGGCATCGAGTTCACCCCCGACGGCAAGCAGATCCTCTTCACATCGCTTCGCGTTCCGGATGCAGACTACGAATGGCGGGAGTCGGAGATCTATTCGGTCAACGTGGACTCGGGTGTCATCACACAGCTGACGCGACGCAAGGGGCAGGACAGTAACCCGAAGGTGTCGCCCGACGGCAAGCTCGTCGCCTACACGGGCAACGATTTCTCACGCAACACGTGGACCGACAGCAAGGTCTACGTGATGAACATCGACGGCAGCAATCCGCACCTCGTGTCGGCCAACTGGGATCGCTCGCCGCAAGGCCTGCAGTGGAAGGCGGATGGCACCGGCCTCTACTTCACCGCTCAGGACACCGGCATTCAGAATCTCTACGTGCTGCCGATGGCGGGAACCCGTGGCGACGCCGTGCAGCCGGTGACCAAGGGCTCGCAGATGCTCACCGTGTCGAACATCAGCAAGAGCGGCAGAGCCGTGGGCGTGTCGACTTCGCCGCAGGCGCCGCCGGACATCGTTTCGTTCGACGTGGCGTCGCCGCAGCAGATCAAGCAGCTGACTTTCGTCAACGACGACATCCTCAAGGGCAAGAAGCTCGGCGAGGTGAAGGAGATGTGGTACACCGCGCCGGACGGTCTGAAGATTCAGGGCTGGTACATCACGCCGCCCGGCTTCGACGCGGCCAAGAAGTACCCGATGCAGCTGCACATCCACGGCGGTCCGCACAGCATGTACGGTGTGGGCTTCAACTACGGATGGCAGGAGCATGCGGCCAACGGCTACGTCATCCTGTACACGAACCCGCGCGGCAGCACGGGCTACGGCAGCGAGTTCGGCAACAAGATCAACAACGCGTATCCGAGCAAGGACTATGACGATCTGATGGCCGGCGTCGACGAGCTCCTGAAGAAGGGCTTCGTGGACGACCGCAACATGTTCGTCACCGGCTGCAGCGGTGGCGGCGTGCTGACCGCCTGGGTCGTTGGCCACACCGATCGCTTCGCCGCCGCATCGTCGAACTGCCCGGTCATCGATTGGGTGAGCTTCGTCGGCACGACCGACAGCGCGAACTGGTACTACAACTTCGAGAAGCTGCCGTGGGAAGACCCGAGCGAGCATTTCCGCCGCTCGCCGCTGAGCTACGTCGGCAACGTCAAGACGCCGACGATGCTGATGACGGGCGTGCAGGATTTGCGGACGCCGATGCCGCAGACCGAACAGTTCTACAGCGCGCTCAAGCTGCGCAAGGTGCCGACGGCGATGATTCGGATGAACAACGAGTGGCACGGCACGTCGAGCACGCCGTCGAACTTCGTCCGGACGCAGCTGTATCTGCGCTACTGGTTTGACAAGTACAAGCGAGGCCCCGCAGCCACGACGACTTCGCAACCGCAGTAAATGCAACCACGAAGGGCACGAAGGACACGAAGAACGCATTGGCAATTCGAAACCAGAAAGACTTCGTGATCTTCGTGGTTGCCTTGCTCTCATCGCTATAAGGAATCCCATGCGCCGCACGTTCTTTCTCACCTTCACTCTCCTCGCGGTGACGCTGACCGTCTCGGCTCAGGCGCCGCCGCGCGGGCCTCGACCTCAACACCATCGGTCGCATCCGGGCCGAGGCGATCCAGCGGTCGCAGGCGGTTGACCACGTGTGGTGGCTGTCAGAGGTTCATGGGCCGCGTGCCACTGGCACCCCGGCGTTTGCTCAGGCCAGCGAGTGGGCGATGAAGAAGTTCACCGAGTGGGGCCTGAAGAACGTGCACCAGGAGCGCTTCCCATTCGGTCAGGGCTGGACGATCGAGCGGTTCTCGGTCCACCTCGTGTCACCGCAGACGCAGACGTTCATCGGCGCTCCGCGCTGGTACTCGCCATCGACCAATGGGCCGGTGCTCTCGGACGTCGTCTTCGTACGGGCGGCTAACGAAGGCGATCTGGCGAAGTACAAGGGTCAGCTGCGCGGCAAGATCGTGGTCATGCAGCCGGTGCGCCCGGTGCGCATGCTGGACGGTCGCGTCATCCTGCGGATGACCGACGAGGATTGGAAGGAGGCGATGGAGACGCCGGTTGGGCCTGGTGGGGCGGGTGGCGCTGGTCGGGGCGGGTGCGGGCGCAGCAGAAGTTCAACGGCCGCGGTGCAGCAGTTCCTCGTGGCCGAAGGCGCCGCGGTGTTGCTCGAACGCGGGTCGAACAGCGACCTGTCGGCTGGCGGCAGTGACCTGTCGTGGATGACGCAGCGCACCGACGGTGGGACGATCTTCCCCGGCAACGGTGGCAGCCGGGATCCAAATGCCGCGCAGCAGGTGCCCTCTGCCCTGCTCGCCGTCGAGCACTACAACCGCATCGTCCGTCTGATCGAGCGCGATATTCCGGTTCAGCTCGAGGTGAATATCCAGACCAAGCTCCATCCCGAAACCGATCCCGCCGGCAACGCGATCAACACGATCGCGGAGATTCCGGGAACCGATCTCGCCGACGAGGTGGTGATCATGGGCGCCCACATGGACAGCTACCCATACGCCGGCGGCGCCACCGACAACGCCACCGGTTCGGCGGCGATGATGGAGGCGGTTCGGGTGATTCAGACGCTCGGTTTGAGGCCGCGCCGGACGATTCGCGTCGCGCTGTGGGCGGGCGAGGAACAAGGACTGTTGGGCTCACGCGCCTACGTGCAGAAGCACTACATCGATCCCACGACCCAGGCGCCCACACCGGCACACGCCAAGGTCGCGGCCTATTTCAACCTCGACAACGGCACGGGCCGCATCCGCGGCATTTGGGCTCAGGGCAATCTCGCCGCGCTCCCGATCTTCGAGACATGGGGCCAGTCGTTGAAGGACATCGGCTGGAAAGCCGCGAGCCCGCGATCGGTGTCGCAAACCGATCACGGTTCGTTCGACAGCGTCGGCATTCCGGGCTTTCAGTTCATCCAGGAGCGACTCGAGTACAACTCGCGATCGCATCATTCGAACATGGACACGTTCGATCGCGTGCAGAAGGCAGACGTCACGCAGCAAGGCGCGGTGGCGGCTGTTTTCGCGTGGAATGCCGCGAACTGGCCCGAGAAGCTGCCGCGGAAGGCGCTGCCGCCTCGAGCACCGCCGACGTCCCACTAGGGAATGCTGACACCGAAACACGAAAACACGGAATCACGGATCGGATCTGATTCAACCCGCGTTTCAGTGTTTCTGTGTTTCAGTGCAAAGCATTGGCTGGATTTTATCCGCCGAATCCGTCGCAGGAGACCTTGGCATGCCAGTTCACGAACGTGCCGGTGGGGTTCTCCTTCCACGCCCAGACATGCAGCGTATAGAACGCCGGCAATCCGAAGCGGTTCGGGCTCTCGAATAAATGCATGAGCTGTCCCATGATCTGAGGCGTGCCGACTCCCTTCTTGTCCCAGTCATCCGCGAAAACCAGGTAATCGGCGCCGATGAGCCGCAAGCGTCCGTTCGGCGTCGGCTCGTAAATCACGATCTCTGGCTGCGTTGGGTCCAGCTGGCCGTCTCCTACCAGGGCCAGGTTCACATAGTGGAGGCCCATCGCGCCCGAGTCCGGTCCGGTGACGCAGCCGAACAGAAGGTGGTAACCCTCCGCCTCGGCAACCGCCACGTCACGGAAGCGCTCGGTCGATTCCCGGACTGTCTTGACGAGGGCGCTGCTGGTCGCCGGCACGGGATGTTCGGGATGTTGCGTGGTCCTTGTCGTCCGGTCATCTTGAGCTCGTAACGGTGGCGACAGGAACCCCATGAGAAGGAGAGCGCCGATAGTCGAGTACCCGAATGGCTTTGCGAATCGATTGATCTTCATAGAATCCTCCGTGGTTTCGGTGCTGCACGATCCAGAAGGTAGAATCCAAGGGCCTCCGGCGTCCTTTGAGAACGCTGGCTTATTCCTGAAATTTTCCTGAGGGGGCTTTGTGGGCGACCCTGCGGATCGCGGCGCCTACCAATTCGGACCGTTTCAGCTCGACGTCCGGGAGCGCCGTCTCGCTCGCGGTACTGAAGTGATCCCCTTGCGGCTGAAGGTGTTCGATACGCTCCGCGTGCTGGTCGAGAATGCGGGACAGCTCGTGACCAAGCAGGAGCTGCTAGACGCGGTCTGGCCCGACACGGCCGTCGAAGAGAACAATCTCACTCACAACATAGCGGTATTGCGGAAAGCGCTCGGGGAGAAAGCCACTGGGCAGCATTACATCGAGACCGTCCCGCGCGTCGGGTATCGCTTTGTGGCGGCGGTCGAAACCACCGCGCCACGAACCGGACCCCCGATGGCATCGGCAGCAACCGCGGATGAGGCAATCGGGTCAGGCGCCACGAGCGACGATATTCGTCTTTCCCATTCCGGCGTCCGCGACGCCGATGTGGCCTCGGCGGCCGGCGCTGCGCAACCCGCCTCCAGGGAGCGGCGATGGCGAACGACCCTTGTCCTGCTCGCGGTCGCCATGGTCACAGCCGCGACGTCGTTCTATCTCGTCCGTCCCCGCACATCCGGCGGCACCGCGGCCCTCACGGACAAGGACAGCGTCCTGATCGCGGACTTCGCCAACACGACCGGCGACGAGGTGTTCGACGGGACGCTCCGGCAGGCGGTGGCGGTGGAACTGGGACAAAGCCCGTTCCTGAACATCGTCTCCGAGGAACGCGTTCGGGAGACTCTTCGCTACATCGGACGGCCGCCGGATGAGCGTGTAACGAGGGATCTCGCGCGCGAGATCGCCCAGCGACAGGGTGTCAAAGCGCTGCTGATTGGGTCGATCGCGAGCCTCGGCAGTCACTACGTGATCAACCTGGAGGCCGTGAGTGCCGCCAGCGGCGAGACCGTCGCGCGCGAGCAGGCCGAAGCGGAGAGCCGGGAGAGGATCCTGACCCGACTCGGTGAAGCCGCGAGGAGCCTTCGGAAGAAGCTGGGAGAGTCGCTCGCCTCCATCGAGAAATTCTCCGCACCCATCGAGCAGGCCACCACAGCGTCGCTGGAAGCGTTCAAGGCCTACGACCTGGGCCGGCAGAGGCACTTCAGCGGCCAGTACTTCGAAGCGATACCCCTCTATCGGCGGGCGGTGGAGCTGGATCCCAACTTCGCCATGGCCTACGCGGCGCTGGGCATCACCTATGGAACCGCGAGGGAGTACGACCTCGCCGCTCAGTTCTCACAGCGGGCGTTCGAGCTCCGCGAGCGAGTGAGCGAGCGCGAGAAGTTCTACATCTCGGCGCGCTATTACCTGGACGTGCTCGACGATGGCGATCGGGCTATCGAGGTGCTCGAGCTCTGGAAGCAGACGTATCCCCGCGATTTCGTTCCCCGCACCAACCTCTCCGCGCGCTACTGCGCGATCGGACGTTACCAGGAGGCTCTCGAGGAAGCGCGTGAGGGCGTCCGCCTGAACCCGGACGCCGGTGTAGCGTACGCCGCCCTTGCGCACAGCTCGATCTGTCTCGGCCAATATCAGGAGGCCGGAGCGGCCATCGAGCAGGCCCTTGTGCGGAAGCTCGATCCACCCTACAGCCGCTACATGCTGTACGCGGTCGCATTCGTGCAGGGCGACGGCGAGGCCATGCAGCAACAAGTCGAGCACGTCTCGGGAACTCCGACCGAGGCCGGGATGCTGGCGATGCAGTCGGTGACCGCGGCTTACGCCGGCCGGGTGCGCGAGGCGAGAGAGCTGACGAAACGGGCCATCGAACTGGCCAAGGGTCGCGGCCTGGAGGAAGGGGCTGGCCTGTATTCGGCAGGAGATGCCTTGTGGGAAGCGACGTACGGCAATTGCCGGGAGGCGAAGCAGGCCGCCACTCGCACTCTGATGCTGTCGCGGGGGCGGTATGCCTTGAGCTGGAGCGCGCTGGCCGTCGCGATCTGCGGCGACACGATCCTGGCCATGAAGCTCGCCGACGAAATGGTCCAGCGATTTCCCCAGGACTCGTTTTTCAAGGCCTCCTGGCTCCCCATGGTGCACGCCGCGGCCTCGCTCCAACGCGGTGATCCGGCCCCGGCCGTGGACCTGTTGCAGAAAACCGGTCGAGACGAGCTGGGTACCAATGCGGCTCTTTGGCCGGCTTATCTCCGAGGCTTGGCCTACCTGAAGCAGGCTGCCGACGCCGAAGCGCGGCTCGAGTTCCAGAAAATCCTGGACAACAAAGGTGTGCTGGTCCCCAAAGACTTCAATCCCGCCGCCATCACGCTTTACCCGCTTGCTTACCTCGGCCGCGCCCGCGCCGCCGCGCGCAGCGGCGACATGGCCGCGAGCCAAGAGGCCTACGAGTCGCTGTTCAAGGTTTGGCAGGACGCTGACTCGGACATCCCCATCGTCCGGGCCGCCCGACGCGAGTACCAACAGCTGGGAGTCCCACGCGCCGCAGCCGCCCAGTCCCCGAAGAAGCCGTGAGCGCGGCACACTTCAGCCAATTGAAAGCGATTGCGATGAGCTTGGCGGACGCGGGAGGGGTCAGGGCCGGCTTTGAACCCCGTTTGCGTTCTGTTGCGGCGTTGATCTACCCTGTGCTTTCTATGTCGTCGGTCCACCACGCGCACCGGGTGCATCACCACCGTTCCTCGAACGGCCCGGCAGGACTTCGCGCGTAGAAGACGACGACGATCTCGTGACACGCAAGAGCCCGCCGGACAACCGGTGGGCTTTTTGTTTTTGGTTGGGGCTTGGGGCCGAACCGCGAACCGCGAACCGCGAACCGCGAATAGCGAACCGCGAATAGCGAATAGCGAACAGCGAATAGCGAATAGCGAAAGAGCGAGTATGGACTTCACGAAACTGGACGGCCTGATTCCAGCCGTCGTACAGGACGAGACGAGCAACGAAGTGCTGATGGTCGGCTTCATGAACGACGAAGCGTGGCGGCTCACGCAGGAGAGCGGGTTCGTGACGTTCTTCAGCCGGACCCGTAACAAGTTGTGGATGAAGGGCGAGACCTCAGGAAATCGCCTCGCCGTGAAACAGCTCTTCGTCGATTGCGACGATGACACCGTGCTGATCAAAGTGGAGCGGCAGGGCGACGGCAATGTGTGTCACACGGGTGCGCGTTCATGTTTCTACACCCGCCTTCGCTCGAAAGAGTGAGAGCGACCTTCGGCGAGGCAGGCTATTAAGGCGTCGATATGAAACTCAAACTGGGAATTCCAAAGGGCTCGCTGCAAGACGCGACCGTGCAGCTGTTTCAGCGCGCGGGGTATCAACTGGCGGTCAGCTCGCGGTCGTACTTCCCCTCGATCGACGATCCCGACATCGAGTGCCTGCTGATCCGCGCCCAGGAGATGGCGCGGTACGTGGCTGACGGCGTGCTCGATGCGGGACTGACGGGAAGTGACTGGATTGCCGAGCACGAGATCGGACATCCCGAGCAGCCCCAGCTGGAGCGGGTCGCCGACCTCATCTACTCCAAGGTGAGCTTCGGCAAGGTCAAGTGGGTGCTGGCCGCACCCGAAGACTCGCCGTTCAAATCGGCTGCCGATCTCAACGGCAAGCGCATCGCCACCGAGCTGGTCCGCGTCACCCGGAACTACTTCACAACCAAGGGACTAAAGGTGGACGTCGAATTCTCGTGGGGCGCCACGGAAGTCAAGCCGCCCGTCCTCGCCGACGCCATCGTCGAGGCGACGGAAACGGGATCGACGCTGCGCGCCAATCGCTTGCGGATCATCGACACCGTGATGGAGTCGAATACGGAGCTGGTGGCGAACGCTCCCGCCATGGCCGACCCGTGGCGGCGGACCAAGATCGAGAACGTCGCGCTGCTGCTCAAGGCGGCGATCGAAGCGCAAGGCCGCGTCGGGTTGATGCTCAACGCCCGCCGCACCGATCTCGACAAGCTGCTCGGGCTGTTGCCGGCGCTGCAGCGGCCGACCGTGTCGTCGTTGAGCGATCCAGACTGGGTGGCGATCAACACGATTCTCGAGGAGAAGACGGCGCGGGATCTGATTCCGCGGCTGAAGATGGCAGGTGGCCAGGGCATCGTCGAGTACCCGTTGAACAAGATTGTGGTCTAGAACACAGCCAGCTGTTCGCTATTCGCTGTTCGCTGTTCGCTGTTCGGAACATCAACAGCCTCTTGCGAAAAGCGGACCGCGAAAAGCGAAAAGCGTCCAATGCGAATTGTTTCCGCTGCCAACCGCCGCGCCGTCGCCGAGCTCCTTTCGGCGTCGCGGATTCGCGACCGTGCCACCGAGCGGCGCGCGACCGAGATCGTGACGCGGGTCCGGCGTGGCGGTGACGCCGCGGTTCTTCGATTCGCGCGCGAGCTCGACCAATTCTCGGGACCCATCGAAGTCCCACGCGCCGTTTGGGAGAAGGAAGCGCGCGCGCTGGCTTCGCCCGTGCGGATGGCAATCAAGCGGGCCGCCGCTCACATCCGGCGCGTCGCCCGAAAGCAGACGCCGCGACCATGGCGGCTGCGCGTCGCCGCTGGGATCACGGTGGAACAGCGCGTGATCCCGCTGGCTCGAGTCGGCTGCTACGTGCCCGCGGGCCGGTATCCACTTCCTTCCTCCCTGCTCATGACGGCCGTGCCGGCGCGGACTGCTGGTGTCGGCGAGGTCGTCGTCGCCTGCCCGAGACCGGATGCTGCGGTGTTTGCGGCCGCGCTGGAGGCGGGAGTGGACCGACTCTACCGGATGGGCGGCGCGCACGCGATCGCCGCGCTGGCCTACGGCACTCGCGCGATTCCCCGCGTGGACAAGATTGTCGGACCCGGCAATCGCTGGGTGGCGGCGGCGAAATCACTCGTGTCCGCGGATTGCGGCATCGATTTCTACGCCGGGCCGACGGAGATTCTGATCGTCACCTCCTCCGGGCCGGCGGCCTGGATCGCCTCCGACCTGCTCGCTCAGGCGGAGCACGATCCCGACGCGCGCGCGGTCCTGATCACGCCAAGCCGGCGGCTGGCGGATGCTGTGGCGGCTGAACTCCAGCGTCAAATGCCAGAGTCGGGTCCGGCCCGACAGTCATTGGCACGCCATGGCGGCATCATCGTGACCAGGAACGTGGACGAGGCGATCGGGCTGGCCAACGACGCCGCCCCCGAGCACCTCGTGGTGGGAACCGAAGCCCTGGCGCAACGCGTATGGAACGCTGGAGCGGTATTCGTAGGTGGGTGGACGGCGCAGGTGGCCGGCGACTACGCGATCGGATCGAACCACGTGCTGCCTACCGCCGGCGCCGCCCGATTCCGCGGCGGCCTGAACAGTGCCGACTTCGTCAAGCTGGTGTCAGTGCAGCGAGTCACGCGTCGCGGCCTCGGCCGAATCGCCAGGACGATTACGACGCTGGCACGATCAGAAGGACTGGAAGGACACGCGCGGTCGATCGAAATCCGGCATCCGGCATCGGGCATCCGGCAACCGCGATCTCAGAACCGTCGGCCGTCATCGGGCAACCGGCGGCAAGCAACTGCCCGACAGGCTGCAGCCGGACCTTTGCGGTTGCCGGCTGCCGGATCCCGGTTGCCGGGGAGAAGAAGCATGACGATTCAGGGCGTACCAGACCTGGGCCCCGGGCTGAGGTTGCATCTCAACGAGAACACTGGCGGCTGCTCGCCAAGGGTGGTCGAGGCGGTTCGCGCCTTCGATGGGACGCATCTGGCGACCTACCCGGACTTTCGCGCGGCCATTCACGAGACGGCTGCTTATCTCGGCGTCGATCCCGATCGCCTGGTGCTGACCAACGGCCTGGACGAAGGCATTCTGCTGGCGTCGATTGCCTACCTCACGCACCGGACTCCTCGGGCGCTGATCGAGTTGGGCGCGCCGCTGACGGCCTCCGCGGGAGTGACGGAGATCGTCGTCGCTCAACCCGCGTTCGAGCCGTATCTCAGCACGGCACATGCGATGGGCGCGCGGATTGTCTCGGTGCCCGCCACCAAGGACTACTCCTATCCGGTGGAGGACGTGCTTCGCGTCTTGACGCCGAACACCCGCATCATCTACGTGAACAATCCCAACAACCCGACGGGCCAGCCGGTGCCGCAGGAGGCAATTCGCCGAGTGGCGCACGAAGCGGGGCATGCCATCGTGTTCGTGGATGAGGCGTACCACGACTTTCTGGGAGAGAACTTCCTGGCCGAAGCGGCAGACTATCCCAACGTGATCGTCGGACGGACGTTCTCAAAGGCGTTCGGCCTGGCGGGCATGCGCGTCGGCGTGCTGATTGCGTCTCCCGAGGTGCTGCAGCCGATTCGACGGGCCATGCCGCTCTTCAACGTCAACGTCGTGGCGATTGCGGCGCTGAGGGCCGCACTCACCGACGCCGACTTTCGCCGCTGGTACATCGATCAAGCGACGGAGTCGAAGGCACTGGTGTATGACGTATGCGATCGACTCGGCCTGCGCCACTGGAAGAGCTCGGCCAACTTCGTGCTGATCGATGGCGCCGCGCGAGCCGAGGCCCTCGTGGCGGCGATGATCGCAAGAGGCGTCTTCGTTCGTGATCGGACGAAGGATCCCGCCTGCCTCAACTGCTTCCGGCTCACCACCGGCGTGGTCGAGCACACGCGCACGGCCGTCGATGCGCTGGAGGCTGTGTGCGGCGGGCGCTAGTCGATCGGCAAACCGCCGAAACGCAGATTCAAGTCGCGCTCTCGCTCGATGGCAAAGGGCGCTTCGACAACCAGACCGGGATCAGGTTCCTGGATCACATGCTGGATCTCGTCGCCCGTCACGGCGCCTTCGACCTGAAGGTGAAGGCCAAGGGCGATCTCGACGTCGATCAGCATCACACCGTGGAAGACGTCGGCATCGCCCTGGGCGAAGCCGTGCTTGCCGCCATCGGCACCAAGCGCGGCATCAACCGCGCCGGCTATTTCGTCATGCCGATGGACGAGACGCTCGCCGTCGCCGCCATCGACCTCAGCGGCCGGCCTCACGCCGTCGTGGACACGAAAGTGGCGGTCCGCGTGGTGGGGGATCTGCAGACCGAGCTGGTTCACGACTTCTTCGACGGCTTCGCGATGGCCGCACGCGCCAACGTCCATCTCAAAGTGCTCTATGGCCGCTCGAACCATCACAAGATCGAGGCCTGCTTCAAAGCGTTCGCCCGCGCGCTGCGCGTGGCCTGCGCGAAGGACAAGCGGCTGGCCAAGATGCTGCCGAGCACGAAAGGCCTGCTGTGATCGCGCTGGTGGACTATGGCGCCGGCAATCTCACGTCGGTGCGAAAAGCGTTGGCGGCGCTTGGCGCGGCCGTGTGGACACCGGCGGCGCCTGGTGAGCTCGAACGTGCCGATCGGATCATCGTGCCTGGCGTCGGCCACTTCGATGCCACACGCGGCCTCACCGACCAGTGGCGCGCGGCGATCCGATCGTCGATCGACGCGGGCAAGCCGATGTTGGGGATTTGTGTCGGCTTGCAGTGGCTGTTCGAAGGCAGCACCGAAGCGCCCGGGGTCTGCGGTCTAGGCGTGTTTCGGGGTCTCTGCAACCGATTGCCGGAATCGAGCGACGAGCGTCTTGCGAATGGCGAACTGCGAATGGCGAATCGCAAGATTCCTCATGTCGGGTGGAACTCGCTGACCATGCCCAAGCCGTCGGCGTTGATGAATGGGGTGCCGCCAGGCACGCAGGTGTACTTCACCCACTCCTACGCCGCGCCGGTGATCGACGACACCGCCGCCATCTGCGAATACGGCGTTTCCTTCAGCGCCGCTGTCGAGCAAGGACACGTCGCGGCCGTGCAGTTCCACCCTGAGAAATCCGGCGACCCCGGACTCCGCATCCTTCGCAACTGGCTGACCCGTGCTCAGTAAGCGCATCATCGCCTGCCTCGACGTTCGCGACGGGATGGTCGTCAAAGGCGTGAACTTCGAGGGCCTCCGCGAAGCCGGCGATCCGGCATCGCTGGCCCGCCGCTACAACACCGAAGGCATCGACGAAGTGGTGATTCTCGACGTGACGGCAACCGTCGAGGCGCGTCGGGCCCGTGCGCAGACGATCGCCGCCGTCGCGCGCGAGATTTTCCTGCCCTTGGCCGTCGGCGGTGGGATTCGCAGCGAGGACGATGCGGCGGCGGCGATCGAGGCGGGTGCCGACAAAGTGAGCCTGAACACCGCGGCGCTCGTCGAACCCACGTTGATCTCGACGTTGGCGCAGCGCTACGGCAGCCAGGCCGTTGTCGTCGCCATCGACGCCAAGCGAGCGGACGATCGATTTGCCGTGTACGCCAGAAGCGGTCAGGCCGCGACCGATCGCGACGCCGTGGAATGGGCGCGCGAAGCGGCCGATCGAGGCGCCGGAGAGATTCTGCTGACGTCGATCGACCGCGACGGAACCAAGGCCGGCTTCGATTGCGACATGACGGCGGCCGTGTCCGACGCGGTGAACATTCCCGTGATCGCGTCAGGCGGGGCGGGCACATTCGACCATTTCGCCGACGTGTTCACGCGCGGCCACGCCGATGCCGCACTGGCCGCCTCGATCTTCCACTTCAACGAGCGGAGTGTGGTCGAGCTGAAGCGATACCTTCATTCACGGGCGATTCCTGTCAGGATCTAGTAGTGCGGATCAAGGACAATTGGGGACGAAGCCGGGAGGCGAGCATGATTAGCGCCGTCCGCCGGTCGTTCTTCGCGACGCTGTTTGCGGCCGGCGTTTCGTGTGGAACCAGCGACGTCGAGCCAGAGCACACGCTCGAGCAGGACTGGGCTGCCAGGCGGAAAGAGATGGTTGACGCACAACTCCGCGCGCGCGACATCCGTAGCGAGCGTGTGCTCGGCGCCATGCTCGACGTACCGCGTCACTTGTTCGTACCGGAGTCCGAGCGCGATCGGTCGTACGACGACTCGCCGCTGCCGATCGGCTACGGCCAGACCATCTCTCAGCCGTACATCGTCGCCTTCATGACCGAGGCGCTCGACGTCGCCCAGGATCATCGCGTGCTCGAAATCGGCTCTGGCTCCGGCTATCAGGCGGCCGTGCTCAGCGGGCTCGTGCGCGACGTGTACACCATCGAGATCCTCGCGCCACTTGCCGATCGCACGCGCGAGACCCTTGCGCGTCTCGGCTACCGGAACGTCCACGCTCGCACCGGGAACGGGTACTTTGGCTGGCCCGAGCACGCGCCGTTCGACCGCATCATCGTCACCGCCGCGCCAGACGACGTGCCGCAGGCGTTGGTGGAGCAGCTGAAGATCGGCGGCCTGATGGTCATTCCGGTGGGTACGACGACTCAGGAATTGCGGGTGCTGCGCCGAACGTCCGAGAGAATGGAAACACTCAAGACTCTTCCGGTGCGCTTTGTCCCCATGACCGGCAAGCCGCCGTCGTAGGGGCGGTTCGTACGTTAACGTCTAACCCTCATGCTGATTCCTTCAATCGATCTCCAGAACGGCCGCATTGTCCAACTCGTGCAAGGTGAAAAGCTCGCCATCGAAACCAGCGACGTCGATGCGTGGATCGACAAGTTCTCCCGCTTTCCTAAAATCCAGTTGATCGATCTCGATGCCGCCATGTCGCGCGGTCACAATGACGCGCTCGTGAAGCAGATCGCGGCTCGGCTCCCCTGCCGCGTCGGCGGCGGCGTGCGGAGCGTGCGCCGTGCTGAAGAGCTCGTCGCTGCCGGAGCTCGAGCCGTGATCGCGGGCTCGGGGCTTTTCAGACGGGCCGAGGGCAACGACATCTCGCAAATGGTGGATCACGACTTCGCCGCCGCGTTGGCGCAGACGGTGGGAATGGATCGGTTGATCGCTGCCGTGGACTCTCGCGGTGGGCGCGTCACGATTCACGGGTGGAAGACCATGCTGCCGCTGACGGCGGTGCAGGCCGTCGCCGCGCTCGAGCCCTACTGCAGTGAATTTCTCTACACGCACGTGGACAAAGAGGGCCTCATGCAGGGCACGGACATGGCCGCGATCAAGAGTGTGGCGAAGGCGACCGAACGAAAGCTGACGGCCGCTGGAGGCATCACCACCAAGACAGAGATCGACGAGCTGGACAGGATGGGAATCGACGCCGTCGTAGGCATGGCCATCTATACAGGATTGTTGGATATTTCGGGGGCTTGGGGCTTGGGGCTTGGGGCTTGAGAATAACCCGCCTTTCAAGGAGGTAGACATGGCCGTTTCGATCGCGTCGTTGTGGCTGCCCATTGTCGTCTCCGCCGTGATCGTGTTCATCGTCAGCTCCATCATTCACATGGCCACGCCGTTCCATAAGGGCGACTTGAAGGGCCTGCCGCGCGAGGACGATGTGATGAATGCGCTGCGGCCGTTTGGCATCCCGCCAGGCGACTATGGCTTGCCGCACGCCGGAGGGATGGAGGCCATGAGGTCGCCGGCGTTTCTCGAAAAGATGCGGAAGGGTCCGGTCGCGTTCATGACGTTCCGCACGCCCGGCGAGATGAGCATGAGCTCTTCGCTGATCCTGTGGTTCGTGTACTCGCTGGTGGTCTCGTTCTTTGCCGCGTACATCGCCGGCGCGACGCTCGAGCCGGGCACCGAGTACCTCCGGGTGTTTCAGATCGCCGGCTGTGTGTCGTTCATGGGGTACTCGCTGGCCCTCCCGCAGGGCTCGATCTGGTGGAGCCGAAACTGGGGCACGACGATTCGGAACATGATCGACGGGCTCATCTACGGATTGATGACGGGAGGAACGTTCGGCTGGCTTTGGCCGAGATAGAACAAGGTGCCTAAGGTGCCAAGGGTGCCAGGGGTGCCAAAGGGTGGGTGCCAAGGGTGCCTGGGGTGCCAGGCGTGCCGAGGCACACGTCCCCTTGGCACCTGGCACCTAGCCTGGCACTTGGCACTTTGGCACCTGGCACTTGGAAGGCTGGCAGCGCAGGCGGGCTAAGATGATCTGGTCATGCGCAAACGTCTCTTACTGACGCGCCGGGACTATCTCCGTGCGATGCCCGTAGGGGCAGGGCTCCTGATGGCGCCACAACTGTGGGCGCAGGCGCAGACGCCGGCCTCGAGTGCGCCGCAGGAACCGGCCGTGACCGGCTACATCTGCCCGATGCACCCGAACGAAGTGAAAGCCGAGCCGGGCACTTGCAGCATCTGCGGGATGAAGCTCGTGCCCGGGGATCCGATGGCCACCGCCGATTACGTGGTCAAGGTGACAACCGAGCCCAGGCTCGTCAAGGCAGGACAGAAGACGCGCTTTCAGTTCACGATCTCGCATCCCATTACCGGAGCGCGCGTCGATTCGTTCGCCGACGTGCACGACAAGCTGTTCCATTTGTTCGTCGTCAGCCGCGATCTCAAGGAATTTGCGCACATCCACCCAGAGCGTTTGGGCAACGGCGCCTTCGTGATCGAACACACGCTGCCGAAGGCCGGACACTACATGCTGTTCTGCGACTTCATGCCGGTCGGCGGCGGCCCGCAGCTGGTTGCGGCTCCGTTGGTCACGGCTGGCTTCGAAGGCGACATTGCCTCGGCCGCGCCCAATCTCAAGGAAGACGACTCGTTCGTGAAGACCGTGGACGGCGTGAAGGTCGAGCTGCTCGCCGAGCGCCGGAAGCTCGTGGCCGGCGAAGAGTCCGACATGCCGATTCACTTCGAGGACGTCGCAACCGGACAGCCGATCAAGGACCTGCAGCGTTACCTCGGTGCGTTCGGCCACGCCATGATGCTGAGCGAGGACATGCAGGAGTACGTCCACTCGCACCCGGCAGAGATGCTCGAGGGAACGGCGATCACGTCAGGCGGCGGGCCCGACCTCACCTTCCACGCCCTGTTTCCGAAACCAGGCCACTACCGCATCTGGCTGCAGTTCCAGCGGCGCGATCGGCTGTCGACGCTTCCGATTACCGTCCGGGTGTTGCGGCTTGGCGAGACGGCGTGACGGCGGTCAGGGCAATCGCCGGACGCGCCTGGAGCGGCTTGTCGCCCGCATCGTAATAGGCGGTGAGCACGAGACGCGTGCCGGACGCGAGCGCGACCGGCTCGCGGAAGATGTACGACGAGGGCCACTCCGGACGATAGTTCTTCAACCACAGGAGCGGTTCCACCGACCCGTCGGGTCGAATGACGGTCAGCTCGAGCGACCGGCCGCCTGCCCCTAATGTCGGCCAGACCGCCGCTGCGGTGATCGGTGCAGTCACCGTCATCTCCGTGCGCACGCGATGACCGGTCGTGCTCGCCGGGACGCTCGTGGACGGTGCGGCCAACTCGATCGTCGAGGCGACGTTGGCCGGACGCTGCTCAGCGAAATACAGTCCGAGATCGCCCTCGCCCGAGACGGCTTCGTCAGTCCCTCGATATCCGATCTCGACGGTCAGCTTGGCGCGCGCGGGAAGCCTGACACCCGCGGTGTTCGGCCAACTCGTCACCTGCTGCCCTGGCGTCCACGTGCCCAGCCAGCGGCGCGTTCCCGATTCATACACGGCGGCGTAGCGGACGACGCGGCGGTCGGAAGGGTTGAGGGCGAGCGCTCGAACCCAGCGCGGCTCCGTCAGGTCGGTGGTCACATCGAACTGCGCGACGTAGTCCTTGGCCGAGGCTTCGACCTTTTGATCGGCAGCCACTTTGACGATCGCGTCCGGAGACCCTTGATCCCAGCCGCGGAGCGATGGGACGAACACCGGCGGTTTGTCCTGATCGGCGAGAAGGACACCTGGAGGAGCGCCACCGTCGGCCCACGCGAGAATCAAGCTCACCTCGCGAGACGTCAGGCTCATGTCGTTGGCGAAGTGTCCGTATCCGCTGACGGCGCTCCAGGGCGGCATCCTGCGTTCGAGGATTTCTTCCTTGATCGCTACGGCCCACGGTCGCGCGTCCTTGTAAGTGGTGAGCGACATCGAGAGGTTGCCAGGCGTGTGGCACTGGAAACACTTCTTCTGGAAGATCCGCGCAATCTCCTTCTGGAACACGATGGTCGTCGTGATCGGCGTGTGCGAGTAGACCGTGGCCTTCGACACGAATAGCGCCACCCCGAGCATGCCGGCCAACAGGACCGATGCGGCCACCGCGCGAGAGAAGGAAGGCGGGAGCATGGACTACGGAGATTTTAGCAGTCCGCGGTGCACGGCGGACTGCGGACCGTGGACCGCGGACCGTGGACTTAGAGTCCCCCGAGTAGATACATCGCTCCCGTTGGCGCCGGGACGCCCCCGGCGGGCTCCACGGTGACGGCAAACGCTTTGGGCTGAACACCGCCGACGCCGGGGACCAGCGCGCGGGCGGCGCCGTTACCGTCTGGAGTGATCAACGCGGCGCTGATCGGGGCTCCCTCGGTGACGACCCATAGCTGATACACGCGGCCCTCGGCCAGCGGCGGAAGGTCGGTCGCGGCAAAGGCGAGGCCGCGAGACGGGCTCCAGTAGACCCTGCCGGATGCTCCTGGTGCGGGCGCCTGACCGGCGAGGTTCACGAGCACGACGTCGCGGGCGGCGAGAATGTCCAACTGCTCTTGCGCGCGGTCGGTGGCGTTGCGGGCGCTCGCCACCTGACTCGTCGCGGTCGCCAGTTGTTGCCTCACCGACTGCAGCGCCGACTCGGCCATTTCGAGCTTGCGGGCCGTGTTCCACCACTGCAGGCCGAACCCGAGGGCGGCGATGCTCGCGGCCGCCGTCAACCACCATGGCAGCGTGGTTGTCGCCGCCCGAGCCACGCGCGGTGCGCTGGCTTGTGACGCGGCGGCGGCCGCGGCGAGGACGCGCGAGCGAAGGTGTGGAGGCGGATCGACCATCTCTACTGACTGCCCCAGCGCGAGCCCGACCAGCTGAGCGTCGCGCACGGCCTGCTGACACGACTCGCACAGCGGCAAATGCCGCTCGAACGCCTGGCGATCGTCGGCGTCCAGAATGCCGAGCGCGTACGCCTCGGCCAGCTCCCGCAGTTGCTCGTGATCCACGATCAGGCCGTGCCTTCTCCCTGCAGGACCGTTCGCAACTTCTGCAGCGCCGTCCGCATGCGCGTCTTGACAGTGCCGAGCGGTTCGCCAAGCTTCTCGGCGATGGCGGTTTGCGACAGGCCTTCGTAATACGCGAGCTCGAGCGGCGTACGGAGCGTGGCCGGCAGCTCGCCGAGCGCGCTGCGGACCCGCTGGATCGCTTCTCCGGCGATCACGATCGCATCCTGCGCCGGGCCTGGTCCTGGCGGATCGGGCATTTCCACCGGCGACGCGGTCGCGTCGGGCCTCGCCTGTCGCATCCGCAAATGGTCGATCGATCGGCTTCGCGCCATCATCACGAGCCATCCGGCGACGGTGGCGCGCGTCCGGTCGTATCGCGCGCAGGTACGCCACGCCTGGGTGAACACTTCCTGCACGACGTCCTCGGCTTCGGCACGATCGCCGACCACTCGCAGTGCGAGTGAGTAGACCGTCCTGGCGTGCCGATCGTACAGATCGGCCAGCGCGGACTGGTCGCCGCGGATCATCCGATCCAAGACTTGTCGATCCTGTTCCACCGCTTCGAGAGTGGCCGCTGTCATTATCTACGTGCGTGACAGGTCATTGGATGAGCGGCCCGCTCTGCCTCACTTTAGACTCATCTTCCGCCCTGGAGGCCCCAAAGGAGCACAGGAGGCCAAAGAAACAGGAGACTAGAAGCTCAGGAGAATATTTTGCTCCTGAACTCTTGATCTCCTGTTTTTCAATCTCCCGAACTGCGGGCTGATCTCGCGCCTTCAATCCAGTCACATAACAGACTCATCTGGCGCTCCCGAGGTCCCGGTTCGAGCCCAAGGAACCAGACAAACAGGAGGCTAGGAGCTCAGGAGAAGATTTGCTCCTGAACTCTTGTCTCCTGTTTTTCAATCTCCCGAACTGCGGGCTGATCTCGCGCCTTCAATCCAATCACATAACAGACCCATCTGACGTTCCCGAGGTACCGGTTCGGGCCCAAGGACCCAGACAAACAGGAGGCTAGGAGCTCAGGAGAATATTTTGCTCCTGAACTCTTGATCTCCTGCTTTTCAATCTCCCGAACTGCGGGCTGATCTCGCGCCTTCAATCCGATCACATAACAGACTCATCTGACGCTCCCGAGGTACCGGTTCGGGCCCAAGGACCCAGACAAACAGGAGGCTATGAGCTCAGGAGAATATTTTGCTCCTGAACTCTTGATCTCCTGTTTTTCAATCTCCTGAACTGCGGGCTGATCTCGCGCCTACAATCCGGTCCCCTCGGCGGTCGTAGACCTTCATGAACGCGCAATGAGGGCGCGTGAGGAGGACCGACATGTCTCGAAGCGCAATCAGCGCTCTGGCTGCCGTAATGATCGTCGGAGCCGGCATCGGCGCACACGCCGACGAGAAGACCGTCATGGTCGGCGGCGCCGCGATGTTCCCATCGAAGAACATCACTCAGAGCGCGGTGACTCGAAAGACCACACGACGCTCGTCGCCGCCGTCAAGGCCGCAGGCCTCGCGGACACGCTACAGGGCAAAGGACTGTTGTCCTACCCGCCCTTTTTTTGCGCCGCGAGAAAGTCGAACGAGGCTGGCAGGTTCGGGACCACGACGCCGGTGTGAGTGCCACCAGGAACTTCGATGTAGGTCACGTTCATCCCGAGCTTCTTCATCTCGTCGACCATGGTACGCGAGCCGGTGACCGGCACCGTTCGGTCGGCGTCTCCGTGGACGACGAATTGAGGCAGCGCCTTCATCCGCTCGACCGATTGCCGTGAACCGGTGCCGGCAAAGGTGACCAGCGCGGCCCAGATGTCGGCGTACTTCGCGCCGAGATACCACGCGCCGATCGCGCCCATTGAGTGGCCGATCAGATAGATCCGTGACGTGTCCACGTTGTACGCCGCGCGCATGCGGCGCAGCACCTCCATCACATCCTTCTCGCTGAGCTGCTGCTTCTGTTGGGCTGCAGCATCAACGCCACTGCCGATCGGCGAGCCATAGAAGCCGTCGACCCGATACCCAAGCGGCGCGGCCATCAGAAAGCCGTGCTTCTCGGCCAGTTGTGGCGGCAACTTGTCATAGCGATCGAAAAATGAATCCTCGTTGGCGCCGAGCCCGTGCAGGGCAATCACGAGCGGCGCGGGCTTGGCGGCCGTGTAGGTGGTCGGCACGTATACCCGATACGGCATGATCTCGTTGGCGCCGTCGAGCAGGTAGTGGCGCTCCTGGTCGCCAGTCCGGTTCTTGAACGGATCTTTGCCGCTCTTGGCCGCGGCCAACGTCGCCTCCGCCGCGCTCAACTCGGCGGCAACGTCGAACGTGCCAAAGCCGATGCGGCCGCGATTCACGTTCTTCAGGTAGTCGCCTGGATACAGCACGTCAGGCCGAACCGCTTCAGCGATTCGCGCCGCGCCCGTTTCCAGCGCATAGAGCCTCGCATCGAGTCCCTTGTGCAAGACCACCGGCAAGCTGGCGGTGCCGAGTGAAGTCGTGCCGTCGACAACCTCCGCGTCGATGAAATACGGACCATCGAGGGCCGTCGACAGATCGAGCTCCAACCCAAACGGCGACTCCCGGAGATCGCGGCTCACGCCCTCGAACGCGCCGAGCGCCCGCGACGCGGCTAGGCTTGCTGCGCCCTCCCCGCCTGCGGATGGCGGTCTCTCGCGAAGCGAGACCTTGACGCTCAGCGCCGGCGTCAACTCGATCGCAGGGGCGTAAAGCTGCTCGAGCCGAAGCGAGTACGGCCGGGACGAATCGACCGCGGTCCGCTCGCTGCGCAACACCAGCGAATGGCGATAGTCGAGCGCCGGCGTCCACGCGTTGCCGTCCAGCAACGCCATCCCTTTGGCCAGCTGCCGACGAACCTCGCTGTTGTTGCCGGTGCGCGCCGCGGCCGCAATCGCCTTGTCGACTTCGTCGATCTGGACCTTGAGCTCGCCCTGCGGATTGACCGTGTTCTTTCGCGTGTTGTACTGAACGCGAGCGCTCGCAAGGTTGGGCAGGGCTTGTGCGACAGCAAGCACCGGGACGAGCAAGAAGATAATGAAAGCGATTCGCTGTTGGCTGGTCTTTCGCACGACGGCCTCCTGGGCGGGTCGAATCAGACCGGCATGCTAGCACCCTTGCTCGGGAATTTGCTCGGCGGCAAAACCCTCTCACGATGGCGTCGTTCTCTGGCTTACCATTGCAGACGCCTTGAACTCTCCCCATGAAGGCGATCGCCCTGGGCTGTACGCCCACGACGAACGGCTGAACGCGTGGATGCGTGACGCGCCCATGCTGGTGTTCGTCAAGGACGCGCAGGGCCGCTACGTCTTCGCCAATCCAGCGATGGAGCGCACGTTCGGATTTCGCGTCGCCGACGTGCAGCATCGCACCGATCTCGAGTGGCTGAGTTCCCCAATGCGCCGGCGCGAACAGGATCGCGAAGCGTCCGAAATGGGGCGACCGGTGGAGCGTGTCGAAACCGTGGCCGTCGCCGACGGCAGCATCCGCCACTTCGTCGTGATCAGGTTCCCGTTCTCCGAACACGATGGACACTCCTTGATCGGCGGCGTCGCGGTGGACGTGACCGCCCTCAAGCAAGCTGAGCTTCGCGTCGGCGAAAGCGAGCGGCGATATCGTCTCCTGGTCGAGAGCGGCCAGGGCCTGATCTGGACGCACGACCTGGCCGGCAAGCTGACGTCGATCAATCCCGCCGCGTTGAACCTGCTCGGGTACTCGGTCGAAGACGTCATTGGCAGGAATTTTCGCGAGCTCCTCACCGAACGCGGCCGGGAGCTCTTCACTCGGTATCTCGAACGCGTCGACGGCACTGGGATGGACAGCGGCCTGATGTTCGTCGCGGCGCGAGACGGGCAGGAGCGCACGTGGCGGTATCACAACGTCAAAGTGATCGATGCCGACCAGCCGTCCTACGTCCTCGGCCACGCTCAGGATGTGACCGAGCTGCGCGAGGCGCAGGAGCACTTGCAGACCCTGTCGCTGACCGACGAGCTGACCGGCCTGCACAACCGCCGTGGTTTCTTCACGATGGCGGCGAGGCTGTTGCGCGCGGCGCCGCGAACCGGTCAGGAATTCACCGTGCTCTACATCGACGTTGACGATCTGAAGACGGTCAACGACACCTACGGTCACGACGCCGGATCGGTCCTGCTGGTCGGCGCCGCCGACGTGCTGAAAAACACCTTCCGCGCGGCCGACGTCGTCGGTCGAGTGGGCGGCGACGAATTCGTCGCGCTGGCCGCGGTCTCTCGTCTGGGATCGAACGTGGTCGTCGAGCGCCTGCACAGCCACCTGGCCCACTTCAACTCCCGATCGAGCCGGGCGTATACGTTGTCGCTCAGCTACGGGATGGCGCACTTCGATCCCGCCGGATCGACCAGCCTCGAGGACGTGGTGCGCCTCGCGGACCAGGCGATGTACGAGCAGAAGCGAAGCAAACGTAAATAAGAGCAGTTAGAATCGGCATTTGGAGGCTCTCACTATGCATTCCCTTGCTCGCTTCGTCTTCGTTGTTGCGCTGGTTGTGGGTTTGGCTGCGCCGGCGCTCGTGGCTCAGGGCGTGAACGTGACCGGTGATTGGGCATTCACCGTCCAGACGGATCAGGGTGGCGGCAACCCGACGATCACGTTCAAGCAGGACGGCGAAAAGCTCTCCGGCAAGTACGACGGGCAGCTCGGCCAGGCCGATCTCACCGGCACCATCAAAGGCAACGCCATTCATTTCACCTTCACCGTCGACGTCCAAGGCCAGTCCGCGCCGGTCACTTACGACGGGACGGTCGAGAAGAACACGATGAAGGGCAAGATGGACATTGCCGGAATGGTGAACGGCACCTTCACCGCCACGAAAAAGTAGGCAGGCAGGGGCGGGTCACAGGGCCCGCCTTCTCCGCGGCAACCCTTGGCCGATTCACCTCGTCTACTCCCTGCGAGGTGACCATGATCCGCTCTCTTCAGGCTGTTTTCGCTCTGCTCTTCGCCCTGGTGCTGGCCGCACCGGCCGCCGCCCAGCGGGAGACGGAGACCGTGGACCGGACGCTGACGCTGCAGCCCGGCGGCCGAATCAAGCTCAATACGTTTTCCGGCCGCGTCCGAGTCTCGGGCGCGTCCGGAGACCAGGTCGTCATCAAGGCGATTCGCCGGGCGACCCGCGACCGGCTCGATGACATCAAGCTCGAGATTACCCAGAGCGGCAACTCGATCGAGATCGACGCCAATCACCGGCTCGTGGAGCGCCGGAACGACAACGTCGTCGAGACCGACTTCGACATCCAGGTGCCGAGCCGCGCCGAGCTCGAGATCAAGACGTTCAGCGCTCCAGTGACGGTCACTGGCGTCAACGGCCGGTTGACCGTGGACAGCTTCAGCGCCAGCGTCCGGATCGAGGCCAGCGAGTGGGCGGACGGCAACGACCTGGACGTCCACACCTTCAGCGGCGCCATCACGCTGCGCATGCCCGAGAACGCGCGCGGTCAGCTCGACTTCAACAGTTTCAGTGGCGAGTTCGAAAGCGACTTGCCGGTGACGCTGCAGAGCAGCGGCAAGCGGAACTTCCGCGGCGCCCTCAATGGCGGCGGGTCGGGCGACTTCAGATTGAAGACCTTCAGCGGCGACGTCAGTATCCGGCGCTGAGCTCTCACGCGAGCTATCGACAGACCTAAAGGTTGGGCGCCACAAGAGCCATACCGATGTCGGTGGCGACAAACTTGAGGCTTGAGGCTTGGGGGCACCCCAAGTCCCAAGTCCCAGGCCCCAAGCCCCGTCCTTAGAAGCCCTCCAGTTTTCTCGATCTTTGCCGGCAGCCCGTTGCCGTTTGCCGTCTGCCGTCCTATGCTGTCGCGGCATGTTGAGGCGATTCCCCCTGCAGGCGGCCGTGGTCCAGGCAGGATGACGCAGCCAACGCGCGTCATCCCCACGCGGGCTGTTGCCAGCTGGATCCTCTACGACCTCGCCAACACCATCTTCTCGATGGGCGTCGTGTCGCTCTACTTCTCCCTTTACGTTCGTGATCAGGTGGGCGCGCAGCGCGCCGACCGCGTCTACGGCCTCATCACGGCGGTCTCGATGGGAATCATCTTCATCGTGTCGCCGCTCCTCGGCGCGATGACCGACCGGGCTAGAAGACGGATGCCGTTTCTCGTCTGGAGCACAATCATTTGCTGCGCCTGCACCGCCCTGATTGCTCGCGGTCCCTACCTTGTGTCTGCGCTCCTCTTTGTCATCGCCAACGCCGCGTACCAGGCGGGGCTTCAGTTCTACGACGCGCTCCTTCCTGAGGTCTCGACGGACGAGAATCGTGGACGCATCGGCGGACTGGGAGTCGGGCTTGGCTACCTTGGGTCGTACATCGCCGTCGGCATCGGCCTGCTGCTCGGGACTCAGGACAAACCGCTGCTGTTCACAATCATCGCCGTGGTCTTCATGGTGCTCGCCGTTCCATGCTTCATCTTTGTGAAGGAGCGCGGCAATCCGAATCCGAAGCCGGTGTTTGGTCTGCGCATGATCCAGGAATCCACCGCGCAAACGATGGCGACGCTTAGAGGAGGCAAAGCCTATCCGGGGTTGCTGCGCTTCCTCGTCGGCCGCGTGTTCTACACCGATGCCATCAACACGGTCATCTCGTACATGTCGCTCTACACGGTGAACGTGGCGATCGGTACGGGGCTGTCCCCGACCGACGGTGAGCAGTCGGCGCAACTGGTCCTGCTCTCTGCGATTACCTTCGCGGTCGTGGGTGGCTTCGCGTGGGGGTGGCTCGTGGATCGCATTGGCCCCAAGCGCACGCTCGATCTGGTGCTCTACCTGTGGATCTTCACGTTCTCGGTCGCTGCCGCGATCGGCTTCATGCGGCTGTCGACCTCGTGGCTGTTCTTTGTGGGAGCCATTGCCGGTATCGCGCTGGGTGGCGTGTGGGCGGCGGACCGGCCCTACATGCTGAGGCTGACGCCCCCCGATCGAGTCGGCGAATTCTATGGCCTCTACGGCATGGTCGGGCGCTTCTCAGCGGTGACCGGGCCGCTGTTGTGGAGCGCCACCACCTACCTCGCGGTCGAGCGAGGCGGCATGCACGAGCTCACCGGCCAGGCGATCGCCATCGTCACGCTCTTGATCATGATCCTGCTGAGCTACGCCATTCTGCGGGGCGTGACCGACCAAGAGCGGAATTGGCCGGCGCTCGGAAGTAGGGCACTGCTTTAGCAGTGCCACATGTAATCTGTGGAGGCAACCGCTTCTTTTGCGGTTGCCTTACAGTTGCCTAGGCCAGCCGCTTTGATGACCGCAAGGTCGCCAGTGTAAGCATCACGGCGCCCCAGACGAAGAGCGCGAGAGCCTGCGGCCAGAACGTCTCCAGCCCCACGCCTTTCAGAAAGATGCCTCTCAAGATCACGAGGAAGTAGCGCAGCGGAATCAGGAACGTGATCGGTTGAATCCACGCCGGCATGTTCTCGATCGGAAAGATGAAGCCGGATAGATAAATCATCGGTATCAGAAAGAAGAACGTCGCGGTCATCATCGCCTGCTGTTGGGTCTGCGAAATCGTCGAGACGAACAGCCCCAGGCCAAGCGTGCTCAACAAGTAGACGCCACTCATCCCGAACAGCAGCAACAGGCTTCCGCGCATCGGCACCTCGAACCAGAAGATCGCCACCACCAGCACGAGAACCACGTCCAGCATGCCGATGAACGCATATGGCAGGAGCTTTCCGGTGATGAGCTCCCATCGCGCCAGCGGCGTCACGCTCAATTGTTCGAGCGTCCCGATCTCCTTCTCGCGGACGATGGCCATGGCCGACAGATTCGTCGTAATCACAAGCAGAAGCAGAGCCACGATCCCCGGAATCATGAAGTCACGGCTTTCGAGCCTGGGATTGAACCAGATCCTGATCGCCGGCGACACGAGCGATGCGGCAATGGCGCCGGTTGATCCGGTCGCCGCCATCAGCTCCTGCGAGTACCCCGTGATGAGATTGAGCGTGTAGCTCAGCGCGACAATGGTCGAGTTGGAGTCGGTGCCATCGGCCACTACCTGCACGGTCGCAGCCTGTCCCTTCGCTATGGTCTGTCCGTAGTCAGGGGGAATGCTCACCGCCATCCACGCCTGGCCACGGTCGAGCCAGCGATCCAGCTCGTTGGTCGAACTCTCCAGCCCGACAATCTTGAAGTTCGACGACGCTTCGAAGCGGTGAATCAGCTCGCGACTCTGCGCCGACCGATCGGCATCGACGATCACGACCGGGATGTCCCTGACATCGGTTGTCGCGGCGTAGCCGAGCACCGTGAGCTGCAGCACCGGCGCGACGATCACGACGCCGAAGAGCCGCGGATCCTGCCGAAGCTCGATCAGTTCCTTGCGAATGAGGTGCAGGACGCGCTTCATGAGATTCGCCGTTCGCTATTCGCTATTCGCAGTTCGCAGTTCGCAGTTCGCCGTTCGCCGTTCGCCGTTCGCAGAACACTTGTCACGCCCATTCGCGTTTCAAGCGCAGCGCTGCAAGCGTGAGGGCCACGGTCGCAAAGATTGCCAGCGCCACCAGGTCCTGCCAGAACGCCGTGATGTCAGCGCCCTTCAACACGATCGCCCGAAGCGCGACGAGGAAGTAGCGCGCGGGGACGACGTACGTGATCGCCCGAACGACGGACGGCATGCTCGAAATCGGAAAAATGAAGCCGGAGAGAATGAAGGTCGGCAGAAAAGACGACAGCAACGCCAGTTGGAAGGCGACCTGTTGGGTCTCGGCAATCGTGGAAACCAGCAGGCCTTGCGCCTGGGCGCCGACGAGAAAGAGACCAATCGCGAGAATCAGGAGCGCCCAGGACCCGTTCATCGGCAGCTCGAACAGCGCCATCGAGATCAGGATGATGAGGAGTGCCGACAGAAACGAAATGCCGAGATACGGTAGCGTCTTGCCGATGATGTAGGACGCCGGGCTGAGCGGCGCCATTCTCACCTGCTCCATCGTCCCGCGCTCTTTTTCGCGGACGACCGAGAGCGCCGTGGACACGACCGCCGTAATCATCGAGATGTAGGCGATGAGTCCTGGAACGAGGAACAGCGCGCTTTTGAGCGACGGGTTGTACCAGATGCGCGGCTCGGCGGTGATCGAAGGCCCGGGAGCCCGGGGAGCCACCGGGGCCATCGACTTCACCAGCCGCGGCGCAGTCTCGACGGCTTTGGTCGCGCTGAAATTCCCCACGATCGCCGTCGCGTAGCCCATTGCAGTGGACGCCGTGTTGGCGTTCTCGCCATCGATGATCACTTGGACCGTCGTCGGTCGCGACATCTCGAGGTCTCGAGCAAACCCGGACGGAATTCCCAGGACGATTCGGACTTCGTTGCGATCGATCAACTGTTCGAGCTCGGCATTGGCATCGACATAGCCGACCAGATCGAAGTAGCCGGAGTTCGCAAACGACGAGACCAGCTCGCGGCTCGCAGCGCTGCGATCGCGATCCTGGACGGCCAGCCGGAGGTTGCGAATGTCGAAGTTGAGCGCGTAGCCGTACAACAACAGGAAAAACGCCGGCACCAGCAGCAGGATCAAGAGCGTCCGGCGATCGCGCACGATCTGCCGGAGCTCCTTGAGGCCCACCGCCAGCGCCTGCCGGATCATGCCGGCGCTCCGGCACGCTCGACGACGTCGAGGAAGACGTCTTCGAGCGAAGGCGAGACGGCGCCAATCGATTGGATCTCGATCCCCGCCTGTTTCAAAGCGCTCTCGAGCAATGCTGGTTTCGTCGTGGCGTCACGCAGCACGGCGTGGACGGTTGTGCCGAACAGGCTCGTCTTCTCCACCGAAGGAAGGGCATCGAGCACCTGCATCGCATCGACAGGACGCGACGCATTGATCTCGAAGATGGGACGAGAGGCAAACACGTGCTTGAGCTCGTTTGTCGTACCGAGTGCCGCCAGGCGGCCCGCCTGGATGATCGCGATCCGATGGCAATGCTCCGCCTCGTCCAGGTAGTGCGTGGTCACGAGCACGGTCACGCCTTGGCGAGAGAGATCGCCGATGAGGTCCCAGAATCGCCGCCGCGACAAGGGATCGACGCCGCCGGTTGGCTCGTCGAGGAACACGATCGACGGCTCATGAAGAATGGCGCAACCGAGGGCGAGCCGCTGACGCCACCCGCCTGGCAGCTCGCGGGTGAGCGCGCGCTCCCGTCCCTGGAGCCCTGCCATGTCGATGATGAAGCGGCGGCGGCGCTCGAAGCGCTCGCCGGAGAGGCCGTAGATTCCGCCGAAGAAGCGGATGTTCTGATCGACGGTGAGCGCTTCGTAGAGCGAGAAGCGCTGCGACATGTAGCCAATCCGCCGCTTCACGCCTTCGGGATCGGCGCCGACGTCGATGCCGTCGATGAGCGCTGTCCCCTCGGTGGGCCGAAGCAGCCCGCACAGCATGCGGATGGTCGTCGACTTTCCCGCGCCGTTGGCCCCGAGGAACCCGAAGATCTCGCCGGGCTCGACCTGAAACGACAGGTTGTCGACCGCGACAAACGATCCGAAGCGACGCGTCAGCCCGCGTACATCGATGGCCGGCATCAGGGCCTCCCGATGGCGCGTTCGAGCCGGGCCTCGGCCAGCTTGACGCCGGCCAGCGCGCGTGTGCGGCCGAGCTCCGAGTCGAGCAGCGCCGCCTGCGCGACGATGAGATCGGTGCTGGTGGCTACACCAGAGCCGAAGCGGTCGGCGACCACGCGACGCGCGTCCGCAGCGCTGGACACGGCGTCGCTCGCGGCTCTGAGCAATGCGCGGCTCGAGTCGAGCTCCAGCAGCCGCTGTCTCACCTCGGCGGCCACCACCGTGTCGAACTCGGCCATCTGCTCTCGAACCGCGGTCGCCGCGGCGGCGGCCTGGGCAATCTGCGCCTTCGTTCGACCGGAGTCGAACAGCAGCCAGTTGACGTTCACTGAAAGATCCCACGATTCCTGCCACACGCCGCGCCGCGGAAAAATCTTCGGATTCGGATTGGCGTAGTCCACACCGCCGCCAAACGCGACGGTCGGCCTTTGTGCCGCCGCGGCCGCTTGCTCCCGCGCCACGGCTCCGTCCAGCCGAAGCGTCAGTCCTTTTCGCTCTGGCCGCTGGTCGAGCGCCCGGCGGACCATGTCAGGCACCGTTCCGACTTCGGCGATGACGGGCGAAGCCGACGCCAACGCGTCGGTGAGATCGAGAACCGCTTCCGGATCGGCGCCAATGAGCCGCCTCAAATCGACGAGCGTGGCCTCTCGAAAATTGCGAGCTTCGATCAGCAGCGCCTCTTCGCGCGATCGCTGCGACGCCAGGCCGGAGACTTCGTCGGGCGCGACCAGGCCGACGGCGAAACGCTGGCGCACGTCCCGAAGCTGGGCGTCGGCGCGACCCATCGACTCCTCGAGCACGCGAACCGCTTCTCGAGCCGTCACTGACGCCCAATAGGCGCGGTTGATCTCGAGCCTCAGATCCGATCGGGCAGCATCGAGATCGGCGCCGATCGCCTTGGCTTCGGCATCGGCGGCGCGTTCAAGCGCGTCGGTCTGACCTGCGGTGTAGATGGGCCAGGCAAATGACAGGCGCGACAAGACGTTGTCGGGAATGTCCGGATAGATCAGAACCAGGGCGCCGGCTTGAGGCAGGCCGAACGGGCGAACATGATTGGTGCGGCTGTATCCGGCGGCGGCGGAGACCGTCGGCTGATCGGAGGCATGAGCGACCTGCACCGACGCCTGCGCGCCCGTCTGCCGGGCGCGAATCTCCGCGAGTCGGTGACTCGTCTCCAAGCCTCGAGACACAGCGTCGGCAACCGTCAACCTGATTGGCGCTGCCGACTGCGCCAGGGCCGCGTGAGGGGCAAAGGTCAGCGCCGACGCGAAGACCAGCGCGGTTCGAACCAACGACTGATTCAGCGACTGTTGCCGTTTGACCATGACAGTGGTGTTCCGGAAGTAGTTGACAACTTGGCAATGAAGACGTCTTCGAGCGAAGGCCTGATGGCGCGGACGCCTCCCACTTCGAGGCCCGCCTGCTTCGCGGTGTTGCGAAACGCTTCCTCAGCCGAAGCGGCGTCTGAGGCGTCCACCCAGGCGTGGAGCCGATCGCCAAATACCTGCACGCGTGCAGACTGGCTCGTCGCGGTCAGTTGCTGCAGTGCCTCTCGCGGCGACTGCACCAGAACTTCGACCAGCGTGCCCGGCAAGCTGGCCCGCATCTGGCTCGGTTGATCCAGGGCGAGCAGCCGCCCTTCGTGCAACAGCGCAATCCGGGAGCAGCGTTCGGCTTCGTCGAGGTAGGGCGTCGACATCAGGATGGTGAGCCCTGATGCCAGAAAGTGCGAGAGGAGCTTCCAGAACTCTCGCCGCGAAACAGGATCGACACCGGTCGTGGGCTCGTCGAGCACGATGACCTTTGGCTCGTGAACGAGCGTGCACGCGAGGGCGAGCTTCTGCTTCATGCCACCCGACAGCTGATCGGCCAGGCGCGTGCGGAACGGCGTGAGCTGCGTCATGTCCAGCAGCCGATCGCGCCTCGCGGTGAAGTCGGCGACGCCGTGAATCTCCGCGAAGAACGCGATGTTTTCGTCGATGCTGAGGTCGCCGTACAGGCTGAATCGCTGCGACAGGTAGCCGACATCGGCGGTGATGGCGCGATGCTCTTTCACCGGATCGCGCCCCAGCACTCGAATGGCGCCGCCGTCGACGTGCAGCAGGCCACAGAGCGCCCGAATCGCCGTCGTCTTCCCTGCTCCGTCCGGCCCGATGAGCCCGAACATCTCACCCGCTTCGATCGAGAACGACAGTTCGTGCAAGGCTTCGACGGTCCCGAAGCGCTTTACGACGCGATCGAACTGGACGACGGGGTTGGGCATTGTTGGGCTTTCGTTCTGCTTTCTTCGTTCTGCTTTCTTCCTCGTTACTTCGACGTGGGCGAGCTCGCCGCCATCGTGAGCTCAGCCTCCACCGGCATGCCTTGCTTCAGCACGCCCTCTTTGTTGTCTGCAGACACACGGATCCGGTAGACGAGCTTCGATCGCTCCTCCGCGGTCTGAACGTTGCGAGGCGTGAACTCTGCCTTCGGAGAGATGTAGGTGATCGTTCCGGGAACACCGGGTCCACCGGCGTCGGTGAAGATGGTCGCGGCCTGACCGATCCTGAGCGTCGGGACAATCGGCTCGGGGACGAAGACGTCGGCCCATGCGCGATCGATGTCGACGATGACGACGGCCGGCGTGCGTGGCGCAATCGTCTCGCCGGCTTCGACCAGCGTGTCGGTGACGAGCCCGCCGACGGTCGACACCAGCGTGGCGTCTTGGAGGCTCTTTTCGATCGTCGCGATCTGGGCCATCGTGGCGGCGACACGGGCCCGGGCCGCTTCGATCTCTTCGCGGCGCGCCCCGGCCTGGAGTTTGGCGAGCGCGCCTTCGGCAGACGACACGCGGCTCTGGGCGGCGGCCAGCCGATCGCGCGCCACGTTGCGCCGGGTCTCGGCGTCGTCGCGCTGCTTCTGGGATCCGGAGTTGTTCTTGAGCAGCGTGTCGAAGCGTTCGAGATCCTGTTCGGCGCCGTCGAGCTCGGCTTTCGCCGCGGCCGCCTCCGACTTCGCCGTCACCACCTGTGATTCCGCCTGATGGATGTCTTCCGGTCGAGAGCCGGCCAGCAGCAGTCGCAACTGCGCTTCGGCTTGAGCTTGTTCGGCCCTGGCGCGTAGCATCGCCAGCTCGGCGTCCCGGGAATCGAGCGTCAGGATGGTCTGGCCGGGCTCGACACGATCGCCGATCTTGACGTTGAGCGTCAGCACGCGTCCACCGGCGTCGGGAGCGAGCCGGACCTCGGTCGCTTCGACGTGACCGCTGGCGCGAAGTCGATCGCTCGGCGCTTCTTTAGCGCACGCGGCGAAGGACACGAAAGCGGCGAGCAGGATTCGTCTCATGGCTTAGCTCGTTGTCGATGAAGGAGTGAGAATGCGGTGCGCAGCCTGTTGAAGATGGCTCACGAGGTCGGCGTGCGAAATCTCCACGAGCATCGGCAGCTGTTCGCGGCCTGATTGCGCTGCGATGCGCTCGCGGGCGATGTTGAAGACCAGCGGGCCGATGATCGATGTGTAGGCGAGCACGGGATGCATTGGCCGGAAGACGCCTGCCGCCTGCCCTTCGGCCAGCATTCGCCCGAATGCTGCGAAGACGGTGCGCAACAGGTTGAGTGTGTCGAGGTCGAGGTGCGGCGCGCCCTCGGAAATTTCCCGCAGCATCATCGTTGGAAACCACGGGCGTTCGTCGCCCAGCCGCACGAAGGTGAGGATGAAGCGATCGATCTTTTCGATGGGCGAGAGCGGCGCGGCGAGGATGTCGCTCACGGCGGCGCCCATGGCGCGCAGCATGTCGCGGACGACTTCGCGGTAGAGCTCGAGCTTGTCGCTGAAGTGGTAGTAGATCATCGCCTTGTTGACGCGGGCGAGGTCGGCGATGCGGTCGACGCTGGTGCCGGCAAAGCCGTGCGCGGAGAAGGCGGCGGCGGCGGCTTTGAAGACCGCGTTGCGCGTGTCGCCTCGGGCCGGCGCGAGGGGCGCGGCGGCGGCGCGATGCCGGGGTGCGGCCGTCTTGGTGCGCCGGTCGGCGCTGGGCCGGGCGCGGGGAGTGGTCGGTCTGGGGCTCACAACTAACTAGTTAGTTAGCGCCGATCGCCGCCCGCTGTCAAGCGCCCTCGCCGGCGGCCCGGCCCGGCCGCGGCCCCAGGCCGGAGATACTGGCGGCATGAGCACCATCGTGCTGGCCGGCGGATCCGGCTTTCTCGGCCGCAAACTCGCGGCGCGCTTCGAACGCGACGGCGCCGACGTCCTCACCCTCACTCGTCATCCCAGAGCGGGTGTTCGAACCGATCTGCTCTGGAAGCCCGGCGTCACCGCCGCCCAATGGGCCGAGCGGCTCGACGGCGCACAGGCCCTCATCAACCTCGCCGGAGAGAACCTTGGCGAGAAGCGCTGGACCGAGGCCCGCAAACGCGCGCTGAAAGAAAGCCGCCTCGTCGCGACGCGTACGCTCGTGGACGCTATCCGCCGGTGTCAGACACCGCCCCGCGTGTTCGTCAGCTCGTCGGCCGTCGGCTATTACGGCGCGCACGGTGACGAGGCCGTCACCGAAGCTACGCCTCCCGGCCACGACAACCTCGCACAGCTCTGCGTGGCATGGGAACGCGAAGCCTCAGCGGTCGACGGCGACAGCCGCATCCGGCGCGTGATCACGCGCAGCGGACTGATCATGTCGCCCGACGGCGGCGCGTTGAAGGAGATGCTCCTCCCCTTCAGGTTCGGCCTCGGCGCGACCCTGGGGTCGGGCCGTCAGGTACTGGCCATGGATTCACATCGCTGACTGGGTTGAGCTCGTCGCCTGGCTGGTCGAGACCGGTGCCGCCAGCGGCGCCTTCAATCTGACCGCGCCACACCCGGCGACCAACCGCGAGTTCACCGCAACACTCGCGCGCGTGATCCATCGCCCCGCCCTCTTTCGCGCACCGGGCTTCGCGCTCAGGACCATCCTCGGCGAGCTTGCGGAGTTCGTGCTGACCGGTCAGCGCGTGCTCCCCGCACACGCCGAGAGCCTGGGATTTCAATTCACGTTCAGAGAGCTGGAACCGGCGCTGCGAGACTTGTTCGACCAGTCACGTACAGGCCACCGAGACACCCAGTCACGTACAGGCCACAGAGACACAGAGACACAGAGAAAACAATTCTAGGAATACAACGATCAAGTACGTTGGCCGCGGAGACGCGGGGACACGGAGATGGGTTTAGGGACCTGCCCTTCCTTTGCGCTTCCGCGCCTCCGCGGCTTCGTGCGTGCCTGACCAGTAATGCAGCGGGACAGCTGAAAACGATTTCTCTGTGCCTCTGTGTCTCGGTGGCCTGTACGTCTCTTACTTGCCGTATTTACCGAGAGCGGAGCGCCAGTCGGCGACCGGGCTCGGCGCGCCGCCGAGACGGTCGAAGATGATCTGAGACGTCCGGTACGCGGTGCCGTAGAAGCGTTCGTTGGCGTCGCGATCCTGGTTGAACGTGGCACCTTCGATTGAGAGACCGGCAAATATCCCTCGCCCGCGCGAGTAGCTCAGAATCTGCGCTCTCATCTGAATGTCGGTGGCCGCACTGGCATCACGGCCGACCGGACCGGCCGCCACCGACGCATCGGCCCCAACCTTGAACTGATTCCGAACCAGTTGCTCGAGGCCGCGCTGATCGTTGACAACGAGGATCAAGTCGATCGCCTGCACGCCGATCTGTGCGCCGATGCTTCCGCCAGTGATGGTGAGGAACGCCGGCGACGACCACGTCCCGCTCTTCTTGTCGCGCGCGCTCAGGATGCCATGGCCGCGCTGACCACCGAGGCCAAGTCCGACCTTGATGAGGCCCGGAAACACGGCCACGGCTTCGGCCTTCTCCATGATCGACATGGGAATCCCTTTGTCGCCCGCGGCCATCATCTCCGACAACACGGTGGTCGAGTCGCTCACGCGCTTGGACTCGTCCGATTGCGCGGCGGAATGAAGAACGGTGACCGACGCGAATGCCGCGATGGCAAGAGTGAGGTTTCGCATGGAGTCAATACTATGCGATTGGCTTTTGGCTTTTCGCATATCGCAATTCGTGATCTCGACCGAGTCAGCGAACCCGAACGGCGAACGGCGAATGGCGAACCGCGAATCGCGAATCGCGAACCGCGAACCGCGAATGGCGAACAGCGAACCGCGAATCGCTACAGAATATTCGGCGCCCCTGCCCTGAAATCGCCGCCGAGAATGGGAACCGAGTCGGCGCCGAGCCAGCTGTCGACGATCTTGGCGTAGACCGATCGGAAATCGGTCTCGAACTTCACGTCGGCCGTGTTGTTCTCGAGCGTCGGGTTGGCGGGATCGGGACTGAGGTTCGGTGCCGTGCCGTAGATGCCGCCGCGAACCATCCCGCCGAGTGCGAACATGTTGGCGCCCGCACCGTGATCGGTGCCCTGGCTGCCGTTCTCGTTGATGCGCCGGCCGAACTCCGAGTACACGAGAATCAACGTGTTGTTGAGCATGCTCTGGTTGCTCAAGTCGTCGTAGAACGTTTTGAGCCCGTCACCGAGGGTCGCCATCAAGTTGAAATACGCCCCGGTGTTGACGCCCTGAGCCGAGTGCGTGTCGAAGCCGCCGGTCTGCACCCAGAACACTTTCGTGCCGATCCCCTTGTTCATCGAGCCGGCCACCGCCTGCAGCGCCTGAGCGAACCCGTTGTTGGGATACGTCAGCGACGGCCGATACTGCGCCACGGTCGCCACTCTGTCCAACGTCCCCAGCGCCGCCTCGGTCGTCGAGTTCACAAACGCGAGGTGAGGAATGTTGACCGGAACATGCGACGAGATCTTGGACTGCGCGACGCGCTCGTAGCCCGCTTCGGTGGCGCCGTTCGGACTCGAAAAACTGTAGGTCGTGGGGTTGGTGATGGCCGGAACGCCGACCGTGCGCGACATCAACGGACGCGGCGTCTCTCGTTGCGTATTCCACGCCACCAATGGATCGATCGGCGACGGCAAACCATCCAGGTAACGGCCCAGCCATCCGGTGGACTGCGAATTGTCGGTGCTGGCGGTGCCCCAGATGTCGAAGCCGGTGAAGTGCGAACGGCTCTGATTGGCGTAGCCGGTGCGCTGCACGATCGCCAGCCGCCCCGCATCGAAGATGGCCTTCAGTCCAGTGAGTCGCGGATGGAGCCCGAGCTCGACCCTGGACGAATCGCTCCCAATCTGCAAGACGTTGGCGGGCGGAATCGCCAGCGCCGGCCGGCGCGCCGCCAGGTTGGAGTCACGATACGGAACGATCGTGCTGAGCGAGTCGTTGCCGCCGCTCAAATAGACGATCACCAGCGTTCGTGAGGAGCCGCCTTGTGCCAGCGCGAGGTCGCACAGGAATTGCGGCGCCGCGAAGCCGAAGGTAAAGGCGGTGACGCCGCCTTTGACGAATTGCCGCCGTGTGACATTCATATCGTCCCCATCCGCCTTCGCCCGCGGTCACTCATGAGCTTCAGCGCGACCTAGTTGAACTGATACTCGCCTGCGCCGACGATGAGGCGGGCCAGGCCTGCGGTCTTGGTCTGTAGTTGTGCGTCGCTGCCGGTCCACGCCGGCCCGGAACGCAGATAGTCCAGCATCGCGTTGGTCGCCGTGCTCGAGAACCCCATCGTGGGGAATCGAGTGAGCAGGTAGGTCAGCAGCTTCTCCGGCGTCTGCCGATACGGCTGTGCGTCGCGGGCGAGGTTGAACTTCTGATTCGCCGCGAGCGTGGACGAGAAATTGATGCGCGCCAGCATGGACGAGGTGGAGATCCAGCCGGGACCGAGCTCCCATCCATTCACGTCGGGCGGCTCGTAGAGCTGCTGACCCATGTTCGTGAGCGGCGTCATCGCCGTGTCGACCGACAAGCCGTTCCACCCCATCTCCTTGATGGCGCGGGCGACGTACTCGGCCGGCCACGAGTAGCGCTGGAAGAGGCTGGTCAGGAACACATCCGACAACAGCAGGCGCTGCAGCATCGCCTTGATGCTGAGGTTGCTCGACAGATACGCCTGCGCCACCTGATTGATGAACGCCGGGTCGGGCGGCGTGACCTCGTTGACGAAGAATTTGTACAGCCTCGTGGCGAGCCGTTGCGCGGTCGACGGATGCCGCGCCAGCGCGGTGATGAAGTCGATGCCGTCCTGCATGCCGGCCGCCGCCGCGCGGGCCGGAATGCTGCGCGACCCATCCGTGTAGATCGCGAACGTGAACTCCTTGGCGTTGGTGTCGTGCTGATTCGGCTGGTAGATGAATCGGTAGTAGCTGTTCACCTGATCGCCGCGGTCGCCGATAAGCTCGATGTTCCATCCGGTGAACACGCGGGCGGCGGCGTAGACGTCCTGCTCGGTGTAGTTGCCGAGCCCCATCGTGAACAGCTCCATGACCTCGCGGCCGAAGTTCTCCTGCGGCTTGGCTTTGAGATTGGTGCGCCCGTCGAGCCACACGATCATGGCGGGATCCTTCGCCACCTCGACGAGCAGGTCGCGGAAGTTCCCGACCGCCATGTCGCGGAACAGCTGAATCTGTCCCTTGAAGGCGTTGCCGAAATTCGCCGGGCTGGCGTCCATCATCTTGGTGCCGTGGACCGCCCCGAATGCGCCGGCCACCTTGCTGTACGCGGTCGCAAAGTGGTTGTGCCAGAAGAGCGCCATCTTCTCCTCGAGCGGGCGCTGCGAGTGGATCATCCGGAACAGCCATCGCTGCCGCGCGTCGTTGATGACGGTGTCCGGTGAGAACTGTCCGCGCGTCGTCACGCCGACGTACGCCGGGTTGTTGATCTTGGTGTCGACGTCAGCGGGCTGGGATTCGTAGTTCAGCAGCTGCTGAATGAGCTGGGTTGCGGGAACGTCGGCCCAGTACGCCAACAGCTCGGGGCTGGCTCCAAATCCCATCCGGCGCAGGATGTGCTCGAGCATGGGTTTCTCCTAAAGCTCGATGGTTCAAAAGGTTCACAGGTTCAAGAGTTCAAGGGTTCAAGGGTTCTATCTCAGGGTTCGCCGGTTCTGCAAGACCGAACGCTCGAAACTTTGAACCCCTGTGAACCTTTGAAACCTTTGAACCCTTGAACCCTTGAACCCAGTACGTTTAGACCGTTCGAGCTCCCTTAGGTTAAACGCTACTGCTTCGGCGCGGCGGGGGAGTTGGCGGGAGCGCGCCCAAGACTCAGCAAATTCGCCATGATCCGAAAGGCGCCGTCGGTGCCGGCGGGGAGCTGCCGCCACAACCCGAGCCCGACGTAAATCCACCGTCCTTCGCCGACGCGGGCCTCGACCAGTGCGCCCCGCTTGCTGCCCTGATTGTATGGGAAGGGCTCGTTCAACTCGACCAAATCGGTGTATCGCGGATCCCGGCCGGCTGTGTCGAAGAAATATAGGCCTCGCTCCTGGACCCAACCCACCCAGTCGGATCTGCCGATCACATTCGGCGACGTGAACACGGGGTGCCCGGGGACCAGTACTCTCGGCTCGGCGTTCTCGTCGGTCACCCGTTCGCGACCAACCTTGCCAGGATAGGGACCGTACTGCGCCTCGTTGAACTCGAACTTGTTGTACTGCACGACCACGGTGCCGCCAGAGCGGGCGAAATCGAGAATGCGGTGGTTGTACGCGCGAAGGTCGCTGCGTCGCTCGTAAGCGCGCACACCGGTCATGATCACGTCGTAGTGCGAGAGGTCGCCCCACGCAAGCTCGTCGGCGCCGATGAACGAGAGTTTGACGCCAAGCTGCTCGAGCGCGGCCGGCACTTCATCGCCAACACCCATGATGTAGCCGACGCTCAAGTTCGGCTTCACGCTCACGTCGAGCGCTTTGACGGTCACTTCCGGCGTGACCAGGACATGCCGGCGAGTCGTGTGCGGATACTCCACGACTTGATAGCCCTGGCTGTAGGTCTTCTCACCCGCGCGCACCACTGGTTTCACCCTGAACGTGTTGCTTCCGCTCTGCTTCATCGCGGCGGCAATCATCGGCGGCGGCGGCACGTCCATCGCGAATCGCACGGTCATCGCCTCGTCTTCTTTCGAGAAGTTGATCGCCTGAGTGGCAGGCGTGGCGCGCCAACCCTGGGGCAGCTCGAGGGCGACCTCTGCCTTGGCCGCGCCCTTGGCATGATTGATGACCGTGACGCGAAGGTCCTTGGTCGCGCCTCTCACCGTTGCCGGCGCCGCCCGCCCGGGCACGATCACGATCTCCGGCGTCACGCTGACGGCAAACGCCGGGACGACGTGCATCTCGAATCGTTTCTCGCCGCTGAAGAGGTTGCCCTCGGAACGGAACTGCACCGGCACCGTCGACTGCAGCTCCACGCCGCCGATCGAGAGCGTGAACGTCGCCGTATAAGGCGTGGGCCGGAACGGCAGGCCGAACGGAACGTCAGGATCCAGAACGAACCGTGCGGCGTCCTTCGCGTACTTGAAGTGCGCCGCCGTCAATCGCGCGTCGGACGGAATCATCGCCGAGAGGCTCGTGCTCGACGGTGACAAGACAACGCTCTCGATTGCGCCGCGTCCTTGAGCAGGCGAACGTCCCTGCTGAACACCTTCAGGCTTGTCCTCGGCAAAGCCGTTCAGCGTGCGCGAGGTCACTTCGACCGGCACCTGGCCGCGCATGCCCGCCGACAAGCGCACGTCAACGGACTGTCCGGCGACAACGAGCCCGTCGCTGGCCACGGCGTCGAGCTTCACGTCCGCAGCCAGGAGCAGCGCTTGCGTAAACTGCGCCTCCTTCTGCTTCAGGCGAAAATCAATCTCGAAGCGGGCCGCCGCGTCGATCGGCATCGACGCCAGATCCGCGCGCAGTCGTCGAATCGCCGTCAGGCCGGTCGCAAGCGATGGAACCGCCGCTCCGTTTCCGCCTGTAGACAGGCCGCTGCGTGCGCCCTTGACGGCGTTGCTGATACTCGACAACGCGCCCGAAAGGGCCGGCGGCGGATTGGCCCCGGCGAAATTCGCCAGGCTCGCCAGGCTCGTGTCGATGCCATCGAATGGCTCTTGCTCAGCGCGATCGACGCCGCCCTGCAGGACAGTGTCGCGCAGGCGATAGGCTCTGACACTGCCAAACTGGATTTCGCCGTCGGGCAGCGGCAGCAGCTGCGACATGCCCTGACATTTGTGCATGCTTCGTGCTTCGGCAGAGATTTCGTTGCACGTTCGGCCGAGCAGCGGATCGTAATAGCCGCCGCCTTCGAACATCAGCGGCGTCTTCGCGCCTTCACCAGGCAACTGTTGCGCGCGCGGTCCACCGCGGCCGCCTGGCCCAGGCCCGCCGAATCCAGCGGTGTAGTAGTACTTTTTCGCCTGCCACGGCCGGAGACCCTCGCCAATCTGCTCCGGGAACTGATTCGGATCGGCCGCCGCCCGGAACGCCTCGAGCGTCAGGTGCGCCGAAGTCTGATGATGCTGCCCGCCTCCATCGCCATCGAAGACGAATCCGACGATGACGTCCGGCCGAATCGTTCGAATCATCCGGACGAAGTCGCCGAGGATTTCCTGATGCCCCCACTTTTCGAGCGTCTCTTCGATGCTGAACGAATAGCCGAAGTCCACGGCGCGCGTGAAGTACTGCTCGGCGCCGTCGAAGCGATGCGCTGCCAGCAGCTCCTCGGTTCTCAACACCGCGAGCGATTCGAACAGCTCGGGACCGATCTCGTTCTGTCCGCCTTCACCGCGGGTCGAGGTGACGAGCGTCGTGCGGAAGCCCTTTCCGTGCCCGTAGTACGCGAGCATCGCGTTGTTCTCGTCGTCGGGGTGCGCTGTCGTCATCATCAGCGACCCGATGGTGTCGAGCTTGCGCAGGGCCAGCTCGAGCGCCGGCTCGCCGCGCATCGCGGCGATGGGCTGCAGTTGATATTGCGCGTGGCTTGGGAGGGCGGCGATTAGAAGGAGGAGGGCGAGGAGGAATAGTCTGCGCATTGTCGATCAATCGATACTGAAAGGGCTTGGGGCTTGAGGCTTGGGGCGCCGAGTCCCGGGCGCCCGAGTTGTAGCTCGAAGTCCCAAGTCCCAGGTCCCAAGTCTCAAGCCCAAGTTCTGTGCAAAGTATTAGAAGCGGAACTTGAACCCGATCTGGAACTTCCGCTGCTCGTAACCCGACCCGTTCGAATAGTCGTAGGCGTCGGTGAAAACTGGCGTGGTCGCGGCCGGGTTGCCGGCGACGTCAACCGTCCTCGTGGTCGTCACGCCCGACAGTTGCTGGATATTGAAGACGTTCTTCAACTCGGCGATGACTTCGGCGCGGACCGCGCCATGAATCGGAATCCAGCGGGTGTAGCGCAGATCCACGTTCTTGCGGGTCGGCAGATACAGCGGATTGCGGGCGATGCCCAGCGGACGGTCGCTCGTGATGCCGTCGCCATTCAGATCCAGGTTCGCCGGGATGTTGATCGGCAAACCGCTGTTGAACTGCAACAGCACGCCGATCTCGTTGCCATTCAGCAATCCGCGGACGAACGCGTTCGACGAGTTGTTGCGCGACAAGTAGACGATGTTGCCGTTGAAGTTGTGGCGCATGTCGAGCGGGTTTGGACCGATGTCGCGGTCGAGATTGCTCGGGTCCGAACGGCCCGTTTCGGCCTGCACGGTGAGTTGCGTCAGCAGCGGCGTGTTGTCGAGGCCCTTGCCAAAAACGTACTGAAGGTTGAAGGTGATCCCCTGCGAGAAACGCTTCGACATCTGCAACGACATCGACTTGAAGGTTGAATCGCCGATCGACTGCACCTGGTTGATGTGGTTGAACCGAGGGTCGAGGCGCGTGTTCGCGTTGACGGCGGTGGCATAGATCGGCCGGCCGTCGGCGAGTGACCCCGTGGGATTGATCAGGTTGACGTCGGTCACGACCGGCAGCTGATAGCCCTTGGCATACATGAAGCCGGCTGACGCCGAGATGTCGCTGCCGAACGAGCGCTCGAGTTGCACGTTCGATTGCCAGGTGTGCGCGACCTGGAAGTCCGGGTCAACGGCCCACGGCGACTGTTGTGCGAGCGTACCGGTCGTGGACGTCCTGCCTGGATAGGCGGGTGCGCCGACGGTCGTCGGGTTGAACGTGTACAACGGCGCGCGCGGCGAGCCTGAAAGCTGGAGCGCCTGCTCGTAGCCGCCGAGAATGGCCTGGTCGTACATGATGCCCATGCTCGCGCGCACCACGGTGCGCGAGTCGAGCGACCATGCAATGCCAGCGCGCGGGCCGAAGTTATTGCGGTCGATGTTGAAATCCTGCGTCTGCACCAGCGGCGCGCCTGCGAGACCCTCGGGGTACTTGTAGAGGTCGTAGCGCAGACCATAGAGCAGCTTCAACGACGGCAGCAGCTGCCAGTCGTCCTGCACGAACATGCTGAAGAGGTTCGTCGACATGTTGAAGCCCAGCTCGCCGGTGAGCTGCGTCATCGTCGTGTAGCTGAAGGGGTTGGCTCCCGACTTGGCGTCGAGGTACGCCTGCGTCGTCGGGAACGTGTAGAGGAATTGTGGCGCCGCAATGCGCTCGTCGTAGATGTGCTGCCAGTCGAAGCCAATCTTGTAACTGTGCGCGCCACGCAACAGGGTGAAGTTGTCGACGACCTGCGTGATGTTCTGTTTGAAGTCGAAGCCGGCGTTGCCCTGGCCCGTGCCAGACACTGGCGCGCCGAAGCCGGCCACGCCGGCCACGGCCACCGACGGACCGGTGCCTGAATCAGCGTTGGAGACGGAGCTCTGATGGCGATGGGCGTATTGCAAACGCAGCTCGTTGAGCTTGGATGCGCCAAGCGAGGTGACGAGCTGTCCGCCGACCGAGTCCATGGCATCCAGGAAATCGGTGGCGCGCTCGAGTGTGTTGATGCCGCCGCCGCTGTTATAGGGCGCGTCGTTGTGGAACTGCACCCAACGGATGGTTGCGCGGTTGGACGGCGACACCTGATAGTCGGACTTGGCGATGAGGAACTTCGCCGTCTGCACGTTCGGCGCCGCGGCCGGCTGCGGCTTGAGGCCCAGAGTGCTCACCGTCGCGGGCGGAACCGTGATCAGCGAGTTCGACGACAGGTCGCGGCGCGTGCGCTCCCAGCCGGTGTAGAAGAACAGCTTGTTCTTGACGATCGGACCGCCCACCGCCGCCGTGTTGGTGTCAACTTTGGTCTCGGGCTTTTGCGAGCCGGGCGGCGGCTCGCCACAGGTCGAGGCGACGCCAGTACATCCAAAGAAGAACGGAAACGCGCTGAACGACTTGCGGCGGAAGAGATAGCTGCCCTCACCGTGGAAGTCGTTTGAACCGGACTTGGTGACGGCATTGAACACCATGCCCATCGTCTGGCCGAACTCGGGAGCAAAGCCCGTCGTGACGACCTTCACTTCCTGGATCATCACTTCCGACATCGGCAGCAGCCGCAGGCCGGCGCGATCCTTCTCGGTGTTGGTGTTCCCGTCGATCTGGTAGTTGATCCGCATCGGGGCGCCGTTCACTTGGAGACGAGGCACCCCGAACTCGACGTTCTCGATGCCGGTAACACCAGGCTGCACGAGAGCGAAGTTGTACGGGTTGCGGGCCACGAGCGGGAGGGAGTGCACTTCCATGTCGCTCATCGTGTTCCCGATGTCGATGCGGGAGATGTCGAGCAAGGGGCTGTCCGCCGTCACCGTGATGGTCTCGGCGACCGTGCCGACTGCGAGAGTCACGTTGACGGTCGCCGCCTCGCCGACGGAGAGGATGACGCCGGTCTGCTCGAACTTCTTGAACCCTTGGAGCTCGGCCGTAACGCGGTAAGTGCCAAGCGGCAGGAGCGGCGCACGGTAGAGGCCTCTTTCGTTGGTCACCACCTCGCGCTGATCGCCCATGCTGAGGTTGGTCACCGTGACGGTGACGCCTGGTAAGACCGAACCCTGCTCGTCTTTGACAGTGCCTTCGATGGTGCCGTTATTGGCCGTCGACTGCGCGGCGGCTGACGACACGAGGGCCGTACTTAAAAGGAACGCCGTGAGAATGCGGAACATGGGGAGAGTGCCTCCAGAACGCGGACCGGCGGCACCCGAGATAGGGGGCTTGGGCTCGCGAAGTTCAAGAGGACATTATAGATTCCGCGCGAAGGCAAACGTCTCGTCGTCTTTGTTTGTCTCTCCGAGGGCGCACCTGAGGAGGATCCGGCTGGCGAGGAAAGCCCGTGCCGGATCGTGCAGCGTCCCGAAGGCAAAGAACTGGTGCGGGAAGTTGCGGTGCGGGCCGGCATACATGACGTCGTCGGCGGTGTGGGCGAGCGGCACCTCCCAACCGTGGCTCGGCATCGTGCCGGAGATCGCTGGGTAGAGTCGCGACAGCTCGTACATCAATTGGCCAGTGCGTTGGATGAGGGTCTTCTCTCGCTGACGCGGGGGCGTCCGCTTTTGATCCGCGCCGGCAAACACCGCCCGATGATCTTCGGTCCACCACAGCTGATGAGGTGGTGTTTCCAGGTCGCACACGATCGACGACTGTTCACCAATCTGCGATCGGATTGCGGCGGGCACCGGCTCGGTCATCACCACGTACCGTTCTTCGAACCGCAGGTGCCGCTTGAGCGCCTTGAAGAGGTCGGTCGGTTCGCCGGTGCAGACAATCACCGCTGGCGTCGTGATCGAACCGTGCTCGAGGACGACGACCGCCTGCTTGCGATCGAAGGTGATGCGACGCACCGATGATTTCTCGAAGAACGTTGCGCCGCGCCTGGTCGCAGCCGACGCAAATCCCAGCAGCAGCTTCGCCGGGTTCACCACACCCGCGTCGCGAAGACGAATCGCGCCGGTTGCCGTGATGGTCGTCTGGCGAGCTAACGCTGCCGACGCCACCCATGAGGCATCGAGACCGGCGTCGGCTCGCTCGGTCGACTCTCTTCGCGCGGCCTTGTCGGTCATCGTCAACGGCACGATTCGCAGCGCGTCGCGCAGTTCGACCCCGGCGCTGATCCCCAGGCGTTTGGTAGTCGCCGCCAGATCCTTCGCCGCACGACGTGTCGCCTCGAATGCCGCCCGCGCGATGCGCCGCCCGGCTTTCTGGTCGAGAGCGCGGAACGAGGCCGTGGCTTCACCGGCAAAGACGCCGCTCGCGCGGCTGGTGCCGCCCTGCCCCACCCGATCGGCCTCGAGCAGCACCACTTTCATGCCGGCGGCAGCACAGGCGTAGGCGGTCATACAACCGGTCATCCCGCCGCCGATGATGACGACGGGAGAGGTCGTCACTCCGCGATAGGCCGGGTATTGTGGTTTTTTTGACTGCGGAACTGCTTCGAACCAGGGAGGAACCCCGTAGCGGATGCGCGGCACGACAGAAATACTACAGTGCCGGGCCCAAGGTGCCTAAGTGCCAAGTGCCTAGCGTGCCAGGGTCGGTGCCTAACAGGTGCCATGGTGCCAGGTGCCGAGTGCCAGGCTGGGTGCCAGTGCCGAGTGCCAGGTTTGGGCCAAGGTGCCGAGTGCGCCAAGGTGGTGCCGCACCCACCCTGGCACATGGCACTTGGCACCCGGCACTCGGTGAGTCAGCGAGGTCGAGTTTTTTCGCGGGCGAGGAGTTGTTTCTTACGGTCGATCCCCCACCGGTAACCCCCGAGTCCACCACCCGACTGGACGACTCGGTGACACGGGACCACCAGGGCGACCGGGTTGGTGGCACAGGCGCGGGCGACGGCGCGCACGGCCTTGGGCTTGCCGATTGCCCGCGCGACCTCGGCATAGGCTCGCGTTTCGCCGGCAGGGATCCGCTGCAGTGCGCGCCACACCTTCCACTGGAAGGCTGTGGCCTGCACGTCGATTGGCAAATCCAGCGACGCGTCGTTGCCCTTCAGATGCTCGACGATGGTTGCGACCCACGACGATCGCGGCTGATCGTAACGATGGATCTCGGCCGCCGGGTACTCGCGGCGAAGATCGCGCTCGAGGGCTGCCGGCTGATCCCCCAGCTTGACCGAGCAGACGCCATGCTCGGTGGCGGCAACCAGGACATGGCCCAGCGGCACCGGCACGACCGAGTAGCCGATCTGCATACCGCCCCCACCGCGCTTGTAGCTCGACGGCGACATGCCGCGGCCGGTTGGCGGGGCTTCGTAGACCCGGCTTGGCGATCCGTAACCCGCCTCGTAGATCGCCGTCGTCACGTCGCGTCCGTTGCGCAGGCTCGAGCGCAAGCGGCCGGCACGAAGGGCCGCCTGATATTCGCGCGGTGAGACGCCCACAATCGCCTTGAACCTGCGTTGTAGGTGATGCGGGCTCAGCGAGGCGACGCGTGCGAGGTTCGCGAGCGTCACCGATTCGTCGGCGTGACTTGCCAGATACGCCGACGCGCGTCGAACCGCCTCGATGCCCGGGCTCGACACACCGACCGTGTCAGGGCGGCACCGCTTGCACGCGCGGAATCCGGCTTGCCGTGCGGCAGTGGTGGTATCGAAGAAGCGAACCCGATCGGCGCGCGGCCGGCGGCTCGGGCAGCTTGGCCGGCAGTAGACGCCGGTCGACGTTACCGCGTAGACAAACGTGCCATCGGCCCGCGAGTCACGTCCTGCAAGGGCTGCCCATCGCGGATCTAAGGTGCCTGGAGTGCCTAAGGTGCCTGGAGTGCCTAGGGTGCCTAGGGTGCCGGGAGTGCCGGGAGTGCCGGGAGTGCGGCGATTGGCCACGAGTTCATGTTCGATCATGTCGCCACAGTAAGCCAGCGACTCGCTCGATGACGATCCGGCGCTTGCGATCAGTGTGACGCGGACCGGCAACCGGCAACCGGGATCCGGCAACCGAACCCCGCGTCTTTCGATGCCGGATGCCGGATGCCGGATTGCCGGATGCCGGATGCCAGATCCCGACTGCCGATAGAATTCGCCTGATGTTCCCTCGCGTCCTCCGCTTCCTGCTGCTCGGCCTTGCCGTCCTGCTCGTTGCGGCCATTGGCTCGGCCATCTACGGTTGGTATCAGCTTCGAGCGAGCTTGCCGATTACGGAGGGCACACACCTCATTTCCGGGCTTGGCGCACCGGTGACGATCGAGCGGGACGCTCTTGGTATGCCGACGATTACGGCGGCGACGCGACCGGCAGGCGATCCACACGACTCCAGCGATCGAGGCCGCGCGGACGCACTCCGCGCACTGGGGTTTCTGCACGCGCAGGAGCGCTTCTTTCAGATGGATTTGCAGCGGCGCCAGGCGGCCGGCGAGCTGTCGGCGTTGGTCGGCCCACGCGCACTGGAGATCGATCGCCAGCAGCGGGTCCATCGCATGCGAGCGATTGCACAAGTCGCGCTCGTGCAGGCCGACCCCGCCTATTTCGCGGCCCTGCGAGCGTATGCCGACGGCGTGAACGAGGGATTGAACGCGCTCGCCGGGCCGCCGCCGGAATACCTGGTGCTTCGCGCGACGCCAGAGCCGTGGGTGCCGGAAGATTCGATTCTGACGATCCTCGCGATGTTCAACACGCTGCAGGGACGTCAGGCGCTCTTCGAGCAGACGCTGTCGGCGCTGCACGACGCGTTGCCAGAGCCGATGTATCGCTTTCTCTCGGCGGCTGGCTCGGAGTGGGAGACGCCGGTCGTCGGTAACCCGTTGGTCCGTCCGCCGATCCCTGGGCCCGACATTTACGACCTCCGGAAAAAGCACGGACAGGCTACAGAGACGCAGAGACACAGAGATCAATTGGTAAGAGACAGTGCCGGCATTTCAAAAAACTGTCTTCTCTGTGCCTCTGTGTCTCTGTGGCGCGTCCGTGTTCTCGATGCCGAGCTGTGGCCTGTACGTGATCTCGGGAGCGAAGAAGCCGCTGGCATCGGCAGCAACAACTGGGCGGTCGATGGCGCGCATACGGCAAACGGAGGAGCGCTGGTCGCCAACGACATGCACTTGTCGCTCGGGGTGCCGATCATCTGGTATCGCGCATCGCTCGTGTACAACGATCCCAAGGATCCGGAGAAGACGCTCAGGCTCACCGGCGTCACCCTTCCAGGCATCCCAGGCATCGTCGTCGGCAGCAACGGCTATGTCGCGTGGGGCTTCACCAACACGGGTGGCGACTGGAGCGATCTGGTGCGCGTCGAACCGGACGCGCGTGATCCATCGAAATACCTCACGCCGGACGGCCCTCGCCCCTTCGACGTATTCGAGGAGCGCATCGCGGCGAAAGGCACCGATGCCGTCACCGTGCCGGTCCGCTGGACGATTTGGGGACCAGTGGTCTGGAAGGACGCCAAGGGGACGGAGTATGCGCAGCACTGGATCGCGCACGACCCGACGGTGCTGTCGTCAGACGTGACGCGGCTGGATCGCGCACGATCGCTCGACGATCTGCTCCTCGGCAGCGCCGGCATCGGTATTCCCAATCAAAACATCACGATGGGCGACCGCTCGGGCCGCATCGGATGGACCATCGCCGGCGCGATCCCCCGACGGGTCGGCGGCGACGGCGTCCTGCCCCGCTCGTGGGCCGACGGACAGACCCGATGGAGCGGCTATCTCTCGCCCGACGAATTTCCTCGCATCGTCAATCCGGCGTCCGGCCGCATCTGGACCGCCAACGCGCCGGTGGTTGACGGTGCGATGCTGGCGACGATCGGCGAAGGCGGTTATGCCGACGGCATTCGGGCCCGGCTCATTCGCGATCGCCTGTTGCAGATCGAGAAGGCCACGCCGAAGGATCTGTTGAGCGTTCAGCTCGACAACGAGGCGCGCTATCTCGAGAGATGGCGAACGGTGCTGCTGGCGACCCTCGCGTCGGCGCCCCTTTCGCCCCCACGCCAGGAGTTCAAACGACTGGTGGAGTCGACCTGGACCGGCCGCGCGTCTTCCGACTCGGTCGCGTATCGGCTGGTCCGAACATTCCGCACCAACTTCGTCCGCGACGTCATGACGACGCTGACCAGACCGGCGCTGGAGATCGACCCGTCGTTCGACTACACGCGATCGTTCAGAGGTGAGGGGCCGGTGTGGCAGTTGGTGTCCGAGAAACCGGCCCATCTGCTCAACCCCAAGTACGCGTCCTGGGACGAGTGGATGCTGGCTGCGGTTGACGTCTCGATCGCCGAGTTGACCGCCGACGGTGCCGTGCTCGCGAATCAGACATGGGGTGAAGCGAATCGCGGCCAGATTCTCCATCCACTTGCCGCCGCGATTCCGTGGTTCGGATCGCGAATGAACATGCCGCTCGATCCGTTGCCGGGCGATGTCTATACGCCGCGCGCCCACTCCCCGCGCGTCGGACCCTCCGAACGCATGGTCGTTTCGCCTGGCCGCGAAGCCGAGGGCATCATGGAAATCCCGACCGGCCAGAGCGGTCACCCGCTGTCGCCACACTACGGCGATCAGTACCGCGCCTGGCTGAACGGCGAGCCGACGCCATTCTTGCCTGGGCCCACAGTCTCGACCCTGACACTCAAACCAAGGCGGCCTGCCGAGTGAAGGCAGAAGGCACAAGGCAGAAGGCACAAGGAACCTGGACGGGCCACGGAGTCACAGAGCTGGCGAACCCTCGTGCCAAAGCTTTCTCTGTGTCTCGGTGTCTCGGTGGCCTGTACGTGATCAACACAACACGTCTCGGGCGGCCAGCGCCTTGGCGGCCGCTTCGTCAACCGTGTCGGCCAGGGCGGTGATGTGGCCCATCTTTCGCCCAGGACGGGGATCGATCTTGCCGTAGAGGTGCAGCTTCACGTCCCGCATCGCCAGCGCAGCCGCCCAATCGGGTTCGCCGTCGGCCCACAGATCTCCGAGCAGATTCACCATGGCCGCTGGACGGAGCTGCGTGGCATCGCCGAGCGACAGGCCGCACACCGCGCGCACTTGTTGTTCGAACTGCGAGGTCACGCACGCGTCGATCGTCAGGTGCCCCGAGTTGTGCGGCCGCGGCGCGATTTCGTTGACCAGGAGCTTGCCGTCGCCCGTGACGAAGAACTCGACGCAGAGCACACCGACATACGACAGGCTCTCCATGATCCGGCGTGTCAGCCTGACCGCCTCCATGGCGATGCCCGGTTCGATGCGCGCGGGTGCAATCGAGAGATCCAGGATGTGATGGCGGTGCGTGTTCTCGATCGCGCCGAAGTGGGCGAACGCCCCGTCGAGCCCGCGCGCCGCCACGACCGAGATCTCGTGCGTGAACTCCACCACTCGTTCGATCACTGCCTCCTGAGGCCCGATGAGACCCCAGACATGATCGGCGTCTTCGATGCGATCGATGCGGTGCTGCCCCTTCCCGTCGTAGCCAAACGCGGCGGTCTTGGCAATCGCCGGCAGTCCCACCACCGCGAGCGCAACGGCCAGCTCGTCCATGGTCTGCGCCCGTGCGAACGGCGTGACCGGAAACCCGTGATCGGCGAGGAACGCCTTTTCGCGGGAGCGCTGCTGCGTGACGTGGAGCGCCGACACGCTCGGCCGTAAGGGCACGATCTTGCCGGCGACCTCGGCCGCCACCGTCGAGACGTTTTCGAATTCGATGGTGACGACATCGACGCCGAGCGCAAACGCTCGAATCGCATCGAGGTCCTCGTACTGGGCGCTGACCTCCAGGTCGGCGACTTGTCCAGTCGGAGTGTCGGAGGCTGGCGAGAACGTGTGGACGCGGTAACCCATCTGGCGGGCAGCAAGGGCAAACATTCGGCCGAGTTGCCCGCTGCCCAGCACGCCGAGAGCGGCGCCCGGCAGCACGATGCGATTCACGGAAGCGTGCTCTGGCGGACCTGGGCCGTTTGTTCCGCCCGAAACTGACGTAACCGCTCGCGCAGTTCCGGTCGCGAGAGGGCGAGAATGCCGACCGCCAGCAGGCCCGCATTGGTGGCGCCGGCTTTGCCGATGGCCAGCGTCCCGACCGGAATGCCGCCCGGCATCTGGACGATCGACAGCAGGGAGTCGAGCCCCTGAAGGGCGGCGCTCTGAACCGGCACGCCGAGAACCGGCAGGATGGTATGCGCGGCGACCATGCCGGGAAGGTGCGCCGCCCCGCCGGCGCCGGCGACAATCACTTCGATGCCGCGAGCCTCGGCTGTCTGCGCAAACTCGGCCATCCACACCGGCGTGCGATGGGCAGAGACCACCTGCTTGTCGTAGGCGACGCCAAACCGCTCGAGCACTTCGACGACGTGGGACATGGTGTCCCAGTCGGACGTGCTGCCCATGATGACGGCCACCAGAGGGGTTTCGCTATTCGCCATTCGCTTCGGACAGGTTCTACGGGTTCTACAGGTTCTGAAGGTTCTGAAGGTTCTGCAGGTTCTGCAGGTTCTGCAGGTTCTACAGGTTCTACAGGTTCGCTCAGAACGAAGAAGTATACCGTCGGCAACCTCCGGTCACAGCGTTTGTCCCGACGGGCCATTCCCTCAACGGAACTGAGAGAGAATGACGAAATGAAACCCTGGCGAATGACCGGCGTGCTGGTGCTCGCGGCGTGTGCCTCGATGGCCGCGCAGGCCCCGGCCAATTCTTCGGTGCAAGCCGCGGCGCTCCACGTCCCCAATACCGAATTCACCCTGCCCAACGGCTTGCACGTGATCCTTCATCGGGACACGAACGTGCCGGTGGTGGCCGTGAACCTCTGGTACCACGTCGGTTCGGCGAACGAACGCGTCGGCCGTACCGGCTTTGCGCATCTGTTCGAGCACGTGATGTTCGAAGGGTCGATGCACGTGCCCGAAGGATCGTTCGACAACTGGCTCGAGGCGGCCGGCGGCAACAACAACGGATCGACCAGCAACGACCGCACCAACTACATCATCGACATTCCGTCCAACGCGCTCGACCTCGCGCTCTTCCTCGAATCCGATCGCATGGGGTTCCTGCTCGACGACAAGGCGCCGGCAAAAGTCGACGGCCAGCGCGACGTCGTGAAGAACGAGAAGCGGCAGAGCGTGGACAACCAGCCCTACGGCCAGGCCTTCGTCGAGCTGGCCGCTCTGCTCTATCCGCAGGGCCATCCGTACAGCTGGCCGGTGATCGGGTCGATGGAAGATCTGTCAGCGGCCACGTTCGAAGACGTCGCCCGCTTCTTCCGGACCTACTACGTCCCGAACAACGCCAGCCTCGTCATCGCCGGCGACATCGACCTCGCGAAGACGAGGCAGCTCGTCGAGAAATGGTTTGCCGACGTGCCTCGCGGCAAGGACGTGATTCCGCTGGCGCCCACCGCGGTGCCGCTCGACGGCGTGAAGCAGAAGACGATCACCGATCGTGTCCAGCTGCCGCGTCTCTACCTGGCCTGGCACACACCGCCGCTGTTGCAGCCTGGCGATGCGACGATGGACATGATTGCGAATGTGTTGAGCGGCGGCAAGAACTCGCGTTTGTACAAACGGCTCGTCTACGAGATGCAGATCGCTCAGGACGTCAACGCCTTTCAACAGTCGCAGGCCCTGGACAGCAACTTCGTGATCATCGCGACCGCGCGACCCGATCACACGCTCGACGAGCTGAAGACGGTGATCGACGATGAGCTCGACAAGCTGCGGCAGGCTCAACCGGAAGCTCGCGAGGTGACGCGCGCGCTCAACCAGTACGAGGCCAACTTCTACCGCCAGATGGAGCGCGTCGGCGGGTTCGGCGGCAAGGCCAATCAGTTGAACGCGTATTACACGGCGACGGGGAACCCGGACTATTTCGAGCAGGACCTCGCCCGGTACCGTGTCGTGACGGCCCCGGAAATTCACGCGGCCGTCGTGAAATACCTGCCCAAGGATCGGCGGGTGGAGCTCAGTGTCGTACCGCAGAAGTAAGTTGAAAGTTGAAAAGTTGACAGTTCAAAGTTTCAGTTGAAAGTTCTCAGTTCAGTTTCAAGTGTGAAGTTCCAGTTCAGTTTCAAGTGTGAAGTTCAAAGTGCAGACGCAATGACGAGACCCTCGTTCTCCCTCATTCCCGTGGTGGTGCTGCTGGCCACCGTTGGCCTTGGCGCGCAGAATCCCGATCGATCGAAGCCGCCGGCGCTCGGGCCGGCGCCGGCGCTGAAGCTGCCGGCGATTCAGAAGACCAGGCTGGCCAACGGGCTGCCGGTCTGGATCGTCGAGCAGCACGAGGTGCCGCTGGCGCAGATCAACCTGATTGTTCGATCGGGCAGCGCCGCCGATCCGATCGGCAAGTACGGCATCGGCAGCTTGACGTCCGCGATGCTGGACGAGGGCGCGGGGTCGCGATCGGCGCTCGAGATTTCCGATGCGGTGGACTTTCTCGGCGCCACGCTCACCACCTCCAGCGGATTCGATCTCTCCGCGGTTCGCCTGTCGGTTCCAGTGGCGCGGCTCGGCGATGCCCTGCAGGTGATGGCCGATGTGTCGCTGCGGCCGACATTCCCGGCGAGCGAGCTGGAGCGTCTGCGCAAGGAGCGGCTGACGACACTGCTGCAAGCCAAGGACAACGTGGCCGGCATCGTGCAGATGGCCTTCCCGCGCATCGTGTACGGACCCACGCACCGCTATGGCACGTCGGGGTCCGGTCTGGCGCCGGCGCTCGAAGCGATGACCATCGACGATTTGCGCGCGTTCTATCGATCCCACTACCGGCCCGACAACGCCACGCTGATCGTCGTCGGAGACGTCACGCAACCGTCGGTGCTGCCGATGCTGGAGAAGGCGTTCGGGTCGTGGAAGAGCGACGGCATCAAGCCACTCGACTCGGTTGTGCCGACGGCGCCACAGCTCACCAAGCGGCAAGTGTTTCTGGTCGACAAGCCCGGAGCGGTGCAGTCGCAGATCAGAATCGGCTGGGTGGGCGTACCGCGGTCCACGCCGGACTACGTCACGCTCGAAGTGCTCAACACCGTGCTCGGTGGGTCGTTTACGTCGCGGCTGAACCAGAACCTGCGTGAAGAGCACGGTTACACCTACGGCGCCAGCTCGATCTTCGACATGCGTGGGTCGGCGGGGCCGTTCCTTGCCACGGCCGGAGTGCAAACCGACAAGACGGCCGACGCGATCAAGGAATTCTTCGTCGAGCTCGACGGCATCCTGGCTCAAGTGCCGCCCGCCGAGCTGGACAAGGCCAAGAACTACGTCGCGCTCGGCTTTCCAGGCGAGTTCGAGACCACTGGCGATCTCGCGCGCAAGCTCGAGGATCTGGTGACGTATGGCCTGCCCGAGGACACGTACGCCAACTTCGTCAGTGCGGTCAGCCGGGTGACCGCCGCCGATCTGCAGCGCGCCGCGGCTCGTTACATTCAGCCGGACAAGATGGCGGTCGTGGTGGTCGGCGATCGCGCCTCGATCGAGAGCAGTATTCGCGCGCTCAACCTCGGGGCGATCCACATCCACTCGATTGACGACTTCTTCAAGTAGCGACGCTTCGCTTTTCGCGATTCGCTCTTCGCGGTTCGCATCTCCTGATTGCTTTTTGCGAACGGCGAAATGCTAACAGCGAATCGCGCATGAGTATTTCAGTAACCGTCGTTGGCGCGGGCGCGGCCGGGTTGATGGCGGCGATCTTCGCGGCCGAACGCGGTGCCGACACGACGCTTCTCGAACGAACTGCGGATGGCGGCCGCAAGATCCTGATCAGCGGTGGCGGACGCTGCAACGTCCTCCCTTCGGTGCTCGCGCCCGATCGTTTCGAGAGCGAGTCGCGGCCGCACGTGGTGCGGGCGATGCTCAAAGCGTGGCCGCTCGCCGAACAGCGCGCCTTCTTCGAGCGCGATCTCGCAATCCCGTTGGCGCTCGAAGAGGAGAGCGGCAAACTCTTTCCACGATCCGATCGCGCCCGCGACGTCCGTGATGGGCTGGTCAACTTCGCCCGCGTACGCGGGGTACGGATCATGTTTGGCACGGGCGTCACCGGGCTTGCCCAGGCTTCAGCCGGCTGGGAATTGGAAACGTCGCGCGGCCCGTTGCTCGCCGGCCGCGTGGTGCTGGCAACCGGCGGCCTCTCGGTGCCGGCAACCGGCAGCGATGGCACCGGCCTGCGGATTGCCGCGGCGCTTGGCCATCGAGAAGCGCCAACTTACCCGGCGCTGACGCCGCTGCTCGCCGACTCGGAGAGCGGCCCACCGCATGCGTCGCTCGCGGGCGTGTCGCTCACCGTACGGTTGCGCGCGCGAATCGATGGCCGGACGACCCAGACCACTGGCGGCTTCCTCTTCACCCACCGCGGCTACAGCGGCCCGTCCGTCCTCGACATCTCCCACGTCGCCACGCGACAGCAGCCGGCGCGGCCGACGATTCGGGCGCAGTGGTCCGCGCTCGACGAGGCCGCTTGGACCCGCGAGCTCGGCGCTCATGCGTCGCTGGTCTCGTCGCTTCTCGACCGCCACCTGCCGGGGCGTCTCGCCGAGCGGCTGTTGACCGAGGCCGGCATTCCGGCCGACCGGCGCGGCAGCGACCTGCGAAGAAACGAGCGCACCGCGCTTGTGGAACGGTTGTCGTCGTACGAGCTGCCCTGGACCGGAGACGAGGGCTATAAAAAGGCGGAGGTCACGGGCGGTGGCGTCGCGTTGGACGAACTGCACCCGCGGACCCTCGAAAGCCGCCGGTGCCCGGGCCTCTTTCTCTGCGGCGAGATGCTGGATGCGTTCGGCCCAATCGGCGGCCACAATTTCGCCTGGGCGTGGGCAACCGGCCGCGCAGCCGGCTGGGCCGCTGGCGACCCTGCCTAGCGCGTTCCCCTTTGCCTTCTGCGTTTCTGGCCGCCAGAGCTCGGCAAGATTTCTCGCGAGCGGGAGGCGGATGCCTTCTACAATCGACTACTTCCAGGGGGATTTCCATGCGCTTGCGTCGACTTCTCATCCTCGGGCTGACGCTCTCGGCCAGCGCCGTCGCGCTTCGTGCCCAGACTCAGTCTCAGCCAGCCAACAGCGGCTATCTGCTGCCGCCGAAGGTCATCGTCGATTTGCTCGACGCCCCGGTGCCGCCAACCGCGGAATTGAGTCCGGCGAAAGACACGATCGCCCTGCTCGACCGCGCCTCGATGCCGACGATCGCGGAGTTGTCGCAGCCGATGCTCCGGCTGGCCGGCGTGCGCATCAACCCTCGAACCAACGGTCCGCATCGATCGAACAACCGCTATCGCAGCCTCTCGCTGAAAGCGGTCGTCGATGGCTCCGAGCGGAAAGTGACGCTCCCGCCGTCGCCCGTGATCTCGTGGGTCGGCTTCTCACCCGATGGCAGCAAGTTCGCCTTCACCAACACGAAGGAGAACGGGATCGAGTTGTGGGTCGGCGCGTCGGCGACCGGGCTAGCCAAGGCGATCACCGCCGCGCAGCTCAACGCCGCCCTCGGCGGTCAGCCGTGCTCGTGGGTTGGCCAGGGCGCCACGCTGCTCTGCTCGTTTGCCCCGGCGAGCCGTGGCGCGATGCCATCCGGGCCGATGGGTCCGAACATCCAGGAGAACCGCGGCCACGTGCAGCCGCAGGCGACCTTCGAAGACATGCTCACGAGCCGTCACGACGAGGCCGTGTTCGAGTATCTGGTGACCGGCCAATTGGAGCTGGTTGACGCGTCGAGCGGTCAACGCACGCCGATCGGCAAGCCCGGCATGTTTACCGACTTCCACATGTCGCCCGACAGCCAGTACGTGCTGACCGCCCGCATCCATCGGCCGTTTTCGTGGCTGGTGCGTTACGACGATTTTCCAACCACCGTCGAAGTCATCGATCGCAAGGGCGCAATCGCGAAGACGATCGCCGATTTGCCGCTCGCCAACGAAGTGCCAACCGGTGGCGTGCTGACCGGCCCGCGCGACTGGAGATGGCATCCGATCGAGCCGGCAACCGTCACGTGGGCGGAAGCGCTCGACGGCGGCGATCCCAAGGCCAAGGTGCCCTTCCGTGACAAGGTCATGACGCTGGCGGCGCCGTTCTCCGCCGCGCCGACCGAGATCGCCAAGACGGAGTGGCGCTTCACCAACATCACGTGGACCACGGCCGGCGTCGGCTGGCTCACCGAATCGAACCGGCCGACCCGATCGACACGCACGTCGGTGATCGAGAAGGCTGGCGCCGCTCCGCGCGTCCTGTGGACTCGGAGCACCGAGGATTCCTACGGCAATCCGGGCACGCCGCTGCGCAAGGCCGGCGCGTCCAGCGCCGATGCGATCTTCCAGTCGGGTGACAACGTCTACATGACCGGCGTCGGCTCATCCGCCGATGGCGACCGCCCCTTCCTCGATCGCATGAACCTGAAGACCGGCGCCAAGGAACGGCTGTTCCAGACCGAGATCGGCAGCTACGAGCCGGTGCTGGGGCTGCTGTCGGACGATGGGTCGAAATTCGTGTCGAGGTACGAAACGCGGACGCAGCCGCCGAACACGTTCGTGCGCGGACGCGAGGCCGGCAGCCGGCGTGCGATGAGCTCGTACCAGGACCCGGCCATCGCGCTGCAGGGCGTGAAGTCGCAGATGGTGACCTACCAGCGCGCCGACGGCGTGCAGCTGCGAATGACGGTGCACACGCCGCCAGGTTGGACCCCCGACAAGGGCCGGCTGCCTGCGCTGCTGTGGGCCTACCCGCAGGAGTTCACCGATCCGCGCATGGCCAGCCAGGTGACCGGGTCGCCGTACCGCTTCACCACGCCAGGATGGGGCACGCTGCACATGCTCTTCCTCACGCAGGGCTACGCGATCCTCGACGATCCGAAGATGCCGATCGTGGGTCCCGGCGAAACCGCCAACGACACTTACGTCCAGCAGCTGGTGTCGAGCGCGCAGGCGGCCGTCGACAAGGCCGTGGAAATGGGCATCGTCGATCGGGATCGCGTGATTGCCGGCGGCCACAGCTACGGCGCGTTCATGACCGCGAACCTGCTCGCCCACTCCGACATCTTCCGCGCCGGCATCGCCCGCAGCGGGGCCTACAACCGCACGCTGACGCCGTTCGGATTCCAGAACGAACGGCGGACATTCTGGGAAGTGCCGCAGCTCTACGGACAGATGTCGCCGTTCTTCTACGCCGACAAGATCAAGGAGCCGATCCTCTTGATCCACGGCGAGGCCGATGACAACGCAGGGACGTTCCCGATTCAATCCGATCGGTTCTACCGCGCGCTGAGCGGACACGGTGCGACGGTGCGTTACGTCACGCTGCCGTACGAGGCTCACGGCTACGCGGCTCGCGAGTCGGTTTTGCACACCGTCGCCGAGATGTTGAACTGGGCGAACGAGTGGGCGAAGGACGCCAAGCCGCGCATGACGACGAGTCAGCCACAGTGACCAGACGTTCGCGACGCACAGAGCGACGGAGGCGCGGAGACACGGAGAACGGTTGAGGCTTATGCTCCGGCTCCGCGGCAGCGTACGTTTTCGACCGTGCATTCGCTATGATTGGGAGATGTTCATGACGCGCGCAGCATGCACCGTGGCTCTCACGCTCGCCGCCACGACGGCCGCGTTTGCCGACGTCACCATCCATCAGAACGTGCAGGGCAAAGGGATGGGCATGTCCGGTGCGGTGAAGACGACCTCGTACATCAAGGGCCTGAAGATGCGGTCGGACAGCGTGACCGGTGACACGACGCGGACGTCCATCTTCGACGTCGAGAACCAGAAGATCTACATGTTCGATTCGAAGAAGAAGGAAGCGGACGTGTTCGACATGCAGGCCTTCGGGAACGACATGGCGAAGGCGGTCGACGTCAGTCAGACCAAGGCCTCGTTCAAGCCGTCCGGGCAGACCAAGCAGATTGCGGGCAAGACGGCGACCGGGTACGAGATGTCGGTATCGATGCCGGCAACGTTCGGCGGCGACCAGGGCATGAAGATGGAAGTCAACCTGAGCGGTCCGATCTGGATCGTAAAGGGCGCCCCGGGTAGCGCCGACTTCTCCCACTTCTATAAGGGCGCCGTCGAGAAGGGTTTCATCTTCATGGACCCACGCGCGGCCAAAGGCGCCCCCGGCCAGGCCAAGGCGATGGCGGAGATGTATCGCCAGATCGCCGACATCGGCGGCGTGCCGTACGAGACCGAGATGAACATCAAGATGGGCGGTGACGGGCCGATGGCGGCAATGATGGCGAAGATGGGCAACACGTCGATGACCACGACGGTCGACTCGATCGAAACCAGCGCGCTCGCCGACGATATGTTCGCGCCGCCCGCCGGGTACAAGCTGAACCAGCGGAAATAATTGTCCTCCTATCTCTCGCGGCTGACGCGCGAGCCTTCGAGTGTCATCGCCGTCGAGCTTCGCCCGCCGCGGGCGGAGCTCGAGGCGTCAGAAGGCATGGATGCGTGGATTGACACGTACCACGCCATCCGGTCGCTGCACCGGCATGACGTCCGGGTGATGGTGACCGACAGCGCCGTCGGGGCGCAGGAAGAAAACAACCTGCGCCACCTCGTCGCCAACCTCGGCGATACGGTGCCGCGTCACGACATCATCCCGTTTCTCACGACCAAGCATTCGATCGAGTTCTGCCTGGCCTACGCGGATCAGACGGTCGAGTCGGGATTTCAGTCGCTCGTCGTGCTCGGCGGGGACAAACACGTCGGGCGCGCGCGGTGCCTCGAGCACGCGTGGCAGCTGCGCCAGGTCATCCGCCGGCGCCATCCCGACCTGGAGCTGGGCGGGTGGGCAAATCCGGCCGCAGATCCAGCGCATCAGGTCGAGTTCCTGTTGGGCGCCGATGCCAGTGCGGACTTCTTCCTGACCCAGATCGTCTCGCATCACCAGATTGATCGCGTGGAAAAGTTTCTGGCCGCCGCTCAGAAACTCGGTTTGACCCTGCCAGGTGTGTTTGGCGTGTTCTATTATCGAAGTGCAAATCCGGGAACGCTGGAGACCTTGAGCCGTTTCCTGCCCGTCCCGGTTGGCGAGCTCAGAGAAGAGTTTTCCGGCGGCGCGACACCTGTCGATGTCTGCGCCCGGACGATTCGTGCGCTGGTGAACCGGGGCGCACGGCACTTTTACGTGAGCAACCTGCCGGTTCGCCGGGCAGCGGCGACGCTGAACGAGATTCTCGAGCGAGCCGGCGTGTTGATCAGGCGCTGAGATTCGGCGAACAGCGAACAGCGGACAGCGAATAGCCAACAGCGGCAAGGATTCCTAATCATGGGCGTTTTTTACGATTCCGTTCCCGTCTCGGCCATCGTCCGCATCCGCGACATGATGTACACGGTCAAGGATCCCTATCGTCTCGACCAGGGCGACGTCTCCTTCGACGCGCCGGACACGTTCAAGCGCGCGATGGTCAAGGCGGTGGAAGAGAACCGCACGCACTACCTGCCGACGCCCGGCCTGCCGCGCCTGCGTCAGCTCGTCGCCGAGAAACTCCGCACCAAGAACGCCATACCGGTTGGCAGTGACGACGAAGTGGTCATCACCAATGGCGGCACCCACGCGCTCTACGCGGTGATGCACGCCCTGCTCGAACCGGGTGATGAAGCCATCGTTCCGGATCCTGAGTGGCCACCGACAATGGCGATCGTCAAGGCGGCTGGTGGTGTGCCGGTGGCCGTGCCGCTTCACGAGACGCTCGGCTTCCGTTGGGACCTCGACGAGCTCGAGCGCGCCATCACGCCGAAGACGCGCGTGTTGTACTTGAATTCGCCCAACAACCCGAGCGGCGGCATCCTGACCCGCGCCGACATCGAACGGCTGGCGGCGATTGCACGTGAGCGGAACTTATGGGTCGTGTCGGACGAGGCGTACGAGGACATCCTGTTCAAAGGCGAGCACATCAGCGTCGCTTCGTTGCCCGGGATGTACGAGCGAACGATCCCGGTGTATACGATGAGCAAGTCGTACGCGGTGACCGGCGTTCGCGTCGGCTACTTTGCGATTCCCGACAAGAGCCTGCGTGCCCGCGCGACCAAGATCGTCCTGTACACCACGAGCAACGTCAGCTCGATCGCGCAATTCGGGGCGATCGGCGCGCTCGAAGGCTCGCAGGACTGCATCAACGAGTTCCGCTTCGAGCTCACCGAACGGCGGGACTTCTTCTACGAGGGCTTGAAGGACACGGCCCCGGGCGTGTTTTCCGGCAACCCGCCAGACGGCGCCTTCTATGCCTTCGTGAAGATCAATCCGGAATGGTGCCGGGAGGCAGGCATCGCTGGTGATTCGCTCTCCTGGGCGATGGCCGAGCATCTCATCAAGCACGGCCGCATCGGCTGCGTCCCGGGCGTCGACTTCGGGAAGAACAGCGAAGGCTATATCCGGTTCTGTTTCGGCCGCAGCCGCGAAGAGCTCGCCGGGGCCTTGCGGTCGATGGGGGAAGTGTTCGCGGGAAGCCGCGTGTAATCTGGCGGCTCGAGGTCAGGAGCACCAACAGGAGTCCAGGAGATCAAGAGAAAATCATTCTCCTGATCTTTTGGTTTCCTGTTCAGGCTCTTGATCTCGGCGCGTCATTTCACATGCCTCCCGCCGTCGACGCGGATGGTTTCGCCAGTGACGAAATCGCTGTTCACGAGAAACATCACCGCCTTTGCGATCTCGTGCTCACCGCCCCATCGGCCGACAGGCGTGGATTTTGCGACCGCCGCGCGTTCTTCAGCTGACATGTCGGGTGGCGGGAGGATTGGTCCAGGCGCGATCGCATTCACCAGAATCTGATCGCCCGCAACTTCGAGCGCGATCGCCTCGGTCAACGCCTTCACTCCGGTCTTGGCGACGTAGTAGGTGAGGTAGCCCGGATAGCGGGGCCTCTCGCTCTTCGACAGCCAGTCCGAGAAATTGATGATGCGGCCGCCGCCGTTGGCTTTCATCGCCGGGACCGCGGCCTTGGAGACCAGGAACGCGCCTCGAAGGTCGACCGCCAGCTGCCGATCCCAGTCCTCTACGGTCAGGTCGGCGAGTGGCTTGCTGGAATAGAGCGAAGCCATGTTCACGAGCACATCGAGGCGGCCAAGCTCCTTCACCGTGGCGTCGACAAGCATCTGGCAGTCCGGCGCCTGAGAGACATCGGCCTGGACGACAAAGGCGCGCCTGCCGATCTCGCGAATCGCGGCGGCTGTGTCGTCCGCTTCAGTCCGCGATCGATTGAAGACGAGCGCGACGTCCGCGCCGCCTTTTGCCAACGTCGTCGCGACGACGGCGCCGATGCGTTTGCCTCCGGTAATGAGAGCGACTCGACCTGTGAGTTCCATGAGTGTGATCCGGTAGTCGGTAGTTGGTGGTCGGGGGTCGGGGGTCGGAATTCGGTGGTCGGGGGTCGCGAGCGCGCCTATGAAACCTGTCGAGCAATCCGTGTCATCTGCGTCATCTGTGGCCCTGGAGTCACCGGCGTCATCTGCGTAGCAGCTTCGCGTACTCCGCCTTGGCCTGCGCCAGAATCGGCACGTCCGGGTCGGCGTTTTTCCACAGTGTGAAGAAGGCGTCGTAAGCGGTGCGCGCCTTGTCCGTCTCTCCCGCGCGCGCAAGGGCGCGGCCGAGCTGAACCTGCGCCATGGGGGCGATGGGGTCGGCCATGACGATCCCTCGGTGATTGAGAATCTTCTGGAACTCTGACGCGGCGGCGCTTGCCTTTGCCTTCGGCCAGGTACACCTCGCCGCGCACGTAGACGGGATACATGGCGCCGAAGAACAGGTTGAACGGAAGCCCGGGAACCGCCAGCTCGTAAGGCACGTTGACCTGGAGCAGATCGCTCGCTCGCGCCAACTCACGTCGCTTCAGCGCAAGAACGGCTCGAATCGTCGGCACGTAGGTGTACTTGACGCTCGTGTCCTGCGGGAAGCGACGCTCGAGATCGGCGGCCAGTGCCTCGGCCTGGGTGGCATCGCCGGCGAGCGCCATCGCAAAGCCGGCGCCATACTCCAGGTCACGTCCGCGTGCGACCGTGAGCGCGCTGGCCGCGGTTCGCTTCGCCGCATCGAGGTTGCCATACAGCGCATCCCAGACCGCGATCGCCGTTTGATATCCGGCAGCACTCTCGTGACGTCCGGCTCGTTGCGCCGCGTCGCTCGCCGCGCGCGAGAGCTTACGCGCTTCGTTCAGTTGTCCGGCATAGGCCAGCACGAGCGCCCTGGCATGGATCACCCGATCCTCTTGAGGCTTGCCCTTGGCCCGGCCGAACTCCAGATTCATTCGCGCGTTGTCCTGCCTCAAGAAGGCCAGATAGCCGCCCCGAATGTAGAGCTCCATGCTCTCCAGGCCGCGCGCATGGGCTTGCTGCAGCACGCGCTCCGCCTCGTCGAATCGTTCCAGCCGCATGTTTCCCGCGGCCAGGCCGCCATACGCGAACATCTGGTTGGGCTCGAGGGCCAGCGTCCGCTGAGCGGCATCGACCACCTGCTCATATCTTCCGGTCCCGTTCGTGCTGAATCCACCTTGCAGACTGATCGCGGACAGGTCGCGTGGGTAGGTTCGCGCCCATAGCAAAAGGGTCTCGCGGGCACTCTCGAGATTGCCCGTGACATCGCGGTCATACAGGAACTCAATGAAGAATCGCTCGTGATCGCTCGTCCGACTCCGCAACTCGTACGCCTTCTGAATGCTGGCAGTCGCGAGAGCGTTCTCACCGGTGGCGCTGTAGTTCAAGCCGAGATAGGCGTGGGCCAGCGCGAAGTCCGGATCGATGTCGATCGCGCGCTTTTGGAACGGAATCGCCTCGGCATTGCCGCCTGACAGGTTCGCTTTCATGCCGGCGGAGTACACCTTGAGCGCGTCGAGCGACCTCGTGGTCGCTTCTTCCAGCGGCGTCTCGTGCTCTTTGATGGTCGTCAGCGCTTCGCCGAGGCTCGCCCTGAGCGCGCTGGCCATCGCGCCCAAGGCCCCAAGGACATCTTCCTTTCTCGGCACTTGCACCTGCTGCTGGTCGAGAAGGCTTCCTGCGCGGCAGTCGGTGGCGCGCAATCCTAGCACGTACTGACTGCCAAGACTCGAGATGGAGCCGTCGAGGACGGCGGCGCTTGCCGTTCGCTCGCAAACCTGGCGCGCGACCTCAGGTGTCAGACGTGCGTCGGGCGCCTGTCCCATCAGGGCGAGGGTCCTGCGAATCCTGTCGTCGGGGATCAAGCGCAGGAACGGCGACTGCTGAAGCTGGATGCTCAACCCTTGACGCAGCGTGTCGTCGAACACGACATCCCCGGTCGTGTTGACGAAGTCGCCCAACACGATGGTGTCGGCGTCGGTCAGCGACGGCGCCGACGGTCGCGAGCGAACCGCGAAGTAGCCGCCGACTCCTATCGCAACGATCAGCGCGACGACTCCGACGACGAGTGGGGTTCTCGATCGTGTGGGCTGACTCGTGACGGAGGCTGAGGTGGGTGTCGGTGCGGGTAGCCGAATCGGTTCCACGCTTCAGGCGGAGTAAGTCGGCGCGAAGATCCGACGCGTGCTGATAGCGCAGATTCCGATCCTTCTCGAGCGCCTTCAGCAGGATCTGTTCGATCGCTTCCGGAAGCTCAGGCCGACGGCTTCGCGGCGGTTCCGGCTGTTCATGCAGGATGGCCGCCGTGATGGCCGCACCGGTGGGTCGCGGAAACGCCCGAACGCCGGTCGCCATCTCGTACATCACCAGGCCGAACGAAAAGAGATCGGTGCGCGGATCCACGTCCTCGCCGCGCAGTTGCTCGGGGGACATGTAAGCGGCAGTCCCGATACCCCGCCGGGCTCGGTGAGCAGCTTCCGCGTCTCGGCCTCGGACGCGCTCGCTCGGTCCGACGCGGCCGAGATCTTCGCGAGTCCAAAGTCGAGGATCTTCGGTCCACGTTCGGTGAGAAGGATGTTCCCAGGCTTGATGTCGCGGTGGATGATGCCGGCTTGGTGCGCGACGTGAAGCGCGTCGGCGATCGCAATGCTCACATCGATCATCAGCGCTACGTCAAGGGGTCCCTCGCGAAGCCGTTGCTGCAGCGTCTGTCCGTCCAGCAGCTCCAGCACGAGGAACGTCTGCCCATCGCCGGCCTCGCCGACGTCATAAAGGGTGCAGATGTTGGGATGCTGGAGCGCCGCTATCGCGCGGGCTTCACGGTGGAACCGCTCGCGCGCTTCGGAATCGGTGATGTGCGCAGGAAGGACTTTGACGGCTACGTCGCGCCCGAGACGCGTGTCGCGCGCCCGATAGACCTCTCCCATACCCCCTGCGCCAAGGGGGGTGAGGATCTCGTAAGGACCGAGGCGAGCACCGATCTCCATCGCTCCTCGCAGTATCCGCGATCACTCGTTTCTACTTCAGCTTCGCGCGTTCGGCCTTTGCCTGAACAAGTATGGGCACGTCGGGGTCGGCATCCTTCCAGAGACCCAGGAAGTCGTCGTACGCGGCTCGAGCGCTCGCGGTGTCACCGGCCAGCACCAGCGATCGCGCTTTCTCTAGCCGCGCGCGAGCACCAGCCGGGTCGGCCATCATCAGGCCGACATGGTCGACGAGTTTCTGGAACTCGACCGCAGCTTCCCGGCCCTTTCCGGCGGCAAGATAAGCCTGACCGCGCACGAACACCGGATAGAGGCTGCCGAAGAAATGGTTGTAGGCCGTGGCCGGCACGGCGCGTTCGTACGGAGTGTTCGCCGTCAGGAACTGAATCGCCTTCTCAGGCTCGCGGCGGTGCACCGCCACGAGCGCCCGGAGCGTTGGCACATAGGTAAACCGCACCAGCGTGTCTTCGGGAAACCGGCGATCGAGATCGTTGGCGAGTGACTCGGTCCGTTTTTCGTCTCCTGCGAGTCCCAGGGCGAACCCGCTCGCGTATTCGACGTCACGTCCGTTCGACCGTGCGAGCGCAGCGGCCGCATGGCGCCGGGCGCTGCCTTCATTTCCCGACAGCGCTTCCTCAACGGCCGCCGCCGCGTCGTAGATGGCTGCAGTTTCACGCTGGCCGAGACGTTCGGACGCGCCGACTGCGTCTTGCGCGAGCGATCGTGCCTGCTGCAGTTGTCCGGCGCGAGCCAGCGCCAACGCTCGGGCGTGGTTGAAAAAGTCGGACTGCGACAAACTCTTGAGCCGTGCGGCATAGCTCTCCATCCCAGCCTGGTCGTGCTCCAACAGGGCGATGTAAAAGCCGATTACGAGCGCGGGCGGAACGAGCCGTTCACCTGCACGCCGAAGCTCGGCCTTGGCCGCATCCACCCGATCGAGTAAGAAGTATGCCGACACCAGCTCGGAGTGGCCGAAAACCTGATCTGGCTCGATCGCTAGTGTCTGCGTAGCGGATTCGATCACGTCCTGGTACCGGCCCGTGCCATGCGCGCTGTAGCCGCCGCGCAACCCATGCGCCGAGATGTCGCGAGGGTAGGTGTGGACCCACAACGTCGCCGTTTGGAACGCCTTCTCGAGGTTGCCGGTCACATCCCGGTCGTAGACATACTCGATGAAGAATCGTTCCGGATCGGTCGCACGCCGACGCAGTTCGTACGCTTTGGTGTCGTTCTCGATCGCCAGCTGCCTTTCACCGATCGAGGTGTAGCACAGACCGAGATTCGCGTACGCGTAGGCGAATGCAGGATCGATCTCAATCACACGCTTCAACAGCGGAACGGCGGCTTCGCATCCCTGTTCGAGCGTGGTACGTCTCGCCGCGCTGAAGGCCTTCAGCGCCTCCAGGGAGGAAGTCGTCGCTTCCTCGAGTGGTGTTTGGTGGGTGCGCACGGTCGCCAGCGATTCGCCGACCCGCGTGCGGAACGAACTGGCGATTCCACTGAGCACGCCGAGCACACTCTCTTTTTTGGCGGCCTGCGATTGCTGTTCGTCGAGAAGATCTCCCGATCGACAGTCGGTCGCGCGCAATCCCAGCACGTATTGACTGCCGAGGCTGGCGATCGACCCGTCGAGCACCGCCGTGCTGCCGCTGCGCTGACAAATCTCCAGCGCGATGGCGGGCGTCAATTTCACATCGCCCGGCTGGTTCATCTGCGTCAGCAGCCGGCGAATCCGCTGATCCGGCAGCACGAGCAGGAATGGCGATTGTTGAAGCGAAACGGCCAAGCCCTGCCGGAGGGCGTCGTCGAATACCGCATCGCCAGTCGTATTGGTGAAGTCGCCCAACACGATCGTGTCGGTCTCGGTCAGCTTTGGGGTCGGCCGGGGCCGGAGGTAGTAGGCCGCGGCTCCGAGCAGCAGGACCGCTACCGCAGCAAGGGACCAAACCAGGGCGTTTGATCGGCGCGCAGGCTGCGCATGCGTGTCCGTCATCGCGCCGATCGACCCGCTCGAATCCTTGCCGCGCTTCAGACGCTGAAGGTCGGCGCGCAGCTCCGACGCGTGCTGGTAGCGAAGGTCGCGATCCTTCTCGAGCGCTTTCAGGATGATGTCATCGAGCTTTTCGGGTAGCTCGGGTCGGACGGCGCGGGGGGCCATCGGTTGCTGGTTGAGAATCGCCGCCGCCTTCATTGCTCCAGTCCCGCCAAACGCGGCGCTTCCCGTAGCCATTTCGTACAGGACCAGCCCGAACGAAAACAGGTCCGAGCGGACGTCGACGTCTTCGCCGCGAAGCTGCTCGGGCGACATGTAACCGATGGTTCCAACCGTCGCGCCCGGCGCGGTGCCGATGTCGCCAGCCACCGTCGTCATCGACGGCGAAGCGTGCCAACCAGTGGAGGTGAGCGCCTTGGCAAGGCCGAAATCCAGAATCTTCGGTCCGCGCTCGGTCAGCAGGATGTTGGCCGGCTTGATGTCGCGATGGATGATGCCGGCACGATGAGCGGTATCGATGGCGTCAACGAGCGCGATCGCGGCGTCGAGACACGCGGCGAGGTCGAAGGGGCCTCGCTTAAGCCGCTGTTGCAAGGTCTCCCCTTGCAGCAACTCCATGACGAGAAAGGCCTGGCCATCCGCGCTGGCGCCGACGTCGTGGATGGTACAGATATTGGGATGCTGGAGCGCCGCGACGGCTCGCGCCTCGCGCTGGAAACGGTCTCGCGCGTCGGACGAGTCAACCAGATGCGCTGAGAGAACCTTGATCGCGACGTCGCGTTCGAGACGCGTATCGCGGGCGCGATACACCTCGCCCATGCCACCCGCGCCGAGTGCGGTGACGATCTCGTATGGGCCGAGGCGGGTGCCTGACTGCATTGGCTGTGATTGTGGGCGATCAGTGCACGATGAGTCCGATCAAAATCAGTCCGAAGCGAAGCGTTCCCGTCGCCTTGCCGTTGATCGAGCGCGGCACCTCGAACACGAGTCCTTTGTGTCCCTGGTCGTTCGCGTAGGTCGAGAGTGGCGCATCGGGCGCCACTGGTGGATCAAGGCTGAGCGCCGCCGGGTGGGCGGTGCCGATCGTCTGCTTCGAGAGCGCGACGGCGCCATCAAAGCCGGTCGTCTTGGGATCGAGATCGGCGGCGGCCGGACTCAACAGCAGAAACTCGCGAAACGTCGAGATGCCAAGGTGATCCCCGTTCTGCGGCTGGAGTCCGTAGCGAAGTGTGTAGACGCCGGCCTTGACCGGCTTGCCGCGAATCTCCTTGAAATCGCCGGTGATCCGGACCGCGCCGACGAGTGTGCCGCTGTCAACGTTGTCCCAGCCGTCGGCCTCGGCGCTCATCTTCACGCCATTCACCCACCAGAACTCCAACGTGGTCGCTCCCACACCGACCTTGAAGCCGGACTTCTGAAGCTCTGCTTTCACGCCCGCTGAAAGCTCCGCCGGAGGAGGTGTCGCTTGAGCCGAGGCTGCCAGAGTTTGAGCGTGAGCGACGCCGGTGAAAACAGTGAGAGCAACGAACGCAAGAAAACGTCGCGCAACCATGGTGTCTGAGCTTGCCACGCCCTGGCTCGCTACCAAGGGGAAGCGAAGGCGGGCCGTCTGCCGGATCCCGGCTGCCGGTTAGTAAGCGAAGGTGCCCCAGAACGCCGATCGCTTGTCGGGTGCGCTCCACCTGGTGCCGAGGCCGGAGCCCGAGAACGAGTGCGCTTCGGCGGTTCCCATTGCCGACTGCATCAGCGGGGCAAACGGTTTGAACCACTGCATGGCGCCGCAGCTCGGGTCGTGCTTCATTTCTTTGTTGACGACGAGCTCGAGCGTGTCTGGGACGCTCACTTCAACGTATTTCGACGTTGCCGCGAACCGCACCGGGCCCGACTCGACTTTGACGACATCGGAGATCAATCCACCCGATAGCTCGCGCACGAGCGCAACCAGGGCGTCGCGTTGCGCGGCGTTTGCGCGCGGGTCGACGGTAATGATGGCTTTGACAATCGTCGGCGCTTCGCCACCCATCTCGCGCATGCCAAGGTTGCGATCCCCTGCGACGGCGGCGACAACGGTGAGGCCATCGAGCTGGACGCCATCGAAGGTTCCGCTCGCGATCCGCCACGCCAGAATCGCCTGCCGGCCCATCGTCTCGGCTTCGCTGTTCATGATGCAGCCGCCGGCAAAGACCTCGGCCGTGCGCGCTTCGACGTAGTCGCCGGTCACCCGGCCGCGTCCGCCGGCCATGGCGGCCTGGCCCGACACCAACACTGCCATCGCGACGATGGTTGCCAATTTCATGATCGCCTCGCTTGCTCGGAGGATAGCACTCAAACAGGTTCGACGGGTTCGACGGGTTTCCGCCTACGCGGCCGCAGGCCGCTATGCCGGACCTCGCCAAAGCTCGCGGTCGTCGTACTCTCGCGAGCGGCGGCTGGCGACGAGTGCGGTCAGGGGCCGCCCTATAATCGGCCGCATGCGCAGAATCTCAGTTGTAACGGCGCTCATCGCCGCGCTGTCCGCCTTCCCGGCCGCGCAGAACCGATACGCCGGTGCCGAGGGCAAGCTTCGGGTCGCCCTGACCAAACAGCCGCTGGGACCCAATGGACCGTCGAAGGGTCCTGCGACGATGGCTGAGGGAGGGATTCAGAAGCAGCTTGCCGATCTGGGCGCAACGGTGCGGGTCGACGAAGCGCGGCTCACGGCCGAAGAGGACACCGAATACGGCGGCTGGAAGCGGCTGGGAATGTCGCTCGGCCACTTCGCCGACCTCGTCACGAAGAACGAGCGCGAGGGGTACTTCACAGTCGGCCTGCTGGCCACCTGCCCATCGATGCCCGGCCTCGTCGCCGGGCTGCAGCGCTCGGGCCCGACCCGCGAGCCGATCAAGGTCGGCATGCTTTGGCTGGACGCCCATCCCGACTTCAACACGCCCGAGACGACGCGAAGCGGGTCGCTTGGAGGGATGCCGGTGGCGGTCGCGACCGGTCGCGCGCTTCAGGTGATGCGGCTCGACGCCAAGCTCGACCCGCCGCTGTCGGATCGGCATGTCGTGATGGGCGGCGTTCGCCTCACCGACCCGCTCGAGCAGAGCCTGCTCGACAACTCGATGATCGAACAGCTCTCGGTGGACGACCTTCGCAACATGACGCCGGCGGTGTGGGCCGAGCTCGACCGGCTGAACCGGCTGACCGACAAGATCTACATCCACATCGACATGGACGTCCTCGATCCGCGCGAGGTGATGGCGCACGGCAACAAGGTGCCGAACGGGCCGTCGAGCGAGCAGCTGGCGAGGTTGTTCGAGGAGATCTTCAAGCGCTACCCGAAGGCGTCAGCGATCGGCTTTGCGACGATCCCGCCGACCGACGAGGGCGGCTTGTCGATCGCCGCGCTCAACCGCATGATCGTGGCGGCCGTGCGAGGAGTGAAGGCTCGCCAGCAGTAGTCGGTTGCTACTGAATGGGACCTGCCCCTTTGACTGGAAAAAAGGACAGGTCTTTTGATTGGTCAAAGGGGCAAGTCCCTTTATTCACAGCACCCGCGGGTGCCGGCGTGCTGGCACGTGGACGGATGCACTGACTTGCCATCGGGGCCGAGCGCTTTCTGCGTACGGATGCACCAGTACGCCGTGGCGTCGTACGGATCGTAGAACTTGAACTCGTCGGGGTCGGGCACGCTCATCACGTACATGCCTTTGTGCCGCAGGTTGCTGCAGTGGACCTCGTTGACGAGGGGCGACGACGGTTTCGGATGATCCATGGCAGTGTCTCGAAAGGCAAAAGGCAGGAACCAGAGCAGCTAAGCACGAAGGCCCGCGGCCTTGAGCACTGCGCGCTTCACCGCCGTCTTCGCGATCTGAATCTTGTAGGCGTTTCCGCTCATCGGCCTCGCGCCGGCCAGCGCCGCCGTCGCCGCTTCGACCGCGACCGCCTCGGTAATCGTCTTCCCCGCCAGCACCCGCTCCGCCGCCGGCACTCTCCACGGCACTGGCGCGACGGCGCCCATCACGACGCGGGCACTCTTTACTCGCTGTCCATCCATCGTCAAGTTGACCGACGCCATCGCCAGCGGCCAGTCGTGCGATTGCTTGAACCGCACTTCGTAGCTCGCACTCCGCTGCCCCGGAGCGGGCAACACGATGTGCGTGATGATCTCGTTGGCCTGCAGTACCGACTCGCCGTAGAGATTCACGTTCGGCATCTGGAAGAACTCGCCGGCATCGATCTCCCGCGCACCGTTCGGGCCGACGACCCTGAACCGGCCGCCATACGCGATCACTGGAACCGCGAGGCTCGACGGATGGACGATGTGGCACGGCCCGTCTCCGAAGATCGCGTGGAACTGATTCTCGCCTTCAACGGCGAAACAGCGCGCCCCGCCCTTCTTCAGACAGTTGAACTCCTCGTTCCTGAAGTACCAGCAGCGCGGCCGCTGCATGATGTTCCCGCCAACCGTGCCCATGTTGCGGATCTGCGGCGTGCCGACGCCTTCGGCAGCCGTCGCCAGCGCCGGGAACAGTTTTTTGATCGTCGCGTGCTCCACGACGTCGATCAGCTTGACGGCGGCCCCGATTCGCACGCCCGAATCCGCTGCTGATGCGATCGTCTGATCGAGATTCCTGATGCTGACGATCCGGTCTGGCGAGACGATGTAGTCCTTCATCAGGCCGAGCAGATCCATTCCGCCAGCCATCGGCAGAATGCGGCGGGCCAGTGCGCTGGCCGGAGGGGCGTCGGCGCTCAGCGCGGCGACCGCGTCCTTTTCGTTCGCGGCGTTGAGGTAGGCAAAGGCTTTCAATTCGTGCCTCCCGCCCGCTCGAGCTCGGTGAGCAGCTTGTCTGGAGTGATGGGGATGCTGCGGACGGTGACGCCGGTCGCGTTGCGAATGGCGTTGGCGATGGCGGCGGCGGTCGCAACCGCCGGCGGTTCACCGATGCCGATCACCCCTCGTTCCGGTTGATCGACGATCACGACGTCGATCTCGGGAATGTCCGACTGCCCCGCCATGTGGTACCACTCCATGTTCGGGTTCACCATGTTGGCGGTGTTGCGATCGAGGATGCGCTCCTCGAACACCGCGTAGTTCAGGCCGCTGATGATGCCGCCACAGCACTGCGTCTCTGCGGTCTTGAGGTCGAGGATCAAGCCGCAGTCCTGCACGCACACGATCTTCTTGACGGCGGTGATTCCGGTTTCGATGTCGACTTCGACCTCCGCGAACTGAACTCCGGTCGTGCCGCCGGCCGACAGGCCGCGCTCCCACTGCCCGTCAACCGACACTGGCACGGTGCCGAGCAGCTTGCAGGCCTCTTTCCACGTCACTCCTCGAGTGGCGTTCTTGACATTGACGCGGCCGGTACCAATCTCGAGTTGATCGGCGGTGACGTTCAACGACGGCGCGATCCGCTCGAACAACGCGTCGCGCGCCTTGCCTGCCGTCACTCGCATCGCCGGCATCACCGAGGCCGCCGTGGTCGATCCACCCGATCCGGGCGCAAACGGAAAGTTGCTGTCGCCAAGCTCGATCGTGACGTCCTTGACCTCGAGCCCGAGCGTTTCGGCAACGACGATGGCCATGATCGTGCGGTTGCCGGTGCCGATGTCCTGGCTGCCGCAGCGCATCACGACACCGCCATCAGCGGTGATCTCGCAGTGCGCCCGCCCACCCTGTCCTGCTCCACCCCAGCGATTGGCGGAACATCCAAGCCCGCGCTTGATCGCTCCAGGCGTCGGATCGCCGGTGACATGGCGCCGCTTCCAATCGATGCGTTCGGCGGCCATCGGGAAGTACTTCGCCCACATCGCGTTCGGCGCAAGCGGCGGAAGATTCTTGAGGCGGAATTCCACCGGGTCCATGCGCACCTGATCGGCCAGCTCGTCCATCAACACTTCGGTGACGAAGCACCCTTGTGGATGGCCCGGCGCGCGCATCGCGCGCTGCTGACCGGCATTGATGTAGACGTCGGTGTGCACGCGCCGCCGGTTGGGAAAGACGTAGATGTACGGCAGCGGATAATCCGAGCCGGCGCCGGCGCCGCCCGTCCCCCAGGTCTGCGAGTCGAATGCCGTGAGCTTGCCGTCCTTCGACACGCCCGCCTTCACCTTGGCAAACGCCGACGGACGATTGCCCGTGGCGAGATGCTCTTCCTTGCGATCGAGCATCAGCTTCACCGGCGCATTGGCGGCCTTGGCGAGCCGGGCGCACAAGATGCCCTGAGCATCGGGCCCGAACTTGCTGCCGAAACCACCGCCCATGAACTGGGTAATGACGCGCACGTTGGCTTGCGGAATCTTCAGCGCCTGCGCAAAGCCTTCACGCGTGCCGTGCACGGCCTGCGTCGACACCCAGGCGGTCAACTTGTCGCCGTCCCACTCGCACACGCACCCGTGCGTCTCGAGTGACGTGTGCGTCTGCACTTGAGTGGAGTACGTGCCTTCGATCGTGAAGGCCGCGGCGGCAAAACCCGCGGCGAGATCGCCGTCTTCCTGGACCGTGCCTTGTCGGGTGTTCGCGGGGTTGAATACCCGCGGCGCTTCCGGCCGCATCGCCTGCTCCACAGTGGCCAGCGCCGGCAGCACTTCCCACTCGACCTTGATCAGACGGAGTGCGTCTTGCGCCTGCTGCTCGGTCTCGGCGGCCAGGCCACCGATGTCTTCACCAGGGAAGAGGACGCGATCACCGGGATTGGCGGTGAGCAGGAGCGCCTTCACTCCAGGCGCGGTCCGCGCCGCCTCCGCGACGATGCTCTTGATGCGGGCATGCGCGTGCGGCGAACGAAGGACGCGTCCGTAAAGCATCCCCGGCCGGGAGATGTCGTAGGAGTACTTCGCGCGTCCGCTGACCTTGAGCGGTCCATCGACGCGCGAGATCCGCGTCCCGATCAGCCGCGGCTTCTCGGGCCACGGATAGGTCGGATGCTGCGGCTGCCGCGCTGGCGCCTGCACTTCGGGGACCTGTCGTGGTTCAGCCACGCGACACCCCCTTTGCGCTCAGCGCTGCTTTCAAGACTCCGACGTTCGTGCCGCAGCGGCAGAGGTTGCCGTCCAGCGCCTTCTTCGCCTGCTCGGGAGTGGGATTGGGATTCTTCTCGAGGAGCGCGACCGTCGCCATCACAAAGCCCGGCGTGCAGAAGCCGCACATCAGGCCGTCGTTATCGCAAAACGCCTGTTGGACCGGATGCAAGGTGTCGCCTTGAGCCAGACCATCGACGGTGCGGATGTTCTTTCCCTGCGCCTCGATGGCCAGCATCGAGCATGAGTAGTAGGTGCGCCCCTCGATGATTACCGTGCAGGCGCCGCACGCGCCGCGATCGCACACGCGCTTCTGCCCGGTGATGTCGAGCCGGGTCCGCATCGCGTCGAGCAGCGTCACTCTCGGCTCCACGCTCAGCGCGTGACGCCGCCCATTGATGGTGAGCGCGACGGCCACCTCTCCTGGACCAGAGGCCGCGGGACCTTGGGCCCCGCCCTCAGCCACCGCGCCGGCAACCGCCGTCGCGATCGAGCCGACACCGACGGTCTTGAAGAAATCGCGCCTGGAGGGATGGTCGTTGGTATCCATAGTCGACAGCGAATCAATCGATCGGTCGTTGGCTCGGTCGGCGGGCGGGCCTTCCGGCAAGGATAGTCACTCGGTCAATCGCTGACAATCCCCGCGGACGAGAGGATCGGGGGACCCGGCGATACGCGGTTCGTAAGATGTTTCGCGGTTCGTAAGCCGATCCGAGACGATCTCCCCCAACTCCGGGGAGAGATCACGGGTTCCACCGCTGGCGTAGATCGTGCTTGAATGCCCGATGCGCCAAACGTGTCTCAAGGCGACAAAGGAGTGACGTGATGCGACGTGTTCTCTCTCTTCTCTTTGCTGGCGCCCTTGTGCTGCTCGGTTCGGCCGTGCAGGCGCAGGCGCAGATCATCAGCTGCACGGCTGCGCTCTCTGGCGGAAATGAGGTTCCAGGCATCGCAAGTGGCGCTGGCGGCAACGCCACTGTGACGATGAACGTCGGGGCGGGGACGATCGATTACCGGGTCGACGTGTTCAATTTGCCGACCGGCACGACCGCCTCGCACATCCACGCAGGATCACCGGGCGTCGGCGGTCCAGTCGTGATCAACTTCGTGGTCACGCCGAACATCTCCAACGACTTCGTCATTCAGGGGCGAGCCACCGTCGCCGATCTGGCGGCCAGGCCAGCCCAAGGCATCAATTCCATGGAGGACGTGGCCCAGATGCTGGCCGCCAACCAGGCCTACGCCAACGTCCATACCACCGCCAATCCTGGCGGAGAGATTCGAGGACAGCTCTCCTGCACGGTTAGGTAAGGTTCGGTGAGTTGGGCGACGAGGGTTCTGACAGGACCCTCGTCGCGTGGGCTAGACTTGTCGCGGCCCATGACGCTATCGGTGATCATGCCCGCTTACAACGAACGGGCAACCATTCGCGAGATCGTCTCTCGCGTCCTCAGCGTCGATCTAGGACCGGTAGGAAAAGAGCTCATCATCGTCGATGACGGGTCCAACGACGGGACACGCGACATCCTGAAAGAGCTGGCGACCCAGCCCGGGGTGCGGGTGTTTTTTCAGCCGCACAATCAGGGAAAGGGCGCCGCCGTCTGGCGCGGGATCCGCGAGGCTACGGGCGACATGGTCGTGATCCAGGATGCCGACCTCGAATACGACCCGCGCGAGTACCCGCAGCTCATCAGGCCGATCGTCGAGGGAGAAGCCGACGTGGTCTACGGCTCGCGGTTTCTCGGGTCGCCGCGCGGTCATCGCGTCCTGTACTTCTGGCACTCGGTCGGCAACTGGATGCTGACGACGCTGTCGAACATGTTCAGCGATCTGAACCTGACCGACATGGAGACCTGCTACAAGGTGATGCTGCGACCGATCGCCAGCCGGCTGGACCTGCAGTCGAAGGACTTCGGCATCGAACCGGAAATCACGTTGAAGGTGGCGAGGATGCGGGCCCGCATCTACGAAGTGCCAATCTCGTATCACGGCCGCACGTACGAAGAAGGAAAGAAGATTGGCCTGAAGGACGGCTTCAAGGCCGTCTATACGATTCTTCGATTCTGGCGCTGGCAACCCTAGAGGTACAAGACAAACCGGCAGCGAGCGTCAACTCGCTGCCGGTTCCATGCATTCCTGTTCGCCTTTAGGCGAGAACCTTGATGACGACGCGGCGGTTCTGCGCGCGGCCGTCCTTGGTGTTGTTCGGCGCCACCGGCTTCTGCTCGCCGTAGCTGACCACGTTCATCTTGTGCAGCGGCACCTGGTGATGCTCGTAGAGATACATCTTCACCGCTTCAGCGCGCTGCTGACCGAGCATGTCGTTGTACTTCGCGTCGCCGGAGCTGTCGGTGTGACCTTCGATCTCGACCCACACGCTCTTCGCATCGGCCTTGAGCTGCGACACCATCTGGTCGATGGCCGCCTTCGCGTCGTCAGGCAGCTCGGCCTTGCCGAGCTTGAACTGGCCCTGATCTTCGCTGAGGACCGTTTCGAAGATCAGCTTGCGGGTTTCGGACTCGATGGCGCTCGCTCGCGCATCGGCCTTGCGTCCCACTTCGGTCGCATTGGTGTTCGCGGCGCTTGCGGCGGTGTTGGCGGAGTTGGCCGCCTGCTGCGCCTGACTGATGCCGGCCGTGGCGCGCTGATCGACTTCACCGATCTTCTGTTCGTTCTGCCGAACGCGTTCCTGGGTTTCTTCGAGCGACTTCGACAGCGTGCCGACCTTTTCGTTCACTTCGCCAACCGACGTGCGAACGTATTTTTTGGTGGCGCATGCCGGAGCGGCGCCAAGAGCCAACGCACACATCCCAACGACAAGCCATGAGTTCTTCATAACGGTCTCCTTCAATGGACGAGATTCAATGCCCGCCGCCCGCGACATACCCACCCCGTGCGCGAACGACCATATCCTTCTGCTTCGTCCGAATCTCGAGGGGATGCCAGCCGGCCTCGGTCCCGGGTTCGAACGCAATCAAATACAAGTGCCTCAGCTCTTCGATCACTGCCCGCGCTGCCGCGCTGGCGGAGGCGGCGTTGCTGCTGTAAAACAGCGCACCGCCGGTCCAGCGCGCCAGATCTTCCACTGTCCCGCTTTTGGTCGGGGTCGTCGCTCGAGCTTGCGGACTCGAGCGCTCTGAGGACGGGTCGTCGATCGGGAGGACCGTCGCAATGACGTAGACGGGCACGTCAATCGCGGCCGCGGTCGCCGATACGTCGGCGGGCGTGTGCTTGCTGGACGTATCAATGCCGTCGGTAAGGACAACGACGGCGCGGCGCTGCGCCGAGCGCTGCGCGACCAAGGTCGCGGCTTCAGCGATTGCGTCATTAAGTGAGGTGGCCCCGAACGGATCGACCTCCCCCAGCGCGCCCTGAAGGGCGCGCGTGTCGACCGAAAACGGGGCCACCTCTCGGAGCCGGCTGTCAAACGTAAACAGCGCGGCTTCGTCTCTTCCCGGCTCCAACCACGAAAGCAAGTGGTGGGCCGCAAATTTTGCAGCGGTGAAACGGGCTGCCACATCCATGCTGCCACTGATGTCGAACAGGATCGCCAGACTCAACGGGGCCTGGTCGGCTCGAAACTGCGTGATCACCCTCGGCTGTCCGCGGTCGATCACCTGGAAGTCTTTGACCGTTAGGTTGCGCACCAGTCGTCCCCTGTTGTCTTTCACGGTGGCACTCACCGTGACCAAATCGACCCCCGACTTAAACGTCGGTTGCTGGCTTCCCGGCGGCTCTTGCGCTAGCCCCGACCCACCCAGAACCAAGAAGAAAATTCCGAGCGAGCCTGCTAGGAGAACTCGCCGCATGAGTGACCCATAACCAAATGTCTTGCCAAACTTGTAACACATTGATTTTAAAGATCTTAAGCAAAAGCGTGTTGAATCGGACCCCGTCCCGAGCACAGATTCGATGTAGGAATTACACGAGAGAGGCGCAGTGAGGCGGCGCGACTCGCTCCTGCTAAGATCCGTGGGCCATGAGCATCGCGGCCTCGACAATTCGGACCGCTCGGCGCGTCGATCGCTTTACCTACGCCATTCGTAACATCGTAGCCGAGGCGAAGAAGGTCGAACAGGCCGGAACGCGCGTTCGCTACCTGAATATCGGCGACCCGAATCAGTTCGGTTTTACGACCCCGGCACATCTCATCGAGGCTGTTGCAAAGGCGATGCGCGATGGCCACAACGGGTATGCGCCTTCACCGGGGATCGCCGAGGCTCGAGAGGCCGTCGCCGCCGATTTTTCGGCGCGCGGGGTCGGGGTTTCACCTGATCGAGTGCTGATTACTTCCGGTACATCGGAAGGAATTGAACTGGCGATCACAGCAATCGTCGATGAAGGCGAGGAAGTGCTGGTACCGTCGCCGACTTACCCACTTTATACGGCGGTACTTGCCAAGATTGGCGCTCAGCCGACCTACTACCGCACCGATCCTCGCAATGAGTGGCTGCCAGACCTCGATCACATCCGTTCGTTGATCACGCCGAAGACGCGGGCGCTGGTCGTGATCGATCCGAACAATCCGACCGGCGCCGTGTATCCGGACTCGATACGGCGGCAATTGATCGAGCTCGCCGACCGGCACGGCCTGGTCATTCTTGCCGACGAGGTGTATGGGGACCTCGCGTACGACGGCCCGGTGCCGCCGATGGCCGCTCTCGACGACGACGCGCCGATCATTTCCTATTCGAGCCTGTCGAAGGCGTACCTCGCTCCGGGCTGGCGCGCCGGTTGGATGGCGGTGGGTGCTTCGCCGCGTCTCGATCGCGCGCTTGCCGCGATCAAGAAGCTCGCGGACGGGCGGCTGTGCAGTCCTGGCCCGATGCAATACGCGGTGACCGCGGCGCTTACCGGCGACCGTTCGCATCAAGTGTCGTTCCGCAACGAGCTTCGAGCCCGCGCCGAGCTGACGAGCGCGCGGCTGAACGCCGTTGAGGGCCTGACGTGCGTCGCTCCCAAAGGCGCGTTCTACGCGATGCCTCAGGTCGCCTTGCCACCGGGCAAGACCGACGTGGATTACGTGCTCGGCCTGCTGCGAGCCAAAGGAATCCTCTGCGTGTACGGCTCGGGGTTCGGCACGGCGGCAGAGAGCGGTTTCTTCCGCGTCGTGTTTCTCGCCTCGCCGGCCGAGCTCAACAACATCTACGACGACATGGCCGAGTTCACGAGGGCGTTCCTACGCGCGAGTAAGGGCTGACAGGTTCTGCAGAACCCGTAGAATCTTCCCACCCCATGGCGACCGATCCGCGCGGTCTCGTTCTGTTCACGATCGTGTCGACCGCGGGCGCGGTCTTGCTGTTGTGGACGCTGTACCTCGTCCGCGATCAGCTCCTTCTCCTCTATATCAGCGGGCTGCTGGCTACGGGTCTCGCCCCGCTCGTGCTCGCGATCGAGCGACAGAAAATCGTGCCGATCGGAAGGAAGCGGCTGCCCCGTGCGGCGGCCATCCTGGCGATCTACGGGTTGGTGTTGGCGGTGGTGGGCGGCGTGCTCGCGGCCGCATTGCCGCCCCTCATCCAGCAAGCCGAAGAGTTCTGGAAGAATCTGCCAACCACGCTCGACGCCCTTCAAGCACAACTGGTGAGTCTGGGGGTTCTACCAGCGACGCTCACGCTCAGGGACATCCTCAGTCAGGCGCCGCCTGGCAGCGCCGGTGCGGTAGGCAGCGTGCTGATGGCGGTCTGGAGCATCATCGGCGGCCTGGTCGGACTGCTCAGCATTCTGCTGCTCACGTTCTACCTGCTAGTGGAGTGGCACGGGATCCTGAATCTCTTCATTCGGCTGTTTCCGAACTCGCGACGCAAGCGAGTGATCGAGGTCAGCAGCCGGGTGGCCGGCAAGATCAGCGCGTGGCTCGGCGGGCAACTGCTGCTCGGACTGATCATCGGCACCACATCGGCCATCGGCCTGGCGCTCCTCGGCGTGCCGTACTTCTTCGTCCTCGCCGTGATCGCCGGCATCGGCGAAATGATTCCCATTGTCGGCCCCATCTTTTCTGCGGTGCCCGCGGTCGCCGTCGCACTGACGATCTCGCCCGGCCTCGCCCTCGCGGTGGCGGCGTTCTTCGTGGCGCAGCAGTTGATCGAAAACAACGTGCTCGTACCGAAGGTGCTGGGCAGTCAGGTTGGGCTGAGCGCCGTCGCGGTGATCGTGGCGCTGGGCATCGGCACCGAGCTTTTGGGTATCCTCGGGGCGCTGCTCGCCGTGCCGACCGCGGCGATCGTGCAAGTGCTCGTGGAAGAGCTACTGATCGACACGCCTGAGGAGGCGCGCTAGACCCGCGCCACATGACCCGCCAGGACTCATCGGCGATGCTGGTTGCTGCCTTCGCCTATCTCGTTTTATCCCTCATCATGACGTGGCCCCTGGTCCTGGGTCTCGGCCGCGACGTTCCGGGCGATCTCGGCGATTCCCTGCTCAACATGTGGATTCTCGGCTGGGGGCTTCAGCATCTGCCGCAGCTGGCGACCGGCACGATCAGCTGGCACGACTACTGGAACGCCAACATCTTCCATCCCGATCCCCTCGCACTCGCGTTGTCCGAGCATCTGTTCGGTCAGACCCTGCAAGTGCTGCCAGTGTGGGCGATCACCGGCAACATCATCCTTTGCTACAACCTGATCTTCATTTCCACATTTGCGCTGTCGGCCTGGGGGACCTACTTGCTGGTGTACGACCTCACGAACGATCGGCGCGCCGCCTTCATTGCCGGGCTGGTCTACGGATTTCTGCCGTATCGCATCGCCTCGGTTCCACACGTGCAGGTGATGAGCGCGCAATGGATGCCGTTCGCCCTGTTCGGCCTGAACCGTTTCGTCATACGTGGCAGCCGGCTCGCCCTCGCCGGCGGCACTGCGGCGCTGGTAATGCAGAACTGGTCGTGCGGATACTACCTGCTCTACTTCGCGCCGTTCGTTCCATTGTTCGTTCTCCATCGCATGTGGACCGCAGGCCGGCTTGCACAAGCGTCGGTGTGGATCGGCTTATGCGCCGCCGCAGCGGTCACGCTGGCATGCACGCTGCCGTTCCTGTTTCCGTACGCCGAGGCACAGCGGGTCTTCGGATTCGAGCGCGGGCGCGGCGAGGTCGTGTCGTTCTCCGCGAACGTCTGGTCGTACATCACGGCGGCCGAGCCGGTGCGTCTCTGGGGCCGCGCGCTGCGCTTCTATCCGCACGGCGAAGGCGAAACATTCCTGGGCTTCGTACCGTGGCTGCTGTCGATCGTGGCGTGCGTGGCCGCGGTGCATGAAGCGAGGAAAGAGAGCCGTGAGCCTTCGCCTCGGGGCTGGCGCCGCGTCGTCACGTGGATCCTCGCCATCCTCGTCGTCGTGCAGCTCGTGGCGGTTCTGAGCGCGGTGACCTTCGGCGGCTTCGACTCGTCGCTCTTCGGCATCCCGCTGCGGGCGCGCACGCCGATTCGATTGATCACGCAGCTGGCCCTCGCCATCGTGTTGCTGATGCTGATCTCACCCCGCGCGCGGAAGGTGGCAGCCTCGTTGTCGCGATCGCCAGCGATGTTCTTCCTGGCGATCACGATTCTGGCGATGTGGCTGTCGCTGGGCCCCGATCCATCGGCCGGCGACCAGCGCGTCTCGGGTGTTGGACTGTACGATGTGCTCTACAACTGACGTACCGGGTTTCAACGGGGTTCGCGTCCCCGCCCGCTACGCGATGATTGCTGGACTCTTTCTCGCCGTGCTCGCGGGATACGGAGCCACAGCGATCGTGGCCCGCCGGCGTTCGCTGGTGCCGGTTGCTGTACTGGCCGTGCTGGTCTTAGTGGAGGGCGCAGCGCTGCCGTTGGAAGTGAATCGAACCTGGAACCAGAACGAAGCCGTGCCCCCGGCCCAAGTCTTCCCACCCGATCGCGCTCCAGCCGTGTACCAGCGCCTGAAGTCAATGGGCCCGGGAACGGTGGTCACCGAATTCCCCTTCGGCGACGCAGCGTGGGAAATTCGCTACGTCTACTACGCCGCGGCGCACCTGAAGCCAATCACCAACGGCTACAGCGGTCAGTTCCCTCCCGGCTACAAGGCCCGGGTCGCGCGCCTTCAACAGCCATCCAAAGATCCTGAAGCTGCGTGGCAGGCATTAAAGGAGTCAGGAACAACGCACGTCGTCTTTCATCCATCGGCGTTCGCCGATGGCGCCAACGCCGAGCGGGTGCGGGCGTGGCTGGTCGACCACGGCGCCACCCTCGCGGAGACGTTTGCCGATGGCGACGCGCTTTACGCGATGCCGTAAACTTTGACTTCTATGCATCCCGATCCGCTCGCCTTCCTTGCGGCCGAGCTCGACCACCTCAAAGAACAGGGCCTCTACCGGAAGCTCCGGATTCTCGAAGGCGAGCCGGCCTCACACACGACGTTCGATCACCGGTCGGTCGTGAATCTTTCATCGAACAACTACCTCGGCCTCACGACCCACCCGAAACTGAAAGACGCAGCGCTCAAAGCGGTTCGCGATTACGGTGTGGGCTCCGGCGCGGTGCGCACCATCTCCGGAACGATGGCGATGCACATGGAGCTCGAAAAGCGCCTCGCGGCCTTCAAGCATGTCGAGTCGGTCGTGGTCTTTCAGAGCGGCTTTGCCGCCAATGCCGGCACCGTCGCGGCGATCCTGACCAAGGAAGACGTCGTCGTGTCCGATGAGCTCAATCACGCGAGCATCATCGACGGCTGCCGTTTGAGCCGCGCCGCTATCAAGGTGTTCCCGCACAAAGACGTGGACGCCGCGCGGAAGATCCTCCAGGAGATTCCATCGACTCAGCGCAAGATCCTGATCACCGATGGTGTCTTTTCAATGGACGGCGATCTCGGCGCGGTCCCGCAGCTGTGCGCGCTCGCGGAAGAGTACGGCGCCATCATGATGGTTGACGATGCGCATGCGAGCGGGGTGTTCGGGAAGAATGGCAGCGGCACCGTCGATCATTTCGGGTGTCATGAGCGCGTCGATATCCAAGTCGGGACGCTGTCGAAAGCCATCGGCGTCCTCGGCGGCTACGTCGCCGGCACGCGGAGTTTGATCGAATTCCTCTACCATCGCGCCCGCCCCTTTTTGTTCTCGACATCGCATCCACCGGCCGTCACCGCGGCATGCCTGGCGGCGCTCGACGTGCTCGAAACCGAGCCGCAGTGGATCGAGCGGCTCTGGGACAACACGCGGTTCTTCAAGGCGGGGCTTCAGCGGCTCGGGTTCAATACCGGCCGGAGCGAGAGCCCAATCACGCCGGTGATCGTCGGCGAGGCGGCGACGGCGGCCACCATGTCGGATAAGTTGTTCGTCGAAGGGGTCTTTGCCCAGAGCATCGGCTTCCCAACGGTCGCGCGTGGCCAGGCGAGGCTGCGAACCATCGTATCGGCGACGCATACCAAAGAAGATCTGGAGTTCGCCCTGGACCGGTTCGGGCACGTCGGCCGGGAACTAGGGCTGATTTGAACCCGTAGAACCTGTAGAACCCGTAGAACTTGCAGAATTTGCCCTAAATGGCCGTAAAAGCCGCCCAGGAATTTTTTTCTCGTTACACCCACGACCTCACCTCGGAGGATGTGGGACACCTGTTCACCCGCGAGACGCCCGAGGCCTACCGCTTCTTTGCTCGGGGCATCAACACGGCGGAGCTCGAAGGGCTGCCCTGGTACAAGCGCGCCGTCAAGTACGCGCAGGGGTTCTTTCTCGCCTTTACGATGCGGCTGTCGCCGGCGCGGCGGCTCATGTATGGCATTTCCCTGGCGATGGCCGTCATCGGGCTGCTTCAACTGTTCAGCGGCTTCGGGCTCATGCGCGTGCCCATCCCGATCGCGCTGTTCTTCGTGCGCGTCAACGTGCCGGCGCCGCTGTTCTCGGACGGAACGCTGTGGTTGCTCAGCGGGTTCGTGCTGATGAACCTGCTCGTCCTGCTCGAAGTGGCCGACCGGCTCTCGCTCAAACGCGACCTCGAAGTCGCTCGAGAGATCCAGCAGGCAATGCTTCCGGACGGAACCTGGTCGGGTCCCGGAGTGGAAGCCTTCGGTCTGACCAAACCGGCCAACACCGTCGGAGGCGACTTTTACGACATCCTGCCTCGGCCCGATGGAACCGTTCTCGTCGCCCTGGGTGACGTCGCGGGCAAGGCCAGCCCCGCCGCGCTCTTGATGGCCCTGTTGCTCGCCATGCTCCGAACGCTGGTTGACGAGAATCTCCCGCTCGCCACGCTGGTGGGCCGGCTCAACCTTCAGGTGTCGCGTCACGCGCCGCCCTCGAGGTTCATCACGCTGTTTCTGGCGTCATTCAACCTCGCCACCGGCCGATTGCAGTTCGTCAACGCGGGACAGACACCTCCTCTGCTGCGGCGGCAAAACGGAACCATCGAACGGCTGATGTCCGGCGGTGTGGCCCTGGGTATGTTCGAGGGCAGCACCTACGATTGCGGAGAAGTCCAACTGGAGCCCGGCGATGCGCTCGTGATGTACAGCGACGGCATCACCGAGGCCGAAAGCCCGGACGGTCAGCCCTTCGACGAAGCCGGGTTGGAACGAACGCTCGCTCTCTATGCGGGCGCGTATCAAGCCTCGGCGGCGGCCGTCCTGGGACGAGCGGTGTTCGACGCGGTTGAACGGCACCGGCGAGACCGACGGCTGGCGGATGACCTGACCGTTCTCGTGCTCAGCCGGCTGTTGAATCCAGTGGCCTGACGCGCTGGGGCTGGCGTCTAATGAAGGGTCACCTGGGCTGCCAGTGGCCTGTCGTTGTCTTCTTGTTTTGCTCGTTCTGGCTTCAACCCCCGCCTTCGCGGATCAGGGACCCGCACGCCAACTCGACGAAGAAAGCCTTTCGATTCTGAGTTTCCTCGAGGCCGTCGAGAGCGCCATCTCGAGCTCGGACCGCGCCAAGTGGCTGGCCCTGCTGTCCGATAGCGCCGATCGCGATCAGGCCGGCGAGTTTTTCGATGCGATGGTTCCGCGCGGTGTGACCCGCGCGGTTGTCAAAGAGCGCGATCGCTCGGCGCTCATGGGCACCTTGCCGGGCGAGGGCTACCGGCTGGTCATCGAGGTCTTCATCGAGACCGGCCCGCGCGGGCGGATCTCAACCTGGCGCCTCGATATCCGCCGGCCCCGCGGGGAGAACCTGGCTTCTCAACCGTGGCGGGTCGTCGCTCAAGATCGGCTCGCGTTTATCGAAGGCTTGCATCGGTTGTCCTTGCGGGCGGAGAAGCAATACGCCGCGAGAGACCTGGTCGTCAGCTCCATCGACTTCAAGCTCAAGCTCCCCGTCGGTGACGTCTTCGTCGTCGAGACTCCCGAAGGGGTCACCGGTATGGTCCTTCTCGGCGAGGGCGCGATGACCTTTACGCCTTCGCCCAAGGAGGAGCGCGGCCAGCTCCGCCTGTTTGCCGGCGCCGAAGCGATCGACACGCCGTTCACGAGCGCGTTCATTCGACTGAACCCCTTTGAATTCGAGGAACATCTCGCCAGCGGGATGCTCGATCCGGTGTCCGTGGATGTGCGCGGCCTGCGCCGCGCGCAAGGCGTCTTCGACGATGAGGTCGGCAACTCGTTCAGTCTGGACCTCAACGATTTGAGTCGCGACACGTGGTCGCTGCTTCCGCAACCGGGTGACTTCGTCGCCGAAGTCCGCACCCGACGGTTCGACGAGATCACGTATGCGCGATCAAGCGCCCAGGCCGAAGACGTCACGCTGTTTCAGCGCAACCGCAAGAAGAACATTGCCTCGTACCCGTCGGATCAGAAGGTCGCCAGCCTGGGCCGCTTCTACAACGAGGACGATCAGGTCGAATACGACGTCCTCGACTATCAGGTGAACACGTCGTTCGCGCCGGATCGCGACTGGATCGACGGTCAGACCAAGCTGAAGGTCCGCGTCAAGTCCTACGCGATCGGTGTCCTGACTCTGCGTCTTGCGGAAACGCTCACCGTCAGCTCGGTCACGAGCGACGAGCTGGGCCGGCTGATGTTTCTGCGCGTTCGCAACCAGAACAGCATCGTCGTCAACCTGCCGTCGAGCGTCTCGCGTGACTACGTGCTGACGATGACGATCGTGTATGCCGGGCGGCTGGAGCGCCAAACGACACTCGAGGAGTCGGTGACCGTCGACGGTCAAGGCCGCTCGGCGCAGCCCGAGGATGTGATCAACGTCCCACCGGAAGACAAATGGTTGTTCAGCAACCGTCAGCATTGGTATCCGCAAGGACAGGTCACCGACTACGCCACCGCGACGATTCGCATCACGGTACCGGCCGAATACCGGGCGGTTGCGTCTGGCGTGCTGGCTCTTGGGTCACCAGAAGTATCTCCAAGCGGCCGGCCGAACGGCGGTCTGCTTGCGACCTACCAGTTCAACGCCTCTCAGCCGGTTCGCTACCTTGGCTTCGTCGTCAGCAAGCTCAATCGCGTCGATGCCGCGACCGTGGCCCTGGACATCGTCCCGCCGCCGCCACCGCCGGCGGCGACCAAGCCGCAAACCGCAAAGGCCCCGCCGGCGATTCCACCCGTGGGAGCCAGAAACACCATCGCGCTGTCCGTCGACGCGATCAAACGGCAGGAACCTCGCGCGCGAGAAATGGTCGGCACCGCCGCCGAGATTCTGCGGTTCTACGCCAGCCTCATCGGCGACGTCCCCTACGAGGCGCTTGCCATTGCCGTCGTCGAGGAAGAGTCGCCCGGCGGTCACGCCCCTGCCTACTTCGCGATGATCAACAACACGCCGCCAATCTCGCAGCTCTCGTTCCGCGGCGATCCGGCGTCATTCACCGGGTTCCCGGAATTCTTCCTGGCGCACGAGCTGGCACATCAGTGGTTTGGCCAGGCGGTGGGCTGGAAGAACTATCACGAGCAGTGGCTGAGCGAGGGCTTCGCGCAATATTTCGCAGCGCTCTACGCAAAGGAGCGGCGCGGTGAAAGCGCGTTTCGAGACGTGCTCCGGCAATTCCGGCGCTGGTCGATCGACGCATCGGATCAGGGGCCTGTCTATCTGGGATACCGGCTGGGTCACATCAAGAACGAGCCCCGCGTGTTCCGCGCGCTGGTTTACAACAAGGGTGCGGCCGTGCTGCACATGCTCCGCCGGCTGGTTGGCGACGACGCGTTCTTTCGCGGCCTCCGGCGCTACTACGCCGAGAACCGCTTCAAGAAGGCCGGTACTAGCGACCTTCAGGCGGCCATGGAAGCGGAAAGCGGGCAGAGTCTGGAACGGTTTTTCCAGCGCTGGATCTACGACGTGGCGATTGCACGCCTGCGATTCTCCTCATCGATCAGCGGGCAGGAACTGGTCACGAAATTCGAACAGATTGGCGATGTCTTCGACGTTCCGGTCACGGTGACGGTCACCTATGCCGACGGCAAGACTGCCGAATTCGTCGTCCCGGTGACCGAAGCAGTCGTGGAGCGCCGGTTCCCGATTTCCGGTCAAGTCCGATCGGTAGACGTCAATCAAGACAATGCGGCGATTGCCCATATTGACAAGCGTTAGGGCGCTTTTCGCTGTTCGCTCTTAGCGATTCGCAGAGCTCTTGTCGTTTGGCGAACTGCGAATGGCGAATCGCGATTAGCGGTAAAATTGACCCTTCATGGAAACCGTCACGCTGACCATCGATGGTCGCCGGCTGACCGTGCCGAAAGGCACTTCCGTTCTTCAGGCGTCCATCGAAGCCGGAATTCAGGTCCCGTATTACTGCTATCACCCCGGTCTCGGCATCGACGCCTCGTGCCGCGTCTGCCTCGTCAAGATCGAGAAAATGCCCAAACTGCAGACGTCGTGCTCGACGCCGGTGGCCGAAGGCATGGTGGTGCACACGCAGGATCCTGAGTCGGTTGAAGGCCGCGCTGGCGTCTTCGAGTTCTTGCTGCTCAACCACCCGCTCGACTGCCCGGTGTGCGACAAGGGTGGTGAGTGCCCGCTGCAGGATTTCTCGCAGCAGTTTGGCAACGACCAGAGCCGGATGGACTTCCCGCGCCGCACCTTCGACGGCGACGGCGTGAAGGCCGACGTCGACTTCGGTCCGACGCTGATGCTCAATCGCAACCGCTGCATTCTCTGCACGCGATGCATCCGCTTCATGCGGGAGGTGGACAGCGACGCGCAGATCGGGATCGTCGATCGCGGCAACGGCAGCGAGATCGCGACGTTCAACGAACAGGGTGTGCACTCGCTGCTCTCAGGGAATCTGATGGATGTCTGCCCGGTCGGCGCGATTACGACCAAGCAGTACCGATTCCGATCGCGGCCGTGGGATAATCCGCAAGCGGTCGACACCACCTGCACGCTGTGCTCGAAGGGCTGCAGCACGACGGCGTGGTTGAAGGCCAAGCCGGAGTGGGCCAGAGGATCTCGGCTGGCGCGCATCACCCCTCGCTACAACCCGGACGTGAACGACTTCTGGATGTGCGACATCGGCCGCTTCCAGTACCTCTGGGTCGAAGGTCCCGATCGGCTGCGGAAGCCCAGCATTCTGACCAAGGACGGCGTGCATCAGGCGGCCGCCTGGCGAGACGCGTTGACCCGCATCCGCGATCTGATGACCGCGGCTGGGCGCCGCGATCCGGCGTCGGTGCGGATTCTTGCGTCGGCGCATAGCTCGATCGAGGAGCTGTTCCTGTTGAAGCGCCTTGCGAGCGAGCTCAAGGGCGAAGGCGGAGCCTCTCACGTTCATGTCGCGTGGCGCCGGACCGAAAAACAGCAGCCGGCTGACGCCAAATTCCGGGTTCCAGCCACCGATGCACCCAATGTCAACGGCGCCCGCGATCTCGGGCTCGCGGCAGGCGGCGGCAACGATGGAGACGCCGATCTTTCGAGCCTGAGCGCATCCGTCGATCAGGGCCGGGTCGCCGTGCTCTACGTCGTGGATCCCGGACCGAGCGGCTCGCTCGGCGATGTCGATTGGATCGTCGAGGCGCGGAAGAGCGGCCGTCTACCAGTGCTCATCTATCAAGGGGTGCTGCAAACCGAGCTCGCCAAGGTGGCGGACGTCGTGCTGCCTGGAGCAGCCTGGGTCGAGAAAGAGGCCTGCTACACGAACGATCAGGGGCGCATGCAAACCGTCTCGCGCGCCATCAACCCGCCGGGAGAATCGGTGGACGATTGGCAGATCATCACCAGCATCGCGGCTGCCCTCGGGCTCGAGTTCACCTATTCAGCGTCAAGCCAGGTCCGCCAGGCCGCCGCGGCGGCGCTTGCCGATCAGCCGGGCTACGCCTCGCTCGCCGCGCTGGGATTCAATCGGGTGGTGAGCGCAGAGAACTGGCTTGGCGCCAGCAATCCCATGGAGCGCTTGAAGTGGAACGCGATGTTCCAGGACTTGCTGCCGGTGAAAGGGCACAACGTCCAGATGGAAGGCGCGCCGCACGCAACGGTGATTCCCCTTCGTCTCGTCACCGAAGAGATTTCTCGCACGTCCGACTAACAGCGTTTCTGTTATCCTGAGGCGCGTCTGATATGACTCGCCGATGGGTACGCGTGACGCTGGTCTGTGTCAGTGTGCTGCTGACAGCCGCGTTGACCTATCGGCTGCTGGTTGCCGAGCGGAGCCTCTCGTCGGAACGCCAGCAGATTTCCTCCATCGACACTTCGATCCACGACGTCCTGCTGACGCTCTCCGACGTCCGCGGCGTGCTGCATGCCTATGTCGCACCCGGCCAGCGTTCGGCCGCCTGGGAAGCGCGATCGGCAGCGCTCTTCGACAAGCTCCGGCAGCAATTGATCGCGCTGGACGCCACCGCCGACGCGTCCGGGCGATCGTTGAACGAATCTTTGGACAATCTCGATCAGCTGACCGCCGCCGAAAAGCGGGTGCAGCACTACCTCGATTTCTCGCAGCCGCTCCTGGCCGGCGACGTGATCTTTACCGAGATCAGGGATCTCGTTGATGCGACGATCGCGCAGGTGAGCTCGGTCCGGGACGCGCTGCTACAGGACGCGAACGGCCGAATCGAGAAGGCGCGGCAGGAACAGGCAATGCTCGTGGGCGGCGGGGCCGCCCTTTGGCTCACGCTCGCTCTCCTTTTGGCGCTGCTACCCGGAACTTCGAAGGGTCGAGGAGCTGGCGCCCAGACAACGGCGTCGGCCGGTTCTGAGTCGTTCGACTTGTCTCTCATTTCCCGAGAGGTTGCCGCGGCGGCACCGGAACCGCCCGTTGCTGCGGCGGCAGAGCCCGCGGCACCGATCGAAAGTCCGGAGGCCCAGCGGTGGAAGGCCATCTCGAGCATCTGCCGAGAGCTTTCATCGGTCAATGAAGTGAGCTCACTGCCTGCCGCCTTCTCGCGAGCCTGCGATGCTCTGGGAGCCAAAGACGGCATCGTGTGGGTCGCGTCCGCCGATGGCACGAGCCTGTCGCCCCTCGTCAGTCACGGCTTCGACCCGCGACTACTGGCGCGCATCGGCGCGATTCCTTGCGACAGCGCCAACCTCACGGCAGCGACGTTCCGAGATGGCCAGCCGCATCAAAGCCGCGCCACATCCACGGCACCGGAAGCCCTGGCCGTCGCACTGAGAGGACCGTCAGGGCCGGTCGGGGTTCTCTCCGCAGAACTTCAGCCGCACCACGACGTCGCCGAAGCCGTGGACCTCGCGACGATCTTCGCCGCGCAGATCACGCCTCTCGTGCTCCAGGCGCAGTTCGCGCCGGCCGAAGTTCCCCACCACAGACGCCAGGCCTGATCCGCTTCAAGCCGGCCGGCTGAAAGACGCCGGCTGCGCGCTTCGCCGAGGGCTTCGCGGACGCTCCATCCTCGATTCCAGCGTCGCCTTGACGTTGCTTTCTTTCTTGTCCCGAAGCAGGCCTATGGTGACGTCGTCCGAGGTGGTCTCCGACAGCTCACGAATCACATCGTCTGCGTCGCGCACGCGGGTGCCGTTCACCGTCGTGATCACGTCGCCGGCCTTGATCCCAGCCTTTGCCGCCGGCGAATCGGCGCTGACGCTCGAGACCAACGCGCCGCCATCCTTGGCTCCGAAGTACTCCGCCAGCTGAGTCGAGAGTCCCTCGAGCGACACACCGAGCCTTCCGCGAGCCGTCATACCCGGAAAGCCATCATCAAAGCGGAACTTGAAAGCGGGGGAATCCATCCGGAACCCGCGGAGGCCTTCGCGCATCCCGCGTTCGGCCTCGCGCAGGATGCGATCGCCGTCCATGGTCATCGTCCACGAGAACTCGCGCGCTTCCGGTGTGGCGTCGATTGTCTGCTTCTGGCCGTTTCTCAGAACCGCCATCCTGGCGCTTCGACCTTCCGGGGTTTCCTGAACGAGCCGAGTGAATTGTCGAGCGCTTCGGACGCGTTCGCCGTCGTACTCGGTGACGATGTCCCCTGACTTGAGGCCGGCTTTCTCCGCCGGGCTGTCGGGCGTCACTTCCTCGATTTCGACTCCTGTGTTCTTGGCCGCGGCGTCCCCCTCGAGGTCCCGAACCATCACCCCGAGCTGGCTACCGCGCCCATCCAGCATCATGGCCCGGCCGGAGGCAACCGCGTGGGGCTGGGCTCTCCGCTCCTGCGTCCCACCCGAGGTCTGGGCACCTAGCGAAATCACGGCCGCGACCACGGCAGCGGCCAGAGCCGTGGAAAATGCGACGATCTTTCCGAATCTCATGGTCTTCCTCCGTCTGTTGCTGTCAGACGACGCTCAGAGCGGGTTGGTCGGCAGCTCCGACGATTCTCGTGGGCCGGATTGTCGCCCCCGGCCGGTCACTGCAGCATCTCTTGATCGGCGCCCCAGAATTCGTCGTCTGGGGCCTAGAATTCCGACATGGCAAAGGCGGCGACGAGTAAAGGGGACCTGAGGAAGGCCATCGTGGAGCGGGCGGAACGCGAGCGCGTCAAGTTTCTGCGCCTGCAGTTCACGGACATCCTTGGCGTGATCAAGAACGTGGAAGTCCCCGACCGGCAGTTCGACGAGGCGCTCGACGGCAGGATCATGTTCGACGGTTCCTCGATTGAAGGCTTCGTGCGCATCGAGGAATCGGACATGTACCTTCGCCCCGATCTCTCGACCTTCCAGGTGTTCCCCTGGGCCGATGCGAACGGCGCTCGCGTCGGCCGTCTGATCTGCGACATCGCCAATCCCGACGGCGGTCCGTTCGCGGGCTGCCCTCGAACGACGCTGAAGAATGTGATCGCGCTGGCCGCGGAGCGGGGCCTCACGATGATGGCTGGACCGGAAACCGAGTTCTTTCTGTTCCTTCGGCAGGAAGGCCGCCCGACCACCGAGACGCACGATGCGGCGAGCTACTTCGATCTGGCGCCGATCGATCTCGGCGAAGACGTGCGGCGCGAGATTGTGGTCGCGCTCGAACAGATGGGCATGCACGTCGAGGCCGCTCATCACGAAGTGGCCCCGGGTCAGCACGAAATCGACTTTCACTATGACGACGTGCTGACGACGGCGGATAACGTGAGCACGTGCCGCTTCATGGTCAAGAACGTGGCGCTGCGCAACAACCTGCACGCGACGTTCATGCCCAAGCCCATCTTCGGCGTGAGCGGATCGGGGATGCATACGCACCAGTCGCTCTTCGCCGACGGCAAGAACGCGTTCTTCGACGCCGATCGAGAGTGGCAGCTGAGCGAGACCTGCTTGAACTACGTCGGCGGTCTCCTGCAGCATGCGAAGGGCTACTGCGCCATCACCAATCCGCTGGTGAACTCGTACAAGCGGCTCGTGCCAGGCTACGAAGCGCCGACCGCGATCGCGTGGTCGGAGAAGAACCGCAGCCCTCTCGTCCGGGTTCCGGCCTCGCGCGGCACGTCAACCCGCATCGAGAATCGCCTGCCCGACCCGTCGTGCAATCCATATCTCGCGCTCGCCGTCATGCTGCGGTCCGGACTCGACGGCATCGACCAGAAGATCGATCCCGGACCGCCGGTGAACAAGAACATCTACAAGATGAGCCACCGCGAGCGCCGTCATCTGCGGATCGATGACCTGCCGGTGAACCTGAGCGAAGCGCTCGACGAGTTCGAGAAGGACACGCTGGTGCAGCAGACCTTGGGCGAGCACATCTTCAATCACTTTCTCGAGGCGAAGCGTGAGGAGTGGGCCGACTACATTCGTCATGTCTCGCCGTGGGAAATCGATCGCTACCTCGGGGTGTATTGATCGGTGGACAACGCCGTCCATCCGTTGTGACGGCGCGTCACGACTCGTTCGTCTTTGCCCCGGGAATCGCGTGGCATGCTACTTGAACTAGCGGGATGCAGGTCGCGGCGGATCACCGAGGAGCGAACTATCAGGCAGGCGCTGGCATCGCCGCTTCTCGGGTGTCACTTCACGATTCGTCCGCGGCCTCTTTCTATCGAGGCCCTGCTGACGCAGTGCCCGACGACGGAGGTTGCCATGATTCGCAGTCGCCTCGTGGTTCCGGCTCTCTCTCTCGCGCTGGTTACTTCGTTGAGCGCGTGCGCGTCGTTCCTCGGCTCGCCGTCGATCTCGCAACTGCAAACCAACCCGGGCCGCTACGTGGACCGGAACGTGACGGTTGAAGGTGTCGTGACCTCGTCCTGGGGCATTCCGATGGTCCCATTCAAGGCCTATCGCGTGAGCGATGGATCGGGAGAGATGCTCGTGCTCTCCGACAATAGCCGCCTCCCGGCGAAGGGCGCGCACGTGCGCGTCAGTGGTGAGGTCGAAGAGGTCGCGGTCTTTGGCGGGCGATCCTTCGGCCTTCACATCCGCGAAAAGGGCCTCAAGTACCGCTAGATCACGCCCTTGGGTTCGGGTGGGTGGCGGCTTCCGACCAGCGGCCGCAAGCCGCCTACTCACGACCTTGTGAAATCTAGTACAATCCGGAGGCTGTGGGAGCCTTAGAACACCCATCCCCGATCGTCGCCTTCATCAATTCGCTGCTGGCGCCGCTGGGCATTCACGCACCGGATCACGTCGTCCTCAGCGGGTTGATCGCGCTGTTCGTGCTCGTTCTCGGGATCGCCATCCGGTCCCAGTTGAGTGTCGAGCATCCGGGAAAGCTGCAGATCGTTCTCGAAGACATGGTGTCGTTCTTCGTGTCGGTGCTCGAGAGCAATCTGGGGCACAAGGGCCGGGAGTTTCTGCCGCTGCTGGGAACGATCTTCGTGTTCATCTGGCTCGCCAACATGATGGGCCAGGTCCCTGGACTCGGCTCACCAACCAGCAACATCAACGTCCCGTTCGCGTGCGCGCTGACCGTCGTTCTCTACTACCACTACCACGGCATCAAGGCGCACGGGCCGATCTCCTACATCAAGCACTTCGCGGTCATGCCCGGAGTGCCGATCGTTCTCGCACCGATGATCTTCGTGATCGAGATCATCAGCCACATGTCCCGCGTGCTGTCACTGACGCTGCGCCTCTTCGGCAACATCTTCGGTGAGCACGTGGTCGTCCTGATCATCGCCAGCCTCGTGCCCTTCCTGCTACCGCTGCCGATCCAGTTCCTTGGCCTCATCGTCGGCACGCTGCAGGCGTTCATCTTCATGACGCTCGCGGCGATCTACCTGAGCGCGGCGACGGTGGTGGACGAGCATCATTAGAACCACTTCCACGGGTTCGACAGGTTCTACGGGTTCTACGGGTTCTACGGGTTCGGAACCCTGCAGAACCTGAACCTGTAGAACGTGCAGAACCTGTAGAACCTGTAGAACCTGTTTATTGCGTGATTCTGACGACGACGATCGTCCGATCGTCTGACTGTTCCGCGTCCCCGCAGAACCGCTGAACGGCCCCCAGCATCTCTCCGACGATCTCCTTGGCGGGACGCTGCCAGTTTTCTCTGATCACGTCGATCGCGCGGGCTGAGCCGAACTCGCGGCCGGTTTCGTCGAGGGCCTCAAAGATGCCGTCCGAGCAGAAGACGAAGACATCACCGGTTTGGAGCGGGAGTTTCACTTCGTCATAGGTCGAGTTGCCAAGCGCACCGAGTGGCACGCCCGGCATCTCGATCTGCGCGGCGGATCCTGCCGAGCACCGGATTGGATACGGCAATCCCGAATTGGCAAAGGTCACGGTCTTGTTCTTCAAGTCGAACATCGAATAGCAGAGCGTGCAGAAGTACTCCTCCAGATGGCGCTCATGGAGAATCCGGTTCATTGCCGTAAGGACGCCCGCCGGAGTGCTCCGCTCTTTCTCCAGCCGGCGACGGAAGGTCCGGCCGCGGATCATCTCGCCAATCGCCGCGCTGTAGAGCGCGGCCGGGACACCCTTTCCGGACACGTCGCCGACGGCAACGACCAGCGTGTGCGGCTCGGGCGAGAGAAAGTCGAAGAGGTCCCCCCCGAGCTCGTGCGCCGGGTCGAGATGCCAGGAAACGTCGACGCCGCGCAACTTTTTCGGCAGGTCTTGCGGCAGGAGCGCCTTCTGCACGCGTTGCGCGAACTGCAGCTCTCTCTCGAACCGTGCCTCGTTCGCCCGGATCGATTCATAGAGCCGGGCGTTCTCGATCGCCACGGCGGCTTGTGAGGCCAGCAGCGTGAGCAGCTCGACGTGCTTCTTGCTGAACGCCGCGAGCTCCGGGCTTTCAAGATCGAACACGCCGATGCAGCGGTCCTTCAACAACAGCGGAACCACGAGCTCTGAGCGCACACCGGGCACGGCGTTCACGTATCTCGGGTCTTTCGTGACGTCGGGAACGAGGACGGCCTCCTTGTGAAGGGCGGCGTAGCCGACCAGCCCTTGACCGATCGGCATCGGGTCCATCGCTCTCGGGTCCTCGCCGTACTGGATGGCGACCCTCATCTCGAGCATGCCGGTCTCTTCGCGCATCAGCGCGATGCCGAAGATGCTGTAGTCGATCACGCGCTTGAGCAGGTGCGCGAGGCGAGTGAGCAGCTCGTCCAGGTCGAGGATGGCGCTCATCTCCCGGCCAATCTCGGCGAGCGTGGCGAGCGTCTCTGCGTACTCGCGCTCCGACTCGAACAGCCGTGCGTTCACAATCGCCTGGGCGACGTGCGCGCCGAACTGGCGCATCAGGCCCTCGTCGCGCTCCGTGAACGCATGGGGCTGGTCGCTCAAGAGGTTGAGCGCGCCGATTGCCTTCCCCTTGTGGCGAAGCGGAACGGCGAGCTGCGAGCGTGCGCCGGGAACGACGGCGAGGTACCGTGGATCGCTGTCGACATCGTCGAGCAGGATCGGCCGATGCTCGGCGACGGCGGCGCCGACAATCCCCTGACCGAGCTTCAGCGTGAAATTCTGGACGATTTCTTCCGGATAGCCGACCGCATAGGCGATTTCCAACTCCTCGGTTCGCTCGTTGAGGAGATACACGGAGAACACCGTGAACGGTATGAGTCGGGCGATGAGCAACGGAATCTTCTCGAGCAGGTGCTCGAGATCGAGGACCGAAGTGACCTCACGTCCAAGCTCGGCGAGGATGGCCAACCGTTCGGCATCAGTCGCCGAGCTTGTGGCGGCGCCTTGCGGCGCGGGTTCCGTCATTGCTGCGTCGTGGTCTTTTTCTCCGGGTTGCCCAGCGTGTACCGCGTCACCCAGTCGTAGATCCGCGTCATGCGGTCCTTCAAATGATAGTACTCGGAAATGCCGTGCCCTTCGCGCGGGTAGAAGACGAGCTCGGTTGTCTTGCCTCGGTCCTTGAGCGCACGGTAGAGCTCCATCGGCTGGCCGATCGGCACGCGCTCGTCGCTGCCGCCGTGCAGAATCAGGGTCGGCGTCGTCACCTTGTCGACATGCGACATGGCCGATCGTTCGAGATAGAGCGGCATCGTCTTTGGGTTCGGAATTCCGCCAAAGTACGCGATCAAGGCACTGGGAATGTCGTTGGTGCCGTACATGCTCCACATGTTGGTCAGGCCGGCCCCGACCATCGCCGCCTTGAAGCGAGTGGTTTGAGTAATGACCCAGGCAGTCATATACCCGCCGTAACTCCAGCCGATGTGCGCGAGCTTGTCGGGGTCGGCAACGCCGCGCGCGATCAGCGCATCGACGCCGGTCATGATGTCTTGGTAATCGCCGCCGCCCCAGTCGGACACGTTCGCCCGCAAGAACTTCTCACCGTAGTTGGAGCTGCCGCGCGGGTTTGGATAGAACACGGCCCACCCTTGACCCGCCCACACTTGACCGCCTTCGAGTCCACCGAGGCGGAAGTTGTTCGGCGTGACTCCCGAGGGTCCGCCGTGGGCCACGACCAGCGTTGGATAGCGACGGCCCGCCTGGTAGCCCACCGGTTTCAGCAGCACGCCTTCGATTTCTATCCCGTCGCTGCTCTTCCACGTCACTAGCTCGCTGTCGCCCAGCGCCAGCTCGTCGATCTGCGGATTGGTCGTCGTCAACCGCCGGAAATTCGCGAACGTCGGATCGGTGACGTACACCTCGCTTGCCATCTCGGGTGAATCCATCGTGACGACGATGACCTTGCCGTTGCGGCTTTGGGAGCCGAACTGCATCGTCCGCTTGCTGCTCAGCTGCGTGAACGTCTTGGTCGAGAGATCAAAGGCGAACGCTTCGTTGTACGCCCGCCGTCCGGCGACGAACACGATGCGCCGGCCCTCGGCGGTCCATTCGGGAACACCCGCGTCGACGTCAAATGAGGGCGTCGATGTATCGGTGATCGTCTTGCGCGCCACGTCGTAGAGCATGAGCCGCGACTGCAACACCACGCTCGACGCCGTTCCATCGGCGATCGCAGGCCCGGTGTTCGGCTCGGCCGTCCACGCAATCGTGCTGCCGTCGGGGGACCACTTCGGTGACGTATCGGATCCAAAGTTCGGGCTGATCTTCTCCACTTGTTTGGTCGAGAGGTCGGCAACGTAAACGTCCCGGCGGTTGTCGCGAAGCATCGGCGTCGCGCTGGCGCCAAACACGAATCGCTTGCCGTCGGGCGACCATGACGGCGCGCCGCTCACGGTGTAGGCGGTGCCCTCGGTGATTCGCGTAGCGGCCTTGGTTGAAACCTCGACCACCCACGCGTGCGCGAATCGAAAGTCGCCTTCGAACAGACGCTCGTCGTCGCGCTTCTTGAGGTTGGCGTCTACATCCTTGCTACGAGGGTCGGTGGTCACGTAGGCGATGCGAGCGCCGTCGGGCGACCAGGAATATGCGGTCACCGCTTCTTTGGCGTCGGTCAGCGCGGCGGCCTCGCCGCCGTCGGCGCGCATCACATAGATCTGGGCCCGGGGCGCATCGTCACCAGCGCCGGAACCGCGAGCGGCGAGGAAGCTGATGAACCGGCCGTCGGCCGACCACTGCGGCTGCGTCTCGCCGCGATCGCCGAAGGTGATCTGCCGCGGAGGTGTCGATCCGTCGGCGGCGACCTTCCACACGTGGGTCCGCGCTTCCATCCTGTCTGTGTCGCGTTCGGACGCGGGCTCCCATTGGCGAACCGTATAGAGCACGTTGATTCCGTCTGGCGACACCGTCGCACCCGTGACCGCCTTCACCTTCAACACGTCGTCGAAGGTGGCGGGGCGCTTCTGCGCCGCAGCCGATCCAGCCGACAGGATGACGATGAGCGTGGCAACGAGGGTGTAACGCATTGGCCGGCCTCCCAAAGGCGGAAGTATACTGAACGGTCTTGGATTTGACGCTGCCCTTGGACTATTCGGCGATCGAGCGGATTTTGCCGCATCGGTACCCGTTTCTGCTGGTCGATCGCATCACCGAGCTCGAACTGGACCGGCGAATCGTCGGGATCAAGAACATCTCGATCAACGACCGCTATCTTTCGAAACCCGGACCGGACGGCCGCCAGACGCTGCCGCTCGCCGTTCTGACGGAGTCTCTGGCGCAAGTCGGCGCGATTCTGGTGCTGGCCAAACCCGAAAACCGAGGCCGCATCCCGCTGTTCATGGGCATAGAGCGCGTCCGCTACCGCGGCATGGTCTATCCCGGCGACGTGGTCGAGATCGAGGCGCGGGTCAAGCGGCTTCGCAGCAAGATGGGCGTCCTCCACGGACGCGCGCGCGTCGGCAAGCGCATCATCGCGCACGGCACCATGACCTTCGCGCTTGGAGGGCCAACCGCTCTACAGCCGTGAATCGTCTTCCCCGTCTCGCCACCATCGCGAACGAAGACGCCGGCTGGGGCTTCTTTCTCTGCACATTCAAAGAGGTTCGGACGGGCCGCAACGGCGGCGAGTTTCTTTTCCTCGCCTTACAGGATTCGTCGGGACAAGCGCCCGCCAAGATCTTTACCGACGTCGATCGCCTGCGATCGGAAGTCGAGGCCGGCGATTTCGTTCGCGTCGAAGGCAAGGCCACCCTCTACAACGGCCACGTGCAACTGGTGCTCTCCACTCTTCGGCGGGTCAATCCCGACCAGGACAAGTTGCAAGGATTTCGCGAGGAGGACTGCGTACTCAGCTCGCCTCGTCCGGTCGACGAGATGTGGGCGGAGCTCATGGGCCATTTGGGCTCGGTACACGATTCCCATCTGCGAGTGCTGCTCAACCGCATCGTCCTCGACAACGAAGCGCAATTGCGGATCTGGCCTGCGGCGCAGCAGATTCACCACGCGTATCGAGGCGGGTTCCTCGAGCACATCACGAAGATGGCTGAGGTGGGACGGTTTCTGGCTCGCGCCTACGACGCGAACGAAGACCTGATCTTGGCTGGCGTGATTCTCCATGACGTCGGCAAGCTTCAGGAGCTGGCCTACGAGGGCGGCGCGACGAGTTACACCCGAGACGGCAACCTGGTCGGGCACATCGCGCTTGGTCTCATGCTGGTGCGGGAGTGCGCTGCCGGAATCAAGGATTTTCCGCTCGAGCTCCGCGCGCAGGTGGAGCACCTGATCGCCTCTCATCACGGGTCCCGCGAACACGGCTCGCCGGTCGAGCCGAAGACGATCGAGGCGTTCATCGTCGCGGCAGTTGACGAACTCGACGCCACCCTCAATCAAGTGCGTCGTGCGGTCAGCGAGGACGTCGGCGAAGAGGAATTCACTGCGTGGCACAGACGGCTTGGCCGGGTGCTTTACAAAAGCTGATACCAGCTTTCAGCTGCCGGCTTTCAGCTTTCGGCTTGCGCGAGCCGTTCCTTCGACCGCCGCGCTGACGCCGGCGCACGGCCGACCACCCACATGCCGCCGAGCACGAGCGCGGCCGCCAGCACAATCCGCAGCGAAAACGGCTCGTCGAGCAGCACCGAGCCCAACACCACGGCTAGCACTGGGTTGATATACGCATAGAGCGAAACCGTTGACAGCGGCAAGTACTTCACGGCGTACACATAGGCCGTGTACGCCACGAGCGATCCCGCGATCGTCAGATACGCCAGCGCAACGAAACTGCGCGCCGTGAAATGCAGGCTGCTCCACTCGCCTCGCATCGTGGCCAGCCCAAGGAGCATCACTCCACTGAAGACCATTTGAACCGCCGAGGTCGCAAACGGATCGTCGCCGACCTTGTGCCGCTTGGTATACGAGGTCCCAAGCGCCCATGCCGCGCACGCGATCTGGAGCGCCACGACCCCCGCCACAAACCCGCGACCTGAGCTTCCCCCCATCGTGAGCTCGGGCCAGACAAGCACGACGATCCCGACGAAACCAATGACTAGTCCTGCAATCGCACGCGACGAAAACCGCTCACCTTTGGGCAGGCACGACTCGATCACGACGGACCAGAACGGCACTGTGGCGATCACCACCGCTGTCAGGCCACTGGCGACGTAAAGCTCGGCCCAGACGACCAGGCCATTGCCGAGCACGTTCATCAGCAACGCGAGGAGGAGAAGCGCGCCCCACGTACCTGGGCCTGGGAGTTTCCGTCCGAGTGCAACGAGAGCCAGCGAAAGGATCACGCCGGCGGTCAGCCAACGAAGGCCAGCGAGGAGAAGAACCGGCACGGTCTCGAGCGCCACTCGAATCGCGAGGTACGTCGTTCCCCAAACGATGCAGACCGTGATCCATGCGAAATATGCGAGGGTCACGACGCCGAGCTCCGCTTCGTTTTCTCTCCCGGGATCGGGATTCGCGGATCTTCTTTCACCGTTTCCAGCACCACCGTAGTCCGTGTTGACGTGACACCGGGAATGGCTCCGATCTGCTGGCGGAGCAGCTGACCAAGGTGTTCCGCATCGCGAGTGCGCACTTTTAGAAAGTAGCAGTCCTCGCCGGCCACGTGATGTACCTCGAGGACGTCCGGAAGCTTCGAGACCGTGTCGGCCACTGGGCTCTCGACCCCATGTTCAGAGGTTCGTACGGCAACAAAGGCGAGAAGGGAACGGTCCACCGCCTTCGGGTCGACAAGGGCGACATAGTCCTTGATCACACCTTTGGCTTCGAGCTTCTTGAGGCGTTCGAGGACCGCAGACGGAGCCAGCCCAACAGACTTCGCCAGATCAGATTGTGTGGTACGTGCGTTGTACTGAAGAATCTCCAGAATTGACGCATCAATACCGTCGATTATTCTGTCTTGAGCCACTACGACTAAATATCACACAATGCTACGTCGTGCTCCGGCAGGAATGGGGTCCGAGCCAGCGTTGGTTCAGGAGTGTCGTCGAACCTGTTCGGAGCGGGGCCTGACCCACCCGTGATACAAGTCCCCGTGCTCAGCTTCTGGTCTGAAGCATCCCCCCAAGCCCGTCGCGCCCTCCTTGCCGGAGCCCTGGGCTGGCTGCTCGACGCCTTCGACGTGATGCTCTATGCCTTGGTGCTCACGTCGGTGGCCAAGGACCTGGGATTCAGTCTGGCAGTCGGGGGGCAGCTGGGTTCGTTGACCCTTGCTGCCTCAGCGGTCGGTGGACTCGTCTTTGGCGTGGTCGCCGACCGGCTGGGGCGGGTTCGTGCCCTTACCGTCAGCATCCTTCTGTATTCGATCTTCACGTTCGCCTGCGGGCTGGCACAGAACGTCTGGCAGCTCGCAATCTTCCGGTTACTGCTCGGCCTCGGGATGGGAGGCGAGTGGGCGAGCGGGGCGGTTCTCGTCAGCGAAACGTGGCCCGAGCGTCATCGTGGCAAGGCGCTCGGCCTGATGCAGAGCTGTTGGGCGGTGGGTTACGGCCTGGCGGCAGTCGTCAGCGCCATCGTGCTGCCGCGCTGGGGATGGAGAGGCGTGTTTTTCGTCGGCATCTTGCCGGCGCTCTTCACACTGTGGGTTCGACGGCACGTTCAGGAGCCCGATCTCTGGCGTCAGTCCACCGGCGCTCGCCGGCCTGCCCTGTCGTTCCTCAAATCTTCGATCGGCCCTGGCCTCGTGCTCCGCCTCACGCTGATGAACGCGGCGACGATGTTCGCGTGGTGGGGGTTGAATCTGTGGGTGCCGTCCTACCTCTCATTGCCGGCCGAGCAAGGCGGAATCGGACTGACCACGACGACCATGGCCGCATTTGTCGTGGCCATGCAGGTCGGGATGTGGTTTGGCTACGTCACCTTCGGGTTTGTCAGCGACGCGTTCGGCCGCAAGCCGACGTATGTGACGTATCTGATCGTCGCCGCCGTGCTGGTATGGGCGTACGGCGCAACGCAGGAGCCAGTGCTGCTCCTCATCCTCGGGCCCTTTGTGGCGTTCTTCGGCACGGGCTACTTCAGCGGCTTTGGCGCTGTCGCCGCGGAGATTTTTCCCACGGCCGTCAGAGCGACCGCTCTCGGAGTGACTTACAACAGCGGTCGTCTGCTGAGCGCCGTCGCGCCGCTGGTCATCGGCACGCTGGCGCAGTCGCGCGGATTCGGGCTGGCGTTCACCGTCACATCGGTGGCGTTCTTGATTGCTGCGCTTTTCTGGATTGGTATTCCGGAAACGCGCGGGCGCAGAATGGAAGCCTAGCGAGGCTGCGCCTCAGACCGGCGAGGCATGCAGGCGCGGCTCTCGCCTCGCTAGGGCAGTATCGTTTTGCCCCGCCTCCGGCGGGGCGAGAAAACTTGACTCAATTGCATGGAATATTGGGAGTCAAGTTTTCTAGGCGCGGACCCTCATGACGCGCGGCCCCGGCCAATCCCGGGCGGCAGGTCGGTTAACGGAGAGAGATGTTGTAGATTTAGTCATGCAAATTCGACGACCTCTCGCGCTGCTCCTCGGCTCGATGGGCACCGCGCTATTTATCGGTGCCGTAATCGTTGTGGCGCAGGGGCAGCCCAAGGCGACCGCCCAACCGGCCAAGCCGTCGACGGCGGCCAAGCGGCTGACGGCACCGCCGCTTCCTGCGATGGGCTTTGCACCGGTTCGACCGATGGAAACCATCCGCGCGACCTACGATTTCGCGGCGCAGCATCCGGAGGTCCTGAAGTTCGTGCCCTGCTACTGCGGGTGCGGCAGCGAAGGCCACTCGAGCAACGAGTCGTGCTTCATCGCCCGCCGGGACGCGGGCGGCAACGTCCTCGAGTGGGACACCCATGGCTACGGTTGCACCATTTGCGTGGACGTCGCCAAGGAAGCGCTGCAGCTCTACTCCTCGGGAGCGGATGTGAACTCGATCCGCGCCGCCATCGAGAAGAAGTGGACGCCAAGCCATCCAGGAAGCAAGACGCCGACGCCGTTCCCACCGCGAAAGTAGGGTGTGAACGAACGCGACGCCGCGCTTGCGAGACTCGTCGAAGCGGCTCAGGAGGGTGTCTACGTGGGCACCCTCGGTCCCACCTCCAGCTCAACGGTCGTCGCCAATGCTTATCTGAGGCGAATCTTCGGCTACGCGCCGGACGCTGATGAGCAGCTCGTGCTGCCATTCGATCCGGCACGCTTCGTCGACCTCTCCGCGCGCGCGCAACTCATCGTCGAGCTGCAGTCGGCCGGTTCGGTGCGGGACTACTTGCTCAGGCTTCGCCGGACCGACGGCAGCGCGATGTGGGTCGAGGTGACGGCCTCGGCTCGCGCCGCCAAGGGCCATTTGCAGATCGACGCGCTGGTCCGTGACGTCAGCGAGCGAAAAAAGCGCGACGACCACTCGCGCGACATGCGTCACCAGGTGGTCCAGGCGGAAAAGATGGCGGCTCTCGGTCAAACCATCTCGGGCGTCGCGCACGAGCTGAACAATCCGCTCGCCACGATTCTCTCTTGGGCCGAACGGCTCTCAGAACGCCCGGCCGACGACAAGACACAACGCGGCCTCGAGATCATTCGCGGCGAGTCCGAGCGCGCCGCTCGCATCGTCCGCAACCTGCTGACCTTCGCCCGAAAGCGCCAGACGACGCGCTCGTTGATCGACGTCAACCAGGTCGTTCACGAGACCCTCGCGCTGCGCGCGTACGAACATCGAGTGACCAACGTCGAGGTGATCGAGTCGCTGGCGAGCGGCCTACCGCAGGTTTTTGCCGACGGCCATCAGATCAAGCAAGTGCTGTTGAATCTGATCATCAACGCGGAGCAGGCCATGCAGTCCGCCAACGGCCGCGGTTCGTTGTCGGTGCGCACGTGGCGCGACCGCGATCGCGAGTCGGTCGTCATCGAAGTGAATGACGATGGGCCCGGCCTTCCCGAAGAGATGAAGGATCGAATCTTCGATCCGTTCTTCACCACCAAGGAAGTCGGAGAGGGCACCGGCCTGGGCCTCACCGTCGCCTACGCCATCGTTCAGGAGCACGGCGGCCGCATCTGGGTGCAGTCCCAGGAACACGCGGGCGCTTCGTTTTTCGTCGAGATTCCGGTGAGCGGTGAGAACCTGGAGACGCGGCCGGCGGCGGCCCAGCAGCCGATCCCGCTCGAGGCGTTCAAAGGATTGCGAGTCCTGGTCGTCGAAGACGAACCGGCGCTGGCCGCGGCGGTATCAGAGGCGTTGGCTGACGCCGGCTTTCAAGTGGATCGAGCCGGCGACGGCGCCGAGGGTCTCACTCGCCTTACCGAGGCGAGTTACGACCTCATCGTTTGCGATCTCAAGATGCCGCGCATCGACGGCATGCAGTTCTACCGGGCGATGGCCGCGGCTACTCCAGCGCTGGCGCGACGGGTCATCTTCGTTACGGGTGATGTCGCCGGCACCGAAGCGGGCCGTTTTCTCGAAGAGACCGCCTGTCGATGGTTGTCGAAGCCATTCAGGCTGGGCGACTTGCTTCGCGCGGCACGCGACACGTTGGAATAGGGCACCACAACCGCGCGACGCTCCACGGCCGCAGCCACGCGCGTGTCGGACCCGGGCGACAGCGCTGGCTTCGCCACGCGGGGCTTCTGCTGGAACGCGAGAATCGCACCGCGAATCTCCGCAATCGCCGACGTCGGCGCGACGTCGGCGCCGAGCGCTTCGCGCAGACGCTTGAGCGCGCGCGCATGAAGCTGCGAGACGCGCGACTCGTTGACGCCGAGCGCCGTGCCAATGTCCTTCATGGTGATTTCGCCGTAGTAGTACATCGAGATCACGCGCTGTTCGCGAGCCGGCAGCGTCGCAATCGCTTTGCGGACGCGGTCCCGCACTTCGTTGCGCTCGAACTGCACATCGGGGCGTTCCGGCTCCGCGGGCACCATGACAGCCGGAAGATGCGCCTCGTCCACGCTCTCGACGGTCGAGAAGGGGGAGGTCGATTCGATGGTGTTCAGTCGTACGATCGTCTTGCCGAGGCGCCTTTCGTCCGATCCCACGGCCTGCGCGAGATCGGCGAGCGAGGGCTCGTGACCAAGAGTCGCGCGCAGTTTCTCTCTCGCGGCTTCAAGCTCGCGGCGAACTCGTCGCACGCCGCGCGGCCACGCGTCTTTGCGCAGCGCATCGATCATGGCGCCACGGATGCGTCGCTCCGCGAAGGTTTCGAACTTGATCCCGCGGCTGTCGTCGAACCGGTGGGCGGCATCGATGAGTCCGATCACCCCGTCCTGGACGAGGTCGCTCAGATCGATCGAATGCGGCATGGTCGCAGCCATCCGGCGGGCCAGCGCGGCCACAAAGGGGAGTCCCGCTTCAACGCGGGGGTTCGCAACGTCGGCTTTCATCAGGTGATCTCCGTGCCGACTTAAGGCAACCCCAATGCCACCACCGGGAATACCTGAGCCACAACGTAAAGCGCGATGGAGTCCTGAGCCTAAATGACTGAAACGATTGTGCTTCCTACGTTTTTGGTAGTTTTGGCCGACGCGGCGGGTCAGGGGAAAACCAGTCACTTGGCGTCAGCCAGTTGACAAAAATGCGATCGGATGCGTTAAAAAATTGACAGTAATTGACACTTTTTGTTGACCGAAGACCGTTCTTGTCGTCTGGTTTTCGGCCTGGCGGCGTCGCAGGACCGGTTTTTGGGCGGCCGGCCATGGCGCTTGTCGGCGCGCTGATGAGAGCGGCCGTCAACTGAGCCATTGAAAAACGACTGGTCGCGCGGAGGGCTAGTCGCTGATCCCGTCTCGCAACTGTCGCGAGACCGCCATTGCCTGGAGCGCGGCTTTCACGACCTGGCCGGCACGACTTTGAAGGCTCGCTTCGCCCGCCTTCGATTCAATCAGCTCGGCGTGCGCGAGGATCACACCCAGCTGGTTGTTCAGGCGATGGAGCAACGCCCGAGGGCTCTCGGCATCCAGGGAGGGTTCCCCGCCGGGAGTCTCGGGCGCGCTCACCGGTAAACGCGAGAAAGACATGAAAGAATTAGGTCTGCGCCGTTCGTTCAGGCTGCCGCGTTCGGGCTCGACGGCCGCGTCGAACCATCCGGCTCTCGCCACAGCGAATCAACGAAGATACGAATGCTGCCACCCGCGGTTCGCAGGTACTCGACCTTGCTTGCCGCGATCCAGTTATAAATCGTCCGACGGCTGACACCGACCATCTCGCACGCTTTCATAATGCTGACTGTTTGACGTTCCACTTATCTTGCCTCCACAGAGGCTTTATCGGTGGCTGACACGCTGGGATTAGATGCGCCTCGCTGAGATTAGTTGTGCAGCCCTTGACTGGATCGAGTCCGGGTGCCAAAATATTGACACTCTTGGCCCTCCAGCCACCGAAAGGCCGCTCCTCTTGTCGCCTCTAAATGTCTGATTCGAAACGCCATCTCCTCCTTGTAGACGACGAGGAGGCACTTCGGAGTGTGGTAGCGGAACGCCTCGCAGACTCCGGTTTCGATGTCGTCCAGGCGGCCTCGGGCGAAGCCGCACTCGAGGCGCTCGACGGCTTTGCGTTCGACGTCATCGTGTCGGATCTCCGGCTTCCGGGTGTCGACGGTCGGACGGTGATTGACGCCGCCGTCACCCGTTATCCTGGCATCGTCGCGATCGTGGTCACCGGCTACGGGACCGTGAAAGACGCGGTTGAAACCATCAAGCTCGGGGCGTCGGACTTCATCGCCAAGCCATTTCAGTTCGACGAGCTTCTCCACGTCGTGAACTCGGGCCTCGAAGCGCGTCGTCTGCAGAGCGAGAACGCGTATCTGCATCAGCAGCTGGACGAGCGATTCGGCCTGGGCTCGATGGTCGGGAAGAGCTCGTCGATGCGCGCGATGTTTCAGCTCATCGAAACCGTCGCGCCCACCACCGCCACTGTGCTCATCCAAGGCGAGACCGGAACCGGAAAGGAGATGGTCGCCCGCGCGGTGCACCAGACGAGCCCTCGCCACCGGGCCCGGTTTGTCGCCATCAATTGCAGCTCGATCCCGGAAACGCTCCTCGACGCCGAGCTCTTCGGCCACGCTCGTGGCGCGTTTACCGGCGCCATCTCGAATCGACTTGGCCGGCTGGAGCAGGCTGATGGCGGCACGCTGTTTCTCGACGAAGTCGGGACCATGCCGATGGCGCTGCAGATGAAGTTGCTGCGTGTGCTGCAGGAACGCGAGTTCGAACGGCTCGGCGACAGCCGCACGATCAAGGTGGACGTTCGCGTCGTCGCGGCGACCAACGCCGACCTTCAGAAAATGGTGAAAGAGGGCACGTTCCGCGAGGACCTGTTCTATCGGCTGAACGTCGTCACGATTCATCTGCCACCGCTGCGCGATCGACCCGAGGACGTGCCGTTGCTGGTCAAGCACTTCCTCGAAACCCGCGGCGCCGATTCGATGGTGGTCTCACAGGAGGCGATGCGGCGGCTGATGGCGTACAACTGGCCGGGCAACGTCCGGCAGCTCGAGAACGCCGTGGAGCGGGCCGTCGCGATGCTCGCCGGACGCACACGAATCGACGTGGCCGATCTGCCGCCGGATCTTCAGGGCGTGAGTGTGGTGGCCGCTCCGGCGCTCGACCTGCCGGAAGAGGGGCTGGACCTGGCGGCGCTGATCGCGCGCATCGAACGCGATTTGATCGAGCGAGCGCTGTCGCGGACCGGTAACAACAAAGGGGCCGCTGCACGCCTGCTTTCGCTCAAGCGGACGACCCTCGTCGAAAAACTCAAGCGGTTCTAGGCCACAGATGACGCAGATTACACAGACACGCTCTAGCGGAACGTCTTGTGAATGGGCTGGTCGGTGAAGATCGTTGCGTCTTTTGCTCCCGCCAGCAGAATATCGAGCGGTGTGTCCATGCGCGAACGCGCAATCGCCGCCTGAAGAACGGCGTTCTTCCTGGCGCCGAACACGACGAGCCAGACCTTCCGCGTCTGGCACAGAATCGACATCGTCAGCGAGAGCCGCCGAGGCGGTGGCTTCGGCGCGTCGTGGATGGCAACCACGCGATGCTCGACTTGTCGAAGAGCGGGATGGCCCGGGAACAGCGAGCACACATGGCCGTCTTCGCCGATGCCGAGGATCGCAAGGTCGAGCGGGCCGCCACGCAGCTCGTAGGCCAGCGTCTCGTCGTACTGGAGCGCAGCTTCCTCGAGGTCGGGATGATCGGCAGGCATCCTGAGCGCGCGGGGCGCGCCGCCGCCAAGCGGTTGGAGCAGGAGACGTTCGGCCACGCCGTAGTTCGATTCGGGGCTGTCAGGCGGCACCGCCCGCTCATCGCCCCAGAACAGCGTGACGCGCGACCAGTTGACACGAGCAACTCGCAACGCGCCAAGAAACACGAGTGCCGACGCACCCCCGGAGATCGCGAGCGAGAGACTCTCTTGTTCTTTGACCGCGATCTCGAAGCTTTCGGTGATCTGAGTGCGAAGCTCTTCGAGACGCGCGACCACGAGCTCCATGTCGCGCTAGGATATAACCTCTGTGCCACCTCGCTACGCTTACTGGACGATCGTTGTCGATGACCAACCCACCGCGTTCCGCTCGGCGTCGAAGGAAGAGATCCTGCCAACATTCAATCGGCTGAAGGCCAAGCAGCCCTCGGCGACCTTGAAGTGGTTCCAGAACGGCAAGCTGTGGGATTCGGACCTCGAGGCTCGGGACGCGCAGGTTCGGCGCGGCGAGGAAGGGCGGAGGCGAGACAAAAACCAGCAGGGAGACCGCGCATCTCGACAGCCGGCCGGCAAGCTCGAGTGGAAACCCAAGGGGACTGAGAGCGCTGAGCGCCCACCCAGACGCGAATGGCCGGCTCGCCAGGGCTCGGACAGGCCGCGGCCAGAAGGACGCGAGCGCGCGCCATTCAAAGGCGGCTCGAATCAAGGGGACCGCAAGTCCTGGTCTCCTAAGCCGCGAGACACAAGCGATAGACCGAAGCTTGAATGGTCTCCTCGAGGAGCCCACGAGTCGCGGCCAGAAAGACGCGAACGGCCGCCGTTCAACAGCCACACGAATTCGCGCGACACCAAGCCCTGGGGTGCTAAGCCCTGGAGCGGCAAGCCGAAGGATTCGCGTGACCGCCCGCCGTACAAAGGGGGTTCGGGCTTCAAAGGCGGCTCAGGTTTCAAGAGCGGCTCGAGTTTCAAGGGCGGGTCGACTTTCAAGGGTGGCTCGAATCGTCGCGACACGAAACCGCACGCAGCGAAGCCGCGCAACGAGCGCGAAGGAAAAAAGCTCGAGTGGACGCCGCGTCAGGCGCCGCCAAAGGACCGAGCCGAAAAACGGGCGCGGCCGCCCTACAAGGGCGAAACGGACCAACGTGAAGTCAAGCGCGACGCAAAGTGGCGGCCAGGCGGCGAGCACCGCGATCCGCGGCAGAAATACAAGGACGCGAAAAAGGCGAAGTGGACCCGATTCAAGCAGGCGATTCATAAGCGGCGCGCGCCTCGCAAGCCATGATCGCGCACGTGGTCTTGTTCAAGCCGCGACCCAATCTGTCGCTCGCCGATCGTGAGGCCCTGCTCGACGCCATGCGGACCGCCTTTACGACCATTCCACAGATCAGAAGGGCACGAATTGGCCGGCGACGAATCCTTGGCCGGTCATACGACGCCATGGCCAGGATTGATTTTGAATATTCCGCCGTTCTCGAGTTCGACACCGAGCTCGCACTCCAGGCCTATCTCGACCATCCTGCGCACGTCGATCTTGGCCGCCAGTTCGGCGAGACCGCCGAGGCCGCACTGGTTCTTGACTACGAGATGATCGAACCGGAAGAAATCCGGCGATTCTTGAACGAACCGCGCTAGCTGACCGTCTGGCGGCCGAGGAGCTTGCGGATCGACCGTACGACTCCAGGTTGCCTGCGCTCGTCATCGTAGCGCTCGAGCAAATCGAGCGCTACGGAGATGGACGGGACAACCCGAACTCCCATCCGCACAACTCCCGCAGGTACATCGGCCGGATCTCGAGGCCAGACCAGAATGGCCTTGGCCTTCGACTCCAAGACAATATCGAGACAGTTCTCCGGGCGATCGTCCACGACGGCGTCCAGCTGCATCGCGTCGACGATCTTGCCGCGGCTGGGCTGCACGACGAAGACGCTCGGAAAACGGAAGCCGTAACTGGCCAGCCAGCGCTGTGACTGGACCTGTGTCGTGTCTCCAGCAGTCGACGGACGGGTCGTAAAAAAGATCACTTCCCATCGCCGTTCGGCCGCCGTTGTCGCAAGACGTTTGACGATGCCCGGTTCGACTTCGTCAAGCGTCGTCCAGAAGTTTTCAATCTTCCTGACGTGATCCCAGAGCTGCATCTGCTGGCGGGCTGAAAGCCGAAGCTCGTCGGCGTCCGGTGGAGTCTCGGGCACGTCTTCACTCTCGGCCGCATCCGGGACGCTGTTTGGCGCAGCATCCGGCGGCGGGCTGGGCCGAGGGCCCGGCCGAAAGATGGCCGCTCCCTCTTTACGAAGAGAGGCATTCATGTCGGCAATGGTGCCGTCCAGGTCGAAGGCGATGCGGAGCGGCATCAGTGTGCCATGGCGCCACGCGCTTCAGCCCGGTGGGCCAGGAACCACTCGTAAGTGCTTTCGATGCCTTCGCCGAGCGAGGTCCGGTGGCGCCACCCGAGGGCGTGCAGACGCGACACGTCGAGCAGCTTCTTGGGCGTCCCGTCGGGCTTCGAGTCGTCGAATACTACGGTCGCGGATGGATACACGATTCGTCGGACCACGTCGGCCAGTTCGCAAATCGACAGATCTTCCCCGGTTCCGACGTTGATGTGCATGGCGTCGGAGTAACGCTGCATCAGGAAGATGCAGGCATCGGCCAGGTCGTCGACGTGAAGGAATTCTCTTCGCGGACATCCGCTACCCCAGAGCGGCACTTCATTCCGCCCTTCCATCTTCGCGTCATGAAACTTGCGAATCATGGCAGGCAGGACGTGCGAGCTCATCAGGTCGAAGTTGTCGTTGGGCCCGTACAGATTGGTCGGCATGGCCGAGATGAAGTCTCTGCCGTACTGTTGCCGATACGCCTGACACAGCTTGATGCCGGCAATCTTTGCGATCGCGTAGGCCTCGTTGGTCGGCTCGAGAGAGCCCGTCAACAGCATCGACTCGGCCATCGGCTGAGGGCAATCGCGCGGATAGATGCACGAGCTGCCGAGATACAGGAGCTTGTCGACGCCGAACAAGTGCGCCGAGTGCACCACCGTGGCGTGAATCATCATGTTGTCGTAGATGAACTCAGCCGGGCGGGTCGAATTCGCCAGGATCCCACCGACGGTGCCGGCTACGAGAAACACGAACTCGGGCCGGTTCGCCCGGAACCAATAGTTCACCGCGGCCTGATCGCGAAGATCGAGCTGATCGCGGGTGGCCATCAGGATGTTTTCGTAGCCGAGCTGCTCCAGCCGCCGTACAACGGCTGAACCAACCAGGCCGCGGTGACCCGCGACGAAAACTCGAGACCCGTGATTCATTTCCGACATAGGTAGAGCTATCTAACGGAGCGTATCAACGAGATCGAAAGTATCGAGCATCCTCGCTCAACGAAGGTACTGGGGCCGCCGCTTTCTCTGCCAGGAAGAACTCGAACAAGTGATCGCGCAGCTGCTGGAGTGACTGCGTGGTGTTGACCGCCGTCCGCAGCGAGGCTCCGCCCTCGAATCCCTTGGTGTACCACGAACACAGGGCTCGGAGCTTGTTGATCACCCAGCGATCCCGGCCGATTGCCGGCGCCCGGTTGACAGTGTCCGTGGATGCCTCAGTGGATCGCAGCGCGATATGCCGAAACCCTTCGACCTCATGCCGCCCGTCGTCGAGCAAGAGGTCCATGTAATCCAGCAGAAAGCGCCCGCGGTCCGCCAGAGAGACGGTCCTGGCCTCGCGGCCAGCCATCAGGTCTTCCGCCTGCGCCAGAATCCAGGGATTGCGAAGGACGCCACGGCCGACAAAGACTCCGGACACGCCTGCCCGCAACCGATTGACGATGTCTGCCGGCTCGATGCAATCGCCTGAGCCAAACACGGGGATCGAGACGCTTCGAGCAATCGACGAAACCAGTTCCCAATCGGCGACTCCCGAGTACGACTGCTTGGCGGTGCGGCCGTGAACGGCAATCGCCGCCGCGCCCGCATCCTCGACCCGCTTCGCCAGCTCCGGTGAGTTGACCTCGCCGTCATCCCATCCCTTCCGCATCTTTACGGTGACCGGGATGGAGATCGCTTTGCTCATCGCCTGAATGATGCCGGCCGCGTGCGCGGGCTCGCGCATCAGGCTGCAGCCCGCGTTGTGCTTGGCGATTTTCGGCACCGGGCAGCCCATGTTCACGTCGACGATATCGGCGCCGAGTTGCTCGACGACGCGAGCAGCGTCTGCCATCTTGGCGGGATCGCCGCCAAAGATCTGAATCGAAACCGGTCGTTCTTCTTCGGTGTATTCGGCGTACTCGAGCGTTCGATCGATGCCGCGAACCAGGCCCTCGCTGCTCACCATCTCTGAGACAACGAGACCGCATCCTCCCTGGCGTTTGACGAGACGGCGAAACGCCGTATCGGTCATCCCAGCCATTGGCGATACGACAAAAGGAGAGTCGAGTTCGACGGAGCCGATCTTCATGCCGGGAACGTGTCCACGCTTGAAGAGGTCAGGAGCAAGTCCGCAGCATCTGCGCTCTAGTACGGCTTGACGTCAGACGCATCCACTTCGACGCTGACCGCTTGACCAATCAAATCGACCGAGAGAACCAGCCTGGCATGTGCGCCTTTGCGCATCAGACGGCCGACGACGCCCTTGAGCGGGCCGTGCGTGACCTTCACCATCTGGCCCTCCTTGATGAGCGGGCACGGATCGTACGACAGCTCGCTTTCCACCAACTGCCGGACGCTTTCGATTTCGATGTCGGGAATTGGGGTCGGCTCCCCATTGTTCCTGTTCCCAATGATCGAAACCACGCCCTCGCACTTCAATATCGCCAACCGATCGTCGCGCCGGGCCCGGGTGAAGCAGTATCCCGGGAAGAGCGGCCAATCGATCTTCTTTTTTCGATCCTTCCAGTGGCTCCAGCGGCCAATCGTCGGCAGGAAGACTTCGAGGTGTTTCTTGTCGAGCTGATCGCGCACGAGCTTCTCGTGGCGCGATCTGGTCCAGATCGCAAACCAGCGAGCCTCCATCAGCCCTCGCGCCGCGGCTGCTTCAGGCCAACCTCGTAGGCTTTCTTGATTTCCTCGTTCTTCCAGTCGATGATCGCTTCGCCGCGCAGCTTGGTGAGATACTTCTGTACTTCGTCTCGTCGCTTCTGATTCGCCAGTCGATCCGAGATCTCGGACTTGGCTTCCTCAAACGGTTTGACTGTCGAGTCGCTCGCGTTTTCGATCTTGATCACCTGGTAGCCACGCTCGGTTCGCAGCACTGAAGTGACGTCGCCGGTTTTGAGCCCGGCGATCGCCTTTTGCAGTTCCTCTGAAAGATCGGTGCGGCTCAGGGGACCGACGAGCCCGCCGTTGGCCTTCGACGGTGAGTCAGAGAAATCCGCCGCGAGTCTGGGGAACGACTCACCCGCCAGCAAACGCTTGCGGATATCTTCGGCTTTGGCGCGGGCCTCATCGTCCTGCGCAACGTTGACGCCTTGCTTGGTCGCCGTCACCCCGATGAGGATTTCGCGAAGCGTCACCTGCGGAGTCGTCGCGAACGAGTTCTTGTTCGCGTCGTAGTACATCTTCACTTCCGCGTCGGTGATTTGCAGCTTGTTGGCGACCTCGGTCTGCTGGACCCGAGTGATCAGCATCTGGCGCTCGAGTTGCTTGCGCAGGTCGGCCATCGTCATGCCTTCCTGTTTCAACGCGGCGTTGAGCGCTTCGTCGGATTCGATCTTGTTCTCTTTCTTGATGTTCTCGACGATGCCGTTGAACTGTTCGGTGGACATTGTGAACCCGAGCTCGCGCCCGCGTTGCACCATCAGCAGTTCGTCAATCGCCTCCACGACCACCGTTGGCGTCACTTCGGCCAACGCCTTCTGCAGTCCGGCTTCGTCGTTGGCTCGCAGGTTGGGCTGCGACTGACGGACGGCGGCAATTTGCCGCTGCTCGAGGTCGGTCTTGGTGATGATGTCTCCGTTGACCTTGACGAGCACTTGCTCGAGGATGTCCGCGCGCACCGTCGTCAGCGCGACAAGCAGACCAGCCAGCGTGAGACCAACAACTCGGTTCTTCATACCGTAACCTTTCGATCCTACCCGAAAAGGGGGAAGTGCCCCTATCGGCACTCATCCCTTCAGTTCTTCCAACAGTTCCGTCACTCGCGCCAGCACCCCCGTCGGCGCTCGCGGATCCTCGGGTGCGTCCTTGAGAATCTCCGCCTTCGTAAACCCAGGTTTGACCTCGCCCGCTGTGGCTCTCGCTGTCCACCAGGCGGGCCGTCTTTCCTGGCGTCGCGGCCGGCCGGCGCGCGCCGACGCCGCTACGCCAAGAGGCTCCGAAGGGCCTACCAGGTCGAGCTTCAGGGTTGATGGCGGCACCAATTGCAGGTCCCCCCGGCGCTTCACCAACTCGATCACCTGGATTGGGTCAACCTTGGCCCTGTCCCTGAATTTGAAGACGACCGAGCGGCTGTCCCGGTCGAGAGTTTCCAGGCCCAGGCCGTCGGCGAGGACGCGAATTCGTCCGAAATCGGCCAGATTGAGCAAGGCGGGCGGCGGCGGCCCGTAACGATCCCTCACCTCGTCGACGATGCGGGCGATTTCGTCTTCCGTTCGTGCGCCGGCTACACGGCGGTAGATCATCAGTCTTTGGTTCGTGTCCGGCACGTAGGAGTCGTCCAGCCGGACGTCGACCTTGAGGTTGACGACTGCTCGCACATCGTCTTCGAGATCTTCACCTTTCAGTTCGCGGATCGTCTCTTCGAGCAGCTTCATGTACATCTCGAAGCCGACGGCGTCGATCTGCCCGCTCTGCTCACCGCCCAACAGGTTTCCAGCGCCGCGAATCTCCAGATCGAGGGCGGCGACGCGGAATCCGCTGCCCAGCTCGCTGAACTCGCGGATGGCTGACAAGCGCTTCCGAGCGACGGGAGACAGCGCTTCCTCTGGCGGAATCAATAAGTAGGCGTATGCGGCCCGGTCGCTGCGGCCGACGCGGCCGCGCAGTTGATACAGCTGAGACAACCCGTATCGATCGGCGCGGTTGATGACAATTGTGTTCGCGTTCGGAATGTCGAGGCCGTTCTCGACGATCGTCGTCGCCAGCAAGACGTCGTGCTTGTGGGCCATGAAGTCCAGCATCGCCCGTTCGAGGGCGTCCTCGCCCATCTGTCCGTGGCCGACCACGACTCGTGCCTCGGGGACCAGCCGTTGCAGCAGATGGCCCATCGAGTAGATCGACTCGACCCGGTTGTGGACGAAGAACACCTGTCCCCCGCGAGCGATCTCGTTGCGAATCGCCCGGGCGATCACGCTGGAATCGAACTTCACGACGTTGGTCTGAATCGCCAGACGATCCTTCGGCGGCGTCTCGATCACCGACATGTCGCGAATGCCGACGAGCGACATGTTCAACGTCCTGGGAATCGGCGTGGCGGTCATCGTCAGCACGTCAACGGTCTTGCGCAACTGTTTGATCCGCTCTTTGTGCGCGACGCCGAAGCGCTGCTCTTCGTCGACGACGAGCAATCCGAGGTCCCGGAATCGTACGTCCTTCGACAACAGACGATGAGTGCCGATGATGATGTCGAGCCGCCCGGCGGCGAGCGCCTCCAGCGTCTGTGCGATCTCGGCCTTGTTGCGGAACCGGCTGACCATGTCGACTCGAACGGGAAACGCCGCGAATCGATCGCTGAAGGTCTTGAGATGCTGCGACGCCAACACCGTAGTTGGTGCGAGCACGGCGATCTGCTTGCCATCCATGACGGCTTTGAACGCCGCGCGCATCGCCACTTCGGTCTTCCCGTAGCCCACGTCGCCGCAGAGCAGGCGATCCATGGGGGTGGGCGACTCCATGTCGCGCTTGATGTCGCCGATCGCGGTCGCCTGGTCCGGTGTCAACTCGAACTCGAACGCCCCTTCGAACTCCTCCTGCCAATGCGTGTCGGTACTGAACGCGTGACCCGGGACGGCGCGTCGAGCGGCGTAAAGCTTGAGGAGCTCCTCGGCCATGTCGCGCATGGCCTTCTTGACCTTCGTCTTCGCCTTTTCCCACGACGTTCCACCAAGACGATCGAGCGGAGGATTCGCGCCGCCGGTGTATTTCTGAATGAGGTCCAGGCGCTCGACCGGCACGAACAACTTGGCGTCGTCGTGATACCGCAGCTCGATGAATTCCTGAACGATGTCGCCCTGGGCGACTGAGATCTGGCGCAAGCCGACAAATCGTCCGATGCCGTGATCGACATGGACGATGAGGTCGTTGACCTTGAGGTCTCGAAGGTCCGAGAGAAAGGTCGCGCTGAGCGACCGCTTTCGAGCTCCGGTGGTGCGGCGGCGTTCCTCCTCGAAGACGTCGGTCTCGGCGTAGACCTGAAATCCTGCCGAGGGGAGCCGGTAACCCGAAGAGAGCCAGCCCTCCGCGACGATGACGGCGCCCGCCAGGACATCGCCCGCGTCGGTTGCCGGCAGCGCTCGAACCTCGTAGTCGCGCAGGAGCTCGACGGTGCGCTCGGCACGCCCGTGAGTGTCGGCCACGACGACCACGGTTTCGCTTCGCGCCAACGCCTGCCGCACGTCGGCGACCCAATCCTGCACTCGACCGTGGAACAGCGTCGCGGGCTGACAGGGGACCTGAAGCGCCTCCGGAGAGCCCATCTCATCCACGCCAAGCTGTTCGAGCGTGGTGGCCTCGGTCAGCCCGGCTCCCACTTCGGCCCACGAGAGCGACAGCTCAGCGGGGGCCCGCGCTGGTGGACCGGGTCGTCCCTCTCTTTCGGCGTACGACGCTTCGAGTTGCGTCCAGGCGGTCTCGACCTGCTTACGGACATCTTCTGGCTCAGCGACGAACAACCGCGCGTCGCGAGTCCGGACGTAGTCGAAGATCGTGGATGGAAGCTTCCCGTCGGCCGACAGCGGCGCCCCGGTCTCGGTATCGGTCAGCCCCTCTTCTCGTGCGGGCACGATGACGAACTGATCCAGTGTTTCGACCGATCGCTGTGTTCCCGGGTCGAATCGCCGAATCGACTCGACGGTGTCGCCGATGAACTCGATGCGAATCGGCATCGCTTCGTTGGGAGGGAAGATGTCAAGGATGCCGCCTCGTCGATAGAACTCTCCGTGCGCATCGACCGGGTCCTGCGGCTCATATCCACCTGCCGCCAGAACTTGCGTCACCCGCTGTGGATCGAGGTCGATGCCGGGCTTTACCTCACAAGACCCCAGGAAGACAGCGACGGGATCGGGGACTCGTGGCAGCAAGGCTGACCCCGACGCCACGACGACTCGCGCCGTTCCCGCCGCCAGCGAGTGCAGAGCTCGGGCACGCGCCGATGCGACTTTCAAGTGCGGCAGGAACCCACGATACGGATCGACCTGCGGTGACGGGAAGGGCAGCACCTGTTGTTCAACGCTGGCCTCGGCCAAGCCCTCGAGGCCGCTCAGGAAGAACCGCACGTCGTTCACCGCTGGCTCGATGTCGGCATCCGTCGGCACCACCAGCAGAACTACCCCTTTGCTGAGCGTGTGCGCGGCGCCGGCGACGGCTAGCGCCCGCACCGGCGCGGTCGGACCGGTGATTCGAGCGGCCCGCTCGCCCAGGCGGGTCGAGCCGAGTATCTTGATCAGGAGCGATCGGAGCGTGAGCGAAGGCGTCGAAGACATGGCGTACACACACATCGCCCGATGCCCACAGCTATGGGCCCCGGGTGATGTGACCAGATCCACTATTTTCCTACAGCTCGGACCTTCTCGAGAATCTTCGTCGTGGAGTACTCAGGGGCGATCGGGATGCGAACGACTCGGCCGCCTCGTTGCTCGACGACGGCGCGGCCGACGATCGCATCCTCGGCCCAATCCGCGCCCTTCACCAACACGTCGGGCCGCAGAGCGGACACGACTTCGAGTGGCGTCTCCTCATCGAACACGACCACGGCGTCGACCGCAGCCAGCGCCGACAAGACCTCGCCGCGCTCAGCTTCGGGATTCACGGGACGATCGGGCGCCTTCTCCAACGCCCGCACCGATCGATCGCTGTTGATGCCGACGATGAGGACGTCACCCTGTTTGCGCGCCTCGGTCAGATAACGGACGTGGCCAGGATGTAACAGGTCGAACACGCCGTTGGTGAACACGACGGTGCGACCGGTCGTCCGCAGCCGTTCTACCCAAGCGGTCGCCTCTGCCAGAGACATCACCATCACTCGCTCTTGTCAGCCTTTGGCGCTTTGAACTGAATATTCGGGCTGAACGACCACTGATGATCGGGACTGTAAATCCCCACGTCCCGCGACCGCGACTTCACGCGAAACGAATAGAGCAACCGGTGGTAGTCGTACGGATAACCGTCGAGCTTGTGAACGGCGAGATCCAGTCGATAGGTTCCTTCCACCATCTTCAAGCTGTCGATCGAAAAGGTGACTTCGCCTTCGCCGGTGACCGTGCCGGGCTGAAGGTCCTCGAGGTTGGTGTTGGTTCCGTAACAGCAGACCCCGTCGGCATTGAAGATCCCGATGCCAAACACGAAGTCGGTGAGCACCTGATGGGCCTTCACCGTCATGCGCACTTCCATCGGCTCACCGCGCTGAAACACGTGGCCGGCTTCGCCGTCAGGGCCGACGAGCGCAACTTTCGTAATCTCGATCTCGCGCGTGCCCCAGCGTCCTTCTGACGCTTTGAACATGTTCTTTGGCTCTTCGCCCGCCTCCACCGGATTGTCGGGCTGAGCCGCTTTCTCGGTTTCGACGTCAGCGGCAGCGGTGGCCGCGGGTTTCGCCGTAGCCGCAACCCGTTCGGCCTCGGCCTTGGCGAGCTCCTGGTCTTCTGCCCGCTCGATGTCGATGATGTAGGCGGCGACCACGCGCTTCGGTTCGCCTTCGGCTCGCGTCTTTCCTTTGTCGAGCCACAGCGCCTGATCGCAGAACCTCTCGACCAGGTCGAGCGTGTGTGTGACCAGGAGGATGGTTCGATTGCGGCGCCGGAACTCGGCGAACTTATCGAGGCACTTCAGCGTGAAGCCCTGATCGCCGACCGCCAGGACCTCGTCGACCAGCAGCACCTCGGGATCGACGTGAATGGCCACGGCAAAGCCGAGCCTCATGTACATGCCCGACGAGTACGTCTTGACTGGCGCGTCGATGAACTCCTGCATCTCGGCAAATTCGACGATCTCGTCGAAGCGGCGCTGAACCTCGCGCTTCGACAGGCCGAGCATGATGCCGTTGATGAAGATGTTCTCGCGGCCGGAAATCTCCGGATGGAATCCGGCGCCGAGCTCGATGAGCGCCGAGATGCGGCCGTCTACCGTCACCGTGCCTTCGGTCGGACGCGAAATTCCGGCGACGCACTTGAGCAGCGTGCTCTTTCCCGACCCGTTCCGGCCGATGACGCCGTAGGTGCACCCCTTCGGCACGGAAAACGACACGCCACGCAGCGCAGGAAAGGTCTCATCCGGCGTCAGGTCGCCGATCAGGCTGCCGGAGAGCAGCGCCGACTTGAGCGTGGCGAACTGCTTCCGCCGGGCGTAGCGGCGGTAGACCTTCGAGATGTTGACGACGTCAATCGCGGCGCTCATACCTCTTCAGCGAAGGAGTCCCGGAGCCGATCGAAGACGAAGTAGCCGACAAAGAAGACGACGAGCGACGCCGCCGCCAGTGCCAGCAGCCACTTCCAGTGCCCGAACGGCCCCTCGAAGAACAACACCTCCTGATAGGAAATCACGAGGTGGGTCATCGGATTCAAGTCCAGAAGCGGCCTGAAGTCGGCCGGCGCGTCCTGCATCGGATAGATGATCGGCGTCGCGAAGAACCACAGCGTCAGCAGGTTGCCGAGCAGATCCTTGAGGTCGCGAAAGTGCACCGTCATCGCCGAGAAGAACATGGCGAGCCCGATCGAGAGCAGCAGCTGCACGGCCACGATGACTGGGAACCACAACAGTTCGAGAGGGTCGAGCGGGCGGCGATAGTAGATCAGGAACGCGGCGAGAATCGGCAGCCCCAGGCAGAAGTGCACCATGTTGGCCAGCACGGTGACGATCGGCAGTACTTCGGCCGGAAACAGCACTTTCTTGATCAGATTGCCACCCGCGATCAGGGTATTCGACGACTCGAGCAGCGACGACGAGAACCACGTCCACGGCAGAATCCCGCAGAACATGAACAAGGCGTAGGGCTCGAGCTTCTCGTTGTGAATGCCGGGCAGCACCACGGTGAACACGAACGAGTAGATCAGCAGCAGGAGCAGCGGATTGATGAACGACCAGAAAAACCCGAGCACCGATCCGCGATATCGCGCCTTCAGGTCGCGGACTACGAGGGTTTGGATGAGACCGCGGTACCGGAAGAGCTTCGCGAGGTTGCGGATCATCAATCCGCAATCATACGTGTCCCGCGCGGCGCCGACTCTCGGCCTGTAGCTGCTGCATGGTGCGGAGCAGTGCCAGCCGAGCGGCTTCGAAATCCATGTCGTGCGCGATCGGGCCCAGCATCTCCTTGGCCCGATTCATTCCGGCGTCGACCTTCTCCTGATCGAGATCTTCGGCTCGCTGCGCCACTTGAGACAGGACGGACACGCTGTCGGGCAGCACTTCGACAAAGCCCACCGAGACGGCGAGGTAGTGCCGGTCAGCGCCCTGGCGAAACCACATCTGTCCGGTTCGAAGCGACGTGAAGAACGGCGTGTGCCCGGGCAGGACGCCGAAATCACCCTCAGTGCCCGGCAGGACAACCTCGTCCACTTCGTGCGAGTAGGCCTGATCGGGTGTGACGATTCGCAGTGTGAGTTTGCCGCCGATGGCCATCGCGGGAATCCCTAGCCCTTCTTCGCCGCTTCGAGGACTTCGTCGATCGTGCCTTGCAGATAGAACGCCTGTTCAGGCACGCCGTCGTGCTTGCCGGCGACGATCTCCTTGAAGCCGCGAATCGTCTCGTCGATCGTCACGTACTTGCCTTCGCGTCCGGTGAACTGCGCGGCAACGAAGAACGGCTGTGACAAGAACTTCTGAATCTTGCGCGCGCGCGACACCGTCAGCTTGTCTTCCTCCGACAGCTCGTCGATCCCGAGGATCGCGATGATGTCCTGAAGGTCCTTGTAGCGCTGCAGGATCTGCTTCACCTGGCGAGCGACGGTGTAATGGTCGATGCCGATAATGCGCGGATCGAGAATGCGCGAAGACGAGGCCAGCGGATCGACGGCCGGGTAAATGCCGAGCTCGGCGATCTGACGCGAGAGGTTCGTCGTCGCGTCGAGGTGGGCGAACGTCGTCGCCGGTGCCGGGTCGGTGTAGTCGTCGGCGGGCACGTAAATGGCCTGCACCGACGTGATCGATCCGCGCTTGGTCGACGTGATGCGCTCTTGCAGCTGGCCCATCTCGCTCAGCAGCGTCGGCTGATAACCGACCGCCGACGGCATGCGGCCCAGGAGCGCCGACACCTCAGACCCGGCCTGAGTGAACCGGAAGATGTTGTCGATGAAGAGCAGAACGTCCTTGTTCTCGGCGTCGCGGAAGTACTCGGCAACGGTCAACGCGGACAGGCCAACGCGGAGACGCGCTCCCGGTGGCTCGGTCATCTGTCCGTAAACCAACGCCGCGCGCGACTTCGACAGATCCTTCATGTCGATCACGCCCGACTCCTGGAACTCGAGCCAGAGGTCGTTGCCTTCGCGGGTCCGTTCGCCGACGCCGCCGAACACCGACACACCGCCGTGCTTCATCGCGATGTTGTTGATGAGCTCCATGATGATGACGGTCTTGCCGACGCCGGCACCGCCGAACAAGCCAATCTTGCCGCCCTGCAAATACGGCTCGAGCAGGTCGATGACCTTGATGCCGGTCTCGAACATCTTGAGTTCGGTGGACTGTTGCTCGAGCGTCGGCGCCGGCCGGTGAATCGGCCAGTGCTCCTTCGCCTCGACAGGGCGATCCGGAAAATCCACAGGCTCCCCGAGCACGTTCAGCACGCGGCCCAACGTCGACGGCCCGACTGGCACCGAAATCGGCGCGCCCGTGTCGATCACCTTCATACCGCGCTGCAGGCCGTCGGTCGGCTTCATCGCCACCGTGCGGACGCGGCCCTCGCCGAGGTGCTGCTCGACCTCGGCGACGATGTCCAGTTTCTCGCCTCCGGCGCCGCCATCGTCCTGGATGCGCACGGCGTTGTAGACCGCTGGCATGTAGCCGCCCTCGTACTCCACGTCGATGACGGGGCCGATGACCTGGATGACCTTGCCGATTCTGTTGTCGGTTGCTGTCGCCATAATTGTGACTCGTTGACGGCTTGGGCCGGGGCCTTGTGGCTGGTCGAGCCCCAAGTCTCAAGCCTCAAGTCCTACACTGACTGTGCCCCTGACACCACTTCGATGATCTCGCGCGTAATCGCTGCCTGCCGGACTTTGTTCATGTAGAGCGTGAGCCGATCGACCATGTCTTTCGCGTTGCGTGTGGCGTTGTCCATCGCACTCATGCGAGCGGCATGCTCGGCTGCCGACGATTCCAGCAACGCCCGGGCGACCTGTACCGCCACGTGAAGCGGCAAGAGCGTGTTCAGCAACTGATCGGGCGAGGGCTCGAACAGGTAGTCCACATTCGTCATGGCAGGCGACGGATCTTCGAGTCGGGGAATCGGCAGGAGCCGTTCGAGGACGACCCGCTGAGAAATGACCGATCGGAACTCGTTGTAGACGAGATACACCGAGCTGATGTCCGGCCCGAGAAACTCCTTGATGCACGTCGATGCGATGGCTTGCGCGTGTGACCATTTGGGGTTCTGGAACAGACCCACCTCTTCGTACTTCACGTCGAAGCCGCGCCGCATGAAGAAGTCGCGCCCTTTCCGTCCCACGAGCGCGAGGGCGATTTCTCGACCCGGCGTCGACGGATGATCGGTGACGAACTGCGCCGCTCCCTTGACGACGTTGGTGTTGAAGCTGCCGCACAGGCCGCGGTCGGCGGTAATGACTACGAGCAGCGTTTTGGCGGCCAGCGGGTCGTCATTCAAGAGCGGATGGGTCGACGCGTCGGTCCGCGTCGCCAGATTGTTGAACACGCGCAGCATTTCCTGCGCGTACAGGCCGGCTCCGAAGAATGCGCTCTTGGGCGCGCCGCAGCTTCGACGACGAGACCATCTTCATGGCCTTCGTGATCTGCTGCGTCGACTTGACGGCGCGCACGCGCCGGCGGATGTCAATCAGTGACGGCATAGACGAACCTTACGCGGTCACCCCAGTCATCGACTGAGTGGTCGCAAAGTAGTCGCCAAACTCCTTCAGAGCGGCATTCAGCTGCGTCTTGAGCGCGTCGTCGAGAATCTTCTTCTCGCGAATCGTCGCCAGCACGTTGCCGAACCGCGTGGCCATGAACTTATGCAGTTCCTGCTCGTAGGCCGCGACGCGAGGCAACTCGATCTGCTCGAGAAAGCCGTTGGTTCCCGCGTACAACAGGACGACTTGCTGCTCGACCGGAAGCGGCTGATATTGCGGCTGCTTCAGAACTTCAACGAGGCGCGCGCCCTTGTTCAGCTGGTTCTGCGTCGCCTTGTCGAGGTCGCTCGCACCGAACTGCGCAAACGCAGCCAGCTCGCGGTATTGCGCGAGATCGAGCCGCAGCGTGCCGGCCACCTGGCGCATCGCCTTGATCTGCGCCGAGCCTCCCACGCGTGACACGGAGTTGCCGACGTTGATCGCGGGGCGAACGCCCTGATTGAACAGGTCGGCCTCGAGGAAGATCTGCCCGTCGGTGATCGAAATCACGTTCGTCGGGATGTACGCCGAGAGGTCACCGGCCTGGGTCTCGATGATCGGCAATGAGGTCAAGGAGCCGCCGCCGTTCGAATCGTTCAACTTGGCTGCGCGTTCGAGCAGCCGGGAGTGGAGATAGAACACGTCGCCGGGATACGCCTCACGGCCGGGCGGACGCCGCAACAGCAGCGAGATTTCGCGGTACGACTGCGCGTGCTTGGACAAGTCGTCGTAGATCAGCAGCGCGTGGCGGCCCGAGTCGCGGAAGTACTCGCCCATCGCGGTGGCCGAATAGGGGCTGATGTACAGCATCGGCGCCGGATCTGACGCGGTCGCCGCCACGACAATCGTGTAGCGCATCGCGTCGGCTTCCTCGAGGGTCCGAACCACCTGCGCCACGGTCGACTGCTTCTGGCCAATCGCGTTGTAGATGCAGATGACGCCGCTGTCCTTTTGGTTGAGGATCGTGTCAATGGCGACCGCGGTCTTGCCGGTCTGGCGGTCGCCGATAATCAGCTCACGCTGGCCGCGGCCGATCGGCACCATGGCGTCGATGGCTTTGAGTCCTGTCTGCAGCGGCTCGCGAACCGGCTGACGCGCGACCACGCCGGGCGCCAGGCGCTCGATCGGCGCCACGTTCTTCGTCAGAATCGGACCCTTGCCGTCGATCGGCTGGCCGAGTGCGTTGACGACGCGGCCGAGCATCTCGTCGCCAACGGGGACCGAGATGATGCGCCCGGTGCGCTTCACCTCATCGCCCTCCTTGATCCGGGTGAACTCGCCCAGCAACACCGTGCCGACGCTGTCCTCTTCGAGGTTCAGCGCAATGCCGAAGACCCCGTGCGGGAATTCGAGCATTTCGCCGGCCATGGCACGCTCACACCCGTGGACGCGCGCGATGCCGTCGCCGAGGGCAATGACTGTCCCGACCTCTGCCACGTCGACCGTGACGGCGAAGCTGCCCAGTTGCTCGCGGATGATCTTGGAGATGTCGTCGGCTTTGATGCTCATGGCTCGTTTCGCTATTCGTTATTCGCTGTTCGCTACTTGACGAGTGTCTGACGAATCTTGCTCAGCTGCGTGCGCACACTGCCGTCGTACACCGTGCTACCAATTCGAGCGACCAGGCCGCCGATTAACTCCCTGTCGACCGAAGTGGAAAGCTCGACTTTCTTTCCAGTTGCACGGCCAAGGCTGCCTTCGAGTGCCTGTGTGTGCTCAGGTGCCAATGGCCCCGCGCTGGTGACTCGAGCTCGGACGATGTTCTGGTGCGCAAACAGGCGCTCGCGGAAGGCCTCGGCGACCAACGGGAGGAGTTCGAAGCGCCCGCCTTCGGCCAGCACGCCGAGCAGTTTCCGAACCGGCGTGCTCGTTCCGAGCTTGTCGGCAATCGCCTCGACCACCGCACGCCTCGCCGAGTCGGGAACGCCGTGGCTCAGCGCCGGTTGAAGCGCGCCGGCATGCTCCCGAAACACATCCGCCACGACCGACAGATCGCGTTCGACCTGGGGGAGGTCTCCCTCGCGGACGTTGACGTCGAACAGGGCGCGCGCGTAACGGTTGGCCGAGGATTTTGGAGACATCGTGTTAGGCAGAAGGCTTGTCTCGAACCTGTTCGAGATAGCGTTCGACGAGCCGCGCCTGATCGGCCGGTGTCAAGTCTTGTTTGAGCCGATCCGTGGCGAGCTGCACGGACAGGTCGGCAGCGTGCTCCAGGATTTCCCGCTTGGCGAGTCTCGTCTGCAACTCGATTTCGCGGCGGGCCTGTTCCAGCAGCCGGGCGCGCTCCGCTTCTGCGGCGGCGGTGATTCTTTGCTCCTCGGCGGCGGTCTCTTCGGCGCCGCGCTTGCGGAGTGCCTCGAGCTCTCCGGGAAGCGCTTTGAGCTTCTGGTCGATGGTGGCGAGCTGCGCGGCGGCCGAGGACTTCAGCTCTGCCGCCTCGACCAAATCCTTGCGAATGGTCGCGCTGCGATCGGTGAGGTAGGTCGAGAAGGGCTTGTTGAGAAAGTAGTACAGCGTGCCACAGAGAATGGCGAAATTCAGGATCGGCCAGAGCAAGCTGGCAAACCCGCCCGAGGCGTGCGCCTCTTCCTCCGGTGCGGCGGCGAGGAGTCCACTCGTCGCCAGCAGGACCACGAGCGCGGCGATTGCGACAAGTCGGACCTTGCGAATTAATTCACAAGCGTCGGCGTTGGTGTTCAGTGTTGACATGACCACGACGTCCGTTTGTTTAGGAAGCCCGTCCGAGCACACGCGCCACGATTGCGCCGGCCAGGTCGCCAGCTTCGCGATCCAGTGCCGCTCGAGCCGTCCCGGATTCCTGCCGTATGCGAGCGGTCGCAGTCGAGAGCTCGGTCTCGACCGTCTGCCGGGTCTCCGCCAGGAGCGCCGCTCGCCTGTCGAGCGCTGATCGACGCATGTCGTCCATATGGCGATACACGTCGGCCCGCGCGCGCTGCAGCTTCTCGTTGTACTCAGCCAACGCCGCGGTGGCCTTCTGCGCCGCTGATTCGGCAAGCTCGCGCGCGTCTCGCACGGCACGCGAGCGCTGGTCGATCACTTGAAGGACCGGCTTGAAGATCAGCGAATTGAGCAGAACCGTGGTCGTGAGGAGCAAGACCACGACCCACAGCGTTGACACGTCGGGAATCAAACGGCTCAGGATATCACGGGAAAACTCGGGGTCAGGAACGGTCGATTAGGGTAATTCACCAAACAATGAGCTTGTGTCGGCGGCTGGTTACCACTTCGCCGATTTCCACCGCGCCAACCGCGGCCTCGCGCAAGGCGGCGAGGGCCCCTTCCGCCGTCGCCGGGTCGACCGTAACCAACAGACCACCAGAAGTTTGGGGGTCGAAGATCACATCAGCCAGGGCTCCTGAAACGGTCGGAGCCAGTTCGATGCCGTCCGCAAAGTGCTCGCGGTTCGTGGACATTCCTCCCGAACGGTTTTCGCTCGCCAACGCCAGCACGCCGTCGAGCAGCGGCAATCGCGAAGAGTCGATCGCAAGGGTCACCGAACTGGCCGCCGCCATCTGCGATGCATGACCAGCCAGGCCGAAGCCGGTAATGTCGGTGCAGCCATGCACGCCGTCGAGCTGTTGCAGGGTCGATGCGGCGCGTTGGTTCAGCATGCGCATTGATTCGATTGCCTGCTCGACCAGTTTTTCCGGCGCCCGTCCAAACTTGATCGCGGTACCGACGATGCCGGTGCCAAGCGGCTTGGTGAGGATCACGCGATCGCCAACACGCGCCGCTGCATTCGTCAGGATGCGTTTGGGATCGACGGAACCAGTGACGGCGTAGCCGAATTTGATCTCTCGGTCTTGCACCGTATGGCCACCGAGCAGCGCAACCCCGGCTTCGCGCAGCTTGTCGAAACCGCCGCGAAAGATTGCCGCGATCACTTCCGTTTCAAGACCGTCTTGTGGAAAACCTGCGATCGCCAAGGCGGTCAGCGGCCGTCCGCCCATCGCATAGACGTCGCTGAGTGAATTCGCGGCAGCGATTTGGCCGTAGACGTACGGGTCGTCGACGATCGGCGTGAAGAAGTCGACGGTCTGCACCAGAGCAGATCCGGCGTCCCATGCGTACACACCGGCATCGTCCGCAGTCCTGAAGTCAACCAGGATACGGGGATCGGTTTGAATTGGGATATCGCCCAGAACCTGAGCGAGCTCGCCGGCCGCGAGCTTACTCGCTCAACCGGCGCAGCTCACCATTTCGGTGAGCCGTCTTTGTCCCTCGATCTTCATCGCATCATTTTCCTTCTTCGTTCTTCTTTCTTCTGTCTTCCGTCAGGTATTCGTAAATCCTCTGCAACTCGTTTTCGTTCGTGAACGTGATCGACACGGTCCCGCCTTTGCCGCGCCGCTGAATGCTGACTGGTGTGCCGAGCGCGAGACGCAGCTGCTCCTCTGCGGCCCTGGTGTGAACGTCGTTCTTGGGTTTTGATGTCGGCGGCGATGCCGGCGATTCGGATCGCCGCAGCTCGATCTTCACGAGCGCTTCGGTTTCGCGAACCGAGAGCGTGCGGGCGACGACTTCGCGCGCGACGCGGCGCTGATCGGCGTCGGAAGGCAGCGCGACCAGGGCACGGGCGTGGCCCATCGACAAGGCGCCGGACGCGACGTTGCCGCGGACTTCCTCGGGCAGTTTGAGGAGTCGCAAGTAGTTGGCGATGGTCGCGCGATCTTTGCCGACTCGCTCGGAGACGTCCTCCTGTCGCATCCGGAAGTCGTTGACCAGACGCTGATACGCTGCGGCCTCCTCCATCGGATTGAGATCTTCGCGTTGGATGTTCTCGATGAGGGCCATTTCCAACTGCTGCCGTCGATCCGTTCCCTGGAGATCCTTGACGACAACAGGAACGCGCGGCAGTTGAGCCAGCTGTGCGGCGCGCCAGCGGCGCTCTCCGGCGATGATCTGATAGCGGCGTGCCTGGCCTGTCGATGGTTGCTCGAGCGGGCGGACGATGATCGGTTGAACGATGCCGTTGGCACGAATCGATTTTGCGAGATCTTCTAGCCGGGCGGCATCGATCGGCCCGCGCGGTTGGAGATCGTTCGGCTCGAGCAAATCGATATCCACTTCCAGCGAGGCTCGAGGCGTCGTCAACACATCCGAGGCGTCTGGAATCAGCGCGCTGAGGCCCTTGCCTAGTGCGGGTCGTTTCTCCATTGTCGTTCTCACGAAGTGGGCCGCATGCCGTTTCTCTGACGGACTTCCTCTGCCAGCGCAAAGTATGACTCTGCGCCACGCGAGCGCGGATCGTAGGTGACGGCAGGCAGTCCATGGCTGGGCGCTTCAGCCAACCGGATGTTGCGCGGAATGACCGTGCGATAGACCTTGTCTTTGAAGAATTCGCGCACGTCGCGTGCGACCTGCTGCCCCAGATTGGTGCGCTCTTCGTTCATGGTCAGCAATACGCCTTCGAGGTCGAGCGCGGGATTGAGCGCGCCGCGAACGCGGCGCATCGTCGAGACGAGATCGGCGAGGCCTTCGAGCGCGAAGTACTCGCAGTGAAGTGGGATCAACACGCTGTCGCTGGCGACGAGCGCATTGAGCGTGAGCAGACCCAGCGATGGCGGCGAGTCGATCACGATCAGATCAAATTCGTCGCGGAGTGGCGCGAGGAACACTTGCAGGCGGCGTTCGCGGTCCGGCAGGTGAATGAGCTCGATCTCGGCGCCTGAGAGGTCGCGGGTGGCCGGGACGAGAGACAGCCGATCGATCGGTGTCGAGAGGATGAACTGCGAACTGGCGGTGCCGTCGAGTGACGTGAGCGCCTCGTACATGGTCCCGGCGGCGGCTCGCTGGCCTTTTCTGCCGACGCCGCTCGTCGCATTGGCTTGGGGGTCGCAGTCGACGAGCAGGACCTGGTGTCCGGCAAGTGCGAGCGCGGCGGTGAGGTTGATGGCAGTCGTGGTTTTGCCGACGCCGCCTTTCTGGTTGGTGATTGCGATGACCTTGTTCATCGAACCGTATTCTGGTATTTGACCAAAACACCGATTATTCGCACGACCGCTAGTTTACCCGTTCTGGCGGCTTGCCAGTCTGGGAAATTCGGGATGTTCCACGTGGAACACGACGTCAGCGGCGAATTTTGCGGAAGACAGCGAGGTGGCTTTGGTTGCTTTTGAGGAGTGAGTGGGTTTCGACCAATTCCATTGGCGGAGCAACTCCGTCCACTTCGCGGGTAGCGCCGCGGAAATGAAATAGCCGGCCGCCACGCTTCAAGAACGCTTGCAACGTCAGCATCGTGGGCGCGTCCAATCGAACGGCTCTAATGGTCACGATATCCAAGGATTCGTGAAGTTCGGGTCGCGTTAGCAGCATCTCGAACCGCGACGTCTCGACCTCTGTCTTTGCCAACTGGAGCGTTCGAACCGCTTCGCGGAGGAAAGCCGCCTTCCTTGTCTTGGCTTCGACCAGGTGAAGCGTCAAGTCGGGATCCGCAAGCTTCATTGGAATTGCAGGAGAACCTCCGCCGGAGCCTGCATCGAGCCACCGCTGCGCTTTCGACGGCAGGTATCGAACCGCGGCCAAGGGCTCGATCAACAGGCGATCGATGGACGGATCGTCGCCGTCAGCTGAAAGCTCGAAGGCGGTCAGATTGATCTTGGTGTTCCACTTCGCCAGCAATCGATAAAAGGATTCGAGCTTGGCCTCCAGGTCCTCAGTGAGCTGAGTGTTGGCCGCCGCAGCGCGTCGCCGAAGGCGGTCGCGGAAGTCCCGGCTCGCCATGTGCTCTAGGAAAGCCTGGAAAGATAACTGCCGATGACGGCTACCGCCGCAGGGGTTACGCCGGGGATCCGCTGCGCTTGCCCAAGCGTCTCGGGCCGAATCTCGAAGCAGCGCTGGACGATTTCCCGAGAAAGCCCCGGGATTTTGTCAAACGGGAACCCCTCTGGAATCCGGCGCCGCTCGGCGGCCAAGCTCTTGGCCACCGATTGTGATTGCCGTCTGAGATAGCCCTCGGTACTTGATCTGCGTCTCGACCGAAGCAAAGTCGAGGGCACGATCGCGGTCCGAAATCTCCAGGGAAATGCCAGACGATCCGATCAAATCCGCGAGGGTTTTCCTTGGCCGCTTGAGAGCCTGGGCGGCAGGCATGCTGTCACCGCTCTCGACCTTTACCCAAGTCCCGGACAGGATCTCGACATTGCGGAGGAAGCGGTCGCGGCGACTCTGAAATCGCTCCCATCGCTCCTCGTCAATCACTCCCAGTTCCCGCCCTCGAGGGGTCAGCCTCAAGTCGGCGTTGTCGTTCCGGAGCAGGAGCCGGAACTCTGCGCGCGACGTGAACATCCGGTAGGGCTCGAGGCATCCCTTGGTCACAAGGTCGTCCACCATGATGCCGACGTAGGCCTCGTCGCGTTGGAGCACGATTGCCGGCAGCCGTTTCGCAGACAGCCCCGCGTTCAGACCCGCCACGAGGCCTTGACCGGCGGCTTCCTCATAGCCCGACGTGCCATTGATCTGTCCCGCGAGGAAGAGTCCAGGCAGGCGATGCATCTCCAGAGTCCGTTTGAGCTCGGTCGGCTGGATGAAGTCGTATTCGACCGCGTAGCCGGGGCGCAGCATCACGGCCGATTCAAGCCCGGGAAGAGCTCGAATCAGCTCGAACTGGGTCTCCGCGGGTAGGCTCATCGAGAAGCCGTTCACGTAGATCTCCTCGACGTCCAACCCTTCGGGCTCGAGAAACAGCTGATGCCGTTCCTTGTTGGGAAATCTCATCACCTTGTCTTCGAGAGACGGGCAATACCGGGGACCGATCCCAGAGATTTGGCCGTTGAAGAGCGGTGAGAGACCAATTCTCTCCCGAACAAGATCGTGGACGCGATCGGTCGTGTGAAGGAGGTGACAGACGATCTGGTTCTCGGGGTTTTTCTCGGCCGTGAACGAGAAGGGCTCAGGCTCCACATCGCCGTGTTCCACGTGGAACAAACCGCGGCCGACCGCATCGTCAAAGTCGATCGAAGCCCGCGCCAGGCGCGGAGGCGTGCCGGTTTTCAGCCTTCCCCACCTTGCCCCAAGCGACTTGAGAGACTCCGCGAGGTCTTTCGAAGGCGGCTCGCCAGCCCGCCCAGCTGGCTTCTGATCCGGTCCTATGTGTATGAGCCCATTGAGAAAAGTTCCGGTCGTAATTACCAACTGCCGGCATCGGTAGGTCTGACCATCCTCTAGTGCAAGACCAGAAACGCGACCGCCCTCGACCAAGATCTTGCCGGCACGGCCGACGATCCACTCGATGTTCGGGACAGCATCCAAGGCAGCCTTCACCCACTGGCCGTACCGGCGCTTATCCGCTTGGGCACGCGGCGACCATACTGCTGGGCCTCGACTGCGATTTAGGACTTTGAACTGAATTCCTGTCGCGTCGATCGCCTTCCCCATCAGCCCGCCGAGCGCATCTATTTCGCGGACCATGTGGCCCTTGGCAGTGCCGCCAATAGCTGGATTGCAAGGCATGTGGGCAATCGTGTCGGTTGAGAGCGTGCAAATCCCTACACTGCACCCCAATCGTGCAGCCGCCCATGCCGCTTCGACGCCGGCGTGACCGGCGCCAACGACGATGACATCTAATTTGCTCATTAAATCGATGACTTAATTGTATTTATGACGCCACTGCTTTGGCGCTTAGAGAGGGATCTTACTTCCCGATGCAGAAACGCTCGAAGACGCGCTGGAGCAGATCGTCGGTCGTGCGCTGACCGGTGATTTCCTGAAGCGAGCCAATCGCCTCCTGCAAATCGATCAATGGAAATTCCTCCGGCACGGCATCGGCGATCGCTTGCTGGGTGCGTTCGAGCGCCGCGCGCGCTCTGTCCAGAAGCGTGGTATGACGCACGTTCGTGATCTCCGGGCGATCGCGCAGCGGCTCGCCATCGGTCAGCGCTCGCGCGGCCGTGTTGAACAGCTCGTCGAGACCTACCCGGGAGCGTGCAGAGATCGCGACAATCGGATCAGGCACGTCGAGCGCATGGGCTGACCACGCAGCCGGAAGATCGGATTTGTTCATGACGACGATTCGTCGCCGGCCGCTGGTGAATCGGAGGACCTCTCGGTCTTCGTCTGAGATCGGGCGCGACTGATCGAGCAGCACCAGCAGGACGTCGGCGACACGGACGGTCTCGAGCGTTCGCGAGACACCTTCGCGCTCGATCGCATCGAGCGAGTCGCGGACACCGGCCGTGTCGATCAACCCGACTGAGAGTCCGCCCATATTGGCGCGTTCGCTCAGCATGTCCCTCGTCGTGCCCGGCACATCGGTCACAATCGCGCGATCCGCATTGAGGAGCGCGTTGAAGAGGCTCGATTTGCCGACGTTCGGCGCACCGACGATCGCGACTTGAGCGCCCTCGCGAATCAGGCGCCCAGCGGCCGACTGCGCCAGCAGCGCGTTGATTCTCGCGATCGCTCGTGCCAGGAGAGCTTGTGCTTCTCCCTGGGCGAGGAAGTGATACCCCTCCTCGGCAAAATCCAGCGATGCTTCGAGCCTCGCCGTGAGATCGAAGAGATCTTCTTCGATGCCGCGTATCGTCGTCGTGAGCGTGCCCTCGAGTTGATCGAACGCCGCGCGCGCCTGCAGCGGCGTGACGGCGTCAATCAAGTCGGCGACGGCTTCGGCTTGAATCAGATCGATCTTGCCAGTGAGAAACGCTCGCAGCGTGAACTCGCCTGGCTCGGCGAGCCTGGCGCCCGCCGCGATCGCCCGGCGAACGATCGCAGAGAGAATGACAGGGCTGCCGTGCGCCGAGATCTCGACGACGTCTTCGCCGGTGTAGGAGTGCGGGCCCGGAAAGAAGGTGACGATGACGCGATCTCCCGCAACGGCGTCTGGCGCTGGTTGAGCCCCTTCCAAGAGGCGGCAGAATGTCGCGTGACGAGCACCGAATGGCCGGCCGCGCGCGAGCAGCGATCGGCTGATGGCCTCCGCCTGGCTACCGCTGAGCCGCACGACGCCAAGCCCCGATCGACCGGCCGGCGTCGCGACGGCAACGATGGTGTCGGCGGTTGAGAACGGCATGAGCAGGTTCTACCTCGGAACCGGTCCCGAACCCGTGGAACCTGTCGAACGCGTGAACCTGTGGAACCGGTTTATTTCACCGAAATAATGACGGTCTTCTCGAAGGCGTCACCAATGCTCTCGGAGGTCACCGAGTCCAGTTCGGCCACCGCCAGATGAACGATGCGCCGTTCGTACGGATTGAGCGGGCCGATCTCCTGCGCGAGCCCGGTGCTCTTCGCCTTCTCTCCCAGAAACAGGGCCATCTGCTTCAGCTCGGCGTCCTTCCCTTTGCGATAGCCCATGCAATCGACGACCAGCCGGCGCCCCTCGGCGGCTTCGTGCCGGTAGATCGCCGAGACAATGTGCTGAAGTGCGGTGAGCGCTTCGCCGTGCCGGCGGATCAACGCGCTCCCGTCCTCACCGTCGAGATTGATTCGCACGCCATCGGGCATGTCCTCCGCGGTGGCCTCGAGATCCAGGCCCATGGCATCGACGACGCTTTGCACGAACGAGGTGATTTCTTCAGTGGCCATAAGTGTCTACTTTGCCGGTTTGAGAGCCGGTGGCGGCCCGATGAGATAGCTCGTCAAATACTGCTGACCGATCGCCCACAGGTTGCTGATGAACCAGTAAATCACGAGGCCGCTCGGCGCCCAGAGGAACATGAACAGGAACATCAGCGGCATGAACATCATGACTTTCTGCTGCGCCGGATCCATGGAACTCGGCGTCATCTTCTGCTGCCAGAACATCGTGATGCCCATCAAGATGGGCGTGATGAACAGCGGATCGTGCCGCGAAAGATCCGTAATCCACCCGAAGAAGTCAGCACCTCTGAGCTCGATGGCTTGCGACAGCATCGAGTAGAACGCAAATAGGAATGGCAGCGTGAGCAGCATCGGGACGCACCCGCTGGCCGGGTTGACGCCTTTGCTCTTGTACAGCGCCATTACCTCGGTATTCATCTTCTGCCGTTCGGGATCGGTGACCTTGTACTTCGCGTAGCGATCCTGAATCGCTTTCATCTGCGGCTGGATCTCTTGCATCTTCCGCATCGAGACCACGCTCTTGTGGCGTAGCGGGAACATTGCCAGGTTGATCAGGATCGTGAGGACGACGATCGACCACCCCCAGTTGCCGATGAACCCGTGCACCCACTTCAGGGCGCCAAGCAGCGGCACCGCGAGCCACGAGAACATCCCGAAATTGATCGCTCGGACCAGCTCGGGATCGATCGCCCGGAGTTCGTCGAACGCTTTGGGACCCAAAAAGAACTGGAACGAGTCGACCGGCGTCGTGAACTGCACGCTGTACGCCTCGTAATGCGCGATGGCTTTCGGGTCGTTTCCGTAAGGCACCAGGACCGGTGCATATTCGAGATTGAACGGCTTGGGTGCGGCCCGATCGTTCAGCACCAGGCTGGCAAAGTAATGATCGTTGATCCCCGCGTAAAGGAAGGGACCTTCCTGGGCGCCGGGTGCTGCGCTAGTGACGCGTTCGACGCTGCCGTTCTTGTGGATGATGACCTGCGCCGGCGTGTTGTAGCTGGGTGCCAAGAACGATGGCGGCGGTGTCCGCGCAATTTCATCACTGAGCCCAGGCCCCAACTGCACGTGCGGATTCAGCGACTGATCCTTGAAGCGAATCGCGGCGCCGAACGACACGATGTAGCCGTTGGGGCTGAGCCTGAACGTCTTCTGTGCCGTCAGGCCATCGGCAGTCGCCATCTGAAACTGCAGCGTGACCGGTTCGTTCCCCGCCTGGACAACGTCGCTCGAGACCCCGTCCAGTCGATACAGCGCCTGATTCAAGATCTGCGTTTGCGCAGCATCTTCGACCTTCAGCGAAAACGGTTTGGGCGCGTTTGGCCCCGCTCCGGCTGGCACGAGGTCGAGGGCCGCGCCGTCTTCAGCGCGATAGCCCTTGACGACCCAGGACAGGAGCCCGGCGCCCCGATTGGTAAAAACCGCTCGAACGGTTGCGGTCTCGACCGTGATCGTGCGCTCCTCTTTGTCGGCGATTGACATCTCGCCCAGGGCCGCGGACGCCGGAACCACCGCACCAGCCGAAGGCGAGGTCGAGGGCGTTTCTGGTTTTGCCGTGTTCGAAGCTGGAGCATTCAGGGTCGACGTCGGAGCCGAGGGGGGCGACGAATCCGTCGACGGGCTCGGTGCCGGCGGCAGCACGAACCGCTGAAAGAGGAAAAGAACCAGAAACGAGAGTGTGATCGCAAGTAGTACGCGGCGTTCCATGAGAAGTCAGAGTGCGAGAGGCGCTAGTCGTTTGGAACCGGGTCGAACCCATGCCCCCCGAAGGGATGGCATCGACAGAGCCGCTTGGCGCCTAGCCAACCGCCTCGGACAACCCCAAACCGCGCGATCGCCTCGCTCGAGTAGCTGGCGCAGCTGGGAACGTATCGACAACTGCCGGTAAACAGCGGCGAAAGGAGCAATTTGTAGGCGCGGATCAAAAGCAGCGCAGCCCTAGCGCCCGCCGACAGCGGCGCGCTGTCGATCGCGGACGCAGCGCCCAAGAAGGCCGGTGAACTCCGCCTCGATGCTCTCATAGGGTGCACTGAGTATGACCCGGCGCGGGACGACCACAACGTCGACGCCAGCCGGCGGTTTGTGCCGACGAAAGGTCTCCCGAACAAGGCGCTTTGCCCGGTTCCGCTCGACGGCTGGGCCTAGCCTCCGCGACACGCCAATCCCCAGCCGCGAGACGCCGGCTTCGGTCCGGATGGTGAAGACCGTCATCAGACGGCCCACGCACTTCGATCCGCCTTCGTAGGTGCGTTCGAAATCCGCTCGCTTGCGAATGTGCTCGGTCGGCCGAAACGACCGTGTCACCGCTCGTCAGACACGGTGAGGCGTTTCCGCCCCTTGGCCCGGCGCCGTTTCAGCACCTGGCGTCCATCTTTGGTGGCCATCCGCACAAGGAACCCGTGGGTCTTCTTGCGATGCCGGTTATTTGGTTGAAAAGTCCGCCTGCCCTTTGCCATTGGTAAAAGTCCTTGGTGGAACCTGCGATATTATGCCGCCCTGCCACGGCTGTAAAGGGGCAAGGCCGTGTTACAGTTTCGACGTGTTTGGCCCTTGAGTTTTCCACACCTGTGGAAAACCTTGTGGAAAAGCCAAGTGATCTGCCGGGATTCAGCCCCCTCCAAGAAACGTTCCCTCAGCGACTTAGACGGATGTCAGGCACCTCGATTTGGGACCATGTCCTCAGCCGCCTCGAGGCCCAGGTTGGGCGTCATAGCTTCTCCACGTGGTTCAAACCCACGACGCTCCTCTCGGATGACGGACGGACGTTGTCGGTGCGGGTGCCGAACGTCCTCTTCGTCGATTGGCTGCCGAAACACTACTCGGTGGTCCTCGCCGAGGCTCTCCGAGACGTCGGCCGGCCTGATGCGACCTTGGTGTTCGTGCCGGATACGGGGAGGAACCCCTCTCCGAGACCGCTGGAGCCCCCGACTCCTCCACCCGTCGAGTCTCCGGACCTGACCACCGAAGACGGCCAGGCGAGCCCGACGGGAAGCCTAATCCCCCGCTACACGTTCGATACATTCATTGTCGGACCGTCGAATCAGTTCGCCCATGCCGCTTGCCGCGCGGTTGCCGAGGCGCCTTCCCGCTCTTACAACCCCCTCTTCATCCACGGCGGGGTCGGTCTCGGCAAGACGCACTTGATGCACGCCATCGGTCACTATGTGGTTCGGCACAACCCCGGAGTCGTGCTGGCTTACATCTCGTCGGAACGGTTCATGAACGAGATGATCAACGCTTTGCGGTTCGACCGGATTATCGAGTTCCGGTCGCGCTATCGGAGCGTTGACGTGCTTCTGGTCGACGACATCCAGTTTGTTTCTGGCAAGGAAGGCACGCAGAACGAGTTCTTTCACACCTTCAACGCGCTCCACGACGCGCAGAAGCAGATCGTCATCAGCAGCGACCGCCCTCCCCACGAGATACCGGCCTTGGAGGAACGGCTTCGGTCCCGATTCGAATGGGGTTTGATCGCCGACATTCAGCCTCCTGACATAGAGACGAAGGTGGCGATTCTCAAGAAAAAAGCGGAAGCCGAGACAGTGCCGCTCCCCGATAACGTGGCGCTGTACATGGCCAGCCGCTTCAAATCAAACATTCGCGAACTGGAAGGATCGCTGATTCGCTTGATCGCATATGCCTCGCTCACCGCTAAACCTCTGACTATCGAGCTTGCCCAAGATGTGCTGCGAAACAGCGCCGATCACGAGCAGAAGGCCATCACAATCGAGCGGATCCAGAAGTTTGTCGCCGAGTACTACCAGTTGAAGCTCACCGAGTTGAAGTCCAGGAACAACGCGAAGTCGGTGGCGGTCCCCCGCCAGATTGCCATGTATCTCTGCAAGGCCCTGACTCACGCGTCATTGCCGGAAATCGGCCGCAGCTTTGGCGGAAAGCACCACTCGACGGTGATTCATTCGATCCGGAAGGTTGAAGAGATGCGCAAGAAGAACTCAGATTTTGACCACCAAGTCGGAAACTTGCTCGAGTCCTTCCGCTAAGGCCCGGAGTTTTCCACAAGCGGCCTGTTGATGCTCTGTGCGGTCCTGCGGATGGGGCGAAAGACCCCGGTCATCACCTGAAAGCACCCACAGGCTATTCACCAAAAAACTCACAGCTTAAGCATTTGAAATAAAAGAAGTTAGCTCGAATGGAAATTTCGTAAACACCACCTATTTCCTGTATACTTTACTGTCTTCGCCTTAGATCAAATCAATTAGAGGTACAGCGTCCCTATGGAACTGGTCGCCAGAAAAGCCGATCTTGTGCGGGAACTGCAATTCTTCCAGCAGATCGTTGAGAGAAAGAACACGATCCCGATTCTGGCAAACGTTCTTCTCGAGGCCACGGCCAACGAGGTCACCCTGCTTGCGACCGACCTCGAAGTCGCCCTCCGAAGCCGTTGTGAGGCTGCCGTCTCCAAACCAGGTGCCGTTACCCTGGGCGCGAAGAAGTTGTACGAGATTGTCCGGGCGCTTCCGGACGGCGACGTCAATATCGAAACCGACAAGGGCGGAGCCAACGTCAGGGTTTCCGGCGGGCAATTCAACTCCAAGATGCCGACGCTGCCGCGCGAGGACTTCCCGACCCTCCCGCAGGCAGGTGGTGGGACGAAGGCGGCGCTCAAAGGTAAGGCGCTGGCCCAGATGGTCGCGCTCACCCAGTTTGCGATCACTGGAGAAGACACGCGCTACTACTTGAACGGTGCGCAGTTTGTCTTGCGGCCCGAGCAGATGACGTTTGTGGCCACCGATGGTCACCGGCTCGCCCTGGTCAACGTCAAGAACGACGGAGCGAAGACCGGCGAAATCAAAGCGATTCTTCCGCGCAAGACGCTGTCCGAGTTAGGACGGATTCTCTCGAGCGACGGCGACATCGACGTGCAGTATGAGCGCGGCGAGAACCACTTATTCTTCGAGATCGGACCGCGCCTGCTGATCTCGCGGATGATCGACGGTCAGTTCCCCGCGTACGAAAAAGTCATTCCACGAGGCAATGACAAGCAGGTCGAATTCGAGCGTGACCGGCTGACCAACGCCGTGCGGCGCGTGTCGATTCTGTCGAACGAGCGTTCCCGGGCGGTGAAGATGATTCTCGAGAAGGGCAAAGTTGAAGTCACGTCGAGCAGTCCGGAATTTGGCGAGGCCCGTGAACCGATTCCGGTCGATTACAGTGGGCCTTCGCTGACGATCTGCTTCAACGCGCAGTATGTGCTGGATTTTCTCGGTGTCGTGCAGTCGGAGGTTGTAGCGCTCGAACTGAAGGACGAAGTGAGCCAGGCCGTGATGCGCCCCGTCGGCGTCGAGGGCTATGACTACACCTACGTCATCATGCCGATGCGCGTGTGAGCATGTCCCAAAGCGAACAGCCTGTTTCTCAATCGTCTAGCAACAACGGCGACGATTACGGCGCCGAAAGCATCAAGGTCCTGGAGGGCCTTGAGGCCGTACGTAAGCGGCCGGCGATGTATATCGGGTCCACGGGACTCGCTGGCCTGCATCACCTGGTCTACGAGATCGTCGACAACTCGATCGACGAAGCGCTTGCTGGTTTCTGTACCGAAATCTCCTGCACGATTCACCTCGACCACTCGGTCACGGTCGTCGACAACGGCCGCGGCATTCCAGTGGATATGCACGAGAGCGGCCGGCCCGCAGCCGAAGTCGCGCTCACGGTGCTGCACGCCGGCGGCAAGTTCGACAACAGCAGCTACAAGGTTTCAGGGGGATTGCACGGCGTCGGCGTGTCGGTGGTCAACGCGCTCTCCGAGCGGCTCGAGCTCGAGATCTGGCGCAACCATCAGGTCTACCAGCAGACCTACGAGCGTGGCAAACCGGTGACCGATCTGACGAGCACCGGCACGACGAAGCGCCGGGGAACCAAGATCACCTTCAAGGCCGATCCGCAGGTGTTCGAGACCGTCGAGTTCAGCTTCGACACGCTGGCTCAGCGGCTGCGCGAGCTCGCGTTTCTCAACGCCGGACTCATCATCACGCTGGACGATGAGCGCGAAGGCAAGAGCCATCGTTTCCAATACGAGGGCGGCATCGTCTCGTTCGTGGAGCACCTGAACAAGAACAAAGGCCTGATCCACGACAAGGCGATCTACATGCGCGGCGACCGCGACGGGATCGACGTGGAGATTGCGCTGCAGTGGAACGACGGCTACAACCCGCAGGAATTTTCGTTCGCCAACAACATCAACACGCACGAAGGCGGAACGCACCTGTCCGGGTTCCGCTCGGCGCTGACGCGAACGGTCAACAGCTACGCGACGCGCAACAATCTCGCGAAGGATCTCAAGGACGCGACGATCAGCGGCGACGACATCCGCGAAGGGATGACCGCCGTCATCAGCGTCAAGATTCCGAATCCGCAGTTCGAAGGCCAGACGAAGACCAAGCTCGGCAATACGGAAGTCAAAGGCATTGTCGAGACGATCATCAACGACCGGCTGGGTGCGTTCTTCGAAGAGAACCCGTCGGTGGCGCGCCGCGTCATCCAGAAGACGGTCGATGCCGCGCGCGCGAGAGATGCGGCGCGGAAGGCGCGAGATCTCGTTCGCCGCAAGGGCGCCCTCGACGGCAGTTCACTGCCCGGCAAGCTGGCCGACTGTCAGGAGCGGGATCCAGCCCAGGCCGAGATCTACATCGTCGAGGGTGAATCGGCAGGCGGATCGGCCAAGCAGGGACGCGATCGCCGCTTCCAGGCGATTCTTCCCATCAAGGGGAAGATTCTCAACGTGGAGCGCGCGCGGCTCGATCGCATGCTCGCCTCTGACGAGATCAAGACGATGATCGCCGCGATCGGCTGCGGGATTGGAACCGAAGACTTCGACATCGAAAAGCTACGGTATCACCGCATCATCATCATGACCGACGCGGACGTGGACGGCTCGCACATCCGCACCCTTCTGCTCACCTTCTTCTACCGTCAGATGCCGCAGTTGGTGGAGCGCGGCCACATCTACATCGCCCAGCCGCCGCTGTTCCGCGCCAAGCGCGGTCGAGTGGAAACATTCATCAAGGATGAGCGGGCGCTCGAAAGCTTTCTGATTCATCGCGCCGTCGAGTCACGTCGCGTGCGGACCGCCGACGGGCTAGAGTTTTCCGGTGCCGAGTTGGAGAAGCTGCTGCACGGCATCATTGCCTACCGCGGGGTGCTGCAGATCATCGAGCGCCGAGGGCACGCCCGCGACGTGATCGAAGCGGTTCTGGACCGCGATGCTCGCGACCGCGGCTTCTTCGACAACCAGTCCGGCCTCGAGGGTCTGGCCCTTCAGCTGACGACCCCGGTGCGGGATGTCTCGGTCGTGCGCGACGAGGAGCACAACGCGTGGTCGCTGCGGATCGAGGACCGGTCGATGGGTTATATCCGCGTCGATCAGATCGGCTTGAGCTTTATCGCCTCAGGCGAGTACCGCACGCTGGCGGCGAGCTACGGCGAAATCAAGCAGGTCGTTCGGGCGTTCCGCAACGGCCCGGTTGACGTGAGCATCGTCCCCACGACCAAGCCGGTCGAGGAGGAGGAACCCGAAGTCCTCGAAACGCCAACGGACGAAGCGCAGCCTGCGGTTGCCGTTCCCGCTCCGGCCGCACGGCCCGAGGCCGGTCCGGTCAGGGTGTCGTCGCTCGACGATTTCGTCGAGCACTTCTTCGCCCTTGGACGGAAGGGCGTGGCCGTGAACCGCTACAAGGGCCTCGGCGAGATGAACCCCGAGACGCTCTGGGCGACCACCATGAATCCCGACGCGCGCACCTTGCTCCAGGTGAGGGCAGAGGACCACACAGAAGCGGATCAGATGTTCACCACGTTGATGGGTGATCAAGTCGAGCCGCGCCGGAAGTTCATCGAAGACAACGCGCTCGACGTCCGCAACCTCGACATCTAATGTCTCAGCTGGAGCCCCGCGTCCCCGTCGATATCGAAGATGAAATGAAGCGCTCGTACCTCGATTACGCGATGAGCGTAATCATCGGACGAGCGCTGCCGGATGTTCGAGACGGCCTCAAGCCCGCGCATCGTCGTGTGCTGTACGCGATGCGCCAGATGGGTCTGGCGTCGAATCGTGCCTATCGCAAGTGCGCGAAGGTCATCGGCGAGGTGATCGGCAACTACCATCCACACGGCGACCAGCCGGCGTACGACACGCTGGTCCGCCTGGCGCAGGACTTCAACATGCGCTACACGCTGGTGGATGGCCAGGGCAACTTCGGGTCGGTCGACGGCGATCCCCCGGCGGCTTACCGCTACACTGAGGCGCGGCTCGAAGCGCTCGCCGAACGGTTGATGGAGGACCTGGACCAGGACACCGTTGACTACGTTGCGAACTTCGACGAAACCACGACCGAGCCGACGGTCCTGCCCGCTCCATATCCGAATCTACTGGTCAACGGATCGACGGGGATTGCGGTCGGGATGGCGACCAACATCCCGCCGCACAATCTGGCCGAGGTGATCGATGGCGTGACCTGGGTGATCGAGAACACGCTGCTCAATCCGCCTGAAGGCGCCAAGCTCACACGTGATCAGCAACTCAAGGAGCTGATTCGTCTGATTCCCGGCCCCGACTTCCCCACCGGCGGGGTGATCGTCGGGCGGCGAGGCATCCACGAGGCCTACGTGACGGGTCGCGGCGCGATCCAGGTGCGCGCGAAGGCGGAAATCGAGACGACCAAGAAGGGCGATCGATCGCAGATCGTCGTCACCGAGATTCCCTATCAAGTCAACAAGGCGAAGCTCCTCGAGCGCATTGCCGAACTGGTTCGCGACAAGACGATCGAAGGGATTTCGGATCTTCGTGACGAGTCCGATCGCGATGGCCTGCGGGTGGTCGTCGAGCTCAAGCGTGGCGAGGTCGAAGAGGTCATCCTCAACAACCTCTACAAGCACACGCAGTTGCAGCAGACCTTCGGCATCATCATGCTCGGCATCCTCAATTTGCGGCCGAGGGTGCTCAGCCTGCTGGAAGTGATCGAGCACTTCATCGACTTTCGTCGCGAAGTGGTCCGCCGGCGCATTGCCTTCGAGTTGAGAAAAGCCGAGGCGCGAGCCCACATTCTCGAAGGTCTCAGGATTGCGCTCGATCAGCTCGACGCGGTGATCACGCTGATCAGGAGCGCGAAGAACCCGCCCGAAGCCAAGGCCGGATTGATCGCGCAGTTTGGTCTCAGCGACGTCCAGTCACAGGCCATCCTGGACATGCAGCTCCAGCGGCTCACCGGCCTCGAGCGGCAGAAGATTCTCGACGAGCTGGCCGAGCTGAAAGTGTTGATCGAGAAGCTGCGCGGCATCCTGGCCAGCCAGACGCTGCTCCTTCAGATCGTGGTCGACGAAATGCGGGCGATTCGCGACAAGTTCGCCGACGCTCGCCGGACGCAGATTCTCGAAGAAGAAGGTGAACTCAGCATCGAGGATCTGATCACCGAAGAGGATGTCGCGGTCACGGTGACCGACACCGGATACATCAAGCGGACGCCGATCTCCACTTACAGCAACCAGCGGCGCGGTGGCAAAGGCCGCATCGGCATGCGGACGCGCGAAGAAGACGTGGTGAACCACCTCTTCGTGGCGTCAACCCACTCCTACTTGATGATCTTCTCGGACCGCGGCCGCGCCTATTGGCTGAAGGTTCACGAGATTCCGGACGTCGGCGCCGACGGCAAGGGCAAGGCGATCCCAAACCTCGTGCAGCTCGAATCGGGCGAGAAGATCGCCGCGATGCTGGCAGTCAGGGAGTTCGACGACCAGCATTTCATCGTCCTCGGCACCCGCAAGGGCACGGTGAAGAAAACGGCGCTGTCGGCGTACGCCAACCCGCGCGCCGGCGGCATCATCGCGATGGGCGTGGACCCGGACGACGAGGTAATGGCCGTGAGGCTGTCGGACGGCCACAGCGAGATCTTCATCGGGACGCGTGATGGCATGGCGATTCGATTCTCCGAAGATGACACTCGGCCAATGGGCCGCACGGCCTACGGTGTGCGCGGCATCCAGCTCCGCGAAGGCGACGAAGTCGTGGCGATGGAAGTCGTCAAACCAGGCGGTACCCTTCTGACCGTGACCGAGCTCGGATACGCCAAGCAGACGGCTCTCGACGAATACCGGGTCCAGGGCCGGGGCGGATACGGACTCAAGAATCTGGAGATCACGGAGAAAAACGGCCACGTCGTCGGTATCGCCCAGGTGCAGGTCGACGAGGAGCTCCTGGTGATTACCGAGCAAGGCAAGATCCTGCGGACGCCCGCCAACGACATCAGGACCATTGGCCGGGCGACTCAGGGTGTCCGGCTCATGGATCTCGAAGGGGACGACAAGATTGTCTCAGTGGCGCTGGTGGAGAAGACCGTCGAAGAGGAGGCTCCTAATGCTGACTCGTAAGCTCCATGTGAAACTCGCTGCGGCGACGGCGCTCGTCTCAGCGGTGGTGATGGTCGCCGGCTGCTCGCGTCCGCCGGAACAACAACTCCTCACCCAGTTCTTCCGTGCAGCGAAGGCCCGCGACAACGCGACGACCTCGATGATGTCGGCGGTGACCATCGACCCGCGCGACAAGGGAACCGTCGAAAGCTTTTCGATCACGTCAATTGGTCCCGAGCAACGCTCGCCTCTGAACTTCAAGGCTCTTCTGGATGCTGAAGCCAAGGCGCGGGAGGAGGAGGCCGAGTTCCTCAAGACCAAGGTCGAGTATCAGACCGCGAACATCAAAACCATCAACGAGGTCATCAAGCTGGAGCAGGATCCAAAGGCAAAGATGACGCCGGCTCAGCAACAGGTGAAAGCCGAGTGGGACAAATGGCGCGAGGGCATCAATGCGCACCAGAAGGCCGTGTCCGCTGCGCGCCTGGCTCTGGTGAGCGCGACCGGTCCAGCCGAGGCGTCGCTCACGCAGCCAGGCCAGCCGGCTCTGGATCCGAAGAGCTTCCAAGGCGAGACCGTCACCAAAGATGTTGTCGTGGCCGCGAAGATGAAGACGCCCGACGGGAAGGCCGTCGACAAGACCCTGACGATTACCTTTGCTCGGGTCTCGGGAACCCTCGGCGGAACGAAGCGCGAGGGCCGGCCGGTGATTACGAAGATCAGCGGGCTCTAGGAGCCAGTCTGCGTCATCTGCCGCCTAGGCGCGCTGGAGCTTGGCAAAGCGCGCGCGGAGCGTCTTCTGTCCGACTGAGGTGAACCGGACGACGAGCTTCTGATCGTCACCCAGCTCCTCGACGCTCAACACGGTTCCGACACCAAACTGCTGATGACGGACGCTGGCGCCTGGACGCAGGCCTGGCGTCTGATCCTCTTCCTCATACGCGAAGCTCGGCGACGGGGGTGACTCGCGCGGCCGCCTGCCGTACGGGTTCGCGCGGTATTCCCAGCCGCTGCTCGGCCTCGAGACGTACGACGCTCGAGAAGACTCCTCCTCGACGAGCTCGGCAGGCACTTCCTCGAGGAATTGGGAAGGCGTCGTCGATTGGTATTCGCCAAACACTCGTCTGCGGTTCGCGCCGGTGAGAACCAGGCGGGCCCGCGCTCGCGTCATGCCAACGTAGAGCAGCCGGCGCTCTTCTTCGAGGTCGTCCTCGTCGTCCCTTGACCTCGAGTGCGGGAAGAGTCCTTGCTCGAGGCCGCTCAAGGCGACGACCGGGAATTCCAGGCCCTTGGCGGAATGCAAGGTCATGAGCAGCACGCGCGCGGCTCGACTCCCCTGCTCCTTGTCGACGTCCGAAAGAAGCGATAACCGATCGACAAAACCGCCCAACGATGGTTCGGCCTCTCGTGCCTCGTATTCCTTCGAGGCCGAGACCAACTCCATCAAGTTCTGGATGCGGCTCTCGGCCTCTTCGCTTCGCTCCTCACGGAGATCGCGAAGGTAGCCTGATTGGTCGAGGATCTTGCCGAGGACGATCGACACCGGCTCGTGGCGAGCCGCTTCTGTCAGCGCCGCGAGCAGATCGCGAAATGCGGCGAGCGAGGCCACTTGCCTGGGCGTGAGCCGGCGTTGGTCGACGGCGGTCACAAGCTTCGACCACAGCGAGTTCGCGGCGACGGCTGGCTGCAGTCCTGCCAGCAGCGGCGACAGCTCGGTCGCGCCTTCCGTGAGATCCACCCGTTCGAGCGCATCCATCACGCCTTTGCCGATGCCCCGGCTTGGTACGTTGATGACGCGTCGCAGCGCCACGTCGTCGTGCGGGTTGAGGATCAGCTTCAGATAGGCCAGCGCATCCTTGATTTCGCGACGTTCGTAGAAGCCCACACCGCCGAACACGACGTAGGCGATTCCAGAGGCCCTCAGCGAGTCTTCAATCGCGCGCGACTGAGCGTTGGTGCGGTACAACACGCCCATGGTCGACTTGACGTCTTCGCCAAGCGCTTCCCTGGCGATGCGAGCGATGAAGTCGGCCTCTTCCACTTCGTCCGCCGCGCGGAAGTAGCGGATCTTCTCGCCCCCCTTCCGATCGGTCCACAGCGTCTTTTCCTTTCGGTTCTTGTTGTTGGCGATCACTGCCGAGGCCGCCGACAGGATGATCTCTGTGGACCGGTAGTTCTGCTCGAGGCGGACGATCTCCGCTTCCGGGAAATCCTGCTCGAAGTCGAGGATGTTGCGCAGGTCCGCGCCGCGCCATTTGTAGATCGACTGATCGGGATCTCCGACGACGGCCAGGTTCCGGTGCACGCCGGCCAGCTGCTTGATCAGCAGATACTGCGGACGATTTGTGTCCTGGTATTCGTCCACCATGACAAACCGGAAGCGGCGAGCGTACCGGTCGCGGACAGCGGACGCTTCCTCGAACAGCTGAACGGTCTTGAGAAGCAGGTCATCGAAGTCCACGGCGCTCGCGTCTCGAAGCGCCTTCTGGTAGCCCTCGAACAGCCTGCGCATTTCCTTGTCTCTCGGGTTCCAGTCCGACCCAATCGACGCCGCTCCCTCCATCCGGTTCTTCACGTGGCTGATTCGGCTCAGAACCGCTCGCGGCTGGTAGAGCGCGTCGTCGAGCTGATATTCGCGCAACCGCTCTTTGATCACGGCCTGCTGGTCCGCCGAGTCGTAGATGGTGAAATCACGCGTCAGCCCGATGTGCGGCGCTTCACGTCTCAGAATGCGAGCGCACATCGCGTGGAAGGTCGAAATCCACATCGCCCGGCAGTCGCGTTCGAGCAACTCCTCGACTCGCGTCCGCATCTCCTCTGAGGCCTTGTTGGTGAATGTCACGGCGACGATTTCACTCGGATCGGCGATGCCTTCCGAAACCAGGTAGGCGATGCGATGTGCGATGACCCGGGTCTTGCCCGAGCCGGCCCCCGCCAGAATCAGGAGCGGACCTTCCGTGTGTTGGACGGCTTCTCGTTGAGCCGGATTGAGCGTGGAGAGCAGATCCAGAGTTTCTTATTCTACCGTGACGCTCTTGGCGAGATTACGCGGTTGATCGACGTCGCATCCTCTCCGGACCGCGATGTGATACGCCAGCAGTTGAAGCGGCAGCGCCAACACGATGGGCATGAGCAGCGGCGAGGTTGCAGGAACTGAGATGATCGAGTCGTTTTTGCGATCCAGGATCTGCGTCATCATCTCGTCATCGTCTGTCGTGATCGCGATGATCGTCCCGCCTCGGGCCTTGGCCTCTTGGATGTTGCCGATCATCTTCTCGTACACGGCATCTCTGGGCGCCAGAGCGACCACCGGCATGTTCTCGTCGATGAGGGCGATGGGCCCGTGTTTCATCTCGCCGGCTGGATAGCCCTCGGCGTGGATGTACGAGATCTCCTTCAGCTTGAGCGCCCCTTCGAGCGCGATCGGATAGTTGATGCCGCGGCCCAGGTAGAGAAAGTCCGCTCGCGTGTGAAACCGCGAGGCGACTTCCTCGATCTGGCGGCTGGTCTGAAGCGCCTGTTCCAGCACCTTCGGCAGGCTCAGCAGCGCCTCGATGTGCGTTCGCCGCTGATCGTCCGTGAGCGTGCGCCGGACTTCGGCCAGGTGGAGCGCGAGCAGGTAGAGCGCGACCAACTGGGTCGTGAACGCCTTGGTCGACGCCACGCCGATCTCCGGGCCCGCATGGGTGTACACGGTGCCCTCGGCTTCGCGCGTCACCATGCTGCCGACGACGTTGCAGATCGCGAGGCAGCGGGCGTTCAGCGCCTTGGCCTCGCGTAGCGCCGCCAGTGTGTCTGCGGTCTCGCCCGACTGGGTGATGGCGACCGCCAGAGACTGGGCATTCAGAATCGGCTTTCGGTAGCGGAACTCCGACCCGTAGTCCACCTCCGTCGGCAGCTTGGCGAGCTGCTCGATGAGAAACTTGCCGACCAGCGCGGCATGCCAGGACGTGCCGCACGCCAGGAGCGTCACCTTCTCGATCGCACGAAGGTCATCCTCTGGAACTCCGACTTCGTCGAGGAAGACGCTTCCCGATTCCGGCGACACGCGACCAAGCACCGTTTCTCGAACCGCCGGAGGCTGCTCGAAGATTTCCTTGAGCATGAAGTGCTTGTAGCCAGCCTTCTCCGCCATCACCGGATCCCAGGTGACCCGTGTCGGGGTGCGGTTGATTGGCTGGCCGTCGAAGGTTTTGAACACGGCACCTTTGTCGCTGACGATGACCATCTCGCGGTCGTTGAGGAAGACCACGTCGCGGGTGTGGCTGAGGATGGCGGGAACATCCGAGGCGACGAAGAATTCGCCATCGCCGAGGCCGACGACGAGCGGTGGACCGTTTCGAACCGCGACCAGCTTGTTGGGGTCGTCTGCCGAGAGCAAGACGAGCGCGAACAGGCCCCGTACGCGGGCCATCGCTCTCAGCACCGCGTTCTCGAGTCCGTCGTCTTTCCACTCGCGCTGCACCAGGTGGGCGACGACCTCCGTGTCGGTTTCCGACTCGAACGTGTGGCCGGCGGCCTGCAGCTCCCGTTTGATCTCGAGGTAGTTTTCGATGATGCCGTTGTGGATCACCACGATGCGGCCGGTGCCGTCGCGATGCGGATGTGCGTTCTCTTCGGTCGGGCGGCCGTGCGTTGCCCAGCGCGTATGGCCGAGTCCATAGGTGCCAGCAAGTGGCGCGCGCTGAACGGCCTGCTCCAGATTCGACAGCTTGCCGGCGCTGCGACGAACGTGGATTTGACCGTCTTGAACCACGGCCACGCCAGCCGAGTCGTAGCCCCGATATTCCAGGCGCCGGAGCCCTTCCAGGATGACGGGCACGACGGGCTTAGGGCCGATGTAACCGATGATGCCGCACATGATCGCGTTTGGCCCTGCTCACTTGTGGCGTTGTGACTTGCGTTTTTCGACCCAGCCGTCTTTGTTCTCTTGACGGCCTCGAGCGATGCCCAGCGCGCCGGCGGGCACGTCTTCGGTGATCGTCGAACCGGCGGCGATGTAGCTGCCGTCACCAATGCTTATCGGCGCGACCAGCGTGCTGTCGCTGCCAACGAACGCACCCGCTCCAATCCTGGTCTGGTGCTTCTGGTGGCCGTCGTAATTGCAGGTAATCGTGCCGGCGCCCACGTTGGCCTTCGCGCCGACCTCGGTGTCGCCGAGATATGACAGGTGGTTCGCCTTCGCGCCTGGCCCGAGTGAGGTTTTCTTGAGCTCCACGAAGTTGCCGACGCGGGCCTCTTCCCCCACCTGACTACCGGGCCGGAGGTGCGCAAAGGGTCCCAGGATTGCGCCGTTCTCGACGGTCGATTCAGAGACAATCGTGTGGTTTCGAATCGTCACTCGATCCCCGATCGTGGAATTCACGATGCGAGTGCCGGCGTGGATCTCGCACGCGGTTCCCACCTTGGTGGTGCCCTCGAGAATGACGAACGGATGGATCACCGTATCCGCTCCCACCTCGACGTCGGTGTCGATATACGTCGTCGCCGGATCGATCAGCGTAACTCCGGCGGCCATCAACTCTTCGTTTTTCTGCTGGCGTACCATCTTCGTGACCTCAGCAAGCTCGCTTCGACTGTTGATGCCGCGGATCTCATCGGCGGCGGTGACGGTCCAGGTGGCCACCGGGCGCTTTCGTTTCCGAAAGATGCCGATGAGATCCGGCAGGTAGAACTCACCTTGCGCATTGGCCGGCTTGATCTCGTCCAGCGCGCGGAAGAGCGAGCTCAGCTCGAAGGCGTAAATCCCCGAGTTGATTTCCGTGATCTTGCGTTGTGCAGGGGATGCGTCTCTCTCCTCCACGATGCGGGTCATCCGGCCGCCGCTCCGCACGATTCGCCCGTAGCCGAATGGCCTCGCCACTGTGGCCGTGACCACAGTCGCGGCGGCTCCGGCTTCGACGTGAGCCTCGATCAATGAGTGCACCGTTGCGCTCTTGAGGAGAGGAACATCCCCTGACAGCAGGACGACGGTGCCCTCGCGGTTCTCTAATAGCGGCCGCGTCTGCAGCAATGCATGGCCCGTGCCTCTCTGATCTTCCTGGACAGCAAACGCGACCCCCTGTTGGGGAGCCAGGTGCTGGCGGATTTGATTGGCGGAGTGGCCGACAACCACCGTGGTCGAGGCCGGCGCCAACGGGCTGCTGACGCGAAGCACGCGATCGATAATCGCCAGGCCGGCGATCTTGTGAAGGACTTTGGGCACCTCGGATTTCATGCGAGTGCCCTTCCCGGCGGCGAGTATGACGATGTGAAGTTCACCCATCAAAATTATGTCGTTTAACCAATTTTGGTCCGCTCTAGCGAGGCGTAAACCGCCCTAACAGGCATTCCGAGGCGGCTTGCCAGTTTCTTGACAGCCTCTCGTTTTGAGGCCGACGGGTCAGTTTGCGGCCATATGACCAAATTCTCTGGCTATTTCTGCATCGCTCGGCTCGTGTTCCTGCACGTCGTCGGTTGGCCCAGGGGGGATGATGACAGTGAACTCTCCCTTGGCGCTGGCAAAGGCGGCCGCCAAGTCAGAAGGAGTCCCCCATCGAAGCTCCTCATGTATCTTGGTCAGCTCGCGGCCGACCATGATTTGGTGTTTGACCAATAATGCCAATGCAGTGAGCGTCGCCAAGATGCGATGCGGCGACTCGAACAATACGATAGCCCTGCCGTGACTCTCATCTAAAACCTTCTTCAACCAGGTATTTCTGTCATTTAGCCTAGACGGCGGGAATCCCGCGAAGACAAACCCATCAGAATCCAGACCGGCGACCGACAAGGCTGCCAAGATCGCGCTCGCGCCAGGAATCGGCTCGACGGCAAGACCCGCAGCTCGGACGGCCGAGACCAGATGCGCTCCTGGGTCCGAAATGGCCGGGGTACCTGCGTCGGTCACCAGCGCTATCGACTCCCCCACCGCCAGCCGGCCGACGATCGACGCGGACCGCTGGCGTTCATTGTGCTCGTGGAGGCTCACCACCGGCGTCGAAATCTCGTAATGCCGCAGCAATATCGCCGTACGGCGGGTGTCCTCGGCCGCGACAAGGTTGACGGCCTGCAGGACCTTTAGCGCTCGCAAGGTGATGTCTTCGAGATTGCCGATCGGTGTGGCGACCACATACAAGGTGCCCGCTCTCCTGGCCGCCGTGGGATCGGGCATGGCAACTCAAATTTTAATGTACCATTGCGAGATGTTTGTTCTCGCGTGGAGCGCGGCTTGTGTAGCCCATGCATGACGCTGAACCGCTGCCTCACTTCGTCGACGCCTATCTCAGCTACCTTTACGAGGTCTACCCGACTGGGGCGACCCTGGACGGGGTCCACCTCCACGACGACCTCGTTGAGGACTTCCGCCGGAGCTCGATAGAGTCCCATTCAAGCGCGCTGGCCGGGTTCGCCCGTCGCATCGAGGCGATTCCGGGCTCGGCGCTGTCCCCGAAAGAGCAAGTCGAACACGCCATCATCGCCGCCAACATCCGAGCGAGGCAGTTCGACATCGAGGAGGTCCGCTCATGGGAGCGGAATCCCCATACCTACGCCGAGGCGCTCGCCTCGAGCCTGGCGTCCCAGGCGATCTTCACCTCGACGTCCCAACCCGAGCGCGCGCGCCGAGTGCTGTCGAAGCTCCGGCAGGTCTCGCGCATGGTCCAGGCCGCGCGCGACAACGTGAAGGATCCGCCGGCGATTTTCGTCAAGGTCGGCATCGACACCTGGCGCGGCGTGATGACGTTCATCGACGCCGATCTCCCCCGTGCCTTCTCGGACGTCGACGACCTCCATCTGTTGAGTGATCTCGCGGACGCATGCGGCGAAGCCGTCCACACGATCGGTGAATACGTCAACGATCTCGAGACCGAGATCCGCCCCCGCGCCAAGGGGTCGTTTCGCCTCGGCCGCGAGCTCTTCGAGCGGAAGCTCAAGCTCGACGAAGGCATCACGCTTCCCGTGGAACGACTTCTCTCGATCGCCACGCGAGAGTTGGAAGCGACGCAGGAGGAATTCCGCTCGGTGGCCGGCCGGCTCAACGGCGGCGACCCGATGGAGGCGTGGCGGCACGCCAAGCGCGATCATCCTCAACCCGGAACGCTGATCCAGGTCGTTCGCGAACAGATCACCGAGCTCCATACGTTTCTGTCCCGGACCCCGGTCGTGGCCATTCCCGAAAATGCGGGCGTCGCGGTTGCCGCCACACCGGAATTCTTCCGCTGGTCGTCGGCGAGCATGTGGACGCCGGGTCCGTTTGAGCCCAAGCCGTCGCGCGCGACCTACTACATCACCGACGTCGATCGGTCATGGCCCGAGGAGCGCCAGCTCGAGCACCTTCGCGACTTCAACCTGCCGACGCTGTGGAACATCTCGATCCACGAAGTGTATCCGGGCCACTTCCTCCACTATCAATACTTGCGTCGCGTCGATTCGAAGGTCCGTCGGTCGACGATGTTCGCGCCGGCGTCGTACATCGAAGGCTGGGCGCACTACTGCGAGCACATGATGCTCGAGGCGGGATTCGGCCGCGGCGACCACTCGCTCAAGCTCGGCCAACTCGCCGAGTCGCTCGTCCGCCTGGCACGCTTCATCGTCGGCATCCGCCTGCACACCGATGACTGGTCGGTCGAGCAAGGAGTGCGATTCTTCCGCGACGAAGCCTTTCTCGAAGAGGCGACGGCACGGCGGGAAGCCGAACGTGGCACATTCGATCCGACCTACCTCGTCTACGCCGCCGGCAAGATGATGCTGCTCAAGCTTCGCCGCGACTGGCAGCAGCACAAGGGCGGCAAGCCCTCACTGCGCGCGTTTCACGATGCCTTTCTCGCGCAAGGCGCCGCGCCATTCTGGGCGCTCCGCCGGCTGCTGCTCGACGGCTCGTCTGATGTGATCCTGGAGTAGCGAATGCCGCTTTACGAGTACGAGTGTGAGTCCTGTGGTCATCGCTTCGAGGTGATCCAGAAGTATTCGGATCCCCACATCGCCGCCTGCCCAAAATGCGGTGGGCCAGTGCGCAAGCTCCTTTCATCGCCGGCGATTCAGTTCAAGGGCTCCGGGTTCTACATCACCGACTACGCCCGCGCGGGCAGGTCCGAAGGCGATGGCGGATCGTCGTCGAAAGGACAGGCAGATAACGCCGGCGGCGAGGCCAAAACCGGCGCCTCCGAGTCGAAGAGTGAATCCAAGGCGGAGAGTGAATCCAAGGCGGAGAGCAAAGAGACCGCCAAGAGCGAGTCGAACAGCGACTCCAAGGCCAAGCCGAAGGGCGACTCGAAGTCTAGCGCTTCGAAGCCGGCGTCAGATTGAGGCTCTCGAGATACTCGCGGAAGGGCTGAGCGAGATCGGGGCGCTTCAGCCCGAAGTAGACCATTGCTTTCAAGAACCCAAGCTTGTTGCCAGTGTCGTGACGCACGCCGTCGATCTCGTAGGCGTAGATCGGCCGCAATGCGAGCAGGCGGCGCAAGCCGTTGGTCAACTGAATCTCCCCTGACTGATCTTTCGACGTCGCCTTCAACGCTTCGAAGATGTCGGGCGTGAGAATGTAGCGTCCGATGATGGCCAAGTTCGACGGCGCATCGGCTCGCGCCGGCTTTTCGACCAGATCCTTCACCCGGTAGACGCGCGGGCCGATCTCTGGCGCCGGCTCCACGCTCACGATGCCGTAGCTTGACACTTGGTCTTCGGGTACCCGCTCGACCGCCAGGACCGGACTCTGCACCTGAGAGAAGACGTCGATCATCTGGCGCAGTGCCGGCGGCTCCGCGTCGATCACGTCGTCGCCGAGAATGACCGCGAAGGGCTCTGGCCCGACAAGCGCTTCGGTGACGAGCACCGCATGACCCAGGCCGAGCGGTTCGCCCTGCCGCACATACGCGACGTTGATGAGGCTGGAGATCTTTCTGATCTCTTCGAGCTGCTCGAACTTGCCCCGGCTTTCGAGAAACGTTTCGAGCTCGGTGGCGACATCGAAGTGATCTTCGATCGCGTTCTTGCCTCGGCCGGTGACCAGGATGATGTTGCTCACACCCGAGGCGACGGCTTCTTCGACTCCGTATTGGATCGTCGGCTTGTCGACCAGCGGCAGCATTTCCTTGGGCTGCGCCTTCGTAGCCGGCAGGAAGCGTGTGCCCAAGCCAGCGGCGGGGAAGACCGCCTTTCGGATCGAAGTGACCATCCGCATTAGGATACATGACAGAGGAACACGGCATGTTGGATCCGGCACTGGTGCGCGAGAACCTCGAGACGGTTCGTGAAGGTCTGAGCAGGCGGGGTCTCGATGTGTCGGCCGAGCTGCAACAGCTGGCAACCGTCGAGGGGGAACGCCGCCGCTTGATTCCCCTCGTTGAGGGACTGAAGCGAGAGCAGAACGCCGCCGGCGACGAGGTCGCGCGCGCGAAACGGCAGGGCCTGGACGTTTCGCATCTGTACGAAGCGAGCAAAGTCCGAGCGCAGCAGATCAAGCAGCTGGAGATCGAGCTCGAAGGTATCGAGCGGCAGCGCATGGCGATCCTCGAGACGCTGCCGAACATTCCACATTCGAGTGTCCCGGTCGGAAAGTCGTCGGCCGACAATGTCGTGGTTCGCACGTGGGGTGAACCCGCGCGCTTCGACTTCGAGCCAAAGGCGCATTGGGATCTCGGCCCTGCGCTCGGCATCATCGACTTCGAGCGGGCGACGAAGATTTCCGGATCGCGATTTGCGGTGCTCATGGGCGCGGCCGCACAGATGGAGCGCGCCCTGATTAATTTCATGCTGACCCTCCACACCACCGAGCACGGCTACACCGAAGTACTGCCGCCGTTTCTCGTGAACTCGGCAACGCTGTACGGCACCGGTCAGCTGCCGAAGTTCGAGCCCGATCTCTTCAAGATCGCCGGTGATTGGGATCTGTTTCTGATTCCGACCGCTGAGGTGCCGGTCACAAATCTGTATCGCGGAGAGATCCTCGACGGTCGCCAGCTGCCCTTGAAGTACACGGCCTACACGCCGTGCTTCCGAAGCGAGGCTGGTTCGTACGGCGCAGATGTGCGCGGTCTCATCCGGCAACATCAGTTCGACAAGGTCGAGCTCGTGAAATTCGCGACCCCCGGGACCTCGTATGACGAGCTCGAGGGTCTGACGCGTGACGCCGAGCGTGTGCTGCAGCGGCTGAGTCTCCCGCACCGCACGGTCGTGTTGTGCACTGGCGATATGGGGTTCTCATCGGCGAAGACCTACGACATCGAAGTCTGGCTGCCGAGTCAGAACACGTACCGCGAAATCTCATCCTGCTCGAACTGCGAGGGCTTCCAGGCGCGCCGCGCGAGCATCAAGTTTCGGCCGGATGGCACCGGCAAGGCGGAACACGTCCACACGCTGAACGGATCGGGCCTCGCGGTCGGCAGGACGCTGATTGCGATTCTCGAGAACTATCAGCAGCGCGATGGTTCGATCGTTGTGCCAGAAGCGCTGCGACCGTTCATGGGCGGGCGTGAGCTGATAGAACCAGTAAAATGACTCAGTTCGGAGAGGTGGCCGAGCGGTTTAAGGCGGCGGTCTTGAAAACCGTTGAAGTCGAAAGGCTTCCAGGGGTTCGAATCCCTTCCTCTCCGCCAGACTTCGCCGAACGCTCGCTGCGCTCGCGGCTTCGTCCAGGCCAAGCCTTCGGCTTGGCCAAGTGTCACAGGCGCATAAGTCACTTGCGAAGGCTGTCTCGCCGTAGCACGCGAAGCGTGCGGAGGCGGACCTCGTTAGAATGACATCGCAAATGAAACCCGTTCTGATTCTTCCGCTTCTCATTCTTTCTCTCTTCGCATGCCGCAACTCGTCGCCGAGCGGCGACAACGATCCGGGACCATCAATGGCAGACTCTGGCATTACCGAACTTCAGAAGGTCGACACCACGGTTGGAACCGGCGCCGAGTCGCGTGCAGGCCGGGTGGTGAGCGTTCACTACACCGGTTGGCTGTACGACGCGAGCAAGCCCGACAAGCGCGGGAAGAAATTCGACAGTTCGAAGGATCGCAACGAACCGTTCGAATTCTCTCTCGGCGCCGGCGAAGTGATTGCGGGTTGGGATCAGGGTTTTCAGGGCATGAAAGAAGGCGGCGTGCGTGTCCTGACGATTCCGCCGGCAATGGCGTACGGACCTCGCGGCGCGGGCGGGGTGATTCCTCCCAACGCGACACTCGTGTTCGAAGTGGAGTTGGTCAAGGTGAAGTGATCTGCCCGCACTTCGGCACGTGCGGCGGCTGCAGCCTTCAGCATCTCACCTACGCCGAGCAGCTCGCGCGACGAACCAAGCAGTTCGAGCAGGCGATTCGCGCGCCTGCCGTCTCTCCAATGATCGGCATGCCCGTCGAAGCCGATGGAATGCCTTGGGGGTTTCGGCAGAAAGTGTCGTTCGCCTTTGGCTCAGATGCGCGAGGCCGGCTCGTCATGGGCCACTACGCGCGCGGATCCAGGCGCATCGTGCCGGTTCGAGAGTGTCCGGTGCACAGCCAGCGCGGCAACCGCATTGCCTTTGCCCTGCGCGATCGACTGGCTGACGCGGGCATCATGGCGACAGGGCAGAGCCGCTCGGGAGTTCTTCGACATCTGATCGTCCGTACGACTCGCGATGACCGTGAGGCGGTCGCGATGCTCGTCGTCAACCGCAACGACAAAGCGCTTCGAGCGCCGGTGCGTGCGCTCCTGGCTTCGGCGGAACGGCCCGATGGGTTTTTTCTCAACATCAACGACAAACCAGGACCGTTCATGGTGGGGGAGCAGACGATCAGGATCGACGGCGCCGGCCATGTCAGGGAGAACGCTGGGGGCCGGGCGTTCCTCGTCTCGCCGACAGCGTTTTTCCAGACCAACGTCGTCGCGGCGACCCATCTGGTTCGCCTGGTGAGCTCCGCCGTGGGCTCGTCCCGGCGCGTGCTGGATCTCTTCAGCGGCAGCGGACTGTTTTCCGTGTCACTCGCAGCGGGCGGCGCTCACGTCGTTGCTGTGGAAGAGAATCGCCAGGCCATCAAGGACGCCGATGCCAACCGCCGTTTGAACCGCATCCCCGAGGAGCGTCTGCGATTAATCTGCGCGCCCGTGCAGAATGCGCTGCCGCGTCTCTCTCGCGAATCGTTCGATACGGTGGTGCTCGATCCGCCGCGAGACGGTTGCAGCAACGAAGTCTTGTCAGCCGTGTTCGCTCGAATGGCACCCGGCCGCGCCGTTTATGTTTCCTGCAATCCGGATGCGCTCGCCCGTGAACTGCCCGTCATTCAGGACGCGGGTTATCAGATGGTCAGTGCCCAGCCGGTGGACATGTTTCCGCACACGGATCACATCGAAGCCGTGACGGTGTTCTCCCGCCTCGGCCATCGAGCGACCTCATGATTCCGGGAACGCGTCCGTATAATCTGTGTCATCTGTGGCTGGGCTGTCGTTGACGCACCGCCGATGAACGCGCTTTCGAAGAGTCTCGTCATCTTCACGACGCTCGTCGCGCTGGCGATCGAGATCAATCTGGCGGCCTACGGCGTCGGGCCGCTGCTCTATGTCAGCATCGCTGGCTTCATCGCCGCATTTGTTGTGGGCGATCGGCTGCGAAGCCTCGTTGCTCCGCTCATCCTGGTGTCGATTTACCTGATGCCGGCTCTGCTCATGGCGTGGTCGGGCCGCGACCACACCAGTCACGAAGTCGCCTGGATCGCACCGCTGCTTGGACTGGTGTTATCAGGAGGCTCGGCCTGGACGTGGAACATTCCGCGGCCGTGGTTGTGGCCGCTCATCGGGTGGGCGTTGATCGTTTCGGTGTCGGCTCCGATCGTGATGTTTCGCGAAGTAGGATTCGCCCCTTGGATCTTCAATCTGGCGCGCGTCTCGAATACGAGCTTCGGAGTCTCGCCGAACGAATCGATCAGCTGGGTAGCCTACGTTGTGATTGGACATAATGCGGGCCTGCTGTGGTTCGACTGGCTGTATCGCTGCTACGCAAAAGATCGCCCGGCATTCATCAGAGAAGTCGCGGCGCCATTGGCGATCGGCGTCAGCGTCGCCTGCGCGGTCGGCTTGTATCAGGGATTCGTCAACCTCACGTTCCTCAGCGGGCACAGCTGGCCTAGCATGGGCCGGGCCGCCGGCACCCTGATGGATGCGAATGCCTTCGGCATGCTGGCCGCAATGTGGGGCCCCGCCTTCCTCGCATTGGCTCAGATCCTTAGAGGTCCCGGCGCGTTCATCGTTGGCGCTGGTGGACTCGCGCTGGCGTTCGCCGGCGTTTACGTCTCCGGTTCACGCACGGCGCTGGTCGCTCTGGCCGTGGGAATGATTCCCGTTTGCTATCAGGCGTGGTGCTGGTGGCACTCTGCCGACAACCGATCCAAGCCTCTTGTGAAACGGCTCCTGCCGCTCGCGGTCGCGCTCGCCGCCATCGGCTTCGTATTCCTGGTCGTTCGCGGGTCGTCCACGACGTCGATCGTCGCTCGCGGCAGCCTCGGCTTCATCCCGGGTGTCGGCGACCTGCCGATTCGGGAGTCGCTCCGCCAGCTCACCGATCGCTTTGGCTACGGCCGCGCCGCGACCTTGATGATTCGAGAACATCCGTGGTCAGGAGTGGGCGTCGGAAGCTTTCTGACCTTGGTTCACGATTACGCCGGATCGTTTGGTCTCGACATCCCGCCCGACAACGCGCAGAACTGGTTCCGCCAACAAGTGGCGGAGCTTGGCCTGCTCGGCAGCCTTGCCTGTTTCGTCTGGTGCGTCCTGTTCATCCGCGCCCTGGCCTCCGGGGCACGCGATGAGCGGTTCTCGGCCTCGGCTCGCGTCCTGCGCGGATCGCTCGTGGCCCTCGGACTGGTGTCGCTCGTCGGCGTTGCCGGCCAGGCGACCCCCGTCGTCATCACGTTCTGGACTTTCGCGTTCTGGTATCTGTCAGTCGTCGATCGGCCACGGGCATTCGACTCTCACCCGCGCCAAATCGTCTGGGGCCCGGCGTGGGCGCTGATTGTGGCGATCGTCGCCGTCCACGCCGCGACCACTTACGCGGCAGCGCGCGGCGACCTGTTGCCTCAGAACCGCGCGCAGCGGTTTGGTTGGTACTACCGCTATGGGCTGCACGATCTCGAACGCTCGCGGGACGGCGGCCGGGGCCGCATCTGGACGATGAAGGAATCGTTGGCGGTGCTTCCAGTCGAAGGCCGCGTGCTGAAATTCGTCTGCTGGATCGATCACCCCGATACCGATCCGGTCACCGTCAAAGTGTGGGCCGACTCCAAGCTGGTCCTGAACACCGAGCTTCGAAAAGGCGAGAACGCCGCCATCGACATCCCTGCACCAGCCGGCGAGCGCAGGATGATCATCCAGACCTCGGTCAGCCGAACCTTCCGGCCATCAGACTACGGCTCGAATGACACTCGCGAGCTCGGTCTGGCCATGGCGGATTGGAAGTGGGAGTGAGGGACTGAAGAGAGGAAGAAAGAAGAAAGAAGAAAGAAAGCTGGTCACGGAAAGCGCCGAGCTAGGGACGCCTGGCGACCGCCGCGAAATCCTGATAGGTAAACATCCGCGCGTTGAGGCGATCGACGTTGCGATTGAAAGCCGTGGTCAGCTCGGTGAGCGGATCCGAGGTCGCGTCTTCGCCAAAATGCAGCGTCCGGTCTTTGACGCGTTGCAGCCGCGCTTCCTCGCCAATCGGCGCGCGATAGACGATCTCCACCGAACTGAAGCCGCTGGCATGCAAGAGGTGCTGCAGCGTCTCGGGATGAATCGGCCGGACGTGCGTGAGATCCCGCAAGTAGCTTTCGAAGAAGGCCACCCAGCACGCCGGATTGATCGTCTCGAGCACGATTCGAGCGCCGGGCTTGAGTTTGTAGAGCGCCGTCTGCAACAGGCCTGTGAGATAGTCGGGCTGCAGGTGTTCCACCACTTGCACTGCAATCAGGCCGCCGAGCGATTCATCAGGGAGTCCGGACAAGTAGGCGAGCGCGCCAGCCTCAACGACATCCAGGCCCCTCGCACGGCAGACCTCGACCATCTCGGAGTTGAGATCGAGACCCTTCGCGCGGATCCCTGCATCCTTCAGCAGCTCGAGAAACTCGCCGCGGCCGCAGCCAATGTCGAGGACGTCCGACGCACCTTCGAAATAGGTGACGTAATCGGCGAGCCGCGCCCGAATCTCACTCTCAGATCCGCGAAAGCGATCCTCAAAGGCGACGTATTTATAGGCATGCGACGCTGTGCCCGTATGGATTTCCGCTGCCGGCGAGGCTCCACCTTCCGTTGCGGGACGCCGTGTCGCGATCCGCTCGAGCTCTCGTTTTGCCATCGCGGCGGCACGCTGGGCCACGTCGGTCACGGCGCGGAGCTCGGCGATGGCGTCCTTGGTCGCGCGATCTCGCGTGTCGAGCAGCGGGATCAGCTGCTGCCACAAGTGCATCAGCAGCAGCTCGAACTGCACCAGGCCGCGGACGCTTTCATTGATCTCTGGCAGCGCGCGCGCGAGCGCGTCCTGGGTCTCTCGCTGGCCCTTTACATTCCGATTCAGGTGGTCGACGAGAGCGCTGTTGAACGACAGTTGCCGCTTGAAGTAGGGCTCGACGATTTGCCAGATCACCTCACCGAGTCGTCCGCGCCATCCCGGCAGCCGATCGGGCTTGCCGTCCCCGAGGATGTTCCAGGCCTCGTTGATGGGAGTGACCAACGCATCGTCAAAGCGTTGCGGGGGATCGGGCCATTCCGGTGATTTCTGGCGCGCGCGATCGAGATCGCTCAGTGCCTCGTTGTAACGCCGGTAGGCTTCTTCTCGCTCGGCGTTCAAGCGGTTGAGAAGCGCTCGTTCCGTCGCGTCAGACACTCCAGAATAGTAGTCCGATTCGCGCATCGCTCCGCCGGTTGCGTCGGGTGCTTGCCTGGCTGCGTATCCCGAGTGTCATATCATCCCCGGATGTCTACGCCGGTCGTCGCGCGGCCCGCGGCAACGGTGATCGTGCTCCGCGAACGGCAGCCATGCTTCGAAGTGCTCCTGCTCAAACGTCATGACAACGTCGCCTTCATGGCCGGCGCGCATGTGTTTCCTGGTGGCCGCGTGGATGATGCCGATCGAATTGAGGTGGACGGCTTGGCGCAGACGCCGGTCTCTCGCTTTCCCGGCCTGACCGTCGAAGAAGAGCTGACCTATCGACGGGCGGCGGTGCGAGAGCTTCACGAGGAAGCCAGCGTCCGGATCGACGACGCCTCGCTCGTGGCCTTTGCCCACTGGGTGACGCCTGAGATCGAGATCCGCCGGTACGACACTCGGTTTTTTCTCGCGCGGATGCCGCACGGCCAACAGGCGCGCCATGACGATTCAGAGACGACGGCTGTCGCCTGGGTGACACCCGACGAAGCCATCGACGAGTGTGTGGCCGGCCGAATCATGCTGCCGCCGCCAACGTGGACGACATTTCGTCAGCTCCAACCGTTCTCTTCGGTTGACGCGGTGTTCAAGTGGGCGAGCACCCGGCCGATCGTGCGCGTGCAGCCGGGCTTCATCAAGAACGAAACCGTGACGATGCTGACGCTGCCGGGCGATCCACTCTTTCCGTCGATACCCGGCTGGGAAGTGCCGGAGGAAACCCGCTTCGTTCTCACGGACGACAACCGATGGCAACCGCAGAACCCGCACCCGAAAGCCTGACCGCCACGGTCGAACGCATCGATCAGTTGATTGCGCTCTTCAACAAAAAAGGGATGGATCTGCCTGCGGGACTCTTCGACCGCGCCACTCAGTTTCTGTTGAACGGCGCCGCCTATGAAACGCTGCTCGGAAGGTCTCCAGACGATCCCCTGATCCTGATGCTTGCCCGCGGTCCCTCAGGGTATCGATTCATCGTCAAGGCCCTCCAGCATGCGGTACCGGATGCGACCATCCAGCGCGGCGTCGTTGACTGGCGCGATGAGGCCGCGGCGTGTGAGGGCGAATTCTGGCTTATGGGCCGCCTACGTGGATCTGGAAACGCCATCAACGTCGTTATCGGGTTCTCGCTCGCGCTCGCACCGAGTGGCTGCGTGCGTCAGGCTGCCGTCACCGTCGACGCCGAAACGCTCGGCTTGCTTCGAGCGGCCCGCTTCGCGCCCTGAGCGCTGCCGACAGACCGCGAAGGGCGACCCGCGCTGACACGTTTACCGTTGACAGATGGGACGCGTACTGCCCAGAGTATGCGCGGCCCCTGCACCCTCTACAGCTTCAAACGTCCACCCCCCGGACGCCACGATCGCAGCGCGTGACGCCCAGACGTGAGGAGATCGTCATGGTTCGCCGATGTCGCGCGTGGTCGTTCGCCGTGCTTTGCCTGGTGGCGAGCGCGCTCTCGTCGACAATCTCGTCGGCAGGATTGACCATCGGTGGTTACGATCTGGTCAGCGTGAAGCCTGCCGGACGCGGGCAGTTCGACTACACCTACCGCGCCCGGATGACGAACACCGGGCCAACCGCCGACGGTGTGTCGGCGACGCTGCTGATGGCCCCGCCCGGGACGGTCGTGATCGATGGATCGGTGACCTTCGAACGCGTACCCGGCGGCGCCACGGTCGCGAGCAAGGATGTGTTCGTCCTGCGGCAGAGCCGGAAGGGCGACATCGACACATCGTGGCTCCAATGGGCAGTTCAAGCGACCCCGGTAAACAGTCCGCCGCTTGCGGATGCCGGACACGACCAGTCCATCCTGCCCGGGGCTCAGGTTCAGTTGGATGGAAGCGGCTCCAGCGACCCCGACGGGAATCAGCTCACATATGCCTGGACTCTTGTTTCCAAGCCAGAGGGCAGCAGTGTTGTGTTGGCCGGCGCGGCGACTGCCACGCCAACCTTCGTCGCCGACTCGCCCGGCGACTACCAGGCCGAACTCGTGGTCAGTGATGGGAGCGCGCTGAGCGCACCAGCGATGGTCACGATCAGGACCCAGAACAGACGTCCCACAGCGAACGCCGGTGCCGATCAGACGGTTGCTGTGCTGACAACGGTCCATCTCGACGGCACCGAGTCGAGCGATCTGGACGGCGATCAATTGACCTTCAATTGGTCGTTGCGGTCACGTCCCGAACGCAGTCAGGCGACGCTGTCGAGCGCCTCCGAAGTCACGCCCACATTCGTTGCTGATGTCCCCGGCAAGTACGTCGTGGGTCTCGTGCTGAATGACGGCAGCGAGGACAGCCGCGACGACACGGTCACCATCGACACGAGAAATTCGCCGCCTGTGGCCGACGCGGGCCCGAATCAGACGGTGGCAGTCGGGGCGACGAGTTACCTGACCGCCGCAGACTCGAGCGATGTCGATGGCGACCGGCTGTCATATTCCTGGAGATTCTCATCCGTCCCCGTCGGTTCTCTCGCCGAGCTTTCCGCGGCCAGCGATCCAAGCACGTCGTTCCTGGCAGACCGACCTGGCCGGTACGTGCTGCGGCTGATTGTGTCCGATGGGTCTTACCAAAGCACGCCATCGTTGGTCACGATCGATACAACGGCATCTGCGCCGGTTGCCAACGCGGGCCCCAATCAAAGCACCGCGGTCGGCGCGACCGTGAATCTGGATGGGAGCGGTTCCACCGACGTCAATGGCGGAGCATTGTCGTACGGGTGGTCGTTGACGAGCATTCCGCAAGGCAGTCTCGCCGCGCTTTCGACTCGAAACTCGGTCACGACCAGCTTCGTTCCGGATCTGCCGGGCGTCTATGTCGCGCAGCTCGTCGTGCGCGATGAGACGGCATTCAGCCTTCCGTCCACCATCGCGATCACGACGACGAATTCAGCGCCCGTTGCGAACGCGGGGCCGAGCCAGACGGCCGCCGTTGGCGAGACCGTATGGCTCGATGGCACGGGCTCGAGCGACGCTGACGGCGATCCTTTAACGTTCAGGTGGGCTCTGGTGTCCCGTCCGCCGCGGAGCGCGGCATCACTCCAGTCGCCAACTGAAGGGCTGCCGGTGTTGGTCGTGGATGAACCAGGCACCTATGTGATCCAGTTGATCGTGAACGACGGCACCTTCGACAGCGCCCCTCGCGAGATGACCGTCAGTACCCTCGGTTCTCCTCCGGTCGCAGATGCGCGGCTTGACGCCACGGGATCGATCGGAGCGACGGCGCAACTGGATGGCAGCGCGTCGTTCGATCCTGACCTCGACCCATTGACTTACTCCTGGTCGCTTCTCACGAAACCAACGGGAAGCATCGCGACCCTCTCCAATGCGACCATCGTCAATCCGACGTTCGTGATCGACCGGCCCGGCACTTACGTCGCGCAGCTGATCGTCAACGACGGGACCCAGGACAGTGCACCCGACACGCTCGAGGTGAATCACTCGGTAACAGGACTGGCGGCCAACGCGGGCCCGGACCAGGTCGTAGACATCGGCGCTACTGTCCAGCTCGATGGAACGGGGTCGCTCTATGCCCCGAACTACGCCTGGGCATTTACGTCCAAGCCGGCCGGCAGTACGGCCGTGCTCTCGAGCTCGACGTCGGCCACGCCGACCTTTCTCGTCGACCGTCCTGGCGACTACGTCGTGCAGCTCGTTGTGAGCGACGGGACGATCAGCAGCGCGCCCGATAGCGTCACGGTCAGAACTTCTCCTGCTGGGGTGACCCTCTCGCCGCTCTCATTGACGCTATCGCCTGGAGGCGGTGGGACGTTGACGGTGTCAATACCACCAAGCGGAGGAATGAACCCCGCCATCACTCTCGCAAGCTCCAATCCGTCGGTTGCGACCGTACCGGCCGAAGTGTTGATTCCCGCGGGTCAGACGAGCACGACCATTCCGGTCACGGCCGGTGCGAACGGGGGCGCAATCATCACCGGGTCAACCGGTGGTCTCGCTCCGGGCCGAGCTGTTGTTGCGGTCGGATCTCGTCTCGTCGAGTGGATCAAAGATGCAAGCGGCGTCTGGGAGGATCCCGACGAACTGGAGCGGCGGCCTGGTGCCAGGCAACGGTGACATCGTCTTAATCGATCGGCCCGCAGGGGTCTTTGTTGTGACCGTGCAGTCGACGACCGCGTTAATTCAATCGCTGTATGCCACTGAGCAGATCGTCGTGAATGGGACACTCGTCGTTGCGGGCGACGGAGTCATCGCCAGAGGGTTGAGCCTGACCGGTACGTTGACGGGGAGCGGGAAGGTGACGCTGGCGGCGCCGATGACGTGGGAGACGGGGACGGTGTCCCTGGCGGGCGGGCTGGAGGTGGGTGTCGGCCAGACGCTGACGGTGGCGACGGCGAATCAGCATGTGCTGAGCGGGCCGCTGACCAATCACGGAACGGTGCAGTGGGACGCGGGCATCATCTACCTCCAAGGCGGCAGCGCGGTGGTGAATGCGAGCGACGGGGTGTGGGACGTGCGAGACAACCTCACGCTGACGTCGACCAACTGCGGGGCGCCGACGTTCACCAACGCGGGCCTGGTGCGCAAGACGGCCGGCACGGCTGCCTTCAGGGTGGAGAGCTGCGTGACGATGAGCAACACGGGGACGCTGGAGGTGCAGAGTGGCACGCTGGTGATGGCGGCGGCGGGGCTGAGCACGAGCGGACTGCTGAAGGCCGGGGCGGGGACGACGGTGTTCCTCGACCGCGTGACGCTGCAGAGCGGCACGACGTTCAGTGGCACGGGGCTGCTGCACATGAACGGGACGACGACGGTGACGGCGAATCTGAGTGTGCCGCTGCCGGTGCTGCTCAGCAGCACGCTGACGGGGAGCGGGAAGGTGACGCTGGCGGCGCCGATGACGTGGGATACGGGGACGGTGTCCCTGACGGGCGGGCTGGAGGTGGGTGTCGGCCGAGACGCTGACGGTGGCGACGGCGAATCAGCATGTGCTGAGCGGGCCGCTGACCAATCACGGAACGGTGCAGTGGGACGCGGGCATCATCTACCTCCAAGGCAACAGCGCGGTGGTGAATGCGAGCGACGGGGTGTGGGACGTGCGAGACAACCTCACGCTGACGTCGACCAACTGCGGGGCGCCGACGTTCACCAACGCGGGCCTGGTGCGCAAGACGGCCGGCACGGCTGCCTTCAGGGTGGAGAGCTGCGTGACGATGAGCAACACGGGGACGCTGGAAGTGCAGAGTGGCACGCTGGTGATGGCGGCGGCGGGGCTGAGCACGAGCGGACTGCTGAAGGCCGGGGCGGGGACGACGGTGTTCCTCGACCGCGTGACGCTGCAGAGCGGCACGACGTTCAGTGGAACGGGGCTGCTGCACATGAACGGGACGACGACGGTGACGGCGAATCTGAGTGTGCCGCTGCCGGTGCTGCTCAGCAGCACGTTGACGGGGAGCGGGAAGGTGACGCTGGCGGCGCCGATGACGTGGGATACGGGGACGGTGTCCCTGACGGGCGGGCTGGAGGTGGGTGTCGGCCAGACGCTGACGGTGGCGACGGCGAATCAGCATGTGCTGAGCGGGCCGCTGACCAATCACGGAACGGTGCAGTGGGACGCGGGCATCATCTACCTCCAAGGCAACAGCGCGGTGGTGAATGCGAGCGACGGGGTGTGGGACGTGCGAGACAACCTCACGCTGACGTCGACCAACTGCGGGGCGCCGACGTTCACCAACGCGGGCCTGGTGCGCAAGACGGCCGGCACGGCTGCCTTCAGGGTGGAGAGCTGCGTGACGATGAGCAACACGGGGACGCTGGAAGTGCAGAGTGGCACGCTGGTGATGGCGGCGACGGGGCTGAGCACGAGCGGACTGCTGAAGGCGGGGGCGGGGACGACGGTGTTCCTCGACCGCGTGACGCTGCAGAGCGGCACGACGTTCAGTGGCACGGGGCTGCTGCACATGAACGGGACGACGACGGTGACGGCGAATCTGAGTGTGCCGCTGCCGGTGCTGCTCAGCAGCACGCTGACGGGGAGCGGGAAGGTGACGCTGGCGGCGCCGATGACGTGGGAGACGGGGACGGTGTCCCTGACGGGCGGGCTGGAGGTGGGTGTCGGCCGGACGCTGACGGTGGCGACGGCGAATCAGCATGTGCTGAGCGGGCCGCTGACCAATCACGGAACGGTGCAGTGGGACGCGGGCATCATCTACCTCCAAGGCAACAGCGCGGTGGTGAATGCGAGCGACGGGGTGTGGGACGTGCGAGACAACCTCACGCTGACGTCGACCAACTGCGGGGCGCCGACCTTTGCGAATGCGGGCCTGTTGCGCAAGACGGCGGCCACGGGCACATTCGCGGTGTCCAGTTGCGTCGCCCTGACCAACACTGGAACCATCCAGTTACGCATCGGCGGCACTGGGGCAGGCCAGTTCGATTCCATCTCGGCCGGACAAGTCACCCTCGGCGGCACACTCGACGTCGTGTTGACGGATGGCTTTACACCGTCGAGCGGGAATCTGTTCAGCGTGTTCGGCTATTCGTCTCGGACCGGGACATTCGCCGTCATCAATGGGCACGGGCAGACATATACAGTGTCTTACGGTCCGAACGCGCTGACCTTGCTAAAGCCCTGAACTGGCTGTCGATTTCGGTGCGGCTCGATTGATCATGCTCTGGAGGAAACATGAAGCGCCTGCCAGCGACCGCACCTTACGTCGTCGCGATATCCGGGATCTGCAGCGCCTGACGAACGAAGTCATCCTCCGGCAGCCCGCCGAGGATTTCAATCTGATCGTTGACGATTGTTTTAGGGACGCCGGTCACGCGGTACTTTCGCGTGAGCTCCATGAACTCGGTGGCTTCGATCGCATCGGAGGTAATGTGCGGATTGGCGAACGCCATCTTGTGCGCGAGGACGACCGCCCTCGGACAATGCGGTCAAGTCGGTGTCGAGAACACCTGGATGTGCATCGGCTTGTCCACCGCCGCGATCCACGCGAGGGTTTGCGGTTCCAATTCAAGGGTGCCCGTTCCGGCCAGCAAGATGGCCTCGACCAGACCGACGAACTCATAGCCGGTCGGGGCGCCGTACATGCGCATGCGTGTGTCCTGGCCATCGCTGAGCACGACGATCGCCGGCGCCTTGTCCACACCGTGCTTGGCGCGGTCGGCGGTATCGAGCACGAAGTTCTTCTCGACCACGGTGATCTTCTCGTGAAGCGCGGCGATCTCGTCGAGAATCGCCTTGGCGACTCGGCCGCTTTCACCGCCGCCGAAAGTCTGCGTGAAGAGGAGAAGCGTGACCGGCTTGGTGATGGCCGAGAGATGCTGCTTGAGAACCTGCTCGTCTTGCGATGAAAGAAGCCCCATAGGAGTTTGGATGCCGGATCCCTGATTCCGGATGCCGGATCCCGAATGCCGGTCCTAGATCAGAATTTAAAAAGGTCGTCGAAGGCTTTGCGGGCGCCCGATGGCTCTTGCGGGTTCTGGGTGTGCGCGGCGGTGGTTTCGCGCTCCCACGACGTGCGCGGCGTAAAGTGGGTGCACGAATTGGCGGCGTCTTTCGGCGCCACGCGAGCGGCAATCGACTGCGTGCATTCGAACCGCGCGCTCGGATCGAAGTGCACGCATTGCAGACAGGACCGCAGCTCGTGCTGGCACTTCGGGCACTTGCTGAGCGAGAGAATCTGACCGTCGACGATAGTGCCGCAGCGCGCGCAGCGGGCGACGGCGCGCGAATTCATCATCCGCGGATTACGCGCGCCCTCAGAAGAGATCCGGCGCGCGCCCGCCGGCGCCCCCGGTTCGCGTTCCGGGCGAGGCGCATTCTGACCCGGAGAGTCGGTACGTGGCGGACGCTCGCCCGATGGACGGCTCGAATCGTCCTGGTACCCGCGTTGTCGATATTTGCGTTCCGACATTAGAGACGCCGGAGGGAAGGGCCCTTCACCACGGCGGAGTATAGGGCAGATGCAGGCCGATCGGCCGAAGAAAAAGTTTTGACTAGAATGCGTAGCGGCTCATGAAACAGGCGACCGTTGTCGGGGCCTGCGCCACATACGCGGCCTACTGCCTGTTTGTGGGTTCGGCGGGAATCAGGACTTCACCCGACTCCGTCTTTTACCTGGATTTTTCCCCGCTCGTCCCGACGGGTTACTCAGTATTTCTCAGGCTGCTCGGCCCCCCAGGCGCAGTCATTGTGCAACCGCTGCTTTATGCCGCCGGCCTTGGTTCGCTGGGGCTCGAGGTTCTTCGGCAGTGGTCGAGCCTCCCGCTCGCCTTGGCGGTGGTCGCCGGTTGTGTCGCGGTGCCCGAGTTGGCCCCGTTGCACTCGTCGATCCTCACCGAATCGCCGTTCATGTCGTGCGAGGTCATGCTCCTGGCGTCGATGATTCGATTCCTGCGCCGGCCGCACTGGACCACTGCCGCCGTCAGCGGGCTGGTCGCCGGCCTTGCCTCCACGGTTCGTAACGCCGGATACGCATTTCTCCCAGTCCTGCTCGTCATGGCGCTGATCAACTGGCGCCGGCTCAGTGGATCCAAGGCCGGCGTCATCGCGGCGAGCGCGCTGCCGATGATCGGCTTGATCGCCGCCGAACGATCGGTTGCGTATGTCGTGAACGGCACCCAGACCACGAGCCTGCTGGGCCGGCACATGTTTGCGAAGGCGGCGCTCATCGACGCGCCCCGAGCAACAGTACCGCTGGATCCGGCCCGTTCGGTGATCGAGGACCATCTCGCGGTCGACTTCGCGCGAATTCGCCAGACCCTTGCCGACGCGCCGCCACAGATTCGGTCGCTGCTGACCGTGTATTACGAGACCTGTCTCGAGGGTCCCTGCACTCGCGAGCTGCGCGCCGCCACACTCGGCTCACTGCCCGAGGCGGCGCAGAACCGGATCCTGACCACCATCGCGTTCGAGCGCATTTCGAGCGCGCCCGCCGGCTTTGCGCAGCTCACCATCCGGCACTACGTGTCGCTGTGGCAGGCCTACAAGCAGGCCCATCCGGCAGTCACGCCGATCCTCAACGAGTTCCTGGCCACCCGTCGCCCGCTCCCGTACGAATCGCTGGCGTTCTCCTGGCGCGAACCCGATCAAGTGCTGCAGTTTCAAGCCGATCCTCGCGTCCGCTTTCTGCAGCCGGTCGTGGCGGCGATTGCCTGGATCACGGGAGGACTCGCGGTGTTCGCGTTGCTGGCTGCGGCGCTCAGGCGTGCGCCCCCGACGCTGCTCGCGTTCGCGGCGCTCTCGGCGTTGACGGCGCACGCCGGCGTGTTGTTCTCGGCGACGTTTGCGCCCGGCATCTCCCGCTTCACGGTGAGCTTCTGGCCGGCGGTCATGACGGGGTTGGTCTGTGGCTTCTGGACCCTGGTCCTGAGGCGGAGCTTCGCAGGCTTTGGGAGCGGAGCTTCGCGTCGCTAGTCGCAGTATCTTCTTGCCCGCGCTCCGCGCGGACGAGACGACCTGAAAGGTGTCGAACAACTTGACTCGTGTGCACACATTCCGACCTTTCAAGACGGGAAAAGGCTTGCGCCTGAACGGCGCATAGGGCAGATTGCGACGATCGGAGGAGCCTATGTCTCGCCGCGTATTCGCGATCGGCGTTGCTCTCGTTCTTGCGCTGACGGCGTATCCCTCGGCCCAGACATCGACATGGCGCCCCGTGGTCTTGTCCGACAACGGGATGATCGCCTCGGGTCATCCGCTGGCGTCCGAGGTGGGCATTCGCATCCTGAAGTCCGGAGGCAACGCGATCGACGCGGCGGTTGCGGCGTGGGCGGTTCAAGGACTGACCGAACCCGAGATGACGGGGCTCGGCGGCGACATGTTCATGCTGATCTACCTCGCGAAGACCGGCGAGGTGAAATTCATCAATGGCACCGGGGTGGCGCCCGGCGCCGCGACCACCGACTTCTACAAATCAAAGGGCGGCATTCCCGACGCCGGCATTTTTTCGGTGAGCGTGCCTGGGGCGGTCGGTGGCGCGGAACTCGCCGCCAAGACCTACGGCACCAAGCCGCTGGCCGAGCTCTTCGCGCCCGCCGCCGAGTTGGCAGACAAAGGGTTTCCGATCAGCGAGGCGCTGGCGGGCGCCATTGCCGAGGCGCGCGACCGGCTGTCGCCGTCGGCGAAGAAGGTGTGGTTCAAAGGCGATCAGCCGCTCGAGATGGGCGATCGGGTGATCCAGAAAGACCTGGCGGCGACCCTGCGTGAAATCGGAGCGAAGGGGAGCGACGCCTTCTATCGAGGGACGGTGGCCGAAAAGTTCGCCGCCTACATGAAAAGGGAGGGAGGCCTGATCACGGCGGCCGACCTCGCCGCGGTTCGGGCAAACGAAGACGCGCCGATTCACATCAACTACAAAGGTATCGAGGTTTACGAGTGCCCGCCCAACTCGCAGGGCCACGTGATGCTGCAGGCGATGAACATCCTCGAAGGGATGAACCTGCGCTACATGCGCCACAACAGCGCGCCGTATCTACATGCGGTCACCGAGGCGCTCAAGTTGTCGTTTGCCGATCGCAACAAGTACGTCGGTGACCCGAAGTTCGTGCCGCCGATTCCGATGAAGGAGATGCTCTCCAAGGAGTACGCGGCGTCGCGGCGGGCATTGATCAATCCTGACAAGGCGATCGAGGGCACGGCGCCCGCCGGCAATCCGCGTCAGCTCACGTCGACATCGATGCAGCAGCTCGTGTATGCGTCGAGCGGAATTGCCGTCCCGCCGGTTTCGGAAGAGCCGGTTGAAGATGGCCACACGACCTATCTGACCGTCATCGACAAAGACCGCAACATGGTCTCGATGACCTCATCGCTGCTGAGCGCGTTTGGCAGCGGCCATCTGGTCGAAGGGGCCGGCTTCATGCTGAACAACCGGATGGCCTACTACTGGCTCGACGACAACGACGTGAACGTGCTGAAGCCGGGCAAGCGGGTGCGGCAGACGATCAATCCGGCGATGGCGCTGAAGGACGGCAAGCCGTACATGGCGTTTGGCACGCCGGGGGCCGATACGCAGCCCCAGGCCCAACTCCAGTTCTTCCTCAACGTGGTCGAGTTCGGGATGAACGTGCAGCAGGCGCTCGAGCAGCCGTCGATCGTGAGCACAGGATTCGCAGGCTCGTATTATCCGCACACGGCGGAGGGGAAGTTGATGGTGCCGTCGAGTGTGCCGAAACACGTCCTCGACGAGCTCGCCGCCATGGGGCACAAACTCGACATCCGCAATGTGAGAGGTGTCGGTTCGGTGAAGGCGATCATCATCCACCCGCGCAGTGGGGCGCTGATGGGCGGTGTGAGCCCGACGCGGGACAGTTATGTGATGGCCTATTAGATCATTTTGTGGTTTCTTGATCGGAGCAGGCAGGCAGGAATTGCCGTCAAGAGCCCCGGCGGGTTCGGGTCCTCGGGAACCCCCTAAAGCCACTTTTCGCAGTGCGCGTGAGGAGGAAGCTCGATGTTTCGTCACCCCGATCCTGAGGTCCTCGTCGTCGGCGCCGGTCCGGTCGGTCTCGTTGCGGCCCTGTTCCTGCAGCAGAACGGGGTCCGTGTGGAGGTCGTCGACATGCACCAGCGGACGACCCAGCACAGCTACGCGCTTGCGGTCCATCCGCGCACGCTCCGGATTCTCGATGAAGCGGGGCTCTCCGAAGGGCTGATCGGCTCCGGGCGGAAGCTCACGAAGGTCGCCTACTACGAAGGGCGAGAGCGACACGCTGAGATCGACTATTCGGTCCTCGCTTCCAAGCATCCGTATCTCCTCGTCATCCGCCAAAGCCTGCTGGAGAGGGCTGCAGAGGAGGCGCTCCGCCAGGCAAAGCTAAAGGTCCTCTGGGGACACCGGCTCCAGTCCCTCAATGCGGACGGCGGCACGCTCCAGGCGGAGGTGGCGAAGCTCGATCAGGTCGCGAGCGGCTACCCCGTCGCTCGAAGCGAGTGGGTCGTCGTGCGCAGCGAGACGATCCGACCGGCGTATGTGATCGGCGCCGACGGATACGATTCGGCCGTGCGGCGGATGTCCGGCATCGAAATGGAGGAGCATGCCGCGGGCCAGATCTTCTCGGTCTACGAGATCGAAGCGGTGGGGGAGCTTCCCGCGGAAGTGCGCGTGATTATCGATCCAGACCTGACGAGCGTCTACTGGCCCCTGGAGGAGGGGCGATGCCGCTTTGGATTCCAGATCCGGGACGCCTCGGAACACGCGGCATCGATGGAGCGGCTCGAGGACTTAATCGCGGCGAGGGCTCCATGGTGCACGGCGCGGCCGACGCAGATTTACTGGTCGACGCTCGGCCTCTTCGAGCGCCGCCTGACGCGGAGCTTCGGCAAGGGAGGCGTCTGGCTCGCCGGGGACGCCGCGCACCAGGCGGCTCCGGTCGGCGTGCACAGCATGAACTCGGGGCTGGTCGAAGCGCGCGAGCTGTCAATGCGCATATCGCGGATCCAGCGCGCGGGGGCAGCGCCGTCGCTTCTCGAGGAGTTCGCGAGCGAGACGCACGAGGCGTGGCAAGTGCTCCTCGACGCTGGCCGGTCGGTGCGCGCACTTCCAGGCGCCGACCCGTGGGTCCGGCAGGTCGGCGCGAGGATCCTCGCGTGCATTCCTGCTTCGGGAGACGACCTCGAACCGCTCCTCAAGCAGATCGGCCTCACGGCCGAGCCGTGAGGGCACGACAAGGGTCCCGGCCCGCCTGACGAGCGTTCGCGGGGAGCCGGGCGCTTGACTCACGCAAGGCGCGATGGTACAAACGCGCTGCTTTTCAAACTCCCAGGCGGGGAACGCGTTTGGCCCAGACGGAAGCAGAACTGCTCGACAACCCTGTCGCGGGCCAGCCAACGCTGATTCTGCGCTCGCCTGATTTCCACTCAATCACCGAGGCGGTCGCGGAGCCGGTCGAACGGCGGACACCGATCGGCTGGTGGCTCTTCTTCATCCCTTCCCTCGCGCTCCTCGGCCTTCTCGGCGTAGCGGTCTCGTGGCTCTTCTGGGAGGGGATCGGCATCTGGGGACTCAACGTCCCCGTCGGCTGGGCCTGGGACATCACGAACTTCGTGTTCTGGGTCGGAATCGGGCACGCGGGAACGCTGATCTCGGCAATCCTTTTCCTCTTCCGGCAGAAATGGCGCACCTCGATCAACCGCGCGGCGGAGGCGATGACCATCTTCGCGGTCATGTGCGCCCTGACGTTCCCGGGGATCCACGTGGGACGCGTCTGGGTCGCCTACTGGATGTTCCCGCTCCCGAACCAGATGAGCATGTGGCCCAACTTCAGGAGCCCTCTTCTCTGGGACGTGTTTGCGGTCAGCGTCTACGGAACGGTCTCGGTCCTGTTCTGGTACGTCGGCTTGATCCCCGACCTGGCGACGATTCGCGATCGGGCGAAAACCCGCCCCCGGAAGCTGGCCTACGGTTTCCTGGCCCTCGGATGGCGGGGCTCGGTGCGGCAATGGCAACACTACGAAAGCGCCTACCTCGTTCTCGCAGCCCTCGCGACGCCGCTGGTCCTCTCGGTTCACTCGGTCGTGTCGATGGATTTCGCGGTTTCCATCCTCCCCGGATGGCACACGACGATCTTCCCGCCCTATTTCGTCGCGGGCGCGATCTTCTCGGGCTTCGCCATGGTGCTGACGCTCATGGTGATCTGCCGCACGGCGTTCGGCCTCGAGCACATCATCACCCTCCGGCACTTCGACTACATGGCGAAGATCATGCTCGTGACCGGGTCGATCGTGGGCTATGCCTACGGGACGGAGTTCTTCACCTCGTGGTACAGCGGCAACCCCTATGAGTTCTTCACGTTCCTGAATCGCGCGGGCGGACCGTACGCCTGGGCCTACTGGATCATGATCAGTTGCAACGTGATCAGCCCGCAGATCTTCTGGTTCAAGAAGGCGCGCACGAGCATCCCGATCCTGTTCGCGCTGTCGATCGTCATCAACATCGGCATGTGGTTCGAGCGGTTCGTGATCATCGTGACGTCGCTGCACCGTGACTTCCTCCCCTCGTCCTGGGGCTATTTCACTCCCACGATCTGGGACATCTCGTGCCTGCTCGGGAGCTTCGGGCTCTTCTTCACGATGTTCTGTCTGTTTGTCCGTTTTCTTCCGATGGTGGCAACCTCCGAGATCAAGACCGTCCTGCCGCAGGCCGATCCGCATTACGGGGCAGGCCCCGAGCGCGAGATCAAACAGCACCGGGCCAGGCTGGCGCCTCGGGATCCGGCTCCTGAGGGTGCGTCCTGATGGCGCTCTTCAGCCCTCAGCTCCCGAAGGGGCCTTACTTCGGAATCCTTGCCGAGTTCGCGACGCCGGCGGACCTCTATCACGCGTGCGAGCGGGTGCGTGACGCGGGCTTCACGCGCTGGGACGCTCACACCCCGTTTCCCGTCCACGGTCTCGAGGGAGCAATGGGGCTTCGGCGCTCGCCGCTTCCCTGGATCGTCCTTGTCATGGGATTGACCGGGGCCGCGTTCGGGTTCGGCCTTCAGTGGTGGGTCCACGCTAGCGCCTATCCCCTCGTGATCAGCGGCAAGCCGTACTTTTCCTGGCCCGCTTTCATTCCGATCACGTTCGAGCTTGGAGTCCTGTTCGCCGCGTTCGGGGCCGTCTTCGGCATGCTCGGCCTGAATCGGCTCCCGATGCACCACCACCCGCTCTTCCAATCCAAGGTGTTCGAGCGCGTGTCTGACGACGCCTTTTTCATCTCGATCGAATCGTGGGATCCCCGGTTCGATTCGACCGCCACCGGGAAGCTGCTGGAGTCGCTGGGCGCACGAAGTGTCGAGCTCCTGGAGTCCTGAATGACCGCTGAACGCGATCACGTGGCGCTGCGGCCCGAGGAGGCCACGATCCCGCCGGGGCACTCGTGGAACCGCCTTCCGGTCGTCGGCGCCGGTTGCGCCGTGCTGGGCGGGGCGGCCTGCGCGATTCTGGGTGCGGCGAATCCGAAGCAGTTCTTCTTCTCGTGGCTCGTGTCGTTCCTGTTCTTTCTGAGCCTGGCCCTCGGCGCGCTATTCTTCGTTCTGATCCAGTACGCGACCCAGGGAGGATGGGGGATCGTGCTGCGACGGATCGGCGAGACGACCTTCGCAACGCTCCCCGTGATGGCGGCCCTCTTCCTCCCGTTGCTCTTCGGCCTGCAGGATCTCTACTCGTGGACCGCCCCCGGGGCAGCCGAGCACGATGCGCTGCTTCGCTGGAAGGCGCCATACCTCAACGTGCCGTTCTTCCTGATCCGGGCAGCGCTCTACTTCGGAATCTGGTCGTCCATCGCCCTCCTGTACTTCCGCGGCTCGCGCGGTCAGGACAAGACGGGGGATCCCGGGGTGTCCGCCCGCCTGCGGCGCCTCGCCGGTCCGGGCATCATCGTCCTCGCGCTCACCCAGACCTTCGCCTCGATCGACTGGATCATGTCGCTCACGCCGCACTGGTACTCGACCATGTTCGGCGTGTATTTCTTCGCGGGCTCCTTCGTTGCGTTTATCGCCCTGCTCTCGGTTGTTGCCGCGGCGATGCGGGGGGCGGGGCTGCTCGAAACGGTCATCAGCGCCGAGCACCTGCAAGATGTCGGAAAGCTGCTATTCGCGTTCACGGCGTTCTGGGCCTACATCGCCTTCTCCCAGTTCTTTCTCATGTGGTACGCGAACCTGCCGGAAGAGACGATCTGGTACAAGGCGCGGCTAGAAGGGTCCTGGGAGACAGTCTCGCTCTTCATCATGGCGGGGCACTTCGGGGCTCCGTTCTTCTACCTGATGGGGCGCGCCGTCAAGCGGAGGGGATCGACCCTGGCCGCGGGGGGAGTATGGCTCCTCGCGATGCACTTCGTGGATCTCTACTGGCAGGTCATGCCGACGCTGCATCCCGAGGGGCTTCGACTGTCGCCTCTGGACGTAGCCGCGTTCGTCGCGGTCGGCGGGTGCTTTGTGACGGTGGCGAGCTGGCTCCTGCGACGGCAGGCACTCGTACCGCTACGCGACCCGCGGCTCGCCGAATCGCTCGCGTTCGAGAATGTTTGAGATCGGACAAAAGTCCGGCCATGCGAGGGTTGCCCGTATGGCGGGTTGGGTGTAGTTTTTGATGTAGTTCTGTTGTAGAGTGCGCTCGCTATTCCTGCGCCGACTGCCCCCATGAATGACGGACAATAGGGGCAGCGTCTGCAACCACGAAGGAGACAGGTGGACGATGACCAAGGAACTGATCATGCGCGGGACAAGTAACAGGTTGTGGCTGGCGGCTGGGCTGTTCGCAGTGTTGGTATGCCCGGGCGTCGCTGTCGCCGCGTCGACCATTACGGGAACCGTCATTTTCGACGGGAAAGCCCCCGCGCTCAAGCCGCTCGACATGTCCGCCGAGCCCGTCTGCAACAAGAAGCACGGGGGAAAACCCGCGCCGAACGAGGCGCTGGTGCTCGGCACCGGGAACACCATGGGGAACATCATGGTCTGGGTCTCGAAGGGGCTGCCGGCGGGGAAGACGTACCCCGCTCCCAGCACTCCGGTGGTCCTCGATCAGGACGGCTGTGCGTACAAGCCGCATGTGACGGGGATCATGGTCGGCCAGACCTACAGGATCCTCAACAACGACGGCATCCTCCACAACATCCACACGCTTCCCAAGATCAACCCGGCATTCAACCGGGGGCAGCCGGCGACGGTCAAGGAAATGACCACGACGTTCCCAAAGCCGGAGAATATCTTTAACGTCAAATGCGACGTTCACCCTTGGATGAGCGCCTACATCGCCGTGTATAGCCACCCCTTCTTCTCGGTGACGACCACGGACGGGAAGTTCACGATCTCGGGCTTAGACCCGGGGACCTACGAGATCACCGCCTGGCACGAGAAGCTTGGGACGCAGACGGCCTCGGTCACGGTTGCCGCCAACGAAACGAAGACCCAGGGCTTCAAGTTCGCGGTCCCCGCGAAGTAGCGCTCGTAGAGAGGCCCCATGAGTGACCAGGCTGTCGTCGCACCCAAGGCGCACGTCGCGCACGAAGTTCATCACGAGGAGCTCGGCTTCTGGCGCAAGTACGTCTTTTCAACCGATCACAAGGTAATCGGCATCCAGTACGCCGTCACCGGCCTCCTGTTCCTGCTCTTTGGTTTTTCGCTGATGATGCTCATGCGCTGGTCGCTCGCCTACCCGGGCTCCGCGCTGCCGCTGATCGGCGGGCTCCTCGGCGACGCGCGCATGCCGGGCGGGACGATGCTCCCTGAGTTCTACAACGAGCTCGGGGCGATGCACGGCACCATCATGGTCTTCCTCGGGGTGGTTCCCCTCGCCGTCGGAGGATTCGGGAACTTCGTGCTCCCGCTCCAGATTGGGGCTCCGGACATGGCATTCCCGAAGATCAACATGGTGAGCTACTGGTGCCTGTTCCTCGGCGGCATGACGATGCTCGGCAGCTTTCTCGTCCCCGGGGGAGCCGCGCAGTCCGGGTGGACGTCCTACACGCCCCTCGCCGACATTGCGGGCACGGGTCAGACGTGGTGGCTCATCGGAATGATCTTCTTGATCACCTCGTCGCTGCTCGGAGCGGTCAACTTCATCACGACCACGATCCAGCTCCGCGCCAAGGGGCTCACCTTCATGCGATTCCCCTTCTTCGTGTGGGCGCAGTTGGTGACGGCCTTCCTTCTGCTCCTGGCCTTCCCGCCGCTCGAGGCCGCGGGGTTCATGCAGCTGATGGATCGTGTGGCCGGCACGAGCTTCTTCCTTCCGAGCGGCCTCGTCGTCAGTGGGCAGGCCCTCGCCAACGCCGGCGGAGGCAACCCGCTCCTCTGGCAGCACCTGTTCTGGTTCCTGGCGCACCCGGAGGTCTACGTCCTGATCCTTCCGGCGCTGGGAATCGTGGCCGAGATCATCGCGAACAACACACGGAAGCCGCTGTGGGGCTACCGTTCGATGGTCTACTCGCTCGTGTTCCTCGGCTTCATGTCGTTCATCGTCTGGGCGCACCACATGTTCATGACCGGCATGGGGACGGCGATGGCGGCGTTCTTCCAGACGACCACGATGATCATCTCGATCCCATCGGTCGTCATCCTCACGGCCCTGGTCATTTCGCTCTGGGGCGGATCGATACGCTTCAACACGCCCATGCTCTTCGCGGTCGGCTTTCTCCCGATGTTCGGCATCGGCGGGCTCACGGGGCTCCCGCTCGCCTTCAACATCGCGGACATCCCGCTGCACGACACGTACTACGTCATCGCCCACTTCCACTACGTCGTCGCTCCGGGAACGATCTTCGGCCTCTTCGCGGGGGTCTACTACTGGTATCCGAAGGCGACCGGGCGGAGGATGAACGAGACGCTCGGCAAGATCCATTTCTGGGGCACGCTCGTCTGCATGAACGTCATCTTTACGCCGATGTTCATCATGGGCATGGCCGGCGTCTCGCGGCGCCTGTTCGACGGTGGCGCGGCATACGACTTCGCGCAGCCGGTCCTGCACTGGAACGTCGTCTCGTCATGGGGCGCGTGGATCATGGCGATCTTCCAGGTTCCCTTCATCTTCAATTTCTTCTGGAGCATCCGGAAGGGCGAGGCGGTCGGGGAGAACCCGTGGCAAGCCACGACGATTGAATGGTCGGCGCCGTCGCCTCCTCCGCACGGCAATTTCCTCGCGGCCCCGCAAGCGTACCGCGGGCCCTACGAGTACAGCGTTCCCGGCGCGGCCAAGGACTTCGTGCCCCAGTTCGAGGCCTCATAAGCGATGGACATTCCCTACACCGTAGAGCTGCGCCGCGACACCGGCCTGACCAACGGCAAGATCGGCATCTGGCTGTTCCTCGCCTCGGAGGTCATGCTCTTCGGGGCCTTGTTTGCGAGCTACATCCTGATCCGGACGGGGGCGCCGAGCTGGCCGCGGGGAGACACGATTCTGGACGTCCCGCTCGCCACGTTCAACACAATCGTCCTGATTTCGTCCTCCGTGACGATGGTCATGGCCTGGGCGTCGCTGATGCGCCGCCGCTTCGGGACCTTTCGGATTTACATGGGAGCGACGATCCTGCTCGGGCTCGTCTTTCTCGTGGTCAAGTACTTCGAATACAGCCACCATCTCCACCTGGGGGAATATCCCAGCAGCAACAACTTCCTCGCCCTCTACTACACGCTGACCGGCCTGCACATGCTCCACGTGTTCGGCGGGATGGTGGTGAACGCCTATTTCTGGGGACCCGGCTCGAAGCTGTGGAAAACGAATCCGCAGTGGTTCACCAACCGGGTCGAGCACTCGGGCCTCTTCTGGCATTTCGTGGATCTGGTCTGGATCTTCCTCTTCCCGACCCTGTATCTCTTGTAGGCGGCATCGATGACGAGCGACCACGCAGCGGCATCCGGAACGAGTGACCACGCGGTTGATATCGACAAACACGTCAGGGTCTACATCACCGTCTTCGTCGCCCTCATGGCCCTGACAATCGTCACCGTGGCGATCTCCCGCTTCCACCTTCCCGTGCCGATTGCCGTGACCGTGGCGCTCATCGTCGCCACCATCAAGGGATCGCTGGTGGCGGGCTACTTCATGCACCTGATCTCCGAGAAGAAGGTGATTTACGCGGTCCTCATCCTGACCGCTGTTTTCTTCGTCGCGCTGCTGGCCCTTCCCGTTGTCACCGTCAGCGACGGCTACTGGATTCGCTGATGAACCTCAGGTGGGTCCACGCGTTCCTGATCCTGCTCTCCGCGGCCCTCGCGGTGCTGTTCGGTGTCTGGTGCCTGGGCGTGTACGGGCGGCAGCACGATCTCGCAAGCCTGATCTCGGCCATCACGGCCTTCGCCGTGTCGTTCGGCCTGGTCGTCTACGATCGGTGGTTCCTGCGCAAGACGAGGGCGCTGTGATGACCCGCCTTCGCCGCTTCGGGGCTTCGGCGACGCAGGCCCGCCTTCTCAGCTTCGCTGCTTCGGCGCGCCAGGCCCGCCTCTATTTGGCCACGTTGGTATTCGTGGCAATGGCTGGCGGCACGAGCCTGCTCGCCTGCCCGGTGTGCTTCGGGGCGGAGGAGACTTCGATGATCGACGGGGCGAAGCTCGGCGTCCTGGTGATGCTGGCCGTTTTGTTTGTAGTGCAGGGCGGGTTCGTGGGCTTCTTTCTCTACCTCCGCAAGCGCGCCAAGCGCATCGCGGACATCGAGCTCGACACCGAATGGTCGGAGCTCCAAGGGGCGTCGAGAACATCATGACTGAATGGCTTGGACTCCCGCCGCTCGCCGCGACTCACGGCGGGCAGATCGACAACATGATCGGCTGGGTTCACGTGTTCATGCTCATCCTGTTCGTCGGGTGGGGAGGTTTCTTCCTTTACTGCCTGGTCCGTTTTCGGCGATCGCGGCATCCGGTGGCGAACTACACGGGGGTCAAGTCGCACACGTCGAACTATGCCGAGATCGGCGTGGCCGTGGTCGAAGCCGTTCTCCTGTTCGGATTCGCGATCCCGCTCTGGGCCGCAAGGGTCGGTACGATGCCGCCGGAGAGCGAATCGCTGGTCGTTCATGTCACAGGCGAGCAGTTCGCATGGAATATCCACTATCCGGGCCCCGACGGGAAATTCGGCCGCACGGACATCAAGCTGATCGACCTCCAGTCAAACCCGTTGGGACTCGATCGCACCGATCCTGACGCCAAAGACGACGTGACGACTGTCAATCAGCTCTATCTGCCAGTGAACAAGCCGATCATCGTGAGGCTCAGGAGCAAGGACGTTATCCATAGCTTTGGCGTCCCCGAGTTTCGCGTGAAGCAGGACGCTATTCCCGGCCTGACGATCCCTATCTGGTTCGTCCCCAACGTCACGACGGCGGAGATGCGGACCCGAACGGGGAAGCCCGAATTTCAGTACCGAGATCGCCTGTGCGCAGCTCTGCGGTTTGGGCCATGCCAAGATGCGTGGCCTTGTCACCGTCCAGACCGCCGACGAATTCCAGAAGTGGATGGATGAAAAGGTCAAGGAGGCGGCCGAGTCCGCATCTGACCCCTTCCGGTAGCCCGCCTTCGGCCGCCTCCGCTAAAGCTTCGGCGCGCCAGGCTGACCGAAAATCTTCGGGGTCGGCATCCGAGCGCGGATCCGTTCGAGCTCTTCGACGGTCACGCGGTCGAGACCGCCTTTGCGGCAGGACTCCTCGACGGCCCGGACGACCATACCCCTGACGAACGCGGGAATCTTCTTCATCCGTTCCGCCGCCGCATCATCCCAGGCAATCGTTGCGGGCGACTGAGCCCCGTACTCGAGGGAATCAGGCCGCTGCAGGGTCAGAAGGGGAGATCCCGCGAATTTCCCCGGCGTGTGCGTGCACAGCGGATCTTCCGCCATGAGATCGCCGGTCATGCCGTAGGCACGAGCGCGGCAGCCCCCGCAATGCCCGTTCATTTCACACTCGCCACAGCGCCCGCCAAGCGAGGCGCGGCGCCGAATGTCGGTGAAGAGCGCCGAAGAGTTCCACAACTCCGTGAGACTCGCATTGCGCAGCGACCCCGCGAAGACGGGGAGATACGGGCACGGGGTGACGTCGCCGTTAGGCCGGATCCCCATGTAGTGCGTGCCAGCCGGGCACCCGCCAGCGCCGCCGGAATACGTCCTGATCCGGGCATCGCCGTCCGCCTGCCTCGAGTCAGGCCGAAGGGCGTTCTCCAGCACGGTCTTGATGTAATGCGGCGCGCACTTCGCATTGACGAGCATCCGGCGATCGTATTTGCGTTGGATGCGATAGAGCGAAGCGAGCACGTCGTCGTACTGCGCTGGGGTCATGTCCGACACGAACTGCCCGCGGCCCGTCGGCACCAGGAAGTAGAGGTTCCACACCTTGGCGGCGAGGCGATCGTGCGCGAAGTCGGCGATCGCTTCGAGCTCTCCGAGATTGTGCGAGCCCGCTGTCGTCTGCACGATGAATGGAAGCCCTGTCCTGTTGAGGATCTCCGCTCCCTCCACGGTGTTTTGCCAGGCGCCGCGTACTCTCCTGAAGCGGTCGTGATGATCGGGATCGAGAGCATCGAGGGAGAGAGAGAGACCCCGCCCTCCGGCCTCCGCCAGGCGCCGCGCCACGTTCTCCGTGATGCGCACGCCGTTGGTGCCGATGACGACCCAAAGTCCACGCTCCGCCGCTCGTCGGACGATCTCGAGGATGTCACGCCGTAAGAGCGGCTCTCCTCCCGTCAGAATCGTCAGGCATTCAGGCGCGAAAGCGGCGATCTCGTCGATAACTCTGAAACACTCCTCGGTGCCGAGCTCGCTCCGATCGGCGAAGTTCTCAGTGCCGACCAGGGGCGTGCCGCCGGCGTCGAGATAGCAGTGCTCGCAGGCGAGGTTGCAGCGGTAGGTGAGGTTCCAGGAGACGACGTACGGCCGGGCGAACCCTTCGACTCGCATGTCTCCGGCTCCGCCGGACGCACGCTCGCTCAGGGCAGGGTTGGTGGTGTTCGGCTGCCGCATGTCATCACATGCCAAAGAAGTCCTTGGCAGCGTCCAGGATCTTCTCGTCGACTTCGAGAGCCCCTCTCTCGCGCGCGAATTTCTCGATGCCGGTCTTCGCCATGGGCCGGACGAACTCGGGAATGTTCGTAAGCCTGGCTTCCGCCGCGGCGGTCCACCGAATGGGGGTCGTCTCGCCGGCTACGCCAGGTTTCACATCCCCGTTCCCCGGAATCATCGCCGTGAACGGGCAGCCGGCGCCGGACGTACTCGACGCACTCGCCGTTGGTTCGCCGGTCGCGGGACCGATCTTCACGCCGAGTGACTGGACGACCTGCGTTTCGTACGCGTTGGTGAGCATGGCGATCTCGTAGCCGCATTCTGGGCACGAGTAGACCACCGAGAGCGAGCCACGCTCGGGCGGGCCGACGGTCTGCAGCTTCATCGGGCTATCGCAAGGGACGCAGAGGAATTTCATGATTCGAGGCTCTCGAGAAGTTGCTGTGCGACGTGATCCAACGCACGGCCGACAGGGGTTTTGTTCAACGTTGCCAGCGGCGTCCCCAGATCGCATTGCCGCGCAAGCTCCGGGTCGAAAGGCACGGAGCCGAGGAAGAGGATTCCCATAGTCGAAGGCTCGGGCGAATCGTAGAGCGGCTTGATGGCGTTGCAGTCGCGGCAGTAGTAGCCGCTCATGTTCTCGACGTAACCGAGGAGACGATTGGGCCCCTTCGACAGAGCCGCCACTGAGCGCGCGACCACGCCCCGTGACACCGCGGAAGGGATCGTCACGAGCACGAACGAGGTCCGCGGCCCGAGAAAATCGGCGTACTGGACGGTCCGCTCGGCTCCCGGCGGCAGATCGATCATCAGCAGATCGAGCGTTCCCCACTCAAAGGATCCGAGGATCTCGCCGAGGAGAGCAAACTCCCTGGTGGCGCGCCACGTATGAGTCTCTCCGTGCGCCGCGCTCTCGAACTCGAGCGCCTCCGACTCTGGAATTACCGAGCCCATCGAAAAAACCGCGATCCCGTTCCTGGTCCGCGGGAGCGCGACCTTGTCGCTGCCGGGAACAAACAGCGCTTCCTGGACACCTGCCATGCGCGCCTGCGAGGGACCGTTGAAGTCGGCGTCCAGGATCGCAATCCGAAGCCCGCGGGCGCGAAGGACTCCCGCCAGATGCAGCGTCAAAGTGCTCTTGCCGACCCCGCCTTTGCCGGAGCCCACCGCTACGAGATGACGCACTCCGGCGAGCCCGTCGGTAATGCGGGTGCGCTGCTCAGCAACCTGCTCGAGGATTCTGGACCCTCCGTCGCCGACAATGTCGCGGTAGCGCTTCATGTTGCGGATGTTCCGGGGTTGATAGCTTACACCGGCGCAGCCGCTCGAGACGAGGCGCAGAACGACGGCCGGATCGACGTGGAGGGTCAGATTCCATCAACCAAGCGCGCGAAGACTCCGTTAATCGTTCCTATCGTCAGAATCATCGGGGCAGGGCGATTGCAACGTCATTCCGCATGCTAGGTGTTGCTCGGCGCTGTTGGGGGGCGGCTGCTGGCCACCGCGCCGACGCTGTTTTGGGAGAAACCAATCAGCCTCACGGCTGCGGGAATAGCCGTCACGACGGTGCCCATGGCGGCGAAGGTCGCATCGAACAGCTCCTTTTGCGTGACTACGAAGAATAGCAAGCCGCCAATCATGGCGACGGTCAACGGCATGCGGAACTGGTCCCATTCGCTCGATTCGCGCGCGCCTTCGAGGGCACGGATCTCGGCCTGCGGTGATGCCGTGAGCAGGAATTGTTCGAAGGTGTGATTCATCAACGCGAGTTGCGGCAGCGATCGGATGAGGCCCTTGGCCATCAGCCGGCGCACGGTTTCGCGACTCTTCGTGTTGACCAGCCCATCCTGAGCGAGATTGAGCAGCACCAGTTTTTCTCGTGGCGTACACGTCGCCCAGAGCTCGCGATAGTGGTGGGTCGCGCGTTCGCGGATGAGATCCAGCAGCTGCCTTGATGACATCGACACCGGGCTGACCTTCAGCTGTTCCCTCACCGAGTCGCAGATGCGGGCCACGATAGCGTCTGCCGAACCCTCGTGATTGAGGATGGCCTCGAGCTTGCCGCGAGCGAGCACGTCGAGGGCGCGATGCCCGCCGCGCCGCCAGAGCGCGACATCCAGCAGCCAGGCACGCAGCCATTCGATCAGGCTCGGCCGCGGGCCGCTGTCGTCGTCGTGGCGTGCCGGCGGCGCCGCTCGCAGATCCCTCAACAGGAATTGTGGCAGGAGCGACTCCCAGCGCTGCTTCAGCGACGAGTGCCGGTTGGCAATCAGGCTTGGAGTGAGCTGAGAGCTGAGGACGATCGTCCGGTTCCGGCGAAGCAGAACCTCCTCGAGGAACGAGAGCTTCTTCTCAGCGAGGGCAGCGTCGTGGATGCGAGCGTCGACATTCGCCACCACTACGAGCGAGTCACAGCGATCGATTTCCAGGAGCGCCGTCAGCCACGGGTCGGCGGGCGCGGCGTCCGGAGCGCTCGCCGCCTCGACGAGGTGTGTCATGTCTATGTAGCAGCATTGCGCTGCCGCGCCAACGGCAGGCGAGTTGACCATCAGCCACTCGTTCTCGCCACTGACGCTCGCGATCACCTGGTCGCTTAGTAACGGCTGCTGCAATCCCGTGAGCAGGAGTCGCTTGGAAACGAACTTGATGATGACGTGACACGCCACACCAAGCCCGGACAGGATCGCGACCAGCATCAGGAACGATCGTCGCGGGGAAGGCTGGCCTCGGAATGTGAAGAATCGTGACGGCTCGGATGAGACGATTCCGGCTTTGCCAGATCGCAGGACCAGGCAGGGCTGATCCTGTGTCGCCACTCGGCCGTGGTCCCATCGCCAGGCATCCTTCGCGTCGCCGTCGCGAAGGAGCTCGCGCATCTCGACCGAGGCCTCGGACTGATACGGCAGCCAGTCCTCGAATAGCGCCGGAATGAGATTCGGCGTCCCCGCGTTGTCGGCATCGTCCGGCTCGCAGGCAGATGCGTTCGCGTGGGTCGTATTGAAGAAGAACGCGTAGTAATCACCGAGGCGACGGCCGGTCGGCACCGGTGCCGCCGGCGGCCGATCGGCCAACCGTCGCGCGAGTTCGAGCTGGCGATATTTGGTGTAGGTCTCGGTGTGAGCGTCATGGGATGACGCGAAGAAGGCCGAGGCGGGGACGATGCCGACCACGCTCAGGCCCAGGGCCCCACAGGCGACGTAGGCGGTGAACCATCCGCGAGGCGCGGTGCCCGGGCCTGTCATGCCGAACACGAGCGCGGTCGCGACGATGGCGGCGGCCGCGGCGACAAATCCCATGAAGTCGAGCTGCCAGCCCTGAACCGTCGCCGCGTATCTCCAGAAGGCGAGGTGAATCGCCACGTACACCATCGAGAGGGCGGCGTATTGCCAGAAGCGCTTCGGCTGTGGCCACACCCAGGATTTCTGGTTGGGGTGCCGGCGGTAGGCGACCACTGCCAGAGCGCCGATGAGCACGACGATGTAGCCGAACACTAGCGCGAACGCCGCCAGGATCCACTCCTGTTGAAGCGCCCACGACGCCTGCTTGTCGTACAGCGTGACGAGCGTGAACGGCACGCCGCTGGCCATCGGCGTCACGAACGCGTGATGCGTCCTCCCCCAATACGGCACGTCGAGCAGCCTCGAACGCCGCGTCTCGACGAGGGCGCGCAGCCGGCGGTTGAAGTCGGTCTCGGCAAACAGGCTTTCACTCTGATTGCGCTGGCTGTCGGAGTGGAAGAGCACCATACCCGCTGAGTCGATCACCGCGAACTGGAAGCCCGGCAGAACGATCGGGTCGATGAGGGACTTCAGGGGCAGCGTGAGCGTCGCCACTGGAAGACCCGCATCCTTCGTGTGGCTCGCCAGGATGGCGCGAATCTGTCCGTTGGTCATCGACCGGACAGAGGCGATATAGATGCCGCCATCGAGAGACGTCGTCGCGTCCGGCGCTGTCGTCATCGGCGCGGCCCACAGACGTCGTCCGACAGCGGCCTGGAAATAGGCTCGCGAGGCGACGTTGACCGCCGGCGGATCCCACGGCGTGCGAGACAGCTTCTGGTGCTGCAGACCGCTCTCGTCGATCAGAGCAAAGAAGTCGAACTTGACGTTGTCAGGCTTCAGCTGCTGCGCGCAGAAGTCGATGGCGCGACGCCGTGCGACGGCGTCAGCGCGCTTGTCTCGATCGCTGAGTGCCCGCGTCGTCAGGCAATCCAGTTCCCGATAGGCCCGAGACAGCTCCTCTCCAAAGTCGTCCTTGATCTCATTGGCCAGGGAGATGAGCTGCTCACTGGTGCCGCGATTCAGACGGACGTAGGCGTAGGCGTCGAGGGTGACAACCGTCAGCAGCGCCAGGCCACCGACCGTGCTTGCCGTGGCGAGGAGCATGTGACCCGTGGTAATGCGCTCGGTCTCCCCAAGCATAAGGAGCTTGAGGAACGGCCAAGCAACGAACAGGATCAGGAGCGTGGCGCCGACGGCGAGGACGAGTGAGAACGAGATGGTGAGACTGTTCGAGTTCAGTGTCGCCGAGGGGATGAGTCCGGCGATCACGAACTCCTGGCTGGAGTCCTTCTGTCGAAGCGAGGTGCAGCAGGGCTGCACGAACAGCTTGTACGAGCTGCCGTTGACCGTGACCTCGACGACATTGGTCGAGTGCGCCAGAACGGCGAAGCGCTTCTCGCTGTCTGCGGCCGAGGCCGCGGCGAGGAGCGAGCTGAGGTGGTCGATGCGAACGGTCGCGCGAACCTGGGCGCTCGACATCCAGACCTCGCCGTCCGCGGTCGCCAGCATGACCGTCTCGAAGGCTTCCAGATACCGGCTCTGCCCGAAGATCGGATCCAGCAGCCGCTGCAGCTGGATGGGGATGGTGTGCGTCACCTGACCTGCAGGGTTGCGGTAGGTCAGCCGGAGCCACATCCCGTCCGGCCGGTGGTCGGGCACGATCGACAAGTCCAGGCTCGTGCGGGGCAGCGTCGCGTTGGGCAGCTTCGCCGGGTCGCCGAGATAGCTGAGACTTGGAACAGAGCCCCTTGCCGCGGTGAACCAGGCTGGCGGGTCGCTGGGCCGGCGGGCCGGATGCGCGTCGGGTGCGGTTAGCAGACCCGTGAAGAGCTTCGTGTGGCTGGCCACTGACTCATCCACACGGGCGCCGATCGCGGCCAGGATGCGGAAGTTCCTGTTGATGAAGTAGGCCTTTTGGCTGACATAGACAAGAGCGAAGGTCACGCCGAGCAGGAGCAGGACCGCGAGCACGATCCCAAACGTGAAGAGCCGAAGGCCGGAGAGCCGGAGTCGCAGCGACTGATAACCCATAGCGCCTCCTCCCAATTAAGGAGTTAGACGACCCACCGTCGAGTGTTTCTCCGCCGGCGAAAGGGGGTACCGCGTCCGTCTATACCTGCGGGGTCCGCACCAGCGTCGCTGAAGCGGATTGTCGATGCCGAAGCGAATTGTCGTCTGCTCAGACGGAACCGGCAACACGGCCATCAAGGGGCGGGGCACGAATGTGTTCAAACTCTTCGAGGCCGTTGACCTCGACAGCCACCGATACGATCCGAACGTCACGCCACAGATCGCGATCTACGACGATGGCGTCGGCACCGAGGATTTCAAGCCGCTGAAGATCTTCGCCGGCGCGACCGGGTGGGGCCTGAGCCGCAACGTGCGACATCTGTACAAGGAACTGGCCCGCGTATACGACGTCGGCGACGAGATCTACATGTTCGGCTTCAGCCGCGGCGCCTTCACCATCCGGACGCTGGTCGGCCTGATCGGCACGTGCGGCCTCATCGATCCAGCGAAGCTGGAGGCTCAGACGTTCGCGAGTCTGCAGTCGAGGGTCGGCCGCGCCTATCGTGCCTATCGCAAATGTTACCGGCCGTGGCTGTGGCGCCGGCTGGCCAAGCCGTCACGGGACGCGGGAGAGCAGTTCAAGGCCGACTACTCGCGGCCAGGCGACATCCCGATTCGCTTTGTCGGTGTCTGGGACACCGTGGACGCCGTTGGCCTGCCCTTCCATCTGAGCGACGTGCTCAACGCCGTCATCTATCAGTTCAAGTTCCCCGATCGCAAGTTGAGCCCGCTCGTCGAGCGCGCCTGCCATGCGCTCGCCATCGATGATCAGCGGCAGTCGTTCCATCCTCTGCTGTGGAAGGAAACGGACGCTGATTGTGACGCGGATCTCGCAGGTCTGGTTTGCCGGCGCCCATTCGAATGTCGGGGGCGGCTATCCCAAGCAGGGGATGTCGCTGGTCGCGCTCGACTGGCTGCTCACCGAGGCCGAGCGCGCTGGCGGGCATGGGCTTCGCTTCAACGCGAGCGAGCGCCAGTCGTTTCGCGAGCATGCCAGCGTCGACGACAAGCTCTACGACTCTCGATCGGGTCTTGGATTGTTCTATCGCTGGAAGATTCGCGACATCGCGTCGATCTGCAGGAAGAACGACGTGGTGCCGAAGCTGCACGTCAGCGTGCTCGAGCGGATCGCTCACGGGACCGATGACTACTCTCCAGGGAATCTGCCGAGAGACGCAGAGGTCATCGCCACCAAGCCTGCCAAGTCCGAGCATGTTCTCCTGGCGAACTATCGCGCGGTGGCGGTGCAGAAGGTGCTCGAGACGATCCCCGGCGAGACGCTGTTAGACAAGGCGAGGCTGACGATGAGAGTCGGTCAGCTCTCGTACTATCTCTACCTCGTCTCGTGTGTGGCCGTTCTCGTGGCCGCTTTGCGAGTGAGGAGCGAGGACATCCTTCATCCGGTCGCCGCTGGCATATCCAGCGCGCGCCTCCTGCTCATGCTGCTGGGGGCGTTTACGCTGGTCTACGTGATGTCGCTGATTGTCGATCGTCGCCTCGCGGCGACGTTTTCAGGATTCTGGTACCCGAAACAGACGGAGTTGCGAGACAACCTGAAACGCGCTCGCGTCCTCGCCAAGCAGGAGCAGAGCGGAGAACGGCCAGCCGTCACCGCGAAGGCGGCTTCCTTTTAGATGTGGGCTGTGCTGGCGGAGGACGGGGATGCTCAAGGCGACCCTGAGCGCTGTCGCCATTCGACCCGGCTCGGCGCGACCTCGGGCCCTGCACTTAGTTTGACCGCGCCCTCGCTGCGTAGAGTAGATGCCCTGCTGCGGGGCTGAAACCGAGCATCTCCAGCGACTCTTTCGAGATCTCGGCTGGGTGGACCTTGGGGAATCTGCACGTCCTCATGCCTCGCACGTGGAGTTGAGAGAGCAGTTGCTTCAAACGCGCTCCGCCATCGTCGATGAACGAGCGCAGCGCGACAATCTCCGTCTGCCCCGCCTTCGCCAAGGCTCCGGCGAGGTCTCGCCGGAGTTCGCCCTGGGAACTTGACGCGAACGTAGGCGGATCGATTCCGTCTTTCAAGTAAAGCAGGTAGGCCTCGATGCGCTCGTCGGAGGCGACGGCAAGTCCTGCGAGTTCGTCCTTCTTTGCCGTGAGGGTCTCGACCGAGCGCTCCCAGCAGACGCGCTGATGATCTTCGCCGAGAAGACCGTTGGCGGCGAGATCGTCGACTGAGACCGGGATCACGAACCCTTCGACTCGCGCGGCGTCGCCGCGCTCGCTCAGTTCGGACCGGTCCAGGACATAGTCCGCCAGGATCGACTCCTGGACATATCCGCTGGCGATGAACAGCTGGCACGCCGGCGCGAGAGTCTCGGGGACCTCGGCGACGATTCTAGGGGGGCCGAGTATCGCGAGCTTCGAGCTGAGCGAGGTGAGCAAGTGGCGGCCATGACCCTGTCGCCGATGATCGGGATGGACGGCGATCTTGTGGACGAGCGTACCTGAAGGCCGTTTCGCGCCGATCAGGACTCCGATCGGGTCGGAGCCCGAGAAGGCCACCATGCAGCTGCTGCACCAGACCTGAAGGTCGCGGATGGACCGCTTGAACGAGGCCGGCGTCACGACCGGCTCGCGGGGAAAGTGCGGAGACCAGCACCGATTCAACGCGTCGACGAGAAGCGACACGTCGTCCGTGCGGCAGAAGCGGTACGACGACAATCGGGTTTACCCCGCCGGAGCCTTGGCGAAGGCGGGCGGCGGATCAGTGCTCGCGATTGTCGCCGGTCTCCACCCCAACGCGCAAAGTCCGCGCGTCGGGGGCCCCGGGCTTGCTGGGTACGGTCAGCGAGCTCACCTCGTTGAGGTAGCCGCTGCCGACGGCCGGGACCACTTGAGCCTTGCTTTGGGCGTCCGCAATATTGCGCGGTTGCGAGGCCGCGGTGTCATGAGCCACCGGATGCGGCGCCGCCGCCGGCGCGCCCTTCCCCGCGTTCGGGTAGGCCGCGATCACCTCGGCCATGATCTTCTTTCCGATCTCGATGCCCTCCTCGACGAGCGCAAGATCGATCGCCGTCAAGGCGCGCTCGCGCGCAACTCCCTCGACCCGCTCCTGTGTCTTGTTGCGCATGAACCCGGCCGGGACCCGGAGGATCCGCTGCGCGGCTTCGGTGGACCAGTCGAAGGTCGAGATCAGAGGATTCTTCTTGTCGTCGCGAGCAATGAGCTTCGCCTCGCCTGCCGCGCCGCTGCTGGTCTTGGCTTCGGCTGCGTCTCCGGCAGCCGCCGGGGCTGGAGACGGCGCCTTGATATCCAGCGGCGTCCCGGTCTCCTCCTCGATCACCTGCCGGGCGAATTCGAGCGTGATCGCGTCGAGCTTCATCATGCGCGCGCGCTTTTCGACACGCGCCTTCACGCGGCGCCGCTGATAGGCGTTCTTCATGGTCCAGAGGCCTTTCCTCGCGTCCTCCGACCAGCGCAGCTTGCGTCCGTCGTACGTGGTCTCCTCTTCAAGACCGCCCTCGGCTGCCGCAATCTTTTCGATCATCTCCTGCGAGATCACCTCGAAGTCCGTGGAGCCGCAGACCGTGCACTTGACGGCGCCGCTCTGCGTGGCGGCGACGCCACACGATTTACACATCGACACGGGGCCGGACTTCGCCCGCTCGAGCGCAACCGCCTCGGCCAGCGCCTTGGTGGCGGCCGACGCGCTCTTCGGCATGAACCGGTCCATCGCTTCGTCGATCACCGCGTTGGTGATGACCGAATGTCCCTTCTCGAGCGCCAGTCGAAGAACGCCGGTGCGGGCGATGCCCTTGACCTGCTCGGGCACGTTCTTCATCCGCGCCTCGGCCTCGGGCGTCCATCGGATGGTCTCTTCAGCTCGCACATCGATGCGGGGCACCTCGAGGCGCGTGGAAAGGAGGACATCGCATGGTGCGCCGCGGAGAATGTTCTCCGCGTTGCTCCCCAACGCCGTTTCGTCCTTCGGGCTGTGGACGCCAATGCGACCCAGCACAATCAGGAAGGGATTCGTTTTGCGCGCGTGATCGATGACCTTCTGGAAGGGCTTGCCGTCGAGCAGCGTTTTCTTGATCTCGACGCCGGCCTCGTTTGCCATCCGCTCCGACACCTCGAGATGGGACTGATAGATCTGCGCGAGCCCGGTGTCGATGATCTCCTCGTGAAGCTGATTCTGCTCCTCGAAGCGGAAGACTTTCGCCGCCTGCTCGGTGAGGACGTTGACGATGCCGTTGAAGACCGAATAGTGCAGATAGGGATCGTAGACGGCGATCGTCTCGACCTTCTTGCCGAACGTGCGGGCCAGGTCGATGGCGGTCATGAGCGCGCCGAACGACTGCGGACTTCCGTCGACGCCGACCAGGATCGTGTCGCGCTCCGCCTCGCCCGGCTCGGGAACGTGCTTGACGACCCACACATCGCGATCCGACTGGCGGGCGACGCGCTCGCAAACCGAGCCGATCACGCTGTCGCGCGCGCGTCCGATCCCGACCGCGCCGATCACGACCAGGTCGTGTTGCGAGCCGGCCAGATCCTTGAGGATCTCGATGTGATGTTTCCCGTCCATCATCCGCGGCTCGAACTCGAGGCCCGATTCGACGCACTGTTTCGACATGGCATCGAGATAGCTGTCGGAGATGAGCTTGAGGCCCATCGTGATCAGGCTGTCGTGGATCTTCCTCTGGCGCTCCAGTTCCACCTCGTCGATGTACTCCTCGGGCAGGGTGTACTCCATCTGCCTGAAGCGATAGTCGTGCAGTTTGGCCGCGTAGACGTGGCAGCCGACCAGCTTCGCCGAGTACGCCTTCCCCAACGCCAGGCTGCACGCGACGGCGCGGTTGGAGTGATCTGAGTTATCGACGGGAACGTAGATGCTCTTGTACATAAGTCCTCCGAATAGCCCACCTTCGCTCGCACGCCCATTGGTCGCGAGCTTCGGCGGGCAAGCCCGCCACCTCAAACGCTCGTGGCCGGCTGCTGTCTCCCCTCAATCTCTCTGCGCGCCCGAGAGCCGTAACGCCACCGCACCCAGCCGATCACGGCCAGCTCGAAGGCGAGAATCAACAGCGCTGTCCTCGCCATCGGGCCGACGGCCGATGGGACGTCTTCTGGCTCGAGGTAGAGAGAGTGCCAGACCGTGAGACCTCGCTTGTTGCCACGCTCGCGCGAGAACCCGTCCCAGACCGAGAAGGCGATCGGCAAAAACTCTCCGGGTGTAAACGGGGCGCCCGAGCTGGCGCGAAGGGGCCGCTTGAAGATGACCGACCATTCTCCCTGGTCGTAGCTCGCGACGCCGGTGAGATCTCCTGTGTCGTTGGGGGCGATGGCCGCGCTTCCCCGGCCGGTGAACTGAAGAGGATCGGGGCGAGCCAGATCGAAGTACCAGAGATCCACCGAGTTCTGGGCGTCGCCGAAAATGAAATAGGGCTTGCGGGCGCCGGTCGGCACGGCCGAAGGAATCTGGATCGAGACCGCGTCGGAGAACTCGGATGACACGGCGGCTGCCGTTGGCTCCTCGGCGAAGGGGTCCTTCTGCGGCTGCTGCTGAGCCGGCGTGACCTCCGCGTCGCCGAATGGGCTCTTTGAGGTTGGCTGGGCACCTCCTGGCGCCGACTCCTCTTCCTCCTCCGGCGGCACGGGAAGCGTTGGATCGTTCTTCCCCGTTTTCTCCGCGCTCATGTTGTCCCATCGAACGAGAAAGGCGATTGACTCGGTGTCGTAGATCGCCTGAACCATCACGGCGGTCGTGGGAGGATGAAACGCGCGTCCGGGCTCCATGATCTGCCCGACGATCGGAAAGCGGGCCACACGTGCGGATTCGAAGCTCGCGGCCCCCTTCGTCGGATCGATCGGATCCTGAACATACTTGGCGACGACGAGATTGGTATAGGCAGGCCCGTCGCTCCCCGAGAGAGAAAGGATGAAGTCAGTGATCGCCCATCGCTGCTCAGGCTGGAGGGAATCGACGAACGACGGCATGGGCGAGCCGTTGAGTCCCGTGCTCATCGTCCGATAGATATCCTCGCGGGACGACCCTCCCCGGAAGGTCCAGGGTTGCGACAGGATTGCCGCGCGTATCGGGTGCCCGAAGTCGTCGACCAGCGTTGGAGCCGAAGGTCCGTCGCCCCGACCGAGGTTACCGTGGCACTTCAAGCAGCCGGTGTCCGCGTAGAGCTTCTTCCCGAGCTCAATTGATTCTTTCGTGGCGGCCGGCGCGCTCGGAAGCTCCACGGGCTTGGGGACATTCTCGGCGTTCGAAAAGTCGGGAGAAAAGCTTGTAATGAAGTAAGCGAGATTCGACACTTCCTCGTCCGACAGGCTGGGCCAGGCAGGCATCGAGGTGTACGGCATACCGCGCCTGATGATGTTGACGAGGTCCTGATGCGTCGGGAGCGCTCCGTTAGGAGTCGTCCGAACTTTGAACTTGCCCGTGGTGAAGTTCCGGGGCCGCGGGTACAAGTGCGGTGTGGCGTAGCCTTCGCCGTCACCCTTCTCGCCATGACATTGCGAACAGTAATGGAGGTAGAGCGTCTTCCCCGCCTCGCGTTGCGCCTCGCTTCCCACGTCGGGAGCCTGTGCGCGCACCGATCCTGATGGCGCGATGCACACCGAGGCGATCAGGATCGCGAGACATCCGATAAAGAGCGGACCGAACCGACGGGAGGTCATTGCTTGGCGGCCTCCTCCCTGGCGCGAGGCCTCTGCTTATTGAAATCGTAGACAAAGAGGATGACTTCCCAAATCTCATCTTCCTTCAGGAAGTTCTCCCAGGCCGGCATGGCCGTGTCCCAAGGACCGCCTTCCTCCGGGAGACCGGGGCCTCCCTTGGAAATCCGCCAGAAGAGAAACGTGTCGCGCAACAGCGGAATCGTTTCGGGGAGATTCGTCGGAATCGGATCCAACCCGTGGATGAACATGCCGGTGCCGGCAAGGTTGTCGCCGTGGCAGAAGACGCAGTTCCGATAGTAGACCTGGCGCCCGTTCTCGACGTGTTTGCGGAACTCTTCCGGATTCTCCTTCTCGAGAGGCAGGAAGGGATTCTCTCCGGCATCGAGATCGATTCTCTTGTCGTGGACCGTGACCGTCGTCGGCGATGCAGGATGGACCGTCCGCGAGAAAAGCGGAGGCTGGATGGGAGCGCTCATCTGGACGTAGACGTTCGCGGCCGCGAGGGCCGGGATGGCGACGACCACGGCGATGAGGAACGCTGTGTATCGCTTCTCCGTCATGAACCGGACGAGCGGACCAGCCACTTCTTGACGGCGCTCCTGGCTGGAAGACATATATGCCAGGATCGCGAGCGAGCTGATTCCCATGTAGATCGAGATGACAGACGAGGGAATCGGCGCAGTGAATCCAAATCGAAGGACGATATAGATCCCCACCCACCAGGCGAGGGCCCAGATCAGCAGGTTGGCCCGACGGAAGCGAAGGAGCGCAAACACGACGGCCACGGCGAGAACGACCAGGATCTTCATCGTGCACCTTTCTTGGGTGCGGCCGGAGGCGCGGCTGGCGCGGCCCCCTGGGCGGGCGGGGCGGCGGCAGTCGGCGCTCCACCCTGCGCGGCCGGAGCCGGCGGCGCCCCCGCTGCGGCTGGGGCGGTGTAGTAGTGATGACTCGTCTGCAGCGTGACCGACGCCGTGCCCCCAAGAGTCTGCAGATAAGCGATCACGCAGAGGATCTCCTGATCGGTGAGGCCGATCGGAGGCTTGTTGATGACCGGCATGCCCGGATTGAATCCAGGCACGATGTATTTCTCAGGTTCATACAACGTTTGGGCGAAGTACTCGACGTCGCTCAGGCCGGCGACGCGGGTCTGCGCGCGAACAGCGACGCCCTCGAGGTCGGGAAACCGCAGCGCCCCCGTTTTGCCGATCGTATGGCAGGTAAAGCAGAGTCCCTTGCTATCCATGACCTCGCGGCCCACCTTGACCATGTCGGCAGTGGTGAGGTCGGCTCTGATCACGGTCTCTTGAGGAGGTTGAACTTCCTTCTGAGGCACCATCTGGCCGACATAGGCATAGAAGGACGTCGTCGCGAGGACGAGCACGCCGACTCGGACAGTATGCGGAATCGTCATGACGTCCGCCTACGTCCCCGGAGTTGCCACTGGGGACTCCGACGAGACCTCGCCTGAGCCTTCGCGAAGGCGGGCCTTGGTCCGCCGCTCGAAATCGGGCTTGTCGTGCAGGCTCGAAAGCCAGAAGACGAAACCGATCAGCACGAAGAACAAGAGAACGGTCACCGAGACAACTTGCGTCGCGAAACCAAGCGTGGGCGTGAACGCGTCGGGGGACGTGTCCCTGACGATGCCGTAGACATGCCAGTGTTGGCGGAGGCCGGACCGAACGTAGCCCATGAGACCCATGAGCCAGGTGAAGGTGACCGCGATGAAGATCAACACGTACTGCGAGATCGCAGGAATTTTTCCCCAGCGCACCTCGCCGGTCTTGCTCGCTCCGCGGTAGAGGAAGATGTCGATGAACGTGATCGAGATCATGGCCGCTAGAACCGAACTGACTTGGGGCACTGACAGACCGATTCGGACCGTCGCCTCGACGAAGTACCCGTAGATGCCGAGAAAGATGACGATGATCGCGGCGGCCGCGAAGATCGTGAGCTGTGCCGCATGGCCCGTCTTCGCCCACGACACCGTCGCGATCTTTCCCGTGCGGCGATACAGCAGGAAGCTCATGAACGTCGTGAGGATCAGGATGTTGACGGCGGTGTTCTTGGCGGACATGACTCCGAGGTAGCCGAGAATCGGATGTGTCGACCCCCCCATCGCCCGGAGTTCGGAGACGGTTGCGATGATCGACCGCGGCGTCGCCCAGACCGCGAAGCAGAGCGTGATCCCGATGAGCAGGTACTTGATGACCTTCTGAAGCGGCTGGACCCCCTGGACCCGCCCCATCCCGAGCCAGAGATAGTAGTTGGCGGCGAGGAAGAGGTTCCCGATCAAAACGGCTTGAATGATGAAGAGCCACGAGAAGGCCCCGCCCATCATCGTGAGACCGAGCGTCTGCGAGTACGCGTAAATCTCTTTCGCGAGCCAGTAGCCGGCGAAGGGCAGCGGAAGAAAGGCGCTGATCGCGACGAAGTTGCCGATGTATCCCATCCAGTCGTAGTGCGCACGCTCCTCGTCGGTTTCCGCCTGCAGGAACTTGAAGGCCGCGTAGGCGCCGGCGACCGATCCGCCGAAGGCGACGTTGGCGATCACGCGGTGGACGTTGATCGGCATCCAGGTGAAGTTGTAGACCGCGTCCCAGACTGATATGACCGCCCCCGTGTCCGAGACCCCGTTCGGCGACATCATGAATGTGAGCCAGGAATTGGCGATCAGCATGATGCCCGTGCCCACGAGATTGAGGCCGAGCCCCAGGGCAAGATGCACGCGAGGGTGGAACTTGCCCCAGCCGTAGTAGTAGGTGTAGAGGAAGAAGGCCTCGGCGAAAAAGAGCAGCACGTACGGGAGGAAGGTCGGTGAGAACACGCTCATCAGGTAGTTCGTGAACTTCGGGTAGAGAATGATGAGCATGAACGTCAGAAAGGCCCCAAAGGTCGCGGTGAGCGAGAACGAAACGGAAAGGAGCTTCGTGAACTCGTGCGCGAGCTTGTCGTATCGCAGATCTCCGGTCTTGTAGCCGATCACCTCGATGATGAATGCGAAGATCGGAACGGCAAGGACGAAGGCCGCAAACAGCAGATGGAGCTGCGCGACAGCCCAGATCGCGACGCGGCTGCCGATGATTGGGAACTTGCGATACTCGGCCTCCACGTACGGCGTTGCCTTGGCCTTCGCTTCCGCCGCCGCTCTCTCGGCGGCCAGTCCCTCCGCGCGCGGCGTCGGGTCGACGATTGCGGAAGGAGCCCGGTAAGGCTCCTTGTACTCGCGGTTCGTCAGGAACGTGGCGATCATCACGACGCCGGCGAACATCACCAGACCGGTGACGGGACCCAAAAGGAACAGCACTTTGCGGTTCATTGCGCTGTTGCTCACGCCGTTGGTCACCGCGTCCCCCTCACTTGACGCCCGCGGGCTTGTCCGCCGGCTTGCCCGCCGGAGCTTGAGCGGAGGCGGGAGCTTGAGCGGAGGCGGGTGTGCTTGTGGCGCTAGCCAGCCGCTTGCGCTCGAGCTCTCGCACGTGAGCGATGATCGCCCATCTGTCCGCCGGAGGGATCGGCCATCGGTACGCGGGCATCAGCCCCTGCCCGTTCGTCATGATGTCGAAGATTTGCCCGTCCGGGTACTTCAGGATCTTCTCCTGATGGAAGGTGGCAGTGGGAACGTTGCCTCGCTGGAACAGGATGCCTTTGCCGTCTCCCCGAGCGTCGTGGCAAGGCTGGCAATAGATCACATAGCGCTGGCGGCCGCGCTCGAGGAGCGCCTCGTCCACGGTCACGGGGATCGTCGCGACGAACTGCCCGTCCGCCCGCTTTCCGGTGAAGAAAGCCGTGTCTTCCTTCAGCTCGCCGATCGCGACCGTTCCAGGAACCGGCTCGCGCATGGACGCGCCGTTGTAAAAGAACGTGCTGGCCGTCTGTGGGCGCACCTTCGGCTGATCGTCCATGCTCGGATTGAGATGGATTGGCGGGCGGCTCGACGTGCAGCCGCGCGCGCAGCCGGTGAGGGGGATAAGAGAGGTGAGCGCGATCGCGCCCAGCACGCGCCGTGTGCTGGCGGTCATGCAACGGGCCTCTCGTCTTTTCCCGCGAGCCAGGCTCCTGTGTCGGTCCGCGCGCCCTCGAGGTCCGGGTTCGGGTTGCGCACCTTGGCCAGATAGGTCGTCCGGGGCTTCGTGTTCAGCTCCTCGAGGAGCGCGTAGTTGCGCGGATCGGCCTTCGTCTTTGCGACCCGGCTCGACTGGTCTCGAATATCTCCGAACTCTATCGCCGAGGCGGGGCAGGCCTGCTGGCAAGCGGTTTTGACGTCGCCGTCATGAAGGTCGCGTCTGGCGAGCTTCGCATCGATCTTCGCCCGATTGATCCTCTGCACGCAGTAGGTGCACTTCTCCATCACGCCCCTCGCGCGGACAGTGACGTCCGGGTTCATCGCGAGCTTGAGGATGTCGGGCGTGTCCTTGGTGAAGTTGAAGAAATTGAACCGGCGAACCTTATAGGGACAGTTGTTGGAGCAGTAGCGCGTCCCGATACACCGGTTGTAGACCATCACGTTGAGACCCTCGGCGTCGTGCACGGTCGCGGCCACAGGGCAGACCTGCTCGCAGGGAGCGTCCTCGCAGTGCATGCAGGGAATGGGCTGGAAGACGACTTCCGGGCTGCCGGACGGCTCGCCGGAGAAGTACCGGTCGACCCTGATCCAGTGCATCTCGCGCCCCTTTGCGACCTGGATCTTGCCGACCACCGGCACGTTGTTCTCGCTCTGGCAGGCGACCATGCACGCGTTGCAACCGATGCAGGAGTTCAGGTCGATCGTCATTCCCCACTGGTGGCCCTGATCGTAGACATGCTCCTTCCAGAGTGAGAAGTGATGCGGTTCCTCCTCGTAGACGCCGAGAGCACCGGGGACGCCTCCTCCTTTCGGGGCCTGTGCGGAATCCCCCGCATGCGCGCCCTCGGCTGGCTTCTCCCCGCCAGCCGACTTGTCCGCAGAAGCCTTGGCGGAGGCGGATTTCGATTGAAGTTCGGCGAGCGTCGACTCGCGCACGACGGGGCGCCCTTCCATGCTGCCGTGCTCCTGGGTCGCCGAGAGCGGATACGTGCGCGGCGAGCTTGGTGAGCTTGACCCCGCTGTCGAAGCCAGATGCCTTGGAGCCTCGGACCGTGAACGCGTCGAACCCGACTCCCGACCCGACCCGCCCCGCGTGCGAACGGCCATAACCGAGCGTCAAGGCGACCACGCCGTCCGCCATTCCGGGCAGGAGCCAAACGGGGAGCTCGAGCGTGCGGCCTGCGTAATCGAGACGGACAAAATCCCCGCCCGCAAGTACCGAGCGTCTCGCCGGTCTTCGGGCTCACGAGCGCAGGGTTGTCCCACGTGAGCTTGGTGAGGGGATCGGGAAGCTCTTGTAGCCACCCATCGTTTGCGTAGCGGCCGTCGTGGAGCGATGGGGAGGGGAGGAACACGATCTCCAGATCACCTGGAGATCCCGGCGCGGCCTGGCTCGCCGAAGCTTCGGCGCGAAGGCGGCCGAGCTCCGCCAACGGCTGCAGGCTGAGCGCGGGGGCCACTTCTGGAAGCTCGCTGCCGGCCAGCAAGCCATCATGCAGGACGCGGTTCCACTTCTTGTCGAACTCGGCTTCCGCCAGAATCGGTTTCCATGTCTCCCGCACGATGTCGTAGCCGGGACGATCCTTGCCTCCGACCATCAACCCCAACACTTCGACGGGGCTTCGTCCGCCGAACAGCGGGAGGATCAGCGGCTGGACGACGCTGAGTGTGCCTCCAACCGCGCGCGCGTCTCCCCACGATTCGAGGTAGTGAGCGCGGGGGATATGCCACTCCGCCTTGGACGATGTTTCGTCGACCGTGTGCCCGAGTGCGATCGAGTGAGGGACCTTCGCCATCGCCGAGGCGAAGTCGAGATCGGCGGGGGCATCGAACACAGGATTGCCGCCCAGGACGACCAGCGTCTGGACCGTGCCGCCATTCATCGCGGACACCAGCGAGGCCAGCGAGCTCATGCTCGGAAGCGCCGCGTCCTTCGTCTCGTAGTAGCTGACCGTCTTGCCGGTGTTGCCGAGAGACGTGTTCAGGGCACAGACCGCGGCGTGGACGGCCGCGGGCTGGCGCTCCCCGGCCACGATCAACCCCTTGCCGCGGTTCGCCAGAAGGTCCTTGGCCAGGGCGTCGATCCAGCGCGGATCGACACCCGGGACGCTGGCTCCCGCCAGCGCTCGCGGCTCCAGCCGCGGGCGGAACAAGGCGCGCCGCGAGGGCTGCGAGGAAGGCGGCGATCTGCCGGCTCTCGAGACGGAGCCGATGATCAGCCATGGCTCCCGTCAGCGAGTAGACCCCTTCAACCGCGTAGAGTCGGTTCATCGCGCCACCCGAGGCTCCCGCACGTCGTCCGGCCGCGAAGCCTCGCGTGTGACGGATCATCTCGGGGTCGGTCAGGAGCGGATCGGCGTCGAGGGCGAGGATGACGGACGCTTGATCGATCCGGAGCATGAGATCGAGGTCGCGCCCCGTGGCGGCGCGCAGACCGGCGAGCCGGTTCTCGTCGCTGACGGCGTCGTAGGTCGCCCACTGCACCTTCGGGTAGCGGGCACGGAGCTCGGCGACCAGGCGCGCCAGGGTCGGCGAGGAGAAGGACTCGGAGAGGACCGCAAGGCCGGCGCCGCCATCCGCGGCATGAGCCTCCGACAGTTGCCCCCAGGCCGTCACGAAATCGTTCCAGGACTTCGCCTCCCCTTTCAGCCTGACCGTTTGCGAGCGGTCGGGATCGTACAGGCCGAGCACGGACGCCTGGATCCGCGCGCTCGAAGCCCCGAGAGTCGCGGGGTGCGCTGGGGTTCCCCTCGATCTTGGTCGGTCGCCCTTCGTGGCTCTCGACGATCAGGCCGTAGGCGCTCCGCCGAAACGGCATGGTCGTCGCGTAGTAGCGGGGGATTCCAGGAACGATGTCTTCGGGCGCGGTGACATAAGGGACGATCTCTTCGACGGGGCGCCGGCACCCCGCGAGCCCCGCGAGCGACAGCGAGGCGCCCAGCAGCATCATCATGTCGCGCCGGGTGATCCCCTCGGGAAGCTCTGAGGCTCCCTCCGGGAACTCACGCTCGAGAAACGCGCGGGATTCGGGCCTGATCCTCGAGTTGTCCGAGACTTCGCCAATACGTCGGTGTCACCGGTGGCACCCCGAACAGTCAGTCGGCGGATTGACCGGTCGTTCGCGGTCGAGCTGCGCCGTGAGCGTCCTGAGTGTCCCGCGGAGGCGTCCACTTCATGTTGGTGACTTCCGAGACGGGGCGTCTGTTGGGACCGGGGTTGCGGTGGCACTCGAGGCACCAGCTCATGCTGAGCGGCGTCATCTGGGTGACCGTTTCCATCTCGTCGATGCGGCCGTGGCAGGTGACGCAGCCGATTCCGGCCGTCACGTGCGCGCGGTGGGCGAAATAGGCATAGTCGGGAAGATTGTGGACGCGAATCCAGCGCATCGGCCGGCCGCTCTGGGCGCTATCCCGAATCGGTGCGAGCAGCGCGCTGTCCCTCTTCACAGTCGTATGGCAGTTCATGCACGTCTGCGTGGGCGGAACGTTGGCGACGTTAGAAATCTCGACCGAGGCGTGACAGTATCGGCAATCGAGACCGAGCTCGCCGACGTGGAGCTTGTGGCTGTACGGGACGGGCTGAACGGGACGGTAGCCCACGTCTGTGTACCACGGGGAAAAGTAGTACCAGACGCCCGCGATCGCAAGTATCGGACCGAGGCTGCCCGCGATGGCGGCCACGATCGGGAGCTTGTTCCACCAAGGGGGGAAGATCTGGCCCAATGGCTAGGACTCTCGCGGCGCTGGAGGAGAGTTGCCCAAGCCGCGAGTCCGCGATGAAACTGTGACGACACATCTTCGCGCCCCCAAAGAATTTGTCGTAGTGGAAGACCGAGATCCCGTCGATTGCGGCGCGGATCTTATCCACGAACGCGGACGAGGGTCAAGCGCGCCGCGCCCCTCGGTCGTGCCAAAATTCTGCAGGATAGGGACACCATAGACTCCGAACATGACAGCAGTCGATGCCCGCCCCGCTCCCGCCCCGGCAGCTGCCGACAGCGTGCCTGTCTCGCGACCCGCCGGCCTCTGGCTCCTCACGATCGCCCTGCTGGTCGGTCCGATCGTCCATCTCGTGGCCCTCTGGCTCGATCGGCAGTGGCTCAACTTCGGCAGCCGACGAGCGTGGGATGGGTTCGTCTACCTCCTGATTGCGCCGCTCGTCGGCACGCTCATGTTTCGCCGCCACGAACGCGCGCGCTTCTCCGTCTACGTCTTCCTCTCCTGCGAGATCCTGCGCGCGTTGCGTATCCGATCCCTTCCGCTCGGACTGCTCGCGCTCGCGGCGATTCTCTACCTCCAGCTCCCCGCGGCGCGGCGCTTCCACCCGATGGTGGACCCACGTCGCGTCCTCGAGCGGATTCGGCTCCGGCGAAGAGACCGCGCGGGCTGACTGCGGAGGAAGACAGCGATTCAGGCGGGTCCGAAATCGAGCAAGCGCGAGGGCGCAGTCACGCGCGCCGGTCACGCCCGCGACACAGCCTCGCCGGCGCGCGTGCCGCCGGGGCTGTACACGGCGTGGCTTCGCAAGTAGAGCTGCCGCAGTCCCTTGAACTTGCGGCGGAACTCGGCCGGATCCTGCGCCAGCGTCTGATTGGTCATGCGCGGTACGACCTCGCCCAGCAGGCCTTCGAGCCGGGCCGGCTCCACCCATTCGTGCAGCACGTACTGCAGCGCCGCCACGTAATCGGGCTCGTCGCCGCGCGCGATCAGCCGCAGCACCACGCTGTAGGGATCGAAGTGCCGGAGCTCGAGGAGCGTTTCCGGTGCCACCCTGTCCGATCGTCGCGGGCCGGGCCGCCTTCGCCAAGGCTTCGGCGCCCAAGGACCGCTCCTCCCACCCCAACGGCAGCGGGATCACGTCGGCCGGAGACTCCCACACCAAGTCGACCCCCAGCGTCCGGCCCGCCTCGCGCACCGCCTCGCCCAGATCGGCCCTGCCTGCGTCCCCCGCCAACTCGAATGCGGGCACCCGATCACACCAGCCTTCGGCCAGGTGCGAGGTGCGGGAGACCAGGTAGAGTCGGGCCGGCGCGGCGATGCACCTCCGCACTGCGGCGATCAGCGTGCAAAGCTCCGCGAGTCCCGCTTCTTTCACTTGTAGCGCCGCTTCGGCGTCTTGTCGTGTGCGCCGACCACCCAGAAAGTGTAGGCATAGGGGAAGATCGTCTGCACGACGTGGAAAGGCTCGTATTCGAACAGCCGGCGCATCGCCCACGAGAAGCGGTAGCGCGCATCGTCCTTCGGGATGATCTCGACCGCGCAGTCCACCTGGAAGCTGACGAACACGGGCGAATCGCCGGTCCACAGCACCGACGCCAGCGGGCGCTTCGTCAGGTTCCGGTACGTCTCGCCTTCGAAGATTTCCAGCAGGCCGAGCCGGCGCCAGTCGATGTGCTCCGGATGCTTGTAGAACTCGCGCGCCGTCGCGACGCGCAGCGCGCGGGTGTCGTCCACGGCGTGTGGCGGCAGCTTGACGATCTCCTCGACGGCGTCTTCGACCAGCTTCACGTAGTGCTCGATGTGCTCGTCCTTCGGCGTGAAGCCGACGCCCTTGTTCGCCAGGTTGGGGATGATGCCTTCATCGTTCAGCGTGGCGACCACCGGAAGATGCCCGGCGTTGAAGGCGATGTATTCGTCTTTTTCGATGGCGTCGTATACCCGCCGCTTGTAGTCGAGTTGCCACTGGATGAAGGCCTGGGGCAGCTCCTGGATCTCGAACTCGCGGACGACCTCACCGTTCTCGACGAGTCGCGCCACGCCGCCCACAATCTCCATCCGCTGTCCGACCCGCACGTCTACATCGGTCATGCCTTCTCCTCGAGGGGCGTGGCGCCGACCTGGTCGGCCTGCTGCCGCACATGAATTGCTCGACCGCCGCCTTGGCGTCGAGGGCACCGATTATGACATCGGCCGACGACTGGTCAAGCGACGAAGGACCTCCGTGTGGCGCGCGGCCAGTCGCCACGAGGACACCTGCAGGTCGTCCGTGCCTTCGGACACCTCGAGTCCATGAATGGGCGCGAGGTCGCTCATCCGCTTCGTGCCGGGTCCCTTGGCCATGGACCAGGGTCTTACTTGCGCGTTCTACACGATCGGCAATAGGCTTGGCGCCTTGAATCGTTTTCCCCCTCTGTGATACAACTGCTGAGCTTGAGAAATATTTCACAATCTCGTTGACCCGAGCCGAGTCGAGGTGAATAGCTCCGACTCGCCGGGAATGTGTAGAAATGTCGCAAGTATTCCCCAAAAGCGCCAACGCCTGGTCCAAAGCCAGTCTGCTCACGCTCATCTTCGCAATACTTGCACTTGGTTGGGCTGTATTGACATTTCAGCGGTCCGACGTGATCACCACCGCAAACCAGTTCCGCGAGCAGCCGGTCCAGTTCAGCCATCAGCATCACGCGGGCGGCATCGGCATCGATTGCCGGTATTGCCACACATCGGTTGAAATCTCGCCGTCAGCCGGGATTCCTCCGACCAAGACCTGCATCAACTGCCACTCGCAAATCTGGAACACGAGCCCGTACCTCGAGCCGGTACGCGCGAGCTTCCGTGACGACAAACCGCTCAACTGGGTTCGCGTGCACGACCTCCCCGATTTCGTCTACTTCAATCACAGCATCCACGTGAAGAAGGGTGTCGGCTGTGAGACGTGCCACGGCCGCGTCGATCGCATGCCTCTCATGATGCAGAAATCATCGCTGCAGATGGAGTGGTGCCTCGACTGTCACCGCGACCCGTCTCGTTACGTGAGACCGGTCGATCAGATCACAACGATGGGATATCAGCCCGCCGTGGCGCAGTCGGAGCTCGGCCCGCGCCTGGTGAAGGAATACAAGATCGCCGGCCTTGCACACATGACGAGCTGCTCGGTATGCCACAGATGAGTCACGAATCATCAGGTGGCGCGGATCACCGCGGAGACACACCCGTAGAGCCGGGAACACGGACGATGAGCGCAACACCGTTGGACATTCAGGCCATCCGCGCGCGCCTGGAATCGGAAGGCGGACCGAAGGTGTGGCGGAGCCTCGAGGCGGTTGCCGAAACCCCTGAGTTCCAGGAGTACGTTCATCGCGAGTTCCCGGCCAACGCGTCTGAGTGGCTCGATCCGGTCGGCCGCCGCTCGTTCCTGAAGCTCATGAGCGCGTCGATGGCGCTGGCGGGCGTCACCGCGTGCACGGTTCAGCCGACCGAGCTGATCGTTCCCTATGTGCGACAGCCGGAAGAGGAAATCCCCGGCAAGCCGCTCTTCTTCGCAACCGCGATGACGCTTGGCGGTGTCGCGACCGGACTATTGGTCGAGAGCCACGAGGGCCGTCCGACGAAGATCGAAGGCAATCCGGATCATCCAGGCGGTCAGGGCGCGACCGACCTGTTTGCCCAGGGCACCATCCTCACGCTCTATGACCCCGATCGATCGCAGACGGTCACGCGACTCGGCGAGATTCGCCCCTGGAGCGCGGTGATCTCGGCGATTCGCGCGGGGCTCTCAGCGCAGTCGGCGACCAAGGGCGCGGGACTTCGCATTCTCACCGAGACGGTCAATTCGCCGACGCTGGCAGCGCAGCTTCAGCAGGTGCTCGCGCAACAGCCGGCCGCGAAATGGATTCAGTGGGAGCCGATGCCGCGCGACAACGCGCGCGCCGGCGCGAGACTCGCGTTTGGTCAGTACGTCGATCCGGTCTTCGACCTCACCAAGGCCGACGTCATCGTCTCGCTCGATGCCGATTTCCTTTCGTCCGAGGGCGCGAGCAATCTGCGGCACATGCGCCAGTTCGCCTCCCGGCGCCGTGTCGAGGACAACGCCGACAACCTCAACCGTCTCTACGTCGTCGAAGCGAATCACTCGCTCACCGGCGCACGCGCCGACAACCGCCTGCCGATCAAGTCTTCGCAGATCGACGCCGTGGCTCGCGCCCTCGCGGCAAAGGTAGGAGTCGCCGGCGTCAGCGGCGCCGCCCCGGCCGGCACGGAAGCCTTCGTCGATGCGGTCGCGGCCGATCTCGCGGCGCATCGTGGACGCTCGGCGATTCTCGTCGGCGACGCGCAACCCCCGGCCGTGCACGCGATCGCGCACGCGATGAACGCGGCGCTGACCAACGCCGGATCGTCGGTCACGTATCAGCCGACGCCCGAGAGCGTCGCCAGCGAGCAGCTCGCCGCGCTGCGCGAGCTGACCGCCGACATCGACGCGGGCAGAGTGCAGATGCTCGTCATCATTGGCGAATCGAATCCGGCCTTCAGCGCGCCCGCCGACCTCAAGTTCGGCGAGGCGATGAACAAGGTGGCGTTGCGCGTGCACTCGGGAATGTTCTTCGACGAGACGGCTGCCCGCTGTCAGTGGCACGTTCCCGCCGCGCACTTTCTCGAGGCGTGGAGCGATGCGCGTACGGTTGACGGCACCGTCTCGATCGTTCAGCCATTGATCCAGCCGATGTATGGCGGCAAGTCGGCGCACGAAATCGTGGCGACGATGTCGGATCGGCCCGAGCGCAACGGCTACGACATCGTCAAGGAATACTGGCAGGCGAATGGGCCGAAGATGGCTGCCGCGCCGTCGCCCTCACCGGCACCGGCCCGACCGGCATCGCCGGCTCAGCCCGCGTCCCCGAGACCGGCGGGAACGGCAGCTGGCGTTGCCACGCTCCCGACGCCGCCGACGATGGCCGACCTGTTCGAGAAGGCGTGGCGGCAGTGGTTGCACGACGGCTTCATCACCGGCACGGCATTCGCACCCGTGACCGTGGCGGTGGCGTCGGATCTCGGCGTGCGGCTGCCGGCAACGCAAGCGGCCGAGGGCATTGAAGTGAACTTCCGCCTCGATCCGACGATCTACGACGGGCGCTTTGCCAACAATGGCTGGCTGCAGGAGCTGCCCAAGCCGATGACCAAGCTCACATGGGACAACGGCGCGCTCGTGGCGCCAGGAACGGCCCAGAGACTGGCCCTGAGCAACGGCGACCTCGTCGACATTCAGCAAGAAGGCCGGACGCTTCGCATTCCCGTCTGGATCACCCCCGGGCACGCGCTGGAATCATTCACGGTCACCGTCGGCTACGGTCGTGTCCGAGCGGGCCGGGTCGGCAACGGGACCGGGTTCAATGCGTACGGGTTGCGAGGTTCGACGTCACCGTGGTTTGGCGCCGCGTCAATTGCCAGTGCCAACGACAACCAGGCGCTAGCGAGCACACAGGATCACTGGTCGATCGGCGGTCGAAACATCGTTCGCTCCGCCAAGCTCGAAGAGTTCAAGGCGACGCCTGCGTTTGCCAAGGGCATGGAGCACCCGACAAACAAGGGGCGCATCTCGCTCTATCGCGATCATGAATTCGCCGGGTACGCGTGGGGGATGGTCATCGATCTCAACACCTGCACGGGTTGTTCAGCCTGTGTGGTGGCCTGCGTCGCCGAGAACAACATTCCGGTGGTCGGCAAGACGCAGGTGCAGACGAACCGCGAGATGCACTGGCTGCGAATCGATCGCTACTTCGCCGGAAACCTCGATACACCGGACACGTACTTCCAGCCGATGCCCTGCCAGCACTGCGAGAACGCGCCCTGCGAAGTCGTGTGCCCGGTCGCAGCCACGACACACAGCGACGAAGGCCTGAACGACATGGTCTACAACCGCTGCGTCGGCACGCGATACTGCTCGAACAACTGCCCGTGGAAGGTGCGGCGGTTCAACTTCCTGCTCTACCAGGATTGGGACACGCCGCAGTTCAAGCTGCAGCGAAATCCCGACGTCACAGTGCGCAGCCGCGGCGTGATGGAGAAGTGCACCTACTGCGTGCAGCGCATCAACGCCGCGCGCATCCAGGCCAAGCGCGAGGATCGAACGATTCGCGACGGCGAGATTCTCACCGCCTGCCAGTCGGTGTGCCCGACTGAGGCCATCGTGTTCGGGGACATCAACGATCCGAACAGCCGGGTGGCGCAGCTCAAAGCGAGTCCGCGCAACTACTCGATGCTCGAAGAAATCAACACGCGGCCGCGTACGACGTATCTGGCCGCGGTGCGCAACCCGAACCCGGCGCTGCCGTCGAATGCGACGGTTGGTGGCCACGAAGCGACCGAGTCGCACGAGCGAAGCGAACACTAATGGCCGATCACGCTCACACGTCCGTAGCCGTGCTCGATCCGCCGGTCCTCGAAACCCCGGTGATCGCCGCGGGTCACGACTTCGAGACCGTCACCGAGTCGGTTGCGCAGATCGCGCTGGCCAAGCGGACGCCCCTCGGCTGGATCGCGATCTTTTTGACCGGCATCTTGTTGTTTGGCGTGCTGAACCTGGCGCTCGGTTATCTGGTGATGACCGGCATCGGCATCTTCGGCACGAACCAGCCGGTGGGCTGGGCGTTCCCGATCATCAATTTCGTGTGGTGGATCGGTATCGGCCATGCCGGCACGCTGATCTCGGCAATTCTCCTGCTCTTCAAGCAGCAGTGGCGCATGTCGATCAGCCGCTTTGCCGAAGCGATGACGATCTTCGCCGTGGCCTGCGCCGCGTTGTTCCCGATCTTCCACACTGGCCGTCCGTGGCTTGCGGCGTACTGGCTGTTCCCGTACCCCAACACCATGGGCCTGTGGCCGCAGTTCAAGAGCCCGCTGATCTGGGACGTGTTCGCGGTGTCGACCTATGCGACGGTCTCGGTCGTGTTTTGGTACGTGGGCCTGATACCAGACCTGGCGACGATGCGTGACCGGGCGGTGTCGAAAGTAAAGAAGATCGCCTACGGCGTCTTCGCGCTGGGTTGGCGCGGATCGTCGCGTCACTGGCACCGCTACGAGGTCGCGTCGCTGATTCTCGCCGGTCTGTCGACGCCCCTGGTGCTCTCTGTGCACTCCGTCGTGAGCTTCGACTTCGCCGTCTCGGTCATGCCCGGCTGGCATACGACGATCTTCCCGCCCTACTTCGTCGCCGGCGCGATCTACTCGGGCTTCGGCATGGTGCTCACCCTGGCCATTCCGATTCGTGCCGCGTACCGGCTCGAAAGCCTGATCACGATGCGCCACATCGACAACTGCGCCAAGGTCATGCTGGCAACGGGCTTGATCGTTGGTTACGGCTACACGATGGAAGCGTTCTTCGCGTGGTATAGCGCGAGCCCGCATGAGCGCTTCATGATGTGGAACCGGATGACGGGACAGTACGCATGGTCGTACTGGATGCTCATCTCGATCAACGTCGTGATGGTGCAGTTCCTGTGGCTCAAGAGCGTCAGGCAGAACACGAAGCTTCTCTTCTTCATGGCGCTGATCGTCAACCTCGGGATGTGGCTCGAGCGCTTCGTGATCGTCGTCACCTCGCTCGCCAACGACTTCCTGCCATCGTCGTGGGCGCATTACACGCCGACCCGCTGGGACTACCTGCTGTATCTCGGAACGTTCGGCTTGTTCTTCACGGCGTTCCTTCTGTTCCTCCGGTTCCTGCCGATGATTTCGATGTTCGAAGTACGCACTCTGCTGCCGCAGGCCAAGGTGAAGGCGGATCACCATGCCCACTGATCAGCGTTCTCCAGCCCTGTACGGCGTGATGGCGGAATTCGAATCGAGCGACGCGCTCGTCGTCGCCGCGCGCCGGACCATGGCGCAAGGGTTCACGAAGGTCGAAGGCTATTCGCCAGTGCCGATCGAGGAACTGAACACGATCATTCACAAGAAGCGCACCTTTCTGCCGTCGATCGTTCTTGCCGGCGGGCTCACGGGGATGGCGACGGGATTTGGGCTGCAGTATTGGGCGTCGGTGCTCGAGTATCCGATGAACGTCGGCGGCCGCCCTCAAGCGAGCTGGCCGACCTTCATCGTGCCGTCCTACGAGCTCACCATCCTGTTCTCGTCGCTCGCCGCCGCGATTGGCATGATCGTGCTCAACGGACTGCCGCAGCCGTACCATCCAGTCTTCAACGTGCCGCGCTTCAGCCTGGCATCGTCGGACTCGTTCTTTCTCGTCATCGAGTCCATCGATCCGAAGTTCGACGAGCATTCGACCAAGACCTTTCTCAACAGCCTCGGCGCGAAAGGGGTCTACGACGTTGAGCCCTAGCAAGGCACTGACCGTCGCGCTCCTGGTGGCGACGAGCGCCCTTCTCGGGTGCCGCCAGGATATGCACGACACGCCTCGCTACGAAACGTACGAGGCGAGCCCGTTCTTCCCCGACGGTCGCGCCTCCCGCAGCGCGCCGGCCGGCACGGTCGCGCGTGGATGGCTGAAGGCGGACGATGCGCTCTACACCGGCAAGGTGAACGGGCAGTTTGTGGCGGAGTTCCCGTTCCCGATCGGGCGTGAGGAGATGACGCGCGGGCAGGCTCGCTTCAACATCTACTGCACGCCGTGCCACGGGCGGCTGGGCGATGGACAAGGCATGGTGGTGCAGCGCGGCTTGCGTCAAGCGGCCTCGTATCACCAGGACCGGCTGCGCGAGGAGACTGTCGGCTACCTCTACGATGTCGTCAGCAACGGCTTTGGGGCGATGCAGGGATACGCGGACCAGGTTCCGGTTCGCGATCGATGGCTGATCGTCGCTTACGTGAGGGCGTTGCAGCTCAGCCAGCACGCGACCGTGGCTGATGTTCCAGCCGACAGGCGCGAGCAGTTGGGCGCGCCGCCACGAGCCGACGGCGCGGCGCCGGAGAAACGGTAATGGAACGCGCAGATACTTATCAGGCGCCAGAAACGCTGCCAGGTTTGCGGCAGTTCGGCTTGATCCTGTTCGCGCTCGGCATCGTGTTGACGGGCGTCGGGTTCGCGATGTCGGGCCTCGAGCGCTTCTATCAGGCGTACCTGGTCGCCTATACCTTCTGGGCGGGCCTTGTGCTCGGAAGTCTCGCGCTGCTCATGGTGCAGCATCTGTCGGGCGGCGCATGGGGAATCGTCCTTCGCCGGCCGCTCGAAGCCGCCGTGCGCACGCTCCCGATCATGGCCGTTCTCTTCATCCCGATCGCGATTGGGATGCCGTCGATCTACGAGTGGGCCAGGCCAGAGGCGCTGAACGATCCGATCATTCGCGAAAAGGCGCTCTACCTCAACATTCCGTTCTTCCTGGTTCGCCAGGTCCTGTACTTCGCGATCTGGACCAGCATCGGGCTGCTCCTCTCGAAATGGTCTGCCGAGCACGATCGCACCGGCGATCCCGCCCTTGTCAGGAAGTTGTCGATTCTCTCGGGCGGGGGGTTGCTGGTCTACGGGTTGACCGTGACCTTCGCGATGGTCGATTGGACGATGTCGGTGAACCCGCATTGGTTCTCGACGATCTGGGGGATGCTTTATGCGGTCGGGCAGGGCCTGTCGGCGCTGGCGTTCGGCATCACCGTGCTCGTGCTATTGGCTCAGGCGCCGCCGCTGGACAAGGTGATTACCGAACATCACCTGCACGATCTTGGCAAGCTGCTCTTTGCGTTCCTGATGCTCTGGGCCTATCTCACCTTCTCGCAGTTCCTCATCATCTACGTCGCGAACCTGCCCGAGGAGATTCCTCATTACCTGACGCGCTGGGATCACGGCTGGCAGTGGGTCAGCTACGTGATCATCGTGTTCCATTTCATCCTTCCGTACTCGTTGCTGCTGTCGCGGGGCCTCAAGCGCACTCCGCGGAAGCTGCAGGTGATTGCGATTTGGATCGTGTGTGTGCGGCTGATCGACTACTACTGGCACGTAGCGCCGGAGTTTCATCATGAGGGCGGCCTCAGCATCAGCCTGCTCGACGTGGCGCTGCCAATCGCGCTCGGTGGCATTTTCCTGTCGATGTTCGTATCCCAGCTTCGCAGCCGGCCGCTTCTGCCGCTCAGGGATCCGGGGCTCGAGAAGGCACTGACACATCACGTGCATTAGAACGGCAGACGGAATCAGCGAACAGCGAACAGCGAACAGCGAATAGCGAATAGCGAACAGCGAACAGCGAATAGCGACAATGGCCGACCAATTCGAACTCGAGTACGGACCGAACCCACCGGACGCCAAGTACGAGCACTCGGATATCGATCCGGGGCTTGGCTATCGCTTTGCGATCTGGCTGGTAGTGGCGATGCTGCTCGGGGTGGCCATCGTGTACGGCTCGTTCTGGTTCTTTGAGGGTCGGCAAGCGGCTGTCGACCAGCGGGTTCAGCAATACCCTCTTGCCATGGGTCAGTCGCCAGAGCCGCCATCGCCGCGACTGCAGACGCAGCCTTTCAAGGACATCTATCTGCTGCGTCAGGGCGAGAACGAGAGACTGGGCAGCTACGGTTGGGTGGATAAAGAAGCCGGCGTGACGCACATTCCGGTCGATCGGGCCATGGAAGTCATGATCGAACGAGGGATCCCAGCCCGGGCCGAATCACCGGCTGGTTTCAATCAGGTCGTTCAGGACAGTTCCGGAGGAAGGACCACGGCGCCCAGATAAAGGTGCCTAGGGTGCCTAGGTGCCAGGGTGCCTAGGGTGCTGGGTGCCTAGGGTGCTGGGTGCCGGATGCCGGATGCCGGCTGCCGGGTGCCAAGAGTGCTTGAGAAGGAGATTCTGAAGAGTGATGAGTAGACGACGCGTTGTGACGATGGCGAGCCTGCTGATGCTCGCGTCAGTCGTCGTGTCGGCGCAGGGGCCGCTCAGACCTGAAGCGGGGATGCCGTCGGACCAGTCGCCCACCGTGCTGGCGAAGGTGGCGTTCGAGCAGCGGCTCAACGAACAACTGCCGCTCGACCTTCGGTTCAAGGACGAAGACGGACGCGACGTGAAGCTGGGCGACTACTTCGGCAAGCGGCCGGTGGTGCTCGTGTTTGTCTACTACGAATGCCCGATGCTGTGCACGCAGGTGCTCAACGGGCTGACCGGAGTGCTCAAGCTCATCGACACCACGGTGGGCAAGGACTTCGATGTGGTCACGGTCAGCTTCGATCCTCGAGAGACACCGGTGCTCGCGACGGCCAAGAAGAAGGTCTATCTGGACGACTACAAGCGTCCCGAGTCGAGCCAGGGCTGGCACTTCCTCACCGGCGACGAATCGTCGATCGCGGCGCTGACGAAGGCGGCTGGATTCAGTTACGTGTGGGATGAGATACCCAGCAGTTCGCCCACGCGAGCGGCATCGTCGTCACGACGCCCGAGGGGCGACTCGCTCGCTATTTCTTCGGCATCGATTACGCGGCGCGCGACCTGCAGTTCGCGCTCATCGATTCGTCGGCGGGCAAGATTGGGTCGCTCACCGAGAAGCTGCTTCTCTACTGCTATCACTACGATCCGGTCAAGGGTCAGTACGGATTCGTCGCGATGCAGGCTGTGCGGATCGGCGGTGTCGTCACGCTCGTCGCTCTTGCCGGATTCATGATCGTCTCGATTCGACGCGAGAGCCGGCCGCAGATGACGCAGAATCGGCCGCACTAGCTTATGTCCATATTCGGCATTCCGATTTTTCCCGACCAGGCGTCGACATTCTCGCGCGACGTGGATGCACTTTACTTCTTCATCCTGGCGGTCACCTCGTTCTTCGCGCTGGTGGTCGCGGGCGCGGTCATCTACCTGGGCCTTCGGTATCGACGCACGCACGACGGTCAGGTTGGCGCCCGGATCGAAGGCAACCTGCCGCTCGAGCTGCTCTGGAGCGTGATCCCGACGATTATCGCGATGGTGATGTTCGGGTGGGGCGCTTCCGTGTTCTTCCATTTGCGTCGCCCGCCGGCCGAAGCGATGCAGATCTACGCCGTGGGCAAGCAATGGATGTGGAAGTTCCAGCATCCCGAAGGGCAGCGAGAGATCAACGAGCTGCACATTCCGGCGGGCCGGCCGATCAAGGTGACGGTGGCGTCCGAAGACGTCATTCACAGCCTCTACTTCCCGACCTTCCGCACCAAGATCGATGCGATTCCCGGCCGCTACACCGAGCTCTGGTTCGAGGCCAGCCTGCCCGGGCGCTATCACATCTTCTGCGCGGAGTACTGCGGCACCAGCCACTCAGGAATGATCGGGTGGGTCACGGTGATGGAGCCGGCGCAGTATCAAGCGTGGCTGGCGGGGGGAGGCATGGAGGGCTCACTGGCGCAACGCGGCGCCAGGCTCTTCCAGGATTTGGCGTGTGTGACTTGCCATCTCGAGAGCGGGCAAGGTCGCGGACCATCGCTCAAAGACATCATCGGCACGACGGTCGAGCTGCAGGACGGCTCGAAGACCGTCGTCGACGAAGCGTACCTGCGCGAGTCGATTCTGACCTCGCAGGCCAAGCTCGTGAAGGGATTCCAGCCGCTGATGCCGACCTTTCAGGGCCTGATCAGCGAAGAAGGACTTGTCGCCCTGATCGAACACGTGAAGTCGTTGTCGCCCAACGCCAAGCCGGCCGCTTCGCCCGGCGCCGCCCCGAGCTCGAGCCCGTCGTCCACGAAAGCACCCGCAGCGAGTGAGAAGAAGTAAGCCATGTTAGACACGCTCAAGATGCCGGAACGGCATTACCTGAATGACGGCCACAGCCTGAGGTCGTGGCTGCTGACGAAGGACCACAAGCGGATCGCCATCATGTACCTGATGTCGATCTCGGTGATGTTCTTCATCGGCGGCCTCTTCGCCGTCGGCGTCCGGCTCGAGCTGGCGACGCCGCAGGGCGACTTCGTCACGGCCGACACCTACAACAAGTTCTTCACCATGCACGGCGTCATCATGGTGTTCTTCTTCCTGATTCCGTCGGTGCCGGCCGTGCTCGGCAATTTCCTGATCCCGCCGATGATCGGCGCCAAAGACCTGGCGTTCCCGCGGATCAACCTCCTCAGCCTTTACATCTTCTGGATCGGCGGCATCTTCACGCTGGTGGCGATGGTGACCGGCGGGGTCGACACCGGCTGGACGTTCTACACGCCCTACAGCGCCGCGGCCTCGAACACCCACGTGATCCCGACGGCGCTCGGCGTGTTCATCGCCGGCTTCTCGTCGATCCTGACCGGCCTCAACTTCATCGTCACCATCCACCGCATGCGCGCGCCGGGCATGACCTGGTTCCGGCTGCCGCTGTTCGTGTGGGCCCACTACGCGACGAGCTTGATTCAAGTCCTCGGCACGCCGGTGGTGGCGATCACGATCGTGCTGGTGTTCGTGGAGCGGGCGTTCGGCTTCGCGATCTTCGACCCGGGCCGCGGCGGCGACCCGGTGCTGTTCCAGCACCTGTTCTGGTTCTACTCGCACCCGGCGGTCTACATCATGATCCTGCCGGCAATGGGCGTGATGAGCGAGCTCATCTCGACCTTCTCGCGGAAGATGATCTTCGGTTACAGCTTCGTCGCCTTCTCGTCGCTGGCGATCGCGGTGTTCGGCTTCATCGTCTGGGCGCACCACATGTTCGTCGCCGGCATCTCGACGTATTCGGCGATGGTGTTCTCGTTCCTCAGCTTCTCGGTCGCCATCCCGTCTGCAGTGAAGACGTTCAACTGGACGGCCACCCTCTACAAGGGCGCCGTCTCGTTCGAGACGCCGATGCTCTACGCCTACGGCTTCATGGGGTTGTTCGCAATCGGCGGCCTGACGGGCCTGTTCCTGGCGACGCTCGGTGTCGACGTCCACGTGCACGACACCTATTTCGTGGTGGCGCACTTCCACTACATCATGGTCGGCGGCGCCATCATGGGCTACCTGGGCGGCCTGCACTTCTGGTGGCCGAAGATGACGGGCCGGATGTACAACGAGTTCTTCTCCCGCGTCTCGGCAATCATGGTGTTTGTCGGCTTCAACATCACGTTCTTCCCCCAGTTCATCGTCGGCTACCTCGGCATGCCGCGGCGGTATCACGCGTATCCCGACGAGTTCCAGGTGCTGAACGTCATGTCGTCAGCGGGCGCGACCGTGCTCGGCCTCGGCTATGTGCTGCCGGTGATCTACTTCCTGTACTCGTTGACGAAGGGCCCGGTGGCCGGTCCGAACCCCTGGGGCGCCTCGACGCTCGAGTGGCAGACCACTTCACCGCCGCCAACGGAGAATTTCTCCGAGGTTCCGTACGTGCATAGCGAGCCGTACGAATACGAGCATGTGGCTGGTCAGGAGACGCATCGTGTCTGACGCCGTCGCGCACGCCGACGCCCGTGGTCACGCCCATGCCCAGACGCATCATCGGGAGCTGCGGCACCATTTCGACACGATGGCGCAGCAGAAAGAGGCGGCCGTCATCGGCATGTGGGTGTTCCTGCTCACCGAGATCCTGTTCTTCGGTGGCCTGTTCATGGCTTACATGCTGTATCGCGTCTGGTACTTCGAGGCGTTCGCCGAGGCCAGTCGAAGCCTGGACATCTTCTGGGGCGCGCTGAACACGGCGGTCCTGATCGGCAGCTCGTTGACCATGGCATTGGCCGTCCGCTCTGCGCAAACCAACCAGCGCCAGGCGACGGTCAATTGGCTGATCCTGACCATGGTGCTCGGCTGCGTGTTCCTCGGCGTGAAGGTGATCGAGTACTCGGACAAGTTCGAGCATCACCACGTGCCGGGTCCGAACTTCGTGTGGGCGTCGGAGCACGAAGCGCCGGCGACCAACGGCGAGCACGGCTCAGCCACGCAGGCGTCCGCGGCTGCCCCGGCGCAACACAAGCTCACGATGAGCCCGGAGCAGCTCCAGCGCACCACGCAGATTTATTTCAGCCTCTACTTCACGATGACGGGCCTGCACGCCCTGCACATGATCGTCGGAGTGGGATTGATGATGGTGATCACCTGGATGGCGCGGAAGGGCAAGTTCGACGCCGAGTACGACACGCCGGTCGAGATGAGCGGTCTGTATTGGCACTTCGTCGACATCGTCTGGATCTTCCTGTTCCCGTTGCTGTATCTCGTCGAGCGGCACACGTAGTCATCGAATCTTTATGTCAACGTCAACCTCAACCGGACACGTTTCTCCCGTCAGCGTCTACCTCACGATCTTCGGCGCCCTCATGGTGCTGACCGGCCTGACGGTGTTCGCCGCCTTTCAAGACCTTTCTCCGTTCACGTTCTTCATCGCGCTGGCGATCGCCGTGTTCAAGGCGACGCTGGTAATCCTTTACTTCATGCACGTGAAGTACAGCAGCGGACTGACGAAGCTGGTCGTGATGACCGGCATCTTCTTTCTCTTCATCCTGCTGGGCGAAACCATGATGGACTACGCATCGCGCGGCTTCCTCACGATGCCGCCGGTTCTTCGCTAGAACAAGAGTGCCTAAGGTGCCTAGTGTGCCTCCGGTGCGCCAAAGGTGCGGTGCCACGCACCCTGGGCACTCCAGGCACGCTTAGGCACCTTTAGGCACCTAAGCACTATTCCCCGGCCGCTATTTCTTGGCCGGAGCCGTCTTCGCTTCTGACAATTCGATCACGTGAGCTTCTTTGTTCGCGCCAGCCATTGTGTATTCGACCTTGACGTGCTGGCCGCTCGTCAGCGCTGATGGCGACAGCATCTCCTTGCCCTTCATCACGTGAACCTGGTCGACGACGAGGAAGGTGGTTTCCTTCCCATCGTGTTTGACCGTGAGCGTCTTGCTGGCGGCGTCGTACTTCTCGATCGAGCCTGACGCCCACTGCATCTTCGCCTTGTCCGCCGTTGCCGTCTTGTGGGTCTGCGACTTGGGAGCCGTGGCCTGTGCTGCGGGAGCCGCCATCGCGGTGGCTCCTGCCAGGCACAGACACAGTCCGAGGATTGACAGTTTCATGATGCGTTCTCCTTGGCGCTCGCGCGCCGATAAACCGCCCTAAAGCAAATTAGACGCCCACGGCGAACGCGTGAAGATTACAAGTTCCTTACAGCGATGTAATTCGAGCGGAGCGATCGGGAGGCAGTAACGTTTCGTCTGATCAGAGTATGGGCGCGATCCAACCTGCGCGCCGCCTCGCCTGCGCCTGCCTCGTCGTCCTGAGCCTCGCGGCGCCGGCAGCGGGAGAGTCGACTGCCACGATCGCGCTGCGCGGCGAGCGGCAGACGCTGCACCTCTATGGTCCGAGCGGCGAGCCGCCAGTCATCCTCTCGAGCGGGGACGGGGGTTGGTTCCACCTGGCGCCGCAGGTGGCGGCGTTTCTCGAGGCCAGGGGATTCTTCGTCGTCGGCTTCGACACCAAGGCGTACCTCGAGAGCTTCACGTCGGGCGCTCGCGGGCTGCGTGCCGAAGACGTCCCGTGTGACTATTTGTCGCTCATCGACTACACGACGCGCGCATCGGGCCGCGCACCGATTCTGATCGGCGTATCCGAAGGAGCTGCGCTTTCGGTTCTCGCGGCCGCCGACCCCGAGGCTCGCCGAATGATTCGCGGCGTCATCGGCCTCGGCCTCGGCGACCTGAACGAGCTCGGCTGGCGGTGGAAAGACGCGGTGATCTACCTGACTCACGGTGTGCCGCGCGAGCCCACCTTCAGCGTCCAGTCCATCGTCGGGCGAGTCGCGCCGGCGCCTCTGGCAGTCATCAACTCCACCCACGACGAGTACGTCGCTGCCGGCGAGGCCGAGCGCATCGTCGAGGCCGCCGCCGAGCCCAAACGTCTCTGGCGGATTGAGGCGGCCGATCATCGCTTCAGCGATCGACCGGATGAGCTTCACCAGCGATTGCTCGAAGCGATCGACTGGATCGCCGGGCACCAAGGCGGGTGAGGTGATGCGCGAGCGGTTTCGTCGAGCGCTGCCGGCCGCGATTGGACTCGTGCTCTTTCTTGTCGCGCTCCACGTGTTATGGCGCGAACTGGCGGCCGCCTCCTGGGCCGAGGTCGTGGCCCACCTTCGCGCCCTCCCGAAGGAACAGATCGCGCTGGCGCTCTTCCTCACCGTGCTCAACTATGCGGCCCTCACCGGCTATGACTTTCTCGCCTTTGCGACGATCGAACGGCGCCTCGATCGATGGCGGATTGCGTTGGCATCGTTCCTGGCGTACGCGATTGCGAACAACGTTGGCTTCGCCATGTTGTCTGGCGCTGCCGTTCGCTATCGCTTCTACGCGCGATGGGGTGTGAGCGCTGAAGAGCTGTCGCGGATTGTCGTCTCGTACTCAATCACCTTCTGGTTGGGACTCTTCGCGCTTGGCGGCCTGAGCCTGGCCCTCAGTCCGCCGGCGGACTTGTCGGCGCTTGCCGGCGCGGGAGTTCTCACCGCCATCGGATGGCTGCTGGTCGGCGTGAGCTTGTCGTTTGTCGCGATCTCGGCGGTGAGGCGACGGCCGATTCGGGTCGGCCGTTTCGAATGGACGTTCCCTCGTCCACGGCTGGCGGCCGGTCGAGCTGATCGTGTCGACGGTGGATTGGCTCCTCGCTGGCGCCGTGCTATTCGTCCTGCTGCCGACAGGGCAGGCGCCGCTGCTGCCGGTGCTCGGCGCGTTTCTCATCGCTCAGCTGGTCGGGCTGACCAGCCACGTGCCTGGCGGCGCAGGCGTGTTTGAAGGGCTGCTCGTCCTGTTGTTGAAGCCGTATCTGTCAGCCGAGCAGCTCCTGCCTTCGCTGCTCGTTTACCGGCTCGTCTACTACCTGCTGCCGCTGACGATTGCGTTGACCGGTCTCCTGCTCGACGAGATCAGGCAGCGACACCGTAACGCGTTTGGTGCGTGGGGGGCCGTGCGACTGGCGGGAGCGCTCGCACCTCGCGCGTTGGCGGCGCTGACGTTTCTTGCCGGCGTCGTGCTTCTGGTCTCAGGCGCCGTTCCCGCCGCGGAAGGCCGGCTGGTCTGGCTCGATCGATTCGTCCCTCTCGGCATCGTGGAGATGTCCCACTTCGCCGGCAGCCTCATCGGAGTCGTTCTTCTGCTTCTGTCGCAGGGCCTGGCGCGCCGTCTCGATGCTGCGTACTACTTCGCCACCATCGCGTTGGGCGTCGGAGTGGTCGCCTCTCTCTTGAAAGGCGCCGACGTCGAGGAGGCGGTCATTCTGTCGGTCGTCATCATGCTGCTTCGGGCGGGCCGGTCGGCATTCGACCGCCGGGCGGCGCTGCTCGATACGCGGTTCTCGCCCGAATGGGTGACGACGGTGGCAGCGGCGGTGGCCGCGTCCACGTGGCTCGGCTTCTTCGCGTTCAAGCACGTCGAGTATTCCAGCGCACTGTGGTGGCAGTTCGAGCTCTCGGCCGAGGCGCCGCGATTCCTGCGCGCTTCAGTCGGCGTGGCGGTCTGCGTGCTGCTGGTCGCGTTGTCTCGACTCCTCGGTCACGCGCCGCATCCGATCGATCCGCCGACCGACGAGGAGCTCGCTGGCGCAGGACGGGTTCTTCAGTCGCAGACCAGCACAATGCCGTTTCTCGTGTACCTGCGGGACAAGGCGCTGCTGTTCGACGAATCGAGGCGCGGCTTCGTGATGTACGGCGTGCAGGGACGAACCTGGACGGCGATGGGTGACCCGGTCGGCCCTCACGAATTGATCCCGGTCCTGATCCGCGCGTTTCTCGAGCGCGCGGCCGACTATGGCGGCATTCCCACCTTCTATGAAGTGCCGAGTGAACATCTGCATCACTACGCCGACTTCGGCTTGTCGTTCGTGAAGCTCGGCGAAGAGGCACGGGTGCATTTGCCGGAGTTCTCGTGGGAAGGCGGACAGGCGTCCCGCTTTCGCCAGGCGCTCCGGCGGCCGGAGAAGGAGGGCGCGACGTTCCGCGTGGTCTCGAACGGCGAGCTTCCTCAATTGATGCCGCAGCTGCGCGAGGTCTCGAACGACTGGCTCCGCGATCGAGGCCGTTCGGAAAAGGGATTCTCCCTGGGATTTTTCGACGAGGCGTACCTCGCGCGGTTTCCAGTCGCCATCATCGAGCGCGACGGACAGGTCCAGGCCTTCGCGAACATCTGGCCTGGTCCCGGCCACGGTGAGCTGTCGCTCGATCTGATGCGCCATCACCACGCGGCGCCCAACATGATGGAGAGCCTGATCGTGCACCTCATTCAATATGGCCAGCGCGAAGGCTACCAGTGGTTCTCGCTTGGCATGGCGCCGATGTCGGGCTTCGAGCACTCCGCGGTCGCGCCGGCCTGGGCGCGGGCCGGGTCGTTCCTGTTCGAGCACGGTGAGCGGATGTACAACTTCCGCGGGTTGCGGGCGTTCAAGGAGAAGTTCAACCCGATTTGGGAGCCGCGCTACCTCGCATATCCCGGCGGACCGGTCTTGCCGAGAGTTCTCGCCGACATTGCCGTGCTCATTGCCGGCGGCTATCGCAAGGTATTGTCGTAGAGGCGAGTCTGACCAGCCTCCGCCAAAGCTACGGCGGTCCGCCGAAGCGCTTCGCGCGAAGGCGGAAGACCCGCCCTACAACCGCGCGAAGACATTGAAGCGAGACGCGGCGAGCGGATCGCCTTCCAGCCGTTGATCCTCAATCTGTACAGCCGAGGCACCGATCTCGGCGAGTGTATGAAGCATCCAGGTGCGATCGACTGCCGCGTCGGGAACGTCGAGGACGGCGATCGCGTGCGTCGCCTTCGCCGTCATGCGGGCGAGCACACCGCGAGCCTCGTCCAGATCCTTGAAGCCGGCGAACCTGCTCACCGAGACGACGACGTCCCACGGTTCACCGGGGTCTAAGGTCCCGGCTGAACCCACTCGCCATTGGCCTCTGGGCATGGCCGCCCGCGCTTTCTCGACCAGCGAGGGCGATGGGTCGATGCCGCCGACGAGGTAACCGTTTTCGGCGAACGGCAGCAGGAACGCGCCGGCGCCGCAGCCGACGTCAAAGACGCTCGTGCCTGGGCCAATGTCGAGCGTTTCGGCGATGCGCTCGACGAAATCGCGCCAGGTGTCCTCGGACACGCGGCCTGCGGCCACATCTGGCCCGGCAGCGGCCATCAACTCCTCGAGCGGATTCAATTTATTTATTGAACGACGACAGATCGATCGTGGTGGACTCGATCTGCAACTTGCCGAGCTTGGTGCCGGTGGGCACTCTGAAGGGGAAGGCGCAGGTATATTCGGGAACCGACGCGGGGTCGACAAACGCCACCGACGTGTTGAAGCTCTTGCCGTCGGTATCGACCAGCACCGGCTTCTTCATCATCGTCTCCTTGAAGGCCGGTGTCACCTTGAAGGCGACCGAGATGTTGGCAAACTCCTCTCCCGGCTTGGTGTTGCCACGCACCGTGTTCGACCCCGGCGGGCAGTCCTTCAGGCTCACGTTCATCGCGCGCTCGACGCCGGTGACCGTGATCTCGAGGCCCTTGTAGTTCGCCGGCTTGGCGCCTTGTGCCGCCAGTGAGAAATGGAAAGCGCTCGCCGCAAGGAAAAGGGCGATGCCCGTAGCCACGACCGTTCGTGTCATTGCGTCATCGCCCGTCTCTCGTTTGCTGACTTCAACGCTTTCAGTTTTTCTAACTTTGAACTTTGAACTCTACACTTTGAACTCTTAGAGCGGCTGATCGGGATTGGCGAGCGTCCGCCACATATGGGCGCTCGGGCTGTTGTCGTTCCCCAGGCCTTCCTTCGGCGACTTGAACAAGCGGCCGATGAGGTCCTCGAACGGCTCGATCGAGACCTTGGCGTTCGGATCGAACGCGTAGAGGTCGTTCACGGTCACGAGCCGCGGCTCCATGTACCACTTGTGATTCTTCAACATCTTGTAGGTCGCCTCGATGTGCGGCGGCGGCGTGTAGTCCTGCCCGAAGATCCGGTAGTACTGGTCGGGATACTCGTAGCCGGCTTCTGAGTCCGCGTAGAACCGCAGCGTCTGGTGATAGCGGATCGCGAACGCCGACTTTTCGGGAATGTACGGCTCGAACAGCTGCGCGCCCCACCAGCCGTGATCCGGCTTGATGAGCGATAGGACGCAGTCGTGGAGCAGGCAGGCCAGGATGATCTCTTCCGACATCCCGGTCTTCATGGCGCGCGTCGCGCTCTGCAGCACGTGGTTGGCCGGAGCGAAGCGCAGTCTGAAGAAGTCCTGCAGTGTCGGGTTCTTCGGCATCTTCTCGAGCTTCTTCACGTTCCCGCGATTCGAGGTGAAGAGGCTGCCGGCGCCGCGCCGGAAGTTGCGCGTCTCAATTTGCGCTTCGAGCTCAGCGACCGTCGGAAACTTCTCCGGCGCCTGACCCTGAGCGGCGGCCACCTGTTCGTCGAGGTGTTCCTCCATCCAGTGTTCGAGCGCATCGGCCTTGGCTTCTGAATCCATCAGGGCCACCGCCGCCGGTCCACCGAGACTGGCAATGAAGGCTCTGCGATCGATTTCCATAGCTCCTCCTGAACAGCCCGTAAAATATGACGGCCCGGTCCGGGTACGTCGCCTCGGGAGACCATAGCTTCAATGGACGCCCAGTTCAACCGGTCTTTCAGGGGAAATCGGGCCGGATCGGGCCTTATTTGAACCCCTTGGCTTCGAGCGCGGTCAGCCAGCCCTGGGCAACGCTCCTGGCGGCCTCGGTCGCGGCCTGGCCGGCCCGGAAGCACATTTTCCATTCGCCCGGCCGCCCTTCGAGCGCCGGATCAGCAAAGCGCATCTTCTTCTCACGCTCGATCAGGCGGGCCGAGAAATCGATGTCGCGAGTGACCTCGAGAAAACGGCGCAGCCGCCTGGCGATGAGCGTGCCCGACTCCTTCGGAAAGTCCCGCTCGTAGTCCTTCATTCGGGCCTCGTAAGCGAGAACATCCCGTTCGCGCTGCACCTTGAGCAGCTCTTCGAGTTGTGCCTTGGTGCCATCCTTTTCCATCTGATCGAACCGGGCATGCATCTCGGCAAAGCCGCGTTCGAGCACCTCGCGCTGTTGCGGCGTGATCTCGCCGAACATCGCGCGCATCTCGGCGACTTGCTTCTGGTAATCGCTGCGCTGCTTCGCCAGCACATCGTCCGCGGTCAGCTCTTTCGGCAACGGGTCGGGGCCATTGGCCTCGCGGTGATCGGCGTAGCGACGGGCAAACTCATCGCTTTCGGTGTAGGCACGCGCCAGCGTTGTCACCGTCGTGACCATCGCCGCGCGCGCTTGAGACGACGCCGACCTGAAGACCTGCACGTTGCCGACCAGGGACACCGTGCCGGCCGCGAAGGAGTCGAAGAACGCTTCCCTCGCGCGCCCTTCTGAGATCCCAAGGTCTGTGAGCACATCAGCGCCCCTAACAACGGCCAGCATGGCCGCCGACACAACCAATCCAAGAAAAAAGCGCCTCATGAGGCGCTTAGAATAGCCTTTCGCGAACGGCGAATAGCGAATGACTACCCTGTGGCTCAAGCTCGCCATCACTCCGTTTCTGATGACGGGCGCGACACTGGCGATTCGCCTGTGGGGCCCAACTGCCGGCGGCTGGATCGTCGGCCTTCCGCTCACTTCGGGTCCGATTTCGCTGCTGCTGTTCCTCGAGCGAGGCCCGCAGTTTGCCGCCCACGCTGCGATGTCGACGCTGATCGGCATCAACGGCGTGACCTCTTGTGTCGTCGCTTATGCCCACTGCGCTCGCAAATGGCCATGGCCTGCCACCACCGCCGCGAGCCTGCTGGCCTTTGTCGTGACGACGCTGATCCTCCGGACGGTCGACCTGTCTCCCGCGCCGGCATTTCTGGGCGCCGCGCTCTACTGCATCCTCGGACTCGCCATCCTTCCGAAAAGCGGATCGGTTGGTTCTGGAACGGTGTCGCGCTGGGACTTGCCGGCGAGGATCGGCCTTTCACTGGCGATGGTGCTGACCATCACGGCGCTCGCCGAGCGTCTCGGCCCGGTCTTGAGCGGAATGCTCTCGACATTTCCGATGTTCACGCTGATCACGGCGGCCTTCAGCCACCGTGAATTGGGGGGCGGCTCAGCCACGCTCTACGCGCGCGGCCTGCTGTCGAGCCTGATCGGCTTCTCCGCGTTCTTCCTGGTCGTCGCGCTGCTGCTCGAGAGCCTGGGTCTGACTGCCTTTGCGTTCGCGACCTTGGCGTCGCTGTCGGTCGGCGCGATTGCCGCCGCCATCACCGGACGTCTCTGGCGAACCGCGTCCCCGCGACCGGGAGCCGCGAAATAGCGAACTGCGAATAGCGAACGGCGAAATAGCGAACGGCGAATAGCGAACGGCGAATAGCGAATAGCGAATAGCGAATTGCGAATAGCGAACTGCGAATAGCTATTCCGCTCTTGTTGCCGTCAGCGGATCCGTTTTCACCGCGCGAAGCGCAGGCAGCAGGCTCCCTGCGAGGGTCATGAACAGCGCCAACGCGACGGCGGCGGCAAACACCGTGACATCCAGAGGATTTACACCGGCGAGCAGGGCCTGCATCGACCGGCCTGCCGCGTAGGCGAGCGCCACGCCGATCGTGACGCCAACACCGGCGAGCAGCGCGCTGCGACCGATGACCATCTTCAAGATGTCGAGCGATCTAGCCCCGAGCGCGATGCGGACCCCGATCTCGCGAGCTCGTGCGGACACGGTGAACGCCAGCAGCCCGTGAATGCCGATGGCCGCCAGCAGGAACGCGGCCGCCGCGAACGCGCCCAGCACCCGAAGCTGAATGACTCGCGGCGCCGTCTCCACCGCGACGACGTCTTCGAGCGTCCGCAAACTGGTGACGGGCAGTTGCGGATCGGCTTTCCGAACGATGGCCCGCACGGACGCCATCAGTGTCGCCGGGGGCACCGAGGATCGAACGATCAGATCCTGCGGTGCATAAAATCCGATCTGGTTATCGCGCTGCTGCGCCGCCGCGAGGTAGACCTGTGGCTCGTTGTCTGTGCGCTCGAGGCCGCGAAACCGGATGTCGCCGGCGACGCCGACGATGGTCCGCACGGCAAACCCGAAACCGAACGATCGCCCGATGGGATCCTGGTTGGCGTAGTACTGGCGGGCGAACGACTGGCTGACGACGGCCACAAACGGTGTATCGAGCGTGTCGGTAACGCCGATGTCGCGTCCCCGCAGAATTGGGATGCCGAGTGCGTCGAAGAATCCGGGGGTCACAAAACGCAGGGCGGCTCGGCGCTGATCCTGCGGCGCGACGAACCCACCCGGACTGTTTGGATCGGGTGTGGTCGTCAACACTTCCCAGACCCCGCCGCGCATCGTCATCGGCGTAAAGCTGACATAGGCCGCGCGCTGAACTCCGGGCAGCGCTTGGGTCTCGTCGATGACCTGCTGATAGAACTGCAAACGGCTGACCGTGCTCGAGTACTTCGGGCGCGGCAGCATCGTCTTGAGCGTCAGGACATTCTCGCTGCGGAAGCCAGGATCGATGGCTTGCACTCTCATGAGTGCCTGGATCAACAGTCCAGCAGAAACCAGGAGCACGACTGAGGCGACGACCTCCGCGACGACGAGCGCCGAACGCAGGCGCTCGGTGCCGCGGCTGGTTCCGCCGCGCGCGCCGTCCTTCAACGCCGAGCTGTCCGCATTGCGGCACACCCGCAGCGCCGGCAGCACGCCGAATGCCACGCCGGTAGAGAGCGTGACCACGGCGGCGACCACGAGCATGCGAAAGTCGATCGGCGGCACTTCGGCGATTGGCAGCGCCGAAGGTACGAGGCGAACGACCATCGGCGCAGCGGCAATAGCCATTACGATGCCAAGAGTGCCACCGCATCCGGCCAGCAGCAGGCTGTCAGTGAGCATCTGCCGCACGAGCCGATCCATGCTGGCCCCGACCGCGGCGCGCACCGCAAGCTCGGTGCGTCGGGCCAGCGCTCGCGACAGGAGCAGGTTCGCCAGGTTCGTGCACGCGATCAGCAGCACGCACAACGACGCGCCGACCAGTGCCCAGAGAATCATCCGCGGCTGCCAGCCAATGTCATCGCGCCAGCGCTGAACGTTGGCGCTGGTGCCGGCTTGCTCCTTTGGGTACTGTTGCGCCAATCGATCGCCGATCACGCGCATTTCCGATCGCGCCTGTTCGAAGGTCACACCCTGTCTGAGCCGCGCCATCACCTGCAGGTAGTGATTCGTGCGGTCGTCATCGCCGCCAGAGCTGTTGAATCGAAGGGCTCGCCAGAAATCAGTGCCGCGCGCGGGAAAATGGAAATCCGGTGGCATCACGCCAACGATCACGAGCGTCGCTTGATCCAGGGTCAGCGTGCGGCCGAGCACGTTGGGGTCGGCAGCAAATCGCGTTCTCCACAAGCGATCGCTGATGACGACGGCGTTCTGGGTTTCGGTTGAGACGTCGCTCTCGGTGAGCGTTCGGCCGATCGCGGCCTGTCGCCCCAGGAGCCGGAACACACCGCCGGCCACTCGCGAACCGATGAGCCGTTCCGGCTCTCCAGTGCCGACCAGGCTGGCGGTATCCCCATTGAACGCCTCGATGCTGTCGAAGGAGGTGGCCGTCCGCTTCCAGTCGCGGTAATTCGGCGGCGACGGTTCCATCCGCGCGTAGCCGAGCGACGTGTGGTCCTCGGAGAGCCTGACGAGGCCGTCGGGGTCGGCAAACGGCAGCGGGCGCAGCAGCACGTGATCGGCGATCGAGAACGTGGCGGTCGTCGCGCCGATGCCAAGCGCTGCGACGCAGATGGCGGTGATCGTGAAGCCCGGCGATCGGCCGAGCGAACGAAGCGAGTATTTGATGTCCTGTCGCGCAATGTCGCCGTGGACGCGAACCGCATTCGGCAGCACGTCAAGAATCGTGCGCGCCCAGAGCGTGAGCCGCGCGACGCCGCTCGATTCGCGCAGTTCACGAGCGAAGACGGCAGCCATCTCGTCGCCGTACTCGTGGCGGAACGACCCCGGAAAGAGTCGAAGCAGTGCCCGATACAAACGAGGAGCCATCACGCCCTCTTGGTCGAGAAGCCGCTCGCACGCGCAAGTTTGAGAAGCTCGGCCAGCCGCTGCACTTCGGCCGTCGCCACCTTCTTTCCGAATGTCGTGATGCGGTAATAACGACGCCGCTCGTCATCGAGCTCCGGCGCGGGCCGCTCGTGGACCTCGACGATCAGATCCTGCTCGAGCATGCGCTGGATCGATCGGTAGAGCGTCCCGGGGCTCAACCGGACGTCGCCCGACGTCCGCGTCATCACTTCCTGGATGATCGCGTAGCCATGCCGGTCCTCGTCGGCAACGGCCATGAGGATGTGAAACACCGCCGCGGGCAGCGGCAGCAGCGATTCCGGGCGTGGGTCATCAGCGGCGGCCATAGATCCCAACTATATCCAACATGGATACATGTCCAGTGGCTATAGACGAGAAATGAGGTGCCAAGGTTGTTTTCCGTCGGATGCCGGATGCCGGATGCCGGATGCCGGATGCCGGTATGATGGTTCTTCCACTCCCTCCGTGCTCACCGCCCTCTCGATCGTCGCGCTCGGTTTTTTCCTGGGGATGCGTCACGCGACCGATCCGGATCACGTCGTCGCGATCACGACCATCGTGAGCCGGGAGCGTTCGGTAAGGCGCGCAGCGTTGAGCGGAGCCGCCTGGGGTCTGGGACACACGGTGACGATCGTGCTGGTCGGCGGGGCAATCATCCTGTTCAACGTCGTGATTCCCGCACGGCTCGGCCTGATGATGGAGCTGTCGGTCGGGCTGATGCTGGTGGTGCTCGGCGTGATGAACGTCACCGCCACGACGGAGGCGCCGCAGAGCTGGCTGGCGACAACGCAGGCCAGGCTCACACGCCCGCTGGCGGTCGGCGTCGTTCACGGCCTGGCTGGGTCGGCCGCTGTGGCCTTGCTGGTTCTGACGACGATCAGAACACCCGAATGGGCAGTTGCCTATCTGCTGGTATTCGGGCTCGGCACGGTCCTGGGCATGGTCCTGGTCACCACCCTGATGGCGTTGCCCTTTGCCTACACGAGCCGGCAATTCACGATCACCAATCGCCGCCTTCAGCTTGCGACGGGACTGATCAGCATCGGCTTCGGTGTGCTGCTCACCTACAAGATCGGCTATCTCGACGGGCTCTTCACCGTCGCGCCGAACTGGACGCCGCACTAGCCTCACGGGGTGGTGAGTAGGGCAGGATCGTATTTCCTGCTTTCTGAAGTGCCACTAAGTGGCGCCCCTACCGACCCGCTTGGCCCACTCCGAAACCTTCTCCGGTTTTCCCCAGTCACGATACAACTGGATGACTCGTTGTCCGGCTTGATCGACGACTGACGCGTTGGCTGGCGGTATGGCCTTGGTCCGCCGGACTAACTCCTGATACGCGCTGACAACCAGCGGCTCGGCTTCTTGAAACCGCTTCTGACCGGCGATGCTCGCGCCCAACATGCTCTGACAGTTGTATCGCTCCCAGCCATCCGGTACGGCCTTCTCGAAGCCGCTCAAAGCGGTGCGAAGGAGCGGTTCTGCCTGATCGTGCCGTCCGAGGTTCAGATAGAGCAGTCCAAGGTTGTTGACGCTGCGCAGGGTCTCGGGGTGCTCTGCGCCGAGCACACGACGCCGAATCTCCACTGCCTTGGTGGCCAGCGGTTCAGCCTCCGCGTTCCGGCCTTCGTTCACGTAGAACGCCGCGAGGTTGTGCAGGGTGTTGACTGCGTCGGGATGATCCTCCCCGATGATGCGGCGCTGCGCGGTCAACGCTTCGGTGTACAAGCGCTCGGCCTGAGCGCTCTTGCCCTGAACCATGTAGAGGAACGCCAGGCCGTTCATGGTTTGCGCGACGTTCGGATGATTCTCACCGAGCACCTCGCGCAGCACACCCAGGACCTTGGTGTACGTGCGTTCCGCTTCGGGGTACTTGCCTTCGGCGCGATAGACCATCGCGACGCCGGCGTTCACGTGCACGACGGTGCCGCCCGCGAAATCGAGAGTGCCCATCGACGAGAGCCATCCCCCGCCCCACACCCAGTGGGCGACCGGCGCGTAGACGACGAGGCTCCACGCCCCGATGAACGCAAGATAGGCGGAGAAGCGCATCCGCTCGACGATCGCGCCGGACACCAGCGCGGCGGTGATCACCGCGAACGTCCCCTGGTAGGTCATGAAGAGAACGTGCGGGATCGAGCCTTTCGGCCTCGAGGCCCACGTCGCGGAGGAAGAAGCGAAGTCGAAGCCCGCCGATGACGGCGTTCCCCGGCGCGAAGGCCAGCGAGTATCCGAGCAACGGCCCAGAGCACGCCGACCACGCCGAGCGAGGCGAAGCTCATCATCATCGTGTTCAGCGCGTTCTTCGAGCGCACGAGGCCGCCGTAGAAGAACGCGAGCGCGGGGGTCATCAGCAGGACCATCCCCGTCGCGAGGATCATCCATCCGATGTCGGCACCGTTCATCATTCGCCTCCTCAGGGACGGCCTGGCGATTCGCTGCGAGAAAGAAATTCGTCCCTGAACATCCGAAGAGCCAGGCCGCGATGAGATACGCGCTCCTTCTCGGCCAACGTCAGCTCCGCGAACGAGCATCCGGACGGAGGGTGGAAGAAGATCGGGTCGTAGCCGAAGCCGTTGGTGCCGCGGGGCGCGCGAAGAATGGCGCCTTCGACCACGCCCTCGTAGGTCGCGAGCGTCCAGCCGTCCTTCGCCACGCGCGAGCACGCAGCGGAATCTCGCCGTGCGCTTTTCATCCGGCGTCTCAGACAGCGCCTTCAGGATCGCGGCGCAGCGGTCTTCGTCGGTGAGCCCCGGGCCGCCGTAGCGCGCCGACATCACGCCGGGCGCTCCGTCGAGCGCATCGACCTCGAGCCCCGAGTCGTCCGCGAGCACGAGGTGCGGCGTGCGCCGCGAGTAGCCTTCGGCTTTGAGGCGCGCGTTCGCCATGAAGGTCGTGCCGGTCTCCTCGATGGGGGTCGCGTCGGAGAGCGCCTGTGAGCCCGCAAGACCTCGAACCCCGCCGGGTCGAGCACGGCGGCGCACTCCCGCACCTTGCCCGGATTGCCGGTGGCGAGCACGAGAACCATCCATGCGCGAGGTCTTGAGCGACCCGCGCCCAGAGCGTCGCCCATGATCTCGCGCTGAAGCTGATGCAGCCGGTCGATGCCGCGATCGGCCAAGGCCAGCATCGCGTCCAGCCGGTCCTTGTGAAACGGCGTCGTCTCGGCGGTCCCCTGGACTTCGACGTAGCGGCCGTCGTCGATGCGCACGACGTTCATGTCCACTTCGGCGGTCGAGTCCTCGTCGTAGTCGAGGTCCAGCACCGGCGCGGCCTTCGCACGATGCCGACGGAGATCGCGGCGAGCATCCCCGTCAGGATCGGCGCGCTGCAGGACGCCGGCCTCGCGGAGCTTCGCGAGCCGCCAGCACGAGCGCGACGTACGCGCCGGTGATGCTCGCCGTCCTGCGTGCCGCCGTCGGCGGAGAGCACGTCGCAATCGATCCAGAGCGTGCGCGTTCCCAGCGCGTTGCGGTCCACGACGCTCCGCAGCGCGCGGCCGATCAACCGCTGGATCTCCATCGTGCGCCCGGAAGGACGGCCCTTCGCGACCTCGCGGGAGGTCCGCTCGCGGCCCGAGGCCGGGAGCATCGCGTACTCGCCCGTCACCCAGCCTTCGCCTTTGTCCTTGAGATGCGGCGGCACGCGATCTTCGACCGACACCGCGCACAGCACGCGGGTGTCGCCCATCGAGATCAGCACGGAGCCGGTCGCGTGGGGCAGCCAGTGCGGGACGATCGTCGTCGTGCGCAGCTGCGTCGTCGGCCCGGCCGTCGTGGCGCGCCACGACTACTCCGTGGCCTTCGGCGGCCAGCGTCAGGTCGGCCGGGAGCGGGCGGCGCAGGTCGAGGTGGCCGAACGTGTCGCGCTCCCGGCCCGCGACCAGGATCCCGACGCGGCGGATCGCGGGGACGTTCGCCGTCAGCGAGTCGACGATCGCGTAGACCGTCAAGATCTCGTCGGCGCTGCCGCCTGACGTCCCTTGCGCCAGCTCCTCGGAGAAATCGGCGTACGCGTTCCCGTCCTCTCGCACCCAGAGCTGCCGCAGCGTCGTCCCGGAGGGAACCGCCGGAGAGCAGGCCGTCTGTCTTCGGGCCCTTCGAGCAGCGCGGCGATGATCTGCGTTCCGCGATCGGCCGGGCGCGCGGTGTCCACGATCTCCCGCGTCTCGGTCGCCAGGCCGTCCGACGTCGCCGACGGGAAGTAGAGCGTGACCGTCGATCGCGCGAGCGGCGTGTGCCCGTCTCCCGGTTTCGGCGCCGCGGCCTCTTGCGGCGGCGCGGCCACCGCCTCCGGCTCGTCGGCCGTCTGCTCCCTGCCGTTGCACGACGCGGCTAGGCGATCAGTCCGAGCGACGCGGGGCGAGACAGGCGAGGCCGCGCGTCACGGCCGCGCCGTCACCGAGGCGACCGCGCGGGCGATCGCCTCGACCACCTTGTCTTTGTAGGCGTCGTCCCTGAAGCGCGCCTCTTCCTCCGGGTTCGAGATGAAGCCGGCCTCGACGAGGATCGCCGGCATCGTCGCCCCCATCAGCACGCGAAACGGCGCTTGACGCACGCCGCGATCCTTGACCCCGGTCGCCGCGTTCAGCTCGCTCTGGACCCTCTCGGCGAGGCGGCTCGACTCGGCGAGGAAGCCGTTCTGCGCCAGATCCCACAGGATCAGCTCGAGATCGCCTCCGGGTGCTGAGCCCGGGGCCGCCGGCGGGCGCGCCGTCCGGCGGCTCGTACGCTTTGTTCTCGAGCCCGGCCAGCGTGCGCGCCTCGGCGTCGGTCGCGGCGACGGCCAGGAAGTAGGTCTCCGCGCCGACCGCGGCTCTTCCGCTTCGACGCGTTCATGTGGATCGAGATGAACAGGATCGCCCGGTTGTGATTCGCGATGGCCGTCCGGTCGTCGAGCGGGAGGATGCGGTCGTCGTCGCGCGTCAGAACGACGGTCGCCCCCTGCCGCTCCAGAACAGTCCCTTCAGCCGGCGCGCCAGGTCGAGCGTGACGGCTTTCTCCTCGAGTCCCCGAGGGCCGATCGCCCCGGTCTCGACGCCGCCGTGCCCCGGATCGAGAACGATGACCGGCAGCGTCTTCGCGGGAGCGGCAGGCGGCGCCGTCGCACCGCTGCGTACCCCGTGAAGATCGAGCACGAGCCGCGTCGGGTTCTTCAGCTCGAACGTGTCGACGCGTTGGTAGCCGCGCCCCGTCGTGAGCACGATCGCTGCGATCCCCTTCGGGGCCGAACCCGTCGAGGATCGCGTCGTCGAGCTTGCCGCTTCCGGGATCGAGCGCGATCGCGGCATCGCAGACGATCCTGATCCGCCCCGTGTCCTCGGAGACGGTGCAGGAGACCTTCTTCGCGAACTTGAGAACGACGCGCGTCGACTTGCGCCGACGCGTCGGTCGTCACCTTGACGCCGATCGGATCGGCGGCGAAGCGCCGCGGCGTCGCGGCCGAGGAGAAGGACGAGCGATCGCGCCAGCTTCATCTTCGAAACGCCCGGTGCCGGTCGACCCAAGCCGCCCACGGGAGAACAGCCAGATCGCGAACGAGCCGACGGCGATCTGCGTCTCCTGGCCGCGGGCTGGGGCGTCGCGAGCGCCGCCGACGCATAGGCCGCGAGCAAGGCGGCGACCAGGGCGAGCCACGCCCATTGGCCGGCGCGCGTCGAGCGGTTGGGTCGCGCGGCCGTACGCATACGCGCACGCCAGGAACAACGAGACCTCGACCGCGAGCGTCCCCGGAACCGAGTTCCACAGTCCCAATCCCGTCTTGATCGGAAGACCCGGAGCCAACGGGAGATCGGGGCGGTGCGTGATCCAGTCGAGCACCCAGTGGCTGAAGACGACGCCCGCCAGGATCTTGGCCGTCGTTCCGTCCCTGCGCAGCGCGTAGTGAGCGCCGGCGAACGCCAGCGACCAAAAGACGGCGGCAAGGAGCGAGTGCGACCACGGGTAGGTGAAATCGAACGGGGTGAACGCGGTGATCCCCGGAACGATGGGAGATCGTCTCGATCCCGAGCAGCAAGAAGACGCGGCCACACCAGATCCAGGAAGAGCGAGGCCGCGAAGTACGTTCCCAAGGACGCGCGCGGCGCCGCGCGCTTCGCGGCGAGCCCGACGGCGAAGTGGCCGATGAACATGGGCGGAGGCTATCGAACGCCGCCACGGGGCACAAGCGCCAAGATCTCGGCGGCCAGCGTGACGGAACAACCGGCAAGCGGGGCGAGCCGTTCGCGCTCGCGGGCTCGCGCCCCGCGGTAGCTCATCGTGAGCGCGTCTTCCAATGCCCCGCGATCGTGGTGCGCACGGTGGCGCCAGGTCGAGCGGTCGGAAAGCAGGAAGCCCGGGTCGAGCTCGGCTAGGACGTCCCCCACCCGGTCGCGCCGGAACCCCTCACCCTGCGAGACCGTCCGCAGCTCGAGCAGGTCGTCCTCCGCGGGGACGACGGCGACGAGAAGGCCCGAGGGCGCCAGGACGCGCCGGAGCTCTCCCGCCGGGCGGCGCCCGAAAATCGAAAGCGCCAACCCCACCGACCCGTCGGGAAACGGTAGACCGCGGTCGGCGTTCGCGACGATCCACGTGAGCTCGGGCGCCAGCTTGGCCGCGAGGCGGATCGCGTTCGCCGAAAGGTCGACGCCGCAGGCTGAAACGTCACGCGAAGCCAGAAGCGTCGCGGTCAACGTCCCCTCGCCGCAGCCGACGTCGACGACGACGGATCCGGGGGCCAATCGAGCGGCGTCTAACCGCGAACTCAGCCGTGAAGCGAGCCCGAGGGCGAAGCCGCGCGCCAACCAGCGACGGCGCGCGAGCACGGCGTCGTCGCGATCCCCCGCCCGCCTCGACCGGCGATCCTGCGGTTGCAGGAGATTCCAGTACCCTTCGCGCGCGCGGTCGAACGCATGACCGTTAGGACAGCGAAGCCGCGTTGCCTCATGGGAGAGCAAGCCGGAGCAAGCGCGGACCGTGCAGCGCAGCGGGGGCGTCAGGACATCCCCCATCGCGCGTCTTCCACCCTGCGGTGAGACGGTCGCCGCCAGCCGAAACGCTCGGTGAACCGCGACGGCTTCTCTTCGATCGCGTCGGCGATCACCTCGCCCAGAACCGGCGCGAACTTGAAGCCGTGCCCCGAATCTCCTGACGCCACGGCGAAGCCGGGACGCTCGGGATCGCGCCCGATCAAGAAGTCGCCGTCGAACGAGTCGCAGTAGAGGCAGGTCTTGCGACGCCGCGAGAGGTGCTTCGGCCAACGCAGGAAGGCTCTCCTGAAGGAACAGCCGGAGCTTGTCTTCGTCCCCCGCAGCGGCGACCCGGGGAGCGTCGGGATGCACGCGGCGTCCCGGGCCGTGGTTGGCGATCTTCACGATGCCGGACGCGTTCGCCGGAAAACCGTACCAGCCGGTGTCGGCGATGGCGGCCGCCCACACGGTGAACGCCGGCGGGCGCCACGCTTCCGGATCGCGCGGGGCCAAATGGAAGACCGGCTGCGCGACGGGCCACATGACGTCCTGGACGTGCGGGGCGAGAATCGGCGTCCAGGCTCCCGCGGCGAGCAACACGACGTCGGCCGCGCACCGTGAGCCCCGAGGTCGTGACGACACCGGTGACGCGCGAGCCGTCCTCGACGCAGCGTCACGACGCTCTCCCCCGGTCGCACGCGCACCCCGATCGCCCCGGCGTCGTCGATCATGCGGGACAAGACGCGGCCGCTTTCGGCCCATCCGGCGGTGCGGGTTGAAGTAGCCGTCGGGATAGCGCGACGCGTTCCAGGCCGGGAAACGGGAGGCCAGCTCCAAAGGGCCCAGGCGGGAGAGGGCATGTCCGCGAGCGGCCAGCGTCCGCAGGGAATCGTGCTCGAACCCACCGGTCCGCATGGGGGCGTTCGCCAGGACGAGAAACCCGTCCTGGTGGTACAGCGCCTCCCGCCATGTCGCGTTCCACATCCCGCCAAAGGGGGAGCGCACGCTCCATCAGCTCGGTGTAGAGGTCGTCGGAACCGTAATCCATCCGGACGATCTTGCTGATGTCGGTCGAAGCGGCCTCCGGCCGCGGCAAAGGACCCGCATCGAAAAGGTCGACCCGCCAGCCGCGGGAGGCGAGCGCAAGTGCCGCAGATACGCCGAATACGCCGCCTCCGACCACGATCGCGTGCTTCATGCCCCTCGTTATAAATCACCCCGGCCCTTTCCGGATGGCCTCGCACACGGTAGATTCCCATCGATCTCTCAGGGGGATGCTCATGAAGGATTCTGCCCGTAAGCTTCTGACCGCCTTCGCCGTTCTTGTCGCCATCGCCGTGGCCGGAACCGACGCGCTCTTCGCCTTGCAGGTGCCGGAACAAGACGGGACGGTTCGACGAGCTGGTCGTCGAAGACACGGAAAACGCGATGGACGTCGCCACGATGCCTGTCGTCTCCCTCCCCCTGGGGGACAGGGCGCGCTCCGCGTGGGAGGTGTTCCGCGCGACCCACGGCCAGGACTGGCGGGTCCACCTCGATCGCCGGTCGGGCGCGCCGCTGCTCGTCGAGGGAAAGGGCATCCCGTGGCCGGGCACCCATGGGGCCACGGTCGCCTCGCTCGCCGACTCTCTTCGGACGTTCATCGCGGCGAAGCGCGCGCTGCTCCTGGCCGACGACGCGGAGCTCGTCTTGGACGACGCCGCTTCGGGCCAGCTGACCGACGACGTCTGGCAGATCGTGTTCAACCGGGCGATCAAGGGAATTCCGGTGTTCGGGCGAGCGCTACGTGTTCACGATCGGCCACGGCAATCTGATCTCGTTCGGATCGCCGCGCTGGAGCCGCATCGACGTCAACCCCGTCCCCGCGCTCGATGGCAGAGAAGCGCAAGAGCGTCTGTCCTCCTACATGAAGCTCACCCCGTCGGACGTCGTCAGCGTCGTCAACGGCCCGTCGCTCGAGTTCATTCCGCTGCGTGCCGCGGGCGCGCAGGGTCACGCGGCCGCCGGACGCTTCTCGGGAACGATCGGGTCGGGGTATACCTCCGCCCTCGTCTGGCGCATCGCGGTGCGCGTCGAAGGCGAGCCCGGCACCTGGGTCGGCCGCCATCGACGCCCAAACCGGCGCGATCCGCTCGTTTGTCGGACACCAACAAGTACGTGCGGGTCAAGGGCGGGATCTACCCGATCTCCGACGATCAGATCTGTCCGGACGGCTGCGAACAGCCCAACTACGCGATGCCCTTCGCGAACGTCACGCTGGGCACCGTGCCGCAGACGTCGAGCTCGCTGGGTGTCTTCAATTGCTCGCCCCCGAACTCGATCGCGAAGACGACGCTCTCCGGCCAGTACGTCAAGGTCTTCGACAGCTGCGGCCCGATCTCGCAGGCGTTGTCGCTGCGCCGCGGATCTCAACCTGGGAGTCAGCGGCGGCACCGACTGCACCGTGCCGGCGCGGCTCGAGCGCGGGGAACACCCACGCCGCGCGCAGCAGCTTCTATCATCTGAACCGCATCGCGGAGCACGCGCGGACGTGGCTCCCCTCGGTCTCCTGGCTGACGAACCAGCTCCCCGACAACGTCAACATCACCGCGACGTGCAACGCCGTGTGGGACGGCGACGCCGTCAACTTCTTCAAGTCCGGCGGCGGCTGCAACAACACCGGCGAGCTCGCGGGCGTGTTCCTCCACGAGTGGGGGCACGGTCTGGACCAAAACGACGGCGGCGGCTTCGACAACCCGTCCGAGGCGTACGCCGACATCACGTCGTTCATGCAGACGCACGTCTCCTGCGTCGGGCGCGGCTTCAGGCAGTACGGGGCGTTGCGGCGGCTACGGCGACGCCTGCCTGACGTGCACCGGCGTCCGCGACCTGGACTGGGACGCGCACGCGAGCCACACCCCCGCCACGCCGGCCAACTTCCTCACGACCCACTGCGGAGGAGGCGGCGGGCCCTGCGGCAAGGAAGAGCACTGCGAGTCGCACATCAGCGCCGCAGACGTTGTGGGACCTCGCCGCGCGCGATCTTCCCGCGTCGGGGCTCGACGTGAACACGGCGTGGAACCTCGCCGACAAGCTCTGGTACAAGTCGCGCCTGGGCTCGGGCGGCAACGCCTACAACTGCTCGCTTCCCGACTCGGACGGCTGCTCCGCGACGTCCTGGTTCCAGAAGATCCGCGACGGTCGACGACGACGACGGCAACCTGGCGAACGGCACGCCGCACGCCGCGGCGATCTTCGCCGCGTTCAACCGGCACGAGATCGCCTGCGGCGTCGAGAACGATCCGGCGAAACCAAGACAGCTCGACCTGTCCGGCGATCGGCGCCCCGACCCTCACCGGGGTCCCCGGCTCGATCTCGGCGACGGCGTCGCTGTCGTGGACGAGCGGTCCCGGACGTCGACCGGCTACCGGATCCTGCGCAACGACATGGGCTGCCAATCGGCCTTCACCCGCCTCGACCGTCACCATCGGGAACAGCCTGACCGACCGGGAACTTGGCGAACGGCATGCCGGTCTACTACAGCGTGCAGGCGATGGCGGCGAACTCCGCGTGCGACGGCGGCCGTGTCGAACTGCCTGGCGGTGACGCCGCAGCCGTTCGCCGGGACGATCAGCTGGATCGCCGACGTCTACGGCTGCTCGTCCGCGGTCATCACCGTCGACGGTCGTCGACGGAAACGTCGGCGCGCCGCCGTCGGTGTCCGTGACGTCTCGACGACCGAGGGCTCGCCCGAGGTCGGTCCCGATCACGCGCATCGCCCCGGGGTCGACCACCTACCGAGGAACGATCACGACGACGGCGCGCTCCCGCCGCGCGACGGTCTCCTCTCCGTCCACAACCAGCGACACGATCACGGCGACCTACATCGACGCGCAGCGACGGAGGCGGCGGCATCAACGTCCCGCGCGTGACGACGGCGACGGCGGCCTGCGCGGTTTCCGGCGTGAGGCCGGTGGCGGATGGCTCGTTCGGCACGGCGATGACGGCTCCCGCGCCGACCCCGCGGGGTCGACCATCGACGTCGCTTGGGACGTCGCCACCTGCTCCTCCGCGGACCATCACCTCCTTTACGGCGATCTCGCGACCGTCGCGTCGCTCTCGGTCGACGGGGCCGTCGTGCGATTTGGGAACGTCCGGGCGCCGCGTCCTGGACCGGTGTTCCCGCGGGGAACCTCTGGTTCGTCGTCGTCGGCGACGACAACGCCACCACCGAGGGAAGCTGGGGAACCGACGGAGACGGGCGCCGCAGCGCGGTGGCCACAGTTTCAGGCGCAGTGCGCGCGCCAGTCGCGACGATTCGGGGACTGTCCAGGTGACAAATCCGCGGGAGTATTTTCGGCTTCCCCCGCGGGCGGTTGACGGTGAATTCCCCGCGAATTTCCTGGGGGATCTTGATGAATAAGTCTATTCGTTGGTGGGTTACCGCGTTCGTCGCAGTTTCGACGCTCGTTCTCGTCTCGACGAGCGCGGTCGTCGCTTTCCAGGTGCGGCCGAAGACCAGCCGCTTCGACGCCAAGGTCATCGAAGATCCGACGACCTCGATCGACGTGGTGCACGACCCGGTGAGCGACCTTCCGTCGCCACCGAGACGTGCGCGGGGCCTGGGATCGTTTCCGCGTCGCGAACGGCCGCTGGACGGTCCACCTGGATCGCCGGTCGGGCGCGCCGCTGCTGGTCGAAGGGCAGGGCATCCGCTTGCCCGTGGCGCAGGGAGCGACCGTCGAGTCGATCGGCACCGGGCTGCGCGTCGTTCATCGCCGCCAACAAGGTCCCTCCTGAAGGCGGAAGACGACGAGCTGGTCCTCGATCGCGACGGCCTCCGGGAAGCTCACCCCCGACGTCTGGCAGGTCGTCTTCTGCCGCGCGGATCGCGGGCGTTCCCGTGGTCGGCGAGCGCTACGTCTTCACGATCGGCCACGGCAATCTGATCGCCTTCGGCGCGCCGCGCTGGAGCCGGATCGACGCCAGCCCGTTCCCACGATCGATGCCGCCGAGGCCTTCGGGAAGCTCAGCGCCACATGGGGCTTGGCGCCGGCCGATCGCTTCAAGATGGTCGAAAAGGGACGCCTGCAGCTGATTCCCCTCGCGAGGCGAGCGGCGCGGTCGGCGGTCCGTACGCCGGCCCGATGGGCGCGGGCTACGCCTCGGCCCTCGTTTGGCGCGTCGTGCTCGAGGTCGACGGCGAGCTCGGGACCTGGGCCGCGCTGGTGGACGCCCACACCGGCGAGATCCGCTCGTTCGACGACATCAACGACTACGCGCAGGCCAAGGGCGGCGTGTACCCGGTCTCGAACGACCAGATCCCTCCGGACGGCGTCGAGCAGGCCAACTGGCCGATGCCGTTCGCGAACATCACGATCGGCGTCGGCGCAGCAGACCGCGACCTCGCACGGGGCAGTTCAACTGCACCCCCGGCGGCTCGACCGCGACGACGACCCTCGCGGGGCCCGTACGTCCGGGTCGTCGACACGCTGCGGCGCCATCTCGCAGTCGGTCACCTGCGACGCCGACCTCGACCTCGGGCGAGCGCGGGAACCGACTGCGCCGCTCCCGGCTGTCGGCGGCGCCGGCAACACGCACGCGTCGCGCACCGGCTTCTATCACCTGAACCGGATCGCGGAGCACGCGCGCTCCTGGCTGCCCACCCGCACGTGGCTGACGCAGCAGCTCACCGACAACGTCAACCTCAACCAGACGTGCAACGCCTACTGGAACGGCACCGTACCGTCAACTTCTTCAAGTCGGGCGGCGGCTGCCGCAACACGGGCGAGATCGCGGGGATCTTCCTCCACGAGTGGGGCCACGGGCTGGACTACGAACGACGGCGGCGGGATCGACAACCCCGCCGAGGCGTACGCCGACATCACCGCGATGCTGTCGACGCACGTCTCGTGCATCGGACGCGGCTTCGACATGACGACGAACTGCACGGGTACGGCGACGCCTGCCTGAACTGCACCGGCATCCGCGACCAGGACTGGGACCAGCGCACGCGCCCACACGCCGGCCACGCCGTCGGGCTTCGCTGACCGACCATCTGCCGACCGGCGGCGACCGGCCCGTGCGGCAAGGAGGTCCACTGCGAGGCCTACGTCGGCGCCGAGACGCTGTGGGATCTCGCGACGCGCGACCTGCCCGGCTTCGGGACTCGACCTGGCGTCCTCCTGGCAGCTCGCCGACAAGCTCTGGTACAAGTCGCGCCTGGGCTCGGGCGGCAACGCCTACAACTGCGCGCTCCCCAACTCCGACGGCTGCGCAGCGACGTCGTGGTTCACGAAGCTGCGAACGATCGACGACGACGACGGCAACCTCGCCAACGGCACGCCGCACGCCGCCGCGATCTTCGCGGCGTTCAACCGGCACAAGATCGCCTGCGGCCTCGCGGGCGACGCCTCGAACCAGAGCACGTCCGGCTGTCCGGCGATCGGCGCTCCGGTGGTCTCGTCGATCGCGGGCTCGGGCGCCGCGGTCCTCAACTGGGCGCCGGTCGCCAACGCGATCGTCGTACAACATCCTCAGAAACGACGCGTCGTGCGACGCCGGCTCGACGATCGTCGCGACGGTCGCCGCGCCGACGACGACCTACACCGACTCCGGGTTGGCCAACGGCTTCGCGGAGTACTACAGGGTGCAGGCGGTTGGCGCCAACCCGGCGTGCGACGGCCTGCTCTCGAACTGCGCGACCGTGATCCCGCAGCCGTTCGCCGGGCGTCGGTGAAATTCGACCGGCGACCTACAGCTGCTCGGGCCTGATCACCGTCACGGTGACCGACGGCAACATCGCCGGCTCGACCGCGACGGTCTCGATCACCTCGGCGACGGAGCCCGGCGGAGAGACGATCACCGTGACGCAGGTCGGCGGCTCGGCCGACTACGTCGGGACCATCGCCACGACCGCGAGCGCCCGGCGGCCGCCGACGGAGCGATCTCCGTCGTCGACGGCGACACGATCACCGGCACCTACATCGATGCCGACGACGGGCATCGGCGGCGTGAACATCACCCGCCAGACGACGGCCGGGGTCGATTGCGTCCTCCCGATCATCACCAACGTGCAGTCCAGCCATGGTGACGGGGAGCTCGGCCCGGATCACGTGGGACACCAACGAGGCCGCGAACAGCATCGTCGCACTACGGCGTCTCGCCGCCGCCGCCCGGATCCACCGGCCATCGTGGCCGCTCGGTCACCGCGCACGTCGTCGATCTGACGGGCCTCGCCGAGTGCTCGACCTACGTCTATTCGGTCGAATCGACGGACGTCGTGGGGAACACGGCGTTCGACAACGCCGGCGGGCCCTACTACACCTTCGCCACCGGCGCGAACGTCCAGCCGACCTACCCGTACAGCGGGCCGCCGGTCGCGATCCCCGACAACATTCCCGTCGGGGGCGTCGGCACGATCATCGTTGCCGACAGCAAGACCGATCCTGGACGTGAACGTCACGATCAACTCCTCACGCACACGTACGTCGGCGATCTCATCCTCTCACCTCATTCCGCCGGCCGGCGCCCGACGTCACGCTGTCCACAAGCACGGCTGCCCAGCGGTGAACAACTTCACGAACACCGTCTTCGACGACTGCCGCGGCGACGTCGATCACCGCCGGAGCGGCCCCGTTCACCGGCACGTTCCGCCCGTCGTCGCCGCTGTCGGCGGCCAACGGCATCAACTCCGCGGGGACCTGGACGCTCAAGGTCGTCGACGCGGCCGGATCGACTCGGCACGATCGACAACTTGGACCCTGACCATGACCTATCCCGGCCCAGGCCTGCGGACCGCACGCGGTCGTACAAGGTGAACTCGCTCGTCGCGGACAACTGCGCCGCCGGCGGCCGGGCGACGCCAACGGCATACTGGGACGCCGGCGAGCAGGTGCAGTTCAAGGTCACCGTGAACAACGACGGCACCGCCCCGCTGACCGGCGTCACCGCGACCGTCGTGCTCGACGACCCCCGGGGTCGTGATGATCGACGGCACGGCGACCTATCCCGAACCTCGCGGCGGGCGGCTCGGCGGACTCGAACGCGCCGCACTTCACCGTCTAGTCTCCCGACGAGCCTCGCCTGCGGGTGCCCGGTCGCGTTCGAGGTCACGATCACGACCGACCAAGGGTCGTGGGGCGGCCGACTTCAGCCGCGCGACCGTCGGCCAGGTCGTTCCCGGCGGCGGCACGGCGCTCAACGAGACCTTCGCCGCCGGCATTCCCGGCGACGTGGACCGTCGTGGACGGCGGCGTCGGCGGCGGCGCCGTGCGACGACGTGGACGACGGCCAACCCCGGTGGCGCGGACGATCGCGGCCCCGATGGTCGCGCCGGTCGCCATCGTGGACAGCGACAACGCCGGAGACGGCGATCGGCGTCCTGCAAGACGAGCAGCTCATCACGCCGGTGATGAACCTGTCGACGCGCACCTCGGTCACGCTCCAGTTCGACCAGTACTTCCGCTGGTTCAACCGAGCCGCGCCGAGATCGCCGACGTGGACGTCCGCTCGACGCTGACGGGCGGCGCTTGGGTCAACGTGCTCCGCCAGCAGGACGCCTCGAGCCCGAACCCGGACCACAAGACGATCGACATCACCGCGCAGGCGGCCGGGGCACCCGGACGTCCAGGTCCGGTTCCACTACTACAACGGCGCACTTCGAGTGGTGGTGGCAGGTCGACAACGTCAAGGTCGACTACACGGCGCCCGGCGGCTGCGACCAGCCCGTCTGCGCCGCCGCGCCCGGCGATCGCCAAGCCGGTCGCGGACGGATCGTTCGGCACCGCGATGACCGGGATCGCGCGCCGACGCTTCGGGCTCGATCGATCACGCTGACGTGGGACGTTTCGACCTGCTCGTCCACCGATCACCACGTGCTCTACGGCAAGCTCGCCGACGTGTCCTCTGTCCGCGGTTGTCCGGCGCGTCCTGCAACCTCGGGGACCTCCGGCAGCGGCTCGTGGACCGGCGTTCCGGCGGGCAACCTCTGGTTCGTCGTCGTCGGCGACGACGACGCGTCGGTCGAAGGGAGCTGGGGAACGATGACCAGCGGCGAGCGCGGCGGGTCGGCGCCGTCCGGTCAGTGCGGCATCACGACCAGGGACAACTCCGAAAGCTGCCCGTAAAGCCCCCGAATTGGCCCATCATGGGATCCCCGTTCAGCGTAAATTCAGGCAGGTGCTCTTCTTCCCCGAGGGCCTACGCATGACGATCGAGCGCAGTCGATTCTTGTCCGCAGGTTTCGCCGCGCTGCTTTTGGCCTGTGCGACCGGCACCACGTATTCACAGGCCGGATTCCGCAAGATCGTCGCTCTGCCTGGGATCGTCGACGAGAAGCAGCCGGGCGTCTCGGTCATCGCCGACTACGGGACATTCCGCCTCTACCGGATGGCGGACGACGTCTTCGCCTCACTTTCGTCACGCGATCGTGAGCGCGTCACCGTCCAGGACGACATCGACGTCATTCAGCTCGATGCCTACCGCCTGGATACCCGGGCGCCGGTCGTGAAGCTCCCTCCGTCCCTGACGGCGCCCCCGAGGACGGGAAGCGCGCTCCACCTCGTGCAGTTCGTCGGCCCGATCAAGCAGCAGTGGCTCGACGAGCTCGCGCACCGCGGGATCCGCGCGGTGCAGTACATCGAAAGCAACGCCTACCTGGTGCTTGCGGACGCCGCGGGACGGCAGGCCTTGGACCAGCTCGCCGCGGAGGGCCGGTTCGTGCAGTACAGCGGGCCCTATCATCCGTACTACAAGCTCGGACCGACCCTCAGGGAGCCGGTCTCGCAGGCTACCGGCCCGGATCGGCTCGTCCCGGTGACGATACAGATCTTGGCCGGCGACACGAGCGCCGCGACCGAGACGCGCATCGCCGCGGCCTCGACCTCGATCGACTCCGATTGGGAGCGGGTCCTCGCGCTATCGGAACATCCGTGCGACGCTGCCGCTTTCCCGCATCGCGGAGATCGCCGCGCTGCCCGACGTGACCTCGATCGGCGAGCGACTCCCGATCGCGTTGAACGACGAGAAGCAGGACCAGATCGTCGCCGCGCACTTCGAACGCGGCGCGCACCGGCCCGTCGGCGCCCGGCTACAAGCCGTTCCTCGACTCCAAAGGGTTCTCGAGCGATCCCGACGCCTATCCGATCGTCGGCCTGTCCGACGACGGCGATCGGCACCGGGAGCGTCACCAACGGCGCCGGCGATCCCACGTTGACGAAGCTGCAAGACGGCACGACGACGCGCCTGGCGTTCGTGCAGAACTGCACGACGAACGCGCTGCGGGCGACGGGATCGGCGGCCACGGCCACATCAACACCAGCATCGTCGGCGGCTACGACGTGCGCGCCGGCGAGCCCTTCCGGGACGCCGACGGTTACCAGCGCGGCATGGGCATCAACCCGTACGGCCGCATGGCCATGACCAAGATCTTCACGAACAGCGGCAGCCTACAGCATCGCCAACTGCGGCGGCACCGACGCCGGCGTCATCGCGTCGAACTACGAAGGCGGAGCGCGAATCAGCAGCAACTCGTGGGGATGCGCCGGTTGCGCCGGCACCTACGACGACAGCTCGCAGGCCTACGACGCCGGCACGCGCGACGCGCTGCCGGGGACGCCCGGGAACCAGGAGCTACCTGTTCGTGTTCGCGGCCGGCAACTCCGGCCCGGGCGCGGCGACCGTCGGCACGCCGGGAAACGGCAAGAACATGATCACGGTCGGCGCGTCGGAGAACGACCGCCCGGCCTGGACGGACGGTTGCGGCGTCGGGCCGAGCGGCGCCGACAACGCGATGGACGTCATCGACTTCTCGAGCCGCGGCCCCTCCCCGGGCGGGCGCAAGAAGCCCGAGGTGATCGCGCCCGGCACGCACATCCAGGGGACCGCCAGCACCGCCCCCGGGCTACACCGGCGACAGCGTGTGCGACCACGTTCCATGCCGACCGACGCAGACGGTCTTCGCCGCGTCGTCGGGAACGAGCCACTCGACGCCGGCCGTCGCCGGGATCGCGTCGCTGTACTACCGCTGGCTGCAGGACCACTACCTGACGGCCGTGCCGAGCCCCGCCCTGATGAAGGCGTACATGATCGCCCACACGAGCGTACCTGACGGGGGTCGGCGCCAACGACACGCTGCCGAGCAACAGCCAGGGGTACGGGATGCCCGATCTCGAGATGGCGTTCGACGACAGCGTCGCGCTACCTCGTGGACCAGTCGGTCCTGCTCGACAACTCGCGGCGAGACGTACACCTTCAACGGCTCCGTCGCCGATCCCGCGCGGCCGGTGCGCATCGTGCTGGTCTACACCGACGCGCCGGGCGCGATCGGGACGAGCCCGCAGGTGAACAACCTCGACCTGACCGCGACCGTCGAACGGCACGACCTACCTCGGCAACGTGTTCACGGGCCAGTTCAGCGTCACCGGGCGGCTCGCGCGGACGCCGCCAACAACTACGAGGCCGTGTTCCTGCCCGGCGGGACCTCCGGAGCGCTCAGCTTCACGGTCACCGGCTTCAACATCGCGGGCGACGGCGTCCCGAACACCGGCGACGCGACCGATCAGGACTTCGCGCTCGTCTGCTACAACTGTGCCACCTGCGCGGGCGCCCTCAGCACCGACCATCCAACCTACACCTGCAGCTCCACGATCCACATCACCTTGGGCGACAGCGACCTCACCGGCCTCGGCACGCACCTCGTCACGATCCGTTCGGCGACCGAGGCGACCCCGGAGAACGTCATGCTGAGCGAGAGCCCGGCGAACTCGGGCGTCTTCGTGGGCACCTTCCCCACGACCGGCGCCGCGCCGGCTCACGGGGACGGGAGTATCTCGGTGAGCCACGGCGACACGGTGACGCTCGGCTACCTCGACGCCTCCGCGTGCGGCACGCCCAACATCACCGTGGAGCTGACGGCGGGGATCGACTGCCAGCCCCCGGTGATCGCAAACGTGCACGCGTCGAACGTCACCGGGAACAGCGCGTCCATCCTCTGGGACACGACCGAGCCCGCGAGCTCCGGCATCACCTACGGCGCCGCGCCGCCGCCCCCGGGGATCTCGCCGCCGCCGCTTCCTGCCCTCACGACGAGCCACGCCTTCCCAGCGACCGGCTTGGCCGAGTGCACGGAGTACATGTACTCGGTCGCGTCGTCCGACGCTGCGGGGAACACCGCGTCGGACGACAACGGTGGCCTGTACTACACCTTCGCCACCGGCGTGAACGCCCAGCCGACCTACCCGTACGTCGGGACGCCGGTCGACATTCCCGACGCCAACCTGACGGGGGCGTTTGCCTCGATCGACGTCGCCGACAGCAAGACGATCTTCGATCTCAACGTCACGATCGGCTCGCTGACGCACACGTATGACGGCGACATCACCCTCTACCTCATCGGCCCGGACAACACCGTCGTCATGCTGTCCAACAAGAACGGCGCCAACGGCGACAATTACACCGACACCGTCTTCGATGATTCGGCCTCGGCCCCGATCGCGGGGGGGGCGGCGCCCTTCACCGGCACCTTCACCCCCGAGGCTCCCCTTTCGGCGTTCACCGGCAAGAACTCCGCGGGGACCTGGAAGCTCCACGTCGTGGACGACACCCCCGCCGACGTCGGCACGATCGACGACTTCAGCATGACGATGACGTTCTCGAACCAGGCCTGCAACGCCCCGCACGCGGTCTACAACTCGAACACGCTGGTCGCCGACGGCTGTGCCGCCGGCGGCGGAGGCGCCACCAACGGCATTTGGGAGGCCGGCGAACGGGTGCAGTTCAAAGTCAACATCACCGCCGACGGGACCGCTTCACTTTCCGGCGTGTCCGCGACGATCGTATCGACCACCCCCGGGGTGACGATGGTCGACGACACCGCGACCTTCCCGAACCTCGGGGTTAACGGCTCGGCCGACTCGAACGCTCCGCACTTCACCGTGCAGTTGCCGGCGGGCCTGGCCTGCGGCTCCTCGGTCAACTACCAGATCACGATCCACTCCGACCAAGGGTCCTGGGTCGGGAACTTCAACCACGGCGTCGGACAGATCGTTCCCGGCAACGGCACGGCGCTCAACGAGACCTTCGCCTCCGGCATCCCCGCGACGTGGACGGTCGTGGACGGAGGTGTCGGCGGCAGCGCCGGTGCGACGACGTGGACGACGGCGAACCCGGGTGGGAGGACGATCGCATCCCCGATGTCCGCCCCCGTCGCCATCGTCGACAGCGACAACGCGGGATCGATCACCGGAGTCCTGCAAGACGAGCAGCTCATCACGCCGGTGATGAACCTGCAGACGGCGCTTACGGCCACCCTCCAATTCGATCAGTACTTCCGCTGGTTCAACGGGAACCTCTCCGAGATCGCCGACGTCGACGTCCGCTCGACGCTGACGGGCGGAGCGTGGCTCAACGTGCTCCGCCAGCAGAACGCCTCGACCGCAAACCCGGACCACAAGTCGATCCCCATCACGGCGCAGGCGGCCGGTGCTCCCGACGTGCAGGTCCGCTTCCGCTACTACCAGGCGCACTTCGAGTGGTGGTGGCAGCTCGACAACGTCAAAGTCGACTACACGGCGCCCGCCGGCTGCAACCAGAACGTCTGCACCGCCGCGCCAGGGATCGCCAAGCCGGTGGCGGACGGATCGTACGGCACCGCGATGACGGGATCGCGCGCCGACGCTTTGGGCTCCACGATCGCTCTGACGTGGGACGTTTCGACGTGCTCCTCGACGGATCACCACGTGCTCTACGGCAATCTCGCCAACGTGTCGTCTTCCGCGGTTTCCGGCGCGTCGTGCCATTTGGGGACCTCGGGGGCGGCGGCGTGGACCGGCGTTCCCGCCGGCAACCTCTGGTTCGTGATCGTCGGGGACGACGACGCGGCGGTCGAAGGCAGCTGGGGAACGATGACGGGCGGCGAGCGCGGCGGGTCGGCGCCGTCCGGCCAGTGTGGAACCACGGCCAGGGACAACTCGGGCACCTGCCCGTAGAATGCGGACGATGACCTCGCGGATCGCGGTTCTCCTGCTTGCCCCCGTTCTCGCGACGACTTCAGCCCCCGCCGCCGAGACCCGCGACCCCGCTGCGGTGGCGGTGGCCGCCCGGACCCTCGAGGCCATGGGCGGTCCGGCCGCGTTCGCTTCGCTGCGCACGCTGACGTTCGATTTCGTCGTGGAACGCGACGGCAAGGAGGTCGCGCGCTACCACCATGTCTGGGACCGCTGGGACGGCCGGTACCGCCTCGAAGGGGTCAACCGCGACGGCAAGAACGTGCGGACGCTCTTCAACGTGCAAAAGCCTGGGGAGGGCCGCTCGTGGCTGGACGGTACGGAGCTCGCCGGCGACGACCTGAAGAAAGCCCTGGACCGGGCCTACGGGCGGTTCATCAACGATACCTATTGGCTGCTCATGCCGGCGAAGATGCAGGACCCCGGCGTCAACCTCGCGTCGGAAGGCGAAGCCGAAGAAGACGGCAAGGGCTACGACGTCGTGAGGCTGACCTTCGGCGAAGGAGTCGGCCTCACGCCCCACGACACCTACTGGGCGTACGTCTCGAAGGACTCCGGCCTGATGGAGCGATGGGAGTTCGTGCTCACCGGCCAGGAGGCGAAGGACAGGTCGGCGTTCCTTTGGACGGACTGGCGGACCGTGGGCGGCGTCCGCCTGGCCTTCGAGAAGCGAGCTCGTGAGGGCTCGACCGTGATCCGCTTCGATCACGTCTCGGGCTCAGCGACCGGCGACGATGCTGAGTTCAAATAGCGCGAGGACCAAGGGGCCGTTCCCCTTTTTCTGACAGCGCTCCCCGGATACCGCGTTGTTGCGAAAAAGGGGAACGGCCCCTTGGTCCTCGCGCTACTTGAGTTCGGCGCGCAGCGAGGCGATCAGCGCTTGGTCGCTCGGATCGAAGACCGGATCGAGGTCGTACTGCTCGAAGAAGAGGCTCGGCTTCGCGTCGTCCGCGATGCCCAGCATCCGGCGAAGGCGGCGGTCCTCGGGAATGTAGCCGCGGCCGAGCAACCGCCGTACCGACCCCGCAATCGTGTCGCGAAAGCCGCACACGTACACCAACGCGCGCTCGGGACTCAGCTCCACAACTCCCAACCGTCCGTCCTCGAGGAGGCTCTCGACTCGGCCCTTCGACCCCGTCCACTCGGGATGGCCCGCCGGACGGCTCACGGTCGGAAGGTAGTGCAACCCGAAGCGCGCGGCCGCGTCGGTCAGCTCGTCGCGATACGCCAGCTCGTGGGGGTGGCTCACGCCGTGCAGAACCGCGAGGCGTGAGAGCCCCGCGGCGTCTCCGGCGCACCTCGCATGCCGCGTCATGCTGATGAACGGTGCGAGCCCAGTGCCCGCCGCGACCAGGAGCTTGACGCGCGTGTCGCCCGCGGCGACGGTTCGCTCGAGGGTGAAACGCCCCGCGATCTTCTCACCCAGGTGCAAGCGCGCCCCGATGGGCATCGTGAAGAGCCGATGCGTGAGCGGCGAGCCCGTCGCGGGCTCGCGCGCGAAGCGAATGTAGAACTCGAGCCAGCGCCGTTCCTCGGGCTCGGACGCGATCGAGTACGCGCGCTGGATCTTGGCGGCACCAATCGTGACGTACTGCCCAGGCAGGAACCACGGCTCACCCGGAGCGGGGATCACATCGGGGCGAATCCGGAAGATGACGAGCGTCGGGTCGAGCTCGATTTTCTCGACGAGAGTTGCGTTGTCTGACGTCATACCCCAATCCTACACGCTGCGCATGGTGGTGCGAAGCTTGTTGGAGGCGGTTGTCCGCGGCGATGTCCCAGTTGTCCGCCGGCGGACGATCCGGTCGCCGCCGTGACGCCGATGCGGGGTTTCTTCGTGGCATGCGGGATGCTCTTCTTCCCGCCATGCACTGGCCGATTCAACCCGTCGAGATCCAGAGGCGTTTCGTCCCTCGCTTTTGCTCTCGACGGAACTGCCCGCAGCATCGTCTTTCTGCCGGCCAGACCTTCGAGCATGGTCCCGCCGGATCCTATCGGCGCCGTGATGGCCGCCGCGTTCCACGTTATGCCTGCAGCGTCTGCGGGAAGACTCTCTCGAAGCAGACGTTCGCCGTCTCGTACTTCTTGAAGCGGCCGGAGCTGCTCGTTCCGGTTTTTGCAGGGTTGCAGGCCGGCTCCGGACACCGTCAGCTCGCCCGCTCCCTCGGGTGTGCTCCCTCCACGGTGACCCGACTCAGCGCACGGCTCGGGCGGCACGCGTTGCTTCTGACCGCGACCGCTCTGGCCGAGCTCGGGGAGATCGGAGAGGGTCTCGTCGCCGACCATTTCGAGTCGTTCGTGAGAACCCAGGACTATCCCGTCGGGGTGGCGACCGTCGTCGGCAAGAAATCGAGCTTCGTCTACGGTCTCGACCCGGCCCCTCACGCGAGAACCGGCAAGCGGTCGAAGTTCCAAGAAGCCAAGCGCAAGGCTCGTCCTCCGCAGCCGACCCGGGGCGGATACCTCGGCTCGATGACCCGCGTCCTCGATTCACTTCTTCATTTCTTCCCGCAAAGCACCGCAATCGAGCTGACAACCGACGGGCACACGAGCTACGAACAGGCCCTGGGACAGGCACGCTTCCGCGACCGTTTCCTCCACACGGCGTATCCCGAATCCCAAGCGGGGGCCGAAAGGCTCGCCGCGAAGCCGGGCGGCCAGGGTCCGGGACCGGGCGATGTTTCCCGTCGACACGCTCCACGGCCTGCTGCGCCATTCGGAATGCCATCACCGTCGCGAGACGATCGCCTTCGGCCGCAGGACGAACGCGATTCTCGAGAGGCTCTATCTGGCCTCCGCGTGGCGCAACTTCGTCAAAGGCGTTTCGGAGCGCAAGCCCGACCGCACCACGCCGGCCATGAAGCTGAAGCTGACGACCGAGCCGTGGAGTTGGCAACGCGTGCTCGCCCGGAGGCTGTTCCCGGGACGGGTGCTGCTCCCCAAGAGCTGGGTCGAGGTCTACCGGCGCGTCTGGATCACGCCGGGAGGGCCGAACGCACGCCACAAACGAACGCTCGCGTACTAACAACCCCTCACACAACCCAGTTCGACATTCGTCCCGTCCGATGCGGGGGTCGGTCGCGCCCGGGTCGCCTGACAACCGCGCCTGTCAGCAACACGCTTCGCACCACCATGGGTGGGGCTTATGGACACGTCGTCGTGACGCGAACCACACTCGGAGCGCCATGGACGCTTTGGGCGCCGTAGGTGCCGCTGCCGCAGCCGTTCTGCCCCCTCGAAATGTACCAGTACCCCGTGCCGGGAACGGCCGGGACGGCCCCGTCGTTCATCGTCGTTCCGGAGAGATTGTTCCAGCCGACCTCTTCACCACCGCCGGGACCGACGGGCAGATTCGCCAAGGTGCCTCGGACGGCGTCGTATCGCGTGGCGAAGCCCGCGGCCGACCAGCTGAAGGTCGTCTTGTTGCCGGCGACCGTCAGATTCTGCGTTTCCGGGGGGGCGCTGATCGGCGTCCCGTTGTTGCAAATGCCTCCGCCGCAGACGTCACCGGTCGTGCAAACGTTTCCGTCATCGCAGGCTAAGGTGTTGTTGGTGAACGTGCAGCCGAGAGCCGGGTTGCAGACGTCGGTCGTGCAGAAGTTGCTGTCGTCGCAAACGACCACGGTCCCCCCGCAGCTGCCCGCGCTGCACACATCGAGCATCGTGCACAGGTTTCCGTCGTCGCACGAATTGTTGTTGTTGACGTGTTGGCAGCCGGACTGCGGATCGCAAGAGTCGTCCGTGCACGGGTTGTCGTCGTCGCAGTCGACCGCGGTTCCGGGGGTGCAGACGTTGGCGCCGTCGACGAGGACGATCGAGTCGATGTTCTGACCCAAAGCGCCCTGGGTCGAGTCGGTTCCGACGCGCCACTGCAGCTGGATCGTCTGTCCGGCGGCGGAAGCCGGAAGGTTGACGACCGTCGTGATGTAGGACGGGTAGCCGGGGGAGGCGTTGCACCAAGCCGAGCGGTTCGCCAGCGGGTTGCTGAACGACGCCGACACGGTGCCGGTGTACCCGCCGCTGACGAAGCTGCCGCCCGCGGTCACGATGTCGATGAAGCCGCCGCCGCGATGTCGATCTCGAGCACGCCCGCATCGAAGCAACTGGTGGCGCTCTCGAAGCTCCACCGGTTCCTGAACGTCAGCTTTCGCCGTCGCCGAATCGACGTGGATCGGCGGGCTGATGAGCACTTCATCGGACACGGCCCCCCCGTCGAAGCCGAAGGCCGAGTTCGGCGCCGTGTCGAAGCTCGTGTCGACCGTCGACCACGGCTCTCCCGTTCCGGACACCACCGAGGACGTCCAGCTGCCGGGCAGGTTCGGTGCGATCTCGCCGTCGAAGTTCTCGACGAACGTCGGCCCGCAGACGTCCCCCGTCGTGCAGGCATCCCCGTCGTCGCACGCGTTCGTGTTGCTGGTCGAGGCGCAAATGCCCGTCGCCGGATCGCAAGCCTCCGTCGTGCAGGCGTTCGCGTCGGGGGCGCACACGACCGGGTTCTGCCCCACGCACACCCCGCTCAGGCAGACGTCGGGGGACGTGCACAGGCTGTTGTCCGAGCACGTGTTGTTGTCGTTCGGCGCGAAGACGCACCCCGCTCCCGTGTCGCAAGAGTCGTCCGTGCACGTGTTGTCGTCGTTGCAGACGAGCGGCGGATTCTCGCACAACCCGGACCCCGGGTTGCAGTCGTTCGCGGTGCAGGCGTTGCCGTCGTCGCAGGCGGGCTGCGCCCCGCCGACGCAAGCGCCGCCGCTGCACGCATCGATCGACGTGCAGGCGTTGTTGTCGTTGCACGGGTTCGCGTTGTTGGCGTGCGTGCAAAGGCCGTTCGTCGCAGGAGTCGTCCGTGCACGGGTTGCCGTCGTCACAGTCGGCGGCCGCGAGGCAGATCGAGACGAGGTTCACGCACCAGCCCGAGAAGCTCCCGCCGTCGGGCGACTCGTCGTCGACGACCCAGAGATTCCACGTGCCGTTGGGATTCGTCCCCGTGAACGCGGACAGCGCCGATCCGCCGCTGGGTGCGGGAGCCGGGGCCGCCCAGGTCTCCGTCCCGGTGCCCGTGAAATTGGTCGGCTTGAACGTACCGGACACGACCGGCCCCGTATCGGCAATCCCGCTCGCCGCCGCGTCGTTCAGGGTCAGGTTCACGCTCATCGCGGGGTTGCCGCCACCGACATCCGACATGACGATCGCATTCGAACCGGAAAGCCGTGCGAGCAGCACGTCGATATCGTCCGGATAGGTGTGCGTGATCCCGCTGAGGTTCACCGTCGCCGAGCACACGTACGACGGCTGGCCGGTCACGACGATGGAGGATGGATACGGCGTCGCGGTTCCCACGAGCGGGATCGTGATCGCGTCGTTGCTGCAGAACAGGACCGGCGCGGGAAGCGGCGCCGACCCGGGCACGCAGGCGCCGCCGCTGCACGTGTCCCCGATTGTGCAGGGGTTGCTGTCGGAGCACGCCGCGACGTTGTTGTTGTGTGCGCAACCCGACCCCGGGATGCAGAAATCGTTGGTGCAGGCGTTGTTGTCGTCGCAATCGAGCGGGTCGTAGAGACATGCGCCCTGGCCGTCACACAGATCGACCGTGCAAGTGTTGTTGTCGTTGCAAGGGTTCGGTCCCGGGATGCACGTGCCGTTGACGCAAGAATCCGGATTCGAACACGAGTTGCCGTCGCAGGAGGTCTGGTTGTTGTTCGTGTGCACGCACAAGTTGTTCGTGCACGCGTCGTTGGTGCACGCGTTGTTGTCGTTGCACTCGGCGACGGATGCGCACTGGACCAGCGTGACGCCGATGTTCAGCTTGAAGTTGTTTCCCGGTGCCAAATCGACCCACGACGCCGCCGGGTGCGGAGAGGCCAGGTAGAACGAACCGGCGCGTATCGGCGTTTCGACGTCGTAGCCGATTCCGATGTTGACCGTGTTCGTCTGCTGGACCCCGGCGAAGAAGATGCCGGGACCGACGGCAACCGGTGACGGAAGGGTGATCGTGACCGGACCCGCCGCTCCGGGACCCAGGCGGTCCAGGGCGTCTTCGTACAGCGGGACCAATCCGGGGGTCCCCGACCCGGAATCCGGGTAGACCGCCACGCGGTAGGTGGTGGTGGGGTTTGCCGCGGGGAATTCGATGGTGACCGCGGAGACCTTCGCCGCGGCGGCGATCGCGAACTTGCCGACGAAATCCGCCGTATTGCCGGTCACACCGACACCGCCGGCCGCCGTCGTTCCCGGATGCTTGTACGAATACAGGTTGAACGTCTCGTCGAGCGGCCGGCTCTTGCTGTTGTTCGTGCCGGCGTCGTCCGCCGGAACGGAGATCGTGACGGAGTCGGTGCCGATGGCGCTCGGCGTGAAGGGCTGGAAGGTCACGACCGTCTGGCCGCCGCAACCGGCCAGCGCGGGGACGACCTTCGTGTCGGTGAAGGTCTCGGCCCCCGTGAGGTTGAACGTCACGGGGAGGTTGGCTTGCGCGTTGACGCCCTTGTTGGTGACGACGGCTTGGACGGTCTGCGGGCCCACCAGCGGCTTGGCCAACGCGCCGTACGAGATGACGTAATCGACGCTGACGTCGTTGTTGATGCTCAGGGTCAGCCGTGTCATGGGTCGGAAACTGTTGGCGGTGAGCAGGTCTCCGGTCGGCGGCGTGGCCGTCGTCTGTGATGAGGCCAGTCCGTTCGGCAATGTGTTGTTGCAGTCGACGGCGCCGAGTCCCAGGGTGCCGATGAAATAGCGCCAATCGAACGCGACGTACAGCCCGCCGCCGGTATACGTGAAGGTCGACCCGCCGACGAACGGGATGTCGAAAGGGGTGGTCGAGTTCGGCAGCGAGGTGGTGGCGTTGTGCACCGTCGTCATGGCACCGATCGCCGCGGCGAAGCTCGTGCCTTTCTGGTAGGTCTCGTCGGTCGTGTTCTGCAGGTAGACCGTCAACGTGCCCGAGGCGACGACGCCGGGGGCGGTGCTGTAGCGCCATCCGATTCCCGACGGGACCGCGCCGCTCGGGAGGCCGTTGGCCGCGAGCTCCGCGGCCGTGATCAGGTACACCGTGCGAATGCCCCTGTAATTGGCGATCGGCGCGCGGCCGTTCCCGGACGTCGCGGCGTTGCTGGGCAGCAGGGTCGAATTGCAGGTCGCCATAGGGGCGAACGCGCTCGCCGTCTCGTCGATGATCGTCTCCGGCCCTAGGAGCGACAGGGACCGCGGCTCGTTCGAGGTGTCCCGCTCCTCGATCACGGCACCGCCGGGACCCGAGCCATCGGCCGCCCCGACGGTGCCCGAAGCGAGGACGAGCACGCACACGGCGCAGAGCTTCAAGAGCCGGCCGCCGCTTGCGCGGCAGCCGGTCCGATCGGTTCGCGTTCTCATCGGGAGTCTCAACGTGACGGTCCTCCAGCTACCTGGCCACCGACAGCGACGCGGCAACGATCGCCTGGCGGTTGGGATTCGAATGCGTGGCGCTCGCCGTGTCCGTGCCGTTTGCCGTGACGGCGTGATCCGCCGACGAGCTGTTGCTGGCCGAGACGGTCTGGTCGATCCCCTCGGTCCATCCGTTGTTCCACGAGTACGTCCCCGAATTGCCGCTGACGGCGGCCGCAACGCTCATTCCGTCGGCGGTCACGGCGACCGAGGTCGTCAGCGGGTTGGGCGTCGCCGCGTTGGTCGAGTTGATGCCGCTCGCCAGGATGGGGGTGGTCTGATCGACGTTCCTGTAGACCTCGGAGGCGAAATGCTGGGAGGTGGGGGTCCCGCTCCCGTACGTCACGACGAACGTCGTGTTGGTCGCGGCCACGATCCCCGCCTCGTTCAGGTACCAAAGCTCCATCCTCACGCGGGAGCCCGTCCCGACAATCGTGCCGTTGATCCGGGTGAGAAGTTGGCCGCCGTATCGCACCGTGCTGACCGCGGTGTCCGCGTTGTTCTCGTATCCGACCATGAAGACGAGGAGGCGGTCGGTCCCCGCACCGACGGTGCGCGTGAGCCCGGTCGTCCACGTCCCGACGCGGGCCACGATGCACGCATCCCCCACGCCGTTCCCGTTGGAATCCTGCTGGCCGACGTTGGCGACCTTCCTGCAATTGTCGCAAGCGTCGCCGACGGTGTCGGCGTCCGTATCGGTTTGCGTCGAATTCGCGACCGCCGGGCAGTTGTCGCAACTATCGCCCCGGGTGTCGGCGTCGGTGTCGAGCTGATTCGCATTCGACACCGTCGGGCAGTTGTCGCATAGATCGCCCCGGGTGTCGGCGTCGGTGTCGAGCTGATTCGCATTCGACAAGGTCGGGCAGTTGTCGCAACTATCGCCCCGGGTGTCGGCGTCGGTGTCGAGCTGATTCGCATTCGACACGGTCGGGCAGTTGTCGCAACTATCGCCCAGGGTGTCGGCGTCGGTGTCGAGCTGATTCGCATTCGACACGGTCGGGCAGTTGTCGCATAGATCGCCCTTGGTGTCGGCGTCGGTGTCGAGCTGATTGGAATTCGAAACGGTCGGGCAGTTGTCGCAGGCGTCGCCCAACGAATCGGCGTCGCCGTTGGTCTGCGTGGAGTTCGCGACCGTCGGACAGTTGTCGCAGGCGTCGCCCAACGAATCGGCGTCGCCGTTGGTCTGCGTAGAGTTCGCGACCGTCGGACAGTTGTCGCACGCATCGCCCAGGGCATCACCGTCCGCGTTGGCCTGGTTTGCGTTGGCAACCGCCGGACAGTTGTCGCACGCGTCACCCAAGGCGTCGCCGTCGCTGTTTTGCTGGTTCGCGTTGGCGACCGTCTTGCAGTTGTCGACGTTGCCGCAAACGCCGTCGCCGTCGCCGTCGTTCGACTCGTCGAGCGGACACGCCGGCCGGGCCGCCGGCAAGGCGGCTTCGACGATCGCCTGCCGGACCGGATTCGAATGCGTGACGCTCGTCAGGTTCTCGCCGGACGTGAAGATCCCCTGCTCCGCCGATGAGCTGCTGCTCGTCCCGACGATCTGGTTCGTTCCCTCGATCCAGAAGTTGTTCCAGGTGAACGTACCCGCGTTGCCGCTGACGGCTGCGGCTACGCCCATGTCGTCGGCAGCCACGACCACCGAGGTCGTGATCGGATTCGGCGTCGCCGCGTCGGTCGCGTTGACGCTGCTGGCTCGCACCGGCGCGGTCTGGTCCACGTTCAGATAGTCGGCGGCCGCGAAATGAACGGACGCCGGCGTCGCGCCTTGGTACGTCACGACGAAGGTGTCGTTCGTCGCCGCCGCGATCCCCGCCTCCTTGAGGTACCACAACTCGATCCTCACGACGGAGCTCGTCCCGACGCTGGTGCCGTCGATGCGCGTGAGGAGCTGGCCGCCGTAGCTCACCGTGCCGACGGCGACGTCCGAGTCGTTCTCGTAGCCGACCGTGAAGACGAGGAGACGATCGTAACCCTCGCTGACGGTGTGCGTGAGGCCCGTCGTCCAATTGCCCGGGCGCCATACGACACACGCATTGCCCACGCCGTTTGCGTTGGCGTCCTCCTGGCCGGGATTGAAGGCCTTACGGCAGTTGTCGCATGCGTCGCCACGGCCGTCGAAGTCGGTGTCGAGCTGGGCGGGATTCGGGATCGAAGGACAGGTGTCGCACGCATCGCCGGAGCCATCGCCGTCGCCGTCTTGTTGATTCGCGTTCGTGGCCGTGGGGCAGTTGTCGCAGGCATTTCCCAGGCCGTCCGCGTCGCCGTTTTGCTGGCCCGCGTTCGGGATCGTCGGGCAGTTGTCGCAAGCGTCGCCCGTGCCGTCGGCGTCGCCGTCTATCTGATTCGCGTTGGAAACCAGCGGACAGTTGTCGCAGGCATTTCCCAGGGCGTCCGAGTCGTTATTTTGCTGATTCGCATTCGCGAGCACCGGGCAGTTGTCGCAGACGTCCCCCGCGCCGTCGGCGTCGCCGTCCAGCTGGCCTACGTTCGCGGTCGCCGGGCAGTTGTCGCAGGCGTCACCCAAGCCGTCCGCGTCGCCGTCCAACTGGTTCGCGTTCGCGACCGACGGGCAGTTGTCGCAGACGTTGCCGGTTCCGTCGGCGTCGCCGTCCAACTGGCCTACGTTCGCGATCGTCGGGCAGTTGTCGACGTCGCCGCAAGCCCCGTCGCCGTCGCTGTCGTTGAGCTCGTCGTGCGGGCAGGCCGGCTTGGCCACCAACAGCACCGTTTGGACGATCGCCTGCCGGACCGGATCCGAATGCGTGACGCTCGCGGTGTCCTCGCCGGAGGTGAAGATCGCCTGATCGCCGGACGAGGCGCTGCTCGCGGCGTCGGTCTGGTCCGTTCCCTCGATCCAGAAGTTGTTCCAGGTGAACGTCCCCGGGTTGCCGCTGATGGCTCCGGCTACGGCCATGTCGTCGGCCGCCACGGCGATCCAGGTCGTGAGCGGATTGGGCGTCGGCGCATCGGTCCAGTTGTAGCTGCTGCTGGACTGCGGGACGGCCTGATCCACGTTCCGGTAGTCCGCGGCGGCGAAATGCACGGACGTCGGCGTCGGGCCTCCGTACGTCACGACGAACGTGTTGCCGGTCGCGGCCACGATCCCCGCCTCGTTGAGGTACCACAGCTCGACCCTCACGAGAGAGCTCGTCCCGACGCCGACTCCGTCGATCCGGTTGAGGGGCTGCCCGCCGTAACTCACCGCGCCGACACCCACGTCCGCGGCGTTCTCGTATCCGACCATGAAGACGAGCAGGCGGTCGTCACCCGGAAGGACGGTGTGCGTGAGCCCCGACGTCCAGTCGCCAAGCCGCAGAATGATGCAGGCGTTGCCCACGCCGTTCCCGTTGGCGTCCTCCTGGCCGGGATTCGGCTCCTTGCGGCAATTGTCGCAGGCGTCGCCGACAACGTCGGAATCGAAGTCGAGCTGGGCGGGATTCGCCACGGTCGGGCAGTTGTCCACACTGCCGCAAACGCCGTCCCGGTCGAAATCGTTCAGCACGTCGGACGGGCAGTCGTCGCAGAGATCTCCCATGCCGTCGACGTCCTCGTCGGCCTGGTTGCCGTTGCCGGCCGAAGGACAGTTGTCGCAGGCGTCGCCGAACGTATCGCCGTCGACGTCGAACTGATTCGGGTTCACAAGCTCCGGGCAGTTGTCGCAGTCGTCGCCCTTGGCGTCCTCGTCCGTGTCGAGCTGGCCCACGTTGACATCGGTCGGGCAGTTGTCGCAGGCATCGCCGCTGCCGTCGCCGTCGAAGTCGAGCTGGTTGACGTTCGCGGCCGTCGGGCAATTGTCGACCTCGCCGCAAAGCCCGTCGTGATCGGAGTCGTTCAAGGCGTCGTCCGGGCACGCGTCGCAGACGTTGCCCCTGCGGTCGCTGTCGTTGTCCAGCTGATTGGCGTTCACGATGGTCGGGCAGTTGTCGAGGTTGCCGCAGGCGCCGTCGGAATCGATATCGTTTTGCGCGTCCAAGGGGCAGAAGTCGCAGGCCGAGGCCACGCCGTCGCCGTCTTCGTCGAGTTGGTCGGGGTTGGCCACGTCCGGGCAGGCGTCGCACGGATCGCCGACGCGATCCCCGTCCGCATCCGCCTGCGAGGGATCCGCCAACCCCGCGCAGACGTCGTCGATGTCCGGAACGCCGTCGCCGTCGCCGTCGAACGCTGGATCGAAGGCGCAGGCCGGGGCGTGCGGACGCAGCCCCGGGGTTCCCGAGCCGAGGTCGCCCTCGCCACAGGTATTGCGTCCGGAAACCAAGTAGTAGAACAGCCCACCGGGCGGCGGATTCGCCGGATCGGACGCGGCCCGGCCGGGAACGGACGCCACGATGCACGCGTGGTCGTAAGCGAATGCCTGCCCGGCGGCGACCGAGCCGCGGTAGACACCGTAGGTGTGCGCCTGGGTCGCCCCATCCCAACGCAGCGTCTGTTTGTTCCCGTCGGACCGCAGCCCCGAAGGCTCGCCGGGGGCCTCCGACGTGCCCCCCGCATCGGGCGCGCAGTCGATCTCGTTGACCACCGCGTCGCCGTCGCGATCGGGATCGCACGCGTCGCCCAATCCGTCATCGTCCAGGTCGTATTGGCCCTGGTTGACGACCGTCGGGCAGTTGTCGCAGGAGTTCCCGAGACCGTCGCCGTCCCCGTCGGGGCTGTCGACGTGAGCGCAGCCCGAGGCTTGGCTGCAGCTGTCATCCGTGCACGGGTTGCCGTCCCCGCAGTCGGTCGGTGGTCCCGGTTGGCAGGAGTGGGCGCCATCGAACAGCACGATCTGGTCGATGTGCTGCCCCAGCTCGCCGAAGCTCGCATCGGTGCCGATCCGCCACCTCAGTTGAATCGTCTGGCCAGCAGCCCCCGGGGGGAGAGCGACCACGGTCGTCAGATAGGCGGGGTAACCGGCCGAGGCGGCGCCCCACGCCGAACGTCCCGCCAGAGGGTTGCCGAACCCCGCGGCGATCACGGCGTTGTAGCCTCCGCTGACGAAGCTTCCGCCGGCGTCCAGGATGTCGGTGAACGCGCCGCCGCCGATGGCGATCTCCAGGACGCCGCCGTCGTAGTCCGAGCCGGCTTCGCTCTCGAAGCTCCAGCGATTCCGGAACGTCAGCGTCGCCCCCGGGGTCGCCATCGCAATCGGCGGGCTGTCTAGGACTTCATCCGCGACGAGCCCACCGTCGAACCCGTAGGCGGAGTTCGGCGGCGTCGCACCGCTTCCGGCGTCCGTCGTCCAAGCCTGCCCGGACCCGATGACGGCGCTCGTCCACGTCCCGGGCAGAACCGGAGCCGCCACGCCGTCGAAGGTCTCCATGAGTCGCGGTCCGCAGGCGTCGCCGGTCGTGCAGACGTTTCCGTCGTCGCAGCTCACGTGGTTTCCGGCTGTTGACGCATCCCGTCGCGGGCTCACAGCTGTCGTCGGTGCAGAAGTTGCCGTCGTCGCAGGCGGCGGACGTGTCGACGTGGGCGCAGCCCGTCGCCGGGTGGCACGAATCGGCCGTGCACAAGTTGTGGTCGTTGCAGTCGGTAGGGGGCCCGGAGACGCACTCGCCGAGGCCGCACGTCGTCCCCGGTGGTGCAAGCGTTGCCGTCATCGCAGGGGTTCGTGTTGGCGACCGAACCGCACACCCCGGTGACGGGATTGCACGACTCGGTCGTGCAGAGGTTCAGGTCGGGGGCGCAGAACGTGGGATTCTGCCCCACGCACACGCCGTTCTGGCAGAGGTCGATGGCGGTGCACACGCTGTTGTCCGAGCACGCGTTGTTGTCGTTCGCCGCGAACACGCAGCCGGTCGCCGGGTTGCAGCTGTCGTCGGTGCAGGTGTTGTGGTCGTCGCAGACGATCGCCGGATGCTCGCAAAGGCCGGTCGCGGGAATGCAGTTGTTCGCCGTGCAGGCGTCGCCGTCGTCGCAGGGAAGCGTCGCCCCGCCGACGCAGGTCCCGCCGGCGCAAACGTCGTTCGTGGTGCACGCGTTGCCGTCGTTGCACGCATGGGTGTTGCTCGGGTGGGTGCAATACCCGGAGACGCACACGTCGTCGGTGCACGCGTTGCCGTCGTTGCAGTCGGTGTCCACCCGGCAGACCGAGACGAGCTCGACGCACCAGCCGGTCAGGCTGCCCGCTTCAGGGCTGAATGCGTCGTCGACCCACAGCCTCCAGGCTCCGTTGGGGTTCGTTCCCGTGAAGACCGCGAGCGCGGACCCGCCGGTCGGGACGGGAGCCGGCAGGGGGAAGACGTCGCCGCCGCCGACGTTCGTAGGCTGGTACGCGCCGGAAACGAGCGGCCCCGCATCGGGAAGGAACGTCGCTGCGGCGTCGCTCAGCGTGAGGTCGACTCCCGCGACGGCCGTGGCGCCGCCGACGTCCGACATGACGATCGCGTTGGCGCCGGTCAGGCGCGAGAGCAGCATGTCGAGGTCGTCCGGCGCCGTGTGGCCGATCCCGTGGAGCGCGATCTTGGCCGAGCAGACGTAGGAAGGCTGCCCCGTCACCAGGATGTTGGAAGGATAGGGTGCCGCCGCCCCGACGGCCGGGATGGTGATCCCGGCGTTGTTGCAGAATTGCACGGCCGGGGGGAGAGCTCCCGTTCCCGCCACGCAATTACCATGGCTGCAGACGTCCCCGATCGTGCAGGGGTTGCTGTCGCTGCAGGCCGCGGTGTTGTTGGCATGAGCGCAACCCGTCGAGGGGATGCACGAGTCGTCGGTGCAGGGATTCCCGTCGCTGCAGTCGACCGGTGTGTGGGGGCAAACCCCCTCACCGGTGCACAGGTCGCTCGTGCAGGCGTTGCCGTCGATGCAGGGATTGGGGCCGGCGAGGCAGCTTCCGGCCGAACAGGAATCGGGGCTCGTGCACGCGCTACCGTCGCTGCAGCTGTTCGTGTCGTCGTTGACGTGCGAACAAAGCTGGTTGGCGCAGATGTCGTCCGAGCACGGGTTGTTGTCGTCGCAGTCGGCCGCGGTGCCGCACTGGATCAGGGTGGCGCCGACGTTCAGCTTGTAGTTGTTGTTCGGCGCGAAGTCGAACCAGGCCGTCGGGGGGCTCGGGATCGCCAGATAGAACGAGCCGGTGCGAACCGGCGTCTCGGCGTCGAAGCTCACGCTGGCATTGACGGTGTTGGTCTGTTGGATGCCCACGTAGAACGGTCCGGGGCCGACGGCCACCGGGGCCGGGAGCGTGATCGTCACCGGACCCGCCGAACCGACGGCTCGGTCGGCGGCGTCTACGTAGAGCGGAACCAGTCCCGGAGCTCCCGACGCATTCGGGTAGATCGCCACCCGGTAGGTCGAGGCGCCCGCGGAGAAGAACTCGAGGTGGACCGCCGAGATCTTGGCCGGCACGGTCGTCGTCAGCTTGGCCACGAAAGCGCCGGTCACGCCGGCCACGCCGACGCCTCCGATCGCCGTCGTACCGGGGTGCTTGTAGGAATAGAGGTTGAAGGTCTCGCTGAGCAGCCTGGTTTTGATGTTGTTTCCCGACACGTCGTCCGACGGCACCGAAACCAACACGGTGCTGGTACCGATCGCGGAGGGCGTGAAGGGCGCGAACGTGACGGTGGTCTGGCCGCCGCAGGCCGCGAGGCTGGGGATGATCTGCGCGTTCGTGAACGTCTCCGCGCCCGAAAGGCTCAAGGTCACGGGGAGGTTGTTCAGCGCGTTGACGCCGCGGTTGGTGATCACCGCCTGGACCGTCTGCGGACCCACGAGGGGCTTGGGCAGCGAGCCGTAGGAGATGACGTAGTCCACGCTCGCGTCGTTGAAGACGTTCGCCACCGCCCTCCTCAACCGTGTTTCCGGCCTGAGGTTCGTGGCGACGAGGGTCGTCGGAGCGCTGCTGTTCGATTGCGCGCCCTTGAGCCCGTTCGCCAGCGCGGCGTTGCAAGCCACGAGACCCAGGGACGTCGTCGGGCCGGTCCACTGCCAGTCGAACGCCACGTACAAACCGCCGCCGGTGTAGGTGAAGGGCGATCCCCCGGCGAACGTGATGTCGAACGGCGTGGAGCTGTTGGGAAGTAGGGTCGAAACGCTGTTGTGGACGACGGTCATGCCCGTGATCGCCGTGGCCCAATTCGTGCTCTTGGTGTTGGTGGCGTCCGTCGTGTTCTGCAGATAGACGATCAGATTCCCGACGGCGTCCGCCCCCGGCGCGGCGGCGTAGTGCCATCCGATGGAGCCTGGGACGATGCCGGACGTCAGTCCGCCGGAGGCGGCTTCCGACGCGGTGATGAGGTACACCGCGCGTCCGAACAGGAAGTTCCCGATCGGCGCCCGCTCATTGCCGGACGACGAGCCGTCGTCGGGCACGACGGTCATCGGGCAGCCGGCCACGGACGGCTCGTTCGGACTCGTGATCGACTGGGCGGTCGCAGGCGCGCCGCCGAGGATCAAGGGTCGCCCGGAGACTTGGGTGTCCAACTCGGAGAATTCCGGGTCACCCGCCCCGAAAACGGGGACTCCGCCGATAACGAGGACCAGAAGAGCGAGCGAGCCCAGCGCGCGCAGCGGCGCACCAAACGAGACACGCTTCGCTCGCACTGAGGTTGGACTCATCGCACCCGCTCGCCCGACTCTATCAATTATGACGGCGCTCCTTACTTACGCGGACGAGGGGCGCCCGTCAACCAGATTTGCTTGAAGAATTATGAGATTACGATTGCGAAACCCTTCCTGCGGCTTCGCCTACGGGAGCGAGCGTCCAGAAAGGGGACACTCCCCTTTTTCGCCGCAAAACGGTATCCGGGGAGCTTTGCCAGAAAAAGGGGAGTGTCCCCTTTCTGAGACGTTCGGTCCCCGGTCTTTGGCCATGTAGACGGTCCGCGAGGGGAACGCGAAGCCGGAGCCGGCCCCCTGAACGACATCCATGATGTGCAACAGCAGGTCCTCCCGGATCGCCAGGAACTCGTCGACGTCGGTGGTCACGACGTAAGCGTTGATCTCGACGTCGAGCGAGGATGAGCCCAAAGCGGCAAAGCGTAGGCGCAGCAGCTCCCGGCCGACCTTGGGGTGCCCGGCGAAGAGAGCGCGCAGCCCGTCGAGGACGCGGCGCATCTGCTCGGGGGTCGTCTCGTAGCGAAGGCTCAAGGTGGTGGAGAACCGGAGGCGGTCCCGCAGCGTGAGGTTTTCGATCTGGACGCCGGAGAACTCCGCGTTCGGGACGCTGATGATCGTCCGCGCCATGGTCCGCACGCGGGTGGAGCGGAGCCCGATGTCCTCCACCCAGCCTTCCTGCGTGCCGAAGCGGCAGTAGTCCCCGATCCGCACCGGCTTGTCGGCCATCAAGGTCAATCCGCCGAAGAGGTTCTCGATCGTCTTTTGCGCCGCGAGCGCGACCGCGATCCCTCCGATCCCGAGCCCAGCGACGATCGTCGTGACGTTGAACCCGAAAAGGTGGAGCAATCCGGTCACCGCGACGATCACGAGGAGGATCTTGACCAAGCGAATCGTGACGTTGACGACGCCGGCCCCGGAGCGCTGGCCGTCCCGGTCGAAACGCTCGCGCGCGGCTTGAGCCATCGCTTCGGCGGCCGCCGACACGTAGAGCATGAACGTCACGAACGCGGCGGCCAGCAGGCCGCGGTCGACCCAGCCCGCGGCCTTGACCGGTATGTCGAGCGCCGGGAGGAAGCCCCAAACGAGAAGGAGAGTGATCGTCCACCGAACCGGGCGCGGCAGCGCCGCCAAGAGCCGGTTGTCGACGCGGGTGGGCGTGCGCGCGGCGATCGGGCCGAGGACGCGCAGGACGCCTCGGGCGACGAGAACGGAGAAAAGCCACGAGACGACGGCCAACGCGAGCAGTCCCAGAACCTGCCATTTCTCCAGGTTCGTGGGCCCCATCGTGCGCAGCACATTGGGCGCGTGCTCCCCGATCCATCCGTACCGGAATTCCTCGTACAACCCCGGAAGGCGCTCGATCAGGACGGGGGAGAACTTCCAGACGAACCGCCCCCGAGCCTCCGGCTCCGGCACGCGGCGCATCGTGAGATCGACGGGTCCGGAGGCGGTCGCGATCGTGCCGATCCGCTCCACGTCGGCGGGGAAACCCTCGTTCACCGTGCCGCCGGGGCTGTCGGAGATGATGTCGAAGTCGAACCAGATCGTCCGGTCGAGCACGACCTTCAGTTGACGCGCAAGGAGCGGCCCTTGCGTCGTGCGCTCCCCCTCCGGAATGTCGCTCAAATCGAGGTAGTGCGCGGCGGCATTCCACCGCGCCGCCCGCGCGTCCATCAGGAACCCGTACAGCGCGCCGCGCGGGTTCGCGTCCCCTTGGGAATCGACGGACGCCTGTTCTGTCGGCGTCGGTGTCGTGGCGGGGGCCGCGGCGCCTCCCAACGCGAAGCCCAGGATCAACGCGAGTCCGAACACACGCCTCACGGCCGCACGCGCAGCTTGAGCAAGCCGTCCCCGCTTGGCGTGAAGCCTCGCGCTTCGAGCCAGCGGGTGACGCGCTCCCTTTCGGGATGGGTGGGAAGCACCGCGTTGTAGAGGTAGTTCAGTCCCCGGGCGGCGGCTTCCCGCGTAAGGTGCGACACGATGAACGCGCCGATGCCTTGGCCTTGGCGGCGCGGGTCGACGGCGAGCGTGATCTCGGCGTCGCCCCAGGTGCAATCCATCCAGCCGTAGCCCACGGTCGACCCGTCTTCTTCGACCCGGAACCACTCCCCTGGCGCCAGATCACCGAGGGCGACGGGCGGCATCTCGAGCGCACCCTTCGGCGACCCACCCACGATCGCCTGTTTCGTCGCGTCCCAGAGGGGCGTGTCCTCTCGAACCCACGTGAGTGCCATGGCCGTGCCTCCGGGCAGAGCCGCAGTCTACCTGGGAATCCCGGGGGGCTGCCCGTCGTCTCGGGCGCGATCGGGATAGTATTCTCCTTGCTCGATGAGACCCTCATGGCACCTCTGGCTGCTCGTCCTCGCGGTGGGGGCGTGCGCGGCCTACGCGGCCGATGCCGGGGACCCCGGGACGATTCAGTTCGTCACGCCTCGCCGGTTCGCGACCGCGGTCGGCGAGGCGACGGCGACGCTCCAGGTCGTTCCACCAGCGGGAGCCGCGATCGTGAGCGTGACGCTGTCCGTGGACGGCGCGCCGGCGGGCACCACCCGCACCGCTCCCTGGATGTTCTCGTGGAGCGCCGGCGACGGGACGCTCGGTCACACGCTGGAAGCGGTCGCCAAGTTCTCCGACGGCACCGAGGCCCGCGCTTCGGTCACGACCAGCCGCCTGGCGATCGACGAGATCGAGGAGGTCGCGCTCGTCAGCGTCTATGCGATCGCTCGCGGCGCGAAGGGCGCGTACGTGACCGACCTGACGCAGAAGGACTTCCACGTCTACGAAAACGGCCGGTTGCAGATCCTCGACCGATTCTCGGCGGAGCGGCGACCGCTCCGGATCGCGATCGTGCTCGACACGTCACTGTCGATGGAAGGCGACAAGCTCAAATCCGCGATCGCCTCCGCGGTCGCGTTCCTCGACGTCTTGCAGCCCGGAGACGAGGGCCTCGTCATCGGCTTTTCCGACGGGGTTTCGGTGCTCCAGCAGCTGACCTCCGATCGCGACAAGCTCGCGGGCGCCATCCGGTCCGTCGTCGCCAAGGGCGGGACGGCTCTCTATGACGCGATTTACGGCGCCTCGGAGCGGCTCGCCGAGTTCGACGGGCGCCGCGTCATGCTGCTCCTTTCCGACGGCCGCGACGAGGCGGCGAACGGGCTCGAAGCCGGGAGCCTGCACACCTTGGAGGAGGCCCGCGACCGCGTGCTCCGGAACGACGTGATGGTGTTCCCGATCGGGCTCGGGAAGTATCTCGCCCACGACGCCAAGGTGCTCGCCGATAACCCCAAAGCCAGCGCCACCGAGTTGGACTTCTACGGACGCCAAGCGCTCGCCTCGATCCTCTCCTCGCTCGCCGAGACCACCGGGGGCGTGGCGGTTTTCGCCCCGGGCGTCGGCCAGCTCCGGCGCAGCTTCGAGCGGGTCGCCGAGGATCTGCGCCACCAGTACCTGCTCGCGTACCCGCCGGACGACAAGAAGCACGACGGGACGTGGCGCGCGATCAAAGTCGTCGTGGACCGTCCCGGCGTGTCCCTGACGAATCGGAAGGGGTACTTCGCGCCGTCCGATGCCCCCGGACGCGGCGGGCGGGCTCCCCGCTGAGGGCGGCGGACCGACCGAGCGTCGATCCGCCGCCATCGTGAGCTACTGCACCTCGCGCCAGGAGATGATGTTCTTGTTCACCGTGCGCGGACGCGGCGTCGCGACCACCTGTCCGTCGCTCGTCCCGACGACGATGTTGTCGGTCGTGCTGGACGCGCCGCCGGTGACGACCTGCGGGGCCGTGACGGCGCCCGCGCCGATCACCTGCGCCGGCGGGCTCGAGTTTTCCGGGTTGAGCGTCGCGCCCGTTCCCCAGTCGAAGGCGGCGTCGCCGCTCTTCATCTGGACCGCGTAGAGCTTCGCCTCGCTGGAAGGCATGCCGCAGGTGGGCGCTGTCGACCGGAACGTGCCGACGTAGACGACGTTCCCGTGGACTTCGGCAGCGGCCAACACCTGTTCTCCCGTGGCCAGATTCCGGTACCAGCCCTGGGTGATCGTCGTGTTGATGTTGGGCGCCTGCACGAGGGATGACGAGGTGAGCGCCGAGCCGTTGGCCATGGTCGTGTTTTCTTTGATCCCGAAAATCGCGCTCTGTCCGGTCGTGACCGTGGGGTGGTTGCGGTCGCCCGTTCCGAAGTACACCCACAGCGCGTTGGTGTTGTCGTAGGCGAGCGTGGGCCGCCCGTAGATCGCCTGCGGCGCGTAGAACTCGCCCGATGCGGGCGGGTTCGCCTGCGTCGGCGCCGCCTTGAACACGCAGCTTGCCCGTCCAGTTGTTCACGACGCCGGACGTGAGCGTCGCCAGCGGGGACACGTCGAACTTCCAGAGCTGTCCGCCGACGTCGCCGATGTACATGCGGTCGATGTTGCCGTCGAGGTTCAGGTCGACCAAGGCCGGGGTCGCCGGGATGCTGAAATTCATCGACGCCGAGTCGTTCGAGCCCGTGTTCGAGTACTTCCAGAGCTTCGACCCGTTGGAGAGGTCGATGACGTACACGGCCTTCCCGGTCGCGTTGTTGGCGGCGGTGTCGTAGCCGCCGCCGACGAAGGCGACGTACTTGAACGTGCCGCCGGACATCGCGACCTTGCCGATCGCCGGCTGCGACCAGGTCTCGCCCATGCCCGTGTCCGTGTAGCTCCACAGGAACGACGGCGCGGTCGTGTCCGTGATGTCGAGGGCGTTGTAGCTCCTGCCGCCTCGCCGCTCGCCGAAGACGACGATCGTCTTCCACGTGCTCCCGATCTTGACGTCCGCCACGGTCGGGCTCCCATCGATGCCCCACGCGTGCACGTAATTGCCCGGGGTCATGGTCTTGAGTTTGGGCAGCACGTCCCGAGGGATGAAGCTCCAGATCTCCTGTCCGTCGGACACCCGGAAGGCGTGCAGCATGCCGTCGTTGGAGCCCACGAGGATGATCTTCGTGCGCGAGGCGTTGGCCGCCTTGAACGTGTCGTAGGACGCGTCGATCCCCGTCAAGGGCGGCGGGAAGACCATGACCGGAGTCGAGTGGAAGATGTCCCCGAGCTTCCATTCACGCTCTTCGGTCACGTTGTCGTCGTGGTCCTCGTCGTACTTGTCGATGCCTCGGGTGTGATCGATCACCTTCGTCCTCTCGGTGGACGAGGAGACGCCCAGGAGCGTCGTCGTGATCGCGGCGGTCCCCGTGGCGAACGAGATGAGCGCTTCCGGCGGCTTCGGTGTAGATCGTCCGGCTCGAGGCGGTCTTCGCGGCGAGCAAGGTTCCCGCGTCCCAGACCAGCGCCGAGGCGAGCGGCTCGTGGGTCGTCGAATCGACCGGGATCATCCCGGTCGTCGCGTCGCGGTTGTACGCCTTCAGGTTGCCTTTCCAAAACGCGGTGGCACCGGGCATAGAACGAGGCGATGTACCCCACGTTCACGCCGCTGACGTTCGTGGACGGGATGAGCGGCGCCGCGAACGTGTAGTTGTCCGCGACGATCGCCGAGAGTGCGGCCTCCAGGCTGTTCTCGAGCGACGCGGCGTCGGTCGCGGCGAAGTACTGCCCGCCGCCGTTTGCGGCCGTCGTCTGGAGCAGGGTCCCGGCCGCCGCGATGTCGAAGCCGATCGTGTACACCTTGGCGTATTGCCTGCCGGCGACCGTGCTCGACAGATCGCCCGTGTAGAAGAGCGTCGCGGTGTCGGCGACCAGATTGGTCGTCTCGCCGGTGGGCAATGCCGTCGGTGACGATGATGTAGTAGTTCTTCTGGCACTCGTACTGGATCGGGCTCGGGTACGTGTCGATCGGACAGTCGGGGTCGTTGTCGTCCCAGCTGCCGCTGCTGTGGCCGCCGTGACCGCCGTTGTTGTGCTCCCGCCGCTGCTCCCGCCCCACTGGAAGAAATGGTGGCTGCCGCCACTGCCGTTGTTGCCGTGGCCGTGGTGGTTGTGCCAGCCCCCGAGTCGTTGCAGCCATGACCCTGTTGGCCCTCGGTGTACGTGCCTTGGAAGTACTCGAGAATGTCCTGGCTCGAGCGGCCGAGCGGCGTCGAGCCGGTCGCCGTCAACGACTGGATCTCGGTGACCATCGTGGCCACGTCGGTCCCGACCGGGGCGATCATCATCGCTCCGGAGCTGTCGTCGTTGAAGGCGAAAAGGGAGTACCTCATCCCGGCCACCGATTGGACGAGATTGATGATGGCGTTCTTCGCCGTGTCGATCTTCGGCGCGCCGCCGACGTCGTCGTTCATACTCCCCGAGCTGTCGATCAGGATGACGACGTTCGGCTGAATCGAATTCTGGGTGAAGATGTCGCTGTCGTCGGACCGGGCCGGTTGATTCCCGGCGCAAAGGGCCGCAAGGGCGACGGAGACGTAGGGCGATTCTCTCTTTCTTCATGACGAACCTCATCGCGGCACGGGGCCGTAGGAGACTAGGACTTCGACTTCTCGCTGCGCGTTTCTCGGACCCGCCCCCGTGCCGTTGATCCGGTACCTGTTGTAGATGAACCCGCCCGTGTTGTAGCCGGTGCCGACGTCCACCGAGAAGCCGGGGCTTGTCGACGTGCCGACGAACACCAAAGGCTGCGGAGAGGACGCCGATCGCGGGCCGCTCCGGAACGAGTAGACGCTGCCGATCGTCGTCGTCGGTATCGCCGTGATGGATGCGGCCGGATCGGCGCCGACTTGGTTGATCCCCATGTGAACGGCCGCTTCGGCCGCGAAGAACGCGCCCTCGGCGAAGCGGCCGTTGGCCGACACGCCGCGGTCGAGATCCGACAACCCGAGGAGGGCGATCGACAAGAGCGACACCAGCAGCACGACGAGGAGCGCGACGACGAACGCCGAGCCCCGCTCGTTGGCGCGGTGCGCAGGTGCGAGCTCAAGACGCATTGCGCCTCCAAACGTCCGACACCAGCGTGTACACCGACGCGATTTGGCCCGGCGGCGCGGCTGCCGTGGTCGTCAGCGTGATCACCACGCGCCGAACCTGGGCCCGCTGCGTCGTCGTGGTCATGCTCGGGACGCCGCCCGGCGAAACGCTGTCGAGCTGATAGGGCGTCGAAGGAGGGCTCGGAATCGGGTTGTTGTTGGCATCGTAGTACACGAAGCTGAGGCCCGTGATCGAGCTCGCCACGATGTCCCCGTTCGCGCAGACGTAGCTGGCCGCGGTCCCGACCGCGCCTTCGGTCCGGCGGAGGTCCGTTCCCGACAGGCAGAAGAGGGTGACTTGGCTGGTGCCGGTGTTGTCGACGTCGCCATAGATCGCGATCGCGTTGTTGGTCGCGATGCGGATCGAGTCCGTCAGCGGCGTCGACGCCGTCTCGTTCTCGGGGAAGTAGCCGGCGCTGCGGATCTGGCGGGACAGACTGTCGAGCGCCAGCCGCGCGTTCATCTGGATGTCCACTTTGCGCGAGCCGCGCGTGTAGATCCGGCGGGCCGAATCGTAGGTGCTCAACACGGCCGTCAGCACGACCAGGAAGATCGTCATGCTGATGAGCGCCTCGATCAACGTGAAGCCCTTTTGTTGGCTCATGGCTTCGCGACCCGCGTCGCCAGGACGATGGGCCTCCAACGTCCCGGGACGGACACGGTGACGGTGACTTCGCTGAGCGTCGCGGAGATCGCATTGACGTCGATGGAACCGGCTCCCCCCACCGGACCCGAGGTGCCGCTGAGGTTCGTCCATCGTGTCTGCTCGGCGGTGCTGAAGGACCACCCGACCCCGGCGCCGGCGATCGCGTAACGCCACCGCCGCGCGATCTCGCGCGCGGGATCCGAGCCCGGCAGGGTCGACGCATCGTCGGTGTTGAAGTTGTCGAGCGCCGTGACCGCGTCGAACGGAAGTCCGCGTACGTCCTCGAGCAGCTGCTCGGTGGCCGCGACCCCCACGCTGTCCCGTCCTCCCGCGGTGAGGTTGGCGTAGGCGACCACGAAGACGCCGCACATCGCGAGGAGGGACACCGCCAGCAGCGCCGCGGCGATCAACACCTCGACGAACGTGAACCCTCGCTCGCCGGAAGCGCTCATTGCGTGGTCACCCCCCCGACCGGAGAAACGATGATTTGCGTGATACGGGTCTTCACGCGCACGCGGAACGGGGTCCCGCTCGCGAAATCCCCGCCCGCGGTCGTCACGGCCCCGCGCGCGTCGAACGCGATCTCGAAGCGAGCGTTCGTTCCGGTCCCGCCGGGGAGAAGCTCGAGCGTCTTGTCCAGCTTCGAGGGATCGCTCCAGGGACCGGCGTACTGCGTCGTCGAGCTGAACGGAGCCACGGTGTCGGCCGGCCACGCGGTCGCGCTCGTCTTTCTCGCGAGCAGACGATACCGCTTGGCGTTGGTGCTCGTGGAGGCGCTGCCGAACCCCATCAGTTTGTATTCCCACCCTGTCGTGACCGCTTTGGAGCGGGCACTCCGGACTTCATTGGTCAAGTAGCGTGTCGCGATGTCGAGACGCGACCGTTCGACGACGGAAGTGAAAGCGGGGATCGCGACGAGCAGGACCATTCCGCCGATCGCGAGAGCGATCGCCAGCTCGACCATCGTCACGCCACGCTGGGATTTACCTGTGTCCACGCGATCCAACCTAGGTCCCGTGAATCGGTCGAGCAATGACCGGAACGTAATCCGAATGATTTTTTTGTGACGCTGTCGGCGCTAGCCGGGGCTTCCGGGGATCTTCTCTTCGGCGAGAACCCCCGGAGGCACCGCCGTCGTTGGGATCGGCGAGCGCCCGTCCCCCGCGATCCAGCGACCCGCGGCGCGGTTCTCCATGATGTCGAACGAATACAGACGGTTTCTGCGGGCGCGCTCGCGGAACAACCCGAGCCGGGATTCCCCTTCGCCGCGGGTCGAGGGGATGATGCCGACGGGTTCGAGAAGCGCGGTCCCCTTGAGGCTCGCGCAGTACGCGCCAAGCACCGCCTTCGGAGTCGTCGCCGCCACACGCACGACATGCCCTCTGTCGTCCATCCGGACCTCGGCGCCCAGCACCGTCATGTCCCGCAGGACCGTCGCGTCCTGCCCCGGCGACGCGTAGGCGAGGTACAAAGAGACCGAGACGACGGCGAGGCCCGCGGCGGCCCAGCCGAGGTAGCGGCCCGGTCCCCGGGGAACGCTCGCGACGATCTCGGCGCGAACGTCGTTCTTGCGCTCGCGCAGGCTGGTGAGCAGCGACTTTCTGTTGTCGGCGATCTCCAGGGCCAGTCCCATCGGAAGCTCGTGCCGCCGCACGATCGCCTCCGCGTATGCGGTGCGCTGGCCGCGCCGCGTCGCCTCGAGGGTCGACAGCAGGCCGGCGTCGATCGCCGGCTGGAACGCGCGGTCGTAGGCTTGGCGCCCCTCGATCTCTTCCGGCTCTGCGGCCGTCGTCTCGGTTTCCTGCGGCTCGGGCTCCATCGTCGTGGTGAGAGTCGCGGTCGAACCGCCCTTTCCAAGCTCGAGAACCTCGTCCGGCGTCATGATGCCGAAGAGCACCGAGTAGGCTCCCGGCAGGTCGATCCCGTGCGTCTCGGCGAGCTTCCGCGCGTCGGACGCCAAGCGCCGCGCGCCGGAGCGCAGCTGCATCAGCCCGTCGAACGAGTAGTCCTGCGCGCACGACTTGCATCGGCTCGACCGCACCGGCTCCAGCGAATCGGGGGGCTCCACCCAGATCGTGCCGTGGCAGCTCTTGCAGCGGATATGCATCGTCGACCGCCCGGCTCAGCTTCGGCTTCGCGCCGCCTCGATGCCGGCGATCAAAGCCATCAACCGGTCGGCATCGGCGGGGGCCGCGGGATAGAAGAGGCAGCCCACCTCGACGGGCGGAGCCGTCGTCGCGAGGGCCTGAACGACGAGATCGCCCCGAAGCCGGCAATCCCCGACGCGCACGGTTACCCCCGCCACGATCGCACCGACGTCGAGCGTCGGTTCGGAGGTCGTCTCGAAGGCGAGCCCGGCGACGCTGATCCGGGTCAGCGCCGCCGACGTGTGGTCGGTTTTCGACACCGGGTACGGCAGCTCGACGAACGAGCTGCCGCGGCTCAGATCGTGGCGCGCGTCGCGTCGGGTAAAAGGGACGGTGCTCATCGAGACGGAATATGGGTCGCCGGGACCGGAATGCAAACGGCGCCCCTCGGGCCGACTCCGGGGCGAGCCGAAATGGCGTTGGGTACTAGCGATCCAGTGGTCACGACGTCGCTCGAGGTCACTCGGTTCGTCGTCCACGCTCGCGCGCGGCTCGAAACCTCGAACCCAACGCTATTTCGGCTCGCCCCGGCGCCTACCGGATCGCGTACAGCTTGCCGTCCATGCTCCCGAAATACACCACGCCGCCGTCGACGACAGGCGACGACACGATCGCCCCGATCGACGCGAATCGATGGAAATCGAGGTACATGTCCTCGAAGTCGCCGAAGAGCGGAGCGAACGCCGCCTGGTTCAAGCTGCCGTCCGGATTCAGCACCTTCAGCGGATCGGCCTTCGAGGCTTCGGTCCGGAACTCCCAGGCCAAAGCGGCCGTCTTCGCGTCGATCGCGTACAGCTTGCCGTTGTGATCTCCGAAGTAGACGAGGCCGCCCGCGACGGCTGCGGACGAGAACACGTAGGCCTTGGCGTCGAAGTTGAACCGCAAGCGGCCGGTTTTCGCGTCGAGCGCCATGAACCTCGCGCTATCCGAGGTCCCCACGTAGACGATGCCGTCGGCGATCGCCGGCGTGCCGACGACCCATGACTTGCTCGTCGGGTAGTCCCACTTCTTGCGTCCGGTCGCGGCGTCGAGCGCGTACACGTGCGCGTCGCGGCACCCCACGTAGACGGTGCCGTCGGCCACCGCCGCGGAGGATTGGAACCCGACCTGATTGTGCATGACGGGATCCTCACCCGACTTGAAGGTCCATTTCTCCTGCCCGGTGTCCGCGTCGATGGCGTAAAAAACGCTGTCCCAGCTTCCGACGTAGACGGTCGTGCCGGCGACCGCCGGCGACGCGTGGACGACGTCCCGCGTACCGAACTTCCACTGCAGCAGGCCGGTTTCCGCGCCGACCGCGTAGACGTTGCCGTCGCCGCCGCCGAAGTACACCTTGCCGTTGGCCACCGCCGGCGACGACGTGAAGATGTCCCACGCGTCGGGGATCGTCTGCGCCGGGGACGGATAACCGTGAAGGCCCTTCGCCTCGAACTTCCGCTCGTACTCCGCGACGAACACCCACTTCGGCTTCCCGGTGGCGCTCTCGAGCGCGACGAGCGCGCCGACGGACGAGACGAAATACACCGTTCCGCGGTCCACCGCCGGCGAGGAGGCGATCGGCCGGCTCGATTTGAACTTCCACTTCTCTTGGCCGGTTTCCTGATCGACCGCGTAGAGGTGCCCGTCGAGGCTGGCGATGTACACGACCCCGCCGGCGACGGCGGGCGAGGTCACGATCGGCCCGCCGGCCGAAAAGGCCCACTTCACGCCGCCGAACTTCGCCGGACCGGGCTTGTCGTAGGAGCCGGTCCGCGCGACGTTGCCGTGGAAGGTTCCCTGCGCCGGGACCTCCGTGGCCGCGAGAATCGACAAGGCGACGAACGCAGCTCGCTTCATGAGGCCCCTCCCGGATGGAAATCCAAAGGGTCTACGGGGCGCCGGTTCGAAAGTTGCAGCTACCGCTTCGGCTCGAACCACGACCTGATGTCGAATCCGTAGGACAGCTGCAGCGCGACCGCGTAGCCGTCGGGGAAGTACGGCTTCGCGCTCTCGTCGACCGTCCAGTAGTCGCGGCCGTACGACGCCTTCAGCAGGAGCTCGGGTAGGAACCGCCAGCCGACTCCCGCCTCGAAGTCGTAGAAGGCCGCGTTCTGGGCGAACCAGAACGTGTTGTCGACCGGCGCGATGTACGGGTAGTCGTTGCGCTCGACGCGCAAGGCGGCGAAGAAGCGAGGCGTCAACGTGTACTTGGGCTCGACGAACCAGGCCTGGCCGCGGGCGATCTCGCCGTGCGTCGGCACGTCGTACGGACGCAAACGCGAGGTCGCCGTTCAGCTCGAAGTAGCCGCGGCTGAACTCGAGGTCGACGCCCGCGACCTGCTGGTCGAAGCTCCGCCAGGACCGCCGCCGGGGATCATCGGCGCGACGTCCTGGCTCGAGGTACGGTCCCCGCGTGGAGTAGGCCCCGATCCGCAGGCCGATCATCGGCGTGATGCCGAGCTCGACGGCGGGGCGATAGGCGGCGTCCGCTTCGGGTACCCAGTCTCCGTTCGAGAGCGGCCGGTTGATGACCGCGACGCGGTAGTCGAACAAGGAGACGTTGCCGGTGACGACGCGCCCCTTCCGGATACGCTACGTCGTAGCTGCGCGGGCCCGCCGATCAGCGGGTTGACGTTCGATAGGTAGCGCCTGCTGAAGTTGCCGATCGGAACGACGATCCGTCCCGCGTCCATCGTCAGGTGAGCGGACCCTTGAGCCAGTAGCGTAGGAACGCCTGCTCGATCGCCGGCCTCGATCCCGTCTTCGTCGCTGGCTCGGCCCCCTTCGATCTCGTAGAGAACGACCCCTTGAAACCCGGGCACGAACTCCGCGCCGGCCAACAGCCGGAGGCGGCCGCCGCCCGGCGGTTTCGCCTTCGTTCTTGCTCAGGAGCAGCGAGTCGGCGTCGGTCTTGAAGAGCTCGAGGTCCTGAAGCCCCTTGACGACGATGCTGTCCAGGAACTGCGCCCTGGCGCCGGAGCCCGATCGCCGAGGCCGCCAGCCAGCCGGCGAAGAGCGCGGCCCGCGCGACGCCGCCGCGCTCACGCCCGCGGCCGTTACGGCGTGTCGGCGGATCTCACCGATCGTCTCCCGCATCGTCTGGACGTACTCGTCCATCGAGAATGGCTTCATGACACATCGCGCCCCGACGCTGTCGACGAAGTCCCGGCTCCCGTCCCCGGCGTTGTCGCCGGTCACGAACACGAACCCTGCGCTTCGAGTCGGGCGCGTTCGACTCCACCCAACGGAAGAGATCCTGACCCGAGATCCCACCCGGCATCCTCATGTCGGTGACGATCAGGTCGAAGGAGTGGCGCTGCAGATGCTCGATCGCCTCGCGCCCGGAGGCGACGCCACCACGTCCGCGCCCAGCGCCTCGAGAATGTCCCGCTGCAGGTCGACGAGCGTCGGCTCGTCGTCGACGATCGAGCACCGATCGCGGCGAGGCGGGCCTGCGCCGGGGCTCGCCCCGCGCCGCGGCGGTCGCGGCCGGTCGAGGACGGCCTCGTCGTCGTGCCCGCACGCCAGCGGGAGCTCGATCTTGAATCGTGCTCCGCCCTCGGGAGCGTTTTCCGCGGTGATCCGGCCGCCGTGCTGCTGGACGACCGCGTAGCAGATGCTGAGGCCCAGCCCGGTCCCCTTGCCCCACGGGCTTCGTCGTGTAGAAGTGCTCGAAGACTTGGTTCGGGTTCTTCATGCCCGGACCGTTGTCGGTGAGCACGACGATCGCGCCGCCCGCCATCGCTGGCGCACCGCACGGTCCGAGACGCGGCGCGCGCGTCCCTTCCTCAGGGCGTCGAACGCGTTGTTGACGATGTTCAGGAACACCTGGTGCAGCTCCAGCTCGCTTCCCAGAACGTGGATCGGGCGTTTCCGCGAGCTCGAGGTCGAGCGTCATCCCCGCGCCGGTGAAGTCGTGGCGCCGCACCTCCGCGACCTCCCGCAGCACCTGGCGTGACGTCGACGACGGTCTGCTCGCCGGTGTCGCGGTGCGAGATCTTCAGCAGGTGGCGGACGAGCGCCGCGACGCGCTGGCCCTCCCGCCGTCACCGTCTCCAGCGCTCGCGCGCGTGCTCTCGCTCGAGCCTGCTCGCTGCGGAGCAGCATGTCGACGTTTCCCAGCACGCCGGTCAGCGGGTTGTTGATCTCGTGCGCGGCCCCCGAGAGCATGCGCCCCAGCGCGGCGAGCTTCTCCGATTCCTTCAGCCGCTCCAGGCGGTCCAGCTCGTCCATGCGCGTTTTGCATGAGGCGTCGCTCGTGCGTCTGCAGCGACTCCATCAGGTGGTTGTAAGCGTCGTTCAGCGTCTCGACCTCGGCGCACGAGCCCGCGCCGCTGAACCGTCTTGCCGTGGTCGCCGCTCTTCGCGACGGAGCGGATGAACGCGACGAAGCTCTCCAGCGGTCGCAGCACCGAGCGCGAGACCAGCCAACGCGGCGATCCCCGCCACGAGCACCGCGAGCGAGCCGCTGACCAGGATGATCCAGAAGAGAAAGCGGTTCGACTCGCCGAGCTCTGCGTCATGGAGTTCAGCAGGTAGAGCTCGACCTCGTCCCCTCGGCGGTCGGCTCCCAGACGGAAGCCGCGCGGTGACGTAGTCGTCCCCCGCCAGGCGCCCGACCCACGGCGCGGACCGGAAGACGAAGGCAGGCGCCGATCGAGCGACGGAGCTCGTCCGCGGCCGGCGATCGCGCCTTGGCGAGCGTCGAGGTCACGACGCGATCCCGGCGAGGATCATCACGTCGCAGTCGAACGACTGCTGCAGCCGGTCCGCGAATCCTGGTCGATCCGATCGCCCAGAGTCAGCGTGCCGATGACGAACCCTGAAGCACGATCGGGGCGGAGCCCACGCGCGCGAAGTCGTCCGCCGTCCTCGAGAACGGAGAAATTCGCGCGCGCCGACGGATCGTCCTGGTGCAGGACCTGCGCGGATGATCGGAAGCGCCGACAAGGTCTTCGCCGATCTCGGTGCGCGGCTCCCGTCGGGCCCGCCGCGGCCAGCACGCGTTCCGTTGCGATCCGTCACGAGAGGAGGTCCCGCGCCGAGCCCCTGCGACGACCTTGTCGGCCTCGTTCTGGATCGTCGCCAGGAGATCGTGCCGAACGTCGGACGACGGGCTCGACTCGGACGCGAACGTCTCCATCGCCGCGCGCAGCGTCGGGGAATCCGTCATCAGCGTCGAGATCCGAAGCAGCTCCTCCAGCTTCCTCTGCTGGAGATTCGACGAGCGTCTGCTGGTGCTTGGCGAGCGTCTCCGCCAGGCGGCGCTCGGTGTGGCGCTTGAGCGAGAGGCTGAAAACGAGGAACGCCAGCGGACACGGCGGCGATCGTGAGCAGCGTGCTGAACAGGATGAGCTTCGCGCCGACGCTCCCCACGAAATCGCTCGGCGACCGCGCCGGACTCGGACCCGTCCCGCTAGCCACCCCCGTCCTCGGACAGCGGGATGTCGAAATCGCAGCACGGCGGACTTTCCGGCCTCGATGCGTATCCGCTTGGCGGACAGCTGGGCCCGCTCGTGCCACGCCACGACGCGGTACTCGCCCGGCGGGATGCCCGTCGATCACGAAGCGGCCGTCGCGGTCGGGGGACGCGAAGAACGGGTTGTCGAGAACCATGATGACGCCGCTCATGTCCGAGTGGATGTGACAGAAGACCTTGACGATCCCGGGCTTGGTGAACCGTCAGGACTTCGAGCCGTCGGCGGGAAGCGCCCGAGATCGAACGATGGCCGGCCTTCGACAGCGAGAAGACGTTGTGGAACAGCATGTCGCGATTCGGGAACTCGACCTTGCGTGCCCTTTCACGACCGCCAGCACGTGGGGCTTGAAGGCGAGCCCCTCCTGCTCCATGCGGAACGGGCCGCGGCGGGCGGTCGGGCGACGTCGCCCCTTCGGGAGCGCGCTCGAGATAGACCACGACGTTTCCGAGCTCGTCGCTCCATCGTGGGCGTTTCCGCGCCGCGCCCCGACGCGATTGCGCGTCCGCGTAGAGGCTGAATTTCATGCGGTGGCTCGTGAGGTGGCGGCCGAGCGTGACGCTCCCCTGCAATCCGCCGGATCCGGCGGGAGGGACAGGGTGGGTTCCGTCATCGCTCCCGGCGGCAACGACGGATCGGACGAGCGACATGGCGCCGAGCACCACGAGCGTCGTCAGCCAACCCCGCTTCGTCTCCATGTTGAACCCCCCGTGCCGCGGCGAACCCCTGGTTGGTGCGCCAGGGGAGTCGATCGATCCGGAATATAGGTTCCGGCCGCGGGCAAGCAACGGACGGGGCTTCTAATCGGGGACTGTCCCCTGATATCCAGAAGCCCCGGGCGGAGCTCGTGATGATCGCTTCCTGGGAGTTGCACTTCCCGGAGTAGGACGAAGCCAGGACCAGCCGCGTCAGGACCTTCCGCGAGCCGCTCCCTCCCACGATCTGGAACTCCAGCCCTTGGGGAAAGTTCGTCGCCGCCGTCGCGTAGCGGGGCACCGGGTCCTTGAAAGTGATCGTGCTGGTCGGGTTGGGCGCGACCGAATAGTCCATTTTCCCCGACACCCGTCCCCCGGCCATCTCGGGGGCCAGGCTCTTCGCGGCCATCGCGAAATTCGGCGTCGCGTTCGACGAGAACGCGCCCGCGGCGCTGATGTTGTAGAAGGCCGGCGCGCTGATCGCCTTCCCGGGGTCCCAGGCCATCAACATGCCGCCCACGGATCGTGCTCCCGCGGCGACTTGAGCCTTGCTGACGGTGATGGAGTTGATCTGGAAGTAGTCCGCGAACAGCTGGCTCTTCGCCTGAACGACGTCGAGGTAGTAGCCGAGGTTCGAAAACCGGCTCGCCGTGCTGCTGCGCAGGAAGTAGTACTGGAACTGGTAGCGATCGACCAAGAACGAGATGTTGGGCGTGCCGGCGTTGTTGTCGTTGTCCCACGGGACGGCGATCGGCGAAAGCTGGCGGACGATGATCAAGCTGTTCCCCGTGCGGGTCGTCAGGTTGTTCGGCCCCGGGTCGATGCTGATGGTGGACGCGTTCTGATCGATGACCGGCAATCGGCTCCCGGTCAGGACGGTGTAGCCCCCGGGAAGCCCGGCGACGATGCGCGTCCGGTAGGCCGCCCCGACGGTATCCTCCTGGAAGATCAGCTTGGACTGGATGACCTCGGTGTGAATCGAGTTGGCCGTGCGCTGCCCGATCGCCGCGAGATCGTTGCGGGACTCGGTGAACATCCCGGCCCGGAGCGAGCTGATCATCATCTCGTAGAAGATCGCCATGACGACCGTGAGCAGGGTCACGGTCACGATCGCCTCGATGAGCGACATGCCCCGTTCGCCCGTTCTCGTCGTCGACATGATTCGGTCTCCCCTCGTCGTCTTGCTAGGATCGGCGGATGAACGCCGCGTACTGGTGGTAGGCGTAGTGCGTCGGCACGTTGTCTCGGTAGGCCTCGACCCGGATCAGATACGTTCCCTGGGGGAAGCTCGTCGACGGGACGCTCCACGTGTAGGTCGGGTTCGCGGACGCCGAGGAGATGAGCTCCGCGGACGACGAGGGGCGGATCCCGGGAGTCGCGGTGGCGTTGTCTTGCATGTACTTCCAAGTCGTCCCGTGGTCGGCGCTGTACAGCACCGCGTAGGAGAGCGCCGAGGATTCCGCGTAGTTGGACGGGTACGCCGTCGTGTACGCCTGTCCATCCCAGCGGAGCCATTGCCGGCTCCACCCGACCGTCAGGGTGCTGGGGTTCGCAAGGTTCGTGGTCGCGTTCGGGGACGTGATCGCGACGCGCGGAATCTGCTCGACGTGGTTGGCGTACGAGTTCCCTGGGTTGTACCGCCCGGCCGTGAGGAAGCTCTGGATCATGGTCATCACCGACCAGTTGGCGATGAAGCTCGCCCCCGAGGATCCCGACATCGAGATCCCGTTGATCGCGATGAACGCCACGTTGTTGCTGGAGTCGTTCAACGAGATCATCGCGCTCCCCTCCGCGTTGTTCTCGACGGAGTGGTCGTAGAAATTGGAGAGAAAGTTGGCCGTGTAGACCGGCCCGTACGGGGCCTGGAGGAAGTGGTCCGGGTTGTCTCCGGTGTTGTTGACGTTGTAGGCGAACGGACGGTTGATCGGGATCCCGTTCGAGAGCGGGAAGTTGTACCGGCTCGCGATTTCGGTTCCTCCCGATTGCAGGTCGCCCGTGCCGTCGGAGGGGATGTGGTGGAACGTGGACGAGCTGGTCCCCGTCCAATAGAAGTCGGTCGAACCCTCCGGTCCCGTTCGTCGTCCGGTGTTGATCAGGGTCGTGCCCCGCGGCAGGTTCGAGTTGATGCTGCCGCGTAGCGTGCGGACGAACGTTCCGCTTCCTGAGCCCGTGGGGAGGTTTCCCGTCGCCGCCCAACCCGACGCCTCCGATATACGACGAATCCGGGTACAGCTCGCCCAGCCAGTGGATCCCCCACCAGTACGGCGACGAGACGTTCTCGCGGACGTACTTCACGCCCTCGGTACCGCTCGGGAGGATGCTCTGCTCGTGGGTCGCCGAGCTCGCCCCCGTGAAGAGCTTCGAGTTGATCGGAATGCTGTTCGGGAAGCTGTTGGCGCTGTCGTAGCCGATCTCGCCGCCGATGCCGCAGTAGTAGAACGAGTAACCCGTCATCGAGGTCGAGACCGTGCGCGGCCTTGCCATCAACGTACGCTCGATCTGGTAGATCCGGTTCATGTCGAGCTCGACGTACCCGGAGCCGGCGGCCGTCCAGCCGGCGTTGCCGTTCGTTCCGTCGTTCTTGATCCCGTAGGTCTGGCCGCTGACGGTGTACTCGTACCCTTTCCAGTACGGGAACGTATTGCCCGAACCGGACAGACTGGGGTAGGACGAATTCTCGAAGTCGTCGAAGTAGCGGTTGTAACCCATCCCGAGCCGGTCGGCGCCGGGCAAGCCGGAGCCGTAGTGCGGAGCCTTCAAATCGGCGTACGGGTTGTGCCGCGGATCACCGATGAGCTGATAGGTCTCGGTGATCGGGAGGTTGGGCGGATTCGCGGCGGTTCCGTCGCCGAACGTCCACGTATCCGAGCCGCGCCAGACGTAGGTGGTCGACAGGTTCGGCGGCTGGTTCGTTCGCGTGCCGGAATTCGTGGAGTTGATCCGAGTTTCGACCGTCAGCATCCCGTTCCCGCCCGTTCCCCCGGGGAGATAAGCGGCGGGGATCGTGATGATCCAACGGGCCGTATTGGGTTCGCATTCCCCCGCGGTACACACGCTGCCCGTCGACGTGTGCGTCGTGGCCAGATTGGCCGTGAACGGCGTCAGCAAGCCCGAGGACACCGTGAGGTCCTCCGACGGCGCCGGGATGTACTCGAGCCCGTACAGGCGCGAGTTGTTGTTGAGCCCGGTGTTGGTCCCGTTCGCGAGGGTTCCCGAAACGTTGACCTCGGGGGACCGAAGCGGCGAGTTGAAGAGCGAGAGGATCGTGTCGCCGCCGCTGATCGTCGAGGAGTAGTACATCTGGTTGGAGACGGACGCCGTCGTGCCGTTCACCACCCCGTACGCGTCCAGGCCCAGGGTGGCGTCTTGATCCGTCCCTCCCTTGATCATCTGGATGTCCGTGGTTCCGGAGGTCGGCGTCCAGTTCACGCCCTTGAGCGTGATCTTGATGGGCACCGGCGAGCCGACGTATTGGCCGAGCCAGTCGCTGTTGGTTGCGGGCGCGGCATCGGTGGGCTTCATCCGGTACGAGTACACGCGGAGCTTGACGTCGGCCGCGCCGTTCGTGTAGTGCAGCCGCTCCGGATGGGTGACGACGCGGACGTTGAGGAACCCTTCCGGCTCCTTGGCGGGATCGGAGTAATTGCGGACCGGCGGGAACGGGAAGAGCTCCCCGTGGAGGTTGACGAAGATCGCGTTCCGGAAGCTTTCGGGATTCCGGTAGAGCCGCTCCATCAAGATTCGCAAGGTCGGCGAATCGTCGCTCTCGTCACCGTGGCCCACGCGCGCGTTGAAGAGCGCCAGCTCGTCGGGGTAGCGCATCGCGTTGTTGTAGTTGTCGGCCAGCGCGTAGGGGTACGGATTGTTCGTCGCGTCGTAGCCGTTCGTGTCGGTTGCGTCCAGGAGGATGTGGCCCAGGAAGTTGTCCGGCGGGTAGTAGTAGTCCACGGCCTCGCCGGACGGCATCTTCCCCGGGTAGAAGTAGACGTTGTTGATCGCTTGCTCGGAATCGACGGCGCTGTTGATCTGGGGGCGGTACTGCATGTCGCGCCCGTAGGACAGCTTGGTGATCCAGTGGACGCGGAACTCGAGCCCCGGGTTGCGCGCCTGCAGGCTTCTGAATCGAGCTCTGCATGAACGGGATCAGGTTCGCCATGTAGACCCACCACCCGGGGACGTTTTCCACGGCGAGCGCGTACACGTCGTAGACCTGGGTCGGCGCGTAGTTGCCGGCGGACGTTCGGATGGCCCCGGCGACTTCCGCGAGGCCGTCGAGCTTCCCGTCGTGGTCGTTGTCCTTGTTCAGGACGACCTTCACGTTGACCAGACGGACGTTGGGGTCGGCGGTGCCGGGCAGCGTCGAGACCGTGATCTGCCTCGCGTACTTCCACGCGTTGCCCGCCGCCATCACGTTGTCGCTCGGCGAGTCGAGCGGGTCGGTCACGTTCCGGTCCGTGGTGAGGACGTAATTGAACACGGTCCCGTCGTCGAAGCTGTCGAGGACCGTGGTGCTGTCGCCCTGGTCCTGAACGAGGGATTTCAGCTCTTCGAGCATCGACAGGGACTTTTGGATCGCGAACTGACGGTCCATGTTGTGCCGCGTCGACGTGTAGGCCGAGCTGGCGTACTGGAGCAGCCCGAACACGCGCGAAGATGACGAGCAGCATGGAGACCAGAACCTCGACGAGGCTCATGCCTTTCTGATTGGTGGACATGGCTCTAGACCTCTACGGCACGAGGTATTGCGACCTCGTGAAGCGATATCCCCCGAGGTTGTTCCGAACCATCTGGATCATCGTGCCGTCCCAGTCGACCTCGTTGATGTCGGATCCGCCGATGAGGTCGATGCCGCCCTGGCTCACCACGGCGCCCAGGACCAGCGACGGTGTGTTCTGGGTGTAGGCGCCCGTCGTGTAGATGACCCCGTTGTACGTCGATTCCGAGCTGGCCGGAATCGTCAGGTTCCCCAGAACCACCAAGATCCCGCTTCCGGCTAGCGGGTGCGCCGTGGTGAAGGTCGCGTTCCCCTGGACCACGACGAGCGACATCGCGGGGAGCGGATCGGGGAGGCTGGCGACGTCGGGGACCTTGATCGTGGCCAAACCGAGCAGCTCCGTGAGGCTGAGCCCGAAGACGCTTTGGATCGAGTCGTTGTAGGGGTTGACGTTGCTCTGGATCGCGGGATTGCCCGTGACCGACGCGCCGGAGGTGGACGCGGAGCCCGTTCCGTTCTTGCAGCCGATACCGACGCCCCCCGTCGATCCGCGCACGCGATTCCCGCTGCCGCCGCTTGACAGGTCGACGTCGTTGCAAGCGTCGCTCTGGAGCGCCGCGTTGCCGGCCGGGAGAACGAGGGAGAGCCGTTGGGCCTCGGCCCTCACGGTCTTCATCGCGATCACCTCGCCCGGCTCGCCCCAGTCGAACACGCCGTTGCTGTTCGAGTCCGTGAAATCCATCGTCGAATTGTTGTTCCTGTCGATGAAGATCAACCCCGTCGAGTCGAACTGCCAGACCGTTCCCGCGCCGGATTTCCCGCGCTGCGTGGTGACGTCGATCACGCCTCCCGTGCGGACCTCGTAGCGTCCCCACACCTTCCCCTGAGCGGTCACGGGAAACGTGCGCACGATCCCGATCGCCGTATTTTCTGTGTCGTTGATCGGCGGCGTCGCGGAGAGATTCCGCTGCGGCGAGAACGAGACGACCGGCTGGACGGCCTGCTCCTGAAACCACGACAACGCGTCCACCGAACCCGCGTTCGCGGCGTTCAACGCCTGACCTTGGTAGCGCAGCTGACCGTTGATCACCTTCGCCGAGGTCTCGATCATCCTAAGCGCCATCATGAGGCCGAGGAGGATGAGAGACATGCCGACGACCGCGAGCAGGCTCGCGACTCCGCGCTCGTCGCGCCGACTTGCGCCCGCGCCGGGCGCGCCCGTTGTCGATCCGTACCGGTCGCTCATACCTAAAGGAATAGGCCGGGGGTCCGTCAAGGCAAGGCTCCGCTCGACGCTTTCTGGGATTCGAATCGCGGCGACCGACGCCAACCGACGCGATCGTGCTCGGGAGTTCGCAATCGTAACGACCCATTGCCGACAATCCCGATTCTATTGGCCATGTACTTTTCCGAGGACAAGCGGCGCCGAACTGTGCTCTGCTGTCGAACGGAGGTGTTCGATGATCCGAGTCGCCGTGCTCATGACCGTGCTCTCCTGCGCCGCGTTCGCAACCGCCGCCGCGGCCGAGCCGAAGCTCGCCTGGGATTTGTCCGAGTTGTACCCGACGGAAGCCGAGTGGTCGAAGGCGCTCGACGCCGCGGTGGCCGACATCCCCAAGATCGAGGGCTGTCGCGGGACGCTCACCCGTTCCGCGGCGACCCTCCTTGGCTGCCTCGACACGTACTTCGACATCGACCGGCGCCTGACCAAGGTCGGCGTGTACGCCAGCATGAACTACGACCTCGACACCCGCGTCGGTCGCGCGCAGCAGATGCAAGAGCAGGCGCGCCAGGCACGAACGGCGTTCGCCGCGGCCACCGCGTGGCTGCGGCCCGAGATCATCGCCGCAGGCGCCGACAAGATCCGGGCGCTCGACGGCCGAAGAGCCGCGCCTCGCGCCGTACAAGCAGCCGCTCGAAGACATCGTGCGACGCGCGCCGCACACGCTCGACGCGGAATCCGAGCGCATCGTCGCCGAGACGGCGCTGATGGCGAACGCGGGCCAGTCGATCCGCGACGTGTTCGTCAACGCCGATTTCCCGTACCCGATGGTCAAGCTGACAAACGGCGAGGAGGTGAGGCTCGACGCGGCGGCCTACACGAAGTACCGCGCGGCCGCCGACCGCGAGGACCGGCTCGCGGTGTTCGACGGCGTTCTGGACGCGCTACAACGAGTACACGCGCACGCTCGGCACCGCGCTCAACGCGCAGGTCCAGGCGCACGAGTTCTCCCGCAAGATGCGCAAGTTCGACTCGTCGCTCGACGGAGGCGCTGTTCGGCGACAACATCCCGACCGCCGTCTACACGCAGCTGATCGCGGACATCCACGCCAACCTCGCCGACGCTGCACCGCTACCTGCGCCTTCGCCAGCGCATGATGGGCCTCGACAAGCTCGGCTACGAGGACCTCTACGCCCCGATCGTCAAGCGCTACGACCGCACGTTCACCCCCGAGGAGGCGATGGCGGCGACGCTCGAGGCCGTCGCCGCGCTCGGCAAGGAGTACCAGGAGATCCTGCGCAAGGGCATTCGGACGGCGGGTGGATCGACTGGTTCCCGCGCACCGGCAAGCGCTCGGGCGCGTACAGCACGGGCGCCTACGGCCTCCACCCGTTCCAGCTCCAGAACTTCACCGGCCTCTACGACGAGGTCTCGACGCTGGCGCACGAGTCCGGCCACTCGATGCACTCGTTCCTCTCCGACCGCGCGCAGCCCTACCCGACCCACGACTATCCGATCTTCATCGCCGAGGTCGCCTCGACCCTGAACGAGAACCTGCTGTGTCCACTCGATGCTCGCAGAAGGCGAAAACCGACGACGAGCGGCTGTTCCTGCTCGGCAGCCACCTCGACAGCCTGCGCACCACGCTGTTCCGCCAGGGGCTGTTCGCCGAGTTCGAGCTGCGCATCCACGAGCTGGCGGCGGGCGGCGAGCCGTTGAACGGCGAGAACCTCTCCGCGCTCTACCTGAAGCTCGTGCGCGAGTACTACGGGCACGACGAAGGGCGTCTGCGAGGTCAAGGAGCGCGTACGGCGCCGAGTGGGCCTACATCCCGCACTTCTATTACGACTTCTACGTCTACCAGTACGCGACGAGCGTGATCGCCTCCGTGAAGCTCGCGGACGGGATCCGGGCCGAGGCCGCGGCGACGCCTCCCGCAACCGCGCGGCGCGACGCCTACCTCAAGATGCTCTCCGCGGGCTCGTCGCGCTACGCCTTCGACATGCTCAAGGAGGCCGGCGTGGACATGACGACCTCGGCGCCGTTCGCGGCCGCGATGCGCGACATGAACCGCACGATCGACGCGATGGAGTCGATCCTCGACAAGCGTGGGGCGAACCCCCCCGCGGGAGGCCGGCCATGAAAGCCATCCACAACAAGACCAAAGAACCGCTGCGGGTTTCGTTGGGCGGCGGCAAGGTTTTGCACCTCGGCCCCGGGCAGAGGGGTCACATCGCGGACGACGCCGCGCAATCCCGCGGCGTCCGCCGCCTGATCGAATCGGGCGCCGTCACCGTCGAGGGCGAGGACGCCCGTCCCGGCGAATTCGGAGACGGCCAGGGGCCTCCCCGCGAGTCCCCGCACGGCCACGTGCACGGAGGCAAGGTCTTCCCGTCGGGGAATCGCGGAGGCTAGCGAGGGGCGCCCCATGAAGTCGACGACCCGCTACCTGACCTTCAACGTCCCCGCCCGCATGGACTTCGTGAACATCACGCGGGGACGTCGAGGCCGTCGTCGCGGAGAGCGGCGATCCGCGAGGGGCTGTGCCTCGTCAACGCCATGCACATCACCGCCAGCGTCTTCATCAACGACGACGAGCCGGGGCTCCACGCCGACTACAAGGAGTGGCTCGAGGAGCTCGCCCCGCACGACCCGAAGCGGTACCAGCACAACCGCACCGGCGAGGACAACGGCGACGCCCACCACAAGCGCCAGATCATGGGGCGCGAGGTCGTCGTGGCCGTCACCAAGGGCAAGCTCGACTTCGGGCCGTGGGAGCAGATCTTCTACGGCGAGTTCGACGGGCGGCGGCCGAAGCGGGTGCTGGTGAAGGTGATCGGCGAGTGATCGCGCCTCGAAGCTTGTCGGCCAGCGATCCGAAGCTCTCCGCCGGCGTTTCACGGCTTCTTTCGGAGTACTCGCGGACTTCGTCTTTCTCTTTGGCTTCCAGGACCGCCTTCCGGCTGAGGCGGATGCGCCGTCCCGACGGGTCGACCTCGAGGACGAGCACCTCGACGTCGCCGCCGATCGGAAAGGTCCGCGCGATGTCCGCCTCGCGCGCGACGCCGGTCTCCTTCATCGGGATCAGCCCCGTGCGTCCCGGGGCCAGGAACACGAACACGCCGAATTTCTCGTGGCGCTCGACCTTCCCCGTGAGGCGCGCGCCCGGCACGATGTCGTTCCCCGCGCGGCTGCGCCGCCGCGTGCGGCTCCGTCCGCGACGAGCGCGACGCCGATCCGCTTCTTCTCGAGCTCGATGCTCAGGATCTCGAACGAGCCCGTCATGCCCGCGCGCACCGACGCCTTCCAGCCGTCCTGGGACCCGGTCGGAGGAAACGTCGAGAGGTGGGCCAACGCCTCGATCCCCGGCTGAAGCTCGACGAACGCGCCGAACTCCGCGAGCCGCGTGACGCGGCCGGCGCACACCTGGCCCGACCGCGTACGTCGCCTCGACCTTCGACCACGGATCGGCCTGGAGCTGCTTCAAGCCGAGCGAGATCTTCTGGTTGTCGTCGTCGACGCGCAGGACCTTGACCGTGACCTCGTCGCCCGGTCTCACGATCTCGCGCGGGGTCCGCGATCGCGCGACCAGCCCATCTCCGAGACGTGGAGCAGACCCTGGACACGCCCGCGCCGAGATCGACGAACGCGCCGTAGTCGCGCACGGACGCGACGCGCCCCGTGAGCACGGCGCCCGCGACGATCGAGCGCCGAAGCTGCTCGGCCTCCTCGCGCTGCTCCTCTTCCGAGCAGCGCGCGCCGCGAGACGACGAGGTTCTTCCCGCCTTCCTTGAACTCGAGGATGCGAAACGTGTAGACCCGTCCCTCGTGCTCCGACGGGTCGGTGTTCCGCACCGTGTCGATCTGCGAGATCGGGCAGAACGCGCGCTGCCCGGCGATGCGCACCTCGTATCCGCCCTTGACCGCCCGCTCCACCTTCCCTTCGACGGGAAGCCCGGCGTGGAAGGCGTCCTCGAGCTGCCGCATCGTCGCCGCGCCGCGCGCCAGCTTGCGGGAGAGCTTGAGCCCGCCCGAGGTCGACACGACCATGGCCTCGATGCGGTCGCCGACCTGCGCTTCGAGCTCGCCCTCGTCGTCGAGAAGCTCCTCGATGTCGATCGTCGCCTCGCCCTTCCCGCCGACGTCGATGAACGCCACCTCCGGGCCGATCGCGACGATCGTGCCTTCGATCGTCTGGCCCTCGTCGAACCGCTTCGCCTGGAGCGAGGCCGCGAACATGCTCTCGAAATCGTCGTCTTTTTCGGTCATGTTGGGCTCCTTACGTCCGGGCCGGTCCATTGTATGCTGCGCTCCCAGGCTTTTCGCGGATCGGAGGCCAACGTGCGATCGACGCCCCTCGCGGCTTCGCTTCTGTTTCTCGCCTGCCTCTTCGGCACCGCATCGGCCGACGAAGGCATGTGGATGCCGCAGCAGATCCCCGCACTTGCCGACCGGCTCAGCGCTCTGGGCTTCGAGGGCGACGCCCGGGCGTTCGCCGATCTGACCGGCCAACCCATGGGGGCGATCGTCTCGCTCGGCGGATGCAGCGCGTCGTTCGTCTCGCCGGACGGCCTCATCGTCACGAACCATCACTGCGTCCAGGGCGCGCTGCAGTACAACTCCACCCCCGAGCGCAACCTGCTCGTGGACGGCTTCTCGCGCAGACGCGCGGAGGAGGAATTGTCGAACGGGCCCGGCTCGCGCGTTTCCGTCACGACGCAGGTCGTCGAGGTGACGGACGACCTGGCGCGCAAGCTGACCGGAAACCTCACCGACCGGGAGCGGTTCGATGCCGTCGAGCGGTGGACGAAGGAGCGCATCGCGGCCTGCGAGAAGGACGGCTCCCGCTGCCGCGTGGCGTCGTTCTTCGGGGGCCTCCAGTGGTTCGAGATCAAGCAGCTCGAGATCCAGGACGTGCGCCTCGTCTACGCCCCCGCCAAGGGAATCGGCAACTTCGGCGGTGAGACCGACAACTGGCGCTGGCCGCGGCACACGGGCGACTTCTCGTTCTATCGCGCCTACGTCGGCCCGGACGGCGAAGCCGGCGACCTACTCGAAGGACAACGTGCCGTACCGGCCGAAGCGCTGGCTCAAGGTGTCGCCGAAGGGCGCGAGCCCCGGCGAACTCGTCTTCGTCGTCGGCTACCCGGGAGGCACCCAGCGGCTCCAGACCTACGCCGAGATCGAGAGACTCACCGCAGTGGCAGCTCCCGCGATCGATCCGCCGATCGACGGAGCAGCTCGCGATCCTCGACGAGCTGGCGCGAACCGAGCCCGGAGCTCGCGATCAAGCTCGAAACGCGGATCCGCGGACTGAACAACGGGCTCACGAAAAACCGCGGGGTGGCGAAGGGCTCGACCGAGGGGGGCGCGCTCGAAAAGAAGTCGGAGCAGCAGCAATCGCTGACGGCCTGGATCGGCGCGAATCCGGAGCGCCGCATGCTGTACGGCGACGTGCTCGTAGCCCTTGCGGCGTTGGACGCCGACGCCGCGAAAACGCGCGAGCGCGACGCGATATTCGCGGGGCTTCGGGGGGGGCGGGGCGGGGCTCGCTCCTGGGCGCGGCGTCCACGATCGTCGACGCGGCCTCCAACCGGCCGAAGGAGGACCTCGACCGCGAGCCCGAGTACCAGGAGCGGAACTGGGCCCGCACCCGCGAAGGCATCGAGCGCATGCAAAAGACCCTCGACCGCGCGGTGGACCGGGCGCTCCTGCGGTATCAGCTCCTCGAGGCATCACGCCTCGGCCCGGGCGAGCGCATCGAGCCGCTCGATCGCGCCTCCGGCCTGTCCGCGGGCATGGCCCCCGAGGCCGCCGTGAAGGCGATCGAGGCCTATCTCGACCGCTTGTACGCCGGAACCGAAGCTCTTCGACAAGGACTACCGATTGGCGATGCTCGACAAATCGACGAAAGAGCTCGCCGACACCGGCGATCCGTTCTTGACGCTCGCGGCGGCGCTCGTCCCGATGAGCGACCAGCTCCGGGAAGCGAGCAAGACGCGCCAAGGCGCCCGGTATCGCCTCGTTCCGCGCTATATGAAGGCGCTCCTTGCGGCCTCGGCGGGGCTCATCGCGCCCGACGCGAACGGGACCCTCCGCGTCACGTACGGCCAGGTCCTGGGCGTGGACTCCGCCGACGGGCTCTTCTACAAGCCCCAGACGACGCTGGCCGGCATCGTCGAAAAACAGACGGGCCAGGGGGATTTCGACGCGCCCGCGCGCGAGCTTGCGGCCATCAAGGCGCTGCGCGCCGGACGGGAGACGGCTTTCTCTCGCCCCGGCGCTTCTCGACGTTCCGGTGCGATTTTCTCTCCACCGTGGATACCACCGGCGGTAACTCGGGATCCGCGACGCTCAATGCGCGCGGCGAGCTGTGCGGCCTTCTCTTCGACGGAACGTACGACACGGTGGTCGCCGACATCGTCTACGACCCGGTCCGCACGCGTTCGATCCACGTCGATTCGCGGTACATCCTGTGGGTTCTCACCGAGGTGGACGGCGCCACGCGAATCCTCGAGGAGCTCGGGAAATAGGGGACGGTTGCAAACGGGGACATTCTGCTTTTTCCTACAAAGATGAATAAGGGGACAGCAACCGTTTTCCCGTCGTGAAAACGGTTGCTGTCCCCTTATTCATCTTTGTAGGAAAAAGCAGAATGTCCCCGTTTGCAACCGTCCCCCATTTCAGAACGACGCGAGGAGGCGCGCGGCGGTGCGCCGCACGACAGGCGTCGCGCTCGCTGC
>CAVYZT010000004.1:0-526034 GCA_963773045.1 uncultured Acidobacteriota bacterium | reverse complement strand
ACCCATCGCCTCGTCCAGTAACCGGCCATAGTCCGCATCGTTTTCCCCACCGTAGCCCACATCCTCTGGTCGGATGTGCTCGGTGCCCTCTCGTGGTGTTCGCTTCCACGCCGACTGAGGGACCAAGACGCCTGAGAACAACCCTGCGAACCGCGTGGGTGCCTCGAAGGTGTAACCCTCACCGGTGGGCGTGAAGGTGATGCGCCCACGAATCACCCGTTGGAGAACAGCCCGCCCAGTTGTTGTCGATTGACGCAGAAGCCTGCGCCATTCGCCCAGCCGATCCTCGATGATCTGGGGCGCCAGTCGCGGGATGGGGCGAAGCGCAGATCGTTCCGCGTGGATGGCGCTCTGGCGCGCCTCTAGCGTTTTGAGCTTCGCCACGAGAGAAGTCGCATCAGCCCCACACTCGATGGCGGCCACGAGCCGGTTGATGCGCTTGGCCACGTCTTGGGCTTCCTTGGCGAGGGTGTCTTGGGCGTCTTCCCGCGTAGGAAAGATCGAGCTGTGACGGACACAAACGCCCGACGAGACGTCAAGCCACTTGCTGTGATCGGCGATAGACGACGATGGCACCCAGCATCAGAGGAATCCATTCAACCCGCCGGCAGCGCGCAACAACCGGCGCCGGCTTCAGCCATCTACTCGATGACGCTCGATGGTGAGCACGTTTCGTCGCGGGTTGACTGCAACCGCTGCGGCGGTCAGATGCGATTCGAGGGCACGACGCTGACGATCGGTCCGGCGCTCGCGTGCACTATGGCCGCGTGCCCCACGATGGAGTTCGAAAGCGCGTACCTGTCGGTGCTGAGCGGCGATAGCCAGGCCGGCGCTGACGCCAACACGCTCACACTCTCTTCGCAGAGAGGCGTGCTGCGCTTCCGTCGCTAGGCAGGTCCGGGCGGGTTTGCCGTGTCGCTGGCAGACGATGACCGGATAGCTGTTGCCAACACGGTCGCAGTGCCGACAGTGAAGTAGTGCCTATGCTGTTCTGGCAGACTCACAAAACAATTGGTTGCCACCGGCGATAGACGACGATCGCGCCCAGCATCAGCGGAATCTCGGTCAGGAAATACGTCGTCGCGAACAAGGCGAACTCGAAGCGTCCGGCCAGCGTCAGCGCAATGGCGGCGGCCACGGCCATGTTCCGCGTGGCGAACTCCGTGGCCAGCGTGAATCGATCCGGCTGGTGACGCGCCGGTTGCGGCACCCACCAACCAGCCGGCAAGAAATGACGCGGCGATGAACGTTGCGGCCAGCGGGACGCTGTCGCGCAGGCCGTGCAGAAACACAACAGGATCGCTGGCGACGATCAACACGATCAGCGCCGCCACGCCGACAAACCCGAGCGCCCTCAGGTAGGACTGCGAACGCCCGGCGAACACCGGACGGCTGAACCGCACCCACATCCCGAGAGCGACCGGAAGGGCGAGCATCAACAGAAGCTGCGCGAGAATCAGCGGGAGCGGCGCGGCGAATCCCATCGGGTGGCCCAGCGCTGCCCTGAAGGCCAGCGCGAGTGCAGGAATGGTCAACACGGCCAAGAGGCTGGAGCACACCGTGAGCGTCACGGACAACGCCGTCGATGCCCTCGCCAGGTAGCTGTACGTGTTTGAAATGCCGCCGATCGGGCACGCGGCGACCAGAAGCAATCCTGCCTGAAGATCGGACGAAGGACGAGACAGCACGACCAGGAGGAGCGCCAGCGGCGGCAGCACCAGCAGCGGGCCGACCAAGCCGGCGGCAAGAACGCGAGGCTGCCGACGCACACGCGCGAAGTCAGCGGGGGCGAGGTCCAGTCCGACGGCGAGCAAGAGGAGGAACGTCACCGCCGGAACGGCGAGATCCAGGAGGGCCTTCACTTCGGTTGGATCAGGAGGACGTCCGAACCGCGAGATGCTTCCGTTCGATGCCCAGCTTCTTCATGCGGGACTCGAGAGTGGTGGGCTTGACGGCGAGAATGCGAGCCGCTCCACGGGCGCCGCTGATGCGCCATGCCGTTCGCCCGAGCACGTCGAGAATGTAGCGGCGCTCGACGTCTTCGAGTGTCAGCGCCGGCTCGAGGACCGTCGCGGTCCCGACGCCATCGGGAAGGGCAACGCGCAGCGTTGGCCCGTCGGTCAGAATCATCGACCGCTCGATGACGTTGCGGAGCTCACGGACATTGCCCGGCCAGGAGTAGCTCCGTAGCGCCTCCATCGATCGACGCGGGACGGTCTCGATGACCTTGCCGAGCTGCCGGCCAAACTCCTTGATGAACCTCCAGACGAGCGGCGGAATGTCTTCACGGCGGTCGCGCAGCGGGGGAATCTGAATAGGAAACACCTGTAGGCGGAAGAACAGGTCCTTACGGAACCGGTTCTCGCGGACCGCCTCGCCGAGGTCGCGATTGCTGGCCGCAACCAGGCGGACATTGACCTTCACGGTTCGGCTGCTGCCCAGCCGCTCGAACGTGCCGCTCTCGAGGACTCGCAGCAGCTTGGCCTGCAATTCGAGCGGCATCTCGCTGACTTCGTCGAGGAATAACGTGCCGCCATCGGCGACCTCGAACCGTCCGCTCTCCCTGGACAACGCGCCCGTGTACGCACCCTTCTCGCGGCCGAAGAGCTCGCTTTCGATCAACGGACCGGGCAACGCGGCGCAATTGACGCGGACCAGCAACCGATCCTTGCGCTTGCTACCCTGATGGACGGCTTCCGCGAGGAGTTCCTTGCCCGTGCCCGTCTCGCCACAGAGCAGCACGGTTGAATCCGTAGCAGCCACCCGCCTGACCTCGCGCAGCACGGCTCTCATCGCCTCGCTCTGCGCGACGATCGCATCGTCGCCCGCCTCGTTCGCGAGCTCCTGACGCAGGTACTCGTTGTCGAGCTCGAGCCGTTCTTTGAGCTGCATGACCTCCGCGTAGGCCTTCTGCAGCGCGAGCTCGGATCGCTTGCGCGCGAGTGCGTTCGCGAAGACGTGCGCCACGACCGAGAGACGATCCCTCAGGACCTCCGGCCATTGCCGCTCATGTCGCACGGCACCGAATCCGAGCGCCCCGACGACCGATCCTCCCGCGACGAGCGGAAACGACAGGTTCGACTTTGGCCCGTGCTTCTCGAAGAATGCGCGGTCGACCGCCGCTTCGGGCGGGAGGTCCTCCAGGCTCGAGTGCCAGAAGGGTTGTCCCTCGAGGACGCGGCGAAGGGAGTATGGCAGGGCCTCCTGTGGAACAAAAGGGGGCAGCAGGCGCGCATCCCTCGACGACCCACTGATGCGTGTTCTCCAGAAGCCGGCCGTCGGCGGACCATTGAAACAGCGTGCTGCGATCGATGGCGAGGAACTCGACAAGCGATCGCAGCGCGGCCGTGATCTCGGCGTCCACGTCCGCGGCGGCGACGCCGACGAATCGGGTGGAGATTTCCGTGAGAAGCCGCTCAAAGGCGCTTAAGTCGGTGCCAGAAAGACCGTTTCGCATGAACGTCGAGCTCGACATCATTCTATTTCACGCCCAATCGTGAAACTCCCGACATTTCGGGACCTCCGGTTCGCTCGACGCGACTCCACGCCCGCCTGCAGGCACATAACCCATTGAGCCGTCTACATCTTCCGCGAGTAGCTCCGGGCTCACTCGCCTCGGGCCCCGTTCGTGCTTTGGTTCGGTCCCGATGATCCTGTCAACCGTGCGTCTCGTGATCTCGGCGCGACACAGACCCGAGGTCCTTCGCATGCTGCGGGTCTTGATGGGACATGCCACTGCGAGGGCCGGATGCGCAGGATTCACGCTCTGTCAGGACGCCACCAACCAAGAGGCACTGACGATCTGCGACCGTTGGGTCACGCGGGAGGACCTCGACGAGCATATCCGCTCCGCCGAGTACCGCCTGCTTCTCGCCGTCATCGACTTGTCGGTGACGCCGCCGGAGATCAGCTTCGACGATCTCACGCACCTCGGTGGCCTCGACGTGATTCAGGCGATCCGTGCACCGCCGCCCACGACTGGCACGGACTCCACTCTCACAACGAACCCGTTCAAGGCATCGGATCAAGGCAAGAGTTGACGCACAGGAGGAATTTCATGAGAAAGATCGGAATCGTATGGATCGCGGCGGCATCCGCAGCTCTCGCGCTGATGGTGTTGGCGGCGCCCGCCGCCGCCCAGGAGAAGAAGCCGAACATCCTGGTGCTCTGGGGTGACGACATCGGCCAGTTCAACATCAGCGCCTACAACATGGGGATGATGGGCTACAAGACGCCCAACATCGACCGCATCGCAAGAGAAGGCGCCGTCTTCACGGACTGGTACGGTCAGCAGAGCTGCACCGCCGGGCGTGCGGCGTTCATCACCGGGCAGTCGCCCATCCGCACCGGCCTCACCAAGGTCGGCCTTCCCGGGGCGAAGGAGGGTCTGACGACGGCGGATCCGACGCTCGCTGAATTGCTCAAGCCGCGCGGCTACACAACCGGCCAGTTCGGCAAGAACCATCTTGGCGACCGCAACGAGATGCTGCCCACGGTGCATGGGTTCGATGAGTGGCTGGGCAACCTCTACCACCTGAATGCGGAAGAGGAGCCGGAGAATGTGAATTACCCGAAGGACCCGGCCTTCAAGGCAAAGTTCGGCCCCCGCGGCGTCCTGCATTGCTTCGCGACGGACAAGGACGATGTCACCGATGACCCGCGCTTCGGCAAGATGGGTAAACAGAAGTGCGAGGACACCGGCCCGCTGACGCGCAAGCGCATGGAGACGATTGACGACGAAGTCACCGCCGGGGCGATCACGTTCATGGACAAGGCGGCGAAAGCCGACAAGCCGTTCTTCATCTGGTGGAACTCCTCCCGCATGCACACCTACACGCACCTGAGCCCGAAATGGGAAGGCAAGAGCGGCCTGGGTATCGAGGCGGATGGCATGCTCGAACACGATTACGATGTCGGCCTGTTGCTCGATGAGTTGAAGAAGCTCGGCATCGAAGACAACACCATCGTCATGTATTCCAGCGACAACGGTGCGGAGTTCTTCCTGTGGCCCGATGGCGGCACGACGATATTCCGTGGCGAGAAGAACACGCAATGGGAAGGCGGCTACCGCGTCCCCTGCATGATTCGCTGGCCCGGCGTCGTCAAGCCCGGCACGATCATCAACGACATTGGCGCACACGAGGACATGATCCCGACGGTGCTCGCGGCGGCGGGTGACCTCACCGTCAAAGAAGATCTGTTGAAGGGCAAGAAGATTGGCGACCTGACGTACAAGGTCCACCTCGACGGCTACAACCTCGTGCCGTTCTTGAAAGGCGAAGTGGCCCAGTCTCCGCGTCACGAGTTCATCTACTGGACCGACGGCGGGAGTGTGGCGGCGCTGCGCTACGACAACTGGAAGATGACCTTCCTGCGGCAAAACTCCGTTGGATTCAAGGTCTGGGAAACCCCGTTCGAGGAACTGCGCTGGCCGATGCTGACCAATCTGCGCATGGACCCGCTCGAGCGTGCTTCTACCGAATCCACCAGCTACATCGACTGGGTCGGACCTCGCATGTACATGCTGGCCCCCGCCGGCGCCTACGTCGGGCAGTGGCTGCAGAGCTTCCGCGAATTCCCGCCGCGCATGAAGCCGGGCAGCTTCAGCCTCGACCGCGTCATGGAGGCGATGACCAGCCCACAAGGCGGCAAGTGACCCGGCGCTGGCCGACCCAGTAGCGCAAACCCAGAGCCGCACCCGTCCATCCGGGTGCGGCCCACCTTGCCGATTGCCGTTCAAGCACTGGAAGCCCTTCACTGTTCACGCGTGGACGGCCCGTGTCTGGGCAGGGCGAATTTCGAAACAGAAGGGACCGGACAATGCGAAGCAGTTTCTTACGATGCGGTTCTTCTTAGCGCCGCGGTAATGCTGGCGACGCCGCCGGCAAGCGCCGTCGCACAGAGCAACCCGGGAGCACCGGCGGCCCAAAACGCGGCGGAGCCCCCAGCCCAGAACGCCGAGGCGCTCGCGAAGCAAACGCAGAATCCGGTGTCGAGCCTGATCAGCGTGCCGTTCCAGGCCAACTGGGACTTCGGCATCGGCGACAACGACAACACCAGCACGCTGCTCAACTTTCAACCGGTGGTGCCGGTTCCGATCAGCAAGAGCACGAACGTCGTCCTGCGCGTCATCATGCCGCTCACGTCGCAGCCCGGGCCCGAGGGGGTACGCATCAACGGCATGAGCGACACGGTGGTGAGCGCGTTCTTTTCGCCATCGAATCCGGGTCGCGTCATCTGGGGTGTCGGTCCCGTCATGTTGCTGCCGACCGCGACGAGCAAGGCGCTGGGCAGCGAGAAGTTCGGCATCGGTCCGACGTTTGTCGTGCTGACGCAGCCTGGCAAGTGGACGATTGGCACGCTCTTCAACCAGATCTGGTCGACGAGCGGCGCCAAGGACCGGAAGGATGTCAACAGCACGTTCCTGCAGCCGTTTGCCAACTACAACCTGGGGAATGGGCTCTCGATCGGCGCCCAGGTGGAAGCGTCGGGCAACTGGAACGCCGACGAAACGTGGACCGCGCCGCTCCTGTTCAACGTCAGCAAGGTCACGCGCCTCGGCAAGCGGCCGGTCAACCTCTTGATGGCGGCGGGTCCCACAGTGGCCAGCCCCGCTGCCGGCGCCAACTGGCGGTTCCGGATGACGGCGACCTTCCTGTTCCCGCGGTAAGCCACAAGGAGAGACGATGAAGAAACTGCTCGATCTCGCTCGCGCTGCTCGCGCTCCTGCTCGTCCGGGCGTCGCCCGCGTCTGCGCAGGGAACTCCCGACGACCAGTGGCACGTGACGTTCATGCCGTACCTGATGGGCGCCAGCATGAACGGGACGTCGGCCGTTCTCGGTCAGGAAGTCACGATCGACGCGTCGGCCTCCGACATCTTCTCGAACCTCCAGTTCGGTGCGATGGGACTCGTCGTTGCCCGCAAGGGCAAGTGGGGCGTCGGCGGCGACGCCCAGTGGATGGCCCTCGGCGCGAACGCGACGTCGGTCCCCGCGAGCGTCGACGTGAACCAGGGCGGATTCGCGTTCTACGGCCTGCGGCGCCTGAGCCCGGTGGCCGACCTGACGTTCGGCGGCCGCGTGAACGTGATCCAGGCCAACATCCGGGTCGACCGGGCCCACCACGGTCCGAAGCGCCGACGGTTCGCACACCTGGTTCGACCCGCTTGTGGGCCTGAGCCTTCACACGCCGGAAAGCAAGAGCCCGTGGCACGCGCAGGTGTACACCGAGATCGGCGGCTTCGGCGCCGGGTCGACGATCGCCTGGCAGATCTTTCCGACGGTGGGCGTGGACGTGGCCCGGTGGTTGAGCCTCGACTTCGGCTACCGGTGGATCGACACCGACTACGAGTCCGGCAGCGGGCTCACGTTCTTCAAGTACGACGTCCTGGCGCAGGGCCCGGTCGTCGGGTTCGGGTTCAAGTTCTAACGGCTCGAACAGACATGAAGAGATATCAACTCGCGCTCGCCGTCGCGGTCGGCCTGTTGCCGGTCGCGCCAGCCGCGGCGCAGACACCGGGCGCGAGCGCGGCCTCCACACTTTCTGTTCCGTCGGTTCAGCCGGCCGCTGTTCTCTCGACGGCGGCCGGAACTCCGGCAGACCTGGCCGGCCAGGCGACGACGCCGGAGCCAGCGAAGGCACCGGATCAGGAGAAGCCCAGCGAACGGCTGGAATACGTGGGAGAACAAGGCGTTCGCCACGACCTTGATCCTGACGTTCGGCGTGGACGTCGGAGGGTTTGTCCAGGATGACGCGAACACCGAGCAGGTCGGGCACCAGCCGACGCTGGTCAAGTGGCGGGCCGAGCGCATCAACCTTGTCGGCCAGATCAAGTTCAAGAGGCCATGGACCTACCAGTTCGGCGCGGCCTTCAACGGTCTCGAAGCCGACGATCGCTGGACGTGGATGGATGCCAGGCTCGACATCCCGGTGCCGAAGGTCGGGCGCGTGAAAATCGGCCGGCAGAAAATCGGCGTCGACCACGAGTGGGTGATGGCGCTCACCGACTGGGTGTTCATGGAACGCAGCGTGTCGAGCGCCTTTGTGCCGCAGCGTAACGTCGGGGTGCTGGTGGAGAACTCCGCCGCCGGCGAGCGCGTCGTATGGTCGGCCGGCTGGTTCAACGACTGGTTTGCCAACGACAACAGCTTTTCGGACAACGGCAACCAGTACACCGCGCCGCATCAGCGTGCTGCCGGTCGACGCCGGCGTGAAAGGCGACACCGTCGTCCAGGTCGGCGCCAGCGTGTTCTACAGGGAAGCGAAGAACGGCAAGCTGCAGTACCGAAGCCGGCCGGAGATCAACCAGTCCGACTACTTCGCCGACACCGGCAAGTTCACCGCCGATCACGCCGTCACCCCGCAATTCGAGGCGATGGCCATCAAGGGCCGCTGGCAGCTCTTCGCGGATGGGTCGGTGACCCCGGTGTCCGCGGCGCAGGCTGGCAACCCGCTCTTCTTCGGCGGATTCGCCGGCGTCGGGTACTTCCTCACCCAGGACCATCATGGCTTCAACCGGCGCGAAGGCTACGTGGGCCGCTTCACGCCACGGTCGCCGTTCAGCCTGCACGGCGGCGGGCGTGGAGCGTGGGAAGTGGGCGGCCGGTACTCGTACGTGGACCTGACCGACGGCACGATCGACGGCGGCCGGATGTCCCGATGGACCGGCGCGATCAGCTGGTACCCCACCCGCGAGTGGCGGCTGGAGTTCAACTACGGCTACATCACACTGGAACGCGGCGGGACGATTGGCCACGCTCACGGGCTCTCCGGCCGCATTGTCTGGAACATGTAGCGGAGCGCCACGTGATCCGCGGATGACCGAGGCGCGAACCTCGCCGCCCGCACGTTTGGAGAGCATCATGGTCGAGCGAAAACGCGGCACGAAACGGAGCACGGGTAGTCGGCCACCATCAGCAGGAAGCCGTCGCGCCACTCGAACGCGGCGTCTTCTCATCGTGCTCGCATTGACGGCGACGTGTGTCGTGGGCTGGTGGCGCTATGCCGTTCGAAGCGAGGCGCCCGCGAGCCCCTCGACGGCGGCCACGTTCCAACCCACTCTCGAAAACGCGCGAGCGGCGCCCGGTGACCCGCCCAGCGGCATGGCGTGGATTCCGGGAGGCGAGTTCTCGATGGGTGCCGCCGAGACGCCCGGCATGAACATGGTCGGCATGCAGGCGACAACCGATTCGCGGCCCGTTCATCGTGTCTCCGTGGATGGGTTCTGGATGGACACGACCGAGGTGACCAACGCGCAGTTCGCGAAGTTCGTCGAGGCCACCGGGTATGTGACGATCGCCGAGCGCACGCCGCGCGCCGAAGACTTCCCCGGCGCGCCGCCCGAGAATCTCGTGGCGGGCGCGGTCGTCTTCTCGCCGCCGGCTCATCCCGTGCCTCTGAACAATCACCTGCAGTGGTGGTCGTACGTGAAACGTGCGAACTGGCGCCATCCCGAAGGTCCCGATAGCAGCATCACCGGTCGGGAGCAGTATCCGGTCGTGCAGGTCGCGTACGACGACGCGGTCGCGTTTGCGACGTGGGCGGGCAAACGCCTGCCCACCGAAGCGGAGTGGGAGTTCGCGGCTCGAGGTGGGCTGAGCGGCAAGATGTACCCGTGGGGCGACGAGTTCATGCCCGGCGCGAAGGTGATGGCCAACACGCACCAGGGGCACTTCCCGAACGAAGACACGGGAGAGGATGGCTACCGGGGCATCGGTCCCGTTGCGCAGTTCCCGCCGAACGGCTACGGCCTTTACGACGTCGCGGGAAACGTGTGGGAATGGGTGAGCGACTGGTATCGGCCCGACTACTACGCCCAGCTCGCGTCCACCGGAGGCGTCGCGCGCAACCCACAGGGCCCCGACACGCCGTTCGACCCGAGTGAGCCGACCGAGAAGAAGCGCGTGCACCGAGGCGGGTCGTTCCTCTGCACCGACCAGGTCCTGTTCACGCTACATGGTGGGCACGCGGGGCAAGGGCGAAAGCAGCACGGGCACGAATCACGTGGGCTTCCGTCTCGTGAAGAGGCCTTGACCCCTCGCTCCGGGCTCTCGGCAGGTCGGCACCGATGATCCAGTCCACCGTGCGTCTGGTGATCTCGGACGCGCACAAGTCTGACGTGCTTGGCACCCTCCGGGTGCTCATGTCGCACGCCACCGCCAAGGCCGGTTGCGTGGGCTTCTCGGTCGTGCAGGACGTCGCCGACCCGCATGCACTGATCATTTGCGAGCTCTGGGTTTCGCGCGAGGACTTCGACGTGCATGTCCGCAGCGCCGACTACCGGCTGCTTCTGGCGGTCATCGACCTCTCGGTCACGCCTCCGGACATCAGCTTCGACGATCTCGAGCACATCGGCGGGCTCGACCTGGTGCAAGCGCTGCGCGCCCCAAGGGCACCAGTTCTCAGGACGACAACACATGATCGCCGCGATGGCACTCTGTGCCGCGAGAAGCTCGCGCGAGCTCACAAAGGAAGATCATGCATTACCGACGACTAAGAATGATTGCCGCCATAGCGGGAATTCTGATGACCGCCACACTCGCGGGCGCGCAGTCGCCGCCGGCCGAGACGTCCGACGCGGACGGCTGGAAGACCATCGTCTATCCGATACACGCGTGGCTGCCCGTGTTCGGGGCTGACGTGACGCTTCCCGGACAGCCCACCCCTCCGGGATCGGGCGGCGGATCCGGTGGCATCACCATCCCGTCGGCGAAGACGTCCGGCAACTTCGACGGCGCCGCCCTGGCCGGCTTTCGCGTGGAACGGGCGCGCGTATCCATCGAAGGCGAGTTTCTCTGGGCCGGCATGTCAGGCTCCGTCGAAGCCCCGCACTTCGACCTCACGGTGGACACGATCTCGTTCAGGGTCATGGGCGGCGTCGAAGTCGCGCCGGCGCTGTACATCGACGGAGGCGTTCGCCGCTTCGCGTTGAACATGACCGCCTCGATTCTCGACTTCGAGCCGGTGACGTGGAAGCCCGGCATCTGGGAGCCCGTCGTCGGCGTGACGTTCCGGCCGCAGTTGAACAGCACGCTGCGCATCTTTACCCGAGCGGACGTTGGATGGAGCACCGACGACTCGAGCCGAACCGGCGCGGCAACGGCGAGCATCGAGTGGAAGCCGATCAGCCACATCTCGCTCGGCGCAGGCTGGGGGTGGACGTATCTCAGGGTCGACGGCACGGTGCTGACCAAGGACGTGCACCTGTCGCAGACGCTGAATGGCCCCCTGCTGACGCTCGGCATTCCGTTCTGAGGAGGCCGATGGTGTTTGGCAAGCCGGCGCACGCCGCTCAACTTTCAGCCCGTGTTCCCTATGCGGGCAGCCGCGACCCGCGGTCGTCCCGGCATCCTGCGCGAACGAATCGAAGACCGTGACCTCGTTCAGGCGCAACAGCTCGTACCAATCCGGAGAGCACAGGGTTGCGGACCCATTGCGCCACGAGGAAGAGCCTGTCGACCGACGTCAGTGCGGGACGCCGACGCTGTCGACGGAGAATGGCAATTTCGTGCCGGAGGACGACAATTTCCAGCTCTTTGAAGTCGTCCGACCGAATGCGCATGGCAACGAGTTGGAGAAGCCAACGCAGTACCAAGTAACAGAACGAGACCAGCACGACGCCTGCTGCATAGACATTCTACGCATTGGCTCCTATCCGCTCTCTCAAGGTTCGAAAGGGATCAAATCTGAATTTATGCACCCTTCAGGTATACGCAGGCCCGACGTGCCTTCAGCGCACCTCGATATCGAGTCCTCTATCGCGCCTGGTTGCGCGAAGGAGCCAGGGTCATCGACGCGACCAGTTCACCCGCGCTCGCCGACGCCATCACGCGCGGAGCGGGACGCTTTGAGGCACACGTACTCGCGCGTCCATATCTTCAGCTCTCCTCCTTGGTTGGCACGTCTTGAATTCTCGGGTTGGGGAGACACACCGGGAGACAAGAGGCTGGGGGGCTGTTGTCTCCCCCCGTCGGGCCAGCGACGGTGGACGAACTTCGCACGAGCCTGCACGAACAGCTGTCTAGGAGGCGAACGGAAACCATTCAGGCTCAATGGTTTGGAGATGGCGCGAGGCCCGGCGCATCATCGCCACGGGGCGGCGTCTTGTGCCGCCCCCACCGCCGACGAACAGGCCCCAAATGAGGGAGTCGGGGCGTGAGCGACCCCCCTCGCCAACGCGCGAGACGGGTTTCCGCGCCGCTGCGGAGGGTCGCTCACGCCCCGTTCGTCGATGTCTCCGTGCAGTGCGGCAGTTGCAGTGCTGGCGTGTCGTATGCGTGCGGACGACCTGGGCCTTCGAGTTGTCACACTCGTGCAGTGCCTGGTGAGGCAACATGCGAACAAAGTGGAGCCTGCCTGGATGCACGAAGGTTCAGTAGAAACAGGCGCAACAATATCCTGCGTGATGGAATAGGCCGCACGGTGAGCCGAGTTGAAGCGGCGGACCTGCTCCGTGTTTTCGTCGAAGACGAGGGCAATCCTTGGGAATGAGACGACTTCATCAGCGTGCCGATCGCCGATCCGCATCTTGCAAGCATCCGCCGCCGTTGCGCCAGCCTCCCTGAGGAGTTTCCGACCGAGGCGGGACACTATTGCGGACCGAGAGGAATCGAGGTCATCGAAGCGTACGTTCTGGAACTCCGGGAGAAGAATTGAGGCAACCGCAGGAGAGGCGTCCCGTGCCGGCCATCACCAAACGAGCGTGGCGCGCGGCCGGGCGCGCGTCAAGCCTCGGCGCTGCCCTCAACACCGCGCGCCGACCACTGCGTGGCTGCGGGCTTGACCCGCGCCTGTCCGCGCGCTTGTTTTAGCATTTATGTGATGGCCGCGACGTGTGACGTGTCAATCGGTTGCCAGCAGCGCGCTCACTTCGTCCGTCAGGGTTGGCACCTTGGTCGTGACGACATCCCATACCAGCCTGTGGTCGAGCTCAGCATAGCCATGAATCAGGATGTTGCGGAACGCGATGATGCGGTGGTACTCGCTGATCCGGGCGGCGACCGGTTCATCGACCTTCGCCAGTTTGGCCAGCGCTTCGCCGATGATCTCGCACTGCCGCTCGACGGCTGCGCGCAGCATGGCCGTCGCCTGATAATCAGCGAATGTCCGGCCGGCAACGAACTCCGAGGCCAGCGCGGCGGCCTGCTGAATATCGAGCAGGTACTTCTTTGCTTCAAGCCGCATAGAGCAGCGTCTTGGTCTGGTCGACCGATTCGCGGAAGTAGCGGTTGCGGATCGCAGAGTCCACGACGAGATCGACCGGCCGGTGAAACAGCGCTTCGAGGCCCTCGAGGAGGCTGAAGTACGCGTCCGCATAGGTGCCGTCTGCGAGTGGCTCGAATTCCACCAGGAAGTCGAGATCACTGCGAGCAGGGTCGTCCTGACCGGTTGCGGCCGAGCCGAACAGCTCCAGGCGCTGGACTCGGTATCGCCGACACAGATCGGCGAGCGCGGCGGCGTGCTCGGTAAACTCAGGGCTCACGGCGAGTCTCCTCCAGACACGATAGCGCAGGTGGGGCAGGCGCGGCGCACCGCACCGGCCGCAATGCACCACACCGCTGTAAGGTTCTCCCGGCAATCCGCGTTCAGAGAGATGAAACAGGGAGATCGTCTCGGTCAGCCCGGACGTCCCTCATTCAGGCGCACACGTCCTACCGACCGTGCCGCCAGCCGCCGAGCCGCGATGTTCAGCACATCGCGAGCATCGCCTACAGAGCCCACGATGCCGCGTCGCGGGCCGGACGCCGGCACCACCAGCGAGATTTCGCGTCTACAGTCGAGCCGACTCACGCTCCGCTCCTTTCGGGCGGCATCCGGAAATCGTTGGCTGCATTCACACAGCGTCGAGGTGCGACATGGCGATCGCGGAACTTGATTCACGGACTCCAAGTGACGGGCTCGGGCGGGGGAACGATCACGACGACGACCTCCACGAACTGTTGACCGTCGAGGACGTCGCCGCGCTGCTGAAGGTCAGCAAGAGTTGGGTGTACGAGCACACGCGCTCACGCAGCCTCCCTCGATCCGAGCGACTCCCCTATGTGAAGGTCGGGAAATACGTACGGTTTGAGCCTCGCGGGCTGCGCGCGTTCATCAAGAAGCAATGCCGAACAACGTGATCCCTTTCGCCGCCTCGGGTAAAATCGGCGGAAGGCTAAACCACGAAGAGCCAACGAGAGGAAAGGGTGTCTCTCGAATGGCTCAACGGAAACGACAGTACGGAAGCGGTTGTCTCCTCGCAAAAGGAAGGAGGTGGGCGATCCGCTGGCGGGAAACCGAGATCGGTCCCGACGGCACACAGAAACGAGTGCTGCACTACGAGACGCTCGGCAGGATGTCGCGTCGCGAGGCGTCAGAGATCCTCGCGCAGAAGATGGCGGCAGCATCGAGCGGCAAGGTTCCGACGCGCTCACACGTGACGTTTCGGACGATTGCACACGAGTGGCAGGCCACCGTGCTTCCGATGTACAAGCACTCGACGCAGAAGCATCGTCGCTTCATGCTCAAGAAGCACCTGTTACCGCGGTTTGGCGACAGGCCGCTTTCAGCGATCACCCGGCAGGAGGTTCAGGGGTACGTGGCTCATCTCATCCAGGAAGGGTATGCGCCGAAGTCGATCGATCACACGATCGATGTGCTGAGCGCGGTACTTCGGACTGCGGTGAAGTGGGGACATCTCCGCGACAATCCTGCGCGTGGCGTCGATATGCCGTCGCTCAAAACGGTCCGCCCGAAATGGGCGCTGACGCCCCCGCAGGCTGCAAGCTTGCTGGACAAGCTGTCGCCATTGGGACGCGCGATGGTGGGCTTGGCGGTACTCTCGGGTCTGCGCCGCGGCGAGCTATTTGCGCTGCGGTGGCGGGACATCGATGAGCGTGCGCGCACGCTCACGGTCCGTGAGGCGGTCTACGACGGCACGTTCAGTACGCCGAAGACAGAAGCGGGGCTGCGACAGATCCCGCTGTCCGAAGCGGCACTGGGATTCATCGGTGAGTGGAGGCGACGAGCCGGCCGGACTGAATCCGACGCGCTCGTGTTTGCGACGCGGACCGGCAATTCCATCTCGCCGAACAACGTCCTTAGGCGCTTGATTTTCCCGGCGTGTAAGGCGTTGGACCTGCCGAAGGCGACGTGGCTGACGTTCCGTCGCACGTACTCGTCGTGGTCACACGATAAAGGCGTGCCTGGAAAGGTGGTCGCGCAGTTGATGGGACACGCCAACGTCGACACAACGTTGAACGTGTACACGCAGGTGCTCGATGGATCGTTGCGGGCTGCCGCCGACAAGGTCGGCAGCGAATTGTTCACTATTGTTCACCGACCGGAGGACCCGATCGCGCCACTTGGCTGAATTTGCTAAGGAAATGTGGTGCGCCCAGCACGACTCGAACGTGCGACCTCCTGGTTCGTAGCCAGACGCTCTATCCAGCTGAGCTATGGGCGCGACAGACTCACGATCCTAGCATGGGGCGGAATTGGTTCAAAGGTTCACGGGTTCACGGGTCAAGGGTTCACGGGTCAAGAGGTTCATCAAGGTTCGGTGTTCACGTTCACTGCGTTGCGATGGCCGCGCGCGTCAGACCGTGACCCACCGGAAACAGCCCGGGCAGCGCGACCGGCAGCGTGCCGCCGATCGCAATCTCGCCGGCGAGCGCGCGGACCGCTGACTGCTCCGCGGCGTCCGAGAAATCGTAGGTCAGCAGCATCGCCGGCAGGCTCGGAGTGGACATCGCGGCGTACGGACTGCCGAAGAACATCGCCACCAGCGGCTGCGATCTTCGGCCGGTCGAGCGGGAGAGGTCTTCGACGAGCGCGGCCACCTGCGGCGCGAGATCCAGCCTGCCACTTGCCGACGCGGCCCTGACAAACACGCCAAGCACCACCGCGTCATACCGCGCAGCCATGCTGCGAATCATGTCGAGCTCGCTCGGCGTCGTCCGATCCGAAACCTCGATGGCCTCGACGTTGGGCCAGCGGAGCTTCAGCTCCGGAATCACCGTGCGGCTCGGCGCCGCCGTGCGCCAGTTGGAGGGATAGTCGAGCACGGACAGGTAGAGCATCGACGCGGTTCGCGGCACTCGCATCGGTACCTGATTCCGCTCGTCCTTCACCAACGTGACGGCGCGATCGCTGACCGCCCGCGCGACCAGCTCGTGCTTCCTGCCGCCGACACCGAGCGGCACCGACTCGAGATTGACGAGCCGGGCCTTCTGCAATCCCAGGCGGGCCTTCGCTTCGAGCAACCGGCGCGCCGACGCTTCGATCCGCGCGCGCGCAATCCGTCCGCTCTCGACCGCGGCCTTGATCGCTCGCACGGCTTCCGCCGGATCCGGCGAGTCGAGGATCACGTCGATGCCGGCGGTTACCGCTCTGACGGCGGCGTCGCCCGGCGAGGCCATCTTGGTGATGGCGTCCATCTTCAGCGAATCGGAGAACACCAGGCCGGCAAAGCCGAGCTCCTGGCGAAGCAGACCGGTCGTGACCTTCTGGCTGAACGTCGCCGGGCCCGTCTCCGGGTCGATCGCCGGCAGCTCGGTGTGCGCGACCATGACGCCGAGCACACCCGCTCGCAGCCCGCTCATGAAGGGCGGCAGCTCAATCGCGTCGAGCCGCTCGCGCGAGTGGGGAATGACGGGAAGACCGAGATGCGAATCGACGTCAGTGTCGCCGTGTCCGGGAAAATGCTTGAGCGTGGCAACGACGCCGCCATCCTGCAGGCCGCGCACCCAGCTGGAGACCATCCGCCCAACCCGAGCGGGATCCTCGCCAAACGAACGGATGTTGATGACGGGATTGCGTGGGTTGTTGTTGACGTCGGCGACGGGACCGAGGTTGACGTACACGCCGAGACTGCGGCTTTCGCGCGCGGCAACTGTTCCGGCCTCGTACGCAAGTCCCTCATCGCCAGCCGCGCCGAAGGCCATCGCTCTCGGGAATTTTGTCGCGCCCGCTATCCGCATGCCGGCGCCCCATTCGAAATCCGCCGCTGTCAGAAGTGGTTGCGGCGAGAGCCCCTGAAGCCGATTGAGGATTGAGGCGAGCTCGAGCGGCTGTCCAAGGATGATGGGACCATACGTCGAGTTGAGCAGCACCGGCGGGACAAGCTCCGTTCCACCAAAAGCCAGCACGCCGCCGACGTGCGTGTCGCGCACCAGCCGCACGATCGCGTCGTACTTGTCGGTGTCGCTGCTGAGATAAGTGGAGTCGACCGACGCAAACACCATCTGCGCCACGAGGTCTTCGAGCGACAGTTTCTTGAGCGTCGCGTCGGCCCAGAGACGTTGTTCGCGGTCGAGGGAAACTGGCTGGGCAAACCCGCTCGTCACTGTCAGCGCCAACGCGACGACCAGCTGTGCCAGGCGCATGCTGCCCATCCTAGCGCACTCCGCGCCGCCCTCTGGCACGCGCGAGACACGCTAGGCACCTTGGGCACCTTAGGCACCTTAGGCACCTTATGATTGACCCGTGAGTAGCTCCGAACATAAATCGGCCGCCCCCCACATCGTCCGGGTCTTCGTCTTGACTGTCAGCGACACGCGAAACGAGCAGACTGATACGGGCGGGCGGGCGATCACGGATCTGCTGTCCTCGGCCGGTCATCACGTCGTCGACAAGATCATCGTCAGGGACGAGCCATCGCAGGTGGCCGAGCGGGTTCGCCAGCAGGCCGCCAACGGAGAGGCTGATGTCATCATCACCACTGGCGGTACCGGCATCACCTCGCGCGACAGCACCTTCGAGGCAATCGACGGGCTCCTGGAGAAGCGGCTGCCGGGATTTGGTGAGCTCTTCCGGATGCTGAGTTATCAGGAGATCGGATCGGCGGCGATGATGAGCCGCGCCTGTGCCGGGACGCTGGGGAAGGTCGTCGTCGTGGCGCTGCCTGGATCGGAGAGCGCCGTCAGGCTTGCGATGACGAAGCTGCTGCTGCCAGAGTTGGGACATCTGGTCCAGCAGGCGCGAAAATAGCCACGACGACCAACCTGTAGAACCTGTGGAACCTGCTATGCCCAAAGCCGAGATGCGGCCCATCAAAGACACGATTCCCCTCGAGCAGGCGCGCGCGCTGATCGATGAGGTGCTGCGGCCGATCGATCGGCGCGAGCGGCTCGCCATCGTCGACGCGAACGGCCGGATCGCAGCGGCAGAGGTGCACTCGTCGAGCGACGTGCCGCCGTTCTCACGCGCTGGAATGGACGGCTTCGCGGTGCGGGCCGAGGACACATTCGGCGCAAGCCGGTATGAACCCAAGACGCTCCGAGTGATCGAGAAGGTGTACACAGGGCAGGTTGCGCTTCGGTCAGTCGAGCCAGGAACCTCTATCGAGATTGCCACCGGCGCGCCCATGCCCTCTGGCGCCGACGCCGTTGTCATGGTGGAAGAGACCGGACGTGATGGCGACGACGTTCGCGTCCTCACGCCGGTCTATCCGCGACAAAACGTCGGCCGCAAGGGCGCGGACATCAGCGTCGGCCAGATCGTGCTGCGCGATGGCGACCGGCTGAATCCCAGCCGCATCGGCGCGCTGGCGGCGCTCGGCGTCAGCGACGTGCAGGTCTATGCGCGTCCAGCGGTCGCCATCCTCTCGACCGGCAACGAGATCGTCGATCCAGGGCAGCCGCTCGGGCCGGGCCAGATCTACGACATCAACAAGTTCACGCTCAGCACGATCATTCACGAGCACGGCGGAGAGCCGCGTCTGTTCGCCACCGCGCAGGACACGATCGACGCCCTCGAACAGGCGATCGATGCCTGTCTCGACTGCGATGTCCTGGTTTTTTCGGGGGGAGCTCGGTCGGCGAGCGGGATCTCATCCTCGACGTCATCGGCCGAAAGGGAGAGATTCTCTTTCACGGCATTGCCGTGAAGCCTGGCAAGCCGACAGTGTTTGGTGTCGTGCAGGGCAAGCCCGTGTTCGGCATGCCCGGCTATCCGACTTCATGTCTGTCCAACGCCTACATGCTCCTGGTGCCTGCGTTGCGCCGCATCGCGCGGCTGCCACCGCATCAGATGGCCACGGTCTCGCTGCCGCTCGGCCAGCGCATCGTATCGACGACGGGGAGACATCAGTTCTACACAGTGCGGATCGTCGAGGGCCAGGCGATGCCGGCATTCAAGGCATCGGGTGACATCACTTCGATGTCGCAGGCCGACGGCTTCATCGAGATTCCCGCACAGACCGACATCGTCGAACAAGGAGAGGTCGTCGAAGTACGACTATTTTGAGAAGGGACCTGGTCCTACCAGGCCAAAACGTTCTCGATGTACCACGTCCCCAGCCGGCGATCCTCAAAGAGCGCATGGACGACGCGGCCGCCCCACATTGAGCCGACGTAAGCGTTGATCGACCAATAGCGTTTGATCGGCACCTCCACCGTCCCTTCGAGCACCGTCCCAAGTGAGGTGTCGCCGCTCGAAGAACGGCCGGAGAATCCGAAAAAACGGCCGGTGCTGGCGGTGGCGCCGCTGCCGTAATACCAGCGGTCTTCTCCGCTGGCGAGATCGAGCCGATGCGCTTCGATGCGCGTCTTCACGCTTCGTCCCGGCTCGAAGAACGTTTGAACGAACGCATCCCGCAGATTCATCTGCGTGTACACCGACGACAGCGCGTACCGGCGCGACGAAGGCAGCATCTGAAAAAAGGTCGTGTGCCGTGAGTCGTCCTCGTCTCCATCGCCCGACGCGAACAGATAGCCGCCGCGCACCCAAGGGCGCATCCTGGCGCGGGTCCAGCGATGACCACCTTCGACGGCCACGCTCGCGGCCACGTGGGATTGACCGTACCAGTCACCGAATTCTCCGGCGAACCACCCGACGACATCCAATTCGCCCGCGCTCGTGTCGACGATAGCGGCATGAGAGGCGCCGACGGCCGCAATCGTGACATCGGCCGCAAGCGCCGAGAATCCGGTGTTGTCGGGCCGCGCCGTCACGCTGCGCCGATCGTGGTAGAGGTGACCAAAGATCTGAGATTCGGCGGCACTCCCTTTTCTCGTGACCGACGCGCTGGCCAGTTGCAGCTTGGAGATCGTGAGGTTGGCGGACTCTTCATATCCACCCTGCGTGGGCAGCAGGAGACTTGACGAGATATGCCAATCAGGACGATCCCAATCCGCGCGAACGCCATCGAACCGGCGCTGGTACAGCGACCACTCGAATTCTCCGGCCAACCGAGATTGAAGCCGCTCGCGCTTGATGGTCTCGAGCCGCGGGTTGGGCGACAAGAACTCGGCGCCTGACGCAAACCGCATCCGGCCGATCCTGGTCGAGAAACCTCGCCCACGCGATTTCGCCACCAGGTTCAGCTCGCTCAGGTACACCTGATAGCTGAACGGCAGGCCAGATGCCGCAAAGTAGAACGCGCCCGATCCCAGTGCGCCGGGGCCGATGGCGTTGGTCGGCAGGTTCTCGAGCCGCACGTAGTTGAACGCCGCGGCGATGTCGAAACGCGCGCCCTCGACGCGAACGCCGAGCTGGGCGCGATCACCAGCGAAGGTGTACTTGGGATTGACGATGTCGTCGGGCGACTGGGGATCGGCGAGGGGCTGGAAGAACGACCACGACTCGACGCGAGTGATGTTGGTCAGCGTCGCGGTGACCTTGGGATCAGAAACAGACTGCCCTGCGGCCCTCCCCGCGGAGAACACGAAGCACAGAGCAAGAAACACGAAGCTCACGAAGATCACGAAGTGTTTTTGGCTAAGGATTCTTCGTGTCCTTCGTGTCCTTCGTGTTCCTCACTTCTTCGTGCCCTTCGTGTCAGCCGCGCAGGAGTCGATTGACCTCGGCCCAGTTCACGACGTTCCACCAGGCGCCCAGGTAATCGGCGCGGCGATTCTGGTACTTCAGGTAGTAGGCGTGCTCCCAAACGTCGACGCCGAGGATTGCCTTCTTCCCTTCCATCAGCGGGTTGTCCTGGTTCGGCGTGCTCATCACTTCGAGCTTGCCGTGATTGTCGACGATCCACGCCCAGCCGCTGCCAAAGCGCGTCATGCCTCCCTGATTCACCAGCTCCTTGCACTTGGCAAAGCTTCCGAAGCTGCTGTTGATGGCATCGGCGACGGCGCCTGTCGGATCGCCGCCGGCATTGGGACCCATCAACGTCCAGAACATCGAGTGGTTCCAATGGCCGCCGCCGTTGTTGCGAACGGCCGCCTTGATGTCGTCTGGAACCGTCGCAACATCTTTCACCAGATCGTCCAGGCCCTTGTCGTGGAGCGCCGGATGTTTGTCCAGCGCGGCGTTCAGATTCGTGACATACGCCTGATGATGCTTCCCGTGATGAATCTGCATCGTCTGCGCGTCGATGTGGGGTTCGAGCGCCGCTGGGTCGTACGGCAGCGCGGGCAGTGAATGAGCCATGTCAGGACCCTCGTCTATTGGATGGTGAGCATGCGTTCCAGAGCGATCTTAGCCCACTTCTTTTGATCCTCCGGCACGACGATGCGGTTGTGCACCTTTCCGTCGACGAGGCCCTCGAGTACCCACAGCAGGTGATTCGGTGAGACGCGGAACATGGTCGAGCACAAGCAGCCCATCTGATCGAGCGAGACGACGAGCTTCGAAGGCGCGACTTCCGCCGCGAGCCGGTGCACCAGGTGCACCTCGGTCGCGACCGCCCATGCCGAGCCAGGCGCGCTCTCGCGCACGGCTTTGAGGATGTATTCGGTCGAGCCGCTATCGTCAGCGGCGCGGAAGACATCGAAGGGCACTTCTGGATGCGCGATCACGCGAATGCCAGGATGCTCCCGGCGAACCGCATCGATCTGGCGCGTGGTGAATCGCACGTGCACCGAGCAGTGCCCCTTCCACAGGATCAACCTGGCGCGCTCGACTTGCTCCCGCGTCAGGCCGCCGTACGGCTCATTCGGATCCCACACCACCATCTGATCGAGCGGCACGCCCATCTTCCACGCGGTGTTGCGGCCGAGGTGCTCGTCAGGCGTAAACAGGATCTTGTCGCGCTGCTTCCATCCCCATTCGAGCGTGGCGCGAGCGTTCGAGGACGTGCAGATCGTGCCGCCTCGTTCGCCCACGAACGCTTTGATGGCCGCGGCGGAGTTGATGTAGGTGACCGGCACGACGTCGTCGCTCACGCCGAGTTGTTCGAGCTCGGCCCAGCAGAGCTCGAGCTGATCGGGGGCCACCATGTCGGCCATCGAACAGCCGGCTGCCAGGTCGGGCAGGATCACCTGCTGGTGCGGCAGCGACAGGATGTCTGCGCTCTCCGCCATGAAGTGCACACCGCAGAACACGATGAACTCGGCCCGGGGGTGGTTCGCGATGGAGCGCGACAGCTTGAGCGAATCGCCCGTGTAGTCGGCAAATCCGATCACCTCGTCGCGCTGATAGTGATGGCCGAGAATGACCAGACGTTCGCCGAGCCTCGCACGGGCGGCGGCGATGCGCCGCTCCATCACGTCGTCCGCCAGTCCGAGGTACTTCTCGGGGAGTGGCTGGCGCTCGTGGATCGAGGCCTTCTCGACCTCGTTCAACACTGGCAGGAACGTCAGAGACATTGTGAAACTTTTCTCAAAGTCGCGATACGAAAAGACCAAGCGGGACGATGTGGGCTGTCGGGCTTGGTCTGATTTCGACGATAGCAGATTTTTTCGGCAACCCCAAGAGGGGCGGCACGGTAGGGCCCGGCTTCCGCCTTCGCAGAGGCTTCGGCGGACTGCCGTCGCCTTGGTGGAGGCTGGTCAGCCGTGCAGGTGGCGGAGTGTGGTCCCGCCCCTCGAGGATGGCAGGACGAAAGTCCTGGCCGCCCTACTGAAGGACCGGTACGCGGACGACGTTGTAGAGCGTGTCGCGCTCGATCGGCTCTCTGCCCGCCGCGACGATCAGCTGCTCGATGTCGCTCACCGACAGCGCCGTCGGCGTCGTCGAGCCCGCCATGTGGTAGATGGTCTCCTCTTGGACCGTGCCGTCGAGGTCGTCGGCGCCGAACCACAACGCGGTTTGCGCCACGTCCACGCCGCACGAGATCCAGTAGGCCTTGATGTGGTCGACGTTGTCGAGCACGAGTCGCGCGACCGCGTGGACGCGCAGCGTATCGCTCGCCGCCGGCGGCGGGAGTTTGCGCATCTGATTGTTCTCGGGATGAAACGCGAGCGGGATGAAGGCCTGCAGCCCGCCGGTCTCGTCCTGCAGCGCCCGCGTCCGCATCAGATGATCGACGCGCTCCTCCATCGTCTCGATATGGCCATAGAGCATCGTCACATTCGTCCGCATGCCGAGCCCGTGCGCGATTCGGTGAATCGAGAGATACCGATTCGCGTCGCATTTGTCGTGGCAGATCTTCTGCCGCACGCGTGGCGCGAAGATCTCGGCGCCGCCACCTGGCAACGAGTCGAGCCCGGCCGCCTTGAGGTCGGTCAGCACCTGCCCGTCTGACTTACCGTAGAGGTCGGCGAAGTATGCGATCTCCACCGCGGTGAAGCACTTGAGGTGAATCTCGGGACGGATGCGCTTCAACCCTTGCAGCAGGTCGATGTAGTAGTTGAACGGCAACTCGGGATGGAGCCCGTTGACGATGTGGACTTCGGTGAGCGGCTGGTCGCGGCGCTGCTTCAGTCGCGTGAACACCTGCTCGAGCGTCATCGTGTAGGCGCCCGGATCGCCAGGCTTGAGCCGCGCGAACGAACAAAACAGGCACGACGCCTCGCAGACGTTCGTCGCTTCGAGCCGCAGGTTGTGGTTGAAGTAAGTGCGGGCGCCGTGCCGCCGCTCGCGCTCGCGATTGGCCAGCCACCCGATGGCCAGCAGGTCCGGCGCCTCGAACAACCGGACCCCGTCGTCAAACGTCAGCCGCTCGCGTGCCTCAACCTTGGCAGCGATATCGCCCAGGCCGGCGGCTGCGAGACGGCTCGTCACTTTCCTTCTTCTATCTTCCTGCTTCTGTCTTCGGCAAGCGTCAGGAAATTCCCCACACCTGTGCCCGTAGCGTGCGGGCGCGCGGGCCGTCGAGCTCCGCCATCAGGATGCGCTGCCACTGCCCGAGGACCACTTCCCCACCGCTAATCTGCAGCGTGAGCGTATGGCCGAGCAGCATCGCCCGCAGGTGGGAATCGGCGTTCATCCGATCGCAATCGGAGTGATCGGGATCGTTGTGCATGTAGTACCGATCCCGCGCGACCATTTCTTCGAGGAACTTCTTGATGTCGACGAGAAGTGCGGTCTGAAATTCGTTGATGAAGAGGGCGCAGGTCGTATGCATCGACCACAGCGTGATCATGCCCTCTTTGATATTGAGCGTCCGGACGTACCCCATGACACGATCGGTCAGGTCCACCAGCTCAATGCGATCGTCGGTTTCGATGACGAAGTTCTCACCGCGGATGACAAGCCCACCAGCCGCCGCCGAGGCCACTGTTTCCACAGGGGTCTCGCGAACGGTCACGGTCGAACTCTTGCTCATGCGTTCCTCGAAGATGTGGGCCGCCCAGACTCGGCGGTCAGACTGATAAAGCCCAAACTCTGTATTCTACGCGAACTCGTTTCAGCGCGGCAATCACAGCGTTCCACGCCCAAACGTAACTTGCGCAGGGTCTATCACATAGGCCTCGGCGGCTTCGAGCGAAAATCCAGACCCGCCATTCTGCCATGCTACAATCCGCGACACAACCGACACGTACCCACGCAGGCAGGGAAGTTGGGTGTAAGACCCACACGGTCCCGCCACTGTAAGCGGGGAACGCCGCGCTCGAAGTTTTCACCGTCGCTCATGCCAACCGGGGCGACAGGTGGAACGTCACTGTCCGTTCTGGATGGGAAGACGCAGACGCGCCGCGTGATGATCCGCAAGTCAGGAAACCTCCTGCGAATGGGGCCTGTCACTCTCACCCACGATCGCGTTCGACACACCTGAAGGTTTGTCGCCACGTCGGCGGGTCTGGCGCGAAGACGCCAGGGAGGCGACCATGACCGCAGGTCTCCGTCCGCGTGGACGGATGTTTCGTGTTTTCTGTTCTCAGCTCATCTTCAGCGCGATCCTCGCCATTCAGGCATTCGCGAGCGGCGAATCAGCCCAGCTGAGCGGCCGCGTGTTGGATCCAGACGGGCGTCCCGTTCCATTCGCCGACGTCGTGATCTCGACCACCTCCTCCGTGCCCCAGCACGTCGTCGCCGACGGCGAGGGGCGATTCGCGCTGAGCGGACTGGCCGCGGGTCGCTACCAGCTGCGCGCCAGCGCGCCTGGACTCGTCGCCGATCCGATCGATGTCGACCTCAACGACGGAGAGAACGCGCCGAGCGACCTCAGGCTTCGAGTCAGCGCCATCGACGAAACGCTCGTGGTCTCTGCCTCGCAGATCGATCAGCCGCTGTCGCGCGCGCCAGACAGCGTCACCGTGATCACGGGACGTGAGATCGAAGCACGACAGCAATTCATGCTGGGTTCGGCACTCGAATCTGTGCCTGGGCTTACGATTCAGCGCAACGGTGGCCCTGGGTCGGTCACCTCTCTCTTTTCCCGAGGTGGCGAGTCCGATTTCACCCTCGTCTTGATCGACGGGGTCCGCGCGAACGCCTTCGGCGGCGGCATGGACCTTTCGCAAGTCCCGCTGCAGGACGTCGAGCGGATCGAAGTGGTCCGGGGCTCACAAAGCGCACTCTATGGATCCGATGCGATCGGGGGCGTCGTGCAAGTGATCACTCGATCTGGCGGCCGCCCTTCGGCTCGACTCCAGGTCGAAGGCGGATCGCGGGCGATGCGTCGCGTCGCCGGAGGAACATCAGGAGAGGTCAACGGCGTGCGATGGCAAGCCGGTGCCAACTACTTCGCAGACGACGGGTTCACGGGTCTTGCCGCAAATGGTCAGCCCGTGAGCAATGACGATGCACAGGAAGCGCAAGGGTCCGCGAACGTCGGCTGGCGGCATCCGTCGAGCGGCGGCGACGTTCAGGGGCAAGTGCTCTACACGGACACCGAGCGTGGATCGCCAGGCGCGTACGGATCCGATCCCGCTCATCGCTACAGCGGGGTTGACCGAATCGCGCGTGGGACGACGCGGCGGATCGGTGGTGGCGCGCGCTGGGTGCAGCCGTGGTTTGGCCCATCGAGCCGGGTTCGTCAGCGCGTAGAGTTCGATTCTGCCGACTACGACCTGACGTTCAAGAGCGCCTTTGGTACCTCGGAAGGAGAAACGCGCCGGACGCATGCGCGCGTGCAGACCGATGTGGCTGCCAACACCCAGTTCGGGTTCTCTGGAGGACTGGAGTGGCTCGGCGAGAGTGGCAGCAGCACGTTCATCGCGGCCGGCGCACAAGGCCAGGTACCCGTCGAACGCGATGTGTTTGGACTGTTCGGTGAGGCCCGCTGGAATCCGGGCGATCGGGTGACGGTGACCGCCGGCTTGCGCGGTGAGCGCATTCATCGTGATGCGTTGCCGGGCGATCCCACGGCGTTTACGCCGCGGCCGGATTTCCCCGCCGACACGGTGGTCTCGGTGAATCCAAAAATTGCCACGGGCATCCTCGTCGCCGGAAACGAGCCAGAGCAGGGGGGACGCGCCTGGACCCGCCTCCACGGCGCGGTGGGCACCGGCATTCGCCCGCCTGATGCGTTCGAGATCGCGTTCACCGACAACAGCGGGTTGAAGCCGGAGCGGAGTCAGAGCGCGGAGCTCGGCGTCACGCAGTCGCTCGCGGGCGGTGGCGTTCAGCTCGATGCGACAGCCTTCTACAACCGCTACGACGACCTCATCGTCTCGGTCGGCAGCTCGTTCTCAGGAAGCAGCCGCTACCGCACCGACAACATCTCGAACGCGCGAGCGCGCGGCCTGGAAATGTCGGCGGCATGGCGAGTGGCAGCCGGCACGGACGTTCGCGTCACCTACACATTCCTCGATAGCGAGATCCTCGCCGTCGACCAGTCCCTTGATGCGCCGCCACCCTACAAACCCGGCGACCCGCTGCTACGACGTCCACGGAACCAGGGAAGCATCGATGCGTCGTGGACGCGAGGTCCGGTCAGCGCGTTCGCGCAGGTTTTCGCTCGCGGCGAGGCCTTGGATGCCGAGCCGGCATTTGGTCCGACAGGCGGGCTGTACCTGAACCCCGGCCGGACCGTCGCCAACCTTGGCGGATCGTGGCGCGTGGTGCGGACGGTCGAGGTGTTCGCGCGCGTGCTGAATCTGTTCGATCGCGAGTACGAAGAAGTCTTCGGCTACCCTGCGCCGGGTCGAACGGCTTATGCGGGAGCACGCGTTGCGATTGGCCGTTAGCCGCTCGGTGTGATCCGTGTCATCTGCGTCGCCCGTGTTGTCGGCAGAGAGCGTCTTCTTCCGCTACGTCCCTCGAGGGCCGTTGGTCGTCGATGGGGTCAGCCTTCGCATCGCCGAAGGCGGCCTCGTCGGGATCATCGGGCCGAATGGGTCGGGGAAGACGACGCTGTTGCGACTGCTGAGCGGGACGCGACGCCCAACCCAGGGCCGGGTGTGGCTCAGCGGCAAGGCCATGGACGAGCTGTCGCGACGGGAGGTGGCGCGTCGCATTGCGGTCGTCCCGCAAGCGACTGAGCTCGCGTTCGAATACACGGCCCTCGAGATCGTGTTGATGGGCCGCCATCCTCACCTCGGCATCTTCGCCGTCGAGGGTCCGGCGGATGTCAACATCGCGATGGAAAGCCTGGCGGCGACTGGGACCGCGCAGCTGGCCGATCGGTACTTCCATACGCTGAGCGGGGGCGAGAAGCAGCGAGTCGTGATCGCCGCGGCGCTGGCGCAAGCCGCGGACGTCCTTCTGCTCGACGAACCGACGGCGTCGCTCGACCTCGGCTATCAGCTCGAGGTGGCGAGCACGCTCCAGCGTCTGAATCGCGATCACGAGGTCACCCTGGCCATCTCCACGCACGACCTCAACCTGGCCGCGTCGATTTGCCGGGAGCTCGTCTTGATTCGAGGCGGACGCGTCCTGGCAGTGGGTCCGACGGAACACGTGCTGACGCCCGACCGGGTGCGGGAACTCTACGACGTCGAGGCCGACGTCCATCGTCACGCTGCGTCCGGCCACCTCACCGTCACGCCGGTCAGGCGGCTGACGCGATGACCATTCGACAGCGGATGGTCACGGTGATCCTGGCCTTCACGGCCATGGCGGCACTCGTCCTGCTGTGGGCGCCGACCATCGGCAGCACATCGATTTCGCTCCGCCGCGCGTTTGATACCTCGCTGCCGGCGTCGGAGAACGTCGACGCGCAAATCTTCTTCGTGGCGAGGCTGCCGCGCGTGCTGGCCGGCGCGGTGGTGGGCGCGGCGCTCGCCGCCGCCGGCGTCGTCCTGCAAGCGCTGCTGAGGAATCCCCTCGCCACACCCTTCACACTCGGTGTCTCGGCCGGGGCGGCATTGGGAGCCATGCTCGCGATGACCTTCGAGCTGAATCTCGGCGCGCTTGGCGTGTCCTCGGTGCCGATCGCGAGCTTCGTCGGCTCGCTCGTCGCCATCGCGATCGTCCACTGGCTCGCGTCGTTTCAACGGCGCGGTCTCTCGACCAATGTGCTGCTGCTGGCCGGAGTGACGCTGAATTCCTTTTTTTCCGCGCTGATCCTCTTCGTTCAGTATCTTGGCGACTACGCGGAATCGTTCCGCACAGTCCGATGGCTGATGGGCGATCTGGACGTCGGCAGTTACGGCTCGATTGTCGCGGCGCTGCCGTTCATCATCGTGGCCTTTGTCGTGTTTGCCGTGCTGACACGAACGCTGAACCTGCTCACAATGGGTGAGGATGTGGCGGCGGCGCGAGGCGTGGAGGTGGAACGGGCGCAGCGCTGGGCCTTCCTGAGCGCCTCGCTGGCCACCGGCGCCGCAGTCTCGCTGGGTGGACCCGTCGGCTTTATCGGCATCGTCGTGCCCCACCTCGTCCGTTTGATGGTGGGCTCGGATCATCGCGTCGTGTTGCCGGCCTCGGCGCTGTTCGGCGCGGCGTTTCTCGTGCTGTGCGACGTCGCCGCGCGAACGGTGATGGCGCCGCTGGAGCTGCCGGTCGGTATCGTGACGGCCATCATTGGCGGACCGTTCTTTCTGTGGTTGTTGGTGAGGAAGTCATGACCACGATATTGAGAACCACGACAATCCGATAACCACGAGAGAAACAACCACGAGGAAAAGGCGATTCGCATTTTTCGTGGTTGCCGTTTTGTTCGTGGTGCAAACCTTCGTGGTTGCGCTCTCGGTGGTGGTATCCGCGCAGAGGCCGCAACGGATCATCTCCCTCGTCCCTGCCCTCACCGAGATGCTCTACGCCATCGGCGCCGGACCGCAGATGGTCGCGGTCAGCAGCTACGACCAATATCCGCCAGAGGTGAACGCGCTCCCCAAGGTCGGCGCGTTGATCGATCCGGATACGGAACAGATCTTCTCGTTGAAGCCGGACCTCGTGGTCACGTATGGGAGCCAGACCGATCTCCAGGCGCAATTCGATCGCGCGTCGATTCCCTACTTCAACTATCGCCACGGCGGCCTCTCGCACATCATGACGACGATGCGCGAGCTCGGCGCGAGGACCGGACACGTGAAGGAAGCGGAAGCGGCGGCGCGAGCCATCGAGCTGCGAATCCAGGTCATCCAGGCGCGCATCAAAGGCGCGCGGCGGCCAACAACGCTTCTGGTGTTTGGCCGTGAGCCGCGCACCCTGAGAAACATCTACGCCAGCGGCGGGCGCGGATTCCTGCACGACATGCTCGACGCGGCTGGCGGCGAGGACGTCCTGGCCGACATCGATCGCGAGTCCGTGCAGGCGACGACCGAGCTGATTCTGGCGAGGGCGCCCGAGGTCATCCTCGAGCTGCGCTCGGATGACATTCGCGATCGCGAAGGCATCGGGATGAAGCTGGAGATCGAGTCGTGGTCGCCACTGGCATCGGTACCGGCAGTGAAGAATGGGCGCGTGATCATCCTCACCGGCAACGGACTTGTCGTCCCTGGTCCACGAGTCGCGGAGGGCATCGAGCGGATGGCTAAGGCGCTGCATCCCTGATGAAGAAGAGAAAAGAAGGAAGAAGGAAGAGTGCTTCGCTCATGAAGATTGCGGTCAGCTGGTCCTCGGGGAAAGACTCCGCGTGGATGCTGCACGTGCTTCGGCAGCAGACGTCGGAAGCGGTCGCGGCGCTCCTGACGACCACGAACGAAGCCTTCGACCGAGTGGCGATGCACGCGGTTCGGCGAGAGCTGGTTGACGCGCAGGCCCAAGCCGCGGGCCTGCCGCTTCGTATCGTCCCTTTGCCGTGGCCGTGTCCGAACGAGGAGTACGAGCGGCGGATGCGCGCGGAAGTGGAGTCGATGGTCGCTGACGGGTTCACTCACGTCGCGTTCGGCGACCTCTTTCTCGAAGACGTGCGCCGCTACCGGGAGGAACGGCTCGCCGGCAGCGGCCTCGAGCCGTTGTTCCCGATTTGGAAGACCAAGTCCACCTCAGATCTCGCGCAAGAGATGATCGAAGGCGGGCTGCGGGCCCACCTGACCTGCGTCGATCCGCGGAAGCTGGATCGACGATTTGCGGGCCGCGCGTTCGATCGCGGATTGCTCGAAGAGCTCCCTGCGGCGGTCGACCCGTGCGGCGAGAACGGCGAGTTTCATTCGTTCGCGTGGGCCGGACCGATGTTCAACCGCCAGATCGACGTGCAGGTCGGTGAGGTCGTCGAACGCGACGGTTTCGTATTCGCGGATCTGAATTTCTCTCTGCCGGCTGCCGGCTGTCCGCCTACGCGGCCGCAGGCCGCTCCGGCGAGACCTCGCCGAAGCTTGTCGCAATCGAAAGATGCGAAGGCGGGCCGGTTGCCGTGAACGTCGCATTTCCCTCCCGCATCGTCTGCCTGACCGAGGAGACCACCGAGACGCTGTATCTGCTCGGCGAGGGCGATCGCGTGGTCGGGATCTCCGGGTATACCGTGCGGCCGCCGGAGGCGCGGCAGAAGCCGAAGGTCTCGTCGTTCCTCCACGCTCGATTCGAAAAGATCGAAGCGCTCGAGCCGGACCTCGTCCTGGCGTTCTCCGACCTGCAAGCCGGCATCACGACCGAGCTGGTCAAACGCGGCTACTCCGTCTTCACCTTCAACCAGCGCAGCGTCGCCGAGATCCTGCAGATGATTCGCATCCTTGGCGGGATCGTCGGCGTCCCCGAGAAGGCCGAGCATCTCGTCAGGTCGCTCGAGCGGGGACTCGATGAGATTTGTTCGTCGGCGGCGCAGCTCGGCAGACGCCCAAAGGTCTACTTCGAGGAATGGGATGGCCCGCTGATCAGCGGTATCCGCTGGACTGAAGAGCTGATCGAGATTGCCGGCGGCGATCCGATCTTCCCCGAGCATCGCCACGCGTCTCTCGCCAAGGATCGCATCGTCACGGGCGACCAGGTGATTGCGCGCGCGCCCGACGTGATCATCGGCTCCTGGTGTGGCAAGCCGGTGCGGCCGGAGAAAATCAAAGCGCGGCCAGGCTGGGATCAGATCCCCGCAGTGCGCAACGGCCACATCGGCGAAGTGAAGTCGACCTACATCCTGCAGCCCGGGCCGGCGGCCCTGACCGAAGGCGTCGCCCAGGTCGCTGCCATCGTGCACCGCTGGGCCGCCTCGCAGAGCTGATCGGGTCTATCTCGGAACGAACTCGATGGTCGCCTCGCGCCGTCGCGGCGTGCGGAAGCCGCGCACGTATTTGAGAGAGGCTTTGGTCGGATACTTGGCCGTGTACGCCTCCTCGACCGCATCGCGAATGCGCTCGCCGCGAGCGCGGGTCGCGCGGATGCGAACCGCGCGGTTGCCCACTTCCAGCGTGCCGAGCGGATCGTCGAGGAACGTGCGGTACCAGCCGCCGGCCTTCAGCGTCCACGAGCGCACGAACACGCGGCCGCCGATGACCACCGGCCACACGCCAGTGAACCTGTGGTCGGATCGCGCCCCGGCACGGACTCCCAGAATCTTGCTCTCGTCGATCGCCTTGACGATGGACGGCGAGAGCCGGCGGGTCACGCGGCAAACTCCACGTGGATCGGCTTCGGGAGAATCCCTTTGGCGTGGCCTTCGTTCATCAACCGCTGCAGCGCCTCCCGTCCACGCGGGCCGTAGTCGAGCGTGAGCTCGTTCACGTACATCCCGACGAAACGATCGGCGTTCGGTCGATCCAGCCCGCGTCCAAACTGCAAAGCGTAGTCGAGCGCCTCGTCCCGGTGATCGAGTGCGTACTTGATGGACGCGTGCAGGATGCGTGAGACCTTCGAGACCATTTCGGGACCAAGGTCGCGGCGAATGACGTTGCCGCCCAGCGGCAGCGGCAGGCCGCTGGTGTGCTCGCTCCACCACTCGCCCAGGTCCACGATCTTTGCGAGGCCATCGTCGCCGTATGTGAGTTGACCCTCATGAATCAGCAGGCCCGCCGCCACGCGACCTTCGCGGACGGCATCCTGAATGTGATCGAACGGCATCACGACGTACTGGACGTCCGGCTTGAACAAGCGCAACGCGAGAAACGCCGTCGTCAGCAGTCCCGGAATCGCGACTGTGACGTTTTCGAGCGACGAGGGACCGCCACGCCGGGCGACGACAATCGGCCCGTAATTGTCGCCCATCGACGAGCCATGCGGCAGCAGCAGGTATGTATCGGCGAGATGCGCGTAGGCGTGGAACGAGACGGCGCTGACCTCGTACTTCCCCTCGAACGCGGCGCGGTTGAGGGTCTCGATGTCGGCCAGGAGATGTTCGAAGGTCAACCCTTCGTCAGGGACTTTCCCGCTCGCCAACCCGTAATGCATGAAGGCGTCGTCAGAATCAGGGCTGTGAGCCACAACTATTCGCATCTGCACAGGATACTAGGAGTCCAACTCGGAGCCTCGGTTCGGCGTCATAATCGGTATATGGGACGGCCAGGGGCCCTTTGCGTTCTCGCGTTTGCCTTGTGCCTTGTCGCGGCTGCGCCCGTCGTGGCGCAGGAGGCGCAGGAGGCGCCGCCTGCCCAGGGCGCCGACGACATCGACGCCACCAAGATGGGCGTCTCGCTGTCGCGCATTCAAAAGGGTCTGCGGATGACGGAATCCACCCCGGAACGATCCACGTCGCCGCTCCGGCTCAGCTTCCAGATTCAGGTCTACGGTCAAGCACCCAAGATCGATCTGTTGAAGGATGTGGACCTGCTGAGCGGCGCGGTGCCTGGCACCCCGCCTACGCACCGCGAAGTAATCGAGTTCCTCACGCCTCAGATCTACCGGACGCCGGCGCTGCCGATTTCAGCGTTGATGGGATGGGCGGCACAGCAATTGTGGAATCACACCCGCAAGACCGATTGCGAGGCCGCGCTCGCCAACTACCGCGCGCTCCTGATGCAAGGCGTCAACATCGCAGCCCCGCGCTGCACACAATAGGGCGGCGCCCCACCTGCCTCACCAGGCCATCCCCAGCTCCAGCTTCGCCACGTCGGACATCCGGTCGCGATCCCACGGTGGATCCCAGACAATCTCGACCTTCGACTCGGTCACGCCGGGCACAGCCGCCGTCTTGTTCTTCACTTCAATCGGCAGCGACTGCGCCGCTGGACACGCGGGCGCCGTGAGCGTCATGCGCACACCGACCCGCCCGTTCGCGTCGACCAGCACGTCGTAGATCAACCCGAGCTCCCAGATGTTCACGGGAATCTCGGGATCGAAGATCGTCCTCAACGCTTCGACGACCTGCGGGTAGAGCTCGTCGGTTTTCGCCTGATCGCGAGCAATGTCGTCCAGCGATTGGCTGAGCTCGTTCGCCGGACTGTCTTCTGGAAGACCACCTGTCGTTATCATCGGAATCGTCGTCATTCGGTTGTCACCGGTCCATCGCCTTCGTGAGCGACGGCCGCCTTCATCGTATGCCACGCCAGGCTGGCGCACTTCACTCGTGTCGGAAACTCGCGTACGCCGGCGAGCACGCTGAGCTTGCCCAGGTCATCGGCCGGCGTTTCCGGGTTCGAGGTGATCATCGCGTGGAAGCGATCGAAGAGATCTCTCGCCTGCCCGACCGTCTTCCCCTTGAGCTGCTCGGTCATGAGCGACGCCGAGGCTTTTGAAATCGCGCAACCCGATCCCTGGAATGCCACGTCCTTGATGACATCGCGGTCGAGCGTCAGGTACAGCGTGAGCCGATCGCCGCACAGCGGGTTGTAGCCCTCCTGCTTGGCGGACGCCGACTCAATCACGCGAAAGTTTCGCGGCCGGCGGTTGTGATCGAGGATCACTTCCTGGTAGAGGTCGCTCAGTTCAGACATTTCTCACGATTCGCTCTTTGTGCTCGCCGCAGGGCAGGGCTTCAGCCCTGCCTCGAGGCACGACTGGAGTCGTGCCCTACTGACCAAAAACCCTGTTCACTTGGCGCAAGGCATCCGCCAATCGATCGATGTCCTCGCGCGTGTTGTAAAGCGCGAGCGACGCTCTTGCGGTCCCCGGGATGCCGAAACGATCCATCACCGGCTGTGCACAGTGATGGCCGGTGCGAATCGCCACGCCCTGGCGATCCACGATCGTGCCGACGTCATGGGGGTGCACGCCGTCCATCACGAACGACAGGATGCTCGCCTTTTTAGGCGCCGTGCCCACCAGCGTGAGGCCTGGAACCGTCCGCAACGATTCGGTGCCGTACGCCAGCAGTTCCCGTTCGTGCGCCTCGATGCGGGTCATGCCGATGGCGCTGATGTAGTCCACGGCGGCGCCAAGCGCCACAGCCCCTTCGATGTGCGGCGTGCCCGCCTCGAACTTGTACGGGAGCACGTTCCACTTCGACTCCTCGAAGGTGACCGAGCTGATCATGTCGCCGCCACCCTGCCAGGGAGGCATCGCGTCGAGCAGCGCCAACTTGCCGTACAACACGCCGATGCCGGTCGGGCCGTAGAGCTTGTGGCCGGTCAGGACGAAGAAGTCGCAGTCGAGCGCCTTGACGTCAATCGGCATGTGGTACGCCGCCTGCGCGCCATCGACCAGGACCAGGGCGCCCGCTTCGTGCGCCAGGCGAACCATCTCGGCGATCGGAGTCACCGTGCCGAGCGCATTCGAGAGTGCCGTCATCGCAACCAGCCGAATTCGACCGCTCGTCAGCATTCGCCGATAGGCCTCGATATCCAGCTCGCCGCTGTCGAACACCGGCACGACGCGAAGCAACGCGCCCGTCTGACCGCACAGCAGCTGCCACGGAACGATGTTCGAGTGATGCTCGATGGCAGAGATGAGGATCTCGTCCCCTTCGCGCAGGTTGGCTCGACCCCAGGTCTGCGCCACCAGATTCACGCCTTCGGTGGCATTGCGTGTGAACACGATCTCCTGGACGTGTCCCGCGCCGATGAACTTTGCGACCTTGGCCCGTGCGGTCTCGAAGGCGTCAGTGGCACGGCCGCTCAGCGTGTGGACGCCGCGATGCACGTTCGCGTTGTCCTCGCTGTAATAGCGGGCGATCGCTTCCAGCACCTGCCGGGGCTTCTGCGTCGTCGCGGCGTTGTCGAGATAGACGAGCGGCTTGCCGTGCACGCGCTGCGACAGGATTGGAAAATCCGCCCGAAGCGCCGTCAGATCGGTTCCCGAGGCGAGCGTCGTGGGTGTCATCGCTGTCCTGCCAAATCCCGAGCCAGCGCATCGAACAGGGCCGCTTCGATTTGCGCGCGCAACTCCGGCATCTTCAAGCCCTCAAGTACTTCCCCGGCGAACGCGTGGAGCATCATGTCCCGCGCCTCGGCAGGAGTGAGACCGCGCGCCTGCAAGTAGAACATCGCCTCGGCGTCCAGCTGTCCGACCGCAGCTCCGTGAGTGCACTTCACGTCGTCAGCAAAAATCTCGAGCTGCGGATTGGAGTTGATCTGCGCCTCATCCGACAGCAGGAGCGCGCGGTTGGTCTGCTTCGCGTCGGTCTTCTGCGCATCCGGCCGCACGACGATGCGGCCGTTGAAAACGGCGCGCGCCTTGCCGGCCAGGATGCCCTTGTAGATCTGATGACTCGTGCAATGCGGCACCGCGTGATCGAGCGACGTATGGGTGTCCATCAGCCGCGTGTTGTCGACGAGATACACGCCGTTCATCGTCGCGTCGGCACCCTCGCCGCCGAGAGTGACGCCGATGTCGTGCCGCATCAGTCGCGATCCGAGGGCAAAGGCGTGAGAAGCAAACACGGCTCCCGCGCCGACATGCGCCTGCAGATTCAGGAAATGGAACGCCCGGTCGGACTCGCGCTGGTCGGTGTAGAAGTCGACGATCGCACCCTGATGCACGGCCACTTCGACCACGGCATTGCTGAAGTACGGGTCGCTCCCGTCGCCAACGAACGTCTGCGCCAGCCGTAGCTGGCTGCGCGCGCCGGCCACGACCAGCGTGCGGGGAAACGACGCCAGCTTCCCCTCGCCGGCCGTCGCCGAAACGATATGGATTGGCGTGTCGACGATGGTGCCGGGATCGGCGAGGACGACGACTCCGTCATCAAGGAACGACGTGTTGAGCGCCGCGAACGGATGGGGATCCAGGTTGAACGTCCCGAGGTGCTCGCGCACCACCGACTCGTCACGAACGATGGCCTCGTGCAAGCCCGTGACCCGCAGCCCCTTGGGCAGGCGGGCAACGTCCGATAACTCCGGCGCGAAATGGCCGTTGACCAGCGTGACCCGGAGCGCCCCAGCGACGGCGACACGGGAGACGAGATCCGAAACGTGACGCGGCGCTCCGTCGGCGATGACAAACTCGGCCTCGGCAACCGGCGCCACGTTGGTGAACCGCCAGGCCTCCTCACGGACGGTCGGGAATCCATGCTTCGCGAACTTCTCCGCCGCCTGCGCCCTGAGGTGCTGCAACCAGGCAGGCGCCGACTTGCCGCGCGTCTCCGCAAACCGCGCTGACGCGGTCACGTATGCTTCGTGCCGTTCTGCCGTCCGAGTCTGGGTCATCTGCGTCATCGGTCGCCTAGTTCCTCGAGCTGGCGCCAGCCGGCTCGAGCCAGCCGTAGCCCTTCTCTTCGAGCTCGAGGGCGAGCTCCCGCCCGCCCGATTGCACCAGCCGGCCTTCGCTCAGCACGTGGACGAAATCGGGAACGATGTAGTTGAGCAGGCGCTGGTAGTGGGTGACGACGATGAACGCGCGATCGGGGCTGCGCATCGCGTTCACCCCTTGCGACACGATGCGGAGCGCGTCGATGTCCAGGCCCGAGTCGGTTTCGTCCAGGATGGCCAGCGTCGGCTCGAGGACCGCCATGTGGAAGATTTCGTTGCGCTTCTTCTCGCCGCCGGAGAACCCCTCGTTGACGGCGCGGCTCATCATCTTCTCGTCCACGTCAAGGATCTTGGCCTTCTGACGAACGATGGTCATGAAGTCCATCGCATCCAGTTCTTCGAGCCCGTCGTGCTTTCGCTTGGCGTTGAGCGCGGCCTTCAGGAAGTACGCGTTGTTCACGCCGGGGATCTCGACCGGATACTGAAACGCCATGAACACGCCTTCGCGAGCGCGTTCGTCCGGATCCATGTCCAGCAGGTCCTTGCCCTTGTAAAAGACTTCGCCCTCGGTGACTTCGTAACCCGGGTGACCCGCCAGCGCGCGGGCAAACGTGCTCTTGCCCGAGCCGTTCGGGCCCATGATGGCGTGCACTTCGCCGGCCTTCACGGACAGATTGATGCCGCGCAGAATCACCTTGTCTTCGACCCGGACTTTCAGATTCTTCACTTCCAACATGGCTAACCCACCGACCCTTCGAGAGAGATGCCGAGCAGCTTCTGCGCTTCCACCGCAAATTCCATGGGCAGCTCGCGGAAGACTTCGCGGCAGAAACCGCTCACGATCAGGTTGATCGCGTCCTCCTTGGAAATGCCGCGCTGTTCGCAGTAGAAGATCTGGTCTTCGCCGATCTTCGAGGTGGACGCTTCGTGCTCCACCGTGGCGGTCGTGTTCTTGATTTCGAGATATGGGAACGTGTGCGCGCCGCACTTGTCGCCGAGCAGCAGCGAATCGCACTGCGAGTAGTTGCGGGCGTCGACGGCATTCTTGCCCACCTTCACCGCGCCGCGATAGGTGTTCTGACCCTTGCCGGCCGAGATGCCCTTCGACACGATGGTGCTGCGCGTGTTCTTGCCGAGATGGATCATCTTGGTGCCGGTGTCGGCCTGCTGATAGTTATTGGTCACCGCCACCGAATAGAACTCGCCGACCGAGTCGTCGCCTTGCAGGATGCAGCTCGGATACTTCCAGGTGATGGCAGAGCCGGTCTCGACCTGGGTCCACGTAATCTTCGAACGCTCGCCTTTGCAGAGGCCGCGCTTGGTGACGAAGTTGTAGATCCCGCCCTTGCCCTGCTTGTCGCCCGGATACCAGTTCTGGACGGTCGAGTACTTGATGGTCGAGCTCTTGAGCGCAACGAGCTCCACCACCGCCGCATGCAGCTGGTTCTCGTCCCGCTGCGGCGCGGTGCAGCCTTCGAGATAGCTCACATAAGCGCCCTCGTCGCAGACGATGAGCGTTCGCTCGAACTGGCCCGTGTCCTTCGCGTTGATGCGGAAGTACGTCGACAGTTCCATCGGGCAGCGGACGCCCTTCGGCACATAGACAAAGCTGCCATCGGTGAAAACGGCCGAGTTCAGCGCGGCAAAGTAGTTGTCGGTGTGCGGCACGACCGAGCCGAGGTATTCCTTCACCAGGGCGGGGTGGTTCTTCACCGCTTCCGAGAACGAGCAGAAGATGATGCCGAGCTCGGCCAGCTTGCTACGGAAGGTCGTCGCCACCGAAACCGAATCGAATACGGCATCCACCGCGACACCGGAGAGCAGCATCTGCTCTTCGATCGGGATGCCGAGTTTTTCGAACGTGCGCCGCACCTCCGGATCGACCTCGTCGAGGCTATTGAGGACTTTCTTCGGCTTCGGCGCCGCGTAGTAGCTGATGCCCTGGTAGTTGATGGGCGGGTAGTGCACGTTCTGCCAGTGCGGCTCTTTCATCTTCAGCCACGCGCGAAGCGCTCTGAGACGCCACTCGAGCAGCCACTCGGGCTCTTCCTTTTTCTTCGAGATGAGCCGGATCGTGTCTTCGTTGAGCCCCTTCGGAGCGATGTCCTGTTCGACGTCGGTGACGAACCCGTACTTGTATTCGGTGTTCGCGAGCTCTTCGATGGTCTTCGTAGCGGTGCTCATCGATTAATCCTCAGTAGTCCACGCGTCCACAGTCCTCGGTCCATGGTTCGCGGACGCTCATGCCGAGAACGACTCGCCGCACCCGCACGTGCTCTTCGCGTGCGGATTCCTCAGCGTGAACGTCGTTGCCAGCAGGTTGTTCTCGTCAAAATCCAGCACGGTGCCGTCCAGCAGCCGGAGGCTGCGCGGATCGATGAACACTTTCGCGCCGCCGGCGCCCTCAAAGACCTGATCGGTCTCCCGCGCCGAATCGTCCCAGGCAAACTGATAACTGTACCCAGAACAGCCGCCCGCCTTCACGGCGATGCGCAGACCACCGCCTGCCCGCTGCTGTCTCTCGAGCTGGCGATTGATGACTCGCGCGGCGCTTTCAGTGATCTCGATCATCGTTGTTCGCTATTCGCAGTTCGCTATTCGCAGTTCGCCAAACACTCACTACACGCTCAACGTCTGCAGCTGCTCGACGACCGCGCCAATCATCCGCGACGCCTCGTCGATCTCCGCTTCCGTGGTCCATCGACCCAGACCGAAGCGCAGTGAAGCAAGCGCGCTCTCTTTCGACAACCCCAGTGCCAGCAGCACGTGCGACGGTTCCGCCGCCGTGCATGCGGCTCCGGACGACACGGCGACTCCCTCCAGGCTCACGAGCAGCGCTTCACCATCTACGCGGGCGAAGCTCACGTTCAGGTTCCCCGGCAGCCGCGCGGTGAGCGACCCGTTGACCGTGACGTCCTCGACGACCTCGCGCAGTCGATCGAGCAGGCGGTCTCTCAGCGCCGCGAGCCGCTTGGACTCACCGGGCATCTCGGCGCGGGCGATCTCGGCAGCAGCCCCGAACCCGACGATGCCGGGCACGTTCAGCGTGCCGGCACGTAGACCGCGCTCCTGCCCGCCACCGTCGATTTGAGGCGTCAGGTTCGCCTGCAACCCGCGACGGACGAAGAGCGCACCAGCACCCTTCGGGCCGTACATCTTGTGGGCTGTCATCGAGAGCAGATCGACGTCGAGAGCCTCGACATCGACCGGCACCTTCCCCGCCGCCTGCACGGCATCGGTATGAACGAGTGCGCCCTTCGCGTGAGCGATCGCCGCAATCTCACGAATCGGCTGAAGCACCCCGATTTCGTTGTGCGCAGCCATCACGCTCACCAATGTCGTCCGGCCCGTTACCGCCTTGTCGACCGCCCGCAGATCCACCAGCCCATCAGGGCCAACCGGCAATACGCTGACTCGCCATCCCCGCTGTTCAAGCCTGTTGCAGGGATCGAGAACCGCCTTGTGTTCGGTTGCGACTGTCACGATGTGGTCGCCCTTGTCGCGGGTCGCTTCCGCCGCGCCCTTGATCGCCAGGTTGTTCGCCTCGGTCGCGCCGCTCGTGAACACGATCTCCTTAGTGCCGGCGCCGACGAGCGCGGCCACCTGTTTGCGCGCTCGCTCGACCGCGTCGTTCGCTTCCCAGCCGAACCGGTGCTGACGGCTCGATGCGTTGCCAAACCGCTCGGTAAAGAACGGCAGCATCGCCTCGAGGACTCGCCGGTCAACCGGTGTCGTGGCGTGGTGGTCGAGATAAATCATTCGCCCAGAGGTGGAACAAAAACCATTCGTGACACCGTGTGCGACGGCGGCGTTGGAGTGGCTTCGCTGTCGCGCGCCATCTCGGCCACCGTCACCGTCGACAACATCTCCAGAATGCGGCCCTTGATCTTCCACAGCGGGTCGCGAATGCTGCACTTGCTGTACTGATCGCACTCGTGATCGTTCGGCGAACAGGCAGTCACCGCCACCGGACCGTCCACCGCCTGAATCACGTCAGCCACCGTGATGCTGCTTGGCGGCCGGCCCAGCTTGTAGCCGCCGCGCGTTCCCTGAACCGAGACCAGGAGCTTCGTCCGCACCAGCCGCTGCAGCACCTTGGCGAGCAACTCGAGCGGAATGTCGTAGGCCTCCGAAATCTCGCGCGCACTGGCCGACGCGCCCCGATCCCCGCGAAGAGCAAGGTGCCTGACCGACATCAGCGCGTAATCCGATTTCTTCGAGAGCCTCAACATGGCAAGTCCCCTATATCCGACCTCGAAAGTCCTATTTTAGTCCTCGAACTCGGACCGCACAAGTCGGATATCGGGGAGCTGGGAGCCGGGAGCCGAGCCCAGAGTTGGGAGCCGAGAGCCGGGGGCCTGGGAGCTGGGAGCCGGAATCGGGCAAACAGAACGGAGCCGCCTGACGGATGGCGGCTGCCGACCACCGGATTCCGGACTTCGGATCCCGGCTCCCTGGTCAATATTTGGGCTGACTCGGGTCCACTTGGTCGATCCAGGCCAGAATCCCGCCGGTCAGGTTCCGGACGTCCCCAAACCCCTGCGACCGCAGAAAGGCCTGTGCCTTGGCGCTGCGCATACCCGACTTGCACTGAGCGACGATGGTGGCGTCCGGGTCCAGCTCGTTGAATCGCCTGGGCAACTCGCCGAGCGGAATCAGCAGTGAGCCTTCGATCCGGTTGATCTGGTATTCCTGCGGCTCGCGCACGTCGACGATCACGACGCGCTCGCCTCGATCCAATTCGGCCTTGAGCTCGCGCGGCGTCACGACATCCGGATTCCGGTCGCCCGAGACCCCGACGACCGGAGCCGGCGCCTCGGCGGCGTGCGGCGTGATGCCGCAGAACTGGTCGTAGTCGATGAGCTGATGCACGGTCGGATGAGTGCCGCAGACCGGGCAGTCCGGGTCCTTGCGAAGCTTCAGTTCGCGGAAACGCATCCGCAGTGCGTCGTAAATCAGGAAGCGGCCGATCAGCGGTTCGCCGGTGCCGAGAAGCAGCTTGATGGTTTCAGTCGCCTGAATCACGCCGATGATCCCGGGCAACACGCCAAGCACTCCGCCCTCTGCGCAGCTGGGCACGAGGCCAGGCGGCGGCGGTTCAGGATAGAGGCAGCGGTAGCACGGCCCCTCCTTTGCGGCGAAGACCGATGCCTGCCCCTCGAAACGGAAGATGCTGCCGTACGCGTTGGGCTTGCCCGTAAGCACGCACGCGTCGTTCACCAGATAGCGGGTTGGAAAATTGTCCGTGCCATCGAGAATCACGTCGTAGGGCTCGAACAGCTTCAGCGCATTCGCCGAGGTCAACGCCGTTTCATAGGTTTCGATGTGCACGTTCGGGTTGAGGGCGTTCAGGCGTTCCTTGGCCGAGGCGAGCTTCGATCGACCGACATCGGGCGTGCCGTGAAGCAGCTGCCGCTGCAGATTGCTGAAATCGACGACGTCGAAGTCGACGATGCCGATGGTGCCGACTCCGGCCGCGGCCAGATACATCGCGGCGGGAGAACCAAGCCCGCCCGCTCCAATGCACAGCACCTTGCCGGCCTTGAGCTTGCGCTGACCGTCCATGCCGACCTCCGGCATGATCAGGTGACGGCTGTAGCGCTTGATCTCGTCGCCCGACAATGGCAGCGCCGTGTCGGTCACCGCCGGAGATCCACCCGCGACCGATGGAATGATGCTCACCTGGTCGCCGGCCTTGAGCGGCGTCTGATCTTTCTGCAAGTACCGGATGTCGTCGTCATTCACGTAGACGTTGACGAAGCTCCGCAGCCGGCCGTCCGGCGTGTAGAGATGTTGCCGCAGCCCGCCGTAACGCGATGTCAAGTTCGAGAGCAATTCACCGACTGTCGCCCCCGGAATCTCGACGGCGTCCAGCTTGTCAGTAAAGGGGCGGAGAGGAGTTGGAATCAGGATCTTGGTCATGGCTGTTGGCTACTGGCCCGCCTTCGCTCGCGCTCAATCAAGCGCGCTTCGGCGTGGCCGGCTCTAAAGATTGAACGAGAACGCGTTCCTCATCAAATGCGGACCGATCGTCGCTGAGACGCCACGACCGCAAATCGCCCGGCTGGCCCGCCGTGACCGAGACGATGACGTACGAGAACGACGGCCAGGCGTGATCCAAATCGTACTGCGACGGCACGGCTGGATGGTCTGGATGCGAATGGTAGAAGCCCAGCAGATCGAGCCCCTGTTCACGCGCGCGTTTCTCCGCCACACGGTAGTCGGCCGGGCGAACAAGAAAACGCCGGCGTGGGCCTTCCTCAGTCGTATTCGGCAGCGCAAACGCCTCCTGGACGACATTCTCGCGCCCGAGCAGCGCGCCACAGCACTCGTGCGGAAACGTCGACGCGCCGTGGGCGCGGATCGCCGCGTCGACCTCGGGCCAGAGCGCGACCACCGCCATCAGTTCGTCCCGCAAATGACGGCTCCTTCAGGCGGATCCTCCCAGAATCGCTCGGAGAGATAGCGTTCGCCACCATCGCAGAAGATCACGACCACCACGGCGGGAGTCGAGCGGTAGGCGTGCCCTTCTTCCTTGATCAGCTTCAAGGCGCCGAGCAGGTTGGCGCCGCTCGAGATACCCACGAGCAGGCCTTCCTGCTGGGCAAGCCGGCGCGTCATCTCATGCGATTCCTCGGTGCCGACGCGAAGGTCGAAATCGGCCAACGACGGGTCGTAAATCGACGGCACGATCGCCGACTCCATGTGCTTGAGCCCTTCGAGCCCGTGCAGCGGCGAGTCGGGCTGGACCGAGCCCAGCACGATGTCTTCGTCGTACTCGCGAAGGCGGCGGGCGACGCCGACAAAGGTGCCGCTGGTGCCAAGCCCGGCGACAAAGTGCGTGATTCGTCCGCCCAGTTGTTGAATGAGCTCAGGTCCGGTCGTGTCGTAGTGCGAGCGCCAGTTGAACTCATTGCTGTACTGATCGGCGTAGAAGAACCGATCGGGCTCGTCGGCGTGCATTCGTTGGGCGGCGCGAATGGCGCCGTCCGATCCCTCGAGGGGGTTGGTGAAGATCAGATTGGCGCCGTACGCACGCAGGATGCGCTTGCGCTCCGGCGTCACGTTTTCGGGAACGCAGAGCGTCACCTGATACCCAAGCGCGGCGCCGATCATGGCGTAGGCGATGCCGGTATTGCCTGAGGTCGCGTCAAGAATCTCGCGGCCGCGCACCAGCCGACCCGAGGCGATGCCTTCCTGAATCATCCGCAACGCCGGGCGGTCCTTCACCGAGCCGCCGGGGTTCTTCCACTCGGCCTTGGCATAGAGCTCGACGCCGGGCACGTCGGCCTCGATGCGACGGAGCCGCACGAGCGGCGTCTCGCCAATCAAGTCGATGACGGAAAGACTGATGGAGACCGGCGGCGTGGTGCCTCTCATATCCGACTAGTTAGGTCCCTTTTTAGTCTTGACGACGCCATTCGTGCAAGACAAATGGGTTGGATGCCAGGGTTGGATACAGATTTCCGAGAGTGCCAGGTGCCACGTGCCAGGTGCCAAGGGCTGCGTGCCAATGGGTGCCAAGTGCCAAGGGCTGGGTGCCATGCTGCCAAGGGGTGCTAGTGCGGTGCGTCGAATTATTGATATTGGATAGGCAAGCACTTACCCTTTGGCACCAGGCACTCTCTAGGGCACCTGGCAATTTGTTTTGATGATGGACTACAGCAAGGCTCGACGTCATCTGATGCGCCGAGATGCCGTGCTCGGCGCGATCATCAAGCGTATCGGTCCATGCGAGTTGCACAGCGCCGGTCCGGCCGATCCGTTCGAGGCGCTCACCATGTCCATCGCCTCGCAGCAACTGTCAGTGAAGGCGGCCGATACGATCTTCGGGCGCTTCAGGGATCTGTTTCCGCCCGACCGCACGCCAACTCCAGTCCGCGTGCTCTCGCTCTCCGAGGATCAGATTCGCGGCGTCGGTTTCAGCCGGCCGAAGGCGGGGTTCATCAAGGATCTCGCCGTGCGGGTGCACGACGGCCGGCTCGACCTGTCAGGCATGCGTGAGCACCCGGACGAGGAGGTGATGGCCCAACTGGTCGCCGTGAAAGGCATCGGGCGATGGACCGCTGAGATCTTCCTGATGTTCCGGCTGCTGCGACCCGACATCCTGCCGGCAGACGACCTCGGCCTGATGAACGCGGTGCAGCGCGCCTATCGGCTGCGGAAACGCCCGACGCCTGACAAGGTGCGGAAGATGGGGGAAAACTGGCGACCGTACCGCTCGGTGGCCAGTTGGTATCTCTGGCAAAGCCTGTCGAAATAGGGGTGCGCGAGCCTATTTGATGGCGACGGTCACGTTGACCTGAGCGCGGATTTCGATCTCGCCGGCGGCGATCGGCGTCGGTGAGGGCGCTTCCGCGCCGGCGCGCATGGTCATCATCGGTGGCGGTGGCATCGGTCCACCTCTCATGCCGGTCTCCTCGATCCGCACCACGCGATCCACGGTTCGCTTGGCGCCGGACGCCGCCGCTTCGGCACGGGCCAGCCCGTCGGCCACGGCGCGCTGCAGCGCGTCACGCTCGAGCGCCGATCGGTTTTTCAGATCGAATCGCAGGCCGTGGATCATCGTGGCGCCCGACGCCGTCGCGGCGTCGAGGACGTCGCTGACCTTCGCGAGATCGTCCACCCGAACGTCGATCGTGTTCCGCGCGACGAAGCCTCTCGGCGTTTGCTTGCCGTTGTTGTAGTCGAACTCCATCTGGAGGTCGAACGACGCAGTGCGGATCGCATCCTTTGGAATCCCCGCTGCGGCCAGCCGCTGCTGCACCGCGGTCATCGCCGCCGCATTCTGCGTCTGCGCGTCCTTTGACACTTTCGATCGGGTCTCCGCGCCGACGCGGACAAACGCCTGATCCGGCGCTGCCTTCACGACGCCCTCGCCCGCGACGACGATCACGGGAGGTTCATTGACGTTGGTCGTCTGCGCCCCAGCGCCCACGACAGAAACGAGCAACGCTCCGCACGCTATGAATGCGGTTCGCCATTCGCGATTTCCTTGTCGCAAGACATCGTTGGCCATGGCTCGCCTCAACTTTTGTCAGCCACCCACTGCCAGACGTCGCCGGCCATGTCGTGCCATACCGGGGATTCGAACAAAGCGTAGGAAGAGCTCCTCGCGCATCCGGTGGGCCGCCGGAAAGTATACTCCCCGCATGAAGCTGGAACAGTTTGCGATGGAGCGGATGCAGTCCACCTACGAGAACCTGGTGGAGTACAACCTCTCGGAGAGCGGCGTCCGTCCGCTCACGGCGCGCGAGCTCGTCGAGGACGCCGAGGGGCTCGATGGACTGCTGGATCAACCGCTGGTCTACTCGCAATCCAACGGCACGATTGAACTGCGACAGGCGATCGCCGTTCTTTATCCCGGCGCGAGTATCGATCACATCGAGGTCACCAACGGCGGCTCCGAAGCCAACTTCATCGCGACGCTGCGGCTGGTCGATGCCGGCGATGAGGTAGTGATGCTGGTACCGAACTACATGCAGACCTGGGGTCTGTCGCGCGCGTTCGGCGGCGTGATTCGCGAATGGAAGATGGTCGAGGATCACGCGGCAGGCAAATGGCGTGTCGACCTCGATGCGCTGAGTGACCTCGTCAACGCCCGCACCAAGGTCATCGTCATCTGCAATCCGAACAACCCGACCGGCGCCCGGTTGAGCTCGAGCGATCTCGACGGCATCGCACAGGTCGCCGGGAAACACGGCGCCTGGGTCCTGTCGGACGAGATCTATCGCGGTGCGGAGCTCGACGGTGTCGAGACCGCGTCGATGTGGGGCCGCCACGATCGCGTGGTCGTCACGAGCGGGCTGTCGAAAGCGTACGGCTTGCCTGGCCTGCGCATCGGTTGGGTGGCGGCACCGCCGGCAGTCACCGCATCGCTGTGGTCGTATCACGACTACACGACGATCGCTCCAGGGGCACTCAGCGATCGGTTGGCGCGCGTCGCGTTGCAGCCCGATCGGCGTTCGCGACTGATCGAACGCACGCGAGGCATTCTCCGCGCCAATCTGCCGGTGCTGGAAGAGTGGCTCCGCACCGACTTTCCGGGATTCCGGTGGATCGGTCCCGAGGCCGGCGCGATTGTCTACGTGCGCTACGATCACGCCGTGAATTCGACGCGGCTGGTGACCCGCCTGCGAGAGGAGAAGAGCGTCCTCATCGTCCCCGGCGATCACTTCGGCATGGACGGCTATCTTCGTCTTGGTTTTGGCGAACCCCAGCCGTACATGCGCGAAGGACTGAGCCGGTTGCGAGATCTGTTGCAGTCGTTCGGATCGGCGATGCCGACGGCATGAACCGCCCGGAGCTGACGCTTGCCCTGATCGGGTTCGGGCGCGTGGCGAGGCGCTTCGTGCGGCTGATGGACGAAGTCGCCGATCGTCTCGACTTTTCCTGGCGTGTGATCGCGATCTCGTCGCGACACCACGGCAGCGTCATCGACGTGGACGGCGTCGACATGAGCCGCGCGCTTGCCACCTTCGAGTCGACTTATTCCCTCGATCGTCTCGATCACGATCCGGTTGAGCGCAGCGGCATCGACACGGTGCGTCAAGTCTGCGACCGGCTGGTTGACGAGGCGACGGATGGACGGCTGATCTTCATCGAGACGACGGTGCTCGACATCGATGGCGGCGAGCCGGCTGTGTCGCACGTCCGCGCCGCCCTCGAAGGTCAGGCTCACGTCGTGACCGCCAACAAGGGACCGGCGGCGTTTGCCTATCATCAGCTCGATACCTTGGCCGAATCGGTGGATCGCACCTTCTTCTTCGAAGGCGCGGTGATGGACGGCATTCCGGTCTTCAACCTCGTCCGTGACACGATGCCAGCCGTCCACATCAACGGATTTCGCGGCATCATCAACACGACCTGTCAGTACGTCCTGTCATCGATCGAGCGCGGCCATGAGTTGGAGCACGCGTTGGCGGAGATGCGCGCCAGGGGCATCGCTGAAGCCGACGCGTCGCTGGATCTGGAAGGATGGGATGCGGCCGCCAAGGCCGCCGTGCTCGTGAATGCGCTGGTCGGCGGGTCGATCACGCCGCATCACGTCCAGCGCACCGGTATCGCCGCGCTCGGCGCCGCTGAGATTCAAGAAGCCGCGGCGCGGAACAAGCGCATCCGGCTCGTGGCGTCCGCATCGCGACCGAGTGGAAAATTGATCGCCCGGGTCGAGCCCGAAGTGCTCGATGCCAACGACCCGCTCGCGGGTCTCGGCGAACTTGACAATGCCCTGTACCTGGACACTGACTTGCTCGGCGAACTGGGTATCGTCCAACGATCGTCAGGGCTGACACAGACGGCGTATGCCCTGTTGAGCGACCTCGCGCGCATTGCGCAGCGGCTGCGCGAAGTCTGACGGCGTCTTGCGAATAGCGAATGGCGAACATAGCCCCCGGTCCACTTTCCGGCTACACCATCCTCGATCTGACGCGGGTGCTCTCGGGCCCGTATTGCACGATGGTCCTCGGCGACCTCGGCGCGCGGGTGATCAAGGTCGAGCATCCGGGACGCGGCGACGATACGCGCCATTGGGGCCCGCCGTTTGTCGCCACCGAAAGCGCCTACTTCCTCAGCATCAACCGCAACAAGGAGAGCGTGACGGTCGACTTCAAGGACGCGGCCGGTCGAGAAGTACTCGAGCGGCTCGCCGGTCAGGCCGACGCGCTCATCGAGAATTTCCGTCCGGGCACGCTGGATCGCGCGGGCTTCGGCTGGGAGGCGGTTCACGCGCGGTGGCCACGCCTTGTTTACGCATCGATTTCCGGCTACGGACAAACCGGCCCGCGTCGAAACGAGGGAGGCTACGACGCGGTGATGCAGGCCGAAGGCGGCCTGATGAGCATCACCGGTGAAGCCGACCGGCCTGGGTATCGCCTGGGCGTGGCCATCACCGACATGGTCGCCGGTCTGTACGCCGCGCAGGGCGTGATGGCGGCGCTGCTGGCCCGTGCGAAAACAGGACGCGGACAGCTGGTGGATATCGGCATGCTCGACACGACGGCGGCACTCCTCACCTACCAGGCGGCAAACTGGTTCACGACCAGCCAGATCCCGCAGCGCATCGGCAACCGGCACGCGACCATCGCCCCGTACGAGACGTTCTCGACCATCGACGGAGAGATCGTGGTCGCGGTCGGCAACGACGAGATCTGGCGGCGCTTCTGCCCGGCTCTCGGCGTTCCCGAACTGGCCGTGGACGCCCGGTTCTCGACGAACCGGCATCGCATGGCGAACTACGACGCGATGCGCCCGCCCATCGATCGCGCCTTTCGGACCAAGACAAGCGCGGAGTGGGTTGCGATCCTCAACGCGGCTGGCGTCGCCAACGGCGAAGTGCGCAACATCGGCCAGATGCTCACCGATCCTCAACTCACCGCACGCGACATGATCGTGACGCTGATGCATCCCACCGCCGGCGCGACGCGGGTCATGGGATCGCCAATCAAGTTGTCGGACACACCGCCCAGTCTGCGCTCGGCGCCTCCAACCCTGGGCCAGCACACCAACGCCGTGCTCCAGGAACTGGGTTACTCGGCTGAGCAGATCCAGGAGCTTCGAACCAAGCGCGTGATCTGAGCGGCGACGATCAGATTAGCCGCCGCCGGCGCTGGCAGGCACCATAGAATTCATCTATGACCGACGTTGGGGTGATCCGGAAGCGCGTACGCTTTGCGATCGATGCGGCACGCCGGGATCAGGTGGAGCGGCGGGGACGCGCCGCCGAGGCAGGAAAGGCCTACGAATCATTTCTCGAGTCGGCTGCGACACCCGCCTTCCGAACCCTCGCCAATATTTTGCGCGCCGAAGGCCTGTCGTTCGAGGTCATGACGCCGTCGGGCGGCGTGCGGCTCGCAGCGGATCGCAATCGCGACGACGCGATCGAATTGGAGCTCGACTCATCGGTCGATCCGCCCGAACCGCTGGTGACCATCACGCGCGCGCGGGGAAGCCGTGTGCTTCGCAGAGAGCGGCCGGTCAAGCACGAGACGCCGCTCGTGCAACTCACTGAAGACGATGTCGTGGAAATGCTGCTCGAAGAGCTGCGACCGTGGTTGGTCTGACCCGTCCGCCTGCGCGGCCTATGGCCGCTACGGCGAGACCGCGCCGAAGCTCGGGCTCGCTCGTGCGAAGGAAGGCGGGGTTGGCCTTCGTGCTTGCCGTCGGCCTGTTCGGCGCGGGTTGCTACGAGTCGTCTGTTCCGCTCGACGGGACGCCACAGGCTGACATCGACTCGCGACTGCTCGGCGGATGGCGGTGCATGTTTGCCGAGCCGGACAGCCACAGTGTGTTCGCCATGGAGCTGAAGTCGCTGGGCGACCGGCGCTATCAAGCCACCACCATGGTCGCCGGCGGCGACCTCGGCCGATACCAGGTCCACGCATCGCTCGTCAAAGGCGCGCCACTCGTGAACGTACGCTCGCTTCAGGCAGAGCCCGACGAAAAGCCATGGGTCCTGCTCCGCTACGAGCTCCTGAAACCGAACGTGCTCAGCGTTCGCGCAGTTCGCCAGGAATGGCTCACAGGCGTGCCGGATTCGGCGGCGGCCGTGCGCAAAGCATTGGAGCAGGCGCCGAGTGAAGACGATGTCTACGAGGATGCGTTCGTCTGTTTGCGGCTGCAGTGAGCGGAGGGATGCGATCAGGCACCATCCGGCGTTCGTAAGCTGATCGACCAGTCGCGGGGCAAAGGATTCGAGGAGGCCGCGTCGGCAGACTTGCGAGCGACGTGCAGGCTCATCAGACCGAAGAGCAATGGGATCACTCTGACGTCAGAAAATCCCTGTGCGCGGAGGCGGTCCGCCACTCCCGCCGCCCCCGGGTAGCGCTTGATCGATTCGGGAATATACCGATACGTGTCGGGATCGCGGTGCAGAATCCAGCCGAGCAGAGAGCCGACGATCGTCAGGTAGGCCAGATAGACCCCGCGCACAGGTCCCGACTCAGGACGATTGAAGTCGAGTGACAGCAATCGCCCCCCCGGCCGCAACACGCGCGCGATCTCGGCCAGGGCGCCGGTGAGATCGGGAACATTCCGCAGTCCATAACCCGTCGTCACCAGATCGAATCTCGCCGCGTCAAAAGGCAGCGCCGTCATGTCGCCGGCAATCCAACGAACCGTTCTGGGTGCTCGGGTTTCATCGGTGGAGGCCGCCTGCTTGGCCGCGGCGAGTTCCAACATCCGAACCGTGAGGTCAAGGCCGGTGACCGCTTTCGCGCCTTCCGCCGCAACCGCAAACGCAATGTCACCGGTGCCGCAGGCAAGATCCAGCGCGTGATCGCTCGCCGTCACGTTCGCCTCGCGCACCAGCCGCGCCTTCCACCGCGCGTCCTGTCCGTACGACAGCACACCGGTAATGAGGTCATAGCGGTCGGCGATGGTGGCGAAGAGCCGCCGCACGTGGCGGCGCTTGTTTTCGGGGGTGTCGAAAGCCGACCGGAGAGACAAGTCAGACGCGAGCTTACAGCAGCGTCTGCACCAGAAGCCACACGTTGAGCGCGGCGATCGCAATCGCCACGACCCACGACAGCCCCGCGAGCCATCGAGGCGCGGTGAACGCGCCCATGAGTTTGGCGTTGCTCGTGAACATCACCAGCGGAATCACCGCAAACGACAGCTGCAGGCTGAGCACGACCTGACTGAGCACGAGCAGGCTACCGGTGCTCTCTTCGCCAAACCACACGATGGTAATGAGCGCGGGAATGAGCGCCAGCAGACGCGTGATCAGCCGTCGCAGCCAGGCGGCCAGCCGGATGTGGAGGAATCCCTCCATCACGATCTGCCCGGCCAGCGTGGCGGTCAGCGTCGACGCCTGACCAGACGCGAGCAGCGCGACAGCAAAGAGAGTGCTCGCCCCGGCGACTCCCAGCAGCGGCGACATCAGCTGATAGGCATCTCGAATATCGGCGACCTCAAAATGGCCGGCGCGATGGAAGACCGCGGCCGCGACTACCATGATGGCCGCGTTGATGAAAAACGCAATTGAGAGCGCGGCGGTCGAATCGATGGTGGCGAACTTGATCGCCTGGCGCTTGTCGCCCTCACTGGCGCCCCACGCCCGCGTCTGGACAATCGACGAATGCAGATACAGGTTGTGCGGCATCACCGTGGCGCCAAGAATGCCCATGGCGATGTAGAGCATGTCGGGGTTCGCCAGAATCTGGGGCGTGGGGATGAGGCCCTTGGCCAACTCTCCCCAGGCAGGCTGCGACATCATCACCTGCGCCGTAAAGCAAACGGCAATCGTTGCCACGAGAGTGACGATGATCGCTTCGGTGAAGCGGAATCCTTTGTTCTGCAGCCACAACAACACCAGCACATCGAGCGTCGTCAGGCAGACGCCGACGGCCATGGGAATGCCGAAGAGCAGGTTCAGCGCCAGCGCGCTCCCAAGCAGTTCGGCAAGGTCGCAGGCCACGATCGCGATCTCACACAGGACCCACAGGGCGATGCCTGTTGGCCGGCCGAAGTAGTCTCGACAGGCCTGCGCCAGATCCCGACCAGTCGCGACGCCGAGGCGGACGCAAAGAGACTGAAGAAGAATCGCCATCAGGTTGGAGATGAGGACGACGCTGAGCAGCGTGTAGCCGAAGCGAGAACCGCCGGCGATGTCGGTGGCCCAGTTGCCCGGGTCCATGTAGCCAACCGACACCAGATATCCGGGACCGATGAACGCGAGCAAGCGGCGCCCCCAACCTCGGGCGTCGGGCACCTGGATGGTGCGGTAAACCTCCGGCAGCGATGGAGTCCGAACGGCGTCGGCCGTCACACGAGCCGCTGACATGGTGTCAATCGAGCGTGCTCTCAAGCCGGGTGCCAACGGGTTTGCCGTCGCCGAGTTTGTCAAAGAGGAATCCATACCCTGCGTTTCTTCGTGTCCTTCGTGCCTTCGTGCATTCGTGGCTTAATTTTGAGTAATCAAAATTCTAGTCTTCTATCGGGGCGAAATCAAGCTTTCGATAGTCTAAGTCTGCTAAAATGCTGATACGTAAATGCTTCCGTCGAGCACGGTCGAAAACTACCTGAAGGCGATCTACGCCTCCGAGAGCCAGATGACGCCCCCGCAGCGGCTGGTGCCGATGGGTCAATTGGCGTCGACTCTGGGCGTGGCGCCGGGCACGGCGACGACCATGGTGAAGGCGCTGGCCGAGTCAGGCCTGGTCAGCTACGAGCCGTACAGCGGAGTGAGACTCACTGACGCTGGTGAACGGCTGGCCGCGCGCGTGCTTCGCCGCCATCGGCTCATCGAGCTCTTCCTGGTCCAAATCATCGGCATGAATTGGGATGAAGTGCACGACGATGCCGAGCGGCTCGAGCACGTGGTCTCGGATCGCCTCGTCGAGCGCATCGACGACATGCTTGGTCATCCCGAAGTGGATCCGCACGGCGATCCCATCCCGACTCCAGATGGGCAACTGCAGCGACAGCCGTTGGAAACGCTGTTGACGTGTCCTTTGCTCACGCCGGTGACGGTGGCTCGAGTCACCGATCAGGACGCCGCGTTTCTCCGCTTCGTCGAGAGTCACGATCTCAAGCCGGGACAAACGATTCAGGTCGAGGCGCGCGATGAAGTCTCGGACAGCGTGCGGCTCAAGGGCCGGAACGACGCGCACATGACGATTGGAACGCGCGCTGCGTCGAAGCTGCTGGTCTCGGTCGGCGCTCGATAACGTCTCAGCCCCGCTTCCCGCCCGTCGTCTTGGGATCCAGGCGGCTTGCCGCCACTTCGAAGGCTTCGATGGCGGCCCGAATCACATTTCGTCGCCCGGAATGCGTACGCCATGCGGCATACACGTGACGTCTGAGCGCGGGCTCGGCGGGCACGACCGTGACACCTTTCGGCAACGGATCCCGCCCGAGACGAGGCAACACGCACGCGCCGAGACCCGCGGCGACCAGCGAGAGTTGTGTCGCATACTCGGCGGCGGTATGAGCGATGTTCGGCTCATGCCCCTCCCGGCGCAGCGTTACCTGCAACCAGTCACAGCAGATCGATCCCTGCTGCCAGGCGATCCATGGTTCGCCGGCGAGGTCCTTGAGCTTGACAGCTTTTCTGGTTCGCCAGACGATGAGCCGGCGGCAGGGCGATATCGGCCACATCGTCGAACAGCAGCGCCTTGGTGATTCCCCCTGGCAGCGTCAACGGCGCGTCGTGCCAGTCGTTGATGATGATGAGATCCACTTCTCTTCGCACCAGTCGCTCGACCGACTCGAAGGCCTCTTGTTCGTGAAACGTGATCGACAGCTGCGGATAGCGCGCACGCAGCTCACGAATCGCGGTTGGGGCCAGTCCACGAGCGGCGGTCGCAAAGGCGGCAATCGTGATCTGACCGGCGACCGCCTCGTCGTGCGATTCGAGCTCGGTCTCCGCCTTCTCGAGCAGGGACAACACTTCGTGGGTGCGAGACACGAGCAGCGATCCTGCATCGGTGAGCCGCACTCCGCGGCCATGACGCTCGAGAAGCCGCTGACCGGTCTCGTCTTCGAGCTTGGCCAATTGCTGGGACACCGCGGATGTGGTCACATGCAGCGTGTCTGCGGCGGCGTTGATCGATCCATGGGTGGAAACGGCGTGGAGAGCCCGCAGCCGGTCGAGATTCAACATGCAGTAATTCTAAACTATCGACCGTAGAATTATTCACTTGTCCTAATCATTCGCTCGGCACCATGCTGCGGACATGACGCGCTCCGCTGCCACCGTCGCCAAAGCACCTTCACCTTTGGTCGTCACACGATCGGCACCCTCTCGAGTTGTGGAACCGGCCGCCGCTTCCAGTGGAAGCGCCGCGATCGGATGGCTCGATTGGGCGGTCCTGATCCTGCCTGGTGTCATCTGGGGCGCGTCGTTCCTCTTCATGGCGGAGGGCCTGCGTGCGGTCGATCCAATGGGCGTGACGTTCACCCGGCTGGCGATCGGATTCGTGACGCTCGGCCTGATCCCGGCCGCACGACGGCCGGTCGCACGGGCCGATTGGCTGGCAACCGCTGCGGTCGGCCTCATCTGGCTCGCGATTCCGTTCAGCATGTTTCCGTTCGCCGAACAGCACGTCTCTTCTGCACTGACCGGCATGCTCAACGGCGCGACGCCGCTGTTCGCGGCGGCATTTGCGGCGCTGTTGGCCGGCGCGCTACCTGAGCGAACCGTCCTCGTGGGACTTGCCGTCGGGTTCAGCGGTGCGGTAGCCATGGCGCTTCCAGGCATCGGTGAATCGAGCAGCAGCCTCACCGGCATCCTGATGATCCTCGTGGCGCTGGTCTGTTACGGGTTTGCCATCAACCTGGTGCAGCCTCTTCAACGCCGCAACGGCGCGCTCCCGATCATGTGGAGAGCGCTTGGTGTGGCCATGGTCGTCACGGCACCGCTGGGACTCCCAGCCGTTCTCGCGGGTCAGTGGTCGCTCCGCCCTGCGCTGGCTTTGACTGCACTTGGCGCGCTGGGCACCGGCATTGCCACAGCGCTCATGGCCACTGCTGCCGGGCGCGTCGGCCCCACGCGAGCGTCCGCCACCGCTTTCCTGATTCCAGTCGTGGCCCTCGTCCTCGGCGTTGTGATTCTCGGAGAGCGTGTCGCCACACTTTCGATCATCGGCGCCGTGATCTGCCTGCTCGGCGCGTGGACGATGAGAATAAAGCCACGCGACGCCAGACTCCCTCACACCCCCGCGAGCCTGACCGCCGAGCGCTCGTCGATCGCAAACCGGTCCAACACGCTCGACAGCTCGCGAGCGTGATCCAGAACATACGGCGTTTCCGGTGGCGCGTCCCCGAACTTCGCGGCACCAAAGCCGTACCTCGCAAACGCAAAGGCGCAACTCGCGGCGTCGGCAGTCTTGGCATCAGCCGGTGAGTCGCCAATCACGATCGCTGTGTGTCCTGACACTTCGGCCATTAGCGTTAGGAGTCCCGCGGGATCCGGCTTTCGCGGAAACGGACCGTCGCCACCGACAATCCGCGAGAAGAATCCGCGAAGGCCGAGAGCGTCGAGAATCCGAACCGTCGGTGCGATCGGCTTGTTGGTCAACACCGCCAGAGGGCCGCGCCGCACGGCCAGCGCCAGGCTCTCCCGCATGCCCGGGTAGGCTTGGGTGTAATCGAGGAGCCGCCGATCGTAGATCTCGAGAAAACGGGCCAACGCACCTGGCGTAGCGGGATCCAGTGACGACTGTTCCAACGCCCGTCGTACCAGCATCGCCGCGCCTTCGCCGACCATCTGGACGACTTGAGAAACGTGCAGCGGCGCCGCACCGTAGGACTGAACCAGTTCGCTTGCCGCTTCGGCCAGGTCACGCGCCGAATCGATCAGCGTCCCATCCAGATCGAACACTATCAGCACGCCCAGAATGATACTTGTAAGGTCGATGCGAACCGTCGTGCTGATCTCGGGTGGCCTGGACAGCGCCGTGTTGCTTGGCTACTACGCCAACCGCAACCACGAAGGGCACGAAGATCACGAAGAATCAGCGGCCCACGTGCTGCCGGCGTACGTGAGTGTTGGTCTAGCTTGGGAGTCGGCAGAGCGCGCGATGCTGGATCGGTTGCTGCGCACGCCGGTCTTCGCGGGACACCTTGCCCCGCTCGCGAGCGTCGAGTTCACGATGCGCGATGTGTATGCGGCGAACCACTGGGCCATCCGCGGCACGCCGCCCGCGTATGACACGCCAGACGAGGACGTCTACCTCACAGGGCGCAATCTGGTGTTGCTCACCAAGGCCGGAGTGGTGGCGGCGCAAAGGAAGGCGGGCCGCATCGCACTGGGGCTCCTGGCAGGCAATCCATTTCCCGACGCGCGTCCTTCGTTTTTTCTGGCGATGGAGCAGGCGCTCTCGCTCGGTCTCGATCACCAGATCGAAATCGCAACACCGTTTCTGGCCTGGGAGAAGGAAGAGGTCATTCGACTCGCCGTCGAGCTGGGCGTACCGCTCGAGCTCACGCTGAGTTGCATGAATCCAGTGTTTGGGCAGAGTGCCACCGGGAAGGCCGGTGAGGCTGGGGACGAGGAATTACCGGTCCACTGTGGGCTGTGCAGTAAGTGCCGAGAGAGACGAGACGCATTTCAAGCCGCTGGTGTATCGGATCCCACAACCTACAAGCACCAGTCTCCGCGGTAGTGCCCTACCTGCCCTACCTGCCCTACCTGCCTTACCTGCCCTACCCGCCCTAGCTCTCGATTCGAATCGAACCGTCTCCAGTTCGCACGCGGAGGGACTTGCCGCCTTCTCCCATTCGCGCCCGGAGGGATCGCCGCCGCTCGCGCCGGTCTTCTCTGTCGTCGCTCGAGCGCTCGCGATCAGCTTCGCGGAGGAGCGGATGAGTGGCGCGGACGGTTCCGTCACGCGTTTCGGCGTCGAGCTCGCCGTCGAACGACGAAGGCAGCGTCAGGACCACACTGCCATCCTCGGTGCTCAGATCCCAGTCCTCGGTCATCTTCGAGTCGGCGTCGATTTGCGCGCGAATGGTTCCGTCCGCGGTCTTGAGTCGCAGAACCGTTGGCTTGGCGTCCACCACGATGCTGCCATCGCCGGTCTCCAGATCGAGTTTGCCGGCGGCCCGCTCGATTCGAATCGTTCCATCGTCGGTCCGAACCGAGATATCGCCGGACACCCGCGTCGCGGCGACGCTGCCGTCAGCCGTGCGGAGAATGATGGTGCCATCGACGTCGGCTACGCGAATCGATCCATCCGAGCTGGTTGCCTGCACCCGGCTCGCGCGCGGCAACGCCACGCGCAGCCGTGCCGAGGGGGACATGTTGCGGCCAATCGTCATGTGGAACTCATGCGCCGGTCCGGTCACCCGAACTTCGATGCGGTCGCCTTTCTGCTCGGCGTGGACTTTGATCTCGTCGATCAGCGACTGCTCCGACGCGCGCTTCTCGATTTCTACTTCGACGGCGTCGCGATCCCACGAGTGAATTTCGATGGCCCCGTCAAAGGTATCGAGGACGACTTCGGGCTGCCCTTTGACCTCGAAGGTCCGCGTCTCTCGAGATGTGAGTCCTTCGGAGTTGAGGTTGACCTCGCACGCGGTCGCAAACGTGGCCGCAGCCACCACCGCGCACATCCTGAAAGCCGGTCGAACCTCAATTCTCATAGCCCCTCAATTTCCTGATTTCTCGTCGATTCCGAGGCGAACCGGCAGATCGCGGCTGCGCCTAGGACTCTAGACGGTTCAGCGGGAAGGAGTGTTCCCCGGCAACGTAGGTCTGGCGCACTCTGAGGCCGGGGCCCAGCACGGTCAGATCAGCGACCAAACCCTCGGAAATCCGGCCGATTTCGGCGAGTCCCAACTGCGTGGCGGGCGAGGTCGCGCACATCCGCGCGGCCTCGACCGGTCCGAGGCCGACCCGCTCGACCAGCAGGCGAAACGCGGCGTCCATCGTGAGAATGCTTCCCGCCAGTGTCCCATCGTCGAGAACCGCCGATCTCGGGGTGACCAGGATCGATTGACTGCCGAGGCGGGTCCTGGCGCCGACCGGAAGGCCGGACCCGGCGGTTCCATCGGTGATGGCCATGACGCGATCGATCGACTTCATTCGGATGGCCACGGCGACCGCGCCTGGGTGGACGTGGAAACCGTCGCAGATCACCTCTGCCGCGACTTGATCGGAATCAAAGACGGCACCGACCACACCAGGCGCCCGGGCGGTGAGCGGCGCCATCCGGTTATAGAGATGAGTCGCGTGCCGAACTCCGGCCTCGATCGCCTCGCTCGCTTGTTCGTAGGTCGCACCGCTGTGTCCAATCGAAACGCGGTGGCCCGCCGCCACTAGGTCGCGCACCAGATCGATGCCGCCGCGTAGTTCCGGCGCGAGGGTGACGATCCCGACGTCGCGGCGATGCGATTCGAGCACGTCGAGAATATCCCTGCCAGAGAATTCGCGTTCTGGGTTCGTTGCGCGGTCTGCCTTCTTCGGCGGGAGCCGTAAGCAGGTCCGCGGCTGAGCGCCATTCCAATCCGGATTGATGAAATTGCTTTCGAGATGAGCCGGAAGCACGCGGGCGGCACCCGGCGAAAGGACGGACCGCGCCGCGGCCACACTGGCCAGCAGCATGGCCAACTCTGCCGGCGCGCACGCGATGGAGGTCGGACAAAACGCCGTCACGCCGTATCGTGTCAGGCGCGACGCGATGTCCGCGACGGCTGCCGGACCATCGAGGACATCGATGCCCTCGAGACCGTGTACGTGAACATCGATGAATCCGGGAACGATCAAGTGGCCGCGAAGGTCGACTCGCTTCGCCCCGCTCGGTCCGCTGGTGTCGCGGGATTCGATGGCCACGATGCGCGTGCCATCGACAATGAGACTGCCGCCGCGGAGGATGCGGTCCGGCAGGACGAGGTCCGCGCCGGCGAGGACGATCATGCGTGCTGACGAACCGCCGCCCGAGCGGCGCCGATAGCAACGGCATCGCGAACGCCGCTTCCGCCGCCGCGCACGAATTCGCCACGGGACAACACGCGGCCCTCGCCGTTGACGACCACGACGCGACCAACCCGATCTGATGAGTCGAGTCCAAGGGTGGCGCAGGCCTCAGCCTTCAATCAGCAACTCTCCTCGCTACTCGAGATTCCAATCGGTGTGCGCATGCAGCTTACGCCCAGCCAAAGGCAGGCGCGATTTCGCCGAGGCAAACAGCTCGGCATCGATGCGAGTAAGGATCTTGGCCAACCCGCGCTCGTCGGGCGCGGCGATCACCAGGATGCCGGCGCTCTGGTGCGGAGGAAACGCAGCGTCGTCGAGGTAGTCGCGATCGAGAGTGACGACCGTCCGGCGCAGCTGCCGAGCCAAGCGGAAGTGTTCGGCATCGCGCGCCCGCCGGAGATCGGGATGCTCCATGACGAACAACACGTCCCACTGCAAGACCTCGCGCATGTGCGCAACGAGACCGGCAGGGACGTTCGCGTCGGCGTAGACGCGCGGACGATCGGTCAGCGCCTCGACGACGGGACCGAGTTCGGATGAGAGGTCGGACATGGTCCGCTTAGTCCTCGACCACAGGTCCTTGGTGCTGGGGCGGCAGTGCTTCGCGCTTAATCTTCTTGCCCGCCTGCATCTTGCGTCGCGCTTCCTTCTCGAGCGCAGCGACCAGCTCGTGACGCTGCTTCAGAAGTCCCTTGCGCTCGCGGCGGCCGTTCTTGTGACCGACGACGTATTCGCAGAAGAGCGGGAACGCAATCGTGGAGTCGCAGTAGGCGACGGCGGTGTCGGGCAGCACCTTCGGGTTCACTTTGCCCCAGCTCACGGCTTCGGCGGGCGTGGCGCCCGAAAGGCCGCCCCACACGACCGAGTCCGTCGTGATCTGAATGAAGTAGTCGTTGCCGCCCTTGTGGATACCGTAAACCTCCCACAGCGTGGGCTGGCCTTGCAGGTAGAAATTCTTCGGCGACCCGCCGCCAAGAATGACGCAGCCGTTCTTCTCGGCAGCGCGGATGATAGCGCAGACCTCGTTGACGTCCTTGTTGGGGTCAACCTGCAGCGTGCTGCCGTTCATCAGCTCATGGTAGGCCACGTTCATGCCGATGGAGCTGTCGCCAGGCGACGAGGTGTAGATGGGAACGCCGTACTTGAAGGCGCTGGCGACCAACGAGTAGGCGGCGCAGCCCGGCCTGGTCTTCAGCAGGTGCTTGCCAAGTGCGGCGTGCATCTCGGCAGAGGACACGCCGCCTTCGAGCTTGCTCGACACAAGGAAGTTGCGGATGAAACGGTCGGTGTCGAGCAGCACCTGCGCCGGAAACAGCACGTCGTAGATGCGGATCACGCCCTCTTCGTAAAGGACGCGGTCGTCGAGGAAGGGGGATCCGCGACGGAGCGTGTAATTCAGCGCGTAGTGCAGATCGTGATACAGGTTGGCGCCCGTGCTGATGATGAAATCGATGAGCCCCCGCTCCATCAGCGCGATGACGCATCCGCCAAGGCCGGCCGGGGTCATGGCGCCAGCGATGGTGAGCGCAATCGTCGTGTCGTGAGATTTGGCGAGCATCTTGTCGCCGAAGATGCGGCACGCTTCGCCAAGCCGGGCGGCGTTGAAGGCCTGGAATCCTTCGTCGATCAGCGTCCGGATTGCGGCGCTGCCGCGCGGTCGGTAATAGCGGATGGGTTTGCCGGTCAGGAACGAGCGTTTCTTCTTGCGAGGGCTACCGGGAGAGCGATAGGGCATCGCGCACTAGCGTAACATCCGCCCCGTTTTCAGCTTTTGTTTGTTACCATCTGGCCCGTGGTCGAGGGCTTGTGGATCCCGGTCACGGCTGGATTGGCCGCTACCGTGGGCCTCGTGCTCCTGTTCATTTGGTGGAAAGGACGCCCATTCGCTGCGGGCGACGTCTTTCGGGCCAGCCGGCTCTCCAGGGGCAATCGGTTTTTTCCCACGCAAGTTCTCATCACCCCGACCGCGGTTGTGCACTACACCCCTGAGCTGGTGGGCCGAAAAGAACATTCGATCCACATGGCCCATGTCTCGTCGGTCAGCATCGATACCAATCTGTTCTTCTCGAACGTCAAGATCGAGACCAGCGGCGGCACCAGTCCGGTGCTGTGCTACGGGCACCGAAAACGAGACGCCGTGCGCATGAAGCAGCTCATCGAGCAGCATCAGACGCAGTATTACCGGCAGTCGGCAGCTCCGGGGTCTCCGGTCCAAGCGCCCGCCGGCGGAGGCGCCAGTGGATGATGTGACCTTTGCCGCCCGGCGGGCCAGTGCTGGCGCCGCGCCGCGGCCGGAGGACCTCGATGCCCGCTTCAAGAGCCTGGTGCAATCGCCACTGCGTGCCGGCATCCTCCGATTCCTGAGTGCCCGTCCGGGCGAGTCCTTCGACATCGACACCATCATGCAGGCGTTCGGCCGCATGCGCCACGATGTGGAAAACTGCGTTCAGGAGCTCCTGGAGTTCGGGGTCGCCAGCACCGTTTCGGCAGACCCACCGGCGTACGTCGCGGCCCGGCCGGCTTCGGAGCACGGCGCCCGGCTGCTGGACACCTTCCTCGGGCGCCGCCCCCATCTCGGGGTCGAAGACTCGTCGCCGTCGGTGCAGCGATTCCGCGAAATGATCGGGCGCGACGAGAAGATGCTTGCCATCTTCGAGTGGATTCGCACGGCGGCCAAGTCGGACATTTCCGTGCTCATCCTCGGTCCCACCGGATCGGGCAAGGAAGTGGTGGCGCGGATGATTCACGAGCTGTCGCGCCGCGCCACGGAGAATTTCCAGGCCATCAACTGCTCGGCCTTGCCCGACGCGCTCTTCGAGTCGGAGATCTTCGGCTACGAAAAAGGGGCGTTCACCGGCGCCTACGATCGGAAGCATGGCCGCCTCGAGATGGCCAACGGCGGCACGCTGTTCCTGGACGAGGTCGGCGACATGTCGCTCGTGGTCCAGGCCAAGCTGCTGCGCGTGCTCGAGGAGCTGCGGTTCGAACGGCTCGGCGGCAACCGGTCGATTCACGTGGACTTCCGGTTGATCTCGGCGACGAATCGGCCGCTCGAATCGTTCGTCCGCGACAATCGCTTCCGCGAAGACCTGTACTACCGAATCAACGCCTTTGCGATCCGCGTGCCGTCGCTGCGTGAGCGAGCGGTCGACATCCCGGTACTGGCGAACCGCTTCCTGGCGCGCTACTGCGCCTCCAACGGGCTGCCGCTGGACGCGAAACAGTTCGGGGCCGATGCGCTCGATCAACTGTCGACCTACCACTGGCCCGGCAACATCCGCGAGCTCGAAAGCACGGTTGCTCGCGCTGCGCTCTCGGCCCCCGGTCGATCGATCCGCGCCTCCGACGTCGAGTTCCTTCATGCCCATGCGGGGCCGCGGCAGAAGGAGGAGCCAACGCGCTTGCCCTCTCTGAGAGACTCTGAACGCGCGCACATAAACCGAGTGCTCGAGTACACGGCCTGGAACAAGCTCAAAGCCGCCCGCGTGCTGGATATCGGGCGCGGAACGCTCTATCGAAAAATCGAGGAGTACGGCCTCGAGCCGTCCAGCAGTTCGCGCCGCAAAGGACGAAGGGCATCGACGAGCTGATGAGATCAGCGAAATCGAGATTCAACGGGCGGGCTTCGGGGTTCTCTAAAAGCTCTCGGTCAGAATCCGATCGCTTCGCACGCCGAGACTCTCCAGCCACAGACGAGTTTCCGCGACCAGCTGGGGCGGCCCGCAGAGCAGGCAGAGCGCCTTCGGCGACGGTAGCGCCTCGGCAAGAAGGCGACGGTCGATGCGGCCGCGGCGGCCGGACCAGGCTGTCGACTCGTCACGCGTGATGGTGAAGTACGCGCGGATGCGGTGGGCGGCGGCGAGTTGGTCGATCTCACTGCGATAGACGAGCTCGTCGACCGAGCGCGCGCTGTAGACGACCGAGACGATGGGCGGTGTCTGTGCCGACAGCCGCTCGATGAGCATCGATCGAAGCGGAGCGATGCCGGTGCCGCCGGCGATGAACAGCAGTTCGTCGGTCTCAGCGTGATCTGAGAGGCCGAACGATCCAAACGGGCCTTCCACATCGAGCAGCGTACCCGTCTCTGCCAATTCCAGATGCGGATCGGGGCCGCCGCTGTCATCGAGCTGGATCAGCAGATCGATGGTGCGCGAACGCTCCGCCTCGGTCGGCGACGACGCAATCGAATAAGGCTTTCGCAACAGCGAGCCGCGCAGCCCGACCATCACCGCTTGTCCGGCTTGAAAGGGAAAGTACTCGCCGCCGAGATCGAGGTTTATGATCCGAGTCCTCGGCGTCGCGATCCGAAGACTGCGGACTCTGAGCGTCCTGAGAGCCACAGCGGATGATCGTAGCAGCGCTCGGCAAGCGTCTTCTGCCCTGGCCGGGTTCCTACATGCCGACGATGTGGTAACCCGCGTCCACCATGAGGACCTCGCCGGTTATCCCGCGTGCGGCTGAGCTGAGCAGAAACGCCGCGGTGTCGCCCACCTCAGAGGATTCGATGGCGCGGCGCAGCGGCGCCTTCTCCCGGACAACGCCGATGATGGTCGAAAAGCCGCCGATGCCGGCCGCCGCGAGCGTCTTGACCGGACCCGCCGAGATCGCATTCACCCGGATGTTCTGCGGCCCCAGGTCGCTCGCGAGATAGCGAACCGAGCTTTCGAGTGCTGCCTTGGCCACTCCCATGACGTTGTAGTTGGGAAACACACGGTCAGAGCCAAGAAAGCTCAGGGTGATGATGCTGCCGCCGCCCCGCGCCGCCATCAGTGGCTTCGCACCCCGGGCGAGCGCAATCAGCGAATACGCGCTGATGTCGAGCGCGGTGCTGAACCCCTGGCGCGAAGTATCGGAGAAGGCGCCTTTGAGATCTTCCGGCAACGCGAAGGCGGCGCCGTGCACGAGAAAGTCGAGCCCGCCATGGTCCTGTTGGATTCGCTCGAACACCGCCGCAATTTGATCGTCTTGCTGCACATCGAGCGGCAGGACGAGCGGGCGAGGCGAGAGCGTGTCGGCCAGCTCGCCGACGTGCTCCTCAAAGCGACCTTGATACGTGAGAACGAGCGTTGCACCGGCAGCCGCCGTGGACTGCGCGATCGCCCAGGACAGCGATCGATGGTTGGCAACGCCGACGATGAGGCCGACCTTCCCAGTGAGGTCGATGGTCACTGATGCTTCTTGCCGCCACGGCGACGACGGTGTCGCTGGCCCCCCTGAGGGCGTCCTGAACCATCCGGCGCGCCGTGCCCGTTGTCGCGCCCGAAGCGCATCGGACCTCGGAAGGATGAGTTGCCGGCGCGATGCGAGTGGTTGCCGTTACGTCCAGAGCGGTTGTGCAGCGAATGCACCGTGAACTCCGGCATGGCCCGCGGCGCAGGTGGCTGCCCTTCTGTCTTCGGGAACTGTGCACGGATCAACGAGCGGCGGACCGGCCCGTCCTCGCGATCCGAGCTGGCCTCCAACGCCGGCTCGATGGCGAGCGCAGCGGGCGCGGGTGCCAGGAGGGTGGGCGCCTCGTCCGCCACCATTGGCGCGGGAGTGGCGACGACTTCAGCTTCGGTGGGTGAGTCAGGTGTCGGTGGAGGCGAGGACGAAGGAGGGCGAGCCGTGGGACCTTGCAGCCCGTCGAGCACTTGTGTGAAAAGGGCGACTGGCGCGGCCTTGCGTCTGTTCGGCACCTTTGCAGCTTTGTTATCGTGCTCAGCATCGCAGACGACACAACGGGTTCGTCGTATCTCGTCGTCGATCATCGCCACGATGGCGTGGTCGGTAATTCGGCGTTCGTGTGGACAATAGTCGTCCAGCACGTCACCGGGCCGGAACCGGCGTTCTTGCATGCATGCACTCCCCCGAGAAATGCGACCGCGGGCGCGGGGCAGACGAACAGCCGTTTCAGGCCGTTGTAGCCCTAATGAACCATTTCAGTTAGTTCATGTCCAGCCAGGATCAACCCCAGCAATGCTCCAGCGGCCGCGCTACTTCAGCAGCCGTACTCGACCTCGGAATCTGGTCGAGCCTTGCGGTCGAATTACCGCAGAGAAAGGCTACGAGAGTGTATCAAACGGCCTCAGGCCGAGCAAGCCACGCTCGCGTGACCACCAACGCCGACTGAACGGCCTGCGGATTGGTCGATTGCGGGGTTTGCCGTGCCCGAACCGAAGCAGCCGCCGTGATGCGTTCCGACACGTCGGTCTGAAATAAAGCGCTCGCCTGGCGCCATTCATCGAGCGACAACGCCTCGAAGTCGCGCCCTTCCTTGAGGAGCTGCCGAACCATGGCGCCGACGACTTCGTGCGCCTGCCGGAACGGCATACCTCGAGCGACCAGATAGTCGGCGACGTCGGTCGCGAGGAGCAAACCCGATGCGGCCTGATTCGTCCGCTCGTGACGCAGTGTCAGCTTGGAGATGACGGCGGTGACGGCATCTAGCGAGACCGCCAGTGTGTCCTCGGCGTCGAACAACGGTTCTTTGTCCTCCTGCAGATCCTTGTTGTACCCGGTCGGCAGCCCCTTCATCGTGGCGAGAAAGCCGGTGAGATGACCGATTGCGCGCCCGGCTTTTCCGCGCACGAGCTCGAGGGGGTCCGGGTTCTTCTTCTGCGGCATCATGCTGCTGCCTGTCGCCGACGAATCGGCGAGCTCGAAGAAGGCAAACTCCTCGCCGGTCAGCAGGATGAAGTCCTCGGCGATTCGTGAGAGGTGGACCATCGCCAGCGCGACGGCGTTCAGGAAGCTGGCGCTGAAGTCGCGATCGGACGAAGAGTCCATGCTGTTGGTCACGACGCGCGAGAAGCCGAGATCGGCCGCGAGCGCGCTGGTATCCACCGCATAGCCCGATCCTGCGATCGCGCCCGAACCGAGTGGCAACGCGTCGGCTTCGTCGCGTACGGCAGACAGACGCGCGTGGTCTCGCTGCAACGGCGCCGCGTGACTCAGAAGGAAGTGGGAGACCAAGACGGGCATGGCGCGCCGCATGTGCGTGTAAGAGGGCATGAGCGCGTCGCCGGCACGTTCAGCTTGATCGACAAACGCGGTAATCGCCGCTCTGAGCTTCTCTTGCAGGCGTGGAATCCGTCGCCGCAGGTAAAGACGCATGTCCACCGACACTTGCTCGTTGCGCGACCGGCCCGTGTGCAGCCGCTGCCCGGCATCGCCGATTCGCGCCACGAGCTGGCGCTCGACAAAGCTGTGCACGTCCTCGTCTGGGCCGTTCACCCAGGACGGATCACGCCGGCCCTGCTCGAGAATTTCGGTCAGCCCCTGAATGATCTTGCGCGCGTCTTCGCCATCGATGGATCCAGCGCGTTGCAGCGCGCCCGCCCACGCCAGGCTCCCCGTCACGTCGTCTTCGAAGAGGCGGCGGTCGAAGGGAAACGAGACGCCAAAGTCGAACGCGGCTGGGTCGGGAGCGGCGTCGAAACGGCCTGACCAAAGGTGCTGGCTCATGGCTTCACCGCGGCCGGCTGCGTGGTGCCGACTGCGGTCACGCCTCCCTTGAAGAGCGTCAATCGCACGATTCCCGTGACGTGTTCCTGAACCTCGTTGACAAACGCGTCGAGGGCCGGCCGAAGATTCGAAAACCACTCGCCGCGATCGATCACGTCGGCGTATGCCGATGCGACGACCGGCGCGAAGCGCTGAACCGCCCCGGGCGCCGCCGATCGCTGCAGTTCAGCGTGAGCCGTATGGAGAACCATCGCGGCGGGGGCTTCGTAGTAGGCGTGCGACACTCGACCGTCGGTCCGCGCCTTCACACGGCTGAGCCGGCCAATGCCATGCTCCGCGCCGATCGTGGCCAGACTGTCGATCAGTTCGGCCGGTGGCATGGGGACGCCGTTCAATGCGATCGGCACGCCACGAGCAAACTCGATCTCGACTACAGCAGCCTGGTCAGAGCCCTGCTCCGGCGGTGCGCCGGCATCGGGATCCATCGATCGGCCGGTGGTGCGGCCCCACAGGTTTTGATCGACGTGTGCGTGACTGCCGGTTGACGGGATCTGGTGCCGCTCAGCGACGTTTGCCAGCTCCGAATCGGTAAAGGTCCAGGCTTCGGCGCAGGCGATCACCTTGAGCGACGGGTCGAGGCCATGAGCGGCGCCGGTCAACCTCAGTTGGTCTTTGCCGGTCCCGGCGTGCGCCACCAACCTGGTGCCCTCGATACGGGCGAGCGCCACCAGTGTCTTGGCGATCATTGCGCGGCCGAGCGCGGTGGATGCAGGGTAGCGCCCCTCCTGGAGCGCGTCGGCTTTCAGACTCGGCACGACGAAGTCGCGAGCGAACTCCTCCCGGGCATCGATGACGTGGCAGCGAGCAGCGCCGGCAGCGATGGCGCGTTGACGGACGTCCGCCAAATCCTCGGCCTGACCAAGATCCAAGACCACCGCCACCACCTCGGCGCGGTAGGTCTCGATGAGCCACCTTATGGCCACCGACGCTTTCAGCCCACCTGAGTAGGCCAACACGACACGAGTGTTCATAGCGGTTCGCTGTTCGCCTTTCGCTGTTCGCTGTTCGCTGTTCGCTGCTTTGCGAGACCTATCGTCTCGCCAGCTCGTTGAGCTGTTTCACGATCGCTCTTGCGCCCTTCTCGTTTCGGCCGATGACGAGAACCGTATCGTCACCGGCCACGGTGCCTACGACGTCTGGCAGACGCGAGCGATCGATCGCGAGCCCGAGCAACTGCGCCTGCCCGGGCCCGGTCCTGACGACGACCAGCTGCTGGGCGGCCTCTACGCTGACCAGATATTCCGTGAACGCTTTGGCCAGCGCGCCCAAGGCCGCGGCCGGCGTCGGGGACTCATCGGCAGACGACTGGTACGCGCCATCAACCGATCGCTTCACGAGTCCCAGGTCCTTGATGTCGCGCGACAGGGTCGCCTGCGTGACGCGAAACCCGCGCAGGACGAGGCGCTGCCGGAGTTGCTCCTGGCTGCGCACGGCCTCGTGCCGCACGACCTCGCGGATGGCTGACTGACGGCGCGCCTTCATAGTTATGCGTCCAAGTGAATCAGTATACATCGGCTCGGCGCGCCAGGCGGTCATGCAGATTCGCCATTGACACGCCAGGCGAGGCTCTGTATAAATATTCTTTTGGACGCATATTGTTGCAGCGCCCAGAGGCCGTTCGAGATCAGCAATGGACATCCAGACCGTCGAGGAAATCGAGGGAGACCAGCCAGGCACGGCCCAACGCGTCCGCGTGGCGATTGCCGGCGCCACCGGGTTCGCGGGACAGGAGCTCGTCCGGCTGCTCGCCCGCCATCCCTCGGTCGTCATCACCGCCGCCACGGCCTCACAAGCAACCAGCACGCCCCGTCGGCTGCCGGCGCTGGCGCGGATCTGGGACGGCCCCGTCGTCCCACTCAATCCGGCGGAGCTGATCGGCCAGGCGGACGCGGTGTTTCTCGCGCTGCCCGAGGCGGCATCGGCCGAGATCGCACCGATGCTGCTGAACGCCGGCCTGAGGGTGATCGACCTGTCGGGCGCCTTCCGCCTGCGCGATGCCTCGGCACGTGCGCGCTGGTACGCCGCGACCAGGACCTGGCCGGACGGAGTCGTCTACGGTCTGACCGAGTTTGAGCTCGAACGCATCGGTCGCGCCCGTCTGCTGTCGAATCCGGGCTGCTACCCGACGGCATCACTGCTCGCTCTGCTGCCGTTGCAGCGCGCCGGACTCCTTCTTCCCAATGCGGAGATTGTGATCGACGCGAAGTCGGGGATCTCGGGAGCCGGCAAAGCGCCGAGCGAGCGGACGCACTTCTCCGAGAATCACGGCAGCGTCGCCGCGTACAACGTGTTCGGCCATCGCCATACGCCGGAGATGGAACAGGCGCTCGATCGGAGCGTGACGTTCGTTCCGCATCTTGTGCCGCTCGATCGAGGCATCCTGTCGAGCGTCTATACACGGCTTCAACCCGGGACCACACTCGCCCAGGTCTCGAAAACGTTCGAGCAGGCGTTTGCGTCCGCGCCGTTTGTCCGGCTGACCGGTGACGCGCTGCCCGAGATCAAGCACGTCGCCTATACGAACTTCTGCGACATCGGTTGGAAGGTGGACGAGTCCACGGGCCGGGTCTTTGTCGTGAGCGTCATCGACAACCTGATCAAAGGCGCGGCTGGGCAGGCCATTCAGAACTTCAACGTGATGTTCGGCCTCGACGAAAGGGCAGGACTGCTGTGAAGGGCACGGCGGTCCTCAAGCTCGGCGGTGAGCTCATCGAAAACGACGAGAAGCTCAAGGTCATGGGAAAGGCCGTGGCGCGCGCCGCCAGGAAGGCGCCGCTGGTCGTGGTCCACGGCGGAGGTCGCGAGATCGACGCCGCGCTGCAGCGGGCCGGCATTCCCAAGCGTCAGGTGGATGGCCTTCGCATCACCGATCCCGCCACGTTAGAGGTCGTGGTCGCCGTGCTCGCCGGGTCGGTCAACACGAAGTTCGTTGCGGCGATCAACGCGGCCGGCGGCCGCGCGGTCGGCTTGACGGGCGCCGATGCGAGCGTCGCGCCGGTGAAGCGGGCCGCGCCTCACGCGTCCACGAGCGGAGAGCTGGTCGATTTGGGGCTGGTGGGCCAGCCAACCCACTCGACCAAGCCCGAGCTCGTGGTCGATCTATGCAAAGCGGGCTACGTGCCGGTCGTCGCTTCGATTGGCGCCGCGAAGGACGGACAGCTGTTCAACGTGAACGCAGACACGCTGGCCGGCAGCCTGTCGGCCCGCATGAAAGCCGCTCGTCTGGTCGTCGCTGGTGCAACCGCAGGGGTGCTCGACGCACAGGGACAGACCGTACGGACGCTTGATGGCACGGCGATTTCGGGAATGCTCGCATCGGGTACAGCGAGTGCCGGTATGGTGGCGAAGCTCTCCGCGTGCCGCTCGGCGATCAAAGGCGGCGTCAAAAGCGTGGCCATCGTCGATGGGCGGGTTCCCGACCGCCTGGTGCGCGCGGTCGCCGGTGCGTCGACCGACGCGTCGACCAGGATCACGAAGTAACGATTGGCGAGATCGACATGAGCGCAACTGCAGACCAAGTCAAAGCTCTCGAGGCGCAACACGTGCTTCAGACCTACAAGCGCGTGCCCGTGGTCCTGGTCCGCGGTGAGGGCACTCATCTGTTCGACGAGTCGGGACGCGACTATCTCGACTTCATCTCCGGCATTGGCGTGGTGGTCCTCGGTCACGCGCATGCGGGGTTGGCGGCGGCCGTTGCCGATCAGGCGAAGACGCTGATTCACACGTCGAATCTCTACTACCACCCCTTGCAGGGTCGGTTGGCCGCCCGACTGGCAACGCTCTCCGGCCTGCAGCGATCGTTTTTCTGCAACAGCGGCACCGAGGCGGTCGAGGCGTGTCTGAAGTTCGCGCGGCGGTTTTGGTACTCAAAGGGCCTGAAACACCGGACGAAGTATGTGGCGCTCGAACACGGCTTCTCGGGTCGGTCGATGGGCGCGTTGTCGGTCACGGCGAACGCACACTACCGTGAGCCGTTCGAGCCGTTGATCCCGGGCGTCACGTTCGTCGCGCCCGGCGACATCGACGCGCTCGAGGCGGCGGTGACGCACGACACAGCGGCGATCATCGCCGAGCCCGTTCAGGGGGAGGGCGGCATTCGTCCGTTGTCGCCTGCGTTTGCGGCCGCCATCGCGCGAGTCACGAAGGCGACGGGCACACTGCTCATCGCCGATGAGATTCAGTGCGGGCTCGGGCGTACCGGCTGGCCGTTCCACTTTCAGGCGCTCGGCTGGTCGCCGGATCTCGTGGCGGTCGGTAAAGCGATCGGCTCGGGCATTCCGGTCGGCGCGGCGCTGGTCTCCGAAACGGTCGCGCAACAGGTGTTCGCCGGCGATCACGGCAGCACGTACGGCGGCAACCTGCTGGCCACGCGAGCGGCGCTGTACGTGCTCGATCAGATCGAAAGCGGTCTGATCGATCACGTGCGGAACGTGGGCCCCGTCTTCGAGCAGCAGCTCTTGGGCCTGCAGCGGAAGCATCTGCTGATTCGCGAGGTGCGTGGCGCCGGTGTGATGCGCGGACTCGAGCTGACGATTGACGCACAGCCAGTGATCGATGGGGCGCTCGAAGCTGGCCTGCTGGTCAACCGCACGGCCGAGCGGGTGGTTCGAATGCTGCCGCCGTTCACGGTGACGGTGCCAGAAATCGAGCAGGCGGTCGGCATCCTGGACGGCGTGCTGACCGAAGTGGCGAGACGTTCGTCGGGAGTCGAGGTGAAAGCGTGAGCATGCGAGTGGTCGTTGACAATGGACCGCGCCAGGGGCGCCAAAAGGCGCCGGTGCAGCGATTGAAGCGCGCCACGCCGTCGGCGTCGCTGCGCAGCGCGACGGCTGCCGACGCGCCGGCGATTCACGCGCTCATCGCGTCGCACCTCGAGGAGGGACACCTGCTGCCTCGTACGCTCGATGAGCTCATCGTCCATGCCTCGCGCTTTGTCGTGGCGGTGGTGCGGTCGAAGAACATCGACCGGATTGTCGGCTGCGCGGAGCTGGCGCCGCTGTCGGGATCGGTCGCCGAAGTGCGGTCGCTCGTCGTCGGGCGCGACGCCCGAGGGGTCGGACTGGGCGGGCGCATGGTGGATGAACTGGGACGACGCGCCCGGCGCGACGGCTTTTTGAAGCTGTGCGCGTTCGCGCACGACCCGGGATTCCTCGTCGGCTTCGGCTTCTCGATCGTGCCGCACACCTGGGTTCCCGAAAAAATCGCTCACGACTGCGCGAGCTGCCCACTGTTTCGCACCTGCGGGCAGTACGCCATGCTCCTGGAGTTGGTGGGTATGATCGCGACCAAGACTCCTGCCGAAGCCGCGCACCGGACTTCGGTCAGACCCACAGTCGGCCATCGTGTCTGACATTCGGCGCATCGGCGGGGGCGTCACGGCTCCGGGCGGGATTCGCGCTGCCGGCCTGCCGTGCGGCATCAAGGCGTCTGGGAAACCAGACCTCGCGCTCATCGCAACCGATACGCCCTCGAGCGCGGCTGGTGTGTTCACGACCAGTCTCGCCAAGGCTGCGCCGGTGCTGATTACCCAGGAACAGCTCGCAGCGAGCCACGGACTGGCGCAGGCCATTGTCACCAACAGCGGCTGCGCCAACGCGTGTACCGGTCCCCAAGGGATGGCTGACGCGCGGGAAATGATTGATCTCACGGCGTCCTCGCTTGGCTGCGCTGCGGAGTTGGTCCTCGTCGCATCCACGGGCGTCATCGGCGTGAACCTCAAAATGGAGGCGGTCCGGCGAGGGATCCCCGCTGCGGTGTCGTCGCTGTCGGCGACCGGCGGGGCGGATGCGGCGCGCGCGATCATGACCACCGATCCGTTTCCGAAGGAAGCCGCGGTCGAGGTCAGGACGCCATCCGGGGTCTTTCAGGTCGGCGGAATGGCAAAGGGGTCGGGGATGATTGAACCCCGGATGGCCACGATGCTGGGGTATCTGACGACCGATGCGGCGGTCGCGCCGGAGGTTTTGCGGCGGGCGCTGGTCGAAGCGTCACACGACACCTTCAATGCCATCACCGTCGACGGCGAGCCATCGACCAACGACTGCGTATTCGCACTGGCCACCGGCGCAAGTGGCGTTCAGATCGACGAAGCCTCCTATCCTGCCCTCGTCAACGGTTTACGAGCAGTTGCCAAAGAGCTCGCGCTCGGCATCGTGCGGGGTGGCGAAGGCGCGACCAAGCTGGTCGCGATCACCGCCAGCGGCGCGACGACAGAGAGTGACGCCTGGCTGGCGGCGCGCGCGGTGGCGAATTCGCTGCTCGTCAAGACCGCCATCCATGGCGGCGACCCGAACTGGGGTCGCCTGGTCGCGGCGGCCGCCCGGTCGGGCGCGGCGTTCGTCCTCGAAGGGGCGTACGTCCGCATTGGCGACCTCGTGCTGTTCGATCAAGGCCGACCATTCGACGAGCTCGCTCCGCGGGCGGCGGACTACCTCACTGGAAAGGATCTCGAGATCGAAGTGGGTCTCGGCACCGGTGGCTCGCATTCGGCCACTGTGTGGACCTGCGATCTCTCAGCCGAGTACGTGAAGATCAACGCCGAATACCGGACCTAAGTGCAGAATTACCTCTCGGTTCTCGACTTCGATCCCGACAGCCTCGCTCGATGCCTCGAGTTGGCGGCGACGCTCAAGCGAGACCGCATCCACGGACGCATCGCGCCGACGGCTCGGGCGCTCAATGGGCGTCATGTGGGTCTGCTCTTTGAGAAGCCCTCCTTACGCACACGAGTGACCTTTACCATCGGCGTGCGCGAGCTGGGCGGAGACGTCGTCGAGATCCCCGCCGACGTCATGCACGCCGACCGCGAACCGATTAACGACGTGGCACGGAATCTCGAGCGCTGGGTTGACGCCGTCGTCATTCGGACGTTCGCGCAGGAACGGCTCGTTGAGATCGCCGAGGTGACACCCCGCCTGCACGTCATCAACGCGTTGTCCAACGAGGAACACCCCTGTCAGGCGCTCGCCGACATGCAGACGTTGGTCGAACAGTGGGGCACGGTCGCCGGCCGGCGCATCGCGTTTGTCGGCGATGGCAACAACGTGTGTGCGTCGCTGGTGCACGCCTCGATGATGCTCGGCATCGGCGTGCAGGTGGCGACGCCGAAGGGCTACGAGCTGCCCGACGAAGTGGTCGAGCAGGCTGCGGCGGTCTCGCAAAATGGCGCGGGGCTGACCGAATTCACCGACCCGAAGGCCGCGGTTCGCGACGTCGACGCCGTCTACACAGACGTCTGGACGTCAATGGGACAGGAAGTCGAGTACGCCGACCGCAAAAAGACGTTCAGGCGCTACCAGGTGAACGAGACGTTGATGGCGCTCGCCAAGCCCAGTGCGCTCTTCATGCACTGTCTGCCGGCTCACCGCGGCGAAGAAGTCAGCGACGAGGTGATCGAGTCGAAGACATCGGTCGTGTTCGATCAGGCAGAGAACCGCTTGCACGCGCAGAAGGCGCTTCTCGTGCAGCTGCTCACTCAGTGAGCGCTCACTTCACCTGCGCCAGCACCCACTGAGCGATTCGCGCGTCCGGCATCAACCCCTGACCGGCCATCTCGTAGTCCAAGCCCTCGAGGCGCTTGCGAAGCCCGTTCTCGATGCCGCCGAACGACAGCAGGTGCGGCACGATGAGAACTTTCCTGCCAGCCGCAGTCTGACGCTCTACCCTGCTCCGGAGATCCGCAGTCGCCGCCTCCCTCACTTTGGCATCCGCGTCGTCGCGGACCGTCATGTAGTCGACCGACGCAAAGGGGGCGGCCGCGCACCTGCTCGGCGAGAACGGCCATGTCCGCCAGCCACCGTTGATTGTCGTCGTCTGGCACCGGCCCGTGAGCAACCAGGATCACGGCTTCGTTCTCAGGGCGGTTGCTGATCGACTTGGCGCGATCAGCTGCAATCTGCCCGATCAGCACATGACGGTTGAGTGCAGTCGTCATCTGGACTGGAAGCGCGGAGGCCACCGGCGTCGTCGGATCGGCGGCGCCATGCGCTGTGTGGTCGTTGCTTCCGGCAGCGCCGTGAGATGAGTGGTCCATCTTCGCGAAGATCTCGAGTTCTGGAGGCGCCTCATGCCTGAGGCCCAACAGATACTCCGTCGAGGTGATGACCGAGCTGTACGAGGAGACGAAGAGCGGCACGGCCACGATCTGCGTGACGCCTCGGGTGCCGAGTCGATCGATTGCGGCCTGCATCGAGCCGCGAGAGGCCATCCCGAATGCGATCTCGGTAGGCAGCGATTGATCCACTTGCTGAGCCAGCGCCTTCACGTGGTCGTTCCACTCTGCCGCTCCCCCATGAGCCAGCAGCAGGACACCAGGTCCTGAGGCCTGTCCCACGGCAGCAACGGGCAAAAGCGCCAGAGACAGACAAAGGATAGCCGCGCAGGTTTTCACGCCGATCACTCCAGGGAATCGTCTGAGCGAGCGCACTAGATGACAGAAAAAGAAGAAAAACAGAACGGTGCTGACAACTGCGGATCGAAACCCCATGACTGACGTAAACCTTCCCGACGCTGTGTGATGGCTTTCAACTGATGACCAATGACGCTGGGTGAACGAGACAAGACGCGTCAGGCCGCTTGACGCTGATCGCGGCTCGAGCCTTTGCTGCGACCTCTCCACGAGAAGAATCGTCGCAGCGCCAAGGAGAGACCGGTGTAGACGAGATACAGCGGCGCCCGCCGACGCGACGCCGGCGATCGTTTGTCCGACCAAGCCGTAAAACTCGCCGGTGTGGGCAAAGCGCAGCCACGATCGCGCGCGGCGGCCGAGCGTCAGGTCTTCGAATGCTTCGGACTTCGAGTACGGCGCTGGTCGCGCGGTCGATGGTGAGCGTCTGCCTTTTTTGCGGCTGGCCGCCGTACCCCGAATCGACGGTGAAGACCCATGGCGACTCCGGATTGGGGGACAGGCGAATGGTGATGGTTCGCCAAGCAGGAACTTCCGCGGCCGTCTTGGCCCATCCCTCATCGAGACCATCGAATCCGTGGGGTTCCTGGCGAACCTCTCGTTCTGGTCGTGCTTCGCCGGTGGTGCCGACTCTCGCCGCCGGTTGTGGCCGTGCCGCCGCGGGTGGCGTCGGAGGCTCTTCTCCGACTAGGCGATAGACCAGAGCGTTCCCCCAGCTGTACGAGATTGGAACTGCGCCAGCGACAACAATTGCCAGGGGGATTGCACACCAGGCACCGATGACGTTGTGCCAGTTGAAGTAACGGGCCTTCGGCGGCAGACCACTCCGGAACCAGAGGACGCGGCTCACTGACATCCAGGACAGCGTCTTCGGGATCCACAGATACATCCCGCTGATGATGATGAAGAGGAAAAGGAGATTTGCGGCTCCGGTGATCATTCGCCCGGCGGCCCGGCTCTCACCTTCGCGCGCCAGGTAGCGATGCCAGCTCGTCGCGCCGCGAAAGAACGCGCGCAGCCCTTGGGGCGGCGGCCCAATCACCGTTCCGCTATACGGATCGACAAGCACGCTGGCGTTGCCCTCGAGGGTCACGGTAGCGGGGGCCTTCTGATTGGCGCGCAGCGAGAGACCAATTGGTGCCGCCCCCGGCTGAGCTTCGCGCACCCTGGCCAGCAGCGTCTCCGGCGGCAGATGCGACGCGCTCGCCGAGAGCGGCGCCGACCAGGACCGGCTGTCGGCCCATTCCAGCAACTGTTTCTCGTAGGTGAGCGCGACTCCGGTCACGCACATCACCAAAACGACCAACCCGGCGAGCGATCCAGCCGTAAGGTGAAGCCAGAATAGAACGGTCCGAAAACGATTCATGTCGTAATCCTGAGATCCTGTCTCAACTTCTGAATGAGCATATTGCCGACTAAAATGGTCGGTCAAGCCAAAAATGAGAATTGATCTCAATTCCGATGTCGGGGAGACGTTCGGCCCCTGGAAAATGGGCAACGACGTCGACCTGATGCCCAACGTGACGTCGGCCAATGTCGCATGCGGCTTTCACGCCGGCGATCCGTCAACCATGCGAGAGACGGTGAGGTTGGCCAAGCAGCACGGCGTGGCGGTTGGCGCGCACCCTGGCTTCCCCGACCTGGTCGGCTTCGGCCGGCGGGAGCTCAAAGCCAGCCCGCGCGAAGTCGAAGACCTGGTCATGTATCAGGTCGCCGCGATCGCCGGTGTCGCCGGCGCTGAAGGATTGCGCTTGCAACACGTCAAGGCCCACGGCGCGCTCTACAACATGGCGTGCCGCGATCGCGCGCTGGCCGACGCTATCGCCCGCGCCGTGGCGTCGCTCGATCGCGAATTGATTCTGTTTGGCCTCCCCAACTCCGAGCTGCTCCGCGCGGGCGAAGCCGCAGGCCTTCGAGTCGCCGCCGAGGGGTTTGCCGATCGCGTGTACGAAGTCGATGGTTCGCTGGCGTCCCGGCACAAGGCGGGCAGCGTCATTCACAATCCGGCCACCGTCGTCGCGCGCGCCGTCAGGATGGTCAAGGAGCAGGCGATCGAGGCAGTGGACGGGTCGACCCTCAAGTTGACCTCGGACACCATTTGCGTGCACGGCGACACGGAAGGCGCCGCCCGGCTCGCGCAGGAGATTCGGCGTGGTCTCGAGGACGCGGGAGTCCGTGTGCAGTCGCTCGTATCCGCTCGATGAGCCGCCCGTCTCGCGAGGTGACTCGCCAATCTCCGCGATTACGATGGGTCGTCTTCCTGTTCACGGCTCTCACTCTGTTGCTCACCTACCCGTTGGCGCTGCACATGGCCTCAACGGTCCTCAACGACACTCCCGACACGCACTTGTTTCTCTGGACGCTCGGTTGGGACGTCCACGCGCTGACATCGCATCCCCTCTCGATTTTTGACGCCAACATCTATTACCCGCAGCGTCTGACGCTCGCGTACTCGGAGAACCTCATCGGCAGCGCGTTCTTCGCTGCGCCGGTGCTGTGGCTCACCGGCAACAGCGTGCTGGCGCTGAATGTGGTGACACTGCTCTCCTGCGTACTGTGCGGACTCGGCGCGTACGTGCTGGCTCACCGTCTTGGACTCAGCACGGCGAGCTCGATCGTGTGCGGGCTGATCTTCGCGTTTTCGCCGGCCCGGTTCTTCCGGATCACCCAGATTCACCTGGCGACGGTGCAGTGGGTGCCATTCACGCTGGCGTATCTGCATTCGTATCTCGATCACGGTCGCGCGCGAGACGCGCGGATCGCCCTCGCTTTTTTCTCGATGCAGGCGCTGACGTCAGGCCATGGCGCCGTATTCGCCACGCTCGCGGTGGTCGCGCTGCTCGTCTTCCGATTGGCGACCGGAGATTCACTTCACATCGCCCGCCGCGTCCGAGATGTTGGCGTCGCGGGGGCCATGCTCCTGCTGCCAACCGCCCTGGTGTTCCTGCCCTACCTCGCAGTGGAGAACGAGCTCGGGTTGCAGCGGTCGCTCGAGAACTTCGATCCCGTACCGGTGAGCTTTCTGGCTTCCCCAACGACGGTCCACAGTTTCCTGCTGTCGCTCTTGCCTGGAACTCCAGTGAATGAGGCTGCCAACGGATTCCTGTTCCCTGGCTATGTGCCGCTGGTCTTTGCCGCGGTTGCGATTCTCGCGGGCCGGGGATTTCGCGGGGACAAGCGAACGCTCGTGTTTTACTCGCTGCTCACTATGCTCTGCTTGTGGTTGTCGGCAGGAACTCCTCTCAAGCTTTGGTCGTGGGTGAATGGACTGCCGGGTCTGAGTCTGGTGCGCGTCCCTTCGCGCTTCATGATTCTGGCCGTTTTGGGACTCTCGGTACTGGCTGGCTTCGGCTTCGAGCGGCTCAGTCGCGGACTCTCAGCCGGTCCGCAGCGCGCCATGGCGATTGCGGTGAGCGTGGTACTCATTCTCGAATGCGCGGGCATTCCGCTTCAGCTCGCCCCATTCCGCGTCGAGTTCCCTGGAGTGGAGCGCTGGCTCGCCGATCAGCCGAAGCCCTTCGTGGTCGCGGAGATCCCGGTGGGTCTGAAAGCCCGCTTTCAAACCACTTACATGCTCCACTCGATGGCGCATTGGCAGAAGACCATACAGGGCTATAGCGGAGTGCAAGCGCCTGTGCACGATCGACTGTACGAGGAGCTCAAATACTTTCCCGATGAGCGAAGTTTGAAGAGTCTCGCGGAGTTGGGAGTCACGCACGTCGTCGTGCATGCCGAGATGTTCGATCCGCGACAGGCCGACGTCGAACCGCTATTGGCGCGGTTCTCTTCGTGGCTCACGCTCGTGCATCAGGAAGGAACCGGGCGAGTGTACGCGCTGCACGCCCCCAATGCGGATCGGCGAAGCCCCTGACCGGGCGGCGAAGTCTCTGTCCGACAAATTCCTGCTCCGGATGACGAGCCGTCATCACCGAGATACGTCTCGGTCAGCAGGGGCATAGTCTTTTGCGCGGAGCCGCGAACTAACCGGCCGCACCCTCCGGGTATTGCAGCGCCAGGCGCAGCTCCTTGGCCAGGTTGTCGACGGTCGTGCCCTGCCGTTTCCAGGCGCCATCGGTTTCAAACCGCAGTGCGCCAATCCGGCGGCCCCACGGTGAGATGACCCTGCCGATCGCACGAAAGTCAGTGCGGTCGCCATGCTGTTGGTCGATCTTCTGAATCACATCAGGCGCCACGCGGATGAAAGCTCTAAGGGCCGTTGCCGACTTGATGCTGTACTTGCGGCCGTTCCACGCCGATTCGAAAATGTTCGAGATCTGCTTGAAGTAGTTCACGAAGAACCGCTTCGACTCTTCGTGGAACTCGGCCGTTTTCCTCGTGCTGCCGAACGCTTCGGGATTGGCAAACAGCTTCTTCAATTCCTGCGCGAGCGGCGCCTGACCCACACGCCCCTTGCCGACGCCCAACAATTTGATCTCGCCTCGAAGCGGCGATTCGTCCCGGTCGTTGAGCGCGCGGACGATGTCGTGAGCGGTCGCGAGCGCTTCGTCACGATAGAGCTGCCGGCCGGAAAGTGACACGAGGTGTGACGCGTTCAACCGCGTGTGCTTCGCGTTGATCGTGACGAACATCTGAACGATGTGATCTTCGGGCACTCGGTCGAAGATGATCGCCGGCACCGTGAACGCCTCGTCGCCGAACCGATCGATATCGGCGTGGAGCGCCAGCAGGCGATGCTGCCCGTCGATCGCTCGCAAAATGCCTTCCCGCTCGGGCACCTTCAAGCGCCCGACCCACGAGCCGGGCTCGGAGGGCTCGAATGACAGCTTCTCGTCACACGAGATGATCACGGCACCGGGAATCGAAGGCAGGTCGCGCGCCTGCCGGCACTGCTCGTAGGTACTGAACGAGCTCTTCGATCTTTTTCCGGATGATGGCGCGCTGATACGCCTTTTCATTCGAGGCGATGCGGCGTTCCAGCAGATCCCAGTTGATCTTCGATTGAACGGCCTTCTTTTTCCCGCGAACCCCAGCCTGACCCTGCTCGGCGTAACTCAAGACCTCGAATCGAACGAGTTTGTCGATGTCACTGGCGGTTAATGAGGCTTGATAGAACTGCACGCCGAACTGCTGCATCCGGATTGCCGCGACATTGATCATAAAGGTCTGTCCAAAGAGTCGGATTCTATCGAAGCGTCCTCATCGGGCTCAATGGTTTTTGCTTTATTTTCGGCACGAAACATCAGAGTAAAATGTGCACATCGGTGTAAGTCGTTAATTTAAAGGTATTTACTGCCTGCAGCAGCGCCTGCCGGAGGTCGGTCTCGAGCCACTCGGTCAAATGACCATCCTATCCTGCTTCGGGCTTGTCTCGAGGAACTCCCTCAACAAGCGCGCGTTCCGCTCGTTCGCCTTGAACCAAACGTCAGCCAGGATACCGACCAGCGGAATGGCTCCTAAGATCAAGTCCGTTAACACGTTGGCGAGCATCTTGGAGAGAAGTCCGGCCGATGGACCGTACTGGAGGCTCCGCGCCACGAGGACGAGTGAGATCGCCGAGCCCGCGATATCGCCGACGACGGGAACGAGTCCCAGTACCGCATCGAGCCCGACGGGCCCAATCAGTGGCAGGGTGACGGCACTGTCCATCAGTCGCGCCAGGCGATCGATGTGCCGGCCGACTCGGCGGTCCGCCTCGGCGAGGTCGACGCCGGACGACTTGGCGTAACTCCCCAGCCGCGTGAGCGCACCCGCCGCGGCCGCACCTACCCGGCGCTCGATGGCGAGCGACATGCGCGTGGCGACGCGAAGAAACGCCCACCGTACGACGAAGAAGGCGGCGAATCCGGCGGCAGAGATGACGACGAAGGCAACGCTCAGCCACCAGATCAGCGTCTCGAGCATCCGGCTCGATTATGTCGTTACTCTCGCTTTGCGGTCACGACAACTGCTGGATCGGCCAGTGTGAGGTGCGTGACCTTGCCGCTGGCGCGCGCAAACGCAATCTTGGCGGACGGGACTCCCGTCGGGAAGAAGACCAGATCGCCGGTGTGAAACAGAAGGCGCCGTGCCGGACCGCCTGCCCGTTCGATACCCAGCCGATCGTATTGCACGTACCGATCGTATTGCACGTCGACGTCGAAGTGATCGCGTGGTCCCGCACCGAAGACATAACGGCCGACGAGAGCGTCGCGATCTTCGGCCGATAGCGGCACAGACGCGAGCGGCGCATCCGCATCTCCAAGTGTCGTTAGATACTGCACGACCGGCGCCGCATCGGGTCCGCCAGCGCGGGCGTGCGCCATCAGCGTGATGCCATGCGGCCCATAGGTGCGTTGCACACCAGGCCGCGCCGCGACGAACGCCTTCACAACATCGAGCTGCCCCATCATCGCCGCGGAAAAAATCGTCGGCCTGGCGCCGTTGGCAATCAGAAAGTCCGCAATCTCCCGGCGTCCGACGTGGGCGGCGGCATCGATGCATGTTTCCCAGTCGCCAAACCCCCAGTCGATCGACGCGCGCGCGAGCGCGGGCTGGCGCTCAACCAGTTCGCGGACGCGCTTCAAGTCCGCATGGGAGACCGAGACAATCTCCTTCGTGACGGCCGGATCTTGTGCCGGGAACGATTCAAGCACCGCGCCGGCTGGAGCTGACTGGGCGGTCGAAACCGCCTCGAGCCTTCCAAACCCGGCGGCGCCAATCGCCGGCACCAGGCTGACAAACCAACGACGGGACCACTGTTGCGACATGGCTCAAACCTCCGGCGCCTTTATGGTTCGCCGCCAACCGAAGGGCAATTCAGCATTCGGGCAGGAACCAACTCGTGTCTTCGCAACGGTTTGACCAGACGCTTCAGGAGCGCCAAGGTCAGCGCAGGACGTGCTCGCGAACCGCCCGCTCGAACTCCTCGACCACGGCCGTCTCGAGCCCGGACACATTTCCGTCAGGCATTTGAATGCGGTTGGCCTTCAGGTGCGTCTCGTCGTCGAGTCGAATGAAATGGGTGATGAATCGAAGGCCGTTGTCGGCTCGCTGGAGCTGACCGAGGGCGACGTAGTCCGCCTTGACTCCTTCAGCGACCGCTTTGAGATTCCGAATGTTTCTGGGCTGACGCAAAACCGCGGCATTGCCAATCACTCCCAGCCGCTCGGAGTCAATCGCCGCCAGACGCGTCACGACCAGATCGGAGAGACCAAAGACGAGACGGTCGTATTCCGAGATGCCGGTCTCGTTGTCGAAGATTGAGACGGCGACAACCTGGCGCGCTCGCCTGGCGTCGCTCGATCGGCCAAACGTCCACAGATAGGTCGCGGCCGCGACCACGATGAACCCAATTGCGGCGCCAGCGACGATGCGTTGTCGGGCCGGACGCGAGGGCGACGGGACCGAGACAGGTTGAAGGTTCGAGAGGTCGTCCCGGTGAACTGGCGCAATGAAGCGATAGCCGCGACGCGGCAGCGTCTGCACGAAACGCGGATTCTCACCGCTGTCCCCGAGTGCCGTTCGAACCTGCGAGAGGCAATACGCCAGACCGCGATCGAAATCGACGTGCGTATCGTCGCCCCAGACGGCTCGACGCAAGTCCACCTTGCTTACCACTTCGTCGGCGCGAGCCAGCAGCAGCGCGAGCGCCCGTGCCGGCTGCGGCTCCAGCGGCGTCGTGCGACCATTCTTGCGGAGCAAATTCGCGGTCGCGTCAAACTCGTACGCGCCGAATCGATACGTCATCCCCGGCTCGCGATCTTAGTCGAGATTGATTTAGACTTCCGGCCGCTGAGGAGGATGCATGGCGGGAATCAACGTCGGCGGCGTGATCAAAGGCGGACTAGCGGCGGGGCTGATCATGAACATCAGCCAGACCATCCTCAACGTGCCCGTGGCCGGCGCGCAGTTGGAAGCCGAGCTGGCGGCGCGCAATCTTCCAGCCGTCGGTGGACCCGCGATTGCCGTCTTCGTCGTCGAGACGTTCGTGCTTGGCCTGATCACGGTGTGGCTGTACGCGGCCATGCGCCCTCGGCTCGGACCCGGACCGAAGACCGCGATCGTGGCCGGCGTCGTCGTGTGGGCGCTCACCTACCTCTACTCGGCCATTGCTTTCGGCGTGATTGGCTTCAGCTCGATGGGGATGGTCGTGCTCGGCGTGGTCTGGAGTCTGGTCGAGATGATCGTCGCGTCGGCCGTTGGCGGCTATCTCTATCGCGAATGACCCGGATGCTCCCTTTCGCTCCAGATGATCGTTATTGCCCGTGCTGAACGGGGCGCCCGATCGTTCAGCGCAGAACCGGGGCCAAGATTCGAAGAGCGCCGGTCAGTTCCAGCTCGCGGGCGACGCGGTTCTTCCAGCGCACGATCGCCAGCAGCAGCGCGCAGAGCGCGACGGTGCCGAGAATCGAGACCTCTACTGGCAGGAGCCGCTCCAGTGGCTTCGCGATCACGCCGTAGACCATTTCGACGTGGATCCAATAGACGAAGAGCGACGATCGACCGAATGTATCCAGGAAGGCCAGCGGCTTCACCGTCTTCTCGAGAACCCACGCGATCGGCACCAAAGTGATGGCCATCCCGAGCCGGATGAAAAAGAACGTCGGTGAGCTGAGCCAGAAGTTGGCGACCGGATAGATCGACGGTTGCAGCGAGGCCCAAAAGCCGCCGGCGATCGTCAGGATGCCCACGCCGGCGAAGATGTGCTGAAGCCATCCGTCGTTGGCCCTCGCTCGAGTCGCATCAATCAGCTCGCCGATCATCGCTCCCGCCAACAGGAAGCCGGCCCACGGGAACAGGACAAAGCTCGAGTGTCCTTGCGAAGGGCGGAAGTACCACTCGATTGGATCGGGAAGCGACGCCACCCACGCCGCTTCTCGGATCAATGGAGTGCTCATCGCGAACACGCCGGTGGCCACGCCAAACAACGCGATCCGCACGGTCCGCGAGGTCGAGAATCCCCAGAAAGCACCCGCCATCACGAGGGCCAGCCCCATGACATTGAGGATGTCGACCTTGAGGAAATTGATGAAAGGCCCCCACCCAAGCAGTTGTGCCTGGAGCCGGAACAGGAAGGCGAGTGCGAAGACCTGCCATCCTCGCAGACACGCCGCCGCCGCGGCGGCTCTATGGCCAATCGAACTGGCGCGACGCGAGCCCGCCATCGGGAGCGCGACGCCCGCGAGGAACAGGAAAAGAGGGGCGCCGATGCCGCCGATGAACACCGCAATCGCAAACGGGGCGCCCGGCCGATCGCTGTCGCGGGTCCACGCGTCCACGACGTGCGCCTCCACCATGATGACGACGGCGATCCCTCGCAGCCAGTCGAGGTAGGCCTTACGATCGCTCAGCGTCGAACCTCGAAGGTCGTGTCCAGGGTGATGTCGGGTCGGAGTGAATGCCAGACTGAGCAGGTACTTGTCGCGGGACAACTGGATCGCGCGCTCGACCGCCACGTCCGGCACGTCGCCTGTCATCGCAAAGTGAAGCTTGAACTCGGTGAAGCGTCTTGGCGGGTCGTCGAGGCGCCGGCCAACGAGCGATGCGGTGAGCGCCTGTACAGGATGCCGGCCCTTTTTCACGATGTCGACCACGTCGATAGCCATGCAGCCGGCAAGTGCCATGGCGAGCGCCTGCGGTGGAGTCGGTCCGGCAATCCCGTCACTATCGAGCACGATCTCCGTCGAGCCGCTACTCGCTGAGAAACGAAGATCGCCCTGCCAGACGAGTGTGGCGACGGTCGGTGGCTTCGTCATCCACGAAAGAGTACCCCAACCCTCAAGTGGGGCGGCGGTTCAGGCGCGAACTCTCAGGCTTGATCGGCGACCGCGGCTGGACGCTGCGGCCGGTGCCGGCCGTTGCCTTTCAGCATCGACAACAACAGCCAGCTGAGCGGTGCGGCGAGCAGAAGGTAGGTCAGGTACTGACCGTAAACGCCGTCGGGACCGTACGGTTCGGTCGCCCAATGCAGCGCTTCGCTGTTGGGAAACAAGTTGGCCTCGGTCAGCTCGTGGAAACCGTAGATCAAGAGCTGCACGACGAACACGCCGAGGAAGATCGCGGTGACCTGAAAGAACAGCCCGAGATTGACGCGATGTCCGTACCGCGACCAGAGCCACGCGACGCTGGCGGCGCTGAGCGTTCCCGCGATGGCGCCGGCGAGAATCGAATAGGCCTGGACCTGCGTGAGCAGCGTCCCCATCAGCAGCGCCGTCTCCATGCCCTCGCGCGAGATCATCAGCAGCGTGAAACCGAAGACGCCAAGCCAGGCGGCTGCGCCCGTCCGACCAGTCGAAGTCGCGAGCTTGCCCTCGATCTCCGCCTTGATGCGCCGAGCGGTTCGCCACATGTGGATGGTCAACGTCGCCACGGAGATAGCCGCGACAATCGCCAGCACGCCCTCCCACAACGATTGATTCGCCGCCCGCTGGAAGAGATACGCGGCGCCGATGCTGAGCAGGACCGACAACGCGATGCCCCACCGAACCGCTGACTGCAATTCGAGCCGTCCGCTCTTCCGCAGAAACGCGAGGCTGATGGCAACGATGAGGAAGGCTTCGAGACCCTCGCGAAGAGTGATGACGTACGCTTGAAGCATGGCGACTGGGATCGAGTATTGGGTGGGTAAGGGTCAGATGAGATCGAATCTCAAGATGACACCAAGTCTAGTTCACGCTCCGTCGAAGGAGCAAGGGCAGGCCTAAGGCGACTGAGAAGAATGGTGAACCGTCCGTAAGCCCACCTCGATTCCAAACAGGCCTTGCGCTTGAGACCGGCCAATGCTAAATAATCAGCACATGCTGATTTTTTGGCACCCCCGATGACGGCCGACCCACTTTCCCGACGCGAGCGGCAGATTCTCGACGTGCTCTACGCGCGCGGCAGCGCGACCGCCGCCGATGTGCAGGGCGCGCTTCCCGATGCGCCGAGCTACTCCGCGGTGCGAGCCCTGCTCAGGATTCTCGAGTCAAAGGGCCACGCTCGCCACGAACTACAAGGCATCCGTTACGTCTACCTTCCCGTCGTGCCTCGCGACAGCGCCAGGCAATCGGCGCTCACCCGGATCGTGAAGACCTTCTTTGAGGGATCGGCGGCACAAGCTGCGGCGGCGCTGCTCGATTCTTCGACCCTGTCAGACGAGGAGCTCAGTCATTTGTCATCGCTCATCGAGCGCGCCAGACGGGAAGGACGCTGATGGATCTCGACCTCTTGCTGCGAACCTCGGCTTTGCTCCTTGCGGCGTTGGTCCTCACGCGTCTGCTCAGTCGCGCGACCGCCGCCACGAGGCATTTGATCTGGCACGCCGCCATCCTGGCGGTGCTGCTCGCCCCCGCGATGATTCTCGTCGCGCCGCGGTTCGAGCTCGCCCTGCCCACCTGGGTCGGCGATTCAGTGCAACCGCCCGCGGGCGGGCAGAGCGCTCGCAACTTCGAAGTCGTGGCCTCATGCGATCGATCGACCGGAAACGGATGTCCACCGAGCGAGATCGCTCGCAACCCGATCGGCCTGGAGTTGATCGCTCGAATCGCGCGCGCCGGGACCTGGATTCTTGGTGCGTGGTTTCTACTGGGATGGCTTGCGAGCGGTTGGCAAGCGGCTCGAGCGACTGACGCACCTCCCGAATGGATGAACGACACTCGACGCCTCGCGGCACGCCTGGGCTTCCGCCAGATGCCGCCGGTTCGACAGACGCGAGGACCGGGCAGCCCCAGAGTCGCCGGGCTCTTTCACTCGGTGATCCTGCTGCCGAGCTCTGCCCATGAATGGCGCGCGGCCGATCGAGAGGCCGCACTGCTCCACGAGCTTTCGCACATTCGGCGAGGTGACCGGCGAACTCAGGCCTTGGCTCAACTCGCGTGCGCGCTCTATTGGTTCAATCCGCTCATGTGGATCGCCGCTCGCGCACTCGCGCGAGAACGGGAGTGCGCCTGCGACGACGAAGTCTTGAAAGCGGGCGTGCGCCCGTCTGCGTATGCGTCGCTTCTTCTCGACCTGGCCAAGGGTCAGCACGCGTGGACTCCGGCGGCGGCGCTCGGCATGGCGCGGCCGTCGACGATCGAAGGGCGGCTGCTGGCGATCCTGTCGAGTGACGTCGAGACGGCGCCGTCATCGATCCCGTCGCGCCGGCTCACGCCTAGACGCTCGACGCAATGGCTCGTGATCGCTGGATCGATCGCCGTTGCCGCAACGGTACTGGGCGCTCAACCGCCACAGCCGGCCACTGCAGAGGGGTCCGCGCAAAGCAGCGCCAAGACCGTCGGTCCGATGCTGATGAATATCGACGATCGCCAAAGCGCTTCTCCGATCACGAAGGCGCTGACGCGAGCGTTGGACGATCCCGATCGGCAGGTCAGGGAGCAGGCGGCGCTCGGCCTCGCGTTGGTCCCAGGGACCGAAACCATCAACCCATTGCTCACTGCGTTGGGCGATTCGGATGCCCAGGTCCGGGAAGAGGCCGCGATCGGCCTCGCCTTCCGTCGCGACGCGCGCGTGGTCGATCCGCTGCTCAGGGCCATGGATGACGCCGACTCGCAAGTGCGCGAAAAGGTCGCGATCGCACTCGGCGCCAGCGGCGATCCGCGAGCGCTGAGCGCCCTCGAACGAGCGCTCAGCGATCCAGACCCACAAGTACGCGAGAAGGCCGCGGCCGGGCTCATCCTGCTGGGGCTTCGCAAGTGACGCCGCCAGCACTCGCGCTGGCTGCGCAGGCCTGGTTGTCGCCCTGCACGATCGATCAAGTCGGGCCCGCGCGATGCGGAACCTACGAAGTCTGGGAGAACCGCGAAGCCAGACGGGGCCGGAAGATTCCACTCAACGTGATCGTGCTTCCCGCCCTAAGCCAGCCGGCGCGGCCAGATCCTCTCGTCTTTCTGCAAGGTGGTCCTGGCGACGCGCCGTCGTTCAATGCGCGCTTTTATGGCGGCGTGTTCGCATCAATTCGGCAGACCCGCGAACTGGTCCTGATCGATCTGCGCGGTACAGGGAAATCGGCCGCGCTCACGTGTCCGGAGCTCGGCCAGCGCGACACCGCAGGGGCGTTCGACGACCAGCTGCTCAGTCCACGCGCCGTTCGCACGTGTCGTGCGCGGCTCGAGCAGCGTGCCGACCTCCGTCAGTACACCACCGCCATTGCAGCAGACGACCTCGACGAAGTCCTGGAGGCGCTTGGGTACGCGCAGGTGAATTTCTATGGCACTTCCTACGGCACTCGCGTGGCGCAGTCGTTCATGACGCGCCATCCTTCACGCACCCGAACGGTCGCGCTCAAGGGCGTGGTGCCGCAGTCGATGGCGATGCCCGAATCTCACGCCCGGGAGGGGGAGGAGGCCTGGCAGCAACTCGTCTCTCGTTGTGCAGAAGACGCCGACTGCGCCAAGGCGTATCCGACGATGGCCGCGGACCTCGAATCGGTTCTGAAGCGCCTGGAAAAAGAGCCGCCGACGCTGGCGCTGCCCGAAGCCAAAGCGCGGCCGCTCACTCGGATCACCGTCTCTCGCGGCCTCTTCGCTGAAGCATTCCGCAACGTCCTCTACTCGCCCGAAGCGGCAGCGGGAGCGCCAAAGCTGGTGCACCGTCTCGCGCGAGGTCAAGACGAAGCGGGCCTGGCCGAGACGGCACTGGCCGGTCGAACGATTCTGGGAGGCGATCGTCTGGCAGCAGGCTTTTTTCTGAGCGTGACCTGCACCGAGGATGTCCCGTTTCTCCCGAAGGATTGGGCTCCGCTCACCAATCGCACGTTTGGCGGCGACTACCGGCTTCGGCAGCAAACGAACGCCTGCGCGGATTGGCCCCAAGGCTCAACGCCCCCCGAACATCGTCAGCCCGTGACATCGAGCATTCCAACCTTGTTGATCTCGGGCGAGTTCGATCCCGTGACGCCGCCGACGGGCGGTGACCAGGTGCTGCGGACCTTGTCGCGTGGCCGCCATGTGGTCGTGCGCAACAACGGGCATCCCATTGGCAGCGCCGCCACGTGCATCGGCGGAATGATCGCGCAGCTCATCGACACGGGAACGGTGACGGCTGTGCAGAGCGCCTGCGCAGAAACCATTCCTCCGGTGCCTTTCGCTCTCGACGGTCCACAGCAATGACAACTTTTCTCTCCGACCTCAAGCACGGCGTACGTGTCCTGTTCAGCTCCCCGCTTTTCACGCTCTGCACGATCGCGGCGCTGACCATCGGCATCGGATCGACGACTGCGCTCTTCAGCGTGGTGAACGCGCTGATGGTCAAGCCGCTTCCATACGCGGATGCCGAGAATCTGGTCGTGATCTGGGAGCACAACATCCCGCGAAACCGGTCACGCAATGTCGTCAGTCCGGCGAACTACCTCGAATGGAAAGCTCGGAGTCGATCGTTCGAGCGAATGGCCGCGTTCACTCAGAATCGCGTCACACTCACCGGGGACGGCGACCCGGCCGAGCTGAGCGCGATCGTAGTCGCTGCCGACTTGCTCGACGTCCTCGGCGTATCGCCGATTCTCGGCCGGGGCTTCCGCGAAGGCGAGGATCAGGAAGGCGCCACTCGGACGATCGTCATCGGCGAGTCGCTCTGGCTTCGCCGGTTTGGCGGTGACCGCTCGATAATCGGCCGCACTCTCACGATCGACGGTGGGCCCGTCACTGTGATCGGCGTGATGCCAGCCGGATTCGAAGTGCTTGGCCAGCGCGCCGACGTCTACACGCCATTCCAAGCCCTTGGCGCACAGGCTCGTCGATTCTCGGGCCGCAGCCTCGTCGCTCTCGGTCGCTTGAAGAGCGGCGTGACTCGCGATCAGGCACAAGCGGAGCTGGCGGGAGTCATGGCTGAGCTCGTGCGCGAGCAACCCGACTTCAACACCGGTTGGACGGTGAACGTCATTCCGCTTCGCGACCAGCTGATCGGCGACATTCGCGTCACGATCCTGGCGCTCTTCGCCGCCGTTGGCGCCGTGCTGTTGATCGCATGCGGCAACATCGGCAGCCTGATGTTGAGTCGGGCGTCGGCTCGGCGCCGTGAGCTCGCCATTCGCTCGGCACTGGGCGCCGGCACGACCCGGATCTTGCGACAACTCCTCACCGAGTCACTCCTGCTCTCGATTGTCGGAGGTCTGGCAGGTATCGCCTTTGCGTCGTGGATGCTCCGCGCGCTGGTCACGTGGATCCAGGGCCGATTGCCGCTGCCTCTCCTCGGACAGATCACGCTCGATTCCTCAGGTACTGGCCTTTGCCGTCGGAATCACCGGGTTGACAGCGATCGTCTGTGGCCTCGCGCCCGCGTTGGGTTCCACTGGTGAGTCGCTCGTGACCGCGCTGAGGGACGGGGCGCCAAGTCTCTCCGGCACGTCGCGCGGCCGGCTTGTTCGTCAGCTGTTCGTCATGGGTGAGATTGCCCTCGCCTTGACCGTGCTGTGCGGCGCCGGACTGCTGGGCCGAAGCCTGATGCAACTGCAATCGGTGAATCCTGGATTTATCGCAGACTCCGCGCTGTCGCTTCGAGTCACGCTGCCATCGCGAAGCTATCGGGACTCCGACGCGCAACATCAATTTCATACCCGTGCCATGGAGGCGTTGAAGGCGCTCCCCGGCGTGGGCGCGGTCGGCGGCATTTCGTTCCTGCCGCTCGCTGGAGTCGGACCGGCCACGTCATTCTGGCGAGCTGATGCGCCGCAGCCGCCGCCCTCGGAACGTCCGGTCGTCGACGCTCGCCCGGTGACTCCTGGCTTCTTCGCGGCGATGGCGATTCAGCAGCTGGCCGGGCGGGACATTGCCGAAAGCGACACGCAGGATCGCGATCCCGTGGCGGTGATCAACGAGACCTTTGCGCGCCAGATCTACCCGGGCGACAACCCGATCGGGCGCCGGTTCATCCTGAATCTGGGCAACGACAAGCCGCACGAGATTGTCGGGGTGGTGAGCGATGTGAAGCTGGCGAGCCTCGACGGCGAGATTCGGCCGACGGCATATCTGTCGTCGCGGCAGTACGCCTTCGGCATCATGTCCTACGTCGTCCGAACCGCCGGAGACCCGGCCCGGCTGGCGCCGTCGGCCACGCGTGTCATCCACGACATCGATCCGCTCCTGCCGGTGTCGGCGGTTCGACCGCTCACCGACGTGTTCGCCGAGTCGATCGCGCTGCCGCGTCTGACGACGATGGCGATGGGCATCTTCGCCGGCGTCGCCCTGCTCCTGGCGGCCCTGGGCGTCTACGGCGTCGTCGCCTACTCGGTGTCGCAGCGGGTGCGCGAGTTCGGCATCCGCATGGCGCTCGGCGCGCGCCCCAATGAAATTGTCGGCATGGTCGTTCGACAGACACTCACGCTGATCGGGACGGGACTGGCAGTGGGGATTCTCTGCGCGGTACCGACGACGCGACTGTTGAGAGGACTGCTGTATCAGGTCGGGCCCAACGATCCGATCACGTTCGTCTCGATCGGCGCGCTGCTCGCCGCGGTGGGATGCGTCGCGGCCTATCTGCCGGCGAAGCTCGGCACTCGCCTCGATCCCGTCACGACGCTTCGCGCCGACTGAAATCGGCTTTCAGCGATCGGTTGTCGGTTGTCAGCCTGCGCGAACAACGGTACGAATGCTGCGATGCTTGCGCGGCAATTCCGCCGGCAGCAGCTTGCTCATGTACACCTTCGATTCCATCTGATCTTGCGAGTGGGGCTCGTGCTTGATGACGTTGAACTGCAGCTGGTCGAGCACGGCCCGCATGTCGTAATGGCGATTCTTCGTCTTGACGACGATCTCCTCGAAGCCATTCGACATTGCCCACACCTCTGACTCCTCGGTGAGCGCGCGGAAATGGCCCTGCCCGCGCCAGTCCCGGCGGGTGCCGCCGATCCAGCTGTAGAGGATGCGGCGGCCGTCGAAGTGCACCGAACCAGCCAGGCGGCTCACGAGGTCGCACAGCTCGCTGCTGGTCTCCTGCGCGCGGATCTCGTGAACGACCTTGTAGGAGACGGGCACCAGGGACCCGGGCTCGTCCGGCAGGGGCGCTTCGGTCATCAGAATGAGCGACTCGCGATCCGTCAGGCGATCGATGATTTCAGCGGCGGTCTTTCGTCCCGGAAACTCGCCGAAGTACTCCTCGATGTACTGGATCTCCAAGGCGCCAGGTTCGAGGGCGTACTGCTTGATCAGGTATTCCACCTAGACTCCAAGCCTTCGATTATATCTGGCAGGCTCGGCGCCTCCGATACCGGCGACCAGCGATGGCACGGTCGTCGCTTCCGGCGAGTCGCCAGATTCGTCGATTGGCTTCACGCGCGCGGGTGTCGGTCGCCGCCGCCGCATTGACGACTCGGCAGACGGCAGAGAAGCCGGTCAGATTCGACGCAACCGATCCGGAGGTCCTTCCGTCTAATACCTTGATAATCTAGGTATAGAGCATCGAGGCTTCCATGAATCGAACGCCGATCGACTACTTACCCGGTACGCTCGAAACCCTCATCCTCAAGACGCTGGTGCGGGGGCCGATGCACGGGTACGGCATCGCGCGCTGGATCGAGGAGGCGACCGACGAGGCGCTGCCCGTGGAAGAGGGTTCGCTCTATCCGGCGCTCTATCGCATGGAGAAGCGCGGGTGGATCGACGCGGAGTGGGGCACCTCGGAGCTCGGCCGTCGCGCGAAGTTTTATCGGCTCACCCGTCAGGGCCGGCACCAGGTCGCGGAAGACACCAAGGCCTGGATGGTGTTCTCGCAGGCCGTCAACAAGGTCATGGTTGGAGGATGAGATGACCATCCGCCGTCGTCTGCGATCGGTGTTGTGGCGAATGCCGGTCGAGCAGGAAGTGCGAGAGGAGCTGGCGCATCACCGCGAGCTCAGGACGCAGGAACTGATCGACCGGGGCTGGACTCGTGCCGCGGCCCAGGCGGAAGCCGCGCGACGAGTCGCCGGCGTCGAGCCGGCGTTGAAGCGATTGGGCGAGGATCGAAACCGACATTTCGCGCGACGCGAATGGCTCGACGAGCTCCGTCAGGATCTGAGCTTTGCGCTGCGGCAGTGCCGAATCAATCCTGGCTTTACGATCGCCGCGGTCCTCACGCTGGCGCTCGGCATCGGCGGCACGACGGCGATCTTCAGCGTGGTCAACGCGGTTGTGTTGCGGCCGTTTCCCTACGCCGATCCCGATCGAGTGCTGCTCGCCTATACGACGTGGAGCGGAAGACCGGGGGGGACGTCGGTTGGGAACTTCGACTACCTCCGCCAGCGGGTCACGACGCTGGAACAGTTCGCGGCGGTTCAATACTCGAGCTTCAATCTCGCCGACGAGGGTGAGCCCGAACGCGTGCCGGGTCAACGAGTCACGTGGAACTACTTCTCCGTGTTTGGCGTCCCTCCGCTTTACGGACGAACGTTCGCGCCGGAAGAGGACGAGCCGGGGCGCGCGAGCGTCGCGGTTCTCAGCCACCAACTGTGGACGAGACGGTTCGGCGCCGATCGATCGCTGCTCGGCCGGGAAATCCGGTTGAGCGGCGAGCCGTACACCGTCATCGGCATCATGCCGGCCAGCTTCGACGGCGACGTTTCGGACGGGGCGGACTTGTGGGTGCCGATCGCCTTTACACCAGAGCGGCTGGCTATGTACGACGAGCACTATCTGCAGCTGTTCGCTCGCCGCCGGGCCGATGTGTCGCTTAGTCAAGTCAACGACGATCTGATGCGTGGTGCGCAGGGCCTCATGCGCGATCATCCGGATTTCAACAAGGATCGCGGCGCCGGGGCGCAGGTCTACAGCGACTTCGTCGTCGGCGACTACAGAACCCGGCTCTTCATCCTGTTGGCCGCTGTCGCCGTTGTCCTGCTGATCGCGTGCGGCAACGTGGCCAATCTGCTGCTGGCACGGCTGGCCACGCGATCGCGCGAGCTGGCGATTCGCGCGGCCATCGGAGCGGGGCGCGGACGCATCGTCCGCCAAGTACTGACTGAGAGCCTGGTCCTCGCCGGCCTTGGAGGGGCGGCGGGCCTGCTGGTGGCGCGCTGGGCGCTGCCGGCGCTCGTCTCGCTCGCACCTGCAGGCGTGCCGCGACTCGACTCAGCTGCGCTCGATCCCACGGTGCTGGCCGCGGCAAGCGCCGTCGTCCTCCTGAGCACGCTCATCGTGGGTGCATTGCCCGCATGGCACGCCACGCGCCGAAGCGAACTCAAGGAAGAACTTGGCGACGGCAAGGGAGCGGGTCACGGCTCGCTCAAGCCCTGGCTGCGCCAGACGCTGATCGCAGCGCAGTCGGCGCTGGTGCTCATCGTTCTTGCCGGCGCCGCGCTGCTCATTCGCAGTGCGGTGAATCTGCAGAACACACCGGTCGGGTTCGACACCAGTGGCGTCGTCACCGCCCGCGTGGCGCTTCCGGGCGCACAGTACGCGAGCGCCGAGCAGGTACAGCTCGCGTTTCAGAACATCCTGGATCGCGTGAGAGTTGCGCCTGGCGTTCAGGCAGCCGCTCTCGACTCTCGGCCGCCGTTGACGGGCGGCGGCGGCTCGAATGGGTTGGTGCCGGAGGGCAAGCCCTTCATCGCCGATCGGATCATCAGCCAGGCGCACTTCGTGACACCCGACTACTTCGAAGCGCTTCGGATTCCAATCAAGGCCGGACGCGCATTCACCGGCGCGGACATACGACAGGCGCCGCTCGTGATGATCATCAACGAAACGCTCGCGCGGGCTGCCTACGGCGACGCGAATCCAATCGGCAAGCGAATGGGGTGCTGCGAGGGTTCCCCGGACGACCCGATGTGGAAGACCGTTGTTGGTGTGGTCCCCGACGTCCGCGCGCGCGGCCCCGCGGAGACGCCGTCGCCTGAGTTCTACATCCCGGTGCGACAAATCCCGGATGTCGCCTGGACGTGGGTCGGTCGAACTCTCAGCGTGGTCGTTCGGGGCACCGACACCGCGTCGATGGCGACCGCCATTCGAGCCGGCGTACGACGGGCCGACCCGTCGCTGCCGATCTTCGGTCTCACGACAATGGACGATGGGCTCCGGCGAGTGCTGGCCCAAGCGCGCTTCAACACCTGGTTGATGTCGCTGTTGGGGGCGACGGGGCTCCTGCTCGCTGCGATCGGCATCTACAGCGTCATTGCATGGCTCGCGGCGCAGCGCGCCCGGGAGATCGGCGTGCGCATGGCGCTCGGCGCATCGGCAGCCGACGTGGTGTCGATGATGACCGCACACGGACTCAAGCCCGTGATCATCGGCCTCGCGTTAGGGCTGGCGGCCGCGTTTGGCATCACGCGTGTGATCGAAGCTCAACTGTTCAACGTCTCGGCGCGTGATCCGCTGACGCTCGTGACCACCGCGGTTGGCCTTCTCATCGTGGCGGGCCTGGCAGCCATCGTTCCCGCCTGGCGCGCCACGCGGGTCGATCCCGCAACGGCGCTCAGAGATTAGTAGAGGCGGTCTCAAGGCCCGGCTTCAATCGATCACCGGCTGCGTGGGCCGGTCCGACCAGCCTCCGGTAGCCTTGGCGAAGGCGGAAGACCTGCACCCTACGATTGAACTCTGGAAAGAACTGGAGCCATCGCTTGCTGCCAATGGTCCTCCCAGGTTTCGGGATGATGGGACGCGAGCCAGGCGCGCGAGCGAGCCAGCGGACTATCCGGCGACGCATCGCGCGTGGCCACAGCGACAAAGATCGTAGTCAGTTCGCCGGGCTCGCCGAACCGGACGCCCTCATGCCCGTTGGTGAGGACTTCGGTGAGCACGGGAGCGTAGTCGTAGGCGCAGGCCGGAACACCGGCGCCCCGAAGGTCCGAGAGCACCAGCGGCAAGTCGAGTCCCGAAGCGGATTGGTGCAGGCACAGTCCAGCGTCGGCCTTCGCGATCGCCGCGCGGGAATCGACGTCGGCCATGCGCACGGCGATGTGGGTGAATTGGCGGCGGGCGAGCCGCGCTTCGAAGGCGCCTCGGAGCTCGCCGGTGCCGGTGAGAAGAACCGTCAGCTTCGCCGGCTGGGCGCTCTTTCCCAGGGTGCGATCGGTGCGCTCCAGCGCTTCGAGCAAGAGATCGAAGTCCTCGTCGGCGCCCCAGCTCGTCGGACAGACCACGAGTGGAGATGCCAGCTCGGTGATCGGCAACGCCATCTCGCTCGCCGGTTGTGCGTGCGCCGGACGGTCGTAGACGACTGTGGCCTGCACGCCGTACTCGCGTTGCAGCCAATCGGCGAGTGCCTGAGACGCCGCCACATGTCCATGCGCGCGGCGCGCCCAGCGACGCTCGCTCCTCGCAATCGAGCGCACCAGGCGGTGCGCTTCGCCGAGCTGAGCGGCGGCCCGGCGATGGGAGAGATCCTGCCAATCGATGATCAACCGGGAGCCGCGGAACCGCGACACGAGCCAGCAGACGCCAAGCGCGGGGACCGCTGGAGGATTGCCGACCAGAATCACGTCCGGCCGTGGCAGTCGCATCAGCGCGCGGAATGCTGAGAACGCGTGCGACACCGCGCGGAACGCTGAGGCCATGACGAATCGGCTGACGCTCTTCTGTGACCGCGTCGAGCGCCTTCCGTCGGGCAGCCGATGGACGGTCAGGCGAGGTGAGTCTTCGAGGCCTGCTTCGAGGGGCGACCCGTGGAGGCCGACCAAATCCACGTCGCCCACACCCGCACATGCGCGCGCGTGGCGCTGCATCCGTGGGTTCCGGCCCAGGTCCGACAAGACGACGACGGCGGCGCGCATGGTTAGAAATACGAACGGCAAACCTAAAGGTTTGCCGCCACGCTGACCCTAGAGGTCGCGTTTCAATGCCGCAAAGGTAGACGAGCCCCGTTCGCTAATGGTTGGCCGCGCTTTCGTTCTTCCTTCTTCTTTCCTCTTTCTTCTCGAGAATCAGTAGCGCCACCAGGGCGTCGTCATGCCCTCGGGCTTCTGTCGGGCCATGTGCGCCGCCATCTGCTTGAGCCGCTCGGGCGTGGACTCGGGCCCCTGCCAGCAGTGCCCTTTACCGTCGCCGTACAGGAAGAAGCCGGTGTAGTGCGGATTCTGAGTGGTCTTCATCCATTCCTCGAGCTCTTTGGTCGAATTGTTCAAGAAGAAGTTGTCCGCCGTGCCGGTATAGACGTGAACCTTGCCGACGAGCTTTGGACCGATGGTCGTCCAGTTGCGCTTCAAGTACTCGAGCAGGTCGTAATGGGCGCGCCAGTATTCGGCCACGCTCTTGTTGATGAGGCCGGTTCGTTTGTCGAACAGCGGCTCGAAGTAACCGTCCCGGCCGAGCGGGCCAAATACTGCCGACCAGATGTCGAGCTGCTCACCCGATCGCCCGCGCGTGCCGTTGACCAGCTCCATGTGATTGCGCTGTTCCGACGTGAGGCGCACGTGGCCGTTCACTTCGCGCGTATTGATGATCGGGACGGTCCGCCAGTCGATGGTTCGGTAGAACGCGTTGTCGTCGTGGTAGACGTTGATGCCCTCGACGTCGGTGAACGTGACTGAATCCGGGCAATAGGACCAGACCCCGCCGTAGTAGTCGGGATACAGAATCTGATGGGCCAGCGAGATCCATCCGCCGGTGGATCCGCCATCGGTCACGCGCGCCCAGGGCTCCCCGATCGTCCGGAACCGTCGTTCGATCTCGGGATACAGCTCCTGCATGATCGCGTCGCCGAACGGTCCGACGTTCACCGAGTTCACGCCGTAGCTGTCGTCGAAGTACGGCGCAGGATGCTGAAGCGTGACGACGATCATGCGCGGGAAGTCGTCACGCTTCCAGGCCAGGCCCACCTCATTGTTCTCTTCGAAGCCGAGCGGCGGGCCGAGGCCAAAGTGGCCCTGACGATAGAGGACCGGATAGCGGACGGTAGAGGCCGCGTAGTCTCGCGGGAGCAGGACCGTCGCACCCAGATAAATCGGACGACCCCAGAACTTCGTCAGAAGCGGGCTTTGAATCTTGAACCGCTTGACGAAGTCGGTGTCGGCGGGCACTTGAACCGGCGGAATCTCGTGGCTAGCGACCAGCTTGATCGTCTCGGTCGTGGCGTCGATGCGCACCCGCTGAGGCTCGCTGTACAGATTGCCTGGCGAGATGTTCCAGCGTTGACCTTCCCATTGGTCGTCGTGCATCCACACGGTGTGGCCATCGGCGCGCTTGAACTCGGAATAGATGTTGACGAAGCCCTGCACGAAGTAGTCGCCGGGCGGCAGGTTCTTCAGGCTCGCCACCGGGGTGCCCAGGTCGGTGACATCGATGATGCCGGCCTGACCGGGCGCCAGTTTCTCGACGTCGCGACCGAAGAACGGCGTGCCGGTTCGGCCAATCTGCAGCCGCGGCTCGCGCTCGTTGGTCCGCGAGATCATCACGTAGACGCGGCCGGTCACCGGCTCCGAGCGGACGCTCGAGGGAAACGACACCTCGACGCGCACACCCCGACTGCCTGGGGGACCTGGCGCCTGCGCCCAGAGACCTGAAGCGGTGACAAGGGCCGCACATGTGCCGACGATCAGGGTTTTCATGAATGGATTCTCCAACTTGCAACTTTCCACTTCAACTTTCAACTGAACTGCAAACTTCCAACTGAAACTTTGAACCGTCAACTCTTGAACTTTCAACTGACTGCTATGATGACCCGATGCAGGACCTGACGACAGGCTCGCTGTCCGGGCATCTCCTCAAGACGACGAGCTTCATGCTCGTCAGCATGATCTTCCAGACGCTGTATGTGCTGGTGGACTTGTACTGGGTCGGCAGTCTCGGGACCGACGCCGTGGCCGCCGTCGGCATCAGCGGCAACCTCACGTTCATCGTCCTCGCCGTGTCGCAGATGCTCGGCGTTGGCGCCACCACCCTGGTGTCGCACGCGGCGGGACGCAAGGATCACCAGCAGGCCACGTACTTCTTCAATCAGGCCCAGGCCCTGTCGGTTGCCGCGGGCTTCGGCTTCCTCGTGATCGCGATGGCGCTCCGCCATCAGTACGTCGACGGCATGAGCGCCGACGCCGAGACCAATCGTCTGGCCAACGACTACTTGCTGTGGTTCATCCCTGCGATGGGTCTGCAGTTCGTGATGGTGGCGATGGGCGCGGCGCTGCGCGGCACCGGCAATTTCAAGCCGGGGATGATCGTGCAGACCGGTACTGTCATTCTCAACATCGTGCTCGCGCCGTTTCTGATCTTCGGTTGGGGCACCGGATATCCAATGGGCGTCACCGGCGCCGCGATCTCGACCTTCGTTGCGGTCGTGGCCGGCGTGGTCTGGCTCTCGATGTACTTTCTGGACAAGAATGCCTACCTGCACTTCCGCCCGAAGGACTGGGCGCCCCAGTTGAAGATCTGGTGGGACATGCTGAAGATCGGCCTGCCCGCCGGCGTCGAGTTTGCGCTGATGGCGGTCTATCTGATGGTCGTCTACGCGGTCAGCCGGCCGTTTGGCGCCGCGTCGCAGGCCGGATTCGGCATCGGCATGCGGATCATGCAGTCGATGTTCCTGCCGGTGGTGGCGCTCGGGTTTGCGGTGGCGCCGGTGGCGGGTCAGAACTTCGCCGCCCGGCGTGGTGACCGCGTGCGCGACGCCTTTCGCCAAGCGGCCCTCATGGCCGCGGTGGCGATGCTGACATTCACGGCAATCGCGCAAATCGCCCCGCGTGCGCTCATCCGTTTCTTCACCACGGATCCGCATGCGATCGATGTCGGCGAAGAGTATCTGCGAATCGTCTCGCTCAACTTCGTCGCCTCGGGTATCACGTTCGTCACGGCGAGCATGTTCCAGGCGATGGGCAACACCATTCCGTCAATGGCCACCTCGTTTGTCCGGATCGTCGTCGTGGCGATTCCCGCGGCCCTGCTCGCGCAGGTCGCGGGCTTCGAGCTGCGCTGGATCTGGTATCTGACGGTCGTGGCGACCTTCGCTCAGGTGACGCTGAACCTCCTGCTGCTGCGAAGGGAGTTCCGCGCCCGGCTTCCCCACGCGCCGGAGATGATGCCGCCGGTGCAAGCGGTAGCGGCGGACATCTAACCTCGCCTGATCCACAATCGGCAGAGGCGCTGGCGACTTGAGCGCGACGCCTGCCCTGAGCGAAGTCATCCGGCCGGGCTGCCGGCTGGCTGACTGAGTCGAAGGGTATAATCCCCGCGCACGTCTGTCGGGCAGTTTCGTCACACCTCGGCCGGCGGAGAGCACAGACCGACACCGATGAAGCTGGCCGTCCCCAAAGAATGCCGCCCCGGCGAACGCCGCGTGGCGGCCACTCCTGAAAACGTCGCGCGGCTGATCAAAATGGGCTTCCAGGTCCTCGTCGAGCACGACGCGGGGGCCGGAGCGTCATTCAGCGATGAGGCCTACGCTGCTGCCGGGGCGACCGTCGTGGCCGACACCCGGCTGCTCTGGCAGCAGGGGGACATCGTCCTCAAGGTCCAGCCGCCGGTGATGCATCCCCAACTCGGAGTGCACGAAGCGGATTTGATTCGCGATCGCGGGACGCTGATCTCGTTTCTCTTCCCGGGCAAGAACAAGGAGACGCTGGACAAGCTCGCGGCGCGCCACGCCACGGCAATCGCGGTCGACCAGGTGCCGCGCATTACCCGCGCCCAGAAAATGGACGCGCTCTCCTCGATGGCCAACATCGCCGGCTATCGGGCGGTGATCGAAGCGGCGAGCTTCTACGGCCGGTTCTTCACCGGCCAGATGACCGCAGCCGGCAAGGTGCCGCCGGCGAAGGTTCTGGTGATCGGCGCAGGCGTCGCCGGTCTTGCGGCCATCGGCGCGGCCCGCGGCCTGGGCGCCATCGTGCGCGCATTCGACACGCGGCCCACCGTGAAAGAGCAGGTGAAGAGCATGGGCGCCGAGTTCATCGAGCTCGACGTCGAAGAAGAGGCCGAAGGCCAGGGCGGATATGCCAAGGAGATGAGCCCGGCCTTCATCAAGGCCGAGATGGAGATGTTCCTCGAGCAGTGCAAAGAGGTGGACATCATCATCACCACGGCGCTCATTCCGAATCGCCCGGCGCCGGTTTTGATCACCGAAGACATGGTGAAGGCGATGCGCCCCGGGTCGGTCATCGTCGACCTGGCGGCCGAAAACGGCGGCAACTGCGCCCTGACCGAGCCAGGCACGGTCGTGCAGCGGCACGGGATCTACATCATCGGCTACATGGATCTGCCGAGCCGTCTGGCGCCGACCGCAAGCGTGCTCTACGGCAACAACCTGACGCATCTGCTCGCCGACCTTGGCGGGGCCAGCCACTTCCACCTGGATCTGGCCGACGAGGTCGTGCGCGGTGCGCTGGTCTTGCGCGAGGGCGAGCTGCTCTGGCCTCCCCCGCAACAGCCGGCGGTACTGCTTCCGCCGGATCCGAAGAAGGTGGCCACGCCGAAGGTTGCGCCCCAGACATTGGACAAGAAGGTCGAGGCGCCGAAGCGCGGCGGCGTACTCGCGCCGGTCTTGAGTGTGATCGCGGCGCTCGCTCTCATCGGCATCGGCCTGGTGGCGCCACCCGCGTTCGTCGCGCATCTCACGGTCTTCGCGCTGGCTTGCGTCGTCGGCTTCCAGGTCGTATGGAGCGTCACGCCGGCGTTGCACACGCCGCTGATGAGCGTGACCAATGCGATCAGCGGGATCATCGTGCTCGGCGGCATGCTGCAAATCAGCGGCCCGCTGTCGTCGCCGATGGTGCTGGTCGGCACCGCGGCCATCCTCCTCGCCACCATCAACATCGTCGGCGGCTTCATGGTGACGCAGCGCATGCTGCGGATGTTCAGGCGTTGAAAGGCAGAATGCAGAAGGCAGAAGGCAGAATGGCTTCGAGTGTCCCAGTGCGGGCTCTTCACTTCTGCCTCGTGGCTTGTGCCTTGTGCCTTGCTGTCGCTCCTACAGCGTCTTAAGACTCCATGCCTGCATCTCTGGTCACCATCTCCTATCTCGTTGCCGGACTGCTGTTCATCTTCAGCCTCGCGGGCCTCTCGGCTCAGGAGTCAGCGCGGCGCGGCAATCTGTATGGCATCGCCGGCATGCTGATCGCGGTTCTGGTCACGGCGTTTGGCCCGACGGTTTCGAACTACGGGGTGTTGATCGCCGCTCTGGCCGCTGGCGGCAGCATCGGCGCCGCGCTGGCCGCGCGCGTCGAGATGACCGCCATGCCGCAGTTGGTCGCGATGCTGCACAGCTTCGTCGGGCTGGCCGCTGTGCTCGTGGGATTCGGCGCCACGCTCGATCCGAGCCGGCACTTGACCGGCGTCGAAGCGCGGATTCACGAGATCGAAACGTTCGTTGGCGTGTGGGTTGGCGCGATCACATTCACCGGCTCGATCGTCGCCTTCGGCAAGCTGCAGGGCGTCATCCGCAGCAAGCCGCTGCTGCTGCCGGCCCGGCACTTCCTGAATTTGGGCGGAGTCGTCGCCTCCGTGTTCCTCGCGACGCAGTTCATGGACGCGCCGCGTGACGCCGCGATTCAGTCGCTCATCCTCACCACGCTCATCGCATTTCTCATCGGCATCCATCTCGTGATGGCGATCGGCGGCGCCGACATGCCGGTGGTCGTCTCGATGTTGAACAGCTACTCCGGCTGGGCCGCCTCGGCCGCCGGCTTCATGCTCGAGAACGACCTCCTCATCATCACGGGAGCACTCGTCGGCTCGAGCGGCGCGATTCTGAGCTACATCATGTGCCGCGCGATGAACCGCTCATTCATCAGCGTGATTCTCGGCGGCTTCGGGGCGGAAGAAGGCGCGGCGCCGCCAGCCGGCGCGGCGGCTCCAGCGGGTGAAGTGAAGAGCATCACGCCGGACGAGACTGCCGAGCTCCTGCTCGACGCCAAGAGCGTGATCGTCGTCCCGGGCTACGGCATGGCGGTGGCGCAGGCCCAGCATCCGATGTACGAGGTGACGCAGATTCTTCGCGAGCGCGGCGCCAACGTCCGGTTCGCCATCCATCCAGTGGCCGGCCGTCTCCCGGGCCACATGAACGTGCTGCTGGCCGAAGCCAAGGTGCCGTACGACATCGTGCTGGAAATGGAGGAGATCAATCACGACTTCCCCAACACCGACGTGGTTCTGGTCATCGGCGCCAACGACATCGTGAACCCGGGCGCGCTGGACGATCCGTCCAGTCCGATTTACGGAATGCCGATCCTGGAGGTCTGGAAGGCGAAGACCTGCATCGTGATGAAGCGCGGGATGGCCAGCGGCTACGCCGGCGTCGACAACCCGCTCTTCTACAAGGACAACACGCTGATGCTCTTTGGCGACGCCAAGAAGACGATCGACGCGGTGCTCGGAAAGCTGCGAGAGCTCACGGCGAAGTCCGGGTGATCTCGAGGTGCGGCGAAGCATGTAAGCTTCGGGGCTGGGGGCAACCATGATCACAGCCCGCGCACGGTCCCGTTTCACAGTCGCGATCTTCAGCGTCCTGGTCGCCAGCGCTCTCGGGTTCGGCCAGGTCCCGCAGCTTGGCTATGACGACACGCCATTTCAACCGGACGGCAAGTGGCGCGTGCATGACGTCAGGCGGCCACGACCCGCCGTCATCACACCAGCCGCGTTCGGCTCTGCCGGACCACCAAGCGACTCCATCGTGCTACTCGGCCCCACCGGCGACCTGTCGGCCTGGCAATCGCAAGATGGATCGGCTCCGAGCTGGCCCGTGGCCGGCGGCGTCCTCCAAACCGCCAAGGGGTTTCTCCGGACCAAGGCCGAGTTCACAGACGTGCAGCTGCATGTCGAGTTCGCAACTCCGTCGGAGGTCTCTGGGGAGAGTCAGGGCCGCGGCAATAGCGGCGTGTTCCTCGCGGGCGTGTTCGAGATTCAAGTCTTGGACAGCTTCGAGAACCCCACCTATGCCGACGGACAGGCAGCGGCGATGTACGGGCAGTTCCCGCCGCTGGTGAACGCCTCGCGCGGGCCCGGACAATGGCAGTCGTACGACATCGTCTTCATCGCGCCACGCTTCTCGGCGGCCGGCCAACTCGCATCGCCGGCGACGGCCACGGTGTTACACAACGGCGTGCTGGTGCAGAATGCGCGCGCGTTCTGGGGGCCAACCGCCCATCGACGTATCGACCCATACGTGGCGTCAACGGCACGGGGTCCGATTCAGCTTCAGGATCACCAGAACCCGGTGCGCTATCGGAACATCTGGGTTCGAGAACTGCGCGAATGATCCGGGTCTGTCTGGCCGGCGCCACCGGGTGGGCGGGTTCTGAGCTCGCGCGGGCGATGGCGGCGGTCGACGATCTCATCCTGGCCGCTGCCATCTCGCGGACGCATGCGGGCCGAACGTTGGGCGACGTATTGAATGAGCCGCGCCTGCGTTGTCCGATTTACCCGACGGCGGTGGAGGCGCTGGCAAGCCCATGCGACGTGTTCGTCGAGTACACGAAGCCCGACAGCGCCAGGGCCAACATCGTCACTGCTCTCGAGCGCGATGCGCACGTGGTCGTCGGCACTTCCGGTCTGACCGAGACCGACTTTGCCGAAATCGACACCGTCGCGAGGAGGCAGCAGCGCGGCGTTCTCGCGTGCGGCAACTTCGCACTGACCGTCGTGCTGCTGCAGAAATTCGCCGAGGCCGCTGCCAAACTGATTCCCCAGTGGGAGATCATCGACTACGCCCACGACGACAAGGTCGACGCGCCGAGCGGCACCGCTCGTGAGCTCGCAGCGCGCCTGGCAAAGGTGCGGCATCCGGATCTCACCGTTCCGATCGATCGAACCGTTGGACCACGCGAAGCTCGAGGCGCCACCGTGTCGGGGTCGCAGGTGCACTCCGTTCGTCTTCCCGGATATGTGATCAGCGCCGAGATCATCTTCGGCATGCCGGATCAGAAGTTGACGATCCGCCACGACTCCGGGAACAGCGCTCGCCCCTATGTGCATGGAGCGTTGCTCGCGATTCGCAAGGTCTCCACCCTCGTCGGGGTCCATCGCGGTCTCGATGCCGTGCTCGACATCTGATTGGTCCCTCCGGCGGATCCCTGAACGCGAAGTTGGAGAAGTCCTGTAGCCGCGCGCTTCGAGGGTCGGCACAGTGAAGGCATGCGAGCTCTGGCGCTCCTGCTCCTCGTCTATCCGTCCATCGCACGCGCAGTGCGGCGATGAGACGTCGAGTCCGTTGGGCAGGTGCTCAACGCGGGGAGGATGTCACTGAATCCTCAGCGACTATCCCGTGGCAGTTCGAGTGGCGGTCGTCCAATCGGATTGCCATGAATGTCACTGGGCGAGTGGGTTGGTAAGCGGGTCGTTGATGACACCGGGACGCGACTGCAGCAGACTAGCTGTCAGGCCGCCCATGCAATTCCAGCTGACCGACGCCCTCGAGGTGCTCGAGCGCACGCCCCACACGTTTCGCGCGATGCTCGGGGGCCTCGCCGAGACGTGGACCGCGCCGAACGAAGGACCCGAGACCTTCAGTGCCTTCGACAACCTCGGTCACCTGATTCACGGCGAGAAAACCGATTGGATTCCCCGCGCCCGCATCATCCTGGCGCAAGGCCCCAGCCGCCGCTTCGTGCCATTCGATCGATTCGCCCAGTACCGTGAGAGCCAGGGAAAGAGCCTGGCGAACCTCCTCGACGAGTTGGAGCGGCTTCGCGCCGATAATCTGGCGACGCTTCGCGGGTGGCAGCTCACGGAGAATCAGCTCGATCTCGAGGGCGAGCACCCTGAGCTCGGCACGGTAACCCTTCGCAAGCTCCTGGCCGCGTGGGTGGTGCACGATCTCGGGCACGTGGCGCAAACCTCACGCGTGATGGCCAAGCAGTACCGTGACGCAGTCGGCCCCTGGCGAGCCTATCTGCCGGTACTCGACCGGTAGGACGCGAATGCTTCGACGGCTCTCCACGACGCGACTCACCTGGGCAGCCATCAGTCTCGCCATGCTTCTCGAGCCGTCCGTGCGCCTTCACGCCACGGCCGCGCGAACCGTCGAGCTCGAGCCCGAAGCGCCGGAATCGGTTGAATCGTGTTTTCTGTTGCACGAGTTGCGCCTGGGCGAGCTTCGCCGCAATCCATCGGCAGCGTGCCGGACTCGCGTGACGCCGGCGTCAACGTTCAAGGTGCCGCACGCGCTCGCCGCGCTCGACGCCGGCGTGGTGACGCCGGACGAGGTGTTCCGCTACGACGGCACGGGCGATTGGCCGGCGTCAGCGCGACGCGACCACACGCTGGCCTCGGCCATCCACCATTCGGTGCTGTGGTATTTCATGCGCCTGGCGGAGCGCCTGGGAGCCGAGCGCGAGAAGGCGTATCTCCAGAAGTTCGCCTTTGGCAACATGGACTCCTCTAGCGCGCTTACTGGGTTCTGGGTCGGCGGCTCGCTGCAGGTCACGCCGGAGGAACAGCTGGCGTTCTGGCTGAAACTGTACCAGAACACACTTCCGGTCGCAGCCTGGGCCGCCTCGACGGTCAAACAGATGCTCATCCAGCCGCGCGGGGTCGTCATCAACGCCGCCGGCAAGCATCCGTTCGACGCCCCGTGGCCGGCAGGGACCGTTGTGAGCACGAAAACCGGCAGCGCGGCCGACCGATCGGGACGAGGCACGCGCTGGCTCATCGGTCACATCGACAAGAGCGGCCGCCAGTTCATCTTCGTCAGCTGTGTCATCGGTCCACGAGACATCGCCGCCAACGCGGCCATCGACCTGGCCGCCCGAGCGCTTCGCGAAGCGCACATTCTGTGAGGAGCCCCCATGACACCGACGGTCGATCAGCACTTCACTGGCAAGAGCGCCGCGGTGCGCGCGACCTACGATCGCCTCAAGCAGGCTGCCGCACGCTTCGGCGACTTCTCGGAGGATCCAAAGAAGACGTCGATTCACTTGAATCGACGGACGGCCTTTGCCGGCGTGGCAACCCGGAAGGACGCGATTCGCCTGACGATCAAGGCCGACGCCGACATTCGAAGCAAGAGAATCGTCAAGCGCGATCAGGCGTCGGCGAGTCGCTGGCACTTGGAAGTGATGCTCACCGCTCCAAAGGATGTGGATGGCGAGCTGGTCGGCTGGCTTAAGCGCGCCTACGAACTGTCGGCTTAGCGTGGCCCCGCAATCGTACCTGACCTACCGGCCCCACTCGCCCTACCGGCCCCACCAGCCCGAGCAACCGTTCTGCGTCATCTGCACCCCTAGCGCGGCACGAAAGCAAGAAAGCGCCTGGGGTTGTCGACCAGAATCTGACGCAGCACGCTCTCGGACATGCCGGCCTTGAGCAGCATCGGTCCGAAGACGGTCGCGGTCTGGGCGAGCCCCGGACCGCCGTTCTTCTTCAGCGCCCGCGGCGAGGAGAAGTCCGACGACAGCAGCACGTTCGCGGCGTAGCCGGCTTCGACCAACGCCAAGATCGTGGTGACCTTCTGCGCATCGGGGATTAGCTGGATCGTTACTCGATCGAAGCCGACAAACGCACCGCGCTTTGCGATCTGCTGCGCGATCTCAGCCTTCGGGTCGTCCAGGCAACAGACGTGACCGATCGCCAGGTGGGCCGCCTGCGCCCCGGCTGACTCGAGCAGGTCCAGTTGCGTGATGGCCGTATCGCGGGGAACGGGAGGCGTGGCAACCCGCGTGCCGGTGTATGCGTTGTGCGTAAAGATCGGCAGGCCGGTCTTCACCTGCGCTTTGGCCACCGCCTGAAACACCTTCCGCTCATCGTCGGTCATCAGGCCGCCTTGCTGGCCGATCTCGCCAAAGGCGCCGTACCGGCGGGTCGTGGCTTCGCGCGCGAGGTCCTCGGCGATCGCATCGGCGCTCTTGCCGGCGATCTCGGTGGGGTAGGTGCGCTGCATGTAGTAGCCGCCGCTGGCGATCACATGCACTCCACATTCGCGCGCGATGCGCTGGAGCGCGTCCATGTTGCGGACCATGTCGTCGTGGCCGCCGTCCACGATCGCCGACACGCCGTCGGTGCCGGCCGCGCGCGTCTCCTCGATCATCAGCGCCACGTCATCGGTGAAGTGCTCGGTGACACCAAGCGGATAACGCATCGACAGATGCTCGTGAAACAGCACCGAGCCGGATCCAAGGGAGTCGGGCGGAAGGTCTTTGAGCAGCGTCCGAATCACTGCTCCTTTGGGAAGCGGCGGCCTGGCTTGTCGTGCGGCCTGCGCCTGCGGCCCGCCGAGGCCGGCAACGGCGCCCATGCCAAGCAGACCGATCGCTTCTCGACGCGTGATCATGCGATCCCTCCGCGGCGCAGAGTAGCATTTCACCATGGCTTCCCACATCCCATTCGTCGATCGGTCGCTCGCCGAACGGCTCGAGCACGCCGAGGCCATGGGCGGCGTCGGCTTCGTCGAGGCGCGCATGGCGCTCGAACCCCGCCACGGCGCGACGTGGATCGAACGGGACGGCGCCTATGCGATGTTCGACGGCCCCGGGTCGCCGGTGACGCAAACGTTTGGGCTGGGCCTGCAGAGTCTCTTGAAGGCGGAGGATCTCGACGCACTGGAGCAGTTCTTCTTCGAGCGTGGCGCCGACGTCTGCCACGAGGTGAGTCCACTGGCGGGCGTCGAAGTGTTCTCGACTCTTGCGTCCCGCGGCTACACGCCGATCGAGCTGACGAGTGTGATGTTTCAACCGATCGGAGACACCACCCTGCACAAGTCCGGAGCAGACTGGCCCGAGGTGAACGTGCGACAGATCTCACTCGACGAGGCCGATATGTTTGCCATCACGGCCGCGAAGGGATGGAGTGAAATGCCCGAGCTCCGATCGTTTCTCGAAGGCTTCGGCCGCGTGATGGCGTCCAGGCTCGACGGCCCTTGCTTCGTCGCCGAGCGCGACGGCGTGCCGATCGCCACCGGAGTCCTCGCGCTCTCGAATGGCGTCGCGTTGCTCGCCGGCGCGTCGACGATCCCCGAGTATCGGCGGCAGGGCGCTCAGCTCGCGCTCCTCGATGCCCGCTTGCGTCTCGCCGTATCAAAGGGCTGCGATATCGCCATGATGTGCGCGGCGCCCGGCAGCGCATCGCAGCGCAACGCCGAGCGTCATGGATTCCGAATCGCCTACACGAGGGTGAAGTGGCAGCTGAAGCGCGATGGAGGGCCTGAGTGAGGCCGGTTGCCCAAGGATCACGCCACCTGGGAGAAGACGCAGACGTTCCTGCCCGCGGTGAGCCCGGTGGTCAATCCTCCGATCGCTTCGAATCAGCTAACATTCGGCAACGCGCGGTGGACGCAGGTGTTTCTCCGGCGCCCAAGGGCTATCGCGCGGCCTGGTCCAGCTTCGACATCAACACCGGCCAGGCGACGGCGACTGCGACGACCGAGGGCGCCATGAGCCCGTTGGCGGTTCCCCGGCCACGGGTTTCGTGAAGGTGGGAATCAGCGCGTCTGGCGGGCCAGAGTCATCGAAGAAGCCGGTCTCGGTGTATTTCCGGAAGAAGGGTGCCGACTGGACTGGGTCGGCCCCGAGCGGCTGCCGGAGAAGCGGACCGGCGAACCGGCCAACGGCCGGTGACGTAGTCTTGTGTGGGAACTTCAGTTTCGAGGACATCTAAATCGGAAGGCGGTGCTCAGTGTCACGCTCACGGTTGGCAATGTTCTTTCCCCTGGCGGTCGCACTCCTGCTTGCGCTGCCGCCGGTCCCCGCCTACGGCCAGGCGCAGCCGCAAGCCGCAGCTCAGCCCGAGCTCACTCGCGACGAGATGCGCCAGTTCCTCCTCAAGGCGAAGGTCATCAAGTCGCGGGGAATCGGCAAGGGCGTGACCGGGGCGATGCGCCTCACGCTCACCGACGGCACCATCACCCACGACGCGGGCTTCAACTCTGTCGACGAGCACAGCACCATTGCGAATCTGAAGGGCTCAGGCGGGGGCCCGAATGTAGAGCTCAATTTCGTGGACGCCTACCGCTATAACCTCGCGGCTGAACGGCTGCGCCGGGCTGTTGGATCTCGACTACATGATGCCGGTCTACGTTGAGCGCGACTGGAACCGGAAGAGAGGCTCGCTCAGCTGGTGGATCGAGACGATGATGGAAGAAGGCGAGCGCCTGAAGAAGAAGATCCAGCCGCCCAATCCGACCGAATGGAACAACCAGATGTATCGGATGCGCGTATTTGCGTCGCTGACCCGAGACACCGATCGCAATCTCGGGAACGTCCTGATCACACCCACCTGGAAACTGATCATGTTGGACTTCACCAGAGCGTTCCGCCTGCAGCCTGTGATCGCCGAGAAGGACCTCGCCAAGTGCGATCGCGCGTTGCTGCCCAAGCTCGAGGCGCTGACCAAGGAGTCGATCAAGAAGGCGGTGGGCGACTATCTCACTGGCGGCGAAATCGACGCCGTCCTCAAGCGCCGCGACCTGATCGTCGCGCACTTCCAGAAGATGGTGGCCGAAAAGGGCGAGGCGGCGGTTCTTTTTTAAGGGCCTGGCCCCTTCGCAAAAACTGCGACGAAGAAAGAATCGGGCCAGCATCGCAGTTCTTGAATTCGGGCCAGGCCCCGCCCTAGGGCACCGTCACCGTCGACGGCGGCCGACGATGGTGCGTGGCCCGCTCGTAGGCGGCGGCAAGCTCCAGCAGCCGCCGGTCGTCCCACATGCGGCCCAACAGTGAGATCCCCATCGGGTAGCGGCCGCCGATGAATCCGGCGGGCACCGTCACCTGCGGCAGCCCCGTGGCCGCACTCTCTTCGCACGTTCCAGGCTCCGAACCGTAGCGCTCGAGTCCGCCTTCATGCGTGTGCGGCCTCGCGTGATTGGCGGGATAGAGCATCGCATCAAGCTTGTGCTGCTCCATCACGTCCACGAGCAGCTGCCGGAAGCTCTCGCGACCGGCGACAAAACGCTTCGTCGCCTCTTCGAGCGCAGCGCCGGTTGGCACCGGGTGCAAGGCGTCCTCGAGACGACGGGCGCTCACCGGGGCCAGTTTGCCGGAAGCCAGCAGGTCTTCGATGGTCAGCACCTTGTCTCCCGGCTTTGCCCCACGCGCCAGATAAGCCGTCCACGCGGTCTTGAGCGATCCGGGTGCGCTTCCACGCACCGCTCGATACTTGGCGTCGTAGTCGGCGATGGCCACGTCCACCACCGTCGCGCCCGCCGACTGCATCTCCTTCACCACTCGATCCATGCTGTCGGCGATCTCACGCTCGCCAGTAAAACCGACCAGGCGCTGCCGAAACAGGCCGATGCGTTTACCCTTGAGCGTGGCGGCATCGAGCGTGGCGGCAAACGATCCGTTGATGTGGCCCGCCGCGTCGGCGGTGACCGGATCCTCCGCGTCCGGGCCGGTCACCAGATCCAGCGCCAGCGCGACATCCCGCACCGATTTCCCCATCGGCCCAACCGCGTCGTTATAGGTATTGAGCGGCATCACGCCCGCGCGACTCGTCAGTCCTCGCGTCGTCCGGATGGTCGCGAGTGAGGCGAACGCAGATGGATTCGAAAGCGAATTGCAGGTGTCGGTGCCAAAACCGAGCGCGGCCAGGCTGGCGGCAACCGCCGTGGCGCTGCCGCCGCTCGACCCGGCTGTGCTCAGTGTCGGGTCGTAGGCGTTGCCAACGGTTCCTCCGACGCTGCTGATGCCAAAGTCGCCGAACGGGAACTCGTCGAGGTTGGCCTTGCCGAGCACGACTGCGCCGCCCTGCTTCATGCCGGCCGCGACCCGTGAATCCAAACGCGGCCGATGGTCGACCAGCGCGAGCGATCCACCGGTGGAAGGCAGCTCGACGGCATCGATGTTGTCCTTGAACACGATCGGCACGCCATGAAACGGACTGCGCGCGCGACCCGAAGCGCGCTCGGCATCACGGGCCCTGGCGTCGGCAATTGCTTTCGGATTGAGCGACAACAGCGCGCGAAAAGTCGGGCCGTGGCGATCGTACTGCGTCAGCCGCGTCAGATACTCCCGGACGATGTCCTCGGAAGTGACCACACCACGCGTCATCGCGTCCTGAAGCTCGGTGACGCTTCTCTCGAACACCGAGAACTGGTCTGCCGGCTGCCGGCTGCCGGTTGCCGGAACCCAGTTCGCTATCTGCGCCCGCTGTCTCGGTGTCAGACCACGGAGATCCGGACTCTTCACCAGCTGCCTGGCCATCTCGGTCACTCGCGCGATCTCAGATCCTGCAGCGGGAATCTTCGCGTCGGGTCCCGAGTACGGCGCCTCCCCGCTCACGAGCCCGTCCTTGATCGCGATTGGATAACCGCCACGAGGGTCATACACCTCGCTCAGGCCCTTCACGACGAAGGTGACCAGCGCGAGCGTCTGCCCTGGCGGAAGGCGCAGCGTAAACACGTAGCCGATGTGCGCTGGATCGAAGCCCGGCCACTGGTCGGCGAACGGATTCGCATACATATTGCCGACCGACGTTAGTCGCCCGGCTTGGGTACCTAGCACGTGCGCCGACGGGCCATGGCCGGACGGACCTTGTGAAGGATCGGCGACGCCTTTGGCGTTCTGCATCATCGTCACGAAGCTGTCGCTCAGATCGATTCGGCGATCGCCGCTGGAGGTTGCCGCCACGGCCACGCGTCCGCCGTCGTCATAGGCGCCGGCGGCCCCGCCCCACGCCACTTCGACGACCCTTTCCTCGGAGGCGGTATTGGTGAACGCGTCGAAGTAGCGGAGATACGCAGTATCGTGTCGCGCGGTGATCGCGCGTGAGATCACCACGTCACCCTGCAGCAGCGGCGTCATCGAGTCGAAGCGATCGATGCCGTCGTAGGCGAGACCGAAGCCGCGCAAGTACCGATCGCCCACGATCAGGGTTCGGTCAGCGCGTCGAACCTGCAGCTTGAGATAGCCGAAGCCGTTGAACGGGTTGCTGCGGCCGCCAGTGGCTATGCCGCCGCTGTCCTGCGACCACGGAGAAGTGTCCTGAATATCCCAGAACTGTCCGTCGCTCGACGGCACGCGCGTGACGGCCTCGAGGGAAATGAACGGAGCCATCGCGGCCGATGCCGCGAGAAGAGAAGCCGTGACGAGTCGACGGATGCGGGAACGCATAGCGTGAAGTGTATGTAGAATCCTCCCATCGACGAAAGGATCTGCTCATGCGCAGCTCACGCCTTCTGCTCGCCCTCGTCACGACCTCACTGCTCGCCTGGGCGCCTCTGGCCGGCCAGGACCGGCAAGAGAACGAGACGAAAACGCCTGACGGCTTCGCGTTGAAGACGGCCGACACCATCGAGTTCACCACCGATGAAGTGACGTGGATGCAAGTCGACGTGTCGCCAGACGGGCGCACGATCCTCTTCGACTTGCTTGGCGATCTCTACACGATGCCGATCGGCGGTGGCTCGGCCACGCGGATCATGGGCGGACTTTCCTTCGAAAGCCAGCCGACCTGGTCACCCGACGGCAAGACCATCGCGTTTCTGACCGATCGCACGGGCGTCGAGAATCTGTGGATCGCCGACGCCGATGGATCCCATCCCCGCGCGGTCAGCAAGGATCAGAAGACCAACGATCGTCCGCAGATTATGGTGTCGCCGTCCTGGACACCAGACGGCCAGTACATCGTGGTGTCGAAGTCGCGGCCGCCTGAGCCCGGCACGTTCGGACTCTTTCTGTATCACCGCGACGGCGGCACCGGCGTGCGCATCGGGGCGGCGCCTCCGCCTCAGCCCGGACCAGATGCTCAAGGACCTCCGCCGCCTCCGCCCGCCAACAAGATGGGAGCGGTAGTCTCGCCTGACGGGCGGTTCGTATACTACGCGCAACGAACGGGCACCTTCACCTACAACGCGCGCTTCCCGCTCTGGCAGATCTATCGACACGATCGCGAAACCGGTGACGTGACGCAGATCACCAACGCACAAGGCAGCGCGTTCAGACCGGCCATCTCGCCTGACGGCAAATCGCTCGTGTATGGCACCCGGCACAAGACACAGACCGGTCTCCGAGTGCGCAATCTCGAGAGCGGCGCTGAACGATGGCTGATCTATCCGATCACGCGCGACGATCAGGAGTCGCGCGCGAGCCGAGACGTGCTGCCGCGCTACGACTTCACGCCTGATGGGAAATCGCTACTCGTGCCGCTTGCTGGCAAGCTCCAGCGAGTTGATTTCGAAACCGGCGACGGCACGCCGGTTCCGTTCACAGCTAACGTTCAGGCCGAGATCGCGCCGCGCGTCTACACGCCGGTTCGAGTGGACGATGGGCCCAACGTCCGCGCGCGGCTGATTCGCTGGCCGACGGTGTCGCCCGATGGGAAACGCGTCGTCTTCTCAGCCCTCAACCGGCTCTACATCATGGATCTCCCCAGTGGGACGCCGAGGCTTCTCACTACAGGTACGGGTTCTGCAGGTTCTGCAGGTTCTGCAGGTTCTGCAGGTTCTGCAGGTTCTGCAGGTTCTGCAGGTTCTGCAGGTTCTGCAGCGCAGTCTGCAGGTTCGGAGGGGGAATTCATGCCGACGTGGTCCCCCGATGGTCGCTCGATCGTCTACGTCACCTGGACGACGACCGGTGGGCACATCAAGCGTATCGCCGCCACCGGTGGCGCATCGGAGACGCTGACGCGGAACCAGGGTTACTACCTCGATCCGGTCTACACGCCGGACGGATCGCGCATCGCGTTTCTCGCGGGCGCGGCCTCCGACCAGTTGTATTCCATCCTGATGGACACGCCACCCGAAGACGAGCGCGACGGCGATGACGCGCCGCGCGAGATTGGCGGCGTCAGCCCACCCAACACCATCGAGATTCGTTGGCTCCCTTCGGCTGGCGGAGACGCGAAGCTGGTAGCGTCGGCGCAGGGCGGACGCGGGCTCCATTTCTCGCGCAACGAATCCGCGCGCGTCTACCTGACGACGAATCGCGGGCTGCAGTCAATCACGATGGACGGCTACGACCGTCGCACTCACCTCCGGATCACGGGATCAGGACCAGGCAACAACCCGCCGCCGGCGGATGAGATCCGTCTGTCGCCGGACGGGACCCAGGCGTTCGTGAGCCTGCAAGAGAAGCACTATCTGGTGAGCGTTCCGCGCGCCGGGCGAGAGACGGTCGAGGTTCGGATTCAGGGACGCGCCGACAACACGGCGGTGCCGGTGAAGCGGATGTCGCTCGACGGCGGCGACTATCTCGATTGGACCGCCGACGGAAAGGCGGTCACCTGGGCCTGGGGCGCGCAGTTCTTCCGGCAGGACATCACGGCAAGCGAGCCGCAAAAGACCGACATCGCCATCGAGAGGCCGCGCGCGCGCCCGAAGGGCTCAGTGCTCCTGAGTGGTGGACGGGTCATCACGATGAAGGGCACCGAGGTGATTCCCAAAGGCGACCTGCTCATCACCAACAACCGCATCGCCGCGGTCGGCCGAAAGGGATCCTTCGACGTCCCGAAAGACGCGCGGATCATCAACGTCGACAGCAAGACGCTGATGCCTGGCCTGGTCGATGCGCACTCGCACATGTGGGCGCCGCGCGGACTGCACCAGACCGAGGTCTGGCAATACATGGCCAACCTCGCCTATGGAGTGACAACGACGCGCGATCCGCAGACGTCCACGCCGGATGTGTTCGCCTACGCCGACATGGTCGATGCGGGAATGATTCCTGGCCCGCGCATCTACGCTACCGGGCCCGGCGTCTTTTCCTCGTCAGGGATTGAGGATCGAGACGCCGCCTTCCGCTTCGTCAAGCGCTACAAAGAGGCCTATCACACGAACACGCTCAAGCAGTACGTCGCCGGCGATCGCATCGTCCGCCAGTGGATCATCGAGGCGTGCAAGGAATACGGCATCACCGCGACCATTGAAGGCTCGCTCGATCTCAAGCTCAACCTGACGCAGATCGCCGACGGCTATTCCGGCCAGGAGCACAGCTTCCCGATCGCGCCGCTCTACAAAGACGTCACGACGTTCGTGGCGAGGACGAAGACGTTCTATACGCCGACCATTCTCGTGGCCTACGGCGCACCGTGGACCGAAAACTACTGGTTCGAGAACGAGAACCCGACGAAGGATCCGAAGCTGCGGAAATGGATTCCGTGGGAGCTGCTCGACACGATGATCCGTCGCCGTGCGCAGTGGTTCCTGCCCGAGGAGTACGGCCACGCGCTCATCGCCAAAGGCGTCGCCGACGTCGTGCACGCCGGCGGTCGCGCGGGGCTCGGCAGCCATGGCCAGATGCAGGGACTGGGCGCGCACTGGGAGACGTGGAACCTTGCATCGGGCGGACTGACGCCGCACGAGACGCTGCAGGTCGTCACCTTGTTTGGCGCTGAAGCGATCGGGCTGCAGCAGGACGTCGGCTCGCTCGAGGCCGGCAAGCTCGCCGACATCCTGGTGCTCGATCGCAACCCGCTCGAGAACATCAAGAACACGAACTCGATTCAGTACGTCGTCAAGAACGGCGAAATCTATGAGGCTGATACACTGAACGTGATCTGGCCGGAGCAGCGGGCGCTGCCCAGGCAGTTCTGGTGGGGCACGGAGCCGCCGGAGAAGAAAGAAGAAAGAAGATAGAAGTAAGAGGAAAGAAGCGGGAAAGCGCTAGAAAAGCAAGCACGCAGCTGGTCCAGAACTTGCTCTAACGATCGGCAGAAGCGGGGCGATCGTCCACTTTTTGGGCGGCCGGCACTCGCGCTGATGGTCAGAAGGGATTGTGATGGAGCAACCCACTCTTGCCTCCGGCGAGCTCGACGCGCTGCAGTTTTTCTTCAAGCACTTGCGCGATGCGATCGATGGTTCGGACGCCCCCGCCGACGAGCTGCTCTACAACGCCAGCATCCTCGCGCACTACGCGCTCACGTCCAGGGCGTCGCAGGACTTCCCGCGCGCGCCGGCGACGCTCGAGGCCGTATTCGACGTCTTCGTGCTCGATCGAAGTCAACATGCCGATCCGGAAATCATGGAGGCGGCTGGCTCGCAATGCCTGCTGCTCACCGGGTTCTTCGGCGCGCAGCTCATGGGCCGGCACAACGTGGAGTGGTACGCATCACTTGGCGCGTCGTACTACGATCGCGCCGCGTTTTACAGCCGGGATCGCGGGCGGCGGGCGATGATGACGGCGATGGCGGTCCGTTTTGGTTTCTGGCGCCGGCAGCAAGCCAAGCTCGCGCGCGAGTTCGCCGAACGGGCGACGCTGGCGCGGTACCCGTTGCTCGGAAACGGCCAGAACTAGGCCGCAGACCCGGCGAACGCCAACTACTGCGACAGCCAGGCGATCGCGCGGGAGACGACTTGCGCTTGATCCGTGATGACCTCGTCAGGAACGACTTGATCGCCGTAGGGCGTCTTGGCGCGATCGGCCATCACCGAAACGGTCAGGTTGAGGTTGCCGCCGTCGCTCAATGGGAAGCCACGGTTGGCCGTTGACAGCCCGCAAGTGGCGAGGCCGAAGGTTCGCGTGCTGGGCCGCTTGATGAACGCGATCAGGGTGGCTTCACCCGAGCTCGCGACCGCATTGTCGGTCAGCACCGCCACTTTGGGTTGCGGGCGGCGGAGGCGATACGGCGTGGTCACATTCGCGGCCGTGAATCCGCCGCTGATTGATGCGCCGTTGCGGTACTCCCACATCGACTCGACGCCGACCGGAGGTCGCCGCCGCAGACATCGTCGCGGTCGGAGTAGTCGCGACTGGTGCAATTGGCGACGAGGTCGAGCCGCAGCCACTGACCGCAAGCAGCACCAGCAGAAAGGCAATCCGCCTCGTCATGGTTCGTTCTCATAGCGAAGCTTTTGCCTCAACCCGTCGAGAAACACGCGTCGGCGCTGCTTCGCTGCGGCAGCGTAGTTTTGCCCCGCTCCGCGGGGCGAGACTTCTTCCAAGCCCTGTTGAAAAAGTTCAATCGTCACAAGAGAGGCCTTGGAAGATGTCTCTAGCGAAGCGAGGACGGCGTTCGCCCGAACGTGCGACGGAACGTTTCGGTGAAATGGCTGTGGCTCGAAAAGCCAAGGTCGAGCGCCAGCGTGCTCAGTTCCGTCTTCGCGTCTTCGAGCTGCTCGAGCGCCACTCGGAGGCGAAGCTGGTTGCGGTACTGATGCAGCGAAAAGCCGGTTCGCTTGCGGAACACGCGAGCCAGGTGAAACACCGATGCGCCGGCGCTCCGGGCAATGTCGTCGAGCGACAGGTGTTGGCGATAGCGACGGGCAAGCACGTCGCGAGCGGCTTCGGCGACATCGACTTCGCGCCTCGTCGATTCATGCCGACGGCGCGCCATCACCCCGAGTCGTCCGTACGCGATGGCCGTCACGCGGGTCAGCACATCGCACATCGTTTCTTCGACGAAGAGGCGATCGGGCACGCGCTCGAGCGAAACGTGCTCGAACACCAGCCGCTGGCGGAGATAGCTCTCGGCATCGGCCGGACCGTGGCTGAAGCGGAATGGCCGCTCGGGCCGGTCCCTTGCGGCGGGCTCGTGCGTGGCCAGCGACTCGGCCACGATCGCCGGTGAGAACGCAAACCATTCGCATCGATCGCCCCAGGGGCTCAACCTCGATCGCCGATAGCCCTGGCCGGCGTTGTAATAGGTCACGGTGTTGGCGTCGGCGACAAATGGCGCCGCGCCGTCGTGCTGAATCCTCACGCTCTCGCGTGGAAAAACGAACAGCGTCTCAGAGACTGGACCGGAATCGTGAAAGCACGGATGCGTGGCCGGACAGCGCCAGCGGCCGATGCGCAGCAGTGGAGACTGGTAGAGGACGACGTCGATCTCGTGTCGAGGACTGTCGGCTGACACCGGTCCTTCGACTCGAACGCGCGTTCGCGCGCGGTTACTCAAGGCACGCGCTTCGAGCCGTGCCGGCGCGTGTAAATCAGATCGTAGTTGACGCTCCACGTGCCATCCATGTTCAGGGCCTCGGAAAACTGCCGCAACTTGTCGGGGCCCAGCGGAAAGAAGGTCATACGAATCGTGCGACGGCCGGCAAACCGCGCCGCGGGACCCAGTGGCACTTCGCCGGTAAAGACCATGTTGCCGTCCTTCAGCGCGCCCCAATACTCGTGCAATCCCCCGCTGTTGTCCACCCAGGTCTGATGCCACTGCTGGCGGGTGCGATCGTAGATGTTGAGGCTGTGGCCGGTCTGACCCTGCGCTGTCCACGACTCCATCAGCACGCAGCCGTCATCGAGCGAGGTGATCACGTTGTTTCCCGGCTTCTGCGGAGGGCTGGGCGAGGTCGCAGCCGTCGCGGGCGCGGTCGCCGGCGTTGCCGGCGTAGTCGCCGGATTCGCCACGACATCCCAGTCACCGAGCCAGAAGTCGAACTGACGATGGACGGCCGCACTGCAATCGAAGGGCTTGGGTGGAGTCGCTGGAGCCGCGGGGGTGGGCGCCGGCTGCCGTACGGACGGCAGCACAGCCAGCACAAAGACGACGACCGGGAGCATGATTCGCATGTGTCTTTGATAGCGGGGTCATGACGACCCTCGCTATCAGAATCCTGCTTGCTTCGGGATCCGGGAGCCGGGATCCGGGAGCGGTTGCCGCCGGCCGCCGGATCTTGCCGCTGCCGGATGCCGGATGCCGGATCCCGGATGCCGGATCCCGGTTACGCAGTAAGCTGACCTGATGAAACGCCTGGCGGCACTCTGTGGAGCGATCGCAATGGCCAGCGTTCCGGCAACGGGACAGATCGTCGCCGGCGCGTGCGCGGCCGACGGCTCCTTCATCGACGCGCGGAAGGCGATGCGATCTGGGGAGCTCGACAAGCCGCGGCCGGGCGAGAACACGACCATTGGGGTCGTCGCCAGCAACGCGAAGCTGATCAAGGCGCAAGCCAAGAAGATGGCCGCGATGGCGCAGGCGATTCTTCGCGGGGTCGGCGAGGCGACAAGCCTGCCGGGTTATCCAGCGGTGCGCGACCTCGGCCGGCGGTGACCGGCCAACTGCTGTTCCTCCTCCTCTACACGATCGGCCTCACGCTGATCGGCGTCTGGATCGGCCGGCTGGTCCGCGGCCCGGCTGACTTTTTCGTCGCGGGTCGCCGTCTCGCGTGGCCGCTGCTCGGAGCGACCGTCCTCGCCGCCAACATCGGCGCCGGCACGACGGTTGGCGCCGCTGGTCTCGCCTATCGTGACGGCATCAGCGCGTGGTGGTGGAACGGCGCGGCCGGCATCGGCGCGCTGATCCTGGCCTTCGTCGTCGGTCCCAGACTCTGGAAGTTGGCGTCAGCTCGCGGCTATCTCACCGTCGGCGATGTGCTCGAAGATCGCTACGGGGCATCGACCAGAGCGATTGTGGCGGCGCTCATCTGGATGGGCACGCTCGCGATTCTCGCCGGTCAGTTGATCGCGGGCGCGGCGGTACTCGAGGTCGTGGCCGGTCTTCCGAAATGGCAAGGCGTCGCGATTGGCGGCGTCGCCATGACCATCTACTTCACTGCCGGTGGTCTGTTGAGCTCGGCCTGGGTGAACGCGATCCAGTTGGTCGTCCTGCTCGCCGGCTTCATCATCGCCACGCCCGTCGCTGTAGCCAATGCGGGTGGCCTCGCTGGAGTGATGGCGCCCTCTGGCGTCGGCACGACCTATTCAAGTCCGTTCTATTCGATGGGTCCCGGATCGGGCTGGACCATGCTTCTGCTGCTCGGGCCTGGCTTCGTGGTGTCGCCTGGTCTCGTTCAAAAGTCATTTGGCGGCGTGAGCGCGCGCGCCGTGGCGCTGGGGATCGGCGCGGCAGGAATCGCGCAGCTCGTCTTCTCCTTCTTGCCGGTCTTCCTCGGCATGGCGGCAAGAGCCACGCATCCAGGAATCGTCAGCGCCAACCTCGTGCTGCCCACGGTCCTGATGGAACAGCTTCCGCCGGCGCTCGGCGCGCTCGCGTTGGCGGCAGTCTTTTCGGCAGAGGTCAGCACGTGCGACGCGATCCTCTTCATGCTCGCGACTTCACTATCGAAAGACCTGTATCACCGGTTTCTGAATCCACAGGCGTCGCCCGATCAAGTCCTACGGGTCGCGCGAGCCGCCGCGATTGCCGGCGGCGCTCTGGGCATGCTGCTGGCACTGCAACTCCAGACGGTCGTCGATGCGCTGACGATCTTCTACTCGCTTCTCGGGGCCACACTGCTTGTGCCTGTCGTCGGCGCGCTGTTCGTCAAGCGCACCGGGGCGGCCGAAGCCATCACATCGATCGTCTGCGGAGTCGGCGTGCTGCTGGCAGTGCAGTTCGGGACCAATCGTGCCGGATGGTGGAATCCAAACTTCTGGGGACTCGTGGCGAGTGCGGTCGGCTACGCGGTGGCGCTCGCGTTCCGGGGCGAGCACGCCGAGACCAGGCGCAACAAGACAGATCAAGAGATCAAGAGAAATATTTCCTCCTGATCTCGCTCAGTTCTTCCGGAACAGGACCAGGAAAAAGTCGGTGGAGCCCGGCGGCCAGTTGGCGATCGTCCGGTCGAACGTCAGGCCAGCGGCCGTGAGCTCTTGCTGCACGATCGCAGGAGTAACGCCGTGGCCGCCCCGATTGGGATTCACCCCCTCGGGCACCTTGGATCCCTTGCGCGGCTCGAAGTCGATGATCGACAGCCGTCCTCCGGGCTTCAACGCCGCGAGCAGACTTCGGTTGAATGCGCCGGGGTCGGTGATGTGGTGATAGACATCGCGCATGAAGATGGCGTCGCAACAGGCATCGGGCAGGTTGGTAGACGAGGGCGCGCCTTCGATCACGGACATGTTCGTCAGCCGCTCTCGATCGACAGCGTCGCGGAGCGCCTTCAGCTGAGTCGCGCCGAGGTCGGTCGACAGCACTCGACCCGAAGGCCCAAGCCGTTTCGCAAACACGATGGACATGGCGCCCATGCCCGCGCCGACGTCGGCGACGGTCATTCCGGGCTCGAGCTCGAGCACCTCTGCCAGAAGCGGCACGTCGCGCTCGGCATCGCTCATCTCTCGCGGAGAGGCTTGCCGCTGGGCGGTGATGGTCGTCGCGGCGCAGAGAACCGCCGCCAGCGCGGCGGTGATGCGATGCCGATGCATGGCGATCTCCTTCCTCAAAGACGCAGCCGCCGGCCGCGTCGTCTGACTGTCCAGGGCCTACATTTCTGAACGAGCGGAGGCGGAGGCCGTCGGGGCGCTCCAGCCAAACAAGCAAAGCGTCTCGCCGTTCTCGGACAGTTTGACCATCCGCTCGAAGGTCAAGCCGAGCCTGCCGAGCAATCGAATCGACGCGTCGTTCTCGGGCGACACAATCGCCACAATCCGCTTGAAACCCAGCGCGTCGCGGCCGTAATCCATCACGGCGGTGGCGGCTTCGAACGCGTAGCCCTGAGCGCGAAACTCCGGCAGCAGCGAAAAGCCGATGTCGGTGTCCTCGAGCGAATCGCGTTTGACGAATCCACAAATGCCGATGGGCGTGCCAGCCTCCTTGAGCGTCACAAGGAAATGGCCGAAGCCGTGGCGCCGGTAACTCTCGAATGGACCCTTCTCGAGGAACTCCTTCGCCTGATCGATCATCCGGATATCACGATTGCCGACGAACCGGATGAACGCCGGATCGTTGAAGACCTCGATGAGGAACTCCGCATCGCCGGTCGTCAGACGCCGGAGTTGTAAACGGCCGGTTTCGAGGACGACGTTCGTCACAGCAAATTTCTGATCGGGAGGAGCAGGCGCGCAGTGATTCTCGTCGATGACACTGTACGACAACCATTTTCAGCGAATCGGGGTCTAATCACACGCTCGATAAGTAACCAACGGGTTCTAGCAGAACCTGTTGTTCGTTCCCAAGGAGTCCCGCGATGCGCCGGCTGGTTTTCCCGACGGTTCTCGTCTGCAGCGTGCTGGTTTGGCTCAACGGAAATGTCGCGGCGACTCGAGGGGCAGGTAGGTCCGGGCCGCCGCAGACCGACGCGAGTACCGTGCTCGCCGCCGCGCGAGCGGCGCTCGGCGGCGACGCCAAGATCGCGGCTGTGAAGACCTTCATCGCCAACGGCCGCACGCGCCAGGTCCGCGGTGAAAACCTGGTGCCAATCGAGTTCGAGATCCAATCGGAGTTGCCCGACAAGTACGCGCGCCGGGACGAGTTCCCGGCGCAGGACGCGGGACCCTCGACCAGCGGATTCAATGGCGACGCGCTCGTGCTGATTCCGCGACCGGCACCGCCACCGCCTCGCCCGGGCGCCCCGCCGCCATCACCTGCCCAGCAGGAGTCCGCGCTTCGCGGCCGGCTCACCGCTGCCAAGCAGGATTTCGCCCGGCTGATGCTCGGGATGTTCGCCAGCTCGTTCAGCAGCTTTCCGCTCACATTTACCTATCTCGCTCAGGCGGAGGCGCCGCAAGGCAAGGCTGATGTGATCGAGGTGAAGGGTCCCGGGAACTTTTCCGGCCGGTTCTTCATCAACAGCCAGACTCACCTGCCGATCATGCTGACGTGGCAGGCGCCGCAGGGTCCTTCCGGTGGAGGTCGAGGTCCGGGTGGCCCGGGCGCCGGACCACCGCCACCTCCCCCAGGCCCACCAGGCGCGGCGGGCGCGGCTGCCGGCGCTCCAGCCGCAGCACCGGCGCCGCCCGCACTGGTCGAGCAGCGCATGTTCTTCGCGGACTATCGCAGCGTGGACGGACTGCAGCTGCCGTTCCGGATTCGCCGCGCGGCCGGCGCCGACACCACGGAGGAAACGACCTTCGATCGGTTCCGCATCAACACCAAGATCGATCCTCGCCGGTTCGAGACGCAGTGATGCGCGCCTTCTTCATGCGCGGTTGGGCTGTCACTGCTGATTTTCCCAGTCTCGCAGCGAGCGCTCGCCCAACAAGGGCCGCAGGGCTCATTGCAAGTCACCGTGATCGACTCGACCCGCGCAGTGCTCGTCGGCGCGACGGTCACGGTCGAGGGTTTGGATGCCAGCACCAAAACGGTGACACCGCCGCCGGCGCAGACGTCGGCGCAAGGGATCGGCCTCATACCTCGCCTGGTTCCCGGCCGCTACAGCCTGCAGGTCGAGTTCGGCGGGTTCGAGACGGTCAAGCTGCCTGAAATCCGGGTCCGCTCCGGTGAAAACAAACAGGTCGTGGTCCTGCAGGTCGAGGGGCATCGCGAGCAGGTCGTCGTCGAGCAGAACCGCCAGCAGGCGGCCACCGATCCTCGCGGGCCATCGTTTGGCACCACGCTCACACGCGAGCAGCTCGACGCCCTGTCCGACGATCCGAATGTGCTGCGACAGCAGTTGCAGGACATGGCGGGGCCTGGGGCGGTGATCAACGTCGACAGCTTCGAGGGCGGGGCGTTGCCGCCCAAGGCGCAGATTCGATCGATTCGCATCTCGCGCGATCAGTTCGCCGCCGAGTACCACAGCGCCGGCGGCGTCCAGATCGAGATCATCACGCAGCCGGGCCTCGGGCCGATCCGCATGAACCTGGGTACTCGCGTGCGTGGCGGCGGGATGAGCGGCCGCAATCCCTTCACTGGGGTCGCGTCGCCTGAGCAGCTGAACAGCCTGTTTCTCGGCGGCGGCGGCACGCTGATCAAGAACAAGAGCTCCTTCAATCTCTTCGTCAACGCGAACAGCTCCTACGAGACGCCCAATTTGAACGTCGCGGTTCCCAGCGGGACGGTCTCACGACCAATGGCGGTGAAATCACCGCGGGACAACCTGTCCGTCTTCGGCCAGATGGACTACGCGCTCACGCTCGATCAGACGCTGCGATTCGGCTTCAACACCAACCGCAACAACAACCGCAACCAGGGCATCGGCTCGTTCGACGAGGTCGAGCGGGCCTATGCGACCGAGAGCAACAATGGCAGCGTCCGCGTGCAGCACATCGGTCCGCTCGGACGCCGCGCCTTCACGCGCAACCGGCTGCAGTTTTCGTGGTCGAACTCCGATCAGCGATCGGCGCTCGAAGCCCCCACGATCCGCGTGAACGACGCCTTCACGCGCGGCGGCGCTCAGGTGGCTGGCGGCCCGCATTCACGCACGTTCACGTTTGGCTCCGATCTGGACTACGTGCGCGGCCTGCACACGTTTCGGACCGGCCTCCTGCTGGATGGTGGGCGCTGGAACTCGAACGACACGTCGAACTACCTCGGCACCTACACGTTCGAGAGCCTCGACGCCTTCAACACCGGCACACCGCGCAGCTTCACGCTCCGCCTCGGCGATCCGAACATCAAATACCAGAACATCCAAGGCGCCCTCTACGCGCAGGACGACATCCGCGTTCGCCGGAGCCTGACGCTGAGCGGCGGCCTGCGCTACGAGGCCCAGACCCACGTGCGCGACTACAACAACGTCGCGCCGCGCTTCGGTGTCACGTGGGCGCCGTTTGCCGGGGGCCGGACGACGCTGCGATCGAGCTGGGGACTCTTCTACGACTGGCTGGCGACGAGCACCTACGAACAGACGCTGCGAGTGGATGGCTACCGCCAGCGGGAACTCGACGTCGCCAATCCGCCGTTCCCGGACCCGCGTGATCTCGTCGGCACGACCCCTCCCGTCAATCGGTACATTCTGGGTGACGCCTACCGACTGCCGATCAACAACCGTCTCAGCCTGGGAATCGATCAACGCGTTTCCAAGGTCCAGGCGGGCGCGACTTACGCCTACACGCGCGGCTCCGCCCTGGCGCATGGTGTGAACGAGAATGCGCCGGTTGGCGGCATCCGCCCGGACCCGGAGTTCGGCAACATCGTCGAGGTGGTGTCGGAGGCGAGCTCCCGCCTGCATCAGCTGCAAGTGAACGTCACCGCCAATCCGGGCGCGCTCCTGCCGGTGACCAACGCGCCGCTCATTCGCTTTCAGCGGACGACGGTGTTCTTCACTTACACGTGGGCGACATTGCGCAACGACACGGATGGCGCATTCAGCCTCGCGCCGACAGGCGTTCTGGGCGATGAATGGGGGCCCGGTCCCAACGATGTCCGCCATCGCCTCAACGTGACCGTGAACAATCAGATCGTGAAGAACCTTGGCATCTCCGTGAACGTGAACACCGCGTCCACACCGCCGTACAACATCCGCACCGGGCGCGACGACAACGGCGACCTGGTGTTCAACGATCGGCCGGCCGGCGTCGATCGCAACAGCGAGCGTGGCCAGGGACAGTTCTCGCTCAACCTCAACTTCGGCTATTCGTTTGCCTTTGGCAAGAGTCCAGGGAACACGCCTCCGGGGATTGCCGTGATCGGCGGCGGCGGCGGCCAGGTGTCGGTGCAGACGTTCGATCAGGGGCCGCGGTATCGCGTGCAGTTCTTCGTGAGCATCCAGAACGCGACCAACCACGACAACTTCGTCGGCTATGTCGGCACGCTCACGTCGCCGTTCTATGGACAGCCGACCAACGTGAGCGGCACACGTAAGGTCGACATCGGATTCAATTTGGGGTTTTAAGGATTTGCCGGTTCTACGGGTTCGACAGGTTCCACGGGTTCCATGTTCGTCCCCTGGGAGGGGCCTGGCACCTTTGCAGAAACTCCGATCGGGAAGGTTCTGTGCCGGGGAGGCAATTATTGCGATCGGGCCAGGCCCCTGCTCCGAGGGCCTATCGGTTCGCGCTCGCGTGCCAGCGTTTGATCGCGGCCTTAACGAGCGCCTTGACTGGCGGCTTCTTCAGGTCGGCCGATGATTTGAGCGGGATGTGTTTGTGCACCTTGCCGGCGCCCTCGAGCAGTTTGTGGGGATCGTCGAGCGCGGCGCCATGCGACAGGCCGAGCTTGACTCCGGTTTTGCTCAGGATCACCGAGCACACCAGACCTTTGTATCCAGGCGCGTAGCCGTAGAACGCATACGGCCCGGACGTGTCGATGCTCTCCTGCGCGTCGCCACCCATCAGGTCGAGAACCTGCTCGCGCGTCTCGCGCGCGAGCGATTGCACGCTGGGTGAATACGCCTCGATCAGTTGTTCAAACGAGCGCTTGGGCATCACTGCAGTGCGATCTTGAGTTCAGCGCCGAACAACATCGTCCGGTCGTTGTCGCGCGCTGCCCAGCGAAGGAGCACGGCTGGATCCTTCTTCACGCTCCCCTGAAATGTGCGGGCGCCGTTGAGCGTGACGGTGACCGGCTTCGAGAAATCGACGGCGTCCGGAGACAGCAGCAGCGTGAACGAGCCCACGCCCCGGGTCTGTGCGTCGAACGAATTCCCCGTACGCGTGATATTGACCCGTCCGGATCGAGCGGTGTGGCGGAAGAAGCCCGTATCGGCGAGCGCGGGATCCTGTGCGCCTCCAGGGTTCAAGCCGTCGATCACCAGCCAATGATTCCGATTGAACGCGTCCACGCGTTCGGTTTCCCACGTCAACGCGGCTGGGTGAGCCGGGCGCGGGTGGGCGTGCACGAACGACTCATAGGGCGCACGTTCGGTCGGCCACCACGCCGTGTTGTGGACGGCGCCCGCCTGCGGGCGAAAGACGAGCGGCACGCCGAGCTGCTTGAACCACGCGATGTGTGGCTCGACATGCCACACCGGATACAGCGGATCCTGCTCGCCGTTCACGATGAAGAGGGGCGCGTTGATCAGGTTGTTGCCGTAGAGCTCGCCGTCGGCGCCGTTCTCGGCGTTCTTGAGCACGGCGATGCTGCCGTTCAGCGGCAGGTACGACGCCCACGTGGTCGGCGACTTCATCGCCATGTAGTACACGCCGGTGCCGCCATCCGAGATGCCGGTGATGTAGATGCGCGCTTCATCGATGTTGTAGCGCCGCTTGAGCGTGTCCACCAGCCGCAGGATATTCGCCACCTGCTCGGCGTCCCACCACTGCGCGTCGGCCCAACCGCTCGGGTGGGCGTAGATCTGCGGCTCACCAGGAATTCGATTGGGCTGGCGTGGCGACAAACCTTCAGGTTTGTCGGCGGAGCCCGGCGAAGGGCGAGTCGCGTTCGGCGAAGGACGGCCCACCCCGCCGTGCAGTTGCACGCGAAGCGGCCACTGGCGCGCCGGATCGTAGTCGGCGGGAACGTCGACAAGGTTGTTGAAATACGGGCCGGCGCTCGACTTCCAGCGCAGGGAGAACTCACCCTTCTTCTCGAAGACGTACGGGCGGCCTTTCTTCAATCGCGCCCACGCTTCGTCAAAGCTCACGCCGAGCGCGACGATCTTGTCGGCCTCGACCGCAGCCGCGGCCGGATCATCGGCCAAGAAGAATCTGGTGAACGCGTCGTCAATCGCGGACGGCTTCTGTGCGGAGAGATCGGCGACGAGAACGAGGGCGGCGGCGAAGGCGGCGGTTTGGCGCATCGTATGCGGTTTCCGGCCGGTCAGGTTGTCGAGCAACATGGTTCTCCGACGAGCGCCGGCCGTCAAGCAGCGTCTGCCGGATGCCGTGATGAGATGATTGACCACCTTGCGCCTGGGTTGGAAAGTCGCTGTCGCGACTGCGTCGTTTCTGGTCTCGCTCGCCGCCGCCGAAGCCTACATCAGGTGGTTCAAGAGCGATCTCGTCGACCCGAACGTGCTGCGCGAGCGCCTCAACGAAGGTTCCATCGCCCACCTGATTCAGCCGACCAACTCCCCGGGTCTGATCTACGAACTGAAGCCCAACAACTCCGCGCGGCTGCTCGCCTCGCAGATCAACACCGGGCCGGAGGGCTACCGCATCGATCCCGACGCCGTCTCAAGAGCGGCCGGTGCGCACATCCCACGCATCGCCGTCGTCGGCGATTCGACGTCGTTCGGGTGGGGCGTCGAGTACCGGCAGAGCTACCCGGAGCTGGTCAGAAGCCGGCTCGAGGCACGCGTCGGGGGCGCCATCGACCTGCGAAATTACTCGGTTCCCGGCTACAACAGCGAGCAGGAGCTCGCCCTCCTCCGCCAGAAAGTGATCGCGTATCGGCCCGACCTTCTGATCCTGCACCACGATCCCAACGACTCCGAGCCGGTCGGCTCAGGCTTCAACCTGACGCCGGAATATCTGGCGCCTGAATACGGCGACAACGCGCTCTCATCCAGATTGTTGAAGTTCATCCTCCGCGAGCTGCAGCTCAGACAGAATCGGCGCGCGTTCGAGCAGGACCACAACGCCGCGCTGATCGGCGGATCGATCGCCGGCGGGAGCCTCTACGATCGCCATCTGAAAGCGCTGGAGTCGATTGCCGCGACCGCCAGGGATCTTCACGCGCCGATCGTCGCGGTTCTGTTCAACCCACGCGTGGTCGCCGACGACCATTACCAGGACTCTGAGATCTACCAGCTGCTGCACCGCCGCCTGCAGGAGCGCCTCGAAGCGATGGGATTTCTCGTGCTGGATCTCTTCCCGTTCTACCAGACGCAGATGAAGCAGCAAGGGTGGAAGGACCTCACCCCGGTGTGGCGGGCTCCTGGAGACGCGCACCCCAACCCGGCGGGACATCGGATGATTGCCGAGGCGCTGACGGAGTACGTCGTCAGCCAGCCGGAGTTGGTCGCACGGCTCAAGGCTCGATAGCGCGCCAAACGGCAAGGAACTCGGCGAGCACCATCGCCGTCGCGCCCCACACCTTCTCGCCGTCGATCTCGAAGAACGGCACGTCCACCGGCATCGTTGCGCCCTCTCTCTCTCGGTGCCAGCGCTCCTCTCGAACGATGGCGGGGTCGGTCAGCAACGCGATCGGCGCTTCGATAATCCGCGCCACTTCTCGTTCGGCGCGCTGAAAATTCGGACGGTCATTCGAGACGGCCACGACGGGATGCAGGAGAAATCCGCTGACCGGAATGTGGAGCGGCGTGAGCTGACCGATCACGTGAACGCTCGCCGGATCGACCGCGATCTCCTCGCCGGCCTCGCGCAGCGCGGCCGCTTCGATGGGCTCCTCATGATCAACGCGTCCGCCCGGCAGCGAGACCTGACCGGTGTGCTGCCGCAGGTCGGATGCGCGAACCGTCAGCGGGACATGGGGCGCACCCCCGCGCGGATAGATCAGCAGCAACGCGGCCGCGTCGCGCAAGCCACCCGGAAATTTCGACGGGTCCCACCCCATCCGCGGGCGCGGCGCCATGCGGAGTTGCGCGGCGAGGCCGGGCAGCGGTCTCGACAGCGCGGCTTCGAGCTGGGATATGACCGGGAAGGAAAAGGACACAGGATGATTCCGAATCTTGCGATCTGGTGAAGTGGTGAGCTGGTGATCGAACGGTTGATCTGCGAGCTAAAGATCTGGTGAACGATCTCGAGATCTAACTAGTGAAGTGGATGATCTCAGGCGTCGACTCCGCAGGATCACCACATCACCAGATAGATCATCAGATCGATCAACCGATCGCCACATCGACAGATCGCCAGATCGATCGCCAGATCACCACTTCACCAGCTCACGAGATGTCGAGATGTCTGCCTATCTTTCTGACCCCATCCATCGCTTCCGCAGCCCATCTCGGTCCACGGCGGTGCCCGCGAGATAGACGGCTGAGATCTTTCGCGTGTTCGTGATGTCATCCAGCGGATTCGCATCGAGAACGACGAAGTCGGCGCGCTTGTTCGCTTGCACGGTTCCAGTGTCGTTGAGACGCAGGAACTCCGCCGCGCTCTTCGTCGAAGCCACCAGCACTTGAGCGGGCGTCATTCCCGCCGCCACCATGTCGGCCATCTCGACGTGCTGGCTCCACACAATCAGGCCGTCGGTGCCGAGCACGATCTTCACCCCGGCGTTGCTGAGCCGCTTGAGATTCCTGGCCTGAATGCCAAACGCCTGCTGAACGGCGGGACGATCGGTGGCGGCATCCTGCAGTTTCTTCAGCTCTGCCGCAGGCACCGTGTCGCGGAGCCAGCTCATGTCGGCGGCAACGCCACGATCGGGAAAGTTGGGATTCACGACGAGGCTGGGCCTCGCCTTGACCAGCGTCATGAACTCGTCGTCGATGTCCTTGTCGCGCACGCTGTGGGCAAAGGCGTCGACGCCGGCCTTCAACAAACCCTTGGCGTCCTCCAGAGCAAAGATGTGGGCAGTCACCCTGAGGCCTTGCTTGTGCGCTTCGTCGATGATGGGCCCGTACAGTTCGGGCCCGAGCTCCTTGTACTTCCCGTCGCGGTCGTCGACCCAGATCTTGACGATGTCCACTTTGCGGGCGGCGAGCTCCTGAACGGCCTTGCGCGCTTCGGCCTCGCTCGTCACCCAGTACGGCACCGTGGTCCGGCCGGGCTCTGGGGCCGTGATGCCTCGGCCCGCCGTCTTCAACCGCGCGGCGCCGGGTATGGCGTCGTTCCGGATGGTGAACGCCAGGTCACCGGGGTCGGTCCCCATGCTCATCACGGCACTCACGCCCCAATAGGCCTTGCCTCGAAGCTGGTCGATGAGCGCGTCGCGAGAATCGGCGACGTGCACGTGCGTGTCGATCAGCGCTGGGATCACGGTCTTGCCGGCAAGGTTGACCCGGGTTGCTCCGGCCGGCGCCTTGATCTGGCCGGCGCGGCTCACTTGCGTGAACCGGCCGCCCTCGACGACGAACGCGGCGTTTTCGACTGGCGAACCGCCATTGCCATCGATCAGCCGCGCTCCCTCGTAGATGGTCGCCGCCGATTGCGCCTGGCCAATCGCGAGACTCATCGACAGCGCGATAATGACCGAGAGGCCCGCAAACAGGGCTACGAAACCCGCTAGAGCTGCTCTGAGCAAACGCATCGCGGCCTCACCTTCTTGAGGAATCTCGTGATGTGGCGAGGTTTCGATCTCGTGATCGATCGGGAAATCTTTCGATCTCTCGAACTAGCGATCGATCTCGCGATCTATCTGTCGATCTGTCGATCGTCCAAATCGCTCGCCAGATCGATCAACCGATCTCAGATCAATCGATCGTCAGCTCGATCACCAGATCATCACCTCACCACGTCACAAGATTTCGTTATCCATCTACTTGTCCTGCTGTTCGTTGGTCGTCGTCGAAGTCGGCCGACCAATCTGCGCCGCTGTCACCGCTGTCGATGGTCCGTGGAACATCGCGTTGAAGATGAGCTTGAACGTTGCGCGCGGCTGCGCGCGGAAGTCGATCTGGCTGCCGTAGGTCACGACGTATCCCTTGCCGATCCGGAACGCGATGATGTTGGCCTGATCCTTCAAGTACTCTTCGCCGAGGAGCCATCCGCTGGCGAGGACGTTCTGCCGCGGATACCGCGACACGACCTCGGCCTGGATGCCAAAGCCCGGACGCAGGCGATACGCCTGGTCGTCGTCGAAGAAGACCGGCCACGCCGGCGGCATGCCCCACGCGACCGGATTGTTGGGATCGAACTCGTTGTTGAGCAGCGAGCCTGGACAATAGAACAACGACTCTGGCTCGGCCACGCGATCGCGAAGCGTCTGCATCAGCCGCGCGGGGCTGCTGAACGTATCGCGCAAGGCGGCGTCGACATTGCCCGCGGCAGGCGCGGCGGCTTGCTGGGCGCCAGGGCCGAATCGCGGCGTCGCCTGAGGCAGCGCGCGTTCGATCGGCAGGTCGAGCAGATCGCGAGTCGTTTCCACGGCGCTGCCGATGGCCAGCAGGGTGCCGCCGTTTTCGACAAACGCCTTCAACTTCGCCCAGCCCGCATCGCCTACGCCGAACGCCCATGACCACTCGGCGGGATCGTTGCGCTTCGGATCGAGGCCGTTCAGGATTCGGGCTTTGGTCGTGCCCGACGGCAGCAGGATGACGTCGTACTTCGCGTTGAGGTCACCCTGAAAGTCCTGGGACTTCATCACTTCGTGGTTGATGCCGTACTGCTCGAGCATCCACATCAGCCAGCCCGCCGGCATGTTGCCGGCCGCCTTGTACAAGCCGACCTTCGTATTCGGCTTCAGACGATAGCCGTCGACGGCCGGGAAGCTTGTCGGTGCCTGACATGCTCACGCCAAGCGCCTTGGCGTTCTTCTCGACAATCTGCTGCGCCGCCGGCGTCGGCGGGATGACGAACGTTCCGGGAGCGAACTTCGTGGCTCCCGAATCGAAGCCTTTGGCCGTGCGATAGATCGGCACGTTGGCCTTCTGGAGCTCGGCCACCATCTTGAACGTCCCGTACGACTCGGGGCCCACGAGGTAGGCGCCCTTCGGCCTGGCCGCGACGGTCGCGGCCATCGGCGCAACCGCCTTCACCGCCTCGAGCGACGCCTCGAACGGCTTGTCGATGGCATCGACAGTGACGCCGGTGAGCATCCAGAGGGTGTGACCGGTGACGTCGTACGGCGGCTCGGGTGGGCCGCCGGGAAACAGTCGAAGGTCGGGATAGTTCTGCTTCTCCAGCATCGTCTTGGCAAAGGCGCCGTACGGCTGCGCCGTCTTGATCACGAACGAGCCGGCGGAATACTGCTTGCCGTTGGCGGTGAAGGGCGCAGTGGCGCGCTGCATCTCAACCGCGCCGAACTGGAGGATGCCGAGCATCTCGAATGCGCCATACGGATCCCGCTGGTCGGCCGGCACGACGAACGCAAACGGTCCCTGGTTGTAGTTCACCCAGTCGCGATGCACGCGATAGAAGTTGAAGAGCCACTCGTGTCCGTACTTCGCGACGTGCGACATGCCGGCAAAGGCGGCCGTCACGCCGTAATCCACCTGCTGCCCGAGCGTCCACGTGTCTTTCGAGTACGGCACCGGAAAATGCGCGCGCGACTCCTGCGGGCCGAGCGGCTTCCCCTTCTGCGGATTGACCAACGGATCGGCCAGATTGCTGTTGGCGATCTCGGTGAGGATGCGCGGCTGGCCGTGGTAGACCATGTACTGCCGCGCCGGCGACCACATGTCGTAATTGTCTTCCCACGCGACGCCTTCCTTGCCTTCGGCCAGCAGAGCCGAGGCCATCGCCTGTCCCACCGTCGCCTGTCCCAATCGCAGCAGCGGGTGCATGTTGGCGTCGAACGGCTCGGTGAACGGCGGCACGAAGATGCGCGAGCCCTGGCTGCCCTGCTGGTGCATGTCGTGGGTGATGATCGGCTTGTACTTGTTCTGCACCAGCTCGATGTTCATCCGCGTTTCCTTCTGCGTGAACATGAACCAGTCGCGGTTGTCGTCGTGTCCGACGTACTTGTGGTACAGGTCCGGATACACGCGATTGAACGGCGTGCCCTTGGTCTTGTACCAGTGATCGATCACGAGGTGCTGGCCATCGGGGTTCTGCGACGGCACCATCAGGATCACGGAGTTGTCCAGGATCTCCTTGACCTGCACCGAGCTCTCGGTTGCGAGCCGATGGACGATGGAGATGATCGCCTGGCCGTTGCTGACTTCAGTCGAGTGAATCGTCGCGTAGAGCAGGTAGAAGGGCTTGCCTTCCATCGCCAGTTTCTGCGCTTCGGCCTCCGACAGCCCGCGCGGATCGGCCAGCCGCCGGTTGATCTCGACCAGCCGATCGAAGTTGGCGAGGTTCTGCGGCGAGCTGATCCGCAGCATCGCGTAGCTGTTCCCCATCGTCGTCTTGCCGAGCTCCTCGTACTTCACGCGATCGGTCTGCTTCGCGATCGCCTGGAAGTACTCGAGGATCTTCGGATACTTCGCCAGCTCACCGTCGGCGCCGATCTTGAAGCCGAAGTAAGCCTCGGGCGCGAGGTTCTGTTGGGCTACGATTCCGCCGGACGAAATCAGCAGCAGCGCCAGCACCACGGCGAGAGCGCGAAGGGAGAGACGTGTTTGCATGGTGGACCTCAGGAATGGGATGGCCCGGATCTTATCGCAGTTGTGCGCGCTGCTCGCCTTCTCGACACCGGCCCTCGCCCAGCAGCCAGTGCCGCCGCTATCCTCGAATCGTCCCGGGATCTCCGAATCCGAGGCGCTGCTGGTGACGCGAGCGTTTCAGCTCGAATCGGGCTTCACGTTCGCGGAGTTCGGCGAAGAAGGAGATCGCCGGCGGCAGGTGGACTTTCCCGAAGTCACACTTCGATTCGGCCTGAGCAAGCGTCTCGAGCTGTTCGCCAATGGATCGAACCTCGTGTGGAATCGCACCACCAGCACCAGCGGCGCCTCGATCGCCGCCACCCAGGGGACGGACCTTTCGCTGAACGCGAAACTCGGCCTCCTTTCCGAGGACGCCAACAGGCTCACGCTGTCAGCGGCAATGGGCCTGTCAATACCGGTGGGATCCGAGGGCGAGTCGAGCGACGGCTACGATCCATCCTTGCGCCTGTTGTGGAGCAAGGCGTTGCCGAACGATTTTGGGATCGCCGGCAACCTCGACATCGCCAGCACGACGTCCGATGCCCGTCGCGACGCGAGCGGGTCGGCGAGCCTCGGCGTCGGCCGCCCGATCGCGAAATCGACATCCTGGTTCGTCGAGCTCTTCGGCGACTTCATCAAGGGTGATCAGGCGGAATGGCAGCTGGACGGCGGCGTGGCGATCGCCGCGACCGAGGACATGCAGTTCGATATTTCAGCCGGCCGGACACTGGAGAGCGGCCCGTCGGCGTGGTTCTTCGCCGCCGGAATCACGTTGCGGCACAGGCGATGAAAGAACGGATGTAGCCGCGGAGGCGCGGAGCCGCGGAGATTCACTATCTTTTGGTCTCATCAGAGTCGACGCATCGGCCGCTCGAGAGTCAGACTGAAATATCTATTTCTCCGCGTCTCCGCGTCTCCGCGGCCACGTACGTCGGCCAATGAAACACCTTTCGTGTCCTTCGTGTTCTTCGTGGTTGCATTTTTTTGGCTAGTAGCCGCGACGCCGCCACCGGGGGCCGTGAATCGCGAGGTCAATGGCGTCACCGGGCGACTGCAGCGCGAAGCCGTCGGCGCGCGCGTCCTTCACGAACTGCGCGTCCACGCGATGGATTCGCATCCGCACGAGCTGATCCTCCGAGACGGTGACGTAACCCACGTCGCGCATCGATCGGATGTACTCAGGCGTCACATTGTGGATGCGGAACTTCACGAGCTCGTCGACGCCCAATCCGGCGAAGCCGAGCGCCTTCAGCTGATCCATCTCCTCGGGCGTCACCTTGTGAATGCGCATCTTGACATAGTCCTCGGCGAAGAGCCCTTTGTAGCCTCGGTCGTTGACGGCACGGATGAATTCCGGCGTCACCTTGTGAATGCGGAACTTCACGAGCGTATCGATGTCGAGGTTGGGGAATCCGCTCGCCTTCAATTGATCCATCTCCTCGGGTGTCACCTGGTGGATCCGCATCTTCACCAGATCCTCGGCAAGAACGTTCTTGTAGCCGCGATCGTTCAGCGCCTTGATGAACTCCGCCGTGACCTTGTGAATCCGGAAGCGGACGAGATCCTCGACCGACATGCTGCGGTAACCCGCCGCCTGGATGGCGCGGATGTAGTCCGGCGTCGCGCCGTGGATCGACATTCGTACCAGGTCCTCGACCGGCAGGTTCTTGTACCCGACTGCCGTCAGGCCCTGGATGACCTCAGGGGTCACCCGGTGAATCCGCATGCGCACGAGATCGTCGAGCGGAATCGCGGTATAGCCCGCCTGCGACAAACCGCGGACGAAAGCTGGTGTCACGTCGTGAAGCGCGAGCCTGACAATGTCGTCGGTTGACAGATTGCGATAACCGGCTGACTGCATGCCGGAGACGAACGTCGGGTTGGTCGTGAAGGTGTAGGTTCCGGAGCCGCGGCCCTCGTCGAACGACCCGGAGAAGCGGAACGTCCCGGCCTCGCGCGTCCAGGAGAACTGCAGGTTGGTGGCGGTTGACGAGAGCGCCGCCGGCGGCAAGCCGTCGAGCTCGCTCAGCCGGACGCCAAACCCCCACCGGCTGTCGCCGGCTTCGGTGCGGAGGTTCATCTGCACCCTCACCTCGCCATCGTCCGAACGCCAGGTATGGCGCGTGTCGGCGGTCCAGTCGCCCCTGGCCGAGGTCGCAGCCGGAGCCGCGGGTTGCTGGCTCGGCGCTCGCTCCGAAGGAATGACGGCGAATGCGCTCAGCACCGCGGCGGCGATCAACTTGGTCATCGGAAATCCCTCAACGTGTTCTTTGGCACCCTTGGCACCTTTGGCACCCTTGGCACTCTTGCACCATGTTCTTTGGCCTTAGATGAGCGGGCCCTGCGCCGGGTTGGAACGGGGCGCATGCTAAAATCCATCCCTCGTCGCTTCTCTCATCCGTTTCCAACGAAAGGATTTCCGCATGACTCGCCGGTTGTGGATCGTCCCGGTTTTCGCTCTCGCCGCCCTCTTTCTGGCCCCGGCCGTGTCGCCCGCGCAGACGCTCTCCCCAGCCGGCGCCGGCGATTTCATGGGGACCTGGACGATGTCGCTGGAAAGCCCGCAGGGTCCCTTCGAACAGGAGCTCGCGCTCAAGGACAAAGATGGCAAGGTTGTCGCGGAGCTGACCAACGCCATGATGCCGATGCAGGTGATCACCGACGTCACCAAGACGGGAGCCGACCTCGTGATGAAGTACGAGGGCAACTATCAGGGGAATGCGTTCGCGGCCACGTTGACGCTGACGCCCGATGGCGCCAGCAAGGCCAAGGTCGTGTTCGACGTGAACAGCGGCACGTTCACGATGTCAGGTAGTGCCACCAAGAAATAAGAATCTGGTGATCTGGTGAAGTAGTGAACTGGCGATCGATCTTTGGATCGCTTGATCTTTTGATCTGGTGATCGATCGGTTGATCTATCTGGTGATCGTTGGATCTGATGATCGGTCGGAAGCTGATCTCCAGATAGATCTGCAGATAGGTCACCAGGTCGACCGATCTTCAGATCTCCAGCTCGATCACAAGATCGCCACCTCACCAGATCAAGAGATGCGGAGGCCTTGATCCCCATGATTCCCAACCCCGATCCTCGATATCCGGTCGGCAGATTGACCGTTGACTACGCCGTGACGCCCGAAAAGCGGGCGGCGTGGATTCAGCAGATCGCGGAATTCCCGTCGCAGTTCCGGGAAGCGGTCCGGGCACTCCCGCACGGAGCACTCGACCGTCCCTATCGTGAGGGCGGTTGGACGGGACGTCAGGTCGTCCATCACGTGGCCGACAGCCACATCAACGCCTACGTCCGCTTCCGGCTCGCGATCACCGAACAGGAGCCGCGGATCAAAACCTACCAAGAGTCGTTGTGGGCCGAGCTGGTGGACGCCAAGACCGCCGACCCGTCGCTATCGCTGGCGCTGCTCGACGCGCTGCATCAGCGCTGGCACATGCTGCTGTCTTCCCTCGGCCCTGCCGACTTCGCCCGCACGGCGACTCATCCGGAATCCGGGCTCATCAACGTGGACTACCTGCTGCAGATGTATTCGTGGCATGGTCGCCACCACACGGGGCACCTGAATCTGTTGATGTCGTGAAGTGGTGATCTGGAGATCGATCGGGTGAGCTGACGATCTGCAGATCTGGTGACCGATCTGAAGATCTAACTTGGATCGAAAGATCGATCGCGAGCTCACCTGATCACGAGCTCTCAAGGTCGATCACGAGATCACCACCTCACCAGCTCACGAGATTCTGCTAGCTCCTGCGCAGTCTGTTGACCGCCCTGACGATCAGGAAAACGACCCACGCGAGAATCAGGAACTGCACCACCTGATTGATGAAGGCGCCGTAGGCGAGCGCGACGGCGCCGGCCCCCTTGGCCTCGGCCAGCGACGCGTACAGGTCCCGGGGCTTTCGCGCCTTCCTTCAGCGTGACGAACAGGTTCGTGAAGTCCGCGCCGCCCAGCGCCAGGCCGGCCACCGGCATGACGAGGTCGTTGACCAGCGAATCGACGATTCTCTGAAACGCGGCGCCGATGATCACGCCGACCGCCAGATCCATCACGTTCCCTTTGGCGATGAACTCCCGGAATTCGTTCAGCATATCTGCTCCCGTCGATAGAAAGACTTCCAATCACGTACTGGCCGCGGAGGCGCGAAGACACGGAGAATTTTCTTCGAAGCGAGAACCGACCGTTCGGATCGGCTTCCAGAGCGATTTCGAAGGAGATTCTCCGTGGCTCCGTGCCTCCGCGGCTCAACGTGACGGCCCTAGAGTCTGAACAGATAGCTGAGCTTCAAGAAGAAGCCATCCGAAATACGGCGGAGGCGCGCCTCCTTCGGGTCCTCGAGGTTGGCCAAGGTGTTGCCATACCCGGCAAAAAGCACCGTGCCGGGCGTCGGCTGATAGGAGAAGAGCCAGTCGGCGCGAAACGACTTCCGCTCGAACGAGCTCGCGCGCTGGTAGGTGTTGGCGCCGGGCACCCGAAGATAGATTGGCAGGTTCGTCCGCGAATCATCGCGCAGGTCGTCTTGCCAGTCGGAGTTGTACTCGCCAACGACGCGAACGAAGATCGGACGCGAGACCTGATACTCGAGCTTCAGTCGCGGAATCCGGCGCAGGCCGACCATCGTGTCGTCGCTGCGCCGCCGGAACGACTGCAGTTGATACCGCGCGTCGACGCGAAGCTTCTCGGTCGGCTTCCAGGCCGCGCCGACGTTCGTGAACACGATGCCGGCTGACGACCACTCGTAGAAATTCTCGTCCTTCCCCCAGAGAAACAGGACGTCCATCTCCAGGCCCTTGCGTTGCGGGACGTACGCCGACACGACGAAGTCCACGTTTGGCAGTCGCGGCGTTCCGACGTAGGGAGTGAATTCGAGACCATTCGGGGTGTCGTGGCCGATGAAATAGTCGGAGTACAACGCCTCGTCATAGCCGAACGTCTCGAACAGCACCGACCCGCCAACCCGCCAGCCGCCGCGCAGCGTGAAGTTGTTGTTGAAATGCAGCTTGCGATCCTGCGACGCACGGCCCGAGACGAAATCGTCGTACTGCCAGGTGCCGTCGACCACCACGTCACTCGACCAGCGTTCGAGCGCGCCGCCCTTGCGTCCGTAGGTGATCAGCTGGTGATTGAAATTCGTGGAGGCGATCCCGGTTCGCGAGATGAAGCCGGCGGCGGCACGAAAGTCGGGATCGACGCCGCGCAAGGTGTAGCGCATCCCGAATCGCCGCCCGGTCCGTTGAAACACACCCTGCCACAGCGGCGCGGTCACGCTCGCCCCGCCGATCGCCGTCCGGCTGATCGCGCCCTGCAACTGCAGGTTGTAGATGTCGCGCCACACGACGCGCGCATCGGATCCCATCACGCGATTCGATCGATCGCCCTCGAGCCGATCGGTGTAGACGATCGCCGCCTTCGACGACGCGCCGAGGTCCTGTTGCAGCCGCAGGATGTTGAAGATTGGATGGTCTTCGCCCGATACCGACAGCGCCGCATCGTCCACGGCGGAGAGATAGGCGACGTTGGTACGCCCGGAAATCTTGCCCGTCACCTTTGCCGAGGCGATCGGCGCGACCACTCGCCGCGTGTAAATCAAGTTGTTGGGCGTCGCGTACTGTTCGATGCCGTCGAGAAAGAACGGGCGCTTTTCCGGAAAGAACAGCGCCTGCCGCGGGTCGAAGCTGAACTGCCCGGCGTCGGACTCGACTTGCGAGAAGTCGGGATTCACCGTGCCATTGAGCGTGAGGTTCGAGGTGATGCCCCAGCGAAGATTGACGCCGAACTCTGGACGCGACGTGTCGTACTGCCACCCGCTCGGCGTTGCGCCGCCGTCCAGCTTGGCCGTGGCAACCGGGTTCAGATCCAGCACGAGGCCGCGACGCAAATCGTGCAGATGCTTCAAGCGGCCGGCCTGAGCGAGGAACGACGCGCCTTCCCGCCTGGCCGGCACCCAGCTGTCTTCGGTACCCTGCTGCGGGACGACGCGCGTGACGTGAATGCCCCAGTCCTGATCGGCCAGCGCTTGATAGCGGAGGCTCTTGAACGGGATGCGCACCTCAACTTCGTAGCCGCTGGCGGTCACGCGTCCCTTCGACTGAAAGACATAGTCCGGGCTGAGATCCGGAGCTTCGCGGCCGGATGACAAGCCGCCAAATCCCCCGCCCTGCGCGCGCGTCCCTTCCGACAGCGCTCCGTCCATCTGGACGCCCAGTGGATTGACGCCGAAGACCATCGCCTGCCGGCCATCGTTGAACGTGCTGAGGAACACGATGACGTGATCGTCGGACTGGATGTGATCGCGGTCGGCCAGCGTCGCGCGAACCGATCCCGATTCGGCCGACGCCCGAATGCCAAGATGCACCGCCGTCGGCGAGTACCACACCAGAATCTCGGTGGCGCGCTCGGCCGGTGCGCCGTCAACGGGTGCATAGCGAGAGAATCCACCGAGCACGGCTGCCTGCGCCCAGGCGGCTTCGTCGAGCACACCGTCCACCTCGATCGACTGCTCGAGCCGCGGCGGCTCGACGTCGAGCGCGCCTTCACGCCCGTCGTACACGCGCGCACCGCTACCGCCCGAGCCTGGAATCATGGGCTGAGCCGTAACGCTGCTCGCGCTGAGCAGAGCGAGCATCAGCGAAAGACCTCGACGTACGTCAGCCGCGAAGTCGCGGAGCCGCGGAGTCTTCAAACGAATGAACACAGCCAGCCAACATAGCAGAGGTTGGCTGTTGCAGCCGCCGAGCAGGGCGGCGCGAGAGGGCCGGATCGTGTGACCAGCGCCGTCCGAGGAAAACTATCTCCGTCTCTCCGCGTCTCCTCGGCAACGTACGTGCTCAAGACCACGCGCGGAAGGTGCCGTGCCGCGCGTCGAGAATCTCGCCAATCGTGATCGCCGCGTGAATGATGCCGACGTGCGTGTAGGCTTGCGGGAAATTGCCGAGCAGCCGTCCGGTGACCGGCTCGATGTCCTCCGAGAACAGCCCGAGCGGATTCGCATAGGTCTGCAACCGGTTGAACAGGGCCACGGCGGCATCCACCTCGCCCATCATCGCCAGCGCTTCGACCCACCAGAACGAGCAAATCGAAAACGCGCTCGTCGTCTCGCCAAAGTCATCCGGATGGCGATAGCGCAGCATCAGCCCGTCCTCGACCAGCAGCCGCTCGTAGGCGCGAACCGTCGATCGAAACCGCGGGTCCATCGCATCGACGATGCCAATGGTCGGAAGCAGGAGGTTCGAAGCGTCGGGATACTCCCCGTCGAGCCGATGCGTGAAGAAGCCCAACTCGTCGTTGTACGCGTGCTCGAGCACGCGAGCGCGTTCGGTATCGGCCCATGCGCTCCATTGCGCCGCACGCTCGTGCATGCCCAGCGCCGTCGCCAGCTCGGCGCCACGATGTGCCGCGACCCAGCACATCGCCTTCGAGAAGGTGTAGTGCCGAGGGTTGGTGCGGTATTCCCACAATCCCGTGTCGGGTTCGACTGACCGCGCGATGGCTTCGGTGACGAGCCGCTCGAGCAGCGGCGCGACCGACGGATCTTCGTAGACGATGCGAGGATCGGTGAGGATCGTTTCCAGGCACAACACCAGCTCGCCCGGCAGATCGTGCTGGTTCTGCAGATAGGCCGCGTTGCCGATCCGTACCGGGCCGACCTGGTCGTAACCGCGCAGCTGCGGAAGAATCTTTTCATCCAGTTGCCGCTCGCCGCCGATGCCATACACGGGCTGCAGCGGTCCGGCGTCCGCCATCTCGCGCAGAAAGCGAACAAACGCCTCGCCCTCGGCCAGGTGGCTCAGCCGCCGCAACGCCTCGACGACGAAGGCGGCGTCGCGCAGCCAGCAGTAGCGGTAGTCCCACGTCCGCGTCGACCCGATCGCTTCGGGCAGGCTCGTCGTCGCCGCCGCGATGATCGCGCCGCTGTCGGAGTAGGCGTGAAGCTTCAGACACAGCGCCGAGCGCAGCACTGCGTCGGGCGCGAACGAGGGTAAGGCGCACGTCTTGGCCCACGCCCGCCAGGCGCGAACCGTCTGTTGCAGGGCCATTTCGGTGCCGGCGGCCGAGTCCACGCTCGCCGGCCGACCGCTCGACAACGCGAAGAAGATCGGCAGATCGATCCGGAAGGGCATCCCGCCCTGGATGTGATGGAGCGGAAGATTCGAGGCGAGAAAGAGCCGAGTCGGGCCGCCGATGATCTCCAGTCCCGACCCGTCTGGCACCAGCTCCACCCGCGCCCGCGCGTAGTCGGGCCTGGGGTCGAAGCGCATCCGGACGCGCGGCGAGCCCTCGATGCAGCGCAAGAGCCGGTGCACTTCGAGCGGCGCGGTCATCGAGTCGCCTTCGGGCACGCGTGGGGCAAAGTCCAGAATCTCGAACCGTCCGCTGCCGGTTTCGACTTCGGTGCGAAGAACGTTGGTGTTGCGGACGTAGGCGGCCTTGGCGGTGAAGTGATCGACACCCTCGAAGGCCCACGACCCACCGCGATCGGTGTCGAGGATGCGGGCGAAGACCGACGGGCTGTCGAATCGGGGCAGGCACAGCCAATCGATGCTGGTATCGGGAGCCACCAGCGCCAGCACCCGCCCGTTGCCGATCGCTCCATGATGGAGCGGTATCGGCGTCATCGCGAGACGGCTTCCATGCGGCTGGCGGCGGTGAGCAGCGCCGCGGCCCAGTCGAATACCGTGTGCGACGCGATTCGATCACGCAGCGCCCGCATGCGGAAGCCCTGTTCCTCGGGAGTCATGAGCAGCGCCGCATGCAGCGTGTCGGCGAACGCGTCCATCGCAAACGGGTTGACCAGCACCGCCTGCTCCAGCTCTCGGGCGGCGCCGGTGAACTCCGAGAGCACGAGCACGCCTTGTTCATCGCCGCGCGAGGCGATGAACTCCTTGGCCACCAGGTTCATCCCGTCGTGCAGCGACGAGACGACGCAGACGTCGGCGGCGCGGTAGAGCGTGGCGATCACGTCCGGATTCGCGTGTGCAGGGCGATAGACGATCGGTTTCCAGCCGTCGCGCTCGTAGCGCGAGTTGATGGTGTCGACCAGCGCGCCCACCTCATCGCCCAACTCCTGGTAGCGCTTGAGATGATCGCGGCTGGGCGCACCGACCTGCACCATCGTGACTTGGCCGATCCAGTCCGGGTGCCGTTCGAGCAACCGCGCGAAGGCCTTGAGTCGATCGGGAATGCCCTTCGTGTAGTCGAGTCGATCGACGCCGAAGATCAAGCGCTCGCCGTTCACTCCCAGCGCACGGCGCGTGGCCTTCACCTCGGCCTTGCGATCGGCGGCCTTGGACGGTCCAGCCCAGAGCGCGGGATCGATGCTGATCGGAAACGGCTTCACAAACGTCGGCCGGCCGCCGCGCCACACGGCGAAATGCTCGTAGTCCACGCGCGATTCGAGCGCGCGATCGACCGTGTCGAGGAAGTTGTTGCAGTGATACTGGATGTGAAAGGCGAGCAGATCGTTGCCGAGCAATCCCTGCAGGATCTGCTCGCCCCACGGGCACACGCGGAACGATTCGCGGTTCGGCCACGGAATGTGCCAGAACTGGCAGACGGTGATGTCGGGCCGCGCATCCTTCACGAAGCGCGGCAGCAGCGCGAAGTGATAGTCCTGCACGAACACGACGGCGCGCCGGCCTTCGACCTCTTCGAGCACGGCATCGGCAAACCGGCGGTTGACCGATCGGTACTGCTCCCAATCGCGCTCGTCGAACTCGGGACGCGCGTACGCAATGTGACAGAGCGGCCACAACGCGTTGTTGGCCGCACCGTAGTAGTAGCCCTGCTCTTCTTCCGGCGTCAGCCAGACGCGCCGAAGCGTGTACGACGGCCGATCCGGGGGCACGCGGACGTGACCTGTCGCGTCGGCGGTTTCGCGATCGGCCGTGCCGCTGCCGTGGGCGATCCAGGTGCCACCGCACACTCGCATGACAGGGTCGAGCGCCGTGACCAGGCCACTGGCCGGACGGATCCACGAGACGGTCGTCGTCTCGGGATTGCGGCTGAACCAGCGTCTGATCCCCGACCGCTGCCGCGTCTCCTTCATGTGGATATACGGCTCGCGGTTCGCCACGATAATCAGGCGCGTGTCGCGCAGGCGCTCTCCGAGCGCAGCTGGCAGGTTGGCTGCGGTCATGATGGTCCCCCGAACCTTACTCTCTTGCCGCCAGGCGCCTCAATAGACGATCTACCTCAGCGATTGAACCGAGCTGATAGGTGGCCGCGGTCGGCCGCAGTCCCACCAGCACGCCAATCCCCGATCGAATCGCGCGGAAGGCGTCCTCGTCGGTCACATCGTCTCCGACAAATGCCACCCATGACGGCATCCGGGTTCGAGCCTCCACATCGGCGACGATCCACTGCAGGGCGTCACCCTTGTGACTGCGAATATTAGGGAGAAACTCGATCACGGCGTCACCGAGCAGCGGACGGACGCGGCCGGTTTCGATCCAGGCCGTCGCTTCGCGCTGGGCGAGCAGAATCATCTCGCCTCGCTTCTCTGCCGGCACCCGCCGGACGTGGAACGCGACGCTCGCGCTCTTGTCCTCGACGAACGATCCTGGCAGGCGGTCGGCGACCTGCATCATGTGCACCGTGAGCTCGCGGATATGACGATGGGCTTCGCCCAGCTCGGGATGCTGCCAGCGGCGATTGTCGATCTCGATCTCGAGTCCGTGGAGGCCGGAATGATAGACGGTCGGCGCCAACCGCGTGCGGCGTTTCAGGTCATCGAGCCTGCGGCCGCTGACCACGCCGAGCGACACCCCTGGGCCGTTGGCGACCGCTGTGAGCCAGTCGCGCCGATCCTTGGTAAGCACTGGCGCCGCAGGGTCGAGATCGAATTCGGCCAGGGTGCCATCGAAGTCAAACAGCAGAATTAGGGTCGAGTCGGGGGGCCGCGCCGCGAGCGCGGCCTCGACGTCTGCGAGCATGCCCCTATTATTGTGTGGCGAAAATGACGCCCGGTGTGAGCAGGGCGGTCCCCCTAGGCCGCTCCTCCGGGCCGCGCCCGCAGACCCGGAGGAGAGCGCCTGGGCAGAGCGCCTCAGCGCCAGCCCGTAATGTCCAGAATCACGCCGTGACCGCTGATGTTGTGCTGCACGCTCACATAGAAGTGGTTGCCCGAGCCGTCGAAGATCCCGCCGGTCCATTCTGCCGTCAGGTCATTGAGCGTGCCGATTCGCACGCAGCCATCGGACAGCATGTCGGCGTCATCCGCGTCGTCGAGGCACGACCACAGGTCGTTGTTGCGCCCGACGCTGGGGCCGTCACCGTCTTCGTGGATGATCCAGTTCCCGCGCTTCGGCTGATAGGCCAGGTTGTCCATCATCGCCAGCTCGGGCGACCCGATGACGAGGTACTGGACTTCCGGCGTGGCAGTGTTGGCGGTGGCCGTCGCCAGGGTGCCGTCGGTCACGCAAATGCTCTCGCCCCACAGATGATCCTGGCTTTCGTTGCCCGTGTTGTTGCCGCAGAATCGCACCTGGCCCTGCGACTAGCTTCGCGCGATCGACTTCAGATCCTCCGGCCGGTAATAGCCGGTCAGTTTCAAGTCGGCCGCCGCGTCTCTCAGCTCGGTGTTGAACGACGGGTCGATGAGAATCCACGTGCCGCGACCGGTATTCGTGCCCTGCCCGTAATCGGTATTCCCGCTGCGCTTCCCGAGCCGCAGGCCGTAGACCTTTCCATCAACCAGCGGCGACTGGCCGAGGTTGGAGATGGTGCCGCCCGCCCAGGGAGACGAAGGAATGAACTTGAAGTAGGCGCCGCCCGGCGTGCCCTCGAACGGGCGGTTCTCGTCGCCGTAATACAACACGCCATTCGGGTAAAGGGCGAGTCCCTCGAACGCCAGTCGTCCGACCGCGGGGCGCGTGACGATGTTGCTCGTGCCGACGCCGCCGGCAAAGGTGCCGGCGCCGCGGTCAAAAAACACGTTGGTGGTTCCGAGCGGGTTGATCAGCTCCATCAACCATCCGTCATCCTCCTCCTCGCCGAACGCGATCGTGCCCCATGCGGTGCGCCGCACCGGATCGCAGGAACTCGTGCCGGTCACGATCGTTTCGACCAGGCCGTCTGACAACCTGATCCGCTGAAGACCCGGCTCGGCCTCACCCTCCTCGTTGCATGCAATCAGGTGTGTGGGGCTCTGGTCGTTGGGCCAGAGGGCCATCATGTCGAGATTGGGTCCGGCGCCGGCGCTCGCGGTGACAACGCGCGCGCGCAGACCGTTGGCGAGCGTCACCAATGCCGTCGGATTGGCTTGGGCCGTGCCCGCGTTGATGCTGTCGGTCGACGACGCATCGACGGGCGAGACGATTCCGAACAATTGTTGTGAGTGCGCGTCGAGATGATGGTCTCGAAACAGCCCGAAATCGAAGCCGCCAAACGCGGCGGCAGTCGTGACCAATCCCAGGATTCCCAGCGTGACCAGATACTTCTTCATGTACATCTCGCCTCCTGCAGTGTGCGTGACCTTCGATGCAGTGCCTGTGGCGGGGGGAGCGCCGTTCAGATTGATGGTGCGAAGCAGCAAAGTAGCCTGCGCATGCTGCCGCCGCGTGACGCTCGCGCGACGTTTCTGATCCGATCGATGTCAGTGGTTGAGCGCGACTCGGGTCTTTACCCGAAGATGACTCCGGGCGCGAGCCAACCATCGGGATCGAGTGCGCGTTTGACACGGCGCATGGCATCAACGCCTTCGGTGCCGTACATCATGTGCAGCAGCGCCTGCTTCACCGGATGGCGTCCGACGCCATGTTCGGCGAGCGGACACCCACCCATCTCGATGACCGATCGGCCAAGCTCGAGGATCGCCGCGCGCCCGGCGATCACATCGTCGTAGCTGCGCGGAATGAGATTCGGATGGACGTTGCCATCGGAGATATGTCCCCAGACCGCGAGGTCCAGACCGCGTTCGGCAAACAACGTTCGGCAGACCGCCATCATGTCTTCGAAGCGATCGAAGGGGACGATCATGTCGGCCGCGGTCTTCGAGATCTGCGGGTCGAGTTGATGCCGCGCCAACGCTACGCGGCGATTCACGGCAGTCGGGACGGCCTCGCGCAGTTCGGCGAACGCGGCGGCGCGCCTTTCGTCGGATGGCAGCGCAACCTCCGCATGGTCCAGCGCGCCGTGGCGGTCGAGGGTTCGGCAGAAGCGGACAATCGGGGAGTCAGGCGCCCCGGGGTCGCGCGCGTTCTCCAGCGCCGCCCACAATTGGGGACTGTCCCCGGGGACTGTCCCCAATGGCATGGTTGTCGCGGGATGGGGACTGTCCCCGGGGACTGTCCCCGATGGCATGGTTGTCGCGGGATCGACATTTTTTGCCACGTGGTTGGCGGAAAGCTCCTGCTCGACGAGCAGCACGACGCTCGCATCCGTTGGGAAGGTCAGATTCAGACGCCGGTCGACCCCGTCCTCACGGACAAGCGCGAGGGATCGCGCGTCGAGATGCTCGATCGCGGAGATGTCGACGCCATTGACGTCGCCCGTCGCCCAGGTGTCGCGTGAGGCCTGTCGAAGTTCGCCGGCCAGCGCGATCGCCGATCGCTCGCTCGCGACCGGCACCAGCCACCGGCAGACCAAAGTCGGCCGGCGAACCGTCCGCAGGCGCGCGCTCGCGATCACGCCGAGCGTGCCCTCCGAACCGATGAAGAGGTCGATCAGATCCATGCCGGGTGCGGCAAAGTAGCCGGCGGATCGCTTGGGGACGTCGGGCATCCGAATCGCCGGGACAATCACGTGTCGCGCGCCGCTCGACGTCTCGATATCGAACACGCCTTCAGGCGATGCCATCGACTGGCCGCGCTCGATCTCGAGAACATCCCCACCGGTCAGCACCACGGTGATCGCATCGACCCAGGCGCGGACCGTTCCGTACTTGAAGGTGGCGGCGCCGGCGGCGCAAGTGGACACCGCCCCGCCAACAGTGGCGCCGAGGTACGTCGGCACCGGAGGAAACCATCGGCCACTCGGTAACAGCACGTCCTGAATCGATTGAAGGGTGACGCCGGCGGCGGCGACGACGTGATCGCCCGCCACCTGCAAGTGGGTGAGACGTTCGGTGCTCAGCACCACCTCACCGCTTGGCGTCGCGCCACCGGTCAACGAGGACTGCGCACCTACAGGGAGGACTGGTTGGCTGGTGTCGAGGCTCGCGGCCAGCTCCTCGAGCGACGTGGGGCGGACGACGCCGATGGTCGATCCGCCTGGAAAGTGCGCCGCATCCTCGAGGTATCGAGCGGTGAGATCGGAGCTGGCTTCGACGGGCGGAGGGGTCACACGCCGGACACGGACGGCGTTGATGCGCGACGATCTCACGGCGACAGTCTAACGGTCCACAGTCCACGGTCCACAGTCCACGGTCCACGGTCCACGGTCCACGGTCCACGAATTGGTGTCTAACGGTTATCGCGGCTCGCTATTCGCAATTCGCCATCGTTTTCGAACAGCGAAAGGCGAACAGCCAATAGCGTCCTTTCTATGGAAAACACACTCGTCGCGCGTGGCCTCGTCAAACGCTTCTCGTCGGTTGCGGTCGTCCACGGCGTGGACCTCGTGATCAAGCCTGGTGAGGTCACCGGCTATCTCGGTCCCAACGGATCGGGCAAGACGGTGACGGTGCAGATGCTCACTGGCCTGATGCAGCCGAGCGCCGGAACCATCGAGTATTCGGGCCGCGACATCTTCGAGGACCTCATCGCATTTCGGCGCCGCCTTGGGTATTTGCCGGAGGAACCGCATCTCTATCGCTACATGTCGGGTCGGTCGTATCTGCAGCTGGTCGGACGGCTGCGAGGCCTCTCCGACTCGGTGTTACGGCAGAAGATCGACGCGCTGCTCGAAGCGTTCGGCATCGGCCAGGCCGCCGATCAGCCGATGTCGGCCTATTCGAAGGGGATGAAGCAGAAGGTGCTGATCAGCGCCGCGTTGATGCACGACCCCGACGTGCTGATTCTCGACGAGCCAGAATCGGGGCTCGACGTTTCCGCAGCACTGGTGCTGCGACATCTGATTCGCACGCTGGCCGGACAGGGAAAAGCGATCCTGTATAGCTCACACATGCTCGACAGCGTGGAAAAAGTCTGCCAGCGCGTTACCGTGATTCACCGGGGGCGCGTGGTCGCCGACGATTCGGTCACGCGACTGCGAGAGCTGATGGCGATGGAATCGCTCGAAGACGTTTTCGCCCAGCTCGTTCTCAACGACGACCCGGCGCAGACGGCGAAGGACATCGTCAGCGTGATGGCCCTCGGTCACTGACGTGTCGACACCACACCAGGATTCCGCGGCGCGACTGTTGACGCGCCACTTCTTCGACCACCTGATTCACAACGACCTGTTGTCTCCCGATGCCGATCGTCACGCGGTCCTGGCCGTGGGCGTGGCGACGATTTGCTCGGTGGTGCTGTTTGTCACGATGGGACTGTCGATGCCATATCTCGTGCAGTTCGTCCAACTGCCCGGGGTGACGGCCGTGTCGGCCGTGTCCGATCGCGCTCTGCTATTCGGCGGCGCCATGGTGATCACCGCCCTGGTTACGCTCCTGGTCTGGGAGAACCTCGCCGTCGACCCTCGAGACTCGCTGGTGCTCGGCCACCTGCCAATCCCGGCCGAAACCATTGTCCGCGCCAAGCTGGCGGCGCTGCTCAAATTCGTCGGCACCTTTGCCATCGCCGTGAACCTGGTGCCGAGTCTCGTCTATCCGACGTTCATGATCGCCAACCTGCCGCTCAACCTCGGCCATCTGCTGGTGCTGATCGTCGTCCACGCGACGACCGGACTGTTGGCGGCTGCATTCGGGTTCTCGAGCGTGTTCGCCGCACGAGGAGTCGCCCGGCTGCTGCTCGGGCCGCAATGGTTTGGCCGGGTCTCGGCCACGATTCACAGCGCGCTGACGACGCTGGCGGCAATCGCGCTGCTGCTGCTTCCGCTTTGGGCCACCAACGCCGTCCGGAACGAGATGCCACCGGGCGGCTCGCCGTACAACGCCCCACCGCTGTGGTTTGTCGGCATCAACGAAGTCGTCACCGGCGACATCATCGTCAACGCGCAGCTCGACCTGCCCAAGATCCGCACTTCGGTGTCCAGGCTGGGGAGAATTTACGACACTGACATGCGAGGCCGCGAGCAGTACCGCAGCCTGCAGCCGGCGCTCGGCACGCTGGCCGCGATCGCGATCGTGGCGTTGCCACTAGTCGCGGTCGTGGCGATCGGCGCATATTACTGGACGAACCGGCGGCTTCCACTCCCGGTCAGCTGGACACCCACGTCAAGCTGGACTCGAAACGCGAGGGCACGGCTGCTGTCTGCCCTGGCTCCTCGCGAATCAACCGCACGCGCGAGCTTCTTCTTCACCCTCGAGACGCTTGCCGGCAGCGCAGCGCATCGGCTGAGCGTCGTGATCGCGTTGGCGCTGGGTGTGACGACCGCGGTCGTCACGCTCTATGCGACCGGTCCGGCACTCTGGGAATCCACGTCGCTGCCGCGAGGCGTGATCGGCGCGCAGCTGATCTTCACCATTGCCTTGCTCATTGGCTTCCGCCATGCCGTTCGAGTCCCGGCCGAGCTGGCAGCCAACTGGATGATTCAACTCTCGTGGACCGGCGATCGGCGGGCGTTCGTTGCGGGGGTCAAACGATCCGCGGTCGCCGTCTTTCTGATTCCCCCGCTGATCGGCTGCTTCGCGGTCAACGCGTTGTTCTTCAATCGCACCGACGCCGCGGCGCACCTGCTCTGCTCTCTCGCCGGGGGGTGGTTGCTGCTGGAAGTGATGCTCGCCGGCTATCAAAAGCTGCCGTTCACCTCGGCGTTGGCGCCTGGCCGGCACGTTCGCGTTCGCGGCCTGTTCGTCGTCTTCGGCGCTGTGCTCGGGTGCCGCTTCTTCTCGTCGATCGAGCATCGCGCCCTGACCAACCCGACTTCGCTCGCTACTCTGGTCGCGATTCTGGTTTCGGCGATTGTTCTGCTGCGGCTGTACGAGCGCCGCTCATCGGTCAACCGACGCTCAGAGGAATTCGCTGAGCCGCTGCACCCGCTATTGGAAGTCGGTTTGGGAGATCTCGTTGGGAGGACCTGAGACAGCGGATTGACGTATGTAGCCGGAATCCATTCATTTTTTTCGGTGCTTCCGTGATTCTGTGTACGCATCTGTCAAATTAGGACGCGGGCTGCCAAGTAGATCAATGCCACTCCCGTCGCCATTGTGAGCGTTCGACGCGCCCACGGCGCCGCAAACCAACGGCGAACCGCGTGCAGGGCGACCGCCCACATCGAGTGGCACAGGAATGCGATGGTCACGTGAATGGCGGCCAGCGTCGCGAAGTAGAAGCGAGGCGCGCCGGCCGGAATGAACGACGGCACGATCGCCAGGTAGAACGTGATGATCGTGGGATTGGCGAGGTTGATCGCCAGGCCGTCGCGAAAACCGCCGGCGTCGGTCCGGAGGGGCGACTCTCGAGATTCAAAGCTCAGGCCACCATCGTGCAAGTGAAACGCCGTCCACAGGCTCTGAGCGCCGAGCCAGGCGAGATACACGGCGCCCACAATGCGGACGGCGACCAGCCCGGCCGGCCAGTGCGTGAACAGCACTGCGAGTCCAAGGCCTGCGAACGTCGCATGGGTGGCGTTGGCGAGCGCCGCGCCGGCTGCCGTCGCCAACCCGGCGCTGCGGCCACCTCGCAACGTATTGCGCACCACCACCGCGGTCGTCGCCCCGGGAGTGACGGCCAGGATGGCCGTGAACGTGAGATACGCGACGAGATTGGCGTCGAGCCCGCCGGCGGTCACCTCATCTTTCTCGGCACCTTCGCAGTTTAGCGGCTCCCGACCGCGCGCAGCCCTACGGCAGGACCACGCTCCATGCGCCGAGTGTTACAAACGGGCGCGCCGGACACGCGGCGCTGCTGTTGACGAAGGCGTCCGTCGACTGCCGCACACTTCCGGCGACCGTCGTGAGCCCGAAGCCGCTTCGGAGGAAGTAAGTGCTGGTCGTTCCTCCGAGGGTGACCTGAAGCCGCGTGCCGGCATCGCGGCTGGCCCCCGTATCAATCGGGAGACCGTTGTACCATTCGCGCGCTGTGCCTGAATTGTGTCCGCCACCAACACAGGTCCGCCGAGACGACACACGCACCATGAGTTGAGCATCACTCGGGACGTCGACTGGTCCTGACGTCAGAGACATACCAATGACGTTCAGAAGCGCATTGTTGAACCCGCTGCTGCCCGAGCTGACGTTGTTCAACGCGCCAGACGCCGCTACGGCGCCGTTCACCAGCAGCTCAGCCCGAAGATCCAGTCGGAGCCCGACGTCGTCGCTACTCCTCAGTCCAACCCAGACCTTCGCTGGTCCCACCGCGGCGAGGGTCCGCCTCACTTCGTAGTTCACCGTCGTGCTCGACGTGTTGCCGACCGCGTCGGTCGCGTTGACAACGAAGGTCTTCGGGCCAAGTGTTGATGTGTTGATGGCACTGAGATTCGCAACCGTGCCGGCGCACGCTGAGGGTCCTGACCCGCCATCGCCGCAGGTGTACGATGCGTTCACGACCTCGTTCAGTTGATACACTGCACCGTTTGCCGGCGCGGTCACCATGTTGACGGGAGCCTTCCGATTGACCTTATTGCCCTCGACCACGGCCGTGGTGCAGTTGCCAGCCACATCGCACACCAAGCGGCTGTCCGTGCTCGCATTTGCGCTCTCGGCGCCCGCGGCGACCGACGTCGACAATGAGAATGACGCGTCGCCGGCATCAGATAAACCGCTGCCGCTATCGCTGGCCGTGCATGCGAGCTCGACGTTGGCGGCGTGCCACGCGCCGTCAGGAGGGGCACAAGTGACGTTGGGAACGGTCGTATCCAGCGGCGGGTTGTTGCCGTTCGTGCCGGCCTCGACGCACGCCTGGATTGCCGTCGGCAAGTTGGAGAACAGGTCGTAGCCGGTCAAGGTCTCGACCGAATCGACGTTGGTCAGGAACGTTTCCCATGGATCGTTCCTGATGCCCTGCGTGTTGGGCATGACAACAGCGATCGTGCGATCGGAGCACGTGACTCGTGAAATGTCGTCGCCGCTGTCCTTGGGAATCACCAACGCCACTTTCCAGGTATACGCCGGGACGGTCACGTGACCGTCGGCAATGGTCGTCGTCACTCCCCCGTTGCTTCCCGTACCACCGACACCGACTCCGCCCGCGACGATGTAGACCTCGTCGGCGAGCAGCAACGTCCTGAGGTAACCCTCGAACTCTGCCCACGGGCCCTGATTGTTGTCAGGCGCCTGCGCCACCATGTTCGACATCAGGAAGGTCGCCTGATTGATCGGGATCGACGTCTCCTTGTCGCGGTCGGCGTTGGGGGTCATGTGCCCGCGATCGAAACCGCTGCCGGTGAAATCGAATGACTGCACGCGATACCAATCGAACGGCACTGCGGGGTCAGCACGGAACGTGTCGACGCGTGTCAACGTGCCAATCCACTCGTCAGTCAGGTGCCAGCTGACCCAATTCGGACGGCCCATGTCCCTCGAATATGAAAGCGCGAACTCCGGCTTCTCCATCAGGAAGTTGTTCGGCTGGCTGATATCGGCGACCGCGCCGCTCGGGTTGCCCATCGTCAAATGGACACTCGCGGGATAAGGGGGCGCCGTGCCCGTTGCCACCGTGAATGACCACACATAATTCGCTGGCAGCGTGTCCGTATTCAGCCCGGCGTCGTCGAGATCCACGTCGTGAATCTGGTCTTTGAAGATTGTGACCGTGCACACTTCGCCGGCCACGAAATTGTCGTTTGGCGTGATGTAGTGGGTCTGCCCGCCGCCGGCAAACGTCGCGCTGTTGTGCGGACCGGTGTTGGCGCAGCTGATATCAAACCATCCGCCGACCACGTCGACTGGCTCAGTAAAGATCACCTGGATGGTGGCGTCGCGGGGAGCGTTCGCACCGTTCGTGCGCGGATCGGTGCTCAACACCAATGGCCCAAGTTCAACGATGGGCGCGGTCTGACGCGGTGCCGGCGAGCCGGTCACAAAGTCGCTGCCATTGTTGTCGGTGTCTGTGCTCCCACCGCCCTGACGGAATAGCGCTGTTGCATTGCCTCCCGGCGGGGCCGTCGTCGTGCCCTCGCGGCAGTCGGCGCTTCCATAGCCAACAAGGTCCATCACGTGTGGATCGCCGGTAGGACAGTTGCCGACCAGACCATCGAAGCTGTTGACGAGGGCCACTTTTCCGCTGGTGCCGCTCATGTTGATCTGGCCGACGATGTTTGCGGGAGGCAGGGGCTGGCCGATCGCGCCGCTCGATGCCAGCGATATCAGGAAGTACTCACCGGGAGCGATCGCTCCTCCCAGCGGCTGCCTGCCGAAATCCCATCCGCTTCCTGTCGCCGACGCGTACTGCAGCGACCAGCCGGTAAGGTCAACCGTGGCCGCACCGCGGTTGTAAAGCTCCACGTAGTCGTTCTGATACGTAGCTCCGGTGTTGCCACCACCACCATAGAGCTGGCTGATCACGATCACGCTATTGCTTGGCGGCGGTGGCGGCGGGCAGCTGTTGGCGTCATCAGGAGTTGGCGTGCCCTGCAAATAGGTGGATGTGTTGCGCGCGCCGCCAGTGCCGTTGGGGCAGCGCTGGATCGACTGAGTCATGCCGCTTCCGCCACCGTTCTCATCGACCTGAGGCTGTCCGGCATTGAGCAACGCAAGCAGACCCGGATCGTCAGGATCGGCGGTGTCGTATACGACGGCATCCTGGAGATTCGCGGTTGTCAGCGCCGTATTGTTTGGAAAGTCGGTCGCATGGCCGGCATAGAGCGCCACAGCATCCGCTCCGTTTTGCAGCAGGCCAGCAGCACCAGGATCAAAGATCAAATCGACTCCGGGTACTCCAGGGTTTCCAATGGTGAAGTACCCATTCGCGTCGGTGCTGAACCCGTCGAGATCGAACGCGCCGTACGACACGTCTCCGTTGCCGTTGTAGAAGACCAGCACCAAACCGTCGAGCATGGTGTTGCCGACGCCGCCATCGTAGAGCTCGACAAACTCCGCCGCGTCGGTCCCAGGCGTGTCGGCGTCAACCTCGTTGATGATGACGTCGGTCGCCACCGGTGGAGGCGGATCGGCGGTCGTGAACGAGAACGTGTAGTCGGATGCCATCTCATCGGGCGGATCGTTCATGTCCGTATCCGTGATCTGACCAGCCGTGACCGTCACCGTACAAAGCGTGCTGTAAGGGAGAGCTGAAGCAGGAGTGAGCGTGAATGAATTGCTGGGAGACGTGGTTTGCGCAAATGCTTGTTGAGAGCCACATTCCAGAGCAAAAGCGCTGGCGCCCGCGTCGACGCTCTCGTTGAAGTTGACGACGATGTTCGAGTTGACGGCGACGTTGACCGCCCCGTTTGCCGGTGTGGTGTTGTTGACCGCGGGCGCGTTATCGATCGGGCTCTCTGTCGAAAAAGAGAAGACCAAGTTGGATGTCATCTGATCGGGCGGGTCGTTCGCGTCCGTGTCCGTGATCTGCCCGGCCGATACCGTCACGGTGCAGGTCGTGCTGAAAGGAAGAACTGAATTCGGAGTCAGCGTGAATGAGCTGTTGGGCGAGCCGCTCTGCGCAAATGTTTGCGGCGAACCACAATCCAGAGCAAACGCGCTGGCGGTCGCGGTGACGCTCTCGCTGAAGTTGATGACGATGTTCGAGTTGACGGGGACATTGCTCGCCGAGTGTGCCGGTGTGGTGCTGATGACGGTCGGCGCGGCATCGGCTGGCGGGACGCCGTTCGCGGTCACTGACAAGTCGTCGGTCGCCAAGCCGTGGTCGTTTCCAGAGTGGTCGATATCGACCCATCGCAGCCACACTTCTTGCCCGTCGGCAATTGTGATGGAAAGCGTCGCGGATTTCTGGACGCGGTTGGCCGCCGCGTTTCCATCGAGCGTCGCTGCCGCGGTCGTGCCGAACGTCGGACTCGTAAAATCCAACGTATCGTGATCGAGCCAGCCCGTAGTTGGAGTATTGACGGCGGTAATGACCCCGGGACTGGCAACTTGATATTGGAAGTCAGCCGTCTGCGCGATCGACACACTCGGCGATGTCGCACCGCCGTTACGCCATTGCTCGCCGACGTAAGTGACATCCAGCGACGTAATCGTGGTGCCCGTGTTGTTCGTCAGCTTGACGCCCCAATACACCGTCCCCGTGCTGCCGGAGCCGACCGAACCCAACGCGCGATCGGTGATCGGATTTGTTCCCGCGACGCCAAAGCTATAAAGAGCGCCGGCATTCGACGACCCTGTTCCCGAGTTGTAAGTCGGTCGCGTCGAATACACACCTGGAATCGTCGAATTGTCGGTCCACGCAATCGTGGTTCCACTCGAAGCGAGCGTGTCGAAGTGTTCCGTGAGCGGCACGCCTAACGCTGTGATGCTGCCACCGTTGGTCAGAGCCTGTGAAGGCTGGACGATGTTTGAAAAGCACGCGGCAACGCCCGTCACTGCGACCGCGATCAACGTAGCAATTGGCCGAGGGCGTGTAACCGACTGGCTCGGTGAATTCGACATAACGATTGATCTCATTGCGTTGATTGAGCGGCCAAGGCAAGCCGCACTTTTTTAGCAGAGGCCCATGACAACCTCGTGACGAAGCCAGACGTATATCAACGTACAAACGAAAACGGCCGCCACGCCACGAGCGCTGCGGCCGTTCACGTTCGAACGGGTTTACGGTTTAGGTTTGGCGCCGTACAGATCGTCACCAATCTCGACGTCGGCGGCCGTCCATGCAGACTCGAACTGATGCTTCGTCTCGGTGGCCGCGGACTTCTTCTGCGCCTCGAGGCTGCGAAACAGGCCATAGAGCGACCGCGGGTTGCCGGCGTACTTCGCCAGGTCGGCGCGGAATACCGCTTCGGCCTCGGCGGGCTTCTTCGCCTTGAGCAGGACCGCGCCAAGCCGCTCGCGCTCGGGAATCAACCAGTCGGGTGGCTCGTTGTACAGCAGGCGATCCTCGGCCTCGACAGCCGCCTTGAAACCGGCGACGGCCGCGGTCAGGTCGCCTTTGGCTTCGGCAATGCGTCCCGCCAGATCAGCTGCAGCCACTTCCACGACCCCGGCGCCGCTATTGTTCGGGCCGACCATCGCGTCCTTGGGAATCTTCGCCGCAACTTCCTTCAGCGCTTTCAACTCGGCTTCGGCTTCGGTCGCCTTCCCGGTTCCTGCCAGCGCGGCGCCGCGCACGAAGTGGAAGAGCGCGGTCTGAATGGTGCGCGTCGGCGCTGGAGGCTTCTCGGTGGCCGACAGAATCTCGTTCCATCGGCCGAACCGCGCCAGCACCAGAAGTTCCGTTGCGGCGAAGGGCTCGACCATCGCCATCTGATCGGCGATGGGATCGGCGAGCGCGACCGTGCGCTTGGCCGCCGCGCGCGCCTGTGCGAAGTTGCCGGCAAACATCGCCGCAGCCGATTCGAATTGCAGGTTATGGCCGTAGTAGGCCATCGCATAGAAGCCCTTCGCGCCCGTGGCCTTGAAGTACTTCTCGTCCACCGCGGCGGCGTCGGCATTGGCTTTCGCCGATTTCGCGTACTGCCCGGTGCGAATGTAGATGTGCGCGGGCATGTGGACGAGGTGGCCGGCTCCGGGCACGAGCGTCTCGAGCCGCTGGGCCGATGCGGTGGCGCGGTCGGGACTCTTCGAGGCCTCGACGGCGTGGATGTAGTAGTGATTCGCGCCGGGATGCTGCGGGTTGCGCTTGATCACGCTCTCGAGGGTCGCGACGATTTCCCCGGTCCAGGGCTCGGGGCTCCCGTCGGGTTTGTACAACTTCCAGGGATGCACGTTCATGATGCTTTCCGCGTAGAGCGTGGCCACATCCAGATCCTCGGGGAATCTCTTGGACAGCTCGCCCATCGCCGCTGAATACGCCTGTTCGCGCACGCTCTGATCGCCAGACGCGTCGGCCACATAGCGCTTGCCGAGCGCGGCGACGAGGCCCTGCTCCACTTCGCTCCCGTTCGCCTTGTGCTTCTCTGCCTCGGCGAGGCGCTCGTAACCCTGCTTCAGCCGGTCCGGCAGCGCGACGTCGTTGATGTTGGTGCCGAGCGCGAGCGACATTCCCCAATACGGCATCGGCGAGTTGGGGTCGAGTGCCGCGGCCCGCTCGAAGGACTTGAACGACTCTTCGTGGTTGAAGCCGTAGAGGAGCGTCAAGCCCTCGTCGAAGAACTTCTGCGCCTCGGCGTTGGAAGTCTTGATCGTCCGGTGATGCGCGCCCAGGTCGCCAAGCAGCGTCGTGCGCGGGGCCCCGGCGGCGGGCGCAGCGGCGTGATCGGCATGCGCGGCCGGCTGGGCGGGGGGTGCCTGCTGGGAGCATGCGGCAAGGGCCGCGGCGACAACGGATGGTCCCAGCATGTAGAGTCGCGACTTCATGGATGCCTCCAAAACGACGATTCTAGCGATTCCTGAGCCCACAGTCCCAAGTGCTCGAATCACGAGGAGGCCCTAGCGAAGCAGAAGCAGGAGGACCATCTCTGCGCCCAGCAGGAGACTGGCCACCGTCAGGTGAGCCACCTGCGCCGCGGGAGCGAGCGAGACGTATGCCATCACGACGCCGAGCACGATTTGCGAGAGCGCCAACGCCACTGCAGCTGCAGCCCAGAACTGCAGGGCAGGGCGAGTCGGACGCCGTCGCCAGACGATGAAGGCGACCAGTAGCGCTCCAACACCGACGGCCAGCGCGCTGTCGCGATGAAGCGAGTCGAGAACGCCGACGGTGCCCAGCGCGTCGACGCGCGGGACGGATGCATCGAGGGCCGCATCGATGCGGCCACGGACCTGAGTGCCGAGAGCAATTTGAATGAGGGTGACGAGGACTAAGAAGGCGACCGCGCGTGACGTTGTTGCGTGTGCCAAAGAGCCTGCCTCGCCGGAGCTCGAGTCGCATTGGCGAGCGAAGGCGGGTGCCAGGGGGCGGAAGGCACTGACTGTCGCATAAAGCAGCAACGACACGATGATCAGCGCCACGATCAGGTGAACCGTGACGATCCAGGCGGCAAGTTCGTGCGCGACAACCCGGCCGCCGAGCCAGCCTTGAAAGGCGGTGAGCAGCAGTGCGGCAATGGCGCTCCACAGAATTCCGGGATCGCGGCGATGATGCCGCCATGCCGAGACGACCGTCGCAAGGATCAACAGGCCGACGGTGACGCCGAGCAGGCGGTTGAGGTACTCCGTCCACATCAGCATCGCGTTGAACTGCGACGGATCGAATTCGGGTGGGAGCTCGGCCGCCGATGCCGGTGGGATCCACGACCCGAAACATCTCGGCCAATCGGGACAGCCCAGGCCCGCGCCCGACGCGCGGACCAGTCCGCCGACGAGGATCAACAGATAGGTGATGGCGGTGGTGAAGATGGCGAGTCGCTGAAACGACGAGAGCCGGCGCACGGCTGATTATTCAACACGAACCGCGCGTGCGCCGAGACTCGGGAGAAATCAGACAGCAGAACAGAAGATCAGGAGTTCTTGCATTTTGAAGAACTCTTCTCCGGCCTCCTGTCCTCTTGTTTTTTGCACGCTTGACATCGCGGCGCCGCGGGCGTATCACGGGAGTACCACGCAGTCCAGAGCGAGAGGAGGAAAAGAAGCTCAATCAGCACTCTGGGACTACGCGGTAAGGGGCGGGCCCGCTCCGTTCAGCATTCGAAGTGGGGGAGGTCACATGAATACTCCGCCGGGCCACACAGGCGCGTCACGAAACGCGTGACGCGCGATTCAGACAATTTCGCAGTAGCAACAAACGCAAGACGATAGTTCCGGCTCCTGCCGGAACGCGAAAGGTCGCGGGCGAAACGCTCGAAGCGGAGCCACCGTTCGAGCGTTTCCCCTTTCAGCCTGGCCGGCGTTCTGTACTGGCCCTGACGAAACAAATCGCGGGCCGCAGCAGTCTACTGGGAGCATGTCGCTCCTCGCCGACGTCCGCCATGCCCTTCGCAGCTTCGGCCGCAGCCCGATCTTTGCCGCCACCTCCATCACGTCGCTGGCCATTGGCCTGGCGGCGAGCGCAACCATCTACAGCCTGACTGACGCGCTCGTCTTTGCCCCGTCGGCGGGAGTGAGAGACGCCGCCGAGGTCGTCGATATCGGGCGGGCTAACGGCGACAAGAGCTTCGACAACATGTCTCATCCGGCGTTCACCTACCTGCGCGAACACACGCAAACGCTCGCCGGGATGGCCGCCGTCGATTTCGGCGGCGGCCCCATGAGCCTCGGTGCCAACGGCACGAGCGAGCGCGTGTTCGGGACCACCGTGTCCGCGAACTACTTCGACGTGCTAGGGACGCGTCCGGCTCTGGGCCGATTCTTCCTCGCCGACGAAGATCAGGTGGCCGAAGCCAAACCCGTCGTCGTCTTGACCCACTCGTTCTGGATGCGCCGATTCGACGGCGACCCCGCCGTGCTCGAGCGGCCGCTCCGCCTCAACAACAAAGACTTCACCGTCGTCGGGGTCGCCGAGCCTGGATTTCAAGGCGGATGGTTCATCGGCACCGACCTGTGGGTGCCCATGTCGATGGTCGCCACTGCCCGCGGCCGGGCCAACTCCAACATGCTCACCGATGTCCAAGGCGTCTGGCATGTCGCCGTCGGCCGATTGAAACCAGGAATCAGCCGCGCGCAAGCGAACGCTGAATTGAACACGCTGATCGCTGCATTCAAGGCAAGCGAACCTCGAGCCAACCAACGGCACACGATCAACGTCGTGCCGACTGGCCGCGTGCCTGGACCAGTGCGGCTCCCCTTCTACGCCTTCATCGGCCTGCTGTTCGCGCTCACCGGTGCGCTGCTGGCGATCGCCTGCAGCAACGTCGCGGGCATGCTGCTGGCGCGTGCCGCGACCAGACGACGCGAGATGGCGACGCGCCTGGCAGTGGGCGCCAGCCGCGGACGCCTCGTCGGTCAGTTGCTCAGCGAGACCGTCGTCCTGTTCGCGCTCGCCGCTCTCACCGCCTTGCCACTCACGATGTGGTTGATCAACGCGCTGGCGAGTTTTCTGCCGTCACTGCCGGTTCCGATCGACCTCAATCTCTCCGTCAACCTGCGCGTGATCGGTTTTGCCCTCGCCGTTTCTCTCGTCACGTCGCTCATCTTCGGACTCGCGCCCGCGCGCCACGCGCTCGGCGGCGATCTCGCGCCGCTGCTGCACGGCGCTCACGCGACCGCCGATCGCAAGCGGTTCCGGTTGCGCAACACGCTGGTCGCCGCGCAGGTCGCGCTCTCGCTGATGCTGGTGGCCACTGCGCTGCTCTTCCTCCGCACGCTCCAGTCCGCCGCGCACGTCGATGTCGGCTTCGACACCGAGAACATCGACATTGTCTCGGTCGAGGTTTCCTTGTCGGGTTACCGGGAGCAGCAGGCCGTTGCGCTGTCCGAGCGATACCAGGATCGGCTGCGCGCGATCGGCGGGGTCACGTCGGTCGCCGCGGCCCGCATGATTCCGCTGATGGGGAGCCGGTTCGGACTCGGCAGCCTCAGCATTCCGGGCGTCATGGGCCGCGAAAGCGACGGGCGATGGGACGCCGATTGGGACATCGTGTCGCCCGACTATTTCCAGACGATCGGCATGCCGATTGTAGAGGGACGCGCGTTCACCGCTGCCGATCGCAACGGCGCTCCGCGCGTGGCCATCATCAACGAAACGTTTGCCAGGCGGGCGTGGCCGGGGCGCACGGCCATTGGCCAGCGCATCGTCCAACGGGTCAGTGAGACTGAAGAGCGGCCGATGGAAGTGGTTGGCGTCGCCAAGGATGGGAAGTACGCCTACATCAGCGACGTTGACCACAACTTCATCTACGTGCCGATGGCGCAAGAACCGGCCTCCGAGATCAACTTCTACGTCAAGCACGTCGACGGCCGGCCGATCGCTGAGGAGGTGCGGGCGGCGTTTGCGCAGGTCGAGCCGAACGTGCCCATCCTGATGATTCAGTCGTTCGACGATGCCACGGCCATTGGCCTGCTGCCGCAGAAGCTGGCGGCGTGGATTGCAGGAAGCGTCGGGATCGTCGGCGTGTTCCTGGCGGCGCTTGGCCTCTACGGACTGATGGCGTTTCTGGTCACGCAGCGTACCCGCGAGATTGCCATTCGCATGGCGCTCGGCGCATCAGACGGCGACATGCAGTCGATGGTGTTGAAACAGGCCGCGCGCCTCTCGGCAGTCGGCGGCCTCGCCGGTCTCACGCTGGCCGGCGGGATCTCGGTGCTCTTCAAGAGCCTGCTGGTCGGGGTCACGCCGGTGGATCCGTTGTCATTCGGCGGGACGGCGCTGCTCTTCGCCGTCGTGTTAGCGATCGCCTGCTGGACACCAGCGCGTCGCGCAGCCACGACGGATCCTGCAGTTGCGCTGCGCTCCGAATGAGGTGCCAAGTGCCGGGTGCCAAGTGCCAGGGTGGGTGCTTTGTGCGTGTGCCGGCACCTAGCACCGACCTTGGCACGTCGCACTTGGCACCCGGCACCGGTCCTGGCACGAGGCACGTGGCACCTGGCACGCTTTGACGACTCGCCTCGAACTATGCACGAGGCGGATTCGTCAAAGCTGCCATGCGACATGCGCTCCGGCGGCTGCGGAAGACTCCGGCATTCACCCTGACCGCCATCATCACGCTGGGCGCCGCCATTGGCGCCAACGTGCTGATCTTCAGTGTCGTCAACGGCGTGCTGCTCAAGCCCTTGCCGTTCGCCGACCCGTCGCGGCTGGTTGGCGTGTGGCACACCGCCCCGGGCGTGATGGCGGGCCCGCTGCAGCAATCGGCCGCGACCTACCTGATGTATCGCGAAGACGGCAAGGTGTTCCAGGACATCGGGCTGTGGGACGACAGCTCGGTGACGCTCACCGGACGCGGCGATCCGGAGCAAGTGGAGTCGCTCAGCGTCACCGACGGCACGCTGCCACTGCTCGGCGTGACTCCTCGACTCGGCCGGCTGTTCACGAGGCAGGACGATTCGCCCGGTGGCACGGATACCGTCCTCATCAGCTACAGCTACTGGCAACGCGCCTTCAACGGCAACGAGAACGCGATCGGGCAGTCGTTGATGGTCAACGGCCGCGGACGCGAAATCATCGGCGTGTTGCCGCAGGACTTCCGCTTCCTTCGCGCCAACCCGGTCGTCGTGCAGCCGTTCCGCTTCAAGCGCGAGGAGCTGCATTTCGCAGGTTTCAATTATCAGGGCGTCGCGCGCCTGAAGCCGGGCGTCACCATCGATCAGGCCAACGCCGACGTGGCGCGGCTGCTGCCGACGCTGCTCGATCGGTTCCCGATGCCGCCGGGCTTCACGCGCAAGATGTTCGACGATGTGCGGATGGGACCGCTCGTGCGGCCGCTGGAAGTGGATGTCGTCGGCGACATCGGCAGCATGCTGTGGATTCTGTTCGGCACGGTTGGCATCGTGCTGCTCGTGGCCTGCGCCAACGTCGCGAATCTGTTCTTGGTGCGCGCTGAGGGCCGTCAACAGGAGCTCGCCGTCCGCCTGGCCCTTGGCGCCGGCACCAAGCGCGTGGTGCAGGAGCTGCTCTCGGAGTCGCTGCTGCTCGGCGTCATTGGCGGGATAGCCGGGCTCGGCCTCGCGTACGCCGGCATTCAACTGCTGCTCTACCTGCGGCCGGCGCAGCTGCCGCGGCTCGAAGAAATCGCGCTCGATCCGATTGTCTTGCTCTTCACCATCGGCCTGTCGATAGTGGCAGGACTGCTCTTCGGAATCCTCCCGGTCTTCAAATACGCGCGGCCGCAGCTGGCAAACGCGCTCAAGGACAGCAGCCGCGGGTCGAGCGAAGGACGCGAGCGTCATCGCGCGCGCAACACGCTGGTGGCCGCACAGGTGGCCATGGCGGTGGTGCTGCTCGTCGGGTCGGGTTTGTTGATTCGCACGTTCTGGGCGATGCGCGACATCTCGCCCGGCTTCGTCCGGCCGGAAGAGGTGCTGACGCTTCGCATCTCGATTCCACAGGCGTTGATCGCCGACGACGCGCAGGTCGCGGCCATGCACGAACAGATCGTTCACCGCCTCGAGCAAGTGCCGGGTGTCCAATCGGTCGCGGTGTCCTCGTCGGTGACCATGGACGGCAACAGCTGGAACGACCCGGTATGGGTGGAGGACTTTCCGACGAATGAAGGTCAGCTGCCGCCGCTTCGTCGGTACAAGCAGATCGGCGAGGGGTACTTCTCGACTCTGGGTAATACGATTGTCGCCGGCCGCGACATGACCTGGAACGACGTCCACAACGGCGCGCCTGTCGTGCTCATCAGCGAAACCATGGCGCGGGAGCTGTGGAAGGAGCCGGCCAAGGCCGTGGGGCGCCGGCTGCGGCAGTCGCCCAAGACCTCCTGGCGCGAGATCGTCGGCGTCGTCGGCAACGAACGTCAGGACGGCGTCACCAAGCCGGCGCCGGCGGTGATCTACTGGCCCATCTTCATCAACGACTTTGGCGACGGCAAGACGTTCGTGCAGCGCTCGCTCGCCTACGCGCTTCGCACCAGCCGCATGCGGTCGCCGGACTTGCTGCAGGAGGTGCAGCGCGCCGTCTGGTCGATCAACCCCAACCTGCCGCTGGCGCGGGTGCGGACCCTGAAGCAGCTCTACGACGAGTCGATGGCGCAGACGTCCTTCACGCTCGTCATCCTCGGCATCGCGGCTGCGGTCACGCTTCTGCTCGGCGTCGTCGGCATCTACGGCGTCATCGCCTACGTCGTGGCGCAGCGCCGCCGCGAAGTCGGCATTCGCATGGCGCTCGGCGCCCGCGCGCCGGACGTGCAGCGGATGTTCGTGATCCGCGGCATGCTGGTGACCGGCATCGGACTGGCCATTGGGGTCGGCGCCGCGCTGGCGGTGATGCGCCTGATTCGCGTCGTGCTGTTCGGCATCAGCCCGTTCGATCCGGTGACCTACGCCGCCGTCGTGGCGGGCCTGGCGGCCATCGCCTTGATCGCTACCTGGCTCCCGGCCCAACGCGCGACCGCCGTCGATCCGGCGCTGGCTCTTCGAGCTGAATAGACGGGGCTTGAGGCTTGAGGCTTGGCCCCAGGTCCAAGTCCCAAGTCCCAAGCCCCAGGTCCCGTTCCCGGTTCTGCTACTATGCGGCCCTAAAGCGGAGGCTGCACCATGTCCCGAAGACTCACCCGACGCGAATTCGTTCAAACCAGCACGGCCGCGGGAGTTGCGGCGACGGCGCCGATCACGTTGTTCGGCGAAGCCGCGGCGATTCAGACCGGCGGGGTCAAGCCGGTCGTCATCGCCTCGAGCAACGGCAACCGCTACAAGAACGGCGGCGCCGAAGTCGGTGTCGAGAAGGCGTTCAACCTGATCACGAAGGGGTCGGACGTCCTCGACGCGCTCATCGCCGGCGTCAACAACTGCGAGCTGGACCCCGAAGACAGCAGCGTCGGCTACGGCGGCCTGCCCAACGCCGACGGCGTCGTGCAGCTCGACTCGTGCTGCATGCATGGCCCGACGAAGCGCGCCGGCGGCGTTGCCGCGCTCGAAGGCGTGCGAGCCCCGTCGCTGGTCGCCAAGGCGGTGCTGGAACACACCGACCATCATCTGCTGGTCGGCAAAGGCGCGCAGGAGTTCGCGCGCAACATGGGATTCAAGATCGAAGACGACCTCAACACCGAGTACTCGCGGAAGATGTGGCTCGAATGGAAGCGCCGCATCGACCCCGAGCACTACCTCGATCCGAAAAAGCGCGGCGAGGCGATGATGATGGCCGGCCTGAGCATGGTGCGCGATGGGCTGATCGACCCCGATCACTATTACGGGACGATCAACAGCGACGGCATCAACACCAAGGGCGAGGTGTGCGGCGTCACCACGACGAGCGGGCTGTCGTGGAAGATTCCGGGGCGCGTCGGCGATTCGCCGATTCTGGGCGCGGGTCTCTACGTGGATGGCGACATCGGAGCGGCCGGCTCGACAGGGCGCGGTGAAGCCAACCTCTACAACCTCTGCTCGTTCCTGATCGTCGAGCAGATGCGGATGGGCAAATCACCAAAGGATGCCGGCATGGAGGCGTTGAGACGCGTGCAGAAAAACACCGTCGAGAAGCGCCTCCTCAATTCGCGCGGCATGCCGAATTTCGGGTTGAACTTCTACGTGCTGAACAAGAAGGGCGAGCACGCCGGTGTCTCGATGTACGCCGCGAACTACGCCGTGTGCGACGAGAAGGGGCCGCGGACGGTGAATACCGAGGCGCTGCTGGACGGCAAGGCCACGGACTGAAGATCACTTACGTCGTCACGGAGACGCAGGGACGCGGAGAATTTTCAAAAGCTGATCCTCCGCGGCTCGGCGGCTCCGCGGCCAACGAAGAGTGGCGGAGTAAGATCCAGGTCATGCTCCGTCGAATCGTTCTCACGACCGCGCTCGCCGTGATCACCGGATGCTCTTCGACCTCGCAGCCGGGCACGACCTCCCCACCGGGCTCACAGCCAACCGCAGAACAGGCATCGGCCTTCCTCAAAGACGTGGACGCGAAACTGCTCGACCTCGGCATCGCGTCGGCGCAGGCGGGATGGGTGCAGCAGAACTTCATCACCGTCGACACTGAGGCGGTCAACGCGCGGCTCAACAAGGACTACATCGAGGCCGCAGCGAAGTTCGCGAAAGAGGCCACCAGGTTCGACCACCTCTCGCTGCCAGCCGACCAGCGGCGTCAGCTGGATCTACTGCGCCTGTCGCTGGTGATGGCCGCGCCGTCGGACACGAAGGAGGCTGTCGAGCTCACCACGATCGCGTCGCGACTGGACGGCGCGTATGGCCGCGGCAAGTGGTGTCCCGACGCCAAGAAGCCGGACGCTTGCATGGACAGCGAGCAGATCACCGAGGTGATGGCCAAGGATCGCGATGCGAAGCGGCTGCGCGAAGTCTGGGAAGGCTGGCACACCATTTCGCCGCCGATGCGAGCCGACTATCAGCGCTTCGTCGAGCTGTCGAACAAAGGCGCCAAGGAGCTCGGCTTCGACGATACCGGCGCGATGTGGCGGACGAAGTACGACATGCCGCCCGACGCGTTTGCCAAGGAGATGGATCGGCTCTGGGAGCAGGTGAAGCCGCTCTACCTCTCGCTCCACGCCTACGTGCGGATGAAGCTGCACGACAAGTACGGCGCGCTCGTGCCGGAGCAGGGGCCGATTCCCGCGTACCTTCTCGGCAACATCTGGGCGCAGAGCTGGGAGAACGTCTATCCGCTGGTGGCGCCGAAGACCGGCGCAGCCGCCTACGACCTGTCGGCGATTCTGGCGGCGCGCAAGACGACGCCGGTCGAGATGGTGAAGTACGGCGAGCACTTCTTCGTGTCGCTCGGGCAGGCGCCGCTGCCGCCGACGTTCTTCGAACGATCGCTGCTGGTGAAGCCGCGCGATCGCGATGTGGTCTGTCACGCGAGCGCCTGGTCGCTGGATTTCGCCGACGATCTGCGCATCAAGATGTGCATCGATCCGACCGCGGAGGATTTCACGACCATCCATCACGAGCTCGGCCACAACTTCTATCAACGCGCGTACAAGAATCTGCCGGTCTTGTTCCGCGACAGCGCGAACGACGGCTTCCACGAGGCCTTGGGCGACACGATCGCCCTCTCGGTCACGCCCGAGTACCTGGTGAAGGTCGGCTTGATCGCCAAGGCGCCCGACGCTTCGGGCGACATCGGACTGCTGCTCAGCAAAGCACTGGAAAAAGTCGCGTTCCTGCCGTTCGGCCTCCTGGTCGATCAATGGCGCTGGCAGGTGTTCTCTGGCCAGACGACACCCGCCAACTACAACCAGGCGTGGTGGTCGTTGCGCGAGAAGTATCAGGGCGTGGCGTCACCCGAGCCGCGCGGTGAACAGTTCTTCGATCCGGGAGCGAAGTATCACGTGCCCGGCAACACGCCGTATGCGCGCTACTTCCTCGCGGCGATCCTCCAGTTCCAGTTTCATCGCGCCCTGTCGCAGACGGCCGGCTGCGCGGCCCCGCTCCATCGCTGCTCGATCTACGAGAGCAAGGCGGCGGGCGAACGCCTGGACCGGATGATGAAGATGGGCCTCTCGCGCCCCTGGCCGGAAGCGCTCGAAGCGCTCACGGGATCGAAGCAGATGGACGCGACTGCGATCGTCGACTACTTCGCACCGCTGAAAACGTGGCTGGACGAACAGATCAAGGGAAAGCCGACCGGATGGTAAATGGTTTCGCTCTGAGCCGATGCGGTGCGCGGAGACACGGAAGCACGGAACCACGGATCAGGCATAGGGCTGAACTGAAAACCAGCCTCAGTGTTTCAGCGTTTCCGTGCAATGCATTTTGCTGTTCAACGCAGCCGGTCCGTCACCACTCGCTCGCCCTTGAGATAACGCGCGCGGTCTGAAAGATTCCACGCGCGCGTGCGATGGGTTTCACCGGCATCGACCGCGGGCGGCCAGTCCAGCGCTGCCGCATCGATGCCGCCGAACTTGGCGCGGACGAGCGGCTCTTCCCACGCGTCCAGCAGGATCCACACCGGACGCCGATCGGCCTCGAGAAGCGTCAGCACGGTCATGAAATCGTCGCGCGAGGCGGCTTCCCAACGCACAATCGGATGGCCGGTGTCGAATCGCACGGCCCCGCTCTGCTCGCCCGCGACGATCACCGAGCGATCGGGAAGCGCGGATTCCAGATAGCGATCGATCTGCAGGACGCGCCGGTGCGCATCGGCCAGTCGAAACCCGTCCAGCGCGCGGGCGCGCGAGACGCCGACGCCGGCAATCACGAGCACGGCGGCCAGCAGCACGGGGGCACGCACGGACTCGCCGACCCGTTCGACCAGCGCCGCGACTGCGACGCCCGTGAACACCGACGCGATCGCCAGCGCCGGTAGGAGAAACCGTAGATACGACCACTCGTTGAAGGCGAAGTACACCAGATAGGCCGCAGCATTGAGCGCGGCAAAGGCGGCGAGCGCCCACGTCGCCGCCTCCCGGCGGATCCAGACACCGGCGAGGGCCAGCAGCAGAATTGGCGAAGTCGAGATCAGCCATGTGGCGTATCGCGTGGCATTCGCTCCGACGAACCCGAACGAGTACAACTGCTCCACCGTCCCGTAGCCCGATCGAAACGGAGAGCCGTACCAGTGCCACTGGAGCCAGGCTAGGAAAATGCCTGCAAGGGCGATCGGTAGGACAAAGGTGCCTAGGGTGCCTAGGGTGCCAGGGGTGCCAAAGGGGTGGGTGCCAAGTGTGCCACGGGTGCCAGGGGTGCCATTGGGGTGGGTGCCAAATGTGCCACGGGTGCCACGGACTTGGACGAGCAGATACGCACAAGGAACCGCGGCAAGCGGCGCGAGGTTGGGGCGAATGAGCACGGCAATCGCGCACGCGACGCCCGCCAAGAAGGCACGACTAAAGTCGTGCCCTACTTTTGCACTTGATGCCGGTTGCCGGATCCCGGGTGCCGGACTAAAGTCGTGCCCTACGTCTGCACTTGATGCCGGTTGTCCGCCTGCGTGGCCGGAGGCCACTTCGGCGAGACCTCGCCGACCAGCCTCCGCCAAGGCTACGACGGTCCGCCGAAGCATCTGCGAAGGCGGAAGCTCGTCAGATCTCGGGCGAGCGAAGGCGGGCCGGATCCCGGATGCCGGACCAACGAGCAGAGCCCATCCCACCATCCACGCCGCCGTGACCGGCACGTCGCTCATGGGCTGCACCGACTGAAAGACGAAGACCGGACACGTCGCCAGCGCAACGGCGGCGACGATCGCGGCCGTCCGGCCGCACAGGCGAAAGGCGATGGCACCGGTGGCCGCGACGGCGATCGCCGCGGCGATCGCCACGATCAGACACGCCGCGATCGAGCCGCCAATCGTCAATGGCGCGGCCATTAGCAGCGGCAGGCCCGGCCCATAGGTCGGCACCTGCCAACCGCGCTCGAGAGACGCGTTCCACCCAAGCGGAGCGGTCATCCCCGCATCCGGCGGCCAGCCCGCCATGAGCGGCAGAGGATCGGACAACCCCAGGCGGCTGGCAGCCCACATCGACGCCTGACTCAAATAACCGGACGCGTCGGCGCCGGCGGCGGTAAACGTGCCGAAGGATATCGCCATCCCGGCGCTGACGGCGGCAAGGCCAGCAACGATCGTCCGCGCAGAGCGATCGAGCCCAGACCAGAAGGCGGTGAGATCGTTTCCCGCTTCATGCCGGCGAGACGCCAGCCACGCCCAGACCGCCAGCATCGCGATAGCGGCGAGCGATGGCGCCAGTGGAGATCGCGCAGAAACGCGAAGGCCGCCAACGGTGAAGCGCGTGCCACCGCTGACGGCCAGCAGCACGGCGACCACCAGGGCGGCCGCCGCACCCGCGAGCAGAATCCGTCGTCTCCCGCCTCCGCCGCCCCAGTTCACCACCGCGGCTTCGGCGAGGCAGGCTCACCTAACGTCGAGTTCACTCGCTGGCTTGGTCTTCGGAATGGTCCAGTAGTAGACCTTGCGGCTGTCGACGTCGAGCTCCTTTTCCGGCTTCCAGTCGCCCATGTCGAACGCGTGCGACACGACGCGGGTGCCGGGCTTGAGCTCCTTCATCAACTTCGGCATGAGCTTGAGGTTGAGCGACGGCAGCAGATAGAGCGTGACGACCGTGGCCTTGCTCAAGTCCTGCTGAAACAGATCGCCCTCGACCACCGTCACCAGGTGACCCACCTTGTTGGTGGCGACGTTCTCGTTGGCCTCTTTGATGCGCTGCGGATCGATGTCGATGCACACCGCGTGTGCGCCGTACTTTTTCGCCGCCGTCACCGGAATTCGCCCGTCGCCGCACCCCAGGTCGTAGACGATGTCGTTCTTCGTCACGTTGGCCACCTGCAGCATCGAGTCGACCACCACCTGAGGCGTGGGGACGTAGATCACATCGGGCCGGCGGGCCGTCTGCGCCTGCTGCGCGACGGCCGGCGGCGGCCCCTGCAGCACGGAACCAAGAAGTGTCGCGGCCAAGACCAGCGCGTGGCGGTCGAATCTGTGGACCATGTCCAGAACCTCCTCGGGGTTATCACAGTATACGGGCTTCGTCGTCCTCCGTTGAGACGCAGGAAAGGTGCTTTTTGCCGGGGGCGGAGGTAGAGTGTCGCAGCCTGAGTGCCCCTGGTGCACTTCGTGACCTTCGTGCCCTTCATATTGTGAAAATCGCGACCTGGAACGTGAACGGGATTCGCGCCCGCCAGGGAGAGCTGTTGTCCTGGCTTGCGGCCGAGCGCCCCGACGTGGTCTGTCTGCAAGAGATCAAAGCGTCGATCGATCAGCTGCCGTTCGAGCTGCGCGACGTCGACGGCTACACAGCCTACTGGCACGGCGAACGGGGCTACTCGGGGGTCGGCCTGCTGGTCGCGTCGGGGTTGGCCGGCGGCCTCGCCTTCTCGCACCCCGCCTTCGATTTCGAACAGCGGATCGTCCGCGCCACCATCCCCGCGCTCGGCGGGCTCACGGTGGCGTCGGTGTACGTACCCAACGGCGGGAAGGACTTCGAGGCCAAGCTGCGCTTCCTCGATGCGCTCGACATGTGGGCGCTCGAAGTGTCGCGCCAGCCTGGGCCGTTGGTCATCTGCGGCGACTTGAACGTCGCGCGAACCGACCGGGACATCCATCCAAAGGAGCGCAAGCCCAACCAGGTCGGCGCCCGCGACAACGAACGCGCGCTCATCGAGCGGTTGATCTCCCGAGACCTCGTGGACGTCGGCCGGACGCTCGATCCGGACAACGACAACCTGTTCACGTGGTGGGCGCCCTGGCGCAACCTGAAGCAGCGCAACATCGGCTGGCGCATCGATTACGTGATGATGTCGAAGCCCCTCGCCGCGGGTGCCCGCAGCGCGGCCGTCCAGCGTGAAGTCGGCACGAGCGACCATGGGCCCGTCATCGTCGATGTGGACCTGGAGGCGTCGCGCTCCTAGTGTCCGACGCGGGCCGGGTCGGTTTCTGTCGGTGGCGCGGTGGAGCAGACCTATCGCGGCGAGGTCACGGCAGCTTCTCGATCGCGACCTTCAGCGCCGCCGCCTTCTCACGCATCCTGGGATGAGACATCGCCACGTCCACGTGGGTGAGCGCCATTGACCTGTTGCCCACCAGGGCGTAGCACTGCGCGGCGTTGAACGCCGACTGGGCCGACCGCTCTTCTGCCGTCTCGATACGGAGCTTGAGCGTCGCCGCCTGCTTCGCCTTCTGCGCCGGCGTCCGGTTCGATGTCTCGAGGCGCGCGAGATCCTCCCGCGCGGTTGCAGCGGCGGAGACAAAGCAGCTCATCGCCCGCGTGAACTTGGGTGAGGCATCGCCGTAGGACTTCTGATCGACATTGACGAGCGCCGACATCCACTCGGCGTCGCAGTTGGTAGCGTCGAGCTCGTAGGAGCGATCGAAACGCAGGATGGCCGTGGTGAGATCCTTGCGTTCGTAGGCGATGAGGCCCGCCAGCATGTAGACCGCGCTATTCGACTGCAACGTGATCGCGTGCTCCACGTCGTCCCAGGCCGGCTCATATGCCTTGAGGCTGTACTGATTCCACGCGCGCCAATCAGTACGCGTCGCCGATCAGCCAGGTGCCGAGCGCGATCATCCTGGTCGCCGCGTCGATGGCCTCGACATGCCGGGTCAGATAGCTCAGGCTCTTGACCCGCCCCAGCATGGCGTCGCGATGCGCCGGCGACGTCGCCAGGACAGCGTCGAAGGCGGCGAGCGATGGCTCGAAGTTCGCCAGCGACTCGTGAACGTTGGCCAACGCCAGCGTCATGGCAATCGATTCAGGGAACGCGTCGTGAGCGGCGGCCAGCAGGGGCAGCGCCTTCTCGGGATCGGACGGCCGGTCCCGGGACCCAGCCAGCTCGGCGCGGCCCTCGAAGAACAGTGCGTCCGTCCATCGCGAATCTTCCGCTCGAAGCGCACCGATCGCGCCGCGACGGCCGCACAAGGCGACACGAAAGCGCAGCAGCGGCGACGCCGCATGCTTCGTGAGCAGGTCATCCACCTCGAGGGCCTCGCGGCTCAGCAGGAAATCGCAGTCGATGGCGAGTGCCAGATACTCGGCCACGAAGCTCGTCGCGATCGCCGGCTCGAGCGCGACTCGCTGCGGCAGGGGCTTCGGATCGGTTACGGGCCGTCGCGGGATCCGTTGTTGCCGTTCCTCGGGATCAAAACCCGACGTCTCCCCGATCACGGCCTCCGCGGCGGCGACGTACGCCGACGGCGGGATAACGCCAGCGGCTGGCGAGGAAGGTACGGGCAGGCGGGCTGCGAGATCGCGGGCGTGCGTCAGCGGCGCTTCAGCGGGCAACCCCAGCTCCTTGGCGCGAACTGCCAGCAGAATGGCCGTAGTGAACGCGCCCGGCAGCGCCGAGATGGGAGGACGGGTCGCCGCTGCGAGCCGTTCGTAGATCGCCAGCGCGTCGTTCAGGCAGCGGTAGCATCCTTCACGGACGAGCGCGTCGGCGCGTCCCATCTCGGCAAGGATTTGCGGCGACGGGCCCCGAGCGGCGCAGACCACGGAGAGCGCCGCGAACACGAATGGCGATATGCGAGCCCGCATCGGGGTCAGGTCACGAAAATTGAGTCAAGTCGCAGATTCCGCGCAACGTCGGCATGAATCGCCGCATTCCTCGCACCAGACGTCGACTGGCCTCTAGCTTTCGCGAAATTCGTGACCTGACCCCTTCGACACCAGGTGCGGGAGAAAGTTCGCGTTCAGCGCATCTTGGCAAGAGCCGCAAGCACCGCTTGTCGCGCCGCGGTGCCCTTCTCGGTCGGCGAGGCCTCCATCGCCAAGGCCGCATGCAGGCTTCGCATCACCTGCCTGGCATTCTCGATCGCCGCGAACCGGCGCGGGTCCACTTGAGGCCCGTTCGCCCACAGCTCGCGATGCGCCTTCGACCAGTACTCGGTCCACGCGGCCAGCGCCGAGCCGTCGGCGTCGGCGCGACGAACGGCAGACTGCAATGCCAGCGCCATCCGATCGTTCTCGCCCCACATGAACACGGCGTCGTGCGACTCGATCTTCGCGCGCACCGCGGCCAGCAGCCGCACGTCGCTGCCCGGCCCGAGCCTCGGGTTTCGCTCCAGGAACTTCAAGGCATCCGATGTGTGGGCGACCGTGTGCATCCAGCCGCGTGTCGCATCGAACCCGCGCAGGTCGCGCTCGCGCTGAAAGTAGTCGAGCATGCGATCGAGGAGGGCCTGCACTTCAGAGGCATCCAGGAAGGGCGATGACAAGTCGGCGGACGCGATCACCGACAGGCTGAGCGCCGAGAACGAGCGCTTGAAGACGCGATCGTCACCCGTCGAACCGAGCCCATCGTCCAGGTTCTTGGCCCAGAGAGCCAACAGCGTTCGCAGATCCGCCGCTGACAGCCGCTTGTCGCGAAGAATCCATCGTTCGGCCGCGCTGTACGCCACGTCATCGCGGAGCACGGGATCGGTTGAGGCCAGCAGCGGATTCATCGCGACGAGCAGGTCGATTGCAGTCCGGCCCTCGGGCACCACGAATCCGCCCTTCGCCAGAGCCACCCACGTGGATCGATCCGGCTGAGGCTGCGCCGAGGCCGGCGCTGCAGAGAGCAGCAACAACCCGAACCCGAGGAGAATGCGCATGTCGATCTGCCTTTTGCTGGCGGGTGCCGTTTGGTGTCCGTGCAGTTACGGCAGGCTGAGTGCGATGAGCTCCGGAATATCCCCCTGCGATCGACCCTGAACCGTCAGCGCGATGTACTGCTTGCCGTTCATCAGATAGGTCATCGGCGTCCCGATCGCGGCGCCGGGAAGATCCGCGGACGCGAGTTCGGCGCCTGTGCGTTTGTCATATGCCACGAGACGGGGCCCGCCGCCGCTGCCCCCGCTCGTCAGCGCGTAGATGAGCAGCGTCTTGGTGAGCAGCGGGCCGCTGTAGGTGACGTCACCGCCGAGCGGAGGCAGGTTCAGGGCCTTCAGCCGCGCGTGATTGCGAATGCGATCGCCAGCCCCCGTCGCGATCATCCAGGCGTGCTCGCCGGTGTTCATGTTGATGGCCGTCATGCGCGAATAAGGCGGCTTGAACAGCGGCAAACCTTCTGGCATCTGCGGGCTTCGACCAGTGGCCTCCATGTAGAGCAGGTTGCTGGCGAGCGATGGATCCGGCGGGCTGAGCTTCTTGACGGCGAAGAGATTTCTCGACGGGACGTAGAGGATGCCGGTTTCAGGATCAACGGCCGCGCCCGTCCAGTTGGCTCCGCCAACCGAGCCTGGATGCTGGATCGTGCCTTCGACCGATGGCGGTGTGAACAGCGGTCCCGACCTGAACCCCTGGATCGCCTTCACCGCCATGGCGCGGATCTCCGGTGTGAAGTCCACGAGGTCGTCAATCGTCGCGCCTTGGTGTTCAAACGGTGCGGGTCTGCTGGGTATCGGCTGCGTCGGCGAAGCCTTCTCGCCCGGCACATCAGAAGGCGGAACCGGCCGCTCGTCGATCGGCCACACCGGCTTTCCGTTGGTGCGATCGAATGTGTAGACGAATCCCTGCTTGGTGATCTGCGCCAGGGCTTTCACACGCGCGCCGTTGACGGTGATGTCGATCAGATTGGGCGCCGCTGGATTGTCGTAGTCCCAGAGTCCGTGATGCACGGTCTGAAAATGCCATACGAGCTTGCCGCTCTCGACGTCGAGCGCGACGACGCTCTCGGCAAACAGGTTGTCGCCAAGCCGATGCGCGCCGTAGAAATCTGGCGCGGTCGTATTGGTGGGGAGATAGACGTGACCGAGCTGCTCGTCGGCGCTGATCAACGTCCACACCGTCACCTTGCCGGCGTACTCGTTCGACCCGTCAGCCCAGGTCTCGCTGCCGAACTCCCCTTTCGCCGGGACCGTGCGGAACGTCCAGCGCACCTTCCCAGTGCGCGCGTCAAAGGCGCGAATCCAGCCGGGAATCTGTTCCTTCGTCTTGATCAGCGACGAGATCGCAGCAGGTGTGATGACGAAGTCGCGAACGACGATCGGTGGAGATTGGACGGAATAGGTCAGCGCGTTGAGATAGTCGCGCTCGCCGCGCTTGGCGCGCGGCAACCCGTCCATCAAATCGACGCGGCCGTTCTGGCCGAAGCTCTTCACCGGCCGGCCCGTCTTCGCGTCCACGGCCACGAGATAGCCGTCGCTTGTGCCCCAGTAGATGCGCTCGTCAGTGCCGTCGCTCCAGTAGGCGACGCCGCGCTGATTCCACCTCAGCGACATCGTCGTCGTGCCCGCCTCGTAGCTCTTCGGGTTGTAGACCCACTTCAGCGTCCCGGTCCTGGCGTCAAAAGCGGCGCCGACTGACGACGGTGTGTTCACGTACAGCACACCGCCGATCATCAAGGGCGTCGCCTTGAAGTTGGCGACGAAGGGCGGCTGGCCATCGCGCCACCGCTTCGGATCGAGACGGTTCAGCTCGTCGAAGATCGTCTTCGAGTCGGCGCTCCACTCCGACCCGTCGGGCAGCGTGAGGCTCAGAAACCCATCCGGCGATTTCGCCCGCCACGCGACTCTGAGCGATCCGAAGTTGCCGGCAGTGATCTGATCGAGCGGCGAGTACTTCGTGCTGGCGAGATCTCCACCGTAGGTGGGCCACTCACCGTTCGCTGTGGAGTGAGGAACGGGCGCTTGCGCGCGGGACGGCGCGCCGAACCCCAGGACAGCCGCGAGCACACACGCCCCGCACACGCGCGCGGTCTTCACCAGCGCGTCCTGCCGCGAGTCGCCGACCACACGGTCAGGGCGACGACACAGATGCCGACCAGCGTGGATAGCGGGAGCGTCTGCATCGAACCTCGTGCCTCAGAACGCTTGAACCGAGTCAACTGAACCCTTGAACCTACTTGATCTTCCCGTCCATGAGCTCGTACGCGCGATACACGCCGTGGTCGAGCACTCCGGGGGCGGTGATGCCGGGATAGTCGGACGCGTGTGAACGCAGGTCCATCTGCCTGGCCGCCTCGTCGGGTTTCACTCCAGCCTTGTGGAGCTTTTCCGCCTGGCTCCAGAAGTCGCGCAGATACGACTGGAACTGATCGATCTTCGCTTTGCCCTGGAAGGCGGGACCGTGTCCGGGGAGGACCCAATCGAAGTCCATGGCCTTGAGTTTCTCGAGGGTCCCGACCCAGTCGGTGATGAACGCATCACCGATGTAGCCCGGGTTGGTGCCGAGCAAATCGCCCGTCGCGATCACCCGCTCCTTCGGCAGATACACGACCACATCACCACCGGTGTGGCCGCGGCCGAGGAAGAGCAATCGGATCTCGCGGCCGCCGCGGTAGAGCGTCATCGACTCGGCAAGCGTGAGGGTCGGCGGCGTCACGGTGACGGCGTTGGTCGCGGCCAGGTAGTTCTCCTGCACCGACAACTGCGTGCGCAGCTTGGCCTGTGCAGCCGGGTCGGTCGCGGCGGCCAGCTGCTTCTTCGTCTGCTCGATCTGCGCAGGAATGCCGCCGATGAACATCGGGTACGAACGGCCGGCTTTCGACGCGCCCTCCACGAGCATTCGCCGCGTGAACTCGTGCCCGATAATCTCGACGCCCGGTCCGTAGACCTGATTGCCGTGTGCGTGATCCCAGTGATAGTGCGTGTTGACGACAAAACGGATCGGCTTGTCGGTGATCGTCTTCAGCTGTTCGGCAAGCGCCCAGGCCGCAGCCGGGCTCGCATGTGAATCCACCACGAGCACGTCGTCCTGGTTGACGATGACGGCGGCATTGCAGCCCACCGAGATCGAGCCGGTGCCGACCGCGTGGTAGACACCGTCCTGAATCTTGTTGAGATTGAAGGCCGCGCCCGCGAATTCCGCGCCTGGAGGCTTCGGCCTTTGAGCGGCGCCGGGTAAGACGAGCACACTGACCAGCCCGACGAAAACCAGTGAGCCGAGAACGCCTAGACGGACCATGACTGCGGATAATAGCCTGTCCGCGCGTCAACGGACGCAGCCGCGGAGTCGCGGAGCCGCGGAGCAATCAAGCCAACTACTGAGCCACTCGGAACGCCGCCATCTGCTCGACCGTCCGCTCGCCCGCCGACGCGCGCACCCGAAGGACATACACGCTCGGCGCCAGGCTGGCGACTGGAACGACGATGCGCGTGCGTCCGTTGACGAGGGGCGGAATGTCGAGCGCGCGAAGCGGGTCGCCCTTGGCGTTGAGCAGATCGACGTTGAGCTCGGGCGACTCGGCATGCGGCGCGTAACACTCGATGTCCATCAAGACGCGCTCGTTTGGCCGGAAGCGATTGGATGCGACCGGCGCAGGATTTGGATTGGCCTCCAACGCCCGGAATTCGGGCATCGTCCGGGCGCGCAGGAAGCGCGGCGTCGCGAGCGCGAGGGTATCGGTGAGCACCGGAATTGTCAGGGTCTGCACCCAGCGATCCAGAAGATCGCCGCGCTGCGACAACGACGTGAACCGCACGCGAAAGCGTCCCGGCACCACTTCATAGGATCCGACGATCGGAATCTCGCCTGGTACGCCGGCGATCACTTGCGGCTCGAGGGTCGGCTTGCCATCGCCATCCACCGGCTGCAGCTCGAGACGCGCCGGCCGCTCGCCACTGCTTCGCGAGTTCGCCTCCCAGGTGACGGTGAGCCTGGTCGTCTCGCCCGCGCCGCGTGACATGCCGGTAAACAGATCCAGGGCCGGAATGGTGGTGGATTCGGCCATGGACGCCAGCGCGCTCGCCAGGTGCGGATTCGGCGGCGTGGCGGCCGACTCGGCCGCGGCGGTCAGCTCCTTCTCGCTCGCCGCCCAATAGCCGCGCCGGGCGATGATGTCGACGCCGCGGCGCTTCACCCGCACGTTGATCTTGTGGAACTTGCCGTCGTTGGTCTGACGGGTCGGCACGTAGCCGATCAAGTAATAGGTGCTGGCATCCTCGATGACGTGCTTCAGCTCGTCGGAGGGATCGTTGGTATTGAGAATCGCCCGGCCCCCGGTCTCTCCGGCGATGCGCTGAAGGGTCGAGTGACCGCCGAAGCCGACCGCTCCGAGTGGACGGGGATCGAGAACATGAATCGTCACGTTGCCGCGGTTGGCGGCTTGAAGCGCTTCCTTGAGACGCTCATCGTTGGGGCTTCCGGGCGGCCCGAGCGGCGGCCCCTGGCTCACGAACAGAATCGACTTGCGGCCCTCGCGCAGGCCGCCAAGATGGGTCGCCAGCGCGGTCAGCGCGGACAGCGTGACCCCGCCACGCAGCTCGATCCAGTTGCGCTGCGTGAGCTGGGCTTCCTCGACGGCGCTCTTCACCGGGAACAGCTCGTTGCGCCGGCCGATGACGCTGCGCATGCGCATCACGAGATCGGGTTGCGAGCGCGTGAACTTCAGTCCGTCGAGCGTCGTCAGCGGATCCATCACGACGACGAGATCGTTGGGTTGGAATTGTTCGACGAACTTGACCAGCGCGTCGCGCAGCGGCAGCGTGATGGTCGGCGACTTGTCGATGTGATAGTCGTCCAGAAAAATCGCAAACAGCCGCACGTCCTCGCGCGCCGCCTCGAGCTTGGCATGCTCGCGCGAGCGGATCTCGAGCGGCTCGTTCAGATCGGTGGTGCGCTGCCCGCTGATGCGGATGAACTGCGCCGTCTGCACGCTCTGCGCGACGCCGTCTTCTTCGACCTCGAAGTCGGTGGCCTGCAGATCGGCCACCGGCGATCCGTTGCGGCCCGTCGCCGAGACATCGACGCGGACGATGGCCGTTCCCGCGCGGAAGATGGGCACCGGCTGCTGCGGCTCCTCCGCGGGCTTGACTTGGCCGGCCCCGCCCTGCGTCTCGGGCACGAGCGCCGGCGCCGTCTCGCCGAAGCGGCCTTCCGCCTTCGCCAAGGCTCCGGCGGACCGCCGAGGCTGGTCGGCCGCGGAGGCGGACTGACCGCGCACGGCGCCGCCAATCAGCGCTACGACCATCAGGATCGCGGCGAACGTCCCCGCAGCAGGCCGGTTCATATCCACCATCCTACGGCAGGAGGCTAGCGAAGCTCCGCTTCAAACCCGCCCAGCGAGGACACCCCGGCTCGCTGAAAACCTGCTTCACTTGTCACGATCGTGGCCTTGGAAGATGTCTAGGGTAGACTCGCAAGCTTTCGACCTTGTATGCCATCCATGCCCTCCCAGCCTTCCCAGCCCCAACAATTTGACGTCGTCGGGGTCGGCGGCAACGCCGTTGACTACGTCTACACCTTGCCGGCGTATCCGGAACCGCAGGGGCCGAACGCGAAAATCCGGATCAGCCGCCAGTCGATCCTCTGCGGCGGGCAGATGGCCACCGCGCTCTGTACCTGCACGTCACTGGGCCTGCGCGCGAAGTACATCGGCGCCACCGGCACCGACGACAACGGCCGGCGCATCCGCGACGAGCTCGCGCGGCGCGGCCTGGACCTGAGCGATGTGATCGTCCGCGAGGGGACCAATCAGTTCGCCGTGATCATGGTGAGCGAGCAGGCCGGCGAACGCATCGTGCTGTGGGACCGGGACGATCGGCTGCGCCTGCATGATGACGAGCTGCGGGCCGACCAGATCCAACTCGCCCGTCTGGTGCACGTCGACGACGTCGATCAGCGCGCGGCGATTCGGGCGGCGACGCTGGCTCGCGCGGCCGCCGTGCCCGCAACGAGCGACATCGATCGCCTCACCGACCTCACCCCAGCCTTGGTCGACGCCGTCAGCGTCCCGATCTTTGCCGAGCACGTTCCGCCCGCGTTGACCGGCGAGGCCGACCTCGAACGAGCCTTGCGCAAACTTCGGCAGCCGCACCACCGGCAGCTCTGCGTCACGCTCGGCCCTCATGGATCGATGATGCTCGACGGCGATCGCATGCATTATGCGCCCGCCTTCCACGTGACCACCGTCGACACGACCGGCGCTGGCGACGTCTTCCGCGGGGCGTTCATCTATGCGTATCTGCGGGGTGACTCGCCGCGCGACATTCTGCGGTTCGCGAATGCCGCCGCCGCGGTCAGCTGCACGCGCCTTGGCGCGATCAACGGCGTCCCGACCTTGGAGGAGGCCGAGTCGCTGCTCGCGCGTTCGAGCTGACGCGAATTACTTCAGGGCTTCTCTGAGCACCCTGCCGCGCGCGTCGGGGAGCGTGATGCCCGTGAGCAGCGCGAGCGTGGGCGCGAGATCGATCGGCGCCGCGGCCTGCAGATATTCGCCCTTCTTGATCCCGCGACCGAAGAGCAGTACGGGGACGCGCGTGTCGTAGCGATGGCCGGTCCCGTGCGTGGCCGTGCTGGTTGACGTGATCCAATAGGCCCGCGGCAGCATGATCAGATCCCCGCTGCGCCCTTCGAAGTATCCGAGCGCCGCCGCGCGCACCAGCGGATTCGGATCGTTGCCAGAGGCGAGCAGCTGTTCCTTGCGATACACGCGCCAGACGCCGGGCGTGCGTCGAATCGTTTCCAAAACCGCCTCCATCGCCGTCGGCGTCTGGACGAGCTGGGGATACACCCCCTCGGTGAAGTAGACGTCGGTGTTGATGACGCGCGTCCGCCTCGCGCCCGGGCCGATCGTTCGCGTCAGCACCTCGTCGATCTCCTTCGACAGACCGGACGCCGAGATCCGGCCGGCGTCGAATCCCTTGGCCTTGAGCTGTTCGGGAACGGGCCCCACGCCGTGATCGGCTGTCACCGCCACCGTGTAGTTGCCGACGCCGACGTCGCGATCGAGCTTGTCGAGCAGCCCGCCGACCTCCTGGTCGAGCCGGATCAGGACGTCCTGAACCTCGTGCGACTCCGGGCCGAAGTCGTGGCCAACCTTGTCGAGCGCCGAGAAACTGATGCCGAGAAAGTCGGTGCCGGTCGTGCGGCCGAGCTTGAGCGCGTCGATCGCCTTTGACGCGAGCGCCGCAAGGTAGGCATCGGAGTACGGACTCGACTCCCACGCGTCGGAGAACGATCCGTCAAGCTGATTGCCGTTCCCTCTCACGATGTGCGGGAACGCCTTGGTCGCCAGCGCGGTCCTCTGCCGGCCGATGGCCGACTCCTCGTAGAGGTACTGGTCGCGCGGCAGCAGGCGATCCCAGGTGCGCCCGATCTCGCCGCGCACCGGATGCTGGTTGATGTAGTCGGCGAAGAACGGCGCCGGCTCGGTTTGAAAGGCAGTCGACGTGACCCACTCGGCCGTCTCGTCGTCGAGCCAGATCACCGCGTCGGGATGATGCCCGCCCAGGTTGATCGCCGAGCGCGCCTTCAACGAGATGCTCACCACACGCGGCGGCACGCGCAGCTGCAGCCGCATCTCGTCGGCGATCGTCGTCGTCAGGAGCCGCTCCGAGCTGTGGCCGACCCCGTGCGCGGGACCGCCGTAGCTGATTAGCTTCTTGGTCTCATCGTCTGTGCAGCTCACGACCTTCTGCGTCGCGCGATCCCACCACGTGTTGAGAATCATGCCGTGCACGGACGGCACGCTCCCGGTGCTCATGCTGGCGTGGCCGGCACAGGTCACGGTGTTGAAGTACGGATAATCCGCTTCGCGAAACCACGCGCCCTCGCTCACCAGGCGCTTCAACCCTCTGGTCCACTGATGCCGGAATTTGTCGATGTAGTCGCCGCGCATCTGGTCGACGGAAAGGAACACGACGAGCTTGGGCGCGGTGGCTCGCGTCGGCGGCGCGATGGCGGGCGTTTGCGCCTGCGACCCACTCACCAGAACGGCGAGGGTCAGGCTGCACACAGTCAGGACGACTCGTGTCATGTCAAACCTGGGATTGTATCGTGACTCCCCGCCCTCGGTCGTGCCGTCGAGGCACGACTAAAGTCGTGCCCTACTGCACGACTTCAGTCTTGCCAAAAGACAGTAGGGCACGACTTCAGTCGTGCCCAAGACCGAAGACGTTGATCGAGCTCGAGGGCAGGACTGAAGTCCTGCCCTACTGTTTGGCCCCTATCACCGCGGCAATGTCACTCCAGCGATAGAAGAGGAAGTTCCTACTCGCGCTATTCATGGCCACGACGAGACCATCGGGAAAGTCGGGACCAAGCGGCGTCGATGTCACATCGAGACCATCGGTACTGTCGGCGCCGGCGGTGAACGATAACACCTCGGCAGAATGATCCTGCGGCCGGCCGAGTTCACCTTCGCGTCGATAGAGATGAAAGACACTCTCGCCTGGCAGCTGGTCGACCGAAACCAGATAGCCCTGGCCTCCAGACGCCGTGTAGATGCCCAGGCCTTCGCGATCCTGCTCATAACCGCTCGTCGCAAACAGTGCGAGCTCCTTCGATGCGTCGAGGGAGTCAGGGTCGGCGTGCCATTTGTGGATTCCCGCGATCTCGTCTGCGTAATAGACGTAGCCGAGCTCATCGTCCACGACGACGGCTTCAATCTCACCGCTGCCACCGAAGGAGCCGAAACGGCGCACGAAACGCGCGCTCACCCGCCCGGATCCGTCGTCCTCGAGCCGATACTGCCAGAGGTATCCCTCCTTCGGCCCGGCCTTGGGCGCGACGATCGCGAAGATGGCGCCATCCTTCGGCCGTCGATACAGGCCGATGCCCATTGGCGCTCCTTCGTCACCTGGCGCGCCTGCCAGAATCGGCAGGGCGCCGGCAGAAATGTCGCGCAGCGCTCCGCCATTGACGGGAATGGCGTAGACGCGCAAGCGCCGGCCCAGCCGCTCGGTGAGCACGGCAATGTCTGTCGGCGTCGCGTCGAGGTCCAATCCGTACTCGACGTCGACGTTGTTCGGTCGATTCGCGCCTTTCAGGAACTGACGCAGCTTGCCATCGAGCCCGAAGACGGCGAGCCCGCCGTCTGGCGCGGCCACCTTCATCGTTCCAAGGATCAAGCTGTTGGAAGGGTCGACCTGGTTGATCCAGATCGCAGGGTCGTCCGGATCCTGAGGCAGCGCCTCGGTCGCGCGAAACGCCTTTACCGCCGGCCGATCGGCCGGCGCAGGCGCAGGCTCGCCAAGACATGCAAGCGATCCCGTGGCCAGTAGTGCGCTCAAGAGCGCAGCGCGAGGCCGCATCAGAAATCGAATTTCAGACCGAAGTCCATCCACCAGTGATAGTGCTCTTCCTGGAGCGGACGATCGTTCACGCCCTGGTAATAGCGCAGGAGGGCATCGTTCAGGTTGACACCCTCGAGGTAGACGCGAATCCCCTTGCGGATCCTCTGCGACAGCGACATGTCGATTTGCGACGCCGTGTCGTAGAAGCGATCGAGGTCGTTCGTGGCGCCGACCACATCCACGTACGAGCCGTGGAAGGTGGTGGCAAGACGACCCATGAATCCCCCCTTTTCGTACGACACCGCGACGTTGCCGACGTGCCTGGATTGGCCAGGCAGCGTGCTGTCACCGCTATGCTGCGGAAACGAGGCGCTCGAATCGGCAAAGGTGTAGTTGGCGTAGATGCCGAGCCCGTCGAACGGGCGCGGAAGGAAGGTCAGCCGATTCTGCAGCGCGACCTCGAGCCCCTTGATCGTTGCCGACTCGCCGTTGAGCGGCTGCGTGTAGTGATAGATGACGTTATTGATCGGCTGGTCGTAGGTGAACACGTAGATGTAGTCGGTCAGGTTCTTGTAGAACACGCCGCCAGAGACCACCCCCACCGACTTGAAGTAGCGCTCAACCAGCAGGTCGACGTTCCACGACGTCGTCGGCTTCAGATCGGCGTTTCCGAGCGCCACCGTGTTGTCGACGTCGTTGCGCGCTTCGTAAGGCACCAGATCGTAATAGTTCGGGCGCGCGAGCGAGCGGGTCACGGCAAAGCGGAAATTGGTCTCCGGCGTCATCGAGTACTTCACATGAAAGGCGGGCAGGACGACCCCGTAGTTGGTCGTTGACTGTACGGGGCTCGTCGATAAGTACGCGCCGGTCGGCGAGAAGAGCACCTGCCGGCCGGTGTAGTCCGATGCGGTGTACTCGTAGCGAATGCCCGGCATCAGGTAGAGCTTGCTTCCGGCGAAAATCTCGGCCATGGCATAAGCGGCCGTCGTCCGCTCGGTGCCGTCGAACTCTTCGGCGTCGCGAGCGTGGTTCGGCGTGGTGGTCACCGGCACCTGCGAGGGGATCTGCGCAACCTTCGACTGGCCGATGAACGGCAACAGGTTGGTGTAGCGGCCGTCCAGGAATGGCGGCGGATCGGCGCTTTCGTCGAGATAGTCGGTCATCAGCAGGCGGCTCGAGGTGGTGATCGTCACCTCGTTGCGGTCGCGGCCCTTGCCCTTGTCACGATACTTTCCGCCCACCTTGAAGACGCTGGCCATCGAGCCGCGAGTGGGCAGCGCCCGGCGCAGGTTGACCGCCCCGACGATGTCGCGCTCCTTGGCGAAGTTGATCGCGCGCACCTGCTGGTTGAACGTGTAGGCGGCAATGTCCTCGTTGAGCGGATTGGCCTGAATGTTGTCTGGGTCGATCGAGGTCGGCGTCACGTTCGGCGCAAAGTTGACGTTGCCCTGCCGGAACGTCGTCGCCATCGTCAGCGGGTCATCCTGGTCGGAATAAGCGCCGAGCAGCCGCCAGTCGACTTCGGCCCATGACGCCAAATGACGTCCGGTCACGGTCAGCGAGTTGATGTGCTCCAGGTGAGTGCGATCGCGGAGCTCGCGATCGATGCGGCGATTGCCCGGGCGCATGCGCAGCCGCTGTCGGTTTTCGTGGTCGTCGATGTAGCGGTTGAACACGCCGCGAACCACATACGTGCTGGTGTCACCCTGCTTCACGTCGAAAGCGCCGGTGACGCCAATGCGGCCGCGCTTGACGTGATAGTTGCGCAGGTCGAGGTCGGCGAGGTTGCCAGCGTTGTAGACCGGTTCCATGTCCTGGTTACCGCGATTGGCGGACGACCCGCCGACCGACAGAATCGCGCCCATCTTGCCGTTGCCGAAGCGTCGGCCGCCGGTGAACGAATAGCTGTTCTGATCGAAGCTATCGAGCAGCTCGTTGTAGCCGAAGCCGATTGAGCCGAAGAGACGAAGCGTCTCGGGCGCCTGCTTCATTACCAGGTTGACGCTGCCGCCGATGGCGTCGCCATCCTGATCCGGGGTCAGTGTCTTGGCGACCTCGATGGACTGGAGCAAGTCCGACGGCACGACGTCGAGCGCGACCTGGCGAAGCGTCGGATCGGGCGACGGCACGCGCTCCCCGTCGATCATCATCGAGTTGAGTCGAGGCTCGGCGCCGCGGATCAGCACGTAGCGGCCTTCGCCCTGGTCCTTGGAAATGCTCACGCCGGGAATGCGCTGCGTCGTGTCGGCCGCGTTCTTGTCGGGAAAGCTGCCTAGCTGGTCCGCGGAGACCACATTGCTGATGTTGGGCGCCGTCTTCTGCTGGTTCAGCGCCCGTGCATCGGCATCGCGAATGAAGTCTGCGGTGACGGTGACCGTCTCCGAGTAGACCAGCTTCTCGAGCTTGATCTCGGCCGTCGAAACGACAGCTCCCGGCCGAATGGTCACGGTGACCTGTGCGTCCTTGCTGCCCAGATATGAGATCAGCAGCGTTCTTTCGCCAACCTCTACACCGGTGATGCGAAAGCTGCCTGTCCGGTCGGTCGACGTCGTCACCGACGAGCCTTCGACCAGCACGGTCGCTCCAGGCAACGGCTGACCGGAGACGGCATCGATCACGCGACCTTCGATGGCGCCCGTCGCCGATTGGGCCGAAGCAAACGTCGAACACGCACAAAGCACGGCCAGAATGGCCGCAGTGCAGGTCAGCCTCATGGATGTACTCCCTGTATGGGCGTGCAGTATTGGCGTTTGGTGTGTCGATTCCGTAACAGCTGGATTGAGGCTGCGTTAAGCAGGCGCTCAAAGCTCGACGACGAATGGCAGGACGAGCAAGACGCCGCCGATCAGCAGCGTCCAGACAAAGCTGTCGACGAAGTAAGGAAACACACAGAGCAGCACGCCGGCCACCAGTGCCACCGGGTGTTGGGCCTTCCGGCCGTACATGACATAGCCTGTGCCGATGATGCCGAGGAAGACGGCCGCAATCAGGCTGTTCATCGCTCCAAGTATGGCGATGTTGGCGGGCGCGGTGGGATTCGCTTCCATATCGGACCAGGGACCGTCGCTGGACGCCGTGCTGCAGCGAGCCGCGAAGTATGTGGCCGGCTTCCACCGCCAACTGTCCGACATCGTCGCGGAGGAAACCTACATCCAGGAGATCAAGTACCAGGAGGAGAACGCCAGCGGCGGGCGGGTTTTCTTTCCCCGGCGCCTGCGATCAGATCTCCTGCTCGTGCGTCCTGCCGGCGTCGACCGCTACGTCGAGTATCGCGACGTCTTCGAGGTGGACGGCGATCCGGTTCGCGACCGCGCGGAGCGGCTCACCCGCCTGCTGAAGGATCCGGCGGGCGGCGATCGGCTCGGCGCCATCATCCGCGAGAGCGCGCGCTACAACATCGGCCGCGTCACGCGCACGGTCAACACTCCGCTGCTGCCGCTGATGTTTCTCGACGCGGCCTATCAGTCGCGGTTCACGTTCCGACGCCAGACCCAGGCCGCCCCGGTGCTGCGCGACTCTTCGTCCAGGGAGATCACCGACGCGCCGGTGTTCAGAGTCGGGACGGAAATGTGGACGGTCGAGTATCGAGAGCGCCGGCGGAACACGATCGTCCGGACGCCGCAGGGCGAAGACCTGCCGGTCCACGGACGTTTCTGGATCAACCCCGAGACCGGCGCCGTGCTGATCAGCGAGATTGTCGCGCAGGTCCGGGATCTCACTGCGACGATCACCGTGAGCTACCAATCCGAGCCGCTGATGGGATTCCTCGTCCCGGTCGAGATGCGCGAGTCGTACATCGCGTCACGCGAGCGCGTGGAGGGCGTCGCGAAGTATGGACGCTTCAGGACGATTGAGTAAGCGACAGGAGAATTGTTTGACGTGGTGATCTTGTGATCTCTCGATCGATCCACTGATCTGTCGAGCTTGTGATCGAGCGATCTATCTCTCGATCGAGTTGTGGCTGCGGGCAGGGCATCAAATCACCAGATCAGATCACCAGATCCGAAGATCCACAGATCATCAGATCGATCATCAGTTCACCACCTCACCACGTCATCAGATTCTGCGACTACTTCACTTGAATGATCAACGCTTTACCGACCCAACGGGCCAGATCGACTCCGCGTTGCCATGTGGCTTGGCGCGCGCCTTGGCGCGGCACGATCACCTGCACATCGACCCGCGTCACACCCGACGGGATCCCGACGTGGACCGGCGCATCATTTTGCGCGTCGTAGCCCGATCCTGAATCCACCAGCCGCGCACCGGCGAGGCGGGTCGATCCGGCGGCGAAGACCCGAACCTCGGCGCCGGCGAGCGTCGCCCGGCCGCGTGAGTCGACCACGCGGACCTGGAGCGACCGCGCGGCGTCGGCGGCGGGCAGCAGGTTGCGCATGATCAGATGCATGCCGTCGGCGCGCGATCCGGTGAGCGCGAGGTCCAGATCGCCATCGGCATCGACGTCAGCCCACTGCACGCCGTGGTCCGCCTGGAGCGCCCGCAGATTTGGCGGCGTCACATCCTCGAACGACGAACCGGCGTTGCGGAAGAGATAGTCCTGAAAGCTCGCGCCGCCGGTCACGGTCCCGTTGACGTAGAGATCGAGCCGGCCGTCGTGATCGTAGTCAGCTGGCGCGCAGGAGTCGTAGCGAGAATCGATCGCCAGGCCCAGACTCGCGGCGCGATCCTCGAACTTGCCGCCGTTGCGGTTGCTGAAGAATCCCAGCGGGCCATAGTTGGCCGCGACGAGATCGAAGCGCCCGTCGCCGTCGAGATCGCCGGCACACAAACGCACCGTGCCATTGCCCGGATCTTTGGGCGCGCGACCGCCCCATTCGACGCCGGCGGCCGCCGCCACGTCGGTGAACTTCCCGCCGTCGTTCCTGAACATGCCGTTCGCATCCCCGTCCATGTTGGCAACCGCCACGTCGAGATCGCCGTCTTCGTCGAAGTCGAACCAGACCGCTCCGACAGTCTTGCGCGCATCGGCCAGACCAACGCTGGCGGCGATATCGGTGAACCTTCCCGAGTCGTTGCGAAACAGCGCATTGGCGCGATCGCGAAAGCCGACGAACAGATCGAGATCGCCGTCACTGTCGAAGTCGATGAAGACCGGCTGTCGAACGGCGCCGGTCGCCACCACCAGCCCGGCCTCGGCCGTGACATCGACGAATCTCGCGCCACCTGCCCCGAGCGAAGTCGAAGGGTCGTTGCGATAGAGGCGCAGGACCGGTCCCGCAGCGCCTGGCGTGAACCCCAACAGCAAATCGGGATCGCCGTCGGCATCGTAGTCGCCCCATGCCGACGCGCGCGTTGCCCGCGCATCGGCCACTCCGGCTGTCGCCGCGATGTTCGTGAACGAGCCCTTTTCGTTGCGATACAGCCGATTTGGCGTGCCGTCGAACCCGACGAACAGATCGAGGTCGCCGTCGTTGTCGATGTCGGCAAACGCATTCGCCAGGTTCGCGCCGGCAGCGAACAGGTCGGGCTGCATGGGCTCGAATCTCGGAGCGGCCGTCTGCGGGTTCTGTGCGTGCGCGAGTACCACGGCCGCCACAGCGACAATTGAAGCCAGTAGAGGCCGTTTCGACATGGGCGACATGCTAGCTCATGGAGGCTCGCTCGCTGCGCGCGCTCACGAGGACCCACCAGCCTCCGCCAAGGCGACGGCGGTCCGCGGAAGCATTTGCGAAGGCAGAAGGTCCGATCCCAGGAGCGAACGAAGTGAGCGACTCGCACGAGGCCGCGAAGCGGCGGAGCCTACGAGCGAGCGCCAGCGAGCGAGCCACAACGATTAGAATTCTCGCGTGATTCTCAGACTCTCGGCTCTCGTCTTGGTGTTGGCAGCCACGGCTTCTGCACAGCAACCGTCGGCCCCGTTCGAAGTTCAAGAAGCGACCATCGCGCAGATTCACGCGGCGATGCGAGGCGGGCAACTGACCTGCCGCTCGCTCGTCGATCGCTATCTGCAGCGAATCGCGACCTACGACAAGAACGGTCCGTCGATCAACGCAATCGTCGTCACCAGCACCGAGGCGACGCGGCAAGCCGACGAGCTCGACCGTCGCTTTGCACAGGGTGGCTTGACTGGACCGCTGCACTGCGTCCCGATGATCGTGAAGGACAACTTCGAGACCATCGGCTTGCAGAGCGCGAACGGGTCGCTCGCGCTGGCCGGATTCATTTCGAGCAAGGATGCGTTCCAGGTCGCGCGCGTCAAGGCGGCAGGCGCCATCGTCCTGGCCAAGTCGAACATGGCCGAGTGGGCGTTCACGCCGTACGAAACGCTCAGCTCGATCCTTCCCGGGTACACGAAGAACCCCTACGCGCTCGATCGCGTCACGGCAGGATCGAGTGGAGGAACTGCCGCCGCCATTGCCGCCAGCTTTGGCGCCGTGGGCCTTGGCAGCGACACTGGCAACTCGATCCGCGGGCCCTCGTCACACCAGGCGCTGGTCGGCATTCGCTCGACGATGGGGCTGACGAGCCGAGGTGGTGTGATGCCGCTCAACCTGCTCGCCGACATCGCAGGACCGATGGCGCGCACGGTCGCAGACGCCGTCGCCGTGTTTCAGACCGTCGTCGGATCGGATCCAGCCGACCCGGTCACCTCGGCAGCCTCCTCTCACCTGCCGCAGAACTATGCCGCCTCGCTCGTCGCCGACGGTTTGCAAGGCGCGCGGATCGGCGTGCTTCGGCACGCCTACGAGCGGCCGACGACCGATCCCGAAATCGTCGAGGTCTTCATGCGTGCGGTTGATGATCTTCGGCGCGCCGGCGCGACCATCGTCGATCCCGCGACGCCGGAGGGCATCGAGTCGATTCGACGGCCGCCAGGCATGGGACCCTGCGGCGGGTTCAAATACGACATCAATCGGTATCTCGCCTCACACGGCGATCGCGTGCCGGTGAAGAGCCTCGCCGAGATCGTGAAGAGCGGCCGCTTTCATCCGACGGTGCAGCGCCGGCTCGAACAAGCCGAACAGGGCGCCGAGAACGGACCGGACACTCCCGAGTGCAAAGCCGAGGAGACCTATCGCGAACAGGTCCGGCAGGTCGTCATCAAGGCCATGGACAGCATGAAGCTCGATGCGTTCGTGTATCCGACGTGGAGCAATCCGCCGCGGCTGATCGGCGATCTGAACACGCCGCATGGCGACAACAGCCAGTTCTATTCGCCGACCACCGGCTTCCCGTCGATTCAAGTGCCGATGGGGTACACACGCGGCGCGCGGTTGCCGGCCGGCGTCACTTTCTTTGGCCGCGCCTGGTCGGAGCCGGCGCTGATCAAGCTCGCGTACTCATACGAGCAGGCCACGCATCATCGGCATGCGCCTTCAAGCACACCCCCATTGCAGTAGGCGAATCTGTTGATCTGGTGAAGTGGTGAGCTCGTGATCGATCTTGTGATCTGGTGAACTCGCGATCTCTTGATCGATGTCGCGATCTATCTGGTGATCGATCACCTTCGACGGTCCCAAGAGACAGATCGTCAGATAGATCAATCGATCGCTCACCAGATCAACCGATCTTCCGATCACCAGCTCGATCGCTAGCTCACCACCTCACAAGATCGCCAGATTCTGCCAGAGCCTATAATCGCCCGATCCCGTACCTATGACCCTGGCGCCCAACAGTCGGTTCGGATCGTACGAAGTCCTTGCGTCGATCGGCGCGGGCGGCATGGGCGAGGTCTATCGCGCGCGCGACCCCAGGCTGCAGCGCGACGTCGCGCTCAAAGTACTACCCGCCGACGTCGCCGGCGACGCCGAGCGGCTGGCGCGATTCCGCCGCGAAGCCCAACTGCTCGCGGCACTCAATCACACGAACATCGCGCACGTGTACGGACTCGAAGAGTCTGGGGCGACGACGGCGCTGGTCATGGAGCTCGTCGACGGCGAGGACCTGGCCAAGCGGCTGGCGCGCGGGCCGGTTCCCGTCGGCGAAGCGCTGCCGATCGCACGCCAGATCGCCGCGGCGCTCGAGGCCGCGCATGACGCCGGCATCGTGCATCGCGATCTCAAGCCCGCGAATATCAAGCTGAGCGACGACGGCGTCGTCAAGGTGCTCGACTTCGGGCTGGCAAAGGCCATCGCTCCTGCAACCGGCAGCGGGCCGCCGGCAACCGAGGTTCTCGATTCTCCAACCATCACGACTCCCGCGATGACGCAGGCAGGGATGATTCTCGGAACCGCCGCCTACATGGCGCCCGAACAGGCGAAGGGTCGCTCTTTCGATAAGCGAGTGGATGTGTGGGCGTTCGGCTGCGTGCTCTACGAGATGCTCAGCGGTTCGCGTGCGTTCGAAGGGGAAGACGTCAGCGACACGCTGGCGTCGATTCTGCGGGCTGAGCCGGACTGGACTCGCATTCCCGCTGATGTTCCCGAATCGGTGCGGCAACTGATACATGGTTGCCTGGAAAAAGATCGGCGCGCCCGGGTGCCGGACATCGGCGTCGCCCGCTATCTCCTGGACGACAAATTCTCTCCGCTTGCCAAGGCGGTCCACGCGCCACCCAATCCGCCGTCGCGCCGCCTCGCGCTCGGTCTGGCGGCGGCAGCGTTCGCGATCGGTGTCGTGGGGACGATGGTGATGCTGAGGCCACGTCAAGCGCCGTTCGAGGGAGCACCGCCTCAGGCCCGCCTGACAGTAGTGACCGACCCGCAGTTATACGTGGCCGTATCCGGCGGGACACTTGCGATCGCCGCCGATGCCTCGTTCATCGTCTACGTCGCCGGGAGCACGGCGGCCGACAACCACCTGGTGGTGCGTCCTCTGGACAGCCTGACGGCCACTCCACTCGAGGGCACGGTCAACGCCCGGTTTCCGTTCATCTCACCCGACAACAAGTGGATCGGGTTCTTCGCCGGTCGTGAGGTGAAGAAGATTGCTCTTTCGGGCGGCGAGCCAATCTCGCTCTGCACCTTCACCGGTCTCGCCCGCGGCGGAACATGGAGCGAGGACGGCACCATCGTCTTCGCCAGTACGCTCGACGTCGGACTCATGCAGGTGTCGGCGTCGGGCGGCACCGCCGCGCCGATCACGCGTGAGCTCGACGCTACCAACCGGCCGCTTCACCAGTTTCCGACGTTCCTGCCCGGCGGAACCTCGGTGCTGTTCTCGATTCTGCCGCCGGGTGGAAACTCCACATCGATCGCCACAGTCGATATCAAGACCGGCGTCGTCACGACGGTTCAACCCGACGGCGGTTTCGTCCCTGCCTATCTGCCGAGCGGACACATCGTCAGCGATCGCGGCGGACGCCTGCTGGCCCGCGCCTTTGACGTCGCCACAGGAAAGGTGTCGGGCGATCCGGTGATGGTGGCCACCGGCATCACCCAGAACGCGCAAGGGTTCGCATCGTATGCGGTGTCGCGGAACGGCGTGCTCATCTACACAACCGTCACCGGCAACGCGGCCCTTCAGACCAGCCGCATGCTGCTCTGGGTGGATCGGCACGGCAATGAAACACCGGTCGGAACCCCGATCAGGAGCTACGAAGTGGCGCGCATCTCGCCCGACGGCGGCCGCATCGCGGTCGATTCGAGAGACGATGAAAGCGACATCTGGATCTGGGACACGGCGCGCAGGACGATGTCGCGTCTCACGCTTGGCACCAGCGACGAGATGGCGCCGATGTGGGCGAACGACGGGACGTCGGTGTACTACTCGTCCAATCGCCCCGGCGTGCCGAACGTCTACCGGCAGCGCGCCGACGGCGCCGGAGCAATCGAACGAGTCACCGACTCGCGCCGCACGCAATTCCTCACGTCGGTCGCACCTGGCGGTGAACAATTGGCGGTGTTTCAGTTCACCGATGCCAACGAAGCGATCGCGGTCATTCCGCTCACTGGAAAATTGCCGGTGACCGAAGAGCGGGTCGTCATCAACGCCGACAGCAGCCATCGCTTTGGCGCGGAGATTTCTCCCGATGGACATTGGCTGGCGTTCCACTCGAATGAGTCGGGCCGCTACGAGGTGTACGTAAGACCGTTCCCCAACGTGGACGGCGGCCGCTGGCAGATCTCCTCGGACGGCGGCACGCGCGCCGCCTGGTCGCGCGACGGGAAGGAGCTCTTCTATCTCGACGCGAACGGCCTGATCACATCGGTGAAGATCTCCATCGACGGCGACCGGTTGTCCGCTGGACGGCCGACGCCGATTCTCAAGACGGCCTACGTCGCCGGCGTGTCGGCACGCGGCCTCGACCTGCGTAGCTACGATGTGTCGCCCGACGGCCAGCGATTCCTCATGGTCAAGGATGTGGCCGCTCGACCGACGCCCGGGAGCCCTGTTCCTCTTGTGCTGGTAACAGGGTGGCTGGAGGAGCTGAGGCACAGAGTTCCGAGCAGATGAATCTTGTGATCTTGTGAGGTGGTGATCGGATGATCGGGCTGATGATCGGTTGAGCTGGTGATCGGGCGATCCGAGCAGATGAATCTTGTGATCTTGTGAGGTCGTGATCGGATGATCGAGCTGATGATCGATTGATCTGGTGATCGGGCGATCGATCTGTTGATCTAGCTGATGATCTGCCGAGCGCTGATAATCGCGGGATCCGATTTGCCGCTCTACCTGGTGATCGCGGTGACCCTGAAATCGAAACATCACGAGATAGATCACCCGATCGATCAACAGATCGCGAGATCGCCAGATCACCAGCTCGATCACAAGATCGCCACTTCAACACGTCACAAGATGTAGTGTGTTTCCCAGCCCCATGCGCCCTACCCGCCTCTATCTCGTTCGCCACGGTGCGACCCAGCTCACCGCCGAGGATCGCTTCTCGGGATCCAACGTCATCGATCTGTCGGACGAGGGACGCTGGCAGGCCGCGAAGCTGGGCGAGCGATTGCGCGATGAAGGGCTCACCGCCATCTATAGCAGTCCCCTGGCGCGTGCGCTCGAAACGGCGCGCATCGCCTCAGGCCCGCTTGGCCTGCCGATTCAGGAGCGCGACGGGCTTCGCGAGATCCATCACGGACACTGGGAGGGCATGGAGCGGCGCGTCGTCGAACAGCAGTTTGCCGACGAGTACGCCGCCTGGGAAGAAGATCCGTTCACGTTTGCCCCTGAAGGCGGCGAATCGGGGCTGGCGGTGCTGGCGCGCGCGCTGCCGGTGATCCGCGACATCGTGACCCGTCATCCTGGCGAGCACGTGCTGGTCGTGTCGCACAAGGCGACGCTGCGCCTGTTGCTCAGCAGCTTGCTGGGATTCGATGCGCGCGGTTATCGCGACCGGCTGGACCAGGCGCCCGCGTGCTTGAACGTCCTGGACTTTCGCGATCCGGTTCGCGCCCGGCTGATGCTCTTCAACGACACGTCGCACTACGCGCAACACCCGCGAGACGCCAAGAGCAATCTGTCACGCTGGTGGGATGCCTCCCCAGTCGACGACGAAGACAGAAGAAAGAAGACAGAAGAAAGAAAGTGATCGGTGATCACGAATCGCTGGCTCTTCTTCGGCCTGCCGCTCGGCGCCGTCGTCGTCGCACTGGTGATTCTGGCGAGTCTGCAGTGGCGCTCCCGCAGCGTCGTCATCGAAGCGGGCTTTTGGTTCGACGATGTGACGTTCGAGCTGCCTCCGCTCGACGTCCAACAGCTCGGCGGCGCGCTCACCGAAGACGAGAAGACGATGCTCACTGATCTGGCGTGGGACGAACTGCGAATGGCCTATGGCGACTTGCGGTTGCAGCTCACCGACAATCGCCATGCGTTCTATCGCGTCCGAGTCATCCAGGGCTTTCTGACGACCAGCAAGATGTCCCGTGGCGCCGCGGGAGAGACGCACGTGATGGGCCCCTTTGGCGGTTGGAGTGATGTGAGCTTCGTGACCATCGCTCGCGGCGCGTTCGCGTTTGCGCCGGCCGGCGCCACCCGGAAGGACATCGTAGAAGGAATCGGCCGCGGCATCGGCCGAACGTCGGTTCACGAGATCGGACACCAGCTCCTGGGCGCGCAAGGCCTCCACAGCCGTGACGACCGCAGCTACGAATATGGCTCGCCGGATAGAATCGGCCAGTACTATGGCCCGATTCATTGGGACATCGCGTGGGAGCCGCTGCAGAAACGACTGGGACAGTAACCGGGAACCGGGAGCCGGCAACCGGCAGTGGACGCTAGCTTGGGGCCTGGCCCGATCGCAGAAACTGCGACGGCGCAAGGAAGGTGCCTGGGCCGTCTTGGGAGGAAGAGATTGACACGCCACCTGCTTGCTGCGGTCGCGCTTGCCGGGCTGACATCGCTCACCGTTGGGGCCCAACAACCAGCCGCTCCGAAGCCGCCGACCCGTGCCGATATCCTGCGCGGTGAATACGGTCAATATCGCGCCAATAACGATCTGCTGTCCTACAAGCTCGACGTGCGCGTCAATCCGGATGAGAAATTCATCAGCGGCAAGAACAACATCCGCTTCCGCATGCTGAGCGACGACACGCGCATCCAGATCGACCTCTACGCCAACCTGAAGGTCGAGCAGATCCTGCTCGGCCAGACTCCGCTCGAGTTCCTGAGAGAGGGCAACGCTGTTTTCATCAACTTTCCCGAAACCCTGAAGAAGGGCCGGGACTACACGATCGAGTTTGCGTACGCCGGCAATCCGCTCGAGACCGGCCGTTTCGGCGGCATCGCGTTTCGCAAAGATCCTTTCGGCCGGCATTGGATCAACACCGCGTGCGAAGGCGAGGGCTCGAGCATCTGGTGGCCGAGCAAGGACCAGTGGCGGGACGAAGTCGAGAGCATGGAGATCAGCGTCTCGATCCCCAACGATCTCGTGGACGTCTCGAACGGACGCTTCCTCGGCACGACCGATCTTGGCGACGGCTATACTCGCTGGGACTGGCGCGTGCACTATCCGATCAACTCGTACAACGTGTCGCTGAACATCGGCCACTACGAGCATTTCACCGATCGGCTCGGCGATCTGACCTTGGATTTCTACACGTTGCCCGAGAACCTCGACACAGCCAGGACGCAGTTCGCCCAGGCCAGGCCGATGATCGAGGCGTATCAGAAGTACTTCGGCGAGTATCCGTTCGAGAAGGACGGCTACAAGTTGATCGAAGTGCCGTATTCAGGCATGGAACATCAAAGCGCCGTCACCTACGGCAACCACTTCATGAACGGCTACCTCGAGCGCGACTGGACCGGCGTCGGAGTGAGCATGAAGTTCGACTTCATCATCATTCACGAGAGCGGGCACGAATGGTTCGGCAACGCCGTCTCGGCCGCCGACGTGTCGGACATGTGGATTCACGAGGGGTGGACGACGTATCTCGAATGCCTGTACGTCGAGCACATGTTCGGCTACGACGATGCGTTGAAGTACACCAATGGATACAAGTCGAAAATCCGGAACACCGAGCCCATCATCACGCCGCGCGGCATCCACCGCTCGCCGCCGGGGGATCAGTACTTCAAGGGCGCGCTCCTGCTCAACACGCTCAGGAACGTCGTCAACGACGATCGCAAGTGGTTCAGCCTGATTCGCGACGTCTACCAGCACTTCAAGTACCAGAACATCATGACCGAGGACCTGGTTCGCTACATCAACCAGAGACTGGGATGGAACGCGACGCCGATCTTCGACCAATACCTCCGGCACACCGCCATTCCCACCCTGGAATTGCGGTTTGACGAAGCGGCGCACTCAGTGTCGTACCGCTGGAAGGCGGATGAACCGGCGTTTGCCATGCCGGTCCGAGTGGGACAGCCGGCCCGTTGGCAGGTGATCACCCCGACCACGGAGTGGAAGACGATGAAGACGCCGCTTGGTCGAAGCGAGTTTCAGGTCGCCACTGACCTCTACTACGTGAACGTGGCCATCGCCGATGGGGACCGCTGACGTGCGCTACGTCGCGTTCCTCCGTGCCATCAACGTCGGCGGCCACACCGTGACCATGGCTCGCCTCAAGCAGCTGTTCGAAGCCATGGGGTTCTCGGACGTGGAGACCTTCATCGCCAGCGGCAACGTGATCTTTACGGCCAGGTCAAGGGACTCTGTGGCGCTCAAGAAGAAGATCGAGGCCCACCTGGAGAAAGTGCTCGGCTACGAAGTGACCGCGTTCGTGCGAACCGACGCCGAGGTCGCCAGCATCGCCGCCGCCAAGCCCTTCTCCGCGGCAAAGCTCAAGGCCAGCAAGACCCTGCTGGTCGGATTCATGGACGCGCCCTTCTCGCCCGACACCACGAAGTCGTGGCTGGCGCTCAAGACCGACGCGGACGACTTTCACAGCGACGGACGCGAAGCCTACTGGCTGTGCAGGGAAGGACAGAGCCAGTCGAAGTACTTCAACGTGAGCTTCGAGAAGATGTTCAAGGTTCGCCTGACGTTCCGCAACATGAACACCGTGGTGAGGATCGCTGCGAAGTATCCGCCGGCATGAAGCCGGGACACGAAGGGCACGACGTCACGAAGAAATACGAAGGACTACCGCCGGCGCGAATACCCGCCAATCGATTCCGGAGCGCCGGTTCCCTTCCTTCCGTTGCTCTGCCGGTAATCGATCCACTGCTCCAGCGCGTCGAGCTGGGCGTCGATCAGGCCGTCGTACTCACGGCCGCCATGGCCCATTCCTGGAATGTAGTACACAGCGAGGACCTGTGCGGCATTCCCCTTCCCCAGACGTTGCTCCACGAGATCCTGATAGCCCTCAGTCTCGCCAGGGGAGACGATCGGATCGGCGGTGCCGTGCATGATGATGACCGGGCGCTTCAAGTTGCCCGTGAGATCGAGTCGGTGAAGCTCCTTTTGAATCTCGCTCGAGCCTTTCGACGGATCCCACAGCTTCAATTCGTCGTCGGTCAATGGGCCGCCACCAGGGTTGAAATTCTTGTCGAAGCGGGGCATCGAGTCGCGCAGATACCCGAGCAAGCCGGTATACGCGCTCTTCCACTGCGCCTCTGAACCCTTCCAGCGGCCGACGTTGAACGTGAACCCGCTCCTCAGCTTCGCCGGAATGTCGTAGATGTTCTGGATCGCCGCGAGCTGCAGAGGTGTGAGGGGCGGCGAGAGCGGAGCCGTGACGGGATCCCACTGTGGATCGGCGTTCCGCCTCGTAATGATGTCGTCGATGCGCGGGGCGATGACGTCATAGTTGCGCAGGACGGTAGCGATCGACCCCCACTGGCTCACCTGGGAATTGAACCCGTATCCGGCGATGCCGCCGTCGTACAAGTCTGGATAGCTCTCCAGCATCCACTTGGTGTGGTGACCGCCGTTCGATCCGCCCATCATCAACGTTCGCGAGGCCTGGCGGCCGTAGTGGGCGCGCACCACTTGCTGGGCGTAGAGTGTCAGCTCGCGAATCCGGGGCCGCGATTCCTCGTAGGTGTCCTCGGGCTCGTGCGCGATGGTCTGCCGGTTCCAACCCTCGTCGCTGGCAGCAAAGGCATAGCCTTTCCCGAGGGCGGCCGTCTTGAACGATCCGGTCGTGAGCTCGGTTCCGGAGAATCCGCGCGAGAAGATCGCGAGCTTGCCGTTCCAGTTGTCGGGCAGCGCGAGCTGGAATTTCGCGTCGTCTGGAATGACGCCGTGAAGGTAACGATGCGGCACCGGCGTCGCCACGTGCTCATCAGTGTCGACCTTGGCCTTGATCGCCGCAGCGGCGCCGCTCGACAACGCCGTCAGCAACAAGGCACTCGCCGCAAAACGGCGCATCGGCCGGGCTCCCTTCGCTCTAGCGCTGGAGGAGCTGCGTTGGCGACACGAGCACCGACTGGGTCGGTGCTGACTCAGGACCTGGTGCCTTTGCCGAGGGCCGCGCATCGAGCTTGTGCTCGTTCCACCACGCGTGGGCCTCCGCCTGACTCCAGTGGTCGGCGTCCTCGCAGCCAGACAGCGCAGCGTCAAGAGCCTCGATCTCCTGGAATCGCTGATCGGGTTGCCGGCTGAGGCAACGCAGCACCACGCCCTCGAGGTCCACCGGCAAATCCGGACGAAGGGCGCGCGGTTGGCGGATCTCCTCGGTCATCTGCGCGAGCATCACCTGAATCACCGAATTGCGCACGAACGGATGCTGGCCGGTGAGGAGGAAGTAGGCGACGGCGCCCAACGAGTAGATGTCGGTACGGCCATCGATCGGCCGTCCGGTCGCCTGCTCCGGCGCCATGTAGCCGGGCGTACCGGCAATGAATCCCTCTTCGGGCATCGTTTCGGCCTGCGGGCCGCCGCCGCGCACGAGGCCGAAATCGAGCAGCTTGGCGACGTCGAACACGCCCCCGCGCTCGCACACCATGACGTTCGCCGGCTTGATGTCGCGGTGCACCAGGTTCATGCCATGAGCCTCACGCAGCGCCGCACACAGCTGTCGGAGCAGATGAATGGTGCGCGCCGGCGACAGTGGACCGTCATGCGCCACGATCTGGTCGAGCGTGAGACCTGGCAGGTATTCCATCGCGTAATAAAACGTCCCGTCGTCGGTGTATCCGTAGTCGTAGATTTGCACGGTGTTCCAGTGCTTGAGTTGCGCGGTCGCGCGCACCTCGCGCTCGAAGCGTTCGAGCGCGCCTGGATCGCCGGCGCGTTCGGGGCGAATCAGCTTGATGGCGCACGGCTGCTTCAAGAGCACGTGCTCCGCGAGATGGACCTCGCCCATGCCGCCGCCGCCAATCCGCCGGATCAGCTGGTATTGACCGAACCGTCGCGCCTCCGCGACCTGCCGGCGCAACTCCGCCATCTTGTAGGCACCGAAGATCGCGACGGTCGACGCGACACCCATCCAGAACAGCATGAGTGCCACGATGCGAAAGAACTGTGGTCGGTACGCCGGATCCGACAGGCTCATGATGACGGTGAGGGTCATCGCGATGCCGGCCTGCAGCGCGACCAGCATGTTGTTGCGGCGGAAGGTCTCGGGCACCAGCACCGAGATGCCGACGATGAGCGCAAACCATCGCGCCGCCATGGAATCGACGGCCAGCCGCACGAAAAACGGGTCGATGGTCTGGCCCGGCGCGAGGCCGAATCGCCTTCCATTCCAGGCGAACAGTTGCGTCCACCCGATGTAGATCGCAAAGCAGCCGAGAATCAGGAACTCGACCGTTCGCAGCCGCGCCAGCGTGAACCAGCGTGGAACGAACCACATCGTGCCGGCCAGCGCCAGCGCCAGGCCGCCAAACGTGGCCTCGAAGATCAACACGCCCGTGCCGAAGGAGGTCTCCAGGTAGAAGTTCAACTCGCCGGGCGACGTGCGGCGGTAGGTCGAAAAGAACGTGGCCGTCAGTGCCGCGATCGTGGCGACCAGCACCAGTCGCCGCCGGAGCAGCGGCTCCAGCTCGGTCGGAGCGCTCGGGGTAGTCGGGGTAGTCGGCGGACCAACAGCCATCAAATCATTATCCACCGTGACGCAGAGGTCACAGATGTCGCGGCGTCTGTGTTGTAGCATCCCCTGATGACCCAAGAACAGCTTTCTTCTCTTCGTTCTCAATTTCTCGGACCCGTCGTTGCTCCGGGCGACACCGACTACGACATGGTCCGGCGCATTTACAACGCCAGCGTCGATCGGCGGCCGGCCGCCATCGTTCGCTGTGCGGGGGCGTCGGACGTCATCCGCGCGGTCGCGATCGCGCGCGAAAAGAACCTGCCGATTTCGGTACGCGGCAGCGGCCACAACGTGGCAGGCCGGTCGATTTGTGACGACGGGCTGATGGTGGATCTGTCGAGGATGCGCTCGGTCCGCGTCGACCCGGCGAAGCGGCGGGTCCGCGCCGATCCGGGAACGACCTACCGTGAGTTCGACCACGAGACGCAGGCGTTTGGTCTCGCGACGACTGGCGGCGCGGTGTCGACGACGGGGATTGCCGGACTGACGCTGGGCGGTGGTCTCGGTTGGCTGGCGCGAAAACACGGATTGGCATGCGACAACCTCGTGTCGGCCGATGTCGTCACGGCCGATGGACGGCTGGTGCACGCCAGCAAGGATGAAAACGCCGACCTCTTCTGGGGGCTGCGCGGCGGGGGCGGCAACTTCGGCGTCGTCACGTCGTTCGAATACCAGCTCCACCAGGTCGGCCCGATTCTCACCGGCATGCTCGTGCATCCGGCATCGCGCGCGCGCGAATTGTGGCGCTTTCGCCGCGATCAGCTCGCCAACGCGCCCGATGAGCTGATCGCGTTCTCGGCGCTGCTTCATGGGCCGGACGGCCAGCCGGTTGCGGCCGACATCCCGGCCTACATCGGGCCGCTGTCCGACGGCGAGCGAGCGCTGCAGCCATTCCGCGCGTTCGGCCCGCCGCTCGCCGACATGGTCGGGCCAACGCCCTACGTGAAAATGCAGCAGATGTTCGACGAAGGCATGCCGGCCGGCATGCACATCTACTGGACGTCGAGCTTCCTGAAGTCGGTCAGCGACGAGGTGATCGACATCGTGGTCGAGGCCTTCGGACAGATGCCGACGCCGCTGTGCGTGCTGCTGCTCGAACAGCTCGGCGGCGCCGTCCGGCGGGTGCCAGCCGATGAAACCGCGTTCACGCTGCGCGACGGCGAGTACAACCTTGCCATCGTCGGCCGGTGGATGAATCCTGCCGATCGCGAAAAGACGGTGGCATGGGCCAAGCAGCTCGCCAAGCGGCTGGCGCCGCACGCGAACGAATCGGTCTACGTGAACTACCTGGCGGAAGACGAAGGCGATCGGGTCAAGTCGCTCTACGGCGATTCACGCTACAAGCGGCTGGTGGAGCTCAAGAAGAAGTACGACCCCGAGAACATCTTCCGGATGAACGCGAACATCAATCCGAACGGATAGAACCGGGAGCCGGAAGCCGGAAGCCGGAAGCCGGCAACCGAGAGCCGGGAGCCGGGAGCCGGGAACCAACAGGCAACGAAACGGGATGCCGCTTGCCGGACCCCGGATCCCATTTCTAAATGTGCCGGCGGCGGCCGCGACGGGCGGCCGCTGTCTCAGCACCGGGCTGTGGTGGGGCGCTGTGTTTGCCGACGTCTTCCAGGATTTCCGCCGCGCGGACGAGCGTCCACAGGCTCTCTCGATCGAGCGCCGCCAGCTCGCGCGCGAACGCTTCCACTCGGCGTTTGCGCCCCTCGGTCAGCAGCCGCGCGCCTTTGGCCGTCGGGCGAATCCAGACCACGCGTCGATCCGTCGGGTCGGGCTCTCGCTTCAACAGTCCGTCCCCCTCCATCGCCACGACCAGTCGGGTGATCGTCGGCGCGCTCACCTGCTCGGCCTTGGCCAGCCGGCCCAGCGTCACCGGGCCGGCGAACACCGCCACCGACAGCGCCGACGCGCGCGCCGCGGTGATGCCCATGGCCTCGTCGTGCCTGCGCAGGCGGCGCAGCAGGTGCAGGGCGGCGGAGTGCATGCGATCGGCGACGGCGAGGGGTGCGGGGTCGACGCCTCGAGGCTGCCGGGGCGCGTCCTGCCGTCGTCGGTCTGCCGTCTGCCGTCTGCCCGTCGCCACTCGCTTGATTCCCAATACTTGTCTATGCTAAATACTTACTTAGCCTAGCTAAGTATACCGCAAGGAGGACTGCCGTGGACCTTTCTGATGCGACCGTCGGCCAGTTGTTGATTCCGGTGACCGACCTGGAGGGCGGCATCGCGTTCTATCGGGACTCTCTGGGCCTGCGCTTCCTGTTCTCGGCGCCGCCGCAGATGAGCTTTTTCCAGGCCGGCTCGGTCCGCCTGCTCGTCGGCGTCCCGGAGTCGAGCCGCCTCGCCCATCGCGGCTCCATGATCTATTTCAAGGTCACCGACATTCACGACGTGTTCGAGACGCTCCAGTCCCGCGGCGTCGCCTTTGGCGCCCCACCCCACGTCGTTCACCGCACGCCGACGATGGAATTGTGGCTGTGCGAGTTCAGGGACCCGGATGGGAATCAGCTGGCGCTGATGAGCGAGAAGACGCTTTAACAGAATCTCGTGATCTGGTGAGGTGGTGATCTCGTGATCGATCTGTGGATCGATTGAGTTTGTGATCTCGTGACCGATCTCGCGATCTATCTGGCGATCCGGCATCTGCCGATCTACAGATCGCCGATCAAGAGATCGCCAGATAGATCATCCGATCGATCACCAGCTCACCAGATCCAACATCGGCACATCGATCATCAGATCACAACCTCATCACATCGTCAGATCTCTTGATCTGCCGTCGAGTCGGCGAGAGTGGCGAGGCGGTCCACGTCGGTGAAGGCCAAAGACTCGGAGTTCACGCAGTGCCGCTGCCGGGTCGGCGGCGGGCCATCCGGGAAGACGTGGCCCAGGTGGCAGTCGCAGCGGGCGCACAGGATCTCGACGCGCACCATTCCGTAGCTGCGATCGGCATGAGTCGCCACGTTTTCGTCGGCGATCGGCTGAAAGAAGCTCGGCCAGCCCGTGCCCGAGTCGAACTTGGCGTTCGAGGCGAACAGCGGCAGGCCGCAGCAGATGCAGGTGTAGACGCCGTGACGCTTGTTGTCGAGCAGCGTGCCGCAGAACGGCCGCTCGGTGCCATGCGTGCGGGCAATCTGAAATTGCTCGGGTGTGAGCTGCCGCCGCCACTCGGCCTCGGTCTTTTCCACTCGAGGCGAGTCGACCGGACCGACGAGCTGTCCCTGAGCGTTGAACACTTTCACGGAGACAGTTTTCGAATCCATATGTCTATCAATCCACAGATGACACTGATGACACAGACAATTCCACCGGCGAGTTCCAGGCTGCGGGTTTCGCAGGGTCGCGCACAGCGCGACTGCGAAACCCTCGAATCTGCGTAATCTCTGTCATCTGCGGATGAATCATTTCGATCGCGCCGTCCTGGTCACCGTCACCTCGGGCAGCCGCGTCTCTCCCGATAACAGCGGTGACGCCTTTCCCAGCAGTTCTTGATCGAAATACTCGCGCACGATCATCCGCGTGATGTCGGCCGCCCGCTCGGGCCGCATCGCTCCAAACGCGCCTCGGCCGCGCAGCGGGCCCGGCCACAAGTTCATGTCACAGAAATCCAGGTGCAGCGTGTCCCGCACGTCGACTCTGTAGTACCGCGCTGCAGATCGCCGGTAGATCAGATCGCTCGCGCCCATTCGACCGGGGCGCCCTGAATACACCATCAGAAACGGCGCCGGCATCGGCGTGTCGATCATCGCGCCGTACTGCGGAATCCCGTCGAGGTTGAGCCCCGCCCGGCATCGCCGATCCTCGACGCAGAACTGACCAGACGCCACTCCGCCCATCGAATGGCCCAGGAACCCGATCCGCATGAGATCGAGCCTGGCGGCAAGCGCCGATCCGGGGCCGGTCTTCGGCAAGCGATCGAGCACGAGCTTCGTGTCCAACACCCATCGGCGCACGACATCGTCGGTCTTCTTCAGCGCCGCCAAATAGCCCCGCATCAGCTTCTCTTTCTCCAAGTCGTCGGCGGCCGCGGTGACCTTGGTCATCGTGTCGCCCTCGGGTCCCCATTCGTTGAGGACGTCCATGATTCCTTGACGCATGGCGCCCGTCTCGTTGAGGAACGTCACCACGCGGCCGTCCGAGAGCGTCGAGGCCGTGGCTTCGTACGGATGGATGATGCTGAGCACGGCGTAGCCGCGGCTGCTGAGATCCTCCGCAAGCGCGGTGTGAGAGCTCGGCAGTCCGGTGTATCCGTGCTGGAGCACGAGCACGGGAAAACGCGTCGTTGAACTGCCGCTGACCGGCGCATCGAGCGTCGCATGCGACTGCACGGTCGCCAGCTCGTCGAACGCCGCCGGTTGGCGCATGAGCTGCGCAAAACTCTGCGCCTCGGCCATGGCGCGCATGTAGGGGGCCGAGGTCGGGCCACGGCTCGCCGCCGGATACCACGCCTGCACTTCCACCTGATGCGGCTCGCCGGGACTGAACATTTCCGGACGGCTCTCGTCCACAATCCGCCACGACGTCGCGCCAACCGGATACGAACCGGTCGGCGCGGGCAGGACGAAGGGTGGAGCCATGGAAAAAGGTGCGGCGGCAAGCGCCAGCAGCGCGATGACGATCACCTTGACAGTCATCGCGCCAGCCGAGAGCGAGGGATGCGAGTAGGCCTGTACGGTAGCCGCTTTGCTCTGAACCACCCGCGTCAGTCGATGACCATGAAGCGCCACAGCCGCTTCACTTCCTTGGCGTTGACGTACTTGCCAATCTCCTTCTCGAACTGCGCCTGCGACTTCCAGGGCCGGTATTCCTCGAACTCATGCGCCATGCGCTTGCCGGCGCCTGGAATCGTCATGAAATCCGCTTCGCTGGCCGTATTCAGCTTGATCGGGATGAACGCGTACTGCGCCAGCCGTGCGGTTTCCTGAGCGCCGACATACTTCCCAATCTCCTTGTCGAACTGCGCCCACGTCTTCCAGGGGCGGTACTCTTCGAACTCGTGCGCCATGCGCTTGCCGGCGCCGGGGATCAGCATGATCTCCTCAGCCGTCGCCGTGTTGAGGTTCACGTGGACGAACGCCTTTGCATAGAAGGCGTTGGCGTGTTCTTGCGTGAGCTTCTGGCCGAGCAGGAAGGTGTTCAGCGCGACGATGTTGTCGAAGGGACGCGCGGCGACCAGCGCCTTGGCAATCGCGGGCGTCATGCTGGGCATGGCGGCGAGATCGGCCTCGGCGGCGGTATTCGCGTCGACGACGCCGAGCGATTTGCCAACCTGCGCGCTCACCAGGCTGTCGAACGACAGGAGGATGACTGAGGCTGCGACCAAGACGAAAGCAACGACTCTAGTTCTCATCTCTCACTCCATCAGCGAGGGGACCATCCCCTTTCAGCGCTGGATGCCTGAAAGTGTAAACGAGTCCGAGCAGTCCGAGCTGAATCATTACGCCGGGCGCGAGCGCCGGCGGCGCCTTGGCACGCATGGCCTTCATCCAGAGCGGCCAGCCAGAGGCCGAGGGATCGACTTCGGTTTGAAATTCGATATTCGCCTTGAAATGCAGGACCATGCCGACAAGTCCGGCCAGGATGAAGAAGGCCATCAAGGTTTGCACCAACCGAACCACATTCAACGCCGGCCGCACCGCGGCAAACACGAACGCGAGGATGCCGGCGCTCAGCAACACCAGTGGAATCCACTGATTCAGATCCTCGTCATGATCGAGGAGGACGAGCTCGACCAGCGACCCGATCATGCCGATCAGCAGGATGCCGAGGACAAAGCGGCGGGCGGTGTCGGTCATTGATGAGACCTCAGGGCTGACAAGGTACCAAGGGTGCCAGAGTGCCAAGGGCGCCAAGGGGGTGGTTCCGGAGTGCACCAGGCACTCACCCTTTGGCGCCATAGGCACCGTTGGCACCTTCGTACCTGACTTTACTTAGGCACAATCACCGACAGGGTTCCTACCTGCGATTGATCAGAAATTCCTGCACCTTGCCGTCAGGCGTGCGGTACATCAACGTCTGGGCCGGCGTGGTTCCGATCATCACACGCACCGTTGACACTTCCATGCCGCCGCGTTCGCTGATCGATCCCATCTCGATCTGACTCACCTCGCCAGCCTCTGTGAGCGTTTTCGAGATCGCCGCCACACGCTCGGGCGTGAGAAAGGCGTTGAACTCCTCGCCCAGCTGCGATCGATCGACTTTGTTGGCGCGAATCTGAGCGAGCAACTCGAGCGCGGCGTCCTTCGCCGGCTTGCCGGCAATCGCCGGCGCGTCGGCAGTCGGCATCAACTTGGCCAGCACGGCGCTTTGAATGGTGTTGAGCACGCCACCCGACCAATCGGCGTTAGCCATCGCGGCGAAGCCCGACTTCGAGGATGGAATGAGTACGTTGCGTGCATTGAAGCCGCTCACTCCGCCGGAGTGTTCGAGATAGAGCGTCGGCCCTCGATCGTGGATCGACTGGCCGCAGCCATACGCACTCGAACGGCCATCCGACAACGGCCTTGGCGTCGTCATCGTCTTCCACGACGCCGGTGACAGCACGCGGCCGTCCATCAGTGCCAGGTCCCACGCGAGCAGATCGGACGGCGTCGACCAGATCCCGCCGGCGGCGCCGATCCAGCCTTCACCTTCGGGGATCGATAGCTCAGCCGCGCCGAGTCCCAGCGGCGTGTAGCCGTCGGCCAATGCCGGCTCGCCGCGCTTGGGCTCGTAGCGCGTGTGGGTCAGCCCGAGCGGCTTGAAGAGGCGGCGCTCGAGCGCGGTGGCCATCGGCTCGCCGCCGGCCTTCTCGATGATTTCTCCCAGCAGCAAGTATCCAGTGTTGCTATACGAGTAGCGTGAGCCCGGCTCGAAATCGAGCGGTCTCGACGCGAACGTCTTGACGATCTCTCCGCTCGGCAGCGGCTTCGCCATCGGCCGATCGACGAAGTCCAACGGGTAGTAGTCCCGATAACCGGACACGTGATTGCCCAGATCGCGAATCGTGATGTCCTTGGCGCGGGTGAGCGACGGCACATATTTCCCCACGCGATCGTCGAACGACAGCTTGTGCTCCTGTTCGAGCTGCAGCGCCACCGAGCAGGTGAACTGCTTCGTGACGGAACCGACAGCGAAAAGCGTCTCAGGTGTGACCGGCGTTTGCGTCTTCGTATTGGACATGCCATAGCCCTTTGCGAAGATCACCTTCCCGTTTTGCATCACGCCGACGGTCACGCCGATCGCCTTCTGCTCTTTGATCACCGCCGATACAAACGAGTCCAGGTCGGTGGCAGACAAAGACGACAGTGCCACAGGTGCCTGGGGTGTCAGAGACGCCAAAGGGGTGGGTGCCCCGCCTTCGCGGCCATCCGGCCGCTTCGGCGAGGCAGGCTCTGAACACGCGCTCGCCAGCGACAGGCTGACCAGTGTCGAGAGGGTCAAAGTCAAGGATCGCGTCACGTCGCTTTCTTTCTTCCTGCTTCGTTCTTTTTTCTTCAATCACTGCGGATTGATGGCCACCGCAGAGAGAGGAAACGTTCCAGTCCAGGCAATTGCACCGTCGAGATAAACAACGACAGCCGCAATGTTCGGTGTCTTTGGATCGGCGCGATCGATGATGACCAGCAGCGCTTGATCGTCACCGGATTCTGATCTCGCTCGACCGGACACGCTCGCCCAGCCGGCCGTGGTCTGCACCTCGCCGACCGATGTCGATCGAATCGTGCGCTTTGACTTCGGATCGTCGAGCGAGAAGCTGCCAGAGCCGGCCCGGGCGTTGGCTCGCTGTTCGATCGTGGCCGCAACTCGCACGCCTGCAGCGGTTCCCGTTACCGATACCCGACGGTCGGACATTGCGGCGAGTGGCCGAGACGGCATGTGGCTGGTGCGAGCGAGCGCGCGCCCGCCCTTCTCTCCGGTGGCGACGCCGTCCTTCAACGCGGCCTGCCCGTTGACCAGCACGTGCCGAATCCCTTCGGAGGGCAGCGCCGGCTGATCGTATGTGGCGCGGTCGATCACCGTGGTTGGATCGAAGATCACCACATCCGCCGCCATGCCGATCGCGATGAACCCGCGATCGACCAGGCCGACCGTGCTCGCCGGCAGCGCGCTCGATTTTCGAATCGCCTCTTCCCACGACATGATTTGCTGCTCGCGCACGTACCGGCCGAGCACGCGCGGAAACGATCCGTAGAAGCGCGGATGCACGCGCGTCGCCAGCGAGGCGCCGCAATCGCAGGCCATCGCGGTGACTGGATCTTTCAGGATCGCCACGAGGTCGGCTTCGACGCCAAAGCGCAGAATCGCGCCGGGATCTCCCGTCGTTTCCAGAATGCGGACGATCGCTTCGCCGCCAGAGACGTTCATCGCCTTCATGACGTCCACGAGCTGCTCCTGGGTGCGCGGCAGGTAGACGCCCTCGGGACCGCCGAAACGAGCCTTCATCGCCTGCTCCGACTCGGCCACGATGCGCGCCCGTTGAGCGGGATCGGTGAACCGCGCGAGCATCGCCTCGCGGCCGCCCTCCTGCGCCCATGCGGGAATGATCAGGGCGCCAAGACCTGACTGGCCCGCCAGGTACGGATATGCGTCGGCTGCCGTGTAGTGGCCGCGGCGGGTCGCCTGCCTCATGAGATCGAGCACCGGGCCGGCGGTGCCTTGCTCGACGCCCTGGATCTTCATGTGCGTCACCACACCGACGAGTCCTGTCTTCTCGCCGATCGCGACCGTCTCCTCGATGCCGGCTCGGGAGCTGAATCCCGACTCCGGAGTGATCCGATCGTGATTGGTGAAATTGGTCCGCCACGGGCGCGCGACGTCCACGACTCTCACCACTTCCTCGGCCTGTGCGAAGTAGCCGGGCTTGTAGTCGAGGCCCGCGGATACGCCCCACGCGCCTTGCTCGAGACCGGCGGTGATCATCGCGCGCATCCGATCGATGTCCGCGGCCGACGGCCGTCGATCCGATTCGCCGACGACGGTGCGCCAGGTGGTGTTGAAGCCGATGAAGCCTCCGACATTCACGGCCAGGCCGGCCGCTGCGAGGTCGGCCATCTGCTGGCCGATGTCGAGGGGGCCCGCGCCGTCGGCGTTGAAGATTTCCGTGGTCACGCCCTGCGTGAGCATGTTCACCGCGGTCGGCAGCGCATCCGGTGACGCGTGGCTGTGGATGTTGATGAATCCCGGCGCCACGAAGAGGCCGCGCGCCTCGAGCTCGACTCGAGCCTTCGCGCTGCTCAGATCGCCGACGCTGGCGATGAAGCCGTTTCGAAGGCCGACATCGGCCGCGAACCGCGCGCGGCCGCTGCCGTCGAGCACGGTGCCGTGGCGGATGATGATGTCGAAGGCCGACGCAGGCGCCTGGGCCACGATCGGCGAACCGCCGACGAGCGCACAGAGCGCGAAAAACGACGCCAGTATCACGAGCGATCCGGTCATGGCATGAACCGTCGGCCTAGTTGAGCGCCAGCCAGTTTCTGAGCGCGGCGTCGACAGCGTGAACGGCGTCGTCATCGCATCGGCCAACCTCTCGGGCGATCCGCGAGCGCGGTACGCTGACGACCTTGTCGACCATCACTTGAGAAGGGGCCTCGAGGCCTGTACGCTCGCCGGGTGGGACGCCAATACGAAACAACGGCGCGTCGACCCACACCGAGGTAATGGGGCAGACCGTGACGCTGCCATGAGTGGGATTGAACAGGTCCGCTTGCACGACGAGCGCGGGGCGGGGCTTGCCGGTGTAGGCGCCGCGAGCGGAGACAATGACAATGGAGCCGCGCGTTATTTCCACCCGCGCGGATCCCCGACATGTTCGACGAAGTCGAGCGCATCCCGATCGTCGTCGAGAGCGCTGGCGAGCAGGGACTGCCGCCGAGCCTCAGCCGCTGGATCGATCGGCGAGCCTGACAGATGGGCTTCGAGGATCGCGCGAGCCATTTCGCTGGGGCTGCGACGCGACCGGCGCGCTTCGCGGGCAAGCCGCTTGCGGACTTCCGGTGTCACACGAATGGTGAGGACTTCAGAGACAGTCGCCATGTCGTATACAGTATACAGCGTGCCGCGCGTCTTCGAGCGCGCAACATAAACTGGAGTTCGGGCCTTGGGCCACGGGACCTAATCATCCCGAGCACACGTCGCCGAGGTACCCACCGCCGCCGCAATACTTCACATCCTGCAACTGAATCAGCAAGCCATCAGGATCAGTGAAATACAGCTCAGGCGTGCCTTCCTTGGCGCCGCCGCGGTTCTCCATCCGCATCGACACGTACGACATCAGCGGCCCGATCGGCCCTGGCGCCGTGCCGCGCGGCTTGATGCCGTAGCTTTCCAGCGTCTTCAGGATGCGATCGACATTGAAGTCGGTCATGTTCAGGCAGACGTGATCGATAGCCGGTGGCCGAGGCGGAGCGCCGCCGGTGGCGGAGGCGACAGGCGCGGCGGTAAACATCACGAACTGCACCCCGGTTCCAATCGCCCACCCGGGTGTCGCCCCTTGCATCGACCGCACCTTCAGGCCGAACAATTTCTGATAGAAGCTGCCGGTTCGCTGCGCGTCGGCGACGCGGATGGTGAAGTGGCTCAGGTCGCGCACCGCGAGTAGGCCCTTGGTTGGTGCTGGCTCAGGTGTGGTCAGGCATGCTTCGCCGAGCAACCCGGCGCCGCCGCAGTACTTCGGATCTTGCAGCTGGACGACGATGCCGTCGGGATCGCCGAAGTAGATCTCGGGGCTCCCTTCTTTGGCGCCGCCGGCTTCGGGCCCGCGCATGCGGACGCGTGACTTCATCGGCCCGCCGCCCAGGCTGCCACCGGTCGCGCCGGCTTCGACGGGCGTGACGCCGTGCTCGGCCAGCACCTTCATCAGGCGATCGACGTTGAAGTCTTCGACGGTGAGGCAGTAGTGATCGATGCGCGGCGTCGCGTTCGGCCCGCCGTTGATCGCGACGAACTGCGGGCCGCTGCCAATCCGCAGCACCGTCGTGGGCCCTTGCCGCGCCTGAATCGGCATGCCGAAGAGCCCCTGGTAGAACTCGATCGAGCGCTTGGGATCCTTCACGGTGAGCGTCATGTGATTGAGGTTGCGCACCGCAATCGGTGCACCCGCTGACGCTTGCGACATCGCCGCCCCGAGACGTGGCGCCGCGAAAACCGCCGGCAGAGCCAGCAACATGCTCCGCCGTGTGATCTTCCGGCCTTCGTGGTTGCGACCTGCTGCCAATGACGATCCCATGACTCACCCTTCTTTCCGCCCCTGCGTCTGTGTCATCTGCGTCATCTGTGGCCTACCCTGTGCCTTCCGTAACTTCGCCAGCACGATGTCCGACTGAGGGTTGGTGAGGACGGTTGGACCCCATCGATCGTTGTCAACTGGCGGCGTTCGCCGTTGGAGACGGAGACGACGCGTGCCCGGTGGAATGCTGGCCTGGTTGGCAGAGTCGCTCATCAGATGCGCTACTCAGTCGAGGGTCGACAGGAGGCCGGATGATACTTCAGGAGCCACCATACACCGGAGCGGGTGACGCTCGAACGTGCGCTCACCAGATGACGTTCACCCCGTACTTCCTGAAGGTCCGGTCGCGCGTCACCACGGGACAGCGCTCGGTGAGCGCCTGCGCTGCGAGCAGCCGGTCGAACGGATCGCGATGATGCCAGGGGAGCCCTTCGACGTGCGCCGCGTGGGCCCACGACACCGGCAGCATCCGGTAGCCCTGGGCGGCCTTCTCGGCCATGTACGCATCGACCGGTCCGGAGAGGCGGAGGCGGCCCAGGCTGGCCTTGATGGCCATCTCCCATACTGTCGCCGCGCTCAGGAACAGCTCCGCGTCGTCGGCCTCAATGGCACGGCGTGCGTTCTTGCTCAGCCGCCGGTCGCCAGTCTGGAACCAGATGAGGGCGTGGGTATCGAGCAGCAGTCTCACCGGTACTTCTTCATATCGTCGAGCGGAGCGTCGAAGTCGGGGCTCATGGTCAGTCGTCCACGATCACCGCCGAAGGTGGGCCGACGTGGTCCGTCCGCAACGGGCCGCAGCTCGGCCACCGGTTTGCCGCGTTTGGTGATGCGGTACACGTGGCCACGACTCACCTTCTTCAGGAGTTCCGACAGCCGGGTCTTGGCTTCAAAGGCGCCGATGTCCTCGGGGCTCATGCGAACTAGTCTATCGTACTGGTTGATTCGACTTTCGCCGGTCTACGATCGGGAGGCCAGGAGCCGCGGTTCCCGCCTGGCAATCAGCCTTGTTCGCCTCGTACGACACCCAGCGCGCGTCGGGCGAGGACTGACCGCGCATCCGGTCGAATCGAGCCTCAACCACGGGAGATCAGGTCGAAGGCCGCAGCAACGCCCATCGAATTGACATGGCCATATGGCCATGGCCATACTCGATCCCATGAAAACCATGGGGGCGGGAGCGTTCAAGGACCAGTGCCTGAAGACGCTGGACGAAGTGGCCAAGAACCGGACGCCGGTAGTCATCACCAAGCGAGGCCGGCCGGTGGCGAAGCTGGTGCCGGTGACGGCCACGACTCGTCAGCGAACGCTGGCCGGGAGCATTCTGCTCGAAAACGGAGATCCCTTCTCGACAGGCGCGGGGTGGGATGCCGACCCTGCTTGATACCCACGCCTGGCTCTGGTGGGCCGCCGAAGACCGTCGGCTGTCTCGGCGAGCGGCGAGCGCCATTCGCAAAGCGCAAGCCCAGAACTCGCTGTGGGTATCGCTGATCTCCATCTGGGAGATCGCCAAGAAGATCGAGAAGGGCCAGTTGGCGCTCGACCGTCCGTTGGAGGATTGGCTCGACCTCGCGCTGGCCGCCCCGGGCCTGCACGTGGCGGATATGACGCGGCCCGTACTCATCGAAAGCTGCCGTCTGACACAGCCATTCCACGGCGATCCCGCGGATCAGATCCTGGTGGCCACTAGCCGGGCGCACGGCGCAACGCTCGTGACGCGCGACAGTCGCCTGCGCGATTATCCGCACGTTCGAACGCTCTGGTAACGCAAACGTCTTGACGTCAACCCCCTGAGGACCCGACGCCGACCGAGTGCGCGCGGAGTCGTGTCCATCGCGCCACGCCCCTTTCGTGCCGGGCGGGCGCTACTATCACCCCTGCGAGGTCGCCCGATGCGAACACAGACGCTGCTCATCACACTGATCGTTCCGGCAGCGCTCACCGCCCAGTCACCGCCGGCCACGCTCGTGCGCGCGCTGACCGCCGAGCTCGACGGCATCCCGGCCAAGACGGCCGTGTACGTCAAACATCTCGGGACCGGCGAGGAGGCGGCGGTCCGCGCGGACGACTCCTTCAACAGTCAGAGCGTGATCAAGATTCCTGTCATGGTTCGCGCGTTTCAGCTCGCCGAGCAGGGCCGACTGAATCTCGACGAGCGGGTCACGATTGGACGTGCGGAGCTCCGCGATGGATCGGGAATCTTCCAGTTCAACGATTTGGGTCTGGCCCCGACGGTTAGGGATCTCATCCAGCAGATGATCATCACGAGCGACAACACCGCCACCGACGTGATGACGACGAAGGTGGGCGGCGTCGAGGCGCTCGACGCGTGGCTGGCGGAGTCCGGCTACCGGATGCGCCTGATCAACCGCGGCTGGGAGTATCGCCGCAAGCTGCTGGCCAGGCTCGACCCGCGGTTCGCGGAGCTCAGCGCTGAAGAAACCACCGGCTTGCAGTACGCGATGCAGAACAACCCGCTGTTCGCGCACTACGAATCGCTCTTCACCGGCGAGCGCGCGAAGTGGCTCCAGGTGGTCCGCGATCCGGCGAATCGTCGCAAGCATGCGGGGGATCAGCAGCGGCTGATGGTCGAGGATCGCAACATCTGGCTGGGCGACATGACGGCGCGGGACATCGGTCGCATGCTCGAGGCGATCGAGCGCGAGACCATCGCGTCGCCGGCGAGCGCCGCGCTGATGCGCACGTTCATGCGGCGACAATTAGCCGGCTCGCGCCGGCTGCCGCACTTCCTCGACGTGCCGGTGGCGCACAAGACCGGCGACAGCGGGAACATCGCCAACGACGTCGGCATCATCTACTCGCGCTCGGGCCCGATCGTCGTCGCGGTCATGGTGAACGGCGTCACCGGTTCGCTCGGCGAGGCCGAGGATCGCATCGGGCGCCTGGCGCTGCGCATCGTCGAGCATTTCGAGCACAAGCCACCTCGATAGCTCACAGGGAGGTCAGGGAGATCAGGGAGTCAATCTGGGCAAATCCAATCCTGTCTCCCCGATCTCCCGATCTCCCTGTGAAGCTCCCATTCGGGATTGGCACAGCGCCGCGCGATCGACGTAGTGCATCAACAACAGATCACTTTGGCGGATGGCGTCTTTGAGCAACGTCGCATCGAGCAGCCGGGCCGCCCGCCTACATTGACGCGCCGCTTCGACCCTCAACACTGTCGACGCGATCTCGACCTCGCGGAGAATTGCCTCCGTCCCCTCACCGAGATACGCGGCCCACGACGCAAACAGCCTGGCGGCGAGATAGCGATCGACGACGGGCGTGAACGTCTCCCAGACCGGCTCGACAAACTCCGACCAGACGCGCTCGATGCTGTCAGGCGCCGCGGGCCAGGACAGCGGCGGCGGTACCGAGCAGCGCACCCGCTCGAACAATCTCCAATCCGCACCCTTGGCACTCCTGGCACCTTTGGCACTCTTGGCACCTAACTCCTGCACCGCTTCGCGCTCCCACGAGCTGAATTCGTCAAACGTCATGAGTCGCCCAGGCGAAGCGAGGGGAGGCAAGGCTTCCCTGGCATCGAGTCCTTCTGGAATCTCCAGCTCCTGAATGGGCGGAGGGCCGTTGACAATCTCGATTGGGCCTGTGTGATCGAACAGCAATGAGGCGGCGGTTGGACAGTAGTGCGACAGCGTCACGTGCACGCCGCGCTGATCGATCAAGCAGACGTACGGGAAGTGCACGCACGACAACGGTCGGCTCGAGTAGATGGAGCAGGAGCCAGGATCCGGCAACCGGGATCCGGCAGCGGGCAACCGAAGGAAGACGCAGCGGTGATCGCTTTTCACGGTGAGGTAGCCCGCGATCTCTGCTGGCGCATCGTCAGCAGCCGTCAACCAGGGCGTCTGCAGCGGGTGAACGCGACCCGCGACAATTTCGTGTTCCACCTTGGTCGCGCGGTCGCGTTCGATCGGAATCGGCCAACCCGAGCTGCAACAGGCCAGCGAGTGGCGGCAGCGATAAGCAAGGTGGAAGTTCAACCAGAACGTGCGCATTACGCAAGAATTGCTCTCTTTACGTCGCAGAACCCTATCGATTTGGGGGGTTCGGGGACAGACCCGTTACGGGCGCCTGGAAACCAGCCAACGGCGTTGGCATCGAAGCCCTTATCGAGCCAGCCGTGCGGCGGCCCGCCTCGTATGCTCGCGGTGCGAGCGTGCTCGGCGAGGTCACGCCGTAGCCGCCAGTGGCGGCGGAGGCGGATGCCCTGCGGCTTGACACTCGATAGCTGGGCGTGGATAACTTGGGCTTCGTGGACTCGGTCAAGACCTGCGCGTGTTGTTGCATCGGAGAACAGGCCTCCGCACGCCGTGCTGTGTCTCGATGGATCAAGCCATAACGTCCACGAACAAGTTTGCGCACAGCAGGCCCGGAAGCCCCAAAGCTTCCGGGCCTTTTTGTTTGAGGAGAGCCAGGCCCGGCGGAGAGTTGAAAGTTTGAAAAGTTGACAGTTAAGAGTTTCAGTTCACAGTTTGAAGTTCAGTTGGCAGTTCAGTTTGCAATTGGGAAGCGGCGCTGAGTGCGGCACCGAACCAGGGACCTTGAAACTTGGAATTGAGAGCTGAACTGCAAACTTTCAACTGAAACTCTTAACTGTCAACTCTTGAACTTTAAACTTTCCTGTAGCGAGAAAAGAGGGTTGTGATGAGGGTCAATGATCTAGCGAGGTGGATCGGAGCGGCGGCGATCGTGCTGCTCAGCGCCGGGGTCGGCCTCCGAGCTGACGGGACGGGACAGACGGCCGCAACCGCGCCGAAGCTCGCGGGCATGTGGGAGGGCACCGTCGTCGTTCCCACCGGTCCTGTCGACAACCGGGTCCTGGTCGACGTGCCATTCCCGTTCGAGATTACCAACGATGGCGGCAAGGTCAAGGCGTCGTTCCTGAACGGCTCTCAGCGGATTTCGTCCACTTCCAGCGCGATCGACGGCGACAAGGTGGTCTTCACCTTCGCGCAGTACAACACGACGCTCAATGCCACCTTCAAGGACGGCGCGTTGTCGGGTGAATACATCCGGCCCAAGGGCCGCGGCGCTCCGCTCCCCTTCCGCGCGGGTCGGGCTACCGTGGCGACGAGCAGCGCGAAAGCCCCGTCGATCGACGGCGTGTGGATCACGCAGGCCCGGAGCAACAAGGGCGAACAGGCCTGGCGTTTCATCGTCGATCAGAAAGGCAATCAGCTGACGGCGACGATCCTGCGCGTCGACGGCGACACCGGCACGCTCTACGGGTCGTTCAAGGACGGCACGTTCGTGCTCGGCCACTTCTCGGGCGCCCGGCCGTTGCTGGTCGAAGTGACGCCGAACGCCGACGGCACGCTCAACATCAGTCAGAACAAGGGCGCCCCGCTGTTGGCCGCTCGGGAGGCAGAAGCCAGCGCGAAATCGATCGGCACGCCGACCGATCCGACGGCGCACACGACGATGAAGGATCCGAACGAGCCGTTCACGTTCGCGTTCCCTGACCACATTACCGGGCAGATCGTGTCGAACACCGATCCCAGGTTCCGCGGCAAGGTGGTGCTGGTGAACATCAGCGGCAGCTGGTGCCCGAACTGTCACGACGAAACGCCCTTCATGGTGAATCTCTACAAGAAGTACCGGTCGAGGGGATTCGAAGTCGTGCAGTTGTCCTTCGAGGAAGACGACCAGCAGCCGGGTTTCGTACGGCTGAAGGGCTTCAACAAGAACTACGGCATCGAATGGACGGTGCTCGTGCCCGGCAACCCCGATCAGTTGAACGAGAAGGTGCCGCAGGCCAACAACCTCAACGCCTTCCCGACGTCGTTCTTCGTCGGCCGCGACGGTCGCGTCCGCGCGGTCCACGCAGGGTTCCCGAGCCCGGGCAGCGGCGAATTCTACAAGGAGGCCGAGAAGGAAGTGACGGCGCTCGTCGAGAAGCTGCTCGCCGAGCCGGTGCGGACGTCATCTCGATGATGAGCGACGACAGAAGAAGGAAGAAAGAAGACAGAAGACAGAAGAAAGAACGTGATCCATGAGTGACGTGCGCCCCATCGGCATCTACTACGAGCATCCCGACTGGTTCCGACCGCTGTTTGCGGAACTGGATCGCCGGGGCGTCTCGTACGAGCGCATCAACGCCGCCGAGTCGTTCTTCGACCCGACGACAGACGCTGACGCCAGGTTTGGTGTGGTGTTCAACCGCATGAGCCCTTCGGCGTACCTCCGCGGTCACGGCCACACGATCCTGTACACCCTCAGCTATCTCGGCCACCTCGACCAACTCGGCGTGCGCGTCATCAACGGCGTGTCGGCGTTTCGGATCGAGACGTCAAAGGCCCTGCAGCTGTCGCTGCTCAAGTCATTGGGCCTGCCCTTCCCGGCGGCACGCGTGATCAATCACGCCAGCCAGGCGCCGGCTGCAGCGCAGGGTCTCCGGTTCCCAGTGGTCGTGAAGCCAAACATCGGCGGGAGCGGCGCCGGGATTGTTCGATTCGACCGGCCTGAAGATCTTGCGCGGGCGGTGGACGAGGACCGCATCAGCCTTGGCATCGACCACACCGGCCTCGTGCAGGAGTTCATTCCTGCCCGCGACGGCCATATCACCCGCGTCGAGGTGCTCGGCGGCGACTATCTCTACGCGATCAACGTCTTCGGCACCGCCGACAGCTTCAACCTTTGCCCGGCCGACATCTGTCTCACCACCGACGGCGTCGCGCTCGACCGCGCCGCCTGCGCAGCCGATGCGCCCAAGAACAAGATTCGCGTCGAGGGCACCACCGCGCCAGACGATGCGGTGGCCGACGTCGAGCGAATCATGGCGGCAGCAGGAATCGACATCGGCGGCGTCGAGTACATCGTGGACGATCGCGATGGTCAGCGCTACTACTACGACATCAACGCGCTCTCGAACTTCGTCGCCGACGCGCCGCGAGTGATCGGATTCGATCCGTTCGAGCGGCTGGGCGACTATCTCGAAGCGCAGCAGGCGATCGCGCCGGCGGCCGAGCCCCGCGTGCTGCCTCCACCCGCCGTTTCAGCAGGAATCGTCGAGGGCGCGACGCGCTGGTGAACTAAGCCGGCATCCGGAATCCGGGATCCGTAACCTACAACCGCCATCCGGCCCTCCAGACCCGGATGGCGTCGCATTTCTCGGCCGATGGCGGGACCGTTCGCTCTCGGAGTTCTCCTTCGTTCTGACCGAGACGATGCCTCAGGATGCCCCCGGGAGCCTGATTGATTCCGTGTTTCTGTGTTTCAGTGTCTGGCATTCGGGGGAAGCACGGTCTCGAACTCGCTGAAGACGATTACGGCGGGATCGTCTGAATACAGCCGGTCTACCAGCTCCGCGCGCCGCTCGAGCACCGCGCGCTGGTTGATGTAGCCCTTGTCGGTGATCTCGTTACCGTCGATGGATGGCGGCTCCGCCATGACCAGTGCGCGCACCGGCCTCGTGGAGCTGCCGCCTTCGTTCGACCACGCCGCCAGCGCCGCGCGAACGCGTTCGCGCAAACGCTCCGGTTCGAGGTCCCGGGTCGTCACTGGATTGGGAAACAGCAGCAGGCCCACCTCATCACGGTCGTGTCCGGTGATGACCGCGTCCTGCACGTAGGGATCGAGGGCGGCGATCACCTTGACCCGAATCGCGCCAGCTGCCACCCAGGTCCCGGTCGTGAGCTTGAAGTCCTCGGCCACACGGCCGTCGAAGACCAGCCCACCTTCGGGTACCGCAGGGTCGGCGAACTTCAACGCGTCGCCGATTCGATAGAAGCCCTCGTCGTCGAACGCCGCGCGCGTGAGATCCCCGCGCCGGAAGTAACCCGGCGTCACATGCGGTCCTCGGACTCTCACTTCGAGCTTGCCGCCGCACGGCACCAGCTTCAGCTCGCAGCCGGGGTTGGGTAGCCCGATCACGCCGGCGCGCTCGATCGGATAGTGAACCGTCGTGGCCGACGGCGCCGTCTCGGTCGATCCCCATGACGAGACCATCGACATGGCGCCACCCTTCTCCGCAATCGCGAGCCTCTCCAGCCTCTCCCACAGACTCGACGGCAGCCCTGCGCCCGAGTAGAAGATCAGGTCGAGGTCGCGGAAGAACGACTGGCGCAGCCCCGCATCGTTCTCGAGATAGGGCAGCAGCAAATCGTACCCGCGCGGCACGTTGAAGTACAGCGTCGGCGAGATTTCCCGAAGGTTTCTCACCGTGATGTCGACCATTCCAGGCGCGGGCTTGCCGGCATCGATGGTGAACGTCCCGCCCAGGCTCAAGATCATGTTGAAACAGAAGTTGCCGCCGAAGGTGTGGTTCCAGGGCAGCCAGTCCACGAGCGTCTGCACCTTGTCCTGCAGGAATGGCCAGACCTGACCCTGCATCTGCTGATTCGCGCAGAGCATGCGATGGGTGTTGATGACGCCCTTCGGAATTCCGGTCGAGCCCGATGTGAACAGGATCTTGGCGGTCATGTCGGGCGTGAGGCGTGAGAACGCGGCGTCGACCATGGGCCCGGGTGTGACGCCAATGAGCCGATCAATTGGGGTCGCAGTGGCGCCGACCGCGGCAAGCGCTGGAGCAAATTTCAGGGGATCGCTCGCAAAGACGAGACCCGGCTGGAGCAGCTCGAAGATGGACTTCAGCTTCGCGTAGTCCTTGGACATCAGCGAATAGGCCGGCGAGATTGGCGCGACCGGCACGCCAACGTGCATGGCGCCGAGCGCGAGGAGCGCGTGATCGATGCTGTTCTCGGAGAGGATCGCGACCGGCCGCTCCTGGTCGAGCCCGAGATCGAGGAGCGCCTGACCGATGCAGCGGACGCTGGTCAGCGCCTCCCAATAGGTCAGGCGGCGCCACTGATCGCCGTCTCGTTCCGCGAGGAAGACTCGATCGGGCGCATTCGCGGACCAGTAAACCAGCCAATCACCGACCGCCCTTGCGTACGGCGCGAGGGCAAGCGGCGATCGCAGCAGCATGACGCCGTCGGGCCGCCGCTCGACCTCGACCGAGGCTGGCGCAAAGCGCAGTCGGGAATGCAAGCGCATCGGGATGGTCACTCTACCAAAGGCACAAGGCATCCGCCTCCGCTCGCGTCGCTCTCGAGCGAGCTACGGCGATGCTGCTAGAATCCGGACCTTCCCTCACCGAGCGAGGTCCTGATGCGAATGCTCACCGTCGCGTTCACCCTGTTGTCGATTAGCGCATCAACGAACGGCGCTGCCCAGGTCTCGGTTGGCCCGATTCTCTCCGCGTCGCAGTTCTTGCGAAGGGGCCAGGCCCCGGCCGGGGCGGGCGCGCAGCCGCGCAACGACTTGCCGCAGCCCTATACGACGACGCGCACGTGGGGTGAGCTGCCGGCGGGAACGAAAGCGTGGGCCGCGGTTACCGCCATCGAGCCCGCGCCCGACGGCACCATCTACGTCGTCCACCGCTGCTTCGAGAACTCCTGCCAGGGACGGCCCGAGCCGCCGATTCTGAAGTTCGACAAGAATGGCAAGCTTCTCGCGAGCTTCGGCCAGGGCATGTTCGTCTTCCCTCACGGCGGCACCGTCGATCGCGACGGCAACTTGTGGATGACCGACGCCCAGGGCGCAGACGGCAAGGGACATCAGGTCATCAAGTTCAGTCCGTCAGGCAAGGTGCTGATGACGCTGGGCAAAGCCGGCATCAGCGGATCGGGACCCGATCTCTTCGATCAGCCCACCGACATCGTCGTCGCGCCCAACGGCGACCTCTTCGTCACTGATAGCCACCGCAACGGCAAGAACAACCGCGTCGTCCACTTCACCAAGGACGGGAAGTTCGTGAAGGAGTGGGGGCGAAAAGGATCCGGACCTGGCGAGATCAGCGAGCCGCACACCATCGCGATGGACTCGCGGGGCCGGCTCTTCGTCGGCGATCGCGAGAACAACCGCATCCAGATCTTCGATCAGAGCGGCAAGTTCCTCGAGGAGTGGCGTCAGTTCGGACGGCCGAGCGGGATCGTGATCACGGCAGACGATCGGATCTACGTCGCCGACTCCGAGTCGTACGGCATCGACACCGGCGCCCACGAACTGCCGGGCATCAAGAAAGGCATCCGCATCGGCAGCGCGCGCGACGGCAGCGTCACCGCGTTCATCGAGGACTCCGAGTCCACGGCGAAGGACCACGCGGGCGCGGAGGGCATTGGCGTCGACGCCGACCGCAACGTGTATGGCGGCGTCGTACGACGACGCATGCTCGAACGGCATGTGATCAAATAGGGCTGGTGGGTCAGGTAAGAGCAATTAAGCCTTTCCCTACTGTTCCGCCGGGCCCACCCGCCCTACCCGCCATACTCGCCCTAGCGAGGCAACGCGAATGCGATGTACTCACCCGAGTAATTCCCGCCGCTGATCGCCACGACGATGAACTGGCGGCCATTCGCGAGGTACGTCATCGGCGATCCGCTCTGCGGCGCCGGCATGAAGGCGGTCCCGACCTGGTTCCCCGTCGCTTTGTCGTAGGCTCGCAGCATCGCCCCACGCGGATGTTCCGGCGTCGTCGTCACCTGCGGATCGCCCATCACTACCAGCGTCTTCGTCACCATCAAGCCGATGCCCGACGTCCCCGCCTGCCCGGTCTTCGGGATTGTCAGCCCCTTCAGCATCGGATGGTTCCGCACGGCGTCAGGCGTATCGCCGTGAGGAACCTGCCACACGATCTCGCCGCGATCGAGATTCACCGCGCTGATGGTTCCGTACGGCGGCTTCAAGATCGACAGGCCTTCCACCGTGAGCCCGCCACCTCCGGCACCGCCAACCGCCGGAGTGGCAGCCGGCGAATTCGCTGCCGCGGCACGCTGCGCTTCGATCTGCGCGATCGCGCGCGGGGAGTCGGCCGCACAGCAGTCGCCGGGGCCAATAACCTCGCGGAACTCGCGGCCGGCGACACCCGACACGTATCGAATGTCGGAAAAGCCAGCCGGTGGCGGCACGATCGAGGTCGCCGTGATGCCGACGTTGTTAGCCTGGGCGTAGATCGTGTGCGTCTCGGGATCGTAGGCGACGCCGGGCCAGTTCGTGCCTCCCACCGCGTTGCCCATGTTGATGGCGCCGAGCAGGCCGTTGGCGTCGCCGAGGATCGCGGGGTTGTACATCCACGGCGCCACCTTGTAGCGCTTCATCTGCTCGATCGCCTGCGCGCGAAGCGCGGGCGTGAAGTCGATCAAGTCGTCCGGAAGTTTGAGCGAATTGCGTGCGTATGCCGGAGGTTTGGTCGGGAATGGCTGCGTCGGGCTCGTCTTCTCACCGGGCACGTCGCTCTGCGTCACGGCTCGTTCCTCGATCGGCCACACGGGACGGCCAGTGATCCGATCGAACACGAAGAGGAAGCCCTGCTTGCCCGGCACCGCGACGGCCTTGATCGGTTTCCCGTCGACGACGATGTCGGCAAGAATCGCGGCCGAGGACATGTCGTAGTTCCAGATCGGGTGGTGCACGAACTGGAAATGCCACTTGCGCTGGCCGGTCTTGAGATCGACGCACACGAGACTCTCGGCGAACAGGTTGTTGCCAGGTCGATGCCCGCCGTAGAAGTCGGAGGTCGGCGTCTCCACCGGCAGGTAGACGAGGCCCGCTTCTTCGTCGACCGTGATCTGCGTCCACACGCCGACGTTGCCGTTGATCGCCCACGACTCGTTCTCCCAGGTGTCGTTGCCGAACTCGCCTGGCCGTGGAATGGTGTTGAACGTCCAGAGCAGCTTGCCGGTGTGCACGTCGAAGGCACGAACCAGACCCTTGGTGTTGTTGTGCGTGTTGACGGTCGCGCCTTCACGGAACGACGATCCGATGATGGCGACATCTCTGACGATGGCCGGTGTCGAATGCACGCCGATCTCTCCGGTCTCGAGATCGATCGGCTCGCCGCGGCCTTTGACGGCGCCGACCTTCAGATCGACGATGCCGCCGGTGCCGAAGCCCGGAATCATCGCGCCGGTTTTCGCGTTGAGCGCGATGAGCCGATAGCCGGTCGTGATGTACAGGATGCGGTCGTCGCCCTTGCCGTCGCTCCAGTACGCAGAGCCCGCGCCCGGAGAGCTGGCGCGGCGCGATACCGGCGCGTTTGCCTTCGCGCAGGCTGTGCGCCCAGAGCAGCTCGCCGGTTTCGCCGTCGAGCGCGACGACGGAGCGTCGAGTCCCTCCAGTGGTGTACAGCACACCGTTGACGGCGACTGGTGTCCCCTCGAGCTTGAATTCGGGCCGCGGGCCCAGCATGTCGGTCTTGAAGCGCCAGGCGACTTCGAGCTTCGAGAAGTTGCCGGCGTTGATCTGATCCAGCGGCGAATACTTGCTGCCCTTGATGTCCGCCGTGTAGTGACGCCAGTCTCCGGGCGCGGATCGATCCTGGCCGGAGATCGCTGTCGAGATCGCCAGCAGCGCGGAGAGCACCGAAGCCAGCCTGGTCGCAGGTGCCATGTCCAACCTCCTTGGAGAACCGTGCGGATTATAGAGCCGGAGCTTGACTTTCCTTCCCAAAGCCTACAATGTAGTTTTTGAATGGCCGAAGTGCTTGGGACCTTCGAGCAGGCGGGTACTGCTCGCCATCGTCAAGCTGCGGGACGAGGCCTACGGTCGCGCGATTCTGAAAGAGGTGCAGGAGCGGCTCGGACGCGACATCGCCGCCGGGGCCGTCCACGCCACGCTCGATCGCCTCGAACGAAAAGCGCTCGTCATTTCCGAGCTTGGCGCCGGCACGGAGATTCGTGCCGGGCGGCCCCGGCGATATTACCGGCTCGAACCGGCGGGCCGGCGCGCGCTGAACGACGCGCGTGCCGCGGTCAACATGCTGTGGAGCGGCTTCAAGTGGCCGCTGAAAGGACGCGTATGAGCCCCGACCCAACGGATGCTCGCAAGGCTTATCGCGTGGAGAGGAAGCCCTTTCCACCGCTGTGGGCCGATTTCGTGCTACGTCGATTGGTTCTCGCGCGCCAGGATCGCGACGCCGTCTCGGGCGATCTGCTCGAGGAGTACCGCGAGGTCATCGTCCCGAAGCGCGGCCAGCGTCGCGCCGACCGCTGGTATGTCGCGCAAGTCGCGGGCTATATCGTGCGAAGTCATCTCGCTTGGGCAGTCCTCTTCGCCGGCGCTTTTCTCGCGCGCCAGGTTTACGACGCCTTCGTGCCAACGACCGAGTTCTATGTCAGGTCGTTGGTGACGACGTACACCGCCATCGTACTGCTGCTCGGCGGCGGCTTCTGGGCGGGGTGGCGATCGGGATCGATGCTGGCAGGACTCCTGGCAGGCATTGTCATCACGGTGATCGCGGCCGTCATCAGCATCGCCGGAGGCGGCGTGCTGCTCGCGCTCTGGCACGACTCCGCGACGCTCAGTGCGATCGAGCAGAGCGGTGGCGTCGAGGAGATGTTCGTGCTGCCGATCTTCGCAATCGGACTCGGCACCATCCTCGGGACGATCGGCGGCGCCGCCGGCGCCGGCGCGCGGCAAGTCACGAGAATCGACATCAGCTGAGCTCAGGACCGCGGTCCCCGGACTGCCGACCGTGGACCGTTGGAGTGCGAACCGTGGACTGCGGACCGTGGACTGTGGACTAAAACGGCCCGGGCGTCGCACCGGGGGGGTTCACCTGGATGTCGCGAACGCGGGTCGTGACGATGCGATCGCGGCCGGTGAGAATCTCGAATTGGAACCCATTCAGGATCACGCCGCGCTTGAGCATGCTGCCGCCCAGGCTCGCGCCGCTGATTGTCGCCAGTGACGGCGTCGGAAAGAACGCGCCACCAGACACGAGCACACGCGACTCCAGGGCGTTGAGAATCGTGATGTGGTAGGTCGAGTTGCGGGTGCGGACTTCCACGGAATCGAGGGTGGTGAGAGCGCGGAGGTTGATTCCCGCGGCGCGATCGGTCGCGGCGGCAAAGTCCTCGAGTGCGATGGCGACGGGCTCGTCTCCGACGAGCGGCACGCGATCGATGGTGCTGTCAGACCGCATCTACCTGCCTATGATGCACTACTCGTGCCTGTTGTGACTACGGTGAGTTGTGGCCCCCGGGGCGGTCATCTTGGCAGAAAACCGGCTTGAATGGAACGATCGGTGACACCGGCGACAATGACATCGCGTTACAAGCCCTCCCACGAGCGCGGTTTTTCCCACTGGCTGCACGCTTCTACCTGTCTCTACGTGGCCGACGGCGAAGCGGATGGATCGCGTCCTAGGCCGCGTGCCATCGCTGCGCCTGTCCGCGGTGAGCAGGAACTCTGGATTGATGCGGGTCAGGTCGACCGACTCGGGCGCCGGCGCGCGAACCATGAAGTAACCTGTGGCCTTCGCGAGCGGCTGAAAGCCCCAAGCTGACAGCTGATAGCCGATAGCCGACGGAGCTGATAGCCGATATGGGCGTTGCGACACATCTGGGCATCCGGCTGGCGGACTATGACGAGACGATCCGGACGTTCATCCCCGGCTACGAGGACATGCTCGACGCCGCCGCGGCCGTGGTGGCCACACTGACCAGGCGCAGCCCTCTCGTCGTCGATCTTGGGATCGGCTCGGGCGCGTTGGCGAGCAAGGTCGTCCACGCATCTCGCGGCGCCCGCGTGGTGGGGATCGACTCCGACAAAGGCATGATCGCGATGGCGCAGAAGCGATTGCGGGGCCGACTCCGCGTCGCGCCGGGAGATTTCCTCGACGTGCCGCTGCCGCGCTGTGACGCGATCACCTCCTCGTTGGCTTTGCATCACATCCAGACACGGCGGGCCAAGGCGGCGCTGTATGCCAAGTGCTTCGCCGCACTCAAGACTGGCGGCGCCTTGGTCAACGCCGATTGCTGTCTGTCGTCGGACCCGACCCTTCAGGCGCGAGACCGCGCCGCGTGGCACCGCCACCTCGCGCAGACTTACGGCCGGGCCGGCGCCGAGCGCCATCTGCGCGCATGGGCCAAAGAGGACTTCTACTTGACGCTCGAGGAGGAGCGCGCGTTGCTTAGTCGAGCCGGCTTCCAAGTGGACGTCGTCTGGCGGCGCGACAGTTTCGCGGTCGTCGCCGCACTCAAGTAGAACCACGTTCTTCCTTGGCACCCCTGGCACCCCTGGCACCCCTGGCACCCTACTGGCACCCTTGGCACCCTAGAGTCTAGGCACCCTAGGCACCTCAGGCACCCGATGTTTGTTGGCCACTTCGCGCTCGGTTTCGGCGCCAAGAAGGTCGCGCCGTCGGTCTCGCTCGGCACGTTGTTCCTTGCCGCTCAGTTCGCCGATGTACTGTGGCCAATCCTGCTGATCGCCGGGCTCGAAGTCGTCGCAATCGAACCGGGCAACACGGTGCTCACGCCCTTCAACTTCGTGAGCTATCCCTACTCGCACAGCCTCGCGGCGCTGGCGGGCTGGTCGGTTCTGTTTGCAGGGGCTCATCGATTGATTCGCCACTCCCGGATGGCGGCGGCCACCGTTGGCGCGCTGGTCCTCAGCCACTGGTTCCTGGACTTGCCCGTGCATCGCCCCGATCTCCCACTAACCATCGGCGGATCAGAGCGATTCGGCTTTGGACTCTGGAACCGGCCCGCGATTGCGATTCCGCTCGAACTGCTGCTCTTCGGCGGCGGGATCGCGCTGTATCTGCGGGCGACGCGAGCCAGGACGACGGCGGGCACGGTCGGACTGTGGCTGCTCGTCGCGTTTCTCGTCGTGGCGTATTTCGCCGCGCTCTTCGGTCCACCGCCGCCGACTCCAACCGCCGTGATGTGGGCCGGTCACTCGATGTGGCTGCTCATCGCGTGGGGCTACTGGCTCGACCGGCAGCGAATCACCCATGCCGGATCGAAGGTGCCTAAAGGTGCGTCCGGTGCCTAATCTCTTTGGGCACCCACCCTTTGGCACCCCAGGCACCGTACGCACCGTTAGGCACAATTGATTTAGGATCGCGCGCATGAAGTCGACCCATGTTGTTCGCTTGTGTGTGGCGATCGCGATCGCGCTCACGTCGATCCTGGTGCGGCATGTCCTGGTCACCGCGGCGCCCGCGAACCTGGAGCCCGAAGTCGACAAGATCTTCGCACAGTGGAACGCCTCGACACCGGGCTGCGCCGTCGGGGTCGGTCTCGACGGCAAGCCCGTGCTGATGAAGGCCTATGGCATGGCCGATCTCGAGCACGACGTCCCCAATACGCCGGACACGATTTTTGAAGCCGGATCGGTGTCGAAGCAGTTCACTGCGCTGGCAGTGCTGCTGCTCGCGAAAGACGGCAAGCTCTCGATCGACGATCCGGTGCGGAAGTATGTCCCCGAACTGCCGGAGTACGGCGCCTCCGCCGCCGCCCGCAGCGAAGTGCAGGCGGGCTCTGGCGAGACCTCACCGAAGCCGCTTCGCGGCGAAGGCGGGCTCACCATTCGTCACCTCCTCACGCACACCAGCGGGCTGCGCGACTGGGGCAGCGTCGAGAGCATCGCAGGCTGGCCGCGGACGACGCGGCAGTACACGCACGCGCACGTCCTGGACATCGTCTCGCGCCAGCGATCGCTCAACTTCCCGAGCGGCACGAAGTGGTCGTACAGCAACACCGGCTTCAACCTCGCCGCCGTCATCGTCGAACGGGTCAGCGGCATGACATTCGCGGAGTTCTCCAGGCAGCGGATCTTCACCCCGCTCGGGTTGAGTCACACGTCATGGCGAGACGATCACACGCGCATCGTGAAGGGCCGGGCGATCGCTTACGCGGAGAGCCAAGGCACGTTCCACACCGAGATGCCGTTCGAGAACGTGCACGGCAATGGTGGGTTGCTGACCACGGTCGGGGATCTGCTGAGGTGGAACGAGAATTACGTCAATCCGACGGTCGGAAGCGCCGAGCTGCTGCTCGAGCAACAGCGCGCCGCCCACACCACCGATGGCAAGGAGCTGAACTACGCGCTCGGCCTTTATGTGGGCGACTACCGTGGTGTCCCCAGCGTCTGGCACAGCGGATCGACTGCCGGCTATCGCGCCCACCTGAGCCGGTTCCCGGACGCACACACCTCGGTGGCGGTACTCTGCAACGTGAGCACTGGCGATGCAACGCGCGCCAACAACGCCGTCGCCGAAATCCTGCTGGCGGAGCGCCTGAAGCCGGCGCCGCCGCGGCCCGCGCCGCCGATCGAGCCGCCGCCGATGACTCCGCCGCCGCCGCCGGCCAAGCTTGCGGAATTGGCCGGCACGTACTGGAGCGATGACGCCGAGCTGACCATCGTCATGCGCGTCAACAACGGACAGCTCGTGGCGTTCCGGCGGCCCGACTCGACCATCGCGCTCGCGCCGACCGCGCCAGACACGTTCCGCGGCATCCACGCTTGGCACGATCACGTTCCGCCGCGACGCCGCTGGCCGCGTGAACGGCTTCAGTCTCGCGCAGGAGCGCGTGTGGGATCTGCGCTTCGCACGCAGAAACTGATGCTAGCGCGAACCCAGCGAGATCAGGGCCACAGATGACACAGATGACACAGATTGGATTTCCCCGATTCGAGAGCTGGTTCGCGACAGCCGGCTGAAAGCCGGACGGTGATGCTGCGCGAGCCGCGGTGAAAATGAGTCGGCCCATCGAACCACGGGGACTCATTTTTCATCGCGGCTCGCGCAGCATTGCGGCGCTTCGCGCCGCTCGCGAACCAGACCGCGCATGAGCGGTCTCGCTGGGCTGGCGTTTGCGGTTGCCTTTTCTGCGTCATCTGCGTCATCTGCGTCATCTGCGGCTCTGATTTGATTTCTGCGACAATCTGGGTTGTGGGAGCCGCCACCCGCCATATTCCCTGGATAGTCGTCCTCGCGGCATTGGCCGCAGGCCAGCTCACCGCTCACTCCGAGCCACAGGTGGCTCAGGTGGTTCTGGCCGCCCCAGAGGTAACGCCAGAGACGGTGGCCGACGATGCCGACTTTCCGTTCCTGTCGCGAATCGCTGCCACTTCGTTGATCAAGACGACGCGCGTTACCGAGCCGCTCGAGGTCAAGCCAGCCTCCGCCGACAGCGAGGCAATGCTGGCAGGGATGTCCTTCGTCGAGAAATCCTACAGCGCGCCGATCAATGTGTGGGACCTTGCCTTTGTCTCGCTCTACCGAGACGCCCTGGTGCTTCACGGCTGGCGCATCATCGACCAGCCGCCGGCGGCAAGCGCTGAAAGCGAACCGCATCTGATCAACCTGTCGGCGCACTACGCCGGCAATGGGCGCGACCTCTATACGCGAATCTCGCGCGCGCCCGATGGCGCCTATACGATCGGCGTGGCCGACGTCGGCGCCGAAGACTGGGGAGCGATTCTCGATCGCGCCTGCCACGTCCCGGTCTTCAGCCTGCATTTCAAGCGTGACCTGACGCTCTACTACGACGACTCGCGGCCGACGTTGGAGAAGCTGGCGGCGATGTTGCGATCCAAGCCCGACATGCAGATCGAGATTCAGGGCCACATGGACAACGTCGGCGACGACAAAGAGCTGATCGGCCAGTCGATGAGACGCGCCTCGCTGGTGAACGTGTCGCTCATCTCGCTGGGAGTCGCGCGCGAGCGCATGACGGTCAGAGGCTACGGCAAGTCACAGCCGCTTGCGCCCAACGACACGGACTGGGGCCGCACCAAGAACCGCCGCATCGAAGTGGCGAAGCAGAATTGCAAATAGCTGCGGCTTCGCCGCGTCGGCCTATTGCGCAACGCAACCCGAAGCCCCCGGGCGCTTGACCACCGCGGCGGTGCCAAACTGCTTCACGATCTCGACCCGCGCTCGGATCTCGCCGGGCAGAAGCCGGAGGTCGGCAATCGCGTAGGGCAGTCCGTCGGCCGGGATCCATCGCGCGAAGGCCTCGCGCATGTTGTGACGGTCGACCTCGGCGCTTCGCTGAGACGCGCGGCGATTTCCGAGGACCGCCAAGTGCAGCCAGTAGGCGGTCTGCGAATCCTCAACCAGATAATCGACGCACGTCGTCCCGATGTTGGCCCGCACCCATTGGCCCGCGTCGTAGAAATCACGGGAGACGATCGGCGCCGGCCTGGGCGCAGCCAGTATCGGGCGTATGGTCGCAATCGCCAACGCAAGTGCGGCTGCCCAGGCCAGGCTCGTTCTTCGGTTGCCTCCGAACGCCATCACCTGTGCGATCGCGAGCGCCGCCAACACCGCGAGCGGATAGACCGCGAGGTACATCATCTTCAGCGCCATGTACGGCGTGTCCGATCCGATCGACGCCGCCATCACGTACAACACTGCCGCCTGCGCCGCAATGACCGCGAGCATCAGCAGCGTCGAGCGCGCTCGACGCTCTGCCGTCGCGACGGGGACTCCGGCGAGCGCCAGAGCCGGCAACAGCCAGCCGGCCGTTGCGATCGATGGCCTCAGCGCCGCGCCGCTGGATCGCACCAGCTGTGCCCATCGCGCGCTGCCCGCCGCATGGACGGCCGCCACGATCGCAAGGGGCGCCAGCGCCGCCAGCAACGTCCTGAGACGCGACGACGCCGACCACTCGCGTCGAACGAGAACGAGCGTCACAAACGTGAGGAGCGGCGGCCCAATCCACACGGGCCAGGTGAGAAAGACGCCAACCGCCATGAGGCTGACGACTGCCGCGGCAAACGGCATTCGCGCCTCGTCCCAGACCGTCACGCCCCACCACATCGACACGGCAAACAATGCCGAAACGACTTGGGCCAGAAACGAATCGTGAATGAAGGCGCCCGCCACGTAGGCGGGGACGCCGCTGACCAGGAACACGGCGATCAGCGCGATCGGGAGACGTGAAGCCGGCCTCGGCAGCACTCGCAGCGCAATCAGGAAGACAAAGCCGACGGTCAACGCCGAGCTGAGCGCGACGACGAAATAGATCGCGCGGAAGCCGTCAGTGCCGCTCCAGACGCCGGCCAGCACGGCGAGTAGATGGAGCCCTGGCGTGTAGTGCGCCATCTCCCCCATGACGCCCTCGAGGCCAAGACCGAATGGCAGGCGGCCGTTCCGCTCGATGAAGTCCACGAGGAGCAAGTGATGCGTGAGATCGGGACCGCGGCCGGGCGGGAGCAGCGCAGGCCACGCCGTCCACAGCAGCCAGCCAAGATAGAGCGTGACGACGCCCAACCAACCGGCCAGATCGGCAGGGTTGCGCGTCGCCCGGCGAACCATTCCTCCCCAACCGATGGCGACTGCTCCCGAAGCGACCAGCCCAACGACGGTTGGCGCCAACCGGAACCCGAGCGCGTCCAAGCCGTAAGCGATCGCGGCCACGAGCGCCAGCCACGACGCCAGTGCCGTCGCGATCGCCTCTGGTAACGACATGGACAAGGAGCGTACGTGATCTCCGTGCCCTCGTGATCTTCGTGTCCTTCGTGTCCTTCGTGGTTAAGATTGACCCTATGTCTTTCCCGCGCTGCGCAGCCGGAGTGCTGGTGGTGGCCGTTCTCTTCAGCGTGAGCGCACGCGCCGCTGAGAACTGGACCCGCTTCCGCGGGCCGAACGGCATGGGCGTCTCGAGCGCAACCAACCTGCCGGTCGAGTTTGGTCCCGAAAAGAACGTGCGGTGGAAGACGCCGCTGCCGCCGGGTCACTCCTCGCCGGTCTTCACCGACACACGCATCTTCCTGACCGCCCACTCACCGGAGAAGGAGGCTCACAAGCTGTTCGTGATCGGTCTCGACCGCAAGACTGGCAAACAGCTGTGGCAGCACGAAGTGCCTCGATTGCACCCGGGCCGGCTCGAGCTGGTGAACGGGCCGGCGTCGCCAAGCCCCGTCACCGACGGCACCGACGTCTACTTCTTCTTCCAGGAGTTCGGCCTCATCAGCTACACCGCCGATGGGAAAGAGCGGTGGCGCCTGCCGCTCGAACCGTTCAACATGTTCTACGGCTTTGGCGCGTCGCCAATTCTGGTGGACGGCACGCTGATTCTCGCCGCCGATCAGGACAACGATGCGTACCTCCTGGCCGTGGACACGAAGACCGGAAAGCAGCGCTGGAAGGTCAGCCGGCCGCACGTGATTTCGGGCTACTCCACTCCGACCGTGTACCGGCCGAAGTCGGGCGAGGCGGAGCTCCTCATCCCGGAATCGTTCCAGCTCACGTCGTATTCCGTCGCCACCGGTGAAAAGATCTGGTGGGTCCGCGGCCTCGCCTGCGAGATGAAGTCGGTGGCAAGCATCGACGACGATACGCTCTACGTCAACGGCTGGGGCTTCGCGCAAAACCAGCCCGGCACGCAGATTCCGACCGTGGACTTCGCCACCGGTCTGAAGACGTACGACAAGAACGGCGATGGCTTCGTCGGCCGCGATGAAATCGCCGGGGACGACCGGATGTCGCGCATTCTTCGGCCCGAAGCCGGCTACGACGCGTTCGACGGCAATCGCGATGGGAAGCTGAACGCCAAAGAATGGGATGTCTTTCGCGCGATGCTCGGGGCCGAGAACGGGCTGATGGCCATTCGCCTCGGCGGACGCGGCGATCTCACCGACAGCGCGATCAAATGGAAGTACACGCGTCCAGTGCCTCAAGTGCCATCGACACTCCTGTACCAGGGTGTGCTCTACATGGTGAACGACAGCGGAATCCTGCTCTCGTTCGATCCCAAGACCGGCGCAGTGCTCAAGCAGGGGCGGCTCAAAGGCGCCATCGACAAATACTTCGCCTCACCGATCGGCGCCGATGGCAAGGTGTGGCTGGCGAGCCAGGACGGCACGATCTCGGTCGTCACCGCCAAGGCTGAGTGGGAAATGGTCGCGGTCAACACGCTGGACGACGAGGTCTTCGCGACGCCGGTGCCCGCTGACGGCGAGCTGTTCGTCCGGACGCGGAGTGCCCTGTATTCGTTTTCGACATCGCAACAGTAAAACGGCACGCACGTGGCCACAGAGACACAGAGACACGGAGAAGAATTGGTTTCGATGCTCCGCGGCTCCGCGGCTCCGCCGCCAACCTACGGCGTCCGTCTCTTGGGATTGACTGAGCTCGCCCTAGGGGTGGTTCTCGCCGCAACCATTTCGATCGACGCGCAGCAGCCGATCGACGTTCGTGAACGCTTCCGCGCCGATACCGAGCTCGTCACTATCCCGGTCACCGTTCGAGATTCCAATGGCCGCCTGGTCACCAACCTCGAACGCGGCGACTTCATCGTCGAAGAGGATGGCGCCGCTCAGCCGATCACCCAGTTCGAGCGAGGAAGAGTTCCGGTCAGCCTCGCCTTGGCACTTGACACCAGCGACAGCATGCGCGGCGAGCGCATCGCGGACGCTCGTGAAGTGCTGGCAAACTTCCTTGACAAGCTGCTGGCCCCCGAGGACGAGGCGTCCCTGCTCTCGTTCAATCACGAGACGCGAATCCTCGCGGGTTGGACGCATCATCGCGTCAGCCTTCGGGAAAAGCTCGACAGCATACGGCCCACCGGTTCGACGGCGATCTACGACGCCATCTCGGCGGCGCTGCCACTGTTCGAGTCGCGCTCGCACCCTCGAGGCGCATTACTGATCGTGTCGGACGGCGCCGACACGGCCAGCGACATCACCATCGCCAAACTGAAACAGCAGCTGGTACGCAGCGACGTGCTCTTGTACACCATCGCCATCGACGCGCCCACCGGCCGGACATCGACCCGAGTGAATCCCTACACGCTCAACGAGCTGACCAGCCAGGGCGGCGGCTACGCCGAAGTGATCACCAGCGATGCCGAGCTCGGGCCCGCGACCGAGCGGATCGCCGAAGAGTTGAATCATCAATACATGATCGGGTACACACCAATGACGCCGGCCAACGGGAAGTACCGAGCGATTCGAGTCAAGGTCACGAGCGCCGACTATCGAGTCAGATCGCGGCGTGGAGTCATCAGATAGGCGTGGAGTCATCAGATAGGCGTGGAGTCATCAGATAGTTGAAAGTTGAAAGTTCAGAGTTGAAAGTTGAAGTTGAAAGTTTGAAGTTCAGTTCGAAAGTTTCAAGTTGCAAGTTTCAGCGACGAGGTCTGACTCATGCGCCGACTCACATTCGCGTTCGTCCTTCTCGCGGCTTCGACTCTGGTTGCGCAAACGCCCAGCCGCCAACCGGATTGGGCCAAGACCGACGAAGAGACGATGCGGCACTTTCAGGCGATCGTGCGCATGGACAGCACCGACCCGCCGGGCGGCGAGAAGCCCGTGGTGGATTATCTCGAGCAGCAGCTGAAGGCCGAGGGCATCGAGGTGCAGACCTTTGCGATGGCCGATCGGCCGAACCGCCCGAACCTGGTGGCGCGCCTCAAAGGCAGCGGCAAGCTGCGGCCGTTGCTCATCATGGGGCATACCGACACGGTGAACGTGGACCCGAAGAAATGGACGTTCCCACCGTTTGCCGCCACGCGTGATGGCGGCTACGTCTATGGCCGCGGCACCGTGGACGACAAGGACAACGTCGTCGCCAACCTGATGACGATGCTGATGCTCAAGCGGTTGAACATCGCGCTCGATCGCGACGTGATCTTCCTGGCCGAGGCCGGCGAGGAGGGCACCTCGACGCTCGGCATCCAGTTCATGGCCAACGAGCACTTCCCGCTGATCGACGCGGAATACTGCTTTGCCGAGGGCGGCAACGTGACGCGGACCGGCGGCGTCGTCAAGTTCGCATCGATTCAGACCGTCGAGAAGATTCCACGCGCGATCACCGTCACGGCCCGAGGCATCTCGGGCCATGGCTCGGTTCCGCTCGAAACCAACGCGGTGTCGCACTTGTCGGAGGCCGTTGGCCGCGTCGCCGCATGGACGCCGCCGATGCGCATCAACGAAACGACGGCTGCGTACTTCAAGCGGCTGGCGACGGTGTCGTCACCCGAGGACGCGGCGAGGTATCGCGACCTGCTGAGCCCCGATCCGAAGGTCTCGGGCGCGGCCGACGCGTACATGCGAAAGAACGAGCCGCGGCACTGGTCGATGCTGCGCACCTCGCTCTCGCCAACCATCATTCAGGGCGGCTACCGCACCAACGTGATTCCGTCGGAAGCGACGGCGACTATCGACACGCGCCTGGCGCCGGATGAGGATCCGGCCAAGTTCCTCGAACTGGTCAAGCAAGTGGTGAACGATCCAAGCGTCGAAGTGACCTACGGCGCTCGCGACAGCCGGCCGCTCACGCCGACCGCCAAGATCGACTCCGACGTCTTCAAGACGCTCGAAGCGATGGTGACCAGGCACTACAAGGCGATCACACTCCCGACGATGAGCACCGGTGCCACCGACATGGCGTTCCTGCGGCGCAAGGGAATTCAGTGCTACGGCATTGGTCCAGCGCTCGACAGCGAGGACGGCCCGAAGGGGTTCGGCGCCCATAGCGATCAGGAGCGCATCCTTGAAAGCGAGCTGATGCGTTTCGTGCGCTTCAATTGGGATGCGGTCGTCGAAGTGGCGCGCGCCAGATAGGGCCGGTCATGCGCGGTCAGGTCACGGTCGGTCTGCTTTTCTGTCTCGGGCTCACCGCTGGCGAGCAGGCAACGCCCCCACCATCACCCAAGATGACGTATCCGCAAACCCGCAAAGGCGATCTCGTCGACGACTATGCCGGCACCAAGGTCCCGGACCCGTACCGCTGGCTGGAAGACCTCGATTCGAAGGAGGTCGCCGACTGGGTCGCGGCGCAAAACACGGTGACCGAGGCGCAGTTGGCGAGCCTGGCGCTTCGCTCGAAACTCAAGGAGCGGCTGACCACGCTCTGGGATTACCCGCGCACCGGCCTGCCGCAGATCGAGAACAGTCAGCTCTTCTACTCGAAGAACACGGGGCTGCAGCGTCAGGCGCCGATCTACATGCGCGCGGGTGTGGCGGCGGCGCCGAAAATGGTTCTGGATCCCAACGCGCTCTCGCCGGACGGATCGCTGTCGGTGGCGCAATACGCGCCATCCCCCGACGCCAGGCAGCTGGCCTACGCGATCGCAGAAGGCGGCGCCGACTGGGAAACGGTCAAGGTTCGCGATCTCGCCACCGGCAGCGATCTCTCCGACGACGTCCGCTGGATGCGCTTCTCCGGCTTGTCGTGGACGAAAGACGCAAAGGGATTCTTCTACTCTCGTTATCCCGAGCCGCCGAAGAACAAGGTGCTGGAGGCGGCGCTTTCCGGCCAGGCGGTCTATTACCACCGCGTCGGCACGCCACAATCGCAGGACCTGTTGATCTACGAGCGCAAAGACCACCCGGGCTGGATCGTCGGCGGCAGCGTCACGGAGGACGGGAAGTATCTGCTGCTCGTGACGTTCGAAGGCTCCGACAACAACAACCGTCTCTACTTCGCAGACCTGGGCGATCCGCACAAGCCGAACCTCAAAGCCCCGATCAAGCCGATCACCGAAGCCGGCGACGCCGAATACTCGCCGTTTGGCAGCCAGGGTTCGGTGATCTACCTGCGATCGGACAAGGATTCTCCCAACCGGCACGTGATCGCGATCGATCTCCGCGACCCCAAGCCATCGGCCTGGAAGGTCGTCGTCCCCGAACAGAAGGAAGTGATCGAAACCGTCAGCTTCATCGGCGGCCGTATCGTCGCTCAGTACCTGGTCGACGTGCAGAGCCGGCTGCGAATGTTCGGCACCGATGGCGCCGCCGCCGGCGAAATCGCGCTGCCGGGAGTTGGGGCGGTCGGCGGGCTCACCGGCCGCGGCGATCAACCCGACATCTGGTACGCGTTCAGCTCACCTCTGAGCCCGTCGACGATCTATCACTACGATCCAACGTCGAAACACAGCGCGCCGTTCGAAGCAGCGACGCCGCCGGTCGATACCAGCCAGTTCGAGACGCTGGCGCTGTTCGCGCCGTCCAAGGACGGCACGCGCGTGCCGTTCTTCCTGGCGGCCAAGAAGAACCTGCCGCGAAACGGCGCCAATCCGACGATGCTCTATGGATACGGCGGCTTTTCGATCAGCATGCTGCCGACCTATCGCGCCGACGTGCCGGCCTGGCTCGAGCTTGGCGGCGTCTGGGTGACGGTGAACATGCGAGGCGGCGCCGAGTACGGCGAGGCGTGGCACAAGGCCGGTTATCTCGACAAGAAACAAAACGTGTTCGACGACTTCATCGCGGTCGCCGAGTATCTCGTCAAGGAGAAGTACACCTCGCCGGCCAGGCTCGGCATCATGGGCGGATCGAACGGCGGGCTCCTGGTCGGCGCCGTGATGGAACAGCGGCCGGAGTTGTTTGCCGTCGCGCTGCCCGCCGTCGGCGTCATGGACATGCTGAGGTACGACCGGTTCACCGGCGGAAAACTGTGGGCCACCGAGTACGGCACCTCGTCGAACCCCGAGCAGTTCAAGTTCCTCATCAAGTATTCGCCACTCCACAACCTGAAGGCGGGGACCTGCTATCCAGCGACGCTGGTCACGACCGCCGATCACGACGATCGCGTCGTCCCGAGCCACTCGTTCAAGTTCATCGCCGCGCTGCAGGAAGCACAAGGATGCTCGAGGCCGGTGCTCATCCGCGTCGAGACGCAGGGATCGCACGGCTACCGGCCGACCGACAAGCTGATTCAGGAGCGCGCGGATCAGTGGGCGTTCGCCGCTGCGCACATGGGCGTCAAATAGCAGATGTCGTACGGGCCACAGAGTCACAGAGACACAGAGCTAACAAATTTCTCTGTGACTCTGTGTCTCGGTGGCTACGTACGGGATCGTGACGATCAGTTAGCTGTGGTTTTCGCGGCTGCCGAGCCCGCCAGCCGCGTGTCGATCTCACGCGCGATGAGGCTCGCGATCTCCGACTGCACCGACAACGCATCGCGGTTCGAACGATCGTAGCTGCGCGCCCATACGTGCTCGTCGGTGCGCGCGTCGATCAATTGCGCGGTGACACGGACCCGCCCGCCATCTCTCACGGCCGAACCTTCAACCACGAAGTCGACGCCGAGCTCGCGACCGACGTCGGGAATCGGCACCTGTCTCGCCTTGTAATGCATGGACGAGGTCCTCGAGATGACTCGAAGCTGATCACTTTGTGACAAATCTGTGATGAGCGCTTCGGTAATGCCGTCCACAAAATGGTCCGGTTGTGCACTGTTCGTGTAGTCGTCGAGCGGCATCACTGCGAGGACGCGCTGGCCTGCCTGCCGGGTTCGATCGACCGCGTACGAAACCTTGGCGGTCGCAGTGACTGCATTTGGCGGCGGCGGCGGCGCCGCGGCCGGCTTGTGCAGGACCAGAAAGCCGAAACCAACCGTCGCTGCCGCGCCGATCAGCTGTGCGAGGATGCGCCCGGTGAAGGAGATCCACGCAGACCGGACGCGATCTTTCTTGCGCGCTGTGCGTTCGGGTCGAGTGGCAGGCCGCTCGGGCGGCGCTGGGGAGAGGACAACTTCGCTCATGAAGCGCCACAGGAGCAAGCGCCATGCCGATCAAGGTGTCCGCCACCGCGGCTGAAGGCCGCTACGGCGAGACCTCGCCGAAGCTCGCGCGAGCCTCCAAGCGAGCGAAGGCGGGCCTAAGGTGCCTAAGGTGCCAAAGGTGCCAAGCGTGCCAAGGGGTGTGTGCCTAATGTGCCGAGTGCGCCTTGGCACCAACCCTTTGGCACCCCTGGCACCTGGCACCTTTGGCACTTTGACTACGTCATCCGAGCGGGCTGTTTCATCGAGGAGAAGACCTGAATGTGGCTGTCGACGACGCGCTTGCGTTCGGCTTCGTCCACATCCATCGTCCACACATCTCGCTGAGAGGTGCCGCCCAGGACGATGCCATCCGAGCGCGGCATCATGTGAATCGGCAGACCGTTCGGGGGCGCCGGAATCGTGGAGCCGCCGTTGGTGCTGTAGGTCACTTCGCTTTGCGGAATCATGACCGTGAGCTGGCCCTTGAGCGGCACGAGCTCCGGATCGTTGAACAGCGCCTTCGCGCCGAGGCCCGTGCAATTGACGATTACCGGCTCAGGCAACGCCATCAGATCGCGCGGCGTCTCGAACCTGCGGATGACGATCTTCCCGCCGAACAGCGCGACATCGCGCATCAGCGCATCCAGGTAAATCGACGGCTCGATTCGCATCGTCGGCCGCTCGACGGTGTACTTCGTCGCGAACGGGTGCTCGCCCGGCTGCAGCACGACGCGCGGATTCAGGATGCTGTCCGGCATCAGCGGGTTGCCGCCGCCTCCGCCGCCACCCTGCTGGTCGAGATCGTCGGTCAAGGCGTACTGATTAATCCAGGTCACGCCGTACTTCGGACCGACGAGCAGCTGCAGGCGGCGATAAGCGATCTGCACGGCCTGGCGAAATTGAGCGTCCCATTCGGGTGTGCGCCGATCGTTCTGAACCAGGCCGGAAGTCGGCGTGAACCCGGCGAGCGACATGTTCGAGGTCGTATCGGGCGGGACGGTTGCCGCGTAGATGGTCACATCGAAGCCGCGGCGCTGGAGCTCGCGCGCGGTGGTGAGGCCGACGACGCCGCAGCCGAGAACCGCGGCGCGCCGCTCGGGCTGCTGCATCGCGAAATCGACGGCCATCGACGCCGTGCCCCACGAGATCGACATGCCCGACCCGCCGTGGCCAAAGTTGTGGATGACGGTCTTGGCGTCGAGCTTGTCGGCCTTGAGGAGGAATCCCGAATCGCGATGGGGGCGGAGTCCAATGGTCGTGCGGATCACGCGATCCCACGACGCGTGGACCAGCGGCAACACCCGCGGCGTGTTGTGCGGCTGCGACGAAGGCGTGACCGAAGGCGCCGATTTCGGTGCACACCCCTCGAGCCCAAAGCCAACGGCAGCCATGCCGCCGAAGCGGACAAACGTACGGCGATTCATTGGGGGGATTCTACAGGTTCAGCAGGTTCAGCAGGTTCAGCAGGTTCAGCAGGTTCAGCAGGTTCTGCAGGTTCTGCAGGTTCTGCAGGTTCTGCAGGTTCTACACGTTCTACACGTTCTTATCGTCTCCGCCGTGTTCGGCGGTTGAGCGCACTCAATCCTGTTTACAATCGGCGCTTCGGAGGTGGCTATGGAGAGACGGATCGGTCGGCGCCGCTTCCTGAGCGGTGCGGCAGCGGTGGCCACGCTTGGTGCGTTGAATGGCTGCCGACTGCCGACCGCTGGCAGGCGCCCGGATTCCGGGCAACGGCTGCAATTGACTCCGCTCCGCGCCGGCGTCGATCGCATTACGCGAGTGACGGTGTGCACGCGCCCCTTCCGCGCCGCGGGCCCGCGTTTCGATGTGGAGAAGATCGGCACGAAGACGGTCGTCCACAACTATGGGCACGGCGGCAGCGGCTGGTCGTTGTCCTGGGGCTCGGGCGCCATTGCCACCGCCAACGCCATGGCGACCGGCGAGCGAGATATCGCGGTCATCGGCTGCGGCGCGCTGGGGATGACGACGGCGCTGCTGCTGCAGCGTGCCGGTGCCCGCGTGACGATCTACGCCAAGGACCTGCCTCCCAATGTCCGCTCCGCGTTCGCGACCGGCCTTTACACACCGGATTCACGCATCTGCCTCGAGGAACACGCGACGCCTGCGTTCAAGCAGACCTGGGCGCAGATGGCGCGCCAGTCGTTTCACACATACCTGAGCTTTCTTGGCTTGCCGGGCACGCCCGTGGAGTTCATCGACAGCTACGCGGTTTTCGACGAGCCCCCAGGGCAAACGCCGCGCACCGCGCCCGACGGGAGGCCGGCGTTCGCGGAGCTGGAGTCGGAGCTGCTCGCCGATCTGATGCCGCGCCCGGAGGAGTTCGAGCCAGGACGCCATACGCTGGGCCAGCGACACGTGCTGGGTGTGTCCCAGCTCATGTTCAATCTGACGGCGTACACGCACACGCTGCTGACCGAGTTCAATGCCAACGGCGGCAAGATCGAAGTCACGGAGTTCCACACCCCGGCTGACTTCGCGCGATTGAAGGAAAAGACGCTGGTCAACGCCACTGGTTACGGCGCCCGTGCGCTGTTCGGCGATCAGTCGCTTGTCCCGGTGCGCGGTCAATTGGCGCGCACGATTCCGGAACCGGACGTGCGCTACGGGCTCTTCTATCGCAACGTCGGGTTCGTGCCGCGCCGTGACGGCCTGGTTTTTCAAGTCACTGGCGACAGCGATTACTACGGCTATGACGACGACACCGAGGTGCCGGATCGGGACGAAGCCGAGCGCGCAGTGAACACCATCGCCTCGCTGTTTGCCACGACGTGAGACCGAGCACGTTCATGTCCGGTTCCACGGCCTCGGTTTTGAACCTGCAGAACCTGTAGAACCTGTTCCAAGCAGGCGATAATTACCCGCCGCATGCGCACGATCGGTTCGTTCATCGAAAGGTCGTGGATTCCCGCACTCGCCCTCTCGCTGGCTGTGACCGCGTGGATCGTGTTCGTCGGCGAGGGCATCGACGCCTACTATCGGTCGCGGCTCGTGGACATGGTGCACGGGACCGCGTATCGCCCGTATGTGTATCGCGTGCTCGTGCCCGGCCTCGCACACGTCGGAACCATCCTCATGCCGGCGAGTCTTGCCAGCGCGCTGACGTCGGCGTTCGAGGCCTGGCGAGGACGGCCTGCCGACTGGCCGCCGGCGCATGCGGCGGACTACCTCCTGGTCATCGCGATCATGGCCGCGTCGCTGATCGGATTTGGCGCAGCGATGCGCTCGTTCAGCCAGACCGTGTTCTCTGCGCGCCCGATCGTGCATGCGCTCATCGCGCTCACCGCCATCGCCGGGCTGCCGCTGACCTTTGGTCCCTTCAGCCGTCAGATCTACGACTTCACGACGCTCTGCCTGTTCACGTGGTGTCTTGTCTTCATGGCTCAGCGCCGCTGGATCGCCTTTGCCATCGCGTTCGTCTTGGCCTGCCTGAACAAGGAATCGAGCATCCTGCTGGTGCTCGTCTACGTGATCTCTGTCGCGCGGACCCGCTCCGGCCTCTCACGCGCCGAGGCGGTGAGCCTCTTCGTCTATCAACTGGCCATCTTCGCGTTGGTTCGATCGGCGGTCGTCTATGCCTTCCGCGATAATCCAGGCGATACGGTGGAGATTCACCTGGTTGGCCACAATCAGTACGTCCTGCTGCATCCTCTCGAGATGTCGAAGCGGCTGCTCTTGCTGATCGCCGTCGCCATTGCTGGAGCGTGGGGGTGGAGTGACAAGCCGCCGTTCCTTCGGCGCACGTTCATCGTTCTCGCGCCCGCGCTGGTCGTGATGGGCGTCACGGTGGGGATGGTCGATGAGATCCGCGCCTACTACGAGGTCTACGCCGTGGTCGTTCTGATGGCCACTCACACGGTGCTGCGCGCGCTGGACATCCCGGTCTCGGCCGCCACCTCGCCGCGCTCGGCTGCTGGAGCGCCGGCGTGACCGCTCGGCTCCGCACGCTGCTGATCGCCGGGGTCGTCGCCTTCGCCGCTCTCACCGTCTACACCCAGTACGTGTTTCTCCACACCACCGATCACGTGACCGGCCGGCCGTTTCGCGACGCGTCGATGGATCAATATCGCGACATCCTGGCGGGTCGGCGGCCGTTCCCATTTCAGTGGCGGATCGCGGGGCCGTGGCTCGTCAGGGGGATCGAGCTCGCCACCGGCGCCGATCCGCATCACATCGATGTCGTGGTGAAGACCGTCGCGCTGGCGGGTTCGGCGCTGGCGCTCATCGCCTTTACCGGGCTCTGGGCATCGCCGCTGGCGAGTCTGCTGGCCGGGGCGATGTACTTCGCGCTCACCGCCGGCGCCTATTCATCTGAGGGCTACAGCATCTACTACACCAACGACTTCCTGATGGTGCTTGGGTGGTTTGCGGCGGTGTACCTCACGGCGAGAGCCAAGTACGGATGGGCGGCAGTTGTCACGTTCCTGGCCGTCTGGGCCAAGGAAACGCTGCTGCTCGTGCCGATGCTGATCGGCCTGGCGTGGTGGCAACGCAAGGCCAGCACGCAAGCGTGGCTCCTTTCGGTGGCCGCATTTCTGATTCCCGAAGTCATCCTTCGCTCGGTCTATCCCGCCCCGCTGTCGCAGTGGGCGTGGTGGAGCAATCTCGAGCTCAACGTGCCGTTCGTACGTGCCGAGAACCTCTCCATCGCGGTGGTGAGCAGCCTGAAGCTGTTGCTGCTGTTCAATGTGCTCTGGCTGCTCGCCTTCCGGACGTTCGTCCGGACGTCGGAGTGGTTTCTCCGCAGCCTCGCGCTGATCGGCGTTCTCTATCTCGCCATGGCGTATGTCGTGGTCTATGTTCGAGAACTGCGTCACTTCCTTCCTTTGGCCATCATCGTCATTCCCCTCGCCGTGATTGAGATCGAACGGGCGATTGGCGGCCGCCGACGCGATGCCGACACCGGCCACTAGCTCGCGCGCGCCGGTGCTGGCCTTTGCCTCGAGCCGGCTGCTGCTGCTGGTCACGGCGTATTTCACGCTCACGCAGTTCCCCGTCCACACGGTCGAGCCCTGGATGACGCAGGTCTTTCCAGCAAACAACTGGATCGATGGATGGGTGCGCTGGGATGCGTTCTGGTACGAGGCCATCGTCGACGGCTCCAACCCGTACCTGCCACAGGGCCACTCGAGCGCGAATTTCTTCCCGTTCTATGCCTGGACCGCGTGGGTTTTAGCGCTTCCGCTTCGACCCTTTCTCGAATTCCCGCAGGCGTTTTACCTTGGCGGGATCCTTCTCTCTCACGGCGCGTTTCTTCTGGGTCTGATCGGCGTCTACCGGATCGCCGAAACCATCGCCGGACAAGACGTCGCCGCGCGCACCGTGTGGCTGATGGCGTTTTTCCCGTTCTCGTTTTTCTTTGCTGCGGTCTACTCCGACGGGCTCTATTTCTGTCTGTCGGTGTGGGCCTTCAGATCCGTTCAGACGGAACGATGGACACCCGCCTCGCTGTTGGCGGTCATGGCCGCTCTTACGAGGATCACGGGGTTCACGCTGATGGCCGCGATCGTGGTGGAGTGGATTCGCCGCTCACCTGGCGACGCGCGGCCGCCTGCCGCGCCGACCAGCCTCCGCGAAAGCTACGGCGGTCCGCCGGAGCCTTGGCGAACGCGGAAGCTCGCCACGCAATATCGTGCGAGCGAAGGCGGGAATCGCAGTGAAGCCTTGCCGCTCGCCATCCTCGCGTTGGCGCCAGTGATTCTCTTCACCTATTTCTATCTGCGTTATGGCGATCCGATGGCGTTCGTGTACGCGCGGCAGTCCGCCTGGCAGCGCGCGACGGGGATCGGGTCGCTTGTCAACGACATCGGTTACTACACCGAGGGCTCGCTGTTTTCGTGCGGAGGCGTCCGCGAGTGCCTCAGAGGCTTGGACTTTACGCGGCATTGGCTCGGCCTGTGGTACGGGGCGCTCGTGCCGCTGGGCTTGGGCCTGACGATCGCCGCGCGACGGACGCTTGGCCCCGGCATGGTGGTCTGGGTCGTGGGAACCTACGCGATGGCGCTCGTGAACGGTCTCGACGGCATGGGACGCTTCACCGCTGCACTATTCCCGGTATTCATCGCAGCGGCACTCCTGGTTCTGAAGAACCGGGCCGCCGTGGCGGCCTTCTGCCTTGCCTGCATCCCATTCCTACTGCTCTTCCTTGGCGGATTCGTCCGTTGGCGGGCCGTGTTGTGAGCAATATGAGAGGTCGGCGGATGGCCGCGGCGCTCGAGCTGGCGGGGTCGATCCTGCTCGTGCTCGCCACCGTTCGCTACCTGCTGATGTTCTGGCATCGCGGTGCCAATCTCCTCGACGAGGGCTCGCAGGTGGCGATGGCGAATCGCATCCTGCACGGCGAGGTCATCTACCGCGACTTCCTGACGGTGGCGACGCCAGGGTCGTTCTACACCGTCGCCTGGCTCTTTCAGCTGTTCGGCACCGAGTTGATGGTCGTGCGCTGGGCCGCATTCGCGCTGAATCTCGGAATCCTGCTCGTCACCTTGACCGTTGCCCGGCAGCTGATGAGCTGGCCGTTCGCCGCCGCGTCGGCGCTGCTGAGCGTGGTGTGGGGCTGGTTTCTCGTCGCGCCCAACCTGTACTCGCTGGAGGCGACGTTCTTCGCGCTCGTGGCACTGGCGTGTTATCTGCGCGGCTGGTGGGTCGTGGCGGGCGTCGCCTGCGGCGCCGCCATGATGGTCAAGCAGAACATCGGCGTTTACGCTGCGATCGGCCTGAGCCTGGCAATGTGGGCCGCTCTCCCGATCCGGACTCCTTGGCACTTTTTCGCGAAACGCGAGGGCCGGCCCGTGTGGCGAGGATTCTTCGCCGGCATCGTGCTCATCGTGATTCCAACGCTGCTGTACCTGATCGCCATTGGGGCCGGGCCCCATCTCTACGAAAACTGGATCTACTACCCGCTCCAGCGCTATCCGCGAGGGCTCGCATTCGAATATCCGTCTTTCTTTCCGGTGTCGGCGTCGGCCCCCGATTTCTGGCAGAAGCTCGTCCTGTATCTGCCGTGGTTGGTCTATCCGGTTGCCGCCGCCACTCTCGTCATCTCAGCGGTTCGACGGAGAAGGCGCGACGACGTCGCCTCGTCTTCCGAAATGCATGCGCTCCTCGCAGTGACCCTGTTTGGCGCGCTCACCTTCCTTCAGGCGTTTCCGCGGGCGGACTCCACACACATCCTCTTCGGCTTGCCACCCGCATTCGTCCTGCTTGGCTACTTCTGCTTTGCCGTTTCGAGACGTTTGAGGACGCCGGCCATGCCGGTGCTGGGCTACGCCGTGGTCGTGCTGTGTCTGCTGCCGCCGATCGTGCTGCTTCGTGAAGGCAACAAGCTGACGCTGGCCGCCTACCAGACGGAGTACATCCCGCTCACCACCGAACGCGCGCGTGGCATTCGAACGAACATGAGAAACGCCGCACAGATCGACCAGGTGACCGGGTATCTCACGACTCACACCGCGCCAGGCGAGCCGATCTTCGTGGTGCCCTGGGCGGCGGGCTTCTATTTCCTTGCCGATCGACCCAACCCGACGAGGTTCGACGTGTTGCTCTACGGCGATCCCGGCGAGTACCCGTGTCTGATCGCGACGCTCGACGAGCGCCGGCCCGGCTTGATCGTCTACGGCTACGGGTGGGACGTGGACGGGAAACGCTTCAGCGAGTACGCGCAGCCGATCGACGAATTCATCCGCACGCGCTATCAGCTTGCCGAACGCTTCGACGAGTACGAGATCTGGCGCCGCCTCGAGACCGCCAAACCCGTGTTTCGCAACACCGCGGACGCGTGCCGGCGGCGCACATTCGACGCCCGGGAGCTCAGACGATTACTGCGTAATCTCTTCTAGAATACGGACGTTGCCACAGAGTTGACATGAGCGGTGCTCACCCCGCGGCATGAAAATGTGCGTATGCTGGACGCGCGGTTCGGGTGACGTCGGTCTGTGAATGGTACTGCGAGTCCGTACAGAGTTTGACGCGGGAGCCGAGGCACCCCGTATTGTTGCTGCGAGCACGCCGAGCAGATTCGATCTGATTGCGCTCCTCCGAACCGTGTGAAGGAGACGCGATGGACCTCTTGAATGCGCACGTGGCGGGCCTGGATGTGCATCAGGCGAGCGTGGTGGCGACCGTGCGCGTGCCCGGTGAGGCGGGTGCGCGGCGGTTGGTGACCGAGACGTTCGGCACGATGACGGCCGATCTGTTGGCCTTGCGCGAGTGGCTGCAGGCGTACGGGGTGACGCATGTGGCGCTCGAGAGTACGGGCGTCTATTGGAAGCCGGTGTATTACGTGCTCGAAGACGCGTTCACGCTGCTGCTGATCAACATGGTGGCACTGAAGCATGTGCCGGGCCGCAAGACCGACGTGAAGGACAGCGAGTGGCTGGCGCAGTTGCTGGAATGCGGGTTGTTGCGAAGTAGTTTGGTGCCGCCCCCGCCGATTCGCGAGCTGCGGGATCTGACGCGCTATCGGGTGCAACAGGTCCGCGATCGCGCGCAGGAAGTGAATCGCCTCTGCAAAGTCTTGGAAGACGCGGGGCTGAAGCTGACCAGTGTGCTCAGCGACGTGATGGGCACGAGTGGTCAGGCGATGATCCGTGCGTTGGTGGCCGGGACGACCGATCCCGCCGTCCTGGCGGAGCTGGCCCGCGGGCGGTTGCGAAAGAAACTGCCGGCGTTGCGGCAGGCCTTGGTCGGCCGGTTTCGGGCGCATCACGCGTTTCTGGTCGAGCAGATTCTCGCGAAGATCGATTTTCTGGATGAGACGCTGGACCGCCTGACGGCGGAAATCGATCGGCGCGTCGCCCCTTTCGCGCCGATGCTGACCGCCCTGGATACGATTCCGGGCATTGACCGAATCGGCGCGGTCAGCCTCCTCGCGGAAACCGGCGGGGACATGCGCGCCTTCCCGAGTGCGGCGCACTTGTGCAGTTGGGGCGCGATGTGTCCGGGCCAAAATGAAAGTGCGGGCAAGCGCCGCAGTGGCAAGACGCGGAAGGCCAATCGCTATCTGCGCGGCACGCTCATCCAAGCCGCGCTCGGGGCCACGCATACGCGCGACTCGGCCTTGCAGGCGCGGTACCTGCGCGTGCGCCGTCACCGCGGTCATAAGAAGGCCGTCGTCGCCGTCGGCCATCAGATCCTCGAAATCGCGTACTACATCATGCGCGACGGGGTCACCTACGACGAACTCGGTGGGGATTACTTTCAACGACGAGACGCCGAACGGGCGACCCGCCGTCATGTCCGTCAACTCCAAGCCCTTGGCTACCGCGTCACCATTGAAAAAGCCGCGTAGTGAGAGCGCTCGATTGTTATTTTCTGAGCAGACACAGAGTCACAGAGAAACATTTTCAAACTCAGGTGAAAGTATGTGGCCGCGCCCAACAATTGATTGCTCTGTGTCTCTGTGTCTCGGTGGCCACGTACGTTGTCGGCGTTTTTTAGAATTTACAGTAATGGTTTAGGAAACAACTTCGAGTTCACAACCCCCCACTTCGCCAGCCGGAAGGTCGCCGCGGTCTTCAGGCAACCAACCCCGTACACGACGCTTCTTCTGAACGTGATCGACGAGGCGTCCGGCTGATAGCTGGTGGGACATGACACCTCGCCGATTTGGTAGCCGAGCCACGCCGTCTGGGCCAGGATCTGGTTGTCGAAGAGGAAGTCGTCGGAGTTGCTCTCGAGCGGCAACCGCTCCAGCAATTCACGCGAGAAGGCGCGATATCCCGTGTGAAACTCCGACACCTTCGTACCCAGCATCACGTTGCCGGCCAGCGTGAGAAATCGATTCGATATGTACCGCCACACCGGCATCCCGCCCTTCAGCGCCTGGCCGCCAAGGATGCGAGACCCGAGCACGCAGGAATACAGACCGTTTGCGACCAGGCCAGCCATCGACGGGATCAACTTCGGGGTGTACTGATAGTCGGGATGGACCATCACGACGATGTCGGCGCCATGCTCGAGGGCCAGGCGATAGCACGTCTTCTGGTTCGCGCCGTACCCGCGATTGCTCTGATGGCCGTGCGCGACGACCTTCTCGAACGATCGTGCCAACGACAGCGTCCGATCCTGGCTGGCATCGTCCACGACGATGCAGAGATCGACGACGTCTTGGGCGATCACCTCTCGCCAGGTCTTTTCAATGGTGCGCTCGGCGTTGTACGCAGGCATCACCACGACGACCTTCTGCCCGTGAATCACGGCGACAGTATATGGAATCTGGTGACCTGGTGAAGTCGTGAGCTGGTGATCGATCTATTGATCTGGTGAAGTCGTGAGCTCGCGATCGATCTGACGATCTATCGATAGATCTCCAGATCGATCTCCAGATCATCACCTCACCAGATCACCAGATCGATCACGAGATCACCACCTCATCAGATCACCAGATTCCTCCTACTCGTCGCGCAGCACGACGATCGGATCGACTCTGGATGCTCTCCATGCCGGCAGCACACACGCGACCGCGGCGACCAGCGTGATCGTGGCGACAACCGCGACGAGCGTCGCGGGGTCGGTCGGCTGCACGCCAAAGAGGAGCGACGCGATCAATCGGTTGAGGGCGAACGCCCCGGCGAGGCCAACGACGAGCCCCACGGTCGTGAGCAGCAGGCCCTGACGCATCACCTCCTGCAGCACGCTGCCCTGGTCGGCGCCAAGCGCCATTCGAATGCCGATCTCGCGCCGGCGTTCGGTGACCATGTACGACAGCACGCCATAGGTTCCAATCGCGGCCAGCAGCAGCGCCAAGCCGGCAAACGCGCCGATCAACTGTGCGAGCAGCCGCGGCCGGCGAATCGACTCGATGAAGACGCCGTCCATGTCGCGCAGCTTCACCACGGGAATCGTCGGGTCGGCCTCGCGCACGACGCCCTCGATCGAGGTGGCGATCGACGAGGGAGGCAGCGTCGTTCGAAGCACGAAGTTCATCGTGCTCGGTGCGTTTCTGACCGCCACGGGCGCGTTGGCCGTCTGATCGACCAGGAAGTAGAACTCGGTGCCGGTCTTCTGATCGACGCCGCCCTGCTTGACATCTTTGGCGACGCCCACCACGGTGAACCATGGAACCTCATCGCCGCAGCACGGTTTGAGGCGCTGACCGATCGGGTTCATGTCCTTCCAGAACGTCCGCACCAGCGTTTCGTTGACGACCGCGATCATTCCGGTGGCACCCGCGTCGCCCTGAGTGAATCCGCGACCCTCGACGATCGGAATGCCCATGGTCTCGAAGTAGTCGGTCATCACGTTCTGGTAATAGTCGACGTTCTCAAACGGCCCCTCCGCGGGCGCGGTGTAGCTCTCCATGTCGGTGTCGTTGGCGTTCAGCGGTCGATTCGGAGGCAGGCCCGACATCGCCGTCGCCGTCTGAATGCCGGGGACGGCTCGAAGCTTCTGCAACAGCCGCTGATACATCTGCGAGCGGATCGGCGGCTGCTGGTAGTTCGCCACCGGCAGGGTCAGCGCGAAGGTGACGAGCCGCGATCGATCGAAACCCGCGTCAACCTTCGTGAGGTTGTAGACGGTGCGCAACAGCAGCCCCGCGCCGATGACCAGCACGACGGCCAGCGCCACTTCCGCCATCACCAGGCCGCGGCGGATGTGATGGCGGGTGCCTCCGGTCGCGCCTTTCGCGCCGCCTTCTTTGAGCGCGGTGACGAGGCTCTTCACCCGCGTGTGCACCAGCGGCGCCAGCCCGAAGACAACGCCGGTGGCGACGGCAACGCCGAGCGTGAACAGCAACACAGGGATGTCGACCGTGACTTCGGCCGTTCGCGGGAGGCTGGTCGGATAGAGACGGATCAGCAATTGGACGCCGGCCCGCGCCAGCGCCAATCCAAGCGCTCCGCCGACCAGCGAGAGCAGGACGCCTTCGGTCATGAATTGACGAAGCAGGCGCCCGCGTCCGGCGCCGAGCGCCGTGCGCACGGCGAATTCGCGATGCCGCGTCTCGGCCCGCGCCAGCAGCAGGTTGGCCAGATTCGCGCACGCGATCAGCAGGACGAATCCGACGGCCGCCTGCAGTACCCAAATCGACCGGCTCGCCGGCCCGACAATCTGCTGCTGCACGGGAGTCATTTGCAGAATGTGGCCGGTGCCCGCGTTGGCGGGCGCGCCGGAGTTTGGCGGCGGCGCCGGAGCAAAGACGTGGTTCTTCACGCCGACGCGCTCGCCCCAATTCTGCTGCAGCATCGTCAGCTCGGTCCGCGCCTGCTCCATCGTCACGCCACCCTTGAGGCGCCCGATCAGGTAGAGAAAATGGCTGCCGCGCGCCTGTCGATTCGCCGGGTTGATTGCCAGCGGCAGCCAGATCTCGGGACGGGTGTCCATGACGTCGGCGCCCGGCGGGAGAATGCCGAGCACTTCGCGGCGAAGGCCGTTGACTTCAACCATCTGCCCCACCATCGGCCGGCCGCCAAACGCTGACATCCAGAGCTCGTGCGACAGGATGGCGATCTGGGGAGGCTGAATGGGAGGCGAGCCTGGCGTTGGTGGAGGTCCGCTGATGTCGGCCTCGCCTTTCGCGAAGAGCCGCCCCGCCTCCGCTGAAAAACCAAGCGCCCTCAGCAGCCCATCGTCAACCGACGCCGACCGCACGCGCAGCGGTCGATCGCCGGCGGTGAGGTTGACCTCGCCGGTCGTAAATGCTCCAACCGCTGCGAACGACTGCGTCAGCTCGCGGAACTCGAGGTATTCGGGGGGCGACACCCAGAACTGATCGAATCCCATCGCCGGAAACTGCGTCGTCAGGTACATCAATTGCTCGGGCTTGTCGTAGCCGAGCGGCCGCAGGATGACGCCGTTCACGATCGAGAAGATCGCGGTGTTCGCGCCGATGCCCAACGTCAGGGTCAGGATCGTCACGATGGAGAACCCGGGAACGCGGAGCAGGCTGCGAACGGCGTGGCGAAGATCCTGGCGAAGGGTGTCGAGTGCCATGCGGTGTTTGACGGAATTTGAGCCGCCAAGGTTTGAAGCGTGCGCGAACTTTGATGATTATCCTGAGCACCGAGGGCGGCTAGACATCTTCCAAGGACGCAATCGTGACACTCGAAGCAAGTTTGCCGCGGCCGCAGAACGGGGCGCGATACATCGTCGGCCGAATGCCGATGTAATCATCAAGGTCAGCGCTATGCTGGGGCCTTGCCGCGCCTGCTAATCGTGTGTGTGCTCGTCACCGGGTTCGTCACTGGCGGCCTCGTCCGCGCCAGCGCCCAGCCGGAGGTACGTGGCTTTTTCGATCTGCCGATCAATGGCGGGTCGCGCGAGTTCGAACGTCTCGGGCTCGTGCTGTCGGAACGCGGCATCGCAATCGGCCTTCTCGCGCGTCAGATTTACGGACAAAGCATCGGTTATGCGGAACGAGTGCTCGCCCAGCGGCAGCTCGCCCAGGTGATTGGCGATCAGGTGGTGCCCGGCGAACCCGAGCCGGAGCCGCCAGCGGAGTCGACGCCGATTACGATTCCGATTCCGCTGAGCGCCGATGCGTGGCGCGACGTACTCGAGGTTCCGGCTCGCGCCGACTTGTTCATCCCGCTCGTCTCCAATCGATCGGCGCTGCTGGTCTGCGCCGGCGCGGCGGCGACCGATTCCTCAGTCAGGGCGCTGCTCCTCGACGATCGCGGGCTGCTGAAATCGCTGGTTCGCCTGTCGCCGGCCGGTTTCGCGCTCGTGGCGCGCAGCCTCCGCATCGTGAACGGCAGGATCGATGTCCCCGGCGGAGCGGCCGCCGAGCCGATCTGGGAAGCGCTCGCCGCCGAGCGAGTGACGCGCCCCGCCGACTTCATCCGCGCCCTCGCCGCGCGCGATGGCGGGCGGCTGGCGTGGTTCTTCGACACGCTGACGACGATTGGTCCCGAGCGATTGGGGATCGTCCTGTCCGGCAGTCCGGCCGAGCAATCCGAGCGCGTCCGCGCGTTCTACGCCAGCTTTCGCGCCGCCGATCAGAATTGGCGTCTCGAAGAACATCCGTTTCTGCGGGGCGTCGCCGATCCGTGGATGATCACGACCAGGCTGGGGGTTCGCAACGGCGCCGTCGCCGCGCCCGCCTGGGCGTGGCTCTGGCAGGCCGTGTTCGACAAGCTCGACATCCCGCGCCGCGACGCGGTGGGAATCCCGCGAACCAGCAGCGAGACGGTGAGCCTGTCGTGGCTCGCGCAACAGATCTCCACCGGCAATCCACGCGAGCGGCGCGATCACTTCGACATGGTGCGCTTTGCCCAAGGCGTATTCGCCGACGCGGGCCCGGCCGACCAGCTCGACGTGCTCGTGACCCTGGGCGGCTATCGCCGGTATCGAGGAGCGGTTCTCACCCTCGACCGTATGGGCGTGACGGCGCCGGCGATCTACGCCCAAGTCGTGGACGCGGCCCGCCGGGTCAGCGATCGGTCGGGCCGGGACCTGCGTTATGCGGTCGTGGCATTCCAGGCGGCGCTCGCCGTCATCGAGCGCGTGCGTTTGGTTCGAACCATCGATCAGGAGACCGCCGAGCGGCTGATTCGGACGCTGTGCGAAGCCGTCGACCAAGACACGCCCATTCCGCCGGCGGTGACGAGGTGGATCACGGCCACGCTCGTGCCGGCGCTGCCCGCGCTGGTTCAGCGCGACCAGTTCTCGGACAAGACGAACATCGAGTCGACGATCTTGCAGGCGATGGCTGGCCCGGTCGCCGAGGCCGACCCCCGCGATTTCGTCTGGGAGGGACTGACCTACCGTGTCGATCTCTCGGCCGGTGAGCTGCAACGGATGCACCGCATTCGTGAACAGCTGCAGTCGCCGGGGCTGGATCACGCGATCGCGTCGGCGCATCCCGCGCAACTGGCCGAGGCGCTGCTGGCGCTCGTCTACACGCCCGCCCTCGGCGACCCTGAAGGCCCCGCGCTGTTGAGCCGCGATGTGCCGCTCCGTCACGACTTCGGCTTCGACACTGGCGTGTCGCCGCGGCGCGAGTTCGTGCCGTGGGTCCCGCCGCGCGAGCAGATCGGGGACGGCATGCCGTGGCGGGTCGGCGGGGCGATTCTCGGACTGGATCTTGGCCTCGCGCGACTGGCGCTTCGCCGGATCGACGACAACGACATGCCGGCCGCGCCGTCGATCAACTTGAACGACGAGATCACGCTGGCGCGAACGGCGATGGCGCTCAACGCGCGCGACCTCACCGATGCGGCGCGGGATGAACTGGTCGCCGCGCTGGAAAGGGGGCGCGATCGGATCGCGAGCGCCGGTCACAACCTCTCGGCTGTCATCGAGCTTGGGCGGGAGCTCCGGTTTCCAGCCGGGCTTCAGCAGGCCTTGCCATGGATGGTCTCGCGAACACCCGAAGCGATTCCGGCGCTCTTCGGCCTGCGTGAGATGTTGTGGCTCGGCAAGCCGGCGCTGCCTCGCGCGGAGCTCGATCGCTGGGGTGTTTATGCCGAGCCGCTCGACAGCCGTCTCCACACGATGATGCCGTCGCCGGCGAACTGGGAGGATTTTGCCGGCCGGGCCGAGGCGGGAATGATGGGCACTCAGGCTCCCGATCTCACGCTGCGCCTGGCGCAGGAAACCGCCAGATTGAAGTTGCCGGCGCGATTGATCCCGGCGCTGCTGGTCTACGCGACCCAGGATTACTGGCACGACGTGCAGGCCCGCTTCCCTGACGACCTGCCGGCGATGACGCGACAAGCACTGGCGCTTTCCTCGTCCAGGGTAGAAGATTACGTGGCAGCGCTTGCGGGCGACGGCCCCTTGCGCTCCAAATAGAACCGGCCTGCCTCTCCGCCGCGCCACGACGAAGGTGGGCATTCGTTTTCGGGGTGACGTTGCACTTCTTACGAATTCTCGGGGTGCTCGCGGCGGTCTCGCTTATCGTCTCGGCGCAGGAACCAGACAGCGGCATCACGCTGCGGGTCGTGTCGCCGGAAGCCGACTCGTACATCAGCGGCCTCACCCTCCTCAAAGCCGCGGTCGAGCCGCGCAGCCGCGCCGGCGATCTCACCAAGCTGCTCTTCTACGCCGACGGCAAGCAGGTCTGCAACGTCATGGACACGCAGAATGCCGAATGCACGTGGGACGCGGGCGAGGAGGTCAAACCTCACGTCCTGCGCGTCGTCGGCGAGCTGAGAGGTGGCGGCCGCATCATCATCAGCGCCAAGACCAAAGGGATCGATCACACGGAGAACGTGCAGGTCGAGGTCGTTCAGATCACCGCCGTCGTCACCGACGGCGGCCGGTTCGTGCCCAACCTGTCGCCAACCTCGTTCAAATTGTGGGAAGACGGAGTGCCGCAGAAGATTCAGCACTTCTCGGCTGAGGGCGCGCCGCTCGAAATCGTCGTCGCCATCGACGTGAGCGAGAGCATGACGCAGGCGATGCCCCAGCTCAAGAACGCGGTGAAGAAGTTCCTGGCGGCGTTGGGGCCGAAGGATCAAGTGACGCTGGCGGCGTTCAACGACAGCATGTTCACGCTGACACGCCGCGAGACGAGCCCGGCGCTGCGGCTGCGGGCCGTCGATCGCATCGCGCCGTGGGGTGGAACGGCCCTCTACGACGTGATCGTCCGCGCCGTCCAGCAACTCTCGAAGCAGCGTGGTCGTCGCGTGCTGGTGGTGTTCAGCGACGGCGACGACCGGACGAGCCACTCGACGATTAAAACGGTTGAGGAAGCGATTCGCGCCAACGACGCGACGCTGTTCATGGTGGCGCTCGGTCGCGGCGTCCGCGAATCGCAGCTGCGGACCGGCATCGAGCGGCTGGTCAACCTGAGCGGCGGCCGGGTCCTCTTCGTCGAACGCAGCGACCAGCTGCAAGCGCCGTTCACCGCGATTCTCGAAGAGCTGTCGAACCAGTACATCGTCGGCTACGAGTCCACCAATGCGAAGCACGACGGGGCGTGGCGCGAAGTGAAGGTCGAAGTCGAAGTCCAGGGCGGCGGTTACGAAGTACGGGCCCGCCAAGGCTATCGCGCGCCGACGAAGTGACGACGATGACTCGATTCCGCCCTCGAGCCTTCGTCCTGTGTGCCGTCGGACTGATCGTGGCTGGAATGGGACTTCGCGTCACCGCGCAGCAGTCCACGACCAATCCTTCTCCACAGCAGCCCACGCTCCCGCGTCCAACGTTCGACACCAAGACCGAGCTCGTGCTCGTGGATGTGACGGTCGTCGATCGGGAAAGCAACCAGGTGCAGGACCTCACTGCGGCCGACTTCGAACTACAGGTGAATGGCCAGGCGCGCCAGATTCATTCGCTGCAGTTCGTGTCGACCGTGCCCGCCCCAACGACGCCGGGCACGCCGCGGGAGGCTCAATACTCGTCCAACGAAACCGCGACGACGGGACGCCTGTTGCTGTTTGTCGTCGACGAAGGCAATTTGCGCGTGGGCTCGGCCAAGGCGGTCCTGAAAACCGCAGAAAGCCTGATGGACCGCATGGCGCCGGGCGATCTGATCGGTCTGGCGCGCCTGCCCGCCGGGCTGGGCGGCGTCGAGTTCACGGCCGATCGCGCGCGCGTCAAGACGGCGCTCGGCAATGTCACGGGGACGCCGGGGGGGCGTCTCGGGTTCAGCAAGGTGCGCATCAGTGAGGCGTGGGCGCTCGAGACCAACGACAGTCTGACGTGGGCGCAGGCGATCGATCGCGAATGCTCGGGCGAGACCGGCGCCGGCCGGGAGATTTGCGCTGACACGGTGGCAGCCGACGCGCGCACCATGGTGATGGAATCGAGCGCTCGCACTGTGGGCACCTTGCGAAGTCTCGAACTGCTGCTCGGGCGTCTGGCCGATCTCGAGACGCCCGTCAGCATCGTCATGATCTCCGAGGGCCTGTTCGTGGCGCGCGATCGAACGTCGATGAGCGAAATCGCCAGGCGCGCGGCCGAGGCGCGAGCCACGTTGCACATCGTGCGCCCGGGCCAGGCGCTCTTCGACGTCGAAGACAATCAAGCGCTCGGGATGTCGCGGTTCTATGACGATGGGTTGCTCAGAGAGGGATTGGAGCAGCTGGCCGGGCAGACCCGCGGCACCATGACGCAGGTGGTCGCGTCGCCTGAAGCCGTGTTCGATCGATTGGGCCGCGAGCTTTCCGGCTACTACCTGCTCGGCTTCGAGCCCACCGATTCGGATCGCACCGGACGGGAGCGGCGGATTCGCGTGCAGGTGAAGCGCCGCGACCTGACGGTCAGGGCAAGACCGACGTTTGTGCTTCACGACGCGTCTTCCGCTTCGGGTCCGGCGTTCGAAGTGCCGCCGGTGGAGCAGGTCAAACGCATGGTCATGGCACCGCTGCCGACGCGCGGGCTGCCGATGCGGGTCTCGAGCTTCACGGCGACAACCACCGGCAAGTCGCAGGTGCGCGTCGTGATCAGCGCCGAGCTGGGCGACCCTGCCACCGAGTCGGCCGAGTGGACCGTCGGCGTGGTCGTGACCGACAAGAACGAGAAGATCATCGTCAACAACGCCGGGCCGGCGAGGCTGGCGCCGGCCAGCGAGCGTGAAGAATCGCCGCGGCTGTTCCTCACCTCCGTGCTGCTCGACCCTGGTGAATACACGTTGCGGCTCGCCGCGATCGACAGCGAAGGCCGAGGCGGCAGCGTGCATCATTCGATCAACGCGCGGTTCAAGCCGGTCGGCGCAGGACTCAACGTCTCCGATCTCATGGTGGTGCCCCAGCCGCCGAGCCCCGAGTCCGTTCCTCGACTGCGGCCGTCAGGTGTCGTAGACACCGAGACCTTGACCGCGATGCTCGAGATGACCGGGGAAGACGCGGGGCTGCTGAACAAGGCGAAGGTCACGGTTCAGATCGCCGACTCCGAGTCGGGCGCCACGCTGGTGAACGCCGAGGCGCGGCAAGCCTCGCGCGCGCAGGGGCAGCGATCGTTTGCCGCCACGCTCAAGCTTGGCGTCGTGCCGCCCGGCGAGTACTTCGCGCGCGCCATCGTGACCGTGCCGGGCCGGCCTGAGACTCGACTGGTGCGGCCTTTCCTGCTGTCTCCGGCCATGGCGGTGAACACTGCCGCGAAGCCGGACCTCAGTGCGCCGCTGGATCCCGATGCGCCAGCCGCGCCGCCGCCGCCGATCAAGATTCTGGCGCCGGTGCCCGCCTTTGTGCCGCAGACCGTGCTCGACCAGGCGGTGCTCCGGCCATTTCTCGATGGTCTTACCGATCTCTATCCGCCCTCGGCAGCGGTCGAGGCCGTGATCGAGGAAGCGCGCAACGGCCGCTTCGTCGTGCCCGACGGCGCTGCGTCCACGCCGGACGATGAGATCGCACTCACGTTCGTGCGCGGGCTGAATGCGTTTCAGCAGGGCAACATCGCCCAGGCGTCGGCATGGTTCCAGCAGACGATGAAGAGCGCGACCGATTTTCTGGGCGCGGCGTTTTACATGGGCGCCTGTCACGCGGCGAGCGGACGCGATCGCGATGCGATCGGCGCGTGGCAGATCGCGCTGCTCAGCGAGAACCCTGGGGCGGTGTATCCCGCGCTCGTCGACGCGCTGTTGCGCGTCGGCGAAGGCCGCCAGGCCGTCGACTTTCTCCAGGAAGCGCCTGAAGCGTGGACCGACGATCGCGAGCGCATGAAGCGCGAGGCGACGGCCGAAGCCATGCTCGGCGATTACGACAGCGCGTTGCCGAAGCTCAAAGAGCTCGTGAGCGGCTCGCGCGTCGATCAGAACCTCATGTTCGTGGCCATTCAGGTGCTGTACCGGATGCACATCGACAACAAGGGGTTGAGCGCGCAGAACAAGGCGCTCTTTTCCGATCTGGTCGCGAAGCATCAAGAGTTGGGCGGACCCAACAAGGCGCTCGTCGACACGTATCGACGCTACGTGTTGCGCTGATCCGCCTTCGCTCGCCGCGCATCTCCCGCCCCCACCTCCCGCCTTCGCACTCAGAAGCTCACGCGAGCTTCTGCGAGGTCTCGCCGTAGCGGCCCTTCGGCCGCGGAGGCGGACACCCGAGGCACACCCTAGGCACTGACCGCTTCAAGTTGTTGCGGTTACAGGGCTTACCGCCCTGACACAAGTATTACAGTCAGGGCGGTCAAGTCCCGATAGTATGACCCGCTGACCATGCAATCGACCTCTGAGATCTACGGGCGCCAAGCGTCCTCTGGCGAAATCAACTGGATTACCGCGATCGCGATGACCGTCTACCACATCGGATCGGTCGCCGCCTTCTTCTACATCGATGCCGGCGCGATCGGCATGATGTTCCTGCTGTGGTGGGTCGCCGGATCGTTGGGCATCGGGATGGGCTATCACCGGCTCCTGACCCATCGCGGCTACAAGACCTACAAGTGGGTCGAGTACATCCTCACCACGTGCGGCGCCCTCGCGCTCGAAGGCGGACCGATCTTCTGGGTCGCCACGCACCGGATTCATCACCAGCACTCCGACCACGACGGCGATCCGCACACCCCGCGCGAAGGCACGTTCTGGGCGCACATGGGCTGGATTCTCACCGGCAAGGCGATGCATCACGACACGGCGATCCTCGGACGCTACGTGCCGGACCTCAGCCGCGATCGGTTTCACGTCGCGCTGACGACCTGGCACTGGGTGCCGCAGGTCGTCGTCGGTCTCGCGCTGCTCGCCTACGGCGGCATTCCCTATGTGTTGTGGGGTGTCTTCTTCCGCACGACCTATGGCCTGCACGCCACCTGGCTGGTGAACTCGGCCACGCACCTGTGGGGCTCGCGACGCTTCAAGACCCGCGACGACTCGACCAACAACTGGTGGGTGGCGCTGCTGACGTTCGGCGAGGGCTGGCACAACAACCATCACGCGCATCCGGTGTCGGCGCGCCACGGGCTGGCCTGGTACGAGCTCGACATCAACTGGATTGGGATCAGCGTGCTGCGGATGCTGGGCCTCGTGTGGGACGTGAAGGTCGCGAAGGTCCGCGAGGAAATGGCAGAAGAAGCGGCGTAATAGAATCAGGGGGTGACACGACGCCAGACGGCCACCATCGTCGTCAGGAAGTCAATCGGTCGATCAGTCCTTTGGCCGTGCGCATGGACTGATTGACGGATTGATCCACCGTCATCTCTCATAAGATTGGCCAATGACACGAAGCAGACGGCCACCATCGTCTTCGTCGTCCTCTGCATCGTCCTCGTCGCGGCGGCGGTTTCCCTCAACATCGGCTGGATTCTGGTCAACGGGCGGCAGGTTGCGCCGCTCGTGCTGGGCGTCCTCTCCTTTACCGGCATCATCGCCGGCATCATCGTCTACACCGTGTTTCTCGTCCGTGAGATGGGGATCACCGAGCAGCAGGACAGCTTTCTCAACTCGGTCACGCACGAGCTCCGGACGCCGATCGCCTCGATCCGGCTGTACCTCGAGACGCTCCAGTCACGGCCGGTGAGTGATGGGCAGCGCCAGGAGTTCTACCGCATCATGCTGAGCGACGCCGACCGGCTCCAGTACACCGTCGATCAGGTGCTCAAGGCGGGCGCCGCGCGGCATCGCTTCAAGGTGCATCACCCCGCACCGGTCGACGTGGCCGCGCTGGCCCGCGACTGCGTCGAGACCGTTCGTCAGCGGCACCATCTCGACGACCACGCGGTCGCCGTCGTCTCAGGGTCCGGCGGCCCTCTGGTGGTGGATGGCGATCCGGACGATCTGCGGACCGCCGTGCTCAACCTGCTCGACAACGCGGTGAAGTACTCGGCCAACGCGCCGAACGTCACGGTGGAGACGGCGTCGCCGACGCCCGAAACCATCCTGGTGCGGGTCAAGGACACCGGCGTGGGCATTCCACGGGCGCAGCTGTCGCGCATCTTCAACCGCTTCTACCGGGGGCAGGCGCACGGCTTCAAAGTGAAGGGCACCGGGCTCGGCCTCTACATCGTCCGCTCGATCGCCAAGCGTCACGGCGGCCGGGTCTTCGCGCAGAGCGACGGCGAGGGCAAAGGCTCGACGTTCACACTCGAGCTGCCGCGAAGCCACAGCCTGCCGGGAGCCGCAATGCCGGCGTCATGAGCCGCATTCTGATCGTCGAGGATGAAGCGCACCTCGCCACCGGGCTGCGATTCAATCTCGAAGCCGAGGGCCACTCGGTGGCCATCGAGGGCGACGGCCGTGAGGCGCTCACCGCGCTGCTCGAGCATCGCGGATCGTTCGACGCGGTGATTCTCGACGTGATGCTGCCGGGCCTCGACGGCTTCAGCGTCGTCGCCGAGCTGCGGAAGGCTGGAGAGTACGTGCCGGTGCTGATCCTCACCGCGCGCGATCGTCCGGCCGACGTGCTGAACGGCTTTGCCGCCGGCGCCGACGACTATCTGCCCAAGCCCTTCGAGCTGCAGATCCTCCTCGCCCGCCTGCGCGGGCTGTTGCGGCGGCGCGAATGGATGCGCGTGGGGCGCGAAGAGTCCGACGAGCTGAGCTTCGCGGGCAAGACCCTGGATCTCAAGGCGCTCGAGCTGCGGGTTGACGGCCGTTCGTATCAACTCACGCAGATGGAGTGCAACCTGCTCCGCTACCTGGTGAAGAACGCGGGCAAGGCCGTGTCACGCAAGGCCATCCTCGAGAACGTCTGGGATTTGCACGAAGACACCGACACGCGGGCGATCGACAACTTCATCGTGCGGCTGCGGCGGTATCTCGAAAAGGATCCGACCAAGCCAAAACATCTCCTCACGATCCGAGGAGTCGGCTACAAATTCGTGGAGTGACGACGCCCCCGCGATCAGGAGGATCAAAACAAGCGATCAGAAGACCAGGAGATATTCCTTTGAAAGAATTCTCCTGAACTCCTGATCTCCTGCTAATTCTTGAACCCTGATCTGTATTTCGAAAAGGATCCGGCCAAGCCAAAGCATCTCCTCACGATCCGAGGAGTCGGCTACAAATTCGTGGAGTGACGACGCCCCCGAGATCAGGAGGAGCAAAACAGGAGATCAGAAGACCAGGAGATATTCCTTTGAAAGAATTCTCCTGAACTCGTGATCTCCTGCTAATTCTTGAACCCTGATCTGTATTTCGAAAAGGATCCGACCAAGCCAAAGCATCTCCTCACGATCCGAGGAGTCGGCTACAAATTCGTGGAGTGACGACGCCCCCGCGATCAGGAGGAGCAAAACAGGAGATCAGAAGACCAGGAGATATTCCTTTGAAAGAATTCTCCTGAACTCCTGATCTCCTGCTAATTCTTGAACCCTGATCTGTATTTCGAAAAGGATCCGACCAAGCCAAAGCATCTCCTCACGATCCGAGGAGTCGGCTACAAATTCGTGGAGTGACGACGCCCCCGAGATCAGGAGGAGCAAAACAGGAGATCAGAAGACCAGGAGATATTCCTTTGAAAGAATTCTCCTGAACTCGTGATCTCCTGCTAATTCTTGAACCCTGATCTGTATTTCGGAAAAGGATCCGGCCAAGCCAAAGCATCTCCTCACGATCCGAGGAGTCGGCTACAAATTCGTGGAGTGACGACGCCCCCGCGATCAGGAGGATCAAAACAAGCGATCAGAAGACCAGGAGATATTCCTTTGAAAGAATTCTCCTGAACTCCTGATCTCCTGCTAATTCTTGAACCCTGATCTGTATTTCGAAAAGGATCCGGCCAAGCCAAAGCATCTCCTCACGATCTGAGGCCGGCTACAAATTCGTGGAGTGACGACGCCCCCGAGATCAGGAGGATCAAAACAGGAGATCAGAAGACCAGGAGATATTCCTTTGAAAGAATTCTCCTGAACTCCTGATCTCCTGCTAATTCTTGAACCCTGATCTGTATTTCGAAAAGGATCCGGCCAAGCCAAAGCATCTCCTCACGATCCGAGGAGTCGGCTACAAATTCGTGGAGTGACCACGCCCCCGCGATCAGGAGGATCAAAACAAGAGATCAGAAGACCAGGAGATATTCCTTTGAAACAATTCTCCTGAACTCCTGATCTCGTGCTAATTCTTGAGCTCCTGATCTCGTGTAAGGCCTCTTGAACTCGCGGATCTACCTCAACCCGAACAGCAAAAACGACGTCTTCTGTGTCGACCGGAAGTTGTCGTCGGACGCCACGAGAAGCGTCTTGGTTCCGTTGACCAGCAGTGGACCGAAGGCCAACGCCTCGAAGTTGTCGAGCCGGTCGAGCGCGGGAGACAGGCGCCCGGCGAGTGTTGAGAGATCGAGCAACAGCGTTTTCCGTGCTGTCGGCCCCGTCAGCTCGACGTTGAAGATCTTGACGGCATTGGCGCTCGCCATCGTCTCCGGGTTCCGCAGACAGGCGCGCTCCATTGAAAAGAGCTCCGTGTCGCTGATCGCAAGCAGGTCGACCAGCCCGTTCTCGCCGCCGTCGCAGATCGTTTCGAAGCCGTCGATGTGTGGCGTCGGATCGATCTGGTATCGCCATTCGCGATCCTGCACCCACTCACGCCCACGTTGGACCAGCTCGACCAGCAGCCCGGCGGCCCCGCGCTCGAACGAGCTCGGCGGGCCATCTTCGACCAACGGCTGCTCCAAGCCGGCGATCAGCTTGCCGGCGGGCGTGCGGGTGAGACCTTCGAAGCCCTGATTGTCGCGAACCCCGCGCGTTTGATCGAATCGCAACTGGAATTTCGTCGGCAGGTTGTAGATGGCGGTCACCAGGCCATCTCGTGTCATCTGAAGAATCGACGGCTCCCACACCTCACCCTTCGAGATATGCCCTTCTTCGATCATGAGGAAGGTGCCATCGGGCATCATCGTGATCGCCTCGAGATCGGCCCGGGTCACGAGACGTTCGCTGACTCCGGGCCCTGGACGCAGTTGCATCACCTGCGTCGGTGTCACCGAGAGCCGTCCCTCGACGGCATCGATGGTGAGCCACGCCACACGTGTTCGCTGTCGCTCGTCGATCACGGCAATCCATTGCGCGTTGGCGCCATCCCTCACCAGGCCGGAGACGCTGCCGAAGAGTGAGCTGTCGGTGAGTGAGGGATACGTGGCGCCCATCGGCCGCGTAAATTCGCCCAGCCAGGTGAGAAGCGGCGGCAGGCCGCGGACAGCAGGCGTGAACTCTGGTGGGGTCGACGGCTTCGGTACGCAGGCGACGGCCAGCGCGAGCAAGAGCGTAACTGCAATGGCTGTCGGATGTGCACTTCGTCGTGCGGCCAACTGAGCGGACACGGGTTAGAAATCTTAACGGCTTTCGTCGCGATTCGTCGTTCGCTTTTGGCGGTTCACATTTTGCCGGGCGAACGGCGAATGGCGAATGGCGAAACCACCCAGCTACCGAGCCCTGACGTCGTACGCGAAGACGTTGTCCTGATCGCGAACGATCAGGAGCCCGTGCGTCACCACCGGCTCAGGATAGGTCGGCAGGCCGCTGACCGCGGGTATGCGGAAGCGGCCATGCTCGCGGTAGCCCACCGGCGACGCTTCGGCGAGACCGACGATGCCGCCTTCGCTGTAGAGGTAGAGGCGCTCGTCGGCATAGATGAGTGAGCCCTTGCCGACACTTCGATCGCGCCACGCCAGCTCACCGGTATCAAATCTGATCGACGTCAGGATGCTGCTCGAAAAGCCGTAGAGATGATCGCCAATCAACACCGACGTCGCATGGTGGTTGCGCATGTCGCGCGTGAAGTAGACCTCGCTGGCCGACGCGATGTTGCCGGCAGCTCGCACGTCGAGCAGCGCGGCGCCGGTCCCGTAGTCCGACGACACGAAGACGCGCGTGCCTCGAATGATCGGCGTGGCGATGTTGGCCGTGCGGTTCGCCACCTTCGGGTACGACCACAGCAATCGCCCATCGCGAGGATCGACCGCCATGACCCGGCTGCCGGTGAAGAACACCACCTGCGACAGGCTGCCGGTTCTCAACAGCATCGGCGAGGAGTAGCCAGCCTCGTCACTGTGCTGCTGCCAGAGCGTCTGGCCGTCGGCTTTCGCGATCGCCACGATCGATGCGCGATTGCCGCCGGCGTTCACCAGGATGCGATCGCCGACAATCAGCGGTGATTCGCTGTACCCCCAATACGGGTTCACTCCGCCAAAGGCCTGCACCAGATTCACCGACCAGACGCGCCGGCCGCTGGCCGCCTCGAGGCAGGTCAAATCGCCGCTGCCGCCAAGGACATAGAGGCGATCGCCATCGACTGTCGGCGTGCTGCGCGGGCCGTCACCCTGATCGTTCTGAAAGCGGCGGCCGTTGGCATGCTCCCAGACCTTCTTTCCCGTCGCGTGATCGAAGGCGACCACATACTCCGTATTGCTGCGAGCGCCGAGCGTGTAGAGCCGTCCGCCTGAGGTGGAGAATGAGGAGTATCCCGTGCCGGCGCCGGCCGCTTTCCAGGCCACGGGCGGCCCGTTCTGCGGCCAGGTCTTGAGGAGGCCGGTCTCGTTCGAAATCCCGTCGCGATTAGGCCCGCGCCACTGAAACCATTCAGGCTCAGCCTGCGTCGCCACTCGTAACGACGCAATCAACAAACCGCACAGAACAACGATGGGCAGTCGTACGCGCATGGCAGGTCTTCCGCCTCAGACATTGAGGACTTGGAATTCGCCGACAACACTCCGCCTGCCAGCCTCGCCGAAGCACTTGGTTTCGGTGGGAGCGGAGGCGGGCCGTATTTCCCGCATGCTAGCATTACCTCCGTGAGTGAAGGTCAGTCCGGATCGGCGCCTCGTAACATCGTCATCATCGGTGGAATTCTCTCGCTCGTGGCCGTGCTGGCGATCGCCGGTGCGCTCTATTTGCGGTCGCAGCCGCCCGCGTCGCCGCCAACCGCAGCGGTCGCCACACCACCTCCAGCCACGCCCGCGCCGGCGCCACCTGCGCCGACGGAAACCAAAGTCGAGCCGCCGCCAGCGCCCGAGGCGCCGCCCACCACTGCGCCGCGCAAGGCCGCTCCGAAGAGAGCGATCGTGGAGCCGCCACCGGCGCTGGCCGCAACTTCCCCAGTGCATGCGTCGCTCACGGTCGATACTGATGTACCCGGCGCCTCCGTCTTCATCGATCGAACGTTTGTCGGCAACACGCCGCTGCAACTCGAACGGCTCGAGCCGGGCCAGCGGACGCTCAATCTCTCCGCCGACGGGTTCAGCAGCATCACGCACAGTGTCAATCTCGTCGCCGGCGCCAACGAAGTGAAACTCCGGTTCAAAGAAGTGAGGCTCGATGCTCACGTGGCCGTCGTGCACAAGCACGGAATGGGGTCGTGCGAGGGCACGCTGGTGGCGAGCGTCGACGGCCTCAGCTACGTGACGGCCAACAAGAACGACGCCTTTGCGCTCGGCTTCGGCCAGTTGGAAACCTTTGCCGTCGATTACATGGAGAAGAACCTGCGCGTGAGACAGAAGGGCGGCAAGACCTGGAACTTCACCGACAAGGCCGACAACGCCGACGCCCTGTTCGTCTTCCACCGCGAAGTCGATGCCGCGCGGAAGAAGCTCGCTGAGGGCTATACGCCCGTCAAGTGACCGGCAGCCGGGATCCGGCCCGCCTCCGCTCCCACAGTCTTCAGGAGCTGCGGCGAGGTCTCGCCATAGCGGCCTATGGCCGCGGCGGCGGACAACCGGCAACCGTTCTTCCGTATCTCAATAGCCCCTAAGAAGTTGTGGGCCTTTCGGATGACGGCTGCCGGCTGCCGGAGGCCGGCTGCCGGCTGCCGGATGCCGGTTTGGTATCCTTGATCCCATGAAACGCATCCTCCTGTTTCTGCTCACGAATCTGGCCATCATGGCCACGCTGTCGATCGTCCTCAGTGTGCTGGGCGTCGGCGGCTATCTGACCGCCACGGGCATCGACTACGGCGCCCTGATGGTCTTCTGCCTCGTCTGGGGCATGGGCGGCGCCTTCATCTCCCTGCTGATGTCGAAGTTCATCGCGAAGATGGCGATGGGCGTGCAGGTGATCGATGGGCGCACCGGCCGCGAAGATCTCGATTGGCTGTACCGCACCGTCGAGCAGCTCGCCACCCGCGCCAACATCCCGATGCCGGAGGTGGGGTACTACAACTCACCCGAGGTGAACGCGTTTGCGACCGGGCCGAGCAAGCGCCGCAGTCTCGTCGCCGTCTCGACCGGCCTGTTCCAGGCGATGAGGCGGGATGAGGTCGAGGGCGTGCTCGCCCACGAGATCACCCACATCGAGAACGGCGACATGGTGACGATGACGCTCATCCAGGGCGTGGTGAACGCGTTCGTGATGTTCGTCGCGCGCATCATCGCCAACGTCGCCCGGCAGATGGTGGACGAGAAGAACTCGTACCTCGTCAACATGCTGGTGACGATTGTCCTCGACATCATGCTGGGCATCCTCGGCATGATGGTCGTCGCGTGGTTCTCGCGGGCGCGTGAATTCCGCGCCGACGCCGGCGGCGCCCGGCTTGCCGGCCGGCCTCAGATGATCGGCGCCCTGCAGCGGCTGATGCAGACGCACGAGCTGGTCGACACGCGTCAGGCGTCGCTGGCCACGCTCAAGATCTCGGGGAAGCGTGGGTTCATGGCGCTGCTGTCGACCCACCCGCCGCTGCAGGACCGCATCGCAGCGCTTCAAAGCATGCGCTGACACCGGTCGGAGATCGATCGGTCGATCGGTCATTGATTGATCGACTGATTGATCCGCTTCGACCCTAGCGCCAAGCTCAAAAATACGCCGATGGTCAGCGAAACGGTCGAAGCTGAAGGGCACCTGATCGACTCGGGCAACTTTCAGGCGATTCTCACGACCGTCGTCGAGCACGGATCGGAGTACGAAATCCTCCGATTCGTGGTCGGCCGGACCAACGAAGAAGGCTCGCGGCTGACGCTGAAACTGAGCGCCGGCACGCCGGCGCGCCTGCAGGATCTGCTGGCCAAGCTGTCGGTCTTCGGCTGCTTCGTCAAGGGCATGCCGGAAGCCGTGCTGCGCCGCGCGGACATGAACGGCGCGGCGCCGGAGGATTTCTACTCCACCACCAACCACCGAACCGCGGTGTTTCTCGACGGCCAGTGGGTCAACGCCCTCGATCAGCGGATGGACGCGGCGCTGGTCGCCGACGGCAATCGCGTCTACTGCCGGAAGCTGCGGGACATCCGCGAAGGCGACATGGTGGTGTGCGGGATGCAAGGCATTCGCGTGTCCCCCGACATCCAATCGCGCGACAAGCCGACCTTCGGATTCATGAGCAATGAAGTGTCCTCCGAGCGCCGGGTGGAGACCGCGGTTTCGCGGATCGCCACGATGATGCGTCGGATCAAGCAGGATGGCGGACGGATCGCGTTTGTCGCCGGACCGGTCGTCGTGCATACCGGCGGGGCGGAGTACTTCTGCCGGCTGGTCCGGCAGGGCTACGTGCACGCGCTCCTCGCCGGCAATGCGCTCGCGGTGCACGATATCGAGGTGGCGCTCTCAGGCACGTCGCTCGGGATCGATTTGAACACCGGCAGTCCCGTCGAACACGGCCACCGCAATCACATGCGCGCGATCAACGCGATTCGACGGGCAGGCGGGATCGCGCGCGCGGTTGAATCGGGCGTGCTGACCTCGGGCATCATGCACGCCTGTCACACGCACAACGTCCCGTACTACCTTGCGGGGTCGATTCGCGATGACGGCCCGCTGCCCGAGACGATCATGGAACTGGTCGCCGCGCAGGACGCGTATTGGAAGGCGCTGTCCGGTGTGGAGATGGTCGTGATGCTGTCGTCGATGCTGCACAGCATCGGCGTCGGTAATATGCTGCCGTCATGGGTCAAAGTGATTTGCGTCGACATCAATCCCGCCGTGGTGACCAAGCTGACCGACCGAGGATCGACTCAGACGATCGGCGTCGTCACTGACGTCGGCCTGTTCCTCCATCAGCTGGCGGAAAAAATCTGCGCGCGCGACTAGGGCCGCGATGACACCGGTGACCCAGATGACACAGACTCGCTTCTAGCAGGCGGCCAATGGCGAAGAGCGAATTCCACACTCTGATCGACCCTGCGACCCTCGCCGCTCACCTCGACGATCGTTCCTGGGTGATCGTCGACTGCCGGTTCGACCTTGCCGATCCAGCGAAGGGGGAACGGGATTATGAGCACGGCCACCTCCCGGGCGCGCGGTATGCGCATCTCGATCGGGATCTATCTGGGCCGAAGACCGGGACCAACGGGCGGCACCCGTTGCCCGAGCCCGAGGCTCTGCGAGAACGCTTTGGCGCGCTCGGCATCGGGCCCGGCAATCAAGTGATCGCGTATGACGCGGATAGCGGGATGTACGCGTCGCGCTTGTGGTGGATGCTGCGATGGATGGGCCACGACCGGGCCGCCGTGCTCGACGGCGGGCTGGCGCGCTGGGAGCGTGAGGGTCACGCGGTGCGCGCCGTCCGAGAGCACTGGACGCCGGCGACGTTTACCGGCAGCCCGCGCGAGGGCTGGAGGCTGACGGTCGATCAGGTCGTCGCCACACTCGACGATCCGTCCACTTTTCTGGTGGACTCGCGGTCGAACGAGCGCTATCGAGGCATCGGCGAGACACTCGACCCGGTCGCCGGCCATATCCCCGGGGCCGCCAACTATTTCTTCCAGCAGAATCTCTCTGACGACAAGCGGTTCAAATCATCGGAGGAACTGAGGGCGCAATGGGCTCCGATTCTCGGGGCCAGGGACCCGCGCAAAGTGGTCGTCTACTGCGGGTCGGGAGTGTCCGCCTGCCACAACCTGCTGGCGCTGGAACACGCCGGCGTCAGCGGTGTCCGGATCTTCCCTGGGTCGTGGAGCGAGTGGGTCGCGGACCCTGAGAGACCAGTCGAAACGTAGAGCCGCTGCACCCTCGCCACCCTCTAGGCACCCTCGGCACACCCTAGGTTAGGCACCCTCGCACCCTAGGCACCCCAGGCACCCCCGGCACCTTTGGCACCTTGGCACCTTGTTCTTCCCGCCAACTTTGTCGCCGCGGATTCCGTCCAATCCCCTCGTAAGCCCCTTCGACGCGCGTTCCGGAACGTTGTTCCGGACCGCTTGCTCAGGGCCGGGCGTAATCGAGGAGAGCCGCTGATGACCCTTCGCATCGTTTTCACCCTGGCGATCCTGGCAGGACTCGCCGCAGCCCCAACCGCCCAGACGTTCCGGTGGGAACCAGGGGACCACCATGACCACGTCTCCCAGGCCGTCGAGCGGGCGCTCGAACAGGCCGAACGAAACATCGATCGGTGGTCACAGCAGGCCGAGCGCATGGCCGAGCGAATCCGCGTGCGGATTGCCGCCAGCGCCGATCGGATCGACGCTCGAGTGCGCGCCCACATCGACGACCACATCCACAGCCAGGTCCGGGCCGAGACCCGAGCCCACATGGGCTACGACTGGCCCCCGTCGCGATCGCGCGCGACCGCCTACGGCGACGGCCAGCGGATGTCGTCGACCGACCCCTGCGACAGCAGCCGCGACCGGGGCAACGACGACTACGAGCAGTTCTGCGAGGTGCGTGACCAGACCATGGGCGCCGGTCCGCTGACGGTAGACGCCGGTCAGAACGGCGGCATCCAGGTCGAAGGCTGGGATCGAAACGAGATTCGCGTGCAGGCGGTGATCCGGACCAATGCGAGAACTGAAGCGCGCGCCAAGGAAATGGCGGCGGCGGTGCAGATTCAGGTGGGCGGCGGGCGTGTGACCGCCACCGGGCCGGAAGCCGGTCGCCGCGAATGGTGGTCGGTGAGCTATCGCATCAACGTGCCGCGCAGGAACGACCTCGATCTGACGGCGCACAACGGCGGCATCACCATCGCCGGCGTGGCCGGCAATCTCCGCTTCGACACCAACAACGGCGGCGTGCGGCTCACCGATCTGGCCGGCAACGTCCGTGGGTCCACGCGCAATGGCGGCCTGACCGTCGCCCTGGCCGGAAGCGGGTGGGACGGAGACGGCATCGACGTCGAGACGACCAATGGGGGCGTGACGCTCACGGTTCCCGACGGCTACAACGCGCAACTCGAAGCGCGGACAGTGAACGGCGGCTTCCGGACAGACTATCCATTGACGATCACCGGTGAGCTGAATTCGCGCCACGGGATCAGCACGACGCTCGGCTCCGGAGGGGCACCGGTTCGCGTGCGGACCACGAACGGCGGCGTCAAGATCGATCGCCGGTAGGTACATCCAAGAATTCACATTCAACGGACGTAGCCACCGAGACCCAGAGACACAAAGCCAAGAATTTCTCTGAGTCTCGGTGTCTCTGTGGCCCGTACGTTGCCAGCGGTCAAGATCGCGCTACTATCACGGGAAGTGAGCGAACTTCTCAAGATCTGGGTCAAGCGATTCAAGCGCGGGCCAATGGATTCGGTGTCTCGCGCGACGCTGATCGCCGGCCGCGGCATCGAGGGTGATGCCAATCAAGGCAGCACACGCCAGGTCACTATTCTCTCGAATCGGGACTGGAGCGAAGTGACCGCTGGGCCGGGAACGCCCGATCCGGTCGTGCGCCGCGCGAACCTCCTGGTCTCCGACGTGGACCTGTTCAACTCACGCCACAAGATCCTGCAGATCGGCCGCGTCCGCGTCCGCATCCTCGGCGAGACCCGTCCGTGCGAGCGCATGGAGGAAGCACAGCCGGGCCTCAAGCACGCCATGAGCGTCCCCTACGGTGGCGGCGTGTTCGGAGAGGTCCTGGATGACGGAGAGATAAAAGTGGGGGACGAGGTCAGGCTTTGCGAATCTGATGAGCTGATGAAGTGGCGATCTGATGATCGATCGGCAGATCTGGAGAGCTCACGATCTGGTGATCGATCTGGAGATCTATCTTAGGACTGGCGGGCTCTCTCTATTCGCGGGAAACCATTCTTCTGATCTCCTGATCTCGTGTTCGATCCTCCTGATCTCGGGGCACGCTCCAGATCACCAGATAGATCACAAGATCGATCACCCGATCAACCGATCATCAGATCTCCAGCTCGATCGCCAGCTCACCACTTCACGACATCAAGAGATTCTCCAGCTCGATCACCAGCTCACCACCTCACGAGATCACGAGATTCAAGAATCTTCAGAGTTGTTTCATGGACGCAACCAGATCCAGCGTCGAGACGAGCGCCGGTGGTTGTTCGTCGTAGACAAACCCTTGAATGCGCCGCGCCTGAGTCACGTGCCAGACGCGGAGGGCCAGCCAGAGCGCGGCCAGCGCACCTGCCAGTTGTGCAGTGCGGCGCGGATTGCCAAGCGCCCACACGCCCCAGCCGGCCAACGTGAACGTCATGTTGAGCCACACGACGAAGTAGAGCGGCCATCGCACGCGAAGACGCAACTGACCTGGCAGATAGGTGCAGGTGAACGGGACGGTCCGCAGCGTGATGGTGAGCGCTTCGATCAGGCAAAGACCCGTCAGCGCGACGATGACGTAGACGGTGGCGCCCAGAACGGTGGTGCCCATCACGCCGGCAGCAATCCCGAAGCCGGCGGCGAGGGGAATGCACGTGACCGCTGCCATCACGGTGACCACGGTGGTGAGGGCGCGGCGCTTGTCCACCGGCTCGGTCAGCTTGAAGATCCAGTTCGCTGATGGTTCCACCGGCAGCATGATCGCGACCCGGACGCCGGCGATGGTCCAGAATGCGAGCCCGAGCGGAACAGAGAACCACGCGTAGAGGACGGCTTCATTGTCCGGCGCCTGCAACAGACGGCCAGCCAGCGGAAGCGCGAACAGCAGACCAAGTCCGGCATAGCTGCCGATCAGAAAGCGGTGCGTGTGGCTGCGAGACAACGTGGCGAGCATGTAGGCAGCCAGGCCGCGCTCGAGCGGTGTGCGCAGCGTCGGCGCCAGCGCGGCGTTGGCGGTTCTCGCCCAGAATCGCGACAGGCTCCCCGTACGACGGCCCTCACTCTGCACGGCGTGCCTGAGGCAGCGTCCATAAGCCAGAGGATAGAGCGCGAGCGTGAGAGCGATATTGGCCACGACCGCCACCGTCCCTCGAGACGCGAGCACGGCAAAGACCTCGCGTGGATCGTTGGCCAGCCAGCGATAGAGACCGGCGAACCATGCACCCGGGTTCCACAGCACCCAGGGTCCCGCGTCCAATCCGAGCCTCAGCATCGCGAGACCCAATCGCTCGGTCGAGCTGATGGCGACGATGAGGCCCAGAATCGCGGCCGCCTGAAGCGGCCACGTGGCCAGGCGCACCGCCCGTGGCCCACCGATCGCCGCCAGCAGCAGCTGAACGTTCACGAGCGTGAAGAAGACGAAGCCTCCACCCAGAACCGTCGCGCCGACGTGCGCCATCAGACGCCCTGGAAACCAGAGCACCTCACGGGGTCCGAGCGTCACGAACGTGAACGCGGCGCCGGCAGGAATCGAGACGGCGACGATGAAGAGGCCGAAGAATTTCACGATCGCCAGTAGTCGCGCAATCGCCTGCTCGCGCAGGGTGACGGGCAGGTGGCCGAGGACCAACGCGTCACGCCGATCGGGCGTCAGCGAGCTCCAGACCAGCATCGTCACCAATCCCGAAATCGCCATCGCGAAGTCGACGTGGAACGCCTGGTTCACCATCATCGAGCGGTCCTGCACGTATGCGCCGAGGGCGCGCTGGTGGGCGTAGGCGAACATCAGGCTGCCGCTCATCATCACGCCGGGTGTGCCGATGGCGGCGAGCATCCACATCACGCTCTGCGAGGCGGCGACCGACGAAGAGAAGAGGTCGTTCTCGAACAGCCGGCCAAAGAACGTGTTGACCAGCAGCCGCCGGCGCCGGCGCGCGTCGCTCACAGGCGTACCGCGTCGAGCAGCGCCTTGGCTGATTCGTCCACGTTCTCGCGAACGGCGAGCTGGACGAAGACATGCTCGAGCGATCGCTCCTGCCGCAGACCGCGAAGCCGGTCCACGCGGTCGTGGGCGACCACCTTGCCGTCCGAGAGGATGACGACATCGGTGCACATCTGCTCGACGATCTCGATGACGTGCGAGCTCATCAGGATGGTCCGTCCCTCGGCCGCCAGCGAGGCGATGACCGCCCGCAGCATCAGCGTGGCGCCGACGTCGAGGCCGGAGAACGGTTCGTCGAGCACGATCAGCTCGGGGTTGTGCAGCAACGCGGAGGCGAGCTGCACCTTCTGCCGCATGCCCTTCGAATAGGCGGCGAGCGTGGAGTACCGATCGTCGGTGAGATTCAGGACCTCGAGGAGCCGCTCGATCTTCTCTTCGAGCACGTGGTCGTCCACGCCGCGCAGGCCGCCGACCAGGCGCAGGTACTCCGGCGCGGTCAGATGGGTATAGAGGAACGGCTCTTCGGGAACATAACCCAGCCGCGCGCGAAACGCGGGCAGGTCCTGGAAAATCGATCGACCGTTCCAGAGCACGTCGCCGGCGCTCGGCTCCATGAGCCCGACGAGCATGCGGACGGTAGTCGATTTGCCCGAACCGTTCGGGCCGAGGTAGCCGAGAATCTGCCCCGGCCGAGCGGTGAAGGTCACATCACGCACCGCCGCCAGAGGGCCGTAGTACTTCGTGAGCGAGCGAGCTTCAAGCATGGGGGATTAGACACCGGGAGAACCGAACAGGTTCTACTGGTTCCACAGATTCGACTGGTTGAAAGCAGGTTCGACAGGTTTAAAAAAAGGGAGCCGAGTTGGCGACTCGGCCCCAGGAGAGAACCTGTCGAACCTGCAGAACCTGCAGAACCTGCAGAACCTGTGGAACCTGTAGGTTCGTTCCCTACCAACGCACCTTGAACCCCAACTGCACCTGACGGGCGGGGTAAGCCGCGGTGATCGTCCCGAACGTGTTCACGCTTCGATTCGAGGCCGGCGGCGCGAAGTTCACGCGGTTGAACAGGTTGAACGTCTCGATTCGGAATTCCATTCTCGCCTGGCTGCCGATCCGGACTTGCTTGAGGGCGGCGAGATCGAACTGCCAGAAGTTCGGGGCGGCCACGTTGTTGCGGGGCGCGTCGCCGAACGGCTGGCTTTGATCGGTGGGCACCGCGACACACGAGGCGTTGAAGTAGTTGGTGATCGTCCGCTGATCCCCTGGGAGCGCCGGATCGCAGGTCAGATTCGGCCGGTAGTTGTTCGCGCCCCAGAAGTCGTTGGTGATCGACGACACCTGGAAGGCCGGTGCGGGACTGTAGACGAGCGTCACGCGCTCGCCGGCCGCAACCACGTTGACACCGGAGATCTGCCAGCCGCCCGCGATCATGTCCAGGGCCGTCGGGATGCTGTTGCCCCAGCGCTTGCCGTGCCCGAATGGGATTCCCCAGATAAAGCTGGTCGTGACGTTGTAGGGCTGGTGGTAACCGGAGAGCCCGAAGTCGGCATCGAGGTTGTTGCGGTCCTGCGGCGCCGGGAAGTTGCCATTTTGGTTTTCCAACGCGCCCGCGCCGTTGTCTTTGGCTTCTGACAGCGTCAGCGAGTTCAGCAGCGTGATCTCCGAAGGCAGGCGCCACTCGTACTTCACCTGCAGCGCCTTGTAGCGGGACTTCCCGCCGTTGAACACATAGGTGATGTCGGCGAAGTTCGGAATCGGACGCCGCGCCTGGAGCGGGATGTTCGTCGTGGGGTTGTTGGTCGCGGCCTGATTGTAGTTGGCGAGCAGGAGCAGTTCGTCAGCCTTGTTGCCGACATACGCGACATCGAGCAGCATGCTCGGTCCAAACTCCCGCTGCACCGACGCGTACCAGCTCTGCACCGGACTCGAGTGGTAATCACTCGGGATGAAGCTGACGTTCGCGGTCAATGGATTGAACGCCGCGGGATCGGTGAAGCCGGCCGGGTAGCCCTGCTCGGCCGGCCGGAACGCGGGCGCCGTCGGGTTGCCCTGGGCGATGACGGCGCGCACCACTTGCGGGCCGTTGATCGAGAGCAGGTTGGCCGAACCGATGCGGTTCATGTGCACGTAGCTGATGCCCCAGCCGCCGCGGATCACGGTCTTCGGCGCGACCGTGTAGGCTGCGCCGAGCCGCGGCCCGAAGTTGTTCTTATCGGGTTCCACGAGGGATCGATCGAACATCGACCCGTCCTTGGCCGCGACCATCGCGTTGGTCGCCGGATCGAAATTCGTCAAGGCGTTGCCGGCCTCCCAGAACGGCGTCGCGTACTCGTAGCGCACGCCCGCATTGACCGTCAGCTCGTCGTTGACGCGAATGTCGTCCTGCAGGTAGAGGAAATGCAGGTCCTGCCGCATCTGGCCGATGAAGAATGTGGTCAGCGCGTACTGCGAACGCAGGCCGAGCATGAAGTCGGCGAGGTTGTAGAAATTGTTCGCGGCCGCCCCGGCTGGACGGGAGAACATTCCTGAGTACGTGTCGAGTCCGTAGAGCGGATTCACATCCTGGACCTCGACGTTGACGTACTGGAATTCGTAGCCGGCCTTCAGCGACTGCCGGCCCATCAGCCAGCTGTAGTTGATCTTCGGGTTGTACACCGTTGGAAACTGCCACTGCGGGTTGGTCGCCTGACGGCCGAGGCCTGAGTACCCAGTGATCGTCTGCGACGGCAGTCCCCCGGCGATGCGCGGGTCGGTCGGCAGGCCGGGGATGCCGAAGTCGGCCGGCGTTCCCAGCCCCGGAGGATTCTTGCCGGCCTCGGTGTTCGACCAGCCAAACCGCACTTCGAGCAGCGAACGATCGCTCGGAATGTAGGTGGCGCCGAACGCCAGCTGCTTGCTGCGCGCGTAGATGTTCCCGTTGCCGCCGCCGCCGGACGGCAATGGAATGCTCGGCTCGTCGAACGTGTCGAGCTTCCGGTAGCCATAGCGTCCGAACACCGACAGCGTGGGGCTGACCGTGAGATCGACCTTGCCGCCCACCTTGTCGGAGTGATTGGTGAACAACTGAAGGATCGAATAATTGTTCGCCGCGCTCGGAAGATTCGGATCGGGCAGTCCAGAAAGAACCCTTTGCGCGAAGCTCGTCAGCGGAATGCGCGTGCCGGCGGCGTAGGTCGCCCCGGTTCGCGGATCGACGACGTCAACCGGGAGAACGCCCTGCTTTTGCGCCGCGGTTGGGAGCGTCGAGAACACCGTGGCCTTGCTGTCCTGCCGGAACCCTTCGTAATCGGCGAAGAAGAACGCCCGATTCTTCACGAGCGGACCGCCGAAGACACTGCCGAATTGATTGCGTCGCAGCGGCGGCTTCTTGCCGTCGGGCGGCTTGAAGTAATTGGTGGCGTTGAGCGCGGTGTCGCGGAAGAACTCCCACGCATCGACGTGGAACTGATTCGTGCCGCTGCGATAGACGACGTTCACGGTCGCGCCCGCCGCGCGTCCGTACTCGGCGCTCTGGTTGTTGGTGACGACGCGGAACTCGCCGACGGCGTCGGGTGGCGGCTGCATCACCTGATTCGAGAAGCCCTGGTTGCTCGTGCCGTAGGCGTTGTTGTCGAGCCCGTCGATCATGAAGTTGTTGAACGTGCTGCGCAGGCCGTTGACGTTGAACGCGCCCTCGCGCGGCGTACTGTTGGTGCTCTTGTTCAGCGCCGACTGGCGGACGCCGGTCGACAACAGGGCGAGCGACGAGTACTCGCGTCCGTTGAGCGCCAGCTCGCGCATCTGATCGCCGCTGATGACCTGACCGCGTTGACTCGAGTCGGTCTCAATCAGCGGGGAAAAGCCCGTGACCTGGATCTGCTCGCTGAGCTGGCCGACGGTGAGCGTCAGATCGACCCGCATGCGGGCGCCGACCTGCACCAGCACGTTGTCGGCCAGTGCGACGGCAAACCCGGCGAGCTCGCCGGTGACCACGTAGGTGCCCGGCCTGACCGTGACGAATTCGTACAGCCCGCTGGCATTGGAGGTCCTGACCGTGGAGACGCCAGTGGCCGTGTTCGTGAGCGTCACGGTCGCGCCGGCAATGACGCCGCCCGACGCGTCACGAACGGTACCGACGACCGACGCAGTGTCGAACTGAGCCCGGGCGGGCAGCGCCACCGCCAGCATCATCAGGGCAAGGAGTGTTGGTCTCATGGTCCCTCTCATTCTCGAGGACAGACGCTAACAGTGGGACGTCAACGACACGTGAACGAGATGCGACGAAGGCATGAAGCCTGCGTCGGTCGCGGGGATCGAACTTGAAACTGAAACTCTAAACTGAACTGAAACTCTTGAACTTCAACTTTGAACTCTTCAACTCTTGAACTTTCAACTATCCACCGTTCACCTCTCCACTGGAAGCCCCTGCTCCTCCCATGCGGCGATGCCACCGACCAGGTTCATCACCTCCTGCCGTCCCAGCTTCTTCAAGAGCGATGCGCCGATCTGCGATCGTGAACCGGAGTGGCACTGCACGACCACCGGCTTGTCGGCGGGGACCTCCTTCAGCCGGTCGCCCAGGTAACCGAGCGGAATGTGCAGCGATGCCGGAATGTGCCCCTCCGCAAACTCCGACGCATTGCGGACGTCGAGGACCGTGACGCCGTGCGCCGCCACGCGATGGGCAAGCTCGGTCGCCGTGACTTGCGGCATGCTGCCGAGCGTGGCGCCGTGATCGGCGGCGTGAGCGATCGCCGTCGGGCCGAGAATGCCGGCCACGCGATCCAGTCCGATCAGGCCGAGCGCGCGCACGACTTCCGTCATTCGCGCGGTGGTCGCTTCGTCGACGATCAAGTAGATGTCAGTGGAATACGGCACCAGCCAGCCGGCCCAGGTGACGAACGTCGAGTTCAGCGGGATGTTGAAAGTGCCGGGCACGAACCGCGCCGCGTATTCGCTCGCCGGACGGGTATCGACGATGAACGCGCGCCGGTCGATCAGATCGAGCAGCACGTGGTCGTTGAGCCGCGCCGGGGTCCGGAACCGGCCGAGCAGCTGCGGCCCCTCCTTGTTCACCCGCTTCATCGTCGCAAAGTACTTGGGCGGCTCGGGCTGGCCGGCGAGCGCCTGGACCACGAAGTCGTCTTCGCTGGCCACGTTGAAGGCCCAGTTGAAGCGCCGCTCGTACCCGAGCGTTGAGTGGGGAACCGCGCTGATGCCTTTGCCGCACGCCGAACCGGCGCCGTGGCCCGGCCAGATCTGCAGCCAGTCGTCGCGGCGCGCGAAGTCGTGGAGGCTGTGCCAGAGCGTGCGCGCGCTCGCGACCATGGTGCCCTGGATGTTGGCCGCCCGCTCGAGCAGGTCGGGCCGGCCGACGTCGCCGACGAAGATGAAGTCTCCCGTCGCCGCCGCGATCGGTTGATCGGCCGCGGCGCCGTCGGTGATCAGAAAGGTCAGGTGCTCGGGCGTGTGTCCGGGCGTGTGCACGGCCTCGACGATCACGTTGCCGATCGTGATGCGGTCGCCGTGCCGGATCAGGCGGGCGTTCACGTGCGGGACATTGGCCTCATCGCGCGATCCGGATCGGCCGTCGCCCGTCGCCGTTCCCACAAATTGATACTTCCAATCCTTGTCGCCCTCATCGGACAGATGCAGCGTCGCGCCGGTGCGATGGGCGAGCTCGCGCGATCCCGACACGAAGTCGGCGTGAATGTGCGTCTCGGTGACGTGGGTGATGCGCAAGTCTTCCTGCGCAGCGGCCGTGACGTAACGCGCGATATCGCGATTGGGGTCGATGATCAGCGCTTCGCCGCACTCCGCGCAGCCAATCAGATAGCTGGTCTGCGCCACCAGCGGCTCAAAGAAACGCCTGACGATCACGGGGGAGATTATACGTCCTGGAGTCCGCTGGTGGCAGGTCGCTATTCGCTATTCGCCATTCGCCATTCGCGGTTCGCGGTTCGCCATTCGCGGTTCGCCATTCGCCAATCGCGGTGCGGCTAGTGCATTTTGGCGAACTGCGAAAAGCGAACGGCGAATAGCTAGCTAGCGATACGGGTTGTCGATTTTCACCGGTTCAATCGCGTCCGCAATCTTGAAGCGGAAGACCTCGCCGTAGAAATACAGCTCGGCTTCGAGCGCGCGGGCGATGTTCTCGGCCTTCCTGAATCCGTGCTGTTCGCCGTCGAACGTCACGTAGGCGACCGGCAGCCCCTTCTTCCGGACGGCCTCGGCCATCATCGCCGACTGGTTGGGCGGCACGACCTTGTCTTCGAGACCTTGAAAGAGAATCAGCGGGCACGACAGCCGATCGGTGAAGTGAATCGGCGATCGCTGCATGTAAAGGTCCTTGGCCGCCGGATACGGCCCGATGAGTGATTCCAGATAGCGCGACTCGAACTTGTGGGTGTCGTGGGCGAGGACCTCGATGTCGCTGATGCCGTAGTAGCTGGCCCCGGCCTTGAAGGTCCGATGGAACGTCAGCGCGGCGAGCGTGGTGTAGCCGCCCGCGCTTCCACCGCGGATGATCAGCCGATTCGGATCGGCCTTCCCCTGCGCCACCATGGCCTGGGCGCCGCCGACCGCGTCCTCGACATCGGCAATGCCCCACTGCCCTTTCAGCCGATCGCGATACGCCCGGCCGTAGCCGGTGCTGCCGCTGTAGTTCACGTCGAGTATCGCAAACCCTCGGCTCGTCCAGAACTGCACTCTTGGATCGAAGGTGTCTTCGGTCGCCGACGTCGGGCCGCCGTGCGTGAGGACGATCAGCGGCGGCTTCTCTCCGGCCGGCGCAACGACGTTGGGATTTTTCGGCGGGTAATAGAACGCGTGAACGTCTCGCGGCTCCGGCAGGAGCCTGTCTCGCCGAAGCTCGCCGGGCGAATTCGAAGAAGCAGAGGCGGACGGACCTGGGCCTTGGAATTCTGGCGTCACCCGGAACGTCACGGCCTCGGGCACCGAGATCCACTCAGGCGCGATCCGCTCGCTGGACGACGAGCGCAGGACCTCCGTTTCCATCGCGCCGATCGTCATCTTGACGACGGCGGGAGCCTCGGTTGGCGAGGCGCCGACGAAGTATACGGCTCGCGCGTTGGCGCGAATCGACTGCAACGGCTCGAGACTCAACGCGACGGGCTCGAAGCGCCGCTCCTCCGATTCGATGAGCGCCATCTTCCAGCGGCCGGCTTCGCTGTAGGTCGCCACGATCCGGGTCGGGCTCGCAAACGCATAGGTCACCATGCTGAACGCCCACTGCGGCTTGCCGAACTCGGCCGACATCGGGCGAAGCGGCTCGATCACGGGGCCTGCCGCGACGGACCCCTCGCGCGAAGTCGGGCCGCGGCGGCGATACAGGTTCCACCAGCCCGTGCGGTCCGAGACGAAGTGCAGCACGCCGTCGGGCGACCACTCGGGCTGGAAGATCGACTCGTCATCGCTGCCTGCGACTATCTCTTTCGGGCCCAGCGTTCCATCGGCCTCGAGCGCAGCCGTCCACAACTCGGTGCCGTCCCATGGCATGTTCGGGTGATTCCACTGCAGCCACGCGAGCGACCTGCCGTCGGGACTGATGATCGGATCCGAATAGAAGTCCGCACCAGAAACGAGCACCTGCACTGAGGCACCGCCGGCACTCTTGGCACCAGCCCCTTTGGCACCCTTGGCACTTCTGGCACCCTTGCCACCTTCGAGTCCGACGGCGACGATGGCAGAGGTCGGCTCTCCGTCCTTCGTGTGGTCTTCACGGACGCACAGCAGCCGGCCGCGGGTCGCATCGACATGGCAATCGGCGAAGTAGTAGCCCTCGGTGGTGAGGGCCACCGGCGGGGCGCCGAGCGGCTGCCGATACAGGCGCTGGTCCGCAAAGTTGGAGAAATACACGACACCGCGATCGATCGCATACGCCGCGCCGCCGTACTCGTGCACGCGCGTTCGCACGTTGAAGGTCGGTGGCGTCACGTCGCTGTTCACGCCGTCCGGCGTCCGCCTCACGATCACACTACGCCCGCCTTCCGACGCTCGTCCCTCGACCCAATACACATCGTCGCCGTCGAGGTGGATTTGATCGAGCCGCACCGCGCCGGCGGCGACGCGCGCGGCCGTCAAGGGAGACGCCCAGGTGCCATGCGGGGCGACGGCTTTCTGCGGAGACGAGGGCGGGGGCGCACAGGCCATGAGCGATACCAGAAGCAAAACACCAAAGCGGATGAGAGTCAGGCGCACTGCCACGGTCATTCTGGTGCATAAACAGGTTCAGCGGGTTCAGCAGGTTCAGCGGGTTCAGCAGGTTCTGCAGGTTCTGCAGGTTCTGCAGGTTCTGCAGGTTCAAGTGGTTCTACGGGTTCTACAATTCGAACCTGCAGAAACCCACAGCAATCTGCTGAACCCGCTGAGCCCGCTGAACCTGCTGAACCTGCTGAACCTGCTGAACCTGCTGAACCTGCTGAACCTGCTGAACCTGCTGAACCTGTAGAACGCGTAGAACCTGTAAATCCTGAAACCCCATGACCCGCCGCGACTGGATGCTCGTGATGGCTGGCGCGCTGACGATGCCGGCGGTGAGCCGCGCGCAGGCCGCTCTTCGTGCCACCGGCGGCCTCACTGCGTTTTCACTCACCGATCTCGTGGGCCGGTTCGAGCGGCGCGACCTTTCGCCGGCGGAAGTGACCGAGGCCTACCTGGCGCGCATCGCGACGCTCAATCCAGATTTGAATGCGTTTGTCACGGTGACCGGTGACCGCGCGCGGGCCGACTCGTCGCGCGCCTCGCGAATGCTTCCACCGCCTTCCGCCACGTCCAGGTTGTCCACTCCCGCCCTGCTCGGCGTGCCGATCGCGCATAAGGACCTGTTCGAAACGGCCGGCATTCGCACGACTGCCGGTTCTCGACTTCACGAGGCGCACATTCCGAAACGTGACGCGTTCGTCGTCTCGCAGCTCGCGCGCGTTGGCGCGGTCTTGCTGGGCAAGACCAACACGCACGAGCTGGGTGGCGGAGTCACCACGATCAATCCCTTCTATGGCACGACGCGGAATCCAGTCGATCGCGCGCGCATTGCCGGCGGATCGAGCGGTGGATCGGCTGCAGCCGTCGTCGCTCGGCTGTGCGTCGCGGCGACCGGGAGCGACACCGGCGGCAGCGTGCGAATTCCGGCGGCGCTCTGCGGCTGCGTTGGCTTCAAGCCGACGTTCGGCCGCATCAGCACGGCAGGGCTTCTCGGCTCATGCCCGACGTTCGATCATGTCGGCTTTGTTGCGCGGACGGTGGAGGATGCGGCGGTGATGTTCGCGGCCGTGCTGGACAAACCTTCCGCCTTCGCCGAGGCTTCGGCGGACCGCCGTAGCTTTAGCGGAGGCTGGTCAAGTTTGTCGACTGACACCCCTGATTTGTCAAACCTTCACATCGGCATCCCCCGCTCCTTCTTCTTCGGTCGACTGCAGCCTGATGTCGCGCGCGCGATCGAGATGTCGATTCAGCGCTTCCGCTCGATGGGCGCCATCGTCGAGGACGTCGAGTTGCCGATTGACGGCAATACGATGGCGCGCGTGTTCGACCCGATCGTGGTCTCAGAGATTTGGGCGAGTCTTGGCGCGGCCTGGCGCGATCGTCCCGATGCGTTCTCGCCGGGCTTCGCCTCGTTCTTCGAGGCGCCCCCACCGTCGGGGGCTGCGATGCAGGCAAGCCGCCAGGCACTCGCCGAGTTCCGCCGGGCCGTGGATCGAGTCTTTGACGGCGTGCAGATCCTCGCGATGCCCACCGTGCCCATCACGGCGCCGCCGATCGAGGGGCCGATCGATGGCGGCCTGATCCTCCGCAACACCTGGCCGTTCAATGCCGCCGGTACTCCAGCCGTCTCCATTCCCTGCGGCGTCGATGCGGCCGGCCTCCCGATTGGATTGCAACTGGTTGCGCGCCGGCAGCAGGATCAGCTGTTGCTGACCGTCAGCATGTTCCTCGATCGATTGATCCGAAAACCAGAATAGGCAACAAGAGATCAGGAGGTCGGGAGAATACTAATCTCATGACCGCCCCAGTTGCTGATCTCTTGTTGCCGTTCCTCCTGATCTCTGGGATGCGTCCCAAGGGCCCCGCATGAAGCATCGAGTCATCGTCGCCCTGATTGCCGCCGGTCTTGCGGGCGGGACGCTGCCCGCCCAGCCTCGAACGACGGCGTCGCCGTTTCCGCTCGACGCGCTGCAGTGGCGCAACATCGGACCGCTGCGCGGCGGCCGATCGATCGCCACGAGCGGCTCTCCTTCGCGACCCTTCGAGTACTACTTCGGCGCCACCGGAGGCGGACTGTGGAAGACCGTCGATGGGGGAACCAGCTGGACCGCTGTCACTGACGGCCAGATCGCCAGCTCGTCGGTCGGCGCGATTGCCGTGTCGCCGTCGAATCCCGATGTGGTCTACATCGGTATGGGCGAGGCGCAGTTGCGAGGCAACGTGATGCAGGGCGACGGCGTCTATAAGTCCGTCGACGCCGGTCGTACGTGGCGTCATGCCGGGCTGGCCGATACGCTGACCATTTCCCGGCTGCGTGTGCATCCAGCAAACCCGGATGTGATCTACGCGGCAGCGCTCGGCGATCCCACGCAGCCGAGCGACGCCCGCGGCGTCTATCGATCGCGTGACGGCGGCGCGTCGTGGAGCCGCGTGCTCTTCAGAGATGCGAAGACCGGTGCGGTCGATCTGGTCATCGATCCGCAGAATCCAGAGACGTTGTACGCAGCGCTGTGGGAAGTGTCTCGCATTCCGTGGCAGCTCTCGAGCGGCGGGCCGGGCTCTGGATTGTTCAAGTCCACCGACGGCGGCAGCACGTGGGCGGAGATGACGCACGCGCCAGGGATGCCTGAGGGTCTGCTCGGCAAGATTGGCATCACGATATCGGGCGCCGATTCGCGACGGCTCTACGCCATCATCGAGGCCAAGGCCGGTGGACTCTATCGATCGGACGATGCCGGTGCCTCGTGGCAATTGGTCAACCCCAATCGCGATCTGTGGCAGCGCGCGTTCTATTTCAATCGCGTCGTCTCCGACCCGCACGACGCGAACACGGTCTACATCCTGAACTTTGCATTGGCCAAGTCCACTGACGGCGGGGCAACGTATCAATTCATCACGACACCACACGGCGACTATCACGACCTGTGGATCGATCCAGGCAACCCCGCGCGCATGGTGCTGAGCGACGACGGCGGCGCGGTGGTGTCGGTCAACGGCGGAGCGAGCTGGACGTCGCAGAGCTATCCGACCGCGCAACCGTACCGCGTCGAGACCACGGCCGACTTCCCGTATCACGTGGTCGCGTGCCAGCAGGACAACACGTCGGTGGCGGTGCCCAGTCGCCGCGACGGCACGCTGCATCTGCCGGGTCAGCCGCTCGGCGCGGACTACTACGAAGTCGGCGGCGGCGAGAGCGGATGGGTGGCGCCGCATCCGGCAAAGCCGGACATCTTCTTCGCCGGATCGACGAATGTGCTGACGCGGTTCGATCGGCGCACCGGCGAAGAACGCGATGTGCAGCCGTGGCCGCGCACGGTGATGGGCGAGCCCGCGCGCGACATGCCGGAGCGGTGGAACTGGACCTATCCGGTCGTGTTCTCGCCGATCGCGCCCTACGATCTCTACGCCGGGTCGCAGCATGTCTGGCGATCGCGCGACGAGGGCACGACCTGGGAGCGCATGAGCGGCGACCTCACGCGCGCGGATCCGTCGACGTTGGGCGATTCGGGCGGGCCGATCATGCTCGATCAGGACGGGCCTGAGGTCTACGGGACGGTCGTGATCGTGGCGCCGTCGCGGCGTGAGCGCGACACGGTGTGGACTGGTTCAGACGACGGCGTCGTGCAGGTGACTCGAGATGGGGGGCGCACCTGGGCGAAGGTCACGCCGCCGGAGTTCGGCGACTTCACGAGGGTCACCGCGATCGATCCCTCGCCGCATGCGCCGGGCCGCGCGTTCGTGTCCGGTCGCCGCAACCAGCTGGGCGATCGCCGCCCAATCCTGTTCGGCACAGACGACTTACGGCGCCACGTGGACCCGGCTCGACCGCGGTCTCGACGCTCGCGACTTCGTGCACGTCGTTCGCGAGGATCCCGTGAGGCGTGGGCTGCTTTACGCCGGCACCGAGCACGGCGTCCGCGTGTCGCTGGACGGGGGCCAGAGCTGGCAGTCGCTGCAGCTCAACCTGCCCGACGTGCAGGTGGCCGATCTCAAGGTCGAGCGAGAGGACCTCGTGATCGCGAGTCATGGCCGTGCGTTCTGGGTGCTCGATCGGATTGCGGCGCTCCGGCAGTGGGAGCCGACGATCGCCTCGAAGCCGGTTCATCTCTTCGCGCCGGGAGGAGTGTATCGCCGGGTCTATCCAGCCCAGATCGATCTGTGGGTTTCGCGGGCGCCGTCGACCGCGACACTCGAGGTTCTGGACCAGTCGGGCGCCGTCGTCCGAACGCTGTCACTGCCGACGCCTCTGAAGCCGGGTCACCATCGCGTCGAGTGGAATCTTCGGACGCGCGGCTCGGTCGTTTTTCCGGGCATGGTGCTCGAAGCGGCGAGCCCGGCCGGGGGCGTCGTCGTTCCGCCGGGCCTGTACCAGGCGCGCCTGACGATCGACGGCGTGGCGCAGACGCAGCGCTTTGCGGTGGAGGCCGATCCGCGGTTGAGCCACGTGAGCGCCGCGGACTACCGCGCGCAGTACGAGCTGGCGCTGCAGTTGCGCGACGCGACGAGCGCGGCCAACGAGGCGGTCATCAAGATCAGGCGGATGAAGGCGGAGCTGGCGGGCGCGGTCACCTCGCCGCCGGATCTGCTGGCGCGGCTGTCGGCGATCGAGGGCGACCTCTATCAGGTCAAGAATGCGAGTCCCAAGGACAAGATCGCCAATCCGATCAAGCTGAACGATCGCCTGGCGGGTCTCTTGTCGCTGGTCCAGACGGGGGATGCCGCGCCGAACGCGGCGCAGCGGGCGGTCGCCAAGTCGCTGATCGACGAGCTCAACGGCCACCTCTCCCGCCTGTCGCAACGCCCCCTTCGCAACTGTCGCCCCGCTAGTTGGGGCCTGGCCCATCCGCAATCTGTGCCACCAGGGAACGTTCCTTGCGCGGTGGCAGAAAATGCAAAGGGGCCAGGCCCCAAGTCGGGGTACAGTTCTCGGGCATCGACGCTTTTTCGAGGACCCCTATGCACGCGAAAACTCGCTCCGTTGCTTTTGTTGCCGTGGCCTTGCTCGTCTCGCTGGCCGCTCCCTCAGCCCAGACGCCCGTCGCGGCGCCCAAGATCACCTCACCCCAGGCATTCTTTGGCCACGAAATCGGCGCTGACTACGTGCTGCCCAACTACACGAAGTTCACTGAGTTCGTGAAGAAGCTGGACGCCGAGTCGGACCGGATGATCGTGCAGTCGATCGGCAAGACCGCCGAGGGCCGCGATCAGCTGATGGCGATCATCACGGCGCCCGACAACTTCAAGCGGCTCGATCGATACAGACAGATCGCCAGGCAGCTGGCCCAGGCCGAAGGCCTCACCGACGATCAGGCGCGCGCGCTCGCCAAGGAAGGCAAGGCCGTCGTGTGGATCGATGGTGGCCTCCACGCCACCGAGGTGCTCGGCGCGCAGCAGTTGCTCGAGACCATCTATCAGTTCGCCAGCAAGACCGACGAAGAGACGATGCGGATCCTGAAAGACGTGATCATTCTCGCCACCCAGGTCAATCCCGACGGCATGGAGCTGGTCTCCGACTGGTACATGCGCAATCCCGACCCGAAGCAGCGCAGCACGGCTCAGATTCCTCGTCTCTATCAGAAGTACGTCGGCCACGACAACAACCGTGACTTCTACATGATGAATCAGCCAGAGTCGGTGAACACGAATCGCATCCTCTACCGCGAGTGGTTCCCGCAGATCGTCTACAACCACCATCAGACGGGCCCGACCGGCACGGTGATGTTCTCGCCGCCGTTCCGCGACCCCTTCAATTACGTCTACGACCCGCTGGTCATCAACACGCTGGACCAGGTGGGCGCGGCGATGCACGCGCGCTTCGACGCCGAGGGCAAGCCTGGCGTGACCACGCGATCGGGATCGAATTATTCGACGTGGTGGAACGGCGGGTTGCGCACGATGCCCTACTTCCACAATCAGGTCGGCCTTCTCACCGAGAGCATCGGCAACCCGACCCCCGAAGAGATCGGGTTCGTCCCCGATCGCCTCATCGGCAAGGGCGATTACCCGTTCCCGATCGCGCCGCAGGTGTGGCACTTCCGGCAGTCGGTTGACTACTCCATCACCGCGAACTACGCGGTGCTCGACTTCGCTCAACGCTACCGGGAGACGCTGCTTTACAACGTCTACGTGATGGGCCGGAACTCGATCCGGCGAGGCAACACGGACACGTGGACCGACTATCCGACCCGGGTGGCGGCGGCGAAAGCTGAAATCGCCAAGGACATGAAGCTGGAGTCGGGCGACCCGCGAATGAGCTCTGGCGGACGCGTTCAGGCGGTCCCGGCGAAGTACTTCCAGTTGCTGCGCAAGCCCGAACTCCGCGACGCGCGCGGGTACGTGGTGCCGGCCGATGCCGGCGACTTCCTGACGGCCACCAAGTTCGTCAACATCATGATCAAGAGCGGCCTCACCGTGCATCGCGCCACGGCGGCGTTCTCGGCGGGCGGGAAGCAGTACCCTGCCGGATCGTATGTGTTCAAGGCGGCGCAGGCGTTCCGGCCCCACCTGCTCGACATGTTCGAGCCGCAGGATCACCCGAACGATTTCCAGTATCCCGGTGGACCTCCAGTTCCGCCGTATGACAACGCGGGATGGACGCTCGCCTATCTCATGGGATTGAAGTTCGATCGCGTGCTCGACCCATTGGAGGGTCCGTTCGAAAAAATTCCAGACGTGATCAAGCCGCCATCCGGCAAGGTCACCGAAACGCCCGGCGCGGTTGGCTACGTCGTCAATCATCGCCACAACGACGCGTTCGTTGCCGTCAATCGACTGCTCAAGGCCGGCGAAGAGGCGTTCTTCGTCGCCGATCGCTCGTATCAAAGCAGCGACGGCACGGGCGTCATCTTCATCACGGCGAAGCCGAGCACCAGTGCCGTCCTGACGAAAGCCGCCGCCGATCTCGGGTTGAACTTCACGGCGGTGACGGCGCGTCCGACCGGCGCGGTGTACAAGCTGGCCAAGCCGCGCATCGGCCTCTGGGATCAATACGGCGGATCGATGCCGTCGGGCCACGTGCGCTGGCTGCTTGAACAGTTCGAGTTCGACTTCGAGGTGGTCTATCCGGCGGCGTTGGATGCGGGCAACCTGCGCGCGAAGTACGACGTGCTGCTCTTCCCAGACGGCGGGATTCCGGAGAGCGACGGCGGTGGCGGCGGATTTGGCGGGCGTCAGCCGGATGCGAACGACATCCCGGCGGAGTACCGTCCGCGTCTGGGGCGCGTGACGGTCGCGAAGACGGTGCCGATGCTGAAACAATTCGCCGAAGCCGGCGGCGTCATCGTCGCGTTCGGCGGCTCGGCTGTGCTCGGTCATCACCTCGGCCTGCCGGTCAGCGATCACCTGGTCGAGGTCCAGCAGGACGGCAGCGAGAGGCCGTTGCCTGGGACGAAGTTCTACGTGCCCGGATCGATCCTCAGCATGGCGGTCGACAACACCAGCCCGCTGGCGTACGGGTTCGAGAAGAAGGTCGACGTGCTCTTCGACAGCAGCCCGGTGCTGGAGCTGGCGCCGAATGCGACGCTGCGCGGGGTGAAGCCGGTCGGCTGGTTCGACTCGAAGACGCCGCTGCGATCGGGATGGGCCTGGGGTCAGCACTATCTCGAAGGGGGCACCTCTGCAGTTGAAGCGCAGGTTGGAAAGGGCAAGGTGTTCCTGATCAGCCCCGAGATCACGTTCCGCGCACAGCCGCACGGCACGTTCAAGTTCCTCTTCAACGCGATCTATTACGGGACGTCACAGCCGGCTGGTGGTGGCACAACCACGACGACGGCGCAGCAGTAGCGTTGACGGAATCTAGTGATCTCGTGAAGTGGTGAGCTGGTGATCGATCGGCTGATGTCCCGATCTTGTGAGCTGGCGATCGATGTGACGATCAATCTGCCGATTTGAGCGACGCTCGATCAACAGGTCGATCAACCGATCGATCATCGCATCACCAGATCACGAGATCCCCAGATCGATCACAAGATCACGACCTCATGAGATCACCAGATGCCACTAGATACGCTCTTCTCAATCGGCAGCGCCATCGCCGCCCTCGGGTGGCTGCTGCTGATCCTCCTCCCTCGCCACCGGATCGCCATGCTGGTGGCCGGCGTCGGTGTCCCGCTGACGATCGCGGCGCTCTATCTCGTCCTCATCGTGCGCTACTTCCCGTCGGCGAAGGGCGGCTTCGGATCGCTCGCCGACGTCGCCCTCCTCTTCTCCGAGCCCGCGCTGCTGCTCGCGGGCTGGATCCACTACCTGGCCTTCGACCTGTTCATCGGCGCGTGGGAAACCCGTGACGCGCAGGCGCACAACGTCCCGCACCTGCTGCTGGTCCCCTGCCTGATCCTCACCTTCATGCTCGGCCCCATCGGATTGCTGTCCTACTTCGCCATCCGCACCCTGCGCGCCGGGACCGTTGCCGTGTGACCATCGCCGACGCGCTTCACGAGCTTCGCCGCCGCGACCCGCTGCTCTTCGGCTCGGGCGTCCTCATGGCGATCGCGCTCGCCGGCTCGCTGCTCGCCTTCCCGTTCGACGACCGTCAGATCCTCGGGATCAATCCGTGGATCAAGCCGGCAAAGTTCGAGATCTCTCTGTTGATCTTCTTCTGGACGATCGCGTGGTTCATGCCCGATGCGCGCCCCAGCTCACGCGCGCGCACCTTCATCCGCTGGACGCCACCCCTCGTCATGGTCATCGAGATCGTGCTGATCGTGGGTCAAGCGGCGCGCGGCACGACCTCGCACTTCAACCACAGCTCGCTGCTCAACGAAGTGATCTTCGCGGTGATGGGCCTGATGATCACGATCAATACCGTGGCCATGCTCACGTTGCTGCTGACGCTTCGACGCGACACGCCTCCCGACCGAGCCGGCTACCTCTGGGGCGTCCGTGCGGGCCTCGCCATTTTCATCCTCGCCAGCCTGCAGGGATGGGTACTGGTTGCCAACGACGCGCACACCGTTGCCGCGCCCGACGGCGGCCCGGGCCTGCCGTTCGTCAACTGGTCGACGACATCCGGCGATCTGCGGGTGGCCCACTTCTTCGGCATGCACGCACTGCAGGCGCTGCCGCTCTTCGGCTTCCTGCTGGATCGATCGGTCAACTCGCCCGCCGGCTCACGCGCGCGCCTCGTGAGCGCCGCCGCCCTCGCCTGGCTCGTCGTCATGGGCGGGCTTTTGCTGATGGCGCTGCAGGGCCTGCCGCTGGTCGAGATATCGTCGCAGCCAGGAATGTAGCGATCTGGTGAAGTGGCGAGCTGGCGATCGATCGAATGATCTACTGATTTGGCGATTTGGTGAACGATGTCGCGATCTATCGCGTGATCGATCGGCGAGATCGACAAGATCGATCATCAGATCGGTCACGCGATTAACAGATCCTATGATCTCTAGATCGATCATCAGATCACGACCTCACGAGATCACGAGATTTGGGCTATCCTTCATCATTCCAAGGAGATTCCCGCAATGAATTACTACGGTTCCAAAGACATGGCCGAAAGCTGGCGCACCGTGCGCAAGAACACCATCCAGGTAGCCGAAGAGATTCCGGCCGATCAATACAACTTCAAAGCCGCGCCCGACACGATGAGCGTGGCCGAACTGCTCGCGCACCTCGCCACCGCGACGCACTGGGCCGAGACCCTGCACTTCACGGAAAAGAAGACCGCCGTGACGATGGAGGATTTCGGACGCTACATGGGCGAGTCAGGCAAGGCCTCGGCGGCGCTCACCGCCAAGGACGCCATCATCGGTGCGCTCAGGGCTCACGGTGACGCCTTCGCGGCACAACTGGAAGGCGCCAACGATGCGTTCCTGGGCGAGCGGGTGGAACTGCCGATGGGATCGAAGACGCGCTTCGAAATGCTGCTCTCGGTGAAGGAACACGAGATGCACCACCGCGCGCAGCTCTTCCTGATCCAGCGGATGATCGGCATCGTCCCCCACCTGACCCGGGCGCGCCAGCAGCGCGCGCAGGCGCAGGCACAGGCCACAACGTAAACTTCGGCCTGTAAAACTGGAGGCGCTCTCGGCTTTCAGCTTCGGCTTTTCGGCTTTCGGCCTTCGACAGCCGAACCTAAGAGCCGATCGCTGATGGCTGAGAGCTGATCCCCCGACTACAATGTCCTCCGTGTCGCTCGCCGGACGCACGACCTCCCACTACACCATCGTCGAGGAAATCAGCCGCGGCGGCAGGGGCGTGGTCTATCGCGCGACCGACGCACGGCTCAACCGCGACGTCGCCCTGAAGGTCCTGCCGGCCGAGCTCACGACCGATGGCCTCGCATTTCGTCTGTTCATGCCCGTCGAGTACGTCTTTAGCCTGTACCATCTCGGCCAGATTGCCGACCGGCGTGGTGACAAGGTCAAGGCCTGCGAATGCTACGGACGATTCCTCCAGTACTGGAAGGACGGCGACCTCGATCGCGATCATGTTCAGGAGGCGATGAGGCAGCTGCAGTGAGGGCGCCGGCATCACCGTCGCTCTTGTGCGCGGGCGAATCGTTCGACGATCTGATCTTCGTCGGTCTCAAGCGCCTGCCCGGTCCGGGCGAGGAAATCAAAACCGATCGATTCGTCGCCACCATCGGCGGCGGCGTGGTGATCACGGCCGTTGCCGCCGCGCGGCTTGGCGTGCACGTGCGCGCGCTGAGCGCGTTGGGTCCGAACGGGGCGAAGCGCCTGCGCGCCGAGGGCGTGATCGTTCGCAACCTGCGCCGGCGCGGCGAGCCGCACGCGATTACCGCGGCCCTGTCGACGACGCACGAGCGGTCGTTTGCGACCTTCATCGGCGTCAACGCGAAGCTGGAGCGGCGATTGATGCAGGCGCTCAGGCGCGCGCGGGCGACGCATGTGCATCTGGCCCTCTGCCCGCGCGACTGCATCGGGTGGGCACGATTGGTCGATTCATTACGAGCCCGCGGCATCACGACATCCGCCGACTTCGGATGGAACGAGGACCTGGCGCGGACCAAGGGCTTCACGCAGCTGGTCGATGCGCTCGACTTCGTCTTCCTGAACGACCTGGAGGCCACGCGCTATGCGAAGGCCAAGACGCTGACGCACGCGCTGACGTTCTGGCGCGGGCGCAAGTCGATCGCGATTCTCAAGGAAGGCGCAAAAGGGAGCCGTTGGATTACACCCAACGGCGACGTTCACGTTCGTGCCAGGCGTGTGAAGGTGGTGGACACGACGGGGGCTGGAGACGCGTTCAATGGCGGCTTTCTGTGGGCGTGGCTCAACGGCGAGCCACCCGATCGTTGCCTTGCGGCTGGAGGAGCCGTCGGCGCCGCTTCGGTGCGCAAGGCTGGCGGGCTGGACGGATTACCGAGGACAATCAAGGTGCCAAGAGTGCCAGGTGCCAAGAGTGCCAAGGGGGAGAATGTGCCAATGGTGCCTGGTGCCAGGGTGCCAAGAGTGCGAAAAGGTAAGGCGCGGCGGCGATGAAAATCGCGATCATTGGCGGCGCCGGCGTGCGCGTGCCGCTGCTGGTCGGCGGCCTCGCGCGATCCGATCTGAAGATCGATCGGGTCGATCTCTACGACATCGACGCCGACCGCCAACACGTGATCGCCAGTCTCGCCGCGCGCGTGGCCGAGGGCGTCGCGGTCAGCCGCTCGCCGACGCCTGAGAGCGCGATCGAGGGGGCCGACTTCGTGATCACCAGCATCCGCGTCGGCGGCGCTGCACAGCGCGCGACAGACGAGGCCGCGGCGATCGCCCTCGACACGGTGGGGCAGGAGACGGTCGGCCCCGTCGGGTTTGCGATGGCGGTCCGCACGATTCCGGCGATGGTCGACTACGGCCGCCTGGTCGCCAGGCTGGCGCCGCGCGCCTGGCTCATCAACTTTGCCAACCCGGTCAGCATCATCACGCAGGCGGTCCATCAGGAAACCGATGCGCGCCTCATCGGCATCTGCGACACGCCGATGGAGCTGTTCGAAGACGCGGCGCACGCCGTGGGGCTGCCGGCGACGACCTGTGCGTACGACTATTTCGGGTTGAACCACCTCGGCTGGCTTCGCGAAATCTTCTTCGAGGGTGAGCCGCAGTTGCACCGCCTGTGGGATCGCCCCGAAAAGCTCGAGTCGGCGTATCGATCGCCGCTGTTCGAGCCCGAGCGGCTCCAGGAGATGCGCCTGCTGCCGACGGAGTATCTCTACTACTACTACCGCCCCGAAGTCGCTCTCGCGCACATGCGCCGCGCGGGAAGCAGTCGTGGGGCGGTGGTATCGGCGCTGACCGCTGAACTATTCCGGGATCTGGGCCACGGCGTCGCCGATCCGCTGGCGCGGTACGAACGGTATCTCTCGGATCGCGACGGCACTTACATGCAGCTCGAGACCGGCGTCGACACGCGACGGACCAAACCCGATTGGGCGCAGTTGTCCGGCTACGATCGCATCGCCTTGATGACGATGAGAGCGATCGTTCACCAACACGGCGCGATCATTCCGCTCGACGTCGCGAATCGGCGCACGCTCCCGTTCTTGAGCGAGGACGACATCATCGAAGTGCCGTGCCGCGTCGATGGTGACGGGCCGCACGCGCAGTCGGTGTCGCCAGTCCCCGATCACGCCCGCGACCTGATCACGCGCGTCAAGGCCTATGAGCGCGCGACGGTGGGCGCGGCACTGACCGGCCAGCGCAAGGATCAAATAGAGGCGCTCGCCCTGAATCCTCTGGTTCGCTCGCGCGATCTGGCCGCCCGCCTGGTAGACGCACTGCTGTCGGCGTGACCGCGAAATCTGGTCTAGACTCTTGCGCGGCGCTGCCCCCATCGTGACGCCCGGAACCCGAGTTGGACCCTACGAGATCGTTGCGCCCATCGGAGCGGGTGGTCCGCCTGCGTTCGCCGGAAACTCTGGCGGCGAACTACGGCGCGACCGCGCCGAAGGCAACATGAGGACTCGATGAAGACCGGAGATTCCATCGGTCCATATCAAGTCCTGGGGCGGATTGGCGAAGGCGGAATGGGAGAGGTGTATCGAGCCCGCGACACCAAGCTCGGCCGCGATGTCGCGATCAAAATCCTTCCGCCCGCCGTGGCGGACGACCCCGACCGGCTGACGCGCTTCGATCGAGAAGGACGGCTGCTGGCCTCTCTGAATCATCCCAACATCGGCGCGATTTACGGGCTCGAATCCCTGCCGGCCGGCCAGGCAGGGCGGCCGGACCAGCCAGCCTTGGTCCTCGAATTCATCGACGGCGAATCGCTGAGCGATCACCTCCGCCAGGCGCCAGCCGGCAAGGATGGCGCGGGCCGTGTGCGCGAGGCGCTGACGCTGGCTCGCCAGATCGCCGACGCCCTCGACGCCGCTCACGAGCGTGGCGTCATTCACCGCGATCTGAAGCCGGCCAACATCAAGATCACCACCGGAGGCGTCGCCAAGGTCCTGGATTTCGGACTCGCCAAGGCCGCAGCCGACGATTCGGATCGCGGTTCCGGCGTGGACGTGTCGCAATCACCGACCGTCACCGTCGAGCACACGCGAGCCGGCGTCATCCTGGGAACCGCGGCGTACATGAGCCCTGAGCAGGCTCGGGGCCGGGCCGTGGACAAACGAACGGACATCTGGTCGTTCGGCTGCGTCCTCTACGAAATGCTCACCGGGCGCCTGGCCTTCCAGGGCGAGACGACGTCGGATCTGATCGCGGCAGTGCTCGAGCGGGAGGCCGACCTCACAAAGTTGCCGGCCAGTACGCCGCCGGCCATTCGCCGGTTGCTGCTGCGCTGTTTCGAGAAGGACATGCGCCAACGACTGCGCGACATCGGCGACGCGCGGGCCGAAATCGACGAGGCGCTCTCACCATCCTTGTCGGCCTCGTCGGCAGCGATCGCGCCGAGCCCGCCAGGTCAGGATCGATCAAAGTCGTGGCAGCTCGCCGCTGCCGGCCTCGCACTGGCCGTTGCCGGAGGCGGGATGGGCTGGTTCACGGCGCGCCAAACTTCTGCTGCCGCGCCGCCAGTGTTCGATCGCGTCGTCCGACTGGTTTCGACAGCCGCGCACGAGTACGGCCCGGCCATTTCACCGGACGGCAAGTGGGTCGCGTACTTGTCGAACGCGCGCGGTCCCACCGATGTCTGGGTCAAGTTCATCGCCGGCGGCGATCCAGCAAACCTCACCGCGACGGCGGACATCGAGGTGCAGGCGCAGGACTACATCGGCGGCCTCGAAGTCTCGCCTGACGGCACGCAAATCGCGTTTCAAGCGCAGGGTCCACGCCAGACGGGCGCGGGGTGGGTGATCCCGGCACCCCTTGGTGGTGTGCCGCGCAGAGTTCTGGCAACTGGCAACTCGGGCCTCCGATGGTCGCCAGATGGAAAACGGATCGCCTATGTCAAAACCGGAGGCTCGTTAGGTGACGCGCTGATGGTGGCCGATGCGGATGGCCAGAACGAACGCGAGATCGCGAAACGCCAAGGGGCGCGACACATCCACTGGATCCGCTGGTCTCCTGATGGGGGCTTCGTGTATTTCAACCACGGACCTCAGAACTTCAACATTGAGCCGACGGAGATCTTTCGCGTGGCGGCAGCGGGTGGTCCGATCGAACCGGTGATCACCACTGCCCGCCGGGCTGCGTTTCCGGTCCTCAGTTCAGATGGACGCGGCCTGTTCTATGCCGCCAACCCGGACAGCGTCGACTTGAGTCTGTGGTGGCGCAACCTGGCGACGGGCCGTGACTACAGGCTCACATCGGGAGTGGGAGAATACACCGAGCCGAGCCTGTCGGCAGACGGCCTGAGATTGGTCGGTACCGTGGTGGAGGTCCGCCAATCGCTCGAACGCGTGCCTGTCACGTTCGATCGAGCGGCCACGTTGGAACCGTTGACCGACGGTTTTTCCGGCGACTTCGACCCTGCGTGGTCCCCGGATGGTAACCGGTTGGTGTTCAGCTCGTCGCGCACAGGAAACCGTACGCTGTGGTCCGCTCGTGATCGACTGGCTCAGCCCGCGCCACTTACAACCGGGGTGGCTATTGACGAGCGGCCAGCGTATTCGCCCGATGGTCAGCAGATTGCCTTCGTGTCGGATCGGGGCGGACGCCGGGGCCTTTGGGTGGTGAACGCCGAAGGCGGCACGCCTCGCCTGATCGCGCCAGTGGACGTCTTCGACACCATCAGTTGGTCACCCGATGGACGCAGGATCGTGTACGCCACTCCTGTTGGCGACTCGCCCGGATTGATGATCGTGACGGTGGCCGACGGCCACACGACCCGACTGCCGACGCCTGCGGCGGCAGTCGCTCCCGCCTGGTCGCCTCGTGAAGATGTGATCGCCTTCATCGAGCCACGCGGAGGCGCCGTTGGCGCGTTCGTGCAGCTGGTCCGGCCCGACGGCCAGCCCGTCAACAGTCGTCCGCTCGATGGTCCTAACGCCCCACAGATCGGCAATGGCTTCGTCACGTGGTCGGTGGACGGACGTCGGCTCGCCACAGCCGTTCTCCCGGGCGCGTTTCCAGGATCGATCTGGATCATCGACCCCAACAATCCAGAGCCGTACAAGAAGCTGGTCGACCTTCCAGCGGGAGTGTTCCTCCGCGGAATGACGTGGGCCCGCGATGGCTCGTCGCTGATTGTTGGCCGCTATCGCTGGTCGGGGGATATCTTCCTGGCCGAACGATCGACGGGACGGTAGACGGTAGACGGCATCCGGCAGCCGGCAGCCGGCAGGCGGCAGAAGGCAGAGCAGACGACTTTTCTCCCCGTTGCCGGTTGCCGGCTGACGGTTGCCGTGCGAGCGTTGGAAAACATGGCCGACTCCAACCTGACGCGAGCAATGGGCCTGCTGCGAGGCCACGGCGACCAACGTCATCAGCATGGTCGGCGTCGGTCCGTTCCTCACCATTCCCTTCATGGTCGCGGCGATGAACGGCCCGCACGTCATCTACGCGTGGATGGCCGGGCTCGTGCTCGCGCTGGCCGACGGCCTGGTCTACGCGCAACTCGGCGCGGCGCTGCCCGGCAGCGGCGGCGGCTATCTCTACCTGCGCGAGGCGTTTCAGCCGTTCGGCCTCGGCCAGCTGATGGCGTTTCTGTTCATCTTCCAGACCATTCTGGTCGCGCCGCTTTCGGTCGCCGGCGGCGCCGTCGGCTTTGCCGACTACCTGCAGTTCGTGTGGACGACGATGACGCCGCTGACGCACAACCTGGTGGCGGCCGTGCGTCTGCGTGGCGATGACGGCGCTGCTGTGGCGCAACATCGAGGACATCGGCCGCCTCGCCGTCGTGATGCTGGTCGTCGTGCTGCTCACGGTCGGCTGGGTGATCGTCGCCGGGCTGTTCACCTTCTCGCCTGCGCAGGCGTTCGACTTTCCGCCAGCCGCCTTCACCCTCGATCGCAGCCTGCTCATGAGCGTCGGCGCCGCGTCGGTGCTGGCGATGTACAGCTACGGCGGCTACAACCAGGTCTGCAACATCGGCGACGAGATCAAGGATCCCACGCGGACGATCCCGCGGTCGATCGTCCTGTCGACGTTCCTCGTGGCCGCGCTCTACATACTGATGACGATCGTCATCCTCGGCATGATCCCGTGGCAGGAGGTGCGCGGATTCGCGAACCGTTGCGTCGGTCTTCATCGCGCGCACGTTCGCAGATCCAGCAACCGGGCAGCATCGCCGGCACCGTGATGACGGCGCTCATCCTGTTCGTCGCCGCCGCCTCGCTCTACGCGACGATCCTCGGCTACTCGCGCATCCCCTACGCCGCGGCGCGCGACGGCGACTTCTTCAAGGCCTTCGCGCGCGTGCATCCGACCAAGCACTTCCCCGATCTCTCGCTCGCCACGATCGCGGTCGTGTCGATTCCGTTCTGCTTTTTCACGCTCGGGCCAGCTCGTCAGCTGGTTGATTCAGGTGCAGGTGCTGCTGCGCTTCATCTGGCAGTGCGCGGCGGTCGTGCTGCTGCGCCGCTATCGACCCGACATCCCGCAGCCGTTCACGATGTGGCTCTATCCCGTGGCCCGCGATTCTCTCAGGTGCGCTGTGGCTGTTCATCTTCTTCACCGGGCCGTGGGAGGGGATCGTCTTCTCGTTTGTGTTCCTCGCCGCGGGAGTCCTGCATACTGCAGTCGTTCCGAGCACGACCGAGCGCTTCAGAACAGACAGGTCACTGGCCGCGGAGCCGCGGAGAGCAATCGTTTGACGTCTAGCGACGCGAAGTGACGCGTCTCAGTGACCAGTCTCTGGCTGATTGTCCGTGATGATCTGTCTCGTGGTCCATTCGATCTGTCTGTCTATCGCTGGTCTACTCGCGCTGCTCTCCGCGGCTACGTACGTCACTGGGCGTTTTCCAAGCGCAAGCAGATTGGCCGTGATCCGATACGCGCCCGGCACGCCGTACGGCAACTGCCGGTGCAGCGCGTAGGCGAAGTAAGTCCAGTTGCCCTTCCCGTACTTCGCCGTGAGCCATCCACCGCGCTGCGGCGGCTGGCCTTTGTCGAACGTCGCAGATCATCGGCGTGTAGGCCGCGTCCCACGTCGTGAAGAACTTCGAGCCGCGCTGCTCCACCCACCCGTCGAAGTCGGCGAGCGTGATCCGGTTCGGCCACGTGAACGACTGCTGCGCGGGCGCCAGGATCGTCACCGGCGAATCCTCCTCTGACACTTCCTCCGCGCTGCGCGGCAGCTCTCCCGGGAACGGCGCAAACTGCGCGGGCACGAGCTCCTGCGTGTTGTAGAGCACGATCAGATTGCCGCCGGCCTTGACGTAGTCGAGCAGCCGCTGGTTGTAGGTCTTGAGATCGTCGCGCACGGCATAGGCGCGCGTGCCGGTCATGATGGTGTCGTAGGCCGACAGATCGGCCGTCGCCAGCTCGCGCTCGCCGAGCAAGCGTCACCTGCGCGCCCAGCTGCTGCAGGCCGAGCGGCACCTGATCGCCGATCGCCCATCACGTAGCCGACCTTCAGGCCGGGCACCGTCGTGACGCTCGATGCCGCGCACCTCGGTCGTGGCCGATCGATACGAGATAGCGGACTTCGAGATCGCGATGATCGATCAGCTCGTAGCCGTCGCGATACTCGTTCCCGGCCGCGGTCGCGACCGCCTCGACGCGGTAGCGCTGGTCGCCGATCGAACCCGGGTGGACCGAAAACCGTACGACGCGCGCTCGCCAGCACGCGCAAACGAGAACGACTGCGGCGGCGGATCGGACGTCCAGCCGGCGGGCATCCGCAATGACACCTGGCCGCTCGTCGCCGATTCCGGCGTTGTGCAGCAGCGACACCTCGAGCTCCACGCGGCTGGCAGCGGAAGCGAGCGGCACGATCGCGTTCGACGGGGTCACGCTGACGGCGAGGCGCGGCACGCTCCGCACTTCGCGCAGCACATCGCCGTACGGCAGCTTGGCTTCGCGCCGTTCGAACGGTCTCGCGAATCTCGACCGGCACGCCGTCGATCGTGTATCGGGCCACCGCGACCAGCGGCGCTGGGCCGGCGGGACGGCCGAACTGCGCGGGATCGCTCAGCGTGTAGCGGCTCTCCTGCCAGGCCGGTCCGAGAGAAGTACGGCTTGCGTGCTCATCGGCACATCGTCGGCCAGCGTCACGCGAAATCGATGCCGTGTCTCGCTTGATGCCTGGCAAGCTGCGCAGGCGGAGCGCTGCGCCGCACGTCGCGTCACATTCCAGCCCCGCTCGGCGGCAAGTCGCAAGGACGGTGCGGTCGAGCCGCCTGGATCGAACGTGATCGGGACGCCGCCGCGATTGGCCAGCCGCACGCGCACTTCGAATCGTCTGTCCCGGCACCGGCGCGCCATCAACGCCGGCGGCGCAAACGCCGCCGCCGCGCCCGTCGGCTCCGGCGTGTCGGCCGGCTGGGCGAGCGCCGTCAGCTCGAGGCCAAGCGCGCGGTTGATCGCGTCCTGAAACTGCCGCTCCTTGATGCGGAGCAGGAACAGCACGTCGGCGTCCTTGTGCGCCGGCGATCACCTCGCGCGTCAGCGTGAGACCTTCGACGAGCGTCGGGCACCGCTTGCCGACGGATCGGTCATCGCGAACTCGCGCATCGCGCTGCGCGACCGCGTCGTCGATCGCCGGCCAGCTGCGTTTCCACGTCGGCCGGCGGCGTTCGGCCAAGCGTCTTGAACAGGCCGGCATAGCTGCGTGTCGAGGCCGTCCCAGATGCTCGCCTCCTTCGCGGCCGACGTGACCCGCTCGCCGACCCGCTTGTAGTAGCCGAAGTTGGGACCCGAAGCCGGGCGTGAAGCGTCCGCTGTTCTGCGACCGCTGGAAGCTCAAGCCGAACCGGGCGACGTTGTCGTACGAATCGCCGAGCCACGGGCTGTACTCGCCGCTGTCGATGCGGACGGTCCAGTCTTCGTTCTCGCGCACGCCGCCGATGTAGACCTTGATCGGCTGCCACGGACGCAGGCCTTCGGCGATCTGCTCGGGAAACTGCTGCGGATCGCCGGCGGCCTTGAACGCCTGCTACGGTCAGCAGGCCGGCCGTCTGGTGATTGCCGTGGCCGTCGCGCTCGTTGCCCTGGAAGCGCGAGAGCAGGACCGTCGGCCGGTTCATCCGGATGATGCGCACGACATCGCGGAGCACGTTGTCGCGGCCCCACTTGTCGAACGCCTCTTCGAGACGCTTCGAGAAGCCGTAGTCGACCACCGTCGTGAAGTACTGATCGTCGACGCCGTAGTAGCGGTCGGCGTCGAGCAGCTCCTCGGTGCGAATCAGCCCGAGCCCGTCGAACAGTTGCGGACCGATCGCGTTGTCGCCCGACTCGCCGCGATTGAGCGTGAGTGAGCGCCAGCCGCGCGCCATCGCCGCGGCTCAACCGCGCCAGCACCCCGCCATGCTCATCGTCCGGGTGCGCGGTCGACGTGCATCACGCTCGCGGTTGTCTTCACCTTCAGCAGCTTCTGCCACGCGCCGGCCGCTCCGGTGTCTTGCGGAATGCTCTGAGATGACAGCCGCGCCAGAGCAGCAACCACCAGCAGGAATATGCAAGCGGACGTGGGCCGCGGAGACGCGGAGACGCGGAGCAGACTCATGAAGACGCTTCTCCGCGACTCCGTGTCTCCGTGGCTACGTAGGTTGCCGTGTTTGGTGTTCATCGCTTTCAAAAATAGAACTTCACCGCAATCTGGATCTCCCGCTGGTCGCCCAAGGACGTCGTAATGCGTCCGAAGGTCCCCAGGTTCGAGATGTTGGCGGCGGGGAATCCGTAGTTCACCCAGTTGAACAGGTTGAACGTCTCGAGGCGCAGCTCGATGCGCTTCTGCGCGCCCACGTCGATCGACCGGAAGATCGACAGGTTCATCGACTTCGATCCGGGTCCGCGAACGGTGTTGTTCGCGCAATTGCCGTATGTCCGCGCCGTCGTCGGTGCGAATGCTGCCGGGTCCATCCACGAATCGAGCGTCTGGTTGAAGCCATCCGGAACCGGGTCGCCGAGGCAATTGGCGCGGGCGATGCGGCCGGGTCCGGTCCCGGCCTGATCGTTGGTCGTCACCGTGAACGGCCGGCCGTCGCTGAGCGTGAGAATGCCGTTCACCGACCAACCGCGCACGATGGCGCCAGTCACGCCACCGGGCTCGTACTTGCGGCCGGTTCCGAACGGCAGCTCGTAGATGAAGCTCGTGACCAGCCGCTGCGGGATGTCGAACGCCAGCAGCCCGTAGTCTTTTTCCATCGCATAGGTCGATCCCGGCGCGTTGCCGATGGCGCCGCCGCCGGCGCTCAGGTGATCGAGAAAGTCACCCTGCGCCTTGCTCCAGGTATACGCAACCGTGTACGCGAGGCCGCCGCTCATCCGCCGCTGCATGCGCGCCTGCAGCGCGTTGTAGTCGGCGCGGCCGTTGGTGACGATCTGCTCGAGATACGCGTTGCCGTATCCGTACTGCGCGTACGGAAACACGATGGCGCTGCCATCGGCCGGGATGATCCCCTCGTTGAGATTGCGCAGCCGCCGCCCGTGACGCGTGCGGTTGCCCACGTACTCGACCGCGGCGACCATGGTCTGCGAGAACTGGTACTCAGGTCCGACGCTGAACTGCTGCACGATCGGCGTGTCCTGATTGGGATCCTGGATGCGCCACTGCACGACCGTCGGGATTGACGGTCGCCGGCGTGAGCGGCGTGAAGCCCTGGGCGAACGTGAACGCCGGCGCGTCGGCTGCGGAGTTGGACGTGATCGACGCGTCCACCAGTTGCGGCAGGTTCAGCCCGAGCTGGCTCTCGCTGCCATATCGATCCGTCTGCTGATAGAAGATGCCGAAGCCGCCGCGAACCACCATCCGTTGCGACCGGGCTCCACGACACGCCCACGCGCGGGGCGAAGTCGTTGCGATCCGGATGGATCAGCGCGCGATCGAAGAGGCTGCCGTCCTTGGCGGTGAAGGTCTTTCCGGTCGCCGGGTCGATGTTGGTCAGCAGGTTGTTGCGATCGATCAGCGGCGTGAAGATCTCGTAGCGGATGCCGGCTGTCATCGTCAGGTTGGTTCGAACGCGCCAGCTGTCCTGCGCGTAGAACTGCCAGCCGTTCGCGTAGAGGTCGGGCTCGTGGAACAGCGTCAGCCGCTGCGCGCTCGACAAGCCGAGCAGGAAGTCGCCAAGGCCGAAACCGGTGTAGCGGCCGTCGAGGAAATTCAGCTCGCCGTTGAGCGATCGCAGGTCGATGTAGTGAAGCAGATCGCGGCGGAACTCCGACGCCGAACTTCAGCGAGTGGCTGCCGCGCTGCCAGGTGAGGTTCTCCGCGAACTGGAACACCTGCGAGTTCTGGAACTGCGGCCGGAAAAACGGTCCGCCCAGCCGCGCGAAGCGCTGCGATCGGCATGTGCGGCAAGCCGCCGTAGAAACGCGGGTCCTTCGGCACGCCCTTGATGCCGTACTGCGAGTTGACGTCCATGCCGAACGCCGGATGAAAGACGTCCGATCGCACCTTGTTGTACGAGACGCGGAATTCGCTGAACATGGTCGAGCCGAACACGCGCGACCATCCGCCGACGGCGCTCTGGCCGCGGTTCAGGATGTTGCTGGCAAAGTCGCCCGACGCCACCGGATCGTCGAGAACCGGCGGCTCGACGCGGTTGGTGTTCTGGAAGCTGTAGCGGCCGAACAGATGGTCGCGGCCGGCCGCCAGGCTGTGATCGACCCGGATGTCGAACTGATCGACGTCGTTGTTGAGGATGCCGTTGGAGATGAAGTTGTTGTTGAAGAATCCCGGCGCCTGGGACGTTCGGCGCCGGAAACAGCGCGATCAGTTTGGCCGCCACCGGATCGACGCAGGACCGGTTGATGATCTTGTTGACCGCGTCCACGCATCCGGCCGGAACGAACGGGTTGCTCGCCACCATGTTGCCGGTCAGCTCGCTGAGGTCGCCGTCGCGCATCCGCGCGGTCGGCACGGTTGCCGTCTGCGACAGCGCGCGCTCGGTGCGCGCCGACTGGTAGTCGCCGAAGAAGAACGTCTTGCCTCTCACCAGCGGACCGCCCAGCGTGCCGCCGGCGATGAGCTGATTGAACGGGCCCTTGGGCCGAAGCGCCGCTCGACGTTGTCCCAGGTGTTGGCATTCAACGACTCGTCGCGGAAAAACCCGAACAGCGATCCGCTCATTTGGTTGTTGCCCTGCTTGATCGACGCGTTGATCACGGCGCCGGCCGCCTTGCCGAACTCCGCCGAGTAGGTGCGCGTCTGGACCTTGAACTCCTGCAGCGCGTCCACCGGCGGCGACACCACCTGCGGGCTGCGCTCCTGCAGGTTGGTCGAGAACGAGTTGTTGTCGGCGCCGTCGAGCGTGTAGTTGTTCCACGTTGCGTAGTTGCCGTTGGCGTTGAAGAACGTGTCTTCGCCGCGGCTCGTGATGCCGGCCGGCGCCGCGACGACGCCGGGCGACAGAAACGCCAGCTCCGAATAGCGGCGGCCAAGCAGCGGCAGGTCGCTGACCTGGCGCGCATCGACCACGTTGCCGATGTCGGCGGTCTGGGTCTGCAGCAGCTCCGTCGCTGCCGGTGACGACGACCTCTTCGCTCACCGCGCCGACCTTCAGGCTGCAAGTCGACCTGCGCCCGCGTTTGCACGTTGACGACGACGTCGCGCTGAATCGCGCGGCGGAAACCCTGCAGCTCGGCCGTCACGGTGTATCGCCCGACGCGCAAGCCCGGGAAAGATGAACTCGCCACGCGTCGTTCGTCACCGACGTGGCCGACACGTCGGTGCCTTCCTGCGTCGACCGTCACGGTGACGCCCGGCAGCACCGCGCCGGTATCGTCCGCCACGCGACCGACGATGGACGCCCGTATCGATTTGAGCGGAGACGGATGAGGCAAATAGCAGGACGAGAACGAAGCCCCCAATGGACGGCCTAAAGCATCGACTCATGGCCAACTCCTGATCACGGTTGTCTGCCGTCGGCGTTCGGAGAGAACCGAGAGCCGATCGCTGATCGCTGAAGGCGCCCGGCGCCAACCGAGGCGAACGCCGGGCTCAGCTTGGGGGGTCGCGGCAGTATCGAGCCCTGTCACCTCCGTGTCAATAAACCCCTCTTCGCTCTGACTGAATTCGACAGAGCTTCGGCCGGCCGCGGAGGTGGACGGACGAGAAGCCGATTCAGTTCTCGCGAGAGAGGCCTTGCAACAGCGCGTCGAGCTCTTGGCGCGGGTGCCAGCGCCCGTGAGCCATCACGCCGAGCGGTCGTTTCAACACTGTCAGATCCTGGAGCGGGTTCCCGCTCACCAGCAGGAGATCGGCTCGTTGACCGGGAGCAATGGTGCCGAACTCATGACGCTTGCCGAGAAAGTCGGCTGGGACGACGGTGGCGGACCGCAGGACCTCGTATGGCGACAGGCCACTGCCCGACAGCAGCTGCAGTTCCTGATGCAACGAGCTGCCCGGTGCGACGTGGGGGAGGCCCATGGCGTCGGTCCCTGCCACGATCGGCACGCCATCCCGGTGCAGCGCTCCGACGACCTTCTGCATGAACTCGCGGAGCCTGAACAGCGGCGCTCCACCGGCCGAGCGGCCGAACCGGCTCCAGATCTCTCGAGTCTCGGGCAACAGCGCCTCGAGCACCGGATCGGCGCGGAGCACGGCGCGTCCCTCTGAGCTCAGCGACTCGTAGACGATCAGCGTGGACTGCACGAAAATCCCCGCGTCGCGAACCCGGCGCGCGAGCCGGTCGATTCCGCTGTCTGAGCCGCGCCAGGAAACCGGGACCCAGAACGCGAAGAGGTTCACCGCCAAAACGCCGCCGGCCGCCGCCAGTGTCAGCGAACGCAGCTTGACGGAGAGCGGGGACTTCGGGCCTGGGACTTGGGGCTTGCGGCGTGGCCCCAGGTCGCGCCACACAGACACAGCGCGCCAGATCGACACCGCCGCCGCGCCCGCCACGAACACTGCCAGCCCAGTGAACACGACGCGCAAGAGCGTGCTGTCGAAGAGTGGCCCTCCCGGCAGGTACGTCAGTGCCGTGGCCAGGGCTGCGAACGCAGCGAGCGAAAGGGTCGTGCCGAGCGTCATCGATCGGCGGCGCCGAAACAGCACCTCAACGAAGGCGGAAGCCGAGACGCCGATCAACACGACGAATGCCGCAAGCGTCGTGAACAACGCCAGCCGGTTGGACGCGACCGGCAGGAAGTAGATGTTGGACAGCATGCCGACGTGCGCGACGCTCTGTCGCGCCGCCAGCATCTCCTCGAGGCCCAAATTCACCGGCGCATGCCCAACCAGCGGCAAGCCCTCGCGACGCGCCGTCTCGATCATGCGGCGATAGGCCGGGACCGACAGTCCAACCGTCGTGCCCGGCAGTTCGTGGAACTTGATGAGATCGAATCCCTCGCGTGCTTGAGCCATGATGTCCCGCTCAACTTCTTCGGGAGTTGTCACCCTGGGCTCGTTCACGAAGGGACCAGACGTGTAGATCGTCGGTCCGAGCCACTCTCCCGCCTCGATTCGCCGGCGCCAATCGAGTTGTGTCGGCGTCCCGGCCAGATTCATGACGGTCGTGACGCCGTAGGCGAGATAGATCGGCGCATCGCCGAAGTCCTTCCGCGTTGGCGCCCAGGGCATGTCGGTCTCGAGGTGAACATGCCCATCGGTCAGGCCCGGAAGCAGGTAGAGTCCTTCCCCGTCAATCACCACCGCGCCGGCTGGCACTCGAACCTCGGCGCTGCCGCCAACCTGCGCAATCCGGCCGTCCTGGACGACCACGGTTTGCCGGGGCCGGATGCGGTCGTCCTCCATCGCCAGCAGGCTCACGTTGACGAATGCCGTGGCCGGCCGGGCCGTCTGAGCAGGGACCAACTGCGGCGACGCGCACAGAAGAACCACGGCGACGGCCACATCGCTGTTCCTCATGCTTTTTCAGGTCCTCCTCACGACTTCGACACCGGTCCCCGCTACTCTTGATCAGGAGCGGCGCCTGCCCTGAGCGAGATCGCGCGCGGCCTGACGCGCGCGACCGGGTCGAAGGGTACGATACGCTGTGAGATTGATGTTCCCGCGAAAGTCCCATTCTGTAGTCCTCGCGCTCCTGGTCCTGGCCGTCGCGCCGGCATGTTCGCTCAAGACCATGGCCGTGAAGTCCGTTGCCGGCGCCCTGTCCGAAACCGGCGACGTCTTTAGCAGAGACGATGACCCGGATCTGGTCCGCGACGCCTCTCCGTTTGCCCTGAAGCTCTACGAATCGCTCCTGGAGTCGGTGCCCACCCACGTTCCGCTGCTGACCTCGACGTGCGGGGCGTTCACGCAGAACGGCTATGCGTTCCTGGAGTCTGAAGCTGACGCAGTCGAACCGAAGGACCGTGATCAGGCGACGCACCTGCGCGAACGCGCGCTCAAGCACTATCTGCGCGGACGGACATACTGCCTTCGCGCCTTGGATGTCAGGTTCGGCAAGGGCACGAGCGAAAGGCTGCTGCAGGATCCAGCCGCTGCGATCGCCAAGGCGGAGAAGAAGGATGTGGCGCTGCTCTACTGGTCGGCGGCGTCCTGGGGTTCGGCGATCGCCCTGGGCATCGACAAGCCCGAGATCGCGGTGGACTTTCCCTCGGTCCGTGCCCTGGCCGATCGCGCCCTGGCGCTCGACGGCAATTGGAACAAAGGCGCCATCCACGAGCTGTTGATCACGCTCGACAGCCTGCCCGAGGCATTGGGCGGCAACGCTGAACGGGCGCGTGAGCACTTCAAGACCGCCGTGGCGATCCAGAAGGGGTTGTCGCCGGGACCGTATGTTTCGTTGGCGCTCGGCATTTCCGTGCCGAACCAGAATCGGGCGGAATTCGAGCAGCTCCTGCAGACGGCGCTGGCGATCGATCCAGAGAAAGATCCATCGAATCGCCTGGTGGTCCTGCTGGGTCAGAAGCGCGCGCGTGTGCTGCTGCAGCGCATCGACGAGAAGTTTTCGAAATAGTTCGGAGGAGACATGGTCGGTCGAAGGTTCGTTCTCGTAGTGGCACTCGTGTTCGCGGTCGCGACGCTTCACGCCGCGCCGGTCAGCATCAAGCTGGCGACGCAGGCGCCGGTGAATTCATCGTTCCACAAGGCGCTCATGGAAATGGGGGCTTCGTGGGAAACCGCGACGCAGGGCCGGGTGAAACTCATCGTCTATGCAGGCGGCACGCAAGGCAGCGAAGACGCGACGATCCGCATGATGCGGCCGGGCGTCGATCAGCTGCAGGCAAATCTGCTGATGCTGCCCGGACTCATCGCGGTGGACGACGCATTCAATGCCTTCGGGGTGCCCTTCTTCTTCGAAACCGACGCTGAGGGCCAATACGTCCTCGAGAAGCTGACGCCTGTCCTGGAGAAGCGTCTCGAGGCGAAGGGCTTCAAGCTTCTGTCGTGGGCCACCGCCGGCTGGGTGCGGCTGTTCTCGAAGCAGCCCGTGCGGACGATCGAGGATGTGAAGAACGCGAAGCTGTGGACCAGCCAGGGCGACGAGAAGATGATCCAGTGGTACAAGACCAACGGATTCCACCCGGTCGGTCTCGCCGCCGGCGACATCCCGGCGCAGCTGAAGCTGCGAACCGGGATGATCGACGCGGCGCCGAGCCCGCCGTATCCGGCCCTGCTGCTCCAGATCTTCCGCGACGCCAAGTACATGCTCGACACGCGCGTCGCGCCGCTCTATGGCGCCGTCCTTATGACCAATGAAGCGTGGGGCAAGATCGACGCCAACGACCGCCAGGCCGTCGTCACCGGCGCCAAGGCATTCGAAAAGAAGATCCTGGGTGAGGCGCCGAAGCTGGATGAGGACTCGGTGGCGACGATGAAGGCGCGCGGCCTCACCGTGACAATGCTCGATGCGACTCAGACGGCCGCCTTTCGCGTCGAAGCCGAGAAGCTGGTGACGACGATGAGGGGAAACATGATGCCTGTGGACGTGTACGACGCCGCCGTGCGCGAACGCGACGCCTTCCGCAAACGCAGATAAGACACCAGGGCCGCAGATGACGCGGATGACACAGATCAGGCGGACAGGCCGGTAGTGCGGGCCCTCGCGGTTAAAGCCGAGAACGCGCTGGCGGCGCTCGCGCTCGGCGGCATCATGCTGCTGCCGCTGGCCGAGATCGTCGTCCGCGCCTTCGCCGACACAGGCATTCCCGGCGCCGGGTCGTTCACCCTCTCCCTCACCCTCTGGGTCGGCATGCTTGGCGCCGCCATCGCGGCGCGCGAAGGCAAGCTTCTGACGCTCGCCACGGGCGAGTGGTTTCCCAAGGGACCCATCGGCAGCGCCGCGCACCTGATAGGCGGGACGGCGGGCGCAGCAATCGCGACGATGTTTGCCGTCGGCGGCGCCGAGTTGGCGTCAACCGAACGCGCGGCCGGCGGCATCATTGCCCTCGACATCCCGGTCTGGGTGTCGACGCTCGCCTTCCCCTTGGCGTTCTCGGTGATCGCGCTGCGGCTCGTGTGGCATGCATCGACCACCGGACTTGGACGAGCCACCGCGGCGCTCGGCATCGCCGCGGGATTCTTCGCCGCATTTCACCACAACGTGTTCGAGGGCGCGGCGCTACTCCCCTGGATCATCGGCATCCTGATTGCCGGAATTCTTGGTGCGCCAATCTTCGCGCTGCTCGGCGGCATTGCCATGGTCGCGTTCTTCATCGATGGGAGCCGGCCGATCGTTCCGCTGATCAAGGCCTACGAAGAGCTCACCTCACCATCGGCGAACCTGGCGGCCATTCCGCTGTTCACGCTGACGGGATTCTTCCTGGCCGAGGGCAACTCATCCGAGCGGCTGCTGCGCGCGTTGCGCGCGCTCTTTGGCTGGATGCCAGGCGGAACGGCAGTGGCGTCGGCGTGGCTCTGTGCGTTCTTCACGCTGTTCACGGGTGGATCGGGCGTGACCATCCTCGCGCTTGGCGGTCTGCTGCTCCCGGCGCTCATCAAGGAAGGCTATCGAGAGCGGTTCGCGATTGGCCTGCTGACGGCGTCGGGATCGCTCGGTCTGCTCTTTCCGCTGTCGGTGCCGCTGATTCTCTACGCGATCGTCGCTCAGAACGTCGCGATCGAGGACCTGTTCATCGGCGGCATCATCCCGGGCATCGTGCTGCTCTCGCTGGTCGCCTTGCTCGGGGTCCGCGAAGCCCGCAGAGGCTCCGGCGGGCCGGCGGGTGAAGGGATCGCGCGAACGCCGTTTCGGCTGACCGAGCTGCGGGCGGCGATGTGGGCCGCGAAATGGGAAATGCTGCTGCCCATCGTGGTGTTGTGGGCGCTGCTCGGCGGCTACGCGACGACGTCGGAGTCGGCCGCAATCGCCGCGCTCTACGCGCTCATCATTCAGCGCTTCATCCACCGCGACTTGAAATCGATGGGAGAAGTGATTCGAGTCGCCGGTGACTCGATTGCCGTGGTCGGCGGCGTCCTCATCATCCTGGCGGTGGCCGTCGGTCTGACCAACTATCTGGTGAACGCGCAGGTCCCGACCCTGCTCATCGAGTGGACGCAGTCGCACATCGAGTCGAAGGCGGCATTCCTGCTCGCGTTGAACGTCTTCCTGCTTCTCGTCGGCACCGTGATGGACATCTTCTCGGCCATCGTCGTCGTCGTGCCCTTGATTCTGCCGCTGGCCGACGTCTACGGCATCGGCTACGTCCATCTCGGCGTCATCTTCATCGCCAACCTGGAGTTGGGCTATCTCCACCCGCCGCTCGGACTCAACCTGCTGCTGGCGTCCTACCGTTTCAAGAAACCGGTTCTCGAGGTGACGATGGCGACGCTGCCGATGCTCGGGATTCTGGCCGCCGGCGTCCTCCTGATTACCTATGTCCCGTGGCTCACCGAAGGGCTGTTGCGGTTGATGGGGCGTCTGTGAGGCGACGTTCGTTCGATCGATGACACAGCGTCACGCCGTCTTTGCTCGCCGCTCGAACGGCGTGGTGTTATAGTCTCGGTCTCGCTCGAGGGTTGCGCGCGTGGAACACGAAACCGAACCGGCCTCGCCAAAGTGTCCGCAGTGCTCGGGGGACGGCATCGCCTATAAGGTGTCGGTCGAAGGACCGGACCAGACGATTGCGTTTCGTTGCCGCGACTGCGGGCAGTGCTGGACCGAAACCCATCCGCATCAACAACGGCCGATCTTCGGCTATTCGAGCGAGGCGGAGTAACCGTCCGATAAACCTCGCCAGCCTCCGCTAAAGCTACGGCGGTCCGCCGAAGCCTCGGCGAAGGCGGAAGGTTTGTCCCCACGAGCCTCTACTTCGTGGCGCGCCGTTTCGGCGCCGCCTTCTTTGCCGCCATCACGTTCTGCCAGGCCAGCGTCATCGCCTCGCCAACCACCTCCTGATCGGCGGCGGCAAATTGCACCATGGTGGCGCCGCCTCGTCCCCACGAGCCGGCCGCGGGCACGAACATCTCACGGTAATCCCCGATGAATCGCGCCTGCTGATCGGGCGTGAGCTTGACCATTCCCTGGGTATTACCTGGTGCAATGGTCGCGAAGATCTTTCCATTCGCGCGAAAGTCCGGATGACTCATGTGCGACGCTTCGATGGCGCCGTCCATCCCCAGCGCGATCTTGCGGAACTGGTTCGGAGTCATGGCCGTTCAGCGGATGATAAGCTCAAAGTGGAGTCAGGAGCTGAGCGACATGTCCGTGCTGAATGCCGACGATCGCGGCGTCATCGTGACGTGCCCGTCCTGCCGAACCAAGAACCGGCTCGCATTCGGCCGCCTCGGCCAGCCGCAGCGGTGCGCGAAGTGCCACACCGACCTCACGTTGCCGTCGACGCCGCAGGAAGTGGATTCATCGACGACATTCGACAGGCTGGTGGCGAACTCGGCGCTGCCCATCCTGGTGGACTTCTGGGCGCCATGGTGCGGCCCGTGCAAAATGGTCGCGCCACAGGTCGAACAGGTCGCCCATCGTAACAGCGGCAAGCTGCTCGTGGTCAAGGTCAACACTGACCAGGTTTCCGACCTCGCTTCGCGTCTCCGCATTCAGGGGATCCCGACGCTGGCAGTCTTTGCCGGCGGCCGCGAGGCGGCGCGGACGTCGGGCGCGATGCCCGCCGATAGTATCGACGCGTTCGTTCGTGAAGCGCTCGGTTGAAGTAGTCTGTTCGGAACCTCAGGAGGTTTCCATGTCGCGTTTGTCGATTGCTGCGATTGCGTTGGCGTGTGTGGTGTCACCGTCGGCGGTCTTTGCGCAGGCCGCTGCCGGCATCGATGCCAATCCAGTGAGCGCCGCCATCCGCCAGGCGTGGGCCGAGGCCAAACGCAACGTCCAGGAATCTGCCAACCAGATGCCTGAGGCGAACTACTCCTTCAAGCCGGTAGAGTCGGTGCGATCGTTTGGCGCGATCCTGGCGCACCTGGCCGGGGCGAGCTACGAATTCTGCGCGGCGGCCAAGGGAGAGAAGCCCGGGCACACCGAGGACGAGTTCGAGAAGTCGGCGACCACGAGGGCCGCGATCACCAAGGCGCTCACCGACGCGATTGCGTATTGCGACGGGGCTTACTCTTCACTCACCGACAAAACCGCCGCCGACATCGTCCCGGGCGCGTTTGGCAGCGGCAAGGCGGCGCGCGCCTCATCCCTGATCGGGAACACGGGCCACTTCATGGAGCACTACGGCAACCTGGTGACCTACTTCCGCATCAAGGGGATGGTCCCGCCCTCGTCGCAGCCACGGAAATAGGCGCGGCTGCGCCGCGTGAGGCCTACTTCTTCTTCGAGAGCTGCTCCAGCGCGGCCTTGACCTCGTTGCCGAGTGCTTCTGACACCGTGTCGAGCATCTCGGCTTCAGAGGGATCTCCTCCGCCCAGCATCGACGCCATGTTCGGCACCCCGCCGGGGCCCATGCCGCTGCCCATCAGCGACATCGCCACCGATCGCATCGCCGCGGCCCGCGGATCGTACAGACCGCCGATCAAGCCGAGCGAGGTGCTCGAGCCCGACATCGCCATCATCGGGTTCATCATCCCAAGCGCGCCCATCGGCCCGCCCATGCCGCCCGTCATGAACATGCCGCCCATGCCCATGTAGATCTGACCGGCGAACATCGCGACCTTGAGCGCGGTGCCCATCGTGACGCCGCCGTTCGATCCTTTCGCGCTGCCGCCAAAGACCGGCGCCTGGGTGGCGTTGGCGGCATACAGCTTGTAGTCGATCTTGACCTCATGCTTGTCCTTCGGCGCTTCCTTGGCCGCCTTGTTCATCAAGCCGCCAATCTTGCCCGGCTTGGAGGTCTTCACCTCGACGACCTCGGTGAGCAGCAGGTAATCGACTCCGAGTCGAGCGGCCTCCTGATCGATCGCCGCCATGGAATTGCCGCGCACCGGAAGCGCCTCGTACGGCGGTTTGCCGAACTTGCGGACCAGCTCGTCGCGGTGCGCGTTGGGAACGAGCGCGCGCGCCGTCTTGTTCACCGGCTCCAGCACGCCGATGCGGATCACGCCGGGCTTCTTCGGCGCCGGCGCGCTGGTTCCGACCGCCGTCGATCCAAACAGCGCGTCGGCGAGGCTGCCGCCGGCGGCAATCGCCGGTACGATCTCGGCGCTGCTCGTCGCCTCGGTGAAGTCCGGTGGCGTGTCGAAAAGGGCGGCGTCCAGCTTCGTGGATTCGAGCTCGGTCACCTCCTGTTGAGTCGTGACCACGTCGATGGATTCGCCTTCACCCGTGGTCGTCGTGGTGGTGAGCTTCACCGGGAAACCCAGCTTCGCGTCGCCGACCGTGCGCGACTCGAGCCGATCGGTGCACGCGTCGGGATCGGTGGAAGGCGGAGGAGCCGGCGGCTCGGCCGAAGCCTTCGGACATCCCTTGCGTTCCGGAAGATCGACGTACCACGCATCCATTTCCAGCTTGTACGGCGCCTTGTCGCACGCGGTCTGGCTGAACTGTTTGACGACCATGGTCTTCACGTGACGCGCCTCGAGGCCGAACAGCTTTTGCCGCTCGAGGGTGTCGGTCAGCGTCGTCGTGATGGTCACGACCCCGCCCTTTGGTTGCGGCGGTATGCCCATTCCCATGCCTCCCGTGCCGCGGCCGCCGCCTTGCTGCTGCATCTGTTGCATCTGCGCCATCTGCTTTTGCGCCATCTGAAGCTGCAACTGCATCGTCGGGTCCATAGCAGCCGTCTGCGCCTGGACCGGCATGTCGGGCATTGCGGCAGGGGTTGCAGGAGCCGCGGCTGCTGTCGTCGTCTGGGCGGGGGCCGATTCGGGATACGGCTGCGTCTTGTAGCGCTTGGCAGTGGTGTTGAGCATCACGACGGTTTTGGTGTCGCACTGATCGATCGACACCACGCCTGGGAACTCCACTCGCTGGCGCGCGCCCTGGATGTAAGTGGTGTTCTCGGACACCTGTGCGCCCTGAGTCGTGACGGTCTTCAGACGAAACCCAGGCGGCGGTGGCGGCGGCGGTGCTGGAGCCGGCGGCGGCGCAGGCGCTGGAGCGGCAGGCTTGGCGGCCTCGACCGGCTTCGGCGCCGGCCGTTTTTGCGGCGAACGGGTGGCCGTCTGGGCGGTGACCGTTGACCCGACCAAGGCCGCAAGACTGAGAACCGTAAGCGCCTGACGAATCCTGCTCATCGCGAACCTCCGCTAAAGGGGTACGCGTCAAAGACAGGCCGATCGGATCACCCTTCGACTCATCGTCCAGCCCGGCTGGACGATTCGCTCAGGGCAAGCGGTGGGTCTTGGACTGCAGAGAACCCTATCGCAGCATCGCTTCGAGCTGGGCGGTGCCTCCGGGCGTCAGCCGGCCGGCGCGGACGCCACGGCTCTCGGCGCTGCGCCAGACCTCGAGGCTGCGGGTATGCCAGCTCTTGGCGCCGGTTTTCGCGGTCTCTCCCAGGCGCATCAGCACGACGGCGAGCTCAGATTCATACTCGAGGTCTCGTGGCACCGGGTCGAGCTTCGAGAGGGCCTGGAGGTACCGCGCGTGCGCCTCGTCTATGCGACCAGCAGCACGCGAGATATCGCCCGCCCGTCGAAACGCCTGGCCGTGCTGGCTTCGCTGGTCGACCGCGACCGCGCCCGTCTTCTCGAGATCGTCGAACTCGGCGATCGCGCTCTTCATGACGGCGTCCGCTTCCTGTACTCGCCCGGAGAGGAATGTCGTCAACCCAAGCCCGCTTCGGAAGGTGGCGATGTCGCCGCGGGCCTGCCGGTCGCCGGCGTCCGCGCGCCCGAGCCGTTCGATTTCTTCGAGCGCCTGGACGGCGCTGCGATGCGCGCCGGGAATGTCGCCAACTTCCACGAGCTCGAGCGACAGCCGGCTGAGGATGAACGCGTGAAGGCGTAGAAACGGCGGGACGCCTGGAGTCGCCTTCAGGAGCGTGTCCACGGCGGCGACGCCGCGCTCATACTCGGCTCGCGCCCCGGAGTGGTCGCCGCTGCGACTAAGAAAGTCGCCGACCTTCATCGCCGCAACGGCAGCGCCACGTTCGAATTCGCTGCGCTCCGGAAAGCTGGCGACGGCCGACTTATAACTCTCGAGCGAACGGCGATACTGGTCGAGCGCCTCTTGAAATCGGCCGAGCTTCGTGAACGCCTGGCCGACAGAGTACTGGTGGCGGGCGCTGACGATTCGTCGATCGGGGTCGTCCGGGTACTTCTTCTGCAACTCGCCGCTCATTTGCGCCGCCCGCAGGTAGCTGCGGAGGGCGCCTTCGAAATCACCGGCGGCCCAGATGAGATCCCCTTGCTCGGCGATCACCGAGGCATAGGCCGATCGATCGGCGTCGTTGGCGCCGTTCAGCCGCATCAGGCGTTCGCGGAGCTCGATTGCGCGGGTGTAGCTTTTCGACGCACCCTCGAGGTCGCCGAGATTGGCGAAGTACGGGTTGCCCTGGACTTGAGCGATTCGCTGGTAGCCGCTCGCCAGCTCGCGCAGGATGGGCTCATCGTTGGCATCGCTGGCCAGACGCTCGAGATACTCGAGGCCGCGCGCAATCGCCAGCCGGCGAGCCGCCGTGGCGCCCGGCAGCGACTGAATCGACTGATCGAATTCGAAGACGAAGGCGTTGGCGAGCTGCCTGACGTCGTTGAAGCGCTGCTCGGCCCGAACCCGCTCCGCTCCGGCAATCGCCGCCTGTTGCCGCGAGACGAGCGTCGCGGCGATCAAACTGATGGCCACGATGACACCGGCGGCGACGGCGGCGCGGTTGCGGGCCACGAACTTGCGCGCGCGATAGAGCCGCGACGCATTACGTGCCCGAATCGGCCGCCCTTCGAGATAGCGCTCGAGATCCTGCGCCAGCTGCTCGGCTGAACCGTAGCGTTCGGCCGGCACTTTGCGCAGCGTCTTCAGAACCATGGCGTCGATCTCGGCATCCAGGGGCAGCGCATCCGGCCGACCCTTCACCGCATCGGTGGGCCGCTGCGGATCCTCGAGCCGAATCGCGTCGAGGATGGCGTAGACGTCCGACGTGCTGTCGATGTGCCGGTAAGGCCGCGTCCGCACGACCAGCTCATAAAGGACGACACCAAGTGAATAGACATCGCTCGCCGTCGTCACCGGCTCACCGGCGACCTGTTCGGGGCTGGCGTAGTCCGGCGTGAGAAGCGGGAGCGTGCGCGTCGACGGGTTGGCGGCCGGGTCGGCGGCCTGCATCATGCGCGCGATCCCGAAGTCCAGCAGCTTCGGCATCCCGTCGGCGGTGACGAGGATGTTGGCCGGCTTGATGTCGCGATGCACGATCAGGTTCTGGTGCGCAAACTGCACCGCCTCGCAGACCTTGAGAAACAGCTGCAGCCGCTGGCGAAGGTCGAGGCCTGAGTCATCGCAGTGGCGCGTGATCGGCCCGCCCTCGATGTACTCCATGACGAGGTAGGGGTCGCCGGCGTCGGTCTCGCCGCCATCGATCAGGTGGGCGATGAAGGGATGACTCAGGCTGGCCAGAATCTGCCGCTCCCGCCTGAAGCTCGCCGCCGCGCGCGGATCGAGGCCCGCGCGGATCACCTTTATGGCCACACGCTGCTCGAATCGAGCATCGTCCCGGACGGCGAGATAGACAGCGCCCATGCCGCCGTAGCCAATGGTCGCGCTAATGCGATAAACCCCCAAGCGGCGGCCGATCATCGGATCGACCGGCTCTTCGACGTCGGCCTCGAGAAAGTCGCCCGATGCCGCCTCGGCGTCGATGAGCGCCTGCACTTCTCTCGCGAGCTCGGGGTCGCGCGAGGCCAGATCCTCGATGAAGGCGGGCCGTTCGTCGCTCGACAGCTCGACCCACTCTGCAAACGTATCGCTGATTTTCCGGTGGCGTTGGGAGTCCATCACACGCCCTGGATTTCGCGGAAGAGCCACGTGCGCGCCGTCTTCCACTCCCGCTTCACCGTCCCAGGCGACACGTCGAGGACGCGCGCCGCATCGTCGATGGAAAGGCCGGCGAAGAAGCGCAGCTCGACGACGCGGGCCTGTCGGGCATCGAGGGTTTCGAGCCGATCGAGCGCGCTATCGAGCGCGATGAGCCGTTCGTCGGGAAGCGGTGAAGGCAACGACTGATCGATCGTCAAGTGCTCGGCGCCCTCGCCACGTCGTGCCGCCTGGCGACGGCGGGCGTGATCCACGAGGATGCGGCGCATGGCCTGGGCCGCAATCGCGTAAAACTGTGACCGATTCTCCCAGACCGACCCGTGCTGTCTGGTCAGCCGCAGCCAGGCTTCGTTGACCAGCGCGGTTGCCTGCAAGGTGTGGCCGACGCGCTCAGCGCGAAGCCGGCTGCTGGCGATGCGGCGGAGCTCGGCGTAGACCATCGGCACGAGCTCTTCGCCGGCCAGAGCGTCGCCCTGCTGCCACGCCCGGAGTAGCTGCGTCAGGCGATCGGGGGATGCGTCCGACATACGTCCGGCGATCTAACGACCTTCCCTGACAGCCGGGTCGACGCTCCACGTTCCGGAGTCGACCCTTTGCGACCCGTGCTGCACGAAGAGCAATCCGGCAACGATGCGAAGCATCGCATAGATCGTCGGCCGCCACGGTCCAAGTAATCCGGTCATGGGTTACTCTCAGTGTTCCACACGGTGGCAGATTCTGAACCGGGGCCTGGCCCCTATGGAAAAACTGACACGATGGCAGATTCTGAACCAGGGCCTGGCCCCCTATGAAAAACCTCTATGTCCAGGTCTTGATTGCGATCGCCCTGGGCGTGCTGCTGGGATTCGTGGCGCCAGAATGGGGCGTCGCGATGAAGCCGCTCGGCGACGGGTTCATCAAGATCGTGAAGATGCTGATCGCGCCGATCGTCTTCACCACGGTCGTCGTCGGCATCGCCCAGATGGGCGCGATGAAAGACGTCGGCCGCATCGGTCTCCGGGCGATCGTCTACTTCGAGGCCGTCTCCACGCTGGCGCTCGCCATCGGTCTCGTCGTCGTCTCGATCGTCAAGCCCGGCGCCGGCATCGGCTTCGACGCTGCGACGAGCGATCCCAAGGCGGTCGCCGCGTACACCACGGCCTCGTCACACCTCTCGACAGTCGACTTCATCCTCAATGTCATCCCCGACACGATCGTCGGCGCGTTCGCGCGGGGGGAGGTGCTGCAGGTCCTGCTCGTGTCGATTCTCGTCGGCCTCGTGTTGTTGAGGCAGGGAGCGATCGCGCGGCCGATTGTCGATCTCGTCGCGCTCGTTTCGCACGCGCTCTTCGATCTGGTCGCGCTCATCATGCGCTTCGCACCGATTGGCGCGTTCGGCGCGATGGCCTACACCATCGGCGAGTACGGCATCGGCACGCTGCTGTCGCTTGGCAAGCTGATGGCCTCGGTCTACCTGACCTGCCTCTTCTTCATCGTCGTCGTGCTCGGCTCGATCGCGGCGCTGACCGGATTCAGCCTGCTGCGCTTCCTCAGGTACATCGGCGAGGAGATCCTGATCGTGCTCGGCACGTCTTCGTCAGAGTCGGCGCTGCCGCGTCTCATGAAGAAGCTGGAGCACCTTGGCTGCGCCAAGTCGGTCGTCGGACTCGTCGTCCCGACCGGATACTCGTTCAATCTCGACGGCACCTCCATCTATATGACCATGGCCGCGATCTTCGTGGCGCAGGCGACCGGCGTCGATCTGACGCTGCGCCAGGAGCTGGGGCTGCTGGCGGTGCTGCTGCTCACCTCGAAGGGCGCGGCCGCGGTCACGGGGAGCGGTTTCGTGACGCTCGCGGCGACGCTGGCGGTCTTTCCGTCGATTCCGATCGCGGGACTGACCTTGCTGCTCGGCGTCGATCGCTTCATGTCGGAGGCTCGCGCGATCACCAACCTGATCGGAAACGCAGTCGCCACCGTCGTCGTCGCGAAATGGGAAGGCGCCATCGACATGGAGCGCGCCCGCCGGATCCTCGAGCATCCGGCCGGGACCGATGTACGGTCTCGCTCAATGGCGGTTGAACCCAACGCCGATGAGCGCGCCGCAGGTTGAGACCTCGGGATCTATTTCGCCCGGCGGCGGGTAATCACGACCAGCTCGGATCCGCCCATGGCGGTTTTGCCGACGGTCATCGCCAGCGCTTCGAAACCGAACTCCGACGCGTCGCGGAGCTCCTTCTCCATCGTCGAGGTCTTGGAGGTCGCGAGCAACCGGTATTCCCAGCGGGTACGATTGGCCGCCGATGGATCCTTCTCCAGGATCACGACGACTTCTTCGCCGCCGAATGCGCTTCCGAACACCGTCTGCCCTTTGTATTCGAAGCCCGTGTCCGAGGCCTGCTGAAGCTCCTTTTGCATCGTGGACGTCTTGGAAGTCGCCAGCAGCCGGTAGTCGAACTTTCTCGAGGCGCTGTCCCCGTCCCGTTCCATCAGGACCACGACCTCGTTGCCGGCGGACGCGGTTTCGCCGCCCATCACGGCCGTGAAATGGAACCCATCGGCGCCGGCCGCCTTCATCTCTTTCTCCATCGTCGAGGTCTTGCTCGTGGCGAGCACCTTGTACGTCGGTGCCTGCTGGGCGCGTGCGTCACCGGCGATCACGGCAATCGATCCGATCGCGAACGCCCCAATCATCAATCGAGGGACCACGCCCAACTCCGGTTCGTGATTCGTTATTGATCGCGCAAGGCGACCATGGGATCGACGCGCGTCGCGCGTCGCGCCGGCAACAAACTCGCAGTAATTCCTGCCACGACCAGAACCGTTGCCGCGAGGGCGAACGCCGGCAGATCGAACGGTCCGATTCCGTACAGAATTCCCGCCATCGAGCGCGCGAGCACAACCGCAGCGACGAGGCCGAGGCCTCCGCCAATCGCGATTAGCAACAAGCTGTTGCGCACGACCATGCCCACGGTGTTTCCCCCCGACGCGCCGAGCGCCATGCGCAGCCCGATCTCCCGCGTCCGCTGCGACACCGAGTACGACAGCACGCCATAGATGCCAAGGGCAGCCAGGAGCAGTGCAGCGAACGCGAAGAGCGCCAGCAGAGTCGTGCTGAGTCGGGGCAGAAAGACCGCGCGCGCCAGGATCTGATCCATCGTGCTCAGCTCGTAGATCGGCTGTTCCGGATCCACTTCCCAGATGACGCGCTGAATCGCATTGGCAAACGCCGCTGGATCGCTGTCGGTGCGCGCGACCAACGCCATTCCCGCCGTCGGACTCTGGCGCAGCGGCAGGTAGACCTGCTTCTTCGCCTCACGATCGAGTCCCTGATTCCTCACGTCGGCGACTACGCCCACGACCTCGCTCTTGCCGTGAGGGTTGACGATGATCTGGCCGAGCGGACTGCGATCGGGAAAATACCGGCGCCGCATCGTCTCGTTGATCACGCTGGTCCGCGGCCCCTGCTCGGCGTCGCGTTCATCCAGGAACCGCCCTTCGAGCAACTGAATCTTCATCGTCTCGAAGTAGGCGGGCGCGACGATGCGAACGTCGGCGAGTGGATCCTCAGTCTTCGGCGGTTGCTGACCCTCGACGGTGAACGGCAGCGCTCCGGCAGCGCCGACGTCTTGCAGCGGCAGGGCCGAAACGGCCGAGGCCGCGTTCACCCCGGGAGAGCGCCGCAGCCGCTCGATGACGTCCTCGTAGAAGCGCACGAGGCTTGGCCGTTCCCGATACTTCGTCGTCGGCAGCAGCACGCGCGCCGCGACGAGGTTTCCAGCCTCGAAGCCCGGGCTCACCTGCAGCAATTTCGAAAAGCTGCGGGTCATCAACCCGGCGCCGACCAGCAACACCAATGCGAGCGCGACTTCGATGACGACCAGGCCGCCCAGCACCCGCGACGCATACAGCCCGGTCGTCGTGCCGGTCGATTCCGAAATGCTCTCGCGCAAGTCGGCGCGGGACGCGTGGATTGCCGGGAGCACGCCAAACAGCAACGCCACCGCGACGGAGACTGCGGTGGTAAACAGGAGCACGCCGCTATCGAGCTGAACTTGATCCATCCGCGGCAACTGCCCTTCGGGCAACGTCGCCAGCAGGCGGAGGCCGCCGATCGCGACCAGCACTCCGAGCGCGCCGCCGGCCACCGACAGCACGAAGCTTTCGGCCAGAATCGGCATCGCGACTTCCCAGCGGCTGGCGCCGAGTGCGCCGCGCACGGCAATTTCGCGGCGCCGGCTCGACAGTCGCGCGAGCAGGAGGTTGGCCATGTTCGCGCAGACGATCAGGAGCAGGAATCCCACTGCGCCCATCAGCACCATGAGCGCCGGCCGGGACGAAGCCACGAGCTGTTCCTTCGCCGCCAGCACGCGCGCGCCCCATCCTTCGTTGCTGTTCTTGAACTCGGTCGCAATCCGGCTGGCCAGGACGGACAACTCCTGCTGGGCCTGTGCGGCGCTCGCCTGACCGGCGAGACGTCCGACCACGAGCAGCGATCGCGCCCGGCGCGACTGGCCGTGCAGGTCCTTCGGATCGAAAGCCAGCGGCGTCCACACTTCGACGCCGGAGCCGGTCGGGAACTCGAACTGCGGCGGCATCACGCCGACCACCGTGAACGGCACGGCATCGAGTTGAATCGTCTTGCCGATGAGACTGCGATCCCCACCGAGCACGCGCGTCCAGAAGCCGTGGCTCAATACCACCACTCGATCGGCGCCGACGATCGACTCCTCCGGAACGAACGTCCGGCCGAGTAGCGCGTCGGCCTTGAGAACATGGAACAAATCGGCCGTCGCCCGGATGCCGCGAACGTTCCGCGGGTCGCCGGTTCCAGCATGCGTGAAGTCCACTTGGCGAAACGCCGCCATGGACTCGAACGACTTGACCTCGGCTTTCCAGTCGTCGAAGGTCGGCACCGAGACGCGTTCCTGGCTGCCCTCGGGGTTCACCTCCCAGACCACGGCAATCCGATCGGGATCGTCGTAGGGTAACGGGTTGAGAATGACGGTCTTGATGACGCTGAAGATGGCGGTGTTGGCGCCGATTCCGAGAGCCAGTGTCAAGAGCGCGATCAGCGTAAAGGTGGGCTGCCGACGGAGGGTGCGAACCGCGTAGACCACAGCTGACGTCCAATCCGACATGCGTGCTCCAGTGTTTCAAACGGTCTGTGTTATCTGCGTCATCTGCGGCCCTGGTTTCGCGGGCTGCGTCATCCGCGGCCCTAGTCTCGTGGGCTGCGTCATCTGTGGCCCAACTTTAGCGCAATAGGGCAAACCGAAATAGGCGTATCGTTGGCAGGGAACTCCATGGTCAGCCAAGAGGCGGAACGACTCGAGACCCTCCGTAAGTACAAGATTCTCGACACGAAGCCTGAGAAGGCGTTCGATGACTTGACGCTTCTCGCGGCGCAAATCTTCAAGGTGCCCGTTGCGCTGATCAGCTTGATCGACGAAGACCGACAGTGGTTCAAGTCGCGAATCGGCGTCACCGTGAGCGAAACGCATCGCTCCGTCGCCTTCTGCGCCCACGCGATTCAGCAACCCGGCCTGTTCGTAGTGCCCGACGCGCGCCGCGACGAGCGATTCCGGGAAAATCCGTTCGTCGTAGACGATCCTTACGTTCGCTTCTATGCTGGTGCGCCGCTGATCACGCCGGAAGGGCACGCGCTCGGGACGATTTGCGTCCTCGACCAGGTGCCGCGGGATCTGAGCGCCGACGAGGCCAGGGCGCTCGAGGCGCTGCGCCGCCAGACGCAGGCCCAGCTCGAACTGCGGCTGAATCTCATCGAATTGGAGGACGCGTTGGCCGAACGGGACCGATCCGAAGAGCAGCAGACCGCCCTCGTGAAGGAACTCCGCAAATCGCTCGATAAGGTGGATAAGTTGAGCGAATTGATGCCCTATTGCTCGGCGTGCGAGCTGAACATGGTGATTCCGGCAACTCCCTCGGCCATCCCCAAGGTCAGCGAAGGTCTGCAACAGCTCCTCGAGGGGAAGCACTGGTCGGAAGACGACGTGATCAAGGTCGTCCTGGCGCTCGACGAAGCCCTGGCCAATGCCATCCGCCACGGTTGCAAAGGCGATTCGACCAAGAGCGTGCAATGCATCGTGACCCATGATGCCTCCGGCGACCTGACGATCGTCGTTCGCGACCCGGGCCCGGGATTCGATGTCGCCAAGGTGCCCAACCCTCTCGAGGGCCAGAACGTGTTCAAGTCGAGCGGTCGCGGCGTCTTCCTGATCAATCAGCTGATGGACGAAGTGGCGTTCGCCGACGGCGGGCGCGAAGTCCAAATGCGCAAGAAGCGCGCTCTGAGGGTCGAGGAAGAAAAGACCGGCACTTGAACCGGTTGCCGCCTGCCGGATGCCGGATCCGTCTGCCGGGCCTGAGCTGAGCGAGCTCATCCATTGCAGGCGAGCCGAAGGGTATACACTCGGCTGTTCAGGAGGCTTCCCATGAGTCTTGGTCGCCGTGAGTTCATCGCTGGCGCAGGCGCGTTGGCCGCCTTCGGCCGGTCGGCTCGATCGCTCTTTGCCGAGCAGGCGATGCGACCGGGAGCGGTATTCCCCGCGTCGGTGCGCGCCGACTTCCCAGTGGTTGCGAACGAGACCTACCTCAATTCAGCCGCGATGCACCCGCTCGGGACCTTCGCCGCCCGAGCCATCGAGCGCGGCGTCGACTATCGCCTGCATGGGCCTGGGGAGGGCCGCGAGGACTTCGGCGCTGCCAAGCAGGAGGATTTGAAGAAGCGTTACGGCCAGCTGATCAACGCGACGCCGAACGAGATCGCCTTCACGGCCAACACGTCCGACGGCGAGAACATCGTGGTCATGGGGCTGGATCTCGCTCGCAAGGGCGGAAACGTCGTCATCGACGAGCTGCACTTCACGACGTCGCTTTACATGTACAAGGAGCTCGAAAAGAAGGGCGTCGAGCTGCGCGTCGTGAAGCATCGCAATTGGGCGATCGACGTCAACGACATGGATCGCGCGATCGATCGCAACACGCGGCTGGTCTCGCTGGCGCTGGTGTCGAACGTGAATGGCTACATGCACGACGCCAAGGCGGTGGGCGCGCTGGCCCACGGACGCGGCGCGCAGGTCTTCGCCGACATCATTCAGGCGGTTGGCGCAGTGCCGGTGGACGTCAAGGCGCTTGGCATCGACTTCGCCTCGGCAGGCACGTACAAGTGGCTGATGGGCGAACGCGGGCTCGGGTTCCTGTACGTGCGTGAAGACCTGCAGGGCACCGTGCTCCCGACCACGCGCTACGGACATCGACAGGTTTCGAACTTCAATCGCGCGGAGCTGACGTGGGAGCCGCTGCCTGGAGCGGCGCGGTATGAAACCGGTGGCATTCCGGTTCTGCTCGCCGCGTGCGTGTCTGAGGGCATCAACTACGTGCAGAAGCTCGGCCTCGACCAGATCCGGACGCACGCGCGCCAGCTCACCGATCGGCTGCAGAACGAGTTGCCGCCGCTCGGCTACAAAGCGTTGACGCCGCGAGGCACCGAAACGCCGATTCTCGCGTTCGAGCTCAAGAACGCCGAGGCGACGGCCAAGGCGCTGCGCGACGCCAAGGTCACTGGCACGGTGATCGGCAACGAGAATCGCCTGCGGCTGTCGGTGTCCGTGTTCAACACACACGAGGACATCGATCGCGTCGTCGCCGTGCTGGGCGGCAAGCCGACGACCTCTATCCAGCAGTAGAGCCGGGCCTTCCGCCGTAGCCTTGGCGGAGCCTGGTAGGCCCGCCTATTTCCCGAGGACGCGCGTCAGACCGTAACCGCTGCCGACGAACACCGCGGCCCAGACTGACGCCTGCGCTGTCAGCCCATATAGCGCGCTCCCGGCGCCGAAGAGCGCGGCGTAGACGAAGGCGCATCCGAACACCCACCCTGCAAGTGCGCGCGTCAGGCTGTCGGGCGATGGGCCCACGCCCGCCAGTCGCTGCACTGGCGCCCAGCCGGGTCCGGCCGGCCGCACGAGGCGATAGAACCTCACGAGGGTCTCGTCGCTCTCCGGTGCGGTGGCGAACGTCGTGGCCACCCACACGAGCGTGGTGACGGCGACGGTCGCGAGGAGCACGGTGTTGGCCGGAACCGCGGTGCCCAGTCGCGCGGCCACGAAGAAACCCATGGCGACGACAAACGAGATCGCCATTGCCGAAATCTCGCTCCATGCGTTGATCCGCCACCAGTACCAACGCAACAGGTACAGCAATCCCGAACCAGCGCCGACAGAAAGCAGCAACTCGAAGCTCTGCCTCGCCGACTCGAGCAGGAACGTCATTCCCGCGGCCAGCAGCATGAGCAGCGCCGTCACGAATCGTCCCATCCACACGTAATGGCGCTCACCGGCGTTGGGGTGGAGGAACCGGCGGTACAAGTCGTGGACGAGATACGACGTGCCCCAGTTGAGATGAGTGGAGATGGTGGAGACGTATGCGGCCAGCAGGCCTGCCACCATCAACCCGAGAACGCCCTCGGGGAGAAACGTCAGCATGGCGGAGTATGCGGTGTCCTGGCCAATCAGCCGTTGGTCGAGGTACGGAAAGGCGCGCGCGATATCGGCGAGATCGGGAAACACGAGCATCGAGCTCAGCGCGACGATGATCCAGGGCCAGGGGCGCAGCGAGTAGTGCGCCACGTTGAAGAAGAGTGTGCCGCCCAACGCGTCGCGCTCGCTCTTCGCCGCTAGAATCCGCTGCGCAATGTAACTGCCGCCGCCGGGCTCCGATCCCGGATACCACACCGACCACCACTGCACCGTGAGCGGGAGAACAAGTACCGAGAGGGTCAACGACCAGTCGCTGAAGTCGGGCAGCAGATTCAGAGTCGTGACCGGCGTCTGTGCGATCAGGCCCGAGAGTCCTCCCACTTGTGGCTGCTGGAGCGCATACCAGGCCGCGGCAAAGGAGGCGCCCATCGCGATGCCGAATTGAATGAAGTCGGTGACCAGGACCCCCCACAGGCCGGACGTCGCGGCAAACGCGATGTTGATGGCGGCGCAAACCCACAGCGTTTGGCTCATCGGCCAACCCAGCAGGACGTTGGCGATCTTCGCCGCCGCGAGATTGACGGTGGCCATGATGGCGACGTTGAAGAAGAGCCCGAGATACACGGCGCGGAAGCCGCGAACCCACGCGGCGGCGCGCCCTGAGTATCGGATCTCGTAAAACTCGAGGTCGGTGAGCACGCCCGATCGACGCCAGAGCCGCGCGTAGAAGAAGACGGTCGCCATTCCCGTGAGCAGGAAGGCCCACCACACCCAGTTGTTCGCCACTCCGTGCTCGCGCACGAGGTTGGTGACGAGATTCGGCGTGTCAGTGCTGAAGGTCGTGGCGACCATCGAGACGCCGATCAGCCACCACGGCGCGGCGCGGCCGGAGGTGAAGAATTCAGCGGTGCTCGACCCGGCGCGTCGCGCCAGAAGGATCGCGGGAAGGAACGAGAGTGCGATGGAGACCGCGACGATCGCCCAGTCCAGCGTGGTCAGGTGCACGCGGAAGAGTATCGTGTCCTTCGTGTCCTTCGTGGTTAAAACTCGATCAGGATCCCGGCCGAGGGAAGGAGAGGGAACCCCTTCTCGGTCAACTCGAAGACCTGGCCGGTGGCGGCGTTGAGCGAGCCTTCGCTGAGGGCGTAGTTGGGACGCTTGAGGGCATTGATCACTTCGACGAACAGGGTCAGGCGGCTGCGGCGATAGGTGAACGCCCAATCGGCGCGCAGATCGAGCCTGGCGTAGACCGGCAGGCGAACGGCATTCCGCTCCGTGCCGAGGAAATACGCGTCGCCCGATTGCGCGAAGTAGCCCGGGATCGGAAAGTTGGACCCGTATCTGAAGCGCGCCGACAGGCCGAGCTTGTTCGACGTGCGATAGATTCCGTACGCGTTGACCATGTGGGTCTGGTCGAAATCGCTTGGGTAAGCCTCTCCAGTGAGTTGGTCCTCGATCTCGGCGTGACCGTATCCGTACCCGATCCAACCCGAGACGCCGTTCACCACTCGCCGCTCGACCGTCAGCTCGATCCCACGCGCTCTTCCTGTGAGCATGTTCGCCCACACGCCAACTCCGGGCCGGACGATCATGTTGCCGGCGACGCGGAACTCCGAGTTCTCGAAGCGAAGGCGATCCTGCTCATCTCGCGCGTATCCGGTGAGGCTCACCCGCCAGGCCTCGCTGATGCGCCGATCGACGCCGATGTCGAGGCTCGTACTGTGCTCGGGCGACACCGGCGGTGGCAGATTGCCCTCCACGACACCCGGCGCGGGCCTCAGCGTCTGGTCGAACGCCGGCGCCTGATGCTGCCGGCCGGCACCAACGCGCAGGCGCGTCCCTGGCTTGATCTCGACTTCAGCCAGTACCCAAGGTGACACCTCGGTCTTGCCAACGAGACCAAACGCATCAACTCGCACACCCGGCGAGATCAGCACGTTTCCGGCCGGGAGCCAGCGATAAAGAAGCCACCCGCTGCCAGCGTCGTAGCGGCCCTGGCCATCGACGCTGAGGAATTCGCCCCGTGAAGAGAACGAGCGCGCGACACGCTCGGCGCGCAACCACTGTCGTTGGCCGCCAACCTCGAACATGTGATGCGGCCCGATCGAGCTTTCGATCGACGCGCGCCACGTGACGTCCCGGTCAAGCCCTTCTTCACGCACGCGTCCGTCGGGGACGGTGTTCTTGTAGCGTCCGTCCACGATGTAAGCCTGCTGCGTGAGCGTGAAGCGTGGCGACGGCGTCAAGCGCCACCGGATATTGCCGATCGCGGTGCGGTTGCGGCCTTTGTCGAGCGAGTTGAGACCTGGCATGGCGTCGGCTTCCGACAGGAGTGATCGGCCGCCGACAATCGACACTTGCAACGTCTGACGGGGCGATAGATCGAGTGTCGCCTTTGCCGTCACGTCGGAGAACCCGAAGGCGCCTTCGATTTCCGGATCGATCTTGCGCAAGAGCCAGTCGATGTAGCTTCGCCGCGCGCCGACGATCCACGCGCCACGTGTCGAGCTGCCGAGCGGGCCCTCCCACACCGTTGTTGCCGCGGTTCCGCTCAGCAGCACTCGACCGGAGAGTCGATCGCGCGCGCCATCACGCGTCGTGAAGTCGAGCCGCGCTCCAAGGTGAGCCCCCGCTCGCTGCGGATAGGTGCCTGACAGGAGCGTCGCCGAATCGAGGATGTCGCTGTTGATGAGCGCCAACGAGCCCGTGTCTTCGATGCCGCGAACCGTGTGGAACAAGAGCGGACTGTCGATGCCGTCGAGCGCGATGCCGACGTGCTGTGGACCCTGGCCGCGGACCGCGAACTCGGCGCGAAAATCGTCGCCGGTCGCGACCGCCGGCAGCACTTGAACGGCGCGAAACGGATCGTCGGCAATGACACCGCGCAGCGCGAGGAGATCCCGGCTCCCCAGTACGGTCTGCGAGGCGACGCCGGCCTCCGCCTGACGAAAGGTTGGCGCGCCGACGCTGACCTCTTCGACGTAACCACTCGCGCCTTCGGCAACCGGGATCGTCAGGTCCGTCGCCTCACCGGGCCGTACGACGACGTCCCGCTTGACGAGGCCATAACCAACCACGGAAATCATGACCGTTTGAGGACCACCCGGCACGTCGGCGATCTCGAATCGACCGTCAGCACCGGTGAGTGCCTGCTGACCGGTGGCCTGAACCTTCACCAGGACGGCCGCCAGCGCAACGCCAGTGCGAGCTTCGACGATCGTTCCCGTGATGCGACCGGTAGGTGACGGTTGTCCGGCGAGAGCCAGCAGGAGGATGAGGGCGGTCAGGGCTGTTGATCCATCGCCATGATATGGCGCTCGCGACGATCCCCGTTCGCGTAAATCACGCGCGGCTCCGCCGGGCAGGTTCTACAGGTCTGCAGGTTCTGCAGGTTCTACAGGTCTGCAGGTTCTGCAGGGTTGCCGGTTCGAACCAGTAGAACCAGTAGAACCAGTAGAACCCGTTTACAATCGCGGACATGCGTCGATTGATCTCATTGGCCTGCCTCATTGGAGCCGTGGCCATCGGCGGAGCCGTCAGGCCGCTCGCGACTTCCACCACCCAAGCACTCGCCGCGCCGGCGCAGGCGTATCCCGACCCGACCGTCCGGGTGCTCACCCATCGCGAACAGAACGCACTCATCACGCCCTGGATCAAGAAGCGCTTCGACACGCTGCTCCCGGGGCTGATGACGCGCGAAGGGATCGACATGTGGATCATCCCGACGCGCGAATACAACGAAGACCCCGTCTTCGCGTCGATGTCGCCGATCACCTATTTCTCATCGCGACGCCGCACCATCCTGGTGTTCTTCAACCCCGGCGGCGGCAGACCGCTCGAGCGCTATTCGATCGGCCGCTTCGACTACGACAAGATCTTCACCCTCTACCCGACCGCGAACGACGGTCAGTGGGACGGCCTCCGCAAGCTGGTTGAAGAAAAGCAGCCCAAAGTCATCGGCATCAACGAATCCGATTCGTGGAATCACGCCGACGGCATCACCGCCAACGAGAAGGCACGCCTGCTCGAAGCGCTCGGGCCGGCCTACTCGGCTCGAGTGAAGTCTGCGCAGATGCTCGCAGTGGGCTGGCTCGAGGTGAAGCTGCCAGAAGAGCTCGAGGCCTATCGCCATGTGATGAAAGTGGCGCACATGGTGATCCGGGAAGCCTTCTCGAACAAGGTCATCACGCCAGGCAAGACCACGAACGAAGACGTCGTCTGGTGGATGCGCCAGCGCGTGGTCGAGATGGGCCTCGGCAAGTGGTTTCATCCGTCGGTGACGATCTGGCGGCAAGGTGAGAAGACCAACCCGCAGGGTGTGATTCAACCCGGCGACATGCTGCACACCGACTTCGGCATCGTGTATCTCGGCTTCTCGACCGACACGCAGCACAACGCGTACGTGCTGAAGCCGGGCGAGAGCGACGCGCCGCAGGGATTGAAGGATGGCCTGAAGGCCGGGAACCGCCTTCAGGAGCTGACGATGCAGTTTGCGCGACTCGAGCGGACGGGCAATCAGGCGCTGGCCGATGCCCTCGCGCAGGCCAAAAAGGAAGGCCTCGTCCCGTCGATCTACTGTCACCCGGTGGGTTATCACGGACACGCGGCCGGTCCGCCGATCGGCATGACCGACTATCAGCAAGGCGTGCCGGTCCGCGGGGACTACGTCTTCAGGCCCAACACCTGGCACTCGATCGAGTTGAACGTGACGCATCCGGTCAAGGAATGGGGCGGGCAACCCGTACGCTTCGCGCTCGAAGAAGACGCCGCGCTGATGCCGGGCGGCAAATGGGATTGGATCGATGGGCGCCAGGAACAGTTCTACTTGATCAGACCCAACTGAATCTGGTGATCTGGCGACGTGGTGAAGTGTGGATCGATCTCGTGATCTGATGAGGTCATGACCTGGTGATCGATCCGATGATCGAATGAGGTCGTGAGCTGGTGACCAATCTGCTGATTTCCCGGTGGGCCGCAAGCGCATGTGCCGTCGCGGTGGGGTTGACCGCCGGCGCGTGCACGTCAGCCGTTGCGACCCAGCGGCAGCCGGCGCCGGTTCACGACTTCAAGGTCGTCGCGACGTTCCCACACGATCCGGCGGCCTTTACGCAGGGCCTCGTCTTCGCCGACGGCGAGCTCTTCGAGAGCACGGGGCTGCAAGGCGAATCGTCGCTGCGGCGAGTGGAGCTCAGAACCGGCCGCGTGCTCCAGGAGATCAAGATTCCCGACGAGTACTTCGCCGAAGGGCTCGCGCTGGTGGGCGACGCGCTGGTTCAGCTGACGTGGCAGCACAAGCTCGGCTTCGTCTATGACCGCAAGACGTTCGCGCAGCGGCGCACTTTCACGTATCCGACAGAAGGCTGGGGCATCGCCTACGACGGCGCGTCCCGGCTGGTGATGAGCGACGGTTCGGCGCGGCTGACCTATCTGGATCCGAAAACACTGGCGGTGACCAAGACGCTGACGGTCCGGGACGCAGGAACGCCGGTCGATCGTCTGAACGAGCTCGAGTGGGTGGACGACGAGATCTGGGCCAACGTGTGGACGACCGATCGCATCGTGCGCATCGCACCGTCCACCGGTGATGTCACCGGCTGGATCGCGCTCGATTCATTGTGGCCCCGCCAACAGCGGCGGCCGCCGGCGGACGTGATGAACGGGATTGCCTACGACAAGGCGCTGCGGCGGATTTTCGTCACTGGGAAGAAGTGGCCGTCGCTCTACCAGATCGCCGTCTCCCCGAGATAAAGAGCTACCGCTCAAACGACAACGGCAGCGCATTCTGCACTCGATAGATCGGGTAGGTCTCACCCGCCGCCAGTCCTTCGTCGATGATGTTCCACGCCACCAGCCCATCGTCGCTCTCCGGCTCGAGGAGATAGAACGCCAGGCGGGCCAGCGGCTGGTTTGCCGGGATGAAGAGAGACCCGGCGCCAACGGTGAGTTGCGCCTTCTGCAGCGTGCCACGCAAGCGGGTTTCGCGATGCCCCTGGAAGGGCCGTTCGGCCCGGATCACCTCGTTGATCAAGAAGCGTTCGACGGTCACCGGCCCGTCGCTCGAGATCGTCCGCATCAGCAGCCCGTGCCACTTGAGGCGATCGATCGCGGCGGCCATCTTCGGGCTGTCGACGAGCGGCTTGGGAATCACCCACCCTTGCGGCATCGGCACGAGCCTGGTGGCCTCGAACACGCCATAGTCCTTCATCCTGACCGGCACGGCCAGGTCGGTCATCTGTGACATCTCCTTGCCCGATCGTGGATTGAGCTGCTTCTTCACATCGCCGACGGCGATATCGACGAGCTCGGGCAAGGCGCGAATCTCGAAGTCCACTCCAAGCTCCACTGGCTTCTGAGTCGGCGGCGACGTGAACTGCCGATCGGCCTGGGAGGTGAGCGACAGAATGCGCTGCGCGTTGTCGGCCGACGCGCGCCAGATCTCTTCGACGAACGCAGCCGTCACCTCGATCCGGCCTTTGAAGTCCAGGTAGCTGTAGGCCTCGGAGAGGATCGCAATGCGGTTGCGCAGCCCGGCGTAGTTGTTGCCGAAGCGCGGGCGATGATCGAACGTCCGCCAGGTCACGTTGCCGGGATTCGCCGGGTCGATGCGCGCGCTCTCGCGCCCGCCGCCATTCTCCGGCGAGTAATTCCCGTAGTAGTAGGTTCGGAACCCGGCCTTCTTGAGCACGGCGGCCTGAATCCCTGGCAGCAGGCGCTCGCGTTGGAACGCGATCAGCCGGGCGTCGGCATTGGGGTTCAGGATCGGCGAATACGTGAGGTGATACGCGTGATACGAACCGTTGGTCGTGTGCAGATCGACCAACACGTGAGGATCCCATCGGGTCATCAGCTGCACGAGCGCGCGCGCTTCGCGGCTCTCGAGCTTCATGTAATCGCGATTGAGATCGAGACCCTTGGCGTTCTCGCGCGTGCCGACGCCGGCCACCGGGCCGTTCTGCGCGGTGCGATTCTGGACGTCCACCTTCTCGTTGCCGTCGGCGTTGTAGTCGGGCGCAATCAGGATCACGAGCTGCTTCGTGAGCGGCTTCAGATCGCCAGACACCAGCCGGCGCGCGAGCATCAGAATCGCTTCCTTCCCTTCCACTTCACCGGCATGAATGTTCGCCTGCACGAACACCAGCGGGCGGCCCAGCTTGTGCGCGGCCGGTGGTGACGAGACCTTCGGATCGGAAATGACCACGAGCGGCAGGTCCCGATCCTCCTCGGTCCGGCCGAACATCTCGGTGTGGACCAGCGGGCTGCTCGCGGCGAGCCCGTTCACGATGCGGGTCACGTCGTCGTACCGGCTGGTCTCCTCGTAGTTGGTGATCTCGGCGCGCGTGCGCAAATCAGGCTCTTGCGCCGCAGTGGTCATCGCGAGACACAGGATCGCCAGCCATACGATGGATGCGAGCGGGGAGCGCATCGGCGGATTATGCCTGATCGGGTTGAACCCTTGAACCTTTAAACCCTTGAATGTTACGTATTTCCATGACATTTTATACGTATGATTTCCAAGCTGACGCTGAGCGTGGACGACCGGGTCATCGTCAGGGCCAAGCGTTATGCCCGCGGTCAGGGCACCTCCGTTTCCAAGCTCGTCGAGCGGATGCTCGATGTCGCGGCGAGCGCGGCCGACACCACGCGTCCGGCCACGCCGGTGCTCGAACGGTTACGCGGCTCGCTGAAGGGCGGGGCGCTGGCGGATTACCGTCGTCATCTCGAGCACAAGTATCGATGAAGCGCGCGCTGCTCGACGTCAACGTGGTGCTCGATGTGCTCCTGGACCGCGTGCCTCACGCCGACAGCGCGTCGGCGGTGTGGGCAGCCGTTGAACGAGGCGAGCTCGAAGGGTTTTTGTCAGCGCACGCGGTGACGACGATTCACTACCTCAACCGAAAAGCCGTCGGAGCCCGAACCGCGCGCGAGGCGACCGATGCGCTGCTGTCGGTGTTCGACGTGGCGCCGGTGGATCGAGGCGTCCTGCACGCCTCACTTTCACTTGGTTGCCGCGACTTCGAGGATGCCGTCATGGCGGCCGCCGCCCGACGCGCGAAATGCGACGTCATCGTCACGCGAAACACGAAGGACTTCAAGCGGTCACCGGTCAGGGTGCTGACGCCGTCGGAAGCCATCGCGATGCTCGACGCGTCTCGCTAGCCGTCGGGCGATCACAGGGATAAGCGGCGAGAGCGACAGTCCTGACTGGGAGTTCGTCTGCGTAATCTGTGTCATCTGCGGCCCTGGCGATCCTGCGCAATCTGTGTCATCTGCGGCCTAGAATCAGAGCCATGCGCACCTGGATTGTCGTCACCGCTTTGATCGCGACTGCGGCCACCGCCCACGCGCAGGACTATCCGCCGGATCACCAGGGCACCTTCTCCATCATCGGCCGCGACCCGGCAACGGGAGAGCTCGGCATGGCCGTGCAGTCCAAGACCATTGCGGTCGGCGCCCGGACGCGCTCGGGCAAAGGCGGCCTGGCGGTGATGGCGCATCAGTCGGCGTCGAATCCGCTCTACGGCGACCTCGGCATTCCGCTCCTCGAAGCCGGCTTGTCGCCACAGGCGGCGCTCGATCTGATGCTGCGCGGCGACGAAGGGCGCGACTCCAGGCAGGTAGCGATCCTCGACATCCAGGGTCGCACCGCGGCATGGACGAGCCCGACGATCACCGACTGGAAGGGCCACCACTGCGGCCTGAACTACTGCGCGCAGGGCAACACGCTGACCGGACCCGAAGTCGTGGACGCGATGGTCAAGTCGTTCGAGTCATCGTCGGGTCCACTCGCCGAGCGGCTGCTCGAAGCGCTGTGGGCGGGTCAACAAGCCGGCGGCGACAAGCGCGGTACTGAATCGGCGGCGTTGTGGATTCTCAAGCCGCTGTCGCAGGCGGGCTACGGCGATCGCGCGCTCGATCTTCGGGTCGACGAAAGCAAGGCGCCGATTCCAGAGCTGCGGCGCATTCTGACCGCGGTGCGCAGTCAGGAGGCGGTCGGCGACGCCACTCGATTGGTGATGAAGGGCGATCTGCCTGGCGCGCTGACGATCGTCGAGCACGCGCGCGAGAAATCGCCGGAGATGGATATCGTCTGGGTCGCCCTCGCCAACATTCATCTGCGGATGAACGCCAAGGCAGAGGCGTTGAAGGCAATCGCAAAGGCGGTCGAGTTGAATCCGGCCAACAAGAAACAGCTGCCGCTCAATCCGAACTTCAAGGTGGTGGTTGACGACCCCGAGTTCAGGAGACTGACAGGAGGCTAAAAGAGATCAGGAGAAACGTGGCTCCTGATCTCCTGATCGTTTGTGATCTCGGTGCGCCAGGTCTGATTCATCGGCCGCCGAGCACGATCATCGCGGCGAGCGCCGCGTCCTTCTGATCCTTCCCCCATGGCGCGCCAACCTGCGACCTGAGAGCCGACACCTGATCGCTCAGCTGTGCCGCCGGCCGTTTGAGGATGCGTGCGGCCTCGGGTTCGATCTGCTTCTCGAGCGCTTCCACGACGGAGAGCTTGCAGGTGCGGGCGGCGTCGATCAGCACGTCGCGGTACAGGACGCCTTCGGCCTGATGCATGCGGAAGTGCACGGCGAGGATCTCGTCAGCCGTCCAGCCGGGCATCGGGGTGCCGACGAGAACGCCGCAGCCGATCACCGCGTGACCGGCCTGCCTGGCTCTCGTCATGGCACTCCGAACCTCGGCGACGGCCATGCGGCGCGCGGTGGCGATTCCGCGGGCCACGACCTCTTTCGCTCGAGCGGATGGCAGGCCCTCGGCGGCGTGGTACGGCTGCCGCGCCCATTCGCCGTCGGCCGGGTCGGCCAGTTCGATACGCCGGCGGTCGACGACGATCAGATCGCGCCCTTCTTGTCCGAGCACAACCAGAGCCGCCCAGCCCGAGTGGGCCTTGAAGCCGAGCGCTACATTCATCTGGTGATCTGGTGAAGTCGTGATCTGGTGATCGATCTCGAGATTTGCGGATCTCCTGATCTCGTGATCGATCTGACGATCTATCTGTTGATCTAGCGATCGAGACATCAATCAGACGATCGAACATCGGTCATCAGATCACTGGATCTGAGATGGATAGATCGATCGCCAGATCACCAGCTCACGAGATCACACGATTCACGTTTACGGTGCAACCGTGACGTTGATGACTTCGCACATCCCCGGCAGCGTGCGATGCAAATCGTCTCCGGCCTGAACCGCCAGCCGATGCTGGCCAGGCGTGAGCGACATTTCGATCACGTTCTTGCCGTCGCCGAAGTGAATCCAGGGATCCGCTTTGGGGATGGCGACTCCGGGCCCCAGGCAGTCGGTGTCGACGCCGAGGTGGTAATGAATCATTCCCGGCCGAACCTGCTCGGGCGTCAACTGACCCGGCGGAACGGCGGATACGGTCGCGCCCGTGCTGCCGAATTCGATCGTCGACATCGGCTTGATGGTGGCGCCGGTCTTCGGCGACACGAAGAAGACCTTGCCGGCAGTGGCACCAGCCGGTGTGCCGGACGTGCGCGGCGCTTCAGATCCGCCGCACGCAGCGACGACAAGCGTCCAAGCGCCCAGCACAACGGCCTTCGTGAGACGGTTCCTCATTGCGACTCCTTTTCGGATGGTGAAAAACTCGACGGGATTATACGTTGCTTGCGGGGCGGGATCCCTGGGGTAAGGCCCGGCGGTGCTCGGAAAGCTCGTCTCGACCGACCACAGGGTCATCGGTCTGCTCTACGGGCTGAACATCTTCCAAGGCCGCAATCGTGACACTCGAGGCAAGTTTCCGCCGCCGCAGAAGATGTCGCCTCGCGGAGCGGGCCCCCAACACGCGTTTCCCAGCGTGTTGGGGTAGAAAACAGCACTGCCCCCTAGCCAAGCGGAGAGGTGTTTTTCTGGGCGGTTTGAGGCGGAGCTTCGCTAGCCTGATCTACGTCGCCGGTTTGAAGCTCGCGCTCACCTTGGCCGGCGCCGCGGCATCCACCGTTACCGCCTGAGAGTGCGTGCCCAGCTGTTCGTGCCACAACTCCAAGGTGTAGGAGCCCGCCGGCAGGCCTTTGATCTCGAACGTCCCGTCGTCTTTCGTGACGGCGAAGAACGGGTGCGAGACAACGTTGGCGTAGGCGCTCATCCAGCCGTGCACATCGCAGCGAAACGGTGCTCCGATTTCCGGTTTGTCGAATACGCGATCTACTGGCGGCACCTTTGGCGGCTGACCGAAGTTGAACTCGCGATTGTTCTTGGGGAGGGCGTGGACGTTGTGGAGCGTCCCGTCGCTGTTGACGATCTGGAAAGTCTGTCCCGCCTGCAGGCCGAACACGTGCGGGACGTACCGGCACCCCTTCTGTTCCAGCACCGCCGGCGTGGTCGGCACGGCGTAGGTGCGATTGCCCAGCCCGTCCTTCACGTAGACGAAGACGTTCTTCAGACCTTTTCCCGGGCCCACCAGCAAACGTTCGGATGTGGCGCCCGGCTCTGGCGTGCATCGCGGATCCGAGTCCATCGGCAATGCGGCCGGTCGCGGCGGCGTGCCGTCGAACGTGACAGTGCCAATGATGACGCCCGGGCCGTCCGCCTTGTCGGTGGCGGCCACCGCAGCAGGCTTGGCCGGGCTGGCGGGTTGTTCGGACCCACCGCCGCACGCGCCGGACAACGCAATGGCCAATGGGAGATACAGTCCCGCGGTCTGATGTCGACGTCTGAACATCGTCATTCCTGAACTCGAGGACAAACCTAAAGGTCTGTCCCCACCTCTCCACGTGGTGATTCGAACCTGTAGAACCTGCAGAACCTGTAGAACCCGTTCCCCTATTGCGCCGTGCCCGAAGGCATCAAGTGTTTGTTGTACCAATCCACGTAGCGCTGGAGGCGATCGCGCTCGTAACTTGGAATGGTGAGGCCGTGGAACTGGCCTGGGTAAATCACGAGCTGGGTTTCGATGCCGATGCTTTTGAGTGCCTGATACATCTGCTCGCCGCCGGCAATGGGCACGTTGAAATCCTTCTCGCCGCCAAGGAACAGCGTTGGCGTCTTGATCTTGTCGGCGTTGAAGAAGGGGTACGACACCTTCATCCACACGTCCTTCGACTTCCACGGCTGACCCATCTCCAGGTCGTACTGCACCGTGTACTGGTCGATGCCGTACATCGTGAACTGCATCGAGCTGCCGGCGCCGCTGACCGCCGCCTTGAAGCGCGTGTCGGTGGCGATGGTGTAGTTGGTCGAGATGCCGCCGTAGCTCCAGCCGCCGATGCCGAGCCGATTGGGATCGGCAATGCCTTGACGAACCGCCTCATCCACGGCGCCCAGCAGGTCGACGACCTCGAGATGTCCCCAGTCCGCGAAGATCGCCTTCTGGTACGCGGATCCGCGGCCGGCGCTGCCGCGATAGTTGATGGCCAGCACCACGTAGCCGTTCGCGGCGAACCACTCGCGATCGAAGGTGAACGCGTGCTCGTCCTGGCCGTTGGGTCCGCCGTGAATGTAGAGGATGGTCGGGTACTTCCGGCCGGCGACGTATCCGGCTGGCTTCACGATCAGCCCGTGCACGTCGGTGCCGTCGGCGCTCTTCGACGAGAAGTCCTCGGTCGTCGCCAGCTGCAGCTGCGACATCAGCGCATCGTTGTGTTTGGTCAGCTTGCGGAGCGTGCCATTCTCAAAGGCGTAGACCTCGGCCGGCTCGTTGGGCGAGGTCGCCAGCACCGCGAAGTTCCCGTCTTTCCCCGCGCTCGGCGCGCGAATCGAACGGCGGCCACTGGTCAGCCGCGACGGTGTGCCAGAGGGGCTTTCAGCCGGCACCCGGGCAAGATGTTGCGTCCGATCGTCCTGCAAGAGAAACGAGATGCTCTGGCCATCGGCCGACCACTGCGGGCTCGACACGGCCCGATCGAGTGACGCCATGTAGATCGCGGGCCGAGCGGTCGAACCGGCAGGAGGATTGGCCGGGACGACGATCAACTTGTTGAGGTCGTAGGCGCCGTACTTGTCCACATCTCCCAGCAACGCGGCAATCCGCGATCCATCAGGGCTCCACGTCGGCCGGCCGGTTTCGCCTTCGGGTGTGGTGGTGAGCCGGCGCGGCTCGGCGCCGGCACGCGGCTCGACGACGAAGAGATCCTCGTTCCCTGTTCGATCCGGATCCGTTTGCGCGCGTTTGCTGCGAAACGCGATCAGCTTGCCGTCGGGCGACCACACGGGATTGGCGTCGCTGGCTCCGCCAGTCGTGATCTGATCGACCTTCTTCGACGCGATGTCGAACACCGCGATGTGGCCGTAAAAGCGCTTGAGATAGCCTTCGCGATCCTCCTTGAAGTGATAGCGGTCGATCACGATCGGCGGCGTGGTCTTGCGCTTCCAGCCGTCCTTTTTCTCAGGCTCATCATCCGGATCGACGTCCTGGACGACAAACGCCATCCGCGTGCTGTCGGGCGACCACATGTAGTCGGACACGCCGCCCTTCACGTCGGTGAGCTTCTGGGCTTCTCCACCCGCCCGGTTGAGCAGCCAGAGCTGACCGCCCTTCTTCTTTTCCTCCTCGGTGCCGCGCGAGGCAATGAAGGAGAGGTACTTGCCGTCGGGACTCCAGCGCGGCTGTGATTCGTTGTCGGGAGACGAGGTCACGCGAATCTGATCGCTGCCGTCCCAGCGAACCATCCACACGTCGGTATCACGTTTGTCTTTCTCGACGTCGATGGTCGTGACCGTATACGCGACCCACTGCCCGTCTGGCGAGCGCTGAGGATCGGCGACGGCAACCAGTCGCGAGTGGTCGTCGAGGGTCAATGCGCGCCTGGGGGTCTGCGCGGCGATGGCCAGCGGCGTCAGGAGCACGAAGCAGAGAGCGGCGCTGATGCGGCTCGTCATGCGCCCCATATTACGGCACGAGAGTCAATCGATTGAAACCCTATAGGCCGCTCCGCTGTCGCGGCCATGGGCGCCGGTTGAACCTCGATGCCGGCTCCACCTGATGACCGGCAACAGGCTCTTCGAGTGGGAAATGAAGTATCGTTCATCGGCCCGTCGTGCGGCATGTTGTCGCACCGTGGCGATTCCGGGAGGTTCAATGCGCATGGCTCGTCTATTCATGGCATCGGCGATGGCGTGGCTGGTGGCGACGGCGTTCTCGGTCACCCCGATCGCCCAGGCGAAGATGACCGAAGAAGACTACGACAAGCTCATGAAGGCAGTTGGCCAGACGGCGGGGTCACTCCGCAAGAACGCCGAAGCCCAAAACGCCGACGGTGTCAGCGCCGACGCCAAGAAGATGGCCGGCCTGTTCAAGGACGTCACGACGTTCTGGACGCAGCAGAACAACCAGGAGGCCGCCGACTGGGCGAAGAGCGCAATGGACCACGCCGCCGAAATCGACAAGGCGGCGGCAGCGAAGGACATGGCCGGCATCGGCGAGCATACCAAGATGATGATGGGCACGTGCCAGACGTGCCACGCGAAGAATCGCGAGCGCGCGGCGGACGGCACCTACTCGATCAAAAAGCAGTAGCGCCATCGTCTTACGGCTTCTTGACGACGGCGGAGACCACGATGTCGACTCCGCCGTCGGTCTTCAGCGCCAGGTCTACCGTCTCCCCTGCCTTCAGCGGTCGCTTCAGATTCACGAGGACCAAATGCTCATTCGCGGCCTTGAGCTCGGCAGAGCCGTACGAGGACACCGTGATCGAGGTCACGGCTTTTTCGGCCGGGCCCTCGCCCTGGCGCAGCTCGATCTTCTCGGCCGCGCTGCTCGTCGCCGACACGACATAGATGTCGTACATCGTCGGGTTGTTGACGGTGAGGTAGGCGGCGGCCGAGGTGGCGCCCGCGGCCGGCTCGGCGATCCACGCATCCGCCCCCGTGATCGCCGCTTGTTGAGCCGAGACGCCGGCGGCCAGTGCTAAGACAACGATCAGCGCAGTACGCAGTTTCTTCATCGTTTCCCACTCCCGAACACAGGGGGCAGTCCCTTCCAGTTTCTCGGGTCGGGACTGTCTCCCTACTATCTCCCTACTATCTCCCTACTGTCTCCCCACTGTCTCCCCCTCACATCTTCGGCAGTTTCTGCGGCATGTCGGCAACAACGTAGACGACCGTGGCGATCGCCGCGGCGGCGCGCGACACCTCCGACGGATCGATGCGATCGACCGTGTCGGCCGGCGTGTGGTGGATGGTGAAGTACCGCGTCGAGTCGCCTGAATACGCCATCATCGGCACCTTGCCGAGCTGACCGATCGGGCCGATGTCCGCCCCGCCACCACCCGACCCGATTTCCTGCATCCCGAGCGGCGCGAGCAGCGTACCGATGTCCGCGATGATCTTGCGGGCCGTCTCGGGCCCGCTGAAGCCGAGCCGCGCCGGCGCAAACACTCCCGAATCGGACTCGAGCGCGAGGATGTGATTGGCCGCTTCCTTGGCATGGGCGTCGCGATACCCGGTGCCGCCACGCGTGCCGTTCTCTTCGTTGGTGAACAGCACGACTCGAACGGTTCGCTTCGGGCGGATGCCAAGCTTCTTCATCAGCCGCGCCGCTTCCCACGTCACCACGCACCCGACTCCGTCATCCGACGCGCCCGTCCCCGGATCCCACGAATCGAAGTGCCCGCCGACGAGCACAATCTCGTCCGGAAACTCGCTGCCACGAATCTCGCCGACGACGTTGAACGACTCGACGTCGCGCTCGAAGTGCGCTTCCATCATCAGGCGCAGTCGCACTCGCAGCCCACGGCCGATCAGGCGCTGAATCCTCGACGCGTCTTCCGTCGGAATCGCCGCCGCGGGGATCTTTGGCACCGACTCGTCGCCGTAGTTCATGCCTCCGGTGTGGGGCGTTCGCAGCCCAGGCGGCCCGACCGCACGCACGAGCGCGCCGACCGCACCGTACTGCGCCGCCATTCGCGCGCCGTTGGAGCGGTACGACACGGTTTCGCCATAGTTGGTGTACGGAACGTTGAAGAGGACGATCTTCCCCTTGGCCTCTCCACTTCGGCGCGTGAGCTCGTCACCGCTGCCGACGACCATCACGTCGGCGTCGATGCCCTCGGGAGGCGTGGCCACGCTTCCGCCCAGCCCCAGCATCGGCACGTTGTGACGCGGCGGATCCAGTATCTCGAGGCTTTCCCGTCCGCGGACCCACTTGGGCACCATCACTTTTTCGGTATGCACGTTCTCGAGACCGTCCTTCTTCATCGTCTGGACGGCCCACTCGAGGGCGCGATCGAGATTGTCCGATCCGCTCACGCGTTGCCCGTAGGTATCGGTGAGCTCGGCCAGGCGATTCCACGCGAACTGATCGGCCGTGGCCGCCTTCATCAGCTTGTCCGCGTTGTCGTGCAATGGAGCAAGCCAGTCCGGCCGCGTTTGCGCGTCCGACGAAACGATCAACATCATGAAACTGATAACCGCGATCAGAGACGTGCGAGGCATAGCGGTCGATTATAGGCGAGACGTTTCATCGCCTCATCCTTCATACTCTTGCGGTGAGTCCGTTGCCAATCGTGCTGAGCACGATCTTTCTTGGCGCGACCGCCGCAAGTGCGCAAACCACCGGCAGCGTAACCGGCGTCGTCTCGGCGACCGCAAAGGGCCTGGCACCGGTTCGCGTCACGATCGATCAGAAGGTCTGTGGCTCGGAGTTGCCCGATCAGGCCATCGTGGTGGACCCTCAGGGCCATCTCGCGCATGCGGTGGTGACGCTGGCCGGCGTCAAAGCGAAGTCCGCCCCCTCAGAAGCCACGGTGACCAACGAGAAATGTGCGTTCGGTCCACGCGTGCAGATCGCCAGGCCGAATGCGAACGTCCGCACGACGAGCAAAGACCCGATTCTCCACACGACCAACGCGTCGGTTGACAACGGACGCTCGCTCTTCAACGTGGCGCTGCCGTTTCCGGGGATCAACATCGTGAAGCCGGTCGGTCCAGCCGGCATCGTCCGCCTGAGCTGCAATACACATCCATGGATGCGGGGATGGGTGGTGGTGACTGATGACGCCGCAGCGGTAACCGGCGCCGATGGACGATTCACGCTCGCCGATGTGCCGCCGGGCACTTACGAACTGCGCGTTTGGCACGAGGCACTGAAAGGCGCGCCGCAGAAGATCACCGTCGTGGCCGGCAAACCCACCGAGGTCTCGTTCCAGCTCAAGTAGAGAATCATCCGCTGATTTCCGCGGATTAACGCTGAGTTGAATACAACAGACAGGCCGAGCGCTGGTGATATCGAGAGGCGGAGCGCGGCGCGCGGACAAGACCTCATTGAATCGCCACTAGCGCCTCCGCGGTTCGCCAGTACCAGACGCCATCCACCAATGCCGGCGACGCGAGCGTCTGTGCGCCAAGCTCGTTGACGTGCAACTGCTTGAACGCCCGCCCCGCCTCGACCACGAACGTCTGCCCTTCGTCGTTCGTGAAAAACAACTTGCCGTTGACGGCCACCGGTGAAGCTGAGAACCCTTCACGCATCGCGACGCCAAGCCGGTTCTGATAGACCAACGTCCCGGTCGCGGCCTCGTAGACAGTGAGGATGCTCTGCATGTCGTTCACGAGATACAGCAAATCGCCGACGAGAATTCCGGACGGGACGAAAGGCGATCCGCGCGCCGCGCTCCACGCGACATGGGTGGACGAGACGTCGCCGCTGCCGCCAGGACGAATCGCAAACGTCGGGCCCGCGCGCCCCGACGAACAGAAAACGAGTCCGTGGCCGACGACCGGCGTCGGTATCACCTCGTAGGTATTGCCGCGCACCGTCCACAACTCCCGGCCCGAATCGGGATCGTACGCCGCCACGCGGCTCTGACTGCTGACCACGAGCTCGTCGCGCGTGCCGGTCGTGATCACAATCGGCGTTCCCCACCCGACCGTCTCCCGGCGTGGCGTCTGCCACAGCGTCCGCCCCGTGCGTGCGTCGAAGGCCGCGACAAATGCCGACTGCTCCGCTGTGCCCTCATGATCCTGATACAGGAACACGCGATCCTTGTAGACGATGGGCGAACCCGCAGGGCCGTGATAGTTGTTGATGGCGCCGAATTTCCGGTGCCACACAATCTTGCCGCTGAGATCCAAGGCGACCAGGCCGTGCCGCCCGAATGATGCGTAAATCCGCTCGCCGTCGGTCGCCGGTGTCGCCGACGCGTAGCCGTTCTTCATGTGCACCCACTCGGTGCCGCTGGTCGGAACGAATGTTTCCCACGCCTTGGCGCCGGTCGCGCGATTGACCGCGATCACGGACAGGCGGCGCCCGTTGTCCTGCGCGGTGGTCACGAAGATCTGATTACCCCAGACAATCGGCGAGGAGTTGGCGCGGCCCGGCAGCGCCAGCTTCCACTTCACCGGCGAGGTGGCCGTCCATCGATCCACATACGATCCGTTGGGTACGAGGCCTTGTCCGGATGGCCCTCGCCATCGCGGCCAGAAACTCGCGCCGGGCCCGGTCACGTCGATCATGCGCACGTCGGCGGGCGCCTCACGTGCGACTAGTGGCGCCATCGCGATGAGCCCGACGACCAAGCCTGCAACGAGCCTTCCCATGCGCTTAGAATAAGGGGCTCGGCTCGAAGGCAGAAGGCAAAAGGCAATCCGCCTCGCTCACTGCCTCGAGCGAGCTATGGCGGATGGCGCGTCGTAGCGGGCCGCGAAGGCGGCCAAAAGGCAGAAGGCAGAACCGCATGCGCATCGTTGGAACGTTCGTACTGGCAACGCTCGCTTGGTCAACCGTCCTGGGGCAAACCACGACGCCCAACGAGGAGCGCTCGTTCCTCTCGCGGATCCGCCGCATTACGGTGGAGGGCAAACGGGCTGGGGAGGGTTACTGGTCCCCCGACGGCAAGCGACTGGTGTTTCAGAGCGAACGCGAGGCGGGCAATCCCTTCTACCAGATTTACGTCCTCGACTTCGCCACCGGCGAAACCAAACGGATCTCGCCGGGGATCGGGAAGACGACCTGTTCGTTCTTTCGTCCCGGGACCGACGAGATCGAGTTCGCCTCCACGCACCTCGATCCCAAGTCGAAGCAATATCAGGACGACGAGCTGGCGTTCCGCGCGTCGGGGAAGGAGCGCCGCTATTCGTGGGACTACGACCCCGAGATGGACATCTTCGTCTACAGCGAGAAGACGGGCGCGCTCAAGCGTCTGACGACCGCAAAGGGCTACGACGCCGAAGGCGGCTACTCGGCCGATGGCCAGTGGATTGCCTTCTCGTCGATGCGCGATGCGTACAATCGCACGCTGTCGGACGCTGAGAAGAAGCAGCTCGAAGTCGATCCGTCGTATTTCGCCGAGATCTACATCATGAAGGCGGACGGATCGGGACAGACGCGCCTCACCACCGCCAACGGCTATGACGGCGGCCCGTTCTTCACCAAGGACGGTCACATCGTCTGGCGCCATTTCGAAGAGAACGGCCTCATCGCCAACGTATGGATGATGAAAGCCGACGGGACCGAGAAGAAGCAGATCACCGACTTCGGCTCGATGAGCTGGGCGCCTTACGAGCACCCATCCGGTGAGTACTTCCTCTTTGCGTCGAACAAGCTGGGTTTCGAGAACTTCGAAGTTTTCATGGTCGATCGGGCGGGCCTCAAAGAGCCGGTGCGCATCACCTACACGGCCGGCTTCGACGGGTTGCCGGTGCCTTCGCCCGACGGCACGCAGTTGGCCTGGACGTCGAGCCGCGCCGGTGGCGCTGGCAGTCCGGGACAAATCTACCTGGCGCAGTGGAACCACGCGGCTGCGCTGGCCGCGCTAAAGGCGGCGCCGGAAAGAATAGTTAAAAGTTCAAAGTGAAGAGTTCAGAGTTGAGAAAAACATTCACGCTCGTAATCACCGCTGCGCTGGTGTACTCGGCGACGGCCGCGTATCCACAGACGACAACCGCCGTTCAATCACGATCGAGGGCGCGGGTTGAAACGCTCGCGTCCGACAAGTTCGACGGCCGGCTCACGGGATCTCCCGGCGAGCGGCTCGCCGGCGATTTCCTCATCACTGAGCTCAAGCGCATTGGCGCCAAGCCGCTGCCTGGGCTCAGCGACTTCCGCGTGCCGTTCACGTTCACGGCGGGTTCGAAGGACGGCGGATCGACGGTCACCCTCACCCCAGCGGGCGGCGCGCAGCAGACGTTTGCCGCCCCGGCCAACGCGCTGGCGCTTTCCTTCTCGGACACCGCCGAGGCCGGCGGAGCAGTGGTGTTTGCGGGCTACGGGCTGGTCGTGCCCGACTCGCAGAACTTCGGCTATGACAGCTACACGGGGCTCGACGTGAAGGACAAAGTCGTCATCGTCCTGCGTTACTTCCCGGAAGATGCCGACCAGCAGACACGATCGATCCTCGCGCGCTATGCCGACCTTCGCTATAAGGCGCAGGCGGCGCGTCAGCGGGGCGCCAAGGCCATGCTGGTGGTCACGGGTCCGCGATCGCCGAATGCGGGGAACACGGTGCCGATGGGGTTCGATACGGCCATCGCCGGATCGGGCATCGCCGCCGCCAGCATTTCGGGAGAAGCGGCGAATGCGATCTTCACGGCGGCCGGCAAGTCGCTCGAGGTGGTGCAGAAGGAGCTCGACAGCGGCAACCCGCACGTGGCCGGGTTTGCGATTCCCAACCTCACGGTCGCGGTGAATGCCAAGGTGCTTCGCCAGCAGCAGACCGGCAACAACGTGCTCGCGTATCTGCCGGCGACAACGCCGGTCACCGGCGTGCCGCATCCGTGGGTGGCGGTCGGCGCGCACTACGATCATCTCGGCCACGGCACGACCGGCGGCTCACTGGCGGCCAAGGAAGACGCGGGCCAGATTCACCACGGCGCCGATGACAACGCCTCGGGGAGCGCGACGGTGCTGGGCGTTGCCGAGGCGCTCAGCCAGCAGCCTCGCCGCCGCCATCTACTCGTCGGCTTCTGGTCGGGCGAAGAGTTGGGCCTGCTCGGCTCGAACGCGTTCGTCACCAAGCCGCCCATGCCGCTCGATCAGATCGCCGCCTACCTGAACTTCGACATGGTGGGGCGGGTGCAGGACAACAAGCTCACGGTTCAGGCCACGGGCACGAGCGCGATGTGGCCCAAGCTGCTCGAGCAGGCGAACGTCGCCGCCGGATTCGATCTCGTGCTGCAGGAAGATCCCTATCAACCGACCGACGTCGGCAGCTTCAATCAGGCCAGCGTCGCGTGCCTCACGTTCTTCACCGGCGCGCACGTGGACTATCACAAGCCGAGCGATACCGCGGACAAGATCAACTACGAGGACCTCGATCGCGTCGCCGAGCTGGCCACGGCGATCGTGAAGCGTCTGATGGATGCCGATCAGACGCCGCAGTTCACCAAGGTCGAGCAGAAGACCGAGACTGGTGGCGGCCGGGCCGGACTGCGCCTCTTTACGGGCACGATTCCCGACTACGCCGGCGATGTGAAGGGCCTCCTGCTTGGCGGCGTGATCGGCGGCGGTCCAGCCGAGCAGGCCGGGCTGCAGAAGGGCGACGTGATTGTCGAGATCGCCGGCCAGTCGATCACCAACATTTACGATTACACTTACGCCCTGGAATTGCTGAAGATCGGCCAGCCTGCGAAAGTGATCTATCTGCGAGGCGGCGAGAAGAAGGAAACGACCTTAACACCCGCGGCAAGGAAATAAGGTGCCAAGGGTGCCAAAGGTTGAGAGACAAGGAGAACTCATGATTCGGGTACTGTCGTTGGCAATGGTCGGACTGTTCGTGCTCACCGCTTCCCCGCTCGCGCAGACCGACGTCGCGGGCAGCTGGGAGCTCAACATCAACGGCCCGCAGGGGCCCATCACTGCGACCGCGACGCTCAAGCAGGATGGCGACAAAGTCACGGGCACCTTTTCGGGCCCGCAGGGCGACGTCGAGACGTCCGGGACGATCAAAGGGAACGCGCTTTCGCTGGCCTTCAGCGTGAACACACCTCAGGGTGCACTCAGTATCACACTGAACGGCGAGGTCACCGGTACGGCGATCAAGGGCGTGCTCGACTTTCAGATGGGGACGGCGGACTTCACGGGCACGAAAAAGTAAAAAGTAAGTTGAAAGTTCAAAAGTCCAAAGTTCAAAGTTGCAGTTCAAGAGTTTCAGTTCAATGGAAAGTTGAGAGTTCCGGAAAGTTGAGAGTTCCGGAAAGTTGAGAGTTCCGGAAAGTTGAGAGTTCCATGGAGTTGACGCGACCCATCGCCTCAGCTCCGGGCACTAGGTACTCGGCAAACATCCGCTCGATTTCACCGAGATCGTTCGTCTTCGTGAGGGCGAGCATGAGCAGGATGCGCGCCTTCTGCGGGTTGAGCGTGTCGGCCGGGATCATCCCCAGCGCGTCGAACTCCTCACGCCCGGCGACCCGGCCGTTGCCGACCCGACTCGACCGCACCAGCACGGGCCGGGACTGAGCGGGCAGATTGGCCGCCCGCTTCAGGGCCGCCGTCTCAAAGCTCGACACGTTGCCGGCGCCCGTGCCGGCAAACACGATTCCCTTGACCCCCGAGGCGACCAGCGCCTGAATGAGTGCGCCATCGGGCTCGACGTATGAATAGAGGATCTCGACTTTCGGCAATCGCGTGATCTGGCTGATGTCGAATTCCGAGTTCAGCGTGTGTCTGCGGGTGGACGCGCGGTAGAAGCTCACCTTGTCTTCATCGACATAACCGAGCAGTCCGAGCTCCGGCGCGCGGAACGTTTCGACGCGCAGCGTATTCGTCTTGGTGGTATCGCGCGCGCCGTTGATCTCGTCGTTCATGACGATCAACGCACCCTTGCCTCGGGATTCGGGCGCAATCGCTGTCCGGATGGCGTTCAACAGATTGAGCGGGCCGTCGGCGCTGATGGCCGTCGCGGGACGCATCGAGCCCACCAGGACGACCGGCTTGTCGGACCGGACCGTCAGGTTGAGGAAGTAGGCGGTTTCCTCGAGTGTGTTGGTCCCGTGCGTGATGACGACGCCGGCGACCTTCGAATCCTCCGCGTAGATCTTGTTGATTCGATTGGCGAGGGTCAGCCAGTTGTCGAGCGTGAGGTTGGAGCTGCTGACGTTGACGATCTGATCGACCTTCACCGTCGCGACCTGTTTGATCTGGGGAACGGCGTTGACCAGCTGTTCGCCGAGCAGTGCACCACTCTTGTAATTGGAGAAGTCGGTTGCGGAGGAGCCTTGCCCGGCGATGGTGCCGCCGGTCGACAGCACCCAGACCACGGGCAACTCACGGCTGACGCCCTGGGCTGAGCCAGGGGCCACACAAGCAAAGAGAGCGAGCGCCGCAGCGCTCGCGGATCGAAAGCAGCTGAACCGGTTGACGCGTCGGTCGGCCATCGAGGACTCCGCGCGCGAATCGAGTGGTCGCGCTTGTCGAAGGAGTCTAAACGATCCGCGCTCGCTGCAGGCCGTCTCCAGGCCCTACTAGACCCTCCGCTCACTCGAGTAGGTCGGCTGAGTGACCTTGGGAGCCGCGCCGTTGAAGCATCCGACAACCGCATCGGAGGCGGAGACACGCGTTTGTTTGAGCCGGGGCGTCCAGGAATGGCGAGTTCGCGGAGTGCCTGTACACGCCGGAGTGCGGTTGACCGGCGCGGCGACAGGAACGAAGACGACCTACTCGAGTGAGCGGAGGGTCCAGACTAGAACCGAACGAGATTGCGCGCGGCGGTGAGGATCTCCTCGTCGCTGACCAGAAATGCCTCCTCGAGCGGCGGCGAATACGGCACTGGCGTATCGAGCGCGCCGAGAATTCGCACCGGCGCGTCAAGGGAGTCGAATGCCTCCTCCTGAATGATCGCCGCAAGACTCTCGCCGATCCCGCCGGTGCGCGAATCTTCGTGCACGATCAGCACGCGATTGCAGTGGCGGGTGACCGCAAGCACCGCGGCCTTGTCCAGCGGCGACAGGCTTCGCAGGTCGAGCACGCTGGCCTCGATCCTCTCCGCCGCCAGTCGTTCGGCGACACGCAGGCAGTGATGCACGTAGGCGCCATACGAAATCATCGCCAGGTCTGAGCCGGCCCGGCGCAGGGCCGCCGTTCCGATCCGAATCGGCCCGGGCGCGGCAGCGGACAGCACTTGCTTGATCCGCGGATCGCGATAGAGCGCGATGTGCTCGTAATAGAGCACCGGATCCGGATCGGCCACCGCCGCCGCCATCAACGCCCGCGCGTCCTCGGGCGTTGACGGCACGACGATCTTCAATCCAGGCGTGCGGTAGAACCACGGCTCGGTGTTCTGGCTGTGATACGGGCCGGCGTATCGCAGCCCGCCCCATGGCATGCGCACCACCATCGGCACCGACCCGCCCCAGCGGTAGCGAATCTTCGCCGCGTTGTTGACCAGTTGATTGAAGCCGGTGGCGACGAAATCGTTGAACTGCATCTCGCCAATCGGCCGCTGACCCGCCAGCGCCGCGCCGACGCAGACGCCGAGGACGGCGCCTTCCGCAAGCGGTGAATTCACGATGCGATCGCCGAACTCCTTGAGCAGCGGCCGCAACAGCAGAAACGCATTGCCGTACTGGCCGCCGACATCCTGGCCGTAGACGAAGACGCGCGGGTCGGCCCGAAGCGCGTCGCCGACGCCCATCGCGACCGCATCGAGCAATGTCTGCCCTTTGGGATCGAATGGTCGCCCGGTCTCGACGACCGGCAGACCCGAAGAGATGGCCGCTGACTCGCGTCGCGCCGAATCGAGGACCTCGATGCGCACGCGGGGCGGCTCGCCCGCGAAGACGCCTTTGCCGGCGTCAGCCGCGTCTGGCCACGGCGCACTGATCACTGCCTGCGCCTGCGCGTGGACCAGATCGTCCGCCCACTTCTTGAACTGGTCGAGCTCGCCGGACTTGATCACGCCGTCGATCTCGAGGCGGCGGGCATACATCGGGATTGGATCGCGCTTGGCCCAGTACTCGTAGAGCTCGCGATCGGCGTAACCCGTCTCGTGCAGCTGGTGATAGTCCCACGACGGCGCCTGGTCCTTCCCGAGGTACAGCATGTCGTCGTGATGGGCGTGGCCGCACATGCGCATCGCCACCACCTCGATGAGCGCCGGGCCTTCACCAGCCCGCGCGCGATCGGCCGCCCACGTGAACGCCGCCGCCACGACGTCCGGATCGGTGCCGTCGATGGTGATGCCCGGAATGCCGTAACCCCCCGCCTTGTCGGCGAAGACGCGCGCCGCCGAGTTGTCGGACACAGGCGTGGAGAGCGCCGTCTGGTTGTTCTGCAGGCAGAACACGGCCGGCAGCCGCCGGGCAGCGCAGGCGTTGATCGCTTCGTGCCACTCGCCCAGCGAGGAGCCGCCCTCGCCGATGAACGAAACGGCGACGCGGCCCGATCCCTCGCGAGCAAACGCCATCGCCATCCCAGCCATCGACAGCGATCCAACCGCCAGCGGCGCCGCCGCCGGCAGCACACCCCATTCGAAGTCGCCGGTGTGAAGATCTTTCCCGTCCATCGGCGGACCGGACTTCCCCATCTGCGCGCGCAGGATCATGGCGACTGCCTCGGCGTCGTGGCGCATGCCGAGGACCATGCCGAGATCGCGAATCACCGGCGCGAGCACGTCGCCGGTCCACGTGCCGTCTGGCTTGCGAAATGCCGCGCCTCGCCGCAGCCGGATGGCGCCGGCATAGATCGCTTCCTGCCCCAGCGATCGGAATCCCTTGCCCTGAAACGCCTTGTCGCCCCACCGTACTTCGCCGCCCATGAAGAACTGCTTCAGGCGGTTGTCCACACTGCGGGTGAGGCACATCCCGCGGAGGATCTCGCGGCGCTCGTCCTTGGTGAGCGACGCGGCAATCGCCTCGCGGCGGAGAAAGCCGTCGCAGGCCTCGACCAGCTCGGACCGCGCCTGTTCGAGGCGCTTGGCCGTAGTGACACCGGGTGTGGTCTCGCCAATGCCGTCGGGCGCGGTGACGTCGGTGTAGAGCTGGCGAGCCAGGGCGCGCCTGAAGGCCGGCCGCGCTGCATCGATCTTGGCGGCGTCGCCAGCTTTGATCGAAGCGAGACCTGCGCTCTCGAACGCGTCGATCGCCGCCGCAAGCGAGAACGGAAAGCGCTCGGCCACGAAGGCGCCGAATCGGCTGGCACGGCCAGTGAGTTTTGTCAGTTCAACGGGCTTGGGCATGCGGACGAAGCCATTGTACGCAGTCACCCTATAATCTCGGCGCTCGCGCCCCGCCCAGCCAAAGAACGGCTCCGCTTCGCGACCGGCGGTTCCGCATCGAGCACGCGCAGCATATTGCGCCGGCCGATCTGCCGCGCTTTGCCGCCCTCAACGTGATCGCGAGCATGCAGCCGTATCACGCGATCGACGATGGGCGATGGGCCGACAACGTGATTGGCGCCCGGCGAAGTGAGACGACCTATGCCTTCCGGTCGCTGCTCGACAACCAGGCGGTGCTCGCCTTTGGCAGCGACTGGTTCGTCGCCCCGCCAACCCCGCTCGAGGGCATCTACGCGGCGGTCACGCGCCGCACCCTGGATGATAAGCATCCCGACGGCTGGGTACCGAAGCAGAAGATCTCAGTCGAGGAGGCGCTATGGGCCTACACGCGAGCCGGAGCGGTGGCCACGTTCCAGGAGCGCGAGAAAGGCATGATCGCGCCTGGCATGCTCGCCGATCTGGCGATGATCGACCGCGACCTGCGCGCCATCTCGCCGGTGGAGATTCGTCACGCCAAAATCATGTGGACGATCGTCGGCGGGACAACGGTCTTCAGAAGCAATGCGCCAGCACTCCGCCAAACACGATCTGATTTCATCACGGCGCAGACGTGGTCTGTCGCACCGTCGGGTATTTGTAGTTGAGCGTCTGCGTCAGCTGGTCGAGATACGTCTTGTACTTCGTCGGGTCGAAGTAGTACTTGCGCATCTCCGGCCGATACCGATCCATCGTCGCCTTGTTGAGCCAGATGGCCGGCTGATCCTGCGGCCGGATCAGGGGCGTGTACTTGCGCTGCTTGAGCTGTACGTTCTCGAAATAGTCACGCGACTGCTTGAGGAGCTCGGGCCGCATCATCAGATCGAGCAACGTCATGGCCTGCGCGCGGGCGCCGACGTTCACGCCCTTGTGCGCAATCGGCGTGGCCATCGGAATGGCATTCGCCCAGTTGTGCCCGGGCCCGGCCTGGAAGTTCGAGGGAAAGCTGAGCGACACCGTCGGCAGCGTCCAGGAGATGTCGCCGATGTCGTCGGAGCCGCCGCCGCGCTTCTCCTCATCGGGCTGCAGCTCGCGACCTCGGAGCTCAGGAATCTTCTTGGCCAGCCCCACTTCGGGCACCTTCAGCTCGCGCTGAATCCCGAGAGCCAGCGCCTCGTCGGCCTCTGACCACTGCGGCAACCCGACCGCCTGGATGTTGGCGTACATCGTTTCGGCCAGCGTCCGATTCATGTGCGCCGGCCACGCCGAACCCAGCACGCGCGACTTCCACGTCGTGTTGGTCATCAGCGACGCGCCCTCGGCCATCTTGTCGCCGATGTCCCACAGGCTCTTGATGGCGTCGTAGTTGGTCTCGCGGAAGTAAAACCAGATCGCGGCGTTGCGCGGCACGACGTTCGGCTGATCGCCGCCGTTGGTAATCACCGAGTGCGAGCGCTGCTGCAGCCGCAGGTGTTCGCGGCGGTATTGCCAGCCGACGCTCATCAGCTCCACCGCGTCCTCGGCCGAGCGGCCGCGCCACGGCGCCGCTGCGCTGTGCGCGGTCTCGCCTTCGAACGTGTACTCGACCGAGATGAGGCCGTTGCCACCGCCGTCACCCCACCCCGTGGACAGATTCGCGCCGACGTGGTTGTAGAGCACGGCGTCCACATCCTTGAAGAGCCCGGCGCGGACGTAATAGGCCTTGGTGCCGAGCAGCTCTTCGGCAACGCCGGGCCAAATCATGATGGTGCCGGGCAGCTTCTCGCGTTCCATGACCTTCTTCACTGCGAGCGCCGCGATGATGTTGAGCGGCGTGCCGGAGTTGTGACCCTCGCCGTGACCCGGCGCGCCTTCGATGATCGGATCGCGATACGCGACACCAGGCTTCTGTGATGCCTGTGGAATGCAGTCCACGTCGGACCCGAGCGCGATGACTGGATGGCCCGATCCCCACTTCGCGACCCACGCGCTGGGAATGCCGGCGACCCCGTCCTCGACCGTGAAGCCGTTCTCGCGCAGGATCTTGCCGAGGTACTTCTGCACCTCGAACTCCTGGAAGCCGAGCTCGCCGAAGCTGAAGACCATGTCGGTCATCACCTGGCCCATGTCGTACATGGCCTGCGACTTGATGTCGTTCGACACCGCTTCTTTGAGACGTTGGACGCGCGGATCGGCGGGCGGCGCAGGCGCTGACGGCGCCGGCGGAGGTGGTGCCTGGGACGAGGGTCGCTGCGCGTTCGGAACGGCCACCAACGTCGCGACGATGCCGATGCCAAGGCCAAGGCGGTGAAGTGGTTTGAACATGCCGTGCTCCGTTCGGTTGGGTGGTCGGATTATACGCGTGCTAACCTGACGCGGGATTTCAGGTTCCACGGTTCGACGGGTTCGACAGGTTCGACGGGTTCCACCGGTTCGGAGGAGAGATGCGTTTCAGGGGCTTGACGGTGAGCGTCACCATCGGTGTTCTGGTGATGGCGGGACTGGTGATCACGAGCGAGGCGCAGACTGATCCGCTGGCTCGCGCCCGTGCCTTGCACAAGCAGTCGCCGCTCATCGACGGCCACAACGACTATCCCTGGGCGCTCCGCCAGGTCGATCCAGGACGCGACTTCGCCAAGGCCGACATCACCAAATCGGTGCCGTCGTTGATGACCGACATCCCGCGCCTGCGCCAGGGCGGCGTCGGCGGCCAGTTCTGGTCGGTCTATGTGCCGGCGACGATGCAGGGCAAGGAGGCGGTGCGGGCGACGCTCGAACAGATCGATGTCGTGCATCGCCTGGAGAAGCGCTGGCCGGAGACGTTCGAATACGCGATGACCGCCGCCGACGTCGAGCGCGCGTTCAAGGCCGGACGCATCGCGTCGCTGATCGGCATGGAAGGCGGCCACTCGATCGACAACTCGCTCGCGACGCTGCGAATGATGCACGAGCTCGGCGCGCTCTACATGACGCTCACCCACTCGTCGAATCTGCCGTGGGCCGATTCGGCCACCGACACCGCCGCGCTGGGCGGGCTGTCCAAGTTCGGCGAAGAAGTCGTGCGCGAGATGAATCGACTGGGCATGCTCGTCGACCTCAGCCACGTGTCGGCCGACACTATGGAAGACGCGCTTCGCGTCACCGCAGCGCCGGTGATCTTCTCCCACTCGTCGGCGCGGGCGGTGTGCAACGTGCCTCGCAATGTCCCCGACAACATCCTGCAGATGATTCCCAAGAACGGTGGTGTCGTGATGGTGACCTTCGTGCCCGGCTTCATCTCACAGGCGGTCGCCGACCACGACTCTCAGCTCAACGCGCAGCGCCAGGCCGCACGGGCACAGTTTCCGAACGACGAAGCGAGCGCGAACGCAGCCGTCGAGAAATGGAGGGCGTCGAACCCGGCGCCGAAGGCGACTCTGTCGCAGGTCGCCGATCACATCGACCACATTCGCAAGGTCGCGGGGATCGATCACATCGGCCTGGGCGGCGACTTCGACGGGATCACCGACGTCGTGCAGGGGCTCGAAGACGTGTCCACCTATCCTGCGCTGACCGCCGAGTTGCTCAAGCGGGGCTACAAGGACGAAGAGATCAAGAAGATCCTCGGCCTCAACGTTCTGCGAGTGATGAAGCAGGTGGAGAAGGTGGCCGCGGGCCTGCAGAAGACCCGCCAGCCCTCGACAGCCACCATTGAGATGCTCGACAAGAAATGACACACGACCGTTGGCCGCGGAGACGCGGAGGCGCGGAGTCTTGATTTCTCTGAAGGTGGTTCGAAAGAAAGAATTCTCCGTGTCTCCACGACTCCGGTGCTACGTACATGATTCCTATTCAGATCTAAGAGCGATAAGGGGATCGACTGTCGTCGCCCTCCTCGCGGGCAGAAAGCACGCGAGGATGCCCGCCAGGATGAACACGCGCCGCGACGCCGACGTAGATCACCGGATCGCTCGTCGTCGTCTGATAGAGATAGGACGACAGCACTCGTCCGGCGCCGAGCGCTCCGGCGACGCCCAGCCCGAGGCCGATCGCGACAAGCGTCAGGCCCTGACCAAGCACCATCGTCAACACGCTGTCCCGGCTGGCGCCCAGCGCCATCCGGACACCGAATTCGCGGGTGCGCTGCGTCACCGACGTGGCAATCACGCCGCCAATGCCGGCCAGCGTGACCAGTAACGCCAGCGCGGCAAAGATGCCAAGCAGCGTCGCCGTGATGCGCGGGGTGGTCAGCGCCGCGTAGCGAAGATCGTCCAGCGTTTGAATGGCCTCGACCGGCTGGTTGGGATCGACTGCATGCACCGTGTCGCGCAGCATTCCCGCAAAGCTGCTGGGATTGCCGTTGGTGCGAATCAGGACTCGACCGGCAAAACCCTGCGCCGTCTGCGCCAGCGGAAGGTAGGCCTGCGCGACAGTTTCCTGCGCCAGACCGAACTGCCGAACGTCTCCCACGACACCCACGACGCGATACCACGTCTCGCCACGATCGCTCGAGACCTGCGATCCGATCGGGTCGGCGCCCTCCCAGTATTTCGTCATCGACTTGTTGATCACGATGACGCGCGGGTTCTCTTCGTTGTCGAGGTCGGTGAACACCCGTCCGCTGATCAGCGGAATGCCGATCGTTTCGAAATACCTTGGACTCGCGATGCGAACGTCCGTGGTCGGCCGGCGGTCGGGATCGTCGGTGACACGTCCTTCGATGTCGAAGCGCGTGTTGCCTGGTCCCGCCGCCGGCAAGCGGCACCGCGTTGGTGACCGCTACGGAAATGATGCCAGGCTGACCCTCGAGGCGTTGAAGAATCGGTAAGTACAAGCGGCGCTGCTCGGCCGCTCCGGGATAGCGTGAGAAATTCCCGAACACCTGCGCCGACAGCACGCCTTCTGTCCGATAGCCGGCGTTCACCTTCTGCAAACGATAGAAGCTCGCCAGCAGCAGACCGGCGCCGACCAGCAGCACGACGGACACTGCGACCTGCGCGACGATCAGCGCGCTCTGCACGCGCCTGCGGCTCGACCCGTCGCCCGACTGGTTGCTCCCCTGCTTGAGCGCGTTGATCAGATCGATGCGCGCTCCGAGCGCCGGAATGGTTCCAAACAACACCCCGGTGAGAATCGACACGAGCATCGTGAAGCCGAGAACCGCGAAGTCGACCGACACTTCGCCGGTGCGGCTGGTGAACCGGCCGACGAAGCGCGTCAGCATGTCAACGGTGGCGCAGCGCAAAGCCAACGCCGACAATGCCGCCGGCAACGGCGAGCAGCGTGCTCTCGGTCAGGAGCTGCCGAATCAAGCGTCCGCGGCCCGCTCCCAATGCGGCCCGCATCGCCAGCTCGCGATCGCGACCGAGCATGCGAGCGAGCGTGAGGTTGGCGACGTTCGCGCAGGCGATGAGCAGGATGAGCCCGGTGATGCCGAGCAGAATCATCAGCATCTCACGCGCCCCACCGGTGAGCGCCTCGCGAACTGGAATGGTCGTCCCCTGAAACCCGGAGCTCTGCCGGTAGGCCTGGGGGTTGTCCTGCGTAAAGTGATGAGCCACGGTGGCGACTGCGCCGGCCGCCTGCTCCATCGACACCCCGAGCTTCAGACGGCCGAAGACGCTGAGGCCGGCAAACGCTCGGCGGTTGCGCGGGATGTTCTGCTCGGCGGCGGCCCTGAACGGACACGCGAGCACTGGCATGTAGACATCGTTTTCCTGCGGATAGTGCGGCACGTTGGGCAGCACGCCAATCACACGGTGCGGCCGGTCGTTCATCTCGAACACCTGGCCGACGATGTTGGGATCCGATCCGAACTTCGTCCGCCAGTAGGTGTGGCTCAGCACCAACACGGCCTCCGCCCCCGGCACATCGTCGGACGCGACAAACGACCGCCCGAGGATCGGCTTGATGCCGAGGACGTCGAAGAAGTTGTGTGAAACGACGCCGGTGTTGACGTTGTCGGGCTCGCCTCGATTGAGCAGGTCGAAGCTCATCTGGTGGTATTCGACCAGGCCGTCGAAGACGTTGGCCTGCGCGCGGTAGTCGAAGTATTCGGCGATGGCGACGCCGAGTGTGCGCTGGCCCGCGAGCGAGGCCGACTGTCGAACGAGGACGAGCCGATCGCCATGTTCGTACGGCAGTGGCTTCAGCAGCACCCCGTTGATCACGCTGAAGATCGCGGTGTTGGCGCCGATGCCGAGGCCGAGCGTAAGGACGGCGAGCGCCGCGTAGCCGGGCCGTTTCATCAGCGAGCGGGCTCCATAGCGGAGATCCGCGATCAACATTTCGACCCAGCTGACCCCGCGCGCCTCGCGCGTCTCTTCCTTGTGCTTCTCCATCGGACCAAAATCCCTTAGCGCGCGGTGCCGCGCCTGTTCGGGCGTCATGCCCGCCTTGATGTGTTTCTCGGTTTCCATGTCGAGGTGAAACCGGACCTCGGCGTTCATCTGCCGATCCAGTTCAGCGCCGCGCCAGAGCGTCGAGAGCCGCTTCCACATAGAGGGTTCCAGCGTTCCAGGGTTCGTCGTTTTAGGATTCAGCCGCCAAGATCTTCGCGACGGCGCCCGTCATGCGCTCCCAGGTGGCGGTCTCTTCGCGCAACTGCTTCTGACCCTGCCTGGTCAGCTTGTAGAACTTGGCCTGACGGTTGTTCTCGGAGACGTCCCACTCCGACTCGATCCAGCCGGCGGTCTCCAGGCGCTGCAGCGCTGGATAGAGCGAGCCCTGATTGACGCGGAGGACGTTGTCCGAGATCTGCTGAATGCGCTGCGAAATGCCCCAGCCGTGCTGCGGACCGAGTGCGAGCGTCTTGAGGATCAGCAGATCGAGCGTGCCTTGCAGAAGATCGAGCTTTGCCACGTTACCGGCCCTTCTTGATCGGGAGCTTCCGCTGGCCCCAATCGACGATCGATCCGTCGTAGAGCTTCGCGTCGTAGCCGAGGTGTCGCGCCACGAAGTAGACGACGGAGGCGCGCATGCCGACCATGCAGTAGGTGACGACGGGGACGCCGGAGCGCGCGCCTGCGGCCGTCATCTTCGAGCGCAGTTCGGCGTCGGATACGAACTGGCCCGAGCGACTGACCAACTCGCTCCACACGAGCTGGCGCGCCCCCGGCAAGTGCCCCGCCGGATGCATCCCGTTCATCCCGCCATCGTCTCCGGTGAACTCCGCGTCGGGCCGCGCATCGACGAGCGCCATCTGCGGGCTCTCGAGGCGCTGGGAGATCCAGTCGGCCATCGCGACGGCTTCCGGTCTGGGCCTGGCTGTGAACCTGCCCTTGGCACCACTGGCACCCTTGGCACCACTGGCACCTTGTTCCACCTCGAGCCCTTGTGCTTTCCAGGCGGCGAGTCCCCCGTTCATCACTCGAACGTTCTTGTGGCCGAGGTAGTCGAGGGTGAAGAAGGTCCGCGTGGCCGCGAGGGCCGGGCCGTAGATGACGACGCGAGAGGTGTCGGTGACGCCGGCGGCTTCGAAGACCGCCACGAGGTCTGCGACGGGAGGCAGTTCCGAGCCGACCTGTGTCGGGCCCTCGATGGTGATTTGGTTGTAGCCGATGAACTTCGCGCCTTTGATGTGTCCCGCGTCAAAGCCCGCGGCGTTGGCATCGGCGTGAAGGATGACCACGGACGGATCCTTCATCTCGGCTGCCAAGTCGGCGGGAGAGATCAGCAGGCCCGGCGCAGGGGCGAGGATGGCGGAGAGGGTGAGAGCGAGTGCTGCTGTAGACATCCGACAAGAGCATCGTTCTCTTCTTGTCGGATGTCAACAAGAGCTGGTTGAATCGTGGGGACGAACGCAGGGTCCAGTCTGTCGGCAGTGGCGCACTGTTCACCAGGTTCAACCTGCTGAACCCGCTGAACCTGCCGAACCTGCTGAACCTGCTGAACCTGCTGAACCTGCTGAACCTGCTGAACCTGCTGAACCTGCTGAACCTGCTGAACCTGCTGAACCTGCCCCTACGATCCAATCGCCGCGATCACGCGTTTGACGAACTCCGCCTCGTTGCCCGCGTGCCACCGCCAGACGACAACAAGGTCGTGGTTCGGCGAGATCGTAATCGTGTTGCTGCCGGCGCCCCGGGCGCCGTACGCATTGGGGGGCAAGCCCGGATAGTTCTTTCCGGTCGTGTTCAGCCACCAGAGATAGCCGTAGTCGGGTCCGTGCGCGCTCGGCGCCGTCGCGGCCTTCACGTACGCCGGCGGCAGCACCTGCTTCTCGCCCCACTTCCCACCACGCAGCCAGAGGTAGCCAAATCGCGCCATGTCCCATGAGTGGATCCAGACGCCGCCGCCCCAGCGCGTGCCACCGCTGACCGACGGCATCTTCTTGCCATCGATCTCGACGTAGCTGTTGTGGTACGGCACCCACTTCCAGGCATTGGACGCGCCGATCACGTCCATCACCTCGTCGCGGAACACCTCGGGCACCGGCTTCTTGAACGTCCGCAGCAAGGACAGTGCGAGTCGATTGATGCGCACGTCGTTGTACTCGTAGAAGGTGCCCGGCTTCTTCAGCTCGCGCGGCTTGCGCTCACCTTCGCCGAATGCCTCGTGGCCGACGAAGTCGTCCTGTTTGCCCCACATGTTGCCTTCCCACTCCGTCTCCTGCTGCAGATGCATCTTCCAAGTGATTTGGGCGTTGCGCGGGGAATCGTAGCCGCCGTCTTTGATCATCGTGCCGACCGGCTCGTCGAGGTTCGCGATCTTGCCGTCGCGCATCGCGATGGCTGCGACGGTGGACAACATGCTCTTCGCCACGGAATACGTCGGATCGGCCCACGTCGTGTCGCCGAACTCGGCCACCGCGTAGCCCTTGTAAATCACGACGCCGTTGGTCTTCGCGCGACGCGTGGGCACACTGCCCAGCAGCGACCCGAAGATCCGCTCCTGATCCGAAAAATCGATCTCTCGATTGGATTCCCGGCTCTGCGCGTAGGCCACGGCTTCGGCCAGCTTTGCTGGATCCATGCCCAGCTCGGCCGGCGTCTTCTTCGCCCACGCCCCGGCCGGCGGGTAGTACGGCGCCTCCGCCGCGCGCGTGACGTACGTGGCCACCGAGAGGCCAGAGACACAGAGCCAGGACGGTCGAAATGCGAAGAGCGAGTGGTGAGTAGCGTTTCATCAGTGTTCTCCGTCTCACATTCCTATCAACGATGGCCGCGGAGACGCGGGGCCGCGGAGCCAAACCGGATGATCATTCTCCGCGACTCCGCGCCTCCGTGGCTATGTATGTTGCGGATTGCCTGTTTGGCAAGGATCTTTTGAATCCCCTAGTAGCCTGGTCCCAGCAGCACGGCATTCATGAACAACAGCATCGTCGCCTCGGTGAACGCCCGGTAGTTGGGATCCTCGGCAAAGCCGATGACGTGGCCCTGTCCGAACGGTTGATGGATGAGGAACGCCTTCTGCACAAGGATATCCTGCGCATCGGGCCAGATCAGACCCGAGGCGATCAGCTTGTCTTTGGCGGCGTAGATGCCGACATTGCGCCCCTTGTCCAGCTTGATGGGCGCGAATACGCGGGGGCCTTCGATCATCACCTGGGTTTCGCCGTCGCTGCCGGCCGTGAGCCAGTGATTGGTGTCGAGCGTGACGCGAAGAATGGCTCCTGGCTGCGACGCGGGACGTTCTCGATCGGGCTGAATCGCCTTGTCGTAATCGAACTCGGTTGGCTTCGGCGCCTTTTCGCCTCCGCCTCCGCCGCCGCCCCCACCAGCCCCACTGGCCCCACCAGCCCCAGACGGAGGCACGTCTGGCCTGCCGTCTTTCAACAGCGTTGTCGTGTCGAGCAGGCCCACATTCGATCCGGTGGCCCACCTCGTGGCCTCGGCGATGGTCACCAGCGTGCCGCCGGCGCGGAGCCAGTCTTTGATGCGGTTGAGCACGCCCTCGTTGATCTGCGATCCGAAGTTGGCCGAGGGCAAGACGAGGACGTCGAAGTCGGCGAAGTCGGCGCGCCCGAGCGAGCTCGTGCGGACGGCGGTGACACTCTGGCCGAAGCGACGCTCGAGGACATAGCGCGTCCACCCGGCCGACAACGTCGAGGTCGGCGTATCCCACACCAGCAGGACCTTCGGCGACTTGAGCGACGCGACGTCGTTGCTGCCCAGCGACGTCCCTTCTTCGACGTACGACGAATCGATCGGCACGACCTCTGCCCCGTGCCTGGCGGCGAGCGCAGCGAGACGCGAGTTGAGATCGGCAGGGTTCTCGCTGTTTCTGATGAGGGCGGTGCCAATCGGATACTTGCGGCCGTTGAGCGTAAAGCTGCCGCCGACGCTGCGGATGCGAATGCCGGTAGCCATCGCATCAACGGCCAACTCCGCCGCCGCCGATCCCCAGGGGACGAGATAGCCGAGCTTGCCCGGCGCCAGCGGACGCGCCGGCAACTGCGCGTCGTAGCTCGACGGCACCGGCGTGCTCTTCACCGAAATCGCCGACGGGCTCGTGGCCAGCTCGACGTCGAACAGCATCGGCAGGTTCCACGCGGTGATGTCGTAGATCTCGTCGTTCAACCGCATCTTGCGACGTTCTTCCTGACGGCGAATGAACTCAGCCGACTGGTCGGTCCTCGGATCGAGCAGGTTCCGCACCATGCGCGCGGCCGGCTGCGCGTTGGTCACGAGGTAGGTTCCTGCCGGCAGCGTCCGCCCGCCAAGCTTCACCGGCTCGTCGGCACGACGCACCTCGATTCCCTGCGTCGCCAGATTCTTTGCCAGCCGATCGGTCCGCGACGGATCGTGACCGGGGACCAGCAGGTACTCCCGGATCGGCCCCTTTTCTCCGTCGGCGATCGCGGTACACCGATACTCGAGGTATTCGCGCACCAGCCGTTCGCGGTTGCGCGCCGCCGTAATCGCCGTCGTGATCGCGGAGTTGAAGTGGTGCATGACGCCGTCGCGATAGGTCAGCGCCAGGCCGTCACTGCGCGCAAAGGTGAGCCCGCGCGCCGACGCCTGCTCGTAGGTCATGCCGATCGATCCCTGAAAGGTCGGCCACGAATCGCCGTACCCGGGATAGAACGCGTCATAGACCTCGCGGATGTAGTAGGGCCACCCGCGCTCGTCGAATCGCGCCCCGTTGGCCTTGCCGAACAGTTCCCACCCCGCGATCTGGCTCTTCGTCACATGCGGGTTGATCGCCTCGGCCGGGGGCGCAAAGTAGTACGCGTTGTCGCCGCCCTGCTCGTGCAGATCGACGGTGACGTGCGGCTGATACTCGAGCGCGATCTTGATCCGTCCGCGGGTCTCGGGCTGCGACTGCGCAAACCAGTCGCGGTTCATGTCGAACAGGTAGTGATTCGATCGGCCGCCGGGCCACGGCTCGTCGTGCTCGGCGCTATACGGCGTCGGGTCGGGCGCAGCCGCGCGGCCCTGCAGGTTCTGGAAGATGAAGCGGGCGCGACCGTCAGGGTTCTGCATTGGATCGATCAGCACGAGCGCCTCGCGCTGGACCGCGTTGACGCCCTCGTCGCCCTGGGCCGCAAGCAGGTGGTACGCCTCCATCAGAGACGCGTCAGCCGACGAGATCTCGTTGCCGTGCACGCCGTGAACGAACCAGACGACGACTGGGAGCTCGCGGACCAGGCGGTCGGCGTCGCCGTTCGAGAGGGTCCGCGGATCGGCGAGACGGCGGATGTCGCTCTTCACCTGATCGAGCTTGGCGATGCGATCGGCGCTGCCGATCACGAACAGCCAGAGCGGCCGGCCTTCCCAGGTGCGCGCGTACTCGGTCAGTCGCGTGCGGGCCGGCGCCGCTTTCTGCAGTGCCTGGAGGTACTGCGCGATCTGGTCCGGCGTGGTGATCGCCGTGCCGGGGTCATGGCCGACGACCTGCTTGAGCGTGGGGATGGCGGGGTCGTACTTCGCGCCTGGCCAGAGCTCGGGCTCCTGCGCCCAAGCCGGCGGCGCAAGCCATCCCAGCATCAACACGGCCACGTACGTCGCCGCGGAGGCTCGGAGCCGCGGAGCCAAATCGATCAAGCAGCGCCGGGTCACAACTCGCAGATTGCCTGTGGCCAAACCATTCTCCGTGTCTCCGCGTCTCCGCGGCCTCGTTCGTTGCGTTGTCTTATTTCTGACTGGCGTCGAAGTACTCGACCAGTCGTTGCGCGAAGCGGCCGATCCGATCCTCCGCTTCACCGTATGAACCCTGAATCGCGTTGCCCAGGAACGAGACGACGATCGGCCCGGATCGCGCGTAGATCACGCCGACGTCGTTGGCCAGCACCGGCGGGAAGTCGCCAGTCTTGTGTGCGACGGGCACCTGAATGTAGTGGTTGAGGCGCCGCTGGCCGGCCTGCTGCGCGCGCATCATGCGCAGCATCTCCTCGCAACTCGCAGTGGACGCGATGGTCTTCTTCTCGATGCCCTCGATCATTCGTCCCGTCGCCGCGGGGGTAATCTCTCCCAGCCAGAACGCGCGATCGGCGTTGGTCTTGGCGTTGCGATCGTCGGCCGGGGCGAGGGCAGCGTACTTGGCGAACAGATCGCCGGTCGTCTGCGTGAGTTTGAGCCCGGTGAATCCCTTCTCGGTCAGCCACGCGTTGACGCGCGCGACGCCGCCGACCTTGGCAATCGCCAAATCGGTCGCCGTGTTGTCGCTGGTGATGACCATCTGCAGCAGGACGTCGCGAAACGTCGGGCGCAGACCCGGATCGTGATAGCGGAAGATTCCAGAGCCGCCGCGGATGTCCTCCTTCCGGATTTCAATCCGCTCGTCGAGGCTCAGCGCGCCGCGCTCGGCCATCTGAAAGGCAAGCACCAGCACGGGGATCTTGATCACGCTTGCGCTGTTGAACGTCTCGGACGCGCGCGTCCCAGCTTCCTCCCCGGTCGTCAGGTGCTTCACCCAGATACCGGCCCGCCCAGGAAACTCAGCGGTCGCTTGATCGAGCACGCGCTGCAAGCCGCCTTGCGCTGACACCGGCATCACCGCCAGCGCGATCACGAGAGCAATTCGGTGAAGGGGACTGTCCCCCAAACCCCGGAAACTGATGCAGTTCTTGCCGCCCGAAGATCGCAGCTGTTGCCGAGCGGCAATTGCTTCAGCCTTTTCGGGGGATCCGGGGCCAGGCCCCTTTACGCGGGGCGTAATTTTCACGCCGGATAGCTTACAGTGCGGCGCGTTCCAACGCTCACCCCCGCCTGGCCGTCAAATCGAACCATGAACCGGCTGCTCCAGGACGTCCGCCACGCGTCTGCCCGCCTGCTTCGCGACCGCGCCTTTGCGCTCATCGCCATCCTGACGCTGGGCCTGGGCATCGGCGCCAACACCGCGATGTTCACGCTTGTGCAGAGCGTGATGCTGCGGCCGCTGCCGTACGGCGATCCGGACCGCCTCGCCGTCATCTGGAACAAGACCGACCGCACCGAGATGACCCATATCTCACTGCAGGAGGTCGCCAGCTACCGCAGCGAGTCTCAGAACCTCGCCGACGTCGGCACCTATACAGAGGCGGACGCCAACCTCACCGGCGGACAAGAGCCCGAACGCGTGAGAAGCGCATCGGTCACGACCAACCTCTTCTCGTTACTCCGGACATCTGCCCTCTACGGTCGCGGGTTCGTCGACGAGGACGGCCAGCCGGGCCGAAGCGATGTCGTCGTGATCGGCCACGGCCTCTGGCAGCGGCGGTTTGGCGGCTCGCCGTCGATCATCGGGCAGTCGATTCAGATGAACGGCCAGGCGCGGACGGTAGTCGGCGTGATGCCGCCCTCCTTTCACCTGCCCACCGATTTCCTGGTGAGCCGGCCGACCGAAGCGTGGGTGCCGCTGCTGATGGATCCGGCGAATCTCGGCCAGTGGGGCAACCGCTCGTACATTGGCGTCGCCCGCTTGCGCGACCACGCGACGCCCGAGGGTACGACGAGCGAATTCTCCGTGATCGCCTCGCGGTGGGTCCAGGCCGGGTACGTCTCGGCCCAGCCCGACGGCAGCCTCGGCGGGCTCGAACGCGCCGCGCTGCCGATGCAGGAATTCATTCTGGGCAGCGTGAAAGGTCCGCTGGTCGTGCTGCTGGGCGCCGTTGGATTCGTGTTGCTGATCGCCTGCGCGAACGTTGCCAATCTCATGCTTGCCCGCGCGGACCTCCGCCGGCAGGAGGTCGCCGTGCGCGCCGCGCTTGGCGCGGCGAGAGCTCAGGTGGTGAGACTGCTGCTTACCGAAAGCGTCGTGTTGGCGCTGATGAGCAGCGGGTTCGGCCTCGCCGTCGCGTGGGGAGCGACGCGCCTGGTGGTGACGATGCGGCCCGCCGGTCTGCCGCGGGTTGAAGACACCACGCTCGATGGCACGGTGCTGATCGTGACCGCGGCGATCGCCATCGTCACGGGCCTGCTGTTCGGCCTCGCGCCCGCTCTGCAGTTGTCTCGACCCGGTCTCACCGACGCGTTGAAGGACGGCGGGCGGAGCGGCACGGCCGGCGCATCGCGGCAATTCGTCCGGCGCGGGCTCGTCGTTTTCCAGATGGCTTCGTCGGTCGTGCTCGCGCTTGGCGCTGGACTGCTGATCCGCAGTTTGATCGAATTGAACCGAATCGATCTCGGCTTCAATCCATCGCACGTGCTGAGCGCGCAGATACAGCTGTCGGCGACCGACTACCCTCAACCACCGGACGTCGTCCGCTTCTACCGTCAACTCATCGAACGCGTCGGCGATTTACCTGGCGTCACCGCAACCGGAGCGGTTCGTATTCTGCCGCTGGCGCGTCAGATCGGCGACTGGTCGATCGTGATCGAGGGCCGGCCGCGGGTGGCGGGCGAGAATCCCAACGGCGACTTTCAAACCGCCACGCCCGGCTATTTCGAAGCCATGAGCATCCCGCTCGTGCGCGGACGTTTCATCACCGCCGCCGATCGAGAGGACGCGCCGCTCGCCGTCGTGATCAACGAGACCATGGCGAATCGCTACTGGCCGGGTGAAGACGCTATCGGCAAGCGGTTCATCATGGGCACCGATCCCAAACCCTGGCTCACGATCGTCGGCATCGTCCGCACCGTCCACCACAACACCATCGTCGAATCGCCTCGCGCCGAGATGTACGTGCCGCACGCGCAGATCGCGCAACAGATCAACGGCACGCCAAGAGCCATGAGCCTAGTGCTCAAAACCGGAGGCGATCCGCTGGCCATGGCGGGCGCGGTTCGCGAGACGGTTCGAGGACTCGACAAGAATCTGCCCGTGTCGGAAATCCGCTCGATGGACGAGATCGCCGCCGACGCCCTGTCGCAGCCACGATTCACGACCCTGCTGCTCGGCTTGTTCGCCGCGCTCGCGCTCGCGCTGGCGGCGATCGGGATCTACGGGACGGTCTCTCTGCTCGTCACCGAACGGACGCAGGAAATGGGCATTCGCCTCGCTCTAGGGGCGGAGCGAGGAACGATTCTGCGGCTGATTCTCGGTCAAGGGATGATGCTCGCCGTCGCCGGACTCGCCCTCGGCCTCGCGGGAGCTGCGTTCCTGACTCGGCTTCTGGGGAGCCTGGTCTATGGCGTCGGCACCCTCGACCCCATGACGTTCATCGCCGTGCCGGCGCTGCTCGCAGCGGTGGCAGTGGCCGCCTGCCTCGCTCCGGCGCATCGTGCCGCGTCGGTGGATCCAGTGCTGACTCTCCGGCGCGGTTGACCAAGATGGCTTCGTGACCTTCGTGACTCTCGTGACCGTGTCGTGACTTCGTGACCTTCGTGACCTTCGTGACCTTCGTGACCTTCGTGACCTTCGTGTTACAAGTGTAACGGCCGTGCTATGTTTCCCCGGCATGCCTCAGGCGCCGACAGTCAAGGCAACGAACAATCATCGTCCGCCGCCAGCTGAAAAGACATCCGCTGATCCAGCCCTGAAACAGGAAATCGCCCGGCTGCAGACCGAACTCTGCAAGCTGCAAGACTGGGTCGTGCACAAGAATCTTCGCGTCGTCATCATCTTCGAAGGTCGCGATGGCGCCGGGAAAGGCGGAATGATTCGAACCATCACCGAACGCGTGAGCCCCCGCGTGTTTCGTGTCGTGGCGTTGCCCGCTCCCACCGAGCGCGAGCGGACGCAGGTCTACATTCAGCGCTATCTTCCCCATCTGCCGGCCGAGGGCGAAGTGGTCATCTTCGATCGCAGTTGGTACAACCGAGCGGGTGTCGAATACGTGATGGGTTTCTGCACCGAGGAGCAGCACAGCCGCTTTCTCAAGCTGACGCCGCAGATCGAAAAGCAGCTCGTCGACGACGGGATCATCCTGATCAAATACTGGCTCGAAGTGAGTCCCGAAGAGCAGGCGCGGCGATTTGCCGCTCGCCTCACCGACAAGCGTCGACAGTGGAAACTCAGTGCGCTTGACCTGCCGTCTCGAGCCAAGTGGTTCGAGTACTCGCGCGCTCGCGACATCATGCTCGACGCCACGGATCTGAGGCGGACACCGTGGTACATCGTGAAGTCCGACGACAAGACGCTGGCGCGCATCCAATGCATTCGCCACCTGCTCAGCCTGATTCCGTACAGGCCCGTGCGACGGCCGCAGCTGACGATGCCCCGGCGGTCGCGCAAGGGCGCCTACAACGACGTGACGACCCTCAAAGGACGACGCTTCGTCCCTGAGACGTGGTAGCGTTAACGGAATCTGCGACGTCCGGTCGCGCCTCCCGGTCAACGCGGTTTGTATTTTGTTTCTGCCTTCTGCCTTGTGGCTTCTGCCTTCGATTAGAGGCGAGACCGTGTTTCGAGTATCCGTCCTTCTAGCGACGAGCGCGCTGGTTACCGCGTGCTCGACTTACGAGTCGTCTCCGTCAGCACCCACTCCGCCGGCAACACCGCCAGCGTCCATGCCTGCGCCTTCGCCGGCGCCGTCACCGGGCGGATCGCCGACCGTCACCATTACCGCCGCCGGACTCTCGCCACTCGAAATCACCATCGCCGTCGGACAGCGTGTGACGTTTGTGAACAACGACACGCGTAATCACGATCTGGTCGGCGGCATCGATCCTGCGCATCCCGACTGTCCTGAGATCCTCGTCGGCGGTTTCCTGACGCCGGGACAGAGGGGCGAGACCGGCGTGTTCCAGGCGGCGCACACGTGTGAGTATCACGATCACACAGCCCTCGGCGTGCCCGCGTTTCAAGGGCGGATCATCATCCAGTGATTCGCCGCGACCTTCGAATAGCGCTGGCACTGGTGTTCTGCGCGAGCGCCGCCTTCGCCCAGGACCCGCCGGTCGACGAGCAACCCACTCACGACCACAGCCGCCCGGCTTCGAGCGCATGGACATGGCGCGCCGATGGGGCCGCGTTCTTCGGCTACAACTACCAGTACCGAAAGTTTCGCGACTTCGACGAATTCGAGTCGCAGAACTGGGTGATGGGAGTGGGCAGCCGCACCATCGGCCGATCCCGGTTGCAACTCAGCACGATGCTGTCGTTCGAACCCGCCACGCTCGCCGATCTCGGCTCCCCTCAAGTGTTTCAAACGGGTGAGACGTTTCAAGGCGCGCCGCTCATCGACTATCAGCATCCGCACGACCTGGTGATGAATCTCGGGGGATCGATGTCGACGACCGTCGGCGGCACGGTGATCCAGGGCGGCGCCTACATCGTCGGCGAAGCGCCGCTCGGTCCGGCGTGGTTCATGCACCGTCCGTCGGCCTCGGAAAATCCCCAGTCGCCGCTTTCGCATCACTATCTCGACTCCACGCACGTCACACCAGGCGTGGTCCGAGGCGGAATCGAACACGGCGGCGTTCGACTGGATGCCGGCGTGTTTCGCGGTCGTGAGCCCGACGACAACCGCACCGATTTCGATCTCGGAGCGCTGGATTCATTCGCGGCGCAACTGTCGTGGACGCGCGGGCCGTGGTCGGCGCAGGTCTCGAACGGGTGGCTCACGCAGCCGGAAATCGTCACGCCATACGACGCAACTCAGACCACGGCCTCGGTGGCGTACTTTGCCGGCGACGAGAATCGATCGACGGCGTGGCTGGCGGCGTTCGGTCAGAAGCGCGAGTTCCATGGCAACTTCGAGGGCTACCTGCTCGAAGGAACCTGGCGCTGGACGCGCCACATCGTCTACTCACGCGCCGAGTGGGTGATCAAGGACATCCTTGACGCTGGGTTTCACCCGATCGGCATCAAGCACACCCATCGACAGTCGCCGGTTGGCGCGCTGACCGTCGGCTATGTGAACGACCTCCTGCGCGGGCGTTTCGGGATGTTCGGAGTGGGAGGCGACGTCACTGGCTACTCCGCTGCCGAGAATCTGCAGGCCTCATACGGGTCGCCGTGGTCGTTCCACGCGTTCGTGCGCTATCGGGCCCGGCCGGCCAGCTCGATGACCCACATGCACTGACTCTCGCCATTCGCTGGTCGCGATTGGCTTTTCGCGAAAGGCGAATCGCGAACCGCGAACCGCATTCGAAGTGGTATTCTCGCCTGCAGGAGGATGCACCATGACCTCTCTGATCGCTGCCTTCCTCGCAACAGCGCTGGCGAATTGGCAAGCGTCGCCGGCGTCCTCCAAGCCCGATTTCACCGGTAACTGGACCATCGATCGGGGCCAAAGTGAATCGGCGAATCAGGCGGACTCGTCCGAGCCAGTGACGCTGAACATCAAACAGGACGCTGAAGCGATCACTATCGAGACTGCCCGCAGCGGTAAGCCTGCGGTCCGAACGTTTCCCATCGATCTCACGGCACGACGCGACGGCAATGCCAGCCCCAGCGTGAGTCCACGCGCGTATTGGGATGGCGCTCGACTCGTGACCGAGGGCGCCGTCAACATCAACGGCCAGACCGTCTCGACGCGAGAAATCCTTTCGCTCAATCCCGCCGGGAGCGAGATGACGGTCGAGCGGCTCGTCGTCGTGCAGCACGGCTATTCGTTTCGCGGCGCGCAGAACTACGGCACCGCGAAGGATGTCTACAAGCGCAGCCGCTAACCCGGCCAGCCGGAAGGGCACAGAACCTGAGCGCCGCCCTTGCGAGCGGACCGGAGTCGCGTTGGCGGCCCCGGTCCGTCAGGGCTAGGTGATCAGTTGCCCCAGGAGAATCTGAACAAGAGATTCTGCGTGACCTGGGTATCGTCGGTGACTTGTGGCTGCTCAAGGATGTCCAGCCTGTAATCCATCGAGAGAGCGCCCGTCAGTCTGAAACTGAACGTGTTGCGCCAGTCCAGAGTCGGTTTGTCGAGCTCCTCGAAGTCACCGAACAGGTCGAGATTGGTGTTGAGCAGCAACCGTCTCACCCGGACGTCGCCGACGATCGTTGTCTCGAGGCCGGACTGGTTGAAGTTTTCCTGTTCGGAGTAAACGAGCTGGCCCGGCAGGGCGGAGTCCTGCACGAACGCGCCGTTGTATAGATTCTGGCGGAAACCAAGGCCCGCGCGCCAGTCGAGCGAAGCCACCCGACTGCGAACGAGCCGGAAGTTAATGCCGGCCCCCTCGCGAAGCAGAACCGGCGCGAACCCATCGCTGACCTTGAAATCCTGGTTCGCCGCCACGGTCTCGGTTGTCTGCGTGCCGTCGAGCATGTTCTTCGTGACCACGGTGGGCTCGGTCACGAGCACGTTCGACTCGAACACGTTCGTCAACAGCCCGAAACGAACATAGGGACCAATCCTCGAACTCACGAATCGCGTGTACAACAGGTCGTAGCGCAGTCGGTCGTTCGTCTTCTGCAGCGGTAGGGCTTCAAAGTCCTGCGGATCGATGCGGACGAAACCTTGCTCGATCTCGAAGATCGACGAGAGGTAGTTCTTGTTGAGGTCGTACCTGAGGTAGTAGTCGAATGTCATGTCGACACCGACCGAGGTCTGGTTCGAAGCGCCAACGACGTCCACTGTCGACGACAGGGGCACGCCGACCGAGAGCGAGTACATGCGACTCCAACCGGACGGGTTGATGACGATCCCGAGCTCCTCCGGCGGCACCACGCCGGCGCCGAGCAACGTGCCGTCGTCCGGGTCGAGGACGAGCTTGAAGTACACGACCGAGCCCTCCGGCACCACCGCGGTGGTGAAATCGGTGCGCGCCCGATAGTTGGACCCGGGGCGCACGATGCGATAGAGGCCTGGCCCCACGAGGAGGGTCCTGATGCGCTCGCCGAGCAGTGTGTCGGCGCCAAAACCCACCGTGTACGGCTGCCGGTCGCTGACTCGTATGAGCTCGTAGGAACCGCGGTGGGGGACGTTGTTCTTATCGACGACCTCCACGACCAGTGCTCCCCATTGGACAGGCACCAAGGTGGTGTTGCCGGCGGTCACGTCGACAGCCATGGACACCATCTGATTGAGCGGCGCGGAGCCGACGCGCAAGGTGTAGCTGCCGGGCGCCAGGACGATCCGTCGGCCGGTCCGGCCGGCGCCGATCTGCTGCGTACCCTGGTAGACAAGGGCCTCTGGTTCGTCGTCCCCATTCGTCATCGCCGGCACGAATATGGCGCCCATGCCGGAAGGCACGACCGTCGTGTCAGCCGCGAGCTGGTCCGCAGGAGTCGCGGAGATCCACCGATACAGGGATTGCGCGATATCCGGCGGTTGCTGGGCGGCCGGTTGCTGGGCGGCCGTTTGCGAGGCTGTCGCAAGCAGCATTGCCGAGGCTGCAACAAGCGCCTGCCACAGCCTTGGTTCGTAGAATGTGCGTCGTTTCGTCATCAAGAGCTCCTCATTCGCTTGCTGGTGGTTGGGCTGTAATGGGGGACAACAAGCCATATCCGCGGCCTCCCGACGCCCGAGAAATGTCACACATGGCGTCGATACCGTTGAGCAGCACGTTCCGCGACACCTGCTGCAATCCGCGTCAGGCCAGTCATCTGAGTCCTCGACCAATGGTCCGCGAATAGCCACCGTCGGCCACGCCGGACCACGGGCCAGCACCACAAACGGCGATGGCATTACCGGGCGCGCGGCGGTGCAAACGCTTGCCACCACGGCAGTTAAGGCCCGGGGGCAACCCCGCCCGATCGGGCAAGACACCGAAGATGGTCGCAACGGCTGTTCCATGGCTGCCGAGCGATGCAGTCGTTCGTAACCCACTTGGCAATAGGCGCTGCCGCGTCTCTGCGTGTGCCGTTCGGATCCTGGCGAGGGCTGCGCTTCGAGGGCGCGCAGCACGAACGGTATTCAATTGGACGAGCGAAGCGGAATCGCCGTCCTGGTTGCGCATCGCGCTGTCTTAGCGAGGCGATCGTTCAATCATCGACCGCTACGATTTGATCACAGACGTTGCCGATCGCGTCTGAGGAAGGAGAATGAAGGAACCCGCCGATCGTCTGGCAAGAGCCGCGTCAAGGCGGCGGCTTCACGACCGCATCGGTGATCATTTCGCCGCACACGTCGGCCGCAGCGGCTCGCCGGGAAAGTAGAAGCGCCATTCCTCGGGCGCGAGGCTCGCCGGAACGCGGGCGCAGGCGGCCGCGATGAGATCGTCGGGGCGCCACAGCCACACGCGCGCCGTTCGATCGCCGTGCGCCGTGACGATGTGCCGGCCGTCCGGGCTGAAGGCCGCGTCGGTTCCACCCTCGCCAATCGTGATCCCGGCTACTTCGCTTCGCGTCTTCACGTCCCAAATCTGCAACCTGGCGCCGTCGCCGACGACGGCCGCCACGTGTCTGGAGTCGGGACTGAACGCCAGCGAACGGATGCCGGCCTCCTGCGTGAACGTGGCGATCGCCGTCCACGGCCCGGCCTCCCGCACGGTCAGTTCCCAGCCACGGGCCACGTGGTCCTGGCGGCCCGTCGCGAGGTAGCGGCCGTCGCGACTGAACACGACCGGGCCGGCGACCGGCTGCTTCAGAAACGGCAATTCCCGGCCGGTCGCTACGTCGTGCACGTGCGCGAAGCTGGCCACGTCGCGCGACAGCAGGTAGCGTCCATCCGGGCTCACCTGGATCTGGCTGGCCTGATCCTGCTGTTGGAACGACGAGACCATCCGCCCGCTCGAGACCTCCCAGACCGTCACGGTGCCCACACGGTTTTGCGTCCGCGACGTGACGAGGCGGCGCCCGTCTGGAGTGAACGCGACGGGCCGGTCCCCGGCTTTCCGGAGCTGCGGCAGCTCCCTGCCGTCGGCGACGCGCCAGATCTGGGATTCGATCTGGTCCAGCGACGCGAGTCTCGGCCGCACCGTCACGGCAACCAGCGTACCGTCCGGACTGAACAGCGTGTCGAGCGACGCGAGGTACGGCACCTCGATGCGCGCGAGCTCACGGCTCCCATCAAGCAGCCAGACGCGGACCACCCGCTGCGCGCGGACGATCGAGCTCGTGACGAGATACCGCCCGTCCGGGCTGAACGCGTTGACGACGACGGTGCCGCGCTGCTGCAGGCGGACGATGTCCGCATCATAGCTTCGATACGACGCGCCGCTCGCAGCCTCCTGCTGTCGAATCGCCTCCCAGTCGCGCGGGCCGTCGTGCGCGAGGCGGGCGACGTCGCGGCCGCTCCGCGCGTCGATCACGCGCACGGCGTTGTCGCGATCGTCGGTGAGGTTCCGGCCCGACACGAGGGCGACGAAGCGCCCGTCGGGGCTCAACGTCGCGGCGTTCGCCTCCTCTGCGAAGTCCCGATGCGCCACGTCGCCGGTCGCGACGTCCCAGCAGTCGAGGTTCGGTCCGGCCAGCGCGGCGACATACTCGCCGCGCGGACCGAATGCGACGTCCTTCCGGAAATCGTCGAACGGCAGCGGCGTCCCGTCGGCCATCGTGACGGAGTCCCAGAGCCGCGTGCTCGCCGCGCCTGCCGTGGCCACGGATCGTCCATCCGGACTGAACGCGACGCGCTGTACACGCTCGCCGTGTGCGATCCGGAGGATCTCGCGGCTCTGGACCACGTCCCAGACCCGCGCCGTACCGTCCGCGCTTCCGCTCACGAGCCGGTGTCCGTCGGGACCGAAGGCCAGACCGGAGACCCCGCCCGCGTGCGCGAACGCCGCGGCGCGCTCGGCGCCGGCGTCCTCGATCTTCCACACCTGCACGGCAGGCTCCTCTGCCGCGCCGGCCGCCAGCAGTCGCTCGTCACGGCTCCAGGCGAAGGTGACTGTGCGGGCGGAATGCTCGAAGCTCGCGACGGCCTCTCCGGTTTCGCTCTTGAAGATCGCGATCCTGCCGCCCGCCGTCGCGAGGTACGTCCCGTTCGGGCTCACGGCCAGCGCGCTGACGGCAGCCGGATGGCGCAGCGATCGCAGCATCGCGCCGGTTCGTGCATCCCAGACCTGCACGAGATCGCGCCAGCCGCTGTAGAGGCGCGTCCCGTCCGGACTGAACGCCAGCGCGGTGACGTTTCCCGACAGCTGCGCGTCGATTGCGAGGTCGGCCACGACGGCAACCGTCGTCACGTCCCAGATCCGAAGCAGCCGCTCGGCGCCAACGGCCACCCGGCGACCGTCCGGGCTGAGCGCAACGGCGGTAACCTCGCGGCCGATCCGGATGGGCTCGCCCAACGGTTTGCGCGCGGCGACGTTCCAGACGCGGACGCCGTCCCGCGTGGCGACGGTGAACCACTGCAGGTCCGGGCTGAGCGACGCCATGGCGAGGGGACCGAAGGCGTCGCTGTACATCGCTGGCGTCTCGGACACCGCGTTCGTTCCGGGCTGCCACAGGCGGAGCGCGCGGGCCCGGCCCGCCGTAGCCACATCCCTACCGTCAGGACCGAACGCGAGCGCGACGACGTCGTCATCGACGTGCCTGAGGGTTGCGATCGGCCTGGGCAGCAGCGCCACCCCGGGACGAAGGGCGCGTTCGGTCTCGGCAGCCGGGAACCGTCGCATGGCTTCCACGCCGAGGAGGACGCTGCGCGGCAGCAGGCCTGGCGCCTGCTCTCTGGCCAGGCTGGCCTGCGTCGCGATCAGGCGCGCCTGCGCAATGGTCGTCTGCCGTTCCGTCAACACGAGCTGCTCATCCGCCTTCTTCGCATTCGTTTCGGCGAGCTCGGTCTGCTGGCGGGCGCGCTCGGCATTCGCCGTGGCCTCGCTCTCCTTCTGCTGGGCCCGGGTAGCGCTCGCCACGGCCTTCGCGGCCTGGCGTTCCGACTCCTGCCTGCTCTCGTCGGCCCGCCGCGCTTCGGCAACCGCACGCCGGCGCTGGGTGACCGCGGCGGCGCTGGCGCCCGCCGACGCGATCAGCAGCACCGCGGCGCCGATCGACAGCCATCGCACGCGCTGGTTGCGGCGCGCGAACGTATGAGAGTTTCTGATGAGCCGGATCACCGGCTCCGACGGGAGCCCGTCCCTGCGCGCTTCTTCGCTGTCGACCGTGCGGTGCAATCCGGTCAGCTCCGTCCACGACACGCGATCGAACGCGCCGTTGATGTTGACCGGAAGGACCGGCCGATGCGGCCGGAAGCGCCTCGGCTGCGAAAAGCGTCTGACCTCTTCGCGGACCATTGCCGACTCGGCCGCACCCGGCGTGCCGACGAGCACCAGGACGGCGCTCCGGTCGAGGGCGCGCACGACCGGCGCCGACAGCTCACTGGCCGCCGACGCCCCCCACTGGTCCAGGAAGCAGGAGAATCCGTGCTCGGACCTGGACAGCTCGTTGGCCAGCGCCGCCGCGTAGTTGGCGCCGTCGCGGCGCGAATAGGAAATGAACACGTCGTCGCCGAACAGGAACCGGAGCAGCATGGCGCGACCTCACGGAGCACCCATTCACCGGGATGGACGTCCGCATAGCGTAGCGCAGACGCCACGCTTCAGCGATCCGGACGAGCTTGGTAAGGGGCGGGCGCAATCGCGTAGTCGGAGTGGAGCACGGGCGAATCATCGACATGACCGCCAGCCAGTCGCTCTACGCGGTGTCCGTCAACACCACCGGCGCGCATATCGCGTGACCGCGCACGCCGGCAAATCGCAGCAAACCTGTCTGCTATGCTCGGAGCATGAGGGCGGCCGCCTCCGTCGCGGGCGTGGTGCTGGCCGTCGCGATCGGCGGTTGTTCGCCGGCGCCAACGGCGGCCTCGATTGCCGGCCCGGGCACGCTGTCGAACTCGAACGTTCTGCTCGTCACCATCGACACCTTGCGCCGCGATCGCGTCGGCGCCTACGGCAGTTCAGCCGGGCTCACTCCGACGATCGATCGGCTCGCCGCCGATGGCGTGCGCTACGGCCACGCCTACTCGCATGTGCCGATGACGCTGCCGGCGCACGCATCGATGCTCACCGGACGCGTGCCGGTGCGTCATGGCGTCCGCACCAACGGCAGCTATCGCCTGCCCGACGACGTGCCGACGTTGGCCACGGTCCTCGACGCGGCCGGGTATCGCACCGGCGCCTTCGTCGGCGCCTTCGTGCTGGATGCGCGCTACGGGCTGTCGCGCGGGTTCGGCACCTACGACGACCACTACAGCGAGAGCAGCCGCTCGACGTTCGCCCTGGCCGAGCGACGTGCCGCCGATGTCGTCCAGGCGGCCGGGGACTGGATCCTCGCGCCCGGTGCGAACGGCAAGTGGTTCGCGTGGGTACATCTCTTCGATCCGCATACGCCCTACCACGCTCCTGCCGAGTACCGGTCTGGACGCGCGCCGTATGACGCGGAGATCGCCTACACCGACGCCATGCTCGGTCGCCTGCTCGATCGCTTGCGAGCCGCGGGCGCCCTCAACCATACGGTGATCGTCGTCACCGCCGATCACGGCGAGTCGCTGGGCGACCATGGCGAGACCACGCACGGACTCTTCGCGTACGACGCCACGTTGTCGGTGCCGCTCGTGATCAGCGGCCCCGGTGTCGGACGCGCAGTCGTCGATGGCACCGCCGGACACGCCGACATCTTGCCGACGGTCTGCGACCTGCTCGGCGTGACGCCGCCGCCCGCTCTCGATGGGGCATCCCTCGTTGCCGCCCAGCCGCGCGATCGCAAGGTGTACTTCGAGGCACTCGACGCGGCCATCACGCGCGGTTGGGCGCCGCTCACCGGAGTCGTGACCGCCGAGTGGAAGTTCATCGACCTGCCGGAGCCCGAGCTCTACGATCTCGCCGCCGATCCGGCCGAAGCACACAACCTGGCGGAGCGAGACCCCTCGCGGCTGAAGACCATGTCCGAGGCGCGACAGGCGATCGTGGCTGGCGCTGGTGAAAGGCCCGCCGCACAGGCCGGCGCGCCAACGGCCGACGCCGTGGCGCGGCTCCGGTCGCTCGGCTATGTCGCGACAGCCTCCGCGCCGAGACAGGCGCCGGGAGCCGGGCGTGCGGCATCTCCTGCGGATGATCCCAAGCGCCTCGTCGGGCTCAACGAGCGTTTCAACACCGCGGTGTCGGCGTTCAACGACGGGCAGGCGGATGCGGCGCTCGCCGGCTTCCGGGCAGTGCTCGCCGAGCGTCCGGACTTCCTCACCGCGCGCACCAGCGCCGCGACCGTGCTGGTCGCGACGGGACGAGCGCGGGACGCGGTCGCGCTGCTCGGCGACTGTCCGCCGGCGCAGTCCGGCGCTCCCGAGCTGCTGGCCCGGCTGGGCGTCGCGCTGCGCGAGGCGGGAGACCTGCGTGGCGCGGCGCGCGCCCTGGAACAGGCCCGCGCTTCCGGCGCGGGCAACCCCGAGCTGGCCAACGATCTCGGCGTCGTCTACGCGCGGATGGGACGCACACGCGACGCCCGGACGCTCTTCGAGGAGCTCCTCGCGCGCGACCCGGGCGACGCGACGACGTGGAACAATCTCGGGGTGCTGGAGCTCTCGCAGCGGCACCCCACCGAGGCGGCACAAGCGTTCCGTCATGCGGTGAATGCGGATGCCGGGCGCGGTGACGCATGGCAGGGGCTGGGGGCCGCGCTTCTCGACCGCGATCGACCCACGGCCATCGAGGCCTGGAAGAAGGCCGAGCGCCTGCTGCCGCACGATTACGATCTGCTCTTCAATCTGGGCGCGGTGCTGGCCGACGGGCCGAGCCCTCGCGACGCGCTCCCCTACCTCGAACGCTTCGTCCGCGAGGCGCCGCGCGATCGCTACGCGCGCCGACATCGCGCGCGTCGAGTCGATGATCCGCCGGGTGCGCTCGTGATCGGACGCATGCGCGACGGCGCGACGCCTGATTTTGAGTCAAGCTTTTCGCCGTTCAGCGCGGAGCCTCGCTCGGCCTGCGCTCCTGATCGCGATCGCCGCGTCCTGTTCCGCACCGAGCCGCCGACGGCAGCTCCGCCGCCGGCGCGATGCCGCGCGCGAACGTGCTGCTGGTGACCATCGACACGCTGCGGGCGGATCGCGTCGGCGCCTACGGCGGCAAGGCTGGCGTCACTCCGACGCTCGATCGCCTGGCCGCCGAAGGTCTGCGCGTGGACACCGTCTACAGCCACGTGCCGCTCACGCTGCCGTCACACACCGCGGTGATGACCGGCGCCTACCCGTCATGTAAACGGCGTGCGCGACAACGGGTCATTCCGTTTCGACGGCAAGCAGCCGACGCTGGCCAGCACGCTCAAAGCCGCCGGTTACCGTACCGCCGCGTTCGTTGGCGCCTTCGTCCTCGACGCGCGCTTCGGGCTGAACGCCGGCTTCGACGTCTACGACGACCGCTACGGGGCGCGGCCGGCCGGAGGCGACCTCTCGCTGGTCGAGCGGCCGGCGAACGCGGTGCTCGACCCGGCGGTCGAGTGGATGGCCGCGGCCGAGAGCCCGTGGTTCGCGTGGGCCCACCTGTACGATCCGCACGAGCCGTACGAACCGCCAGAGCCATTCCGCAGCCGCTTCGCCGCCGATCCGTACGCCGGCGAGATTGCGTTTGCGGACGCCCGGCTCGGCCTGGCGCTCGACGAGCTGTCCCGCGCGCGGACGGCTCGCCAACACGCATCGTCGTCGTCGCCGCCGACCACGGCGAGTCGCTCGGCGAGCACCAGGAGCGGACCCACGGTCTCTTCGCCTACGACTCGACGCTGCGGGTTCCGCTCATCGTCTGGGCGCCGCCGGCGGTCAAGCCGGCCGTGCTCCATGGGCCGGCGCAACTCGTGGACCTGATGCCGACGGTGCTGGACCTCGTTGGTGTGACGGCGGAGGTGCCGAACGGCCGGAGCCTCTGGCCGTTCGCCAGCGAAGGCCGCGCCGGTCGCCGACGCCGGCGTCTACTTCGAGGCCCTCAACGCGAGCCTCACGCGGCACTGGGCGCCGCTGACGGGCGTCGTGTGGGGCGGCTTCAAGTTCATCGACCTGCCGATCCCGGAGGTGTACGATCTCGGCCGCGGACCCGGCCGAGCAGACGAACCTGTTCGCCGCCAGGAAGGACGTCGCGGCGGCGCACGCGAAACGACTGACGGCGATGCGGGCGGCCCGCCGGCCGGCCACGCCGGCGCCGGTCGATCGGGAAACCGAGCAGCGGCTGCGCTCGCTTGGCTACGTCTCAACCCCTGCCGGCAACACGAGCCGCACAGCCACCGAGGCCGACGACCCCAAGACGCTGCATCGGGCTGCACAACATGCTCGACGATGCGCTGGCGGCGTTGAAGAAGAGCCAGACGGCAACGGCGGAGCGGCTGCTGAAGCGGATCATCGCGACGCGCGCCGACTTCACGGTCGCCTACGATCGACTGGCGCAGCTCTATCGCGACACCGGGCGCCTGCCACTGGCCATCGAGACCCTCGAATCAGCGTCGAAGACCGGCAGCCCCGACGCCGCGTCGCTCGCAGCCCTCGGCGGCTATCTCCAGGAAGCCGGCGACCTCGCGCGATCGGTGGAGGTGCTCGAAGCGGCGCGGGCGCTGAATCCGGCGGAGATGGAGGTCTACGAGAAACTGGGCATCACCTACACGCGTCTCGGCCGCTTCGAGGACGCCCACCGGATGTTCGCGCACATGCTGTCGCTGGCGCCCAACTCCGCGACCACTTACAACAACCTGGGGTCGCTCTATCTCACCGAGCGGCGCTGGACCGATGCGGCCGGCGCGCTGACGCGTGCCCTGGCGATCGATCCGAGCATGGCCAACGCCCACAACGGCCTGGGCGTCGCCTACGTCGCAGCAGGGCGAGTTCGACCGCGCGATCGAGGAGTGGCGGCGCGCGCTCGAGCTCCGGCCCGACTTCCAGGACGCGCGCGACAACATCAGGCGAGCCGAGCAGCTGAAGGGGCGGCCATAAACGAAAGGGCGGCCCGACTCGGGCCGCCCTTTCAGGCTTGGGGCTTGGGGCTTGAGGCTTGAGGCTTGGGGCTTGAGGCCTGGTCCTGAGGTTTGCGGCTTCAGGCCTGGGGCTTCAAGCGTCCGGCTTCCCTTTCATTTTTCAATTTCTCAGAATTCAAGCCGGAAGCCCATCTGGAACACGCGCGGATCGAGCGTGGCGATCACTCGCTTGTACGCCGAGCCCGCTGTTCAAGTTGAAGTTCGTCACCGGATCCGCATTCATGACGTTGTAGATGTCCAGCATCGCCGAGACCTTGGCCCAGCTGATCTTGAAGCTCTTGTCGACGCGGAAATTGAGCAGCCCGACGTTGTCCGAGCGGTTGTTGCTGATCGGCTCGACGAAGAAGTCGGCGCCGTAGTTCGACAGATTCAGACAGCTGCAGTCCGGGATGATCCGGGAGTACGGGTACCCGCTCTGGTAGCGATAGTTCGCGGAGAACCCGATCTCGGCCGGGAACTCGTAGCGCCCCAGGAACTGGAGGTGGTACGTCGTGGTGTCCTGGCGCGGCCCCACCGCCGGGTTCGCATTGACATAGTAGTTGATGCCGATCGGGTCGGCGCTGAGCGGCGAGGTCGAGATGTCGTAGCCATTGGAGGCGAGCGACGAGCGGAAGTCGCTGCGCCACTGGTAGTCGACGCTCGTGTTGATGAAGAACTTCTGGCTCGACCCGCTTGTTGTAGGCGAACTCGATCGTGTCGTAGTTGTACGTCCCGTCGGGGAAGTTGGCGTACTCCACGGCGGTGTCGCCGGCCACTGCTGTCGGGCACGTCGACCAGGTTGAACGTCTCACCGCCGATGGTCCTGGTCACGGGAATCGTGTTCAGTCCGACCCACGCGGGGACCAGGTTGCTGACGTAGTACGGCGCCGCGTCGCGGACGTTCTTGCGCACGTAGGTCACACGCGCCGAGGACTCACCCGGCAGCTGGGTCTCGAACGACACGCTGATCTCCTCGGTCGAGGGCGTCTTGTAATCGGGATCGACCACCGTCGAATTGCCTCCGAATCGCAGGCGCTCCGTCCCCAGTTCCGATGGCCCGTCGTAGCGGCCGTTGCGGTTCTGGTCGAGGAAGTTGTACTCCGCAATCGTGTAACCGGCGGGATTGGCCCCGGTGAAGCTGTCAGCGATGTTGTTGTAATAGCGGCCGTAGAACGCCTTCAGCACGGTCCGCCCCTTGCCGGTCAGGTCGTAGGTGACGCCGAGCCGGGGCGCGATGTTGGTGTTCTTGACCAGCGACGTCGGCGGCGACGGTGGTCTGCGTCGGGAAGATGCGGGCGTCGGCAGAGGTCGTGATGAGCGGCTTCCGGATCGCGTCGCCGTAGCCGACCCTCTGGTAGTCCAGCCGCACGCCGAGCGTGAACGTGAGGTTGCCGTTCGGGCGACCAGCGATCCTGGGCGTAGCCCGCATAGTGCCGATCCGGTCGTGGGTCCCACGGTCCAGTCGGTGCCGTAGCCCGCGGGGTCGCCGGTGTCGATGAACCGATCCGATCCGGCGACTGGCTCGCGTCAGCGCCGGCATACGAGTAGCGGATCGGCCCGGAGCGGCCGTTGTGACCGTAGCGGTACGAGTCCTCGAACAGCTCGAACCCGAACTTGAAATCGTGGCTGCCGCCCTTGCTGGGCAGGTAGTGCGTCAGCTGCGTCTTGAGCTGCGGCTTCTTGCGATAGGTGCTGAACGCGATCCATCCGGCACCGGCCACGGCGTTGGTCGTCCGGAAGACCTGCGGCGGCCGCGTCTGCCGGATCGACCTGCACTTCCATCGGCCAGTCGAGCGTGAAGTTGCCGACGTTCGACGCTGAAGAACGTTCGATCGCTGATGACGCGCTGGTACTCGCCTTTGTACATCCGCGAGTAGCTGTCCTGCGCGCGGACCGATTCCGGCGGCAGCAGCGTCGACAGACCGCGCTTCGGCTTCTGCTTGCGCCCCTGCTGGAAGTAGCCGATGAAGGTGTTGTTCGTCGCCCATCTTCATGGTGCCCTTGGCGGTGTAGTTGTCGAAGATGCCGAGGTCGGTCGCGACGTCGCGGCTGATGCCCGCCACCTGCTTGTCGATCTTGAAGTGGTTGTAGGCGCCGTAGAACCAGGCGACGTCGCGCTTGATCGGCCCGCCGAGATCGAGGTGGCCTTCCCAGAACAGCAGGTTGGGGTTGTCGCACTGCGGCTGCCCTTCGGCGTTGTTCGGGCAGGTGTAGCCATCCTGCTGAATGTCGGCCGGAGCGGCGTTCGAGCCGACGAACGAGCCTGGCTCGTAGCTGAAATGCTCGAGTCCCCTGAAGGTGTTGCCGCCGCTCTTGATCGTCGTCACGATCGCGGCGCCGCCCGAGTTCATCTCGACGTCAGCGCCGAGCGCGCTCACCGACACTTCTTCGTTGGCGAAGTAGTCCTCGTAGAACCCGGTGCCGCCCACTCCCTCGGTGTGGTCCACGCCGTCCGAGACCGTGCGCGCCTGGCTCTGGATGCCGAACACCTCGTAGCCGGACTGCTGGCTCTTGTGGCTGCCGCCGACGTCGAAGCCCTGCATGCGGACGCCGGGCGACTCGGAGAGCGCCCCCCACACGTCGGTGGAGTTGGGCACGGCAATCAGCTCGTCGCCCTTCAGGTTCGTTCCGATTGTCGTCGTCGATGTGTCGACGAGCGGCGAGGCGCCGGTCACCGTCATGCTCTCGGTGAGGCCGCCCACTTCGAGCAGCGCGTCGAACGAAATCGTCTGGCCGAGGACCACGACGATGTTGTCGCGCTCGACTTTCCTGAAGCCGGACAGATCGAACACCACCTTGTAGGTGCCCGATGGCAAGGCCGGAAACATGTAGCGGCCATCGGCCTGCGTGACGGTGGTCTGCACACCGATCAGCGACGGCGAGGTCGCCGTTACCGTGACGCCGGGCAGCACCGCACCCTGAGTGTCCGTCACCGAGCCGGTCAACCGGCCCTGACCAATCTGCGCATACCCGGGCGACGCCACCAACACACCAAGAGCGAGTGCGATGAGACATCGCGCCATGCTCGATCTCATAGGACCCTCCCAGAAAAACAAGACGCTCAACGACGGAAGAACCACGCCCATCCCGTACACGCCACATCGGTCCGGAGTGCCGCTCCGGCCCTCACGGCGCCGTATGTCGGGGCGTTTCCAACAAGCGCATCCTAGATGACGAACGGTCGATCCGCAACACATTCGCTGACAAACGATGGGCTGTCGGTTACAAATCATGGGCCGAACGAGTTGACGGGGGCGCCTGGGACCCGTAGAATCCGGCCGTTTTCTAAGGAATTGACCATGATCCGCCCGGGAGCGCTCGCCGCCGCCCTGCTGCTGAGCTGGACGGCCGCGGTCTGGACCCAGGGCGTCCCTCCCCCCAGCGCCGCCGCGCCCGCGCCAGTGGAGCCGACACCCGTCCCGGTCGGCACCCGGCAGTGCGCCGCCTGCCACGCCGAGAAGCACGAGGCCTGGACGACCGGGCGTCACAGCCGGATGATCCAGACCGCGAAGGCCGCTACCGCGCTCGGCGACTTCTCGCTGTCGCGCCTCACCCTGCACGGCAAGCCCTATCGGCTTCGCGTCGCCGACAGCGAGCTGTACATCACCGAGTCGTCGCTCACCGGCAAGCCGGTCGAGCACCACGTGGACTTCACGCTCGGCAACCGCCGCATACAGCACTACCTCACCACGATCGACCGCGGCCGCATCGTCGTGTTGCCGCCGACATGGGACGTGCAGCGCCGGGAATGGTTCGACAACGTGGAGATCATCCGCCCCGACGAAGAGCACAAGAACCCGGTGCAGCAGTGGAACAAAGACTGCGTCGGCTGTCACGTGAGCCAGCAGGACAACCATTACGAGCCGGCAACGCGCAGCTACGCCACGGCATGGGTGGACTTCGGCACGTCCTGCGAGCGATGCCATGGGCCGGGCAGCGCGCACGTCTCGCGCGCGTCCGCGTCCGGAGCGTTCGCCTCCGGCGGGCCGCTCGCCATCGTCCGCCCGACACGGCTCGACGCCGGGGCGAGTACCATGGTGTGCGCCCAATGCCATTCGCTCCGCGACGCGGTGGCGCCCGGCTTCCGCGCCGGGGAGGACTACTACGACTATTTCGTGCCCAAGCTCGAATACACGCCGCGCAAGGAGCAGGACCCGGTCTACTGGGCCGACGGCCGGCCGCGCCGCTTCTCGAACGACGCCATCGGGCTCTGGCAGAGCCGCTGCTTCCTGAAAGGCGGCGCGACCTGCGCCACCTGCCACGACCCGCACCTGCCCGACGTCGATCGGCACCCCGAGCTCGCAGCGGCGAGCAACGCCCTCTGCACCCGGTGTCACGAGTCGATCGGCGCGGCGGTCACGCTGCACACACGCCACGCGCCGGACAGCCCCGGGAGCTCGTGCGTCGAGTGCCACATGCCGCGGACGGTGCTCAGCATCAAGGCAAAAATCCGCGATCACTCGATGAGCCTGCCGGTGCCCGAGAACACCGTCGCACTCGGCATTCCCAACGCTTGCACCGAGTGCCATTCGAAGGAGCCGGCGGCATGGGCCGTGGCGGCGCTCGCCCGCTGGTGGCCGGAGGGCCGGCGTGGCAAGGTCGTCACTCGCGCTGAGACCTTTGCCGCGGCGCGGGCCGGCAAACCCGAGGCGCTGCAAGGCCTGATCGCTATGGCGACCGATCCGGACCAGGGGCCGTTGATGCAAGCGAACGCTCTCGGCTACCTGCGTCAGCTACCGCGAGCGGTCAGCCGAGGGCGCGCTCATCGCGGCGCTGTCGGCTGACCACCCGCTGCTGCGCATGGTGGCCGCCTCCAGCCTGCAGGGCTCGGGACAGCGCGCCGCCCTGTGGAAGGCGCTCGACGACCCGAAGCGCGCCGTACGACTCTCGGCCCTCGTGTCGATCGTCAACGGCGGCGACGGTCCCGCCTCCGCCGCCAACCGCGCCAGCTTCGCGCGGGCCAGCGCCGAGTTCGCCGAGCAGGCCCGGATGCACGAGGACGATGCGGTGACGCAGATGGACCTGGGGCTGGTGCACCTGCTGAATGGGGACCTGAAGCGGGCCGACTACGCGCTGTCGATCAGCCGCGCGCTCGAACCCGCGGCGGCACGACCGCTGTTCCTGCTCGGACTCGTCCGCCTCGGCGAGTCGCGATGGGACGACGCGCGCGCGCTCTTCGAGCAGGTGCCGTCCTCCGATGGCCTCTACGACGCTGCCCGGCGGCAGCTGCAGGCGATCAAGGAGAGGAAATAGGAATCAGGGCTCAGGGGTCAGAGAACGAATCGTCGGATCGCCTGGGCGACGCCGGCCTCGTTGTTGGTGGCCGTCTCGAGCCGGCCGTGGCCTTTCAGGTCGTGCGGGTAGTCGAGGGTCGATGAGGCTCACGACAGCGAGTCAGGGTTTCCCGGCTTTCACGAACTTCTTCACGTTGGTGCCGTTCACCTCCCCGACGTAAATCGCACCGGTCGAATCGACCGCGACGGCAGTCGGATTGCTCAGCCCGGAGATCTTGTCGAGCACCTTGCCGTCCTTGATGCTCATCACCAGCAGGCAATTGTTGTCGCTGCCGTCGACCAGGTACAGCAGGTCGCGTTTGACGAAGACACCCCACGGCACACCGACGTTCGTCCACTGATTCAGAAACTTGCCGTCTTTGTCGAAGATCTGCACCCGGTTGTTCGATCGATCGGCGACATAAATGCGATCGCGGGAATCGACCGCGATGCTGTGCGGCATGTTGAACTGTCCGGGTTCGGTCCCTTTGCCGCCCCACCATTTGATGAACGCTCCATCCTTGGCAAGTTTTGCGACGCGTGTGTTCGGACCCTCGCCGTCCGCGATGAAGATGTCGCCGTTTTTCGCAACGGCGAGATCCGCCATCCCGTTGAAGGTGTCGTGCGACGTGTTGTCGCCGAGAACGTCCTGCTTGCCAAGCGTGAGCAGCAGTGTGCCCTGCTGATTGAACTTGAACGCCTGCATGTAGCCGCGGTCGGTCACCCACACCGAGTCGGAACGATCGACGCGGAGGAAATGCGTCGTCTTGAACATACCGTGGCCCCACGCGCGGATGAAATTGCCGCGCTGGTCGAAGGCCATGATCGGCATCAGCGTGTTGCGGTGAAAGACGAAGACGTTGTCGTGTGAATCAACGTCGACGCCGGTCGCCTGGCCCCATTTGGTCACTTCGGGAGGGAAGTGCACCCAGTGTTCGACGAGTTGATAGTGATCGCCGTCGGCGGCACGCACACCGCGCCCGGACATGGTGGGTATCAAAGCGAGACCGACCACCACAGTCAGGATGCGTCTCATAGGGCTCTAGCGGAAAGAAACTGCCGTCGGTTCATTGCTCTTCCCTGATCCGACTGCCGCCTCCCGGCTGTCGACGAATGACATCGACTCTTAGCGTCCAGTTGCGCTCGTCGATCTGACGTCGAGTGGCTCGAGCTTCACGATCGACGCGGCATGATTGCTTCCGACCCAGAATGTCACCGGCGTCGTCTTGTTATCGACCCAGACACGACGCACGTTGGTGTGGCCAGGCATCAGGTACTCGGTGAACGTTCCTGTCTTCGGATCGAGGCGGACGATGCGGTCGTTGTATTCGCCTCCAGACCAGACCTCGCCGTTCTTGTCGACGGTGACGTCGTACGGCCAGCCGCCAGGCGTCGGCGCCCATTCGCGGAACGTTTGTGTCTTCGTGTCGAACATGCCGATTTTGTCTGACCGGTTTTCGCCGAACCAGAGCCGATCCTGGCTGTCCATCATGCCGCGCCGCGGACCCGATCCCTTCGTCGGCGTTTTGAAGATCTGAATCTGTCCGGTCTTCGCATCGATTCGCCCGACTTCTTCGGCGCCCATCGTGAGGAAGTAGCCGTTGTTCATCGAATCGGGGATGACGTCGTAGACGTTGGGGCGGGGAATCTTGTACGGCTCGAACAGCTCGAACTTGCCGGTTGTGATGTCGAGGCGCATCACCGTGTAGGTGCCGGCATCCTGCAGCCAGACCTTCCCGTCGATGTGCGATCGGTCCGGGCTGACCTGATTCACCTGCACGTGCGGACCATTCAATTCAGGCGGCAGGCTCCATATCTGAAATTTCTCGGTCTTGCGATCGAATTTGGCGATGCCGCCTTGAAACTGCATCGCGAGCCACGGATTCTCATCGCGATCGAACCGCATCCCGAGAATGCCCATTGGCGCACTCGGCTTCAGGATCGGGATCTCATACTCGGTGACCTTCCCGGTTCGCGGATCGAGCTTGCCGAGAATCTGCTCACCGAAACTCGCGTACCACACCAGCCCCTGCGAATCGACGATCACGTCGTGCGGCTGTCGAGTGGGTTTCGGCAAGTCGTATGTCGTGTAGACCACTCGAGTGGCTGCGCCTGTTGGGCGCGGCTCGGTCTTCAACGAGTAGGTGAGACCATTGCCGGCACCGAGATTCAGCGTCGCGAGGTAATCGGCCTGTCGTTGCCAACTTTGCAGCTGACGATCGCGCGAGACTTCACCGCCGCCGATGCGAGGCGAGGGTGTTCGTTGCGGCATCAGCGGAAACGCCAGCGGCGGATACCCCGACATGCGTTCGACGACCTTTACGAATTCCGCGGCGTTGTGACGCGAGCGTGTAATCAGTTCGAGCGAGTGACAGTGCGCACAGCCGCGGATGTTGGCCTTTTGCGCGTCGGTGCCGGGGAAGCTGGCGAGCCACTCGGCGTTCGTCAATTGCGCCGCGAGATTCTTCGTTTTTTCCAACGTGGCAGCGAAGGTTGTGGTCTGGCCAGCCTCGATGGTTGCCATTCCCGAACCTGCCAGGTCGTAACCCGCGGCGCGAATGCGGAGTGTGTATGCGCCCGGCTCCAGCCGCCCGGCCGGAAACTGAAAGTCGCCAGTCGCATCCGTCACGACGCTCATGGCAATCGTCGCCCCGGTTTTCTTTGCGGTGACGATCACGCCTTCCATCGCCCGCTCGTCGGTCGATTGCACATGGCCGCGCAAGGCGACTGTGGGCGATGACTGAGCCAGGAGATGCGACCCCCAAGACTGGCTGAGGATCGCGCAGACCCCCAATCCCGCCGCGACCGATACCAAGAAGTAGTGTCGGGTCATTGCCGGAGCCCTCCCGCGCGGTTCCTGCGAGATGTTGGGCGTCTCGAGCCGCCTTGTCAATAAATTGCTCGCGAGGCCGCTCTTGAGCCAATTGGGGCCGCGACTGCGCATTTCAGATCGAGCCACATGAATGGTGAACGGTGGCTGATTGTTCGACATGAGAGTGCAATCGTGCGAAGACACCTGATTCCGCCGACCACTGCCGTCGGTTCGAATCCAGACGACGTAGCAGAAAAAGGTGAGCGCGACAAAGATGCGCGCGCGCGACCCGTTCATCAAGCGAGAATTCTACCTGGGATGGTCATTGCAGACGAAAGTCAGCCGCCAGGCTGGCTTTGGTGTCGCCACATCGCTTCGCGATTCGCGGTTCTGTACAGTCCTGCAGAGAACCACCTGCGGCCCGCTCTTTGCTCTCACGAGGTGCGTACACCTTTCCTAGGAGCGGCCACGTTGAAATTGATGCGAATTCTTGCTGGGCTCGTTGTGACGATATTCGTAGGCGCCAGCGCGGTGAACGCCGCGCCGATCCTCGCCGGCCAATACGTCCAGCTGTCGGATTTTCCTGGCAACACCGGCGGCGGCGAGTTTCAGATATCTCAGACGACCTCCACGGGCACTCCGCTCAACTTTACGGCGGCCTTCATCTCGTTCTGTATCCAGCGCACTGAGTACATCGACTTCCAGCACGTGTTCTACGTGGAGGGCGTCAACGACTACGCCTACTCCGATCCGCAGTCGAATGGCGGCGGCTCCAACGGCAAGGACTATCTCGACCCGAGGACGGCGTACCTCTACACGACGTTCAGGTCCGGTCAGCTGCCCGGCTACGACTACAGCACGTTGTCTTCACACGCCGCGGCGCATCAGAGCGGCGCCAACGAGCTGCAGATTGCGTTTTGGATGATCGAAGAAGAGGTCAAGCTCAACGACGGCACCGGTCTCTACAATGCCAACAACGTCTACTACACGATGGCCACCAACGCGGTGAACAACCACCTCTGGTCGGGCATCGGCAACGTTCGAGCGCTGAACCTGCGCTATGAATCGGCAACGGGAACCGAAGCTCAGGATCAATTGACGCTGGTCACACCAGAGCCCGCGTCGTTGCTGCTGCTCGGATCGGGTCTTTCGTTCGCCGCCGCACGGCTCCGCCGCCAGAAGAAGACCAGTTCGGCCGCCAGCCGCTCCTGATCGCACGACCGGCGCTTGCCACCCTGCCCCCCGGGGAAGACAACGGCCGAGCCTCGGGCTCGGCCGTTTGTGTTTACCGTGCAATACATTACGGCTCAATCCTGTACGGTGACTGCTTCCATTTCCACGGGCGAGTTCGATTAGATAGGTTCGATCCTTATTCGCTCAGGAAGGGCGTAAGCGGTCATGCGAAATATGCCTCCTACAGACGAGGCCCAACTCAGCTTTCAGCATCCTTGCCGCAAGCTGAAAGCCGAAAGCCGGCTAGACGCCGTATTTCTCCGGATCCCATTCGAGGCCGAGCTCAGTGGGAGGCGCCATGTATCCGGCCAGAGCTGAGGCGGCGACGACGGCCGGCGAGGCCAGGTAGCCTTCGCCGCCAAGGCCCATCCGGTTCTGCCAGTTGCGATTGAACGACGTGATCGCGCGCTCGCCCTTCTCGAGCGCGTCGGGGCCCTGGCCGAAACAGGGCCCGCACCACGAGGCGCGAATCTGGCCGCCGACACTGCGGAAGACGTCGGCGATCGACTCACCGCCCAGCCGTGGATCCGGCTGCTCGATGAGTTGCTTCACGCCACCGGATCCGGGGAAGACCACGAACTCCTTCTGCGCCTTGGTCAGCCCCTGCTCGCGGCCGGCCAGCAACACGAGCGCGGCCGAGAGCAAATCGTCGTAGCTGCCGTTCGTGCACGAGCCGATCATCGCCTTGTCGAACTCGATTCGCTCGCGCGCGACCTCTTCGGCCGGAAACGCGTTGCCCGGACTGAACGGCTTGGCGATCATCGGCCTGACGTCTCCGAGCGCGAAGACTTCATCGATGTCGAACACGGCGTCGGCGCCGCAGGAGACTCGCGGATATGGGAGATCGGTCATCCCCTTCGAGCGGTACCACGCGTCGGTGATCTCGTCCTGCGCGAAGATGCCGTTGAGCGCTTCGGCCTCCGCCATCATGTTGGCGATGGTGTTGCGAAACGCGAGCGGCAACTGGCGATCGCGATCGACCAGCTCGATGGACATGCCTTGCGACTGCTTCGCGCCCCAGCGGCGCAACAGCTCGAGCACGATGTCCTTGCCGGTCACCCACGGACTCAGCCGGCCCGTGAACGTCACGCGCCGCTCCTTGGCCATGGTGAAGTACACGTAGCCGGTGGACCAGCCAAACCCCAGCGTGGTGGAGCCGACGCCCATGCCGACCGCGCCGTAGGCGCCGTACGCGCGGCTGTGAGAGTCGGCGCCCGGAATGAACTGTCCGGGCACCACCAGTCCCTGTTCCGGAAAGTAGAAGTGGAAGATGCCGTCGCCCGGATTCGCGTAGTACGGCTTCAGGATGTTGTGAAACTCGGCAAACTGGCGGCCGATGCCCGTCTGTTTGTCGTCGTCGCGTTTTCCCGTGAAGACGAAGTGATCGTTGGCGACGGCCGCTTGCCGTGGAAAGATCGAGTTGCCGCCAGTGATCTGATTGAACGTGTGAATCGCAAACGGCGCCGTGCCGTCGGACGCCGGCAGCAGGTCCGCATACACACGAAGCGTGGCGCCTGGAGAAACGTCGGCGTCCTTGTCAACGCGGTGCGCCCACACGATTTGGGCCGTCGTGGACATCGTCCTTGCACGTTCCTGGTCTGGGAACACCACGCGTGGCGCGCGCTCGACCGACGAGCGGAACTCGCGCCGGCCAACGGCGAAGATGCCGCCGCTTTGTCGAATTTCGTCTTCTTTCGGACTCAACGGAATCGGCGCGTAGCTTTTGCCTTGCGTGACATTGGTGATCTGGCGGGATACCGGTTCGAACGTGAATCGATCGCCATCCTGCGCGTCGGCGACCGCCTCCGGGCTCTGCACGACGTGCAGGCCGAGGTTGAACGAGTTGCGGCGGAAGATGTCTCCCATGTTCGAGCCGCAGACGATCACCATCTCGAGCCCGACCTCCTCTGCGATGGCCTTGAGGCCGGCCGGTGACATCTCCCGCGAGCTGCCGATGGCAAACCGATCGCCCGCGATGACGAACGTGTGACCCGCATGCACACGCGCGCGGAAGTCGGGCATGAGATAGCGAAACGAGCCCGCCTTCCATCGCTCATCGAGCGTCTCGAGGCTTTCCGACACGCAGTCAGCCGCGGGCGTGATCTGGTCGGTGTCGATCGCGTCCCGCTTTTTCCCGGGGACCTTCGGATCCCACAAGATGAGCACCGCGCCGCTGATCAGCCGATGCGTCGTCCGCCCGGCTGCGTCGGAGGGACGCGGCCCGGGTAGTCCATCGGCGCTGGCGCCTGGCCGCAGCGTCGCCGGCCGTGCGATTTGAGGCATATGAAGATCCTAGCAGCAGCGGCCGTGGTGTTATCGTTCCGGCGACCCCCCGAGAAGGGACAGTCAGATGACGATGCGCTTGACGCGGGTCGTCCTGGTAGTCGCCGGCGCATACGCCTGCAGCAACAAGCCGGAGCCGGTTGCGCATATGCACGATGACCTCCGCGCCGCCCCGACGGTCGCCGGGCGTGCGCCTCTCCCAGGGCCAGGCTGCGCTGCTCCGGCTGTCACGACGCGATCGACGTATAACGACGCCGCCGCGATCGAGCAGAATCGCCCGGGCAACGTCGCCTATGACGTTCTCACGCAGCACAACGACCTCGCGCGATCGGGAGCGGCCACTCACGAAAACGTGCTGACTCCGGCAAACGTCAAGAGTACGGCGTTCGGCCACCTGGGCTCGGTGCCGGTCGAAGGAAAGATCTTACGCTCAGCCGCTCTACGTCGAAAAGGCTGCCGTGCGCTGCGGCGCACCATCAGCGCGCAACGTCAACACCGCGTACATCGCCACGCTCGAAAACATCATCTACGCGATCGATGTCGATGCGCAGAAGGTGTGCTGGCAGACGCCTCGCCTCGGTTGCGGGCAGGATGCCTCCGGACTCCTCGGGATGGATCCGCAGGCCGAGGGCGGAATTCGCGTCGGCATCGTCAGCACGCCGGTGATCGACCTCGCGAAGTCGGTGCTCTACGCCGTCTCGCGCGAATGGACCGGCACCGCCGCGCGCCTCTGGGTCAACACGGTCGATACCCGCACCGGCGCGTTGCTGGCGAGAGTCGAGGTCACCGCCGGCCCGAATACCGGCTGCGGCGTGAACGCCTTCGAGCCCTTCTTTCACAACAACCGTCCGGGGCTTCTCCTGGTGCAGAACAAGCTGTTTCTCGCATTCGGGAGCACGAGAGGTGAGGACAGCAGCGTCAACTATCACGGTTGGGTGATCGGCTTCGACGTCACCAATCCCGGGTCGCCGGTCCGTCTGCCCCGCGTCTTCTGCGCCACGCCGACGACGATCGGGGGAGGCATCTGGATGGCCGGCGGCGGGCTAGCATCCGACGGCCAGTCGATTTACTTCATGACCGGCAATGGCGCCTACGTTTTCGCCAACGACATCGTCGATCCGGAGAACCAGGTGCCGGATCAGCCGGCGGCCGGCAATTACCCGGACAGCTTCGTGAAGCTCGCGATCTCCGACTTGAGTGTTCGGTCGTCCTACACCGACCTTCGAAAGCAGTGGGAGTTTGCGAGCCCGTACCAATTCGACACGCTTCCCAACCGGCACCACACGATGTTCTGGGCGCGCGAGCGATCCGATGCCGACCTCGGTTCAGGCGGCGTTCTCCTGGTCGGCAATCGCTTGGTCGGTGGCGGCAAGGACGGCCGTCTCTCCGTGCTCGATACCAGTGGGCTGGGACACGTGCAGTCGTTCCAGGCGTTCTTCAACGCGGATACCGATGAAGGGATGAACACGTCCTACTACAGGACCTACGACTATCGGACGACGTGGTACACCGGCCCCAATATCCATGGCGGCCCTATCGCGTGGGACGTGAGTGCGCGCGTTCCGCACGTGCCGCAGACGTTCATCTACGCGTGGGCCGAGAAAGACACGCTCAAGCGCTTCACGTTCCAGCAGGATCGCGGTGCGATCAGCGGGGCCGAAGCCCGCGACGCAACGCCGTGGGATCCGTCGCCATCGCCGCATGGATCGATCCAGAGCGCCAACCGCTCGATGCCCGGCGGAATGCTTTCGCTGTCAGCCGACGGGGCGAGAAACGGCATCGTCTGGGCGGTGGTCCAAGAGCCGTTCGCTCAATCGCGGGCACAGCATGAAAGATGTGGACCCACGGTGAACAACTCATCGGAGTGTGCCGGGTGCATCCTGTCGAACGGCCTGTTCGCCGAGCACTGTGACGCCACACGAGGCTACGTAGCGGGGCGACTCTACGCGTTCGCGGCCGATACCGACGGCGGTGGCGTGCTCCCGCTGCTCTGGGGTGACAGGCGGTCTGCGTCTCCCAACAACCTGATTTCGCGCTATTCCAAGTTCACCCCGCCCACCGTGGCACACGGAAAGATCGTCGTGGCGACCGGAAACGAAGAGGTTCGCTTCTATGGTCTGCGTGACTGCAAAGCGTCCCCGTGCGTAGCGCCGCCGCGACGCCCCGACGATCTCGTGGCGCCCTGGAACGACGGAGGGTTGGCGACGTTTGCGATGTACGCATCGACGAGCTCCAGTTTTTCTCCGCACACGCAGTGGAACATCCGTGACGGCGGATGGGGCGACGACATCCAGTGGCTGCCGGGCGACTTCGACGGCGACGGCCGCGCCGATATCGCGGCCGTATGGAACGACGGCGGGCGGAATGCGTTGACCATACGGCGCTCCACTGGAACATCGTTCACGCACGAACATTGGATCACCGGTCCAGCGGCCGGCACCTGGGTGCCATCGAGCAAGTGGGTGTCGGGCGATTTCGATGGCGACGGGCTCACCGACATCGCCGTGATCTGGAGGGATGCCGGCGCGGCAACAATCTCTGTTTATCGATCGTTTGGTAAACGCTTCGGCAAGCCAGTGGTGTGGGTACTGCGAGAGGGCGGGTGGGCAGACTCGATCCGATGGATCGCGGGCGACTACAACGGCGACGGGCTTTCCGACATTGTCGCCGTCTGGAACGACGGCGGTACCAACACGCTGACGGTGCGCCAGTCCACGCGAAATTCGTTCATCACGCGACATTGGGGAATCCGCGACGGCGGGTGGATGGATTCGACCGCCTGGCTGGCCGGCGACTTCGACGGCGACGGGCGGACCGACGTCGCGGCCGCATGGAACGACGGCGGGCTCGCGACATTCGCGGTGTTCCGTTCGCTCGGGCAGTCGTTCGCGACCCACACGCAGTGGCGGGTTCGCGATGGCGGATGGGGCGATACCGTCAAATGGGTGGCGGGCGACTACAACGCCGACGGCCTCTCGGACATCGCCGCGATCTGGGACGACGGCGGCTCCAACACGTTGACGGTACGGCTGTCGAACGGGTCGACGTTCATCGGGACGCATTGGGACATCCGCGACGGCGGCTGGATGGATTCCACCAAGTGGATCGCCGGGAAATACCGGTGAGCGGCCGGATGTCCGATGCCGAATACCGGATGCCGGATGCCGGTGCCGGATGCCCGATGCCCGATGCCGGATGCCGATGCCGGATGCCCGATGCCGGATGCCGGATGCCGGATGCCGGGACTACAATTCCTCATGCGCTTCTCCACCTTCACGCTCGCCGCCGCTCTCGTCGCGCTGTCGATCGCAGTTCCCATCGCGCAGGAAAAAGTCGATCGCGACATCAACTGGAAGATTCGTCGCGAGGCGTCCGACAACTCGCAGATCATGCGAACGCTGCACTTCCTCACGGATGTGTATGGACCGCGGCTGACGGGGTCGCCCAATCTCAAGGGCGCCCAGGACTGGGTGGTCAGCGAGACCACGAAGTGGGGGCTCAAGAACGCGCATCTCGAGCCGTGGCCGTTCGGTCATCCGGGATGGCTCAACGAGCGGCTGTCGGTTCACGTCGTCTCGCCGATCAAGGACGCGCTGGTCGTCGAAGCGCTCGCATGGACGCCAGGGACAAACGGCGCGGTGACCGCGCAGACCGTTCAGATCGCACTGCCGGAGCGGCCGACGAAGGACGTGCTGACCAGATTCCTGGAGGCGTCGCGCGACAAGGTGAAGGGCAAGATCGTGATGGTCGGCGCGCCGCAGGTCGTCCGCGTCACCATCCTTCCACCCGCCAAGCGACGCGAAGACAACGACGTGCGGGCCCAGTTCGACCCAGTGTCGCCGACACCTCAGAACTTTGGCGGCGGCGGCCCGCAGGGGCCAACCGACCCGAATGTGCTGACGACGAATCAGATCAACGAACAACTCGATCAATTCCTGGTCACATCGGGCGCCGCCGGTCGTGTCAATGACGCGGGTCGCGAGCACGGACAAATTCGGGCCTTCAACAACCGGACCTTCGATGTCACGAAGGCCGTGCCGACCGTCGTCATGCGCAACGAAGACTACGGGCGCCTGTCGCGCATCATGGCCGACGGACGCACGGTGGAGCTCGAGCTGAACATCGTGAATCGCACCTATCCCGAAGGCTCGACCGCCTACAACGTGATCGCGGAGATTCCAGGCACCGACAAGGCGCAGGAAGTCGTGATGCTCGGCGGCCACGTGGACTCGTGGCATTCGGCTACCGGCGCCACCGACAACGCGATCGGCTGCGCGACAATGCTGGAGGCGATTCGGATTCTGAACGCGATCGGTGTGAAACCCCGCCGCACGATTCGCGTCGCGCTCTGGAGCGGCGAAGAGCAGGGGCTGCTCGGCTCGCAGGCCTACGTGAAAGACCACTTCGGCATGTTCGAGAACCCGAAGCCGGAATACGCGAACTTCGCCGGGTACTTCAACATCGACTCAGGGACCGGTCGCGCGCGCGGCATGTCGGTGTTCGGGCCGCCGGAAGCCGCCAAGATCTTGCGCGAAGCCACGGCGGGTTTCGAGGACAACGGGTTCTTCGGCGTCAACCCCACCAGCAGCCGGCGCCGCGGCGGGACCGACTCGACGTCGTTCAACGAGGCGGGACTGCCTGGCATCGGCGTGCAGCAGGATCCGATCGAGTATCAAACCCACACGTGGCACACCAATCTCGATACCTACGAGCGCATCATCGAGGACGATGCGAGGAAGTCGGCGATGGTGATTGCCGCGGCCGTCTACCACCTGGCGATGCGCGACCAGCCGTTGCCACGAATGGCCAAGATGCCGCCGCTGCCGACGACGACCTCGCAATAGCTGATCGCGGTTCGCGGTTCGCTGTTCGCTATTCGCTATTCGCGGTGGCTGTGTTCTGCGAAAAGCGAATCGCGAAAGGCGAATGGCTAACGATCCTACGGCTGCCTCGCGTCGTACTTGCGAACGTTGGAGTAGTTTGCCGTCGCGAGGATCTCGTCGAGGCCCTGGGTCGCCTTGTAGTACTCGTCCATTTGCGAGGGCACCCACATCTTCGACTTGTCATCGAGGCGGAACGTCACGGTGACCTGGGCGCGCACGTCGGGATCGGCCACGTTCAACTCGGTCTTCACCACCGTGCCGGTGGCCGAGTCCAGCCACAGGTTTCCCGTGAGCGCCAGATCGCGGCCACGCGTCGTCTTGATCAAGGTCGGCCGGGCCGTTTCGCGATAGCCGATGCGGACCAGCGACCGCAGGTTCACGGCGTCCACACCCTGGTCGTCGAACGCGAATCGTTCCCGCACCCTCGGATGGAGAAACATCAGCGCCAGCGTCGGGTGATTCACCGATCGCTCGACGCTGCCGATGTTGAACTTCCTCGCTTCCTCGACCACCCGATCCGCTTCCTCGAACCGCGCGGGGTGGTTCGACACGAACAGGCTGATCAAGTACTCGTCGCGGTCGCGGAGTTTCGCCGCGTTCAGCTCGAACGGGTCGCGCACCTGCATCCACCCGGCACCCTCGCCAAGCTGCACGAGCAGAAAATCCGACCGCAGCTCCTGCACCTTGACCGGGCCGCCGGCCATCATTCCGCCGCCGGGGTTGTTCCGGCTCAGGTTGGTGCCGGGATTGGACGGCCGGCGGATTTCCTGATGGTAGATCTCGTCGAAGACGAGAAACGAGAACGACTGCTCGTACGCCAGCACGTAGCGGGTCGCACGATCGAGCAAATCGTCGAGCGCTCGTCCACGCCGTTGAGCCGAAGGGTTGGCAATGAGAGCCGACAGGGTGAGCAGCACGACCAACGCCGAAGTGAGGTGTCGCATCGGGGCTCCGCGGTCCACAATCCTACCGTAAGCTGTAAGAGGCCGCCGTCCTCACGTGACCGTCCCCTCTCTAAAGTCTGAGCTCGTCCCAACTCTCAGGCTCGCGATCCCCGTTGTGGCCGCCGAGCTCGGTTGGATGGGCATGGGCATCGTCGACACGATCATGGTCGGGCGGCTCGGCCCCGCGGCGATTGGCGCGGTCGGGATCGGAGCGGGCCTCCACGCCGCCATCTCACTCTTCGGCATGGGGCTGCTGCTCGGCCTCGACACGTTGGTCTCGCAGGCGTACGGCCGGCGGGACATCGCCGATTGTCATCGTTGGCTGTTTCACGGCGTGGCGCTCGCGCTGCTCGCCACGCTGCCGTTGCTCGGCCTGTGCGTGATCACACTGGCCGCCATCCCACGGCTGGGGTTTCACGCCGAGGTGACGCCGCTGCTGAGCAGCTGGTTTCGCATCGCGATCTGGAGCACGCCGAGCCTGCTGCTCTATGCGACGGGCCGTCGCTATCTGCAGGGCATGCACATCGTCGTGCCGGTGATGTTCGCGCTGCTCTCGGCCAACGTGGTCAACGCGGTCGCCAATTGGCTGCTCATCTACGGGCATCTTGGATTTCCCGCGATGGGGGTCGCCGGCTCGGCGTGGGCCACGGTGCTGGCACGGCTCTATATGCTGAGCGTGCTCGTTGTGGCCATCTGGTGGTACGACCGTTCGCGCGCGACCGACCTCGGTCAGATGCCACGGACGATCGAGCGAGCGCGCCTATGGCGGCTGTTCGAACTGGGCCTGCCCGCCGCGTCGCAGCTCGGCGCCGAGGTCGGCGTGTTCGCGCTGGCCGGCGCCATGGCCGGAATGGTCGACCCGATTTCGAGCGCGTCACATCAAGTGGCGTTGAATCTCGCTGGCGCCGCGTTCATGGTGCCGTTGGGCATCGCCTCGGCCGGAGCGGTTCGAGTGGGACACGCGGTGGGCGCCGGGAACCGGGCGCTGGCGGCAGCGTCGGGCTGGACGGCACTGGCCCTGGGCACGGGGGTCATGGCCCTCTCGGGGCTCGCGTTTGTCGTCGCGCCGCGCGCGCTCATCGGCTTCTTCACGCGCGATCCCGACGTGCTCGCGGTCGGCACCGCGCTCCTCTCGATCGCCGCCGTGTTCCAGCTCTTCGACGGCGTCCAGGCCGTCGCGACCGGCACACTGCGCGGATTGGGTGACACGCGTACTCCGATGGTCACCAACCTGGCCGCGCACTGGCTGGTCGGCCTGCCGATCGGTTACACGCTCTGCTTCGTCGCCGGCTGGGGAGTTCGCGGTCTGTGGATCGGACTGTCAGTCGGTCTGATCGTGACCGGAGCGATTCTCTTATGGGTGTGGGGCGTCAAGATCAGGCGTTATCAAGACAACGTCTCCGCCTAGTCAGCGACAGCTACGCCACTTGCCGCCACGAGCGTCGGCCGTGTCGCCACCTCACGCCCCATCACGACGCGCACGTCGTGCGCCGAACCGTCATTCACCAGGGGAATCGCCCGGTGATCGATCGCCATCCCATCGAGCGTCGCCTCGAGTACGCCGCGGCAACACCGCTCGGGATTCGACACGGTGATCGTGTACCGCGTCTCGAGGAATTGCCAGACGATCTGATACGTCGGCCACGCCGAGGGAATACACGGGTCGACGGCGAACCTCGAACCGGATCGGCGCAGGCCCAGGATGCTCTCGACGCCCGCCCGATACATCCACCCCGCCGACCCTGTATACCAACTCCATCCACCGCGACCCCGGTGCACGGAATCGTTGAAGACGTCGCCGGCAAGCACATACGGTTCGGTCTGGTAACGCGCGACGTCAGTCGAATTCCTGGCGTGGTTGAGAGGGTTGAGCATGTGGAACACCTCGGCCGCTTCATCGCCGCTTCCCAAACGCGCCAGTGCCATCACGATCCACGCCGCTGCGTGTGTGTACTGACCGCCGTTCTCGCGCACGCCTGGTGGGTACCCTTTGATATAGCCTGGGTCCTGCGCTGACGAGTCGAACGGTGGATGCAGCAACAACAGCGTCTGCGCCCCGCGAGACATGAGGAACGTGCGCACGCTGTCCATGGCACGCTCGGCGCGGCGCAGCGGTACGGCGCCCGACAGCGCCGCCCACGACTGCGCGACCGAATCGATCCGGCACTCGTCGCTCTGCGCCGATCCAAGCGGCGTCCCATCGTCGTAGTAGCCGCGGCGGTACCATTCGCCGTCCCACGCCAGATCGAGGGCGGCAGCCAATCGCAGCGCTTGCTGGCGGTAGCGATCCCCGCGACCGCGATCGCCCAATCGGTCGCAGATCGGCGCGAAGCGCCGTGAGGACGGTGTGGAGGAAGAAGCCCAGCCAGGTGCTCTCGCCGTGGCCGTGAATCCCCACACGATTCATCCCGTCGTTCCAATCTCCACTGCCGAAGAGTGGAAGGCCGTGCGCGCCGACGGTGAGCCCCCTGTCGATCGCGCGGACGCAGTGCTCAAAGAGCGTCCCGGCCTCGGCGGACAGCAAGGGCTGTCCGTAGGCTTCCTGCTGATTCGGTTCCAGCAGGGGCGCCTCGAGGAATCGCACGCGCTCGTCGAGGACGTCAGCGTCGCCGGTCGTCGCCAGATACTCCGCCACGACGAACGGCAGCCAGAGCAGATCGTCGGAGCAGCGCGATCGCAGTCCTCGGCCGCTGGGCTCGTGCCACCAATGCTGAACGTCGCCTTCGAGAAACTGCCGGCCCGCGGCGCGCAGGATATGGGCTCTCGTCAAGTCGGGACGCGCGAACGAGAGCGCCAACACGTCCTGCAGTTGATCGCGGAACCCGAAGGCGCCGCCGGGTTGGTAGTAGCCGCTGCGCGCCCGTAACCGGCAGCTCACGTCCTGATAGAGCAACCAACGATTCAGCAGTACATCGAACGAATCGTCCGGCGTGCGTACCTCGATTGCGCCAAGGATCCGGTTCCAGGAGGACTCGACTTTGTCCAAGGCTGCGGCAGCGGCCTCAACGTGGCCGTGCCGCGTGATCAACAGACGTGCGTGCCACTCGCTCTTCGCCTGGCCGAGCAACAGGACGACACGGTGCGACGTGCCTGGGGAGAGATCGACCTGAACGTGAAGCGCCGAGCAGGGATCCAATCCTGCGCCGAAGCGCGAGGGCAGGACAGCCCCCTGCATCCCCGCCGGCATCGACAGCGCCCCGTTGCGTCCGATGAAGAACCCACGGTCGGCGGTGGACGAATGCACATGGTCGCTCACGTGAGCGAAGGCCACACGTCCCGCAAACTCGGTGTTGAACGCATTGATCGCGAAGATGCTGCCGGTGACCTCGTCGAACGAGGTCACCACACGCTCGCCCTGATCTTCGCGAGGAGGGCCGAGCACCCAATCGTTATAGGCCACGAGACTCAACCGCCGGCGGGATGCACCCGTGTTGACGAGCGTCAGGATCGAGAACTTCACTGGATCGGCCTCGTCAACGAACACATCGAGGGTGTGGCCGATTCCACCGTGGTTGCGGGCGAAGCGCGTCACGCCGGCGGCGTGCGCGATCACGAAGCGACCGCTCGTCTTGCTGCGCCGGACAGGGCCTGGCGTGGGCGACCACGTCTCACCGGACTCGTCGTCGCGAATGAACCACGCTTCGGCGGTCGGGTCGGCGACCGGATCATTGGCAAACGATGTGAGTCGGTTCTCTCGGCTGTTTTCGGACCATGTGTACGACGACCCCGACGTCGTGACGATGGTGCCGAAGCCGTCGTTCGCGATCACGTTCGCCCATGGCAACGGCGTCTCCTGATCCCCCTCGAGCACCGTCACGTATGCATGGCCGTCTGCCGTGAAGCCACCCAGGTCGTGGGCGAAGGTGAGCGCCGGCACGGGCACGGGCTCGCCAACGGGAGCTGCATACGACGGGTCAGCACTCGGCGTCGACCAGTGCATTGAGCCGGCTGATGAGTGGCTCCTCCGCGTACGGCCGATCGAGCTGTGCTCGCAAATCGCCGCCGTCGCTACTGAGCGCCGCGCGTGCCGCCGATTCCAGCAGTGCCCGTTCGCTCACGGTGATGTCGGCGCCACGCAACAGGTATGCGCCGGCCGGTCGCTGCCTCCAGCTTTGCCACGGGCCGGCGTCGAGGAGCGCAGTCAGTTGGGTGTGCGTCTCATCCAAATAGCCGGGAGCCTGTTCGTTCAGGATGATCACGTCGGCGCGGAGTCCCTTCAGACGCCAATACTCCTGGGCCTGCAGCACTTGTCGCGCCAGCGGCAAGCCGCCGACTCCGCGGACGTGGACCAGCATGATGGGCAAGTCGCCAGAGATGCTGTGCCGCCACAGGCCAGGCTGACCGAGCTGGTTCCGCGAGACCGCCTCTCTGGGCGCGCGCAGGGATCCGTCGGCGCCAAGGACACGTGAGGCCAGGCGTTCGAAGAGCAGCGCCTCGTGGTCCGCGATCGCCAGATGGTGGAGCGCGCTTTGGGCGTGCCCGAACGAGAGCGCAAACGCGCGCTTGACGGCGCTGGGATCGCGGTATTTCTGCGCGAGGGCTTGAGCGGCGTCGCGGTCGCCCGCCACGCCGGTGGCAAAGGAGAGCCGCACGGTCGCGCCCGGCGTGAGTCTGATCCGTTGCCGCAAACTGAAGATCGGATCCAGGACGACGCCACTGGTGCCAGAAAGCGGTCGTCCGTCGAGCGCCGCAGGCACGCGCGGATCCCGCCCTCGGCCCAGGAACTGCGCCCGGTCGGTTTCCCACTCGATCGGCCCCTGCGTGCGGCCTTCAAGACTCAGCACGTGCACGGCCCAAATCGGCGCTTCGCCGGAATCGCTGCGTCGCCGATGGCACAAGAGCGCCGAGCTGGCCGGCACGTACTCGGTTTCAAGAAACAGTTTCGCAAATGCCGGGTGGGCCAGATCTGCGGCCGGGGTCGCCAGCGCGATCTCGACATAACTGGTCACATCGATCTCGCGTATCCGCGGTCCTTGATTGGTGATCGCAAGCCGACGGACTTCGACGTCGTCCTCCGTTGACACCGCGATCTCGATCTGCGTCACGACCGTGCCATCACGACGCCCAACCGTCGCCCGATCGGGGCGGAACGAGGCCACGTAGTCGTCAGGCTCGGCCGCCGTGGGGTGATAGGTGGGCGACCAGACATCGCCGCTCCAGACATCACGCAGGTAGATGTAGGCGCTGCCCGGATCGAGCGTCGCGTCACGCCGCGACCGTGTGATCGCCAGCTCATCACGCAGCAGCGCACCGCCGCCGGCGTTGGTCACGACCGAGATGAGCCGGCCATTCGAGAGGAACTGCGTGTGCGGATGCACCGTATGCGGCGTGCGATAGACGCGCACCGGCAGCGGCGGCGGGGCCGTCAAGTTCACGTCGTCGGCGACGGACGGGGACCGCGGCGGCAGATCGCGAGGCCGCCGTTCCTGCAGCAGCAGTTCGGTGGCCCGCACGCGGGAGTCGGAGTGAAAGCGATCCACCATGCGATCGCCGACCAGGGCGTTGGCCAGCGCGACGAGAGTCATGCCCTGGTGATGGGCCATGTAGGTTTGCACGATGACCGGATGCGTCAGATCGGTCATCCCGGCGCCGGTGATCTGAGTCCGATCCGTATAATCGACAGCGTCGGCGAACCCGTATTCCCCTTCGACGCCAATCGCCGCAAGTCGTCTGAGGTTTTTCGCACTCTGGGCCGGTACGAGCATCGCGGCAAGGGCGCTCGCATAAGGGGCCACCACGAGCTCTTCACCCAGACCTCGCTTCATGCCCAGTCCGGGGACACCGAAGGCTTTGTATTGGTACGTGCCGTGGCGATCGACCGCGCTGTAGGCAGACTCGGAGACGCCCCACGGCACTCCGAGCCGAGCGGCGTAGTCGATCTGGCGCCGAATCGCTGTCCGGCAGGATTCGTCCAGCAGGGTGCCGGCATAGGTGCGCATCAGCAGCAGCGGCATGACGTACTCGAACAGCGTCGCGCTCCATGACAGCAGCACCGGTCGGCCACGGACGGCCGTGACCGCTCGACCCAGGTGGAACCAGTGCGACTCGGGGACGTCGCCTTTGCAGATCGCCAGGAAGCTCGCCAGCCGCGCTTCGGAGGCCAGGAGGTCGTAGTGCGACACGTCGAGACGCCCCGCCGTTTCGGCATCGGCGAGACGATAGCCAACCGCAAACAACTGACGACGCGGGTCGTAGAGCGGCTTGAAGTTCATCGCGTCGAACAGCGCACCCGCTCGGGCCGCGAGATCGTGCAGCCGGCCAGCCGTGCTTGCGGACACCGGCTCTGAGGACGACAGCCGCGGCAGTCCCGACGCAAGGGTGATGAGCGCACTGGCCAGGTTGCCGCTGTCCACGGTCGAGACATACGCGGGGCGAAGCGGCGCCAGCGTGCGGGTGTCGTACCAATTGAGCAGGTGGCCCTCGAAGCGTTCCAACCCCTCCACGGTGGTCAGCGTCGCATCCAGCCGATCGACCATGTCATCGATGTCGATGAACTCGAGATCGTGCGCGGACACCGTCGCGAGTAGTGCCATGGCGATGTTGGTGGGCGACGTGCGATGCGCCACTCGCAGATTGGGCGTGGTCTGCACATTGTCGGGAGGCAGGCTGTGATCGGCGGGCCCCATGTAGGCGTCGAAGTAGCGCCAGGTCTTCTGTGCGACGTCGCGGAGAAACGCGCGGTCCGAGGCATCGAGCACCTCACGCTGCGCCGGCACGGGGCGACTGAGGACAAACGCGAGGTAAGGTGCGGCGATCCAGACCAGGGCCAGAGGCAGGGCGACTGGAAGGGCGCGCGGATTGACCACACTCACCGTCACCAGCGCGCCGACAGCCAGGATTGGACTGGCGACCATCCGCCGGACAAATGCGGGAAGGTAGGGCAGACCGGCGCGATGCGCGGTCGCGGCGGCGGTTTCCCATTCGAGCAGCCGCTGCCCTGTGACCCCCACACGCAGGAGGGTCACGATCACGGCATGCGCCATGTCGTACGACTGGCTGGCAAGAAACGCGGCTTGCAGCGCGCAGCGAGCCACCGCCAGTCGCAAGTCGTCGACGGCGCGACGCCATCCGGTTCGCCCTCCCAGCGTCATGAAGACGGTCACGAGCGCATCACCGATCGGGAACATCGAGTGCCCCCAGACCAATGACAGTCCAGAGCAGGGCGGAGCCTGGGAGAATGGTCCACCCCGCGAGCAGTAGCGCCACGATCGCCGGCGCCACCAGGCTGCGCCGCAGGTTGTCGAAGATCTTCCAGCGGGCGATCAGCGAGAGCTGGTTACGCCTCCAGCCGATCCGCGTCGGCACGACCGGCAGCAGCCACCAGAGAATCTGCCAATCGCCACGCACCCAGCGGTGCTGGCGCTTGGCGTGTGCGAGCACGCTCGACGGGTAGTCGTCCACGACCTCGACGTCGGTGACCAGGGCGGTCCGCGCGTAGAGGCCCTCGAAGAGATCGTGCGACAGCAAGGTGTTTTCCGGCACGCGGTCGCGCAACGACGCCACAAAGGCATCGACGTCGTAGAGGCCCTTCCCCGTGAAGATGCCTTCGTCGAACAGGTCCTGGTAGGCATCGGAGACAGCAGTGGTGTACGGATCCACGCCGGTGTGACCGGCATACAGTCCCGCGAACAGCGATCCCGCCGCACTCGTCATGGTGACGCTGACCCGCGGCTGCAGGATGGCGTAGCCTTGGGTGACACGGCCGGCGTTGGTGTCGACGGTCGCGCGGTTGAGTGGATGCGCGATGATGCCGATCAGAGATTTTGCCGCATCACGCGGCAGTCGCGTGTCGGTGTCGAGGGTGAGGCAATAACGCACCCGCGGCAGGATCGTCAACTCGCCGACCTCCGTCGTGAAGGTCGTGTCAGTGGCGCCACGAAGCAGGCGATTGAACTCCTCGATCTTGCCGCGCTTGCGCTCCCAGCCCATCCACACGCGCTCGCGAGGATTCCAGCATCGTTCGCGATGAAACAGGAAGAAACGATCGGCGTGCCCGGCTCCGAATCGACGATTCAGATCGAGGATGCCTTCGCGCGCCGCCGCAAGGATCGGCGCATCCGCGTCGCGCGTGGCCGACGCCGCATCGACAAAATCGCTGAGAATCGCAAAGTGAATATGCGCGTCCAGGTTACCGTGCGCGAGCACTTCCAGGTGCTCGAGCAAGGTCGCGACCGCCTCTGGGCTGGCCAGCAGCGTCGGCACAATCACCATGGTTCGGGCGCTCTCTGGCACACCGTCCGAGAAATCGAGCCGGGGCAGACGGCGAGGCCCGATTGCCGACGCCATCAGCCGTTGAACCAGTGCCAGTGACAGATCGATCGCAGGGCCGAGCAGCAACATGAGGGCGACGGCCAGGATCGCGGTGGAGCCGTGGATGCCGGGAAGCCAGGCCACAGCCGCGGCGAGCAGCGATGCCGACACCAGCGCGATCGATCCCAGGTAGAACAGCGTGGGATGCCGCAACGTCAGACGCCGCACGCGCTGGCGAAACGAGGGCCGATACGCCACTTCGGCCTCGAGAGCGGAGCGGCCGGGACCGATCAGGTGATAGCCGACGTGGGCCGCTCGATCGGTCATCGAGCCCTTGGCGGCCGCCCGTCGCGCGCTGTCGACCACTTTCAGCGCCAGCTGCAGTTGCGCTTCCCCGCTCGGATCGGCAATCTGCTCCACGGCGTGGCGCTGCTGGTCGCGGCTGAGGAAATCCATGCGGCTGTACGCGCCCGCCGGATCGCGCAGCAACGCCTGCTCGACGAGGCTCACGCTCTCGACGAAATCGCGCCAATCGATCGCCGAACACAGCCGCAGGCTGGTGATGGCGTTGGCGACGGACACTTGGAGAACGGCCTGACGCTGGTGCTCCACGCGCACCGCGTCTTCCGCGGTCATTTGTCGCGCGTCGAGTTGCTCCTGAACCGCGCGCCGCAGCTCCGGCACTTTTCGTCCGTACTCGCGAGTTCGCAGCAGCAGCTGCACAATCGACGCGACGTGCAGCGTCGCGGGCCAGACCTTCGGTCGGCGGCCGGTCCACGACGGCGTCTGCGTCGCGTCAGATACTCGTCTGCGGTGAGACGCGCCGTCACGCGCGCGCAGGATCTCGTCGGCGAGGCGCCGAAGATTCTCCACCAGCGCGAGGGTCAACATGCTGGGCCACGCCCACAGTTCACCGATCGTCAACGGCGCGACCCGCTGGTAGCTGTTCAGAAACGCTTCGAGTTGCTTGCGCTCGAACTGTCCGTCGCTGTGACGGACCAGCTCGATGGCAATGCCGTGGATACGGGCGAGTCCGAGATGCTCAGGGGCGGCAAGCGGCGGCAGCTCCCGGTAGTAGTTCCGAGGCAGGTTACGATGCGCGTCCGCAATTTGCGACGAGACGAGGTGGAAGTTGTCGAGGAGCCACTCCGACGCAGCGGTGAGAAACCGTCTCTCCCGAACATCGCTGACGAGCAACCGGTGCGCGTGAGCCAGCACCCGCGCGTTCTGCTCGAAGCGTGGGAGCGTATTCTTCGCGCGCGCGTGGGGATTGATGGTGAAGCGAGCCGCAATCGCCAGCGCGCGATCCTCGAGGCGTTGCGCACCCAGAAACTCGTCTCGAAACGGTCCCTCGACGGCTGTGGATTCGCGGCGCCACAGCAGTGTGAACATCGTCAGCACCAGCTTTTGCCTTTGGAAACGGACGAGCACGCCGACCCGGAACCCATTGTTCTCGTACCTCCGAGGCCGTGCCGGTCGGTTGGCGCCACGGGGGAATCTAGTGGCCGGTTTTCACTGTATTCGGCGCGGCTTCCGCCGGCCTGTTCCAAATTGAACAGACAGCCGGCCTCGGGGGGCTCCTGCCCGTGCGGACTAAATATTGGGGGAGCGTTCGGATCGACCTCGGCGCGCGGCCGAACCAGCAGCCAGCAACAAGACGCCAACCGTGACGTCCACGAAGATCTCGTAACTCACAAACCGAGTACCTCGATTCGCCGACGCAGCTAGAGACACGAAGAACAAGACCATTCCGACAGCAATAAAGGTTCTGATTGGGACACTTTCAGTCGTGTACGACGACGCTCAGTGAGCTGTTGATGGTGGTTGGGGGGCACAATCGTGGTTGATCAACCCCCTTGCCAGTTGAAATTCTAAACGGGCCCGTTTTTCACAGGTCCCGAGGACGACAGGTGCCCCGGCACGCCGTCGCGCGTCGGTTCGCGCACCGGTGCCACGCTGTATTCCTGCGCAACGGCCATCGATGCCAATGCCAGGGACAATCCGATCGTGCACACAGCGAGAGCTGTTTGCTGGTCATTTCTTATTTCGAGTCATGAGATCGTATATAAGTCCGCCAACACCGCCGGCGGCTGCGCCGACCGCTGCGCCTTTTTTTCCACCCGCGATCGCGCCGATCGCGCTCCCTGCACCAGCGCTGCCGCCGATGATCAGCACTTCCTTCTCCCACGACCGCTTGTTGGTGTTGGGCTGAACCGGCGGTGGCCGCGTTTCGACGATGCCCGGTGCGCGGGCGACGTCGTCGCGACTGGCGTTGTCGCTGAGCTTGACGGGATGCAGACCCTGCTCATCCTGAAGATAGACCGCCTGTGTGTCGTTGGCCTGTCGTTGCGGAATGAAGAGATGGCCCTGCTTGCCGTTCGCCAGCGTGATCGGCACGAGCGTGCCCTTCAGCGGACCATCTGTGGTCGCGACCGTGTCGGCGTACACCGACACGCCGTATTGCTGTTCGATCCGTTGCGCTTCCATCGCCTCTGCGTCGGTGCACGCGGCGAATCCGCTCGCTCCGACCAACGCTAACGCGAACGCTGCTATCCATTTCATCTGTATGTGCCTCGGGGGTTCGATCCCGTACCTTCGGGAATCGGTGATGTCGTCCACTGTATGTGGAGGTGTTTGTTATCGACTGTTCCCAATTGCACAGAGGAAGCGGATCGTCGATCGTCACGCCGCCCATGTGAAATGACAGCGCAACGGTGCGCACATGCCACTCTTCGATCGACATCGTGACGATCCGCGCGTCAGCGGAGTCGATCACGCGCGATCGGGATCGCGAGCGCGACGTTAACGATCTCTGATCGGAGTGAGCGGCAGCGACGAGGACGTTCGCGGAGATGCAGCCGCTGGTGCCGCAGCCTGACGAGGAGTGCCAGTGTCAGCGAGAAGCGTCGGCGGGCCGATGAACGTCGCGGCAGCGGCGTCCTCCACGTACTGTGTGATGCGCTGTTCCATCTGCTGCGGAAAGGGCGGCACTGGGCCGACGATCTGGTCGCGGTACATCCCCAGCATCACTTCCCGAAAGACTGGAAGCGCCACGCGGCCGCCGGTTTCCTTCGCGCCGAGTGACCGACTGTCGTCGAAGCCGATGCGGACGGCAACGGTGACGCCGTCGGCGCCATACGTCGAGCCGACGAAGAGCGCATCCTTGAATTCGTTGGTCGTGCCGGTCTTGCCCATCACCGGAATAGGAAACGCTCGAGAGTCGAGCGCGTGCGCCGTGCCCGTTGGAATGCGCACGACACCTCGCAAGCCTTCCTGGATCAACGCGAGCGTCTCGTCAGGAACCGCCACCCGGACCGGCGGTGGCCGGCCACCGGGCATCACCTCGCCCAATCCGCCGACGATGCGCCGGATGACGTACGGCTGAACCAGGATGCCGGACGCGATCGTCCGGTAGGCGGTTGCCAGTTCCAGCAAACTGACCTCCGAGGCACCCAGCGCCGTCGTCGCATAGCGTTGCAATGTGGTTTGCACGCCGAGACTGCGGGACGTCCGCAGGATGGCGTCAATCCCAATCTTCGCCGTGATCCAGATCGCGACCGCGTTTCTCGACTCGGCCAGCGCTTCTCGAATCGGGATCAGGCCTTTGAAGCGTCCGTCGTAGTTCGAAATCCATTTCGGCGGACTGGCGTTGCCGTTTGGCACACTGATGGGCTCGTCGGGCACGAGCGACTCGAGCGTAAAGCCCCCGTACCGGAAGGCGGCCAGATAGACGATCGGTTTCATCGCCGACCCCGGCTGCCGCATCGACTGCGTGACGCGGTTGAAGTCGCTGTAGGACGTCGCCCGGCCCTGATACATGCGCCGACCGCCCGTCTCGGCCAAAATGCTCCCGTCCTGGTTTTTCAGGACGACGACCGAGCCCTGGACCACGCCGCGGGCGCTCGGATGTCGCTGCTCGTAGCTCTCGAGGCCGTGCTCCAACGCGTCGCTGACGATGCGTTGCGCTCGGGCATCCACCGTCGAGTACACCTGAATGCGCCCCTGGAGGAGGTCGTCGATGCTGAGGTCGGCATCGGCTTGGAGCTCGTCGAGGACGTGGTCGACGACCGCCGACGACTGGAACGGCTGTACCGCGCGGCGCGGAACGGTCACGAGGGATCGTTGCTGCGCGTCGGCCATCCGATCGGCCGGCAGGAAGCCCTGCGCGGTCATGAGGGCGAGAATCTGGTTTCTGCGGCGAAGGATGGGTCTGGTATCGGTTGCCGTCGGCGCGTAGTCGCGTGGTGACTTCGCAATCCCTGCCAGGAGCGCCGCTTTGTCGGCGTCATCGGCCGTGAACGTCGAGAGTGACCGGCCGAAATAGTATTCCGCGGCTCGCGCAAATCCGTATTGCCCGCTCCCCATATACACGAAGCTGGCATAGCGCGCGAAGATCTCTTCCTTCGCGCGCTCCTTCGAGCCAAACCGTCTGCGCATCTCTTGTTCGATCCACAACGACAGCCGGATCTCTTCGCGCTTCCGGATCATCATGTTCACGTTGCGCGCGCCAATCACCGACGACAGCATCCGAGGCAGGAGGCCGGGGGTTCGGAGTTGGTAACTGTTCTCCTGCGCCGTCTGACGCCCGAGGAAGACGCCGCGCACGAGTTGTTGCGTGATGCTCGAGCCGCCTTGCGGGAAGATCGCTGGACCCGGCGTGTTGTCCCGCCGTCCTCCCGTCGCCAGCCGCGTTCCCCCACGCGCCCAGCCTCACCTTGCCGATGACGCGCGGGATACTGAGGAAATCCACACCGTCATGAGAGAAGAAACGCTTGTCTTCGGCGGCGAGGATCGCTTCACGGACGACCGGCGGTATCTCTGCGTACTGAGTGATGTGGCGGTACTCGTGCGCCAGCTCGATGAGCGGCTGGCGTTGCGTGTCGTAAATGTGGCCGATGGTTGGAAACTCGAACCGCGCGAACGGCCCGAGGTCTGGCAGGTTGCCGCGGTCGTAGTAGAGGTACCGCAGCTCGACGAATGTGCATGCTGCCGCGCCGATCCACGTCGCGGCAGTCAGCGCGGCGCCCCCCAGCAGGACGACGACGCCGCGCGTCCAGGGCGACCGTTTCACATGCCCCTAGATTCGACCGGTCAAGGCCAGAATCAGAAGAACCAGCAAGATCACGCCGAGTCCGCCGCTGGGCCCATAACCCCAGCTACGACTATGCGGCCACGCCGGAAGGACTCCGAGCAGCATCAGCACCGCGAGAACGATCAGAATCGTGATCATGAGGCCCCTTCACCTGTCAGGTCACCGAAGTTGTCCCGAAGCACAACGGTACCGTGACCTGACGCACCTGTCTGTTCACTAACGCACGCAGGGGTCACAGTCCGTGATCTCGATCGATGCCACGACGTGGCGGAACGTCGGCGCGTAGTCGGCGGCGCCGTCGCGAGGACTGACGGCCAGCAGATAGAACAGCGCTCGATTGCGGAGCAACGTTGTGAAGACCTCGATCCGCTCGAGCTCGCCAGTGGCCTCCGACACCCTCGCCAGAACGGTGCGAAGACCGGGCCGATCGCCGATCGTCACGCGGAGGTGACGAAACGGCCGGCCCGGACTCAGGGCCCCCAGAACGTAGGCGTCGATGAAATCATCGGTCGCCATCGGCAAGCTGCCGTGGTCGTTCCGCGCGAGTCCCATCCCGAGCCCGTGGGTGAAGACGCTCTTGATGCCGACGTTTCCGTAAGCGCCTTCCGGCGCAAACGCCACCGCATTGAAGCCAGGCAGCTCTCGCCAATTCGACGGGACCGTCACGCGAACCAGTTCGCCTTCCAGGTACCGCGTCAACGTCGTCGAGGGCAGGGCCACGTCGCGCCGGATCAGCGATGTGGGAATGACCAACCCCCTTCGCCGCGTCCCGGCCGCGCGTTCGGACCCGATGGGTCGGCAGGCACGGACGGCGCCCGCGTTTGCGCGTTGATCGCCACGACCGAGAGCAGCACGCCAACCACGGCCGAGGCCAGCCTGCGCTGATCGAGTGTCATCGCGGTCCTTCTGTTTCGCCGCGCGCGGACCACGAAGCGATCGGGTGCGGAGCCGAGTAGAAGAGCGATGGCAAGCAACGGTTTCACGGCGCACCTCGCGCGCGCCGCGGGACCATCACGTCCCGCGGCGTACTCACCACGTCATCTCTAGCTCTCAGGGTGCAGCATCAAGGCCCGGTCGAGCCTGAAGCTGAGAACAGTCTCTGCAGGAACACGAACTTCGCGCCCTCTCGTCAACACCTGGGCTCCGGCACCGCCGGCGGCGCCGATCACCGCCCCAATCGCCGCGCCTTTGCCGCCGCCGACAATCGCGCCGATGAGGGTGCCGAGAGCCGCGCCGCCGCCGACCACTTCGGCCGTCCGCTTGTTCTTGCCGAGGCCGGTGTCGCTGTCCTGCGTCAGGTCAGTCGTGCTGACCAGATACTTTCGTCCGTTCACCGTGATCGACTGGACGTCCAACACCATCTCCGGGCTGCCAGTCTTTCCGCCGGATGACATCTGCCGAACCATGAGTTGGGCACTGGATCCTTCGGGGATAATCACCTGGCCCGCGCCGTTGGTCACCGCTTGCTCGAAGATGGCCGAGAAGACCTGATTGGGCCCGGAATTTCGTGAGTCGATCGTTTCGACCGTGCGCACCACCAGCTCGGTGCCGGCGGGTGCCTCGAGGCCTCTTCCGCTCCGGGCACGCGGGTTCGCCCGCTCCGCCGACAGAAAGTCGAGCGACTCGACCTGGGTGGTGGTATATCGACGCGCAACGCCATCCGCGTGGCGGAAGGTAATGGTGCGGCCGGTCAGACTGACAACCGTGCCTTCGACACGCGTGCCGTCTCTCATGACCAGGGTGTCGGCGAATGACACGGCGGCCAGAGACACGACACACAGGCCCATCGCCGCAGCGATGATGATTCTTCTCATTTGACTCTTCCTTCTGGAATGACGACTCGGGGTTCGGTGACGGGAGATCGACCGACGCTGCCGATCGTATGCGCAACGCGGGATCGTCCTGTGTGCCCGATTGCACACGACAGGAGTGCCGGCTCACGCCGCACCGGCTCTCGCGTCAGAGCGCGCTGAGTTCCGCGATCCGCTTTCGAACCCCCTCTATGGCATGCGGGACGCGGGTGCCGTGCGGCCATTTGATGGGCGCGTCCTGGCTCCAGCGACTCGATTGCTCTGGGCGGCTGTCGCGTAGTCCTCCACCTCGTGGGCGCGATGCGCCACCGCCTCGGCGATGTTGTCGCGGACGCCCTCGGCTCTCCGCGTCAGATCTTCGGCCATCGTCGCGACGGAGGCGGTGGCCCGCTGATGCTGTTGGCCGACCAGATTCCCGAGACTCCTCGCCGAATCGGTGACTCGTTCCCGAAGCTCCGAGGCCGCCCGCGGCGCGAGCCACATCGCAAGGCCGGCGCCGACGACGGTGCCCGTCAACATTCCGATCACGAAGCCATAAGGTCGAGGTTCTTGCGTGTCTGAGTTCATGTCTGGTCCCCTTCTGCTCGTACCTTACGCGGGAGACGGGTCGGGATGGTGTGCACAACGGCACAACGTGCTGGCGCTCGGCGACGTTCAGTCCCCGAGATACTCGCCGACGGCCTGCAGGCCATCGACGTGATCGCAGATGGCCATCGCCAATTGCGGGGACGAGGCTTCCTGGGCGGAGTCGGAATGGACGGTGGGTGCTGGCGACTGAGCAACGATCATGGCGATTGGCTATTCGCGCTCGCGTGAACCGAGCGCACACCCGTGAGCCTACGCGGCCGGCCGGAGGGAAGGGTGTTCAGAACAGTACAGAACGGTCGTCGTCTCTTCCGGCATGCTGCGTTGACGCGGGAGACGACGATGACCGACGCCACGAAACGGAATGCCGGCCTGAAACAGATGCTCTGTGAACGGCGGCGCGAGATGAAGGACGACGTGCAGAGCCGCATCCGAGACGGGCGCGCGGGCCGAGCCGATGATGGGCACGACGACCTCGAACATACCCACGTCGAAACCCAGGCAGCGATCGAGTTCGCCGTGCTCGAGATGCGAGCAGCGACGCTGACCCGCATTGACCAGGCGCTGGCCCGGCTCGACGCCGGCGATTACGGGCGCTGTTCCGATTGCGCCAGCGAGATTGCCGAGGAACGGCTCCGCGCGCTGCCGTTCGCGACACGGTGCCGGTCCTGCGAACAGCGACGCGAGCACGAGCAGGTACAAGCGCGGCAGCTTGTGCATCGCAACAGCGGCCTCTCGCTCTTCGCGAACGCGATCGCCTCGTGACGACACCGACGGTCGCGAGAAGCCGCGCTCTCGTTCCGTCAACCGGTTGAGGAGCACTATGATGGCACCGGAATCGGCGACAGTTCTGCCGACGTCAGCTCACGCGCTGACGGTGAAGGCCTTTGGAGTCACCGACTGCGGAAAGGTGCGGGCGACCAATGAGGATCAATTCCTCGTCGCCGAGCTCAGCAAGGCGATGCGCGTGTGGCAAACGAGCCTGCCCGAACCAAAGCTGCAGGTTGGTGAGGAGCGCGCTCATTTATTTCTGGTAGCCGACGGCATGGGTGGGCACCAGGCAGGCGAACGGGCGAGCACCATCGCCGTGGCCGCGATCGAGCAGTTCACCCTCAATACGTTCAAGTGGTTCTTCGACTCGGATAAGACGGGAGCGGCGAGAGTTCTCGCGCAGTTCCAGTCCGCGGTCCGTCAAGCCGACGCCCGGATTCTGGAGGCAGCGGCGGATCGCCCGGACCTCAGTGGCATGGGGACGACCGTGACGATGGCCTTCCAATTGGGTGTGCAGCTGTGCATCGTGCACGTGGGCGACAGTCGAGCGTACTTGTACAGAGATGGCGAGTTGCACCAGCTGACTGACGACCACACGCTGGTGGCGGACATGGTGCGCAGCGGGGCCCTTCGGCAAGACCAGGTCGCTGGGCATGAGCTCCAGCACGTCATCACCAACGTCGTGGGCGGCCAAGAGCTTGGCGTCAAGGTCGAAGCCCGCGCGTTCGAAGTGCGGGCGGGCGATCGCTTACTCCTCTGTTCGGACGGTTTGACGGAGATGGTGACGAACCAGGCGATCGCGGCCACGCTCGACGCAGAACCCCTGCCCGAAGGCGCCGCGAGCAAGCTCCTCGCGCAGGCCAATGATGGCGGGGGCCGCGACAACATCACGGTGCTGATCGTGCGATTCGATGCGGCGGACTCGTAGCGAGCTCCTGCCGCCGTTTTTTCATTTTCACCTCCCTTGCAGAGGAGCATCATGAAGCCACTTGCTATCGTGCTCGTCGTTCTCGGCCTCGTAGGGCTTATCTATGGAGGCGTGTCGTGGACCCGCAAGTCCACGGTGGTCGACGCGGGTCCGATCCAGATCACCGCCGACAAGAAGGAGGGCATCCCGATTACCCCGGTTGCGGGAGGACTGATGCTCGCAGGGGGCGTTGCACTTCTGCTGAAAGGTGGCAAGGCGTGAGACCCACCAGGCGACTAGACCAGCTTCATAGCGATCTGGTGGTTCAGAATCTCGCGTAGCGATCACGCGGAGTGTCGTCGGGCCGCTGACGACCGAACAGTGAACGTGATACTGACTGCTGGCGCGTTCGGATCGCCCTTGGCGTAGTGCCACACATGCCCGCAGAGGTCACACCGGTAGTACTCCACGTAGGCGGAGCGGCTCGCCGCATCCAAGAAGCGGCCCGATTGCTGGCAGTTGGGGCAAAGGGGATTGGACATGGCCCACAACTTAGAGAATGTGGGCTGAGGTCGCTGTCCATGTGCCAGCGATCAGCAGGGTGCACAGGCAACCTGCTCCAGCCATGGTCAACCGCGCTCTTGCCCGGACGTCCGAGTCGTGAAGGACGACGCTCAACAGCGAGCTGTTGATTTTGATCGGGAGCTCACCGTTGTAGTCGATGAAGCCCAGCTTCTTGAACTTGTTGAGAAAGAAGTTCACGCGCGATCGCGTGGTGCCGACCATCTTCGCGAGGGTATCCTGCGCGATCGGCGGCACCATCCGGGCCGGCTTGCCCTGCTTCCCGTAGCGCGCCAGCAGGAGCAGCGTGCGGGCCAGGCGTTTCTCGCTCGAGTTGAAGAGCTGATCGATCAGGTCCTCTTCAATCCGGATGTTGCGGGTCAGCATGTGGGAGATGAACCGGTCGGACATCGCGTGCTGCTTGTGCAGCAGTTCGAGCATTTTCCCCTTGCGGACGAGCAGGATGGTGCTGGGCGTGATGGCGGTGGCGCTGCCCATCCGGATGGACTGGCCGGCCAGGCACCCCTCACCAAAGAAATCGCCGGGGCCCAGCATCGCCACGACCGCCTCGCGGCCGGCCTTGGAGAGCACCGACAGCTTCACCCCGCCCGTCTGAATGTAGTGGACATCCTCGCAGACGTCCCCTTGCATGAAGATCGTTTCTCCGCGCCCATATTCCCTGCTGCCCTTCGCAATACCAGGCGCATCGAGAAACGCCTGCGCGTTGAAGCCGGCGGCGGGTAGCGTCCCGTTGGGGGACACCTGTCCACGTTTCATGCCTCGACAATGGCATGTATCCGGTCCACCAGGTGTGCAAAAGAGAACATCCAGTTCCTGGTCCAAAGGGAGCCTGTCGGTTCCTTGGTCGACGGAGATTTCACAGGGGCATCGTAGACAGGCTCGAGGGAGGCGCCAGTCCCCTTCTAGACATGTGCACAAGAGAACAGCGGTCGTGCGCGGCCGGCTCTACGATGGCTGACGATTGGGAAGGGGTTGTCTGCTCGGAGGTTAGCCGTGCGCTTCATTCACTTGTTTCTCGTCGGTTACTTCGTGCTGATTCTCGGGGTCGGCCTCGCCTTATGGCAGACCGGGATGCTCAATCGGGTCGCGCCAATTTGGATTGGTATCGGCGCACTCGTGGCCGTCGGCCTGGGAATCATGCTGTCGGTGTCCGCCGGCAAGCCGACCATCACTGAGGAAGAGGTTCGACCATGATATTCACTTTGCCGGCGCTCATCGTCCTGATCGTCATCGCCGCAGTCTGCGGTGCTCTGGGTAAGGGGCTCGCCGGGGGAGGCAGTGGCGGACTCATCACCTCTATCGCTCTCGGCTTCATCGGGGCCATCCTCGGACCATGGGTGGCCGCGCAACTACATCTGGCCGAACCTCTCGTGCTCCATGTCAGCGGTCAGCCGTTTCCGATCGTCTGGTCGATCATCGGCGCCGCCCTGTTCGTCGCACTTCTGCACCTCATGTCGGGGCGACGATGGGCGCGGGCGTGAGGCCGCGCTGACACCTGCGACTAATCCCCGCAATAACTTGAATTGACTTGTCTTTCGGCGATCGGCTTTCGGGAGAGATCCTGAGAGCCGACCGCTGAACCCTTCGGTGGTCCGCAGGCTCACCACCGCCCCCGAGCCAGGTCGAGGGGCGGCAGGCTCAGGGTCATCCTGATCGACGTCGAAGGATGGAGCGTTGGGCTTAGTCGGGATCTGAGCTGCGGTATTCCCGGAACGGCAACTGGCAGTCGTGTTTCCGCAGGAAGTTCAGGAAGCGCTTGTAATCGCGTGGTTCCAGGTTGAAGAGCCCGGCCACCATCCTGTAGTTCCCGCGGGCTTCCTCGAGCCCCCGCCGTACGATCTGGCGGACGTGCGTGCGGCTGATCTCGCGGGCCATGTACGGTGAGTGGACGGTCTGCCAAAACGACGCGTCCGTGTTCACCATGCGCGCGTAGAGATCGTCGGCGATGCCGCGGCGGCGATCGGGGCGAGCACGCAGCGTGACGCGGTCCTGACTGACCTCGTGCGGCAGGTCCTGCACCTCGATCACGCTCTTGTGCACGGTGACCACCAGGCGCTCGATCACGTTTTGGAGCTCGCGCACGTTGCCGGGCCACGAGTAGCTACCGAGAGCGGACATGGCTTCGGGCGATACGCTCGTGATCGGTGACTCGCTCCCGGAGATGAACCGTTTCAGGAAGTGATCGACGAGCTGGGGGATGTCCGAGCTGTGCTCGCGCAGGGGAGGCACCCAGATCTTGATGACGTGCAGTCGGTAGTAGAGGTCCTCTCGGAAGGTTCCTTGCGTGATCATCTCCCGCAGGTTGCGGTGGATCGCCCCAATCACCCGAACGTTCACGTGACGCCCGTCGTCGGCGCCAACCCGCTGCAACTCGCCGGTCTCCAAGAATCTCAGCAGCAGCCCCTGCATGCGCAGCGACATCTCGCCGATCTCGTCGAGGAAGACGGTGCCGTTGTGGGCTCGTTCGAACGTGCCAGGCTTGTCACGATAGGCGTCGGTAAAACTGCCTTTGACGTGCCCGAAGAGCTCGGACTCGAGCAGGGTCTCGGACAACCCGGCGCAATTGACCGGCGCGAACATCATCGGCGCGCGCGCGCCGCCGAAGTGCGTACCGCGGGCAACGAGTTCCTTGCCGACACCGCTCTCGCCCATGATGAGCAGCTTGGCATCGCTGCGGGCCGCTCGCTCGATCTCTCCCTGCAGCGCGACCATCTCCGGACTGGCGCCAATCATGCGGGCGATTTGTTGCGCGCGGGCGTTTGCCCTTCGCGGTCAATACGATGTCCCGATTCTGGAGCGCCGGAAAGCATGCTGAGCACTATGGACACGCGCCCAAACCGGGGGCTGTTCTGTTTTGAACACCGGCGTGTGCACATGAGAACAGCCGTCGTGGTCGAGGGGCATCGGCTCGACTTCCCCAACCTTCTTCGTTCACCTCTCCGGTCAATGTGAGCTGCCGGACGTGATGGGAACGTTCGACATGTTCGTCCTCCTCAGAACCGGGGTCGTGGCCGAATCACGGGCTCACGCTACCGGGCGCTTCGTGCCCGCCTGGCCAGGCAATGGTGAGTAGAAAGGCACTCTCTTCAAGGGCCTCCATCTCGTGAGGTGCGCCTTGATCCAACGCAACCAGACTGCCAGGGAGGAGATCAAACGTGCGCCCTAAGGCGTTCAGCCGGATATGGCCCGACAGCATGTGCAGCGAGACTCGTCCGGCTGTTCGGTGTTCTGGAATGCGCGCGTGTGCCTGGAGAACGGTGAGGACGACGCGCAGGTCGTCGTACTTCATCAGCGTCTTGGCGTTCCGACCCGACTTCCATGTGGCCTCACGCTGAAGCCGATCGATCTCTGTCGTGAGGTCGAATTCGAGAAACGGACTCGCCATCGGCGATGCGTGCGGTCGTCTATGGGCTGACTCGTGCCGGTCGGCATCGGACATCGCTAATCCTCCATCACTGGGTCGCGGGTGCGCCGCCTTCGTTCTCCCACCCATAGACATCGCCGCCGCTGGAGTCCGGCGACCCCCGAGCGAGCAGGGCTGCGCCGACCGGTGGGTGCTCACCTGGCGTCGCGATCGCTGCGAACGTAGCGCTCAATTTCGAGTAGAAGGTCAAGGCGACCGCTGGTATCACGAGCGCGGCGCCCGCCAGTAGCAGGACCCTCACACTCACGACCATGGCGGACCCGGACAACGCGACAAACCCGACGACGATGAGCCACAGCCGCGCACGCCGGCCCGGCATGTCGAGTACCTGAAAGGCTCATGAGCACCTCGAGAACGCAACGACCCGGCGATCGGATCAGACGTGTGTCACGTTAGCAAGCCTGATGGCGCGACGCTGTTCGAAACAGCACAGGCGACGCGGCCGAACCCGCTGCGATCTGACGAGGCCGCTCTTGCCAACGCGTCGAGCGGTCACGTGTGCACAAGAGAACAGACGCGGTGCACCGCCGCGCCCTACTGTTGCCTCGGCTACTTCCTCCCAGCCGTGGCCGTCACATCGTGCCGCTCCGCATCACTCCGGGCACGTCCGTCACTCGTCATCTCAGAGGTCATCCATGTCTCGTCGATCTGTCAGTCTCGCTCTCTGCTTCGCACTCGGCGCCGCGACACTCGGCGCGCAATCCCAGGACAAGGATCAGAACAAGGAACAGGAGCGTCTCGCGACCTGCGCCACGGTCATGGACGAAGTCCTGAACGTCCCGGACAACATGCCACAGGAGGTCCTCGACAAGGCGGAATGTGTCAGTCGTCATTCCGTCGATGACCAAGGTAGCGGTCGGCGTCGGCGGCAGCTACGGCCGAGGCGCGATGGTCTGTCGTTCAGGCAACGGGTTCAGCGGGCCGTGGGGCGCGCCGGCGATGTACGCCATCGAAGGCGGCAGCTTCGGTCTCCAGCTGGGCGCCGAATCGACCGACGTCGTGCTGATGGTCATGAACCGGCGCGGTGTGGATGCGCTGCTCAGCAACAAAGTCAAGCTCGGGGCCGAGGCCTCGGCCGCGGCCGGCCCCAAGGGACGCCACATCGAAGCGGCGACCGACGCGTCCATGCTCGCCGAAATCCTGAGCTACTCGCGCTCCCGCGGGCTCTTCGCCGGCATCTCGCTCGAGGGCACGTCACTCCGGCCCGACAACGACGCGACGGCCGAGGTCTACGGGCGCAAGATCACTGCGCGACAGATTCTGACCGGGGCATCGGTCCGAGTCCCCGCGTCTGGCCAGGCGCTGGTGGACGTGTTGCAGAAGCGCGCGCCCTACAACCAGTCGAAGAAGACGACCGACCAATAGATGAACGGTTCTGGAAGAAGGGGACTGCCCCTTCTTCTAGTCCCACCCGCCCTACCAGCCCTACCCGCCCCACCAGCCCTACCAGCCCTACCAGCCCTACCCCGCCCTAATCGTGCAAGACGACGGTGAGCAGCGAGTTGTTGACCTTGAGTCCGTCCGTATAGTCGATGAAGCCCAATCGCTGAAATTTCTTCATGAAGAAGTTCACGCGCGATCGGGTCGTGCCCACCATCTCGGCCAGCGTCTCCTGAGAGATCGGGGGGACGGCGCGCACCGGCCGGTCGTGTTTGCCATACCGCGCCAACAGCAGGAGGGTGCGGGCCAGCCGCTTCTCGCTGGAGTTGAACAGCTGATCGATCAGGCTCTCCTCGATCTGGATGTTCCGCGCGAGCATGTGCAAGATGAATCGATCCGACATCGCATGCTGCTGGTGCAGGAGGCGCGACATCTGCTTCTGATCCACGAAGAGGATGGTGCTATCCACCGTCGCCGTCGCACTCCCCATGCGGACGGCTTGACCCGCCAGTCCTCCTTCGCCAAAGAACTGGCCAGGGCCGAGCATGGCCACGACGCCCTGTCGTCCCGACCTGGAAATCACCGATAGCTTCACGCCGCCCTTCTGGACGTAGAGGACGTGCTCACTCGGATCGCCCTGCGAAAAGATGACTTCGCCTCGACGATACTCCACGATCCTTTTCGCAATCCCCGCGGAGTCGAGAAAGGCTCTGGCGTTGAACGTATCCTTCGGTTTCGATTTCATGGCGGTTCCCCTGAGTCGCCGCAACGGGTACGTCTGCTCCGGAAACTGACACCGAGTCGCCGCCGACGCTGCTCGAATTCTACACAACAGTTCCCTCGGCGTCGTCCCGCGCACGACGCCTGTCACTTTGAGAACACCTCAGCTCGAGCCCGGTCTGGTACGTTGACTTACTGGCAGAACGAGGCAGGTCGAACGGTTGGCTGGCCGACGGTTGCGAAATTGGGAGAAGAATTCACATGTCCAACGATCAGATCCCGCGGAAGCAGCCCGGCGAAACGGCAGAAGGCATACGCGAGCAGGCTGAGAACAGCCGTCAGGATGCCGAGCAGGACCGAGGGTTGACCGAGGCACATCGCATGTCATCCGAGTCGGCCAGAAACGACGCCGAACAGTTCAGGCGATGGGCGGAAGAAGCGCGGGAGGCCCGCGATCATCATCGCGAGGCGCTCGAGTCAGTCCGTCAAGAACGCGAGCGCCTCAGGGAAGCCGGTGAGACCGCGCGGGCGGCTGGTGAGGAGGCGCGCTCCGCAGCCGAGGCGGCTCGTCAGGCGGCCCTGGAGGCCGTGCACGCAACCGCCGAAACCCTGCAAGCGACACTCGAACACATGAAGGTCGTCGAGGAGATGCGACGGACCCTTCGCGATCTACGAGATGCGAAGAAGCTCGACTCCAACTAGGAGGGCATCTGTGTAATCTGCGTCATCTGTGGCCTGCCAGGCGCGGATCTCGTGCTGTCTGGTTTTGAACAGTCGCGATCTCGTGCCGCGCGCGACAATACGCCTCACCCTTATGCTTCTTGCACGCGCAGGAGGAATCCTGGCTGACGCGCTCCTCGTCGTGCCAATCATTTTGGCATTGCCGTTGGCGATCCTGGTCGTGGGCACGCCGATCGCCCTGTTCGTCCGCCTGGTGATCGAGATCATCGAGCGGCTTTGACCTTGCGCGACGGATTCGTCCGTCCAGTCTCCAGCTGCGTCACGACGGCATCCTGAGCTCCGGCATCGCAACAGCGCGAGCTGGCGCATCAACTCGAACCGCTCCGCGCTGAGTGCCGGCAGTTCGTTCAGTCGCGTGGGATCTTTCAACCGCTCTGCCTGCCCGAAGGTCCTGCTGCAAGACGGGATAGAAGTTGTCGTCGGCCAGCGCATCTGGCTGACTGTCGCCCGAATTGGCGGGCCGCTGGCGTATTCCAGTTGCTCAGCCCCTATGTTCGGGGGCGGACAGTCGAAACATGCTAAACTGCGCGGGTCAGGTGGAAGACAGCATCTGCTGTAGCCCGCGCCAAGAGTCGAATCGAGTCTCGTAGTCTCGTTTCTCCCTGCAACGTGCTCGCTTAGCACCTCAGCCGAATCCATCAAGGATCCGTTCGGATCCCAATCACCAACTCGGGGCAGGCTCCGCAAGGCGGAGCAGAGAGAGATTACGAAACATGGCGAGAAAACTTTACGTTGGCAACCTTCCGTACGAAGCGAGCGACCAGGACCTTCAGACCCTGTTTGCGACTGCCGGCACCGTCGAAAGCGTGAATCTCGTGCGCGACATGGCCACCGGCCGGGCGCGTGGCTTCGCATTCGTCGAGATGGGCAGCGACGCGGATGCACAGACGGCGATCGACAAGCTCAACAATTACGCGATGGGCGGCCGCACGCTGACGGTCAACGAAGCGCGTCCGAAGACCAACTCGGGTGGCTTCGGCAGGGACGGGGACGGCGGCAGCCGCCGGCGCTCAGAGCCGCGCTGGTAGCACACGCGTTTGGCAAATCGGTGGGCGGCCTCCTCTGGATGCCGCCCCTTTTTTTTGCGAAGACGATTCGGCGTCGATGCGGTAGCGTGAAGACCTCGTCACGTCATGACCTGCGACACTCACGTTCACTTCTTTTCGCCGACGTTCTTCGCCGGTCTCGCGGCGCAGAAGTCCGCGGTTGATGGGCAGGCGCACTCCGCTGCCGACTTGCTGGGGCGTCTTGGCTGGGACGATCCGCAATCGCTCGATGCGCTAGCCGATCGCTGGCAGAGCGAACTGGACAGGCATGACGTTTCGCGAGCGGCGCTCATCGCCAGCCTGCCGAACGATGCGCCGGCAGTTGCCACGGCGGTCACACGCCATCCAGCGCGATTTGTCGGATTTTTCATGGTCGACCCCACCAAGAGCGATGCCGCCGACTATGTCGCGCGATCCCTCGAGGCGGGTCTGCGCACGGTGTGCCTGTTTCCGGCCATGCAGAACTACGCGCTGCACGATCCGCGCGTGCGAACGATTATCGAGATCGTCGCGTCACGTTCCGGCACAGCGCTCTTCGTCCACTGCGGCATGCTGTCGATCGGCGTGCGGAAGAAGCTGGGCCTGCCAAGCCCGTTCGATGTGCGGTGCGGCAATCCGCTGGATCTGGCGCCCCTCGCGGCGCAGTTCCCCCGGCTGCCGATCATCGTTCCGCATTTCGGTTCGGGCCTGCTGCGGGAAGCCCTCATGCTCGCCGACCTCTGCCCGAACGTGCACTTCGACACCTCCAGCTCGAACTCATGGACGAAATACATCCCGGGGCTGACCCTGGAGCAGGTGTTCACCGCGGCGCTGGCGACGCTGGGCCCCGATCGGTTGCTGTTCGGAACCGATTCGTCGTTCTTCCCGCGAGGATGGAATCGTGACATCTACACCCACCAGCGATCCGCGCTCGACGGGATTGGGGCTGACCAGGCCGTCCAAGCCAGGATCTTTGGTGGCAATTTCAACCGGCTGTTTCCGCTGAGCTAGGCGCAGATGATGCATATGACGCAGACACGCATCCTTTGACAGTGCGTCCCGGCGCAGCTGGCGCGTTAGGCGTATACTACAGGCTCAGTCTCGACTGATCCTGCCAGCGTTCGAGTAGCACCTCCCACCGGGTGCGCGCCGACCCGGTCAGCAATTCGCCGGAACTCTTACGTCCCACCATTCTGATGGCGCGTGATCGCTCCGATTTCAGAGGTCTCCATGTCATTCACGACTCTCGTTCCGCACACTCTCTCCAGATTCCGCCAAGCCGTGATCGCGTCGTGGCTGGTCGTCGTTGCGCTCTCGATGCTGGCTCGAGTCGAATTGACCACCTTCCCGCTCTCGCTGATCGAAAGCCTTGGGTGGCTGATGCTGGCCTGCGTGCCTGCCATCGTTGTCTTCTCGGTCTTCCGCGGCGCGCCGCAGACGATGGCGCAAATGATCTATGACACCGAGCAGCAGAGTCAGCTGGCGCCGGCTGTCGTGCCGGCACGAAAGTAGTCCGTGTCCGAAGCTACTGCTCAGGCGGTGACCGCCCCGACGCGCTGTCCCTTCTGTCAATCGGCGGCGGTCACTCCCGCGAACCAGAAAGTGACGCCGTCCACGTACTGGCGCTGCGCGACCTGCGAGCAGATCTGGCACCCGGAGCGCCTGCGGATGACGCAAAAGGTCTGGGGAGGCATGCGATGACGATACTCAACGAGCGTCCTGAAGTCCGATTGGCGAGGCCGAAGAAGAACGAACGCGCCGCAAACCTCGCGCGCACCGATGGAGCCACCCCAGCGGCAGAAATACTGCGCGATCTCCATCAACTGATCGAAGCGCTCGATCGGCGTGTGCCGCGCCTGGAAAGGGCCGGCGAGGCGCAGATTGCCCGCGACGCATCGGATCTGCGAGAGCGCGCCAGCAAGCTCATCCTGCAGATCGAAGCCGTCCTGTAGCCAACCGCTGGCGCTGCCGGAGCGATCCGCACCTCAGGCGCCCGGGCCGCTACGGCCGCGATGGCAGCGCGAACGCGAACAACGTCGTGCCCGACGGCATGACGATGTACTGGCGGCCGTCGAGCAGGTAGGTGATCGGCGCGGCGTAGATCGCCGAGCCGGTCTGAAAGTGCCAGAGATTCTTGCCGCTGGTCCCTTCGAACGCCATCACGTTGCCGTCCATGTCACCGCCGAATACCAGGCCGGAATCGGTTGACAGCACGCCGGCCATGGACGGTGTGTAGTACTTGAACTCCCATTTCACGCCGGCAGTCACTGGATCGATCGCGCGCATGGCGCTATAGCCGCGGCCGCCGGCACGTTGCGCGGCGCCGCCGAAATAGTACTGGCCCTGCACGAACTCCTGCTCCCACCCGTAATAGGTCGCGCACACTTCGCGCGCCGTCACGAAGAACAGACCCGTTCTTCGGGTTGTAGGCGGGCGACATGAAGTTGGTGCCGCCGGTGATGTCCGGGCACACCTCGACGCCGTCTTCAGTCGGCGCCGTGTTGGGCAGGACGACGGGCTTCCCGTCCGGGCCAATCTTCTCGGCCCACGTCGTCTTCACGAACGAACGCGACGCGATCATTTTTCCATCCGTCCGGTCGAGCGTGTAGAAGAAGCCGTTGCGATTGGCGAACATCAGCACTTTTCGCGACACGCCGTTCACGATCTTCTCGCCGAGGACAGGAACCTGGGTCGCGTCCCAGTCGTGCACATCGTGCGGCGTGAACTGGTAGTACCACTTCAGCGTGCCGGTGTCGCCATCAAGCGCGACGACCGAGTCGGTGTAGAGGTTGTCGCCGTCACGATCGTGGCCATACAAATCGGGACCGGGATTGCCGGTGCCCCAGTAGATCAGGTTGAGCGCCGGGTCATACGTGCCGGTCACCCACGTCGATCCGCCGCCGCGCTCCCACGAATCCCCTTCCCATGTCTCGCTGCCCTTCTCACCCGGCCCAGGGACGGTCCAGAACCGCCACGCGCGTTTGCCAGTGGCGGCGTCGTAGGCGTCGATGAAACCGCGGATGCCGTACTCGGCGCCGGCGATGCCGACCACGACTTTGTCTTTCACGATGAGCGGCGCGCTGGTCGCCGAATAGCCGCGCTTGTAGTCGTCGATGACGACGTCCCACACGATCGAGCCGGTCTTCATGTCCAAGGCGAGCAGGTGCGCGTCGAGGGTGTTCATGTAGAGCCGGTTGCCGAGCACGGCAAAGCCGCGGTTGACGCGACCGCAACAGATATTCATGCCCTCAGGGAGATCACGGCGATAGCTCCAGAGCTGCCGGCCGGTGCGCGCGTCGATCGCCCATGCAGTGTTGTTCGGGCCAGTGACGTACATCACACCGTTGACGACAATCGGCGTCGTTTCGAGCTTGCCGAGCGTCGCGGTCTGAAACGCCCATTGCACGGCCAGGCCACTCACGTTGGCCGGCGTAATCTGCGCGAGGGGACTATGCCGCTGGCCACTGTAGTCGCCGCCGTAGTTGAGCCAGGCGGTAGTGTCGGCCAGGCCCTTCTGGAGCTGCTCGTTGGTGACGTTCTGGGCGAAGACTGTCGAGGTCGCCATCGAGATCGCGAAGCACGCGAGCACGGCCGTCGTTCGGATTCTCATCGCATCCCCTTCCTTCTTCTTTCTTCTTCTTTCTTCCTCTACTGTCCCCTAAGCGTCCGCAGATAGCGAACGACATCGGCCAGCTCGGCGTCTGAAAGACGCTCGGGTCCGTACGCGGGCATCAGCGACCGCTCGGGCTCGGGAACGACATCGGTCAGATCCCGTTTGTGAAACGACAAGATGTCTTCGTTCGCGGTCATGAGCTGGATCGAGAACGTATCCTCGTTCTTGCGCACGCCGCGAATCTTGCGGCCATCGCGGGTCACGACCGTGACCGTCTCGAAGCCGATCGGAATCACCTCGTTCGGCTTGCGGATCTCGCGTTCGAGCGCGGCCATCGATCGCGCCGCGCCAATGCGCGACAGATTCGGCCCGATGCGTCCGCCGCGGCCGCTCACCATGTGACACTGACTGCAGTTGCCTTTGTCCTTGGCCCAGAACAATCGATCGCCGTTGGCCGCATCGCCACGCTCGACGGCCGGTCCGCCGGGCGAGCTCAGGGTTCGCAGGTAGGCAATCACCATCCAGATCTCGTCCTCGGACATGTTGCCGTTGCCGGGCATCTCGGTGCCCGCAACGCCGGTCTGGATGGTCTTGAAAATCTGAACGTCGCCGCCGCCGTGGACCCAATCGCCGGTCGTGAGGTCGCTGCCGCGATAGCCCTTGGCATCGATGCCGTGGCAGACGCCGCACCGGCCGCGGTAGATGTTCTTGCCGCCGTTGATCGCGCTGGCATCGCCGGCGAGCGGATTGGTCGTCGCATTCTGTGCGAGCGCTGGCTCCGCGCGCAGGCACAACAGCACGACTGCGAGCGGCAACAACGAACGGCAGACGGCCCGCCTTCGCTCGCCTGCATGGGAGCGAGCTTCGGCGAGGTCGCGCCGTAGCGGCCAGCCGCCGCGTAGGCGGACAACCGGCAGACGGCAGACGGCAAGGCGGCGAGCTCTGACCATTGGTCCCTCGCGATCGTTGGATTTCGGCGTATTGTGCGTGCCTTTGCTGTAAAGCTCAAGGGCGGCAAGCCGCGGGCGAGCGAACGAAGGTGAGCGAGGCCCAATTGTGAAATGCCTGTGATTTGCCGGTTCGATCCCGTCGAACGGGTTGTTTCGGGCCGGCGTCTTGCTCCGATTGGCGGGAAACTGGGAGACACGTCCACTTCAGAGTTCACCTATGTCATTGACGAAGACCGGCAAATCATTGAGCCGACGCGAGGCGCTCGGCCTTCTCGGCGTGGCCAGCGCGGCCTTGAGCTCCGCGTGCAGCGGAGACAATCCAACCAGCCCGACGGCGACGACCGCGACCACTTCCGCAACGACACCAAGCGCACCGGTGACATCGACCGCCGCGTGCGTCGTTTCACCAAGCGAAACGATCGGACCCTATCCATCGCTTGCCGACTTCGTGCGCAGCGACATCCGGGAATCGAAACCGGGACTGCCGCTGACCCTCACCATTACCGTGGTCAACACCAACAGTTCCTGCGCGCCCGTCAGCGGGGCGGTCGTCGATATCTGGCAATGCGACGCGGACGGCAACTACTCGCAGTACGGCAGCGAGCGGACCTTGACCTATCTCCGCGGACTGCAGACGACGGATGCGAGTGGACGGGTCACGTTCGTCACCATCTATCCGGGCTGGTACCAGGGGCGCGCGACGCACATCCACGTCGAGGTGACCGTCAACGGCCGCTCCGCCAAGGTGACGCAGATCGCTTTCCCCGAGGATGTCACGACAGCGGTGTATCGATCGGGCGTGTACGCCTCGAGTGGTCAGAACCCGACGACGAACTCTCGTGACGGCGTGTTCAGCGACGGCGTCGCGAACGAGATGATCACGCTCACCGGTGGAGACGCGACCAACGGATACACGGGGACGTTTCAGGTGGGGATAGCGCTGTAGAAGAATCTCGTGATCTGGTGAGGTGATGATCGTGTGATCGATCGACTGATCTAGTGATCTGCTGATCTCGTGATCGATCTGGTGATCTGATGACCGGCATCGCCGCAATCTGTTAGAGACCCAGAATCGTCCTCGCGTCGTTGAGATCTCGAGTCCCGAATCCTTCGACGAACGACTCGTAGACCGCCCGCACCACCTCACGACCTTCGGCCGCTCGCCCTTGGCGCTGATGCACTCGCGCCATGCTCATCGCCGCTCTGAGCTCCAGCGACCTGGCTTCCTGTTTCCGCGCCACTATCATCGCACGCTCGAAATAACCCATGGCAGACGCCGCCGTCGTTCGGTCGCTCGATCCGCCGGCCTTCAGAAGCAGTTCGCCTTTCAGGCGATGCAGCTCCGGCTCGTGCACGCCAATCCCATGCTGTTGGGCCTGCGTCAATCCCTCGTCAACGACGGCGAGGCCTTCCTCAATCCGATCCGCCATCAGGCACACCTCGCCGAGGAGCGCCGCAAACAGCGGACACTCGAGCTCATTGCCGCCCTTCCGGTAGAGCGCGATGCCCTCGCGAATCAATTCGATGGCCTCGGCGTGACGACCCTGTTCGGCGAGCGCGCGGCCGCGTAGCAGCGACGTGTACCCCGTCCACATTTCGAACTCGTTGTCGCGCGAGATGGCCAGCCCGATTTCGGCGGCGGCCAGCGCCTCCGCGTAATCGCGGCGGTAGATCCGCAGCAGCGCGGCGTGACACCACCCGAACGCCGAGCTCCACGGATGCGAGAGCTGCCGGGCCAGCGCGAGGCCCTCCTCGCTCCAGGCCAGCGCTCGATCGGGATAGCCGAGATACCAGACGCTGTGCGCACAGACGACTTTGCAGGCGACGCCGAGATCGTTGCCGACGTTCAACACGGCGAGGGCAAAGTCGCGCGAGGGCTCGTAGAGCGCCGCCGACGCCTCGAAGTGCTCGCGCGACTGGCGGAACATTCCGCGTCGCCGGCTGTGGCTGTGGACCGCTCGAGCGCAACGAACGGGACCTCAAACCGCTGCGCTCGATTGGCGATCCGGTAGCCGATTTGTTCAGACCCATGCCGTTCACCGCAGTACAAACGATGTTCGACGGTTCGTTTCAGCCGGGCTTTCACTACTACTGGAAGTCGAATTTCGTGGAACGCCTCAGCCCTGCGGTGATTGACATCGCCACATCGTTCATGGCGCGCAAGGCATCACCCAACACGTTGGTACTGCTGCAGCAACTGCACGGCGCCGCCGCGCGGGTGCCGTCCGATGCCACGGCGTTTCCGCACCGCCGCGTGCACTATGACTGCACGCTGTTATCGGTGTGGGCCGACGCCGCTGGCTCGACCATTAACTCGGAATGGACGCGTCAATTCCATGGGGCGCTCGAGCCGCACTGTGAACGCGGCGTTTACGTGAACGGACTCGGCGAGGAAGGGGACGCACGAGTCCGGGCCGCCTACGGCGCCAATTACCCACGTCTTGTCGCGGTCAAGCGCACGTACGATCCATTCAACCTGTTCCGCTTGAATCAGAACATCGATCCGTCGGCGAAAGGGGCGTGAACCAATCTGCTGCGAATCATGCGGTCAAAACTCCACGACGAACTCGCGCGACGGCGCGCTCAGTGACGGCGTGGCCAACGAGATGATCACGCTGACCGGCGGCGACGCCACCAACGGTTACACGGCCAGGTGGGCGTTGCGGTGTGAACGATTTCGGTTGTGGGCGCTCATGACTGCCGCATCGCCCCGTCGTTCGTCAGATCGCTCGATCGATCACCAGATCGATCACGAGATCAACCGATCTCCAGATCGCAAAATCGATCACCCGATCCCTACCTCACCAGATCGCGAGATTCGCAATCGTCCCCTATACTGAGCCCGTGAGCACTCTGGCCGCGTCTCTCCGGAAGCAAACGGTCGATGCCCTTCGGGATCTCTCTGCCGAAGCCCGCATTGCGCTGGCACTCCGGCTCGGAGACGACGATGTGGCGATGTTCAGCGCCGCCAGCGGGCACCCACCCGAGCACGCGCGACGACTCCTGTCCCGGACCCGTCAAACACGCCGCCGCCGCAGTGTGGCGGCACAGGGATGACCCTCGGCCGTCGTGTCGCACGACAGCTCGATGCCGAAGGCATTCCCCACGCGTTGATTGGCGCGGCCGCGTTGGCGGCAGCCGGCGTCGCCCGTTCGACATTCGACGTCGATCTGTTGACGATCGACGTTCGCGCACTCGATTACACGGTCTGGGATCCTCTGCGCGACACTGGAGTGGTCGTGGAGGTTCGCCGAGGCGATGCCGACGATCCGCTGGCCGGCGTCGTGCGCCTGTCGGCAAGAGACGATCGCCCGGTTGATGTCGTCGTCGGACGACACGCCTGGCAGCAGCGCGCGATCGATCGGGCGCGCACGATCACGACGGGCGACCGCGTGGTTCAGCCGCGCGATCTCGTACTACTCAAGCTCTATGCGGGTGGCACTCAGGACCTCTGGGACATCCGGCAACTGCTCGATCTTGGAGCCGACTCGAAGTTGATCGCGGACGTGGACGCCGATCTGGATGGGCTGCCGGCGTCAGCACGCGAGCGCTGGGCCGAGGTCCGTCGCTCCGACCCATAACGGCGCTACGCGTCGTCGTCGAAAAGATCGGCCAACGAGAGGGCAAACCCCGGCAGTACGGGCGTAATCAGGACGTCGCCTGCCTCGCGAGTCAGCTCGGCTGCGCGCGGGAACGCGCCGTCGGCTGAGCGTCGATACACTTTCACAAGATCAAGTTCCGGGTCTACGAGCCAGTACTCGCGGACGCCACCGCGCTCGAACAAGCGGCGCTTGGTCACTTCGTCCACCTTGCGGGTGCCCGGCGAAAGAATCTCCACGACGATGGCAGGCGCGCCCTGGACGTTCTTCGGAGTCAAGATGTCCAGCTGATCGGCGCTAATCACCAGAAGATCGGGTTCGACCACGTCGTAATACGAGAAGATGACGTCGAAAGGCGCGTAAAACACACGGCCCAAGCTGCGATTCGCCTTGAGAAAGGTTCCAAGCGCCAGATACAGCCGCCCGCTAATCGCCTGATGCCGCGTGTTCGGCGACGGCGTCACGTAGTGCTCCCCGTCGATAATCTCGTGGCGTTTCCCATCGTCGGGGAACCGCATGAAATCGTCGACCGTGAAGCGCGTGTCTGGCCGGGGACTCGTCGGCATCGAGGGCTTCCCTTCCATGGGTGCATCGTAGCCCGGAACAGCTGCGGAGACGATGCCAGCCACAAGATTCGGGTTCCGGCCGGAATTCGATGACGCTGTGGCCTGTCGATCAAGAACTGCGACGGCCTGCGCCGAGCGAGGTGTTAGTTCTTGCATCCACGCTCGAAGGCCGACGCCCACCGAGGAGCTAGTGCCGAGCCCTATGGCAGCCGGCCATACTTCTTCATCGCGGCCAGCATCCGATCCACGGGCATCGCGTAGATGCGCAGATCGTTGGCGCCGGTCATGGTCTCGGCCGCCAGCAGCGCGTTGGTGATCGCCGCTTCGGTGGCCTGCGCCGTCGCCTGGAAGAGCGGAGTGATCCGATCGTTGGGCAGCATCTTGATGTCCGTCACCGGCCCGTCGTTGTGCCACGCGCGTGGATTGGCGGTTGAGAACGCGACGAAGATGTCGCCCGAGCTGTTGCCGCCGAATCCGCCTTGCCGGCCAACACCAACCGCCACTCGCGTCGCCACGCGCTTCAACTGATGCGGCAGCAGCGGCGCGTCGGTCGCGACCACGACGATGATCGATCCCTCGTCCCGATCGTCGGCGGGCGCGTTCGGCGTCGCGCCGCAACGCTGGCGTCCTGAGTTTGGCGGCAGCGGATCGTTGTTGGCGATGCAGCCGGCGAGATCCTGAATCTCCTCGCCGATCGGCACGCCGGCGATGCGCAGATCGCGTCGCGATCCGTAGTTGCATTGCACGAGCACGCCAACGGTGTAGCCGCCCTGCGCGTCTGGCAGTTTCCGCGACGCCGTGCCGATGCCGCCTTTGAAGCCGTGGCAGACCATGCCAGTGCCGCCGCCGACGGCGCCTTCCTTGGGCACGCCGCCGGTCGCGCCGTTCAACGCCGCGATGACGTGCTCGGGCTTCACGTGAAACCCGCTGATGTCGTTCAAGCCGCCGTCGTAGGTCTCGGCGACGACTGGCAGCCACCACGGCTGCAGCGCGTTCTTCTGCGCGACTTCCCACTGAATGATCGCGTCGCGGACGACGCCGACGCTGTGCGTGTTGGTAATCGCGACCGGCCCTTCGAGCAGACCGCTCTCCTGCACCCAGGTCGTGCCGGTCATCTCGCCGTTGCCGTTCAAGGTGAACCAAGCGGCAAACACAGGATCGGGGTTCGCCTTGCCGCGCGGATGAACGACAGTGACGCCGGTTCGGACTGGACCCTTTCCGACCTCGAGCTTGCCGTTGCCGGCAATCAGCGTCGTGTGGCCGACTTCAACACCGGCCACATCAGTGATCGCATCGAGTGGACCGGCAGCGCCGCCGATTGGCAGCTTGAGATCGCGCTCGCGCGGCTTTTGCGCGTCGAGCGACGCCGTGACAACGAGCGTGGCGGCGATCACAGTGGCGATGATCTTCATGTCAACTCCTGGCACGTGAAGCGTGACCCGAGCGAAGCGAGCCCAGGAGCGCGCGTGGGCACGCGACTCCCAGGAGCGCGCGTAGCGCCCGCCTCCCACCATCCCAGGAGCGAGCGCAGCGAGCGACTCCTATTTCGGCACCGGCTTCAGCGCCGGAAAGAGCGCGCCGCTCCCCACCATCTCTTTCACCAGCGCCGAGACTTTCGCCACTGCCGCGTTCGCTTGATCGATCACCAGCGGCAACGCGACCTTGACCTCGCGAATCTGCATCAGCTGGGTATTCGTCGGGAGCGACGTGGAGCCCATGATGGCGCCTTTCAACTGGCCAATCCGCCCGCGCACATTCTCGTTGTTGGCGCCGAAGCCTCCGCCACCGCCGCCGGGACCGCCTTGATTGAGGCCGAGTCGTCGACGGAGCACCTCGAATTCCTTCGTCACGGCATCGAGCGACTGCTTGGCGCTGGGCGCCAGCGTGACGCCCTTGGTCTGCTGAGTCAGCGTGGTCACCTGCGCGTTCGCGTTCTGCACCAGCTCGGCCACGTCGTTGGCCTTGGCCTGCAACTCATGCAGGTCCTTCGCCGTGTCGAACCAGATCTTTCGATCGGCGTCGGTGATCTTGATTTCAGGATCGCCCTTCACGGTGACATCGATCGTGTTGGCATCGCGCCCGTTGACATTCAGCGTGGCGCGATAGGCTCCAGGGACCACGAACGGGCCGTTGTTACCGCCACCGCCGAACCCGCCCCCGCCCGCGCCCCCACCAGGGCCGCCTGCCCCACCAGGCCCACTCGCCCCAGGAGCCGGCGGAAGCGGCCGCAACGGCTGCACGCGCAAGTCCCACTTCACGATGTTCAAGCCGGCCTTGTTCCGGTTGCGCATTGGCTCCCCGGAAATCTCTCTCACGACGCTGCCAGAGCTGTCCTTGATGGTGAGCTTCACTTCCTTGGCGTCGGCCTTCAGCGCGTAGGCGAGCGTCGCGCCAGGCGCGGGATTCTGGCCGAGGAACAGCCGATCGCCTTCGAAGCCCTTCATCTGATCGTTGGCGACGTTCATGATCATGGCCGGCTCGGACGAGAACATGAAGGCATCGCTCGAGGACGCCTTGCTCCAATCCTGAATCACCGACAGATCGTCGAGGATCCAGATGCCGCGCGCGTGGCTTGCCAGGATCAAGTCGTTCTCTCGCGGATGCGTCTTGATCTCATAGATCGGCATCGTCGGCAGATTCGCCTTGAGTCTGGTCCACTGGCCGCCGCGATTCCACGAGACCCAGAGGCCGGTCTCAGTACCGAGATAAAGCAGATCGGCGTTCTTGCGATCCTCTGCAAGGGCGCGAACGACCTCGCCTTTGGGCAGGTTGCCGGCGATCGACCGCCACGTGGCGCCGAAGTCCGTCGTCACGAACGCGTACGTCCCGTAGTCGCCACTGCGATGCCCGTCGAACGCGAGATACGCAGTACCCGCAGCCGAACGTGAGGGCAGCACGTCGGCCACGTAGGTCCACTTCGGCACACCAGGAATCTTCGAGGTCACGTTGGTCCACGTCTTGCCGGAATCCTGCGTGACGCTGACGATTCCGTCGTCGCTGCCGGTCCACACGACTCCTTGCTTCGCCGAGGACTCTTCGAGGGTGACGATGTTGCCGAACGATCCGACGCCGTCGTGCTTGGCGATCTGGATGTCCTTGCCTACCACACCCATGATCGACAACGTTTCGCGATCGGTATTGGTCGTGAGGTCAGGGCTGATGGGCTGATACGACCGGCCGCGGTCAGCCGACTTCAACACGAGGTTCGCGCCGATGTAAATCGTGGCCGAGTCGAACGGCGACAGCTGCATCGCCGTGTCCCAGTTGAACCGGTAGGGCGAGGATTCAAACGGCTTGAGCTCCGCCGGCTCTGGCCTGACCGTCTGGCGTTCGTTGGTCGTGCGATCGACGCGGCTCATGCGGCCGTCCTGCGACTCGCCGTACACGATGTTGGCGTCGTTCGGATCCATCAATGGCTGAAAGCCGTCGCCGCCGGTGATCACATACCAGTCGTCGTTGATGATGCCGCTATTGGTCCGCACCGCGCTCGGTCCGCACCACGTGTTGTTGTCCTGCAGTCCGGCACAGACGTGATACGGCGACTGCATGTCGAACTCGACGTGGTAGGCCTGCGCCGCCAGCAGATTGGGCAGCCACTGCCAGCTCTCGGCCCGATCGAACGAGATGCTGACGCCTCCGTCGTTTCCGATCATCAAGTGCCTGGGGTTGGCCGGGTCGATCCAGAACGCATGGTGATCGACGTGGATGCGTTCGGCGCCGTCGTCGCGGAACGTCTTGCCGCCGTCGTCGGAGACGTGCAGGCTGACGCCGAGCACGTAAATGCGCGAGTCGGTCTGCGGATCGACACGAATCTGGCTGAAATACATCGGCCGCGGATTGACGCTGCTGAGCTTCCGCCAGTTCGCTCCGCCGTCGTCGGTGCGGTACACGCCGCTCTCGGTCGGGTGCTCGATGCGCGCGTACAGCACGTTGGGATTGCGCCGGTAGATGTCCATGCCGATGCGCCCCTTGGGTCCGCCTGGCAGTCCCGTCTCGATGCGCGTCCAGGTCTGGCCGGCGTCGGTGGACTTCCAGATCCCACTTCCCGGGCCGCCGCCGTTCATGCCCCATTGCGTGCGGCGCCGCTGGTACGTTGCGGCATACAACGTCTTGTTGTTCACGGGATCCATCACGAGCTCGGTGGCGCCCGTGTCGTCGTCCACGAACAACACGCGCTGCCAGGTATTGCCGCCGTCGGTGGTCTTGAACACGCCGCGCTCGCCGCCGGCGGCCCACAGGTCGCCAAGCGACGCGACATAGACGACGTTGAAGTCCACGGGATCGACAATCACGCGCGCAATCTGTTTGCTCGCGCGCAGGCCCATGTTCTTCCACGTGCGCCCGCCGTCGGTGGACTTGTAGACTCCGTCACCCCACGACGAGCTCTGACGGTTGTTGTTCTCCCCGGTGCCGGCCCACACCAGGTTGGCGTCGGTCGGCGCGATGGCGATGTCGCCGATCGAGCTGGTGCTTTCGTTGTCGAACACCGACGTGAACGTCGTCCCGCCGTTGGTCGTCTTGTAGATGCCCGAGGTCGCGGTCGCCACGTAGAACGTCGAGGGATCGCTCTCGAGGACCGCAATGTCGTCGATGCGTCCCGACGGTGTCGCCGGGCCGATCGATCGAAACGCCAGTGCATCGAGCGGACCGCCGCCAGGCGAGTTCTCCGTCATAATCGGCGTCGGCCGTGCGGGCGCCTGCGCCATCACGCCGATCACGCTCGCGGAAATCAGCATCATCATCACTGTCACGCTCAGCCGTTTCGTGCGCATAGCCTTCCTCACCGTTTGCTGGAGTTCCTTCCCGAGGAACGTTGGCCGCGGAGGCGCGGGGACGCGGAGCATGATGGCGACCCCACATTTCTCTCCGTGCCTCCGCCACTCCGTGGCTACGTCCGTTGCCGTGGTCCTGATCGGCTACTTCTTGAGCTCGTCGTAAATCGATCCGAGCGTGCCCTCGAGAGTCAGCCGAGGGTTGAACGACGTGACGGTCTCGAAGCCTTTGACGGCGGCGACTTTGGTGATCTCGTCTTTCGAGCTGCCGGCGGATATTCCCTTCCGCACGTGCTCCACGGCGGCCGTCAAGTAGTCGCGGAAGAACACGATGTCGGCCTTTGCGCCTTTCACGTTGTTGTCCGCGCCATGGCCGAACACGAAAATCGTGTCCGGCGCTGCATGATCTTTGACCATGCGGTCGAGCACCTTGATCCAGTTGACCGCCGAGGCGCCGGCCGGTCCGTCGATTCGAGGGTGAATGCGCCTGAAGAGCAGGTCGCCGCCGTGCACGACGTTGGCCTTCTCGAAGAAGATCACCGCGTCGCCGCTGGTGTGGCCCGCACCGTGGTAGTGGGCCCACACCTTTTCGTCGCCGAATGTTGCCGACCAGCTTCCGCCGAAAGTCGTGTCGGCGAACGCCTGGTCGCTTACGTTGTTCGCCTGCTCGGCGACCCTCTTGTGCCAGACGAGGCAATTCTCCTGGCAGATGATGTGTTTGGCCGACGCGCGAAACGCCTTGTTACCACCGGTGTGATCGCCGTGATGGTGCGTGTTGATGAGCATCTCAATGCCCTTCGGCGCCCGCTCCCTGAGACCCTTGACGCAGATCTCGGCGGTATTCATGAACTGGCTGTCGACGGCGATGGCCCCGTCGGCGTTGACGAGATAACCAATCGTGCCGCCGTTGCCGATGAACATGCCGACGCCGCGGCGGAGCTCTTCGAACCTCGTGACCGCCGGTGCCTGCGGCGTCGCCGCCTGGCCGCTCGAGCCGGCCGCGTAGGCGGGCGCCGATGCCGACCGCCCGACGGCGACCGATGCCACCACGAGGGACGAAGAGCTGATGAACTCACGACGATTCATTTGGCGATCTCCTTCAGATCGAAAACTCTCACTGAAAGGCAACTGGCTGAGACGGAAACCCAGACGGAACCTGCCAATTAGAAGTCCGTGTTTCCGTGATTCTGTGTGTGAGTGCCGGCATTTCGGTATTCACTTCTGTGCGCCGTTCAAATAGTCGACGGCCAGAGATGTCATCACCTTCACGCCGATCGGCAGCGCCGACTCGTCGGCGAAAAACAGCGGTGAGTGGTTCATCGCTGCCTTGGTATGGTCCTGGTCGCGCGGCGTCACGCCCAGGAAGAAAAACAGCCCCGGCACCTTCTGCTGAAAGAACGAGAAGTCTTCTGCCGTGCCGGTGAGGGGGCCGACAGTCACGTTCTGCGCACCCGCGACGCGGCGTAACGTGGGAACCATCTTTTCGGTGAGCGCGGGATCGTTGATGGTGACCGGATAGCCCAGTCCAAACTCCACGGTGGCCGTCGCGCCCGCGCTCTCTGCGATGTTCGTGGCGATGTCGCGAACGCGTCTTTGAATGTCCTTGCGGACGTTCTCGTTGAACGCGCGAATGGTTCCCTCGAGCTCGACCGTGTCGGGCACGATGTTGGAGCGGTTACCGCCCGTGAAGCGCCCGACGGTCACGACCGCCGGTGCTTCGGTGATGTTCACCGAGCGGCTGATGATCGTCTGCAGTCCCATCACGATCTGCGATCCAACGACGATCGGATCGACGCCGCCCCACGGTATCGCGCCGTGGGTCTGGCGCCCCTGGACCTTGATCAGGAAGGTATCGGCGCTCGCCATGAGCGGGCCCGATCGATAGGTGATGGTTCCAGCCGGAAATGGAAAGACGTGGAGGCCGAACACGGCATCCACCTTCGGGTTGTCGAGCACACCCTCTTTGGTCATCAGTTCCGCGCCACCTTGCTCTCCCGGTGGCGGACCCTCTTCAGCGGGCTGAAAGATTACCTTCACGGTTCCAGGCAGCTGACTGCGCAACCGTGAGAGCGCCGTGGCCGTCCCAAGGAGGATTGCCATATGGTTGTCGTGACCGCAGGCGTGCATGACGCCGGTTGTCTGGCCATTCCATTCGGCCTTCTGCCTGGACTTGAAAGGAAGATCGACCTGCTCGGTGACCGGCAGCGCATCCATATCGGAGCGCAGCGCGACGACCGGACTGCTGCTCGTGGCCTTGCCGCCGCGAAGCACGCCGACCACGCCCGTGTGCGCCACGTCGGTCTTGACCTCGAAGCCGAGCTTTCTGAGCTCGTCAGCAATGATCTTCGACGTCCGGGTTTCGCGATTGCCCAGCTCCGGGTGCTCGTGGAAATCGCGGCGCCAGGCGACCACCTGCGGATTCAACTCCTGGGCCAGGCGATCGATTTCGGGTGCTAACGGATTTGCCGTCGAGCTCGTCTGAGAGAAGGAAGTGGCAGGCAGAACGGCGAGAAGCAGCAAAACAAGACGTATGCGCATCGATGCCTCGGGTAGCCCGAGATTCTACCCGCCTTCGCTGCCCATCGGATCTTCAGCTTCGGCGAGGCAGGCTCCGCCTTCGCTGCCCATCGGATCTTCAGCTTCGGCGAGGCAGGCTCCGCCTTCGCTGCCCATCGAATCTTCAGCTTCGGCGAGGCAGGCTCCGCCTTCGCTGCCCATCGGATCTTCAGCTTCGGCGAGGCAGGCTCCGCCTTCGCTGCCCATCGGATCTTCAGCTTCCGCCTTCGCAAATGCTTCGGCGGACCGCCGTAGCTTTAGCGGAGGCTGGTCGGCGAGGCAGGCTCCGCTTTGCCCGCTCGTGCGATAGGAACTGCGAATGACCGACCTTCGGCTCGCTCTGCGTCTTTGTCTTCGACACCCCGTTCTCTCGCTCGCGGCGGTGGCGTCGTTGGCCCTCGGTATTGGCGCGAACACGGCGATCTTCACCGTGTTGAACGGCAGCGTTCTGCAGCCGCTTTCCTACGGCGATCCCGATCGACTCGTGGTCGTGTGGGAGACGAGCCAGGACAACGCCCGACGTTCAGTCGCGCCGGCTAACTTTCTCGACTGGCGCCGCGAGCTCGCCTCGAAGGCCGACGCCGGTCGCCCGGCACCGTTCGAAGGGCTCGCGGCATTCGACGACTTCGCGGCCACACTCACGGGCCAGTTCGAAGCGCAGCGGGTGCGAGCGGTTTCCGCGTCGGCCAATTTCTTCGAGGTGCTGCGGGTTTCCGCTCAACTGGGGCGCGTCCCGGCAGCGGCAGAGGATCAGGCGACGGCGGCGCCGGTCGCCGTGCTCACCGACGGTCTCTGGTATCGCCTCTTCGGCGGCTCGCCTTCGGCGATTGGCCAGACGCTCGTGATCAACGGCATCACTTTCACCATCGTCGGCGTGCTGCCGCAGCGATTCGACCTGCAGATGGTCCCAGGGGCCGAGGTCTGGCTGACGGGCGATCGCGGGATTCCACGCAGCTTTCCGTTTCCCGGAGACGTCACGACCGTCCGCGACTCGCACATCGTCGCCGTGATCGGGCGGCTGGCTCGAGGAACGACGCGCGAGCAGGCGCAAGCTCGCGTGACCTCGGTGATGGCAGAGCTGTCGGAGCGGTATCCATCCACCAACGCGGGCCTGGGCGCGAACGTCATCCCGCTGCACGAGGAGATCGTCGGCGACATCCGCCCGCTCGTCGTGCTCCTGCAGATTGCGGTAGCGGTGCTGCTGCTGATCGCGTGCGCCAACGTGGCGCACCTGCTTCTCGGTCAAGCCGCGGGACGCCAGTCGGAGATGTTCGTGCGAATCGCCCTCGGCGCGGAACGCTCTCGATTGGTTCGCCAGCTCCTCGTCGAGACGCTGCTCATCGCCGTGCCAGGCGGCGCGGCAGGTCTCGCCCTGGCACAGGCCGGCATTCGCGCGCTGATGGCTGTGGCTCCGGCCACGGTCCCGCGGCTGACCGAGATTGCGATCGATTCGCGCGTCCTCGGGTTCACGATCGTCATGACACTGCTTACGGCGGTGATCTTCGGGCTGGGCCCGGCACTTCAACTCACTCGGCGTGAGCCGGTGCGCGGTGCGGGCAGTTCAGGGGTCAGGACTACGGGGACACGGCGCTGGCATCAGGCGCTGGTGGTGACCGAGCTCGCACTCGCGCAGGTGCTGCTGGTCGGCGGTGGATTGATGCTGGCAAGTTTCGTTCGCGCCAACCGCGTCGACTTGGGTTTCGCCAGCGAAGGCCGGCTCGCAGCCGAGATCAACCTCGTGCCGGAGTACTTGCAGGTCATCGGGGACACCGGACTCATCGATCCCACACGGAAGATTCAGTTCATCAATCGCGTCATCGATCGCATGGCGTCAACTCCAGGCACTCGCGCGGCGGCGGCGTCGTTCACGGCGGTTCTCACCGGCGCACCCAATCGCGGCATCCGCATCGAAGGCGACCCCGAGCCACAGCCCAACAATCAACCGAATGGCGATTTCCAGGCGGTGACACGCGATTTCTTCAAGGCGACCGGCATCACGCTGGTGCGCGGCCGTGCATTTGGCCAGGAGGACCGGGCGGACTCGGCGCCTGTCGTCATCGTCAACCAGGCGCTCGTCGACAAGTATTTTCCGGGACGCGATCCGATCGGCAAGGTGCTGCGGTTTGGCGGCAACAAGCGCCACACCATCGTCGGGATCGTGGCGAGCGCGCGCTATCGGTCGGTGGAGCGGCCCGCGGACCCCACGTTCTATTTCCCCCTCGAGCAGAACGACGAGCGATGGCCGTTTCTGGCGTTCACGGTTTGGACCGATGGCGGGGCCACCGGAGCCAGAAACGCCGTCGGTTTCCTGCGGGCGGCGATTCGAGAGGCCGATCCGCTGCAGCCGATCACGCGACTGCGGACGTTGGCCGAGATTCTCGATCAATCCATGGCGGCGCGACGCTTCAACACATGGATGGTGGGCCTGTTCGCGGCGACGGCGCTGCTGCTCGCCGGCATCGGCACCTACGGTGTGATGGCCCACGCGGTCGCCAACCGCACGCGGGAACTGGGCCTGCGCTCGGCGCTCGGCGCGCGACCGGCTGATCTAATCGGCATGATCCTGCGTCAGGGCGCCGGGCTCACGCTGCTGGCGACGGCCATCGGGCTCGCGTCGGCCGCAACGCTGACCCGCTTCATGGCGTCGCTGCTCTTCGACGTCGCGCCTCACGACGCCGGGATCTTTGCGCTGGTCGCCGCGACTCTCACTACCGTGGCGCTGGTCGCGACCTTCGTGCCCGCTCGGCGCGCCATGCGCGTCGATCCTGTGGTCGCCTTACGGGATTCCTGAGATCTCGTGATCTGGTGAAGTGGTGATCTGATGATCGATCTCGACATCTCGAGATTTCGTGATCTCGAGATCGATGTGTCGATCTATCTCAAGCTCTCAAGATCTCAAAATCGACCGTAGATCACTACATCGATCTCCAGATCACAAGATCACAGCATCTTCAGATCGATCTCCAGATCACCACCTCACCAGATCGCCAGATTCTTTTAGCCTATGCGCCTGCCGAGCCAGGTGAAAGGACCGCCAGTCGGTCGGTCGGCGAGGTCCGAGCCCGCATACTTCGTGCTGACTTTCCACACGAAGTCCATCTCGCTCATGATCGCGCCCAACGCCATCCGCGACTCGATGATGAGAAGCACCGACCCGTAGAGCATGAACATTGCGCCGGCCAGACCCATCCCGACGGCAACCCAGGTGAAGTTGCGGGCCAAGGCTGCGGTGATCGCGATGATGACCGTCGTGGCGACGAAGACGCCAAGCGCCGTGTAGTAGGCGGTCATGGCGCGCTGGATCAGGCGGGCGCGCGATGTCTGGCGGTCGAGTTGAGAGAAGATCAACGCCCGCCGCTCCTCGAACATCTCGTCGTTCTCGGGGTGCTTGGCAATCTGCTCGAACTTCTCGGAGAGCGACCGCACGCGATCGATCACCCGGCCGAGGCGGCTGCTGGTCGAGAAGATGAGCGCGCCACACGCCGAGATCAACACGGCGGGGGTGATCATCGCCGTCAGAACCGCGAGGGCATTCTGAGGCGCCGCGAGCTGCGACAACCAGTCCATATCTGAGAGATAGTAAGTTCAAAGTTCAAAGTTGAGAGTTGAAAATTCAAGTGGCAAGTTGCCATTGCAGTGGTCGTTTCGATCTTCCATCCAAGTTGAGCATCTGATCACGGAGCAGAGACGATGAAGGCGATTGTGGCAAAGGAGTTTGGCGGACCGGAAGTACTGCGGCTCGAGGAGTTGCCAGATCCCGAGGCCGGCCCAGGGCAGGTCCGGGTGAAGGTGTACGCCATCGGCGTGAACCCGTTCGACACCTACATGAGAGGCGGCACGTATGCGATCAAGCCGCCGCTGCCCTACTCGCCCGGCGCCGACGCCGCGGGCATCGTGGATCACATTGGCGCCGGAGTGACCAGCGTTTCGGTCGGCGACCGCGTCTACATCGGCGGCACCGCTCAGCACAGAGCCTACGGCGCCTACGCGTCGATGGTCGTGTGCGATCCGGCGCAGGTCCACCGCCTGCCCCAGCGGGTCAGCTTCGCGCAGGGCGCGGCGGTGAATGTGCCGTACGTCACGGCGTGGCGCGCGCTCTTTGGCCGCGCCAACGCTCGCGCCGGCGACACCGTGCTCATTCACGGCGCCAGCGGCGGCGTGGGGATCGCAGCCACGCAGCTGGCGCGTGCGGCCGGTCTCACAGTCATCGGCACCGCCGGATCCGCCGACGGACTCGACCTGGTCAAACAACAGGGCGCACACCACGCGGTGAATCATCGCGAAGACGGCTACCTCGGACAGGTGGCGTCGCTGACCGCCGGCCGCGGACCCGATCTGATTGTCGAGATGCTGGCCAACGTGAATCTCGATCACGATCTGAGCGCGATCGCGTCAGGCGGCCGCATCGTCGTGGTCGGCAATCGCGGGCGAGTCGAGATCGACGCCCGCAAGATCATGGCCAAGGACTCCGCGGTCTATGGTTTGGTGCTGTGGGGTATCCCCGCCGACGAGGTGGCCCGCGCGCATCAAGGCATCGGCGCAGGGCTGGCCAGCGGAGCGCTCTCTCCAGTCGCCGGCGTCGAGCTGCCGCTCTCGGAAGCGCCGCGAGCGCACGTGATGGTCATGGAGCCGGGGGCGAAAGGCAAGATTGTCTTGATACCTTAGTACTGCCTTTCACACTTACGGTGACGTATTCGGGCGCCGAGGCGCCCGGATCGCAAGGCGCGAGGAGGGAGAATGCCGGGCGCATTTGACCGACGAGCAACGCGGCGAGGCGGGATGCATCGGCGGCCGAGACGTCATCGTAATTGTGAAAGTCAGTACTTAGTTCCGGCAGCCGCACTCCGGTTTTGCCGTTATTTCTTGGCGAGCTCTTCGTCGATGATCGACTTGAAGACTTCGAACGGCTGGGCGCCAATCACCGCCCGCCCGTTGATGTAGATGGTCGGGGTCGAGTTCACGCCCATCTTCTCCCCTTGATCGAGGTCGGCCTGGACGTTGGCCTTGTGGGTGCTCGATTCGAGGCAGGCGTTGAACTTGGCCAGATTCAGGCCCAGGGCTGAGGCTGACGCTTTCAGTCCCGTCACCTCGAGCGCCCGCTGGTCCGAGAACAGCCGGTCGTGCATCTCCCAGTACTTGCCTTGATCACCGGCGCAGTGCGCGGCCTCGGCGGCCTTGAACGCCTGCGCATGGTTCGGCAGTGGGAAATCCTTGAAGACGATGCGGACCCTGTTGCCGTAGGTCTCGCGAACCTTCGTGAGAGTCGGACCGACCCTCGCGCAGAACGGTCATTGATAATCGGAGAATTCGACCAGCGTCACCGGCGCTGTCGATTCCCCGCGAATCGGATCGTGTGACTCGAGCGCGACCGTATAGCGGGGCGGCTCGAGCGTGACGTGCACGCTCGAATCGCCGGAGCGCAGATCGTCCACCAGTTGCGCTCTCGCCTGCAGCCGGCGCTGTCCCTGCAGAAAATCCTCAATCGGCTTTCGCAGCTCGGCGATTGAACGGCCGCCGGTTCGATCCTTGTTCTGATCGTAGAACGCCTGAATGTCCTGGTCGGTCACCGGCTGCGAACGCTTCGCGGTTTCCTGGGCGAGATAGGCATCCACGCCCAGGTTCGCCGCCTTCGCGGCGTGTTCGATGAGGATGTCGCCGACGAGTTGATCGAGCATCGTCCGGCGATTCTGGTAGAGCAGCTGCGAGATGCGAGCCCGCTCGGCCGAGTCGAACTGCTCCCATTTTTCGTCGACGTCCTTGAGCGTGATTTTGCGCCCGGCGACTTCGGCGACCACTTGATCGGGGTTGGACGCGGCTTGGCTCTGCTCTGCCGCGCGCGGCGTTTCGGCGCATGCCGCGACCGCGACCACGGTCGCCAACCACGCGATGGTGGCGGGCATGCGATGGAGCGTCATCGGGAAAGCTTATCACCTCGATTTGGCGGTTCGGCCGGATCTTGCTGATCAGGCTGCCTCTGGTAGCCTGGGCACGCCAGAACAGGAAGGGGCGGGTATTTTCGATAGGCTGGATCGGTCAGGCTTCGGCGACACAGCAGGAACGTCGAACGAGCGCTCTCGACGATCTGCCGATGGCGGCAGTCGGCACACAGCCCCGCACGAAGTTGCTCCACGACACGTCCCTCTCTGGTGTAGCGTAGCAGGCTGCCAATTGAACCGCCGGGCCTTGGACCCGGCTTTGCTAAAGTTGATTCGATATGACGCGGATGTCCTGTGTTGTGAGCGCCGGCGTGCTCGTGGCCGGTGTGGCGATTCTGGCGAACCCGATCCAGGAGCAGCCGATTTTCCGGTCGGCCATTCGTACGGTGCCGATCTATGCGACCGTGGTCGACGGCAGCGGCCGGTTGGTCCCCGATCTCGAACGCGCCGATTTCTCGATCGTGGACAATGCGAAGCCCGCGGACGTGTCGCTCTTTTCGAACGAGTCGCAGCCGTTCACGGCGGTGGTCATGCTCGACACGAGCGCCAGCATGACGGCGAATCTCAAATTGCTGAACCAGGCTGCTGAACAGTTCCTGCTTCGCCTGCTGCCGGTGGACAAGGCCCAGGTCGGCGCCTTCAACGACAAGATTCAGCTCAGCGGCTCGTTCACCAACAATCGCGACGAGCTGATCGGCGCGCTCAACGATCTGTTCTTCGGGAATCCCACCCGCCTGAACGACGGCATTGCCGCCGGGCTGGACGCCCTGCAAGGAGTCGACGGCCGGCGGGTCGTGCTCGTGTTCACCGATGGTGAAGACACGGCGAGCCGCACGTCGTTCAAGAACGTGCTCGAGCGCGCCCGCGACGAAGAAGTGATGGTCTACTCAATCGGTCTCGAATCGGAGTACTTCAACGGCATGCGCATCGTGCGATCGCGGCCGTCGAGAGACCTGAGAAAGATCGCCGACGAGACCGGCGGCGGCTATTTCGAGCTGACCAAGACCGCCGACCTGTCGCCGACATTCTCCCGCGTTGCGCAGGAATTGCGCAGCCAGTACCTGCTCGGGTTTGCCCCGACCGCGCTCGACGGCAAGGTTCACAAGCTGGACGTCAAAGTAAACCGCGCCGGCATGACCGTCCGCGCGCGTCGGAGCTATCTTGCCGCGCCAGACAAACCAAGTCACTAGGCACAGAGTTCAAAGTTCAAGAGTTCACAGTTCAGAGTTCAAGTTGAAAGTTGCAAGTTCAGTTGTAAGTTGAATGTTGCAAGTTCAATCGAGAACAAAGTGTCGAAGCGAGTCTTGCGACCCGCCTCTGGGTGTTCCTTATGCGCCGAGGCCTACGGCGATGATGGCAATCACGAGCAGTGCAGCCGTCACGACTTCGATCGTGGCCGAGAAAGTCCATTCATAAAGCCGAAACATGACAGTATCGAGACCTCCATTGGGTAGGACGGCGGCGCTACGCCAGGAGTTCCGCTAATTGGCGACAAAAGCGGTAAGAAAAGAGTAAAGGTTACTTCCCAGTGACGAGCGCCTGCAGCCGGGCCCAATCGGCTCGCCGGACGACCTGATCGATGAGTTGAGGGTTCCCTCGCAGGGTGACGACCAGGCTGCGAACGCCAACCGCTTCGGGCGGAGCCGTGCTGGTCGCGCTCACTTCAAACCGGACATTCGATCGCTCGTGCACCTCGGGCCTCCCGACGGCCCCGAAGAACACGTGCGTCTCAGCCGCGCAGAAGCGTTCGTTGGTGGCCGCGTCTCGGCCATCGCGATACACGTTGGCGGGCACGCTGATCGCGGCGACGGCGCCGGTCACCGGTGGCGAGAGGGTTGCGGGTTCGACCGACGAGCTGACCAGAAACGTGTACGCGGGGCGATTGAATGCGATCTCGATCGCGAGGTGGGCTTCGGCATCGATGCGAGCCCCAGCCACGCCTTCGTCGCCGAGCGTGATGCCGTCGAAGTCCTGCGAGCGACCGGTGCGTCGCGCCTCCTCAATCGCCTTCTCGTAGGCGGCCTGCGACCGTTTCTGCGCTGCTTCGATCGCGGCCTCGATCTGCACCATCGCCTTGGCCGCGCGTGCCTGAGTCGAGGGGTTGAGCGGATTGGCGAGCACCTCGATCGCGAGCTCGCCGTCGGGCGTCGGCCGGACCATCCACGGCACGACGGTGCTGCCGTCAACCGGCAGTTCGCCCGCCTCATCGCTCTGCGGGTACGGGAGGGCGGGCGTGAGCGCGGTTCGGACGGTGGTCAGCACCAGCGCGTCCAGCTCAGGAGTCGGGGCTTGTGCGAAGAGGCTCGCGCACACCACTCCGAAGACCACGCCCAGCGTCGACAGGCGCTGAATGGCTCGGTCTCGAAATGTCATCGCCAGTCGCGCCTCATGCGGTTTCACTCCAGAACCGGGCAAGCAGATTGAGCGCCACACGGCGTCGATAGTCCCCCGTCGAACGCACATCGTCGATCGGGTGTATCTCCGATGCTAGCGCAGCCTGTGCGTCGGCGATCGAGCCACCACGCGTGAGCACATCCGCCGTTTTCGCGGCGCTGATGACTGTCGGCGCGACCGAGCCGATTCCGATCCGAACTTCCGGACCTCTGACGCCAGCCATCATGATCTTCGAGATGGCCTGGGCGCGTCGTGTTCCCACCTTCCGCCACCACTGGGTGCCCTCGATGGCCGGGATCTCGATCCCTGTGATCAATTCGTCAGTACGCCTGACGCTGGCGCGATACCCGGTGTAGTACTCGGTGAACGGGACGTGCCGTTCGTGACCCGCGCTTCGCAGAACGATCACGGCCTTCGCTGCGGCGAGCACCGGCAACGTGTCGCCAGCCGGGGATGCGTTTGCGATGTTGCCGCCAATCGTGCCGCGATTCTGAATCTGCGCACCGCCGACCTCGCGCGCGGCGGCCACGAGCATCGGCAGGCGGCGTCTCACCACGGGCGACTCGATGATCTCCGTATACGTCGTCAACGCACCCAGCCGCAGACGTCCGCGCGTCACTTGAATGCCGCGCAGCTCGTCCAGCCCCCAGACATCCACGAACCGTCGCTCGGCCAGCGTGCCGAACTGCAGGCCGACGTAGACGTCAGTGCAGCCGGCAATCGGCGTCAACGCTTCACGCTGCATCAGCTGCAGGGCCGCCTTGAGCGTGCGCGGACGATGGAGCGTCAGCGAGCTAAGTGGCGCGTGCACGCGTGCGTCTCCTATCGAAGCTTCGCCTCAAACCGCCCGGCAACGCACGTCGGCTCAGCTTGGCCAGGGCAGTGTTGTCTTGCCCCGCTCCGCGGGACGAGACATCCTCCAAGACTCGCCGCAGAACGTGCTTCAACGTCATGACTTCGGCCTTGGAAGATGTCTGGGCTTTCGTCGTTTGGCGCGCTTCACGGCTCTGAAAATACTGAGGTAGCCGGTGCATCGGCAGAGATTTCCAGCCAACCCGTTCTGCACGGCGTCGAGCGAAGGGTTGGCGCCAAGCGGCAGCGCGGCCACGATCATGCCTGGCGTGCAGATGCCACATTGCGCGCCGCCTAACTCGACAAAGGCGTCCTGAAGCGCCCGTCCTTCTCGGGACTTACTCACGCCTTCGATCGTCGTCAGCCTGGTACCATCGACTTGCGCGATCGGCACAAGACACGAATCGACGGCGACGCCATCCACCAATACCGTGCATGCTCCGCACTCGCCTTCGCCGCAGCCCTCTTTCGTGCCGGTCAAGGCGCAGTCGTCTCGTAAGACGTCGAGCAGACGCTTCATCGGATGCGCGTCGATCCTGCGCCGCCGGCCGTTCAAAGTGACGGAGATGGTCATTTCGCGTTTCGCTTTGCGCTATTCGCCCGCCTGCGCTCGCCGTAATCGAGCGCGCGTCGGCGAGGCAGGCTTATTCGCGCTTCTCGGCCTTTTTCTTTGGCAGCCAGAATCCTCTCGGGTGTCGCCGGGATCGCGCGCACATCGTAACCGCAACCTCTCAGCGCGTTCACAACCGCGGCCGCGGGTCCATCGATCGGCATCTCACCGACCCCCTTGGCCCCGAATGGGCCGTGCGCGTACGGCCGCTCGAGAATCGCCACATCCATGGAAGGAATGTCGAGCGGCGTGGGAATGATGTAGTTGGTCAGCTGCGCGTTCGCCATCCGCCCATCGCGCATCACCACATCCTCGATCAACGCGTAGCCAAGACCCTGAACCGTCCCGCCCTCGATCTGGCCTTCGGCCATCATCGGGTGGATCGCTTTGCCAATCTCCGCGACCGCGGTCACGTGAACCGGACGCACCTCGCAGGTGTCGCGATCAACTTCGAGCTCGACGATGTTGCAGCCCCAGCCGTAGCTGCCGTACGCATCGCCTTGATATCGCTCATCGTCCCAGGTCAATCCGGGTGGCGGCATGTACTGCGCCGTGACGGAAAAGGCGCCGTGCTTCCGGTAGTGACTGCGCCGGCGTTGCACCGCCGAGGCGCTGCCGCATCTCGCGCGCGCACCGCTCCAGCAGCTTGCCGACAATCATGCAGGTGCGAGAGGCCACGGTCGGCCCGCTGTCCGGGACAAAGGCCGTGTCGGCGGCATGCACGTCCACTAGATCGAAAGGGATGCCCAGCGCATCGGCCACAATCTGCGCGTGCATCGTGCGCGTGCCTTGGCCAATCTCGGTGCTGGCAACCCGGATGCGCGCGCCCTTGGGCGTCAGGTCGAGCGACGCCTTGGAGGCAAGCTTCACTTCGCCGCCGCCGGTAAACCCCGAGCCGTGAAAGAAGAGTGAGACGCCGATGCCGCGATTGGTGCCTCGCCACTTGCGGCGCTTCTCGCGGTACGACGAGCGCTTGACGGCTTCGCGCAACACCGGCAACGCACTTGCATCCGCACCGAGCCGCTGTCCGGTGGCCGTCGTATCGCCGGGGCGAAGCGCGTTCATCTCGCGGAACCGGATCGGATCGAGATTCAGAGCCTCGGCGAGCCGATCCATGTGGACTTCGATGCCGAACTGCGTCTGCGGCGCGCCGAATCCCCTGAACGCGCCGTTCGGCGGCGTGTGCGTCATCATCGCGCGCCCGCGAATGCGGATGTGGTCGCAGCGATACGGCCCCGCCGCGTGGATCACACCGCGCGACAGGACGACGGCGCTCAAGGTCGCGTACGCGCCTCCATCCATCACAACGTCGATATCCATGGCCGTCAGACGACCGTCGCGCTTCACGCCCGTCCGGTGACGAACAATTGCCGGATGACGCTTCGTCGTGGCCAGGAGATCCTCGACGCGGTCGTAAATCATCTTCACCGGCCGCCCAGTCTTGAGCGCCAGAATCGCCGCGTGACAGGCCAGCATCGACGGGTAATCTTCTTTGCCGCCAAAGCCGCCACCGGTTTCAGCCTGCACGACGCGCACTCGATCCGGCGGCAGCCCGAGCATCACGACCAGCGCTTTGTGCACGTAGTACGGACACTGCAGCGAACCGTAGACCGTAACTCCCCTGGCACCCGCCGCCGCTCGCGCCGCATCCGAGCGCGAGCTATGGCGAGGCAGGCCCCTGACATCTTTGGCACCCTTGGCACCTCTGGGACTTTTGGTGGCACCTTCTGGTACTGCGATCACTCCGTTGGTTTCGATATAGAGCTGCTCCTGATGCCCCGTGCGGTACTCGCCCTCGAAGATCAGGTCCGCGTCTCGAAACCCCCGTTTCAGATCGCCTTTGTCGATCGCGATGTTCTTGAACGAGGTCCTGGACGCCTCTGGATCGTAAGTCGGCGTGAGCAACGCGTAGTCGAACGAGATGCGGCGGGCCGCGGCTGGGAGCTGCTCCCGATCCGCGTGTGCGACCAGCAGGATCGGCTCCGCGACGTGATTCACCACACGATCGACCAGACACGGCTGGTCATCGTCGATCAGCGCAACGATATTACGGCCGGGAATGTCGGTGTGGTCGGCGACGACAAAACCCTTGGGCAGGCGGATCCGCCGGGCCGTGATTACGCCATGCGGGACCGTCGATCGGATCGTTGTCCCGAACAGCATGTCCGGAAACGTGAGATCGTCGATGTATTTCGCTTCGCCAGTGACTTTGGCGTCACCGTCTTTGCGCCGAACGTTGCGACCCACCGACTGCATCGAGCGACTGTAACACCGCAGACGGCAACCGGCAGACCCTTCGACTCGCTACTCGAATACGCGCGGCTCGCCAACGGCCGGCGGCAAGCGTCAGAGCGATCCAACCAACTCTTAAATGACCGGCAACAGGTCCATGCGCGAAATCTGACGGCGTCGGGCTCGCATGTCGTCGCCGCGAACTTCGCGAAGGGCATCGCCGACCAGCGAGCGCACCATCTTCTTGCGCCAGACGAGCTCGAAGTCGGTGTTGTCCATCGGCTTGGCGACTTCGGCGGCAGCGGCGGCGGCCGACGCGATGGCCTCGTCGGTCAGCTCCTCGCCCTTGAGAAAGGAAGCTGCCTTCTCGGCGGACATCGGTCGGGATGCAACAGCACCGAGGACAATGCGTATGTCGATGACACGTTGACTCGACAAACCTGAAGATTTGTCGCCACCGGTCTCGAATTTGGCAGCTACGGCCGCCGCCGCGACCGGGAAGTCGAAGGACCCGCGCCGGCGCAGTTTCCAGTACGCGCTTCGCCATCCCTCTGAAGGCGGCAATGCGATGGAGGTCAGAATCTCGTCGGGCCGCTTCGTCAGGTATTGCATGCCATCGTTTGCGTAGAGGTCGGCGAGCGGCAACGCGCGCGACCCGCGTGATGAAATCAACGTAATCGACGCGCCGAGTGCCTGAAGCATCGGCGCCGTATCGGTGGAGGACACGGCCAGGCACTTCGGGCTCGAGGTCGCGACCCAACACGTCTGACCGTCCCGCTTCATGCAGAAGTCGATCGACTTGCGCCACTCGTAGTTCTGGTCGTAGTAGGTGCAGCGGGTGTCGAGGCACAGATTGCCGCCGATCGTGCCCATGTTACGAAGGTGAGGGGTTGCCACCTGCGAGGCCGCCTGCCAGAGGCCCGCGTACGACTCACGGACGCGTGGGTGGTCACTCAGCGCGGCGAGCGTGACGCCGGCGCCAAGCGTGATACCGCCGTCGAAGCGGATGGTGGCGAGCTCGCTGACACCGCGCAGACCGACGACGGTCGCCGGGGTCTGCTGGCGCCGCTTCATGTTCGGCAGCAGGTCGGTGCCGCCGGCAAGGAGCATGGTCTGTTCAGGATTCTCGGCCAGCCAGGCGGCGGCCTCCTCGATGGTGCGAGGCGCGCGATAACGGAACTGCGGCAGCCGCATCATGAGCGCACCCCTGCCGTGGCTTCGATGCCGGCGTCGGCCTTGCGACGCGACTTGCGCTCGGGCTCGTTCGACGCGCGGCCATCTCCGCCCTCCCACGGCGGCGCCACGAGCAACGCCGTCGGCCAGGCGATATCGGGAAATGCTGCCGGCCCGGATCGCGCCGGCTTGCCCGCGGCTTTCGCTTGCAGCGCGCGCAGGATTCTCTCGGGCGTGACGGGAATCTGATCGACGCGCACGCCGACGGCGTCGTACACGGCGTTGGCCACCGCCGGCATGATCGGCAACAGCGGGCCCTGGCCTACTTCCTTGGCGCCGAATGGACCGGCTGGATCGGGATGCTCCACGAGATCCGTGAAGATCTCCGGCATGTCGAGGCTGGTCGGGCTCTTGTACTCGAGCATCGACGGAAACTTGTGGACCAGCGCATGCGACAGTCGCGCCGGCAGACGGCGAAACGCCTGCTCCTCCATCAACGCTTCGCCGAGTCCCATATAGACGCTGCCTTCGACCTGTCCACGCACCAGCGTCGGGTTGAGCGCACAGCCGATGTCGTGCGCAATCCACACGCGCGGCACGATCACCCACCCGGTTTCGGGGTCGACCTCCACCTCGACCACCGCGGCAGTGTACGAGTACGTCGGTGACGGACCGACGCCGCCACCCTTGAAGTGGGCGGCAGATTTCGGTGGCGTGTACGACCCGGTCGTGCCAATCGTGCCGACCTGTGCCTCGGCGACGCAGACGGCTTCCTGGAACGTCACACCGCGATCGGGATTCTCGCTGTCGAACACGCGGCCGTCGGCGAACACCAGCCGATCCTTCGGTACCTCGAGCTTCGCGCTCACAGCGGTCGCCAGGAGCTGTCGCGCGCGCTCGGCTGCCTCGATGGCGGCATGTCCCATCATCAACGTCACGCGGCTCGAATACGAGCCGAGATCAACAGGTGTCAGGTCGGTGTCGCCAGTGACGACTCGAATGTCGAACGGATCGACTCCCAAGGTCTCCGCCACCAGTGCCGCCAGCACATCGTCTGAGCCCTGCCCGATTTCAGTGGCGCCACAGAACGCGGTGATGCCGCCACTTCGATCGAGCTTCAACTGCACGCCCGAGTGCGGCAAGTCGTTCCAATTGATGGGCAGGCCGGCGCCGGACAAGTACGACGAACATGCCAGGCCGACACCGCGGCCAAGCGGAAGCTTGCGGAACTTGGCCCTCCAGCCGGAGCGGTCCACGACGCGACGGATGCATTCGGCAAGGCCGATGGTCTTCACCTGCAGGTAGTTGGCAGTGAGCTGGCCGGCCGGCGCGATCATGCCGAGGCGCAACTCCGCGGGATCCTTCTCGAGGAACTCGGCGATCTTGTCCAGCTGCACTTCCTGACCGAATCGTGATTGCGGCGTGCCGTGACCTCTCTTGGGGCCGCACGGCGGCTTGTTGGTGAACACCCGGCAACCGCGGAAGCGATAGCGGGGGATGTCGTAAGTGACGGTCTGGAGGGCGCCGGTATAGAAGGTGCTCGCGACGCCATACGACCCATAGGCGCCGCCGTCGAGCAGTGTCTGCAGATCCAACGCCGCGATCTTGCCGTCCTTCGTCACGCCCGTCCGGAAACGCATCATCACCGGGTGACGGCCGCGGTGGCAGTAGAACACTTCCTCGCGGTTCAGGCAGATCTTGACGGGTCGATCGAGCAGCAGAGCGGCTTTCGCCACCACGATCTCGTGGTTGAACGGATCGCTCTTGCCGCCAAAGCCGCCACCATTCGGCGTGGCGATGACACGGATATGCGCCGCGGGCATGGCCAGCGCCTTGGCGAGCGCGCGGTGGAGATAGTGCGGCGTCTGCGTGCTCGAGTACACGACGAGCTTGCCGTCCGGATCCTTCAGCGCCACCGAAGCGTGCTGTTCGATCGGCAGATGCGTATTCCCTTCAAAGAAAAACACATCGTCGAACACGTGGTCGGCGCGGCCGATCGCCTCGTCCACGTCGCCGAACTGAAGCGCAACGGCTTTGTGCACGTTGCCGTGGTCACCGTATTCGTGAATGCGAGGCTCGTCGTGCTCGAGGCTCTCGTTCGGCGTCGCAAACGTACGCAGCGGTTCGTAACTGACGTCGATCAGATTGGCGGCCTGCTCGGCCGTTGCTTCGTCGCGAGCGATGACGGCGGCGACGGGGTCGCCGACGAAGCGGACCTTGTCGCGGCACAAGGCATGCTCGTCGTGGCTGACCGGAAGAATCCCGTAGGCAATCGGAAACGCCTCGCCGGTGAGGACCAGGTATACGCCATCGACCAGTTGCGCTTTGGTCGTGTCGACGGCCACGATGCGCGCGTGCGGGTGCGTCGAGCGCAGAAGACGGCAATGCACCATCCGCGGCAGGATGATGTCGTCGGCAAATCGGGTCTGGCCGGTGACCTTGGCTCGCCCATCGACCCGCCGTCGCGGCCGCCCAATCACGCGGTTGGGCGTCAACGTCGTGGCTCCTCGGCGCCCGCCGGCATCAACCTGGCCGCAGCCTCGACCGCCTCGACAATCTGCAGGTATCCCGTGCAGCGGCACAGGTTGCCCGACAGCGCTTCGCAAATGCGTTCGCGTGAAGGATTGGGCTCGTGATCGAGCAGCGCCTTGGCGGTGATCAGAATTCCCGGCGTGCAATACCCGCACTGCGCCGCCCCGAGATCGGCGAAACAGTCTTGCAGCGGGTGGAGGCGACCGTCCTGAGCGAGACCTTCCACGGTCGTGATGTGTTGACCGCTGGACTCGGTCGCCAAGACGAGGCACGACAGCACGGACGTCCCGTTGACCAGCACCGCGCATGCGCCGCACTCACCGAGCTCGCAGCCGTGCTTGGTGCCGGTGAGCTGAAGATCCTCGCGCAACACTTCGAGCAACGTCTTGTAGTCGTCAGCCAGGACGTCGACCGGCTCGCTGTTCACCGTACAGCTGAGGCGAGTTTTCATTGACGGCTCATGGGCGGAGTATAGCGCCGTGTTGAACGGACGTTCAAATCGGCTGACCCCAGCGTCTTCTTCTCGACAAACCTAACCAGCCTCCGCCAAGGCGACGGCGGTCCGCCGACCAGCCTCCGCCAAAGCGACGGCGGTCCGCCGAAGCGCTTCGCGCGAAGGCGGAAGCATTTGCGAAGGCGGAAGGTTTGTCGCCACGGTAAACCTCAAGGTTCGTCGATACGGTCGCTACAATGGCGGCCTGATGATTTCGCGTGGCGACGACATCTCGTCTGGCGATCGACCGTCGGGCAATCCGCGAAGCACGCGCTCGCCAGCGGTCGGCATCCGCGGGATGATCGCGACGAGCCAGTCACTCGCGTCCTCGGCAGGCCTCAAGGTTCTTCAGGAGGGCGGCAACGCGATCGATGCCGCGGTGACCGCCGCCGCCGTTCTGGCAGTCATCGAGCCGAGCATGACCGGGATCGGCGGCGATCTACTTGCGCTCGTCTACGATAGCCAGACTCAGCGGGTCTACGGTCTCGACGCCACCGGACGCTCCCCATTCCTGGCTACGCCTCAGGAGTACGCGCGACGCGGCTTCACCGAAATGCCGCACGACGGGCCGCTGACCGTCGATGTGCCCGGTGTGGTCGAAGGCTGGCACCAGCTGCTCTCGCGGTTCGGCACCTACTCGATGGCTCGCGCGATCGAGCCGGCGATCTTCTACGCGTACGAAGGTTTCCCCGTCGCCGAGCTGATGGCCAACGAGTTTGCCAGTTGCGCCGGCCAGCTGGCGGCCGACGAAGCGACCGCGGCCACCTTCCTCCAGCACGGGCGAGCCCCAGGTCATGGAGAGATCTTCAGAAACACGCGCCTGGCCCGCAGCCTCGAGCTGATTCGCGATCAGGGACGCGACGCTTTCTACCACGGCGCCATTGCGGAGGCGATCGTCGCCGACGTCACGGCTCGCGGCGGCCTGGTCGGCGTACGCGACTTCGCTCAGCACACGGCCGACTGGGTCGAGCCCATTCGTACGACCTATCGCGGCTGCGACCTCGTCGAGATGCCGCCGAGCACGCAAGGCTTCGTGGCGCTCGAGATGCTGAACATCCTCGAAGGCTTCGACCTGGCCACGATGGGTCACAACTCCGCCGACTATCTCCACGTCATCGCCGAGAGCAAACGCATCGCGTTTGCCGATCGCGCGGCGCATCTCGCGGATCGCCAGCACATGCCGGCCGATGTTCTCGAGACGCTGATCTCGAAAGATTACGCGGCGGCGCGGCGACGGGAGATCACGATGGATCGCGCGGCCGCGAACTATACGGCGGCGGCGTTCGGCCCGCGTCACGCTGTCGACTTCGCCGGACGCGACCGTGGCGACACGATCTACCTGACCGCCGCCGATGGCCACGGCAACACGATCTCGCTCATCCAGTCGCTCTTCGGCAGCTTTGGTGCGGGCTTTGTCGCCGGCGAGACCGGCATCACGCTGCAGAATCGCGGCGCGGGCTTCACGCTGACGCCCGAACACCCCAACCAGATCGGTCCGCACAAGCGCCCGCTTCATACGCTCGTGCCCGCCATGATCGAGAAGCGAGGCAAGCCGTGGGTGTCGTTCGGCGTCATGGGTGGCGACAACCAGGCGCAGGCACATGTCCAGGTGGTCGCGAACTTCATCGACTTCGGCATGCACGTGCAGCAGGCCGGTGACGCCGCCCGGATGCGGCACGTCGGGGAGCAACTGGCGCTCGAAACGGGAATCACCGGCGAAGTACGAGCCTCGCTTGGCGCTCGTGGTCACGACGTGATCGACGGCCGCGGAATGATGGGCGGCTATCAGGCCATCCAGATCGATCCGGAGACAGGGGTACTTGAGCGGCGGATCCGATCTGCGGAAGGACGGACTCGCGATTGGACACTGAGCCGGGGGCCGGGAGCGGGCATTCGCCATCCTGATCCGCTACCGGACGCGCGGACGCGGGATCCCGGTTCCCGGATTGCGGTTCTCGGTTCCCGGATCCCGGTTCTCGGATCCCGGTTGCCGGTCCGCTACAGCCTGAAGCCCGCTTTGAGCGGATCGTCCCCGTCGATCAGGAACGTGTGCTCGCCGGTAATCCAGGCTGCGCCCTCGATTTCGGGGACGATCGCCGCTCGATCGCCGACCTGAACGCGATCGACCACTCGCCCGCTGAACGTCGTGCCCACGATGCTCTCGTGGACGAACGGCGCATCCCGGCCCAGCAGCCCCATCTCTTCAAAGACGGCCATGACGGCCGCGGTTCCGGTGCCACACGGCGATCGATCGACCTCGGCGTCGGCAAAGATGGTCACGTTCCTCAAATCGGCATTTGGCAACTGTGCCGGCGCGGTGAAGATCGTGCCGTAGATGCCTTCGAGACCCGGATCGCTCGGGTGCACGACCTTCCGCAAGCGTTCGACCTCTCGCGCGATCAGCATGCCCGTGCGGCGCAGCTCGGGCAGGTGCGGAACGTCGATTGGCAGCCCGGCCGCCTCGGCGTCGACGATGGCGTAGAAGGCGCCGCCAAACGCGACATCGACCGGAATCTTTCGCCCGCCAACCGTGACGGGAAGTGAGGCTTCGAAGACGAACGACGGCACGTTGCGAAATGCGACGGAAGAGACGTGCGTGCGGTCGCCGCTGCGAACCGCAGTCGCCCGCGCGTGAACGAGGCCCGCAGGTGTGTCGTAGCCGATCGTGACCTCGGATGGCGCATCCTCGCTTCGCGCCCAAATCAACTCTCGCTCCAGCGCAATCGTCGTCACTGCGACGATGCCATGGCCGCACATCGTGCTCCAGCCCTGGTTGTGCATGAAGAGGACGCCGGCGTTGGCGCCGGCGCTGACCGGCTCGGTCAGCAGCGCGCCGTACATGTCGGCATGACCGCGCGGCTCCAGCATGATCGTCCGCCGCAGATGATCGAGCCGCTTCATCGCCCACGCGCGCTTGTCGAGCATGGTCGCGCCTTCGGGGCTGGGCATGCCGTCGATCACGAGCCGCAGAGGTTCGCCGGCGGCATGGGCGTCGATCGTGCGGATGCGATGGATCATGTGGGTGCGATTGCGCGGATAGTGTAGCCACAGATTGCGCAGATTGGGAGTGGGCGGCTGCAGGCCGGCCCGACAAACCACTCTCCCCATCTGTGTAATCTGTGTAATCTGCGGATGAACCCTGGATTCACGTGCGCGCCTACTACTCCGATCACTTCGTGCTGCCTTTGCCGGAAGGCCACAGGTTTCCGATGGCGAAGTACTCGCGCCTGCGCGAGCGCATCGTGGCTGAGCAGGTCATCGCGCCCGAGGACTTACTCGAGGCGCCAGCGGCGTCCTGGGACGATCTGCGGCTCGTGCACACCGAGCAATACCTGAATGACATCGCCTGCGGTTCCCTTCCACGCGAGGCACAGCGCCGGATCGGCTTTCCATGGTCGGCGGCCATGGTCGAGCGCGCGCGACGCTCGGTGGGCGCGACCATCGCCGCGGCTCACACCGCGCAGGCCGAAGGCGTCAGCGCCAACCTGGCCGGCGGCACGCATCACGCCTTCACCGATCGCGGCGAGGGCTACTGCGTGTTCAACGACGTCGCCGTCGCCACACGCGTCCTGGAGCGCGAGCAGCTCGCGAGTCGCGTAGCGGTCATCGACCTGGACGTGCACCAAGGCAACGGCACAGCCGCGATCTTCAGGGACGACCCGTCGGTCTTCACCTGCTCGATGCACGGCGCCCAGAACTTCCCGTTCAAGAAGGAAATGAGCGACCTCGACGTGGCGCTGCCGGACGGCACCGGCGATCGAGAGTACCTGGCGGCGCTCGACAACGCCTTGACCGTTACCCTGAACCGCCACCAGCCCGACTTCGTCTTCTATCTCGCAGGGGCCGATCCGTACGAAGGCGACCGGCTGGGCCGCATGAAGCTGACGATCGACGGGCTGAGCGAACGCGACGAGATGGTATTCGAACGCTGCCGGCGTAAGCGCTTGCCGATGGCGGTTTCGATGAGCGGCGGCTACGCGCCGGACATCGACGCCATCGTCACTATCCACACGAACACGATTCGAATCGCCGCACGCTTCGCATCACCGGCACTCGCGGCACTCGCACCTCTGGCACCTCAGGCACTCTAGGCACCCTAGGCACCCTTGGCACCTTAGACACCCTTGGCACCTTAGCTCCTATGCCTCAGACGTTTCGACTCTTGACCGAAGAGCAGGTCAAGTCCCTCCTTCCGATGGGCGACTTGATCGCATCCATGGAATCGTCGCTCGGGCGATTCTCTGCCGGCGAGGTGCTCCAGCCGGTTCGAACGGTCCTCATGGTCGGGCCGACGCGCGCGTACTTCGGGTTGATGCCGGCATTCATCCCGCAACCCGCGAGCCTTGGCGCCAAGCTCGTCACCGTCTTCTCGAGCAACGCCGCTCGCCAGCTCCCGTCGCATCTCGCGACGATACTCCTGCTGGACCCAGACACCGGCGCGCTTCAGGCGATCATGGATGGACGCTACATCACCGAAGCCAGAACGGCCGCCGTCTCGGCAGTGTCGGTCCGACATCTGGCCAGGAAGGAAGCGTCCACGCTCGCGATCATCGGCACCGGGGTTCAGGCGCAGAGTCACGTCGAAGCGCTGCCGCACGTGCGAACGCTGCGGGACATTCGCGCGTGGTCGCCCAACGCGGCCAGCCGCGATCGGTTCGCTCGCGACATCCAGGGCCATGCCTCCGTGCCGGTTCGCATGATGCCGTCGGCCGAAGCGGCGGTCCGCGGCGCCGACGTCATTGTCCTGGTCACCTCTTCCCCAACCCCCGTGATTGAGGACTCATGGGTCAGCGATGGCGCCCACGTCATTTCGGTGGGCGCGTGCCGGCCCGATCAGCGGGAGATGCCGCCGGCGCTCGTCGCTCGTGCGCGGCTGTTCGTCGATTCCAAAGCGGCCGCGCTGGTCGAATCGGGCGACGTCGTCCAGGGAATGGCCGAAGGGCGATTCGACAAGGACCATGTCCGCGGTGAGCTCGGCGACGTGGTGCTCGGCCGGGCGCCGGGACGAACCGGAGACAATGAGATCACGATCTTCAAGTCGCTTGGCATGGCGGTCGAAGACGTCGTCGCCGCCGATCTCGCCTTGCGAAGAGCGGCAGAAGCGGGTGTGGGAACGGAGCTCACCCTATGAAGTCCATTCCTCGATGGGTCCAGATCGTCGGTGGGATTGCGATTGTCCTGGCATTCATCGCCATCGGCGCCGTGATCGTCGGCATCTCATGGATGCGCGAGCACGTTGATGTCGTCGATTCGAACGAGACCGAAGCCGGCCGGGCATTCGACGAAATTCATGGCAAGTTCCCTGGACAACGGCCACTGCTGGAGCTCCGGAACGGGACACCACACTATGTCGAAGAACGCGCGACGCAGGAAAGCCCGACCCAGACGCTCACGACGCTGCATGTCGTCGCGTGGGACGCTGACGAACGCCGGCTCGCCAAAGTCGACATCCCATGGTGGGTCCTGCGCATGAAGTCGGGGACGATCAGCTTCAGCAGTTACGCGGCTGGGTTCGACGATGCAGGCGTCAAACTCAAGCCAGATGACATCGAGCGCCACGGTCCGGGCATCCTGCTGGATTTCACGAATCCTCGAGAAGGACGCGTGTTGGTCTGGGCGGAATAGGAACCCGAATATACTCCGTGCTGCATCGCGCCGGAACGGGGTGGCGCATCGAGCCTGAACCGTATCTGGCGCTGATGAATCGCTAGTACTGCCGAAGTACGCAGCGCGGGACGAGTAGTCGTGACCACGAATCCGACTGAACCGTCGCCGTTGCGGTGAAGGAGCGCTGATCGAAGAGCGCACTCTGTCGGTCACGCCATCCGAGGCTCGCGACGCCAAGGCTGCCACGCGCGATAGGTCGCCGAACGCCAGAGCCATTCGAGTGGACCAAAGCGGAATTCGCGCAACCACCAGCGGCTGATGACGGCGTTCAAGCCGAACAACACGAGCGCCGCTGCGATCGATTCGAGCGTGGTCAATTCGAGGCCCAAGGCGTACTTGGCGAACAGCAGGTCGAGAGTGGCGATCTGCAGCATGTAGTTGGTCAGCGCCATCCGGCCGGTCCATCCAAAGGCACCCAGGCGCTTCAACCAGACGGGGTCGCGAGCGACCAGCAGCAGAACGGCGCCGATGTAGACGAACGACAACCACGTCCCCCGAATCGTGCCGAACAAGCTGCCTCCGTAGTCGAGCAGCAACAGCCGAATGGGCGGAGCGGTAAAGAGTCCACCGAACTCGGGCATGAACCGCTCGGCGACCCACGACAAAATGCCAAACACCATCAGCACCGCAATCGCGCGCCGGTGGCGCGCGGGATCATCGAAGTAGCCGAGCCTCAGGGCGACGACCCCCAACAGGAACAGCGTGAGCGTGTTCACGGGCAGGAACGAGAACGGTTGCCGATAAAACCACGCCATGTGCTGCAGACGCGCGCGCACCACTTGCGCGAACTGGGGAGACTCCTGCGCCTCGTGGTTGGCGCGATTGAAGGCCCGATTGCGCGCCATGATCGCCTCGACCTCGGCCCGCCCGGCTTGCTCGCCGACCGTGGCCAACCGGACGCCGGCGTACGCGATCGAGTAAATGGCTCCCGACATCGCGCTCAGGACGAGCGCAATGATCAACGCTCGAATCGACCAGCGACGGATCAAGAGGAGGGGCATGCCCCACGCCGCGTAGCCGAGCAAGACGTTGAAACCGAAGATGCCGTGGGCGATGAATCCGAAGGCGGCAAGCGCCGCGATGCGGCGGAGATACATCACGGCAAAGGATGCGCCCCGCGCTTCGGCACGCCGAAGCTGCACCGCAAAACCGGCCCCGAAGAGGATTCCGAACATCGTCCAGAAACGCTCCTCGAACAGATTGGCGATGACCCAGTCGTATGCGGACGAGAGGCGCGGCCACGATCCTGGCCCGGTCGCGAACATGTGGAAATGAACGAGGAACATGCCAAGCAGGGCAATGCCGCGAAGCACATCGAGCGCGGCGATCCGTTCGGCGACGGGGTTGTCGGCTCCGAGCGGTGGCATGTGGCGCTGCTGAAGCTTACTCGACCGTTTTGCAGGTGTCAGAACTTCTCGGGACCTTTACTTTTGCCTAGAAATCTATCCTGGCGACGACGCCGGCGCTGAGCGTGATGAGAGGATGAACGAACCGATTGTCATCGCGCCGAGACCCGCAGGACGCGAGACCGAGCGCGAGCGCGGGACGTATCGGGTAATATGCTGCCAAAATCAGACCGGCGAGCACCAGCAACCTGAGCGAATGGTGAGCCATGGCCGAGAAAACGACGACACCGATACGCAGCCGCGAGGAACGCCTGGCCGAAGGAAGAGCCCTGCGGGACAAGTCCTCGAGGCGCTCTCAGGCGAGCTGGAAGGCACCCGCCAATCGGCCAGACCCCGTGGCGATCTTGCTGGACTCCAACAAGGGCCGCCTCGAGCGGCTGCTGCCAATCCGCTACGGCCGGATGATGCAGAGCCCGTTCGCCTTCTATCGCGGCGCCGCCGCGATCATGGCCTCTGACCTGGCTCACACGCCGGCGTCGGGATTGCTCGCACAGGCTTGCGGTGATTGTCACTTGATGAATTTCGGAGGGTTTGCAACTCCAGAACGACGCATTGTGTTTGGCATCAACGATTTCGACGAAACCCTCCCGGCTCCGTGGGAATGGGATCTCAAGCGCCTGGCCTGCAGCTTCGTGATCGCGGCGCGCCACAACGGATTCGCCAGACGCGACGCGCGCGACATTGCGGCGAGCTGCGCGAGAAGCTACCGCGAGCACTGCGCGACATATGCGGAAATGCCGGTGCTGGAGCGATGGTACGAGCCGCTCGACGCCGAAGACCTCATCGGACTGCTCCGCTCGAAGAAGTGGAAGAAGACCCTGGAGAAGCAGGTGGTCAAGGAGTCGTCCCGGTCACCCTTGGAACATGAGTTTCCCAAGCTGGCTCAGGTCAAGGACGGCAAGGCCCGTATCAAAGACAGCCCGCCGCTCATCTTCCACCTGGAGCCCGAGGTCAAGCACTTCGATCGAGTCGTGCGGGACGCATTTCGACGCTATCGAAGCTCGCTCGCGGACGAGCGAAAAGCGCTGCTCGATCAGTTCGCGCTGGCCGACATTGCGGCGAGCGTTGTTGGAGTGGGGAGCGTCGGGACGCGATGTGCGATCGTGCTGATGATGGCCGGTCGGGACGACCCGCTATTCCTCCAGGTCAAGGAGGCCCGAAAGAGTGTGCTGGAACCATACGCCGGCAAGAGCGTCTACGCGAATCGTGGCCAGCGCGTGGTCTCGGGTCAGCGACTGATGCAGGTCGCCAGCGATGTGTTCCTGGGCTGGACCGAGGACGCCGGGCGGCACTTTTATATCCGGCAATTGCGCGACATCAAGATCAAGCCCGTTGTCGAAGTGCTCGATGAACGAGCGATGTCCACGTACGCGAACTGGTGCGGCTGGGCGCTGGCGCGCTCCCACGCCAAGTCGGGAGACTCCACGATGATCACCGGATACCTCGGGCGCAGCCGTCGATTCGACGATGCGATCGTCTCGTTCGCTGTCGCCTATGCCGATCAGAACGAACGCGACCACCAAGCCCTACTGAAGGCCATCCGGGCCGGCAAGGTCAAAGTGCAGCAGGAATGATCGGTGGCGTTTGGTTGGAACTCGCGTTCACTTCGAGCTTCCGGCTTTGGCCTTCAGCGCGTCGAGACGCTGTTGCACCCGCGGATTCGGTGTCTGCGACACCGCCGCTTGAAGAGCCGCAATCGCCTGGTCGACCTGACCAACCGCTTCAAGCGCGTCGGCCTGCAACATCGCACGCCGAACGCGAAGCTGCGGCGGAACTTCGAGCGTGGCCAAGGCATCCGCGGCCGCTTGCTGGTTTCTTCTGATCGATCAGAATCGATTCGGCGGCAAGCAGACCGACCTCAGGATCCGATCCGAATCGTCGGGCCGCCGCGCTGATCAATTCCGCGGCTTGATCGGCGTGTCCCGCCTTCCGCTCCGCCAGCGCCTGATGGTAGTAGCCCGCGAGCAGCAGGCGCTCGACGTCCTTGGGATCCCCGGTGCGCAGGCCCACGCCTCCCGCATAGGAGTAGACGAGCTCGCCGCCGTGTTCCGAAGCCTCGTAGACGAAGCCGACAGCGACCAGTCCAACCACCGCCGCTAATCCGTGCGCAAGCTTCACCTTCGGCGACCGACGCAGGGCGAGCGCCGCGAGCTCGATGACGCCGAGCACCAGCAACACGTTCTGCGTGCGCTTGCCCCAGTCCTCGTGCTCGACGACGGCGGGACGAGACCCGGGAACCCGCTCGACTGGACCGTGTGCCGCGGTGCCCGATTGCACGGACAGAACCGACGAGGCGGCGGCCAGCAGCAGCAGGGTCGTTGCCGCCGGGCTGGCAAATGCGGGTCGCCGGAGCAGCGACAGCAGCCTGAACCCGACGCCAACAATCACGAGCACGATAGTGAAGTGGACGACCTGAGGGTGCAACGACGCGAGATTGGGGACCATGTTCACCTCACGATGGAGTTGGAATGTCGTCCGTCAACGCGCCTCTGTAGCGGTCGCGACGACGACCGATGAGTCCGCGGCCGTCGCCCGGTAATACGACACCCACCTCCTGGGCTCGGCCGCGTCGTACTGCTCGAGGTTGGTCGCCCAACGAAACCCGATGGATTGATAGCGAAGCTCGACATCCACCCGGAATGGGCCCGCGCTGCCCACGGCGACCTGGTAGCGGACGCGATCGCCGGCATCGGCGAAATCAGGATCGGTCGCGGCCGCGCCGTACACGCCAATCTCACGATCGGCGGTCGCCTTGTCGAACCCTCGCGGCAGCAGGCGGTTGTCCTTCAGGTACTGAGTCGCCGTCAACAGCCCGGTGGTCGGCGTGCCGGCCGGGTCGCCGAGAATCGGCTCGTAGATCTGGACCTGCTGGCCGCTCGTGATCTGCTCGTAGTGAGGTTCGTAGCGCTTCGGATCGACGTCGTTGTCGTTGCCCTGGATCGACCCGTCGCGGTTGATGGCGCCCGACTCGAACACGACCTGGCCACGGCCATCGGTTACCATCACGTGCAGCCATGTGCGGCGCGACGGATACCCGGTGGGGAACTTGTGGCCGGTGAGGTTGCGAACCTCGACATCGAATGACAAGTTGCCGCCATCGCGCTGCGGCGGGGATACATCCAGTCGCGCGGTGTCGTGTTGGAGCTGCGATACCGTGGCCCGAGCTGTGGCTTCGAGCTCCGCTGCCAGCGCTGTAATGCCAAGTTCGGTTCGATACCGGTTCAGCACTCTCACCATGTAGGCGTTCCCGCCAACGAAGGTGTGGCGTGCGAGGCTGTCGCGAGGGTCGCCAAGCACCGAGGCGATGCGGACCGGTCCGGAGACGGGGGGCATATGGCACGACTGGCAGCTGCGCTGCTCCTTCTTGAAGTCGCTGTGCTGCCACTCCTGGTAGTTCATCTGCTCGGGCAACTCGCCGACGACGGAGCCGTCCGGGCCGAACGCCTTGGTAATGAGCGTGTGACACGAAGCGCACAGCTCCGACTGCTTGATGTGGGGAGCCTCCTCCTGAACGAATCCGCTAGCCGATCGCATGATGGTCCGACGGCCGTCATCGACCTTGTAGGCGCCGTAGATGTGCCGGGCACCGTCGGGCGGCGTCGGCCGCAGCACGAAGTTGGCGTTGAAGCTGTCGCGACTGCCAAGCGTATCGGGGGCAATCTGGTGGCAGACCGTGCAGGACACGCTGTCGCTGGCCAGCCGCTGCGCCGCAGAGGCGTCCCTGGCCATGGGCAGGTGTGCGAATACTTCCTCTTTCGCGCCAGCCGCGCGGGACTGCCGCTGGGTCATCGGCATGTGGCACGACGCGCACTCGTCCTGGATGTCGGCGGAGTGCATCGGATGGTCGATGGTCTCGCGCCGGACTGCGGCCTGCCAGTACGGGTCTCTCGCCGAGTTCGCCATCATCGTGCCGCGCCACATCGATCCGATGGAGACGTCCTCACCCGACGGCGCCAGCAGGTTGTTGTGGCAGGCGACGCAGTTGTCCGAGTGCGTGAACAGGGAGAGGTTCTCGTGCCGATGAGCGGCCATTGACGACGCTCGCGCCTGCTCGCGCGCCAGCGGAACGGCGAACATCAACGACAGCAGCCATCCTGTCGCGATCACCGTCGACACCAGGTTCACGGACAGACGCATCATCGGGATCACTTCCAGAACTGAAAAAAACCGCCGTCGAACCAGTCCCACAGCAGGTAGGTCAGAATCTGCGGCTGGCGCTCTTCACGCTCGTTGATCGGGATTCGGACGCCGGCGCTGAGCAGGATGTGCTGCAACTTGCTCAAGGACACCTGCATCTGAGGGACGATGTCCCATTCCATCGCCGCCACCGTCGGGCTTGGCCATGAGCACTTCCGCCATCGGTGACCAGGTGCGGCCGAATCCCTGATCCTGTGCGAAGGTGTAGCCGAGCGCCGCGCGGAGAAACCCCTCATTCGTGCCGCGACTATGATCGGTCGGGATCTCGATGCCGGTGTGCAGCTGCAGAAACCCGTTGCTGCCGAGCATCTGCCCCCACATCGCAAACGGCTCGACAATGGTGAAGCCGTTGCCGAGGCCGAGCTCCTCCTTGCCGGTTGGCAACGTGACCGCCGCGCCGGCGGCGAAGATGCTGCCGCGATCCAAGCTGTGGTAGAACGTGCGCCGGATTGCCAGCTCGACATCACCGAGCCCGCGACTCCAGGTCCCGCCTTCCTCGTTCTGCTGGAGGTCGATTGGGATGGCGACTTCGTACTGGCTGCGCGAGCCGATGCGGTGCTCGTAGACGATCTGGTTGGTGACGTTCTTGGCTCCCGTCGGCGTCACGCCGGTCGTCAGGACGGTCTCGTTCTCGGGAAACGCCTTTTCGGTGAAGAAGGCGCGGGGCAGATTCAAGTCGCCTCTCGGCCATGCCCGGTCCGTGCAGAACGACCAGAGGTACTTGACGGTGCGCTCGATCTGGTCCGAGCTGAGGGCGTCGCCGAACGCTGGCATGTGGCGGTCGAGGCCGCGAACCGGTCCGCCGCGATGGACGACCGCCACCCAATCGGGCATCGGCTCGACGGTATTGATCGAACAATCGGTGAAATCGGGCAGCATGTGGCCGTTCGGGAGCGGCTGCTCGAAACCAACGACGTACTGAGGCGAACCGGCGCCGTTGGTGGCATGGCAGGTCGCGCATGCCAGCGCAAAGATTTGTTCACCGGTCGCGTCCGGCGGCAGCCCGCTTTGTTGCGGAAGCGCAGCTTGCGCGGCGTTCAACGAGGCGGCGCATAGTGCGCCAATGTACAGAATCGTCGCTGGAATGAGTATCGCGAGCTTCAGTCGTGGGGCCGTATTCCGCAAACCAGTGCTGAGCCTATTTCGACTGGCTGCGGAAGCCCAAGCCTGACACCGAGTCTCAATTTCATTCTGCGGCGCGGATCGGGGCTGCGAGTTGTGATTTCGGTCATCCTCAAGCCGCGCTGGCTAAAAAACCACCTCGAGAATTGAAACGGTCCCCGATACTTCGTTCGCGCTCGCAACGAAAAGGCGCGGTCCGACGCGGAAGAACTTGACGCCTTCCGAGCCCGTGCCGACTTGCAGTGTGCCGAATACTGATGATCTCGCTGCCGTTCGCGCCGAGGCCCGTATCGTAAGTGGCCACCAGCGACAACTGGGGCGACGGCTTCGGATCTGCCGACGCCGAAGCGGTCATGAGGGCCAGCGCGACTGTCACAACTCTTGCGGTACCGCGGGCGCGTTCAACAAGAGCGTTGGAGGGGAGCCGACTCAGAATGCCTTGACTCGCCCAGGTGATCGGACGGACAGTGGCCAACGGGAAACGCAATCAGCAGACCTTCCACGCCGGGTTCTAAGAGGAGATGTGAAATGAACACAATGAGTCTGCCAGGATTCACTGCTGAACATTCACTCTATAGTACCGAAAGGTACGTTCACACAGACGCATTCGCCTTTCGTGCGATCGATGTCGGGATAAGACCACAGATGAGATGCGTGCCAGTTGACGGAGATCTCATATGCGAGATACCGGTCGGGGGCGGGGGCGGGGGTGGGGATGATCGTCGAGACATACAAGAGGCGAAGTGTGTGCTCGGTTGCAATCGGACAAAAAGGGGTGCTGCACTGCAGAAGTGCATAGCAGACTGTTGAGGATCCGAACGCGTGTGGCCACGGGACCGGCGTTCGAATCCCCGTACCGGTACCACCAGGTTGGTAGGCTAACCATGCCCGCCAGCGCTCGCACACTCATCGAGCAGCAGTCGCATGCGCCTCGGTCATCGTGCGCGCCAGTTCAAGAGCCGCAACTGCTTGCCCGCGAGTGACCGAGGGAAAGCTCTCGAGAAACTCAGCTGGAAGGAGGCAAGACGTTCGATCCGAAGACCGAAGCTACGGACAGACTTTCAAGAATCTTTCAAGTTCCCACCGAACAGCGCTTCGCCGATGGGAAGTCCCCGCCAGTGATTCCGTCTCCGCAGTTGACGGCCTACCTTCGCTCGCCTGAATCCACCGCGAGCTACGGTGGGCAACCTTCGCGTGAGATATGAGCGAAGGTTGGTACCGGTACGGGGATTCGAACCCCGGTCCCGTGGCTGAGAACCACGTGTCCTGACCCCTAGACGATACCGGCGCTGAGGGCTACGAACCACAAATTCTAGCAGGCCGACAAGAACGCTGACAACCCGCGTGCGATCCATAATCGTTCGGATGCCGACGGCGAGACGTCTTGAAGGCCGGAATCTCTTGCGAATGAGTCAGGTTTTTGACCGGCCTTCGGAGGCGGAGCCGCATGTCGCGGTCCTTCTCGGCGGTCTGAGGTGGAGCTTCGCTAGACCTCTGGCTCTGATCGTACCAATGGCGGCGATTCTTGCGTGCGGCGGTTCGACGCCAACGTCCGCCCCCGCGCCCGCTGGCAAGGCGGTCGATCCATCGACCACCTCGACGATCACGGCGACGGTGAGCTTCGATGGCGAGCCGCCCAGGCCCGTGATGGTCCGGCTCGATGGCGACCCCAAATGCGTCGCCGAGAATGGCTCGTCCGAGCGGCCGTCCGAAGACATCGTGCTGGGCGATGGGAAGAGCCTGCAGAACGTGTTCGTCTACGTGAAGGACGGTCTTGGCGATTACGCGTTCCCGATTCCGAAGGAGCCGGTGGTGCTCGATCAGCTGAAGTGCCGCTACACGCCGCGCGTGCTGGGCATTCGAACCGGTCAGCCGCTCGCCATTCGCAACAGTGATCCGCTGCTGCACAACGTCCGGGCCGACGGGAAGCACAATCAGCCGTTCAACATGGGCCACCCGATTCAGGGAACGAGCTTCAACCGGACGTTTTCGACCACCGAGGTGATGGTGCCGTTCCGCTGCGATGTGCACGCCTGGATGCGGGCGTGGGTCGGCGTGCTCGACCATCCATTCTTCGGCGTCTCCGGCGCAAACGGACGCGTCACGCTCGCCGGGCTTCCACCTGGCACCTACACGATCGAGGCCTGGCACGAGACGCTCGGCACCAAAACCCAACCGATCACGGTTGGGGCAAAGGAATCGAAGGATGTTGCCTTCACGTTCGCACGCTGAGCTTCCGGTCGGCTCCGAACTGGCGGGAACCGCCGCGCCGACTCGAGGCGCCGACTTCGTCTCGCTGACCAAGCCGCGGCTGAATTTCCTGGTCATCCTGACGACGCTCGCGGCCTACTACCTGGGAAGCGGCGAACACTCGACCCTTCCACAGCTCCTCCACACGCTCATCGGCACGGCGCTCGTTGCCGGCGGAGCCTCCGCGCTCAATCAGGTGTGGGAACGCGACACCGATCGCCTGATGGCCCGCACCCGCAACCGGCCGCTGCCCGATCTCCGGCTGTCGCCGGCGGTCGCGCTATGGTTCGGCCTGGCCCTGACGGTCGTGGGCATGGTGGAGCTCTGGATGTTCGTCAACACGCGCGCGGCATTGGTCGCGATGCTGACGACGGTCACCTATCTCCTGCTCTACACGCCGCTCAAGCTCCGCACGTCGCTCTCGACGCTCGCCGGCGCCATTCCGGGCGCGCTGCCTGCCGTCATCGGCTGGGCGGCCGCGACCAACTCGTTGTCGATCGAAGCGTGGGTACTCTTCGCCATCGTCTTCTTGTGGCAGATGCCGCACTTCCTCGCCATCGCGTGGATGTATCGCGACGAGTACGCACGAGCGGGGATGCCGCTGTTACCGGTGATCGAGCCCGATGGACGCTCGACCGGCCGTCAGGCGCTGCTGTACACTGCGGCGCTCCTGCCGATCAGCATGCTCCCCACGCTCATGGGCATGGCCACCGCCTGGTACCTGGCCGGCGCCGTTGCGCTTGGCGCGGTCCTCATCAGCCTCAGCCTGAAGTTCTCGCAGATGCGCACCATCGAGTCCGCCCGACGGCTGTTCTTCGGATCGATCCTCTACCTGCCGCTGCTCTGGGCGATTCTGGTCGTCGATCACTTCGCGCACTGACGGAATGCTTACGCTTGATCGTCGTGCCGTGCCTGTCGCGCCGAAGCCCAGGCGGTGTTGGGCGGGCGAAGGCGGATGACGGCGCTCGAAGTCACCGATCTCAGGCATCGCTACGGCGACCGCGAGTCGCTGAGCGGCGTGGGATTCTCGGTGGCAGCGGGCGACGTGTTCGCGCTGCTTGGTCCGAACGGCGGCGGCAAGACGACGCTGTTTCGCATCATCAGCACGCTGCTGCGGCCGACGTCGGGAACCGTCGAGGTCTTCGGCCTCGACATCGTCAAGCGGCCGTCCGAGGTTCGGCGCAAGCTCGGCGTGGTCTTTCAATCGGCCGCTGTCGATCCCTGGCTCACCGTCGTCGAGAATCTCAGGCATCACGGTTACTTCTACGGGCTCTCCAGGGCCGCGATCGATCGAGGCATCGAGCGCGCGCTCGAGCGTTTCGGGCTGACCCCACGCGCGTCGGATCGCGTGTCGACCCTCAGCGGCGGCCTGCGCCGGCGCGTCGAGCTCGCCAAGGCGCTGCTGCCGGCGCCGCAGCTGCTCGTGCTCGACGAGCCGAGCAGCGGGCTCGACCCGACCGCGCGGCGCGATCTGCTGCAGGAGCTGATGCGGCTGCGCGAAGATGCCGGCACCACGGTGGTGTTGACCACGCACATCATGGAGGAGGCCGCGGTTGCCGATCGTGTCGGCATCCTTCATGAGGGCAGGCTCGTCGCGATCGGCACGCCGCACGACCTGACCGACGCACTCGGCGGTGATGTCCTCACCATCGATCCGGCTGGCGAGGTGTCGGTGCTCAAGTCAATGCTTCACGATCACTTCGGCATCGACGCTCAGGTGGTCGGTCGCCAGCTCCGCCTCGAGCGGCGGCGCGCGCACGAGTTCGTGCCGACGCTGATTGAGGGATTGCCGGGCCAGATCGCCACGGTGTCGGTGGGGCGTCCGACGCTGGACGATGTGTTCATGCATCACACGGGAACCCGGTTGACGTCATGAACACGCTCCTGCCGGCGGTGTACCTCGCTCTGGCGGCGCGATGTCGTCCGCTTTCTGCGTCAGCCCAGTCGCGTGATTGGGGCGCTGGCGTCGCCGGTGCTGTTCTGGTTTGTCATCGGATCCGGGCTGGGTTCGTCGTTCGAGGGCGGATTCCTCCGCTACTTCTTCCCCGGATCGCTGGCGCTCATCGTCCTCTTCACCGCGATCTTCTCGACGATTTCGATCATCGAGGACCGGCAGGAAGGCTTTCTCCAAGGCGTGCTCGCCTCTCCCGCGCCGAGAGTGGCGATCGTGCTCGGCAAGGCGCTCGGCAGCGCCACGCTTGCGACCGTGAACGGCGTCCTCTTTCTCACCTTGTTGCCGCTGGCCGGACTCTCACCGGGTCCGGCGGCGATCGTTGCCACGATCGCGACCATCGCGCTGCTCGGGCTCGCACTCAGCGGACTCGGATTGCTGATCGCGTGGCCGATGCAATCGACCCAGGGATTCCACGTCATCATGAATATCGCGCTGGTTCCGCTCTGGCTGCTCTCGGGCGCGCTCTTCCCATCGAACGGCGCGGCCGGCTGGGTGCAGACGGTCATGATGCTCAATCCGCTGACGCCGGCCGTCGCCATGCTTCGGGCGCTGTTGACTGGAGAGGTCGGAATCGGAATTGGCGCGGCGAGTGCGTGGGTCGCCGCGTTTGCGGCGCTGACCATCTCGGTCGCCACGCTGCTGGTCAGCCGGCCACAGCGAACCTGAGCCGACGATGACTGCCGTCCTACGTCTGAGAGTTCTTCGGTCTGCCGGCTCCCGGTTCCCGGTTCCGGTGGATAACCGATGATGACGGTCGAAGATCTACCAACGCTGAACGCAACGCTCAACGCGATTTCTGCCGTGCTCTTGTCAGTGGGCTACATGTTCATTCGACGCAAGGAGCGGCAACGCCACAAAGTGTGCATGCTCGCCGCGTTTGCGACGTCGGTATTGTTCTTGATTTCGTACGTCACGTATCACGCGCAGGTCGGCTCGAAGCCGTTTCCCGGTCAGGGCGCGATTCGCTCGATCTACTTCACCGTCTTGATTCCACACGTCATCCTGGCGGCCACCATCGTGCCGCTCGCGCTCATCACCCTGTCGCGTGGACTCTCGAACCGCATCGATCCGCATCGGCGCATCGCCAGATGGACCTTGCCCATCTGGCTGTACGTCTCGATCACTGGCGTGATCGTTTACCTGATGCTGTACGAGATGTACTGACGCGGTTCGCCATTCGCTGTTCGCTCCGTCTTTGCGAATCGCGAAAGGCGTATCGCGAACCGCGTTACTTCAGAACCGGCGGCAGCTTCAGGAGAACCGGATCGAAATCCTTGTCCTCTCGCCGAGCCTCGGCGAGGACGTCGGCCTCGTTCGCGTTCCAGATGGTTCCGTCTTCCATGCGTATGGAATCGACCCACGCGATGCCGACATGGAACGCCGCGGCGTGGCCCGAGTCGGTCAGCCAATATCCCTCCTCGGATTTACCGGCGGTCAGGTCCAGCACGTTCGTGCCGGTCGTCTTGCCGAGGAACTTGTGGAACAGGTCGAACGACAACATGCCGAATCGAACGGCCACGACCTTCTGGCCGCTTCGATTCTGATATTGGATCACGTGCCTCAGCCCGGTCTCGGGCTTGTACGCGGCTTTGTACGACACGATGCGAATGGGGCTATTTGACTGCTGCACGACGATGTTGCGCGGCAGGATCTCCGCGACAAGAGCGCTCGTCGTCGACATCAGCAGTGCCGCGAACAACGAGAATCCGATGGTTGACTTCCTCACGTGCAATCCTCTCCAGTACGGCCGGGAATTGTCCGGCGAGCTAATGGTAAAGCAGGTATTTCGCGCGCAGCCGGCGCCAGGCCGATTCCTCGGCGCTCCAGGATGCCGCGACCAGCGCCGGATCTTCACCACGGCGCACCCGTTCGAAGCTCTCGCGCGAGCCGAGCAATCGATCGGTGTTATCGAGCCGGAACTGGCTGCTGTTTAGCGCCGACAGCGCCGCGGCCACTTCCAGGCCGAGGCGAACCGGTGGAAGAACTGCACGGTTCGTCACCACCATGAACACACCCTGGCACACCTCACCCGCGTACTTGCTGGAGGTCGGTGTAAAGGTGACGGGATAGAAGCGGATGCCCGGAATCTTCCGCATGTTGAGCGTGGCAGCCAGCCGAGACCCGTCGATCCACGGCGCGCCCAATTGCTCGAACGGCTGAGCCGTTCCCCGGCCGACCGAGATGTTGGCGTACTCGATCGCGCCAATCCCCGGATAGAGCGTCGCCTGATTCAGATTCCGCATGTTCGGCGACGGATTGATCCATCGAAGACCCGTTTCGTCGAACCACGCGTCACGGCGCCAATTGGCCATCGCGACCACGGTGAGGTCGGCGCCAATCTTCTTCTCTTCGTTGAACAGGCGCGCCAACTCACCCATGGTCATCCCGTGCCGCACGGGCATGCCTCGAAAGTACGAGATGAACTCCTCGGATGCGTCGATCGCCGGGCCCTCAATCTGCCATCCGGCGATGGGATTCGGGCGATCGAGCACCCACACGGCGATTTTGCGCTTCGCCGCCTCCTCCATCACGTAGCCCATCGTGGCGTGATAGGTGTAGAACCGCGTCCCGACGTCCTGCAGATCGACGACGAGCGTATCGATGCCCTGCAGCATCGCGTCGGTCGGCCGCCGCGTCTCTCCGTAGAGAGAATGGATCGGCAATCCCGTCTTGTCGTCGCGCGACGAGGGCACGTTCTCGTCGACGACGCCACGAATGCCGTGTTCGGGACTGAACAGGGCGACCAGTTGCACCCCGGCCGCACCGTGCAGGAGATCGATCGTGGTCTTGCCGTCGCGGGCGATGCCGGTGTGATTGGTGACGAGGCCGATGCGTTTGCCCTTGAGGCGCGCAAACCCTTCCGAGACCAGCACATCGATGCCGGTCAAGACCGGCGACGGAGTCGAATCGGCGGCCGGACGCGGCGGCGCCGAGCGTGGCTCGACCGAGGTCCGGCGATCGCTCGCCGCAATACCGAGCGCGGCGGCGGCGACGGTTGCCACCTTCGCGCGAAGCACGCCGACATCACCGGTCCCGTCTGGATGAAGTCGGCTCGACAGAAACACGACGAAGGCCCGCGAAGTGGGATCGACCCACAAGCTCGTACCGGTAAAGCCGGTGTGACCATAAGAGCCGATCGGGAACAGATCGCCTCGATTGGCGGAATAGGACGTATCGATGTCCCATCCAAGGCCGCGCACGCTCGCCATGCCGGGCGGGGTGGACGGCGAGGTCATCCGTGCCACGGTCGCGGGCGCCAGGATGCGTGCCTGGCCCAGCCGGCCGTCGTTGATCAGCATTCGCGCAAACCGCGCCATATCGCGCGCCGTGCTGAAGAGCCCGGCGTGTCCGGCCACGCCTCCCATGCGCCGTGACGTCGGGTCGTGAACGGTCCCCCGCAGCGGCATCGCGTCCGGCCGCTTGCACGGCCACGCGTCGAGCGTCGCGCAGCGTTCGGTCGGCGCGATGCGAGGCAGCAATGACGACGGCGGGAGGAATCCGCTGTCGACCATCCCAAGCGGCTCGAAGATCGCTCGCTTGGTGTAGACGTCCAGCGATTCGCCGGTCAGCCGCGCCACGATATCGCCGAGAACGAAAAAATTGATGTCGCTGTAGACGAACCGTTCGCCCGGAGCTGAGGCCGGTACCTCGTTCTTCGCGAGCTCGATGGCCGCGTCGTATCCGGTCCAGGGCTCACCAAGGTCCACGTCGGGTCGTAAGCCCGAGACGTGTGTGAGGAGCTGCCGGATGGTGATCTCGCCTTTGCCGTAGCGCTCGAATCCAGGGAGGACGCTCGCCACGGGGTCCGACAGCCGCAGGCGTCCGCGTTCGACCAATTGCATGATCGCGGTCGTTGTCGCCACGACTTTGGTGAGCGACGCCATGTCGAACACGGTATCGAGCGTCATCGGCTCCTGTGTTGGGACGACGCTGCGAAGGCCGTAGGCCTTCTCGAACACTGTGTCGTCGCCCTTACCGACCAGGACGACGGCGCCGGGCAAGAGCCGCGCGGCCATCGCGTCGGAGACGAGGCGATCGATGTCGGCAAACGCCGGCGTGGACGCCGGCGGCGTGGCGCTCGCTGGCGATCTCTGCGTGGGCTGAGCAATGGCCGAGACCGCCAGTCCGAGCAAGAGGACGAGGGCGGTTAGGCGGGGCACGGTGCACTAAAATATACTCGTTGGCTCCATCTTGAAGGCCAGAGAGAAAACAGGAGATGCAAGCAATGCGTGACTTGAAGAATGTGCTGACGACTGTGGCCCTGGTTGCGGCGTGCGTCGTCTCGGCGGTTCCCGCTTCGGCCCAGACCGGCCGCATCGGCGGTACGGTCAAAGACACGAACAGCCAGCCCCTGAAGGGCGCCACGGTCACCGCCGAAAACCCCCAAGCGTCACCTTCGTCGTTCACGGCCACCACTGACGACAAGGGCCGGTATTCGATCATCGGCCTGAAGTCGGGGACCTGGAAGATCACGGCCTCAGCCCCGGGGTTCCAGCCGCAGTCGGGGCAAGTCCCCGTGCGGACGATCGGCGCGCCAATGCCCCCGGTCGACTTCGCCCTGGCGCCGGGTGCCACCGGACCGGTCGGTGCGCTGGCCGGCGTGAACACCAAAGAGCTTCAAGCCGAGCTGCAGAAGGCCGAGGAGCTGATGAACGGCCAGCAGTACGACGCCGCCATTGCGTCGTATCAGGCGATGCTCGCCAAGACTCCCGCGCTCACGATGATCAACATGCAGATCGGCCGCGCCTATCGCCTGAAGAAGGACTACGACAGCGCGATCGCGGCCTACAAGAAGATTCTCGACGCCGAGCCGGGCAACGACAAAGCCAAGATCGAGATTGGCATGACCCACCTCGAGAAGGGCGACTTCGCGGCCGCTGAAGCGGCGCTCACCGACGCGGCCCAGTCGACCAGCGCAGGCCGTGAGGTCTTCTACGCCCTCGGGGAAGTGAAGTTCGCCAAGGGCGAGACCGACGAGGCCGTGAAGTACTACCAGCGTTCCGTGGACGTCGATCCGAACTGGGGTAAGCCGCTCTTCAAGATGGGCCTGGCCAGGCTGCAGAAGGCCGACACTGCCGGCGCGATCGAAATGATGAACAAGGTCATCGCCGCCGATCCGAACTCGCCAGAGGCCGCGCAGGCCAAGGCCTTGATCGAACAGCTCAAGAAGGGTTAGGCGACGAAGAAGGAAGAAAGAAGAACGAAGATATCTTCCTTCTTCGTTCTTCTTTCTTCCTCAGTGTTCCTTCCGGCGCTCGGCTTCCGCGATCAACTGATCGATATTCGGGTAGGTCGCATCGATCGCCTTCGCCTGTTTCCAGAAGCCAATCGCTTCGGTGTAGCGCGACGCTCGAGCCGCTAACACGCCTTTCACCACCCAGGGGAAGGCGTACTTCGATTCCACCTTCAACGCCTCGTCCAGCGCGCGCTCGGCTTCGGTGACGTTGCCACGTTCGGCCTCCAGCCAACCTCGGGCGGCGTGATTCGAGGCAACGTCCGGGAACGCCTCCAGGCTCGCGATGTACTCCTCCTGCGCCCGCTTCAATGCCTGCCCGGCGTTACCCGGCAGGTCGGCAATCGAAAATGATACGAGCACTTCGGCCGCACGGACGCGGACGACTCGGGATTGGTCGACCAGCCGCGCCAGAATCGGCGCCAGTACCCGGTCGCGCTGCCCGGTCGTGCCAAGGGCACGCACAGCGGCGGCACGCACCACCGCCTCCGGATCGGCAGCCGCACCGATCATGGCATTCACGATCGCAGGAGTGACCTCGACGGCGCCGCGACGAACATTGGTTGGTGACCGAGTCGTGTCGCCGCCGAACGACGTCTGGCTCATCGAGCTCGATCGCCGCGAGCCGCTGGCTTCGGCGCTGGCGATCAACTGCGCGATGTAGTCGGCGGCGCTGGCGCGGACGAGGAAGCCTTCGGAGCGATCGACGGCGAGCTTGGCCAGGTCGGGCAACGTCGCCGGGTCGCCGGATCCCGCCCGATACATCGTGTCGGCAAGCCACGCAGCCTTGCTGCGGCGCGCCTGATCGCCCCACCACGCATCCATCTGCCTGGCCGCCCACTCAGGCGTCCGATCGTCATGACACGTGGTGCAGGCGTTGGGAATGCCGAACTTCACGGTGTTCTCGGGCACCGGCGGCTGGAACGTGTGATCCCGGCGGCGGATCAGCAGCCGCCAATTGACGTCGCTCATGTGACAGCTGATGCAACGACTCCCGTTGGACTCCGGCTTGTGGAACGTGTGGGCCGACAGGCCAGAACCCGTGAACAAGACCTTGGCCGTCTGTGGTGTTGCAGGATTTTCCGGTTGCCGGATGCCGGATCCCGGTTGCCGACGCGCTTCACTATGGCACTGCGTGCACAACCCATCCCCATTGCGGCCCTGATTGATGTTGACCTTGAGAGAAAAATCGTTGCGCGATCCGTGCGCGACGTGACAGTTGGTGCAGGCAATCGCGCCGGCCTTGAAACATCCGCTCAAGGTCAGCGCCTGCGGGCGGTTGAACCGGTTGGGCCGCCCGTCGGGCCAGAACTCGCCCTGCAGATCGTTCGAAGGAATCGGCTCGCTGATCAGAAATGGGAGCGCGTAGTCGGTGTAGCGATCGCCGCCGCGGAAGCCGGTGAACACGTTGTTCTTGTTGCCGTGGCAGTACGCGCACGTGTCGTAGATCCGGCGAGGCTCCGCGCTCTTCACCGAAAAGATCTTCAGCACGTCGCTCAACTGCCGGTTCTTCGAGCTGTTGTCGTACGCCGGCTTGGACGAGGGGTCTTTCTCCCACGCCGCCATCAGCTCGATGTGCTGGCGGCCGGGCCCATGACAGGCTTCGCAGCCGATGCCCATTTCGGTCCATGTCGATCGATATCGCTTCGTGCCGATGTCGTAGCCCTGGACGATGTTGGTGCCGTGGCAGTTGAAACAGTTGACGTTCCAGATCTGGCGCAGCTCGTGCGCGCTGTCTGGAATCGGCGTGATCTCTTTCCAGTCCACCCAGCGCCGGCTGGCAATGTGCCAGAAGGCCGGCAGGACGTAGATGCGCCCGTCTGGCAGGGTCGAGAGATACCCTTGATAGCGCTTCGCCCCTAACGTGTAGTCAACCGGGAAGGTCTCGGGTGCGCGATCGCCAAACGCCACTGTCATGAACGGCCGGCCGTCCTTGCTGCCAAATGTGTAAGCGCGGCCGTGATCGGCGAAGCGTGTGCCGGCGGAGAAGTCTCCGACCACCAACGCTTCGGCGATCGGCTTGGTCATCTTGATGTGGAGCGAGTTGGTCCACTGGGTCTGCTCGACCTCATGGCATGGCGCGCAGGCCTTCGAGCCGAGATAGTCGCCGGACGAGTCGGCGGACGCCGGCGCGGGATAGGAAACGGCAGGCTGCGCGACCAGCTCGGAGTTGCGTGTCAGCTCCGAGGCGCGCAGCGCGACCATGAAGAGGAGCAACGCGGCTGTCGTCCACAGCAGCCGAGTGCCGAGGTTCATGAATCAGAATCTATACGAAAACTGAGCCTGCCTAGCCGAAGCCGACGGTCTCTACGGCTGACGCGACGGCGACGTAGCTTGCCTGGCCGCAGCTCGCGACCCGCCTTCGCCACACTGTTCCCTGCTGGCTTCCGCGGGTTGACTCGCGCGTGTACCCCGCGAGTCAAAAAAAGGGGCCCTCAAAAGGGCCCCATCGAGCCAGCGGCCTAGTCAGCCTGGCTCTAAAACAGCTTGACTCCTGTGGGGGGAATCAATTCTCCGCCGCTACCTCAAGAGCAAGCGACGTGCCGTCTGTCCCGTAACGCGCGATCCTCGAAAACCGTCGAGATTCCTTCGAATCGGGCACCCGACCCATGCGACAAATCCGAGAGTGATCCAAGGGATTGAAAGACCTGACTCCGATCGGATGGATTGACGGATTAGAGCTGGGCTCGGATCGCCCACAAGTCGGGAAACATCGGCTGCATCAACGTGGTGTGGAGGTACTGCGTGCCGCTCGATCCACCGGTGCCGCGCTTGGTGCCGATGGTTCGCTCCACCATCTTCACGTGCCGGTACCGCCATTCTTGCAAGCCTTCGTCGAGATCGACCAGCCGCTCACAAACTTCGGCATGCTTCGGGTCGTGGCGGTACAGATCGATGAGCACGTTCTGCAACTCGTTCGACGGCTCGATCGGCGCGGTGACGTCGCGCGCGAGGCTGGCCGCCGGAATCGCGTAGCCGGCGCGAGCGAGATATCTCAGCACCGCGTCCCAGAGCGTGGGCTGCGCAAACCGTGCGCGCAGCGCATCATGCGCGCGGCTGCCCGACAGAAAGCGATCGATCGACGTCGGCGACTTCTGGCCGAGCGCAAACTCGAGCTGGCGAAACTGATCCGATTGAAACCCGCTTGCCGCCTCGAGGCGCTCCCGAAACGACTGAAACTCGAGCGGCGTCATCGTCTCGAGGATGTCGAGCTGAGCGACGGCCACCTTGAGAATGGTGAGGATGCGCTTGAGCGTGTGCTGGGCGCGGTGCAGATCATCGGCGTCGAGCAGCACGCTCACATGGTCGATCTCGTGCAGCAGCTGCTTGAACCACAGCTCGTAGACCTGGTGAATGACGATGAAGAGCAGCTCGTCGTGTTCGGGCCCGTTCGAGCGCGGCCGCTGCAGGGCGAGCAGCTCGTCGAGCGCAAGGTAACTGCTATAGGTGACAGCAGGCTCTGACATGAAGAAAGACTGACACGCCAGCCGGCAACCGGCAACCATTCGACTCAGCCGTCTGGTGCCCGACGCCTTCGCTGGGGCGGGCCGTCAGACAACCCCCCTGCGTTATCTGTGTCATCTCGGCCCTGGAGTCGTCTGCGTTATCTGTGTCATCTGCGGCCCTGGAGTCGTCTGCGTTATCTGCGTCATCTGCGGCCCTGGAGTCGTCTGCGTTATTTGTGTCATCTGTGGCCCTGGAGGTCGTCTGCGTTATCTGTGTTATCTGCGGCCCTGGAGGTCGTCTGCATTATCTGTGTTATCTGCGGCCCTGGAGTCATCCCGTCATCTGTGTACAAAAAAACGGCGGGGGGCGCCGGCGACGCGCCCTCCCGCCAAACGACTCCCCCACAGGAGTCGAGGTCTGGCCTCGGCCGCGGCATTCAGCATATCTGAACGCCGCTGACCGTGGCTTGAAACCTAGAAGAGAAACCGGAAGCCGAGCCGCATCGTTCGTGGCGCGAGAATCAGCGTGGGCTTCCGATAAGACGTGCCAGTCGCGCGGCCGATCGTCTCGGACGCGTGACTGTTGGTCAGGTTGAAGAAGTCCAGGTAGCCACGGAACTTGGCCCTGGGGCCAAGGGCAAACTGCTTCTCGACGCGAACGTCGAACACGAGGATGTTGTCCTCGCGGTTGTCCTTCGGTTTGTCGGCGTAGGCAGTGGTTCCGCTCACGGCCAGACCGGATCCGGCGGGCACCGTGATGGTGTAGGTGCGAGCGAAGTTGACGCCAGACTGATGACGCATGATCGGCGAGATACGAATGCCATGCGGCGCGTCGTAAGAGCCGGTCGCCTTGACACCCCACGACGTGCGGTCTTCCGCACCCGGCTGGTTCGGGTTCTGCGGGAAGCCCTCGATGAAGTTGTTCTGCCACGTATAGCCGCCGCCGAGCGATGCCGACCACTTGTTGCCGTAGCGTTTGTTGGTCGACACTTCGATGGTCTTGTAGCGGCCGAACTGGTCGAGGTTGGTCACGTACTGGTCCACCGGGAACGCCGCGGCGTTCGCTGTCGGGAACCCAAGCAGGGTCAGGTTCTTGTCGTCAGCCGTGCCACGGAGACCGTCCACACCGATGTCCACAAACGTGAAGGGCACGGTGTAGGCTTCGAGGCCGCGGTTGAGCTGGTAGTTGTTCGTGATCAGGTCGTCTTCGGTCTTGTAGACGAAGCCGGCGCGTATGCCGGTCGTGTCGTTCAATTGACGCTCGAAGAAGACGCTCGCTTCGTGCGAGTACGGCGCCTTGATGTCCGGGTTGAGCTTGATGGTGCCGCCGAGGGCCGACGAGGTCGCGACTGCGGCTTCCTCGCCCGCCTGCCAGCGCCGGTCCCCAGGGATGCATCCGGCGCACACAGCCTGATCGTTCCAGGTGTAGGTCGCCGACTTGCTGGCGATGTTCGGGTTGGCGTTCTGCGAGATGCCGACACCGGGGTTGTGCCAGTAGAGGCCGTAGTTCGCCTTGATCACCGTCTTACCGTCGCCGCTGAGGTCGTAGATCGCTCCGATGCGCGGCGCGAACACGTTCCACGTGTAGAGGTCGGTCTTGGGGAATGTCAGGGCTGGCACCGACGCGCGGCCGATGGTGGCGCCGACCTGCTCCTGCTCAGGATTCCAACCGGAATAGCGGTCGTAACGAACGCCCATGTTCACCGTCGTCCGGCCAACGGCCCAGGTGTCGTTGAGGAACAGACCGATCTGGTCGAGCGCTGACTTCGACGTCAGACAATCGTGTGCGGCCAACGAGGCCACTTTGCAGGTCGCCGTCGGCAGGCCGAAGATCACCTGGCTCGACACGCCATTCGCATACACGTGCTCGATCCCTTGATACGGCCCGGACTCGCCGCCGCGTCGCGACGAGTAGCCTTCCCACGACTTCTCCCGCAACAACTCAAAGCCGCTCTTGAAGGTGTGGCTGCCCTTGCCGGTGTCGAGGAAGTATGTCGCAGCGACGTTGTACTGCTTGCGGTCGCGATCGAGCTGCTGCTTCTGATGGGCGCCCTGCGAGAACAACGCACCGGTATCGTGGAAGAAGAACTGATCCGGGCTGTTGGTGAACAGCGGGAAGTAGTAACCGAAGTCGCCGTAGCGCCCTTCGACGAACATCTTGTCGCTGACCGTGCCGTTCCACTCGCCCTTGTAAACCCAGCTTCCCGAATTCTGCGTCCATGTCTGCTCGGGAGACGCATATGTGTAGGTGGCAAACGGCAGGCGGTTGGGCTGCGTCTTCTGTCCCCACTGGTAGTAGCCGATGAACTTGTTCTTCTGGTTCATCTGGTAGCTGACCTTTCCGACCGCGTTCCACAGCCTCGTGTCGAACGTCTTGTCGAACTGGAAGTTCGGCTGGGCAATGCCGTTCTTCTGGACGCGATAGGTGCCGAAGTACCAGAGCTTGTCCTTGTTGATCGGGCCGCCGGCGTTGATGTCGTGATCGTAGTACTTCGAGATCTCGTTGCTGTGCTCGCGGATCGGGCTGTTATTGAACGCCGTCGGGACGATGTACTCGTCCGGAAGATTCGATCCCTGGAACGAGTTGTTGTACCAATCGAGGTGATACTCGGCGAGGAACTGGTTGCTGCCTGAGCGCGCGATGAACTGGCTCTGCACGCCGGGGTTCGGCATCTCGGCGGACTGGCCGCTGGTGCCAAGGAAGGCTTCTTCGAGCGAGGCGTAGTCGAAGTAAAAGCCGGCGCCGCCGGTGCCTTCGGTGGTGTTGATGCCCTCGATGAGGACGCGGACCTGACCGGTAAAGCCGTAGGCCGTGTAGCCCGCCTGCGTGCCGGCGCGATTGCCGCCGACGTCGATGCGGTTGACCGCGACGCCAGGCGTCACGGCGAGCAGCGCCCACATGTCGCGCGCGTTGGGCAGCGACTGCAACTGCTCCATCTTGAAGTTCTGCTGAATACGAGTGGCCGTCGTGTCGATGACCGGCGATTCGCCGCTGACGGTGACCGTCTCCTGCAGCGTGGCCAGTGCGAGCTCGACGTTCACATTCGCCGTGAACCCGAGGGTGATCTGGATGCCTTCACGCTTGAGCGTGTTGAACCCCGCCAGCTCGTAAGTGACCGCGTAGGCGCCGGGCGGCAGCGCCGGGAACCGGTAGTTACCGGTCTCGGAGGTGACGGTCGTCTGCGCGCCGAGCGCCGAGGGGCTGGTCGCGGTGACGGTCACGCCAGGAAGAACGGCTCCCTGAGCGTCGCTTACTCTTCCCTGGATCGTGCCGGTGCTACTGGCACCGCCACCCTGCCCGAATGCGGGCGCGGTCAATGAGACCACCGCCAACAGGGCCATCAGGCCCGTAGTCCAACGCCTCATGCTCTCCTCCTCCCCCATAAGGGGGCCCGGGCCGGACGCCCGACGGGGACAAAGTCAAGAACGACAAGCTGACAGCAAGCAGAAACGGACGAGCCTAGGGCCAGCCCGCACAGAGTGTGGAGGATATAGGTGTCAGGGGTGAATTGCAATATACGGGTCCCACTAACGCGCCGCCGTCGTTCGGAGGCCAGATTCGTCACTTGGGCCCGGTACGAATGACCCGTTCTCGTAGAGCGGTACAAGGAAAAAGGCCGGGCGCCGGCAACTTGCCATCCCGCCAGAACGACTCCTCCACAGGAGCTTTGGATCCGAACCCACGGGTTCTGCAGGTTCCGCTGGTGCTACAGGTTCAGTTCCGAGGGCTCTCAACCTGTAGAACCTGTAGAACCCGTAGAACCTGCAGAACCTCGCGATCTTTCTAAGACGGTCGATCTGCGGGGGCGATCCGCGTCACCAGCAGCCCGGCCAGGATCGTCGTCGCGCCCAGCGCCTGATTCCCGGAGATTGGCTCGTCGAGCCAGAGGGCGGCCACCAGCATCGCGACCACCGGCGTCAGGTAGCTGTACACCGAGGTGCGAGTGCTGCCGAGTCGTTGGACCGCTGTGTACCAGATGAGATACGAGACGCTGAGGGCCAGCCCGGCCGATCCGATCATCAGCCACCAACTGAGCGGTGAAATCGACCGCCAGTCGAGCGACGTGAGCACCGGAACAGCAAACAGGAAGTACAGAAGAGCGCCGACGCTCATCGAGACACCGGTCACAATCAGCGGTGAGTAGCGCTTCAAGAGCGGTTGCGCTCCGACCGAATACGTCGCCCAGCAGAGCAGGCTGCCGAACATCAGCGCATCGCCCACCCGCGACTCCAGCGACCAGTCAACGCGGTGGCCGACCACCAGGTACAGACCGAACAACGCCAATAGCACGCCGACCCATCGCAGCGGCGTCACCCGCTCGTGTCCGGCGAGCGACGAGAACAGCGTGATGACCACGGGTGACGAGCCGATGATCAGCGATCCGTTGCCGACGCTGGTGCGCTTGACGCCGCCGAGAAACATCAACTGATAGACGAGATGTCCGACGATGCCGAGCGCGATCAGCCGGACCCAGTCGGCTCGATTGATCCGCGGCAGCATCGCCGCGCTGCGCCGTCGAGTCCACCAGATCGCGGCGCCGAAGATCGACGATCCGATCACGAGCCGGAGCGCGTTGAACGCGAGCTCCGGGAAATCGCGCATCGCCACCTTGACGACCGAGAAGTTCGCGCCCCAGATGATCACCATCAGGAGCAGCAGAAGATCGAGGAGAGAGAACACAAAGTTGAAAGTTGAAAAGTTGAAAGTTGAAAGAGTGCAAGTTGAAAGTTGGAAGTTCAGTTTGAAGTTTTAAGTTTCAAGTTTCACACCTTCCACTGAACTTCGCACTTTGAACGGGAACTCTTCTGAAAAGACAAAACGGGAGCGCGGCTCGTGCCGGCTCCCGTTGTGATGTCCTCTGCACAGTGCGCAACGCACGGTGCGCGGTCGCGTCGCTTAGAAGGGCTTGACGAAGAACAGAATCAGCGAGATGAGCAGCACGTATATGACGAGCGACTCTATGAGAACGAGACCGAGAATGAGCGTGCCGCGAATGTCGCCGACCGCGCTGGGATTGCGGGCAATGGCTTCGGCGGCGGAGGCCACGGCCTTGCCCTGCCCGATGGCGGCTCCGGCGGCCGCGATCGCCAGCGCAAAACCCGCCGTGATGATGGACCACTGAGCGACGACCGAACTGGTCTCGGCGGCCGCTTCCTGGGCGTACACCGGCGACACCAACCCTAGAACGAGGAACCCAAACACCAGTGACAGGACCGATCGTCGTGTGCTCACAAAAAACGCCTCCATGCCGCGCGCAAGTCCGGGAAGTGAGTGGAATTTCAGCCGCGCCGACCCACGCTGGGTGCTCTGAGGCCCCGCAGCGCTTCAGCGCCGGCCGCCACCCCGAGCGCGGATACCCCCGCCAGCATCCCCACCGGGTCGAGGTGCAAACGCGCCATCATAACGTAAGCGGCAAAACCGAGCATAGCATACCTTGTGAAAAACTTCACTAACCCCAAGCCGGCCTTCCGCTGACCCCCGCCAAGCCAGCTATCCACCGTCCCCCGAATCGCCCACAGCGATAGTCCAATCAGCACGCCACCGCCGGCCACGCCCAAGGGAATGCGCCAGCGACCCGGCCACACCGCTATCGACAGCACAATCAACAGCGCGCAGGTCAGCCCGGTGTCGCGCGCGATGCGCGAGAGCATGAGGTTTACACCTTGCGATCGGTCGAGGCCGGAGGGGCGCCGGTCGGCGCGGATCGACTCAGGCGGTCGGCCTCGCGCATGACACGGTAGACGTTCAACACTCCGGCAGCCAGTCCCAGAAAGAACCCGACGAACATGAGCCAGGGCTTGGTCCCGAGCCAGTTGTCGAGCAGCAGGCCGCCGCCAAATCCCAGCACCAGCGCCAGGACAAACGACATCCCTATCGTGCTCAACTGACCGAGGAGCCTGATCGCGGACGGTGACGAAGACGCCACGAGGCAGTCTACAACGCTAGAAAACTTGACAGCTGGAATCTCGACCAATTGAGTCAAGTTTTCTCGCCCCGCCGGAGGCGGGGCAAAACGAAATAGTGACCCAGCGAGGTGGAGCAGCCCGTATGCTCGCTCGTCTGAGGCTCAGCCTCGCTGGGCTATACTGCCCGTACGCTGCCCAGCGCGCCTCGGCGGCAGCCTCGGTTGTCCATGCGCGATCCATTTGCCATCCGTCGTACCGCCGGGGTCTTGGCTGGCCTTGCTCTCTCGGCGCGTTCTCGCCGCTCAGGGCGGCGAGCGGGTGACTGTACGTCAGTGTCATCGACCAGAAGACCCGCGAGCCCATCAAGAACCTCGGCACCGATGCGGTGATCGTCAAGGAGGACGGGGTCCGGCGCGAAGTACTGCGGGTGACGCCGGCGACCACGCCGATGCCGGTCGCCATCCTCATCGACAACTCACAAGGCGCCAGCGCCACGATCTCCGACCTTCGCCGCGCGCTCACCTCGTTTGTCCGCGAGCTCGATGGCATTGGACCGATCGCGTTGATCACGGTCGCGGATCGTCCGACCATCCATCTCGACTACACGACTGACCAGAAGCGCTTGGTCGACGCCGCGGGACGGGTGTTCGCGGTTCCAGAGTCCGGGGCGACCCTGCTCGACGCGATCGTCGAAGTCGGCAACGGTCTCGGCAAACGCGAATCCGATCGCGCCGCGATGGTGCTGGTCACGACCGAGCATACGGAGTTCAGCACCCTGCACTACACCCAGGTGCTCGAGTCGCTCACGAAGAGCGGCGCGATGATGAGCGCCATCGTCTTCACCAACCCGGCCCGATCCTTGTCGAGCGACGAGGCGCGCAATCGCGCGTTCGTCCTCGATCAGGGTCCCCGGACCAGCGGCGGCGTGCGCTTCGACGTCCTCACGAGCCTGTCGTACGAGGGCCGGATGCGCGAGCTCGCGGCCATCCTCAAGCATCAATATCGCGTCGTCTACGCGCGTCCCGATACGTTGATCCCACCGGAGCGCCTCGAAGTGGATGCGGCCAACTCGAGTTTTGCCGCCTACGGCGCGCCGGCGCGGGGACAGAAAGTTCGATGACTCGCGCGCGCACCAGGATTCGCTTCTGGCTGGCCTCGATTGCCCTGGTCGTTGGATTCGCGCAAGGCCCGGCGGCACAAGCTCCCAAACCCGCACAGCCGCCGTCGACGCAGCAACCGAGCGGCGTGTTTCGCGCGGGCATCGACGTGGTCTCACTCAACGTCACCGTGGTCGACGGTCAGAACCACTACGTGACCGACCTCAAGGAGGAAGACTTTTCGGTCTTCGAGGACGGCGCCAAGCAAGAGCTGACGTTCTTCAATCGGACGAACCTGCCGATCGCCCTGTCGCTGCTGATCGATACCAGCGCGAGCATGGAACAGCGGCTGCAGACGGCGCAGGATGCCGCCATCGGGTTCGCCAAACGGATCCGCAAGCAGGACCTCGCACAAATCGTGGACTTCGACAGCCGCGTCCAAATCGCGCAGACGTTCACCAACAATGCGGAGGACTTGGAGCGGGCGATCCGCAGCACCACGGCAGGCGGCTCAACCGCACTACACAACGCCGTCTACATTTCCCTCAAGGAACTCGCCAAGATAAAGGCGACCAACCCGGACGAGATCCGCCGGCAAGCGATCGTCGTGCTCTCGGACGGCGAAGACACATCGAGTCTGGTGACGTTCGACGAAGTGCTCGACCTGGCGAAACGGTCTGAGACCTCGATCTACACGATCGGGCTGCAGCCCAGAGAAGTGAGTGGGCTGAAGGGCTTCCGTGAAGCCGAGTTTGTGTTGAAACAACTCGCGCAGGAGACCGGCGGACGATCGTTCTTCGTTCAGAAGGTGGACGAACTCAACAACGTCTACGGCCAGATCGCCGACGAACTGTCGAGTCAATACACGATGGGTTATGCCTCGAAGAATCCGCGGCGCGACGGCACCTTCCGCCGTCTGGTCGTGCAAGTTGCGCGACCCAATGTAACGCCGAGGACCAAGCGGGGTTACTACGCGCCGGTTTCCCACTGACCGTGCCGTCCATCGTCTACCTGATTGGTGCGGGACCAGGCGCTCCGGACCTGATCAGCCTGCGCGGGTTCCGTTGTCTGCAGCACGCCGACGTCGTCATCTACGATCACAAGGTTCATCCTCGCCTGCTCGAAGCGGCGCGGCCGACCGCCGAGCGGATCGATGTCGGCAGCAGCTCGCCGCACGTCAACGATCAGGACGCGATCTCGTACCTCATCGCTGAGAAGGCGCGCGAAGGCAAGATCGTGGCGCGTCTCAGGTGGGGGGATCCCTTTCTCTTCGGTCGCGGTGGCCAAGAAGCGCTCTTCCTGCACGAGCAGGGCATTCCGTTCGAGGTCGTTCCTGGAGTGCCGGCGGCGGTCGGGAGCGCGACGTACGCGGGGATCCCGATCACCTATCACGGTGGCGGCGACACGCTGACGCTGATTCGCGGCTTCGAGGACGAGCGCCGCGAGAAGCCACGCGTGGACTGGACGAGCCTCTCGAAGCTGGGCGGGACGCTCGTCTGCCTCGCCCGGCCCACGCAGGTGCCCAAGATCGTCGATGCGCTCCTCAGCCATGGCCGATCCCCGGACGAAGCGACCGCCATCGTCACCGACGGCACCCTCTCGTCACAACGGACGATCGTTGGGACGCTGGGCACCATCGTCAAGGCGATCGAGCACGAGAAGCTGAGTGAGCCGTCCATGATCATCGTCGGCAAGGTGGTCGGCCTTCGCGAGCACCTGCGCTGGTTCGACGCGCGACCGCTCTTCGGCCGTCGTGTGCTGGTGACTCGCTCGCGCGAGCAGGCGAGCGATCTGATCGAGCCGCTCGAAGTGCGTGGCGCAGAGGCGGTTCAAGCGCCGTTGATTCGAATCGCGCCGCCTGAGGACGGCGAGCCGCTGGATCGCGCTTGCGCGCAGGTGTCGCGGTACGACTGGATCGTGTTCTCGAGTCCGAACGGCGTGCACGCCTTTTTCGATCGGCTGCTGCGCGGACCGCGCGACATCCGTGCCCTCGGCCGGGCGCGGGTCTGCGCCGCCGGTCCTGGCACAGCGGCGCGCTTGATGCGTCTCGGCATCGCGGTCGATCTGTTGCCGGACGACCATCACGCGCAGGGTATCGTCGCGGCGCTGGCGGCAAGTGGAGCCCTGGCCGGAGCGCGTGTGCTCTTGCCGCGGGCGGAGTCGGCATCGGATGTTCTGGCCGAAGAGCTGGCGCGGGCCGGGGCCACCGTGGACGAGGTCGCCGCGTATCGCACCGTCATCAACGAGAGCGACCGTCATCTCGAGATCTACCGCCAGCTGCTCGATGGCCAGCTGAATGTCGTGACGTTCACCAGCGCATCGGCAATCCATGCGTTCCTGGCCATCTATGGAGCCGACCAGGCGGTCGATCTCCTCGCCCACACGATGGTCGCGACCATGGGCCCGGCGACGTTGGATGCCGCCTCGCGCGCGAGCATCACGCCGGCGATTCACCTGGCCGGTGGGACGATGGCCGAGCTGGTTGAGGCGATCGTCGCCTATCTCAGGAGTCAGTAATGAACCGTGCAATTGGGGTTTCAGCGATGGCGCTCGCTGTTGGCGTTGCGTACGTCGCTGCTCAAGCACCGTACGACCTGCTCATCACCAACGCGCAAATCATCGACGGGACCGGCGCTGCCCCCCGAAGAGGCTCGGTCGCCGTCTCCAACGGCCGCATCGTGGCGGTTGGCGACGTGCAGGGCACCGCGACGCGGACCATCGACGCAAAGGGCCGCACGCTCGCCCCGGGCTTCATCGACATGCACAGCCATTCGGACATGCCGCTGGTAACCGATGGCAACGCCCAAAGCAAGATTCGGCAGGGCGTGACGACGGAAGTGATCGGCGAGTCGGACTCGGTCGCGCCCCGCACCCCGAGCGAGAACGCGCCGTGGAGCGACTTCACCGGCTATTTTGCGCTGCTCGAAAAGCAGGGGATCTCGGTCAACCTCCTCTCGTACCTCGGTCTCGGATCGGTACGTGAAGCGGTGGTGGGCGAAGCGGACCGCAAGCCGACCGCGGCGGAGCTGGTCAAGATGAAGTCGCTCGTGTCGACGATGATGGACCAGGGGATCTTCGGCGTCTCGACCGGGCTCATCTATCCGCCCAATTCCTATGCGGATGTCGAGGAGCTCGTCGAGTTGGCCAAGCCTGCAGCCGACAAGGGCGGCCTGTACGCGTCTCACCTTCGCTACGACGGCACCAAGCTCAAAGAAGGCCTCGAGGAAGCGATCGCGATCGGCGAGCGCGCCAGGATGCCGGTCCACGTCTTCCACATGAAGGTGACCGGTCAGAAGAACTTCGGCCGGATGAAGGAAGTGATCGCCATCGTGAACGCGGCGCGTGCCCGCGGCGTGCGCATCACCTCCGATCAGTATCCGTACGTCGCCAGCAGCACCGGCCTCACGGCAACGATTCCGCAGTGGGTACAGGACGGCGGCACCGCCAAGCTGGTCGAGCGGCTGAAGGATCCGGCGATGCGCGCCAGGATCCGCAAGGAAATGGAAGATCCCAATCCGACCTGGGAGAATCGATACCAGTCGGCCGGCACGTGGCAAAACGTGCAGCTCGCCTCGATCGGACGCACGCGCGGCGCACGAGAAGCGGGCACGTCTGCCAATCGGAAGTACGAAGGGATGCGGGTCGCCGAAGCCGCCAAGCTCGCGAACAAGGATCCGTTCGATTTCGTCTTCGATCTGCTCGTCGAAGAGAGGGGATCGGTCGGCTGCGTCTACTTCATCATCGATGAGGCCGACCTCGCGCTGGCGTTGACGCAGCCATGGGTCGCAATTGGGTCCGACGGGTCTGCGCTGGCCACCGAGGGCCCGCTTCGTGCCGGCGTGCCCCATCCCCGGTCCTTCGGAACGTTCCCAAGGGTACTGGGCCGGTACGTCAGAGAGCAGAAGGCGATCTCGCTTCAGGAGGCGATTCGCAAGATGACGTCGCTGCCAGGGAGCATTCTCGGCTTCAGCGATCGCGGGACCATTGCGACCGGGAAGTGGGCCGATCTCGTGCTGTTCGATCCCGCTACGGTCGCCGATCGCGCGACCTTCGAAAACCCGTTTCAGTATCCCGTCGGCATCGATACGGTGATCGTCAACGGCCAGGTCGTGCTGGACGAGGGGAAGCACACGGGCGCGCGGCCGGGAAGGGTCCTGCGCAGAACGACCGCAGCCCGGAAATGACGATCAGCGCCAATGCCCGGCCATTGTCTGCTTCGACCTGAAACGTGGTCACGTGGCCGATCCAGCGGAGGCACAGTCTGTGCCGAACGTCACCTCAAGGATTGGAGCGTGCGCCGCCGACTTCGAACGGCCAGCTGACGCCGACAGTAATTGCCCTTCCACCGTGGCTGTCGGTGCCGCGCAGCAGCTCGAGGTACGAGGCGAAGACATCGATCCGTTCCATCGAATAGGACACGCTCGCACCGATCCGGAAGAAGTTGTCGCGCAGGAGACGGTCGTGCTCGGACAGGCGTTCGGGCGTGTTGACCTCGCCGGGCGCTACAAAGGGATCTCCTGAGGGCGAGCCGAGGCGCAGCCCGCCATGTACCCGCTGCCACAACAGCAGCCCGCGTGCGGCGAGCCGGCGGGTGACCAGGAACTCGCCGCTGAAGGAGAAGTTGCTGCGGTCGTTCGGGACATCGATGACGCGTTCGACGAACGCGTATGAATAGTGGCCCTGAATTGACAGCCTCGGCGAGATGGCATCGAGGCGCTGCCCGGCGTCGACGGCAATCAGCAGCTGCTTCAGCCGCTCGCCCAGAGCGGCCTCGCCACGGAAGTTGTAGTCGTGGCTCGGCATGCCGACTGACACCGACGGCGTCAAGGCGAAGGCGCCGTTCACCACGTTATAGCGCGCGACAAATCCGAAATCCTGCCACCCGTTCTGCCAGCAGCGGCAATCGTCAACCGGCAAGAACGGAACGAACGGCGGCAGCGGATTGGGATCGAGGTATTTCGCGAAGACAAAGGGAACGTTCGCCGTCACCGACAGCCGATCGGTAATCGCGTAGTCAGTCTCGATCTCGATCAGGTTGTGAACGCTCATCCCCACAGGGAAGAACTCGCCATCGGTGACACGATGCCCGGTGTACTCGAGGTTCTGAACGGCGACGGTCACCGATCCCACGCCGGCAGGTGGGACCCACGCTTGCGCCCGCGCGGCGACCGGCCGGGCGACGAGCATCGCCAGCGCGAATGACACACGGCCCCCCACACGCCAACCGATGGCAAATGAGCGGCTCATCTGGCGCGCGACCGGCTACCGACGCGGGCTGTCTTCGGCCTTGGCCGGCGCCGCCGGCCTCGAGGCGAGCGCATCGTCGATGGCGTCCAGGAACGACTGGTTCTTCGTTGGGGCCTTCAGGATCCGTTGGTGCTGCTTCTTGGCGGCGGCCAGCTCGGCGCTGGTGGCGTTGAACACAACGGGAAGGACGATCGGCCCCGTCGGTCCCTGCGTCTGCTTGAGCACTTCTCCACTTTCGGCGACGTCGACGAGCACCAGGTCCCATCCGCCGCGTCCCATGGCGGTGTTGAACTCGGTCTGGCTCGTGACGGTGCTCGGCCGGTAGCCGGCCTTTCGCAGCGTGGCGTCGACCGGAACGCTGGCGAGCGCCTTCGGCAGGCTGTACGCCGGATTGGCGTAAACCAGAATCGACGCGGACGAGCGCGCGGGAGCGGCGCGCTGAAAACGCGTGCCGCGGCTGCGCATCAAGAACTTCTCTCCACACGCCATCAGCGGTTCGCTGACGACGACACCACCGAGGAGCAGCACCGCTGCGGCGACGAGGCGGGTGTTCATGCCAACCCCCTGGAAATCGAGAAAAAACTCACTATACACCTCAGGGCAATCCCACACGACGGACGGCGTCGGCAAAGCGCGAATCATTGCGGATTGGATCCCACGCCTTGTCGACCTTGAGGAACACCAGGCCGGTCGCACGGTCAGCAAAAGCCGCGTCGAAGTAGCCGAACGCCTGCTCCGTGTTGCCCAGTTGCGCATGGGCGCGGGCAAAGTCGAGCGGGGAGACATATCCGGTCTCTGCTCGAGCGCGAAGTGTTTCGAGCTCTTGCTCGAGGGCGGCTATTTCGATCCGCCGGTACCCCTCGGCGCCTTTCGCACCATCCAGGACAGCGGTCAGGTCGTCATCACCCGCAATCTCATGGGCGCGCCGGCGCGTTTCGATAGCGTCGTCGAAACGGCCTTGCACGCGGCGGACTTCGGCCAACCCGAAGAGCGCCGTGGCGGTCGGGTCCTGGTTGAGTGTCTTTTCGTAGAGGGCGACGGCGCCTTCGAGCTGGCCGGCATGGAAGAGATAGTCCGCTTCGAAAATGATGTACGAAGTGGTCAGTGGATCGATCTGACGCAGCTTCCGGATGATGCGAATGGATTCGTCCAGCTGGCCCAATGCCCAATGCGCCAGCGCATGAGCGATCAATTCCTGCGTCGGCAAATCGGACGCCGTCGTCTGATCCGCTATGTTCCAGAACCGCTCGGCGGTGGCCCAGTCCCAGTTGAAGAAGAAAGCGTATGTGGCCGAGTTGAACAACACCTCGGGCTGCCCGGGTTCGATCGCACGCGCCCGGTCGTAGTTGCGGATGGCCTCGGGAAAGGCCTCGGTCGGCCGCTCGAAGCCGTCCATGGCGGCGGCGATGTGTGTGGCACCGAGGTCTGTGTACGCGCGCGCGAACTTCGGATCGCGAGCGATGGCTCGCGTCAGATATTCGCGCGCCTGTGCAATGTCCTCCTCGGTGCCTCGGAACACGGCGTGCCGGCTCCGGAGATACCACTCGTAGGCTTCGGGATCCTCAGTGGGATGTCGCGCCAGGGCCCGGCGCTCGGCGCTCGTCAGCCGCAACCGGATGCCTTCGTCCATGATGGCGCTGGCGATCTCGTCTTGAACCGACACGATTTGCGAGGCCGCCCGGTCGTAGGTGCTGCCCCACAACCGGACGCCGGTTGACACTTCGACGAGCTCTGCCGTGATCCGCAGCTGCCCCGATCGACGCGACACACTGCCAGTAAGGATCGCGTCGACGCCGAGCTGCCGTCCTGCCTCTCGCGGATCGATCGCCTTGCCTTTGAAATTGAAGACGGTGCTGCGCGCCATCACGGTCAGCGACGGCAGACGCGAGATTTGCTGGATCAGGCTTTCGGTGATTCCGTCGGAGAGATACTCGACGTCGGGGTCGTTGGCGACGTTGGCAAACGGCAGCACGGCAAGCACGCGAACGCCAGTACCGGTCGGCCACATTCGCCATCCGGCCGCCGCGGCCGAAAGCCCGGCGAGAAGGCCGCCGGTCAACCACAGCGCTTGTCGTCTCGTGACCAGGGTTCTTTGTGTGGTTACGTGCGGCAGGACCGATGTCTCGGCATCGTTCATCAGCGCGTGAAGGGCCAGCTGCTGGGGATCGGCGTCCCAGTGGTCGCGGAGCTGACGCATGTCGGCGGCGAGCTGCCGCGTGTCGCTGTACCGATCGCGCGGATGCTTGCGCAAACACCGCTCGATGACCTGCTGAAGTGGACTCGAGACCGATGGATTGATGTCCTGGATTGGCGGCGGGTCGTCACGAATGATCGCCGACAGGATTTCCACCGACGTGGGACGCTCGAAGGGCCGGCGCCCGGTCAACAGCTCGTAGAGGATCACGCCAATCGAAAACTGATCCGATGCGAGATCGGCGGGCCGGCCGGCGGCCTGCTCCGGCGACATATATCCCACCGTGCCGAGGATGATTCCGGCTCCGGTCAGCCCGCCGCGGGTCGCGATGTCATCGGTTGGGGGCTGGTCTTCCAGTCCGGTAGGACGCTTCGCCAATCCGAAGTCCAGCACTTTCACGACGCCATCGGGTCGGAGCTTGATGTTGGCCGGCTTGAGATCGCGATGAACGATGCCGCGCTCGTGAGCCGCCTCCAACGCTTCGGCAATCTGCGTGGCGATCAAGAGCGCGTGGTGAACGTGGACCGGACCCTGCGCGATCCGATCGGCCACGGTGGGTCCCTCGACCAGTTCGAGAACCAGACCCATCGTGCCGTCATGCTCCTCGAGCCCGTAAATGGCCGCGATATTGGGATGGTTCAGGGCGGCGAGGGTCTTGGCCTCACGACGAAACCTGGCGACGCGCTCGGGGTCGGAAACAAATGGCGCCGACATGACCTTGATCGCCACATCGCGATCGAGCTTCGTGTCGCGCGCCCGGAAGACCTCTCCCATACCGCCCCGGCCGAGCGCTGAAACGAGAGTATAGGAGCCAAACGACTGGCCCAACTCGAGCTGCGTGATGTGGTGGTCGAGCCCGACATCGAAGATCTCTTCACTCTGGAGAAGATCGACAGCAAGACGGTCCAGAGGGCCCGTCCGACTGCGTTGAGCCAGAAGGGACTCGACCTCTCGACGAACATCGGGATCGGCCTGCGCCAGCAGCTCCGCGCGGCGATCCGGCGGACAATCCTGGGCGGCGTGAAAGAGCGCCTCGATTTCATTCCAGCGGTCTTCGGCCATGCTGCTGCCTAGCCTCTGTGACGAACGTCTACGCGCGATTCCTGCCGCCGAGCTCGCGATGCAGCCAGGCGCGGGCGAGATTCCAGTCACGCTTCACCGTGGCCGGAGACGAGTTGAGCGCGTGGGCGGTTTCCTCGATGCTCATGCCGCTGAAGAAGCGGCACTCGACCACTTGCGCCAGACGCGGATTCAGGGTCTCGAGACGGCTGAGCTGAACGTCGACGGCGATCAACTGCTCCACCGGCCGCTCCTCGCGCAGCATCGCGTCATCCAGCGACACGCGCTGACGCTGCCCGCCGCGCTTCTGCGCCTTCGTCGCCACGGCGTAGTCCACCAGGACTCGCCGCATCGCTTGCGCCGCCACGGCCAGGAAGTGCGCACGGCCCTGCCAGTTGATGCGATCGAGGCCGAGCAGCTTCACGTACGCCTCGTGAACCAGGTCCGTGGTGTTGAGCGTGTGATTCGCCCGCTCGCCGCGCCGCTGCCGCCGCGCGATGCGCTTCAGCTCCTGATACAGAAGGGGAAACAGTTCGTCGACGGCGGCACGACCGCCCCTGTCGATCTCGCTGACCAGCTCGCCGATGTCGTGAGCCACTTTGTTCGTCGTTTCGGCTTTTACAGATGTCGACCCGGAAACCACGAGCTGACGCGATCCAGCGAGAGTATATCGTCGCGGGACCGCACGGGCGACGCGAAACATCGGCTCACGATCACTCTCAACGGCGAGAGTGAGGGTTCAGTCCTGACGTTCGACGTGTCGATGTTTTCGTGACCGCGTCGAACGGGACAGACTGCGGAGGTCTCTCATGAAGCAGAACGTTGCTGGTGGTGTCTGCTTGTCGCTGTGCCTGCTCATGTCGTGGCCGAGCGCGGCGAGCGCCGACGACATCCTCATCTGGAATGCGAATGCCGGCAAGGCCGCGATCGCTGCGTGCCTCTCGCCGGAAGGAAACGCGCTCGCTGAAGCACGCATGTACGCGATGGCGCATGCGGCGATGCACGATGCGCTGAACGCCATCAAGCGCAAATTCCGCCCGTATGTGTTCGACACTCGCGTCACCGCACCGACGTCTTCGACTGCCGCCATTGCGACCGCCGCGCGAGACGTACTGGTCGCGGTCATCATGCAACTCCAGGAATCGGCGACGTGCGTTCAAAATGGCGTCGCCAGCGTCGAAGCCGACTACACGGCTGCCCTGGCCGCGATCCCGAACGGCGTCGACAAGACCCGCGGCATCGTATTGGGACAAGCGGCCGCCGCGGCCGTCATCTCGCTGCGGGCCACCGACGGATCGGATACGCCGCTGCAGGACTTCGCATATCCGCAAGGAACCGAGCCCGGTGAGTACCGATTCACACCGGGTACACCCTTCGCATTTGCGCCCGGGTGGGGCGATGTCGCGCCGTTCGTGCTCAACCGCAGCTCGCAGTTTCGCGCGAGCCCGCCGTACAAGGTCGACCGCAAAAAGTACGCGGCGGATTTCAACGAGGTGAAATCGCTCGGCGGCGACGGCATCGTGTCGAACGGGCGGACGCCGGAGCAGACCGAGATCGCGTTCTTCTGGGTGGAGAGCTCACCGCTCGCCTGGAACCGCCTGGCTCGCGACGTCTCGGCTCAGCGTCATCTCACGCTTCATGAGAACGCGCGCCTGTTCGCGCTGCTGACCCTGGCGATGGCCGACGGCTACATCGGATCGTGGGAAGGCAAGTACCACTACAACTTCTGGCGCCCGGTCACGGCCATCCAATTGGCCGACACCGACGGCAATCCGGACACGGCAGGCGATCCAACCTGGACACCATCACTCGGATTCACGTATCCGATGCCCGACCACGATTCGGCGCACAGTGTCGAAGGCGGCGCCGCGGCCGAGGTCCTGAAGCAGTTCTTCGGCACGGATCACATCGCGTTCACGGCGTGCAGCCTGACCCTGCCGGCGGGCAGCAAGTGCAACGACCCATCGCCGAAGCTGCGCCCGTTCTCCAGTTTTTCAGCGGCGGCCAACGAGAACGGGCTCTCGCGCATCCTGGTTGGCATTCACTTCCGGAGGGCGGTCACCGAGGGCATCCAACACGGACGGAAGATCGGCCGCCGCGCGGTCCAGCTCTATCTCAAACCCGTGCACGATTGAGGCTGCTGTCTGACGACCATGACGTTGGGGCTGGAGGAGTGAGTGACCCCACACGTCACTGCAGCGGGGAGATCGATCACCAGACGCGCACGGCCGTCTGCCTGACAGCCCGCGCGGCAGCTATCGGCTATCAGCTATCAGCTATCAACATCAGCGTTTCCCGCCGAAAGCCGATAGCCGATAGCTGACTGCTGGGTTCTATCGCTCGAGCGAGAGTTCCTGGTCGAAGCGCATCCGCAGGACCGTACCAGCCTTCAGGTCGACCTGCTCGCCCTCAGTGGCCACCATCGTGCCGCCACCGCCGATCAAGATGCCGGCGATCGTGCCCTTCACGCCACCGATGATGCCGCCGATGATGCCGCCGACGGCAGCGCCCGCACCGATCTTGGCGACTTCTCCCTTGACGCCCTCGCTTTCGGCCACCTGGGTCAGCGTGCCGCGAATCGGATAGGTCGTTCCGCTCACGGTGATGCGCTCGAAGCTGAGCGACAGGCTTCCCTTGCGGTCGGTCCGGCCGGCGGGCTTCACGGCGTTGACCACGCCTCGCGTCACCGATCCGGCCGGGATGAGCACGCGGCCGTCCTTCGCCTTGAGGTCGACCAGCGTCGTGGCCTCGAACCGATCCTCAACTTGAGCAGTGCCTGAATTGAGCGGCGTTTGCAAGCGGACGTCGAGCTCGGTGCCAACGGGAACGACCATCGGGTCGCGAGCCGCCGACGTCGATCGCGTAGACGAGGCCGACGAACTCGAGGACGGCGCCGGCGGAGGTGGAGGCGCCGTTGCGCGTGGCGCGGGAGCGGGCGGCGTGTAGCCACCGGAGCTGTCTCCGCGAGCGCGGCCTTTCAGATCCTCGATGCGATCGCGGACGTCGGTGAACTCGTTGCGAGCGAGAGAGCGCTCTTTGCGCAGCTTGACCTTGAGATAGATCACTTCGTCTTGCAGCTCGTCGAGCTCGGCCTGGAGATTCCGGGCGGCCGTCGCGTCGCGCCCACGAAGCGCGGCAATGTCTTTGCCGGCCACGGTGATCGAATCCTGCAAACGCTGCACGTCGGTCTGAGTGACATCCGACTGCCCCAGCAGCGGGGCGGCAGTCAAGGCGAGGAGAGCGGTGAACGCCAATGCTCGCATCAATTTCTCCAGGGCATCAGTTGTTCGATCCACGCGATACGCGTCAAGTCGTTGTAGATCACGGTCACCATCAAGGTCATGAGCAGGACGAAGCCGACAAACAGCATCTTCTCCTTCACCTGAAGGCTGAAGTTGCGCCGCGCGACGGTCTCGATGCCCATGATGAAGATGTGACCGCCGTCGAGGACGGGAATGGGGAGCAGGTTGAGCAGGCCGAGGTTCAAGCTGATCGACGCCATGAGCGCGAACAGCGCCACCCACCCAGCCTGGGCGGATTCACCAGACAGTTGAGCGATTCCAACGGGTCCCATCAATTGCTTGGGAGAGGCTTCACCGGTGATCAGTTCCTTGATCGTCTGGAGAATCTGGCCTGACATCTCGACATTGCGCTCGACGCTCAGCCCGATCGCCTCGAGCGGACTCGGTCTGAACGACCGAGTGGCCTCGCTGATTTCGATGCCAATTTTTCCCTTGTCGCCTTGCCGCACCGGAGTCACCGGGATGGCGTGCTCGCCGTCGGTGCGCCGGACCACGATCTGAATCGGCTCGTCCGGGTGCGACGAGATGGCTTCCGACACCTGCGAGCCAAACACCATTCGCTTGCCGTCGATCGAGACGATCGTGTCGCCGGGCTGCAGACCGGCCTTCTCGGCGGGCTGACCGCCGAAGACCGACTTGATGGCGGGGTTCACATCGGGCAGCACGCCAATCGTGCCGACCTCGAACCGCGTGTTGTTACGAGTGTGGAGCGTGGTGAGATCGGTGCGGAGCGTCAGGCGCTCTTCCCGGCCGTCGCGCATCACCACGACCTGGATTTCGCGCTCGGGCCGGGCGGCCACCGACATGTCGAGCTGTTCCCAATTCGCCACGTCGGCAGTTCCGACTTTGACGATGACGTCGCCCGGCCGGATGCCACCCTGCTCGGCTGGCGAACCGGGTTCGACGACACCGACCTTGGCCGGGCGATCGAGGTAGGCGAGCACATCCGCGCCCTGCATGAGGACGACGGCCAGGAGCACGACGGCGAGAAACAGGTTCATCACCGGGCCCATGATCAGGATCTGGAACCGCTGCCACTTGTTCTTCGACAAAAACTCATCGTCCCCGCCGGTGCGCGGATCGTCCGGGTTCTCGCCCGCCATCTTCACGTAGCCGCCGAGTGGAACCGCGCTCAGGCAATACTCGGTATCGCCGCGCTGAAACTTGAGGAGCTTTGGTCCGAAGCCGAGCGAGAACGTCAGCACGCGTACGCCGTGCCAACGGGCCATGATGAAGTGGCCGAGCTCGTGGAAGAACACCAGCACGCCGAGAACGAACCCAAACGCTAATACCGTAGTCACGCGAAATCCTCGTTATTCCGATTCTAACCCTGTCGCCAGGTCTAGAGCCCTCTCCCGAGCCCAACTGTCGACGCGACGGACATCTGCGAGCGTATCTGCGGGTGCCGAAGTGTGCGCCTCCATGGTCTGCGAGATCAAACGAGGAATGTCGTTGAATCGGAGACGCCCGTTCAGGAAAGACGCCACAGCCACCTCGTTGGCTGCATTCAGCACAATCGGCAGGCTGCGATCGGCCTCGAGCGCGCGATAAGCCAGCTTGAGGCACGGAAAGTCGTCCCAGGCCGGCTCGAAGAACTCGAGCGTGCCCATACGTGTCAAATCGAGAAACGGAACCGGCGCGCTCCAGCGATCCGGATATGCAAAAGCGTACTGAATCGGCAACCGCATGTCCGTAATCCCCATCTGTGCGATCACCGAGCCATCCTTCAATTCCACCATCGAATGCACGATCGATTGGGGGTGCACGACGACCGAGATGTTCGAAGACGAAATACCGAACAGCCAGTGCGCCTCGATCACTTCGAGGCCCTTGTTCATCAGCGTCGCGGAGTCGACGGTGATCTTCTGACCCATTTGCCAGGTGGGGTGCTTGAGCGCATCGGCGGCAGTCACGTTGGCGAGACTGGCCGGCGATCGACCCCTGAACGGACCGCCTGAGGCGGTGAGAATCAGGCGACGGATTTCCTCCGGCGATCGCCCATGCAAGCACTGGTGAATGGCATTGTGCTCGCTGTCCACCGGCAAGACGGCCACGCCGCGGCGTCGGGCCGCCTCCATAACCAGCCAGCCTGCCATGACGAGGACTTCCTTGTTCGCGAGCGCAATCGTCTTGCCTTCGTCGATCGCCGCCAGCACCGCCTCGAGAGCGGCCGTACCCGACGAGGCGCACAGGACGAGGTCCACGTCTGGATGGGTCGCGACGGCAATCAGGCCTTCACTGCCAACCGCCGACACCAGGGGAAACGATCCGCCGACCGCATGGCGCAGCCGATCCATCGCCTCGCCGTTGGCCATCGCCACCGCCTTTGGTCGATGCGCCCGAACCTGCGCGGCCAGCGCGTCCACGTTCGAGCCCGCCGCCAGACCCACGACGGTCACGCGATCGCGATGAGTCCTGGCAACGTCGAGCGCACTGGTGCCGATGGACCCGGTCGAGCCGAGAATGGCGATGCGGACCATCTAGGGGAGTGTAACGAGTGAGACCGTAAGGGCCGTGGCCACTAGATCAGCCGAAGAAAGAGAAGGAAGATCGGCGCGGCAAACAGCAAGGCGTCGATTCGGTCGAGCATGCCGCCGTGGCCCGGGATGAGCGTGCCGCTGTCCTTGAGCCGCGCGGCGCGCTTCAACATCGACTCGAACAGATCGCCGGCGATGCCGGAGATGACCAGCACGACGCCCAGGCCCGCGAGCCAGACGGCTGGCACTGTGGGCATCCAGATCGAACCCGCGGCGGCGAGGAAAGCCGGGGCCGCGATGAGCCCGCCAAGCGCACCCTCCCGAGTCTTCTTCGGGCTGTGAATGGGCGCCAGGGGCGTGCGCCCGAACGCGCGGCCCGCGTAGTACCTGTGCCGTGTCACTCACCGCGATCGTCGCGATGAGCAGGAGCACAACTTCCCGTCCAGCGGTCACGTGAATCGCCACGAGCGATCCGAGCGGCATTCCGATGTAGACCGGCGCGAGCAGCCCGAGACCGGCGTCGGCGACGAGCTGAGTGCCGGTCCGTCCGGATGCCAGCACGGCAACGGCCACGACCAGGAGCGTGACGCCGAGAATCGATTCGATCGTCACCCACGGAAATGGAATGGTCACGCACGCAACGATGGTGGCCGCCAGTGCCGGCCAGAGCGGAATGCGGGTCCCCAGCGCGCCGACGATGCGTGCGTACTCCATGAAGGCGAGCGCAGCGACAATCACGGCCACGCCGGTCAAGGCGGCTGGTGACAGCCACCAGATCAGAGCGACCACAACGCCGGCCAGCGCGAGGCCGCTGACTAAGCGAACCATTTCGAGGCGATGTCTACTTCACTCCGGCGCCAACCGATGCGGCAATGCCGCCGTATCGTCGCTCGCGTTTCTGGTAGGCAAGCACGGCTTCGAGGAGATGACGGCAGCGGAAGTCGGGCCAGAGCGTGTCGGTGACCCAGATCTCGGCGTACGCGATCTGCCACAGGAGGAAGTTGCTGACGCGCATCTCGCCGCTCGTGCGGATCAGCAAGTCCGGGTCGGGCTGGCCGGCTGTGTAGAGCAGGCCCGAAAACCGCTCTTCGTCGACGTCCTGCGGCTCGAGGCCCGCCGCGAGCGCACGGCGCACGGCATCGACGATCTCGCTGCGGCCGCCGTAATTGAGCGCGATGTTGAAGAGCATGCCGGTGTTCGCCGCCGTCTTTCGCTCCGCGTCCGATAGTTCCGAGAGCACATCCGGCGACAGCGCTTCGGGACGGCCGATCACCTTGAAGCGGATGTTGTTGCGCAGCAGGGTCGACAACTCGGATCGGAGGTACCGCTTGAGGAGCATCATCAGGGTGCTCACTTCGGTGGCCGGCCGCTTCCAGTTCTCGATCGAGAACGCGTAGAGCGTGAGGACTTCGAGCCCCAGCCGGGCAGAGGTTTCGACGACGTCCCGCACCGCATCGATGCCCGCGCGATGCCCTTCCACTCGCGGCAGATGCCGCTGTCCGGCCCAACGCCCGTTGCCGTCCATGATGATGGCGACGTGGCGAGGCAGCCGATCGAACGTCACCTGGCGGGCCAGGGCTTCCTCCTGGCTCCCAGGCGTGACCCATTCCAACAACTGGTCGAGGCTCATCGCGGTCAGTGGATAGTTTAGTCAACCCGTCGAAGAAAGAAGAACGAAGAAAGAAGAACGAAAGTGCGCCCTCTGAATGGCGAGAGGCCGACCCGGGGGAACGCCCCAAGTCGGCCTCAGCTTCTTTCTTCTATCTTCGTTCTTCTTTCTTCCTCTAGTTCCCTACTGCGTGGGCCAAGGAGGTGTCGCCTTCTTGAGCGAGGTCACGTTCGCGAGGCCCTTCATGGTGAACTTCTGCAGGCGTTTGCCGGTGTAGGTCTCGGTCGTGTAGATGTTGCCCTTCGAGTCGACGGCGATGCTGTGCACGCCCAGGAACATCCCGGGCTGCCGGCCGCCGTAGCCGAAGTTGTAGAGCTCTTCCATCGACTGGCGATCGAACACGCGCACGTGCTCGTTGCAGCCGTCGGCCATGTAGAGGAAGCGCTGCTGCGGATCCTTCGAGAAGGCGATGTCCCAGACCGAGCCGTCGGTCCGCGTCTGCTTCTCGACGAACACTTCCTTGACGAAGGTTCCATCGGTCTTGAAGATCTGGACACGATCGTTCGGGCGGTCACACGCGTAGACCAGGCCATCGTTCGACATGACCGCGCAGTGCATCGGGTTACGGAACTGCTGAGCCACTGGGGCGGCCGGATCGTACGGGCCGAGCTGCTCGTCGGTCGGTGGCTTGCCATAGGCGCCCCACATCCGCTTGATCTTGCCGGTGTCGAGATCGATGACGGCGACGCGGTGATTCAGGTATCCGTCGGCGACGTAGCCCTCGTTGGCCTTGGGATCGATGAAGATCTTCGCCACTCGACCGAAATTGTCCATGTCCGTGCTGTTCGCCCGGAAGACAGGCTTCGCGTCAGGTGAGGCCGGGTCCTTGCGCGCACCAGCCTTGCCGTACTGGGCAACGAACTTGCCGTCGCGCGTGAACTTCAGGATCTGGGCGTCGGGGCCGCCATTGCCACCGATCCACACGAACCCCTTGTGATCGACGACGATGCCGTGGTTGCTCTCGGGCCACTGATACGCGTTGTCCTTGGGCTGTCCACCCCAGCTGCCGACCAGGTTGCCTTCCGCGTCGAATTCGAGAACCGGCGGAGCCGGGTTGCAACACTCGCTCACACGCGGGGAATTGGGTCCGCCTGGAAACGCGAGTTCCGTGCGATCGAGGTTCCCGGTGTCGTTGCCGCGGTGGACGAGCCACACGTGATCGCGATCATCCACGGTGACGCCGATGGTCTGGCCAAGCACCCAGTTGTTCGGCATGGGCTTGGGCCAGAACGGATCGACCTCGAATTTTGGCGCCTGTTTGGCCTGGGCTGATGCCGCCTGACCCGCGATCATCTGGCCCACACCAAGGGCCAGCAGGATCGCGAGGAAGCTCGCGCCCACATAGACCTTGCGATTGTTCTTGAACCGCTGCATCTTGGCTCCCCCCACTGGCGCCCGAAGGGCTTCCGGCCGCCGAAAAATCCCGCTTTCGCGGGCGTCAGTATACTTGGGACTCTCCATCGTGTCGAGCATTCTACATACCAGCAAACTGTTGAGCCGATTGGGTGTCGCGACTGCCCTGGTGCTGGCGATATCACCCATGCTCGGCGCGCACGAAGTCCCGAACGAGGTCACGGTCCTCACGTTCCTCAAGCCGGAAGGCCGGACGCTCACCATGCTGATGCGGGCGCCCCTCAAGTCGATGCGGGACATCGACGTGCCGACGCGGGAGAACGGCTTTCTCGACTTCTCGAAAGTGGACCAGGCGCTCCGCGATGCGGCGACGCTTTGGATCATCGACTTCGTCGAAATCTATGAGGGTTCCCAGCGACTCGGCCGGCCGCGCGTCGTCGCGACGCGGGTGTCCCTGCCGTCTGACCGGTCGTTCGAGACCTACGACCAGGCGCTGGAACACATCACGAAGGCGCCGCGCCTTGCCGCCGACACCCAGATCTACTGGGAACAGGGCATGATGGACATCGCCTTCGAGTACGACATCACGTCGGACACGGCCGACTTTTCAATCCGGCCGGGGCTCACCCGACTTGGCCTCCAGGTCAATATCGGCCTGCGGTTCGTTCAGCCAGGCGGGTCCGAGCATGTCTTCGACGTTCACGCCGACACCGGCATCGTCCATCTCGACCCGAGCTGGTATCAGGCCTTCTTCCTGTTCGCGCGAGAAGGTTTCTTCCACATCCTCGACGGGATCGATCACCTGCTGTTCCTGTTCTGCCTGGTGCTCCCATTCCGTCGATTCCGCCCCTTGGTCGTCGTGGTGACGGCGTTTACGGTGGCGCATTCGATCACGCTCATCGCCTCGGCGTTCGGGATGGCGCCGGATGCGCTGTGGTTCCCGCCGCTGATCGAGACGTTGATTGCGCTCTCAATCGTCTACATGGCGTTCGAGAACATCGTCGGCGCGCACCTCGAGCGCCGGTGGATCATCACCTTTGCCTTCGGGCTCGTGCACGGGTTCGGGTTCTCGTTTCTGTTGAGCCAACGGCTTCAGTTCGCCGGGTCCCATCTGCTGTCGTCTCTCCTGGCGTTCAACGTCGGCGTGGAAATCGGTCAACTGCTCGTGCTGCTGATCGCGATCCCTGCTCTGGCGCTGCTCTTCAAGTTCATCGTCGAGCCACGCATCGGAACGATTCTGATGTCCGCTCTCGTCGCCCACACGGCGTGGCACTGGATGATCGATCGCGGCGAGCAGTTGCTGCGATTCCCGTTCCCAGTGATCGACGCGGCGGCGATTGCCGCGATCCTGCGCTGGATGATGGTGATCGTCGCCGCGGCCGGCGGGCTGTGGTTGATCTCCGGCGTCGTCAAACGGTGGGAAGGCGAAGGGTTACAAGGAAGAGAGAAGAAAGAAGAAGGAAGAAAGGAGGCGGAACGCGTTACGGCGAGCTGACGAGCGGCTCGATAATGTGCCGCGAGACAATGTCGTAGATCCCTTCGAGATGCTCCCGGCGTTCGGTCGCCACCGTCGAAGCGGAGGTCGTGACCACCACCAGTTCCAGTGACGGCACGACGAAGATGAACTGTCCGCCGTATCCCCACGCGTAGAACGTCGGCCGACCGCCAAGCTCGCGAATCCACCAGCCGTAGCCGTACTCGCGATCGTTCCATCGAGAACGGCCGCGCGGGATTGTCGACGTGCGGATCCAGTCCGCAGGGACGACACGCTGACCGTTGGCCATGCCATTCCGAAGATAGAGCTCACCAAACGCCAGCATTTGACGAGGCGTCATCAGCATGTCGTTGCCGCCGAAGTAGATGCCTTGCGGGTCGCGCGGCCACTCGCTCAACGTGAAGCCGAGCGGGCCGGCGAGAAACCGTTGAGCGAATTCCCGAGTCGTGGCGCCGCTGGCCTTCTGCAAGATCGCCGATAACACATGGCTGTTGCCGGTGCTGTAGTCCATGTCGGTGCCGGGCGGCCGAACCATCGGACGCGACAGCGCATGCGACACCCAGTTCGCACTCCTGACCCAGGCGCCGTAGTTCCGGTTGCTGGTCGATTGCAGACCCGACTGCATCATCAACAGATGCTCGATTTTGATCGTTCGCTTTGCTTCGTCTGCCGGCTTCGTCCAGATGCCTGGAAAGAAGTCCTGCACGGGTTGTGCAACGCCCTTGATCAGTCCACGATCGATCGCAATGCCGATGAGCGCTGAGATGACGCTCTTGGATGCCGACTTGATGTTCGCCGGTCGATCCGCGCGCGCGCCCCGGTAATAGCGTTCGAGCACCAGCTGGCCCCGCGAGCTGATCAGCAGGCTATGCAGTCGAGGAAGCACGACACCCGCGTCGCCGGCGGTCGTCAACGCCGAAGGGGGCGCCGGCGGCACTTGCGCCAAGGCGCGGGTTGTTGCCAGCCCCAGGCCACATGCGACGAAGAGCATCGCTCTCAGCACCTACTCGTCTTCCTCACCTTCTTGCTTCCTGCGTATTTCTTCTTTCTGCTCCTTCGACAGTCGTGGACCCTGGCCGTATTCCACGGACCAGAGCGTGAGGCCCTGCGCGGGCGCCGTCATCCCGGCGCGCGAGCGATCGCGCGACTCAAGGACAGCGGTCATCTGTTCTGCCGGAACCCGGCCGCGGCCGATGTCGACGAGCGAGCCGACAATCGCTCTGACCATGTGACGGAGAAACCCGGTTCCCGTCACCTCGTAGCGAAGGAGCCGCGCTTCGAATCCAGGAGGGTTGGTCCCAATCGGCGGCAGGCCGACCGAATCCTCGGCGTGCAGGCCGACTTCGCGCAAGTCCGACTGGAGCAGACGCCGGTTCGCCGTCTTGGTGTCGGCGCCTGCCCCTTGAAACGCGGAAAAATCGTGAACGCCGAGCAGCAGGCGGGCGGCCGCGGCCATGGCCGTCACATCAAGTTGCTGCATGACATGCCAGACGACGTGCCTGAGGAACGGGCTTGCCTCGGCGCCGTTCCAGATGGCATATCGATAGGTCTTCGTGATGGCGTCGTGCCGCGCGTCGAATCCGGCGAAGGTGTCTTCAGCATGCCGCACTCGAATGTCGCGAGGCAATCTCGCGTTGAGGGCACGAACCAGATCGTCGCTGCTCATCGGGTGGTCGATCGTTACGCTGGCTACCTGGCCCGCCGCATGCACGCCCGCGTCCGTGCGTCCAGCCGCCACGATTGGTGCGTGAGCGCCGACAATCGCGGCCAGCTCGTCTTCGAGGATCTGTTGCACGCTGATCGCGTTGGCTTGTCGTTGCCAGCCGGCGTACGCCGTGCCGTCGTAGGCAAGGGTGAGCTTGAGGGTTCTCATGACATTGCCAATCGACCGATCGACTGTGTGGGTGATTCGGGAATTGGGTAGTTGGACGAATCGAGTTACTGATTCACGAATTCGAAAGATTGGAAATCTCTCGATTGAATCGTGCAATCGACAATCGCCCGATCACCAGACAGTCGGTCGATCGGTCGTTCAATCAGTCGCTCAATGGACCGTCACTTGGCACGAGATCCAGGTTTCACGACCGCAATGCCTTGCGCGCAAAGCGGACACTGCGCCACTTCGTAAGTTGGGAGGTCGCGCACGAGGAGCGCGCGAAAAGGCACGTCCAGTCCCTGGCGTCCACCGCTGCGATCCACGATGGCGCATGCGCCGACGACGCGGGCGCCGGCCGCGCGCGCAACCTCCATGGTTTCGCGCGTCGATCCGCCGGTCGTCACCACATCTTCGACGACCAGCACGCGATCGTCGGCGCCGAGCGCGAAGCCGCGCCTCAGCGTCAACGTGCCATCCTGCCGCTCGGCGAAGACCGCTCGGACGCCGAGCGCTCGCGCGACCTCTTGTCCAATCACGATGCCACCCAGTGCCGGCGAGAGGACAGCGGTGGCGCTCACCGAGCGCACCGCCGCGGCCAACGCCGCGCCCAACGCCTCGGCATCGCGGGGGAACTGGAGCACCAGCGCGCACTGCAAGTACCCGGGGCTGTGGAGACCAGACGACAACAGAAAGTGACCTTCGAGCAGGGCCCCGGAACGGCGAAAAAGCGAGAGAACTTCGGCTTCAGTCATCGGGCGGTAGTATGGATCGGGTCAACGGGTTCTCTCAGCTTGAACCCGGTCGTCTCCCCTACCGTCTATGATGGTCGGGGTTGCGTTCCAGAGGCGGCATCTTTCTTGCTCGGCCCATCGATCAAATCCCACATGAATGGAGTAGCAGTGTGAAGCGTTCAGACCAGCATTTTTGCGCCCGAATTGTGATTGCTGCCGTCCTGGCCGCCGGGGGCGTGTCCGTTTTTGGGCGGTCACATGTTCACGCTCAGACAGTCCCGGCTCCGGCGGCACAGCCGGCAAGGCCAGGACCGTCCCTGGCGCTCAGCATTGACGACGCGGTGGCGACCGCGCTGGAGCAGAACCTCGATCTCCAGGTCCAGCGGATCACGCCGCTCATTCGCGACACCGACGTGGCGGTGTTCAAGGCGAACTACACGCCGACTTTCACCTCCGCGCTGAACCTCGTCGATCAGTCGCAGCCACCCTCGAGCTTCCTGTCGGGCAACGTACGAGGGCTCGATCGAGCGCTTCCTCGAGGAGCTCCGCGGCGGCCCGGCACCACTCGCCGAGCCGCACGATCTGCACGTCCTGCTTCAGTGGGGCTTCTCGGCCGCGTACTCCGCGGACGAGGACGGCACGATCCACCTCCCATACGAGATCGCGACTGCGGAGGTGATCCCGGAGCTCTGGGAACGGTGGCTCGAGTGGGACTACCCGACGCTCGTGCCCCGCCACGCCGATGCCCTGCGTGGAATGAAGGCGATCTACGTCGACGTCGGCACGCGAGACGAGTGGTACCTCGACCTCACCGCGGAGTGGCTGCGGCGGGAGCTGACTGCGCTGCCTGTCCCCGATCTGCACGTCGAGCTCTTCGACGCGACGCACCTGGCGATCGAGTACCGCTACCCCATTGGCCTGCGGTACCTGGCGGACCGCCTGCGCTAGATGTTGAAGCGGATGTTCAGGACATCGCCGTCCTGGACCTCGTACGTCTTGCCCTCGAGCCGCTGTGTGCCGCGTTTCGCCGCCTCGGCGTGCGAGCCGGCTTCGAGCAGATCGTCGGTCGAGATCGTCTCGGACCGGATGAAGCCGCGCGCGATGTCCGAGTGGATCGACGCGGCTGCCTCGAGCGCCGTCTGGCCGCGGCGGAGCGTCCAGGCACGGGTCTCCTTGTCTCCGCGCCGTGAAGAACGTGATCAGGTCGAGTGCGTCACGGAGGCGCCGCACGACCTCGTCGAGTGCGGAGGGGCCGTCGCGAAACTCGACCGCCTCCTCGTCCGACATCTCCGCGAGCTCGGCCTCCAGCTTCAGGTCGATCCCGCCGGGCCCGTTCTCGACCGCGATCAGCGGCTTGGTCGTCAGCGGCTCGAGCTCGGGCGGCAACTCGTCTTCGTAGTCGCGGAGGCTGTTCCCGGCCTCGAGGTGCGCGAGGAGCGCCTGCAGCTGCTCGACCTCCTTGCGGAGTCCCACGTCGCCGGACTTCGCCTGCTTCTCGACTCGCTCGAGCCGACGCTCCACATGGTCGCGGTCGGCGACCAGGAGCTCGAGCTCGAGCGTCTCGAAGTCGTCCGAGGGAGTAGCGCCCGGCGAGTGCCCGTCCGCGACTGCCAGGATCGCGTCGACCTGCCGCAGGCCGCCGAGGAGCTGTGGCCCGGTGCCCGGCACGTCGACGACCCTGATCGTCGCCGGCGTGATCTTGCGCGCCCCGACGAGCTGCGCGAGCTTGTCGAGCCGGTCGTCGGCGATCGACGCCATCCCGACGTTCTCCTTGCCGAAGCCGGCGCCTCCCGTCCGCGTCAGCGCGGTGAACAGCGTCGTCTTGCCCGCCCCCGGGAGGCCGACGATCCCCACTTCGAGTGCCAACTAGCTCTCCTCGTCGGGGGCCGCGCCGGCGATCTGCTTCTGGAGCGAGACGAGCGCTCGGTGCTGGAGCGACTTCACTGCGCCCTCGGTCTTGTCGAGGATCGTCGCCGCCTCGCCATTCGAAAAGTTGAAGACGAACTTCAGCGTCAGCACCTGCTGCTGCTCCTGCGAGAGGGATTCGATCAGCCCGAGCATCGATTGGCGGCCGATCGACTGGAATGCCTCGTCCTCTGCGGAGCGTTCCGCGGAGTCGAGTGGCTCGGGCACCTCCTCCTCCGGGTGCCAGCGGCGGTTGGCGCGGAAGTGATCCATCGAGAGGTTGTGAGCGATCCGGAAGAGCCAGGCAGAGAACGGCGCCGACTGAAAGCGGAACTTGCGGATCGATTCGAGCATCCGCAGGAAGGTCTGCGTGGTCAGGTCCTCGGCGTCGTGCCGGTTCCCGACCGTCATGTGCAGGTAGCTGTAGATCCGGTCGAAGTGGATCAGGTACAGCTCCTCGAGCGCGGCGCGCTCGCCTTGCTGTCCCCGCTCGACGAGCTTCCGGATCTCAGCGGCCGACGCTCCCTTCTGCGTTGTTTCGGTCATCCCAGGGACCGTTCCCTGCTCCTAAATCCCGAATCCGACCTGCGACTGGGTTGCGTAGCGCTTCATGTAGACCACGCGGGCCAGGACGATCGTGTACCGGCCGTCGTTCGAGTCGAGCATGAGGGTGCCGCCCGCCTCGGTCGCGAGCGCGCGCTCGAGCTCGTCGGCTCCCTGGGCGGTGACGAGCGCGGAGAGACCTGGCCCGCCATCGAAAGCGAGCTCGACGCGGACGGAATCGGGTTCAGCCAACAGACACCACCTCTGTCAGGACGCCGTGAACGGCATCGGGATGGACGAATGCGACCTGGAGCCCAAGAGGCCCTGCCGCGGCTCCTCGTCGATCAGCTCGGCGCCCTCGGCCGAGAGCCGCCCGAGCTCCACGAGGACGTCCTCGACCTCGTAGGCGACATGGTGCGATCCCGGCCCGCGGTCTGCGACCAAGGAACCGTCCGACCGGAGTCTCCTCCCCGAGCGCGGCCAGCAGCTCGACCCGGCCTGAGCCGACGAGCACTGCTGCGGCTTCCACGCCCTGCTCCTCAACGCCGGCCATCTGCTCGAGCTCGGCCCCGAAGAGACGCTCGTACGTGTCGAGCGCGTCGTCCAGGTCGTGGACGGCGACGCCGAGATGATGGATGCCGCGGAGTCCCACGGCAGCGATGCTACTGGAGGCTCTTACTCCGGGAGCGCGCGCACGGTGCCGATCGTCTCGGACGACCGTGACTCCGGCCCGACGTCGCCGAGCATCTCCTGCAGCTCCTGGCGGTTCAGCGTTTCGCGCTCCAGAAGCTGCGCCGCGATCCGGTCGAGCGAGGCGCGATGCTTGATGAGCAGGCGCTGGGCCTCCTCGTAGGCGTGGTCGGTCAGACGTGCCTGCTCCGAGTCGCGCAGCCGCTTCGTCTCCTCGGAGAGGGCGTAGTTGTCAGCGCGCATCGTCCGTGAGGGCGAAGCCTCGGACATGCCGTACTCGAAGACCATCGCGCGTGCGATCTCGGTCACCTTCTCGAGGTCGTTCGACGCGCCGTTGGTAACCCGGCCGAAGACGATCTGCTCGGCGGCGCGGCCTGCGAGCGCCACCTTCATCACGTCGAGGAACTCTTCCTTCGTGTGCAGATAGCGCTCCTCCAGCGGCAAGTAGTACGCGTAGCCCAGTGCGTCGCCGCGCCCGATGACGTCACCTTCTCGATCGGAAGCAAGTCGCCCATCAGATGGGCCAGAAGCGCGTGTCCGCCCTCGTGGTAGGCGAGGGTGAGCTTCCTTCTCGGTGACGACGCGCCGCTGCTGGAGGCCGGCGACGACGCGTTCCATGGCGCCTTCGAAGTCCTCCAGGATGGTCTTGCGCTCCGTCGGCCGGCGAAGATCGCTGCCTCGTTGCAAAGATTGGCGAGGTCGAGCGCCTGTCCAGCCCGGAAGTGTGGCGCGCCACCGTGGTCAGGTCGACGTCCGGGTCGGCAGCGGCTTGCCTCGCGTGTGCACGCGCAGGATCTCCTCGCGGCCTCCGAGGTCGGGCGGCGCAACGACCACCTGCCGGTCGAAGCGGCCGGGACGGAGCAGCGCGGGGTCGAGATCCTGGAGGCGGTTCGAGGCGCCCATCACGATCACCTGGGCCGACTCGTCGAAGCCGTCCAGCTCGACGAGCAGCTGGTTGAGAGTCTGGTCGTGCTCGCGGTTGGAGCCCGCCGCCGGCGCGAGCCGTGCCCACGGCATCGAGCTCGTCGATGAAGACGATCGCGGGCGCGTTCCTCCGCGCCTCTTGAAGAGCTGGGCGGATCCGGGCGGCGCCGAGGCCGGCGAACATCTCGAACGAAAGCCGAGGCGCTCTGGGAGTAGAACTTGGCGCCAGACTCCCCTCGCGACTGCTTTGGCGAGCAGGGTCTTTCCGTGCCGGGCGGTCCGGCCGAGCAGGATTCCTTCGGCACACGGGCGCCAAGCTGCTGGAACCGCTCGGGATAGCGGAGGAAGTCGACGACCTCCCGCAGCTCGGCCTTCGCCTCTTCGACGCCGGCTACGTCCGCCCAGCTGACGGAAGAGCTCGCGCTCGCCTCGAGCTTCGGCGGCTTGACGCGCGGCATGTACTCGTAAGCGTTCGCCAGAGGAGATAGATGATCGCGCCAAAGAAGACGAGCGGCAGCCACGTCAGCGCGTAGCCAAGCAACCTTCAGAAATCCCCCCACGTCCGGCATCGAGCCTCCTATCGGCAGAACCTCAGCGAGGCTGAAGTGTGCCGACGATTACCGCTTCACGCGAGGAAACTTGGAGCTCGACGGCGACGAGGCGCGGGTGTGCGAGCCAGAGCTACCCGGACCGGATCGGGATCGCCGTACCCCGGCGTCAGGTCGTCGAGCACGAGCATCCCGCCCGGCGCGAGCAGTCCGACGACCTCTTCGTGGTACTTCGCCCTGCCGCCGTCGGCAAAGAGCAGGTCAAGCGGAGCCTCCTCGGCCAGCACCTCCTGCCAGTCCCCTTGGAGCACGGTTGCCGCTGGATCGTCCGCGAGTAGCTCGGTAGCGGCCGCCGCGCGCTTCTCGTCGAGCTTCGACCGTGAAGAAGGCGACGGCCGGGTCGAGAGCGGAGAGGATCCACGCCGAGCCGACACCACAGCCGGTGCCGATCTCGGCGACACGCTCGAGCCCGCGGGCACCTGCCAGCACCTGCAGCAGCTTCCCGGTCTCTGCGCTGCACGAGCGCGTGAAGCCGGTGCGCGCGGCCTCGGCGAGCGCCTTCTCGACGAGCTGTGGAGTCACATTCCTACACTACTTCCGTGGCCGATCCGCTCCCGTTGCCCCCGCACTGGGCTCCAGACCGCGTGGCCGAGGTCTGGCGCGTCGACTACGCGACGCGGTTCGAGGAGGCGGAGCGCTGGCGCGACCAGCGCGGTCTGCTGGCCGCCGCCACGGACCGGTTCCGCGTCGCGCTCGTGGTCGTCGATGTCCAGAACACCTTCTGTACGCCGGGCTTCGAGCTCTTCGTCGCGGGGCGGTCCGGCACCGGCGCGCTCGACGACTCGCGCCGGCTATGCGAGTTCATCTACCGCAACCTCCACCGGTTGACGCAGATCGTGCCGACGCTCGACACACACCAGGCGCTCCAGATCTTCCACCCGATCATGCTCATCGACGAGGAGGGTCGTCATCCCGAGCCGTTCACGACCGTGACGGCGGCTGATGTGGAGGCGGGCCGCTGGTTGATCAGCCCGCCGGCCGCCGAGGGCCTGGGGCTCGATGCGGACTACGCCGAGGAGCACCTGCGCTACTACGCGCAGACGCTGGAGGAGGGAGGCAAGTACAGCCTCACCGTCTGGCCGTTTCACGCCATGCTCGGCGGTGTCGGCTACGCGCTCGTCTCCGCGGTCGAGGAGGCGCTCTTCTTCCACTCGATCGCCCGCTGGGCGCCGCTCGACTTCCAGCCGAAGGGTGACAACCCGCTCACCGAGCACTACTCGATGCTAGGCCCGGAGGTCGAGTTCGACCGCGAGGGCGAAGCGCTCGGGAAGCGAAACCAGCCGCTGATCGAGCGGTTGCTCCAGTACGACGCCGTTGTGATCGCCGGACAGGCGAAGAGCCATTGCGTAGCCTGGACGATCCAGGACCTGCTCTCGGACGCGACAGTGACCGAGCGGGGCCTCCAGTCGAAGGTCTACCTGCTCGAGGACTGCACCTCGCCGGTGGTCGTGCCGGGGTCGGTCGACTTCACCGACGAAGCCGACGAAGCGTTCCGGCGCTTTGCCGACTCGGGAGCGCATCTTGTCCGCTCGGAGACCCCGATGCCCGAATGGCCGGGCGTCGTCGGCGAGGCGCTCTCTCAGTGAACGGCTAGGTGACGAGCTCGAGGAGCGGGTTCGGCCGATAGCGGCGGCCGACCTTCGCCGACGGTCGCCCGTCCGTCATCACGATGTCGGCCGTGAAGTCGTTCTGCCCGCGGATCAGGGACGACCCGATCCCGTACGCGTCGACCGGGACTCCCTTTCGCTCGAACGCCTCGATCTTGTCGACGGTGAAGCCGCCGGAGACGACGATCCGAATGCGCTCGAAGCCGTCGGCGTCCAGCGCGTCGCGCACCTTGCGAACGAGGCGCTCGTTGACGCCGCGCGGATCGAAGTCGCCCATCTCACTCCAGAGCGAGCGGTCGACGAGCTGGGCCGAGGTGTCGAGCCTGACTCCCCAGAGCCGTGGGCCGAGCGCTCGTGCGACCTCGAGCGCGGTACGCACGGAGTCGTTCTCGAAGTCGACGAGGACGACGATGTTCATGTCCTCGCGTGCCCACTCGGCGAACTTCGTCGCCGCGAGGACGGTGTTACCCCCGTACGAGGCGATCAGTGCGTGCGGCACAGTGCCGACGCCGCGGCCGCCCCACCACGATGCCTGGGCATCGGAGGTGACGCCGATCTCGGCGCCGATCATCGCGCCCGCGACGTAGGCCGCGTAGCCGTCGCCGGTCTGAACGCGGTGGTGATCGTGACGGGCCGGCATGAAGATGATCGGCTTGCCGTTGGCCGCTTCGACGACCCGGGCGGTGTTCGTCGTGATCAGCGTGCGTCGCGTCAGGACGCCGAGATAGACGGTCTCCAGGTGCGCGAAGAGCGTGTAATCGCCTTCGATCGTCATCACCGTCTCCCACGGCTCGATCCGGTCACCGTCGTGGAGTGCGTGCACGGTGAGCGCGTCCCAGTCCTCCGAGCACAGCTTGAGAATCGCGATCGCCTCGTCGGTTCCGCCGAGCATCGCCTGGTTGCGCTGGAACACCTGCATCACCACACGCGGCCGGCGACCATCCTGAAGAAGCGTCTCGCGCGTGTGATTGAAGTACGCGTCGGTGTAATAGCCCTCGCGCATCTTCTCGACCGGGAGGTCGAAGATCCCCGGCGGAAGGCGGCCCGGTCTAGTGCGCGGCGTTGTCGCCATGCTCGAGCTCCAGACACGCCGCCAGCGCGGCTTCGGCGACCTCCAGCTGCTCGGGCGACGGCTCGGCGGTCGCAATCCGGTGCTGCAGCTCGTGGCCTGGGAACGCGAGCGCCTTCGCGAGCGGGTGGCCGGGATGCCGTGTCATCCAGGCGAAGACCTCCACCGCTGCGCCGACCGCGCCGATGGAGCTGACGGCCCGCGCCGGGCCGCGCAGGTGGGCGGGCGCCCGGGCGGCCAGGATGTTGCCGGCTGCGGAGGCGATGATCAGCGGGCCGATCAGGTGTGAGCCGCAGCGCTCGTGCTCCTTCGCGCGTTTCTCGCCGTGCTCGTAGGTGCCGATCGAGACGTGCTCGGCGCCGTGATACGCGGCGAGCTCACCACCGCGGAGTGCGAGGAGGGCCGGGGCGATCGACAGCATCCCTGAGGCGAGCTCCCGAGCCACTGCGCCGAGCTTGCTCGACTGGCGCAGAGCCCGAACGGCCACGGCGCTCCCGAGTGTCGCTCCGAGCACGATGGGCCGCTCGAACGGAAGCCGCGCCTCGGGCAGCTTGCGTCGGAGCTGCGGGAGCATCGCGAACGACTCTGCGAGCCGCAGCGGCCCGCGCAGAAACGGCGCCTGGATTCCCGGAGCGAAGAGGCGCTTGCGCGCCGAGGCCACCTTGATCTCGCCAGACGGCGCTCGGATTGCGCACGCCCACGCGGTCGGCCCGTGCACGAGCACGCCGTTCGCGAGCGCCATACCACCGAGGCGAATCTTGCTCATGCCGCCAGCGTAGCCCCAGCAGCCCTTCTCAGAGCGGCCTGCAGCTCATCGGCGGCGGTTCCGCGGGCGATCGGGCCGTCGTCGAGCGCAGTGACGGGCATCACCTCGCGCACGGACGAAGAGGTGAAGGCCTCTTCGGCCGTCTGGAGCTCGCTCAGGCCGTACGAGCCCTCCTCGACGTGGTAGCCCGCGTCGTCGGCGAGCTCGATCACCGTCGCCCGCGTGACGCCGGCGAGGATGCCGAGGTCGAGCGAGGGAGTGAAGAGCGTGCGCTCGCGCCGCCACCAGATGTTCGTCGTCGGTCCTTCCAGCACGATTCCGGCTGCGTCGACGAAGACGGCATCGTCCAGCTTGCGACGCGCTCGCGATCAGCGGTTCGTGGGGCGGCTCTTGGGGCTCGCTCATACGCGCGCCTCGAACGGCGTCGAGTCGCGCCCGCGCAGCACGATGTCGAAGCGGTAGCCGAGCGCCCAGTTCGGCTCGGTCAGCGACAGATCGAACCGCGACACCAGCCGCTGCTGCGCCCGCGGATCCCGGACCGACTGGAACATCGGATCGCACGCGCACAGCGGATCGTTCGGGAAGTACATCTGCGTCACGAGCCGCGTCGCGATCGAGTGCCCGAACAGCGAGAAGTGGATGTGCGCCGGCCGCCAGGCGTTGTCGTGGTTGCCCCACGGATAGGCGCCCGGCTTGATCGTCACGAAGCGGTAGCGGCCCTCGGCGTCGGTGATCGCGCGGCCGGCGCCGCTGAAGTTCGGATCGATCGGCGCCGGATGATTGTCGCTCGCGTGGCGGTAGCGCCCGGCGGCGTTGCACTGCCACAGCTCGACCAGCGTGTGCGGCACGGCGCGGCCGTCCTCGTCGAGCACGCGGCCGGCGACGATGATCCGCTCGCCCTGCGGCTCGCCGGCGTGCTGCCGGGTCAGGTCGTTGTCGGTCTCGCCGATCGGCAGGTAGCCGTAGACGGGCGTGGCGAGCGACGCGAACCGCTCGGGGATCACGATCAGCGGCTGCGTCGGCGCCCGCTTCACCGTCGACTTGTACGGCGGGTAGAGCAGCGGCGGCTGGCTGCCGGCTTCGAGGGCGTGGCGATCGCTCATAGGCCTGTCACTCGTGTCGCAGCCGATCATTCCGCCGGCGCCACGCCGTGCGCGGCGGCGGTCCGGGCGTGCAGATCGCGCAGCACCTCGAGCTCGCGCGCCGTCGGCGCCGGGGTCTCGGCCACCGTCGCCGGCGAAGGCCACCGGCCAGCCGGTCTGCTCGATGACCTGCTCGCGGGTCACGCCCGGGTGCAGGCTCGTCACCTCCAGCTCCTTCGTCTCCGGGTGCGGCCGCATGATGCAGAGATCGCTCACCAGCAGCACCGGGCCCTCCGTGGTGAGGCCGAGTGCCCGCCGCTCCCGGCCGGTCGGCCCGTGGCCGAGCGTCGTCACGAAGGCCAGCCGGTCCACGAAGGCCCGGCGGGAGTGTCGCATGACGATGAAGGTACGTCGACAGCAGGTGGCGATCTCGGGCGCGCCGCCGCTGCCGGGCAGGCGCACCGTCGGCCGGGCGTAGTCGCCGATGACCGTGCTGTTCAAGTTGCCGAAGCGATCGACCTGCGCGCCGCCGAGGAACCCGATCGTGATGCGGCCGCCCTGCAGCCAGTACTGGAACATCTCCGGCACCGACACCGTCGTGAGCGCCGTCTCGCACAGCTCGCCGTCGCCGATCGAGAGCGGCAGCACGTCCGGCCGCGTCTCGATCGTGCCCGACTCGTAGACCAGCCGGAGGCGCGGCGCGTGCGTCAGCCGCGCGAGGTTGCACGCCGCCGACGGCAGGCCGATCCCGACGAAGCAGACGTCGTCGTTGGTGAGCGCGCGCGCCGCCGAGACGGTCATCATCTCGACCGCCGTGCAGGTCACGACGCGACCTCGGCCGATGCGCGACAGGACGTGCTCGGCGATCCAGGCCTGGAACGTCGCCGCGATCGCGCGAGATGGCGTCCCACGCGACGTAGAACGCGTTGTCGCGCGCGTAGTAGCCGTGCGCGTACGACGGCCGCGCGCCGCCCGGCGCGACCGCGATGGCGGTCACCGTCCACGACGGCAGGACGACGGCGTTGGGACTGCGTGCGCGGCAGCGCGTCGACGATCTCCTCGACCGTGACCAGCGACCGCCTGGCCGCGAGCACCGCTTCCTTCTGCACGCCGACGATGCCCTCGAGCAGCACGTTGCCGTCGCGGTCGGCCTTCTGCGCGTGCACGATCGCGACGTCGGGCCGGAGCGCCGGCACGGCGGCGAGCCGCTCGCCGGTGAACGGGCAGGCGATGAACCGGATGTTCGGGTTGACCGCGGCGAGATCCGATCCCACGATAGCCGCGGAAGAACGCCGCCGGCATGTTCGCCGCGCCGGCGGCGTAGGCGTGCGCCATCGCCGCGTGGCTGTGCTCCTCGATCTCGATCGGCCGCGGCCAGCCGCGCTCGACCGCGTCGCGCAGGCGGTGGAGCGAGCCGACGCCGGGATTGCCGCCCCACGAGAAGACCAGGCGCTTCGCCAGGCCGCACCCGATCATCTGGTCGTAGAGCAGGTCGGGCGTCATCCGGATGAGCGTGAGCTCGCCGATGCCCTGGCGGATGATCTCGTGGCCGGCGGCGAACGGGATCAGGTGCGTGAAGCCCTCGAGCGCGACGGTGTCGCCCGGGCGCACCAGTCCGGCCACGGCGTCGCGCAGGCTGAGGAGCTCGCTCATTGTCGGCGGCGGCGATTATCGCACAGGCTGTCCGATTATCGATTGACTTGGCAGGCGCCACGCCCGTAATCTGGCGGCCCGTGAACCCTTCACGTCTTTCCCGGCCGGTCCGGCTCGAGGGTGGCGACGCCGTCCAGCCGCCGATCGGCGACCCGGACTTCATGCTGTCGCTGGCGCGCGGCCTGGCGGCGATCCGCGCCTTCGGCGACGGCGGCTCGCAGCTCTCGGTCGCCGACGTCGCGCGCCTCGCCGGCCTGTCGCGCGCGTCGGCGCGCCGCTGCCTGCACACGCTGTCGGTGCTCGGCTACGCCACCGCCAGCGGCGGCCGCTACGAGCTGACGCCGGCGATCCTCACGCTCGGCCAGGCCTACCTGTCGTCGACGAGCGTCGCCCGCGTGGCGCAGCCGGTCCTCGAGCGCGTCTCCGACGAGCTGCACGAGTCGTCCTCGGTCGCGGTGCTCGACGGCGACGAGATCGTCTACGTCGCGCGCGCGGCCGCGCGTCGCATCCTCGCGATCAGCCTCGAGGTGGGCAGCCGGCTGCCGGCGGCGTGCACGTCGATGGGCCGGGTGCTGCTCGCGGCGGCCGATGCCGACGATCGGGCGCGCTTCCTGCGGCGCGTGAAGCTGCCGCGCTACACCGCCCGCACGATCACCGACAAGCCGGCGCTGGCCGCCGAGCTCGACGCGGTGCGCGCGCAGGGCTACGCGATCGTCGATCAGGAGCTGGAGCTGGGGCTGCGGTCGTGCGCCGTGCCGATCGCCCGGCGCGACGGCACCGTGGTCGCCGCGCTCAACGTCGGCGCGCACGCCGCGCGCGCCGATGCGGCGACGCTGCGGCGCGAGGTCGTCCCGCTGCTGCGGCGGGCGGCCGACGAGATCGGCGCCGCGCTCGGCACGCCGCGCGAGCTGGGCGAGCCCGCCGGCCGGATCGTGTGATGGCGACGATCCGACGCGACCTGCAGCCCGGTCTACTTCTGCGACGCCGTGCGCACGCCGTTCGGGCGCTACGGCGGCGCGCTGGCGGGCGTGCGCACCGACGATCTCGCCGCCGAGCCGCTGCGCGCCCTGCAGGCACGCAATCCCGTCCGTCGACTGGGACGCGCTCGACGACGTGATCCTCGGCTGCGCGAACCAGGCGGGCGAGGACAACCGCAACGTCGCGCGGATGGCGCTGCTGCTCGCCGGGCTGCCCGACCGCGTGCCCGGCGTGACCGTCAACCGCCTGTGCGCGTCGAGCCTCGACGCCTGCATCACCGGCGCGCGTGCGATCGCCGCGGGCGAGATGTCGCTCGTGATCGCCGGCGGCGTCGAGAGCATGTCGCGCGCGCCGTTCGTGATGGCCAAGCCGGCGGCGGCCTTCGCGCGCGACCTGGCCTGGGCCGACACGACGCTCGGCTGGCGCTTCGTCAACCCGCGGATGCAGGCGCAGTACGGCATCGACTCGATGGCCGAGACCGCCGAGCACGTCGCCGCCGAGCACGGCATCGCGCGCGAGGATCAGGATCGCTTCGCGCTGCGCAGCCAGCAGCGCGCCGGCGCGGCCGCGGCCGCCGGACTGTTCGCCGACGAGATCGTCCCGATCGCCGTCCCGCAGACGAAGGGACCGGCGCTCGAGGTCGCGGCCGACGAGCACCCGCGGCCGGACACGACGCTGGAGATCGCTGGCGAAGCTCAAGCCGATCGTGCAGCCCGGGCGGCACGGTCACGGCCGGCAACGCCTCGGGCATCAACGACGGCAGCTGCGCGCTGCTGCTCGCGTCGGAGGACGCGGTGCGGGCGCACGGCCTGACGCCGCGCGCGCGCTACGTCGCCGCGGCGGTCGCCGGCGTCGCGCCGCGCGTGATGGGCATCGGTCCGGTGCCCGCGGTCGAGAAGCTGCTCGCGCGCACCGGCCTCACGATCGATCGCGATCGACGTGATCGAGCTGAACGAGGCGTTCGCGGCGCAGGCGCTGGCGGTGCTGCGCGCGCTCGGCGTGCCCGACGACGCGCCCCACGTGAACCCGAACGGCGGCGCCATCGCGATCGGGCATCCGCTCGGCGCGAGCGGCGCGCGGCTGGTCACGACCGCGATCGCGCAGCTCGGCCGCGATCCGCGGCCGCTACGCCCTCTGCACGATGTGCGTCGGCGTCGGCCAGGGCGTGGCGCTCCTGATCGAGCGCGTCTGAGCCCGCGACCATGGCCGCCGCACCGCATCGCCGTCGGGATCGTCGGCGCCGGGCCGGCCGGGCTGCTGCTCGGCCACCTGCTCCAGCGGGCCGGCATCGAGTCGGTCACCGTCGAGGTCCGCAGCGAGCGGCACGTGATCGAGCGCGTGCGCGCCGGCGTCCTCGAGCAGACCACGGTCGACCTGCTGCGCGAGGCCGGGCTCGGCGACCGGCTCGCCGGCGAGGGGCTGCGGCACGAGGGGCTCTACCTCGCGTTCGGCGGCGAGCGGCATCGGCTCGATCTCGCGGACCTGACCGGCGGCCGCGCCATCACGGTCTACGGTCAGAACGAGATCGTGCGCGACCTGATCGCGGCGCGGCGCGCCGCGGGCGGCCGGGTCATCTTCGACGCCGAGCACGTCGCGCTCGCCGACCTCGACACCGACCGGCCGCGCCTCCACGTGCGGACGCGCTGACGCCGACGAGACGTTCGCCTGCGACTACATCGCCGGCTGCGACGGCTTCCACGGCATCTCGCGCGCGTCGATCCCGCCGTCGGCGCTGCGCGCCTACGAGCGCGTGCATCCGTTCGCCTGGCTCGGCATCCTCGCCCAGGCGGCGCCGGCGTCGCCGGAGCTGGTCTACTGCCTGCACGACGACGGCTTCGCGCTGTTCAGCATGCGCTCGACCGGCGTCACGCGCCTCTACCTGCAGTGCGCGCCCGACGAGCGGCTCGACGCCTGGTCCGACGATCGGATCTGGCGCGAGCTGCGGGCCCGCCTGCAGATGCACGACGGCTGGGAGCCGAACGAGGGCCCGATCCTGCAGAAGGGCCTGACCGGCATGCGCAGCTTCGTCGTCGAGCCGATGCGCGTACGGCCGGCTGTTCCTGGCCGGCGACGCCGCGCACATCGTGCCGCCGACCGGCGCCAAGGGCCTGAACCTGGCCGTCGCCGACGTGTGGCGCCTGGCGCGCGCGCTCGACGACGTACTATCGGACCGGCAGCGACGCCGCGCTCGACGCCTACTCCGACGCCGGGCTGCGCCGGGCCTGGCGGGCGCAGCGCTTCTCGTGCTGGATGACGTCGCTGCTGCACCGCGCCGAGGGCGCCACCGACTTCGACCGCCGCCGCCAGCTCGCCGACCTCGACTACCTCGTCCACTCCCGCGCGGCCATGACCAGCCTCGCGGAGAACTACGTCGGCTTTCCGCTGGAGTGATCCCAGCTCGCACGCGGTACGCTGCCCATGTCCGAGCTCGTACGCACCCATCGCGACGGCGACGTGCTCATCGTCGAGATCGACAACCCGCCCGTCAACGCGCTCGGGCCCGGCGTGCCCGAGGCGCTGGCCGCGGCGCTCGACGCGGCGGAGCGCGACGACGGTGTCGCCGCGATCGTCGTCCGCGGCGCCGGGCCGGACGTTCGTCGCCGGCGCGGACATCACGACGCTCGAGGACGCCGCCTGGGGCGACGAGGCGGCCGCGGCCGATCTGCACGCCCTGCTCCGGCGCGTCGAGGACTGCCGCAAGCCGGTCGTGATGGCGATTCACGGCACCGCGCTCGGCGGCGGCCTGGAGCTGGCGATGGCCGGCCACTACCGCGTGGCGGACGCCGAGCGCGCAGCTCGGGCAGCCGGAAGTGAACCTCGGGATCATCCCCGGCGCCGAAGGCACGCAGCGGCTGCCGCGGCTCGCCGGCGTCGGCCAAGGCGCTCGACATGTGCGTCAGCGGCCGCCCGATCTCCGCCGCAGGACGCGCTGCGCCGCCGGCATCGTCGACGAGATCGCCGGCGAGCGACCTCACCGCGTCGGCCGTCGCGTTCGCCCGCCGCGTGGCGGCGCGCGACGCTCGCACCCGAAGACGCGCGAGCGAGCGATCGGCTCGGCGACGCCGAGGACAACGCGCCGCTCTTCGCCGCCGCCCGCGAGCAGGCGGCGAAGATCCGGCGTCACCAGGTCGCGCCGCTGAAGGCGGTCGACGCCATCGAGGCCGCGACGCGGCTGCCGTTCGAGGCCGGCTGCCGGCGCGAGCGCGAGCTCTTCTTCGAGTGCGTGCG
>CAVYZT010000003.1:0-397741 GCA_963773045.1 uncultured Acidobacteriota bacterium | reverse complement strand
TGGATTACCGTTCAGTCCAAAGATAATCAGAGAAAATGGGGTCTGACCCCGATTTCCGCTGAATGCCAGTCGGACTGGGAATTTCCTGATCCAGGAATACAAACGTGAGAAGAGAAATCCTTACTTCCAGTAAACAGTCCATCGGAATTGCTTTGGTCGGATTTGTGTTTTTTATGCAGCCGGCAGCCGCCCAATCCTCAAGAACCGGTGTCCCTGACTTGACGGGGGTCTACCAGTCCGTTGCAACTGGCGCCACTGTTCCGGGCGGGCTCAAGAACGAAGGCAGTCCGGAGGAGATTTCCTTGCAGCCGGCAGCGTCAGCAAAGGCCCAATCGACGAAATTTGGCGCCGATCCCGCCAACACGTGTCAGGTTATCGGCCCGTTTCGGATGATGGCTCGCGACAAGAACATGATTGATATCGTGCCGTCTCCGGGCACAAACAGAATGTTCATTTTTTTCGAAGACGTTTTCTTAGGTTACTTCCGTCAGATTTTTTTTGACAAGCGGCCCGCACCGAAGCACGAATTCCCGGCGGAAGATCCAGGGCAAGGCGACTCCTTCGGGCGTTGGGAAGGAGACACCCTGGTGGTGGATACAATAAACTTCAACGATTACATTTGGCTGAACTCCAGGTGGGCTCCTCACAGTGATGCTTTTCACCTAACCGAGAGATATCGGCTCGTTGGTGGCGGGTCGTACCTGGAAGTAAAAGTAACAGCCGAAGACCCCAATGTACTGACGAAGCCTTACACCTACACCCGATATTTTCAAAAAGTAAACGCCGAATTACCGCAATATCTCTGTACTGATGACTTGGTAAAGCCGGCCATTCCAAACCTGGAGTGCTAAGAAAGGAACTCACTATGAAGATGCATAGCGTTATCGCGATAGCGTTTTTTATTGCTCTACTCGCCTGCGGAAACTCAATTTCGGCACACCACTCGATGGCGGGATTTGACCCCAACAAGCAGGTCTCGATCGAGGGAACGGTGGTCCAGGTCAACTGGACGAATCCGCATTCTCTGTTTTACGTCGAGGGGAAGGTCGCGGGCGCATCGGACGCTCCAGTCAAGAAATGGATCTTCGAGGGGCCTGCTCCGACAGGTTTGATGAAGGCCGGCTGGACCAAGGAGAGTCTGAACGTGGGTGACAAGATCACCGCTGTCGGAAACCCAAGCAAAGGGGGCCTTCCCTTTGCCCTCCTGAAGGAAGTTGTTACCGCCGCTGGCAAGCGCCTGGCTACCGGATCTACAATCAATGTCGGAACAGAACGAGGTGCGCGCGAATATTAGCCGCCGTTATCTGAAGTACAAAGAGACACCCATGAAAACTCGTTTGATCGTCGTTGCGTTGATTCTCGGGACCCTCACCGTTCGTGCTGAACGGACGAGGCTGAAGCCCGGCTTTAATAGTTACAGTCCGGCACAGGACGTCGAGATGGGAAAACAGGTTGCGCAAGACGCGGAGAAGGAACTCAGCCTGATCAACGATCGCGAGGTGACAAACTACGTCGCCACTCTCGGCCAGAAGCTTGTTGCACGCGCTCCTAACGAGAATAAGTTTCCATTTACCTTTAAGGTCGTCGACGAGAAGGAAATCAATGCCTTCGCTCTTCCAGGCGGACCGGTTTACGTGAACCGCGGCGCCATTGAAGCTGCAGACAACGAAGCGCAGATCGCAGGGGTGATCGGACACGAGATTTCTCACGTCATTTTGCGCCATGGAACAAACCAGGCTTCAAAGGGTCAACTCATAGGCGGGATCGGCGGAGCACTGGGGGGGATTTTAGGCGGGAGCAAACTGGGACAACTCGCGTCCGCAGGCGGTGTTTTAGCGGCAAATTCTGTGTTGCTCAAGTACTCCCGTGATGCGGAGAGCCAGGCGGACCTGATGGGAACGCAGATCCTCTATGACTCCGGCTACGCCCCGCGCGCAATGGCGGAGTTTTTCGACAAGCTTGCAAAGGAGCACAAGGGAACGTCCATCGAAGAGTTCTTCAGCAATCATCCTATTCCAGAAAATCGCATCGCCAAGGTCAATGCAGAGATCACCAAAATAGGCCCTGAACCCGCCAATCCGAAAACCGATTCGCCGGAATTTCAGAGTGCGAAGAAACTGTTGCTGGCTATGCCGCACCGAAAGCCAAGTCCAAACCTGCCGACGGCAATCAGGGGCAGCAAGGGCTCACGTCAGGCACTGCGACTCCACCGCAAGCCCCATCCACAAGGATGACCAATTTTCAAGTTGGAGGTATTCAACTCCAGCATCCCGAGAACTGGAAATCCGCCGTCAACGGCACGCACATTGTCCTCGCACCAACGGGAGGTGCTGACGAACGCGGCAACCTCGGATACGGGATGATCATTGACGTTTTCAAGCCGCAGAGCGCGCGCACCCTGGACGATGCAACCAGTCAGTTTCTCGACAGCCTTCGCCAAGGGAATCCCGACATGAAGGTCGTCAGGTCACGAGTTCAGACGCGAGTTGACGGACGGCAGGCACAACTCACCGAAGTAACCAACGCCAGCCCGTTCGGTGGAATGGAAACCGACATCATTGTCACACTGCTCCGCTCGACCAACGAATTACAGTACTTCGTCCAGGTGGCTCCGACAAAATCGATGCCCCAATACCAGCAGGCCTTCCAAAGCATCATGAATTCGGTCCGGCTGAAAGTAGGGAAATTCCCGGTCAGACCGGTCGTTTCCTATTTTCCGGTGAAAGAAAAATAGGAAACGACCGGTCTGACCGGGAATTTCCCTAACTACTGAAGATTAGCCTCAGCTACAGAATGAGCCCGGGAGCAGCGTTCTCACCGTCAATCAAAAGACGGATGGTAGTCCGCAGTAACGCCTTGACCTGCGGCGCTTCAGAAGCATTGGGCGTCAGCTCGATGAATCTCTCGCAATGAGCAATTGTCTGGTCGTAGCGTCTCAAACGAAACAGCACCAGAGCGAACTGATAGTGCGTATGTGCATTGTCAGGATCCAGAGAAAGAGCCTTTTCCAGACTCGGAGCGGCATCTCCGAAATCCTGACGATAAGCGCGAACGAGTCCCAACGCGTAGTGAGCGCCCGCGTTCTCTTCGTCGAGTTCGACAGCCTTTTTTGCGTTCTCCAAAGCCTTGTCGTAGTTCTTGCGCGCAAGCTCAACGAGCGCTAAGCCCTCATAGCCCTTCGACGACGAAGCGTCGGACCCAAGCAGCTGTCGGAACTCGGCCTCAGCCTCGTCGTAGTGCTTCGCATCGAGCTGTGCCTTGCCCTCTTTGTAGATGTCCTTCTGCGCAAAGATGAGTAACAGCACGGAAAGAACGGTTTTCATGATTGTCTTGGCACAGATGGTATCAAAGGACCACACCGAGATGTGACAGATTTGGCGCCGTCAACCAACGACAACGCCCAGACTCTCGAAGCGCAGGCTCATGTGGCTGCAGACATCGCCGAGAAAGCCGGCGCTGATGTATTCGTTTCGTCACGTGTCAACTCGATAAAACCTTGGACAAGCTTAACGCCCTGAAGTTCCGCGAGCCCGGTAGACCTCATCTTTAGTTAGCAAAGCGGCGGTAAGCCGCGGTCAAACGCTTGTTTACGAATGCATGCGGGCTCAACCGGCATTCGGAGCCGCGAAATAGTTCGGCGTACGCCAATTACGCAAATTTCAGTCGCGTGATTGGCGTAGTTCTTGGCATACTTAGCCCGCTATATCTCCCCAAAAAACGACATCGACTTGGGACAGGTCCGGAAACCGTGGGTCTCTTTGCAGGAGGAAAACAATGCGTAGGCAGACGACATATCGACTGTTTGGATTGCTTATTTCAATATTGATGTGCAGTGCCGCATGGGCGCAGACGACAGCTCAGATCAGCGGCACGGTCAAGGATCAAACCGGCGCGGTGTTGCCCGGAGCGGAAGTCACCGTGACACAAACCGACACCGGGCTCACGCGGAACGCGGTCACCGATGAAACCGGGTCCTATGTGCTGACGAACCTGCCGGTCGGTCCATATCGGTTTGAAGCGAGTCTGCCGGGATTTCGCACCTATGTGCAAACCGGAATCGTGCTTCAGGTCAACAGCAAATCCGGTGATCAACGCGGTCCTGGAAGTCGGCCAGATTTCCGATCAGATCGAAGTTCAGGCGGACGCCGCGCTGGTTGAAACGCGCAGCACGGGTGTCGGTCAGGTGATCGACAACGTGCGCGTGCTGGAGATGCCGCTCAACGGCCGCCAGGTCACCGAACTGATCCTCCTTTCGGGAGCAGCCGTCGGCGGCGGGAATCAAATGACCAACCGGAATTATCCGACGGATTCGATTTCCGTCGCCGGCGGAATGAACAACGGTCTGACGTTCCTACTGGATGGCGGCACGCACAACGATCCGTACAACGGACTCAATCTGCCGCTTCCGTTTCCGGATGCCCTGCAGGAGTTCAAAGTCGAAACCAGCGCCGTGACCGGCTCAGTACGGACAGCACTCGGCGGGCGCGGTCAATGCGGTGACGAAATCGGGCACGAACAATTTTCACGGCGACGCTCTTTGAATTTCGTGCGCAACGGGTCCATGAATGCCCGCAACGCGTTCGCACTGAAGAGAGACGGGCTGAAGCGCAATCAGTTTGGCGGAACGTTGGGCGGACCGATCGTGAAGAACAAGCTGTTCTTCTTCGGCGGTTTTCAGGGCACAATCGAACGTTCGAAGCCGAGCGACCTATTCGCTTACATTCCGACGCCGGCGATGCTCGCCGGCGACTGGACGGCGATTAGGCTCACCGGCCTGCAACGGCGGCCGGCAGATCACGCTTGAGAGCGCCGTTCGTCAACAATCGGATCGATCCGTCGTTGTTATGCCTTACCGGCCGTGAATCTAGCCAAGATGCTCCCGAAGACAGCCACCGATCCATGCGGCAAATCACGGTTTGGTCGAACAGACCAACAGGACGAGACAGGTCTACATCGGGAAAGTGGACTACCAGTGGAGCGACAAGAACATTCGCTGTTCACGCGTTATCAATGTCACAGGCTGAATTCGCCCTCCAACTACGATGGCGAGTCAACCTGCTTTCGATAACCGAGCCGGACTACACACGAATGGCCCAATCGGCGATTGTTGGCGACACCTATTTGATCGGCGCCGGACACGGTCAGCTACGTTCCGCGCGACACTGCTTCGAACGACAAACACGAAGACGTTCGACTCAGGACGTCGTGACATGGGCGCGCCTGGGAGTGAAGAATTGGTACACCTACCCGGGAGTCCCGAAGATTCCCGCTCCTCACCGTCGCCGGTGGATTCAGCGATTGGGATCCGCGCCAGCGGCAAGTGCCTCGGTGTTCGGTAACTCGACGGTCGGTCAGTTTTCCGAAGATGTCAGCACGATCAACGGGGAGCCACCAGATTGGGTTCGGAGGAAATTACATCTATCAGAGGCTGTACTACATCGGTCGACGACCGCAGCTTCGGGCCAATGAACTTCAGCGCCACGAACACCGGTATGGGGCTGGGCGATTTCATGACCGGACAGTTGAATACGTATTCAGCAGCACGGTCTACAACGTGGTATCAGAGCCAGCCGTACTACGGCCTCTACCTGCAGGACACCTGGAAGGTGAACTCCCATCTGACAGCGAATGGCGGCGTCCGATGGGAGCCCTACCATTCGATGCGGGAAAAGCAGAAGCGATTCGCGTTATTTCGACCAAGCGTCGTTTGACAAGGGCATTCACAGCACAGTGTTCAAGAACGCGCCCGCGGGCATGTTATATCCGGGAGACCCGGGAGTTCCAGACACCACATACCTTCGGTCCGAATTACTACCTGAAGAGATTTGTTCCACGAGTGGGACTCGCGTGGGATCCGAAGGGTGACGGTCGCATGACCGTTCGCGCGTCGTACGGGATCTTTTTTGATTATCCGCACTTGTATGCGTACGGCGATACCCGAGATGAGTTCCCCTTTGGCGGACAAGTGACGGTTACAGCCCCTCCGGGCGGTTTAGTCGGATCCCTGGCCGGGCATTCCCGGAGGAAATCCCTTTCCATTTGTCCTCGGCCCGAACACACCGTTTCCAGCGTCCGGCCGAATACTACTGGACTCCGCCAGGCTGGGATGTGAAACCACCCTACGCGAACCAGTGGGGCCTCAGCATCCAGAGGCAAGTGGGTTCGGATTGGCTGTTGGCAGCGAACTATGTTGGGCAGCAACGTCATTCACGTGGCGAATGGCTACGAAGTCAACCCCGTCGTCTACTTGCCCGGCGCCAGTTGCGTGATCGACGGTCGGACCTTACAGCCCGTGCTCCTCGACCTCCAATACCAGTCCAGCGGCGCCTGTTGTCGTCTGCAAGAATCCGGTAGAAGGACCGCATTACGGCGACCTCCGTTATTACGGCACCCACGGAACGCGCACCTACAACGGAATGTTGCTTTCCGTGCAGCGCAGGCGCAGCCACGGTTTAACTCTCCAGGCGAACTATACGTACGGACACTGCATTGAGGATCCGTTGTCCGATCCGAAATTGCGTCTTGGAGCACCCAATGAGCGCCGCCACTTCGATCGCGGAAATTGCGTGCAAGACCGGCGTCACAACTTCAATTCGTCGACGGTTTATGAAACGCCGCAGTTTTCCAACGGAGTGCTGCGGAAACTGGCCACGGGTTGGAAAATCTCCGGAATTGTCCGACTTCTGTCGGGCGATTTCATGACCGTGACGCCTGGCCAGGATAGTGCATTGCAGACCGGCCTCCAGCGGCCGAATCTGTGATGCTGGATGTTTACGGTCCCGGCAAGACTCTCAACAATTATCTGAATCCCGCGGCGCTTCGCCCAATCGGCGACCGGCACGTTTGGAAATCTGGGCGCAAAGAATATCCAGGGGCCGGGAAGCATCCGTATCGACATGGGTCTGACTCGAGCGTTTCAAGATTCGGGAAGGTCAGTCACTTGAATTCCGAGTAGAAGCGTTCAATTTGCCCAACCATCTGAATCCGCGTCGATCCAACCTCGGTCTCTGATCGAACAGCAACTTCGGCAAGATCCAGATCTGCGCAGGATCCGCGGATCATGCAACTCGCGCTGAAATACGTGTTCTAAAAAGCCCTCTCCCTTTGGGAGAGGGTTGGGTGAGGGTCGAATGGGTGCCGTTCCTTCGACCCTCACCTGTCGCTCTTCGGACAAATTGATGTTCGAGCGGATTTTTCAGGAGAAGTCTTAATGAGAGCAACAATCGCATCCCTCGCAATGACAACTCTGTTCGTCATAACCGTTCCAGCATTCGCTCACCACTCCGACGTTGCATATCAAAGGACCGGTATCGAGCTGAAAAACGCAACCATCGTAAAAGTCGCATGGATCAATCCGCATGGGATCGTTTCGTGCGACGTTAAAGACGATGCCGGCAAGGTCACACGCTGGACCCTCGAAATGGGAAGCCCGTCCGCAATGTCAAGAGTCGGCTGGGACAGGAATTCATTGTCGCCCGGTGATGTTGTGAAGATTGATGTGAATCCCGCGAAGAACGGCACCAAGTTCGGGCGTCTGCTGCGGGTCACGAGAGCCGATGGCAAGATGCTGAGATACATCGAGCCAGGCAGTAGAGGGGAACCGCCCCAACAGTGATTTTCGAAGGATCATTTTTGTGGGTGAATTGAACGCGGGCTAAAGGGGCTGTTGCCCAACAGGAAATAAACCATGGGAAGCCCATAGTCCCCTCCTCACAGAGGAGGGGTGGACGCGACCTAAAGCAAATATCGCCGAAGGCCTCCATAGTTAGGAGCGGACGGGGTGGTCAGTCCATTTCTGACCACCCCGTCTGCGCTTTCAGAGGTAGCTTCGCGATATTTGTTGGATGCGCAGCCACCCCTCCTCTACGAGGAGGGGACTATTTGTAGCGAGATCGCTTCGTCAATATAGTTGGGCAACAGCCCCTTTAGCCCGCGTGACTTTTTGGGCAAAGCCCAGTAGAGGAGTCCAGACATGAAGAAATGTATTGCCGGTCTCTGCGCTTTACTTGTCGCCTGGACAATGGCCGCGCCGGCCTACGCTCAACAGCGTGCAGCCGCGCCTGCCGCTCCGAAGAAACCAGCGACGCCCGCACCGAAGCGGGATATCAGCGGCGTTTGGTTAGGCACTGGCGCCGTGCCGAAGAAGGAACCGGTGCCGCCGATGACACCATGGGGTCAGAAGTTTTTTGACGCGGCGGTACCGTTGCAAGGGCCTCGGGCCATGCCGATCGCCAAAACAAACGATCCACTCGTAACGTGCGACCCATTGGGTTTTCCGCGCAGCATTCTTTACGAAACCCGAAGCGTTGCCTTTGAGCAAGTGCCTCGCAGGACCTTAGAACTTTTTCAATACCAGCGAGTTTGGCGCGACATCTGGACGGATGGTCGAAAGCTTCCGACGAATGTCGGGGCCGCCAAGGGAGAGACCAGTGATCCGAGATACTACGGCTACTCCGTTGGTGCATGGGCGGACGACTATACATTCGTTGTGAACACAACCGGCTTTCACGAAGCTGCATGGGCCGATGAACTTGGCCATCCGCGAAGTCAGGATGCCAAGGTCGAGGAACGTTACCATCGCGTCGACCATGACACGTTAGAACTAACGGTGACGATTGACGATCCAAAGTCGTACACAAAACCGTTTGTTGCAATGAAGCAGACGATGACGTGGGCGCCCAAACAGGAATTCGAAGAGCAGTTGTGTATTCCGTCAGAAGCAGTGGACTACCGTGAGACCTTCCGAGCGGCGGGTGAAGACAAGTAGAAGAATATTGGATGAGCGGATTGTGGATGGTGGATTAACGATCCCACATCCACCATCCGCAACTCCTGCATATCCCTTATTCTCAAAAGACAAACTTCAACGCGAACTGCAGAATGCGCGGGTCACCCGCCGACAGGCCGCTGGTCCCGCTGATGTCGCTCTGAATCTTGCCGAATGCCCCGGTGTTGTTCAGAGCGTTCACACATGTTCCGTTGGTACACACACCCGGATTGGTCGGATTCATGTGATTCGGAAGATTGAAGGCTTCACGCTCGCAACTGAAGCGTCTTCCCTTCCCGGAGCGCAAACGTTCGCGACAGCGCCAGGTCCAGTTGGAACATTCCCGGGCCCAAAATGTTGTTCGAGCCGAGATTGCCGTAGGTGCCCGGAGCCGGCGCAGCGAATGCGGCCGGATTGAGCCAATGGTCGATCGTCTTATTCGCTGGCGTAAGGACTGGCCAGCACCTGATTGGGGCGCTGACTGTTGAAATTCGGCGATCCGTTTAGAGCGTAATCGACACCTCCAGTCACCGTGAAATACGTGCCGGACTTGATTTTCATAATGGGTGAGACCTGCCAGTTTCCGGCAATCAACTGCAATGCCCGGCTGGAGAATTTCGGCGTCTGCAGCACGGCGGAAAGATTGAAGACCTGCCGCTGGTCCGACACCGCACAGTTGCTTCGTTCCGCCCTTCGATCGCCCGGGATAGTTGGTCGATCCACCACTACCCCCGACATTCGTCTTCCAGTAATCGCTGATGCAATGCGACCAGGTGTAGATTGGAAAGAATACTGACGCCGCTGGCTCAATCGTTTCTGAGCAGAAAGATACAGCCCGTTGTAGTTCCCCGTGCCGCCATCATCCTTCGACACCAATACTTCCGTAGTACTGGCCTTGCGTCGGATTTTGCAGATAGAGGCGGCGGCGCTGGTTCGTGTTGGCGGTTGTGGAGCAAACGGGGTAGTTGACACCGTTGAGCGTGCACGGACCGAGTCCGAGGAATACGGCCGGATTCAACTCATTCCCGGTCATCAGGTGGATCGTGCTGCTGCCGACATAGTTGGCCGTCAGCAGCCAGTCGGTTCCAAGCTGCCTTTGGAGGCTCAGGTTCCACTGGTTCACCATCGTCGGTTTCGAGTGCGTAGGGATGGGTGGAAACCAGGCCAAAAGTGGAAAACGGCATGTCTTTGTTGACGACCGTGGGAAAGGGATCTCCGCCGGGGTAGGTCGCCCATGGATCGGACAGCTTCACGTTGTTCAAAGTAATGGCATTGCCAAACGGCACGTTTTGTCCGAACCCGGTCAGTGCGATCACCATCTGGCGGTCTACAAAACATCCCGTACCCGGCCCGCACCGACATGCGCCCGTCGCCTTTGGGATCCCACGCCAGTCCAACGCGCGGAAGAAACTCGTTCCACCGGTTACAATCAATTTTGCTTCCCGCATTCGTATTGGGAGTCGCCGGGATAGATCATTCCCGCCGGGGCTGTTGACAAACACGGTGCTGCGCACATTCTGATCGAACAGATCTTTATCGAAATGGCTAAACCAGCCGTACTTGCTCGACCATGGAAGGTAAGGTTCCCACCTCACGCCGTAGTTCAGCGTCAGCCGCGGGGTCATTTTCCACGCGTCCTGCGCGTAGAGCTCCGATATAGTGCTCGCGGTTGTAATAGGTTGAGAGGTTGCCCTGCTTCCACGAACCGACGCTTGCCCATCAAAAAGTCCGCCAGGCCAAGACCCGTTGTCTGGCCGTTGAAGGTCATGGTGCCGTCGCCGTTTTTGCCCGCATGGTAGGCGTTCTGCATGTGGAGATAGCTTCCTCCGAATCCCAATTGATGCGCTCCCTTGACCATGCTGAGATCCTCGGAAATCTCATAGTTGGGTCCGGTATTCGCTTCGCTGACGATGGCGCTGCCATTGCCCCAGGCGAAGCCGTTTCCCGTAACAGTCACGCGGATCACCGGCTGGAGAAGCGACGTCGCCTTGACTCCAAAATCGGCCCAGGTGCCGGTATTGTCCGGTATCTTTGTCAATCGCCGTCCGCGTGATCGACGCACGGAAGGTACTCACGGTACTCGCACCGATCAGATAGGTGTCGCCCAGAGCAAGCGTATAGACGCGGTTGTCGGTTGCATTCCTGTAAAATTGTCAGCGGGTTCTTTCCATCATAAGTGGACGGCGCCGTCAGTTTCGCCATAAAGAGACGTGCGAAACAGAGACTGCTTGTCGCTCTTGATGTAGTCCAACCTCGAAACACTGACGTGCTCATCCTGGTTGCTAATAAGCCCGTACGTCACTTTGCCGCATGGATCGGTCGCGACGTCGGCAATTTGGCGACGATCTTCAGCGCCGCCGGATCGAACCGTGATGGCGAGATCTGGTTGTTCACGAAACCCTTGCGGATGCCGCCAGAGTGATCTGCCGGCCGTTATTGCACGCCGGTGAGGCGAACGTCGTAAAGTCTCCGGCGAGCATGGCAGGCGTCGGAACATACGCGATGATCTGTGGAGGCGCGGAGCGCTCGATGGTGCCCTGATAACCGGCGAAGAAGAAGAGCTTGTTCTTCTTGATCGGTCCGCCGATGACTCCTCCAAACTGGTTCCGCTTCAAGTTGTCACGTGTGGGCGCGAAGAAGTTCCGGGCGTTGAAAATGTCCGTTCCGCACAAATTCGAAAGCATCGCCGTGAAACTCGTTGGTGCCGGACTTCGTGACCGCATTGACCGCAGCGGCCGAATGAAGTCCGTACTGCGCCGGCAACGCGCTGGTCTCCACCTTGAACTCCTGCAGCGCATCCGGAAACGGCAACGGCAGATTCAGGTTGTTTTCGACATCGTTGTGGATCGCTCCATCCAACAGGTACGTCACCCCGTTCGCCAGTCCGCCGGCGACGGAAATAACGATCGTCGGATAATTCCGGACCGAAGTTCATGGATTCCGCCGCCGGACGACACGTTCGCCATGCCCGCCAGGAAGATCAGTTCGGTCACGTTGCGTCCATTCAACGGCATCTCCAGCACGCGCTGGTTGTCGATGACCGTTCCGACGCCGGCGCTTCGCGTTTCCACAAGTGCGGCGTCGGCTTGAACCTCGACCTGCTCGGTAACCTGGCCGACCTCCAGAACCGGATTGACGGTGGGATTGGCGTTCACCTGCAGCACGATTCCGGTTTGCACATACGTGCGGAATCCCGGCAGCGCCGCCTCCAACCGATATGGACCGATCGGCAGGTTCGGCAGCACGTACGACCCGGTCTCATCCGTCGGCGTGCTTCGCTTCACACCCGTGTCGGTCTGCGTCACCGTGACTTCCACGCCGGGCAAGCACGGCGCCACTCTGATCTTTGACCGTGCCGTTGATCTGAGCCGTCGACTGCGCCCAAGGCCGCAGTACAAGTGAAGACAAACAATAACAAGCCTGTCAGAACACCTATCCCAACGTGTTTCGTTCCGCTTTTCATTTTTCCTCCGTATAGCCTTTGCCACTGCTTCGCACTGTTCATCGCAACACGAAAAGTTGTGCAGCGTCGCCTAAAGAAGCGGCTCAATCGAGGTCAAATTCCGTTTTGTCTATGCTGATTTGCTGCCAACTGTATTGAAGCACCTTTGGAGTGTCAAGCCATTTGAGGTTGGTAAAAGTGAACCGAGTTGCTGTACAAAGTCTTAGCCGCGAATTGCGCGGACTACGCGAAAACGATGCGAACGTCCCATTCGCGTAGTCCGCGCAATTGCGGCTCGTCGAAGTTGGTTGCTCGGATGAAATCTCTCGAACGATGGATATTGGGTGCGTGCTTCGTGGTTTCCGGAGCGACCAGCCTTGTTCTTCAGGTCGCCTGGTCGAAAGAGCTCTCCTACATCTTAGGCAGCACGCTCTACGGCAGCGCAACGGTAGTCGCCGCATTCATGGCGGGACTCGGAATAGGCAGCGCGCTCGCGGGCCGTTTTGCGGAGCGTCTCACCCGGCCCGTGCGCTCGTATGCGTTCATCCAGTTTGGCATTGCGGCCTGCGGAGCGATTTCCATTCCGGTTTTCCGTTCGATGGAGCCCGTCTTCCGCCTTCTTTTCCAGACCTTCGCACTGGGACAGACAACGTTTCTCCTGGCGCGGTTCGGTGTTGTCTTTTTGCTGATATTGGTGCCGGTCATCCTGATGGGAATGACCCTCCCAATCATCGTGGGCGCATACGCGCGGCAGAAGGAAAAGTACGGCTTCGAGGCCGGCTGGATTTATGGCGTAAACACGTTGGGTGCAATGTCGGGCACATGGTTGGCGGGCTTCTTCATGCTTCCATTCTTCGGACTATGGAAGACTTGCCTTATCGTGGGATTAGCCGATGCCATCGTCGGCGTCGTCGCTTTGTGGGATCGACCGGCGCGCTGAGTCCGATTGAGGATATTCGCCGGAACAGACGACGGCACGGATCCAAGCGAGGTCCTTCCCTCCCCTTCGCCTCACCCCCCTGGTCGTGGAAACAATGGATGGTGGGAGGCGTGTTCGCTTTTTCGGGGGCGGCGGCAATGATGTACGAGGTCGGATGGTTCCGACTGTTGGGCCTCACAATGGGTCCCGTCCGTCTACGTGTTCTCCGTCATCCTTGGTATGTTCCTTTTCGGTGTGGGACTCGGGAGTACCGTCGCCGCACGGTGGGCCGAGCGCATTAGATTGGGTGGCTTGGGGGCGATGGCAATGCTCGAGGGCTTGCTGTGCCTTGTGGGATTGGGAGAGAGTTTCTATTACAACCGTCTTCCTCAGTTGAACTACGACCTCTTTATATGGGGGACAAATTCGTTCGGCATAAGCGGCCTGTTTTGGGGGCAGTTGGGAGTCGCGGCAGCCGTGGTGTTGCCTGGATGCCTGGTTATGGGTGCGCTGTTTCCAGTGACGGTAAGAGCCGTGCGCGAGTTGGGCGGTGAGGAGAGTGCTCCGAAGCCAACGTAGGCCGTCTTTACGTCATGAATACTTTCGGCGGAATCGTCGGGAGCCTGGCCGCGGGATTTCTGATGATTCCCAAAATCGGTGTATGGAAAACCCTCCTCGGCGCGAGCCTCGCCAGCGGAGCATTGGCTTTAATAGCCTTGATGCTGGCCTCGCAGCTCAGTTCGATTAAGCGCATAGCCTGGGCCGCGGGACTCTTGACGGCGTCCATAGCACTCGCTGCGGCGGCGCCGTCGTGGGACGTCGCGCTTTTCAACCAGGGTCTTTACCGCGAAGCCTACACGACTCGGAAGCTCGACCTCGACCGGCCGCGTCAGGAACAGCTCGTGTACTTCGATGAGGGCATCAATTCCCCTGTGGCCGTATTCAACATCGGCGGCGAAGCCACGCTCAGAGTTGCTGGAAAGGTGGATGCGAGCACAATCCCAGCGGATTTCATGACTCAGCTTTTCGTCGGACATCTTCCTGTGATGTTCAACGACAATCCGAGCCGCGTCGCAGTCATCGGGTATGGAAGCGGAATGAGCGCCATGGCCGCGCTGACACATCCGGAAGTCCAATCGCTCGACATCATCGAAATCGAGCGTGCGGTGATTAATACCTCTTCTTACTTCGCTTCCATCAACCTCAATTCGCTCGATGATCCCAGGACGCATGTTGTCCTTGATGATGCACGCGTCTACCTGACCCACACAGGCAAAACTTACGACGTCATCACCTCGGAGCCTTCTAATCCGTGGATGGCAGGCATGTCGAATCTTTTTACGACAGACTTCTACCGTATCGTGCGTCACCGGCTGTCTCCGAATGGAGTATTCGGGCAGTGGATTCAGACCTACGAGTTATCGGAGGAAACGTTCAAAGTCATTCTTGCGTCGATTCAAGATGTTTTTCCCCACGTCGTGGTGTTCCGCCCGGTTGTGGGTGATGTGGTGGTGCTCGCCTCGGAGCGCCCTATCCGGGTGCCCTGGGAGACCTTTCGAAAACGCTTTTTAGACGACCGCGCGTTCGCTTCCTTTGAGCGCGTGGGTATTGTGAATCCACTTCAGATATTTTTCCATTTCTACGCCTCCGAAGACGTCGTCCGGAGATTTATCTTAGACACTACCTTCCGCAACACGGACGATAACGTCTGGCTCGAGTACCGGATGCCACGCAACATGGTGGAGATGGATACCTCAAAGACGTCAGAGGAACACGGCATCGGCATCAGTCTTCTTCAGACGGGATCCGAGCAGCGTCTCGAAGCGTTCGAGGGAATGCTTCCCGGCAGTGCCGGTCGACGCGCTGGTAAGGGAGTCGCTGGCGTACCAATATGGAATGGAGCCCGGAGTAGATCAGACCGGCGCTGTCGTGGATTTGTGGGCGCCGGCGCGGAGTTGGGTCGTGCAGGGCCTCCGCTTGGCGATCGTGCGACGTAACAATCGGATGATCCGCTCCTTCAAGGTGGTCACGATGGAGTCGGAGATGCGCAACCAGGCTAGCCCTTCCGCGTCTTATGTCTAGAGACGGCGCGAATGGCACCGTCGAGAACATTCTTGCCAGGTACGCGATGTTGCAATGGTACAATCCGGCGCGAGCACGGTTACCAGGTCGGCGACCTCCAGAATGCTGAGGGTCACACCGCAAGCGCTTCGGCTTGTTTCAAGTTACGCATACTATGAGGCGCTGGTGGACTCGGAAAAATCGCGCGCGCGGGGCCAGCGGGACCAGGCGCAGGACTTTTATGAACGGGCGGTCGCGCGCAATCCATATCAGGTTATTGCTTTCCACAATCTGGCCTCGCTGTTTCTCGGCAGCGACGCAGTAAAGCTGCGGAGCGTGGTCGAGCGCGGTTTACTCTTCAATCCCCATGACCCGGAACTTGTGCAACTCCATAACAACTGATTGACTTCTCTCGACGCAGGTAACAATATCTTTCCCAAATATATCCTCCACTATTGCAGGCAAGTCTTGGACTATCGCGAACCCCTCAGGTAAAGGAGTCCAGACATGAAGAACGTTTTTGCCAGTCTCTGCACTTTAGTTATCGCATCAGCTATTGCTGTTCCAGCCTTCGCTCAGCAACGGGCAGGCACGCCGGCACCCCCGAAGAAACCGTCGGCGCCCGCGCCCCGAACGGGATATAAGTGGCGTCTGGGTAGGTCCTGTCATACCGCGAAAATTACCGGCGCCTCCGATGACACCGTGGGCTCAAAAGCTTTTTGATGAGGCCAAACCCTTGTCGGGACCTCGAGCGCTACCGATCGCGAAGACAAACGATCCGCTCGTGACATGCGATCCTTTGGGCTTCCCGCGCGCTTCTGTGTTTGAGACCCGGGGATTTCAAATCGAACATCTGCCAAAGAGGACGCTAGAACTGTATCAATACATGCGAGTCTGGCGTGATATCTGGACAGATGGGCGGAAGCTTCCAACGAATGTTGGGGCCACCAAGGGAGAGACGACGGATCCCAGATACTACGGATACTCCGTTGGCGCATGGGCGGACGACTACACATTCGTTGTGAACACAACCGGCTTTCACGAAGCGCCATGGGCCGATGAAATGGGACACCCGCGTAGCCAGGATGCCAAGGTCGAGGAACGCTATCATCGAATCGATCATGACAACCTGGAATTGACCGTTACGATTACCGATCCAAAGGCCTACACCGCCCCTTATGTGGTAATGAAGCAGATCTATACCTGGGAACCCAAACAGGATTTCGAAGAGCAGTTGTGCATACCTTCGGAAGCCGTGGACTACCGTGAGACCTTCCGCGAAGCGGGTGAAGACAAATAGCGTCTCCCACTGTAGCTCCGGTCTATGACCGCCGACGTACTCGATTCTTCAAGATCACGGCGGGCAGACGCGCAGCTGTCCAAAATAATTCGCTACGGGTGAGGGTCGAATTCCCGGATAAACGTGGTGGGAGTCCTTCGACCCTCACCCAACCCTCTCCCAGAGGGAGAGGGATTTATTGGTTTCAGGGTTCGCCCTTTCAAGTTTATTGAGCCAAAACCCCTTCAACACCGGGCTATGGCAGATCGTGCGGCGCGAACCAGTGGCGAGCGACACGACCTCGACGAAGACCTGAGTCGCTGAGATGTGGGTGCGCTCAAGTGCGATCGACCGATCGTCAGGCGACCAGCGCGGTGAGCGGTAGCCGTCGCCGGATGGCACACGCGCCACGACCTCCACGCCGGAGCCATCGCGCGAGATGGTGACGAGCGCGGGCTCATCATCCACCGCCTGGAAGACGGCGATGCGCCGGCCGTCGTGGCTGATGTCTCCTCCCGCAATGGCCGACGTCACTTTGCGCGGCCATCCGCCGAGCGTGCCGATCTCCCAAATCGTGCCCTGTTCGCCGTGCGTCGCGGCAGGCGTGTAATAGATGAGCGCGCTCGAGTCGGGCGCCCAACGCGGGTATTCGTGATCGACGTCATCCCGCGTGAGCTGAAGCGGTACGCCGCCGGCCAGCATGCGGATCCAAATCTGGCGCTTGCCGCCGACGAACGCGACGAACGCGACCATCTTGCCGTCGGGCGACATCGCCGGTGACTCCTTCATGCCGACGAAGTCGGTCAGCCGGTTGAACACGACATCACCACTGCTCGCACGACCAGCCGACACCGCGTCAGCCGCGACGTCGACGAGCGGCTCGTCGAGCTCGAGACGTGCGTCACCGATGTCGCGCAGACGTCGTCGCACATCCTTTTCGAGGCAATGCGCCAGCAGGCGCCTCACGGCGGCGGGTGTCGTCGACGGCAGCGCGGCCCAGTCCGGCGGCCGCTCGAGGATCGCGGCGATGGTGTCGGACGAGGTCGGGCCCTGGAACGCGCGCCGTCCTGTCAGCAGCTCATAGAGCACGCAGCCAAAGGCCCAGATGTCGGTTCGCTTATCGACCGCCTGACCGCGGGCGTGCTCCGGGCTCATGTACGGGGCGGTTCCGAGCACGACGCCGTACTCGCTTGGCGCCACGCTCTCCGTGAGCGCACCGGTGAGATCCGCGCCATCGGTGTGTGTCTTCGCCAATCCGAAGTCGAGCACCTTCACCTGCCCGGCCGGAGTGACTTTCACATTGGCCGGCTTCAGATCCCGATGGACGATGCCCTTCTCGTGGGCGGCATCGAGCGCCTCGACGATCTGTCTCGCGATCGACAGGGCTTCGTCGAGCGGGAGTGCGGCGTCGGCCTTGAGCCCCGCGCCTTGCAGTTTGTCGGCGAGCGTCAGCCCTTCCACGAACTCGAGCACCAGCGCGTGCAGGCCCTGCGATTCCTCGAGTCCGTAAATCGCCGCGATATTCGGATGGTTGAGCGCCGCGAGGGCGCGAGCCTCGCGCCTGAAGAGGGCCAGGCGATCGGGACTGCGACTGAACGCGTCAGGCAGAACTTTGATCGCGACCTCGCGAAACAGCTTCGTGTCGCGAGCGCGATAGACCTCGCCCATTCCGCCCGCGCCGATCGCCGCGAGAACCTGGTAGGGGCCGAGCGTGGAGCCGACAGGCAAAGTCACGGTCTCGAAGTGTCCCGAGGTGATGGCAATTATACGCGGCTGGTCATTGAGGCCGTGCACGCTCTGTTGTCGCGGCGTGGACGTCGCGTGCGGCCGCAATGGTCCCAACATCTTTCATCACTGCGGAACAAACTCCGCGCCGGTTCGTAAGAGCATCGGAAGGAGCAGCTCACATACACCGAGCTCCCGAGTTCGGAGAGCGACCTCACCCTCCAGGGAATGGCCATGATCAGCGGATACGGGATCGTCATGCTGGGAGTCCGCATGCTGGGTTGCGTGCTGCCGACACGCCGCGCGCTCAACATTGAACCGACGATCGCGTTACTAGCGGAGTAACTCGTCAGGGATGCGCGGGCATCGTCCGCTTTCCGTCTACGACAGGCGGAAAATCCTTCACCTCGTCATAGACCTCGGTGATGAAACGGTCTTTGCTCTGCTGCGTGTCGCCCTGGGTGGTCTTGTCATACGGCGCCGTCAGGTTGGCGGCCAGCACATCCTTCAATGACTTGCCCTGATCGCGCAGCGTCTTCACCTTGGCCAGAATGTCCACCAGCATGGCGCGGTACGGCAGCAGATCATCCTTCTTGATCAACGTGCCGTGGCCGGGGATGAGCGTGGTCTCGGGACCGGCCAGATTCCGAATGAGGTCGACCGCATCGATCATGCCCCGGATCGATCCACCGTTGGCCTGATCCGCAAACGGATAGCCGAAGTTGCGGTAGAAGTCCTCGATATAGATCACGTTGGCCTTGCGAAAGCGCACGATGGTGTCGCCGGCGGTGTGGGATGGCATCATGGGAATGAAGTCCACCGCTTCGCCGTTCATGTTGAAGGTCACCGCGGGCTGGCCGGCCATGGCGGGGTTATAGCGATACGTCGCCACGGGAATGCTGGTCATGTCGGGCGGTGGGGCCGGCTGGCCGTTGGCGCGCGGGGGTGGTCGCAGCATCTCATTGCGAAGATCGTCCTGCGCGTAGATCAGCGCTCCCTGTTTTGCGAAGAACGCGTTGGCGCCCGTGTGATCGCTATGAAGGTGCGTGTTGACCAATACCTTGATGGGGCCGTCTGTGAATGACCGCAGCGCCTTCAGCGTCTTGTCAGCCACCTGCCGGTTTTGCGTATCCACCATCAGCACGCCGTCCGGTCCGAACAGTGCCATGGCCCTGCCGCCTGACGCATCCGGGTGTGCGGGATCAAGGCCTTGCGATCCATGCAGCACGAAAAGGTTCGGCGACATTTTTTCCGTCACCGTGATCTCAATCTTGTCCCAGGGCGTCTGGTAACCCTGGGGGAACGTGTACGGTCCCTTTCCCGGCGCCGTGATTGTGATGGGGTATCCCGGTTCCTGCGACGCCGCACCCGCGGGACTCGGCAAGGCGAACGCGATGATCTCGTCATTGGTCACTGCGGATCCGGTGAGCCCGCCGCCGGTGCTCACCACCGTCACGAACTGCCGTCCATCCGATCCCAGGTACGTGATGGGTGTGGTTTCAATCGATGACGGCATCTTGATTTCCCAGAGCTGGTCGCCGGTCGCCGTCGCAAACGCGCGGAACCTGAAATCGTCTGTGCCGCCGACAAAGGTGAGGCCGCTCGCCGTCAACATCACGCCACCGGAACTTGGGCGGCCAGTGTCTTGCAGACCCGCCGGCAACATGTCGGAGACACCAAGCGTCTTGCGATAGGCGATGTCGCCGGTGTCCATGTTGACCGCCACCAGTTCGCCCCACGGCGTCGGCCCGCACAGCAGACGCCGGTCGGGATCGCCGAAGCGGCGAAGGCCGGCGAGTGGGCCGGAATTGATGTAGCTGCCGTCGGGCCGAAGGATCAGGCGCATCGGCTGGAACATGTTGGTGGTGTTCGAAATGAACAGGTGCAGCTTCGGATCGTACGAGGATCCCCAGAAGTTGATGCCGCCGGCCGGTCCGGGCGGAGACATGCTGTAGCGGTTGAACGCGATCGGCATGTAAGGCCCACCGAGCCTCATGTCGTTGTCGTCGACCATGTGCTCACAGTAGGACTGGTGCTGCGGCTCCCCTTTGTAGAGGTTGTCGCGCGAGATCGTGTTCTGCGTCAGCGGTGGCGGCTTCACCGGGAACGGCTGCGTCGGTGAGGTCTGCTCGCGCGGCAGGTCGCTCTTCGGCACCGGGCGCTCTTCGACATCGAAGATCGGCTTACCAGTGACGCGGTTGAGCGTGAACAACAATCCCATCTTCGTTGAGATGACGACGGCGGGAACCGTCTTGCCGTCGCGCTGCAAGTCGACGAGAAGTGGCGCCGACTGCGTGTCGTAATCCCAGATGTCGTGATGCACGACCTGAAAGTGCCAGAGATACTTGCCGGTGTTGGCGTCGACGGCGACCACCGAGGATGAGAACAGATTGTTGCCGGGACGGTCGACCCCGACGCGATCGTTGTTCGGCGCGCCGATCGGCATATAGAGAATGCCCCGCTCGACATCGAGCGAGGTATACCCCCACACGTTGACGCCCGATCGATCCTTGGCGCTGCCCTCTTTCCACGTGTCGTAGCCAAACTCTCCGGGCCGCGGCACGGTGTGGAACGTCCACACCAGCTTGCCGTTGGTGGCGTCGAACGCGCGCGTGTCACCAGCGGGTCCGGTCCCCGCCTTGGAACCGCCCGCGCCTTCGCCAGTGCCGGCGCCGATGATGATGAGATTCTTGTAGATCGTTGGCGACGACAGCAGCGAATAGCTCGCGTCCATACCGGTCTGCATCACCTCAGGTGTCTTGAGGTTGACGACGCCATTCTGGCCAAACGCGGCATTCGGCGTGCCGTCCGACGCCTTGACGGAGTACATCGAACCCGCGATGGTGCCGAAAATGATCGAGGGCGGGAGGACGCCGTTTCCCGGCCAATAGGCGACGCCGCGCTTCGACGGCCGGTCACTGTTGGGCAGCTGGAACTTCCATTTCTCCGTCCCGGTGGTCGCGTCGATGGCATGAACGGCGCCGTACGGCGACCCGAGATACATCGTGTTGCCGATCACGATTGGGATGGCTTCGTCTTCGCGCAGAGCACCGGTAAAGCCGGCAGGCTTGATGTGAAAGCTCCACACTTGCTTCAGCGAGCGGACATTCGCTGCGGTGATCTGGTCGAGTGGGCTGTAGCGGTTGGCGGTCTGATCGTAGTTGGTGGTTGGCCAGTCGGTTGCGCCGGGCCCGTGCGCGGCGCTGCCGCTCGATAGCGCCGCCGCAATCGCCAAGCCCAACGCCACTCTCGATGCGAATCCCACCATCTCATCTCCTTCAGGGCGTCATGATTCCCTGATGTCCGGTTTCGGTAAGTTATACCCTTGGGCTTGTCTTTCTTCGACAAAGAGAGAAAGGCGAGCCGGCGGGAAGACAGATAGGGACCCAGACGGGCTCCTGTCTGGCCCTTGTCACCTTTGTGCCGTCCCATTCGTCAGACCTACGACGTGACATTCCACGACATTCGCCTCGCGGTCCGCAGCCTTGTCCACGATCGGTCCGTCTCCGCCGTCGTCATCCTCAGCCTGGCGCTTGGCATCGGCGTCAATGCGACGCTATTCAGCGTCATCGACGGCGTGCTGATTCAGCCGCTGCCATTTCCACAGCCCGATCGACTGGTCGTTCTCAGCGAAGTCTCGGAACGACGTGGCATCCGCGAGGCCGGCGTTTCGTATCCCACCCTGCAGGACATTCGGGAGCGCGCCACGTCGCTGTCAGCGGTGGCTGCCAGCAGTGGGCGCGTCATCGCGCTCTCCGATCGTGATGAGGCAGAGCGTGTGCAGGGCGCGGCCATCACGGCGAACCTCTTCCCCACTCTCGGCATCCAGCCGATCCTCGGCCGGCACTTCCGCGACGATGATGACCGGCCAGGCGCCGAACCGGTCGTCATGCTGAGCCACGAAGTCTGGCAGCGCCGCTATCACGGCGATCCGGCCGTCGTCGGCCGGATCATCAAAGTCAATGGCAGACCGCACGCGGTCATTGGCGTGATGCCGCCGCGATTCAGTTTTCCCGCAACGGAGAAAGTGTGGATTCCGCTCGGGCCGGAGGCCGCGACCGACAACCGCGATTCGCGGTATCTCTTCACGTTCGGGCGGCTGAAACCCGGTGTCGATCTCGCGCGGGCCCGCGCCGATCTGGTGTCGATCGCATCGGCGCTGTCGACGCAATATCCGTCGACGAACGATGGCTGGAGCGCGATGGTGCGGCCGATCATGGAGAGGTTTATTCCGAACAGCGTGCGCCTCATGATGGCGACCATGATGGGCGCGGCCACGCTCGTGCTGCTCGTTGCGTGCGCCAATGTCGCGAACCTGATGCTTGCGCGATCGTCGGGCCGGCAGCGCGAATTCTGCGTCCGCGCCGCGCTCGGCGCCGGACGCGCCCAGCTGGTGAAGCAGTTGCTCACCGAGTGTGTCGCGCTCGGCCTCGCCGCGGCGCCGCTCGGAATGGCGGTTGCCTATTGTGGCTTGTGGCTGATCGATCAGGCCGTGCCTCCAAACCAGATGCCGTCCTACCTGCACTGGGAAATCAACGGCCGCGGCATCGCTTACACCATCATCGTGTCGGCGCTGACGGGGCTGGTCTTCGGCCTGGCGCCGGCGCTGCAGGCCGGACGCCTCGACCTGCAGGAGGCGCTGCGGGACGGCGCTCGCGGATCGGGACAAAGCGGGCGCCGCGCGCGGTTGCGCAATGCGCTCGTCGTGATCGAAGTGGCACTGGCGCTGATCCTGCTGGTTGGCGCCTCGCTCTTCGTCCGCAGCTTCCTGAACCTGCAGAGCGCCAGCCCTGGCTTCGACACGGCGCCGCTGCTCACGGCCCGCCTCTTTCATGACCGGTGACGCGTATGCCACCGATGAGCAGAAGGCGCAGCGCGTTGACGACATCATGCGCCGCGTCGAGGCATTGCCCGGTGTCGTGGCTGCCTTCGCGTCGAATTTCGTTCCGCTCGATGCCGGCGGAGGGAGCGGTCATGCAATCGTCGACGGCCGCGCAGCGCCCGCCGGAGAAGAGCCGGCCATCGTCTTCACTGCGGTGACCCCGCATCTCTATCGAACAATGGGACTGTCAATCCTCAAGGGCCGCGATTTCCTGGATGCGGAAGGCGCCGGACGCACGCCGGTCGCGGTGATCAACGAGACAATGGCCGAAAGGCTGTGGCCAGCGACCGATGCCATCGGGCGGCGCTTCCGCCTGGTCGAGACAGCGCCTGCGGAGTGGATCACCGTCATCGGCATCGCCCCCGACATCCGCATGTTCGACAGGGACGACGATAAGCCGCCGGTTGCGGCAGCATACGTGCCCTATCGTTTTGCCGGCTTTGAGAATATCGGCCTGACGATTCGCGCTGCCAACAACAATCCGGCGGCGCTCGCTGCCGCGGTCAGAAACGAGATTCGTGCTTCGGACGCCGGTCTGCCGATCTTCAACGTCCGTACGATGGAAGACCTGAGGCGAGCGGGGTTCTGGCAGTTCCGCATCTTCGCGTACATGTTCGGTATCTTTGGTGCCGCCGCGTTGTTTCTGGCCGGCGTCGGCGTCTACGGCGTACTGTCGTTCTCGGTCTCGCAGCGTACCCAGGAGATGGGCGTGCGCATTGCGCTCGGCGCCAGTCGTGCGGCCGTACTCGGTCTGGTCGTAAGACAGGGTGCCATGCTCGCGCTAATCGGCGTCATCGCCGGGTTGGTCGGCGCCTTTGGCATCACCGGCGTGATTCGATCGCTGCTGTACAACGTCACGCCGACCGATCCGCTGAGCTTCGGAGGCGTCACATTGTTCCTCGCAGGAATCGCCGTCCTGGCCAGCTATCTGCCGGCCCGGCGCGCCACCACCGTCGATCCGATCATTGCGTTGCGAAATGAGTAGCTCCTGAGTGGTGGACCGGGAAACCTGGCTGACCGAGCGGTTCGAAGAGAACCGGCCGCGGCTGCGCGGAGTGGCCTACCGCCTGCTCGGCTCGCTGAGCGAGGCCGACGACGCGGTTCAGGAAGCGTGGCTGCGCCTCCACCGCACCGATACCGCCGCCGTCGAAAACCTGGCCGGCTGGTTGACCACCGTCGTCTCGCGCGTGTGTCTGGACATGCTGCGCTCGAGGAAATCACGGCGTGAAGAACCGATTGACGCTCAGGTCGTCGAGCCTAGCGTCCTACGGGGAGAGGGAACCGATCCCGAAGGCGAAGCGGTGCTCGCGGATTCGGTCGGCGTGGCGCTGCTGGTCTTGCTCGATACGTTGACCCCGGCCGAACGCCTTGCGTTCGTCCTGCATGACCTGTTCGCGATGCCGTTCGAAGAGATTGGCTCCATCCTGGGCCGATCGCCGGCCGCGGCCAAGCAACTCGCAAGTCGGGCGCGCCGCCGCGTGCGGGGTGCGTCGGCGCCGTCGGACGCCGACAGGGCTCGTCAGCGTGCAAGTCGTCGAAGCGTTTCTCAAAGCCGCGCGCACCGGCGACCTCGAGAGCCTCCTCGCCGTACTCGATCCGGACGCCGTCCTTCACATCGATGGGGCTGCGCGCATCGCCTTCGGGGCTAAGGACGCCGCCAACACGCCACGGGAGCTCAAAGGCGCGTCGATGTGGGCGAAACAGCTCGTCGCCTTCTCAAAGGCTCTGCGATTCGCGACGTATGTGCGGTTCGTCCAGCTGGCGCTCATCGAGGGATCAGTCGGAGTGATTGTCGCGCCGTTCGGCAGGCTCTCCCGGGTGCTGATCTTCACCCTCGCTGGGGACAAAGTCACTCGAATCGATGTCATCGGCGACGCCGCTCGCTTGCGCGAACTGGAGATCGTCGCGCTATAGCGAAGAACTCCCAGTAGAATTCGTGAAGCCTCGACCTCGCCCCTGTGGCGATTGCCAAAGCTGTCTGCTCGCCCATTTTGCCGTCTCGAGGTCGACCCCCATGTTTCGGCCCCATGACAAAGAACCCTTGAGCACCAGGCGTGCACGCCGCTGAACGTATGTCAGAACCGAGGCGCTCGAGAGCCGGAGAGGCGTTCGGGACGTTGCGGATGTTCGGCCGCTACGCCGGAGGCATCCTTGGATTCCTGCAGAAGTCGCTCAGCTCCGCCGACTGCCGCCGCATGGTCGTGAACCAGAAGGCTCGCCGGCAGGAGACCTTTCTGTCGATGCTCGAGCGCGGCGTGTATGGCCACGCGCGGAGCCCGTATCGCCGGTTGCTCGAGCACGCCGGTATCCGATTCGAGGACGCGGCCGCATTGGTGCACCAAAAAGGATTGGAGGGCGCCCTCGATTCCTTGTACGACCGGGGCGTCTACGTCACCATTGACGAGTTCAAGGGACGTAAGCCTATCGTCAGGGACGGCGTGACCATCGAGACACGCACGGGCGACTTTGACAATCCGTTGCTCGTTCACCACTACGACACCAGAACGGGCGGATCGCGCGGCCCCCGCACCCGCCTGGTCGTCGATCTCGACTTGCTCGCGTACGAAGCGGCGCAAACCCAGATATTTCTCTCCGCGTTCGCCATCGAGGATCGCCCCGTCGGCATCTGGCGCGAAGTGTTGCCTGGCCCCGTGGGCATCAAGACCTTTCTTCGCCACACCAAGATCGGCGGTCGCGTGCTGGCGTGGTTCACACCGCGCCAACCCATCGCGCGGCTCGAGGATGTGAAGTATCAGATGTTCACGCTGGCGACGGCCGTCATCAGCCGCCTGGCCGGCAAGCCGATGCCGATGCCGGTACATGTGCCGCCCGCCGACGCGCCACGGATCGCGGGCTGGCTGGCCGCCCAGAAAGCGAGTGGGCAGCCGGCGATCCTCGACACCAACACGAGCACCGCAGTGCGCACGTGCCTGGCCGCGAAGGAACTCGGCCTGGACATCTCGGGCTCGTTCTTCCGCGTCAGCGCAGAGCCGTTCACGCCCGCGAAAGACGCCATCATTCGCGAGCGCGGGTGCCAGACGGCCAGCCATTACTCCTGCGCGGAGATTGGTTACATCGGGATGGCTTGTGCGCATCCAGACGCGGTTGACGACGTCCACCTGATGACCGACAAAGTGGCGCTCGTGCAACGACAGAAGAGAGTTGGGGGCGGCGACACCTCGGTCGGCGCCCTCGCGTTCACGACGGTGCTGCCGAGTTGCCCCAAGCTGATGCTGAACGTCGAGCTCGGCGACTATGCCACCGTCACAACCCGCCGCTGCGGCTGTCTGCTGGGCGAACTCGGATTCGACATCCATTTACATGACGTGCGCAGCTGGGAGAAGTTGAACAGCGCCGGCGTGACGTTTCTCGGCACCGAACTCATCGCACTGGTGGAGGACGTGTTGCCGAGCCGATTCGGTGGTCACGCCATGGACTATCAATTCGTCGAGGAGGAGGAGGCCGGGTTACCGAGGGTGAGCCTGCTCATCCACCCGCGGCTTGACGGCATCGACGAACGCACCGTGTTGGAAACGGTCTTGACCGAGCTCGGCGAATGCCCTGGCGGTGGCCTCATGGCCGACACGTGGCGCGCCAACGGGACGCTTCGCGTGCGTCGCCACGAGCCTTACACGACAAGCGCATTCAAACTGCTGCCGCTCCACATTCTGGGAACCACGAGTGCGAGCTAAAGGCTCGATTGGGCCTGGCCTCGTATTTTTCTTCACGGCCATGGGGCCGGGCACTTTCCTGTCGAGCGCCGTCGCCGGCGCGACGTACGGCTACTCGCTAATCTGGGCGCTGGCACTGGCGCTGCTGTTTCGCTATGTCTGGGTGAACACCGCGGCTGCCTATGTCCTCGTCACCGGGGAAAGCCTGCTTCAGGGCTATGCGCGCATCGGACGGTGGCTGGTCTGGACGTCGCTGGTGGTGACGATTCTGGTGCGTCACGCCAGCAATCTCTACACGGTGCTGCTCATGGGCAACGCGGCACATCTGCTGTGTCCGCTGCCGACACCGGCGAGCGGGGCCATCTGGTCGGTGGGGCTCGCGATTCTCGGCGTCGTCATGATGATCTCGGGCGGCTATCCGCTCATCGAGCGTGGCTGCACACTCGTGATCGTGATCCTTGGAGTGTCACTGCCGGTGGCCGCGATGCTTTCGCATCCTGATCCTGCCGCCCTCCTCCGTGGCATGTTCATTCCGACGATCCCGAACAACCAGGGACTCTACAGCGCCATGCTGCTGCTCGCCGCGATGATCGGCGCGCAGGCGGGCAGCCTGAGCAACCTGAGCTATACGTACTTCGCCACAGAGAAGGGATGGCGCGGAGCCCAGGACTTGCCGCGTCAGCGGACGGATTTGCTCACCAGCACGATTTGCCGGTTTGGCGTGGGCACCCTGTTGCAGGTGGCCGCGGCGGCGACCTTGTTGCCGCTCGGCATCCGCCCGGAGAGCGCCGAGCATCTGGTCCGCATCTTCAGCGAGAGCATGGGGCTCGTGGGGAAGGTGATCTTCGGCGTCGGATTGTGGGGCATTTGTTTCAGCAGCTTCGTCGGCGGGACGATGGGCTACTCGTTGATCGTGCGCGACATCTGCCGGCGATTTGTCGCCCCGCTGAAAGTCGCCGCCGATGCGCCGGTCATGACGCAGCCGACCGAGCGCGATCCGGTCTATCGGTGGTCCGTCGCGCTCCTGGGTCTGTCACCGCTCTATATCGTATTCCTCGGCGTCGAGCCCGTCGCGCTGACCCTCCTGGTGCGCTCGATGGTGGTGATCGTGATTCCGATTCTCGTCGGCGCGCTCATGAAGATCGCCAACGATCGCGCGCTCATGGGAGCGCACCGTCCAAGTTGGTTCAGCAACCTGATCATGACGCTGCTGGTCGTGATCTCCGTCTATCTGACGGTGAAGAATTCCAATGAATGGTGGCAGGCGCTGGCGCTCTAGGAAGAAGGATTGCCCCTCGGGACACCGGAAACAGATTCCGTTCACTTCTCTGGACCAGGACTCTAGAGTGGCGATGACACAGGCTTCAATGACGCTGGACGTTGCGTCAATCAGCGCGTCGAGACTGTCGCACGTGCGCTCGCAACCTGATCGCCGACGCCAGGCGAAGGAGCGCAGACTAAGGATGCGCAGGCATCATCCGCTTTCCGTCGACGACGGGCGGAAAATCCTTCACCTCGTCATACACCTCGGTGATGAAACGGTCTTTGCTCTGCTGCGTGTCGCCCTGGGTGGTCTTGTCATACGGCGCCGTCAGGTTGGCGGCCAGTACATCCTTCAATGACTTGCCCTGATCGCGCAGCGTCTTCACCTTGGCCAGAATGTCCACCAGCATGGCGCGGTACGGCAGCAGATCATCCTTCTTGATCAACGTGCCGTGGCCGGGGATGAGCGTGGTCTCGGGACCGGCCAGATTTCGAATGAGGTCGACCGCATCGATCATGCCCCTGATCGATCCACCGTTGGCCTGATCGGCAAACGGATAGCCGAAGTTGCGGTAGAAGTCCTCGATATAGATCACGTTGGCCTTGCGAAAGCGCACGATGGTGTCGCCGGCGGTGTGGGACGGCATCATTGGAATGAAGTCCACCGTTTCGCCGTTCATGTTGAAGGTCACAGCGGGCTGGCCGGCCATGGCGGGGTTATAGCGATACGTCGCCACGGGAATGCTGGTCATGTCGGGCGCCGGGGCCGGCTGGCCGTTGGCGCGCGGGGGTGGTCGCAGCATCTCATTGCGAAGATCGTCCTGCGCGTAGATCAGCGCTCCCTGTTTTGCGAAGAACGCGTTCGCGCCCGTGTGATCGCTATGAAGGTGCGTGTTGACCAATACCTTGATGGGGCCGTCCGTGAATGACCGGAGCGTCTTCAGTGTCTTCTCAGCCACTTGCCGGTTTTGCGTATCCACCATCAGTACGCCGTCCGGTCCGAAGAGTGCCATGGCCCTGCCGCCTGACGCATCCGGGTGTGCGGGATCAAGGCCTTGCGATCCATGCAGCACGAAAAGGTTCGGCGACATTTTTTCCGTCACCGTGATCTCAATCCTGTCCCACGGCGTCTGGTAACCCTGGGGGAACGTGTACGGTCCCTTCCCCGGCGCCGTGATGGTGATGGGGTATCCCGGTTCCTGTGACGCCGCACCCGCGGGACTCGGCAAGGCGAAGGCGATGATCTCGTCATTCGTCACTGCGGATCCGGTGAGCCCGCCGCCGGTGCTCACCACCGTCACGAACTGCCGTCCATCCGATCCCAAGTACGTGATGGGTGTGGTTTCAATCGATGACGGCATCTTGATTTCCCAGAGCTGGTCGCCGGTCGCCGTCGCAAACGCGCGGAACCTGAAATCGTCTGTGCCGCCGACAAAGGTGAGGCCGCTCGCCGTCAACATCACGCCACCGGAACTTGGGCGGCCAGTGTCTTGCAAACCCGCGGGCAACATGTCGGAGACACCAAGCGTCTTGCGATAGGCGATGTCGCCGGTGTCCATGTTGACTGCCACCAGTTCGCCCCACGGTGTCGGCCCGCACAGCAGATGCCGGTCGGGATCGCCGAAGCGGCGAACGCCGGCGAGTGGGCCGGAATTGATGTAGCTGCCGTCGGGCCGAAGGATCAGGCGCATCGGCTGGAACATGTTGGTGGTGTTCGAAATGAACAGGTGCAGCTTCGGATCGTACGAGGATCCCCAGAAGTTGATGCCGCCGGCCGGTCCGGGCGGAGACATGCTGTAGCGGTTGAACGCGATCGGCATGTAAGGCCCACCGAGTCTCATGTCGTTGTCGTCGACCAGGTGCTCACAGTAGGACTGATGCTGAGGCTCCCCTTTGTAGAGCTTGTCGCGCGAGATCGTGTTCTGCGTCAGCGGTGGAGGCTTGACCGGGAACGGCTGCGTCGGTGAGGTCTGCTCGCGCGGCAGGTCGCTCTTCGGCACCGGGCGCTCCTCGACATCGAAGATCGGCTTGCCGGTGATGCGGTTGAGCGTGAACAACAATCCCATCTTCGTGGAGACAAGTACGGCGGGAACCGTCTTGCCGTCGCGCTGCAAGTCGACGAGAAGTGGCGCCGACTGCGTGTCGTAATCCCAGATGTCGTGATGCACGACCTGGAAGTGCCAGAGATACTTGCCGGTGTTGGCGTCGACGGCGACCACCGAGGACGAGAACAGATTGTTGCCGGGACGGTCGACACCGACGCGATCGTTGTTCGGCGCGCCAATCGGCATATAGAGAATGCCCCGCTCGACATCGAGCGAGGTATACCCCCACACATTGACACCCGATCGATTCTTCGCGCTGTTCTCTTTCCACGTGTCGTAGCCAAACTCTCCGGGCCGCGGCACGGTGTGGAACGTCCACACCAGCTTGCCGTTGGTGGCATCGAACGCGCGCGTGTCGCCAGCGGGTCCAGTCCCCGCATTGGAACCGCCCGCGCCTTCGCCGGTGCCAGCGCCGATAATGATGAGATTCTTGTAGATCGTTGGAGATGACAGCAGGGAATAGCTCGCATCCATGCCGGTCTGCATCACCTCAGGCGTCTTGAGGTTGACGACGCCATTCTGGCCAAACGCGGCATTCGGCGTGCCGTCCGACGCCTTGACGGAGTACATCGAACCCGACAGCGTGCCGAAAATGATCGAGGCCGGGAGAACGCCGCTTCCTGGCCAATAGGCGACGCCGCGCTTCGACGGCCTGTCACTGTCGGGAAGCTGGAATTTCCATTTTTCCGTCCCGGTGGTCGCGTCGAGCGCGTGGACGGCGCCATACGGCGACCCGAGATACATCGTGTTGCCGATCACGATTGGTATGGCTTCGTCTTCGCGCAGAGCACCGGTAAAGCCGGCAGGCTTGATGTGAAAGCTCCACACTTGCTTCAGCGAGCGGACATTCGCTGCGGTGATCTGGTCGAGCGGGCTGTAGCGGTTGGCGGTCTGATCGTAGTTGGTGGTTGGCCAGTCGGTGGCGCCGGGCCCGTCCGCGGCGCTGCCGCTCGTGAGCGCCGCCGCAATCGCCAAGCCCGATGCCATTCTCGATGCGAATCCCACCATCTCATCTCCTTCAGGGCGTCATGATTTCCCTGATGTCCGTCCCTGGGCAAGGGCCAATCGCTGTGGATTATAGGGGCAGACTAATCTTAGAACGCGTGGCGTGTCTCCAAATACGCCTACGCCGTATCGACTTCTCGATAGGCACAGGCATTGCGCTTCGTAGGAAGTTTGGTGTCCGCGCACCGCGCACATTGGTTGACTCCGTGCTGGGCTTCGGTACACTCGAATGCATGGAAGTGACCCTCTCGCCTGACCTGCAAGCCAAGCTCACTCGGGTCGCCCGGGATCGAGGCACGAACGCGCAGGCCCTCGCTCGCGAAGCAATTGAGCGGCTCGTCGATTACGACGATTGGTTCTTGCGCGAGGTCGAAAAGGGCCTGGCGCAAATCGAGCGCGGCGAGACCCTGGAACACGAAGAAGTCGGCAAACGTCTCGAACGACGCCTCACAGGGAAACGATCGCATCCCTGATGCAACTTCGCTGGACGGAGGAAGCGGCCGACGATCTCGAGCGCATCGCCGATTACCTCCTGACCCACACTCTCGAGCGGGCATCCGAGCTGGTGCGTGCTGTGTATGATGCGCCCTCCGGCCTGCTCACATTTCCGAACAGAGGGCGCCCAGGGAAGAAAGAGGGCACGCGCGAACTGGTCCTCTCTCCACTCCCCTACATCGTGGTCTATAAGGTCATCGATGACGTCGTTTTCATCATTCGAATTCTGCACGGCACGCAGAAGTGGCCGTAGCGACAGTCTTCGAACGCGTCAGTTTCGTGGGGCCGAATCGCGGCTGGAGTGGAGGTCCACCAAACCTCCTCTTTTCGATCCCGTGTCGTTCGAGAAAACCAGTGGAATCACTCGTCTACCGAGAGCGGCCGCCCTCGGTTCCCTTTCTACATCGACAATCCCGTGGATCTCTCGGAAACTCCCCTACTTCAGGGAGTTGAAATTGCCACCAGGGCGGGGCAACCGTGTGTTGGAGGCGCCGCCCGGATTTGAACGCGAGATTTTCGCAGCCCATTTCACCCTGTTTCCAGAGGCTCGTGCATCGCTGACGCCGTCCCCGTCCGTGTGGCCTAGGCGCTTGGTCCCTCCGGAGGACCAGCCGATCAGTGCGGAATCCGCCGCCCACCGCGAAGGCGCGCCGTGAGTTACTCTTTCCCCGGTGACCTTCAGAGAGCGGTTCCAGTGGTGATGCAAGTCTCAACGCCGACAGGTCAGGACGAAAGACTTCCGCGGCTCTTCGAGCTCCCTCCGTTCTCAGCGTTCGAAGAGATCAGTCGGGAGTTCAAAGTCGATTTCACGCTGTACGGGGGCGCAGCCGCGCGTGCGGCGATGTATCTGCGCTTCAGGCCGACGTACACCTTCGACCTGTTCGACATCGCGCCGTTTACGTCCGACATCGATCTGCGCCATTCCGGTGACGACACGCTCACGTTGGAAATCCGCGAAGCCATCTTCGAGCTGGTGCCCTTCGCTAGTTGGTGCCGCTGGTCCCTGCTGAGCGCAGGCAAGACAGCGATCGCACAGCAGAACATGGACCTCAGTACGCGGGTTCCGTTGCGCTCAATTCGCTTTGAAACCAAGGCCGAGAGCCTCTTGCCCGATGATGCTCTACTCGACTTGCGCAACGGCACCGTGTCGGTAGTACGCAACCCAGGGTTCTCGGACTCCGGGCTCGCTCGCGCAGGACGGGACTTGGAGATCTTCGGCGCGCTCCTGGCCCTTAACATGCTGGTCGATCTGCGCGAGGTTGCCGGAGGCGGGACGCTTGAACGTTGGGACATGATGCGCGCGTGGCTCGATGAGCCCGAAACGCTCCAGCAATTGGCGCGCGCCGGCGGAGCTTCACCCCTGAGAGCAAGACTCTGGCACTTGCTCGCGCCGCAAATGGCCAACGCCGATACAGCCGACGATTCGTGGCAGGCTGCGTTGGCAGCCTTACGACGGGCCGCCGCCGTGCAACAGTTTGGGATCGAGTCAGGGTCCGTTCCCGAAGGCCACGCGCTCAGCGTTTCGCGAGTGACGGTCGATGGTCAGTTTCGAGTACCGAAGCTGTTTCCGTCGGTTCTGACCGGGAAACCCGCGCGCACCGCCGTGTCAAAGCTGCTCAAGAAACTGATGCCGAAAGCGGCGGCAGCGCGAAGGGCACCGCATCCAGCTCCGCTCCTCGACCCGGCGTTCGAAGTCGTCGCGTTCGTGCCTGATCTGACCGTACGACGCGGTACTCATAGCTCGGAAGATGAAGATGCCGGACACTTCAGCGAAGCGGGAGAGGAGTTCCTGCACCTCACCTGGAATCACGATGAGGGCCCGAAGCGCAGCCTCTCAGCTAGCGCACTGACCGCGTTTGCGCTGCCGTCGTCGTTCGAGCATGAGCCGGGCACGGCGAAGGCACCGCTAGCGGTTGGCGGATTGTTCCGCAATGGGCGGCCTTGGGTGAGAATTGACGTCGCCAACTTCATTGGCGAACGACACACGAGCGACCAACAAATCGCCGTCGCCGTCGTACAGGCTCGTGATGGCTAGAGCAAAAGCCACGTACGGGCTGAAGCGGATCTCCGGGAACTCTCGTGAGCACGCCGTCGTTCTCTTGCATGGGATTCGCCAAACCCGCGAGAGCATCGAGCACTCATTCGGCGCGAACTTCTCCCCGCACGCCGGGGACGCCTCGGTCTACTCGTACGGCTACGATCACACACGAGGTCTCGCCGAGAACGGCCGTTTGCTCGCGAGCCTCCTCCAAAAGGGAATCGATTCGAACCGGATCGACCTCGTCGGCTACAGCATGGGTGGACTGGTCGGGCGACTTGCTGTCTCCGACCGCAACCTGCCTACTCTCCACACTATCGTGACGATGGCGACTCCAAACCGCGGATCCCTTTCGAACGCCGAGCTTGCGACGCTGGGGCAACTGGGCCGCAGCATCTTTGCGTTCATCTCGCCTTTCGCCCCGCGCACCGAGGGTGTCAAGGACCTGACGCGAGCACAGCAGATCATGAGGGATCGCCGATCAACCATTCTTTCCGGCGGTGGCGCGATCGGGCCGGCTGCGCTCGCCGGCAAGCGTTACGCCAGCATTCCAGGCCTGTTCTACAACGACACGAGGACTGACTTCGAATGGGGTCCCTCAGTGACGCTGACGGCGGTGCAAGCGACCTTTCTGCTTGCGAGCATGAAACGCCAACTCATCCGAATGTCGAAGCCGCACGATGGCATCGTCACCGAGTCCTCGAGCGACCTCAGCCGGTCAACAAACTACGACTGGACTGAGGTTCATCTTGCCCAACCGGGACAGAACGGCGAGCCATGTCTGTGCCACGCCGTCGTGGACAGCTGCGCCGAGCAGGACCACGGGTCTATCCTTGAGGACCCGAACGTCGCGAGATTGGCTTGGAATCTGCTGGCGTGCAACGACTGGCGGCAGCTCGAAGCCTTCGATCCGGTGCTGCAACATCGCGTCCGAGTCCATGTCGGAGCGCCGACGTCTGGCTGAACCGTTCGGATCTCCGTAACTTCCCTGAACGGAAGACAATCGCAGCTATCGGCTACTTATCCCCAGTTCTGGACTGAAGAGATGCGGTTGTCCCAGCACGTGCGCGCGGGGACCTGCGGTATCCAAGGCAGCGGCTCCGTTTGCCCGTCATGTGTCCAGGTTGTCGGCGCGCGTTCACGCTTTACGTCGCCTTTACATGCGGCGAACCTTGCTCTAGGATTAGCGCGTTCCTTTGAACCTGCGGTGAGACTCACCGCGACGAAGGTCCCTTGGCTCTGCGCCGATCGTGCCTCGCGCGATCGCGGTGCAGTTTGCGATCCGAGCGGCGGCTGGTGGTGCCGCTGCGGTCTCCCGGCGACGGCGGTGCCCCCCCATAGTCCATAGTCCGAGCCTGCTCTGGCGACAGGTTTGAGACGAGTTGATACGCACTCGTGCTCATCCGCGAGCACATTTCCATCTAGGAGATGCTGGTGGCTGACGGCAATCGACATCGGATTCTTCGCCGGCTTTCAGCGGCTGGCGTTTTCGCGCTGGCGACCGTCGCGGCGTTCGCGACCCAATCGGCCGACCCCGGCCTCGACACGATTCGCGCAGACGCGCTGAAAGGTCACGTGTTCTTTCTGCCGCACCGGAGATGGCCGGCCGCGATTCGCTCAGCGTCGAGGGGCGGATCGCCGCGAACTACATCGCCGCCTTCTTCCACCGGATGGGTCTGAAGCCGGTCGGAGATCGCGGGACCTTTTTCCAGGCGTTCCCCATGACGCAGTCGTACATCGATCGCGCCCAGACCAAGCTGATGGCGACAATCAACGCCGGCGGCGGCACAAACACCAGAGTTACGTCCTGCCCTCCGACTTCTCGCTCGCAAGGCAGGGCGGCACCGCTGTGGACGTCAAGGCGCCGCTCGTCTTCGCCGGCTACGGGATCGATGCCCCGGAGTACGGTTACAACGATTACGCGGGCATCGACGTCGCCGGCAAGGTGGTGATCGTGCTCGCGCGCGAGCCCCAGGCGAGCGATCCCAAAAGCAAGTTCAAGGGCGCGTGGGACACCTTTCACGCCTACCCGGCGTGGAAGCCGGAGGTCGCGCGGCGCAAAGGCGCGGTCGGCGTCCTCATCGTCCAGGGACCGCCGCGGCGGCCACAGCGAGTCGCGAGCGGCCCGACGAACGGTCAGATTCGCACGGATCGCCCCAGTCACTCGCTCACGAGCCCGTTCTGGGACCTGCCGGTGTTCGACATCCAGGCCCGCGTCGCCGACGACCTGCTGGCCCGATCGGGCAAGACGATCGCGCAGCTCCAGGACGTGATCGACAAGGGCGGAACGCCGCAGTCGATCGCAGTCGCCGGCACGACCGTGCAGATGCGCCGCGCCGTACCCGAGCGCCAGAACGTCGACACGCACAACGTGCTCGGCGTCATCGAAGGCTCCGATCCCAAACTCGAGGACGAGTACGTCGTCGTGACCGGCCACTTCGATCACGTCGGGCAGAAGCCGCCGTTCACTTTCCACGGCGCCGACGACAACGCCAGCGCCTGCGCCGCGGTCATCGCCATTGCCGAGGCACTTCGCGCCAGTCCGACTCCTCCGAAGCGAAGCGTCCTGTTCCTCGTCTTCGAAGCCGAGGAGGATTTCCTCCTAGGCGCCTTCCACTACGTCGATCACCCGATCGTCCCGCTCGACAAGACGGTGGCGGTGCTCAACATGGACATGATCGGCCGCGACGAGGAGTCGCCCACCTGGAACACGCACGCGGAAGACAACAAGAACGGCGTGAACCTCGTCGGCACGCTCTACAGCCCCGACCTCCGGCGCGTCATCGAGACTGCGAACCAGAAGATCGGCTTGAAGCTCGACTACAAGACCGACGGCGACGATCGCGAAGGCTGGTTCTCGCGGAGCGATCACTTCCCGTTCGCGATCAAGGGCGTGCCGATGGTGCTCTTCAACACCGGCGAGCATCCCGACTACCACACCGCCAACGACACCTGGGATCGCATCAACTACCCGAAGATGGAAAAAATCGTGCGGCTCGTCTACCTGTCGGCGAAGAGCCTCGCAGACGGTTCCACGCGACCGAAATTCGATGCGAGTTATCTCGGCTCGACGACGTCGAGCCGCTGAGAATCGGGTGACGGCTGGAGAGAAGGCAACCACCTTCTTACCCAGCAGCCAGAACACGAGCATTTCTCACAGCGTGGTTAGCGACGGGGGGACGAGTATGAAACGTGTACTGTTCGTAATCGTTCCGCTGATCTTGGCGAGTGCGCCGAGTTTCGCGCAAGTCAGCGGCGGCAAAATCACCGGTGTGGTCCAGGATGACTCGAGCGGTGTGATGCCCGGTGTGGCCATCCTCATCAGGAATCTGGCAACCAACGTCACTCGCGAGGCCGTGACCAACGAGCGCGGCCAGTACGAAGTGACGTCGCTTACCCCGGGCCAGTATCAGGTCGAGGCGGAGCTGCCCGGGTTCAAGCGACACTCGCGCGGCCCGATTACCGTCCAGGTCAATCAGGAGACTCGCGTCGACCTGACGCTGCTGCTCGGAGCGCTCGAGGAGACGATCACCGTCGTCGGCGACGGGCTGATCGTCCAGACCACGACGTCCACCGTCGGAAACGTCGTCGAGCAGAAGCAGATCGTCGAGCTGCCGCTGAGCGGTCGCAACTTCGCGGACCTCGGACTGCTCACTCCAGGGGTCACGACACGCGGACAGGCGACCTCTTCGGGGGCGACCGGCTCCACGTTCGTCGTGCACGGCCAGCGTAACGACGCCAACAATTTTCAGCTCGACGGCGTTGCCAACGTGTCTCTCGGCGGCAACACGCTGCAGGCTCGCCCCAACGTCGACGCGGTCCAGGAGTTCAAGATCCAGACGTCCAACTTCTCGGCCGAGTTCGGGCGCAACTCCGGGTCGGTGGTCACGGTCGTGACCAAGTCCGGCAGCAACCGGTTCTCGGGGAACGCTTGGGAGTTCCTCCGCGACGACCAGTTCCAGGCCAAGAACTACTTCGCGCTGTCCGACCCTCCGCCTCTCAGCCAGAACCAGTTCGGCGGCACCTTCGGCGGGCCACTCATCATTCCCGGCCTCTACTCAGGGCGCAACCGCTCGTTTTTCTTCGGATCGTACAGAAGGCTTCCGCCTCACCCGCGGCCTCACGCGACAGACCGTCGTCGCGACGCAGCGCGAGCGTGACGGCGACTTCAGTTTTCTCAACCGCAACGTCATCGACCCGCTCACCGGTCAGCCGTTCCCCGGAAACCGAATCCCGGTCAGTCGAATGAGCCAGGCGGCACTCAATCTGCTGTCGCTGATGCCCCTTCCGAACATCGAAGGCACTCAGCCGCGCCAGAACAACTACGTCTCGTCACCCTCGCAGGAGCAGGAGTACGACCAATACATGTGGCGGTTCGATCACACGTTCGACCAGAAGTGGAACGTGTTCTACCGGCACTTGCTGCAGGACAACGAGAGCTACAACCCGTTCCAAGGCGCGAGCCCGGCAGGGTACGCGGGCTTCCCGGCAACCAGCGACGGGCGGACGCAGCACCTCACCGTGGGGCTGAACACCGTGTTCTCGGCCAGGCTGCTGAACGAGTTCCGCGTCGGCTTCTCGCAATCTCGCAGCGCCAGCTCGAACCTGCCGCTCCTGAACCCGGTGGACTACGGTGTCAATTACGTCCGCGACCAGGATCTGATTGGCGGCCTCGGCCTGCCCGACATGACCATCACGGGGATGTCTGGCATTGGCAATACCGTGCAAGGCCCCAGCCGAAGCACCTCCACCGAATTTCAAATCTCCGACGTGATGTCCGCCGTGCGCGGCAACCACAATCTCAAATGGGGCGGCGAGATCCGCCGCGGGAAGGAAGATCCGGACAACGGCTTCTTCACCGTGGGCCGATTCGTCTTTAACGGCGCCTACACTGGCGATTCGTTCGCGGACTTCCTCATCGGGCGGGCCTCCGAGTTCAACTACGGGACAGGCCGCACGCAGATGATCATGGAGAACTGGAACTACGGCGGGTTTTTCCAGGACGACTGGCGGATCACCGATCGGCTCACGCTGAACCTCGGCTTCCGCTACGACTTCTTCAGCCCGATCATCGACAGCCTCGGCCAGACCTCGACGTGGGTCATCGATCGAGAAGTGACACCCGGTGTGCCGCAGAGCGGCGCCGCACATATCGTCATCGCCGGCCAGGAGGGCCTGCCCGACAAGGGCACCTACTTCCCAGACAAGAACAACTGGCAGCCGCGCGTCGGCTTCTCGTGGGACGTGTGGGGCAACGGCAGGCTGGCGGTGCGCGGTGGTGCCGGCATCTTCCACAACCAGCTGCGCAACAACCTCACGCTGCAGCAGATTCTCTCGTACCCGTTCTACGAGCAGCCGGTCGTCCGCGACACTACACTGGAGAACCCGATTCGGCCAGTCGCAGGCCCGCCGGTCATCGGCCAGCTCTACGTGACCGACCCCAATATCATTCAGCCCTACACGGTGGTCTACAGCATCGGCTATCAATGGCAGTTCATGAACAGCACCATGATCGAAATGGCGTATGTCGGCAACAAGGGCTACGACTTGCTGCAGTTCCGCGAGATGAACCAGCCGATTTATGTCGCCGGTCAAACCACCACGGCGACCAAGGACCGCTTCCGGCCCTATCCAGGTTTCTCATCCGTCCTCCGCTCCACCAACTGGGGTGCGTCGGAATACAACGGCATCGAGACCAGCCTGCAGCGCCGTTTCGCCAACGGCCTCGGCTTCCAGGCGGCGTACACGCTGTCAGGGTCGAAGGACTACTCGTCGCATTTCCACTCCGGCGCGACGAGCCGCACGTACGTGCTGGCGCCGCAAGACGATGCCAACATTCCGGCGGAATGGGCGTACTCCGATCACGACGCCCGGCACCGCCTGGTCATCTCCGAGGTCTACGAGCTTCCGTTCGGCCCGGGCAAGCCGTGGCTGACGACCGGAGCCATGAGTCATATCTTCGGTAGCTGGATGGTGGCGAGCATCTGGACTTGGCAGAGCGGCTTCCCCTACAACGTGTTCGACGGCAGCGACATCTGCCTCACCGCCGGCAGCTACACGCCAACGTGCCGCCCGAATCTGATCGGCGATCCCATTCTCCCGGCGGATGAGCGCACGCCAACGCGTTGGTTCAATGCCGCCGCGTTCCAGCGCACGCTGGTCGGTCAATTCGGCGACGCGCCACGCAACTCAGTGCGCGGCCCGGAACTCGCCAACACTGATCTTTCGATCGCTAAGCGGATTCGCCTCGACGGCGTCAAGCAGGGGATGAACGCCGAGCTTCGCTTCGAGGTCTTCAATCTCTTCAACCGAGCGAACTTCGGCCCGCCAACCAACGATTTTTCCTCGGGCGCGTTCGGTCGGATCAGCACAACGGCCACCGAGGCAAGGGAGTTCCAGCTCGGGTTCAAATTCAGCTTCTGATCTGGAAAGGCCGAGTCACCAAGGATCCCGCTCGCACCGTCGGGCCGAAGGCGGACGCAGGGATACGTGAATCGAGGGTCAGATGATCAGACGTCCACCGATCGTGATCATCGCGGTGTTGCTCGCCGCGACGCCGCTCACCGCACACCTCCCGCAAATTCCTTCCGCCTACCAGCGCATCTTCGGCGGCGGCGGCGCGACGATGTACATGGAGAGCATGTACTTGCCGCCGGTCACGACCGGGCCGTGGGCGCCGGCGTGGGCACCAGACGGTCAATCGATTGTCGTGGCCATGCGCGGCACGTTGTGGCGCGTTCCTGCGGCGGGCGGCGAGGCGGTGCAGCTCACCGAGGGAGCGCACTACGATTCGCAGCCCGACTGCTCGCCTGACGGCACGCAGATCGTCTTCACGCGCGACACCGGCAGCGTCATCGATCTCTGGACCGTCGACGCGGACGGCGGCAACCCGCGAAAGATCACCGCAAGTACGGGGTTCTCCGTGGATCCGCAGTGGGCGCGCGACGGTAACGCGATTCTGTTCGTCTCGATCGACCAGGCCAAGACGCTGGGCTTGAGGTCGGTGCCAGCCGCCGGCGGCGAGGTTCAGCCGGTTATCGCAGACGAGTTCCAGAACATCTCGCCGGCCTGGTCACCGGACGGCGGCGCCATCGTCTTCGTGAGCAACCGTCCGTGGAACAACCGCCGCGTACAGGGGACCGGTGCCATCTGGACCTATCGTCCTGAGACCAAACAGGCTGAGCTGCTGCTGCAGGAGGAGACCGTCTATCACGCCCGGCCGGTCTGGTCGCCCGACGGCGTCAAGATTGCGTATGCCTCGTTCCGAAGCGGCGAGAACCAGCTGTGGGTGATGAACGCGACCCACGCCAACCCGCAACGCCTTACCTACGTGGACGGCGAGGTGCTCACACCGGCCTGGTCGCCCGACAGCCGCCAACTGGTCTACATCTCGAACGCCGGCGGGAAATTCACACTCTGGACGATTCCCGCAGTAGGCGGTGCCCCGAGCGAAGTTAAGATCTCGAGCTTCAAGTACCGCCATCCCGTTGGTCGCGTGCGTGTGATCGTGCGCGACGCGGGCACCGGCCAGGAAACACAGGCCCGCGCCTACGTGGTCGGCAGCGACGGCAAGAGCTACACGCCGAACGACGGATTCCACCGGATGGTTGTGGTCACCGGCGACCACTACTTCCACGCGCCGGGCAGTTTCATCGTCGAGCTGCCGGCGGGTGCGGCCGCGATCGAGCTGACCAGGGGCTTCGAGTATCAGCCGCTACGGCAACAGGTGCAGGTCGCCGCGGGAGAGACCCGCACCGTCGAGTTCTCGCTCGAGCGCCTGATCGACCTGTCGGCCCGAGGCTGGCATTCCGGCGACAACCACCTCCATATGAACTACGGCGGCATCTACGAGGCCACGCCGAAGTCATTGATGCTCGAGGCCGAGGCCGAAGACCTGCACGTCGTCAACGACCTCGTCGCCAATCAATCGGGTACTCGCATCCACGATCTCAAGTACTTCGAAGGGAAGGTGAACGCGATTTCCAAAACGAATCGGCTGATTTACTTCAACGAGGAGTACCGCCCGAGCTTCGCCGGGCATATGGCGCTTCTCAACCTGAAAAAGTTCATCTGGCCTCAGTTTCCGGGCTCCCAGGCCACGGCGCTGGGCGCGCAGTATCCGCCGAACGATCACATCCTCGAGGCGGTGCACGCACAGGGCGGCGTCGCCGGGTACGTCCATCCGTTCCAGACGCCAAAGCGTCACCCCGAGGAACAGGACTACAGCGGCGCCCGTGAGTTTCCCGTGAACGTCGCGGTCGGTAACGTCGACTACTACGACGTGATGTGCATCTGGAGCGACGAGTACGTCTCCGCGCAGGTGTGGTATCGGGTGCTCAACCTCGGATTCCGCGTCCCGGCCTCGGCTGGCACCGATGCGATGACCAACTACTGGCGCGCGCCGGCGATTGGCACGACCCGCGTCTACGTGCGCACGCCAGCGCCGGTGGATTACGAGCAGTGGATCGGCGCCATGACCGCCGGGAGATCATTCGTCACCAATGGGCCGCTAGTCTTCATGAAGGTGGACGGGCGCGAGCCGGGTGAAGAACTGAAATTGGGGCCGGGAAGCGCTTCGGTGCAAGTCGAGGTCGAGGCGCGATCGATGTTGCCGATGGAGGCGCTCGACATCGTTCAGAACGGCAAGGTGGTGCAGACGTTGAAACCGACCGATCCCTATCACGCGAAGTTCAGCGGGAAGCTGCCAGTCGACCAAAGCGGCTGGATCGCTGCGCGCGTGACCGGTCCGGAGCGGCAGCACCTGCTGATGGACAGCTACGTCTACGCGCACACCAACCCTGTCTACCTCGTGAAGGACGGTGCCCGCCCGCGATCGCCGGAAGATGCGAAGTACTTCGTGCGGTGGATCGATCGCGTGCTTCAGCTGCTGGAGGAATCGGACGACTTCGACACGCCAGCGCAGAAGCAGGAAGTGCTGCAGTTGTGGCGACGGGCGAGGGGGATCTACGCGGGAATGGCCGGATAGTTCTGGATACGAATCCAGAACGGTTGATCCACGCATCATCCGGCGGTGATCTACGGCGATGCGGGCGCTCCGCCGACTTGCAGCAGGCTGCACGCCAGCTGTCGCATCGAATGGCTCGACAACGGATTCACCGATCGAACGAAGTTGTAACGGATCTCGGTCACGCTTGGATCCACGGCGGGAGGCGGGCTGACATAGCTGAAGAGCAAGCGAAGATACGCGAGGATCTCACCGTGTTCGAAGATGCGATCGGTCTTCAAGCCGGCGGCATTGGCCGAGCGAATCTCTTTCTTCACCGTTGACCAGCCGGTGACCGGTGATGGATCGAACGCGAAGATCCGGGAGACGCGTGGAACGTCGGGGTTGGGCGGGAGCGAATACGCAAAATGCTGCGCGAGCCCACCGCCAAGCGAATGACCCGCCGACAGGATGGCGGCGCCTTTGTACGCGGCTGCATCGGCGGCGATCCGCTTGCTGAATTCTTCACCGACGCGTCGCGAAACGAAGTGGTACTGATCCTCGTGGAACGGAACATAGCGGAAGATCCAGCGAAAGTTCGAGAGGAAGTCGATCCAGCTGTCGGTTCCGCGGAACACCACGACCACGATTCGCGGAGATGTGGATTCGGATTCCCAGACCTCGAAGTACAGGTCGACCTTCTTGGCCTCCTGGATGAGGTCGGCACTCGGAAAACCTGGCCATCGACGCCAACCGGGCAGCGGTACGGGCTGATTGTGGCCGGTATCGCTGCACACGGTCTGCGCGTTCGGACGCGTCGTTTGTGTGCGGCTCTCGGCAATCGGTGCCTCCCAGGTGTCCACATAGGCGTTTTCGCTCATGGCGGCGAACACCGCCTCCTCGGCCGCCTTGACGGCGACCGGCATCGGCGGGTTGTACATTCGATTCCCCGGGTCCCGGACCAGGACGTCCTCCGCGCGCTGCGTCATGAACATCAGGCCTGCAATGATGGCTATCAGCAGCACCACGAGCCATCTGATTGTTCGCTTCATACGGCCTCGTCGCGCATGAGGCACTGGAGAGCCCGCTCCAATGCGCCGCTCAGTGCGCGCTGCAAACCTTAGACGGACGGGCTTGACAAAGTCCAGCGGTGCGCCTGGTGTGCCTGCGCGTGTCTTTCTCCCGGCGGACCTGCTCGCCTTTGAGGTCTTGCGTCATGGCGAAAACCGGTATGCTGTCGGTTCCGCGTCAATCCATGCCGGCTTCAGGGAAGCAGATCCTTGACGGGTTGATCGAATACCCCCTCGCCAAAAAAGAGGGGGCGGCTGACTACGTGTTCTTCTGCGGGCCGCTCGGGCCGTACGGCGAGGGCGCCAACGCCTTTTTCAATCGCCATTACGGTTCGAAGGCGCCGGCCCCGCACAAGAAGTTCAACGTGCAGTCGCTCGAGGGGCTCGTGGACGAGCTGTTTCGCGAAGTCACTCAAGGGGGTGTCAGTCACATTCGCGAGATCGTGATCGTCGCGCATGGCACGCCACAGATTCTGCAGCTGCCGCTCGTCAACGGCGTCACGGAGACGAATCATCCCGAGTTCAAACTGCTCTGGTGGCTGTCGCTCGGCTGGCTGCAGAGGGACATGTTCCCCAAGGCGGAGAACGGCAATGCAGCGGCGGCGCCGCTATTCCAGACGTTCAATACCCGGCGGAAGACGGTCGTCGAACGGCTGCGCGACGATTCCTGGATCACGATCCGCGCGTGCCGGTTCGGGTTGTCGAGCGCCGGACTCTATGCGCTCTATTCGTTCTTCGGCGGCCGCGCCAACGTGTACGCGCCGATCGACTACCAGTTCTTCGGCCAGCCGGGCATCGGACCAGAACGCCGGTTCGAGAACCGGCTGCAGGTCCACGAGCACTTCGTCCGGCAGCGCTTCCTTCCCAAAGACGTCCACACGCCCGATCGCAAGGACGCCATCGTCAAGGCACTCGTCGATCCCGGCAGTTTCTCGGAGCCGTTTGCGATCGCGTCCGTGCCGCTCCAGAACCCGCCGGCTGATGCCGACGCGATCTACGCGGACCTCGTCAAGTCGCTCGACGCGCGCCGGCCGAATGCGCTCTTGAAGCAGAAGTTCTCCGAACGCGACTTCGCGTTGACGCCGGGCGCCACCGTCGAGATCCCTCCACGCGCAGAAGAAAAGGCGTGGATCATTTCTGACTACCTCGTTCATGACGGCCAGCGCTATGTCGCTCGCTACGACGTCTACGAAGAGATCGAGGTCCTGCCGGGCGGCAGGACGGCGACGATCCGCGCGGCAGCGCACCTGGCAGATGGCGTGAAGGCCGGTGAGTCCGTGCCGATTCAACTCTTCTTTTCGGAGAGCGAGAACAGGGACTGGAACGGCTATCGCGCCACGTGGGCCTCGTACGTCGATGCCGAAAACGATCCACCGGCGAAGGAAAGGTTCGATCGGTTCGTCGTGCGCCTGAACGGCGAGCAGAACGGCGTCGACATCGCGGCGGAGCTCGTGACGGCTCTGCAGATTCCCGCATTGGATGCTCCGCCGGCGGTCACCAGGGTCAACGATCCGCTCAAGCGGCAGATCTGGTCGATCAACAAGCCGCCTCTGCTCGTCAAAGTGGAACGCGTCGTCGTGTCGCCCGACAGCCAGCTGCCGCCGTATCATCCGGTACTTCCTGAACATCTACGACAACCTGCCGCGGTTGGCGAAAGCCGTTCGTGAAGAAGAGCTCATGGCGCATCTGGGCAAGAGTCCCGACAGCCCTGGGACCGAACTTGCGGCGTATCTCGACCGCTGGACGCTCGACGAGCTCGCCGGCTTCATCGACTACTGCCGTGCGCCGTTCAAGCCGGGGCGCTCGGTGTACATCCATCACGCCCAGCAGGCGATGGTGCGACACCGCGACTTTCCGGTCTGGCTGAAGCAGCGTTTTCCCAATCTGGACGACACGCCGCTGCCAGGCGACCCGTACTCAGCCCTGTCGATCGGCGAGCAGGACGACTACCGCATCGCCTCGTATCAGTTCACGTTCAACAACGTCTGGAATGAGGTCAAGGTCTCGAACCCTCCGACGATCGCCGGCAGCAAGGATCTCTTCGCTGACGAGCCGATCGCCAAGAAGCTGAAGCTGCCCGGAGGAAGGTTGCCCGAGCGTGAGTCCGAAGCGCTGGCCGACATCGACTCGCCGACCGACGATCACGAAGCGTCCAAGGATCTGGCCAGGCTCGGGTTGAAGCGTTTCTACGAAGTCGACAAGTTCAGCGACACGTCGGGCGGCGTGGATACCGATTGCGCCGAGTTCGGCGAAGTCATCCTGAAATGGAAAGAGCTCGAGAATCTTGGCGACGACAAGATTAGCGACATTCTCCAGTCGTCCACGACGTCGAGCGGCAAGAGCTATTGGGACATCCTCAAGGACCTCAAGAGCGCGTACAGCTTCATCGGAAACATGGCCAAGCTGAGCGGTGTCTTCAAGCTGCCGTACGGGCACTTCGTGCCGGTCAGCTACAAGGACATCGTGAAGCTCATCGCCAAGGAAGTTCCGGCGGTGGCAGAGGTCGCCTGGCTCCAGGTCTTCGCCGAGAGCGAATTCGTCGTCACCATCCCGCTCACGATGTGGCTCAGCTTCCTCGAAGACCAGCAGGCGGCGCTGGACCGCTTGTTTCTGGTCGGCAAGGTGACCGCCGCGAAGCAGTGGCTTCGCGCGCTCATCGTCCTGACATCCAAGAAGCCGGATGGATACCCGTTCGACTGGGATGACATCGATCTGACGCAAACGACGGCAGTGGCGCCGTACTACCTCGCTCGCTATCGTGACGAGCAGGTGGCCAGCGGCGGCACCTGGATGGATCCCGCCCTCGATCCACTGGTGCTCAAACGGGGCTTCGACGAGGCGATGGGCGAAATGAGATTCGCCGGCAACGATCTGCTGGACTACACCAAGGAGACCCTCGACAAGACGCTGCGCGAGTCGGGCCTCGACGGCTGCAAGGTCGCCGTGCTCATCAGGGCCGGCCTCCTGAACTACAACCGGCTCGCCAGCGCCATCCTCCGCCAGTACGCGATCAACCTTCTCGAGAAGCTGCCGCCGGTATGACCGCGACCGATTCGACTGATCTCATGAGCCGCTTCCTCGCCAGCCTGTATGTCTCGCTGAAGCAGCTCGTGGAGCCGCTGCTCGAGCGGATCTCCTCGCTCGAACGGATCGAGTACCTGTTCTATCGCTACGGCTGGCAGCTCTCGATCGACGAACCGGCGTTCGCGCGCATCCGCGAGGCGCTCGCGATCAAGACTGCTCTCCAGAAGTTCCTCGAAGCCGTGGGATCCGTCGAGAGTCGTCTCGACGAGGACCCGGAGGCGAGTCTGACCGCCGAGGAGACGCTCGCCCTGGCGGATTCTGCGGCTGCACTCATCGAGGCGCTCGCCGAGTTCGATCTGTCGTCGCTCGACGGCCTGCCGGCTCCGCTGAACGATCCCGACTTCTGGAAGAACATCGCCGGGCACGTCTTCGACGACCTGCTCGAGGAATTCCTCCGCATCTACCATCCGATCGCCTACGCGGTGCTGCTCGGCATTGGGTGTCTCTCGTACGAAACCATCGAAGTCGAAGGGTCTGTTCCGCATCGGCGCCGGTACACGCGGGTCGTGTTCGACTGGCAGCGCGCGGTCGATTTCATTCAGGCGCCGCCCACAGTGCTGAAGAACGTCTACCGGTGGGGCGACACGACTCAGCCATTCGATCACGAGCGCCTTGTCGCCGTGCTCGAACTGGTCTTTCGGGTCGTCAGGTTCCCGGCCACGCGCATCGCGCCGAGCCTTGCCACGCCGCTTGGTCCGGATTCGCCATACCGCCTGCAGGACGATGTCGACGCGCTGCGCACGGTGTTGAGCTACGGCCTTCTGCTCGAGCAACGCATCACCCTCGAAATCGGCCTCGAGCTGCTCCCGGCCGCGAGGGTTTCGGAGCCCGTCGCCTCGGGCATCGTCGTACGGCCGGTGCTGAGAGGCGGCGCCGAAGGCAGCGTGCCGATCGCGCCCGGCTGGTCTCTGAAGTGGAAGACCGCGGCTGATGCCGGCGCAGCCATCGGCGTCGCCGTGTTTCCCGACAAGGCCGATCTCGTCGGCGGTCCCGTGACGATCGGCGCGACGCTCGAGGTCACACGAGCGGATCCGAATCCGTGGACCGTCGTTGGCACGTCGCGAACCGCACACATCGATCTCGTCAATCCCTCGCTGTCGCTCTCGATCGAGGGCGATGTTGACGAGCCCGAAGCCAGGCTCAGATTCAGCGCGGGGACGCCCGGCAGCCAGCCGGGCGCGATGCTGGTCGTGCCGCTCGATGCTGCGGACAGCTTTGTGAAGGAGACGGTGAAGCAGTCTCAATTCACCGCGACGTTCTCGCCGGAGGTCATCTGGTCCAGCCGGACCGGCCTCACCTTCAACGGCAGCGCCGGCCTGGGCGTGGACATTCCGGTCGATCTCGCGATCGGCCCTGTTCGCATCCGCCAACTCGTCTTGCGTCTGGACGCGACGAGCACGGGCGAGCGCCCGGTGCTCGAGTTCGAGGCATCGGCAGGGATGGACCTCACGCTCGGTCCCGTGATGGCCACGATCGACCGCATCGGCATGCGGATGGGGTTCGACTTCGCGACCGAGCCGCGCAACTTCGGCATTGCCGATGTCTCGCTCGACTTCAAGCCGCCGTCCGGCATCGGCCTGAGGGTGGACGCCACGGGCGTCAGCGGCGGCGGCTACCTCTTCCTGGATCCCGCGAAGGGGCAGTACGCGGGCGTCGTCCAGCTGAACCTCGACGGCGGGTCTCACGCTCAACGCGATCGGCCTCGTGTCGACGCGGCTGCCGAATGGCGCGAAGGGCTTCTCGTTCCTCATCGTCATCACGGCCGAGGGATTCAGCCCGATTCCCCTTGGCCTCGGGTTCACGCTCACCGGCATCGGCGGGCTGCTCGCGATCAACCGCACGGCGAACGAAGAGTTCCTGCGCGAGGGGCTGAAGAACCAGACGCTCGACGACATCCTGTTCCCCGAGGATCCGATCAGGAACGCCGCGCAGCTGATCGGGACATTCGACCGCGCGTTTCCGCCGCAGCCTGGCAGCTTCATCTTCGGTCCCGTGGTGCAGATCTGCTGGGGCACCCCGCCGCTCATCACGATGGATCTGGCGCTGCTCCTGGAGCTCGGCAAGCGCCATCGTCTGATCATCCTCGGCCGCGTCGCCGCGATCATGCCGAGCGAGAAGCACGACCTCATCCGGCTGCAGATGAACGCGCTCGGCGTGATCGACTTCGACAAGGATCGATCTCGCTCGACGCCGTGCTCTACGACTCGCGGCTCGTCGGGCGATTCCCGATCACCGGCAGCATGGCGATGCGCCTGAGCTGGGACACGCCGAAGGTGTTCGCGCTGTCGATCGGCGGGTTCCACCCGGCGTTCAAGCCGCCGCCGCAGTTTCCGGCGCTGCAGCGGCTTGCGATCACGTTCGGCGACACCGCCGATTTCCAGCTGCGCCTCGAGTGCTATTTCGCGCTGACGTCGAACACGCTGCAGTTCGGCGCCAAGGTGGAGCTCTTCGCGCGCGCCGGCAGCTTCAGCATCGCCGGGCTGCTCGGCTACGACGTCCTGATTCAGTTCGATCCGTTCGCCTTCATCGCCGACTTCCACGCCTCGGTGCAGGTGAAATACCACTCGCGGAACCTGTTCAAGGTCAGCGTCGCTGGACAACTCTCGGGGCCGCGCCCGCTGCACGTGAAGGGCAAGGCGACGTTCGAGATCTTCTGGTGCGACATCTCCGTCCGGTTCGACAAGACGCTCATCTCCGGCGGCGCTCCGCCGCCGATTCCACCGGTCAACGTCACCGAACTGCTGACGGCCGCGCTCGGCGACGCGCGCAACTGGACGGGCCCGCTCGCCGCCGCCGATCGCCGGATGGTCACGCTGCGCGAGCCCGCTGACCAGTCGGCGATCCCCCTGCACCCGCTGGGCACGCTCTCGGTCAGCCAGACGGTGGTGCCGCTCGATCTCGACATCGCGAAGTTCGGGAACGCGGCGCCGGCCGATGCCACGCGGTTTTCGATCGCCAGCGTCCTGATCGACGACCGGCCGGCCGCCTTCGATCGCATCACGGACTTCTTCGCGCCGTCGCAATTCCTCGATCTCAGCGACGACGAGAAGCTTGCGGCGCCGTCGTTCGAGCCGATGACGTCGGGCATCCGCGTGGGCGCCGCCGGATCGGTCTTCACCTCGAAGGACGAAGACATCGTCGAGGACGAGAAGATCGCGTTCGAGACGATCCTGATCGATACCGCGCACGAACACGACAAGGACGAGCAGGAGCAGCCGCCCGCGTCGGCGGTGACCCCCGAGTTCCTGAACCGGTACGTGAGGCTCGGCGCGGCGGCGAGGAGCAGCATCCGGCGCGCCGGCAACGCACGGTTCCAGGCGGCCGATGTGTCCAGGAACACCCTCGTCAGGCAGCGGTGGACCATCGTCTCGCGCGAAGACGCCACGTCGATGACGGGCGATCCTGCCTCACGCAGTGACGTCGTACGCGCAGTCGTTCCAGGCGGTGCAGCAGATGAAGCGACGAAAACCCGGCGCGAGCGACGCAGATGATGCTCGTGCGCATTTCAGCGCCCGTGAAAGAGCGCGATGTGTGAGGTCGTGACCAATGGCTGACGTCGCGAATCACGTGTTTCTGCCGTGGGTGCAGCCGGGCGCGCTCGCGAACGTGCCCGATCGTTTCCTGGAGCGCCTTGCGGCGGATCAGGCCGCCGCGGTCTCCCTGCGGATCAGCGTCCTGGTCAACAGCACGCCGGTCCCCCAGCGCGTGCGGCTCTACGGACCGCGCGACGTCACCGGCATCGATCCGCAGCAGATCGTGCGCCTCGAGCCGCGCCCGTACGCTGCGGACTTCGAGCCGAACTACTTTCCGTTCGTCGAGTTCGATCGGCACGATTTTCCGTGGCTGTTCAGCCCGCTGAAGGCCGACGCCCAGGGCCGTCTCCGGCCCTGGATCGCGCTGGTCGTGATTCGCACGCAGCCGGGCGTCGCGTTGAATCCCAGTCCGCCGCCGGCTCTGCCGGTGCTGACCATCAATCCGCCCGCGAGCCCACGCGACGAGCTTCCCGATCTGGCCGAGTCGTACTTCTGGGCGCACGCGCAGGTCACCGGCGTGCCCACGTCACAACTCAACACCGTGATCGATTCCGATCCGGCGAGAACGGTGTCTCGCGTGATCTGTGCGCGACGGTTGAGGCCGTCCACCGAATACCTGGCCTGCCTCGTCCCGGCGTTCGAAGTAGGGCGGCTCGCCGGCCTCGACACAGCCAGTGACGAGCGACACGCTGTTGCCATCCTGGCGGTCGAGAGACGAAGCGCCGGATTCGATCGAGTTGCCGGTCTACTTCTCCTGGACGTTCCGGACGAGCGCGGACGGCGATTTCGAATCGCTCGTGCGGCGCCTCGAGCGGCGCGATCTGCCGCGCGGACGTGGGACGCCGCCGATGGACATCAGCCGCCCAGGATTCGCGATCGATCCGCTGCCGGCACCGGGAGCGCCCGGAACGACGCTGGCCGTCGAAGGCGCGCTTCGGGTCCCGGACCGCGAGTCCGATCCGTGGCCGGACGACGTGCGGGCGCCGTTTCAGCGGGCCCTCGCCGAGATCGTCGATACGCCGTGGCGCCTGACGCAGGCCGCCAAGGCCGATCAGGTGCCTGTGGTCGCGCCGCCGATTTACGGCTGCTGGCACGCGGGGATTCACCAGGTGGGACCGAGAACGCCTCCCGCGCCGCCGCCGTTCTGGCTCGACGAGCTCAACCTCGATCCGCGCCATCGCGTCGTGGCGGCGATGGGCACGCAGGTCGTCCAGGATCAGCAGGAACCGCTGATGGCCTCGGCGTGGGAGCAGCTCGGCGAGGCCGAGGCGATCAATCAGCGTCTGCGTCAGGCGCAACTGAGTCGCGCCGTCAACCGCCGGTACCACACGGGCGCCTTCGCGAAGTTCACACCCGAGTCGTTTCTCCGCATCGTGGGTCCTGCGCAGTCGAGAGTCGCGGTCGCTCAGTTGGCGCCAGGCGCGACCGAAGGACAGTCGCTGCTCGTGCAGAGGTTCTCGGCGTCGTTCGTGCCGGCGACCGCGGTCTCGCCGCAGCTTCGTAAGCTCGCGCGGCCTCGCGGCCCGATCAATCGTCCGTTCGTCCGCGGTGGGGCAACCGGCGATCAACGAGCTCATCCATCTGTTCAACAGTCCCGATCGTCCGAGGCTGTTCTTCGCGCCGCCGCGCTATCGCGACAACGTGACGATCGACCTGATCTCGGACAGCGTCGTCATCAATCCCCAAGGTTTCGTCTGGATTCCGGATGACCCGCCGCATTGGGAGCGGATGCCCGTCGAGCTTCCAGACATGCTGATGAGGTTCCGGCTCGCGAGCCTCTGGACGAGCGCGTGGGGGCCATTTCAGCCGCCCTCAGTTTCGCCGGAGTTCGCTGCGGCGTCGCTCGCGCACCACGAGCACCTGACGAGGATCTTCGAAGGGTATCTCTTCGATGACACGCGCCTGGTTCTCTCCGTGCCGGAGCTCGTCGCCGATACGCTCGCGGGCATCGATCCGGCGAAGACGGTGAGCACGTCCGCCCGCGCGGGATTGAGCGTTGGAAGCCCGGCGCTGCGGACCGGCGACGACCTGGAGCCGATCATGGACGCACCGGAGTTCCCGCAGCCGATGTACGAAGCGCTGCGCGATCTCTCGCAGGACTATCTGTTTCCGGGTCTCCAGCACGTGCCGGGCGACACGGTGCAACTGCTGCAGACCAATGCGCGCTTCGTCGAGGCGTTCATGGTCGGCCTGAACCACGAGATGAGCCGTGAGCTGCTGTGGCGCGGCTATCCGACGGATCAGCGCGGCACCTACTTCCGGCAGTTCTGGGACACGTCGGCGGCTGGCGCGATGGCGCAGCCGGACATTCCGCCCCTGCACGAATGGAAGACCAGTCCGCTCGGGAAGACCGCTGCAGGTGCGGATGGCGACCGCGTAGTGCTCCTGATCCGCGGCGAGCTGCTGCGGCGGTATCCGGGCACGATCATCTACGCGGTGCAGGCGATCAAGCACGGCACGAAGCGTGTGCTGGCCACCGACTTTCCAGACGAGACGACCGGCGAGATCGAAAAGCATCCGCTCTTTCGGGGCAGCCTCGATCCCGACGTCACCTTCATCGGCTTCGATCTCACGCCCGACGAAGTCGTGGATGGAGAAGGCTGGTTCTTCGTGCTGCAGGAGCCGCCAACCGATCCGCGTTTCGGACTGGACGACGATCCGTTCGGCCCCGGTGAGACCGGCATGATTCCCGATCTCAAGACCTGGAACGATCTGAACTGGGCGCACATCCGCCGTTCGGCGGAAACGCTCAACCGCATCTCGCACCTGCCCGTGCTCGAGACGCCGCTCGTGCCGACCGAGCCGGTGAAAGGCACGTGGGCAAGGAACTCGGCGCACATGGCGTACATCACGAAGCAGTTGCCCGTCCGGGTCGCGATCCACGCGACGGACTTGCTCGCGTAGGCGTCAGCGAGAGGACGCATCATGGCCTTCTTCACCGCTGTCCCCGAGATTCCCACTGTTCCGGCGACACCTGATCTGTCGCTGCCGCTCGTGTCCGGTCCTGTGCAACCGCTCGTCCTGTTCCCCGTGCGTCTCGAAACGCGCTTCTCCCCGCGAGGCGACGGCGGCGCGGACCTGCGTGTGCGCGTCTATCCCGATCCATTGCACGTGGACACGCACGAGCCGGAACTGACCGATCAGGAGATCGTCTGGGGCCGGAACTTCTGGGAGCAGATGTGGCGTGCGGCGACCGACGATGGGACCGCAGGCGCGCGTGGCGTCAGCTCGTCGAACGTTTCGATCCCCATCGCGCGGCGTGGGTGGCGAAGGCGCTCACGCCGCTCAACCCGGCCCAGCAGCCGACGAAACCGGTCGCGGAGGATCAGCCGCTTCCGCAGCCGATCACGTTTCCCTCGCCGGCGACAAAGGCTGGCGCGTGGACGCGTGCGCCTCGTACGCGGGTGCTGCCGTCGCGCTGGTGCATGATGGGCTACCGTAACGGCACGTTGATGTTCACGGCGCTCGGCGCGCCGATTCCCGATCAGCTCGCCACCGGCCCCGATCCCGCGCAGGTCGCGCCGCCGGGCGGGCCCGACGAATTGCCCATCGACGAGGGCATGCGCTGGATGGCGGACTACGAGGCGGCCGCACAGGTGGGCATGGCGATCCGCGCGCGCTTGAACGCCGACCAGGCGCAAGGGTTCGACTTCCTCCTCGTGTTCGGCATCAAGGCGTCGCCGCCGCAAGCGGCGACGGACGGCACGCCGGATCTCGTGCGCCTGCTCGACGCGCACCACTACACGAACGGCTTGAGCTTTGTGCTGCAGGGCACGCCGTCCAACAACACGGCCGATGCGCCATCGGGATTCAGCTCGGGCGACTCCGACACCGACGAAAGCTACCAGGCGGAGTTCACAGGCAGCCTCTTCCGTCCGGACGATCGATCGAACGCCGACGTTCTTTCTACGGCGCTCGGGTTCCGCAAACAGTACCAGGGCACGCTGGCCCGCGCGGTACACGCTGGCGCGCACGAGTCGCTCGACGCCGGTGACATGAACCGCGCCGTCTGGCCGGCGACGTGGGGATATTTCCTGCGCGAGATGCTGCCGGGACCGCTGTCGCCGGAAGACATCGAGTGGACGCGGCAGCACTTCGGCGAGTACGTGCGCGCCGCCGGCCCGCTGCCGGCGATCCGGATCGGCAAGCAGCCGTACGGAGTCCTGCCGGTTACGTCGCTTCTCTGGTGGAAGCCTCCAGCCGGTCAGGAACAGGCGCAGTCGCGGCACATCGCACTGAAGAATCTGCTGATCACGATGCTCGGCGTGTGGCGCCGAAGCGTGCCGCAGGCGCCGCGCCTCGGCCGCGGCGACAGCAGTCCCGATCGGGACTTTGCCGACGTCCTCAGCATGGACGGCCTCTCGTCCTCCTACGGCATCAAGCACGTCATGGGCGACGAGTACCTGAGTCAGCTGTGGACGATGATCAGGCCGGGTGATCAGAGGTACTGGTGGTCCGCGCAGCGGATGCGCATGCGGGCAACTCTCAACGCGGCCGGCATTCCATGGGAGTCTCGGCTGTCGCGCGCCACCTACTCGGGCTGGAGCAAGGTCCTGCGCGGGCCGGTCGTGCAGGCCGAAGCCTTCGCCAAACACTCGCCCCTCCAACCCAACTACCTCGAGCTCCTCCTGAACGAATGGGACCTCGAGACGCTCCGCAACGAGAGCTTCGCCGTGGGGCCGCGAAGCCTCATGTACGCGGTGCTCCGACACGCGCTGCTCCTGGAATACTGGCGAACCGCCGTCGCCCTGCGCGCGTTCGACGCGGCGCCGATCGGTCCCGGCAGCATGGAATCGGAGATCGTGCTGCCCGGCGCCGTCACGCCCTGGGCGCACTTGAACACGAGCGCGGCGGGCGTGACCAAGGATCCGATGTGGGACTACCTGCGCGAGCTCGGCGATCCACCCGCGGATCCCCGAATCGCCCAGCGCGTCGCGCCGCTGCTCGCGCTTCGCGAGAGTCTGGCGAGGTTGAAAAGCTCGAGCGCCGCATCACTGCAGCGGTTGTTCGCGGGCTCGCTCGACATCTGCGCGTACCGGCTCGACGCGTGGATTACGTCGATGGCGACCCGCCGCCTGGCCGACATGCGGCGCACCCGGCCTGTCGGCCTCCTGATCGGCGGATACGGCTGGGTGATGAATCTCAAGCCCGGTGCGGCGCCGGAGGTCGAGAGGCCTCCGGAAGGACAGACCGGCCTGTTTCTCAAGGCGGCAGACAATCCCGGGTACACGCACGCCGCGTCGCTCGCGCAGTCGGCGACGGTGGCGGTCCTGCGCAGCGGACATCTGACGCATGCAGACTCGCCGTCTGGCGATCCGCTGGCGATCGACCTGTCGTCCGAGCGCGTCCGGCTCGCGAAGTGGATCCTCGACGGTGTGCGGCAAGGACAGCCGCTCGGCGCGCTCCTCGGCTACCGGTTCGAGCGCCGTCTGGTCGAGAGGCGGCTTGGACAGTTCATTCCAGCGTTCCGTGACGCCGCGCCCATCGTCGCGAACAAGATCGTGCGGCCGACCGATCCGCCCTCGCCGGCCGCCGAGACCGTCGCGGCCACCAACGTCGTCGATGGGCTGCTGCTGCATCGCCGGTGGCGCGAGCTACTGGCGAGTGTCCCGATGCCGGACCAGCGGCTGGCGGCGCTCTTCAGTCCGATCGCGAAACCGCCGGCCGCGGCGGCCCTCGCCGCTGCCGCCGCCGGGCTCGACTCGGAGTTGAACGACCTCGATCTCGCCGTGGACGCGCTCAGCGATGCGCTCCTCGCGGAGACCGTCCATCATGCGGTCAACGGCGATCCGCTGCGGACGGCGGCGACCGTGGAGGCGATTGCCAACGGCGAAGCGCCGCCGCCGGATCTCGACGTCGTGTCCACGCCCCGGACCGGCACGTCGCTCACGCATCGCGTCATCGTCGCGCTGCCGGCGTCGGCCGATGCACCCGCAGCGTGGGGACCACCCGCGATGGCCGCTCGGGCCCAGGCGGAACCGCGGCTGAACGGCTGGGCGGCGCGTCTGCTCGGCGATCCAGGTAAGGTGCGATGCGTCGTCGAGCAGATCGATCGTGCGACAGGCGCAGTCGTGGCGTCAGGGGAATTGCGGCTGCGCGATCTCGGGCTCGCGCCGCTCGACTGCCTCTATGCGGCTTCCGGGGATCGCGATGGCCAGCCTTCTGAGCTCGAACAGCGGATCCTGTACGCCGCCGCGCGCCAAACGAGCGCGTTCCCGGCGGATGCGGCACTACGTCTCGCGCCGGGGCGCCAGACAGGGTGGGCCTCAACGGATCTGAGCTTCGGCGAATTCGCGGAGATGGTCCGCGCCGCGCGCGATCTCATTACCGGCTCGCGCGCGTTCGACGCGGGCGACCTCGTGCTTCCGGAACAAGACCCGCATGGTGGAATCGACCTGTCTGAAATCCGCGCGCGAACCGATGCTGCCGCTCAGGCGTTGACGGCTGCGAGCTTAGACCTCGCGGACGCGCTTGAGCAGCCCACGAGCCCTAACGACGCGATCAGGAACGCGATGCTGAGGGCCGCGCATCTCGGGCTGGCCGGCAGCGTGCCGGCCTCGCGTTCGGGCGATGCCGAGGAGGCGCGCACGGCACTGCTCGAGCAGGGCAGGTCGGTGGCGAAAGAGGTGACACGCCGACTCGAACGGCTCGCCGCGGTCGAATCGCCGACGGACACGACGAGCGAGACGGATCGAGACGCGTTCCGCCGCCACGCCGCGCGGATGCGCGCGATCTTCGGTGACTCGTTCCTGGTGCTTCCGCTCGTGACGGCGGCGAATGGGCAGGAGCTTGCGAGGGCGGCGGCCGACAGCGAGCGCATTCAGGGCGACGACGATCTGCCGGTGCGCACCTGGTTCGACCGCGTGGCGCGCGTGCGCGAAGGTGTGGATCGGCTGGCAACGACTCTTCGCTACGCGGAGATCGTGGAAACCGGCGACGCGCCGAATCTCCGTGTGATGCAGCTGCCGTATCAGCCTGGTGACCGATGGATCGGCTTGCCCGTGGCGGAAGGGCAGGCGCTCTCGACGTCGCGTCTCTCGCTCGTCGTGCACGGGCCAGGCACGTTGGATCTGACCACGCCGATGGCCGGCCTCCTCATCGACGAGTGGATCGAAGTCGTCCCGAGCGCCAGCGAGACAACGGGCATCGTCTTTCAGTTCGATCAGCCGAACGCGTCGCCGCCGCAGAGCATTCTGCTGGCGGTGCCGCCGGATCCCGATCAGCAATGGACGATGTGGTCGCTGCAGCAGGTATTGCTCGAGACGATCGATCTCCTGCGCGTGCGTGCGGTTGACGCCGAATCGCTCAGCAGCGTCGGACATTTCCTTCCGGCCGCGTACTTCGCAGTCAACGTCGGCGGGGACACCGTCTCCACCGATTTCACGCCGCTGGTCAATCGCGAGGGGGAGTAGCGAGTGGCGTCGATCACTACCTGGATGAAGCTCGAGCCCGGGAGCCGCAGCGCTGACATGAATACCGGGCTCCAGGCGCGCGTCTACGACCCGCTGTGGCTGCTCGCGAGGCAATGGCAGCTCGGTGAGTTCCAGGGCGAGGACAACGGGTCGCCGGCCGTGGCGTCGTGGCACGGCGAGACCGCGCACTTCTCGCGCTACTCGCCCGGTCCGGTGCCCGCAGGCGGAAGCGTCGAGGGCCTGCCATTCGACAGTATCCGCGTGCCTCTGGAGACGCTCGTCGAATCCGAGCCCGTGCCGCAGACGCCAGAGGTGCTCGCGCGGATGCGGTTCGCGGCCGACACGGGACGCCAATACCTCCGCTTCGTCGCGCGCCAGCCGCTGTCGCGAGACTATCGGCCGGACATCCTCGCGGCGTTCGGCGTCTCGAGGCCATCTCCAACAGACCGTGCCGCGCTCGATCCGGAGAGCCTCGCGTTCGTCGATCTGCTCGCGGGCCGCGTGCCAGACGGACGCAGACTCTACGCGGCCCTCAAGGCCGGACTGCATCCTACGCCTCCGGCAAAAGCCAAGCTTCCGCCCGAGCTGAAAGTCGAGCCGGGCGACTCCGCTGAAGTGCTTCAGGCGTCGGAACTGTGGCTGCAGTGGGTCGACGAGTTCATGACCGCGCCTGCCGCGGCCCAGCCCGCCTGGCTGCCCGAGCGGCTGGAGTACGCGTTTTCGCTCGGCGCGCGCATAGGAGACAGCGAGAAGGTCGTGACCGCGCGCGAGTACTACACCGGCCGGATCGACTGGGACGACTTCAGCCTCAACCCTGGCGCGTCGCTGCGGGCGGTCGATGGCCCCAGCGTGCCGGTCGTGAAGACGACGATCCCGGCGCCGGTGACGTATCGAGGCATGCCGGCGGCGCGGTTCTGGGAGTTCGAGGACGCGCGCGTGGACTTCGGCGCGGTCGACGCGGGGCCGCAGGATCTCGTCCGTCTGCTGCTCGTCGAATTCGCGCTCAGCTACGGCAACGACTGGTTCGTGATCCCGATCGATCTCGAGGCGGGGACGCTCAGCCGCAGCCGTTCGCTCGTGGTGACGAACACGTTCGGCGAGCGCTTCGTCATTCACTCGTCCAGCGAGGTTGGCGGGATGAGCGCCGCGTGGCGGATGTTCCAGCTCTCGGGCGTCGCCGCGCCCGGAACGCCGCTGGCCGTGCCCGAGCCGGGACTGTTCCTTCTGCCGCCAACGCTCATCGGCACGATCGAAAGTCGTCCCGTCGAGGAGGTGCTGTTCCTTCGGGACGAGATGTCCAACATGGCGTGGGGCGTCGAGAAGGTCGTCGAAAGCGCGATCGAGCGTCCGCTGCCGCGAGCAGGTGCGTCGCGCACGGCCGCCGCGCCGGAGTCTCCGCCGGACGGCCGTGAGTACTACACGCTCGCCACGACGACACCCGACAACTGGATCCCGCTCCTGCCGATGCGCGTCGGCGACGAGCTTCGATTGCGGCGCGGGCAGGTGCTGCGTCCGGACGGGTCGCGGACGTTCATCCGCGCGCTGGGCGCCGTGCTGAATCCCGATCGGCCCGACGGCGTGCTCTCGATTCACGAGGAAGAAGTCCCGCGCGAAGGCGCGCGCGTGACGCGGACGTATCAGCTCGCGCGCTGGCAGGACGGGTCCACGCATTTGTGGATCGGCCGCCGCAAGCGGATCGGCCGCGGCGAAGGATCGAGCGGGCTGCGGTTCGATCGGATCGAACGTCGCGAGGGCTGATCGGCCGCAGCCCACGCTCGAGCCACGGCCGCCACCGCGTCATCGCAAGGCGGGTCGGCTGGGTGGTTGTGAGAGGATCTCCCATTTGCCGAGCTTCTCTAGATCGCGGAAGAATGCGTCGACACGTTCGACGTCGATCGGTCCCAGTTCAGCGCTGATGGCATCGCGGATCTCGAGGACCGACCGGGTGCCGTCGGCGAAGTTGCGTGCCTCTTCGTCGTAGAGGGCGAACTCCCTGTGCCCGGGATTCATCGACGGCTGAGCGGCAGCGGTGAATTCCACGTACGGGTCACCGCCCTTCGGCCGCGGAAACCGCTTGGCCGCGGCCGACTCGGCGGCAGTCACTGGAGGAACCAGCGTGACGGCCGTCTTGCGCCCGGTGGCTATCGCGGTGTACACGCTCTGAAGTCGCGCCACGTCCTGTGCTTCCCCTGCCGCCACGCTCTGCTCGATCTCCCTGAGGCTCGCCAGCGCCTTCGCGTCTCCTTCCATCATCTTCGCGTTGGACCGGACGGCGGCCACCTCCCGACGGTAGGCTTGCCGCACCAGGACCAAGCCCTCCTTGTAGCCCCTGTCGAGGTCGGAACCCGCCGCACGCATCCCCTCCATCGCCTGCGCCAAGTCGGTGCCGATTCGCTCAACGGCGTGTCCGCTCGTCAGGCCGGCGAGCATCAGCGCATCCTCCTGAGACGCGTTGGCCATCACCGCCGAGACACACATCGTGATCATCGCGGCGCGCTTGAGCTGCGTGGGATCGAGAAACTTCGTCAGATCCTCGCTGGTGTGGTAGTGCACATCGGGCCAGTTCATGTAGTGAACGCCGGCGACGCGCGGATTGGAGCGCAGGAAGGGAAGATGGTCGCTCCCACCGGCGTGCTTCATGATGCGGATGTGAAAGGGATCCTGGGTACCCTGCGGATCGACGATCGGCGTCTGCATCTCTCGACCGCCCGAGTTGTCGCCCAACAGGTTGTGGTATTTGATGGCCTGCGTGTCCTCCATCCATTTCATGTACTGGATGTAGAGCTCGTTGAGGAAGCTCGGAAAGCTGTACGGCGTGAGCAGCACGCGCATCTCGTTGCGGTTGATGGTCTGGTTCGAGCCGACGATGTCCATGCTCGTCATCGCCAGCGTGTTCTTCGGAAAGTCCGGGAATTTCTTCCAGTACTCTGTTGCGTAGATGATCTCCGGCACCCAGAGAAAGTGCACCGCCCGCTTGGGCGTGGGCAGGACACGATCCTTGATCAACTTGGTCCACGTCCGCCCGATTTCCAGCGCCGCCCCACAGCCCGACGTGTCGTCGTTGGCTCCTTGCTTCGCGATCCCTTCAAACAGGTGCGAAACGATGACCACTTCCTGGTTGGACGATCCGTCGCCAGGGATCCAGCCTTCCACCACCTGGTGGTCGGCGGGATGGAAGCTGGACTTTGTCTTGACGTGCACGGTGACGGAGTCGTTCGACTCGAGCAACCCCATCAGTCTCATGCCCTGGCGATGCGAGAGGACGAGCCCGAAGGTGATCGACGGGTCGTCACCGGTCACATTCGACAACCTCACGCTTTGGGCGATCTGGTCGGGCTCGTCGATGCCGAACCCGTACCGGTTGACGAAGCTCAGGACACCGGCCGCTCCGTGCAACTTGACCGCGATGTCATGGACAGGGCCAGGCGCCCAGTCGGTGAGGACGATCTTCCCCTTGACGTCCTTGCCGGCATAGTCGACGTCACGGAGGCCATGCCCGATCCACACCAGTTGTGCCGTGACGTCAGCGGAACGGCTGCCGTAGGCGAACATGGCCGGGTGATCGAGGTAGCGTGAGACGAGGATCTTCTCCGGTGCGGTGACCCACAACTCCGCATCCTCGCCGTCCCACTGCGGGCCCGCCGTGGGCAGCCGCGTGATGCGCACGTTGCTGAACCCGTACTCCCTGGCGAGGCGCTCTACGACCTTGGCCTCGCGGTAAGTGCCCGTGCCATACTCGTCGCTCTTGCGGTCGTACTCGTAGCCCGCAATCTCCACGACGTTGTTGAACGCGCGTGCGCCAGACAGTTCGGTGGCAATGGCCTTCATCACCGGCGCACTGAGCATGGTGTTGTGATCACGCTGGAGTTGGGCTCGAACGCCCCCTTGCTGTGCGCACACCAAAGCTACTACTGCGACAATCAATCGCTTCAAGAGAGCCTCCCTCTAATGGACCTTCGGTCTGTCTACCGCACGTGAGTCCCGTCGAGCACAAGGGATGCGCAGTCGACCCCTTGCGCCCGCGCATCCCTCTTGCCGTCTCGAACGGAGAACCTCAGAACGTGACCCGAATGCCGAGTTGCATGATCCGTGGCTGGTATGCAACGGCGATGTTCTGTTGCGGCTGTCCGAAGTTGTTCAGGCTCTGCGTGAGTGCGTACGAACCGTAATTCGCGTGGTTGAAAACATTGAAGAGCTCGACACTGCCTTCGAGCCTCACCGAGCCCTTGATCGCAAACCGCTTGAGGAGGCGCGCGTCGACGCGATGCACCGGCTTTCCGACAAAGCTGTCGCGCGCGACAGAGGTCCCGTCCGGCTTCAACCTGCCCGATGAACGGTTACCGGTATTGCGGGCGTCGCCGCCCCACACGTTGTTGAAGTGTTCCCCGGACCCGAAGAAGTAGAGCCCGCTGACCTGAATGTCGTGAGGAAGTGACCAGATACCATTGAACACAGCGCGATGCCGTTGATCGGCGGTCGACGGAGCGTACTCGGCTGACATGTCGAACGGGTAGTGTATGAGCCCGGAACACGCGCTCGCCGTGGGACAACTGTTGTCCACAGTGCTGCTGTAGGGCGTAGAGTCGTCCATCATCTTCGACAGGGTGTAGGTGACCGTGCCCTGCCAGCCGTGGCTGAATCGCTTCGTCAAGGCGGATTGCAGGCCACGGTAGTTGGAACGTCCGTTGGTCTCGTAGGCGCTCGCGACGCCGAAGTTCGGGTACGGTCTCTTGCTCACATCTGTGAACGGGAAGTTCGTACCGGTTGCAGGGTTATACGACATGTTGACGTTGCGCGACTCCCAATCGTACCTGGTGCCGGTGAACACGAAGTCGGCTTCCATTGCCAGGTCGCTTGCGAGTTGGTGCTGAAAACCAAGCGAGGCCTGCCACGCGTAGGGCGTCTGCGCCGCCGGATCGATGAAGTTGATGTCCTGAGGGAGCGCACGAGCTTCGGCGACCGTTGGGACTCGTCCGTTGAACGGGTTCGAGGCAAAGTCAGCTCGCCCGTCGTTGGTGACCGTCAGCAGCGCGCTCTGATTCGACAATGTCGTCGAGTGCGCCTGGTTGTTCGAAATGTATGCGAAGAACTTTCCGCCACCACCTCGGATCACCGTCTCTCCGTCATTCAGCTTGTAGGCGAATCCCAGGCGCGGCGCGATGTTATTGGTGTCCGACGAGCGCTTGGGCATCCACGGCAGAATCTCCAGGTCCTCGACAAAGGCCCCGAAGCTCACGTCGTAGCGCAGTCCAAGGTTCAACGTGAGGTTCGATGAGACCGACCAGTCGTCCTGCAACCAGAAGCCGAGTTGGTCTTCGGGCATGTACAGCTGGAAGTCGCCGAACGCCTGCGTATAACGAGTTGTGATGGGCGACAACGCCGCAATGTTCCACGTCGTCGTGTCATTCCAGACGGGGAACAGCGACTCGATGTCCGCCGGGATGGGGCCGCCGTTGACCGTCAGGACGCCCGAACCTTGATTGGGCCAGCGGGCGTAAATCAAGTTGTCGATGTACTCGCCGCCGACCTTGACATCGTGACGGCCGCCGCCCGTCAAGGAGACCGAGAAGTCGTCTCGAATGCTGGTCGTCGCCTGTCCGAAATGCTGCGGGTAATTCGAAGGCTTGCCAATCGAGACCGACGGGCTGTCTGCACGCCGAATGGCTGACGTGGGACGGTCATGAACGGCCTGCGAAGGCTACCGCGGTCATTTCGGTATCGCTTTCTTTCTGGCAGTCGAAGCCGCCGCGGGATCGCGAGTCTCGATTTCCCACTTCCCGCGCTGCTCGAGGTCACGGAAGAACTGCGTCACCTTGTCAACGGACACCGCCCCAAGCTCCGCCGTGATCGCGTCGCGGATCTCCAGGACGGAGCGCGTGCCATCCGCGAAGTTCCGCGCTTCCTCATCGTGCAGCGCGAATTCGCGCTGCCCCGGGTGCATCGAGGGCTGATTCGGATCGAAGAAATCGGAGTACGGGTTGCCGCTCTTCGGCTTCGGAAAGAGCGTAGATGCGATCGTTTCTGCTGCGTTGAGGGGCGGGGCGAGGACGAGCGACACGCCGCGCTGAGCGGCCACCGCCTTGTAGACGCCCTGAAGCCGTGCCACGTCCTGGGCTTCAGTGACCAGTAACGATCGTTCGATGTCGCGCAGACTCGCGATGGCCTTGGCGTCTCCCCCCATCATCAACTCGTTGGATCGAATCGCGGCAGCCTCGCGCTTGTACGCCTGCCGGACGAGCACGAGCGACTCTTTGAAAGCAGCGTCGAGACCGATCGCGGCAGAGGTCGCCATCATCTCAACCCCGAGGGCCAGGTCGTTCCCGATGCGTTCGATTCCGTGTCCAAGGGTCAGCCCGGCCACGCGAAGCGCGTCCTCAGGCCCCGCGTTTGCCATGACGAGTGAGACGCTCATGGTGACCATCGACGTCCGCTTGAGCTGCGTCGGATCGAGGAACTTGGTCAGGTCCTCGCTCGTGTGGTAGTGGACATCTGGCCAGTTCATGAAATGCACGCCTGCGACACGGGGCCAGGACCGGAGGAACGGAAGGTGGTCGCTCCCACCCGCGTGCTTCATGATTCGGATGTGATAGGGGTCCTCGGTCCCCTGAGGATCGGTGATGGGGTTCTGCAGGTAGCGTCCCGAATAGTCCTGGGCGCGGAGGTTGTGGAACTTGATGGCTTGCGTGTCCTCCATCCACCTGAGGTATTCGATGTAGAGCTCATTGAGAAAGCTGGGAAAGCTGGCCGGGGTGAGCAGCACGCGCTGCTCGTTGCGGTTGATGGTCTGGTTGGAGCCCACGATGTCCATGCTGGTCATCGCCAGCGTGTTCTTCGCGAAGTCGGGGTACTTCTTCCAGGTACTCGACGGCATAAATGATTTCGGGCACCCACAGGAAGTGGACCGCGCGCTTCGGCTTCTGGAGCCTTCCTTGACTGATGAGCTTCGCCCAAGTTCTGCCGATCTCAAGGGCGGCGGCGCATCCGGAGATGTCGTCGTTGGCCCCCTGCTTGGCGATGTATTCGAACAGGTGGGCGACGACGACGACTTCCTGCGACGAGCTGCCGTCGCCAGGAATCCACGCTTCGACGACTTCGTGGTCCGCCGCGTGCCTCGCGCTCTTCGTCCTCGCGTGGACGACGACGTTGTCGTTGATTTCGAGCAACTCGAGGAGCCTGGTGCCCTGGCGGTGCGACAGCACGATAGCGAACGTGGTGCCCGCATCAAGGGACTCGTCGAAGGCGTTCGACAGACGGACCTGCGCGAGTTGGTCGGGTTCGTCGAGGCCGAACCCATACTCGTTCACGAACGTGACGACCCCTGCGGCGCCGAACTTCCTGACCGCCAGATCGTGGACGGTACCCGGCGGGCCGTCGGTGAGCACGACCTTGCCGCGGACGTCCTTGCCGGCGTAGTCGGAGTCGCGCAAACCGCGGCCGACCCACACGAGCGGCGCCGTGACGTCGGCCGTCTGGCTGCCATAGGCCAGCATGGCGGGGTGATCAAGGTAGCGTGACACCAATTGCGGTTCTGGAGTGACCACCGACAGCTCGGCGTCCTCCCCGTCCCATTGCCGGTACGGAACGGGCAACCGCGTGACGCGAACATCCGAGAATCCGTATTCCTTCGCCAGTCGCTCGACCACGGCCGTTTCACGGTAGGTACCGCTGTACTCGGCCGCCTTGCGGTCGTACTCGTAACCAGCGATCTCGACGGCGTTGTTGAACGCCCGGGCACCGGACAACTCCACCGCGATCGTCTTCATGACCTCCGGCGAGAGCATGGTGGGCCGGTCACGTTCGTACTGCGCATTTGCCGTCGTCGTGGCGAACATGGCAAGTGCCACGTACACAGAGACACGGATGGTCACGATCTTCCCCCCAATAGATTCACTTCGGCGTCGTCCGCTCGCTAGCGCCTCGTTCGGCGCGACATCTGGCCTCAAAGGCAATCGACCTTGTAGCCGTCTGAGACCCCTCCATTCCAAGACGCACAACACACGAAGGTGCGGTGACCCTATCTCAAAAGATGGTTGACAAATGTCGCAAGATGTCGCAATCGATTGCGCGACTGCGCGGCGAAAGCTTGGAGTCGGTGTAGCCCACGCAGACACCGACCTGGCGAAGGGCTTCCTCTCAGCCGCTTCGTGTGCGGACTCTGTTGAGCGGGCATGCCCATCTGTAGCAAGGCTAGGAAGGCCTAGAACGCGTGGCGTGTCTCCAGATAGGCTTACCACCTGCGCCGCATCGGCTTCTCAATAGGCACAGCCAGGTCTGCAGGGCACGGCGGCGGGAGCGTCTGACCCGCTCTGGAACGATCCCGCTGATGGACCTCAATCTCCGTGGTTTGTCACGCGGTGCAGTTCACTTTCGTCGGGGTCGGCGCCCGGGGATATCAAGATCGCCACCAACCTCCACCGTCGCCTCTGGCGGCACGCGGATGACCCCGATATTGTTTTCGATACTGATCGTTGTGCCACCAAAGTGATGGTAGCGAACACGTCGTTCACCCTCACTTGTAAGTGCTGACTGGTGCATCACCGGCCGAGGAGTCGCTCTCCTCCGGCTTCGCGGAAAGCGGCCAGCGCTTGCTGTCGGCCCACTTCCGCTTCCGCCACGATCGCCTGGAAGCGTGGATCGCTTCGCAGCGAATCGAACGACCGACTTTCCGAGAGCGTCGGAGCCACAAAGTACGCCTTGGCGAGGGCTCGCCGAAGATACGGGAAGCCCTTGCTCGTGCTCGCCCACATCGCACAGCAACCATCCCACGCGGAAGACGAAATTCCGGGTCGTCATAAACCTTCAGCGGGCTCAGAGCGGACAAGCCGGCGAGCATGTCTGCCGGGCGGCGATCGAGCCAGGCCATGAGGAAGTCGCCCCACGCCTGAAACGCGCTGACGCGCGGCACTTGGCGCATCTCAGCCAGCACCTGGCGTGACTCGTCTCGACGCCCCGCCAGTCCGAGCCCAGTGACCCGGGCTTGAATCCACTCGTCGCTGCCCGTGCCGAGCGGCGGCGGCTCCACGGCCAGGAGCCGCTCGATATCACCGGTCAAAAGTAGCGTTTGTCCGAGACTCGTGGGCACGTTCGGGTCGAGCCGGCGTGCCTCGGCGTGCGCCGCGATGGACTCGTCGTAGAGTCCACAGTAGCGACACGCGTGGACGAGCCCCGCGAACAGCTCCGGATCGTTGCCGTGGCGGTTGGCCTCGCCCAGCAGGCGCACGAGCGCGCGCTGCGGCCTGACCTATGTCACCCTCCAAGTTGGCGTAGAACTTGTGCGCCAGGGAGAGGCGCGGGTTGAGCTCGAGGGCGCGGCCGAAGGCCTGCTGGGCGCGCGCCTCGCTATCGGGCGTCCCGTCGACGAACTTGCCGATCACACGGTGGCAGCGACCAAGGCGAGCCCACGCCGGTGCGAATCGTGGATCCAGCTCGAGGCAGCGCTCATACAAATCGCGCGCCCTGGCGAGCCCGCCAAACGTGCGGGCCAGTTCGTTCGCCCGGAGGTAGAACTCGTAGGCGCCGGCGTTCTGCGGCGCGTCGGGTGCGGGCGACGCCGCTTCGCCCGTCAGCGGGAGCGACAGCGCTTCCACCACGCGTCGGGCGATGTCGTCTTGTAAGCGGAACAAGTCGCCGAGCGACGACTGCACCGTATGTGAGGTGAGCAGCGTCCCGCCTGGGGCCTCGACGAGCTGCGCCACGGCGCGCAACTGGTCGCCGGAACGCAGCAGCGTGCCGATGACCACCCGGTCCACGTCGGCCTCGCGCCGCGAGTGCCTTGAGGTCCGGCGTCTCCGCGGCGAAGCGCGCCGCGGTGGTGCTCGAGCGGACGATCAGCGAGCCGATGCCCGACAACGACGTCGCGATGGCATCTGGCAGGCTGAACGCGAGAAAGTCCGTTTCAGGATCGGGGCGCAGGACACGAAACGGCAGTACCACCAGGCGTGTCAGAGGGCGGGCGAGGACCGCGGCGTTGCCCTCGTCCACGCCGCGAATGGCGCGCAGCTCTTCGGCCATCGCGTCGGCCGATGGCGTCCGATCTTCCGGCCGCTTGGCCAGCGCGCGCCGGATCACACGATCCACGGCGGTCACCGCGGGAGTGCCGGTGAGCGCCGGCGGCTGTTCATGGAGCGTGGCGTGCAGAATGTCGACGACCGTCCGGCCCCCAAACGCCCGACGACCCGCAAGCAGCTCGAACAGGATCGCGCCGGCGGCAAACAGATCGCATCGGCTGTCGACCACGCCGCTGGTCACCTGTTCCGGTGCCATGTAGCTCGGAGTGCCCAACACTGTCCCGCTGTGTGTGAGGCTGGTCTCTGTGTCGAGCGACGGCTCCGGCTGTGGCCGCGCCAACCCGAAGTCGAGCAGCTTCACACTGTGGAGCGTGAGGAACACGTTCGACGGTTTGAGATCGCGGTGGACGATGCCCCGAGCGTGCAGGGCCGAAAGCGCCGCGAGAATGCCGAATTCGATCGGCAGCGCGTCGGCGATGCAGAGCGGCCCCTTCAGCAAGCGCTCGGATAGCGCTTCGCCCTCCAAGAGTTCCATGGCGATAAACAGCTCGCCGTGGTCCTCGCTGATTTCATAGATCTGGCAGACGTTTGGATGATTGACGCTCGCCGCGATTCGGGCCTCTCGCCAGAAGCGCGTGCGCGCCCGCTCGTCGTTTGCGAGCGACGACATCATCTTCACGGCGACGGTGCGCTTTAGGCGCTCATCGCGCGCTGCGTAGACGACGCCCATGCCGCCTTGGCCCAACTTGCGCTCGATCGCATATGGCCCGATGCGAGCGGGCAGGCCCCCGCGATCCGGCGCGCTTGCGGAGCTCGAAGGGAATTGCGGAAGCGGCGGCGCGGGCCTGAGCCACTTGTAGAGAGCGCGCAGCCGTCCCCGCGATGTGTGCTCGACGCGCTTATCCACCACGCGACCGTCGATCATACCCCTGGCCTCCAGCTCACCACATCAGCGCACGTTTCACCTTACCCAGCGACACGAAGTCTTCAATCCCAGAGGAACGGTTCGAAGCCGCGAAGAAGGGGCTCGCCGCGGAGGCGGTCACGCCGTTGACAAGCGTGGTCGGCCATCCGCGACGAAAGCCCTAAGCAACCAGTCCCTGCTCCACTATCCGCGTAGCGATCTGAAGCCCGCGCGCATTTCCTCGGACAGGAACTTCGGCTGCTCCCAAGCGGCGAAGTGTCCGCCCTTGGGCAGCGTGTTGTAGTGGATCATGTTGGGATAGGCCTGCTCAGCCCAACTACGCGGAGCCGGATACAGTTCGTCAGGGAAGACGCTCACGGCAACCGGGATGGAGACGCCTTTGGCGTTGAAATACCCCTTGCCCCAATACTCCCAGTAGAGGCGGGCCCCAGAAATCGCCGTGTTGGTCAGCCAGGTGATCGTGATGTTGTCGAGGATGTCGTCGGGCGTGAGGCCCTCCGACTGTCCGTCGAAGACGCGCGCGATGAGCTCCAAGCTGCGCGCGTCGTGATCGAGGAAGTACGCCGCCAGGCCGACGGGCGAATCCGCGATTCCGTACAGCGTCTGCGGTCGCAGCCCCATCTGGTACCCATAGCCGATTCCCTTTTGATAGACGAACTGCAGACGCTCGTAAGCGAGTTTCTCATCGACTGAGAGACCCGCTGGCGCGGCCGCGCCGGAAAAGGCCGCTCCGTCAATGTCGTTTGGAAAGATGCCGGGCATGTTGGTGTGAATGCCGAGCAACTCCGGGGGTGCAAGGACTCCCATCATGTCGACGACGACCGCGCCCCAATCGCCGCCTTGCGCCACGAACCTCGTATATCCCAGGCGCTTCATCAGCACAGTCCAAGCGCGCGCGATTCGCTCCGGTCCCCAGCCGGTGCCAGTCGGCTTGCCCGAGTAGCCGTAGCCCGGGATCGACGGAATCACTACGTGGAAGGCATCCGCGGCGCTGCCGCCGTGCGCCGTGGGATTGGTCAGCGGCTCGATCAGCTTGAGCTGCTCGACGATGGAGCCCGGCCAGCCGTGCGTGATAATGACGGGCAGCGCATTCTCATGCTTCGAGCGCACATGAATGAAGTGGATGTCGAGACCATCGATCTCGGTGATGAAGTTCGGCACGGCGTTCAGGCGCGCTTCGACCGTCCGCCAGTCATAGTCCGTCGCCCAGTACCGCGCGAGCTTCTGCACGGTCGCGAGCGGCACGCCTTGCGTAAAGTCGCCGACCGTTTCTTTCTCGGGCAACCGGGTCGCGACGATGCGCCGGCGCAGATCGGTCAGTTCCGCCTCGGGAACTTCCACGCGGAACGGACGGATTGTGGCTTTGTCAGTTTCCATGTGTTGTACGGTTGCACTCATAACCTCACTCCCTTTCTAGAAACCGAGGAGACCCCGGCGGCGGTTACGGTGGTCGCCGCAGCGGCGCATCGTGCCCGATCGCCTGCACTGATCAAGACGGGAATGCTCGATAAACGCGGCGAGCGGCAGCTGGTTGCTGAGCACGACCAGATGCGACCCGCCAGAATGGTCCGGGCCTTTGACGCTGCTATCGGGTCGCGAGAGCCACGCCGTTCGCCGCCTTCGCGATGAGATCGGCAACCGCCCGCGGCTGTGACACGTAGACGGCGTGACTGCCCTTGACTTCGGCAACCGTCGAACCGGCGCGCTTCGACATCGCGCGCTGCGCGTCGGGCGGAATCATCTTGTCCTCCGTCGACACGAGGTACCAGCTTGGCTTCGTTCTCCACGCCGGCTCGCTGACGGCGCCGTTGAGAGCCTCGAGACCCCACGGGACCTGCGAGTCCGCCATGAATGCAGCCGCGTCAGCGCTCACATCCGCCGCGAACGACGCTCGAAACTTCGTCCGATCGAGAAATAGAAAGCCGTCCTGAGGCGGCAGGATCGGAGGCACAGGGGCATCCGGCGGCGGGTTCTGGATCAACGCGGATACGGACTCGCCCTTGTCCGGCGCAAAGGCCGCGATGTAGACGAGGCCGGCGACCTTGGGATCCTTGCCGGCTTCGGTGATGACGACGCCCCCGTACGAATGGCCAACCAGAATCGCCGGGCCGTTCTGCGTGGCCAGCATGCGCTTGGTCACCGCGACGTCATCGGCCAACGAGGTCGTCGGATTCTGGACAATCGATACGTGGTAGCCGTCCTTCTTGAGAAGGTCGTAGACGCCCTGCCAGCCGGACCCGTCCACGAACCCTCCGTGAATCAACAGGACGTTCTTGACACCTTCAACGGCTCTTGCTTGTGACATGAAAACCTCCCCGTAGCCGAGCACCATCACGAGCTCGGCACCAGTCCGAGAAACCCCCGCCGCACGATTGCGGTCGACATTGGCTGCAGCCTTCTCCGAGCAGCGTAGACGCCGCGCGGATGTGGGCACACCCCAGGACCAACAGGTCGCGGCCTAGATTTATCTCTAGCTGACGGGGGGTACAATGCCGGCTGAGTATGGCGAGTGCTCCGACCGCGCCCATTCGCATTCTGAGCGTCGAGGACCACCCTGTCGTCCGCGAAGGCCTGGCCACGATGATCGGCTCGCAGCCGGACATGGTCATGGTCGCGCAGGCGGCGAATGCCGAGCAGGCGATCGCCGAGTTCCGGCGTCATCGCCCCGATATCACGCTGATGGATCTGCGGCTCCCTGGCACGAACGGTACCGACACGCTGATCGCGATCCGCGGCGAGTTCCCCGATGCACGGATCGTCATGCTCAGCATGTCAGACGGCGACGGAGAGATTCAGCGGGCCCTGCGCTCAGGAGCCTCGGCTTATCTGCTCAAGTCGATGCCGAAGGACGCGCTGCTGGCGGGCATCCGCTCGGTGCACGCCGGCCGGAAGCACGTGCCCACGGAAGTGGCCGCTCGTCTTGCCGAGCACCTCGGGGAAGAAAACCTCACGGCGCGTGAGCTCGACGTGTTGCGCCTCATCAGGGACGGCCACCGCAACAAGCAGATCGCCGATAGGCTTGGAATCGCCGAGGCCACGGTCAACTTCCACATCAAGAATCTGGTCGGCAAGCTGGGCGCCAACGACCGCACGCACGCCGTCACCATCGCTGTCCGGCGCGGGTTGTTGGGCGTGGAGTGATCACCGCCTCTGGAAAACCACAGGTCGGAACCTGACAGATTTCGACAGGCCAGCGCGGAGTTCAGCGGCGTAACGTAATGTCACCGAAGCCATCATGCAGCGACGGCTTTTGCTCGTGTTCGTGCTCGTGTGGCTACGGCCAATGTCAGCCTGGGCGACGGATCCCGACAGGCGCATCACGCAGTACGCCCATACCGCATGGCGGGTGCAGGACGGAGCCTTCGAGTCCCCTCCGAACACGATCGCGCAAACGGCTGACGGATACATTTGGATCGGCACGGATTCTGGACTGCTGAAGTACGACGGCGTCCGTTTCGTCCCCTGGGCGCCTGCTGGCGTAGAGAGTCCTTTCAGCTACCCCGTCTACTCTTTGCTGGCTTCATCTGACGGAACTCTTTGGATCGGAACCGGCAGGAGTCTGCTGAGCTGGAGAAACAACAATCTACAGGAGCATGTGCGTGGTCGCATCAACGCCATTGTCGAAGATCGCCAGCGCAGGATTTGGGTAGCACGATCCCGGCCGCCGGATTCAAACGGAGGTCTGTGCGAGGCGAGTGGCGAACACCCCCGATGCGTGGGAGGCGACGACCGTATGCGGCTTCCCTATGCAGAGACGCTATCCGAGGATGTGCACGGCAATCTCTGGATTGGCACCTCGAATCAATTGATGCGCTGGCGCGACGATAGTTCGAAACCTACTTCCGGCAGCAATTGGAACAATACCAGGGGCTCGCGTCCGTGGAGAGCGTCGTTGCGGCGAGAGACGGTTCCGTTTGGGCAGCCATTCCAAGGGAAGGCCTCGGCCTCGTTCACATTGTTGACAACGTTCCTCACAAGACGGTGTTTGGAGGGATTGATCCGACGCAGATAGTGTCCCTGTTCATCGATCGCGATCAATCCCTGTGGATGGGGACGTCCAATGATGGCGTCTACAGGGCGTCTGGCGAGCGAGTGGATCACTTCCGGAGCGCAGACGGTCTCACGAGCGACAAGGTGAGGGAATTTTTTCAGGACCGCGAAGGCAATCTCTGGCTGACTACGTCAAAGGGTCTGGACCGCTTCCGTGACACGCGCGTGGTGACATTTTCCGTGCGCGAAGGTTTGGCGACCGATCTCGCTTCCTCAGTGTTCGCGTCTGGTGATGGCACTGTCTGGATCGGCAACCGAACAGGTCTCGACGTTCTACATGCCGATGGAGTGACCTCGATTCCAATTCCAGGGCAGCGAGTCACGTCGCTATGGCAGGACCACGCGAAGCGGCTGTGGGTTGGCGTGGACAACCTGCTGACCGTCTATGAACGCGGTCAATTTCGCAAGATCAGCCGCCCGGATGGACGCCCGCTCGGAACTGCGATCGCGATCACCGAGGATCGAGACCAGAACCTCTGGGTGAGCGCCGTCGGCGCGGACCGCAGGCTCTTCCGGATCCGGGACCAACGTGTGCAGGAAGAATTTACCACCGACCAAATTCCGTTTGCACGACTGCTCGCGGCCGACCCGACGGGTGGGATCTGGCTGGGCCTCGCAGATGGCAATCTCGCCCACTACCAGGCTGGCAAACTCGAAGTCGTTCCATTGCCGCACGGCGAACCACCGTTGTCGGGCCTGACGATCGACGCCGACGGGTCGGCGTGGGCGTCGACCCGAAACGGAATCGTTCATTGGAAGAATCGCGAGATCAGAACGCTGACCTCCAGGAATGGGCTGCCGTGTGATGCCGCCTTCAGCGCCATTCGAGATGCTCAGGCCACGTTGTGGATTTACGCCAAGTGCGGATTGATTGCGATTGCCGATTCAGAACTCGCACGATGGTCGGAGCAGCCGGACACAACGATACAGTTCCGACTGTTCGACGTATTCGACGGCGTCATGCCCGGGCTGAGCACATTCCAGCCGGCAGTCTCACGATCCCCGGACGGACGCCTGTGGTTCGTCAACGATACGGTCGTGCAAATGCTGGACCCCCGTGGTTCGCGGAGCAATCCTCTCGCTCCACCGGTCCATGTCGAGAGCGTGCGTGCTGATCGACATGAGTACTCTGCTGGCGCTTCCATTCGCCTTCCGGCGCGTAGTCGCGACATTGAAATCCGCTACACCGCATTGAGCTTTGCAGTTCCCCAGAAGGTCCAGTTCCGGTACAGGCTCGACGGCCGCGATCAGGAGTGGCAGGACGCAGGGACGCGCCGTCAGGCCTTCTACAACGATCTCGGCCCGGGAACGTACCGGTTCCGCGTGATCGCCAGCAACAACGACGGTGTCTGGAACGAGGAAGGTGCGTCGCTCGAGATGGTCATCGCACCGGCGTGGTATCAGACCCGGATCTTTCTGGTCCTGAGCATCCTGGTCAGTGCCCTGGCGGTGTGGGTCGCGTACCGCTTGCGTATGCGGCAGGTGGCTCGCGCCCTCAGCGCGCGTTTCGATGAGCGCCTGGCGGAGCGAACCCTCGTGGCCCGCGATCTCCACGACACCCTGCTGCAGACCGTACAGGGCAGCAAAATGGTCGCCGATACCGCGCTGGATCGACCCGACGACGCACCGGCGCTGGCGCGTGCGCTGCAGCAGGTCTCCACGTGGCTGGGTCAGGCTGGCGAGGAAGGTCGCGCAGCGGTCAACGCGTTGCGTACGTCCACGACGGAGAGTAACAACCTCGCGGAGGCGTTTCGACGCGCCGTCGAGGATTGCCAACGGCACGGCACCATCGCCGCGTCGCTGGCAGTAAGCGGGGAAATCAGGGAGATGCATCCGGTGGTGCGCGACGAGCTCTACCGAATCGGCTACGAGGCGATTCGCAACGCACGCACGCACTCGCGCGGCAGTCAACTGGATATCGCCCTCAGCTACGGCCACGACCTCACGCTGCGCGTCTCAGACGACGGCGTGGGCATGGAGTTGGAGATGGCCGAGCGCGGAAAGGAAGGGCATTTCGGTCTGCCTGGCATGCGCGAACGCGCGGCCCGCATCGGCGCAACCCTGTCTGTGACGAGTGCACCGGGTCAAGGCACCGAGATCGTCGTGAATGTTCCCGGGCGCGTCATCTTCCGTAAGGCGCCGGCCAACGTCGCCGCGAGGATTCGGTCGATCCTATTTGGGAGGGCCGAGACACCCACGCTCAATTGATGCTCGCGCGGCTCGTCTTTCTGCGGCCCTTGACTTTGTTGCGCTTCAGCGAGCGCGCGTCGACTCACTCCTCCAGACACTCAACGAGCGAGAAGCGTTCCTTTCGCATTGCGAGAGCTACTTCAGCGCGCGGCGCGCGGCCTCGCGGATGTCGGGCCGCGTCCCCTCGTGCGCGAGGCGCTCGAGGTCGGCGCGCGCGTCGTTCATGCGGCCGAGGCGCGCGTAAACCTGCGAACGCTCCAGGCGTGCCTCTTCGTTGCGCTCATCGATCTCCAGCGCGCGGGTCAATTGTTCGAGGGCGAGATCGAGCCGATTGGTGGCACCCAGCACGACCGCCAGTCCGGTCAGCGCGCGTCCGTCGCCCGGCCGGCGCTCGAGGACGCGATGATATTCCGTCTCGGCCTCGGGAAAGCGCTTCGCGTCCGCCAGCAGATCAGCGAGATCGAGCCCGAGCGTCTGACTCGCGGCATCCTGCCGCAGTGCCTCCCGCAGCGCCGCAATCCCCTCGTCTGCGCGGCCCATCGAGAACAGCAATCCGGCTCTGAGTGCGATGGCGCTCGCGTGACGCGGGTCGAGCGCGATAGCCGCTTCCTCTTCCGCGAGCGCGCGCGCGCGATCGCCGAGGCGCAACGCGGCGAGCGCGGTCCAGTGATGCGCGTCGGCGCTTCGTGGCACCAGGGTGAGGTACGCCTTGAACGCGGCGATCGCCTCGCGATTCTGCCCCTGCGCCAGCGCGGCACGACCCTTGAGCAGCAGCGCGAACGCGTTGCCCGGTTCCTTGCGAACGACGTCTGCCGCCGCGCGTGCCGCCGCATCCGGGCGTCCGCCGGCCAGCGCGCGGTTTCCGTCGAGCAGTTGCTCGAAAGTCGCCACCATGTGTTTCGGATCGGGGGCCGCAGCAGCTTTGTCGTCATGCGGCGGCGTGATGGCGCTCACGTACCCGAGCGACGCGAGCCGCTCTCGCGCCTCGTCGGTGAGCGGCGTCGGCGCCATGCGTCCCGCGCCGGCAGCCGTGGATCGCAGCACCCGCGCAAGGGACAACGCGGCGGCAGGCTTGCTCGCGATGACGTTCGTGCGCTCGGCGGCGTCGGTTGACAGGTCGTAGAGCTCCGGCTCCGGCGCGTCGATGTACTTCCAGCGCCCTGCGCGCAGCGATCGCAGCGGCGCCCAACCCATGAAGAACTGCGGAAAATACGTTTCCGCGTACACGTCCGGGGGCTCGTCGCCGTCAGCCTGACCGCTCATCAGCGGCCGCAGGCTGCGGCCGTCGACGCCGGCGATTGCCGGCAGGGCCGCAAGGTCGGCCAACGTCGGCGTCAGGTCAATCAGGCGCACGGGCGCCTTCACTACGGCCGGCGCGATCCCCGCGCCGGCGATCACGAGCGGCACGCGCAGTGCGCTCTCGTACACGAACAACCCGTGCGTGCTCTCACCGTGCTCGCCGAGGCTCTCGCCGTGATCGCCGGCGGTCATGACCAGCATCGGCGAACCGGGATACCCCGTCTCCTGGAGCAGCGTGCCAATCAGCACGTCGACGAATGCGATCTCGCCGTCGTACGGTCGAGCGGCGAACCGCTCGCGGAACGGAGAAGGCGGTGAGTACGGATCATGCGGATCGTAGAGGTGGACCCAGAGGAAGAACGGCTTGCCCGCCGGTCGCGCGCGCAGCCAGCCGGTGGCGGCAGCCACCGTCCGATCGCCGCGGCGCTCGGACTCGAGCGAGGAGGGCGCATCCGCCGGCGGCGCATCGAGCGACGCGTCGTAGTGCGCGAACCCGCGCGCGAGCCCGAACTGCGCGTCGAGCACGAACGAGCTGACGAACGCCGCCGTGTCGTACCCCACGGCGGCGAACGACGCGGCGATGGTCGGGATGTCATCGGCGAGCGTGAAGTATCCGTTGTTGCGGACGCCGTGCGTGTACGGCTGCCGCCCGGTCATCAGGCTGGCGTGCGACGGCAACGTCAACGGCGCCGACGCGAGCGCCTGCTCGAAGCGGACGCCTGCTGCCGCGAGGCGGTCGAGATTCGGCGTCGCCGCCGCGGCATAGCCGTAGCTGCCGATGCGGTCTGCGCGCGTCGTGTCGAGCGTGATCAGCAGGACGTTCGGCCTCGCGGCGGGCGCGATTGGCGCCGGAGCGGGACGGCGCAGCCATAACCCGGCCGCTCCGACGAGCGCGGCGACCGCGATGGCGGTGATCAGGGCTCGAGAAGGTCCGGTGGGCGCGCGGGGGGGCGGAAGCGGCGGCTTGTGTCGCTTCGCGCGGGGCATGGACGGTCAGGGCTGGTTGGGCAGATGAGGCTGGTGAGGCAGGTTAGAGCTTTTACCTGCCCGACCTGCCCTACCCGCCGCAGTTAGAACTTGTACGCAAGCGAGAGCTGCAGCGAACGCGGCGGATGCCGGTTGAACCGCGCCAGGTAGTTCGGGCTGTACAGCTGGTTCGCGCCGGTGTTCCACTGCGAGTTCGCCCCGGTGTTGAACATGTTGAAGATGTTCGCCGCCGGCTCGAACGACTGGTTGCCAAACTTGAAAACGCGGCCGATCTTCAACTGCAAGTACTTCACATCTTCGTTGCGGATCTGGCCGTCGCTGCGCGTGGGTCCCTGGAACCGGATGCGGGTCGCGAGCGGGTTCGGCTGCGTCGTGCCGTTCGCCAGCCGGATCGTCGACGGGCCGAACTGCGTAACCTGCGGGTCGTTCGCCGGCAACTGGATCAGCAGCGGGCCCACGTAGCCGCCCGCCTGGATGACGTAGCTGCCGCCCACGCTGATGTGCCACGGCGCCAACCACTGGCCGCCGATGCGCAGCGAGAACGGACGATACGCCGCACCGGATTCGCGGCCGCCGCCGTTCAGCGTGTTGTCGTCGCCGTTGCCGAACAGCTGCTGCGACAGGTCGCGGTTGTTCTCGAAGGCGGAGGGCTGCACGAACAGCCCCGGATCCGTTGGATTCCACGTGCCGTTCAGGTGCTGCCACTGACGCGTGAAGCTCGCAATCACCTGGAAGTTGTTCGACATGTTCTTCGCAAACGTCGCTTCCCACGCATTGACGATGACCTGGGTCCACGTCGCGTTGGTCTCCTGCGTGATGATGCCCTGGTTGGGATCGATCCGGCCGAAGCCGACGAAAGGTTGGAACGGCGCCGACGGATAGATGCCGTTGATATCGACCTCGCCGAAGTTGTCGTGAAAGCGCCGGTGCGTGAACGCCGTGCCGATGCTCATCTGCCCCTTCAACTGGCGGCTGTAGCCCACGGAGTACTCGTGGATGTAGGGCTGATGCAGGTTCTTGTCGAACAGAAGGTTCGGATCGATGCCGCGGGTCGGCGGCGTGATGACGGTGCTGCGCGAGCCATCCGGGTTGATGTAGGTGTCGGTCGTCTGCACGGAACCCGTGGCGCCGAACTGGACGATGTAGTCGCGGCCGTTGACCTGTTCGTAAAGCTTGCCGTAGCTGGCACGGATGACGTTCCGCGCGTCCGACGTCAGCAGGTACGACGCGCCGACACGCGGCTGCACGGCGGTGTCCTTCATGCGGTAGATGTCGAGCAGCCGGTCGAAGCGGCGGTTGATGTCGATGCGCACGCCGCCGTTCACGGTCAGGCGCTCGCTCGCCGACCAGGCGTCCTGAGCGTAGAAGGCCGTCACCTTGTCGTGCTCGCTGATGCTGGGCACGTTGGACGGCGAACGGGAGCGCAGGTGGAACGGGAAGTAGCCGGCCGACGGATCGACGCCGTTGACGTACCGATCTTCCTGCAGGAAGAACCCGCCGTTGATGTACTCGGTGCTGGTCTCGCGGACCAGGCTCGGCGCGGCCCACAGGCCGGCCTTCAACTCGTGACCGCCCTTCCAACCCGTCTTGAAATAGGTGAGGTCGGCGCGGATGACGGTCATGCTCGACTTCGACAGCGCGATCGTCTGCGGGTTGTCCAGCTGGGCCAGGCCGCCGGTGCCGACTTGCGTGCCGGCATTGAGAAACGCGTTCTGGTGGATGATGCGCTGCGGTCCGGTCACGGTGAAGTCCGCGTAGGTGCTGGAGTCGCCGCCGCGCTTGTTGTTGTAGTTGACGGCGATGGATGTGGTGAGCTGGTTCGACCACACCGAATTGACGCGTCCGTGAATCAGCCCGCCGCCAGTGGAGTTGAAGTTGAAACGCGTGTTGTCCAGCTCGCGGTTGCTCGTGTAGCGCGATCGATCGTTCTGGTAGAAGCCTGTCACCTCATGCTTGGGACTGACCTGTGCCGTGACCTTCACGAAGGGCTGGTTGCTCTTCTGCGTGTTGTCGAACGACTGGAAGTCCGGGTCGTTGGCCAGGACGTTCTGATAGTTGAACTCCGATCGGCTGATCCCGTTGGTCAGGTCGGCGCGGCGGAACGACGCGAAGAACCAGACGCGATCCCTGAGGAGCGGACCACCGAGGGCCAGGTCGAACTGCTTCACCGACTGCGCGGTCGGCACACCGCCCGGCGCGGCGCCCCCCTTGGTATTGTCGCTGTTCCACTTGACGCTCTGGTAGTCGTAGATCGCCGACCCCTTGAACTGGTTGCCGCCGCGTGGCGCGATGATGTTCATGATGACGCCCGTGCCCGTGGGCGATGCGGCGTCCACCCCGGCCAGTTTCAGCTCCGAGTCCTGGACGGTGTCGCCGCCGAAGCCGATCGAGTGCGCCGACGAATCGAGGAACGACCCGGCGGGCGCGCCTTCGAGCGTGAAGACGTGCGAGAAGATCACGGCGCCCTTGAAGTAGTAGGATCGCCGTCCGACGCCGTCGTCCACGTTGCGCGACGAGACTCCCGGAGCGAGGTCGAGCGCGTCGCTGAACACGCGCCGCGACGAAATCGGCGCCGCGCGAATCAGCTCGCGGTCGAGCGTGATCGACGTGGTCGCCTTATTCGTCTCGATCATCGGCGAGTCGCCCGCGACCGTGACGGTTTCCGCCAGCGTGCTCAAGCCCATCTGGATGTCGACGCTGAACGTCGCGCCGGCGCGGACGAGGATGTTCTCGCGCCTGGTGATCGCGAAGCCCGCAAGCTCCGCGGAGAGCGCATACGTGCCGGGCGGCAGGTCGTTCAGGCGATACAGGCCCGTTTCGTCGGTGACGTTGACCGCAGGTTTCAGCAACTCGGTGCTGGTGGCAGTAACGATGACGCCTGGCAATACCGCGCCAGACTCGTCCTTGATATATCCGCGGAGGCTTCCACCGCCGGACTGTGCGAAGGCTGACGACGCCGGCAGTGCCAGGCAAACGCCCAGCATCAAGCATGCAACTAGCCGAACACGCATCTCAGGGCTCCTTTGCGACAGACGATGACGGACAGCGTTGGCGACCCCAGGAAAGTGGGCGGAGCGTCCTGCAAAGTGGCGCCCAAGTAAACGGGGTTGACTGACCGCCTTCAGGTGCCAGCCTGGCCGGAAAGACGGCGTCAGCGGCGGTGGAAGAAGCGCTGGGCGAACCATCGCCGCGCGCTGTCAGCAGCGCGACTACAAGCGGAGGCTTCGGCAGCAGGAGTGAGAACAGAAGGAACAACAGAGTCCACCGACAGCGCGTTTTTGACAGCTCCCCGACACGGTGAGATAGCATGGTGAGTGGCGCTGTGGCCCGAATGAGTGCGCGAGCTCCTCGACCATCAGTTCGCCACTTCGTCGCGGGCGCCGCCTCAATCCTCCTCGTGATCGTGGCCGCGGGTTGCACCCCCCCGACGGCACCCACGCCCACACCGACGCCGACGCCAACGGCGCCAGCGGCGGTGTCCGATCCGCCGAGCGTCACCTGTCCACCATCGATCTCCCAGACCTCCACCTCGCCCGCTGGCACGCCGATCGTGTTTGCCGATCCCGCGGTCGTGGGCGGTCACGCACCAGTGGCGATCGCGTGTACGCCGAGCTCCGGGTCGACGTTTTCGACCGGATCGACCACGGTGGAGTGCCGCGCCACAGATGCGCTGAATCGCACGGCCTCCTGTGTGCTTTCGGTCACGGTTGTGCCGGCGCCGCGCCTGAGCCGGACGCGTTTCATGGCGTTCGGGGACAGCATCACTGAGGGGGAAGTCACGCAGCCGCTGAACCGGCTCGCGCCGGCGGAGGCCGGTCTGCCGTCGTTTGGGTTGATCGTCGTTCCATCGGCCTCTTACCCGACCATTCTTGGCAAGCTGTTGGTGGCGCGATACAGCGATCAGGTGTCGCAGATTGGGATCGAGAATCAAGGAGAGTCTGGTGAGCGCGCGAGGGAGGCGGTCCCGCGCTTCCTCCAAGTGTTCAATGCCATGCGCCCGGAGGTGTTGCTTCTGATGGAGGGCTATAACGATATCGGCACCGGGGAGAACGGCGCCGCCAGTGGTGCGGCGGCCGCGCTGAGTACCATGGCGAGCGAGGCGCGCAACCGAGGAACGCGCGTGTTCATTGCCACGCTGGCGCCGTCGAGGCCCAGCCCCGGCTCGATTCCGCCGCCGCTCCTCGACGACTTCAACCGGCGAGTGCGCGCGGTGGCGGCTGGCGAGGGCGCAGTGCTAGTCGATATCCACGGTGCGTTGCTGAACGATGTGAACACCTACGTCGGAGTCGATGGAGTGCACCTGACCGAAGCCGGATACCGGAAGGTGGCCGAGACATTCTTTGCCGCGATTCGCACGACCCTCGAGGTGCCCTAGGGGTTCCTGATCATCCTTTGACGGCCGTGCTCTGGATATGGACCATTTGCCAGCCGATGTCCCAGCGCGCACGTCCAACCGACTTCGACCGTAGACTGACTCATCGTCTTAGGAGAGTGCATGATGCCCGCCCTAGGCGGAATTAGACAATCGGCCGCGGAGAAGTACGTACCGCGGCCCGAGGACAGGCCGTAAGAAAAAAGAAATACGCCGGAAGAAGGCGTAGGATCGGAGCAGTGCACTATTTCGCCGTGTGCGTCTCCACTGCGATAGCCCTGCTGTTGTCAATGGTGTCAGCGGCCAGCGCGCAACACGGGCCAACACCCGTTTCGCCGTTCCCTCGGAACCTCTCAGGCACGCTGGTGTTTCAGTCGGACGTGCGCTCGCCGAACAATCCCACCGGCAAGGTCAAGATCTATGCGATAGACCTGTCGAGCGGCGCGGTGTCGGCGCTCACCACCGGCGATTGGAACGACGAGCAGCCCCGGTATTCGCCGGACGGCAGTCGCATCGCTTTTAAATCCGACCGCGGTGGCAGCTACAACTTGTATGTCATGGACGCCGACGGCCGCAATGTCGCGCGCCTCACCGATCATGGCGGAAACGATCACGATCCGTCCTGGCTGCCGGACGGCCAGAGCCTCGTGTTCGGCTCCGATCGCGATCGCGGCGCCGAGCACAGCGATCTCTATCAGCTCTGGCCCGCCAACGGCCGCGTCGAACGGCTCACCGTGTTCTTCGAGGGCAACGCGCTCATGCCGAGCGTGTCCCCGGATGGCGGCTGGTTCGCCTTCGTCGCGCAGACGTTCCCGGTCGATTTCGGGTGGGCCTACCAGGTGCACGTGTTCGAGATTGCGACCCGCATGACCTGGCCGTTCGACGAAGCCCCGGGGTGCTGGCCCAACTGGTCCCCCGACGGCCAGTCGATCGCGCACGTTTCGGGGGTTCGCCGGCCCTCGAATATCCAGATTGTCTCGTCGTTCGGCACCTCTCCGCAGCCGATCGCCGGCGATCCGGCGCAATGGCACTACTATCCGGACTGGTCGCCAGATAGTCGGTTGCTCGCGATCTCCATCGGCCCCGGGCATCGCGAGGGCGAAGACTGGGATCTTGCTATCGTCGATCCGTCTCGCGCAATGCCGCTGCAGCAACTGACGACCGGCGCCGGCAACGATCGCCTGCCCGACTGGAAGCCCCGTTAGTTGAACGTTGGATGTCCGACCAGACTATCGATTGGGGTTTCCGGGGAACGACACCAGCGATCGGAGATGTGACTCGGGCAAGTAGATTCCTGCCCACACGAACAGCACCCTTGAGAGCGGTTGTCTCAGCTTCGAGAGCCTGAACCCATACGACCGGACGGTGAACGGCTCGCGACAATGACGAGCGTGGAACGAAGCACGACCAAAGAGGTGGACGCAACGGCGCGTCGGGTGTAGCGTCGTACAGTATTCGAGATGGCCAGAATGGAGATCCGGCTCGAGTCTCCTATGGCAAGGTTCGGCGAACGGACTTCAGCGACCAGCGCCCCGACCCGACGATGGGACCCCGACGCGGATTAAGAGGGAGCGCTATCATGCGTGTTCCCGGATTCACCGCACGGTCCTCGCTCTACCGGTCAACGGCTGCTTATCGATCTACAGGCAACGCTAGGGCTGATAAGGTGTCCCTGCACGCTGACATGGTTTACCCGCAGGGGGGCTCGTCTTTCAAGGCGTGTAGTGCATGCAAGGCGTCGTGTTACGCCCAACTCTCTGACCAAGCGGAGTTCTGCTTCGACGTCGCCACTGTTTGTGCCGGCGTGGGATCCTTGACACTCGGCACGCTCACTATACCGTGCATGAATTTCGTGACGCTGGTGTGCGGATTCAATGCTATCCAGGCGATGGCGTGCCTCGCCACGTGCAACGAAATTATTGGGTGTTCGCCTTCTGGTGGAGGCGGGAATGGACGAGCACCTACGCCGTATTGCGAGTTACATCCGGAGAAGTGCACGGAGGACGGAACTCCCATCCCGGACCGGGGATGCCAGATCTATACGACCGGCGGGTGGATTCCGGAAGGGGGTATGCAGTGTGGCGGCTGCTGCTACCATCAGGAGTGTCCCGGGAAGCCGCTCGAGAAGCTAGGTTGTCAATGCGACTGCTTTTGAGATGCTGTGGCTATCGCAAAGTCGATCCGACTGCGTAGTGCCGCGGGTTCGAGTCCCGTCCACCCCGCCCGTAATGTCCGATAACTCGGGCGGACTGCATTGCTCGAGTCACGGTCACGCTGCGCGATGGTAATAGCTGAGCAATCCACCCAGACGTTGGCGGCGGCGGATGGCGCCGCCACGACGCGCGGAGCCGACGCCTTGCGGTCCAAGCCTTCCTCTTTGATCGAGCGAACAAATCGCTCCGCATGCGCGTTGCAATTCGGCGCGCGAAAGGGTGTCTGGACCATCTGCACACTGACGCCTCGAGTAGCTGCCGGACGGTACTGCTCCACTTCCGATCGCGATCGCAGATCAGCAAGCGCGGCCCAGCGAGCACTCCGTCGACGGGATCAGTGAGCTGGCGCGCGACCTGTCGCATGAAAGCGTCGTCCGGATGCGGCGTGCAGCCGACGATCTGGACTCGACGCGATTGCAGTTCGATCACGAACAGCGTGTAATACGCCGCCGGTTCACAGGTAGAGTTGAACGATCATGAATTGGCTCGTCTGGCTCACCCTGGCCGTTCTGCTCGCAGCTTTTGCCGCCGTCACCGGTATCAAGCCGAGCGGCACACGCCACGTCGCGCACACCAGGTTGATGAGTGTCGCTCGCCTCGTGCTATTGGCGGCCATCCTCGTCATCGCCTATCTCGCGTTTCTGGCACGAAGCAGCAGCTGAAACAACCCGCCACAGACGCGAAGCGATCGACGCGGTCGAGGGGTGATGCGGTAGTGGCGTCATCTCGCGCCCAGATGCGAATTTCTGGTCCACGGCATCCGCGATCGATAAGAATGCATTGTGAACATCGAGAACGCTGAGGCTGTCAAACAGTTCTTGGCGGACCATCCAGGCCAGTTCTATTGCACTCGTTGCTTGGGTGAACAGGTCAACGTCACGAATCAGGCTCAAGTGAACCAGCTCATACGTCCTTTGAAGGCCATCAAGCCCTACCGCGTTGGAGAAATGACTTGCACTCTGTGCCACAGGGTCCGCGAGTGCATCTCCTCGTGATTCAGGCATCGAAAGTCATTCGGTGCACCGCTTCGCAGATGTGCTGCACCGCACTTCAATCATGATGGGCCGCGTCGAGAGTCGGTACTGGACCTCATCGAATTGAGGCAACCCTCGCCGGCGACGTGGCGGCTGGCGAGCGCAAGGAGTGGCGCAGCTAGAAGCGGCAATCGGTAGCGACGTTCGTACTTACAAGGAAGGGAACCTCATGACAGGAACGATTCGAACCATCCGAGCTGACAAGGGCTTCGGGTTCATCAAGGACGCGGCGGGAAAGGAGTACTTCTTTCACAAGAGCGCCGTGCAGGGCGAAGAGCTTGAGAATCTGAGAGAAGGTGAGAGTGTCCAATTTGACCTGGGCGAGGGGCCGAAGGGTCCTCGGGCCGAGAACGTGCGGCGCACATCCACCTAGCTGGACGGAGTCTAGACGGCGGTCGATTGGCGATTAGTGCCAGGCCAAAGAAGAAGGCGCGGCCTGATGGCTCCGAGACTGACAGCGACGCGAGCATCTCGTCGATCCGGCGGACATGTAGAAATCGAAAGTTAGTTCAAAGGTCGCCGCGGCGACCCCTGGAAAGTACCGGAGACAGCAGTCAGGACTTGCCCGCGTGATCGGCATACTCCCAGTCATAGGGGACGCCGGTTTCGCCGAGCACAAAGCGAACCAGATCAACGAAGCGTGCCTCAGCGCGAACATCGTTGGCGAGCAGCAGTACGCAACGGCGACCGCGCTCCAAGCACACGAAGCTGTTGGCGGTCTGCCCGTCGTGGCCGCCTTTGTAGAATCCGCGGCCTTGGGGCCCTTCAAACACGATTACGCCCAATCCGGCCGCGAGGTCTGGCCGCTGTTCGGCCTTCGGTAGATAAGGCGCGAAGTTGGGAAACTGGTGGGCAGTACCGATGTGCAGCGATGGCTTGAGCATTTCGGCACGCGCGGCCATCGACAGGCCGTCGCCGCGCACCAGCGCAGCGATGAACTTCGCCAAGTCGCTGATTGTGGTGTCCATTGAGCCGGCGACGCGAACATTCGAGCGTTCGTCATGCTCCTGCGGCTCGCCCTTATCGTTCCACCCGTCGGCCAGATTCGGCCGGAAGTCAGGACGCCATTGCAGGCTGGTGCGCGTCATGCCCAACCGGACGAAGATGGCGTTGGTCAGGTCCTTGACGTCGACGCCGAGCCCTTTGGTCCTGGCTCCCTGCTCGATGGTGAATTGCAGCAGGCTGAAGCCTTCGCCCGAGTAGCTGTAACGTGACCCTGGGTCGAAGTGGATGCGCAGCTTCTGGTCCGGTTCGATGAACCAGAAGTTGTGGAAACCCGTGGAGTGGGTCAGCGCCATGCGCGCCGTAATCCTGCGCCAGCGTTCGTCGCCAGCCAGATCGCGATAGGGGCCGTACTTGGCCAGATGCGCCTGGCTCTCGCCGTAACTGATCAGAGGCTGCTCGAGGTAGTCGCCGAGCGGCGCGTCGAGCTCCAGCTTGCCCTGGTCCACCAATGTCAGCGTCGTGTAGGCCATCACCGTCTTGGTGAGCGATGCGCCGTACATCACCGTGTCGATTTGAAGCGGATCGCCCTTGGCGTTGCGTGCGCCGTACGCCTGCACGTAGGCCACTCGGCCATCATCGATCACAGCGATCGCCGTGCCGTTGGCGCGTGTCTCGACCAGGGCGGCTCGCACCCGTGCATCGATCGCGGGAGCGGCGGGAAGGCCGGCAAGCGACGCGCAGCCCGAGAGCAGCACGACCAGACACAGGGCCGGACCGATCATTCCTGTCCCTCCGCGTCGAACCCGCTGCCATTCGTCCTCTCCATTGCCCGGGGCGTGGCGCGCTTCTCCAACCAGGTCATATCGCGATCCTAACCGTGTCGCGGCCGTCGTAACGGTAGTGAGGGCGCCGACCTGTGCCTACCGAAAACACTGTACGCGTTGTGTCGATTGAGGTTGCGGGTCCTCTCCAGACGCGAGCATCTCGACGACGCTCCACATCTACACCCACGTGGTCGATGCCTCGCACCGTAAGGCCATCGAAGCAGTCGAACGCGAATCGTTCCCAAGTGTTCCCAAATCCGAGGATCGGCTGCGAGAATCTTGCATTCTGTTGAGCCCTGCCCTCTCCTCTTACCCGGTGTTCGGGCGCTATTGTTCCCAAATTGTTCCCAAGTTCGACCCTTCGACTGATGACTTGAGCGCATCTGCCTCACGCGGTTTGAAGTCGGAGCCGTCTTGCCCCGTAAAATCCAGCCTGAGGATGGAGACGTCGTCAGAGAATCCGGCGCCGTTGGTCACACCGCGGATTTCGTGGAGGATCCCATCGAGATCGATCGCTGGATCGGCGCCATTACCGTGCAGCAGGTCGATGAACTCATCGAATCCCATGATCGAGCCGTCTGCGGCGGCTACTTCGTACAGGCCGTCGCTGAACAGCAGCAGGCTGCACGGGGCCGCAATCTGATACTTCTGGACTTCGAATCGCGCGTCGGGAAATCCACCGACGAGGAGGCCGGGGCGCCCGAGCTTCTCAATCCGGGGGCGACCGAGGAGCATCACGGCAGGTGGATGGCCGCCGGTCGCGAATGCGAGACTGCGATCGCGCCGGTCGTAGACACCGTACCAGATCGTGAAGTACTTGTTGCCGTGGTCGGTCATCTGGAACGCGGTGTTGAGGGCGGTGAGCACGGCGCCCGGATCGCGGAAGTCCGTATCGGGAAGCGCGTGCGTGCGCAAGACGTCCATCACCGATGTCGACAGCAGCGCGGACCCCACGCCGTGACCGGAGGCGTCGACGAGATAGGCGACGAAGTGGTCGTTGTCGGCCCAGTAGTGGTCGAAGATATCGCCGCCCAGCGCCTGGGAAGGGATGAAGCGCCAGTCCGAAGCGACCTCGCCGTCCATGGGCAAAGGCAGTCGAGAGCGCACGTAGCTGGCCGCCTGCTCCAGTTCGTGGGACAGCTGCTGTTGGCTCTCCGCGAGTACGCGCTGTGTCTCGATGAGATCCTGTTGCAAGCGGATGACGTCCACCAGCCTGAGCTCACGCTCGACCTGGGCCGCGAGATCCACCAATACCTGGATGTCCTCGTCGCTGAACGATCGCACTCGGTGATCGGCGACGCAGAGTGCCCCGACGTTGTAACCCCCTTCGGAGGTCAGCGGCACGCCCGCGTACGCGCGGATCCCGTCGGGTCCGTCGGTCAGCGGATTGTCCCTGAAACGGGGGTCGGCGGTCGCATCCGGAAGCACCATGGGCCGATCTCCGAGGATGACGTGTCCGCAGAACGACAGGTCGCGAGGGTTCTGCTGGGTCTGCATGCCGACCTTGGACTTCAGCCACTCGCGGTCGCCATCGACCATGGAGATGTACGCCTTCGGCACGCGCAGCACGCGCGCGGCCAGGGACGTGATGCGATCGAAGCGCTCTTCCGGCGGCGTATCGAGGATGCGGAGAGCACGGAGGGCCTGCAATCGCTCCGGCTCGTTGAGCGGGATGTCTGGCTTGATCATGATTCATCACGTGTCGACGAGCTCGATTGAGCGAGGCTCCTCGGCAACACTGGTCGCTTACGGCATTGGAGGAAGCGGGAAGTGAGGCATCGAAACCGCAATCTCGTCTCGACTCAGGATATGAACGCCAAACTGAAGGGCGACCTTCAGGAGACGGTCCGAATCCATCATGTCCGAGGCGTAGGTGGACCCAGCCGGCCGACGCTCGACGCCGTTTTTCGGGAGTCCCAGAATTCTGAAGGCTTGTTCTGCTCCGGACGGTTGAATCACGCATACAGCGCGCAAATGAGGAGAACGAATGATGAAGCCGTGTGGCTTCCGCTTCGGCAGGAAGACGCATTCCCCTGCCTCAACGTGCAGGACCTGGTCGCCGACGTGCATCTCCAAGTGGCCCTCGATCACGTAAAACACTTCATCCTCATGTTCGTGCCAATGAGGAGGCGGCTCGTGTCCAGGCTGTAGATACGTACTCCAGCACGCCGAAACGTCCCGCCGTGTGCTCGTTCTCCACGAGCAAGGTCACATCGACGCCGAACACATCGAGTGTTGTCTCAGGAGATGGTCTCCGCTTGAACGCAACCGACGATGATCCGGTTATCTCTGTTCCTCGTGGCACGGTCAGCGTCCTCGCCATCAGTTGGTTAGAGGGTAAGGTGTGATCGGCCACTTTTCTTGCGGTGGCCGCTCCAGCGATCGGAAGCACGGACAGAATCGAGAAGCCCAAGCTGCACCAACACCGACGCTTGATCCCAGTAGATGTGCTCACTGAACAGCTTGCCGTCGCGGAAAGTCACGATGGCAACTGTGGCGCACTCGACCCGCTTGCCCGTCGGCGCGACGCCGGGAAGCATCCAGTCCATTTCAACGGAATGAGTAAAACGCAGGATCAGTTCATCCACCAGCCGATCGGCGCCGATCGTTCGAGACACCGGCACGATCTCCAGGTCGGACGGCATATGTGGAATGAAGTGATTCGCATAAAACTCCTTCACCTGGTCACGGCCCACGCCACCGGTCAGGACCGGGACGTGGTTCACGTAGGCGTCAGCGCACCATCGTATCGAGTGCCGCCGTCGCGTCTTTGGTTGCAAACTCGCTGCGGACGTGTTCATCCCATAGGTCGCTCAGCGACTGCTGCGCGGCCGTCAAGCCAGTCGGCGCAATCTCTTCTGTCTTCATGTCTCCACCTCTTTGCTTCCCGAAGTAATCAGCGATCTTCAGTTCCAGAATTCGGCCGGCCCGCAGCCTGAGCCGAAATTCGCTGCAGCCGTAGAAGTCATCGCCGCTGACATCCACCAGCATGCCGACGGTGTCGCCGTAAAGGCCGCGTGAGCGCACGCGAATGTGAGCCTGTGCACCAATGAGCTCGCGGTCCGACCACGCCTTGATTTGCTGGCGACCGTGATAAAGAGAACCGCAGTCATCGACCATCCCTGTCTCGTGAAACAGGTCCAGGAACGCCGCCGTGTCGCCCGTGTTGATGGCTGCGACAATTAAGGCCACGATCGCCGGCGCGGACATCAGGTGTCTCAGTCAACGGTTGCCGTGCTGTCAGCCGGCGGTCGCTTGGCCGCTTCATCGATCAGTGCGGCCACCTCGACGGGCTTCGATGCCAGGAGGCGTGACCCGTCGTCAGCGTGATGATTCTTCTCGCCCCGAGTCGCGCCGACATCCGCCTCTGGTTGTCCGGGTGGATCATGCGATCCTCGCTCGAGACCTGGTACCAGGAAGGCTTGGTCTTCCACGCCGCGGTCTTCACCTTTTCGCCGAAGGTGTTGCCAACCGGAGCCTTCTGCGTGACGGCCATGACCAGCTGTTCGTCAGGCAGCAGATCCTGGCAGAAGCTCTCGCCGAAGTGCGTCGGATCGATCCAGACGTAGCCGTCACTGTCGGGAGCCACGTGGGCCGCGCCGGCGGGCATCGGGCCCGCCTGGGCGATCGCGCCGAGGCTCTCGCCAACCTCCGGCGCAAAGGCCGCGATGTAGACCAGTCCGACGACGTTGGGTTGATCGCCGGCCTCGGTAATCACGGCGCCGCCATACGAATGTCCGGCGAGCAGCACGGGCCCCTTCTGTTGCGCGATCATCTGCCGGGTGCGTTTGGCGTCGTCGACGAGCGACGTGAGCGGATTCTCGACGGCGCGGATGGATTCATATCCCAACGCCGAGAGCTGGACGATGACCTTGCTCCAGTGAGCGGCGCCGCCCCAGAAGCCGTGCACGAGAACAATCGTCGGTCTACTAGCCATTTCGGTGCTCCTTGCAGAGTGCTGTGCGCGTTAAGCGATCCGCGCCAGAGAGCAGGCGCTGTGTTCACCACAAGACGAAGCATATGGAACGCGGAGAAGTGCGATCTTGAAGATTCCTGCGGTGCGGGCCATGCTCACAACGGAGAAGGTCCAAGCAGGGTCAGACCGAATTGCGGTCCGAGCTGTCCGATGCGCGCGATGAGCACATCGTCGGACGGCGCGCGGCCGTCGATGGCCTCGCCGTAGTCGAAGAAGCCTTCGATATCACCGGGCGTGAACAACACGAGGAGTCGTGCCGACCGGTTCGAGCGATTCTTGAAGCAGTGCGGCACGCCTCGCGGCACGAACGCGGTGCCGTTTGCCCCGACGCGGCTGATCGTCCCGTCGATCCAGAAGGACATCTCGCCCTCGAGGACCAGGAAGAACTCATCTTCGGTGGCGTGCGTGTGCAGCGGCGGCCCACCGCCCGGCGGCTCCGTAGCGATGAGGGCGAAGTGTGCGTTGCCGGTGTCGGCAGCGCGCGTGATGATGTCGTAGACGCCGCCCCCAGGGCCGAAGCGCCGTGTCGTCAGGTCACGAATCCCACTCGCGTTCATTGTGCATGCCCTTTCTGATGCTGCGTCAGCACCAAGGCCAAGCGTATGAAACGCGGAGCGGTGTGATCTTGAAGATTCGTGCGGTGCGGCCGACGATCAGGCCGCGAGCTGCGTCAGCGAAACGCCATACACTCGTCGCACCCAACGTGTCAGGTGACTTTGATCGGCGAATCCGGTGCTCACGGCAATCTCCGCTAGCGGAAGCCGCCGTTCGCGGACCAGTTCCACGGCGCGACGCAATCGGAGATGCACGACGTAGCGATACGGGCTGACGCCCACGGATCGGGTGAATGCGCGAGAGAAGTGAAACTGGCTGCGGCCGGTCATCGTCGCCAGCGTGGCGACGTCGATCGGCTCGTCGAGATGGGCGTTCACAAAGTCGCGAATCCGCGCGAGCATGGCAAGGTCCAAGATGCCGCCAGTGTTCGCCTCGCGGACTGAGATATAGCCTGTGACCAGGGCGTCAATGAAGCGGCCGGCCGTTTCGTTCCACCCCAACGCGCCGTGCGGATAGCCCGTCCGGCTTTCGGTCGCGAGCGCGCGGGCAAGATCGAGAAGCTTTTGGTCGTGACCAGAGAGGCAACCGACCAGCCGTGCCTCGAGCGCCGTCTCCTCCGCCGCGGCGAGGGCCAGCTGGCGAGGTCGAATCGCAATGAGCAGCGAATGGAGATCGTGCTCAGTGTCGGCGGCGCACTCGAAACCGGCCGGGCAGATCGCCAGCGATCCCTCGTGGGCCTCGTGCAGAAGCTTCGTGCCCGCCAGGCGGCAGTTGATGCGACCTTCGGACACGAAACTGATCATGTGCTGTCGTAGAGTCCCTATGAAATGCGCGCCTCTCGCGAACCGCATGCTGACGACGGAGACGCCGCTTTCACCCGGCGCACTGCCGGCAGCCAGGATGGTCGGCGGGGCGCCGTCCTCCTGTTCCGATGAAACCTCGCCGATGTCTGACAACAACATAGGCAGCACGTGAAACGCTCCTGGAAAGGCCGGCTGAGCGCCAGAACCCACGATATGGCAAACCATATGCGACGGCAACGTTGCTGGTCTTGAAGATTCCTGCCGTGTTCGGGTGTCTAGGCTTCCTTCGATAATCGTGCCACAGAGACGACGAGTGCCGCTCAAAGAAGGCCGCCATGAACTCACCGGGCCGTGCCGCGCGTTGCAATAACGTTACGTCACTGTCGATTAATCGACATACCCGTTCGTGCCTGGCAGCCGCAGATCCATCAGCGTGATGTCGGGGCGATGACGCTGGTACTCGGCGATCGCCTGCTCGGCATTCGCCGCCTGCGCGACCATGACCATGTCGGGCTGCGAACCAATCATCGCGGCCAGGCCCTCGCGGACGACGGGATGATCCTCGACGCTCAGAATGCGAATCGGCGTCGGCTGCGCGCTTGCCATTCTCAGGCGGCATTGTAGTCCCACTCCGGAGAGCTAGAGATAAATCTAGGCCCACTACTGTTAGTCCTGAGGTGTGCCGCCGTGTGTGCGACGTCTATTCTGGCCCCGTTCTCGTCAACAATCGTGTTCACGAAGGAGGCCTTGAATGACAGTCACTACGAACCGCCAGAACGTCACAGGAAATGCCCGACGCGTCGGAGCGGCGATCGCGATCGCCTTCGCGCTCTTCACGCCCTCGGCCTGGGCGCAGACCGCGAAGGACATCAAAGGACCGACGCCGCTCGTCGCCGTCCCGAACGAAGCACCGGCAAAGCTGGTCGTCGATCAACCCATTCCCGAACAGCTCGCCCTGGGGCGAGTCTTCATCCAGTACCGGACTGAAAACCTGCGCATCCTTCCGGTGTATGGCGGCGCGGCCCTCTCCGTATCGCCACGCCTCGGACACCTGCACTACTACGTGGACAACCAGTCGTGGCCGACCGTCGACTCGAGCGGCGAAACGGTGGTCCTCGTCGGACTGCAACCGGGTCCGCACAAGGTCAAGCTCGAACTCGCGGATGCGACGCACAAGCCGATCCCGGGAGCGAGCCAAGTCGTAGAGTTCACGGTTCCGCAAAGATAGGTGGGCACAATGCGATTCACATCGATCAATTCCGATCGGATTTCGGGGCATTCCTAAGGAGAAGACCATGACGCAGACACAGCTTCGCCAAGCCACTGAAGAGAGACTCGAGGTGGCGGGAGGACTCAGCCTCTTCGTTCGCTCGTGGCATCCGGACGCCAAGGCACGGGGCGTCGTCGTCATCGTGCCGGGTTTCAACTCTCACAGCGGCTACTACGGATGGGTAGCCGAACAATTCGTCGCGGCCGATCTCGTCGTCTACGCCCTCGACTTGCGGGGTCGCGGACAGTCGGACGGCGAACGGTTTTACGTGGAGAAGTTTACCGACTACGTCGACGATGTGTCGGCGGTCGTGACGCTCGCGAAGTCCCGCGAGCCGGGGCTGCCGACGTTCCTACTCGGTCACAGCGCCGGCGGCGTGGTCGCCTGCCTCTACGCACTTGATTACCCGCGTCAGCTGACCGGCCTGATTTCGGAGAGCTTCGCTTACGAAATCCCGGCACCTGACTTTGCACTCGCGGTGTTCAAGGGATTGAGCCACGTCGCGCCCCACGCGCACATCCTGCATCTCAAGAACGAGATCTTCTCTCGCGATCCCGAGGCTGTGCAGGCGATGGACGCCGACCCGCTGATCGCCCACGAAACGCAGCCCACGAAGACGCTCGCGGAGATGGTCCGCGCTGATGAGCGGCTGAAGCAAGAGTTCCCTTCGATCACGCTACCGGTGTTGATTCTCCACGGCACCGCGGATCAGGCGACCAGGCCGAGCGGAAGCCAGCGCTTTTACGAGACGGTGAGTTCACAGGACAAGACCCTGAAGTTGTACGACGGACACTTCCACGACCTCCTCAATGACGTCGACAAGGCGATCGTAATGTCGGATGTCAAGAGTTGGATCGTTGGCCGTCTGCGCGATTGACGGAGCAGAGGTGAGCGTATGGATCGCCGATGTTTCATTGGGAAAGCGTTGATGTCGAGCGCAATCGCGCACCTCGGCACGATTCGCAGGGCGGAAGCCGCCGGCCGCGCGTCACGGGAGTTCGCTGCTCTCGGACGCGCGGTCGACTGGATTAACTCACCGGCGCTGACGCCGGATCGCCTCGCAGGAAAAGTGGTCCTCGTCAACTTCTGGACCTATACCTGCATCAATTGGCGGCGCACGCTTCCCTATCTGCGCGCCTGGGCACAGAAGTACCGCGAGCAGCTCGTCGTCGTCGGCGTGCACACACCCGAGTTCGCGTTCGAACAGAACATCGACAACGTCCGTCGCGCGGTACGGCAGATGAACATCAAATATCCCGTCGCGATCGACAACGACTACGCGATTTGGCGCGCCTTCGACGATCACGCGTGGCCGGCCCTCTACATCGTTGATGCGCGAGGCCGCGTGCGCGCGCGCCAGTTCGGCGAAGGCGAGTACGACAAGTCCGAGCACCTCATTCAGCGGTTGCTGACAGAAGCGGGTGCGGCGCAGGTTGGCGACGATCTCGTGTCCGTTGACGCCGACGGCGTTGAAGCGCCGGCTGATTGGCGCAACTTGAAGTCTCCAGAAAACTATGTCGGATACGAGCGCACGGAACACTGCGCGTCGCCAGGCGGAGCCGTAATGGATCGACGCCGCCAGTATGCCGCCCCCGCCCGGCTGTCACTGAATCAGTGGGCGTTGGTTGGCGACTGGACCGTCGGCAAGCAGGCTGCTGTCGTGAGCAGTCCGAACGCCGGGATGGTGTACCGCTTTCACGCGCGCGACCTTCATCTCGTCATGGGACCGCCACGGCAGGGCGCACCAGTGCGGTTTCGCGTCTCGATAGACGGGCAGCCGCCTGGCTCCGCACACGGAGTGGACGTCGACGAGGGCGGCAACGGCGCGGTCGTCGAACAGCGGTTGCACCAGTTGATTCGACAGCGGACGCCAATCGTGGATCGCCAGTTCGAGATCGAATTTCTGGATGCCGGCGCGGAGGCGTTCTCTTTCACTTTCGGCTAATGCACCACTAAAGGAGGAGTTTGGCTATGAGATTTTCGATTCGCTTCACGGCGCCAATCATCATCGTGTGCCTGGTCGCTGCTTCAAGCGCCGCGCAAACCGCACGAGAGGTGCGCGGCGCCGCCCCGGTCGAGCCGCTGCAAAACGAACCAGCGGCAAAGATCATCGTCGATCCGCCTTTGCCAGAGCCCCTGTCGCGGGGCCGGGTGGTGATTCAATATCGCGCTGAAAACCTCCACATCGTGCCGGTGTTTGGAGCTGCCGCGCTTGCGGTGTCTCCCCGCGTCGGACACATCCATGTGACGGTCGACAATGCCCCGTGGGTCTGGGCCGATGCCAGCGGAGAACCGGTGGTTCTCAACGGCCTGGCCCCCGGGGCGCACACGGTTCGACTCGAATTGGAAACCGCGAACCACCAACGAATCGATCAGGGCACAGTGACATTCACGGTGCCCACAACGCCGAGTGTTGCGCAAGCAGCAGCGCGAACGGCCTCAAGCGAACCACCCGCGAAGATCGTCGTCGATGCGCCCCTTGCAGAGGCGCTATCGCGCGGCGTGCTCTTTATTCAATACCGCACCGAGAATCTGCACGTGGCGCCGGTATTCGGACCGACGGCGCTCGCCGTCGCTCCCCGGGTTGGACACATTCACGTAACAGTGGATGAGGGCACGTGGCACTGGGCAGACGCGACTGGCAATCCCGTTATCGTCAGCGGCCTCGCGCCGGGTCCGCACACGATCCTCATCCAACTGGTCGATGCCAACCATCAACCGATTGATCAAGCCGTGGTGCGGGCCACCGTTACCAAGCAGTGGGGGCAGTGACATGTCAACCGCGACACAAACTCCCGTCACCATCACCGCGCGGACGCAATTTCTTCTGAACCCAACAACAAAAGAGAGGACTTACTTATGTCGATCAAAGGCCACATGCTTCCCCAATATCTCGGTAGCGGCGATCCCGCTCTCAAAGACTACTTTCCGGCGTGGGTGAACAACATGGCTCCCGACGCCACCGTGGAGGGATCGATGTTGGACAGCGCCGTGCAGGGCGCGGACGCCGTCCGGTCAGTCGTGATCACCATCCGCTCGATGTATCAGGACCAAGTGTTCCTGTTCGCCGGCCCCTATGACGGCGGCTTCCTCGAACACTACGTCGCGAAGGTCAACGGCGAACCCATTGGCTGTGTCGTCCTGGTCAGCTTTAACGCCGCCGGACAGACCCAGCACGTCGTGGCGAGTTACCGGCCGCGCACGTCGGTCGTGCACTTTGCCCGCCTGCTCGGCGAAAAGTTCGCCGGTAGCCCGATTGCTGAGTACTTCAACGACAGCGCGACCTGAAAGCTGACCGACAGAAAGGTGACTGCCATGAGAGTTGTGAAAGCGGCCGCAGGACAACTGAGCCCGGTCCTCTATAGCCGCGAGGGAACCGTCGACAAGATCGTGCGCACGATCCACGAGCTTGGCCGTCAAGGGGTGCAGTTCGCCACGTTTCCTGAGACCGTGGTGCCGTACTACCCGTATTTTTCGTTTCTCCAGCCCGCATATCAGATTGTTGGCGGACGCGAGCACCTGCGACTGCTCGAGCAGGCCGTGACGGTGCCGTCGCCCACGACCCACGCGATCGGCGACGCCTGCAAAGAGGCTGGCGTGGTCGTGTCCATCGGCGTCAACGAGCGCGACGGCGGAACGCTGTACAACACGCAGCTGCTCTTCGACGCCGACGGCACGCTGATTCAGCGGCGCCGCAAGATCACGCCGACGTATCACGAGCGCATGGTCTGGGGCCAGGGCGACGGCTCGGGTCTGCGCGCCGTCGACAGCGCGGTGGGCCGCATTGGTCAGTTGGCGTGTTGGGAGCATTACAACCCGCTGGCGCGCTACGCGATGATGGCCGACGGCGAGCAGATCCACTCCGCGATGTACCCGGGCTCGATCTTTGGCGACCTGTTTTCCGAGCAGACGCAGGTCAACATCCGGCAGCATGCGCTGGAGTCTGCGTGCTTCGTCGTCTGCGCGAGCGGCTGGCTGGATCCCGATCAGCAGGCGCAAATCGTCAAGGACACGGGCGGCGCCATCGGCGCCATCTCGAGCGGGTGCTTTACCGCGATCGTTGCGCCTGACAGCTCCTTGCTCTGCGAGCCGATTCGCTCGGGTGAGGGCATCGTGATCGCCGACCTCGACTTCACGTTGATCGAAAAGCGCAAGCAAGTGATGGACTCGCGCGGCCATTACAGCCGGCCTGAGTTGCTAAGTCTCCTGGTCGATCGCACCCCCACCGCGCACGTTCACGAACGCGATGCATATCCAAGAACACGCGCTGAGCAACCGGCCGGCGATGTGCTCACCGCGGTTGTCTAATCCGGAAGTTGGAGGAACAAATGACTGCCATCGATGTCGCGGTTCGAAGAATCAGCGTGGTGTCCCAGAAACCATTCGAAGACATCGTGCGAAGGTTCACGTTGACCATCGGTCATCCCGAGATGAAGGCATTCCACAACGCGGTTGCCGCCGCTGCGACGGCCGCCGAGCTGGAGGCCGTCGTGCACGGGGCGATTGGAGCGTCGGATCTGATGGAGTTCATGCGCTTCGACTCCGGCGATGTTCTGCGCAAAGAGCGCGGCGGCCAGGGACCCAGGATGCTCCGCCTCGTGGTCGGGAATCCACTCATCATGAAGGAAATGGCGAAGGACGTTCCCGATGCGGCGTCGTACGCACCGGTGACGATTCTCATCGACGAGCGCGCCGATGGCGTGCACCTGTCCTACGACTCGATGGCGAGCCTCCTCGCACCTTACGGTCATGAGGCCGCTCTCGTCGTCGCCAGGGATTTGGATGCGAAGGTCGAGCGCCTGCTCGAGATGGCCGCGCGATGATCGGCCTCCACGAACTCGGCTCGCGGATGCAGCGCGTGCCATTCGCAATGGGGACGTGTCCTCGGAGACATATGTCGGCACATTGCTGGAACGAGCGCGTGCACATTCCGAACTGAACGCGTTCAAATCATGAAGGACACAATCAACGCCGGAAAGGAAATGAAGATGAGCGCCATCAAGTACAACCGGGTCGATGTCGACGGCTTCAGCGTAGCCTATCGAGAAGCGGGACCCGCGAGCGGACCCGCGCTGCTGTTGCTGCACGGCTTCCCGACCTCGAGTCACATGTTTCGGGATCTGATCCCAAAGCTAGCCGACCGGTACAGAGTCGTTGCGCCGGACCTGCCTGGCTTCGGGCAGTCCGATCTGCCCTCGCGTGAGCAGTTCAAGTACACGTTTTCGAATTTGGCGAAGGTGACCGCGCGTTTCACCGAGGTGCTCAATCTCCATCGCTTCGCCCTCTACGTTTTCGACTATGGCTCACCCACGGGACTGCGGATGGCGGTGGAACACCCGGAGCGGGTGACGGCCATCATCACTCAGAACGGCAACGCCTACGTCGAGGGCCTGAGTGACGGTTGGGATCCCATCCGCAGGTACTGGAAGGAGCCGACGCAGGCCAACCGGGACGCGTTACGTAAGCTTCTGACGCCCGAGGCGACGTACAGGCAGTACACGACCGGCGTCAAGGACACGTCCCTGGTTTCGCCGGACGGCTACAACCTGGACAACTACTACATGACCAGACCCGGCGCGCATGAGGCGCAGCTGGACCTGTTCCTCGACTACGTGAGCAACGTCGATATGTATCCGAGGTTCCAAGAGGTACTTTCGCCAGCACCAGCCTCCACTGCTGGCCGTCTGGGGCGACGGAGACCCGTTCTTCCTGCCCGCAGGCGCAGAGGCTTTCAAGCGTGACATCAACGACGCGAAGGTCACGTTCTTTGACACGGGACACTTCGCTCTCGAGACGCACTGCGGCGAAATCGCTGCGGCCATTCGGGACTTTCTGGTCGGGGTCGAGGTGAGGGCTCCGCGCGGCGGCGAGACGCCTTCGCTGCACGGCAGACAAACAATTTGAGGTTTGGCATGCTCTTCAGGAGGTCAGCCGCCGCTCTCGCCCACGCAGATGCCGCAAGCGCCGACCGCGTCTATGGCGCGCGTCATCTTGAGGTGCGGGAGCAACGCGACGCCGGCGATCGTCTCGAAAGTAATTCCTGAGGGTCGTAATATCCGGCCGAGGTTCGCGCGGAATTCGTTCAGGCAAGAGTGCTGTTGCTCGCGTCGAAGCTTGATCGCACCGGCGGCCGCTGGAACCTCCGCGATATCGTGCTCGTCTCATCGCAAGCAGGCTTGGTGTTGGCAGCCGACACCAACAATTTATAATGTCGACGGTCTACACCATGACGCGAACGCCCGATGTGCTGCCCGGCACGCTCGATCTGCTGATCCTGCGCACGCTGCAGAAGGATGCCCTGCACGGCTGGGCCATCTCCGAGCGCATCCAGCAGATTTCGCGAGACGTCCTGCAGATCAACCAGGGCTCGCTCTATCCGGCCCTCCATCGTCTCGAGCACCAGGGCTGGATCGAGGCCGAGTGGAAAGTCTCGGAGCTGGGCCGCCGCGCCAAGTATTACCACCTCACCGCGTCGGGCCGCCGTCAACTCGCGGTCGAAGCGCGGGACTGGGAGCGCATGGCACACGCCATCGGCCGCGTGATGAAATTCGCATGACACTCAACGACCTGAAACTGAGGGCACGTGCGTTGCTCAGGCCCAACCGCGTCGAGCAGGAGCTCGAGGAGGAGCTCGCCTTCCACATCGAGCGCGAAGCCAGAAAGCTGATCGATGAAGGCTTGACGCCGGCAGAGGCACGCGAACGCGCGCAGGCGCGCTTTGGATCGACGGCGCTGGCGGCCGATCGGTGTCGCGACGAACGCGGTACCGCGGTCATCGACAACACCATTCGCGACGTTCAGTACGCGTTGCGGGCCTTCGCCAAGGCGCCGCTCGCCGCATGCACGATCGTCGTGACAGTGGCCATCGGACTTGGCGTGGTGGCGGTGCTGTTCACGGTTCTCAATACACTCATCTTCCGCGTCGACCAGGTGCCCGACATCCGCGAGATGTACGCGGTCGAGCGGACCCAGCTGGGCAACGGCGATAGCTCGCTGCTGACGCGTCCGATCTTCGAGGCGATGCGAGCCGACACGCATGTCTTCACAGACGCCTACGCGACCGTGCCAGAGATCGTTCTTTACGTCGACGGACGGAGGATGGCGGTCACGCTCGTCACCGGGAATTTCTTCCAGGTCGTTCGGGTCAATCCTGTCATGGGACGCGCCTTCATGCCGGCCGATGACGCGCGTTCGGGCGGCCACGCGGTGATCGTCCTGAGCCACAAGGGGTGGGATCGACATTTCAATCGGGACCCGAACGTGCTCGGCCGGACAGTGCTCGTCAACGGTGCGCCGTTCGAGATCATCGGCGTCACCGCCGCTGGCTTCCGGGGCCTGGAGGTAGGCGGCCCCGACGCGTGGGCGCCTTTGTCGCAGCTGGGGCAATTCCGTCCGGCCGATCGCGGCCGCGAGGAGGCCGCCGGCGTGGAGATCGTTGGCCGGCTTAGACCGGACGTGTCGAAGGACAACGCTCGCGCGCAATTAGCCGCCTGGGATTCCAACCAATCGGCGGATACCCCCGACCGCCGCTCCACGAACCTCGACCTGCTGCCGCGACGCGGTACCGTCCCGCAGCCGCTGGAAGCGATTGCGGTCTTCGCGCCGCTCTTCGTCGCCTTCGGATTGATCCTGATGATCGGGTGCGCCAACGTCGCCAACCTGTTGCTGGCGCGGGGCGTGGCGCGGCAGCGGGAGATCGGCATTCGACTCTCGCTTGGCGCATCGCGGCGGCGCATTGTCCGCCAGCTGATGACCGAGAGCGTGCTGCTGGCGCTGGCCGCGGCTGCGGGCGGTTACCTCATCTCGCGCCTCGCGCTGGAGGGCGCGGTGTACTGGGCGCTGCGGACGATGCCGGTCGATATCGGCGACGTCAACCTCAACGTGCCGGCGGCCGATTGGCGAGTCGCGGTGTTTCTCGTGGTCGGCGCGGTGGCGGCGACCGGGGTTTTCGCGCTGATGCCCGCACTGCACGCGACGGCGATCGACCCAATGCGGACGCTGCGCGGGGAGTTGGTAAAAGACGCGCGGCCGGGTCGGGCGCGCAACGCGCTGATCGGCGTACAGGTGTTCGCGTCGGCGCTGCTGCTGATCTGCGCGGCCGTCTTTCTCCGCAGCGCAATCGCCTCTGCTCGATTCGATCCGGGTTTACGCACTGCCGATACGGTGTTGATCGACATTGACAGCGAGGAGAAGCGCGCAGCGATGATCCAGGCAGTAACGAGCGACGCGACGATCACCGTATCCGCTGCCGTCAGGCCGCAGTTGCTCGCCCCGTTGCGCGTTGCCTTTGCCGACACCGGCTCCGGCGCCGGCAAGACGCGGGTGGCGTTGAAAGCCGTTTCGGGATCGTACTTCGATGTGCTCGACATTCCCATCGTGCGCGGGCGCGCGTTCATGCCCTCGGAACGCGACCATCATCCGGTGGCGATCGTCTCCGAATCCGTGGCGCGCGCGTTGTGGCCCGATGGTAGGGGGGTGGGCGAGAGCTTCAGGCTCGAACCCGATGCCGGCGTCCAGGCGCCCAGCGGGCTCCTGAGGATCAATCCGCGTGCGGCCGCCGATAACGGGCTGGTGCAGGCGCGGATGGTCACGGTGGTTGGGGTCGCTCGAGATGTGCCCGGATTGCGCTTTACTGGCATCAAGGAGGCCGGCGTGTTTCTTCCCACAGGCCTCGATGTAGAGAACACCTCCATGGTGGCCCGCGTGCAGGGCGAGCCGAACCTGGCGCGGCAAGCGCTGCTCGACCGCCTGACAAAGATCGATCCGAACATGGGGACGATCATCACCATGCGCTCGGTGGCGAGGACCGAGACGTTCTTCCTGCAGACCGCCTTCTGGGTGTCGCTCATGCTCGGCGGGCTCGCCTTGTTGCTGACGGTATCGGGGTTGTTCAGCGTGCTCTCGTATCTGGTCGAGCAGCGAACCCGGGAGATCGGCCTACGAATGGCGCTCGGCGCCTCGCCGCGCACGGTGATGCAATTGGTGCTCGGCCAGACGACGCGGCCGGTGATGGCCGGCCTGATCGCGGGCGCAGCGCTTGCCGCAGCGCTCGCGACCGCGGTGTTGGCGACGCCGTTCGGCGCGCTGATCTCGCAAATCGTGCACGTCACGGATCCGGTGGCCTACCTCGCGAGCCTCGGCCTGATCGTGGCGGTGTGCCTGCTGGCGGCGTGGATTCCCGCCGCGCGCGCAGCGAAGGTCGATCCCATGCGCACATTGCGACAGGCATAAACCGTTTCAGGCCGTCGGCGTCCCCGCCATCAGCAGCTTGCGATCGACGTCGTGGCGACAGCGAGCATCGGGACACGGAGCGCTCGGACAGGCTGCAAGTCGCACACCTTGACGTTCTAGGTGAAGCGGTGTAACGTCGCCACCTAGAATGCCTACTAGAAGCGACCAGGGCCGCGTCGAACTCCTGCAGGGCACACTCGACCTCCTGATTCTGCGCACGCTGCGGTGGGGACCCGCGCACGGCCATGCGATCGCGAAAGCGATCGAACATGGCTCGGATGACGTGCTCCTGGTGGAGCAGGGCTCGCTCTATCCAGCCCTTCACCGGCTGATCAAACGTGGCTGGATTACGTTCGATGACGGCACCTCCGAGAACAACCGGCGCGCCAAGTTCTATCGACTGACCGCGAAGGGCCGGAAGCAACTCGAGATCGAAACCAGCAAGTGGGACACGCTCGCCGCAGCCGTCGGGCGAATCCTCCGCCCTGCCGCGCAGGAGAAATGACGTCATGAAGCGCGGCCGACGGGTACTGGACACCGCTCGACGACGACATCCGCGACCACATCGAGCGAGAAACGCGCGACAACCTCGATCGCGGAATGGCGCCAGAAGAGGCGCGTCGTCAGGCCCTGCTGAAGTTCGGCAATGTCGCCCTGGTGAAGGAGGATACGCGCGCGATCTGGCGATGGCAGCGGTTGGAACAACTGGCGCAGGACAGCTGGTATGCCGTTCGTATCCTCCGGCGGCGTCCCGTGTACGCCCTGCTCTCGGTGCTCACGCTTGCCCTCGGCATCGGCGGTACAGCTGCCGTATTCGGCGTGGCGCACGGCGTGCTCCTGAGCCCGCTGCCCTACGCGCACGAACGCGAGCTCGGCGTGTTCTGGATGAAGACCGACTGGACGCACGAAGAGTACCTGCACATACGCGGACGGACGCCTGGGTTCCGCGCAGGTGGCGCTCTATCGCCAGAGCGACGCGATCCTCCGCGCCGGCGGAGGGCCAGCGCGCCTGGTGCCTGGTGTCACCGCATCGTCCGAGCTCCTCGACGTGCTCGGCGCCGCTCCCTTCCTCGGACGTGGATTCCATGAGGGCGACGACGTCCCGGGCGCCGAGCGTGTTGCCCTGCTCAGTTTTGGCTTGTGGCAGGAATTGGGCGGCAATCCGTCCATCATCGGCACACACGTGACGCTCGATGGCAGTCCGCGCACGGTGATCGGCGTGATGCCGCGCGGGTTCTGGTTTCCCGATCCCTCGGTCCGCATCTGGACGCCTGTGCCGCTGAGAGCCGGACTCCCGCAGCTGGAACTCCACACTCATTGGCCGCGTGGCACCCAATCAGGACATTCGGGCGATGGAGCGCGCCACTCTCGCAACTGACCGCGATGCTCGACGAGCGTTTCGACTATCCCGCGCGGCGGGACAAGACGAAGGACCGGCGGATCACGCCGGTGCGCGACGACGTGCTCGGGCCCATGCAACCGGCGCTGCTCGCCACGCTTGCCGCCACCGCACTGATCCTCTTGATCGGGTGCGCCAACGTTGCAGCCCTGGTGCTCGGGCAAGTCGACGCGCGGTCGGCCGAGTTTGCGGTTCGTTCGGCGCTTGGTGCGAACCGGCAGCGACTGGCGCAGCAGCTGATCGTCGAGGTGCTGATCGTGGCGGCCGTCGCGGGGACCTTGGGCGCCGCCCTGGCGTGGGTCGGCTTCACCGTCGTCACGGACGCGCTCCCGCTCGGGGCGTGGGCCTCGACGGCGCCAGATTGGCGCGTGTTCGCGTCGGCAATGGCCATCGCCGTCATCGCGGCGTCGCTCGTCATCCTCGTGCCCATCGTCTCGCTGTATCGAGGAGACTTGCGCAGCGTCTTGAGCGCAGCCCGGATGGGAGGAATCGAGGGACGGGGCGGGCGGTTGGAAAGTGGACTGGTCGTCACGCAGGTGGCGCTCGCTGTGATGATCGCCTCAGGTGCGGCGCTGCTCGCTCGCAGTGTCGCCAACATGTACGCGGTCCAACCTGGCGTGCGGGTGGATGGCGTCGCGGTCGTCGACGTGGTGTTCGACAGCACGCTTGATCGTGCGAGCCGGGAGAAGACGCTCGACGAGCTCGAGCGGGCGCTGCGTGAGCTTCCCGGCGTGACCTCCGTCGGCGCGGGGCAGAAGTTGCCGCTACGCGGCGGCGGGTACAGGGCGGGCCTGCGTATCGACGAACGCCCGGAGATCGAGAACGCGGCCACCGAATACCGAATCGTGACGCCCGGCTATCTCGAGAGCCTTGGCTTCGCCCTTCGCCGGGGCCGCGCGATCAGTGGCGACGACCGGACCGAAGCCGAACGTGTCGTCGTCATCAACGAGGCATTTGCCCGGAAGTACTTCCCGGGAGTCGATCCCATCGGCAGGTCGATCGGCGGCGACGTTGACCAGGGACGTTCGCGCATCGTCGGGGTCGTGGCGGACGCCGCTGAAAAACGTCTGACCGACGCGGCCGAGCCAGTACGGTATGTCGCGTTGGCGCAGATCCCCTGGATCGACGACGCACAGTCAATCGTCCTTCGCACCGCGCCCGGTGCCGCCGAGACGTCGCTCCTCGAACCGGTGCGACGCACAATCGCACGCGTGGCTCCCGCCGCCGCGGTGCAGCAGACGACGACGATGCGCCGCGTGCTCGACACGTCCGTCGGTCCAGCGCGCCAGGTCGTCTCGTTGCTCTCTCTCCTGACTGGTTTGGCCCTCATCCTGGGTGCAGTGGGCGTCTACGGCGTGATGACGCACTTTGCCACTCGCCGAAGGCGTGACTGGGCGATTCGCATCGCCATCGGGCTTCCAAGTTCACGCGTGATCGCGCACGTCCTCGGCCACGGTGCGATGCTGGTGTCAGCGGGGATTGTTGCGGGCATCGTGGGCGCGGCGATGCTCACGCGACTACTGTCATCGTTTCTCTTCGATGTCAGCGCGCTGGATCCCATCGCGTTCGCTACCGCAGGGGCAGCATTGTTCGGCGTCGGCGTAGCCGCAGCGTTTGTGCCAGCCTTACGCGCGGGAATGGCCGATCCATTGAAGGCTCTTCGCGAACAGTAGGGATGTTTGTCCCAGGCGCCAAGGTCTCAGCTGGTCCGTCCGCACCGACGTTGCTTGGGTAACGTCGTTCGGCCGGGCCAAAGGTGTAGGGCAAGCGGATCAAAGCCTTCATCGAGGCGTTCAAAGCCGCATGTGCGAAGGCCGGTCTACCCGGTCGCATTCCGCATGACCTGCGCCGGACCGCCGTGCGCAACCTAGTGTGTGCGGGAATCCCCAAGCGTGTAGCGATGCAGATGACCGGCCACAAGACACGGTCGGTGTTCGAGCGCTACAACATCTTGAGCGAATGCGACCTCGTCGAGGCCGCGCGAAAGCTGAACGCCGCCAGTTTCAGACCGTTCTGGGCACAATTTGGGCACAGTCGAGTCGCATCGTGAGTTCGTGCGCGAAACCGAGGTCAGGGAATTCCTTTGAAGACTCTGGATCGCTTCACCAGAATCTGCAGAGGGACAGAGGTTTTTCGCGCCTCTGCTCCTGCCGGCGAAGTGACGACGAAAAACTGCAGATTTCCTAAGGATGGCCTGCCAACCCAAGCTCCCAGTCGGCGCTGTGGTCCACCGTCGCTCGCCTGGAATTCTCGCGAGCTATGGTGGACATCCTTCGCGTGAGTTCAGAGAGGGTTGGCTTGCCATCCGAAGCTCTTCGGCGGCCCGATCAGTGGTCCACCGTCGCTCGCTGAATTCCTCGAGCTATGGTGGACATCCTTCGCCTGCATCAAAGAGCGAAGGATGGAGGCGCCGCCCGGATTTGAACCGGGGATGGAGGTTTTGCAGATTCGGCGGAAGAGACGATGTGGTTGACTCGTCTTGCTTTCTGGTCCGGCCACCTTCGTCCTGTTGCCTGGTGTTCGGGCGCTATTGTTCCCAAGTTGTTCCCACGTTGCGAGCCGCGATTCCCGCAGAGGTCAGCGTTCTGGACAGTTGCAGGTGGTTGATTTTCGCAATTTCGGAGGCCGTTCCGGCCGTTCTAGGTTCGCAACATCCACCGCTCCGGCCCGTTCCAGGTCATGCTGGCTCAACGAAACAGCACTTGGAGCAGCCGTACGATCGGCAACGCAGCGGCCAGCGCGATCAAAACGTTCCTGATCCGTCGCTGTTCGCGCGGATCCTTGGGAACCGACCAGTCAGCAGTGTCGGTCAACTGGCCAACACGATCCGCTGGAGATATCCGATCGCGGTCGCTGCCATCGATATCTCGTCTCATCGATCGAAATGGGATGCGAGTGTACATAGGTCGATTCCTAAGGAGGGCAACCTGCTCGAGTTCACGATCGCCATTATCCGCGACGGGCCTCCCGACGCAGCTCACGAAGCAATCCCCGCGAGTTGCCCAGACGATTGTCAAAAATCCGCCGGGCGACATCGAGCAGCTCCGCGACGAGAGGATCGCGCAGGGCGTATCGTACGGACGGCCCTTCCTTCTGTGCCGACACGATCCCCTGGTTGCGGAGCACGGCCAGCTGCTGCGAGACGATCGGCTGATCCAGCGCCAATTCCTCCTGCAGCTCCTGCACCGTGCGACCGCCGCGCACGAGGATCTCCAACATTCGAATCCTGGTGGGGTGGGCGAGCGCACGAAGGAACTGTGCTTTGAATGTCTGGAGCTCGCCGGCGACGAGCGGTTCGCTGTGCCTCGCGCCATGCTTCTGCGGCATCTGTATACACTATAATATAGTAATATTCATATATCTCAACTCACGCGATGCTCCACGACAGCTCGGCCGATTCCCTGACGCGCATAATCGATCGGCTGGCACACCTGCTGCCGGCCCAGGGGCCGATCAGCATCTTCATCCATCACAACACGCTGCATGCGTTCGAGCATCTGCCGTTCGAAGAAGCCGTCGAGCATGCCGCGACCGAACTGGGGCGCGAACCGTTTCTGACCGAGTCGCGGTATCGCGACAAATTGGCGTCCGGCCGCATTCGCCCCCGGGACGTCGAGACGCTGCTCCTCGAGCAGCTGGGCACCGGCGCGGCGGCGGATGTCGCCGGCGTCGGGTCCCGGCTCGAGTTATGGCGCGCGGTCGTGCTGCACGGGATTCCAGACGCTACAGGGCGGGAGCTCTCGTGGATCCTCGACGAAACCGAGGCGTTATCCCGATTTCGCACTGACGTGCCGGCCAGCGCCCGGTCCGCGCTGGCCGCGCTGCGCGAAGTGCATGAGCGCGTGGACGACGAACGCCAGGCAGTGCGCCGGTTGTGGAACGCATGCCTCGGGGCCGTGGGATGCGCCGACCCGTCGCCCGTTCCCCTACGGGACGCTCCCGTTCGCCATCGCGACTGCCTCCTCGCAGCGAACGGCCCCGACACGGATGCCTGGATCCATCCGCTGCTCATTCGATTCCTGGCGGGTTACCTCGATCAAGGCCTGGCGCATTGGTCGATGCCCGAGAGGGAGCACGGGATCCACGGTTGCTTTCTCGAGATCTATCGCACGTCGCTCGTGGCGCAGTGTGGCCGCTGGGCTCGCTCGCTCCCACGCCTCGTTGCCGAAGACCACGCCGCTAAGCGGACGGCACTCGACTCGATCGCGCATTCCCTCGCCGAGCTCGGTGTCCAGGACGACGAGCGCGAAGACTATCTAAGCGCCGAATTGCTGGCCCTGCGCGGCTGGGCCGGCATCGTGCGTCAGATCGAAGAGCGACCCGACCGTGTGCCGGTGCGGGATCTCACTGTCACCTTGCGCGGCTACCTCGCGGTGCGCTTTCTCTGTGAACGATCCGCGCTCGACGAGGCTGCACGACAACTCTCCTTCGTCGGCCCAGTGTCGGAGCTTCGCGGCTGGCTTCGGAATCAGCTCCCGGTCGCCTCCCCTCCGACGGCGGTCGAGCGGGCCTGGCCGCTCTTCCACCTCGGACAGCTCTGTGGCCTCGATCCGTCGATTGTCGAACAGTGGACACGGCAGCACGTGGCGGAGCTCGAATCCGAGCTGCACGCGCTCAACGGCATGCGCCGGCGCCGCATCCTGCACCAGGCGTTCGAGCGAGCGATTCGGTATCGCCTGTACGACGCGCTCATGCAACACACAGCGCAAGCGCCTGCCGGGCTGCCGGCGTTCCAGGCGGTGTTCTGCATCGACGAACGCGAGGAATCATTTCGCCGGCACCTGGAAGAAGTCGAGCCAGGTTGCGAAACGTTCAGCACCGCCGGCTTCTTCAATGTGGCGATGTACCACAAGGGCGTCACGGACGCTCATCCGCGACCGCTCTGTCCTGTGGCCATCCGTCCCGATCACTACGTGGCCGAAATCGAAACGGACGGTCATCATCTCCTGCAGCACACGCGGCGCCTGCAACGCCGGGCCGCGGGCTTCCTCGGGTACAACGTGCACCTGGGAAGCCGTCTGCCGATGCGCGGCGCCGTGCTGATGACGGTATTCGGCTGGCTGGCGCTGATTCCGCTGGTCCTGCGCGTGGTCTTCCCATGGCTCTCGTCACGATGGCGCCGGATCCAGCAGACCTCGATCACGACGAGGCGAACCCGTCTGCAACTGGACCGCCAGGACCACACGCCGCCGATCGGGAAGCATTTCGGGTTCACCGTACGGGAGATGGCAGATATCGTCCGACGCGTCATCGAAGAGATCGGCATTCGCGATCGCCTCTCGCCACTCGTGCTGGTGATCGGACATGGATCGATCAGTCTCAACAACCCGCACGAGTCGGCCCATGATTGTGGTGCGTGCGGTGGCGGGCGGGGCGGGCCGAACGCCCGCGCCTTCGCGCAAATGGCCAACGACCCACGCGTGCGCCAGTCGCTTGCCGCGGAGGGGCTGCCGATCGACGCGACGACCTGGTTCATTGGAGCCCAGCGCAACACCTGCAACAACGAGGTGACGTTCTTCGACGAGGATCTCGTCCCTGCAGCTCTCCAACCGCTCTTCGCGCGAGCCGTGGACACGATTGAGACGACGGCGCGTCGCGAGGCCCACGAACGATGTCGACGGTTCGAGGGCGTCCCGCGCTGGTATCCGCCGGCCGCGGCGCTGGCGCACGTGCAGGGACGGGCCGACGATCTGGCGCAGCCGCGGCCCGAGTACGGCCATGCCACCAACGCGTTCTGCGTGGTCGCCCGGCGGACGCGAACACGCGGACTGTTCCTCGATCGCCGGGCGTTCCTGGTGTCCTACGATCCGTCGCGTGACGACGATGGCGCGATCCTCGCGCGCATCATGGCTGCCATCGTGCCCGTCGCCGCCGGGATCAGCCTCGAGTATTACTTCAGCTACGTCGATCCAACCGGCTACGGGTGCGACACCAAGCTGCCGCACAACGTGACATCGCTCCTTGGCATCATGGACGGTGCGCAGAGCGACTTGCGCACAGGTCTTCCATGGCAGATGGTCGAGATCCACGAACCCACTCGATTGGCGATTGTGGTGGAGGGTACTCGCGATCGCCTGCGGCGTGTCGTCGAGGGCAACCCGATCATCGAGCGGCTGGTGCGAAACCGCTGGATCTGGCTCGCCTGCCTCGATGCGGAGTCCGGCGTGGCGTGGGAGCTCCGCTCGACTGGCTTCGTCGCCCATACGCCTGAACACGCCCTTTCGGTGGTCGTGGGCGAATCGGCCGCGTGGTACCAGGGCAAGCGTGGTTTTCTTCCCCCCGTGGCGATCGTGCGCGGCCCATCGGTCACCGCGCGGGTCCAGGCGTGACGACGAGCGTTCCGCTCACGCTGCTGGTGCTGGTCGGCGTCGGATCGCCAGCCCTCCTGCTCGCGCTGCTCGGCAGCGCCTCGCTCGTCAATCGCCCTCCGCCGGAACGCTGGACGGGCCTGCTGGCCGCCAGTTCGATGGCGCTGGCGTGCGCCGCTCTCCTGATGGCATTCGTCGTGTACGGGATGACGCGACCCGGGACGCAACTGATCTCATATGGCGCCTGGTCCACGTCCCGCGAGAGCGGCATTGCGATCGAATTCCTCGTCGATCGGCTCTCGCTCGCCTTTGCGGTGCTGTCGACCGCGATTGCTGGCGTCGTGTCTGCGTTTTCGAATCGGTACCTCCACCGCGAGTCAGGCTACCACCGCTACTTCGTGCTGTTGGCGATGTTCGTCACCGGGATGCTGCTGGTGGCGCTTGCCGGCAACGTGGCGGTCCTCTTCATCGGGTGGGAACTGGTCGGCCTCAGCTCGGCGCTGCTCGTTGCGTTTTTCCACGACCGGCCCGCAGCGGTCGCGAATGCATTTCGCGTCGTGTCGGTCTACCGCATCAGCGACGCCGCCATGCTCTCGGCCGCGGTCCTGCTCCGTCACGTCGCCGGCACCGACAGCCTTTCGCTCCTGTTTGGCGGCGGCGCGACGTCGACCGTGCTCACGGCCACCAGCGCAACCATCATTGCCGTCCTCCTCATCGTCGCTGTCGCAGGCAAGAGCGCGCTACTGCCCTTTTCGAGCTGGCTGCCGCGAGCGATGGAGGGGCCGACGCCGTCGAGTGCGGTTTACTATGGGTCGCTCTCGATTCACGCCGGCTGCTTTCTCTTGCTGCGTGCGGCGCCGCTGCTCGAACAAGCAGTAGCGGCTCGGCTGCTGGCGGGGGGACTTGGCGCGGCCACGGCACTCTTCGCCGGAATCACGACGCGCGTCCAGAGCGACGTGAAATCGTCGCTCGCGTATGCATCCCTCACTCAGGTTGGCCTGATCGTCGTCGAAATCGCCATCGGTTGGTATACGATCGCGTTCATCCATCTGGCAGGACATGCCTGCTTTCGGCTGTTGCAATTCCTCAGCGCGCCGAACGTCCTCCACGATTTGCACGGCATCGAGGACGCCATCGGCCATCGCGCTCCGGACGCCCGCCGCCGGGTCGCGGTGAAATTGCAGCACGCAAGCCGGTTGCTGTTCCTGATCGCGCTCGAACGCGGATTCCTTGACAGCATCCTCGAACGAGCGGTGGTCGACCCCTTTACTCGACTCGCACACCTGCTCACACGCCTGGACCGGTGGCTGTGCGATGCCGTCCTGCCCGCGCGACCGCCCGCCGCTGTCAACGGAGCCGATCAGGATGAGTGACGCACGGCTGTGGCTGGCCGGGCTTGTCGCGCTGCCCATACTCGTGATCGGGGCCTCTTTCCTGCGCGTTGACGTCGAACGGCTGCGCCGACTGGCAGTGGTTTCGGCGATGGTGATGGTGCTGGCGGCTCTTGGCATCGCGCTATCGTCATCGCTGCGCGATTTCTCGATTCGAAGCTTCGCGCTCAGTTGGATTCCGGGCGGAGAGGAGATCATTCGCATCGACACGCTCTCGGCCGCGCTCCTGCCGTTCGCGGCGGGGCTCTGGCTGCTCACCGTCGCGGTCACCCCCCACGCAGCGCTCGATCGACGAGGCTTGAGGCGAACGGCCATTGCGACGCTGATCACGCTGGCGTCGTTCCTTACCGAAAGCGCGGTCGTCCTCCTCATCTTGTCTGTCGCCTCCGTCTGGACGTTCCTGTCCGCACTCGCGGATCCCGCGCATCAGTACCAGCGCCGCGTCGCGGCGGCGTATCTGGGCGTCTCGACACTCGTGTTGGCGATCGGCATTTTGCTGCTCATCAGTCCTGGTGTGCAGAACACGGTGATCGAAACGGCGGCCATGTGGTTGATCGTCATCGCGGCGCTGGTGCGGAAAGGGATTGTACCGTTTCACGCATGGGTGCCCGAGGTCTTCGATCACGGGCGATTGGGACCAGCCATTCTGTTCAACGCACCGCAGGTGGGCGCCTATATGACGGTCGTACTGATCGTGCCGCGCGCCTCGCCTGAAATGTTGCGGGTCATCGCGCTCCTGGCGCTTGGGACCGCTGTGTACGGTGCAGCGCTCGCGCTGGTGCAGAGCAGCGCCCGTCGGGCATGCGGCTACCTCTTTATGAGTCAGTCGGCGCTGGTGATGGCGGGCCTCGATTGCACCAGCGTGACCGCGCTGGCGGGTGGCCTGGTCGTGTGGCTGTCGGCGGGGTTAGGGTTTGCGGGACTCGCGCGCTGCGTCCTCGTTCTCGAGGCGCGCCGGGGGCGGCTCGATCTGACGACGTATCACGGCGGATACGAGCGCATGCCGGTGCTGGCGATCACCTTCCTCGCCATGGGACTCGCGTGCACCGGCTTTCCGGGAACACTTGGCTTCGTTGGCCAGGAGCTCCTGGTCGACGGTGCCGTTGATGTGTTCCCAGTCATGGGATTCGCCGTCGTCATTGCCTCGGCGCTGACCGGCCTCGCCGTACTCCGGATGTACTTTTCGCTCTTCTGCGGCCGCTCCGAGGTGCGGGTGCATCCCAGCCTGCGGCTGGGGTTGCGGCCGCGCGAAGCGTGGACATTCGTGGCACTCGTCGCTGTGCTGATTGGGCTCGGTCTGGCGCCTCGCCCGCTCGTCGATTCGCGGTTCGATGCCAGCGACGAGATTCTGCGGCTGCGCCAGGAGCGTACGTCCGGTAAGTAACCGGCGAGAGTTCGACCACGGATCGGCTGAGGTTGTCCTTTAGAGCTGGCAGCATTCGGACGATTCCCCAACTTCCACGTTGTCGGAGTCTCCCGGTGACGCTTGTGCACATTTGCCGTAGACGCCGACGTCAGAGGATCGCGAGCAGCAACGAGCGAGCGCCGATAGGAGGCTAATTGGGTTCGGGCGATAAATTGGCCAAGAAATGTGGAGGTCCGCCAAACCTCCTCCTTTCGACCAGGACGTCGTCCGGCAAGGCCAGTCGGATCATTCGATTACGAACGAGCGACTCCGGCGATCGGAACGAATTTGGGAACACGTGGGAACAACTCCGAGGCCGATTCAGGAATTAGCCTGCCAGCCGAAGCTCTCGGCGCCACTGCGGTCCACCTTCGCTCGCTGAGAGTTCTGGCGAGCTACGGCGGACAACCTTCGCGTGAATTCAGCGAAGGTTGGAGGCGCCGCCCGGATTTGAACCGGGGATGGAGGTTTTGCAGATTCGGCGGAAGAGGCGATGTTGTTGACTCGTCTTGCCTTCTGGTCCGCCCTGTTTCCTCCTGTTGCCCGGTGTTCAGGCGCTATTGTTCCCAATTTGTTCCCAAGTTGTTCCCAAGTTGATCACACGATTCGGTCGATGAATCGGCACATGTGGATGATGCCTGTCACGTCGCGATCGTTCGACAACATGGGATGATGCCTCGCAGCCTCACGGAGCAGGCGTATGCGTTCGGCGTGCTCGTATTCGTGCCCGCTGCGCGTGGAGACAGCGATGGTGCGATCTGACGCTCTAGCCAAGCAGACATTCCTGGGCGACTGGCGGATTACCGCGATGGAACTGTGGACTTCGGACGATCTCGACCTGCTCGGTGCAGCGCATCTCACGCTGGAGCGTGGCGGCCTCGGGCGGCTAGGATTCTTGGCAATTGAGGCCGGTCTCGACTATCGCGTCGGCCGGCGCGACGGCCGTCCCGCTGTCGAATTCTCGTTCGACGGGTCCGACGAAGGAAACCCGACTAGCGGACGCGGCTGGGCGATCCTCGAAGGCGACGAACTCCACGGACGCGTCTTTATTCACCTCGGCGACGACTCCGGGTTTACCGCACTCCGGAGGAAGCGTGTGGCTCGTCGTCGTGCGGAACGGCCCAGATGAGGCGAACCTCGATGCTCCTCCGACTCGAGAAGAATGCGGCCAAGGACCCCTACGCGATCCTGAGCGCCGCCGAGATTCGAGGCCTCGATCGCGAAGTCCGGCGCCGCGCGAATCGCGATCTGGTCACGCGTATCGTTCTGCTGGACGGCCCCAAACACGGCCGCGTTGCACCTGATCCTCGGCCCTCCACACCGTGAAACCAAGTGGCTGGGTCGTGGACATGCGGCACTACCTGGAGGAAGCGACCGGGGATTTGCCAGAGGCGATTCCAGAAAGGGTGCTCAGTCTCGCCGTTTTCTTCGGCGCGATCGTCGCATGGGTTAACCCGAGGCCAGTTGACTCCCCGCGGGCGTTCGGTACACTCGCGGCATGGAAGTAATCCTGTCGCCGGACCTGCATGCCAAGCTCACCCGTGTCGCTCGAGATCGAGGGACGGATGCGCAGGCGTTGGCTCGCGAAGCGATTGAGCGGCTCGTCGACTGCGACGATTGGTTCCGGCGCGAGGTCGAAAAGGGCCTGGCGCAAATCGAGCTTTGTGAGACCCTGAGCCACGAGAGCGTCAGCGCACACCTCGAACAACGCCTCACGGAGAAACGATCCCGTCCCTGACGCAGCTTCGCTGGACCCAGGAAGCAGCCGGCGATCTTGAGGCGCATTGCCGACTATCTCCTGACCCCCACGCCCGACGTGCAGCGGAATTGGTGCGTACTGTCCATAACGCGCCCAAGGGATGCCCTTCCTTGCTGAGAATTCGTTCCCGACGCGGAACTTCCAGATCGCGCCATCCACGGGGCAGGGGTTGACCGTTCTTGAAGGACGGTACCTTTGACACCTCCGCTCGATGTGGTCACAATGACTACATGGCACGGAATATTGTCGGCGCGCGCGAACTCAAGACGCGGCTCGGGGCATACCTTCAACGCGTTCGAGAAGGAAAGACTCTGGTCGTCACTGACCGCGGTGAGCCCATCGCCGAGCTGCGACCACTTCCCTCCGACGACTCATTGCCGTCGGCGCTTCTAAGGCTGTCCACCAAGGGGACGGTTACGCTGCCGACCCGTGACAACCTGCCTACGTTCCGGCCAATCCGTGGCCGCGGAGCATCCGTCGCCGACGCAGTCGGCGAGGATCGAGAGGATCGGTTCTGATTCGATACTTCGACGCCAGCGCCTTGGCGAAGCGCTACGTCCATGAAGTCGGCAGCGCCAGTATTCGTCGGCAGCTCAGAACCGGTCGCATCGCGACGAGCCGGCTGTCTGCCATCGAAGTCGCCTCAGCACTTGCCCGCCGCGAGCGGGAAGGAGCATTCACGGCGGCCGAGCGCGATCGTGGGTTGAAAAGGCTGAACGCCGATCTTGCCGCCTGGATTCTGGTGGAGTTAACTGCGGAGCTGGTCACCGACGCCCAGGTGCTGCTCATCAGGCATAGCCTGCGCTCAGGCGACGCGGTACAGCTCGCCAGTTGCTTGTACCTGCAGCGCGAAACCGGCGAGCGGATCTCGTTCGCCGCATTCGACGATCGCCTGACCACCGCAGCGCGTGCTGAAGGATTGACACTCATTTCCTTTTCTTAGCGACATCCGATGGACGAAGGCGCGAGTCGTGCACATCACCATCAGCGAGCGGGACCTTCGCGACGCCGCCGGATGCTCTGAAAGGAGTGCGACTACCCACTATCGACCGGGGCCAGGCATCGCTCAGGCAGGCTGGATCTACGCGCTTAGGGATTCGTACAGCAGATCCACTCGTACGCGCGATCGTCGGGAGCGAAGATCCCCCCGCCTCGTGCGAGCGCGAGGACCTTCCTTGCGTCACGACCGGTGATCGGGCCCACGGAGATGTTCGAACAGGCATCACAAACGATGTACCAGTGCCCTTGATGCTTCGCGAACGTGAATTCAGGGCCGGGATCGTCAAAGAGCACGCCCATCATCCTCGCGTCCATCGAGGCGGTCATCGGAGTGGTCGCGCACATCGAAAGAGTGGACGGTCGCCGCCGGGTAGTGGCCGTCGACGCCGCTGCGAGCCAGCCACTTCAAGCAGATCACGAGTGCCACGGATCGACCACCGCCACGTCGAGTCCCTCGAAGTGTCTAGTATTGCGTGTGGCGATCGGGGCTCGACGCGCCTGTAGGATGCCGGCAATCAAGGTATCGAGCAGGTCCACGACGCGTCCCACCCGCTGGGGTCGCCGGCGAGTTCGCGATGACGACCTCGACTTCGTCGGCCGCAACCCGTAGCGCGGCCTACGGGCCCGGTGGGCCGTTGCACTTTTCCCAAGCCTTTGACGCCCGAACAGATGAAGGCGTTCAACTGTCGGAGGCTTGGCTGCGACTCGTTGGTGGCGGTCTCGCGATGGTGGGAGAACGGGTGGAGCGTGGGCCACCGCGGGAGCGCGCGTGCCCTACCCGGCGGTGCAGACGGGGCTGGGTGCCCCTATAGCCCCCTGCCCGCGGCGGCGCGACTCGGGGGGACATCGCGCGCGCAGCCGTAGGGATGACATCGCCTGCATCACCCCCTCCACAGATCCGGACGAGCGGATTTCCCGCATCCGGCTCTTGCCTCAGGTGATGACTCCAAGCCGCCGCAGGGGATAGGGATGACACACACGGGCAGGAGGCAACCAGCGGTCGATGAGCCGCCGCATCCGGTCCTCCCCAGGAGTACAGCTTCTCCGAGCCGTTGAACTCGCGACGCAGTTCGATTGCCCTCATGCAGGCCGCGATCGCCTCGTCGTAGCGCCCCAGGGCCAGCAGGGGGTAGCTGAGCATCACGTGACCGGTCGAGAACCGGGGCTCGGCCTGCACGAGCGCGTCCAGACGCTCCAGGGATTCGTCGTAGCGCCGCGCCATGAACAGGAGCTGCCCCTCGAGGGACCAGGGCACGGGCCAGTCGGGATCGAACGCGCGCGCCCGCGAATCCCCTCGAGCGCTTCGTCGTGGCGACCGAGATTCGAGTACCGATGCGCCAGGAAGTACTGCGAGTGTGCCGAGCTCGGCTGAAGATCCAGGGCACGCCGGAGCAGACGTTCCGCTCGCGGGTAGTCCCACTCGTACCAGAACGCCACGCTCCCGAGCGCCGAGAGCGCCTCGGCCTGCTGGGCGTCGATGCGCAGGGCCTCCTGGGCCGCGCGCCTGGCCTGCTCGTAGGCATCGGCGGGTGGAACGTCGAAGACCATCGGCATCCTCTTGTACACCGACGCCATCCCCGCCCACGCATCGGCGTAGCCGGCATCCAGCTTCACGGCCTGCTCGAAGGATTCGACCGCCCGGACGAGCTCGGCCTTTGTGGACTTCAACACGAAGGCGCGGCCGCGCAGATAGGCCTCGAAGGCCTTGCCGTCGCGCGTGCCGGGGTTCGACAACGCCCGTCGCGTCCCCGCGGCCAGCCTCGGGACCAGTTCTCCGACTACCCGGGTGACGATGATGTCCTGGATGGAGAAGACGTTGGACGCATCGGCGTCGATGGGACCCGACCAGATCGTCCGACTATCGGCTGTGTTCAGGAGCTGCACCGTGGCGCGGACGCGACGCCCGTCGCGCTGGAGGTTTCCGGTCAGCAGATGCGTCGCGCCCAGCCTCCGCAGGACCGCGACCGTGTCGTCGCGCGCGCGCAGCCGTTCCGTCGCGGTGAGGGGCAGGACGCGGATCTCGGTGAGCCGGCCCAGCCGGCTGACTAAGACGTCGGCCAGTCCCAGTTCGAGGAGGTCGTCGCCGCTCCCCGCGGGGATGCTCCGGAACGGCATGACGGCCAGCGTCACGGGCTGGATGTCGGCAGCGCGCCGCCCAGGGCCGGCGCCGAACCAGGTCAGCGCCACCGCGATCGCCGCGAGGACCGACAGCGCGACGACTGCCGCCGTCGCGCGGCCGGGACGCGCGGAAGCGGCAACGGGTCGCCGCGCACCGGGCGCGGGCACGGCGGGCGGCGCTACCGTCCCGTCGGTCGCCGACGACACGCCTGGCGCGCCCGTCTCGGCCTCGCCGAGCGCCGTCAACAGCTCCGCACTCGATTGAAACCGCCGAGCGGGCGATTTCTCGAGGAGCCGCATCACGAGCGCCTCGAGGGCCGGCGGCACGCCGTCCCGACCGTCCAGCACCGGCGGCGGTTCATGGAGGATGGCATAGAGCGTCTCGACGAGGTGCTCGCGCGCGAAGGCGCGCCTTCCCGTGAGGGCCTCGATGAGCACCACACCGACCCCGAACAGGTCGGCGCGGGCGTCCACCCGCTCGCCGCGGATCTGCTCAGGCGCCAGGTAGCCTGACGGTCCCGAGCACGACGCCCGTGAGCGTCGAGCTTCCATCGCCCACGCGCTCGTCCTGCGCGAGCTTGGCGATGCCGAAGTCGAGGATCTTCGCGGTACCGGATCGCGTGAGGAAGATGTTCTCCGGCTTCAGATCGCGGTGGACCAGGCCGGCCTCGTGCGCGGCGCCGAGCCCGCTCACGATCTCGGCGGCCATGCGCAGCACCTCCTGGGCGGGCATCGGTCCGCGGGAGATGCGCGCCCGCAGGGTCTCGCCCTCGAGCAGCTCCGCCACGAGGTAGGCGCGATCGTCCACGCGACCCACGTCGTAGACGCGGACGATGTTGGGGTGATCGAGGGACGCGGTGACCCTCGCCTCCTTCATGAACCGGTCGAGCCGCTGGGGATCGCCGGTCCGGGTCTCGGCCAGCACCTTGAGCGCCACATCGCGCTGCAGCCGCACGTCGGTGGCCCGATACACGTCGCCCATGCCTCCACGCGCGAGTAGGCTCACGATGCGATAGGGACCGACCGCCGAGCCCTCCTGCAGCAGCGCATCCTCCGCGTGCGCGAGCTCGCGCGCCGCGAGCAGGAGTGCCGGCGTCTCGAGGAACCCCTGCAGGCGTCGGCTCGATCGGGTCAGCGCGTCTGCACCGGCGACGAGGTCTGGCTGCTCGTCGGCCAGCTGCGCGCGCAGGCGTTCGCGACCGGGCTCGTCGGCCTCGAGCCAGGCGCCGAGCCACGCCGACAGCGTGTCCCACCGCTCCTGGGTGACGATCTGAGACAGGTCGCCCATCGGATCACCCGGCCGAGCTCGCGGTGGAGCCACGCGCGCGCGGCGTTCCAGTCGTTGATCACCGTCCGCACGGACACACCGAGCGCCTCGGCGGTCTGCTCCACGCTGAACCCGCCGAAAAACCGCAGCTCGACGACCTGGCTGGATCGCGCGCTCACCCGCGAAAGGGAGTCGAGCGCGTCCTCGAGCGCGACGAAGTCCACGTGGTCACGTGGCGCGGCCGCTTCGTCAGCGTCGAGCGGGACGGCGTCCACGCCGCCGCCGCGCTTGACCCGTCGGCGCGCGCGCGCCGCATCGACGAGCGCGCGCCGCATCATGCGCGCGGCCGTAGCGAAGAAATGGGCGCGGTTGTGCCAGTGGACCGAGCGCCAGTCGAGCAGCCGCAGGTACGACTCCTGCACGAGTTCGGTGGGCTGCCAACGGCCGTCGCGCCGCTCGTCGGCGAGGATCCGGCGCGCGATGTCGCGCAGCTCCTGCTGCACCAGCGGCGCCAGGACCTCGAGCGCCGCCTGGTTTCCCTGACTCCAGGCCTGGAGAAGCCCCGTCAGATCCGGTTCCCGCGGCATCTCGGGGCGCAGTGTATCCGCCCCCTGCCGGCTTGTCACGTTGGTCGAGCGCTGTGTGATCGAGCGCTGTGCAGCGTCATGTGCCTTCTATGGCCCTCGATGCGCACGAACGTCGTGCGGCGTGGTCAGGTTCCGCCAGTCCGTCGTTGCGCAGACGACGTGGGAATGCGCCCATTTGGGGTCGGGGTCACCGTGGCCGCTGGATCGGTTGACATTGTGGCACGCGCGTAATGTCCCAGATGTGGGCCGAGCGGATGCGTCCCGCTGGCGCCGATCGTCACGCCGCTCGCTCGTAGTAATTCAATAAGCCACCGAGCCGTGGAGATTTGAACCGGGGATGGAGGTTTTGCAGACTCGGCAGAAAAGGCGATGTGGTTGACTCGTCTTGCTTTCTGGTCCGCCGTGCTGCGTCCTCTTGCCCGGTGTTCGGGCGATATTGTTCCCAAGTTGTTCCCAAGTTTTGCGAGCGCACCCGGCGGTCATTCGAGGTGGTTCCCGCGCGAAGTCTGATGACTTCTGCATTCTCGGAGCGATGAGACGTGCAGGTGGACTTAATCCTTATTCGAGCTAACGTTTCTTCGCTGCCTTCCTTGCAGTTACGTGGCGACCAGCCGCCACACCGCTGGCAGCGTGGCTTCGGACTGGACGAGCCTGGCGCATCTGCACACCAGGATGAACGCCACCTGAGCCGGCAGGCTTTCGGCGCCCTGTGGCTGACAACGCTGGTAAAGACCTAGCGCGACCTTTTGTGCGCCCGAGCATGGCACGTGTCTGGGACTCATCGACCACAGTGATGACCAGTTTCTTGCCGAGTGCTGCGAAAGCAGCCTCCATTTGATCGAGTTGCGACCCATGTTTCACATGAAGGACGCGGTCGACCTGTGGCAAATGCCACTGCAACCGCTTTGCGAGTTCAGCTTTGCCAACATTGCCGGCGCGCATCGCTCGATATAGCTCAATTTTCGTGCTCTCGAGTGCAGGTAGTTCGATCGCGTCACCGGCCGTTTCCGATGGTGCCGGGATGTCGCGGCGGTCCTTCATAAACGCGTCAAAAATGCGTCAGCAACGCATCCAGCGAACGCTGCAATGCTTCGTCGCGTGTGCGTCTCGAATTGGGAATTCTCGCGCCGAATCCAGGATTCGGCAACGTTGCTCGTCGCCCGACGTCTGACCTACGCTGACCCGCACATGAGGAACCTCTTGCTCGCCCTGCTTCACCTGGCCGTCGTGACCGCGAAGCTCTGTGGCTCCGGGGGTGTGCGAGCGGTGATGGCGGAGAATCTCCTGCTCAAGCAGCAACTGATCGTCCTGCGCCGTGCTCGCAAGCGGGCGCCGAACCTGACGTCGAGCGACCGGCTGCTGTGCGGATTCTGGTCGATCTTCCTCAGTCCAGGACGCATTCGAAAGGCTGCCATCGCCCTCCAGCCCTCGACACTCCTGGCGTTTCATCAAGCCTTGGTCCGTTGCAAATACCGCCGGCTGTTTTCATCGACGCCGCGCCCCAAGAAGCCCGGACCGAAGGGGCCGAGTCACGCGCTCATCCAGGCCATCGTCGAACTCAAGTCACGCAATCCTCGGTTCGGCTGCCCACGGATCGCGCTGATCATCTCCCAGACGTTCGGGGTCGACATCGACAAGAACGTCGTATCCCGCGTGTTGTCGAAACACTATCGCCCCGCCCCGAGCGGAACCGGACCCTCGTGGTTGTCGTTCATCGGACACACGAGAGACAGCCTGTGGAGCGTTGACCTCTTTCGATGCGAGTCCATCGTGCTCCGGAGCTACTGGGTGCTCGTGGTCATGGACCAGTTCACGCGTCGCCTCGTCGGCATCGGCGTGCACCGCGGCGCCGTCACCGGCGCCGACCTCTGCTGCATGTTCAACGCCGCCATTCACGGGCAGGGCGCACCGCGACATCTCAGTACGGATCACGATCCACTGTTCGAGGCGCACCGCTGGAGGGCGAACTTGCGGATTCTGGAGATCGACGAAATCAAAACCGTGCCGCATGTGCCGCGTGTCACACCCATTCGTCGAGCGCCTGATTGGGACGATGCGGCGAGAATTTCTCGACCAGGTGCTGTTCTGGAATGCCCGGGATCTGGAACGGAAGCTTGCCGAGTTCCAGGCCTATTACAACGCGGCACGCTCCCACGCGTCATTGGAGGGCCACACACCGCTGACCTTTGCCAGTGGACACACCGTGACCTCTGCCGATCTGAGCCGCGTGCGTTGGATCTCTCACTGCCGGGACCTCGTCCAGCTCCCAGTCGCGGCCTGACAGCGAATTCGAGACGGACAGCTCGCTGCTGGTGAATTGGCGCCGTTCTTGGATAGGTTGTGGTCATCGGCGAGGCGCGAGCTTGGTCGGAGCCCCCGCGAGGGACGGAGATGGACCATATCCCTTCAATCGGGTCGGTGATGACGCCGTTTCCTTACACCGCGCAGGTGGATGACAGCCTGCTTCGGGCCAGAGCGTTGATGGTCGAGCACGAAGTCCGTCATCTGCCCGTGAAGGACGGCGACAGGCTGGTCGGCATCCTCACGGATCGCGATCTCAAGCGCGCGCTCGATCCCGAGCTGGGGCTGCCGCCGAAGGAAGAGCTGTTCGTTCGTGACGTTGCTGTGCGTGACGCCTACGTCGTCGATTTCTCGGTCGCCCTCGACGAGGTGCTGGAGCAACTCGACGCGCGGCACATCGGCAGCGCGCTCGTCACCCGGAAGCGCCGGCTGGTCGGCATCTTCACGCTGATGGACGCCAGCCGCCTCTTCCGCGAACACCTCCGTGCGCTCTTTCCGGCGCGGTCGGGAGACCACGTTGCGTAGACGCCAGCGGGTGGGCCGAAGAGATCGGGCAGCCGGGCGCCCGAGTTCCGTGCGCGAGAAACTCCGCTCGGGCTGCGTGAAAATTCGCGGCGCAAGGTGGGTTGCGACTCAGAAAGCTCACTGACCAATCCCAGGAGGTGGTGAGATGGCGACTGTTTCAGTCTCGGACCACATCAACGTGCCGGTCGAACAGGCCTTCAGGCTGTTCACCGACTTCGAGCATGGCGCCGGCCGCGTCTCCAATATCAAGCAGATCGAGATGTTAACGCCGGGTCCCGTCCGGCTGGGTACGCGCTGGCGAGAGACGCGAGAGGTGATGGGCGCGCTCGACAGCGCCGAGATGGAGATCACGTCGTTCGAGCGGAATCGGACCTACACGATCACCCATCACAAGGCGGGCGTGCGAGTGGCGGCCACTTTCTGGTTCGAGCCGTCCGAGCACGGGACCAAGGTGAGCCTGGAATTCGATGTCGAGAGCGGTGGCCTGCCGCCCGGCCTGCTGGCGCCGCTGGGTTGGGCGATCGCGGGGAAGGTCACGCAGGTCTTGAGTCGCGACCTTGGTGATCTCAAGCGGTCACTCGAAGAGTGACCGCCGCGAGACGTGGGAGCGCATTCGAGAAAGAGGGCTGACACGATGAGTCGAACCTGCGTGATCGCATCCCCGTTCGGTTGTACGTGGATCCAGGGCGGGTCCGAGGGGCACGTCGGCGGAATTGGCTACGCCTTGTGCGTTCGAGTTCCGTATCCCAACCATCAGATCGAATATGAGGCAGGCCAGTCACCGGCCGACCAAGCCAACGAAATCTGGAGAACTGGGCGATGAGCAAGACACGAAACGTGAAAGACCTGATGAACCCGGACGTCATGACCAGTGGCTGACGAGATGACGACCGATGAACTGGCTCGATACCTTATCGAGCGGGAAATCTCCGGCGCGCCGGTTGTGGACAGCCAGGGACACCTCATCGGTGTGGTGTCGATGACTGACATCGGCCGCAACATGGCCGAAGCTTCTGATGTCGAATCATCGCGAAGCTCGAGCTTCTACGGCGATATCGCTGCAGACTTCGCGCTGGAGGATCGCGGAGAGCGCTATATCGAGGAACGGGCGTTCACGGTGCGCGATGTCATGACGCCGGTGATCTACCAGGTGCCGGTCAGGCCTCCGTGGCGGAAGCGGCACGGATCATAGTCGATCAGCACATTCACCGATTGGTCGTGACACAAGGCAAGGAACCGGTGGGCATCATCACAAGCATGGACGTGCTGAAGATGGTCGCTGAACAATCCTGAAGAATAGATAACCGGTAGTCGCCATCTGCCGAGCGATCTCGCGCCTTCGGGATGGGTTCGGCTGATGGCGATTCGCGACCAATTCAGGCGATGGACGGTCGGAGGCCTGAGGAGCCTTCAATGATCATCACGGCTTCCCGCCCGTCGCCCACAACCCGACGAGAAGGGCGACAACCATCGAGATCGCGGAGAACACCCACGCGCTTGCGCGCGGGTCGAGAGAAATACCGACGCCGGTGACAGCAACGTAGGTCCACGCGCCGAGGGTCGCCGGGTAGATCAGGAGAGCAGCGCTCCGCGGATCGATGGGCCAAGCGAGCTTCCCTCCAGCCGTGAAGGGACCCAGCCAGATCGGCGTCACTCGATACCTCACGAACGGAATCGATCCTTGATGTCCGCGTTCATGTCGCTCAACGGAATCTCCTGCGACGGGTTGCCGCTTCGCGCGTAAATTCACGTTCGAAACGCCACCGAGGTAATATCCTTCGAGACATTCCCGATGGATGAATCGCATCCCCGCGGCACGCTGGCGATTGTCGCCGTCCTCGGCGCGTTCTTCGCGCTCGGATGGCTCGCGATGTTTCTGTTCCTGTTTCTCGAGCGCGGCGCTCCGCAGCCTTAGCCGTACGAGGGGAGCTATGAAGGTCCATCTCTACGAGCGGATCTGGATGTGGGCCGCAGCCGCGGTCATCATCGTCTTCGTGGGCACCATTTTCCTGATGGCGGGCGTGCAGGCGGTTCAACCAGCGAGTCACATCGAGACCGTCGATCCAACCACTATCGGAGAGCACCCGGAGTTTGGGGCGCCGGCCGTGACGAACCGTCCCGATGGCACCGTCGTGGTGTCCGTCGTCGCCGCGATGTTCAGCTTCACTCCTGATCTGATAGAGGTGCCGGCGAACCGCCCCGTGACCTTTCGGTTGACGAGCAGCGATGTCCTCCACGGCCTCCAGGTTGCGGGCACCAACGTCAACGCGATGGCCGTCCCCGGTTACGTCAGCCAGTTTACGTATACGTTTCAGAAGCCGGGCGAGTACCTGATCACCTGCCACGAGTTCTGCGGGCTCTTCCATCACGCCATGGTCGGGAAGTTGATCGTCATGGAGGCGCCATGAACGGAAGGCACACCCTGGCGGGTAGTCACATCGGCGTCGGCATTGCAGCCTTCGGTGTTGCCTCGATTATGGGCGTGCTCCAGGGACTGTCGATCGCGGACATCAACTTCCCGTTGCGCAGCGAGTCTCTCTATTACCTTGCGGTCACAGCGCACGGGGTGCTGATGGCGCTCGTCTTCCCCATCTTCTTCATCATGGGCCTGGGCTACGTCTTCGCACAGGAAAGCCTGGGCCGCATCACGGGGCGCGGGATCGCGTGGGCCGGATTTTGGGTAGCGGCGGTCGGCTCGGTGATGGCCGCCATCACCATCCTGCGCGGGCAGAGCACGGTGCTCTACACGTTCTACCCGCCGATGCAGGCACATCCTCTCTTCTACATCGGCGCGACGCTGCTCGTCGTCGGCTCCTGGATCTGGGGCGGCGTGATGATTGCCAGCTACCGCTCGTGGCGGCGCGAGCACCCCGGCGTGCCGGTCCCGCTCTCGATGCACGGCATGCTGGCGACCGTCATCATCTGGTATCTGGCAACGTCGGGTCTCGCGATCGAGGTCGTCGGCATGCTGATTCCCTGGTCGCTCGGCATGGTCGACAAGATCGATCCCATGCTGGCCCGCATCTACTTCTGGTGGTTCGGGCACCCGTTCGTCTACTTCCTTCTGCTGCCGGCATACGTGTTGTGGTACTACGTGCTCCCTCGGGTCGCAGGCGGGCGGCTCTTCAGCGATCCGCTCGCGCGCATGGCGTTCATCGTGTTCGTCGTCCTCTCCACTCCCGTGGGCTTCCATCATCAGTTCACGGACCCCGGCATCAGCGCTGGGTGGAAGCTTGCCCATACCGTCACCACGTATGCCGTCGTGTATCCGAGCTTCGTGACGGCGTTCACCGTCATCGCCTCGCTCGAAGTCGCCGGACGCATGAAAGGCGCACGCGGTCTCTTCAACTGGATCGGCCGCCTGCCGTGGGCTGATCCGTTCTTCTCGTCGGTGGCGCTCTCGATGATCGCGTTCGTGTTTGGCGGCTTCGGCGGCGTCATCAATGCGGCCTACGCGATGAACGCGATGGTCCACAACACGGCCTGGATACAGGGACACTTCCACGTCACGCTCGGCACCACCGTAGCGCTGTCGTTCATGGGTGCCACATACTGGCTGCTTCCGCGTCTCACCGGACGTGCCCTGCGCTTTCCGCGGCTCGCGCGAATTCAGCCATATCTTTGGTTTGGTGGCATGGTGTTCTTCAGCACGAGCTATCACATCGCAGGGCTGCGCGGTATGCCTCGCCGCGTCTATAGCGGCGCACTGAGCGGTGCCGATGGCGCCGCCTGGCAGTCGCTGACGATGGTGGCCGCGGTCGGTGGGGTGATCTTGTTCGCCAGCGCGCTGGCGTTCTTGACCGTCGTCGTGGCGACATGGCTTGCCGGACCGAGAATTGAGCCGCCGGCGTTCGAGTTTGCTGTGCCCCTGGAGCCAGTCACGACGACGGGCGTGTGGGACCGATTCGGGTTATGGACGATGGTGGCCGTCGTGCTGGTGGCCATCGCCTACGTGTATCCCCTTTTCACCCTGCTCACACACCCGCGGTACGGTTCGCCTCCCTTCCAGCCGTTCTGAGGGCAGCGGACTCTGTGGCGCGTTCTCTTCCGGCTGCAGCGTCGACTGCCGAATGCTGCAAACGTTGCCGCCGCTCATCGCTGCTGATCTCTGGTTCGAGCACCTCGACGGCTCCCGCAGTGCCGAGCTCGGTCGGCGACGATAGCGCTACGTTGGTTAATCCAAGAGCTCCTTCCTGCATACGAGAAACCGTCAGCACACGGCGTTCGTCTCGAAGAATGCTCCGCAGCAAATACGACTGCTCGATGGGCTCTTTGGCGTTCTGGATCGTCCGAGTGCGAACCGCGTCCTTCCCGATTCTCAGCATCTCGCAGTTGGTGACAAGGTACCCCTCGGACCCGCCGAGGAACTCACCGTGACCGCCTTGGAACCAATCGCGCGCTTGTTCTGAGCTACCACGCATTGCTTGGAGTGGGTGTGGCAGTCTGGCCTCTACCCACTCGACGAGAACCGTACGCGACTGGTAACGCGGCACCGAGCGTGTCTCGAATACAGCAAGAGGATGGCTCTTCATGCGCGTCATGGAGCCTGCGGCGTTTGTCATGACGCGCAGGATGTTGCTGGGTCTGAAACAGCGCGCCGAAACGTCACAACCGGAGCGGCGCGACTCGCTCGCATCATGACCCTGGTACTGCGGGCTATAGACACGCGACGTTGATCAGTCTTCAGCAGCTGCGCATCCGAACGAACTGCAGCGTCCTCGGTAATACGACCGCAATGGGCCGAAGGCCCGGCCGAGATACTGACCGCAGTTCGGGGCGTAGTGGAGGATCGGAAAAAGAGCTGAGCTATTGCGCCACGTTCGGCTGGTTGCGGGCAACCATCTGGATTTGGGCGCTCTGCCGGACGGCGGCCTAGCCATCGCCCATCCAGCCGCAGAGCTGGCCAGAGGATTCGCAAACGATTTAGTCAGACGCTCACTGGTAGCCTGCGTCCCGATCGCGGCGTTCCGGCGCGCCAGCCGCGGTCTGCGTGAGCAACACAATTAACGCTATTCGCCTAATTGCGACGGATCGAGTGCGGTAGCACGCTACGTCGCGCGTCATGGGTGAGTGACCCGTACGGAGAACGATGCAAGGTCATTGATCCGTCCGAGATCGAATACCTTGACGCAGTACGTCCCGGCTTCTGCGGCAATGGTTAGCTCACGGCCGTCTCCGCCGACCGTCTCAATTGCTCGCGTCACATCGCAGTTCGAGCCCGTCGCCCGTGGAATGCCGATCCCGACGCCGAGCCCAACCGACGGCGACCCAGTCATCAAGGTGGCGGTGATTCCTCCACTGCCGTGTGTCGCAAACGCTCGCGACGCGGTCCCGCCGATGCCGATTGTGCTGGCGAACGTGAACTCGCCTGACAGCGTCGTCGGCGATGTCGCCGTCTCTTCAGCGCCGCTGCACCCGAGCGTAATCATCGTGACTGCGATGGGGAGCCAAAACGACGGCTTCATGGGTGTGTGAACCGTGCCGCAAAGGTGATCGGTTCACGGAGCTCGCCGATATCGGCAATCTCGATGCAATAGATGCCTGGCGTCGCCAGCTCGGTAAGTTGCGGATTCAACGAAGCCGCCGCCGTCACCTGCCTGAAGAGCGCACAGCGGGTACCCTGCGGGATGCCAAGTCCGACTCTAAGTGAGGCGCCGGCTGGAAATCCGAACGGAGTGGTCGTGATGCTCGCCAGCGTCACGGAGACCGTGCCCCCCTCTTGTAACTGGAAGGAGAAGAAACGGACACCCCCCACCTGAAGCGCGCCTCGAAAATGTTCTGTCGCTATCACCACTTCCGTCGGGCCCGTGATCGGGACTTCGGGTGTCTTACAGGCGACGCTGACCGCAAGAACGATGACGAGGAGTGTCGTCCTCACGGGTGAGCGATGGAGATGGTGAATCGTGCCGGTCCGAACAGGTTGCCAAGATCGTGGATCCTGACGCAGTAGACGCCTGGGTTGTACGTATTCGTCAACTGCGGCGAGCTGCCTGATGGTCCGTTGACCGTGCTCGTCGCCGCACAATCCTCGCCACTGGGCACACCGATGCCAAGCGCCATCCACACGCTTGCGGGTATGCCGGCGCCGCCAATCGACGAGAACGTAACGTTGACCGTGCCGTAAACGCCAACCGAAAACGAATAGAACCCAGCCCCGCCAGGGGACAGCACGCCGGTGAACTCCTCGGTCACGGACGGCTCGGCCACTGTTTGTGTCGTTGTTGCAGTCGTCTCGGTTGGCGAGGTCGGGGTTTCGGGATCGCTGCACGCGGGCGCCAACAATAGACACAGCCCGGCAATCAGGTATCTCAGTGTACGACCTCGACCACGTTGAGCTTCACACCTGCTGATCGACACTGTTGCTACACACTCGCAAGATTTCGAGACGATGGATGTCACTCTGGCTGCATTGTCCGATCCCGTTCGGAAAGTTCCATTTGTTTGCCCAGCTAACGAATTCTTAACTCTTGTCTCACGTGTCGGCGCATCTTGCTCGAACGGAGGAATCACACCCACCGGTTACGGGAACTCGATGCGAACCGAGAACTCCACAGCGTCGATCAGGTTCCCAGGGTCAGCCAGCTGCGTGCAATAGATGCCTGCGGCCAGTGACTCGTTGAACTGGGGTTCATCAGACGCTGCGACGACGATCGAGTGCGACAACGCGCACCCGGTTCCGCTCGGCACCCCCAATCCGAGCGCCAATGCGGCGGTGGATGCAGTCTCCGTCAGGGTCTGAAGTCGCTCCAGCGTTATTCGTACCGTTCGCGTCGTCGATAGGGTGAACGAATAGAAGCGCTGTCCGCGCACGGCCAGCGTGCCAGTGAAGGTCAGCGGCCCTCCTGTCGTGTCTGTGGTCGTTGGCGCCGTCGTCGTTGTTGAATCGCTATCGGTTGCCGAAGTGGGCAGGCTGAACTGGGGCTCACTGCAAGCCATTCCCAGCATGACGACACTCGTGGCGAGGACGAGACGTGACAGTGGATAGCTAGAACTTGATCGAAAGGAACGCATTGAACGTCCGTGGCATCAACCCGATGTTGTTCTCGACGATTTCGCCTTCAACGCTCGTGAACTCGCGGTACCAGACGTTGTCACGGTTGTAAGCGTTGAAAGCGCTGACACCGAGGGTCACACTGCGGTTCGACGGGAATTCCCAAACGTGATTCAGGGCAAAATCGAGGCGATGATAGGTTGGCAGCCGAGCAGCGTTTTTCTCGCCGACGACGATCCGCTCGAACGTCACTCTGCCTGCCGGGCCATCGAATTCGATCGGCTCGACGCCTGCAGGCTCGGTATAGGGAGTGCCGGTTGATAGCACCCAGGTCGTCGATGCCGTCCAGCGGCCCAGGTTCACGACGTCCACGACCTTGATTTCGTGCGTGCGATCGTGGTCGGCTAGAAACGGCTCGGACAGCTCCGGAAAGTCGTAGGTGACCCGGCTCCACGTGTAGCTGGCCCACCCGCCGTGACGGCCTTTCTTCAACTGCGCCAGCAGCTCGACGCCCTTCGCGCGCCCGCTGCCGGTGTAGAAAAACCTGCTGAGATCGACCGAATCTGTTGATCCGGTCACGCGTGGCGCAAGTTGCGAGAGATTGGTGATCTCACGAGAGAAGACTTCGCCATCAAGCAGGAACCGACTCGTCTGATAGGCGGCGCCAATCGCTGCATTGGTAGACGAGGCGACAGGTACTGTGGTGTCGTCTGACAGGGTCCAGAACTCGCGATTGCCCTGGAACACATCCTCGCGGACCAGGCGATTGACGAACTGATGGTACTGGCCCCATGCCCCTTTCACTCTCAACCGATCGGTCGTCAACCACGTCGCGGTCACTCGGGGTTCGAGGTAACGCTGGCCGGTCAGCGAGAACTCGGTCATGCGCAGTCCAGGCATGGCGATCAGCCGATTGCCCAACATCACGCGGTGCTGGACAAATGCCGAGGTCGTCGCTCCGATCGTGGACCGGTCCAGTCGACTCGCCAGCGCGCCGATCTGCACACCGTTTGGCCCGGTATTCCCGGTAAGGTTGTTGGCGAATTCAAACACCACACGATTCGCCGTCCGCTGCGCACCAATGGTGAGCTCGTTGCTCGCACTGAATGTGAACGGCGCCGTGACGGTCACCGTTGTGTCATCCACCACATTCAGTTCGCCTGTACCCCCTTGACGTCCGCCGACGTTCGATGATCGTTGGGTGATCGTGTCGTAGTCGGAGCGGCCAACCGTCATGGACGTCCGGAACATGTCGTTCCATTGACGGTTCCATCGAACGCTGAGCCCTGTATTCCTGTAGTCGCGAACGTCGGTGATCTTGAACTCACCGGATAACGCAATACCTCTGGCGGCGATTCGCTCCAGCAACTGCGTTGGCAGCTGCAATTCTCTCGAATTATCCACGTCATCGTGTCCAATGTAGGTGCTGACCGCGAGCTGATCGTGATCCGTCGGCTGCCATTCGAACCGGCCGTTCGCATCATCAAAATCAGATCGCGGTTGAGAGTTGAAGATCGTCGCGAATCGGCCGCCACCACCGGGCGGCGGCCGACCGGAACCCCTCGACACCAGCCCGAGAATTCGATCGTAGAGCGGCGATTGGAAGGAGCGGCGGTGCGCGATCAGCACCGATGCCTTGGAACCGACGGGAAACTGAAACACGCCATCAGCGCTCAAGAGACTGCCGCTGGCCATGCCCTGAATCCGGGGCGGCTTCGACTTGGCGCGAATCTCGGTCAGACTTGCAAGGCGACCACCAAAGCGGGCTTCGTACGCGCCTTTGCTCAGATCCACCGCCTCGATCGCGTCCATGTTGAAGGCACTGAAATAGCCAAACAGGTGGTCGACGCTGTAAACCGCGAAGCCGTCGAAATCCACGAGATTCTGGTCGGGAGTGCCGCCTCTCACAAATAGGCCCGAAGAGGTCTCGTTGCTGCTAACACCAGGAAGCCACTGAAGTGCGCGAAAAATGTCACTCGAACCGAGACTGGGTAGCGCCGTCACTTGCTTGGGCTCAAGCGTGACCTTCCCCGCCTCGGTCGACGCGCTCAGCATGGGCATGTTGGCAACCACCGTCACGTCTGACGAGACGACCGGCATCCCGTTCGTGTCGAAGGTTACCGTGTCCGTCGCGCTGCTTTCGCCGCTGGAAGAATTGGCCGTCGCTTGCGCAATCGCCCGGCGGATCAGCTCCGGAGGCGTCTCTGGCGCCGGCGTCGGATTCGACGGGGTACCGGCCAGACGAATGTCGACATGCTCGACCGCGAGCGTGACCAGCGTATACTCCCGTCCGAGTAGCCGCTTGTCGAGGAAGGCAGCGACGGTGACGCGAATGCCTGCGCGTATGTCGTCGAACGCAAATCGACCGATAGCATCCGTCCTCATCTCAAGCTTCAGTTCAGGAATCGAAACGGTGATTGCGGTGGCCGGCGTGCCGTCGACCCAATACACCGTGCCTTCGACGCGGCACTGGGCGGACGCGTCGGTGGCGGCGACGACCAGCAACGCTGCGCACCACAGTGCAGAGGACCAGAAGCGAGTCAATGTGACCTCCCCCGCATGTCGGGAGCTGGCATCCCGGCAGACAGGATTCTTGAGACAGGCATCCGCATCATCACCGAGTGCGAACGAGCCATTTGTTAACTTTTCGCAAGACCACTGAACTCGTGCCGAGTCGGTGGATCCGGCAGGCACCCGAACCGGTGATGGTTTAACAAATGCCATGGAATTGAGCCATTCGATTCGATGAGCCATCCGAAGGTCTGTGCGCCGCGCAACTCACTCTCGACGCGTCTCGTTTACGGCCGAAAGTGAATCGTGATCTCTGCCGAGTCTCGCAACAGATCGACATTGCCGATCTCAAAACGTTCCACTGGCAAGTGGGTGCGCTTGCGGAGGTCTTCCAGCAAGGCGGGCGCGGATCCGGGATTCAACAGATCAAGCCGGTCATAGTGCACGATTCGTGACTCTTCGCGGCCAGAAAATGGTGCGGCTTCGAGTACACCTACCGTCCCGACGATGACCGTATTCGCGATGAGCAGTTCACCGAGACTGATACCGCCGTTGGCGAGCGCATGGAGGAGCGCGATTCCAATCACCACGAACAGATACGTCAAGTCGCGAACTCTGATCGCTTCGGTGCGATAGCGAAGGATTCCAAACACGGCAAATAGCCCGAGCGCGAAGCCGAGCTCTATCGGGACATTGCTCAGCAGATGAGCAAGGGTGAACGTGACCAGATTGATGAGGAAATAGGTGAAGACGTAGTCGCGGCTCTTGTAGAGACGGTAGTAGACCAGTCTCACAACGATGATCGTGAACAGCAGGTTGAGGCCAAGCCGAGCCAACAGCATGGCTTCCCCGTTCAAAGACATTGACAACCCTGCGAAGGACGAATTGTTCATAGGCGTTCGAGCGCACGCAGGATGGGCCTGAATGCAGGACTATTGGCCTGCTCCGACAGGAGCGTGCCGAGGCAGTACTTGCTCACGGCAATCTGTCGCGCGTGCACGGCCCTCAGTGCGCGGATTGAAGGTGTGCAGTTGCCGAATTGCGCCTGCTTGACTTCGACGATGACCGCCGGGGCAACCTGCCTCCTTTTCCCTCCGGCGACGATGACGAGGTCCTTGTCGAGCGTCAGCCGTTCGTTCACAGAGCGCCCCAGGACAGTCAGGCGTAAGAATGAGATCGCCACGACGGGTACGAGCCGTGCCGGGTCGCACGCCGCATGCTCTTCGACGAATCGACGGTCCTGCGCTTCGATGTCGTTTTGACCAAACGGCAGTGGAAGCCTGAACTTTGTGGTCCGGCCACGGCTTTCCTTCCGCTTGACCTCCAAGAACGTCAATCGACGGTCGAGGTGGTGACGGATGCGCACCTTGTGCCGCGGCATTCGACCACGACGATGCGCGTGATAGAAGTCGAGCTCCGCCGAGTCGAAGTAAATGCTCTCGTAGTGCGCCCAGGCGGCGTCGCTCGCGAGCAACAACAGATGCTCAGGCTGCAACAGCTTAAGCATCTGCTCCAGGCTGTGCGCAGCGATCAGATACTTGCGATCGATCCGCTGTTGCAACGCCCGCAACTCGGCGAGAGCCGGCGATGCGAGATCGAAGGTGAGTCCGACGTCGAAAGCCTTGGATGTGTTCCTGGCGAGGGCACCTGAAGTCATGATCACGGCACACGCCAGCGGAAGACATTTGGAAGTTCGAATTGCAGCCGCGTACTGAGGGTCCAGAATCTGCCGCGATCGGGATCCGGAGCCGAACGCGGATCTAAAAACCATTCCACGCCGGCGTTCCCCATTACGCGCACCCAGCGCTTGACGCCCCATGAACCGCCGAACGTCAGGCCGTACCCGACTCTGCGCCCGAATGTCTGCGGCGCGTGGCCGGACGCTGGCCATCGCGGTTTCAGGGCCGGCATCATCGAAGCCAAGATACTCGTAGCGAACCTCGACGTCCCGGCGTGAGGCGAAGCGCCAACGCGTGGTAAAACTCGCGCCAATGCCGACGACAGACGGCAAGTCGTTGAGGTCCACTCCCTGACCTCGGCGCTCGTCCCGGGCCCGCAGACCCTCGAGCGTGAATTGCCACGTGCCGGGACTCCATTCGATATCGCCGCCCACTCGGGTGCGCCGCCCATCGACGTAGACGTTCTCGAAGAACCGGTATCCGGACGAGAGCCGGCCGTCCAGGCCATTCTCCGGATCGTTATCATCGGCCGTGAGGCGCCCTTCACTGCCATATATCGCCAGCACTAACGTCTTGGACGCCTCCCATTCCAGGCGCCCAGCGCCGGTGAGTCCAGCTCGGCGGCTCGACCCGCTGTTGTCGCCCGCGAACACCCCGACCTCGTAGTCGAGTCTGCGCCCGATGTCGCCGTGCACGGCGACACCGATGTCGCGTTGGGCCGCCAGCACACGAGCGAGGGAAGCCCGCTCGAGAAAATCCAGAGACTTTGCAGACGTTCCATACTCGCGGCTTCCTGGCAGCTTGAGTTGTCCAAACCGAATCTCATAGCCGCCGGGACGAATCTCCGCATACGCGTCTTTGACGAACGCTTCATCTACGTCGCGCGGATCAACTTTGAGCTCAAACCGGATCCCTCGCCAGCGGCCGTCGAAGCCAGCTAGAAGCCGGCGCACCTCAAACGTGTCGAAAGTGAGGCGGCCAGTGCCTGGCGAGATCGCGGAATCGGGATACTCGCGCCAATCGAGCTGAATGTAGGCCTCGGGATTGACTTCAAAAGTCGGTGGTTTGGACTTCTGTTTCTCGCCGCTCTGCCCAGCAATGGCGGGAACGGCCACGGCCGAGCAGATCATGAGAATCGCGACTGCGGTTGCCTTCATCGCGCACTTCCCAACGCCTGACGCACCGCCAGGTGACGCGCCTGAACATACGTAACCAGATTGGCGACCGCCTCGGTGAACTCCGCTGGCGAGGCAATGGATGTGCTGCCCGGCTGCTCTCCCTCGGGGCCGATGACATACGGCGCGATCCGCGCGGACTCCGCCTGAAATCGCGCGGCGAGACGTGAGGGCTCGAACACGGTGCCGAGGAGGCTCTCTACTTGCGCGCGATATTCCGCTCGGTAAACGGGGTCGTTCATCAGGTTGCGAATCAGCGGCCACGACGCATTGACGCGATCGTTGAAGAGATCGAGATCTCCGGTGGTTCCACCGGGCCCACCAGGCGCGCCGGCGATGCCGCCGGCATTGAGCGCCAGATCGTGGTCCCACGGGATGAAAAAGAGCCGATCCCTGTGCCGGGGGCTGCCGTAGACCCAATAGTTGTGCGGCGAAAATCCGCCATAGGTGTCGGTGTTCCCGACGATCGTGTTCAGGGCGAGCCACTTCAAGAACATCGAGACACCGAAGCGCGCTTCGAGGCGGGCGCGCCAAGCTGCGGGACTCGGCTGCGATTCATTGAGCACGGCGATCGCATCCTCAATGTCGGTCCAGTCCTCATCACGCTGATTGGTCTTCTTGGGAAACGACTGGGCCAGAAACACCGTCCAACGAGCCCCGGTTCCGTTCGGCTTGTAGAGGTTGCCGTTGTCGCCACCGAATTGCGCGGCGAGCATCGGTTTGTCGGGAATCTCAACGAGTGTGTAGAGCCCGATGTATCGGGCTCCTTGCCCTCGATCCAGGAATACTCGAACGAAGGCTGTGCGTGCCGCCGGAACCCCGGCCTCTCGAAACAGATCGCCGACGACCTTGGCACGGAGGAACGAGGCATCCTGCGAGTTGTTCGTGAGATTGAGGTTTGGGAAGCCGAAGAACGTCTGGTCGCGCGATTCAGGAAACTGCTCCTCGACTCCGTCGGCATTGATCCGAAACGGCAGCTTCTCCGTGCCACTGCGCCAGGAGCTCAGCAGACTCGAATTGCCCTTCAGACGAATCCCGATATTCGTGAACGACACGCCATCGAACTGAACCGACGCGGGGATGTAGATGGGCGTGCGCGGCAGGAACTCGACATCGTCGCGCCCGATACTGTTGTTACCGCCGGGTGGATTCATTCCCGGAATGCCGCCACGGCCGCCGGGTGGCACATTGTTATCTGGTGGCACGACGCCAACCCCGGGCAGTGCCGTACAGGTGAGGCCGGCGCCGTTCGGCAGGATCGTGCAGCGGCCACTTTGTGGCGGCGCTCCAAAGGTGCAGAAATCACCTTCGACCCCCCCGGCACATGCGGCGAGGGCCTGCGGATTCGGCGCAACGTTGAAGCCGCCCCCTCCACCCACTCCATCGGCGCCGCGCACTCCCGCCATCTCGGTCATGTCGGCGACCAGCCGATCCCAATCACTGGCCGTCACCCGCATGTCGAGCCGCTTGACTGTGTCCTGCGCAAAGACACGGGCGTAATCGGATACGGCGTCGCGACCATGCGTGTCGCGATCCTGCGTCTCCGCCCGGAGGACCCAGCTGAGCGTGACTGCTACCCACAAGGCCGCCAGGCCCAAGACTGCCAAGACTCGACGCACTCGCTCTCCTTTACGCGGCTGTTACTTCTGCCATTGGCGCGGAGGCGGGCTGAAGTTCCACGAAATTTCGCCCCGAGAAACTTGGGAACTTTCCTGCGGGGTGGAGGCAATGATTAGACAGGTGGCCCTAGACGCTGCACCGCCAACCGATCAGGTACTGATCGACCGTGCTCGGGAAGGAGAAAAAGAGGCGTTCGCGCTGGTTTACCGCCGCCATCAGGCATCGGTGTTTCAGTTCGCGCGCGCTCTGACCGGATCCGCCAGCGTCGCGGAAGATGTCGTCCAGGACGTGTTCGTGCTGCTGATGCGGGACCTTGACCGGTATGATGCAGCGCGAGGGACGCTGAAGACGTATCTCTTCGGCATTGCCAGGAACCTGGCACGCAACAAAGCGAGAAGCGTGCGCCGCCTGTTGTCACTTGACGATCGAGACGACTGGGCGGCGCCAGACGATCCAACGGCTGCCCTCGCCGCGTCCGAGGAATTGACGCACCTGCGGCGATGCCTCAACGCGTTGCCGATGGGTTATCGTGAAGTTCTCGTGCTATGCCATCTGCATGAGATGGACTATGCCGATGCTGCGGTCGTCCTGAATGTTCCAATCGGGACGGTTCGCTCGCGGCTGCATAGAGGCCGCCAGATGCTGCTGGACCGCTTTCGGCGGCGGGATCAACAGCCCTCTTCACTGTCAGCGCCGAAGCGGTGCGTCATATGAGCGCAGAAGAGATGGGATCGGACGAACAAGGTCTTCGTGACGCGCTTCAGGCGCTCGCGAAGGCCGAGAAGGCCCAGGAGACTCCCTCTAGTGTGGAGGCTGAGGTCATGCGGCAATGGGACTCTTTGCATGAACCTCGTGGCACCCAACGCGGAACTGGTGGCCGGCGCTACGGACTGCTGGCGGCCGCCGCGTCATTGATCCTGTCTGCCTCGTTTGGCGCTTGGTGGCTGGCACGTCAGCCGCAACGGCCAGATCGCCGTTCGGCATCGACGGCAATGGCGACGCCGTCTTCATCGCCGTCCTACGAGACGGTCGCCTGGCTCGAGCCCGATGCCGACTCACTGCAGATCGTCCGGCTGCGCGTCGCCAGCGCAACGCTCAAGGCCCAGGGCTACGCGATCAGCGATCCGAGCGGCACTGGGACCGTCGAAATCGAAATGATCGTCGGACTCGACGGAATGGCGCGCAGTATTCGCGTGAATTCGGCAGCAATGCCTACGTACTGAAGCAGGAGACCACCATGCACCGCTCCGTTCTCGCGAGCTGCGTCGTCCTCTCGATGGCAGGTGCGCTTGTTGGCGCGCAGATCGGACCTCCGCCGATTGACATCATTGGGGTCGAGCCATTGGAGTTCGGCGAGATCGTCACCGGCGTGCCGTTCATCGCCCAGGCGACCAGCGAAATGACGCAAGAGTTCGCCGATGGCAACCGCATCGAGCGCCGCTCCACCAGTTCGATCGCCCGCGACAGCCTCGGGCGCGTGCGCCGTGAGCAAGCGCTGCCGCAGTTTGGTCCCTTTTCGGTGGAGCCTGAGCTGCGATTGGTCACGATCAGCGATCCTCGGAGCAAAACGGTGCATACGCTGGATCCCGTCAAACGAACCGTATCCACATTCCCGATGCCCCCAGGGCCACTCGGACGTCCCGGTGAGCCGGGCGGTCGATCTCGCGGTGGACGGCCACCCATGCCGCCACCGCCTCCCATGACGGTCGATAACATCGGGACTCGGCAGATCGCCGGTGTCAAAGCCGAAGGCACCCGCCAGACGATGACGATACCGGCGGGAGTCTTTGGTAATGTCCGCCCAATCGATATCGTGACCGAGCGCTGGTTTTCGCCAGAGCTGAAGGTCGTCGTCGAATCGCGCCGGACCGACCCGCGGATGGGTGACGTGGTCTATCGCATCGTGAGTCTTTCGCGCGTGGAGCCCTCGCGAGAACTCTTCGAGATCCCATCCGACTACACCGTTGTCGATCGGCCTCGGCCTGGCCCCCGCCCGCGTTGAGCGCTCCCTCATTCGTGGCGACGCGCCTGAATGGGATCCAGCTGCGCGGCACATCGGCATTGACGGGAGAATCCTGCCGCTCACGACAGTCGAATACCGAGATCCTATCTCGGCTGACGGAAGCCGCGGGCTCGGTCATCGCTGTCCCTGCCAGAAAGCCTATCCGAGCGGGTTCATTGAGGTTGCCGCCACCGTCGACTAGCCTTCGATCGGTGATGCCCATCGTCGTCTCCCTACTCCTATTGCTACGTTCGCTGGTTCGCTCGCCCGCGGCGCTGCATCTCGAGATTGTTGCTCTCAGACACCAGCTGCGGGTCGTCGCACGCTCGCGGCGACCGCGTTTCCGTCTTACTGCGGCTGACCGGCTACTCTGGGTGTGGTTGTCGAGCATCTGGACCGAGTGGCGACCGGCGCTCGTCCTGGTCCAACCAGCCACCGTCGTCGCGTGGCACCGGCGTGGATTCCGGCGGTTCTGGACCTGGAAGAGCCGACACCGCTCGGGGCGGCCCACCATACCCGCCGATGTCCGCGCGTGGATCCGCATGATGTCCAAGGACAATCTGCTGTGGGGTGCGCCTCGTATCCACGGCGAATTGCGAAAGCTCGGGATCGCACTGAGTCAGTCCACCGTCGCGAAGTACATGGTGCGTCGCCGACGCCCACCGTCGCAGACGTGCCGAGCCTTTCTCGCCAACCACATGGGGCAGGTGATGGCCGCTGACTTCTTCGTGGTTCCAACCGTGACGTACCGACTACTCTTCGTCCTGGTGATCCTGGCGCACGAACGCCGACGCATCGTCCACGTCGCGATCACCAATCACCCGACCGCCGCGTGGACCGCACAGCAACTCCGTAACGCCTTTCCCGCCGACGCGAGTCCCTCCTACCTGCTGCACGATCGCGATTCAGCGTTCGCCGACGTTGCCACCACGATCGCAGCCATGCAGATCCAGGACGTCGTGACTGCCCCGCGCTCGCCCTGGCAGAACGCGTACGTCGAGCGCTTCATCGGATCGATCCGACGTGAGTGCCTTGATCACGTGATCGTGTTGAGCGCGGCGGGCCTGCAACGCATCGTGACGGACTATATCCGCTACTACATGTGCTCGCGGACGCACCTGAGAATCGATAAGGACTCACCGATCCCGCGGGCCGTAATGTCGCCACGTGCCGTTCGCGTCGTCGCGGTTCCGGAGGTCAATGGACTCCATCATCGCTACGAGCGCGCGGCCCCCTAGTCTCGACTCACCGCGCTCGTTCCGTCACAACCCACCGCTACGGCCACAGCGTGATGGCCCTGACGCGCTTTGCGCCGGTATCCGGCACGCGGGCCGCAGGCGACAAGCGCTGCCCTGGCGCTGTACGAGAGTGCTTGTGGCCAGCGGTCTCAACCGATCGGTGTCGGCGCGACGCCCCGATTGAGTTCTCAATACGCACAGCCAGCGCGCCAGGGCTGCCGAACTTTACCGGGGCGTTCGTCGGGATGGTGTGTCAGGATCTCGCCGGCGCGGCGATGCGTGCGGACTTCGATTGGTTCGAGTACCGGGAGCGAGAGTACGTCCCTGACGTTTACGATTCGATGGGTGATTAGGAAGATCTTTTCCAGTTGGAGGCACGCCGATGACCGACATCCCGAAGTCTCGTCTGCTGATCGCCGCGGTGTGTGCGCTCGCGTCGATGGCCACGGCTCAGCCGAGCGATCGGCTCGCCGGCACGTGGCGCCTCAACGTGGCGCAGTCGAAGTACACGAGCGCTGCCGCGCCCAAGAGCCAGACGACAACCCTCCTCGCCGTGGAAGGGGGAATTCAGGAAATCGTCGAGCGAGTGAACGCCGACGGTACGACGACCCGCTGGGACGTGACGGCCAAATACGACGGCCGCGACTACCCGGTAAAGGGCGATCCATCACGTGACACGGTCGCGATGACGAAGGTCGATGAGAACACGGTGGACGTCGTCAACAAGAAGGCCGGCGCCGTGGTGAGCCGCATGCGCATCGTGGTCGCGGCAGATGGCCAGAGCCGCACGAACACGGTGACCGATCCGTCAGAACAGAAGACGACCGCGGTGTTGTTCTTCGATCGTCGTTAGCAGCAGCTCGCTCTCCGTCCGAGCGCTCCAGCGATGGCGGTAACGACAGCACTTTCGCAACGCGGCTGCATGGCTCAGGGCGCCGTGGCGAGCTGCGCGACGGTATAGGAGCGGGGTGGCAGCTTGAAGGTCATGCGCCCGCCGGCAGCAGGCGGGTCGAGCCGCTTCGGCGCGACGCGCTGCGGTTGTTCGAAGGTGTTGAACGCCTTGAGATCCGGTCCAGTCAGCGTCTCGCACGTGAGCACGCGTGTCGGGATGACGTCGCGCCACTCCAGCGCCAGCTCGCGCTCGCCATCCAGGTCACGGTTCAGCATCAGCACACACGCCTGGCCGTTCTGCGAATCCAGCGTGGCCACGACGTCGACGAACGGCACCTGGTCATTCCGCGCGAAGTCGGCCTGCAGCCCGGCTGCGCGAATCGGATACGTGTCGGCCTCGACGCGAAGGTCGAGCACTCGCCCGCGCGCGTAGCGGAGCGCCCACGCGTAGGGGAAGAACGTGCTCTGACGCAGCACTCCCGTGTCATTGGTCACGAGCGGGGCGATGACGTTGACCAGCTGGGCAAGGCAGCCGACTCGCACGCGCTCTCCGTTTCTCAGCAGTGTGTTCACGAAGCCGCCGACGAGCAGTGCATCCTCGAGGTTGTAGACCTCTTCGAGCAGCTTCGGCGCAAACTGCCGGCGCCCGTTCACCGCGTCACCGCTGCGTGCCCGGTACCAGACGTTCCACTCGTCGAACGACAGCCACAGGCGCTTGCTCGATCGCCGCAGACCTTGCACGTAGTCGCAGACCGCGGCGGCTTCACGAATCTGACGATCCATGTCGAGGTTCATCGCCAAGTACCGCGCCGAGCTGTTACCCGTCAGTGCCTGGGTGTTGCCGTAGTACGCGTGCAGCGAGAGGCCATCGACTTGGTCATAGCATTCTTCGAGGACTTCCCGATCCCAGATCAGGTATTGGGGCATCCCCGTACCGCTCGACCCGCACGCGATCAGCTGCAGATTCGCGTCGACGACACGCATCTGCCGGGCCGCATCGCGCGCCTTGCGGCCGTACTCGCGGGCCTGCATCTGCCCGATCTGCCATGGCCCGTCCATTTCGTTGCCGAGACACCAGTAGCGCACGCTGTGCGGCTTCTCATAGCCGTGCGACCGCCGCAGATCGCTCCACTTCGTGCCGCGCTCGAGGTTGCAGTACTCGACGTACGCGACTGCCATTTCCGCTGTGCCCGTACCGAAGTTCATGCCCAGCAGCGGCTCCGTGCCGACCATGCGGCACCAGTCGATGAACTCGTTGGTGCCGAACTGGTTCGTCTCGATCGAGTTCCACGCGCGCTCGAGCACCGTCGGTCGTTGCTGTTTCGGCCCTACGCCGTCGAGCCAGTTGTACCCGGACACGAAGTTGCCGCCCGGGTACCTGATGATCGGGACGCCCAGCTCTTTCACTTCCCGCAGCAGATCGGTCCGGAAACCGTTGGCGTCGGCCATTGACGACCCGGGCTGGTACACGCCGGTGTAGACGGCCCTCCCGAGGTGCTCGAGAAATGCGCCCAAGACGCGGCGATCGAAGTCGCGGCGATCGCGCGGCTGCTGGATCAACGCGCGCGCCGGACCGCGGCTGCCCTGCGCGTATCCGATGGCGTCCAGCCACGTCGCACTCGCGAGCAGTGCGCCTGCGCTGCCCAGTTCGGCGACAAAACGACGACGGCTCGACCGGTTCATTGGCACCAGTGATCGCCCCCGAAATGAATTTGATCCTGCGGGCCTGAAACGCGATCAGTTGAACACACTGATCGACGAACGGCAACCTTCAGTCGGATGGGACAGCGTTCGAGGTTGGTTGCGGGGGGCTGTACCTACCGAAAACGCTGTACGCGTTGTGTCGATTGAGGTTGCGGGTCCTCTCCGGTAGCCTCCACTCGTGACTTCCGTCATCGTCTCGCTGCTCTACGCCTTTCGGTTGGTAATCCGGTCACGCGCCTCGCTGCACCTGGAGATCATCGCGCTGCGACACCAGCTCGCGGTCGTGAATCGATCCCGCCGCCCGCGTCTTCGTATCCGTCGGCCGACCGGATGCTGTGGGCGTGGCTCTCGCGACAATGGCGGGGTTGGCGCCCGGCACTCCATCTCGTGCGACCGGCAACCGTGCTCGCCTGGCATCGCCGCGGCTTTCGTCTGTTCTGGACGTGGAAGAGCCGACACCGCACCGGCCGCCCGGCGGTACCGAACCACGTTCGCGCATTGATTCGCGAGATGTCCACGGCGAATCCCCTGTGGGGAGCCCTGCGGATTCACGGGGAGCTTCAGAAGCTGGGTATCTCGGTCAGTCAGTCGACCGTCGCCAAATACATGCGCCGGTATCCGCGCCCACCGTCACAAACGTGTCGGACGTTTCTCACCAACCACGCCAGCCAGATCATGGCCGCCGACCTGCTCGTCGTGCCGACGGTCACGTTCCGGCTCCTCTTCGTACTCGTGGTCCTCGCACACGACCGCCGACGGGTCGTGCACGTGGCGGTCACGGGGCATCCGACAGCGGCGTGGACGGCACAACAGCTTCGCAACGCATTCCCAGACCACGAGGCACCACAGTATCTATTGCACGATCGCGACTCGGTCTTTGCGGACGTCGCGACGACGACCGCGGGAATGAACATCCAGACGGTTCGAACGGCGCCGAGATCGCCGTGGCAGAACGCCTATGTGGAGCGTGTGATCGGCTCGATCCGGCGCGAGTGCCTCGACCACGTGATCGTGGTGAACGCAGTGGGCCTTCATCGCGTGCTCACGGAGTACGTCGCGTACTACACGCGCTCGCGCACGTATCTCGCGCTGGACAAGGACGCGCCGCTGACGCGGCCGGTCCGGCCGCCGTCGGCCGGGCGCATTGTCACCAGTCCGGAAGTCGGCGGACTCCACCACCGCTACGATCGCTGCGCCGCCTAGCCGGCGGGGCACCACTGACCCGGCAGGCACCACGCTGTACGTTCGAAGGCCGATTCTCTTGCTTATCGACCGTAGGCCCGTCAACGTCCGCCGCTCAGTTCACGGATGGGGTGCGGTAGGACAATGTCAGCCCTCGTTAATCACGCAACGCATAGACCAGGATTCGGCGCGGATCGACTTCTCGGTAGGCACAGGTACGAAACATGGTCCGCCGCGGTATTCCTGAACGTGTCGCGATGCAGCTCACGGGGCATGAGACCCGGTTAGTGTTCGAGCGCTATAACATCGTCAGCGAAGGCGATCTCAAGAATGCCGCCGCGCAGCTCTCGAAGCTGACGCGGCATGGACACATTCATGGACACATCGACCCGTTTCGCTCAAACGGCGAAACGAAATCGTCAAAATCCCTAAGGAAAATTGGAGGCGCCGCCCGGATTTGAACCGGGGATGGAGGTTTTTCAGTTCCATCCTCGGTTCCCTCTCGCACACCGAGTACTCGCGAATTCTCGCCGAAATTACTGACGCTCAAACGGATCGCCCGCTTGGCTCATTGACTGCAGAGTGTGTCCCGTTGGCTTGAATTGGGTGTCGACGGCTCGCCGTGGGCACAATCTTGGGCACAGTCGTTAGGTCGAAACAAGCTCCATCACGAGGGCGGAGACGCCGTCGCGCTCTTCGAGCCCGCGGTTGGCGGCAATGTGCGGATGGTTCAACGAGGCGAGCACTTCCGCTTCGCGCTGAAACCGCGCGAGCCGATCGTGATCAGCAGGGCACGCTGGGTTCATCGCACGCCACCCGCCGCAAGGATCTGCTTCAACTCGTCCGTCCAGTTGATGACGACCTGCAGCTTGCCGCCGTTCACACCGCGCTGAATCATGATGAACCGGCCGTCGGCTGCGACGTCGTAGTTGGCGATGCTGCTGCCCGGACCGAAGTCGTAGTCGCCCGCGAACAGCGTCACGGGTTTACCGAACACCGGCTCAGTGCCGGAGGCGTCGAACGTCGCTGCGACGATGCGATTGCCGCCGCGGTAGTAGATCTCCCGGTTGTCGCGGTTCCAGCGCGCCTGAATGCCGCCGCCGTCCGACACCTGCCACGCCCGATCCAAAGCCGGATAGCGGCGCACGTAAATCTCCGGCCTCCCCGACGCATCCGACTGGTAGAGCAGCCAGCGTCCATCAGGCGACAACTGTGCGCCGCCCTCATAGGCCGGTGTCGCGATCAATGGCTTGGGCTCGAAGGCGCCGCTGATCGACATCAAGAAGACGTCCCCCGACGTCTCCGGCCTGACGCGGAGGACGAGAAAGGAGTCCGGATCGGGTCCCGCGGACGAGGGGTAGTCGACCATGCTCCCTCCGGGCACCTGGCCGCTGGCGCGGCTGCCGTCAGCGGCGAGCCAGAACGGCGAAGGGACACGCCGGAGCACGACACGCGTCCCGTCGGCGCTCCATGTGGAGAAGACAGAGTAGATCGGGCTGAGCCGGGCCAGGGTGCCCCGCACGAGGTCGAGCGCTTCGAGTTGTTCACCGCTTTCGACAAGCAGTCGGCGCCCATCGGGCGAAATCCGTGGATTTCTGTAGCGGCCCGATGGCAGATCGAGTGCCCGAGCCGAACCGTCACGGCCCACCGAGACGATGCGAGTGTCGGTAAAGCCAGCCGGCATCGACAGCAGTGTTCCCGTGGCGGCCAGCGTGAGTGCCATTTGACTGGAACTGGTCGACTCGATGGCGCCGGCCGGCATGATCGGAATCGCGGTGCCGCGAGTCGACCCCGTGCCAGTATCGAATGGCACCGCCAGCATCGCGCCGTCCCTCGCGAAGAGCAGATGGCCAGTGGGCGACCACACGGGCGTCCTCGCCCGTTCGAGCACCACCGAGCGCGGTCCCCCGTCGATCGACACGGATTCGATGCGATCGTCGCCTGGATCGGTGGTCTGACTCGAAAACAACACGAGGCGCTCACCAGGCAGAACCACCGCGGCGTCGTGCATCAGCTCGTGGCGGGCGGCCTCCAGCACCGTGAGCGCACGCGGTGTGCCGCCCTCCGGCGGGATGATCCAGAGCGCACCGACGCGGCTGAAGATGATGCCGGCCCGACTCCAGGTGATCGAGAGCCCGGCGTCGGCCCCAGGCACGAGGACCTTGCGCTGTTGGTCCGCCAGCGCAATGCGGGTGATGAGCCCCGACGTGAACAGGACCGCCAGGCTCCCGCCGTCGGGCGAAAACACTACGCCAGTGGCGCCCGCGGTGTCTGGTATTTCGGTCACTGTGGAGCGATCGAGTCGGCGAACGAAGACGCGTCGCACGCCGTCCTTAACGCCAATCATCGCCACGATCCGGCCGTCGGAAGAGATAGCAGGCGGCGTGCTCAGGGAAGGAGCGGGCTCCACGTCGCGTGGATGGCCGATCTCGAGATGCGTCACTCGAAGGGCGGGTGTGGCCAGTCCCGTTCGGCTCCACAGCGTCCATCCAGCAATGACCACACTGAGTGCGGCGACGGCCCACGGCAGCGCGCGCGCCGCGGTCGACGTCGACAGCGTCGCAGAGACAGTCAGCGGCGCCACCGCCTCGCCCGGCGCACCGGCGATGATCTTGTCGAGCACGATGCGCGCGTCGCCGATGTCGCGCAGACGCTGCCGCGGATCGCGGATCAGACAATCGCGCAACAGCGCCCGCAGCCGCAGCGGGATCGCCGCTGGGAGATTCGTGAGGCTCACGTCGCGCGTGAGCACAGCGGCCAGCGTCTCGGAGAGGTCGTCAGCGTCGAAGAGGCGTCGGCCGGTGAGCATCTCGTAGAGCACGACGCCGAACGCCCAGATGTCCGCGCGCCGGTCGACGGCCTTGCCCTTCGCCTGCTCGGGCGCCATGTACGCCGCGGTGCCGAGGATCATCCCCATCTGCGTCGCGCGTCCGGTCATCGTCGGCGAGTTCATCGCCTCGCCACTCGCCGCGCCCGCCGGGGCCATGGCTTTGGCGAGACCGAAGTCGAGTACTTTCACGGTGCCGTCGGTGCGGACTTTGATGTTCGCCGGTTTCAGATCGCGGTGAATGATCCCCTGCTCGTGCGCCGCTTCGAGCGCGTCGGCGATCTGCTTGGCGATCGGGAGCGCCTCATCGATCGGGATCGTGCCGCGGGCGATCCGCTGCGAGAGATCCTCGCCCTCGACCAGTTCCATCACGAGCGCGGAGACGCCGCCGCTCTCTTCGAGCCCGTAGATGCCGGCAATGTGCGGATGGTTCAGGGACGCGAGCACCTCCGCTTCGCGCTGGAACCGCGCGAGCCGATCGTGATCAGCGGCGAGTGAGGGTGGCAGGATCTTGATCGCGACCTGGCGTTTCAGCTTGGTATCGGTGGCCCGATACACCTGCCCCATGCCACCTTCACCTATCTGCGAGGTGACTTCGTAGACGCCGAGGCGGGTGCCGGGGGTCAGGGCCAATCGCTGTGGATTATAGGGGCGAGACTAGAGTGGCTGACAGTTCCGGCTTGACGTCGTAGCGGCGAAGGTTGGGCACAGTTTTAGGCACAATCGCGTCCCATCGCGACTTCGCACGCGAAACCAAGGTCACGGAATTCCTTTAAGGGCTCTCAATTGCGTCGCCAGAATCTTCGGCGGGACAGAGGTTTTTCGCGCCTCTGCTCCTGCTGGCGAAGTGATGACGAAAAACTGCAGATTTCCTAAGGATGGAGGCGCCGCCCGGATTTGAACCGGGGATGGAGGTTTTGCAGTCGGAACGGGAAGAGAGAAGGTCTTCATAGAGAAATGTCGATTTCTCCTATGACAAATAGGGTCTCCAGACCTTGGCTCCCGGTGCCTCCGATCACCTCGATTCTGGTCGCGTCATGGACACCTTTATGGACACCCATGACGCGAGGTTTGCGCAGCCCATTTCAGACTGTTTCCAGAGGCTCGCAAACAGTCGCTTCTCGCCCATTGCGTCGCACGTTTCACCGCCGTGCAGCGGTTTCCAGTAGTGAACGCGTACGCGGGCAGATTCCGGGGCACTGACACGGAGCGAGTTCTTCATAGGCACAGCTCATGGTCAGCGGTCTCAACCGACGGTGTCAGCGCGACGCCCCGACCAAGTTCTCCATAGCTACAAGCATCCTCTACTGACCCTAACCGACGGCCACCTTGCGCGGGCGCCCGCCAAGACGACCATTGGCACGCGAACTCGCCGCCTTGCGCTCGCTCGTGTGCCTACCCACCAGCGCTGCAGCGCTGACCAGATGGACCTTCGGACGGGCGTGACCGCGTGTCGGGATCCACACTTTGGCGACCTGCACGTCCGCTCGCGGCTGCTCCTCCGGATGGGCTTTCAGATAGGCACTCAGCGTCCGAACGATCGCGCTCGCGGCTTTGCCACGCGTCGGGCCCTGCGCATAGACCGGTAGACCCGCTACGTAGGCGCTGTAAACGCCGGAGTCCTCTTGTTCGAACACGATCGGATAATGCGTGGCCATCACTCCACTCCGGCATCCCGTAGGATGCGATTCCCGAGCCGGCCGGCATCATGTCCATGGACAGTGACCCAGACTTCCTTGCCGCTCTGAGGGTGAACGAACAGCACATGGCTACCCTTGCCGGTCCGTTTTTCGATGAAGCCGGCCGCCTTCAGCTTGCGGATGACTTCTTTCCATGTCACTGCCTCAATTTAACCTATCGTTAGGTTTGTGTCAACGCTCGCGCAGCCCCGTCGGACCCGTCACGTACTCCGTCCTCTTCAAACATCCCTGATTGATCGTCGACAGCCGTCGCTGCGCGCATAATCGTGTTGTGGTGTCGTCTCATCTTTCGCAACCCCGGGTCTCGTGATCGCGTCCGGAGGCGTCGCCGGATACGGCGTGCGCCCGCCCGAACCGCGGGGCCCGCACACTAGAGCCCTGACCGTTCCACGCGCGATCGTGCTCGGCCTGTTCGTGGCGGTCGCCGCGGCGGGCCATCAGCGCGCGGCGGCGCAAGGGCCGACGGACCTCTCGGGCGCGTGGACGCTGGATCATCCGTCGAGCCAGTTTCCCGCCGAGATCGGCTTCAACGCCGACACGTTCGTGAGCGCTGAAGGCAGCAGTCCAGGTGGAGGCGGCCGGGGCGAGCGTGGGGGAAGCCGTCCGCTCGACGGGCCGCGGGCCCCGCGCATCCCTCAGGAGTCGCAGGAGGATGCGAGGCGCCTCCGCTTCCTCACAGACGAAGTGCGGCTGCCGCCCGAGCATCTCAGCATCTCCGTCACCCCGGCGGTGGTCACGATTACGCCCGACCGGGGCGCCGCGCGCACGGTGCAGCCCGGTCGGCGCGACGACGGCGTCGCGATCGGACCGATTACCGCGGTCACCAACGCCAAGTGGGAGGGGGATCGTCTGACGGTGGCCTACACCGCGGAAACCGGCCGCGTCGTCCGCTACACCTACTCGCTCGATCCGAGTCCGCGCCAGCTGATCGTGGACGTCGAGTTCGTCGGTCGCGGCGGCGGCGACAAGGTGCGCCGCGTCTACGAACTGTCGCGTCCCGGCGAGCCCGTCGAGCGCGCCGGTCGAGACGCCGTCGGCCACGGCGGTCGCGCCACCCTCACGGCTCGCCCTGCCGCCCGCCGCACGTCCCCCCGCCGGCCTCGGTGCCCGCGGCTCCGCCGCCCCGCCGACAACGGCGCCAGTGGATCAGCGGCCCGACGCGCAGCTCAAAGGGCTCACCCGTCTCGGGCTCGTCGTTGAGGGCGTCGGGGCCGACGCGGCCACGTGCGGGCTCAAGGAAGACGCGGTCATGGCCGCGGTCACCAAGCACCTGACCGATGCCGGACTCCGGGTGCTGCGCGACACCGACGACGAGACATATCTCTACGTGAACATCAACACAGTGACGGTGTCGGCCGGGCTCTGCGTGTCGCGCTACGACGTCACACTGTATTCGCACGTCGCGGCGCCACTGGCGCACACGTCGGCGCCCGTGCTGCTCCAGGTGGAGCTGCTGCACAAGGGCGGGCTCGCCGGCGGCTCGCCGGCACAGCACGCGGATGTCGTGACCAAGAACGTGCTCGAGTACGTGGATCAGTTCGCGACGCGTGTCAAGAACGCCAACCAGTAGCCGGTCGACTTTGCCTGCGCGTACTGTCCCAGAACTCGGACGTGCTGCGCGTGGCTACGCAGCTGATCGATCGTAGTAATTGAGAATCCCGTACTGTCCCAGAACTCAGACTGCCCCGCTACGCGGCGGACCGATAGTAGTAATTGAGAACGCCGCCTACTCGTTGGCGGCGTCGAACGGGGCTCGTCGCTGGCTGCGTCGGCGCGGGGTCGACGAGTTCGTTGCCAATCCCCTGATGATTTCTCTCGCGATGATAGTGCTCCACGAACTCGCGCACCACGCGGCGAAGATGTCGCTCCCCCAAGGGCACGATCCGATCCAGGCATTCTTCCTTAATCGACCGCACAAAGCGTTCTGCATACGCATTGCAGTTCGGCGCGGCGGCCGGCGTGCGGACGACGCGAACACCGGCCGTCCTGAGCAGTTCCTCCATCTCCCAGCTCCAGTTCGGATCGCGGTCGCAGATCAGGATGTGCCCGTCATGCAGGACATCATCCGCGCCTCCGGTCAGGCCACGGAAAGCTTGAACCACGAAGGCGCCATCTGGATGCGGCGTCGACCCGAGCACGTGCACGCGTCTGGTGCACAGCTCGATGACAAACGCCGTGTAGTACGTCACGAGCCCTCGCGCGGTCCACACCTCCGTCGTGAAGAAGTCCGCAGCCACCAGCGCCGGCCAATGCGCGCGGACGAAGGTGCGCCACGTCATTGGGCGCTGCCGACTGGGAGGGATGCCCGCCGCCTTCAGGACACGTGCGATGGTCGACCGCCCGACCTGATGCCCAAGGTTCTTCAAGGCCCCTTGGATCCGGGTATATCCCCACGTCGGATTTTCCGTTGCCATCCGAATCACCAGCGCACGGATGCGCGCCTGCAGCCCTGCGCGGCCAGTGTGCGCGCCGGCGTACGTCCACTTCCGAGCGACCAGTTCGCGATGCCATCGAAGAATGGTATCGGGCGTCACAATCGTCGCTACTTGGGCCAATAGCCGGCGGCCCACCCGATGGCCCAATGCCGCGAGGCGCCTTCGTTCGTCGTCAGTCAGACGCAGGCGGTGTCCCTCGAGCCGCGCCTTCAACACGCGGTTCTCTTCGCGCAGGAACGCGATGACGTCTGCCTGCTCGCGCTGAAGCCAGCCGCACAACATCGCCACCATGAAGTCGAGTGGAAACACTGCTGAAGTCTACGACGGCGACGCTCGATCCTGCGTGGGACAGTACGGCGGTGCGCCGCTCGGAAAAAAGCCTTCTCGGAGGACAGGATTCTCAAGGAGAAAGAGGAGATCGGCGGTATAGCGCCATGGTTCCGTGCCGCGGGCGTGCTGCAGCCTGCTGTGCAGATAGGCCCACGCCGCGCGGCGGTACTCGCGATGCGTATCGGAGTCGCGCGCGGCGAAGCTGCCGTCGATCGCGCTGCGTACAGCGTCGTGGATGAACAACCCCTCGCGCCCGAACTCGACGAACGGCAGCGCGCCGAGCCGCTCCATCGTGTCGCGGGGCGCAACTCCCGGCAGGAGGGCATGAGCAGCGGCTCGGTGACGCAGCGAACAACCGAACTCGCTTCGAGCGCCTGCCGCGTGATCGCGTCCGGCACCGCCTCGATGTACGACCGCGAGAGCTCGTCGATCACCTGGTGCAGGCCGGTGTCTTCGATGCTGCGCCCGGTGTCGGACAGCGCGATCGATGCCGACATGCTCAAGGCGAGCGGGTGACCACGCGCGACGCCGTTGATTCGTCGTGCGACGTCCACTGGGATGCCCGACGAGGCGTGCGCCAGCACGTTGCGCAAGCGTCCAAAATCTGAGGCAGATCGAATTCCAAGTGTCCGCGGCGCGCTGGCTCGGTCCCGTCACTTATGACAAGTTTCATGTGAGAAATCTTGAAATCAGCTTCACACGACTTTCAGCCCGCAGCGGATCATGATCACACGTCGATCGGATAGCTACCAGAACTCTCTCTGCGTTTTGTTCACAGTCTCGGGACGTTACAACGCGTCGAGTCCTGGCCAGTGGCCAACGATCGGTTTCGGATAGCCGGGGTCGACGCCCTCGTCTGCTGGGTCGATCGTGTACCGCACGTACTGGTCGCCCTTGAAGAAATAAGCCTTGCCGTTGGGCCAAACGACGACCGCGTCGATTCCATTCGGGAACGCCGCTGCCAATCCGGGCCAGTTGCCGGCGATAGGCTTCGGATATCCGGCCATCACTCCTTCGTGCGCGGGATCCATGTCGTAGCGGACGTACTGAAGCCCCTTGAAGAAATAGGCCGAGCCGTTAGACCAGACGACGGCGGCGTCGATCCCCGACGACCAGAGCCCCGGCCACTCCGTCACGTACTTCGGGTAGCCGGCTGGAACGCCTTCGTTCGACGGATCGATCGTGTAGCCGACGTATCCGTTCCCCCGAAAGAAGTATGCACGCCCGTTGGGCCAGGCGACGGCGGCATCGAGGTTCTCGGTGAACCGATCTGGCAGTCCCGTCCAGTGTCCAGCGATCGGCATCGGGTAACCGGCATCGACGCCCTCGTGCGCCGGGTCCACCGTGTACCGGACGTACCGGCTGCCCTTGAAGAAATACGCCTTCCCGTTCGGCCAGACGACGGCAGTGAGTTTAGGCGCCGGTGCGGGACGAACCTGGAGCGTCGAGCGATCGACGTTCTGGCTCACAATACCGATCCCCTGGGCGTTCTTGAGCGTCAGGATCAACTCCTTCCCGCCCCGATTCAGATCGACGTCCAGCACGCCGTAGTTCTGCGACGCGATTTCCGTCAGGCAGTAGGGATCGTACGTCGGTTCGTTCGGTCCTAACCTCACTCGATAGTCCCAGACGGGACTCGAGAGCGGGCTCGAGATGAGCTCCCAGTAGTCCGGACCTTGCCGTCCACCCGTCATCGCCGTCCCCGGACGATGCATCAGATAGGCGAGGTGCAGATCCCCGCTCACAAACGCGACTCCGCGGATGTCGTGCGCCTCAATGTGAGCCAGCAGCTCGCTCAACTCGCCAGGCGCGTCGCGCTCCCATCCCTCCCATGTGTGGATTGCCTTCACGAACTGCGGTAGCACGACCGACCCGGACACAATGAGCTTCACGGGAGCCGTACTTGCCGCGAGCGCCGTCTTGAGCCAGGAGAGCTGGGCCGGACCGAGGATGTGGTTGAACTCACTGCGATGAAATCGACCATCGGTGAGAAAGATCTCGACCGGGCCATACCGGGCATGCGAGTAGATTCCGGCCGTTCCGGGGCCGACGAGCCCATACGTGCGTTGCGCCCACATGTGCTTGAACGCGGACAGCGAGTCGTCGGCCTGCGAGAAGAGGATCGGTTCGTCGTTGTCCCGGTCGTCTGACCCGAAATCGTGATCATCCCAGATGCCGAGCGTCGAGACCGACGGAATGACGTTCCGCAACTCGGCGATGTTTCTATACTTGAGGTGAGCGAGCATCTTCACGTCCTCGTTCCCTAAGTCGCCCGGGTCCTCGAAGTACGTGTTGTCACCCGTCATCAGAAAAACGTCGGCGTGCTCGTTCCCGATCGACGTCAGGATGGACTGGGTGCCGCTCGCGGGAATCCGAACGCAGGAGCCGAAGACGATCTTGGCCTTGGTGGCGGTGGCAGGAAGTCCGGCCCGCAACGTGTAGGTCGGCGTCGTGCCGTGCTGGCTGCTCAACGTGTACGGACATGCAGTCCCCGCGACGAGCCCCGTCACGTGAAAGACGACGCACAGCCCATTCGTCGTCAACGGTAATCTGGAGATCGCGATCGTGGACCCATCCGGCCGGTGGACGCTGAGCACGAGCGGCGTCGTGTCCCGGGCCTGCGCCCAGACGAAGGCGTCGGTCTCACCGACCTCGCCGAGCAGGGGGCCGGAGCGCAGGGGGCCGGTCGGCCAGCTGTTGTCGCCGACGAGATCTTGGGTGATCGTCATCGCCGCAATCATAGACGAATCGCTCTGTGACGCTAATGTTCTAGTTGCCGCCCGCCCGTCATGCGCCAATCCGTGTGTGAGAACTCCGTCTCGGCCTCTTCGTCAAATGCGACGCGCGGCAGTTGGCATGGGTGTAGTATCAGCGCGGTTAGATCTAGATCGACGTACACCATATCTCAACATGGTCATCCAGTAGCGAGGGATGCAAGACACGCCGATGTTGCTGTTCAGTGCAAGTGGTCGAACCCCGGCCGATCCGATCGCCGCGTGCGGTCAGGCGGTTTCTTCATGCAGGAGCAGTGCATTCACTTCGGTGAAGACTGACAAAACACATGTTTGATGAAACTCTTTTCTATCACAATCTGGTCACTCAATTTGGCGGGAAAGCAGTAGGGATGGGTTTTGCCATACGTCATCCAGGCAAGAATCCCAAAATATACTCGGAAGGTTCCAGACGAAGACCGAACGAACTATACCCCGCATTATTCGATGTATTTGCGCCCGTGCATATCTCCAGTGCAAGCAAGACTATTACTGCTATTGGAATGTTGCGAATACTTCTGGCACGCGGACTGTCCGTTGATACATCTATCGTGCCCTACTTGCCACATAGCTGGGTGATCGGAAGTAATGTGGGAAATGTCTCCTTCAAGATGTTGCTTACGCATACCAGCGGTTTCAGAAGCGGAGTGGATGATTCTGCAAGCCTGAAAGCTGCGGTGGCAACAGGTGTGCGGATTCAGGACCAAGGGGTTGCTGCCTACTCCAATACCAATTTCGCTTTGATGCGCATCCTTATTTCGGACATGGGAGGAATTGGGGGCGACGCCAGTAGCGGCGACAAATACGTGAAATACATTCAGGACAATGTTCTGTATCCTGCAATCGGCGACAAGAATATTTATTGTAAACCTATCGGTGATAACCCCACGCTTTATTACAACTATAGCGATCTTTCAGTGCACGGCCTGCAAGCGGGTGATCTTACCGGTGTGGCAGGCGCGTGGGGATGGCATATTTCCATTCTGCAAATGAGCGGCGTCATTCTCAGCTTGGTCAGCACCGAAAATCTGTTGCCACAAGCAATGCGCCAGCAAATGCTCTCAGAAAAGTTGGGTTGCTTTCATGCTGATGGGACCTATTATCACCACCACAATGGTGAAGACGGCTATGGGCAGGGCACAGGCTCGGGCTGTTGCTGGGTATACTTCCCTTCAACACAACATGTTGTATTTATATTCATGAACTCTTCCCCGGCAATCGCCGCAACTCCGGAACTTGTCGCTCAGGTTTATTATGCATCGCGGGGATCGTCGCGAACGGGCGATCCCGTGGGGTACACCCGCTCGGACAACTTCAGCGCTGTCGTTCATCGTGCAAGCATCGGTCATCTCCGCGAGCTCTTTTTGACGGGGACGGGGTGGCAAACGGGCGATCTCTCCGTGGCTGGCGCGCCATTGGCTGCGGGCCGTCCTTCGGTGTCCACTAGGGCCGACGGCATCAACGCAGTCGTCTTCCGGAACGCTAGTACGGGTCACATTGTCGAGCTCGCGTTGACGAGTGCGGGTTGGAGCCCGACCGACCTAACGGCGACGTGGGGAGGCCCTGTCGCCGCCGGCGACACCGCGACGTACGTTCGCGCGGACGGCTTCAGCGCGATTGTCTTCCGAAGCGCCGGCAATCACATCATCGAGATGGCGTTGAAGCCATCGGGCTGGGTCGTGAGTGATCTGACGAAGATCAGCGGTGCGCCGGTCTCCGCGAGCGATCCGACCGCATATGCTCGTTCCGATGGCGTCAGCGCGGTTGTCTTCCGCTCGCTCGACAACCATGTGCGCGAGATCTCTCTCACTCCAGGAGCTGATTGGGTCGCGGGTGATCCTTCGTCACTCGCAGGAGCTCCGTCGGCAGTGGGCACGCCTTTCGGCTATGTGCGCCACGACAGCACGAACGCGATCGTGTTCCGCGCGCCTGACAACACGATCCATGAGCTCTACTTGACGAGTGCAGGATGGCAGACCGGCGACCTTAACGCCCCAGGCACGCAACCCGCCGCGGGCAGCCCGGTGGCGTACGTTCGTTCGGACGGCATGAGCGCTGTCGTGTTCCGAAGCAACACGAACCACATCATCGAGGTCGCGCTCGGAAGCGCCGATTGGGTCGCGGGCGATCTGACGGCCTGGGGAGGTCCTTTGGCCGGCGGCGATCCAGCGCCGTACATTCGCGCGGATGGGACCAATGTCGTGGTCTTTCGAAGCCTGAACAATCACGTGAACGAGCTCGCGCTGACCGATGGGCGGTGGAGCGCCTACGATCTCACGGCGACCGCAGGGGAAACCCCATAGTGTTCGTCTTCTGCGACGCCTCGACTCCATGCGTTGTGCAGACGTCGACGGGATGGTCGGCGGCGCAATCCGGTTGACGCCGTCGTCACGCCAGAGCGCGGCGAATCCGCCCCTGTCCTTCGCCAATACCTGGACGGCCGCCCGCTGGTTGATTTCGTCGTCGAGTGCACGGCAGGATCACGCATGCTGACGGCGCTGCTTGTACTCCTCCGTTTGATCGGACTGATCTGCCGCGGACACCGGGCAGTCGCGCTCGAAAATCTCGCGCTTCGGCACGGTGCGCGGCCAGAACAGCCGGGAGTTCGTGGCAAGGCTGGTGGCCCGCGGATTCGCGCGAGCCATCGAACCGGGGCCCGCCCGACGTGGACGCCTGTACCACGTCCACGTAACGGCACCACTTTTCAACTATTTGGCGCCGTCCGAGAGTGCTGATGAAAAGATGGTGGCCCAGATTTTCCCCAGATGGAACCGTGTGGCGGATTGGCTCAGAGAAGCGGAGCGCTTTTCGACGGCGGCGTAGGTTGGAATCCCACCCTCTCCGCCAACACTAAAATATTTATAGTAAAGCGTTTGTTTCATCGCTGGTGCGTCAGTATTCCAGTTTTATCCCGCTCGAGTTTGGGTCCGCAGCCAGTCCTGGAATCGACCTCCGGCTTCGTGTTTTGTGGGTCGCTCAGCTGAAGCGATGGCTTGAGAGTTCGGTTCGGGCTCCGCGAGAGAGGGTCAAGCGAGGGCGGCTGAAAACATGAGTCGGCAGGTAGAGTCGCGTACAGTCCCCGCCCACACCTCGCGGCTCCTGGGCGAAGCAGGCATGTCCGGCGGGACGGGACGATTTCGCGGGCCGATGACCTCGGTTGGTCGCTCTCGAAAAGGTCACGAGGGCGGGCACCGGCCAGAGCGAACCGGAGCCGCGGAAACACGGTGGCTCAGGAGCGCTTGATGGTCTTTCCGACCTTCTCCACGACCTCGCCGACCTTGCGCTTAGCGGTACCGACCGCGGCCTGGGCGTTGCCCGCGAGTTCGTCCGTTGCGCCCTCATCCTGGAGGGCGGGATCATCGGTCAACTTGCCTGCGCCTTGCTTGATCTTGCCTTTGAGCGCGGTGGCCTTGCCTTTGAGCTCGTCTCGATTCATGACTCTCTCCTCATATCCAAGTCTTGTGATTGCGGCTCGATGGCGCAGACGTTGGATGCGAGGCTTGTCAGTGCACGATGCGTTCCCGCGCACACGATGGTCGAAGTCTGGCGGATGACCTCACCAGCGTTGCCACGCTGAAGCCAGGTGGACGGCCAGCTCGATTCAGAGGCGTGGCTCCGGATGCTGGTTTCGTTGGCTTGTCGCCGTGAAGGCATGTACGCGAGCTCGTGGCCGCGCTGTTTGGGTGGAGGCACCGTGGCTTCGCCACTTCCCCAAAAAGGATAGGGCTCTGCTGAAAATGGAGATGAGCGGCCGAGCAGGCGTCGTCTGGAGTCGCGCAACCCCCCCGGATACAACACCCGGTTCGCGCTTCACCCTCCGCAACGAACGACGCTGACACGATAGCGAGAACGGCATCCTCGTTGCTCTTGCGCAGAAAGGCAGGAGAGTATGATGAACAAGCCGCCAGAATTTGAAATTGACGAGCCGAAGGTTGTGGACGACCAGGGTCGCTCTCCGAACAAGGAAGAAGTTACCGACCCGGATGTCCGCAAGATCGAGTCAGGCACGAACCTTCCCGGGGGACAAGGCACTTCCAATCACCCGCAGGATGAGCAGGACGAGGATGCGACCGACGGCGCCATCAGTCATGACGGCCGACCAGAGGACGACAGGGAGAGCGAAGACGACCTCTCGGCTTCGGACAAGGGTGAAGCTGGAGATCTGGGGCGCGACGCCGGTGGGACGCAGGGGAGTCAGAGGGATCGCCTCGGTGATCCCCAAGCCAGAACCAGGATCGGAGCAAGTACCAAGATCAACGTCAGGGACAGATCGCCGGCGCTAACCGCTCGGCCCAGAGCGGCGAAGCCGATCACGAACAGCGCAAGAACTCCAGGAACCCCCACAGAAATCCCGTGGACACGCAGAGGAAGCACTAGTACCCCGTCGCAGGGACTTTGATCGATTGGAGCGGCGGCAACCGTTCGGGCGGAACCAGTAGTGTGATGCTTCGGGCCTGCCCTGGATGGCGCTGAATGTGGCCGTGGTCGTGCAGCGTCACGATCATGCGATGGACCCTGGGCGGCGTGACGCGGGCCCACTCAGAACTACGTACGTGAGGCGCTCGCCCATTGGGGTGAAGCGGAACGCCAATCGTGGAGCCGGCGCGTCTCGCAGCTACTCGCTGAGGGTCTGCGTCGCAGCGACGCCGAGACCTTCGCCCTCGCCGCGATACAGTCGGTGGGCGGGGGAGCCGTCGGGGCCGCCCACCGACGATGAGTCCTAAGGCTTGTTGCTCGACAGTTCGTCCGACCTCAGGCGCGGTATGCATCATGCCTCTACAGTGCGACAGCGACCCGTCCCACGTCGGGAGCGGGGCATTTCGCACAAGATGCGAATCGCGTTGCCAAAGTTAAGCATCGCGAACGCCGTTCACCACACTGAGGAATTAGTCATGGCCGAAACGAAGACTCTGCACGACGCGTTTATCGACGAGCTACGCGACTCCTACGACGGCGAGCGGCAGTTGCTGAAAGCACTGCCAAAATTGGCAAAGGCGGCGACATCCCCCATTCTTCGAGACGCGTTCGAATCGCACCTCGAGGAAACCCGCGGCCACGTTCAGCGTCTGGAGCAGGTGTTCGAACTGCTGGACGAGCCGGTGCGCGGGAAGCACTGCGAGGGGATTACGGGCATCGTGGAAGAAGGCAAGTCGATCATGGCCGAGGAGTTCAACGAGGCCACGATGGACGCCTGTCTGGTCGCTGCTGGTCAGCGCGCTGAACACTACGAGATGGCCGCTTACGGCACCCTCGTCGCGTGGGCGAAAGCCATGGGGCACGATGATGCGGCGAACCTCCTGCGTGCGACGCTTGACGAAGAGAAGGCCGCGGATGAAAAGCTGACCAGCATTGCCGAAGGCGGCGTCAACGAGCAGGCCAGCGAGGGCGCTTACGGTGACGGCACTGACGACGAGCAGGAGACCGCGGCGGCCGCGCCCCGCTCGTCGCGCTCCGCCGCCACCAAGTCAAACAGCAAGAAGCGACGGTAACTCAGGGCGCGGGTCCGCGCTCGGATTCGATGTTGCGCTGCACCAAGTCAGCGAGCTCGTTGACATTGGTGCTGCCCAACAGCGGCTTGAGTTCCGGCATCTCGTTGGCGATGTCAATCCGCGCGTGCTGAGCGAGACGCATCAGCACCCGGAGAATGGCGGTTAATTCTTGTTCAGCCAGCAAATTCACCTGCAGATCGAGATGCGTGCGCCGATCGGCGTCATGCATTTGCCGGTTCTGCGACATCAGTAGCAAGGCGCTGAGAAGAATCGCCTCGAGGGAAACGATCATTGTCAGTAGGCTGAACGGGAAGGGGTCGAACCGCAGGCGAGTCATGTTGATGGCGATCCACCCACCGAACCACACCACGTGGACGAGACGAATGGCAGGCTGCCGGCGGTGCTCGTGACCGCGTCGGAGAAACATTCAATCCGAGTCCGTCGGTCGCGGCTCGTGCGTTCGAGATCGGCGATCGTCTGGACGTTCCGCGGCTCGCCGGTCGGAACGGTGTCAGGTCGCGTGGTCATAGGCTCGATGTGCAGCCGCGCATGAGCAGTAGTAGTACGCCACTCAGGAGGAGGGTCATCATGAGAGACCCCAGGCAGCCGAGTCTGCTGCTGAAGAACAGAAACATTAACGGTCTCCCCGGTCGCCCTGTCCACTCTTCACATTGGTCTTCGCCGTGACGCGCCGATCGCGAGAGAGCGAGCGGCCAACATCATCGGATTCCTTGAATTGGCCCGCCGCCCCGCGGCGAACGAACCGCTTGTCTCGACCCGTGTTGATCAGTTCGCGCTTGGCGGCCTTCCGCTGTTGCGCCTTCTCCTTTGCCATCTCAGCCCCCAGCTGTTTAGTGCAACACGAGTGCCGTAGACCCAGGCATGAGGCAGATGGATTTCGATATACCAGTCGATGCTCGTGCGGTTGGCCGAACGGAGTCAGATCGACGTCGGTGAAGAGCTGCCAGAGCTCGCAGCATTGCTCCGGAACACTGACGTCAACACACTCGCCGATCTCGTGGAGACGACGATTGAGTCGAAGAATCCGCCGAGGAGGACGCCTGGATCTGCGTGGTGCAGACGCCGTATCGGGCGCCCAATGCGAATGCCCATGCCGAACGGTTCGTGCGATCGATCAAAGAAGAGTGCCTCGACCGGGTGATCCCGTTCGGCGAACGTCATCTGCGACGGACGATGGCAGAGTACCTCGAACATTACCACCGGGAGCGGAATCATCAGGGGATCGAGAACGTCCTGATCGCGGGCGCGCCAACGACCGGTGGCCTCGGCCGGATTCATCGGCATGGCGACAGGAGACCATTTGGGCGAAGAGAGGGCGCAACGCGAGAGAGGTGTCGGAGAACTGTGGGCGATGGCGGTCTCGGCGTCCGGAATTCAGGTCGCCGTGGCGGGCATCATGAGGTGCGACCCCAGTGATCAGAACATTCGAGCGGGACAGAGCGAGCGGGTGAAGGATGTGGCCGATCTTCGGAAGCCAAATCGGAAATGTCGGATAAAACTTAACATGGCATGCAGCCAAGGGCGCTGTGGATCCCTTCGCGCCGGCGGCTGATGCGGTGACATTGGGCAGACAAGATGCCGGCCGACCAGTGTTCGGCCGACCAAGTAGATCAGAATCGAGCGGTCCCCGGCAGCCGGAAGGGTACTCGTGGCGCTCGTCGTTCTGCTGAGCGACTATTGGTGAGCCGGCTTCTGATTAACCACAAGGAGATATGAAATGAACAAGATGAATATCCCTGGATTCTCGGCCGAGGCGGCACTGGGTTCAAGACAGCGAATATACCGATTAAACTCTCAATACGGCAGTTCAGGTGATCGCGCAATCTTACCCATGTGCCCCGTCTGTGGGAGTGGCGAGACCCTCTACTATGAGTGGGCATGCCAGGATAATAAATGGCAGCTAGTCCTGGTTGGTCGGAAGGGGTACGGGTCGTGCGATGCCCGGGGCACGATGATATTCGGAAGGGCGACGGACTGCTACGAGACTGATCGCGAGGTCGGAGGCGGCGGAGACCAGAATTGCTACAAGGCGTCCTGCCCCCCCCCGCCGTCGAGGTTCTGTGGTAAGCGCAGGCCTGAAACACATTTGCCGTTGGGTGGCACGGATTCGGTTATTGACGTACCTTTCTAAAGAAGACCGCATTGGAGTGGCGGGCGCGAATCTGTCCAGACCGAGCGAACGATTGCGAGCGGCTCGGAGAGCTTTAGCAAAATCGATGCGCATAGGAATAGGGTGACATTCTGATCCGGGCGCTCGACAACTGTCTCGGCGGTAGGCAGTAAGGAAGAGGTTTGAACCCGGGTACCCAAAAGCGATGGTACGCACAGACGGTAGCGCCCGCCAGGTCCATCACCCGGGATTTTCAAGAATTGAGGATCACATCTGACTAGAAATCCCCCGTTGCTTCGTCGCAAAAGTAATATCGCTAGCTCAACTGATTCTGCCGCCAAATGGACGTGTCCGCCAGAAGCTCGTCTGAGTTCAACAGATGCGTCGTGTCCCAGCCCTGACACATTCGCAGCTCGACGCTGCAATCCTGTTCATGCGGGAGGTCCGCAAGGTCGCACGTCGAGTGCTCCAGAACCTGCGCGACACCGTTGTGCTCCGCAAAAAACAACATGCACTGACATGCGGGCGGTCAGGCGGCGTCACGCTAGAGGCGATATTCGTGGTGCAACCCGCCGAGAATCGGCGTGACCGCGACGCAGTGACGGGCGGGAAGTCGGTGGCCGGAGGGTTTCGGCCGAGGCAGATCCGGTGACCGATCCGGAACCCCGGGTCCCAGGCTCGTGTGCGGTCGCTCCCGGTTATAGTGGCCAATCCACTCCTGGAGCAGCCGGCGGAGATGTCGTTCAGTGAACGGAATCAACCAATCCAGGCACTCGCGCCGCATCGTCCCGATCACGCGTTCGCAGTACGCGTTGGCTTGTGGCGTCCGCACCGGCGTCTTCAACACGCGTAGCCCCATCGATCGGATCGCACCGTCGACGGCTGGAGAGTAGACCGCATCGCGGTCGTGGATCAGAAAGCGATGCCCGGTCTCGCCCGTGATCGCGGAACGACACTGTTGGATCGTCCAGTCCGCCGTCGGATGCTCGGTCACGTTCCAATGGACGATCCGGCGCGTGCCGACGTCGAGCACGACGAACACATACAGGATGCGGAAGCGAACCGTGATCGTGGTGAAGGAGTCACACGCGAGGACCGCGTGCGCGTGATTCCGCACGAACGTCGCCCAGCGTTGGGCGGGTCGACCACCGCGGGACGGTCGCAGGCGCCGGAGATACCGACCCACCGTGCGCGGCGAGACGCTCAGGCCCAGTTTTAGCAGGAGTTCGTCCGCGATCCGCTCCTCGCCCCACGTCGGGTTCGCGCGGGCCATGGTGACGATCAGTCGCTGCAGGTCGACCGGAATCGGTGGCCGACCGGCGCGGGATTTCCATCGCCAGAAGAGTCGCCAGCCCTGACGGTGCCACCGAATCAGCGTGTCTGGCTTGACCACCGTGAGCATCGAGCGCCACTTCAGCCATCGGGACAACACGACGAGCGCCACGCGTGTCGCGGGGTCGGGCCGCCGCGGCTTGGTACGTCGCTCCTGATAGAGCGCCAACTGTTTGCGTAGGAATAGGTTTTCCGCCGCCATGTGCCCTCGGGACGTCAGCCCCAGTCGGACGAGCGCAAGCAGGTCCTCCAATAAACGGTAGCCGTTGCGGAAAAGGGAAGGCCGGCGGTTTGACATGGCCTCGTATCGTAATCGCCTAACGTCGGCGGGCGCTCCCGTGACGCGACGGCACTTGTGGCAGGCTTCAGATCAACGAGCGGATGTAATATTTGCGGACCACAGGGTCAGCGATTTCGGTCGTGTGGAATCAATGACTTGGAGTTGGTGGACCAGATGTTCGCCAGTTGGAACCGACTGATCAGCTGGCTTGCCCTACTGAACGCATTCAGAACCGTCGCATAGCGTGACTCGCGTACCGGTCTGCTCTGGCATCGAAGCCCTTACGCTTACTGCTGGCTGGTGGGGCGGCGTTTCAAATGCGTGTCGAACCACCGAACGGCTTCTCCGATGTGATCGGGCAGACGAGGGTCGCCGGCGGGTAGCTGGAAGTTCGGACCGTGCTTGCCTCCAGGCACTCTGATGAACTTCACTCCGACGCCAGCCTGCTGCAGGGCGCTCTCCATGATCACCGACTGTTTGATCGGCACGATTACGTCCTGATCGCCATGCATCAGCAGCATCGGCGCATCGTCGGCCGTTACATGGGTCAGCGGTGAGGCGTCACGATACTGCCGGTTCTCAAAGTCGTCAGGCCGCGCGATCCCGGGAGGACCCAGAGTGGGGTCCTGATACGCGAAGCCCATGAGCGCGGACACGGTTCCGGCTCTGCTCGTCGTGCTGAACATTGACGACATGTCGGCGGGCGCGAACAACGCCACGACCGCCTGCACCTTTGCGCTGAGACGATTCACCGGATCCGAATCCGACGGATCGCCTTTTCCATCCATCGTTCCCAGCAATTCGACGAGGTGACCGCCCGACGACGATCCCCACGCGCCGATCCGGTCGGACGTGATGCCGTAGTCAGACGCGTGAAAGCGAACGAACCGCACGGCGCGCTGCGCATCCTCGATCGGTGCCGGATAACGGAACCGAGGAGCCTGGCGGTGATTGATCGCAAAAACGGTGTAGCCGTCGGCCGCGAACCTCTCCGCGTGAGCGGTCACTTCTCGATTCGAGTTGAGTTGAGCCGCGTCATAGCGCATCGGCGAATACCAACCACTGCCCTGGATGGCGACAATCGCGATGCCGTTCGGCTGAGCCGGCCGGTAAACGTCCATCAACAGCCCCAGGCCTGAATACATCCCGTAGACGACGTTCTTTTCCACGCGAGCTTGCGCGGAACTTTTATCAGGCGTCAGCAGCAGGAGAACAACGCTCGCGGCGACAATAATCTTCACGCCATCCTCCTGCATCGTCCAGGCAATGCGAGACCGTTGGTCAACCGAGGACTACCCCGTCACTTGAAACCACTGTGTCGGCTCGGTTCTGTTGAACGTGCCTCGAAATTATCTGCTCAATGACGCTCCACTCACTACGACAATGTGCGAAGAGAGCGAGTCATCGCACTGGGCGCCGACGAAAGGGTGGTTCGACTAACGGAGTGGGTTCAAGATTTCAGTCGTTTGTAATCAACGACTTGGAGTTGGTGGACCTGACCAGTGCGAGTTGGAACCGGTCTGCGCACTGGTTGCGTCAGCTCGCGTCGCTTCGTTGCGCGCCCTGACATTCCGGACATCGAACAGTGACGCTGCTCGTCAAGCGACGAGTGAGCTAATGTCGCGCACTCGAAGGGGCTTTCTCGAGCCGGTCTGGCGACCAGTTCTGGATTATGTCCAGGTGTGTCACCACACCGCTGGGGACAGGCTCGCCGTAAGGCATCAGGAAACGCCCGTCCGCCGCGATGTCGTACCCACGGACCGGAGTCGTGCCGCCATACGGGGTCCGGAACAACGGCTTCGGTTTTCCCGACGTAAACCTCGTCCCGGTCGTGACCGGCACCGCCATGACCATCTGGCCATCGGTGGGGGTGGGCTTCGGCTCCAGGTAGTACAACGTGCGTCCGTCGCGCGCCCACAGCGGTTCGCGGCCGGCGCTGGGCGAGATCTGGTGCCTCGTTCCCGGGCCAGGGAAGGGTTGAACGTAGACCTGCGTGTGCCCGGACTCGTCCGAGACGTACGCGAGCCATCGCCCGTCAGGCGACAACGCCGGCTCGATGTCCGAGAAGGGCGAGCGTACCAGAGGCGTCGCACGCCAGGTCGTCTGCTGACGGGTCAGCGCCCAGATGTCCCACGGTTTGTCCGGGATGTCTTGCACGAAGACGAGCGTATTGCCGTCCGGCGTCCAGTCTGCAGGCGTTCGCGGCTGTTGGTCCGACGCCAGGATCTCGGGCTCGCGTTTTCCTCCGGCGAGTGGAACCCAGAACAGGTTCGATCGCCCCTCCAACGACCTCGCAATGGTGAGTCGGCTTCCGTCCGGTGTCCAGATGGGAAATACGTTCAGCCCCCCAAACGTCATACGCGAGCTCGGGCCGTCGGGCGGCTCGTCGACCCACACGTCGAATTGCTGAGTGCGCAACATGTACGCGATCCGCTTGCCGTCCGGCGACAGACGCGGCGCAAGGTACTGGCGTGGCGGTGCTCCGACGGGAGACTCGCGTCCCTGGGGGTTCACCCACACGAGCCGGCTTTTGACAACCGGATAGGGACCGCCGCGGGCGTAGGCGAGCGTCCCGGTACGTGAAATGGCGACCTGCGCGGCTCCCGTGTCCCGGTTCGTGCTGCCCCCCCGAATCGCATGCATGACATTGTCGAGAACACCGACAGCAGAGCCACTCACCTCGACGCGCGTCGCATCGAATCGCTGAGCGAACAGCACGCCGTCGCGTGCATAGAGAAGATGCCCGGATTCGAGGTATCGAGCGTCAACCGCCTGCGGGACAAGTTCTTTGCGCTCGCCAGTCGTGGTGATGAGCGCGTCAGTGCTCGCGCTGTCCCAGTTGAAGGCCCTCCGGATGACGGTGAAGAGCACGCCGTGTCCGCCTGGAAGCACGTGTGGCAGCCGGTGGGACATCTCGCCGGCGCGAAGCGTCGTGAACGAGGTGGGGACGCCGCCGCGCGCCGCGACCTGCCAGAGGCCGCCGAACGGGAGGGCGAAGACGATCGTGTCGTCCGATCCCCACGAGGCGCCGACGATCTCGCCGTGGAGCGACCGGTCACTGCTCGCCTTCTGGTCGCCGCCGGTGGGCGACGTCGCGCAGACGTCCATGATCGGTCCGCCATCGGCGCGGACCTTCTTGATCTTTCCATCCGCCCAGAAGCCGATCCACGCGCCATCGGGAGAGAAGAACGGACTGCCGGCGCCGTCGGTGCCGTTCACCTCGATCGCGTCACCCGTGTCGAACGGGCGGAGATAGAGGTGCAGTTGGTCCCCTCGCCGACCGGTGAACGCCAGCAGCCGTCCGTCTGGTGAGAGCGCGAAAGCCGTCCGCGTCGGCCGACCGTGGCTAATCGGTAGCTCCAGCGCGTCCGACGTCAGCAGCTGCTCCGCCGGCGTGACGACCACATTCAGGTGGGTCATCGCGGCATTGGACGGCGCAGGACGCCGGACCGGCACGATGGTCAGGATCATGACGACTGTCGAGACCAGCAGCGCGACTCCGACGGCGATGGGCATCCAGCGGACGCCGGACGTCCGCGCGGGTGTGTGCTGATCGACAGCTGATGCGGTCTGCGGGTCCGGTTCGATCGCGGCGATGAATCGATACCCGCGCCGCGGAAGTGTTTCGATGAAACGCGGCGTGCCGGCCGAGTCTCCGAGCGCGTCGCGCAGCCGCTTGATCGCGGTGTTGAGGCCGTGCTCGAAATCGACGAACGTATCCGACGGCCATAGCGAGGCACGCAGCTCCTCGCGGGTGACCAGCGCGCCCGGGCGCTCGAGGAAGCGGAGCAGCACACGACGCGAGTGCTCCTGCAGGGCGATCCGCATGCCCGCCTTTCGGAGCTCTCCCGTGTCGAGCGCCAGCTCGAATGTCGAAAAGCGGATGATCTGCGGCGACGGTTGACTCATCGGCGCCCGGCGGCTGCTTCCCGGCGGCATTCTACTCCGCTCGCATCCGAGTCCATCCGGTACTCGGCCCGAAAGTCACTTTCACGCCAACAACTTAGCGATCCACCAGGAATTCACCCGCGTTTCACCCGCCGTCGATTGAACGCCGCGCCGGCCCCGCCGAGTGTCTCGCTCGGGAGGGCCTATGCTCGGAAGACGCAGGCGGGCCACGTTCATCGTCATCGGCATCGCCGCGACAGGTGCGCTCTGCGGATTCGCGTCGATCACATCGTTCGCAGCGGTCGCTTTGCAGCCGGATGCCGGCGACGTACGGATCGAACTCCAGCGCGATTACCTCGTTGCTGTCCGCGGCAGGGTAGGCGACCGTGGCGGACTGACGTTTGTCGTCGATACTGGCACCCTGCCCACTCTGGTGGATACGCGGATTGCACGCCAATTTCGGACCGCTGGGCCGAAAGCGCGCGTCGACTCATTCACACGAGCAGACGAGCTGGAGAGCGTGGTGATTCCAAGCCTGGCTGTTGGACCGTTCTCCGCCGCCGACGTGCCGGCCCTGGTGGCCGACCTGTCGCGCCTCGAGCCGCGCTTCGGAATCAAGATTGACGCCGTCATCGGTGCGGGGTTGTTACGCGGCGTCTGCTTCAGCATCGATTACGTCCGTCGAAGGCTTAGCTTCGCGTGCCGTGACAGTTGGCGAGCCACGCTGCCACTCGATCGCCGCTCGCCTCACCTCGTCGCAGACGTGACGATCGACGGGACGCCGTTGCGACTTGTCGTGGACACGGGGTCTCAAGCGGTGTTGGTCTACGAAGACGCGGCGCCCGTGGCCTGGCAGTCCAGAGTCGAAACCGAGATCAACGCCTCGGATTTTTCGGGACCCCTGCGTCTTCGCCGGTTGATCGCCGACGTGATCACCGTTGGTCTCGGGACGTGGCAACGGCGCCCGGTCCACATCCTGTCGGCGGGCGTTCGACGCCAATCGTACGACGGCGTCCTCGGCGTGCGCGCTCTTGGTATGTCGGCCGTGCAGTTCGATCTGAAACGGATGGTGCTCAGTTGGAACGAGTGACGCACGATCTTCCACGCAACAATGTGGCCACGCCTACGATGCATCGAGCCCCGTCGATCTCATTCTGGAGTTTGCGGACCGTGGACGAGGCGTTCCTATTCGAGCGCTCCATCGACATCGACACCTACGATCGCCACGCGGGCCGCGTGCGCGAGCAGATGACCTTGCTCAAGATCGACGAGCACACCTCGAAGCTCGAAGAACTGCACGTGGAAGGCATCATGCTGTTCGCTGAACGTGTCTTGCCATGCCGCGGGCCGCTGACCTGTGGGTGCAAGGCTCGCTCGATCAACGGCAGCGCCTGCAGCTGCTGTTCTTCCCGCAGGGAGTCGCGTTCGACGGTAACGGCTTTCTTGGAACCGCGTTAACCGCACCGGCTTCGGTCGAGACCGGAAATGAAGGCTGCCCTTCGACTTACTCGCGCATCGCTTTGCGACGCGCTCGTTCGCTCAGGACATTCGACCGGTGCCGGCCCAGATTTTCCCCAGATGGAACCCACTGATCAGCTGGATCGCTCAAGTTGACGGCTTCCGAAGTGCCGCGTAGTGCGAGTCCGGTCCACCGAGCCAATCAAATCAGTGAGTTAGCAAAACCTCCTTCTCGCCGGTGTGAACAATCGTGAACAATCCGTTGCCGACCCATTCGGCGGCGTCCCTCACCGAGTCATCGAGCACCTGGGCGTAGATGTTCAGGCCCGTGTCGACCTTAGCGTGCCCCATCAGGGCGGCGATCGTTTTCCCGGCGACGTCTTTGTCGTGCGCCCAGCTCGCGTAGGTTCTGCGGAACGTCAGCCAGCTTGCGCGTGGCAAACCCAATCCCGTGCACACCGGAGCGATCGTCCGCAGGACGTTGTTCGGCGAGATCGGCTTGCCTGACCACGTCGAGAAGACCAGATCATCCGGCGCCGTGCGTTTCGCGCCGTCTCGCCACTGTCGCAGGACATGCCGAGCCATACTCGCTCATCACGAGACACTCGAATTGAGAGGTGTTTAGTGGGTAGCTTGAAGCGTCGAAAATTGACGTGGTGGATCCGCTACTACGCGAACGGGAAGCTGCACGAAGAGAGCGCGCATACACGCGATCGCAAGACGGCGATAGGGCTGCTGAAGATTCGGGAAGGTGAAATCGAAAAGGGCGTGCCTCTCACTGCCGCCCAATCCCGAATCACATTCTCAGAAGCCGCCCAGGATCTGATCGACGACTACACGGCAAACCGCCGATCATCGCTCGATGAGGTCGAACGCCGCATTCGCCTGCATCTGGCGTCGTTCTTCACTGCGCGCCGTCGATTGGTCAACATCACGACTAGCGACATCCGGCGTTACGTCAAGAACCGGCAGGCCGCAAGGACGAGCTCGCGCGGCGCCTATACGTTGAAGCTACCGAGTGGAGGGACGCGGCACGTTCCAGAGCAAGAACGTTCGATCGCTGGTGTCTCGAATGGAGAGATCAATCGCGAACTGACGACGCTCAAGCGCATGTTCTCGCTCGCGCACCAAGCTGGCAAGATTCAGGCAAAGCCTCACATCCCCATGCTCAAAGAAAGGAACACTCGCACGGGGTTCCTCGAGGTCGACCAGCTTAACGGTGTGATGAAGCAGCTGCCGGCCGAGTTGCGTCCGGTGGTCGAGTTCGCCTACATCACCGGATGGCGAACGGAATCAGAAGTCCTTCCGATTCAATGGCGCCAAGTGGATTTCAAGGCTGGAGAGATTCGCCTCGATCCACACACGACGAAGAACGATGACGGTCGCGTGTTCCCGATGACCGATGACCTGCGTGCGCTACTGACGGCACAACAGAAAGCATGTCAACGGCTCAAGAAGGCCGGCCACATCGTTCCGCATGTGTTCTTCCGCATGTGCGCGAAGAGCCGCGGAGGCGTGAAGGAGCCGCGACCGATCAAGACGTTCATCAAGGCGTGGAAGGTGGCATGTGAGCGAGCTGGACACCCTGGCCGCATCCCTCACGACATGCGACGTTCAGCCGTTCGCAATATGGTCCGTCGCGGTGTCCCAGAACGTGTCGCGATGCAGCTCACCGGCCACAAGACGCGGTCGGTGTTCGAGCGCTACAACATCGTGAGCCACGGCGATCTCAAGAGCGCCGCCGTGCAGCTCGCAAGTTTGACGCGGCATGGACACTTTCATGGACACCTCGACCAGTTTCGCCCATCCGGCGAAACGAAATCGTCAAAATCATTGAGGAAATTTGGAGGCGCCGCCCGGATTTGAACCGGGGATGGAGGTTTTGCAGACCTCTGCCTTACCACTTGGCGACGGCGCCGATTGAGAACGGTGTGCTCAGCCGGGGGATTGTATCGCGGGACTGTGCTGCGTCGCGGGGCCTCTGGCTTGCCAACCGAAGCTGTCGATCATCACCCACCGTCCGCCGTGCCTGAAGGATGGCTTGCCAACCGTAGCTCGCAGCTGGCGGGGGTCCACCTTCGCGCTATCCGAATTGCGCGCGCTTCGGTGGACAACCTTCGCCAACGAACCAGAGCGAAGGTTGGAGCGGGAAACGGGATTCGAACCCGCGACTTCGACCTTGGCAAGGTCGCACTCTACCACTGAGTTATTCCCGCCCGTATGAACGACTCCCAAGCTTAACAGAGGGGTCAGCCCACGCTCAAGCGCCCCCTCGAGGCACGACTGAAGTCCAGATCGTGGCACGACTGAAGTCCTGCCCCACGACAACTCCCCTCTCTACGACAACTCCCCTCTCAGCCACTTCGCCGCCTCCTCCGGCGGCATCGGATTGCGCGTCAGGCCACCGCCCCACTCCAGGCCGCCCACACGCGTCACGCGCGGCAGGATCTCGAGGTGCCAGTGATACGACGCGTCCTGCTCGCCGTGAAACGGCGCCGTATGCAGCACCAGGTTGTAGGCCGGCTCCTCGAGCGCCCGGTTGATCCGTTCCAACGTCTGCTTCAGCACCGCCGCCATCTCCGCCAGCGCGGCATCCGAGGCGTCCTCGTAGCGCGCCTGGTGCTCGCGCGGCAGCAGCCACGTCTCGAACGGCAGCCGCGATGCGTATGGAGCGATCGCCAGCATCGGCCCGGTCTCCGACACCGTGCGCAGTTTCTGCGTCAGCTCCTGCTCGATCACGTCACAAAAAATGCAATGACCAGTCCGTTCGAAGTGTCCCGCCGCCCCCCGCAACTCATCGTCTACCAGAGGTGGCACAAACGGCGACGTCAGAATCTGCGAATGGGAGTGATCCATCCGCGCGCCCGACGCGCGGCCGTGGTTCTTGAAGACGAGGGCGCAGACGAAGCGGCTGTCGCGTTTCAAATCCTGCAATCGCGTCCGCCAGGCCCACAGCACCCGGCAGATGGCGGCGGCACTGAGATCGTGCAGCGCCTCCTCGTGGCGCGGCGTCTCGATGACGACTTCGTGCGCGCCGAGGCCTTCGTGCGAGATCAAGACGCCGTCCTCGCGCGGACCGTTGGTCGCCTCGATGCGAAAGAGCGGGACGCGGTTGGGGACGACACGCACCGCCCAGCCCGGCGTGTTCGGGGAGGTGCCTGGACGCCACGCGAGCAGCTCGTTGCCCGTCAGCTCTTCCTGCCCCTCGCAGAACGCACAGTGCTCGGGGTGGCGATCGCGCGGCGGCGGCTCGGGCTCGAAGTCGCTGCGCGGCTTGCTCGGCGTGAGGTCGATCACCACCTGCCGGCCGGTGATGGGATCGCGTCGAGTCTCGGTCTTCACCATCCAGCGGCTCGTGGTGAAAGTCCCGGCAGGCACCGAGGACGGCGAGGCGCGCGGCCCGCAAGGCGCGACGACCGAGAATACCGGGCTGTGTTTGAGGGTGGAGCAACGCGGCAGGGCGGGATGCGCCGCCGGCCGAATACGGCTGAGACTCTCACCACTGGCCGCCTGGCCTGAAGGCGTCCTTGTAGACGGTGACTCGCGGCGGCTCGATCAGCGCGTCCACGGTGACGACGTCAAAGCGACAGGGAGTGTGGTCGAGGTCGTTCCGAGCGACGTAGTCGGTGGCCATCGCGACCACCCTTCGCTGTTTTTCCGGCGTGACCGCTTCAACGGGATCGCTAAAACTGACATCCAGACGGGTCTTCACTTCGACGAACACGACGGTTCCTGCATCACTTGCGACGATATCGATCTCGCCCGCTCGAGTCCGATACCCGCGGGCGATGATGGCATAGCCACGCCGCTCCAATTCCTGGCACGCGAGGGTCTCGCCCTGTCGGCCAAGCGCCTGTCGTTCGATGGACATGCGCGAGACTGCTGCAAGGGTCGAGCCTGCTTCGACAAACCTAGAGGTTGGCCGCCATGAATGGCAATCAATGGCAACAGCCGCAATCAATGGCCCGCCACCGCCGACAGCGCCTGATCGAGAATGCCGACTGCGGTGGATGCTTGCGCCGTGGTGAGCACCAGTGGAGGTGAAATGCGGATGGCGTTCTGGCCAGCGCCCAGGACGAGCAGGCCGCGGTTGAAGCACTCGGTCACCAGACGCTCGCGCTCGCTGGTCGCGCGCTCCTTGGTCGTGCGATCGCGGACCAGCTCGATGCCGATCATCAGCCCTCGCCCGCGCACGTCGCCGATCAACGGGTGACGCTCCTGAAGCTCTCTCAGCCGGTCCATCAAGAACGCGCCGACGTCGGCGGCATTCCTCATCAACGAATCCCGAATCAACCCAATCGTCGCCAGCGCCGCGGCGCACGACACCGGGTTGCCACCGAAGGTGCTCGCGTGCGATCCAGGCGGCCAGGTCATCACGTCGGCCCGCGCCGTCGTGACGCCGAGCGGCAATCCGGACGCGACGCCCTTGGCCGTCGCGATCATGTCGGGCTCGACGCCGAAGTGCTGGATGCCAAACCACTTCCCCGTCCGGCCCATGCCCGACTGCACTTCGTCGGCGATCAGCAGCATGCCGTGCTGGCGAGTCAACTCGCGCAGCCGCTGGTGGAACGGCTCCGGCGGCACCACGTACCCGCCTTCGCCCTGGATCGGCTCCACGACCATCGCCGCCACATCATCGGGCGACACCAGATGCATCAGCACTTGTTCTTCGAGGAAGTCGAGACACTCGGCCGCGCACGATTCCGGCCGCTGCCCGACCGGACAGCGATAGCAGTTGGGATAGGGCGCGTGAAACGTGCCGGCCAGCGGCGGACCGAAACCCTTACGCTGCGTCACCTTGCTCGACGTCAGCGACAGCGAGCCCAACGTCCGGCCGTGAAAGCTGCCGAGAAACGCAATGATGCCGAATCGTTTCGACGAGTAGCGGGCGAGCTTGATCGCCGCCTCGATCGCCTCGGTCCCCGAGTTGGAGAAGAACGATCGCTTCGGTCCCGGGAACGGCGCAATCGACTCGAACTCCTCGGCCAGCCGCACCTGCGGCTCGTAGTAGAAGTCGGTTCCCGACATGTGGAGAAACTTCTGCGCCTGCTCCACGATCGCCGCCACGACCGCCGGGTGGCTGTGGCCGGTCGAGTTGACGGCAATGCCCGCGGCGCAGTCGAGAAAGACGTTGCCGTCGACGTCTTCGACGGTGGCGCCACTCCCCCGCGCCATCACAAACGGATACCCGCGCGTATACGAAGGCGAGACGACCTTCGCATCTCGCTCGATGATCGCCTTCGCCTTGGGACCCGGCAGCGGCGTTTTGAGGTTTGGCGCGTCCACTACTTTCGCTTCCAGCGCGTGCCGTGAGCGGAGTCTTCGAGTATCACGCCTTTGTCGAGGAGCTCCTGGCGAATGCGATCGGCTTCGGCGAAATCGCGACGCCGGCGTGCCGCGTGACGCGCTTCCATCGCGCCCTCGATCTCGGCCTCGGGGATCGGCGGCTGGGCATCCTCGGCCTTGCGGAGCGACAGCACACCAAGGACCTGGTCGAAGTGCTCAAACGCCGACTGGACGTACTCGACGTCGCCCTTGGCCATGTGCTTCGCGTCCATGGCGGAGTTGAGCGCGCGGACGAGGTCGAAGATCTCCGCCAGGGCCGCGGCGGTGTTGAGATCGTCACGAAGGGCGGCGTCGAACGCTTCGACGGCCCAGCGCACTCGCTCGACAATCTCTGGATGCGATCCACTCTGCGTGAGTGACTCCACCCGCGCCAGAAAATCGGTCAGGCGCCGCAGGGTCTCCTCGGCCTGCTCCAGCCCGGTCCAGGTGAAATTGAGCTGCTTGCGGTAGTGGGCCGACAACAGCAGGTAGCGCAGCGCTGACAGGCGGAACCCGCGATTGCGCACGTCCTCGACGCTGTAGACGTTGCCGACCGACTTCGACATCTTCTGGCCGTCCACGAGCAAGTGCTCGACGTGCACCCAGAACCGCGAGAAGGTTTCGCCGGTCGCCCCTTCGCTCTGAGCGATCTCGTTTTCGTGATGCGGAAAGACGAGATCGGCGCCGCCAGTGTGAATGTCGATCGGCGGTCCCTGCAGCAGTCGCAGCGCCATCGCCGAGCACTCGATATGCCAGCCGGGACGGCCGGGGCCACAGCCGAGATCCCACGTGGGCTCGTCGGGCTGCGTCGCCTTCCACAGCACGAAGTCGCGTGCGTCCTCCTTTTCGTAGGTGTCAGCATCGACCCGCGCGCCCGGCTGAATCCCCGCGTGATCCAGCCGCGCCAGCTTGCCGTAGTCGGGGAGCGAGGCAATCTTGAAATAGATCGAGCCGTCGCTGCGATACGTGTGCCCGTTCTCGCCGAGCTGCAGGATCATGTCCACCATCGACTGCAGGTTCTCGGGGTCGGTGGCGCGCGGCGTCTCCTCGACCGGCTCGATGCCGAGCGCCGCGGCATCGGCGCGAAAGGCGGCAATGTAGCGATCGGTGTATTCACGCAGCGGCAACCCCTCGCGCTGGGCGCCGAGAATGGTCTTGTCGTCCACGTCGGTGAAGTTCATGACGTGGTGCATCTTCCAGCGGCCGACATATTTCAAGCTGCGCCGCAACACGTCCACGCACACGAACGTCCGGAAATTGCCGATGTGGCCGCGCGCGTACACGGTGAGGCCGCACGTATACATCCGGACCGTCTGGTCGCGGACGGGCGCAAACTCTTCCTGCTGCCTGCTAAGGGTGTTAAAGAGCCGCATCGCGTCAGGAGCGTCTCTGTGTCTGCGTCATCGGTGGCCCTGGAGTCGGTGGTGTCATCTGCGGCCTAGGAGGCGACCCGCTGACGGATGGTCTCGTCTGCCATGGTGACCTGGACTTCACCGTGCTCGCAGGCGAAATGGATGGTGCACGATGTGGCGTGATGACCCGGCGAGAACGCCCGCTCGATGGCGGCGGCCACGCGATCCACGAACGCCTGCCCATGCGTCGCGTCCATCGTGGAGTAGGTCACGACCTGCGCCGCGACGTCTCGAACGATCGGCACGAAGCGAACGTCCTGAGGCACTGTGAGGGTGAAGCCAAACTCTTGGGGGGTCATGGACAGCACGTGGCCTGTCATACGGATAGTCTATCGAACAACCGGCTGGCCCGGCGAACATCGGCGGCGATCTGCTGTTGCAGCGCGTCGAGATCGGGGAATTTTCGTTCATCTCTGAGGCGCTGCACAAACGCCAGCCGCACGTTCCGGCCATAGAGATCGAGCGTCGTGCCCAGTACGTGCGCCTCAATCGTGGCGGTCTGCTCGACGCCAAATGTGGGCCGCAGCCCGATGTTGGTCACGCTTGGATGGACCACGCCATCGACCGCGAGGGCGGTGGCGTAGACCCCATGGGGTGGAAACAGCTCGTTCTCGCTGGCGATGTTCGCCGTCGGGAATCCGAGCTCGCGGCCCCGCTTGGCGCCTTCGACGACCGTGCCGCCGATCGAGTAGTGATGGCCCAGGAGCGCGCCGGCTTCGTCGACGCGGCCCTCGGCAACCAGCCGCCGGACCCGGGTGCTCGACACCACGAAATCCTTGTAGCGGACCGGATCGATCTTCTCGGCGCGAAAGCCGAGCTGGGCGCCGAGCGCTCGCAGCAGCGAGAAGTTGCCGCTGCGATCGCGGCCGAACAGGAAGTCGGCGCCGACCCACACCTCGATGACCCGCAGCCATTCAGTGAGCACCGTGCGCACGAAACGTTCCGGTTCCCAGCGAGACATCTCGTAGGTGAAGCGGACGACCGCCACGCCCTGCACGCCGGCTTTGGCGAGGGCGTCGATCTTCTGCGCTTTCGTCATCAAGAGTGACGGCGCCTTGTCGGGCCGCAGCACGCGCGGCGGATGCGGGTCGAAGGTGAGCACGACGCTCGTGCCGCGATGCTCGAAGGAGCTGCGCTGAATCCGCTCGATGATCTTGACGTGGCCGCGATGGAGGCCATCGAAGTTGCCGAGTGCCAGAATCGGATGCGGCCAGCGCGTGGGCCGCGGATCATCGGGGAAATGAACTACGTCCACGGCGATCCGGCATCAATGGTCAAAGCGAGGCCATCATACGCCAGCTCCACCGACGGCGGCAGCGACCGGTTGGTCGCCTCGTGCGACAGATCGTGACAGATGTGCGTGAAGTACGTCCGCGCCGGTTGCAATTGCTCGACGACCTGCAGCGCCTCTGCCACGGTAAAGTGCGTCGGATGGGGCCGATGCCGGAGCGCGTCGAGCACGAGCACATCGAGACCATCGAGCAAGGGCCACGCTTCGTCGGGGATCCGGCTGCAATCGGTGAGGTACGCGCAACGACCGAAGCGAAAGCCGAGAATCGGACGCGATCCGTGCAGCAGCGGCACCGGCTGCACGCGGAGGCGCCCGACCGGGAACGGTCCATCGATCGTCTGCAACTGGACCTGTGGAATCCCTCCACCCTTCTGCTTGGGCGGGTCGAACACGTAATTGAACATCCGCCGGAGGTCGGCGCTCGTTCGCGCGTCGGCGTAGGCAGGAATCGGCACGCCTGAAATCGCGTTGAACCGACGGACCTCGTCGAACCCCATGACGTGATCGGCGTGACTGTGGGTATAGAGGATGGCATCGACGCGGCGGACGTTCCGCGTCAGTGCCTGCTGACGGAGATCGGTGGACGTATCCACCAGCACCGACGGCCCCTCATCCACTTCCAGGTAGATCGACGGACGCAAACGCTTGTCGCGTGAGTCCGACGACTGACACACGTCACACGCGCAGCCGATCATCGGGACGCCGTGTGAGGTGCCGGTTCCCAGAAAGGTGAGTCGCGCCTCCATACAAAAGATCAGATCGTAGCACTAGCGAGGGATGCGCGCGTCGATCCACTCGACGATGTCGTCGATCACGATCTCCTTGCCAACGTCATTGAGCAGGTCGTGGTAGTGGCCGCCGTAGATGTGGATCGTCTTGTCCTTGGAGCTCGCCGTGTCGTAGAAGAACTGGCTGCCGCTTGGCTTGGTCGCCTTATCGAGCGAGCCATGAAGAATCAGCAAAGGCAGCGTGAGATCCGCGAACTCCTTCTTCAATCGTTCGTCGGCCCGCACCATCTCGGCCACCGTCTGTGTCGGCTGCGTTTCATGGGCGATCAGCGGATCGGCGTTCATCGCCTGGACGACCTTGGCATCGCGCGAGAAGTCTTCGTTCTTCAGCCGCAGGACATGGGCATGCGGCGCCACATGGCTCAGGCCCTTGAGGACGGCGAGCGCAAAGTCGGGCGCCGGCACCTGATGGGCGAAGCTCTCGCAGATGAAGCCGGCGAGCGTCTTCTGATTCTCGATGGCGTAGATGCACGACACTACGCCGCCGGCGCTGTGGCCCAGCAGGAAGACCGGCAGGCCGGGCTCACGCTCCCGAGCAAGATCGACCAGCAATCCCGCGTCGCTGACGTAGTCCGCGAAATTCTGGACGTAGAACCGCTCGCCGTCCGATTGCCCGCGGCCACGAAGATCCACCGCATACACCGCGAGATCTTTCGCGACGAACTGCTCAGCGGCCCACGCGTAATAGCCGCTGTGAGAGTTGAAGCCGGGCACGATGGCCACGACGGCGCGAGGGGTGCCCTCGGGCCGCCACGAGCGGACGAAGATTCGCAACCCTCCCGCGCCGTCGAGCCGCTCTTCTTTGGCGAGTGTGTGGGCCATAGCTTCTCTCCTAATTCTGGGCTCCAGATGATCACCGCAAATGTGAATAGTCACCCAGACATCTTCTAACGTCACAATCGTTGCAATTGGAGCAAGTTTTCGGAGACGTTAGAAAATGTCTCGCCCCGCGGAACGGGGCAAAACCACACTGCCTAGCGAAGCGATGCCGGCGCATTCTTCTCAGTGGTTTTCAGGTGAAGCTTCGCTAGCATAGGCGGCATGACCGATTCCGCTGGAGCGCTGTTCGAGGAGCTGGTGCAGATTATGCGGAGGCTGCGCGCGCCCGACGGGTGTCCGTGGGATCGAGAGCAGACCATCCAGACGCTCCGCCCGTTCGTGCTCGAAGAGACCTACGAGCTGCTTGACGCGCTGGACCACGAAGACTACGACGCCATCCGCCAGGAGCTTGGCGACTTTCTACTCGAGGCGGTCTTCCTGGCCCAGATCTGCGACGAAGACGGGCGCTTTTCGATCGGCGATTCGATTCGGGCGATCAGCGAGAAGCTGATTCGCCGCCACCCGCATGTCTTCGAGGCCGACGGCGCCGAGCGGCTGACGCCACGACAAGTGAAGGAGAAGTGGGAGGACATCAAGGCCCGCGAACGCGCACACGAAGGGGCGAAGGAGAAGACCTTGCTGAGTGGCGTGCCACGAACGCTTCCCTCGCTCTTGCGAGCCTACGAACTGAGCACGCGCGCCGCGACGGTGGGATTCGACTGGGTGAACGCCGCCGACGTGGTCGGCAAGATTGAGGAAGAGGTGAAGGAGTTGAGGGAGGCGGTCGCGAGCCATGGCGCCCGGTCGCACGAAGCCGAGGAGGAGCTCGGCGACCTGTTCTTCGCCGTAGCGAATCTGGCGAGAAAAATGGGGGTGGAGCCTGAGGCGGCACTCCGGGTCGCCAACGACAAGTTCCAGCGACGATTTGAGGCGATGGAGCGTCATGTCCACTCGAGCGGTCAACGGTTGAAAGACCTGAGCCTCGACGAGCTCGAAGCGAATTGGCAGACGGCCAAGACCACGAGCGTCAACAAAGGGCTTCGCGAAGAGAACTAACCATGCGAGATATCAACCACGAGAAGGATCAACCACGAAAAAGATCACCACGAGAAGCATCAACCACGAAAAGATCACCACGAGAAGGATCAGCCACGACACGACGAGAACCATCCACCAGGATTAACCACGAGAACGATCAACCACGAGACAAATCACCACGAGAACGATCACCCACGAGACAAATCACCACGAGAACGATCACCTACGAGACAGATCACCACGAGGGGGTCAACCAAAAGAGAGATCACCACGAGAGCACATCACCACGAGAGCAGATCAAACCGCCAGACAGATTAACCGAGAGATCAACCACCACACCCTAGAGCACGAATCTCTTTACACCCGCACGAAACATTCGATCGTGGAAGTTCATCAAGAGTCCAATTCGGAGGCCGGTGGACTTCAGATACGACAGGATTTGAGCCTGGTAGATCGGCTCCATCCGCGTGGTGGCCTTGAGCTCGACGACCACTTGCCTCTCGACGATGAGGTCTAGTCGCTGGGCCCGCAAGGGGCGGCCGCGGTAGTGGACGGTGACCGCACGCTCGCGCTCGAACGAGAGTCCCTGCATCTCGAGCTCGACGCAGAGCGCATCATGATAGATGCCTTCCAAGTATCCTGGTCCCAACTCTTCGTGAACCCGGTCGGCGCACTCTATTGTTCGTGTAACAACAAGTTCCGTTTCCGGCGACAGATCCGACTTGATTCGCTTGAGCACATCGCCTCCTGGTCGCCACTCTGGTGGCTGGTCCTTCGTCGTTGATCCTTCTTCGTGGTTAGCCTTCTCGTGGTCAATCCTTGTTCGTGGTCGATCCTTGTTCGTGGTCGATCCTTGTTCGTGGTCGATCCTTTGTTCGTGGTCGATCCCTGTTCGTGGTCAATCCCTGTTCGTGGTCGATCCCTGTTCGTGGTCGATCCCTGTTCGTGGTCGATCCCTGTTCGTGGTCGATCCCTGTTCGTGGTCGATCCCTGTTCGTGGCTGTGGTTCACCTCATCGAGAGCCGTCGACCGGTGAAGGTGTCTACCCTGCAGGCTCTGTCCATCGGTGACGACGTCAATCTGGCCCTTCCAGGTCGGTGCGAAAGACTTCTGCGTTCACTTCGCGGTACCGGGTCAGGACGCCGGGCGATGGATGTCCGTAGGGGTTTCCCCGGCCGCAGCTGATGACGACGACGTCTGGCCTGACCGCCGTGATGAACGGCTGAGAGCTCGAGGTCCCGCTGCCGTGGTGAGGCGACTTGAGGACGACGAGTGGCAGGAGGTCGAGCTGAGGAATCAGCGCCGTCTCCACTTCGTGTCCGATGTCGCCAGTCAAGAGCATCGACACCCGGCCGAAGCGAAGCTCCAGCACGATCGAATCGTCGTTGCGAACCTTCTGGCGCTCCCAGTCTGGGACCGGCGGATGATGGATGCGGATCTCCACGCCGCCAAGCTCGAAACGATCACCGCGTTGCAGCGTTCGCCATCCCGCACGAAGGGTCGTGGCAACGGTATGGAGACGGTCCGTCGCTTCGTGCTTCGCGACGGGCACGCCCTCCCACAACTCAGATGGTGTGAACGCCCGCAGCAAAGAGAGCGCGCCGCCGATGTGATCGGGGTCGCCGTGCGTCACCGCGAGGTAGTCGAGGCGCGTGATCCCGCGCGCGCGCAGGGCCGGACCGAGCACGCGGTCGCCGATGTCGAACGTTCCCCGCACTGACACGCCACCAGTGTCGACCATGATCCGGCGCCCGTTGGGCAGACGGATCAACATCGCGTCGCCCTGCCCGACATCCATCATCGTCAGGCGCAACCGCCCATCGCCATGCTCGCGTGCCAGCGTGGCGGGCGCGACGGCAATCCAGATGAACAACACGAGAGCCGACGCGAGCGAGACACGGCCGACGATTTTCCGAGCACGGGTGTCGACCAGACCGCATGACGCGCGCCACCAGGTGACGAGCGACAGGTAGTAGCCGATGACGATCGTCAGCGACGGCGCGATGACGCGCCATGTGACCCACGGAACCAGGTCCACCAGCGCCGCGCTCTCGACCAGGCCTCGTGCCGCAACATGCGCCGCCCACCCTGCCACAGCGGCCAGGGACGTCAATCCAATGCTGTCCGCCGCGACCGTCACCATTGCCGCCAGCTCAACCAGGCCCATACACGGCACGGCCGCGAGGTTGAGCACCGGTCCCGCGATGGTCACGCGCTGAAACACCAACGCGCCGATCGGCATGAGTGCCGCTTCGGCCGCCACCGAGGCGAGCACCAGCGCAAGCGGCACGCGCGTCCAGGACGAGGGCAGCGCGAACCGGGCAGCCCCCGCGACGATGGCGGCGGTCGCCCCAAAGGTGAGCCAGAAGCCGACGTCGGAAATCGACAGGGGCGTCGCCAGCAGCACGCTCGCCGCCGTCAACGCCATGGCGTGCACGGGCGCCGTCCGCTGATCGATCAGACGGAGCGAGAGATAGATCGCCGCCATGATCGTCGCGCGAACGACCGAGGCGCCGCCGCCGGCGACAAACGCGTAGCCGGCAAGGAGTGGAATGGCGACCGCGGCCGCCCATGACCCGCGGAGGCCGATCCACCAGAGCCCGGCCAGGACCAGCGCGGCGAGGATGGCGATGTTCCCGCCTGAGATCGCGATGACGTGATACGTCCCCGCCTCCTGCAGCCGCTGCTCGATGCCGGCGTCGAGGGCCGCGCGATCGCCAATCAGAATGGCCGTCGCGATCGCCGCCGACTGCGCATCGCGCGTGGCGATGTGTCGGCTGATGGCCGCCCGCACCAGCGCTCGCGCGCGAGAAGCGGCCTCGTCGATCCAGCGGCCTCTGGCGATCACGTCCACGAGCGCCGCGCTCTTCACGCTGCCGACGAGCGAACTGCCGCGGCGGGCGAGCAGGCGTTCGTAATCGGGAACGCCATCGTTCAGGTAGCGCGCAGGGCGACGCAGGCTCGCTGGCGCGCGAACCGTGCGGCCGGCGCGCCAGTCTCCCACCGCCGCCGGCGCAAGTGCACCGCTCACGGTGAGGACGACTCCGCCAGTGATTGGCTCAGGGCAGACGCCCAGCCAGATGCGTTCGACGCCGAGCGTGAGCGTCGCGCCCGCCTCGGTCAGCGCGGCGTCTTCACGCAGTCGCCCCTCGACCGTGATCGGTCCAATCGCGCCAACCGCCGTCTCGTCATCGATGGAAAATCCGCCAAGCCGCTGTTCGAGCACCGTCCGCAAGGGCGGGTGCAGGGCCTGGTCGTGCGCGGCACTGGCGACAACGATGGAGAGGGCCGCGAGCGTCAGGTGGCCCGCGACCCGTGTAGCCCGGAACCATCGCCGCGCGACGGCGGCGAAAGTGACGAGACCGCCAAGAGCCAGCAACCATGGCGCGTTCAGCGCAAGGCTCGGGTTGCCGAACATGCCGACAGCGACGCCGCCGGCAATCGAGAGTGCAAGTGAGAGAGAAAGCGACATACCCTGCACGCTGCAAGTGCAGGGACCGGGCGCTTATATGAGTGCAGCGTCTAGAGCGACGATGAGGTGATCAACAACTGCGATCGCCAGCGCGGGCTGAGTGGGCAAAACCTGCGATCGCTCGAGTGCCGGCTATCAACATTGCGCTCGCGCGTGCCGTTCTCCCGTCTGCCTGCTCTGAGCGAAGCTACCCCGGACCTATTCCGTGGCAACCGAGTCGAAGGGCCTGCTCTGAGCGAAGTTGCCGCGGACCGTGTCTGTCGCAACGGAGTCGAAGGGCTGTCGTTCAGCTTCGCGCGCTGACCGCGGCGTCCGCCGTCGCGGCGGAGGACCTCACCACTATGGCGAGATTACGCAGCACGAGCGCAGGGATTAACCCTGAGCGCTTACCGCAGCGTAGTAGTCTTGGAGGGCGCGGACGCTCAGCCCCTCCGTTCTGAGCGCGCGAATCGCTTCGAGCGCAGCCGCCGCGCCAGTGATCGTCGTGATGCACGGCACTCCGGCCATCATGGCCGCACGCCGCACCGCCTTGTCGTCGAAAAACGACTCGCGACCGAGTGGCGTGTTGATCACCATCGCCACCTTGCGGTTGACGATCTCATCCGCGAGACTCGGCCGGCCCTCGTTCACCTTGTAGATGACCGAGCACTCGATGCCGTGAGCCCGCAGATAGGCAGCGGTCCCGCGCGTGCCGGCGACGGTGAATCCGAGGGCGGCAAGGCCCTTTGCGATCGGCAGCACTTCGGCCTTATCGTCGTTGTTGACGCTGACACACACCGTGCCCTCTTCCGGCAGGCGCTGACCCACGCCGAGCATGGCTTTGACGAATGCCATGCCGAAGCTGCTGGCGCCGCCCATCACTTCACCCGTCGATTTCATCTCGGGTCCGAGGATCGTGTCGACGCCGGGGAAGCGGACGAACGGGAACACGGGGCTCTTGACGAACACGCCGGCCGGCGTCATGTCCTCGGTGAAGCCCAGCTCGGCCAGCGTCTTCCCCGTCATCACCCGCGCGGCCAGCTGCGCCAGCGGCACGCCGTTCGCCTTGGCAAGATAGGGCACGGTGCGCGACGCCCGCGGGTTCACCTCCAGCACGTAGACCGTGTCGTCCTTGATCGCGTACTGCACGTTCATGAGGCCGACGACCTTGAGGGCGCGAGCGATGCGGCGCGTGTAGTCGCGAATCGTCGCGAGTTGCCGGTCGGTCATCCCCACGGGAGGTACGACGCAGGAGCTGTCTCCGGAGTGAATGCCGGCTTCCTCGATGTGCTCCATGATGCCGCCGATGATGACCGCGCCCGACTCGTCGGCGATGCAGTCCACGTCCACTTCCTTGGCATGTTCGAGGAAGCGGTCGATCAGAATCGGCCGGTCGTGCGAGACATCGACCGCGCTCGTCATGTAGCGGTCGAGGGTGGCCGCGTCGTAGACAATCGCCATCGCACGGCCGCCGAGCACGTAGGACGGCCGGACGACGACCGGGAATCCCACCTTGGCCGCAATCTCACGCGCTTCGGCTTTCGTCGTCGCCGTTCCGCTCGACGGCTGCGGAATGCCGAGGTCCCACAGCAGTTGGGCAAACCGTCTTCGATCCTCGGCCAGATCGATCGAGTCCGGCGACGTGCCGAGAATCGTGACGCCGGCCTCCTGCAGGGCCAAGGCGAGCTTGAGGGGTGTCTGGCCGCCGAACTGGACGATGCACGAGACGTCCACGTTGCCCTGGCGCTCGCGTTCGACGATGGCCATGACGTCTTCGAACGTCAGGGGCTCGAAGTAGAGGCGGTCGGCCGTGTCGTAGTCGGTCGAGACCGTCTCGGGATTGCAGTTGATCATGATGGTCTCGAAGCCTTCCTTCTGGAAGCCGAAGACCGCGTGACAACAGCAATAGTCGAACTCGATGCCCTGACCGATGCGATTCGGGCCGCTGCCGAGGATGATGATCTTGCGCTTGTGCGTCGGGTCGGCCTCGCACGTGTCCTCGAAAGTGCCGTAGAGATAGGGCGTGAACGATTCGAACTCCGCCGCGCAGGTGTCGATCCGTTTGTAGGCGGCGACGAGCTTCAGTTCCTGCCGCCGCCCGCGCACCGCGGCCTCATCGACGCCGAGGATGTCCGCCAGCTCGCGGTCGCCAAAGCCGGCGCGCTTGAGCGTGCGCAGCAGATCCGGCGACATGTCGCGCAAGCCGATCATCTCGGCCGTCTTGCGCAGCTCGGCGAGCTCGGCGAACTGCTGCAGGAACCAGGGGTCGATGTTCGTGAGCTCGTGCAGGCGGGCGATGTCCCATCCGTAGTCGAGCGCCCGGAACAGCGCCCACATACGCCGGTCATTCGGGATGACGAGCTTTCGACGCAGCTCCGCCTCCTCTTCTTCCTCGTTCGCCTCTTCGATCTCGTCGGTTTCCGAAATCTTGGGCCGATGGAAGAGCAGGCCGTCCTTGCCGAGCTCGAGCGAGCGAATGCCTTTGAGGAAGGCCTCCTTGAACGTGCGGCCGATGGCCATGGCCTCGCCCACTGACTTCATCTGGGTCGTCAGCGTACGGTCGGCCTGCGGGAACTTCTCGAAATTCCAGCGCGGAATCTTGACGACCACGTAGTCGATCGTCGGCTCGAACGACGCCGGCGTCACGCGCGTGATGTCGTTGGGGATCTCATCCAGGCGGTAACCGAGTGCGAGCTTGGCGGCGATCTTCGCGATCGGAAAGCCGGTCGCCTTTGACGCCAGCGCCGACGAGCGCGAGACGCGCGGATTCATCTCGATCGCCACCATCCGCCCATCGTCCGGGTTGATGGCGAACTGGACGTTGGACCCACCGGTATCCACGCCGACACGGCGGATGATACGGCGCGCCGCGTCGCGCATCCGCTGGTATTCCTTGTCGGTCAAGGTCAGCGCAGGCGCGACGGTGATGCTGTCGCCAGTGTGCACGCCCATCGGATCGATGTTCTCGATCGAGCAGATGACCACGAAGTTGTCGGCACAGTCGCGCATCACTTCGAGCTCGAACTCTTTCCATCCGATCACCGATTCTTCGATCAGCACCTCGTGAACCGGACTCAGGTGCAGGCCGCGCCCGACGATCTCCCTGAATTCCTCGAGGTTGTAGGCAATGCCGCCGCCGACACCGCCCATCGTGAAGGAGGGCCGGATGATCGAGGGGAATCCCGTTTGCTCAACGAGACGGAGCGCGTCGTCCAACGATTTGGCGACGCCGCTGGCCGGCACCTCGACGCCGATCTCGGTCATCGCGTTGCGGAAGAGCAGGCGGTCCTCGGCCACCTTGATGGCGGCGGGCGACGCGCCGATCAACTCGCAGTTGTACTTCTTCAGAACGCCGAGCTCGTCAAGTTCGATCGCGAGATTCAACGCCGTCTGGCCGCCAACGGTCGGCAGAATCGCGTCGGGGCGCTCCTTCTCGATGATGCGCTCGACGGCGTCGGCCGTGAGCGGCTCGACGTAGGTGCGATCCGCCAGGTCGGGGTCGGTCATGATGGTGGCCGGATTGCTGTTGACCAGCACCACCTCGAGCCCTTCACTGCGCAGCGCCTTGACGGCCTGCGTGCCGGAGTAGTCGAACTCACAGGCCTGTCCGATCACAATCGGACCGGACCCAATCACAAGTACACGATGGATATCGGTGCGCTTTGGCATCTATTCGCTATTCGCTGTCGCTATTCGGCTGTTCGCTATTGGCTGCGGCGCCCCGCCCATTCCCAAGCTTGCTTTGCGAACGGCGAACAGCGAATCGCGAATGGCGTCTTCCTAACGGTTTTCCATCTCGTCGAGAAACTGCCCGAACAAGTAGTCGGCGTCGTGCGGGCCCGGAGACGCTTCGGGATGGTACTGCACCGAGAAGAACGGCTTGTTCACGTGGCGCAGGCCTTCCACGGTGCCGTCGTAGAGGTTGAGGTGCGTCACCCTGGAATTCGACGGAATTGAATCGGGATCCACGGCAAAGCCGTGGTTCTGCGACGTGATTTCGATGGCGCCCGAGTCGAGCTGTTTCACCGGGTGGTTGGCCCCTCGATGGCCGAACTTCAGCTTGAACGTATTGGCGCCGAGCGCCAGGCCCATCAACTGGTGCCCCAGGCAGATGCCGAACACCGGCGTGTCGCCTGTCAACAGCTCGCGGACGTTGTCCACGCCGTAGGTGACGGCCGCCGGATCGCCCGGCCCGTTGCTCAAGAAGATGCCGTCGGGTCCCCAATCGAGCAGCTCCGAGGCGGGAGCCGATGCCGGAAACACGCGGACGCTGCAGCCATGCGCGGCGAGGCGGCGCATGATGTTCCGCTTGATGCCGAAGTCGTAGGCAGCCACCCGGAGTGGGCGGATGGCGCGACGCAACGGCGCCACGCCGAAGCTCGCCTGCGCCACCGTATCGGCCAGCGAGAACTCGAAGTCGTAGGGGTCTTTGATGGTGACGTCCTTGACCAGATCGCTGCCTTCCATCTTCGGAATCGCCTGCGCCCGTTCGATGAGCTCGTCGGGCTCGACCGGACCCGTGGCGATGATGCCGCGCATCACGCCTCCCGAACGCAGCTTTCGCGTCAGCGCGCGAGTGTCGATGTCACCAATCGCGACAATTCCGTTCTTCGTGAGGTAGTCGCGCAACGTACCCTGGGCGCGCCAGTTGCTCGACGTCGGCGAGGGGTCGCGCATGATGAAGCCGGCGACCTGCGGCGATTCAGACTCTTCGTCGGTCAGGGTGACGCCGTAATTGCCGATCTGCGGCGCGGTCATCGTGACGATCTGTCCCGCGTACGACGGATCGGTGAGCACTTCCTGATAACCAGTCATGCTCGTGTTGAAGACGACTTCCCCGCTCGTCTCGCCGGGGAAGCCGGCCGAGACGCCGCGGTAAAACGTGCCGTCTTCGAGCGCCAGAATCGCGTTCATCAATACTCCTCTATCAGTCCACCAGCGTGAGCGTCGCCGCCGCACGAGCACGTTCACCAGGTGCCACCCGCACCACCATCGAGACCGGTTGGTACTTCGACAATCGCATCGTCACGGTGTAGCTCCCGACCGGGATCCGGCCGATCGTGATCGGCGTCGTGCCGCGCGGAACGCCATTCACCGTGACTGCCGCGCCGGGCGGCCGAGACTCGATGACGAGACTGCCCATGCCTTCGGCGGCTGGACGGCTCGCCGCATCGGTTACCGGGGCTGGCTTGGTCGTGGTCGCCGCCGCGGTCCGGGCGCGCGACAACCGCACCTCCAGCGCCTGAGATGGACGGGCCTTGCTGAGAGTGACGCGTCGCTCCGCTCCGACATACCCGAGACTCGAGACACTCACGGTGCGCGAACCAAATTGGAGATCGGTCAACGACAAGGGCGTCACGCCGCGCGTGACGCCGTCGACCTGAACCGTCGCGCCGGTGGGCGTCGAGAGAATCTGCAATCGCCCCGAAGTCGCGGCGGCCACTGTGTTGGGCGTCTTCTTCTCTTCAGCGGGAGCCGCGCTCATTGTGGCGCCGGACGACGCCGGTGGCGGTGATACCCGCACGTCAGTGCCGGATTTGACTTCGGCTGCTCGCGGCGTCGCCGCCGCCGGGCCGGTGGCCGTCGATGGAGTAACGACGGGAGGCTCGGCCGACGATGGCGAGGGCCGCAACCCCGATGACCATGACGTCGTAGTGGCCCAGTAGCCGCCCGCGAGGCCAACGCCCATGCCAAGAAGGAGCGTGGCGACAAGTGCGCCCACGCCGAATGTCCGCCTTTCTTTCGACACCGCGCCGATTGTCGACGTCCTCGCGAATTGTGAGCCGAGACTGAGGTCCGAATCCGAGTGGCTTTCGACGGCAAGCGGGGGGTCCAGCTCGTCTTCATCGTCCCAAGGGGACACTGGTTCGGGGTCAATTCGTATCGGGACGTCAGGGAATCCTTCCGCAACAGGTTGCCCGACAATGGCCGGCACGGCGGCGGTGAGGCCGTCCACGAAGGCGCGGCAGTTGATGAAGCGCGCCGACGGTTGCGGGGCAAGGGCAGTCGTGAACGTCTCAGCCAGCTGGTCGGATTCGACGTCGGGCAACTCCGGCACTTCGAGCGGCGCGGCCGCGGACCCAGGAATGAGCTCGCCAAACAGCCACTCGAATGTCAGAGCCGCCAGCGAGAACTGATCCGAGGCTGCGGTCGGCGCCTGACCTCTCGCGACTTCGGGCGCGGTATACGGCCGGCGGATCGGGCCCCCTATACCTCTCTTGCCGAGAACCGGTCCGACACCTATACCGGTGATGAAGGTCGAATCTTCGGAAACGATGACGTCTCTGGGATGGAGGGCGCCGTGACAGAGACCGTGCTCGGCCGCCAGGTCCAGCGCTTCGGCCAGCGATCGGACGCGCGGCAACAAGTCGCCGATCGCTCCGGGTCCGAACTCTCTGAGCGCGACGTCGAGCGCTTCTCCGGTAACGAACTCGGCGACTAAGTACGGTTCCTTGTCTTCAAGACCCGCGTCGATGAATGGGACGATGCTGGGATGAGTCGGCAGGCGATCGACGACGGCGAGAAGTTCGTCGACGACCTGCTGGTTTGCTTCTGGGGGTAAAAAGGTTCGCAGCGCCTTGATCGCAAGCGCCCCATGAGTTTCCGGATCCTCTGCGAGAAAAACGGGGCCCGTCGTGCCAACACCAAGTTGCTGCTGCACGCGGTATCGCCCGAACTTCGGCGGCGGGATGTCGAACAGTGAGCTTTCGTCAGTCACGGATCGACGTGGGATCTTAGCACGCGCTGGTTGACACTTCTTCTACCCTCTGCGACAGTACGGACGGTGTCAGCTGACGTCACACCCCTGGCGACCGCATCGTCCTTGGCGGTCGATATTCGAAGTTTCCCATGGATCCGGCGCCTCGCGGCCGACTACGCGTACGCGTATGAGAACGTCGGCGAGTTTTTTTCAGGTGATCCCTCTACGTCCGCCGCGTGGGCCGACGTGATCCGCCGCTCGAAGGCCAAGCCCCGGCAGCCAGCCGAGCTCGCCCGCGTCATCGCCGCACAGCAGGCTCGCCGTGGGGCTCCCCAGCCGGCTCGCGACGCTGCGGCCAAACTAGCGGATCCGGCGACGCGCGTCGTGATCACCGGACAGCAGGCTGGTCTGTTCGGCGGACCGCTGTTCACGCTGCTCAAAGCGCTGACGGCAATGAAGCTGTCGGCGGAGGTGTCGCGCGAGCACCATGTGCCGGTTGTGCCGGTGTTCTGGATCGACGCCGAGGATCACGACTGGCCCGAAGTAAGCGGGTGTACGGTGCTCGATGGCGACCTGGTGGCGCGCCACGTGCGGCTCGCCGACCTCGACGGCGCCGGAGAGCTTCCCATCGCGCGGCTGCGGCTGAATGAAGGCATTCTTGCCGCGCTCGACACCCTTTCGGCCGCGCTCCCAGAATCGGAATTCCGCGACGAAACCATGGCGGCGCTGCGCCGGTCCTACTGTCCAGGGTCCGGGATGGCACAGGCCTTCGGGCAATGGATGGAGCACGTCCTGGGGCCGCACGGACTCGTCGTCTACGACTCGTCGGACCCGGCGGCCAAACCGCTGGCCCGTGACGTGTTTGTCAAGGAAGTCGAAGAGCCCGGCGCCACGGCGCAGCTTGCGGCCAAGACCGGTGCCGCGCTCGTCGCCAAGGGCTACCACGCGCAGGCGCAGCCCGCGCCCGGCTCGATCTCGCTGTTTCACCTGAACGATGGCCGAGAGGCTATTCGGGTCGATGGCGGCAAGGTCCGGATTGGCGACCGAACGATGACCCTCGACGAGCTCGCGACGATGGCGAGCGAGGCTCCTGAACACTTCAGTCCGAACGTCCTGCTCAGGCCGATCGTCCAGGACATGGTGTTCCCGACCATCGGCTACGTTGCCGGGCCGAATGAGCTGGCGTATCTGGGCCAACTTCGCGACGTCTATGCGCGCTTCGATGTGCCGATGCCGCTGATGTATCAGCGGGCCACCGCGACGCTGGTGGACTCGAACACCTTCCGATTTCTCGCGAAATACGATCTGCCGCTCCAAGCGCTGCAGGCGCAAGATGAGGCGGCGCTCAACCACCTGTTGCAGAGCCAGCTCCCGCCCACCGTCGAGCAGTCGCTTGCCGCCGTGGCGTCGCTGGTCGAGGAACGGATGGAGGCGCTGGCCAAGGCGGTGCCGCAGATCGATGCCACACTCGAAGGGACCGTACGCTCGACGCTGACCAAGATGCAGCACGACGTGCAGTCGCTTCGGAACAAAGTGATCCAGGCGGCGAAACGCCGCGACGAAACACTTCGTCGACAATTTCAACGCGCGCAGGCCCTCACCTTCCCCCAAGGTCATCCGCAGGAGCGCGAAGTCGGCGTGGTGTGGTTCCTCAATCGCTATGGTCCAGCCCTGGTGGACCGGCTCCTCGATGAGCTGCCCTTGGCGATGGGACACCACTGGATTCTGACGATTTGAAGAAACGCCGGTCCCCCTCGCCCAAGTCGTTCTGGCGCAGGCTCACATGGCCGCGATGGGCCGTCCCGTGGAAGCGCCACATTCAGATCGGCACCGCGTCGCTCGCGGCCATCTTCGTTCTCATCCTCGGCATGGCCTACGTGCAATACAGCCGTGAGATTGACTCGCGGCTGCACGGCGAGCGCGATCGCGTGGTGCCGCGCGTCTTTGCCCGGCCGCTGACATTGGAGTCGGGTCTGCCGGTGACGATGAACGAGGTCATCGAACGGCTCAACGATGCCGGCTACGCGCAGCGCGCGCGCGTCGAGCGGGCGGGCGAGTTTGCGGTCGACAAGAACATTCTGGCGCTGATTCCGCGGGGCGGCGATCGCACCGGCCAACCGGTGCAGGTGACCTTTGCGTCGCGGGCGCCGCGACGCGGCAGTCCAGAGGTGTATTACCGCATCACTGGCCTGGTGGCGAGCGGCAAGCCGGCCCCCACGGTGACGCTGGATCCGCCGCTGGTCACCGCCTTGATGTCGGGATCGCGGGAAAAGCGACGGCGGGTGCCGCTCAACACCATTCCTCCTCGGGTGCAGCAGGCGGTCCTCGCCATCGAAGATCGGCGCTTCTACACGCATCCTGGCGTCGATTTCATTCGCATGGTCGGCGCCCTTGTCACCAACGTCTCAGGCGATCGGCCGTATCTGGTCGGCGCCAGCACGATCACTCAGCAGCTCGCCCGCAATTTCTTCCTCACCGAAGAAATGGCCGAGGAGCAGCAGACGCGTCAACGGTCGCTGAGCCGCAAGCTGCAGGAACAGTTCATGGCCGTCATCCTCGAAACCAAGGCGACCAAGGACGAGATTCTCGAGCTCTACCTCAACGACGTGTATCTGGGGCATCGCGGCTCATTCGCCCTCCACGGCGTCGCGGAGGCGGCCCGGATCTTCTTCGCCAAGGACGTCAGCAACATTTCACTGAGCGAGGCGGCGATGATCGCCGGCGTCATCCAGTCGCCGTCGAATCACTCGCCGTTCAACAATCTGGCGCGCGCAAAAGAGCGGCGGGATGTCGTGCTGCGCGCGATGGTCGATGCCAATTTCATCAGTAAGGACGCGGCCGATCGCGCCGCGAGCGAGCCGCTGCGCGTCGCCTCGCGCGGCGTGGAGAACGAGGCGCCGTACTTCGTCGACTATCTGCCTCAGGTGTTGAACGCGGTCGCACCCGGTGTCACGGGGCGGCCGGGCGCTCTCGACATCTACACGACGGTCGACTTGAGCCTGCAGCGCTACGCGCAAGACGCGGTTCGCGACGGGCTGACCAAGGTTGACGCCGTCTTGTCACGGCGGCGTCGGGGGCCGCCGCGAGTGGCGCAGGCCGCCCTTGTCGCCGTCGAGCCGCGGACCGGCGAGATCGTCGCCATGATCGGCGGGCGCTCGTACAACCAGTCGCAATTCAATCGCGCCGTCAACGCGCGCCGTCAGCCTGGGTCGACCTTCAAGCCGTTCGTCTACTTGACGGCCTTTGAGCGCTCCGCCGACAACGAAGTGAACCTGACGCCGGCGTCCATCGTGCGCGACGAGCCGACGACGTGGACGGTGAACGATCAGGAGTGGTCGCCGCACAACTTCGACGAGGAGTACGAGGGCGACACGACGCTGCGGCGCGCCTTCACGATGTCGCGCAACGTCGCCGCCATCAAGGTCGCCGAGCAGGCGGGGTTTGGCCGCGTCGCGGCGCTCTGGAAGCGGACGAAGGTCGGCGAGACCGAGCTGCACGGTTATCCGTCGATCGCGCTCGGCGTCTTCGAGCTGACGCCCCTGGAAATGGCTCACGCGTTCACGCTGTTTCCGAACGGCGGCGTGATTCAACCGCTCACCGCCGTTGCCCGAGTGGTGAGTGGAAAAGACGTGGTGAAGCCGACCGCGCAAAGCGGACCGCGAGTCGCCCGAGCCACGTCGGCGTACCTCGTGACCGACATGATGCGCGGCGTGCTCAACGAGGGCACCGGATACGGCGCCCGCGCCGCGGGCTTCACGCTCGACGCCGCCGGTAAGACCGGAACGACCAACGACCTGCGCGACGCCTGGTTCGTCGGCTTCACGCCCGAGCTCCTGACCGTGGTCTGGGTCGGGCTCGATGACAACCAGCCGCTCGGCCTGAGCGGCGCCCAGGCGGCGCTGCCGATCTGGACGGCGTTCATGCTGAAGGCGCTGGCCGGCCACCCGAACATCTCGTTCCATGTCCCCGAAGGGCTGAAGTTCGCGCAGATCGATCGGGACACGGGCATGCTGGCCGGGCCCAATTGCCCGCATGTCAGCTGGGTGGCCTTCGTCGCCGGAACCGAGCCATCCGACGAATGCGACCGGCATTGACGGAAGTACGGGGACAGTCCCGTGTCATTCATCATTCCGAAAAGGGGACAGTCCCCTTAGAATCAACGTCATGAACCATGAGGTCTTTGCCGCCTTGGGGGAAGCCCTGTCGCGCGGCGAAGAAGCGGCGCTGGTGACAATCGTGTCGTCCAACGGGTCGACGCCGCAGCGCGTTGGCGCAAAAATGCTCGTTTTTGCCGACGGCCGCATCGTCGGCACAGTGGGCGGCGGCTGCTACGAGAACGACGCCATTGGCAAGGCGCGCCAAGTTCTGGCGACGCGGAAGGCGTGCACGGTCCGGTACGACCTGAACGACGACTTCGCCGAGGAGACGGGCCTTGTCTGCGGCGGACAGATGGAAGTGTTCATCGAGCCAATCGAAGCCGCACCTGAGGTCTACATTTTCGGGGCGGGTCACGTCGGCTTCTATCTCGGCCGGTTCGCCAAAGAGGCGGGGTTCGCGGTTCATGTGATTGACGATCGGGCGGCGTTTGCCAACGAGACGCGCTTCCCCGACGCGTCGTCCATCGTCGTCGACGACATCCCGGCGTGGCTGGCCCGCACGACGTTGCCGGCGAGCTCGTATGCCGTCGTGGTCACGCGCGGCCATCGAAACGACCTCGATGCGCTGCGAGGGCTGGCGCCGCGCGAGCTGCGATACCTCGGGTTGATCGGCAGCCGCGCCAAGGTTGTGCGGCTGTACGACGCGCTGTTGTCCGAAGGCAGCGTGACGCCCGAGCAGCTCGCCCGCATTCACGCACCGATCGGGCTCGACCTCGGCGCCGTGACCCCTCAGGAGATTGCCGTCAGCATCACCGCCGAGTTGATTGCCGTCCGGCGCGGCAAAGGGGACGCGCTTGGAAAGGCGTCGCTGCGGTGGACGCCGCCGATAAAGGTGCCGCAGGTGCGCTAGACATCTTCTAAGGCCGCAATCGTGACACTCGAGGCAAGTTTTCCGCGGCCGCAGCAGATGTCGCCCCGCGAAGCGGGGCAAAACCACACTGCCCCTAGCGAAGCGGAGCCGACGCGTTCTTCTGGGCGGTTCGAGGCGGAGCTTCGCTAGGTGCCCCCTGCACCGACGCCGCGATCGCTGCTGGTCCGCGGCGCAACCATCCTGACCATGAACGACGCCTTCGACATTGTCGATGGCGACGTGTTGATTCGCGACGGGCGCATTGCCGTCATCGGCGCGGTGCCCGCCGGCACGCGCGCCGATCGCACGATTCACGCGCACGGCGGTTATGTGCTGCCGGGATTCATTCAGACCCACATTCACCTCTGTCAAACCATCTTTCGAGGCTATGCCGACGATCTGGCGCTGCTCGATTGGCTGAAAACTCGAGTGTGGCCAATGGAGGCCGCACATACGCCGGAGTCGCTCGCGGCCGCGGCCCAGCAGGCGGCCTCCGAGCTCGTGCTGAGCGGCACTACCTCCGTGCTCACGATGGAGACGGTTCACGATACCGACGCGGTCTTCGAGGCGCTCGAACCGATGGGACTGCGGGCCGTGGTCGGCAAGTGCATGATGGACGCCGACGCGGCGGTCCCCAAACGTCTGCTGGAACGCACGGCCGAGTCGATTGAGGAGAGTGTCGCAATCGCGAAACGCTGGAACGGCCGCGCCAATGGACGGCTTCACGCGGCCTTGGCACCGCGATTTGCCGTGTCGTGCTCGCAGGAGTTGCTCGAGGCCGTGGGATCGCTGTCGAGCCAGCTCGGACTCCTCGTCCATTCGCATGCCTCCGAGAATCGCGACGAGGTCGCCCTGATTCGCAGCCGGACCGGCCGGGCCAACATCGAGTACCTCGCCGACACAGGTCTGGCATCACCTCGCCTGTGCCTCGCCCACTGCGTCTGGGTGGACGAGCACGAGCAGCGGCTTCTCGCAGAGCATGAGGTGAAGGTCAGCCATTGCCCGGGCTCGAACCTGAAGCTAGGGTCTGGGCTTGCGCCGATCGTCGAGCTGCGCGCGCGGGAGATCTCGGTGTCGCTTGGCGCCGACGGCGCGGCGTGCAACAACCACCTCGATATGTTCGAGGAGATGCGCCTGGCAGCCGTTCTGCAATCCATCAGGCACGCGCCAGGGGCGCTGACGGCCCGGGACGCGCTCTCAATGGCTACCCGAGAGGGTGCCCGCGCGTTGGGGACGGAATCGGAGATTGGAACGCTCGAGGTCGGGAAGCGCGCAGACCTGATCGTGATCGACCGCAGCCGGCCGCACCTGGCGATCGCGCCCGACCCCTACTCCACCATCGTCTACGCGTCGCGCGGGACGGACGTCCGGACCGTCGTCGTGGACGGCGAGGTTCTCGTGGACGATTTCGCCGCGACCCAGTGGGACCCGTTAGAGCTCGCTCGGGCCGCGCGGCGCGAAGCAAAGGCGTTGGCCGCGCGAGCGGGCCTCTAGCTCTTCGCTGTTCGCCTTTCGCTGTTCGCCAAATGCGAATTGCCAATTGCCGATTGCGAATAGCGAACCAAACGCCTTCCACTCCCGTCTACTATGTCGTGGCACGACATATCGTGCCGCGGCATAGAGTTGGGCACGACTTTCGTCGTGCCTTGCTGAGGGGCAGCACTGAAGTGCTGCCCGACCGAAAACGTATGAGTCCCATCAAACGCGACCCGCTTCCTTTCCTGCCTCTCACTCCGGCGGCCTTCCATGTCCTGCTGGCCCTTGCCGACGGACCCAAGCACGGCTATCTCATCCTCAAGGATGTCGAGGACGCGACCGACGGTGAGGTACGGCTGAGCACCGGCACACTCTACGGACTCATCAAGCGCTTCCTGGACGATGAGCTGATTGCCGAGACGCCGGCCGGCGGTTCGCCTGACGAGCGGCGCCGACCATACAAGTTGACGACGCTCGGCCGCGACGTCGCGGCTGCCGAGGCGGCGCGACTGGAGCGGCTGGTGAACGCCGCTCGAGGCGCTCGTCTGCTCGCTCGCCCGCGCCAGGCGTGAGATTTCCATGAGTACCGCGTCGCGCGCATACCGCTTCTGGCTCCACGTCTTGCCCTCGTCGTTCCGCGACGAGTTCGCCGACGAGATGACGGCAGTGTTTCTCGACCAGCGACGGCGAGCGCACGGGTTGTCGGTCGTGGGCCTCTGGCTGAACACCATCGCGGCGCTCCTGGGGCTCTCGCTCCGACTCCGTCTCGATCAGATTCGACTCGATCTTCGCGACGCGACGCGCGGCCTGATTCGCAACAAGACGTTTGCGTTGACGGCGATTGCCACCCTCGCGCTCGCGCTCGGCCCAGCCACGGCTGTCTTCAGCGTGATCCACGGCGTGATCCTCGATCCCATTCCTGGAGTCAACGTCGATCAGCTCGTCTATCTGTGGACGACCAACGCGGACCGTAGCCGTTTCGAGTTGCCGTGGTCGGAGCTGAACTTTCTCGATCAGCACGACCGTCAACGCGGCTTTTCCGCAACGGCCGCGTTTGCCGAAACCAGCGTGACGTTTGGCGGTGATGCGCCGGAGCAAGTCGCCGGCGCACTGGTCTCCCTGGAGATGTTCCAGGCCCTCGGCGTGAACGTCGTGCGTGGACGACAGCTCGACGCGGCGGATCACGAGGTGGCGGCGGAGCCGGTCATCATTCTCGCTGACGCCTTTGCGCGGCAGCGGTTTGGTGAGCGCGACCCGATCGGTCAACGACTTCGTGTCGATGGGCGGGATACGACCGTGATCGGCGTGCTCCCTGTTCGGCTGCGATTCCCCTCACCCCGAACAAACTTCTGGCTGCCGTTGAGGATCGATCGAGCCACCAGCTCCCGCGGCAGCAGCTACTTGTCGATGATCGGGCGACTCGCGCCGGGAACCCGCGATGCCGACGCGTTGAGCGCCGTGAATCAAGTTGCTGCGGATCTCGAGCGGGAGTATCCCCGGCTGTCCGGCTATCGGGTGGAATTTGTTCCCGCCGGCGATCAATTGACGCGAGACGCCCGGCGCGTGGTCCGGGTGCTCGGGCTCGCGGCGCTCGCCATTCTCCTTCTGGCCGCCACCAACATCGCCAGTCTCCTCGTCGTGCGGAGTGCCGGACGGCAGGCCGAGTTAGCCGTCCGAACGGCACTGGGCGCCAGCGGATCTCGTCTCACGCGCCAGTTGCTGGCCGAACATCTGCTGCTCTCCCTTGTGGCTGCCGCATCAGGCATTGCCGTCGCGGCCGGACTCATTCGCGTCCTCGCACTCACGGCTTTGATCCCGGCGGGCCAGCTGCGGCAGGCAACACTCGGATGGCCGTCGCTCGCGTTTCTTATCGGCCTGGCCGTGCTGACGTCCGCCGGCATCGGCTGGGCCGTGTCACGCCGCGCCGCTCGCGCGTCGCTGGCGGCGGCCACTCGGACAGAATCTGCAACCAGCGGGGTCGTGCGGCTGCGCCAGCTTCTCGTGGGTGTCGAAGTGGGTGCGGCGCTGGTGTTGCTGGCCGCGGCAGCTCTGCTGCTGCAGAGTGCGGCCCGACTGCTCGCCGTCGATCATGGCTTCAAGACTGAGAACCTCATCAAGTTTCAGGTCGTGATGCCGGCACCTGTCTACACCGACCCGACGGTTCGGATTCGGTTCATCGACGACGTCGTCTCGCGTCTACAGCGGATGCCGGGGGTGCGGTCTGCCGGATCGGCCGGGTTCGCGCCAATGGGCTCGGTGCGCGCCACTCGCCGCTTCGCGATCGTCGGCCAGCCAAGCCCGGCTCCGGGCGCCGAACCTACCGCCATCGATCTGCCGGCCGGGCCGTCGTATGCCGAGACTGTCGGGCTGCGGGTCGTCGATGGGCGCTGGCTTGACCCGCGCGACGGTGTCGAGACGCCTCCAGTGATCGTCGTCAGTGAATCATTTGCCAGGAAAAATTTCCCCGGCGAGCGCGCGGTCGGCAAACGCATCCAGTTCTACAACGGACGCACCGGCGTTCCAGCGCCGCCAGATGTCGAAGTCGTCGGCGTAGTCGCCGACGTCAGGCAATTCGCGGTGGCTGAAGAGCCCGGAGCGCAGATGTATGCCGCGCAGGCGCAGCGGCCGTGGGGATTCACGAGCTTCTTTGTGCGCACCGCCGGGGATCCGCGTTCGGTCATCGGCGGGCTTGCCGGTGTCGTGCAGGCCGTCGATCGAGAGCGACCGGTCGAGCAGCTGCAGACGTTCTCGGATCTGGTCGCTGACTCTACGGCCGATCGTCGCGCCCTGAGTACATTGCTCGCGGCAGCGGCTCTCGTCGCCCTGCTCATTGCCGCGGTTGGCGTGTACGGCGTCGCCGCGGCCACGACTAACGCGCGGCGGCGGGAGTTGGCCATCCGCGCGGCGATCGGCGCCGATCGACGTCAGCTGCTGCGGCTCGCCGTCCGGCAAGCGCTGATCGCGGCCACTGTCGGGATCATCGCCGGCACTGTCACCGGCCTGGCGGCATCGAGCGTGCTCGACGCCACGCTTTACGAAGTACAGTCCCGCGATCCGCTCACCTTCGGGACCGTGGCGCTCGTCCTGGTCGCCGTGTGCTGGATCGCCAGCTACGTGCCGGCGCGCCGCGCCGTGCAGGCGAGTCCCGCTGAGGCGCTTCGAGCCGAGTAGCGGGGCGGCCATGTTACACTCTTAGCAGTCTCTCGAATCGACTGCTAATGACCCCGCCCGCGCTCTCGGATCGCACGCGCCGAATCCTCGCGACCTTGGTACGCTCCTACATCGAAACAGGAGAACCCGTGTCGTCGGCGACGCTCGCCCACAAGGCCGGCCTGAACGTCTCGTCGGCCACTGTGCGCAACGTTCTTGCCCAGCTCGAGGACATGGGATTCGTGTATCAGCCGCACACTTCCGCCGGCCGGGTGCCGACCGATTCCGGCTATCGCTTCTACGTCGACTTGCTGCTGGAAGGACGGCGCGCCACCAGGGACGTCAAAGGCGTGGAGGCGCGGCTGCGGTCCGAAGCGGGTGATGCGCCGCTCATGGACGATCTCCTGTCGTCCACTTCGCACGTTCTCTCCGAGGTGTCCAAGCACATCGGGTTTGCCATTGCACCGCCGAACGCGCAGGCGATTTTCCATCACATCGAGTTCGTGCCGCTGACCGGCACTCGCATCTTGATCGTGGTCGTCGCGAGCGGCAACCAGGTGTCGCAGAAGACGGTGGACATCGGCGAGGCGGTGGGCGCGTCGGAGCTCGTGCAGGCCGCCAACTACCTGAATGCCGAGTTCTCGGGACGCACGCTGGACGAAGTCCGCGTCGGCGTGGTCGACCGGCTGCAGGCGGAGCGGTCACTCTACGATCAGTTGCTGGGATTGGCCCTGCGATTGGCGAGCACGTCGTTCGAGAACCTCGACCGGCCGACCGCGGTCTATCTCGATGGCACGTCGACGCTGTTGGACGAGGTCGTTCACGCCAGCGGCATCTCGGCCGCCACGCTTCGAACCCTGCTCCGCATGGTCGAACAGAAGCAGCGGCTGGTGCGCATGCTGACCGAATATATCGACGGGCCCGGCCTCACCATCGTGATCGGTACCGAACACAGCGATCCAGAGCTTCGCCCGTTCAGCCTGATCGCTTCAACGTACTTCGACGGGCGCAGCACAGGGACGGTCGGCGTCATCGGCCCAACGCGCATGCGGTACTCGACCGCCATCAGCGTGGTCGATGTCGCGGCGATGGCCGTCGGGCGTGTGCTCCGCGACGTGAACTGACAACCAGCGTTCTTCAGGCGGCCCTGCGGCCGCTCGGCTTGTTTATGAGCGATCAACCAATCGAACCTGTCGACACCGGCGAAGGCTCGCCCGACGTGTCACCGGCCCAGGAGCGCGCAGCAGGCGACTCGGCCGTCGAGAAATTGCAGCGCGAACGCGACGACTATTACGATCGTCTGCTCAGGAAGACGGCGGAATTCGACAATTTCCGGAAGCGCGTGGACCGGGACCGCCGCGAGATGGCGGAATGGGCTGGAGCCGATATTCTGTCCGAGGTGGTGGCGGTGATGGACGACTTCGAACGCGCGCTGGCGGCGGCGGCGCCACCCGAGGCGCAGCCGTATAGGGCCGGCGTCGAGCTGATTCACAAGCAGCTGGCCGAATTCCTCAAGAAGCGCGGCGTCACGAAGATCGACGCGCTGGGGACCGACTTCGACCCGCATCTGCATCAGGCGGTCGCCTACGAAGAAGTGCCGGGCGCGCGCGAAGGGGAAATCGTGGACGTCATGGCCGACGGGTATAAGTTGCGAGACCGACTGCTCCGCCCCGCGCTCGTCAAGGTCGCGAAGGCATCGTGAGCAAGCGCGACTATTACGACGTGCTCGGCGTCGGCAAGTCGGCCTCCGACTCGGAGATCAAAAGCGCGTACCGCAAACTCGCGCTGCAGCATCATCCCGATCGGAATCCCGGCAACAAGTCCGCTGAGGAAAAATTCAAGGAGGCGGCAGAGGCCTACTCCGTGCTCGCCGACGAAGACAAGCGCGCCCGGTACGACCGCTTTGGACATGCGGCCGTCTCCGGCAACGCCGGCAGCGGCCCGGGCTTTGACCCGACCATCTTCGCCGACTTCCAGGACATCTTCGGCGGCCTCGGCGACATCTTCGGCTTCGGCGGCGGGCGGCGCGGCGGCCCACAGCGCGGCGCCGATCTGCGGTACGACCTCGAGATCGAGTTCGAGCAGTCAGCCAAGGGTGTCGATACCGCCATCCAGATCCCACGTCGCGAGACCTGCGAAGCCTGCAAGGGCTCCGGCGCGGCTCCCGGATCGTCGCCGACCACGTGCCCGCAGTGCCGCGGCACGGGTCAGCTTCGGTATCAGCAGGGCTTCTTCACGGTCGCGCGGACCTGCGGTCAGTGCCGCGGGGCGGGAAAGATCATCACCAATCCGTGCACGACCTGCCACGGCGGCGGGATCGTGGAACGCACACGCAAGCTGACGGTGAAGATTCCGGCCGGCATCGCGACCGGCCAGCGGTTGCGACTGTCGGGCGAAGGCGAAGCGGGCTCGCTGGGCGGTCCCCCTGGCGACCTCTACGTCGTCATCATCGTCCGCGAACATGAGTTCTTTCAGCGCGATGGCAACGATCTGCACCTCGTCATGCCGGTTCATTTCACGACCCTTGCCCTTGGCGGCGAGTTGACCGTGCCGAGCATCGACGGGCAGGAGACGGTGAAGATCCCCGAGGGCACGCAGACGGGGACGACGTTCAAGGTGCGCAGCAAGGGCATGCCCGACGTGTCGGGACGCGGGAAGGGCGATCTGCTGGTAACGGTGCAGGCGTCGACACCCAAGAAGTTGACCAAAGATCAGAAGAAGCTCCTCGAACAGCTGGCCGAAACACTGCCACCGCTCAAGGGCAGGCCCGCCTCGACCGAGGACGCCGGCGACCGCGGAATCTTCGACAAGGTCAAGGATATTTTTGGGTAAGCCGTGGCCGGCGCTCGTGATCCGCGCCGCCGCGCTGGACGACGCCGACCCGACTGGCGAGTCGCTGGCCGCCCTCCTCGACGACTACTCCCCCGCGGCCATCGAAGATCTCGCGGAAGTTCCGCTTCCAGCCGGCGGACTCTGGGATCCGACCTTTCCTCCCCTTCCCGAGCCGCCACCGACGCCGATCCACTGGCGCGTCTTTTTTCAGACCGACGCGGATCGACAGGCGGCGGCGAACGCTATCGCCACGGCGCTCCCTCGGCTCAACCTGACTCAGGTCGACATCGCGGATGAAGACTGGGCAGCCCGTTCGCAACGCGAGCTGACCGCGGTCCGCGCCGGCAAGTTCCTCGTGGCTCCACCATGGGACCTCCCCGCACTGGTCGATGCCGACACCACCGTCATCGTCATCGAGCCGTCGATGGGATTCGGGACAGGGCATCATCAGACGACGCGACTATGCCTGCGACTGATGTCCTCAGTGGACTTCACAGGCCGGGATGTCGTCGATCTCGGTACGGGCTCGGGAGTGCTTGGGATGGCCGCCGCATTACGAGGCGCTCGTTCGGTTCGTGCGCTCGACGTGGACGCAGACGCGATCGCTTCTGCCGAGGCGAGCGCGCACCTGAACCCGCCGCTTCCAAGTCTCCGATTTCAGTTGGCGGATTTCCGGACGATCGAGCTGGAACACGCTGACGTGGTTGTCGCCAACCTTACTGGCGGCATGTTGACAACGGCCGCGGCCTCGATCGACCGGCTCGTTCGACCAGGTGGTCAGCTGATCGTGAGTGGCTTCGATCGCAACGAGGCGCTCGCCGTCCGTGGCGCCTTTGCTTCATTCGCCGAAGACTCTCGGCTGGAAGAAGACGAATGGGTGGCGCTGTCGCTCACGAAGCCTAAGGCCGATTGAGCAGACCATTCGCGGTTCGCGGTTCGTGATCCGCTGCGACTTCGAGCTACTTCACGGGCCGCTGCTGGCCTTTCGTGCGCCGGTCATTCCACGATTCCACCAGGCGTCGCATTTCCTTGAACGGCTCCGGGCTGTCGTCCACCTGTAATCGCAGGACCGTGTCGTTGTTCAACCAGACGCCACCGCCCTTCTGCACGATCAGGATCGCCGCCGACTGCATGCCGCGCTTGTCGCCTCCAGCGGCCTGACCGGCGTCGAGCGCCGCCATCAGCCGCATGGATAGATGTCCCTGCGTCTCCTCGAATGCCTTGACCATGCCAGCCACCACGGCTTCACCCGCGAGGATGTTGCCTTGCGCGGTGCAGAACTTTCCCTGCTTGTGCCCGGCCCACTCGGTGGCCTTCGGCCCGGTATACACACCCGTCTTACCGGTGGTGTCGATGACGGCGAACTGACGTCCCTGCTTGGTCCATTGCTCCGGTCGTGGGTCGGGATCGCTGTCCCAGATGGCCTTGATGATCGCCTCAGGCGCCATTCCGGCTCTCAGCAGCGCCAGACCCTTGGGGCCATAGCTCACGTCGATGATCGCCTGCGTCGCGACCATGCCGACGCCGGCCTCTCCCCAGAGCACGCCATTGCCCACGCTGAACACGCGCGATTGCACCGCGCCGCCGATCTCGCCGGTCGCGGGATCGAAGCCGAGAATCGAGAAGGTCGCTACCGGCGGCGGCATCGAATCCGCCAGCTGCGCCCGAACCGTGGGTCGCGCCACCAGCACAATCGCCATCGTGACAAGCAGCCCTGCCAGACCCGCCCGCCCCACCTGCCCGATCAGCTTCATGAGAGTTCTCCCCAGCTTGAAAACAGAGCGGTCAACGCAACGATCGGGACGGTTTCGGCCCGAAGCACTCGAGAACCCAACGTCATCAACACCGCCCCGCTCGCGCGGGCGGCGGCCACCTCATCGTCCAACCAGCCGCCTTCCGGGCCGATGAGGACGTCGGCCGCGTCGGGCCTCTGGATGCCGTGTGCGGATGTGACACCGGTCTTCGATGCGCCCGGCTCCACGCACATGATCCTTGTACCGTCGCGCGCCTCGCCCAGATACTGCTGCAGCGCCACGACGTCATGAACGATCGGCACAACCGCTCGCCGGCACTGCTTCGCCGAGGCAACGGCAATGCGCTGCCACCGTGCGACGCGATGGCCATCGGCGAGCGCGTCACGATTCGCTTCGGACCGAGCGCTGATGACGGGCCGAATCGCCGCCGCGCCGATCATCACCGTGTCGCGGACGATCTCGTCCATCTTCCCCGCTTTCGGCACGCTGATGACGATCGTCACGGGCACGCCCGTTTCGACGGCTGAATCGGCGGGCGCATGTCGCCGCACGGTTGCGCTGTGCTTGTCCGTGCGGACGATGTTGGCCTGCCACGCGCCGCCGCGTCCATCGAACACTTCGATCTCGTCGCCCTCGCCAAGCCGGAGCACGCGCACCAGGTGCGCCGCTTCGTCTTCGGGCAACTCGAACTGTGCCGCCGCAGGATCGACGTCCGGGATGTAAAAGCGCGGCCGCACGCGGAGAGTATACTCATCGACACCAATGTTCTTTCGCGGGCAGACGGTCGGGAAGTACCGCATTCTCTCGCCGCTGGGAAGTGGCGGGTTCGGAAGCGTTTACCTGGCCGAAGACACCTGGATCGAAAAGAAGGTCGCGATCAAGGTTCCACACAAACAGAATCTCGATTTCGGCGAGCTGGCCCGCGAACCGCGTCTGCTCGCGTCGCTCAGTCATCCCAACATCGTCACCGTCCTTACGGCGGAGAAGCAGGACGACATCTTCTTCATCGTGATGGAGTACGTGCCCGGCGACACGCTCGAAGCGATCGTCGAGCGGGAGGGCGCGCTCGATCTGCCGCGCGCGCTGGACTACACGTGCCAGATCTGCAATGCGATGGATCACGCGCACAGCCAGGGGATCATCCACCGGGACCTGCGGCCGGGAAACGTGCTCGTCACCGAACAGGGCATCGTCAAGGTCGCCGACTTCGGAACCTCGCGCTTTCTGGAGATCGCCGCGCACGGGACCACCGTGATCGGCAGCCCGCCGTACATGGCGCCCGAGCAGTTTCATGGCAAGGCGGTCTTTGCCTCCGACATCTACTCGCTGGGCATCACGATGTACCAGATGTTCACCGGCGTCCTGCCATACGCCACACCGGCGCCGGCCGACCTCGAACGCCTGATGCGGGGCGAGCTGGCCTCGCCGCCCAGGCTGAAGAATCCCAAGCTGCCCAAGGCGATCAGCGACATCGTGATGAAGGCGATCGCCGCCGACATCTCCGCCCGCTATCAGCGCGCGTCGGATCTGCTGGATGCCGTGCTGACCGCTCGCCGGACTACTCCTCCCAAACGCCTGTGGCGCGCGGCGCCAATGGCGGCCGGAGGCGCGGCCGTGGACGAGGCGCAAGAGATCCAGACGCGCCTCAAGGCGCGCGAGACCGTCCAGTCCCGGTTCTGCTGGAAGTGCGGCAAGGCGTTGCACGCGCGGACCGACCGCTGTCCGTTTTGTGGCGAGCCGCAATGACATTTCCTTTTTTGGGATAATTCCCACCACGTCGGTCGCTTCCCAACTGGCCGATGCATCGATCGTGCTCGGCCTGGGCTACAGATGACGCAGATGACGCAGATGGTTTTCAGGCAACGGCAGAGCCTGGAACCAGCAGACGCGGCCTGACCCTAACCACACACGAGAAAGAGCACAGCCATGGCTTTTGCTGGCACCGGCAAGATTTGGATGAACGGTTCGATGGTGGAGTGGAAAGACGCCACCATTCACATTGCTTCGCACGTCGTGCACTACGGCACAGGCGTGTTCGAGGGCATTCGCGCGTACGACTCACCTCACGGCACGAACGTCTTCCGCCTCGAACCGCACATGCGACGGATGATGGATTCCTGCCGCGTCTATCGCATGGAGCCGCGCTGGTCGCAGCAGGAACTGTCAGACGCGGTGGTCGAGACGGTTCGCGTCAACCGCTTCAAGGGCTGCTACATCCGCCCGCTCGTCTACCGCGGCTACGAGCAGCTCGGGCTCAACCCGATGCTCAACCCGGTGGACGTCGCGATCGTCGTCTGGGAATGGAACCAGATGATGGGCTCCGATGCGCTCGAAAAGGGGATCGACGTCGGCGTCAGCTCGTGGACACGGATTGCCCCCAACACGATGCCGGGCCTGGCCAAGGCCACCGGCAACTATGCGAACTCCGCGCTCATCAAGATGCAGGCGACGCTCGACGGTTACGGTGACGGTATCGCCCTGGACGAGCGTGGCCTCGTGAGCGAAGGCAGCGGCCAGAATCTGTTCCTGGTTCGGGACGGCGTGATCTTCACGCCGACCCTGGATTCGTCGGTGCTCAAAGGCATCACGCGAGACTGCGTGATCACGATGGCCAGCGACCTCGGGTACGAGCTGCGCGAGTGCGCGATTCCTCGCGAAGTCCTGTACATGGCCGACGAGGCGTTCTTCTGCGGCACCGCCGTCGAAGTCACGCCGATTCGTTCGATCGACAAGATCACCGTCGGCGTCGGATCTCGAGGACCGGTGACCAAGGCCCTTCAGGATCGTTTTTTCGGGATCATCAACGGCACGCTGCCGGACACGCACGCATGGCTCACGCCGGTCCGCTCCCCTGCGGGAGTGCGATAACCTTCGGCAAATAGAGTCCATGGAGCCTACATTGCCTACAGTGCCTAAGGTGCCCAAGGTTTCGGGTGCGAGGCTGCCAGGGGTGCCATGGCGAGTGCGTTTCAGATCGCGCTAACCCTGCTTTCGGGGCGAGAACTTTCTGAGTATCAGCTGCGGGAGCGCCTGGCCCGACGGAAGTGCGATTCGGATGACATCGACGAGGCACTGAAGCGGCTCCGAGAGGACGGCACCGTCAACGATCGGCGCGTCGCCGTCGCCGTCGCGCGGCGCGAAAGCGCTGTTCGGCATCGCGGCCGGGTGAGGGTGCTGCAGAAGGTTCGCGAGATCGGAATCGCAGAGTCCATTGCCGAGGCGGCCGTTGACGAGGTCTTCGGCGAAGTCGACGAACAGGCGCTACTCGATAGCGCGCTCGAGCGGCGGCTGAAGGGTGCCAGTGTCGATCAACTCGACGAACGGGCCCGCGCCCGGATCGTTCGTGGACTGATGGCGCAGGGCTTTCGAACGGGTGACATCTTGAAGCGTCTGAGGCCGTAACGGCACTCTCGACCCTCGCTGACCCGCTGCCGGATCGACCGATCGACCGATTGAGCTGTCGACTCGAACCGGCCAGCCACCACTCGGCCGGTTAAGATACTGAGATGCACCCCGGGCAGATACGCTCATCTTTCCTGCAGTACCTTCGAGAAGCACGGCCATCGTGTGGTCCGCAGCTCGCCGCTGCTGCCTGGCGACGATCCCACGCTGCTGTTCACCAACGCGGGAATGAATCAGTTCAAGGATGTGTTCCTGGGCCGCGAGAAGCGCCCGTACTCGCGCGCGGCCTCGTCTCAGAAATGCATGCGCGTCAGCGGCAAGCACAACGATCTCGAGAACGTCGGGCCGTCGCTGAGGCACCACACGTTCTTCGAAATGCTCGGGAACTTTTCGTTCGGCGACTACTTCAAGCAGGACGCGATCGAGTTGGCCTGGACGCTGCTGACCAAAGAATGGGGACTCGATCCCTCCAAGCTCTACGCCACCGTCTTCAACGGCGAGCAAGGCATCCCGCGGGACGATGAGGCCCACAAGCGCTGGCGCGCTTTTCTCCCCGAGGCGCACGTCGGCGAGCTCGGCATGGCCGACAACTTCTGGGCGATGGGCGACACCGGGCCGTGCGGACGATGCTCGGAGATCTATTACGACCGCGGTTCTGGCGTGCCCGGAACCGGAGACTTCATCAAGGATGTCGAGTCGGGCAGCGAGCGCTTCGTGGAGATCTGGAACAACGTCTTCATGGAGTTCGAGCGGGACGGTGACGGCAAGCTGACGCCCCTGCCCGCGCCGTCGATTGACACCGGCATGGGCCTCGAGCGCATCTCGGCGGTGATGCAGGGCACGCTCTCGAACTACGACACGCCGCTGTTCATGCCCATTCTCTCGGCGCTCGGCTCGATGGCCGGCCATGCCTACGCGGCCTCGATGTCACCCGCCGACGTCTCGATGCGGGTGGTGGCCGACCACGTTCGCGCGGCGACATTCCTGATCGCCGATGGCGTCGTTCCCTCGAACGAGTGGCGCGGCTATGTCCTGCGCAAGATCATGCGCCGGGCCATGCGGCACGGCCGCAAGCTCGGGCTGGCGCGGCCGTTTCTCTTTTCCCTGGTCGATGTCGTCGTCGCCGAAATGGGCGACGCGTACCCCGAGCTGAAGGCCGGCCATGAATCGATCGTCCGGGTGGTTCGAAGCGAAGAAGAGCGCTTCGACGCAGTACTCACCAACGGCTTGCCGAGACTCGAGGACGTGCTCGACAGGGCGGCCAAGGGGTCGAAGACCGTACCGGGCGACGAGGCGTTCAAGCTCTACGACACCTTTGGCATCCCGCGCGACTTCATCGAGGACCTGGCCAGCGCCCAGGGTCTGTTCTTCGACGCCCGCGGGTTCGAAGAGGCCATGGAGGGCCAGCGCGTCAAGGCCCGCGCCGGAAGCGCGTTTGAAAGCAAGAAGGGCGAGGAGTTCACCTTCGCCTCAGGTGACGAGCGGGAATCGTTTCGGGAAGTCGGAGACAAGTTCGAGGGCTACGACCAGACCACCGTGCAGGGCGTTCCCGTCCTCGCGCTCTTCGACGATCAGAAGCAACCGGTCAAGCAGCTCGGCAACGGCAAGAGCGGATACGTGGTGCTGGCCAGAACGCCGTTCTATGTCGAAGCGGGTGGGCAGGTCTCCGATCAGGGTTGGATCGAGCATCCGGCAGGCGGACGCTCGAGCGTGACCGGCGTCGTTCGACTTGGTCCCGGCCTCCCGCGCGCTCACCGGGTAGAGAAGGTCGACGGCGAGCTCACGGTTCGCGACCTCGTGACCGCGAAAGTAAATGTGTCGCTCCGCGATGCGACCCGGCGCAACCACACGGCCACTCACTTGTTGCATGCGGCGCTGCGATCGGCCCTCGGCTCGCACGTCAAGCAGTCCGGCTCGCTGGTGGCACCCGACCGGCTGCGGTTCGACTTCGTCCACTTCTCGCCACTTACTCGCGAGCAACGGGCGGAGGTCGAGCGCATCGTCAACGAGGGCGTGCTCAAGAACGAACCGGTCGTGACCGCGATTCGCGATACTCAGGAAGCGATCGCGGCCGGCGCGATGGCCCTCTTCGGCGAGAAATACGGCGATCGCGTGCGCGTCGTGTCGATCGGCGATGGCCGTTTCAGTACCGAGCTGTGCGGTGGAACGCACGTGAAGGCGACAGGTGATATCGGCGCGGTCCTGATCACCGAGGAATCCGGAGTCGCCGCCGGAGTTCGCCGAATCGAAGCGCTCACCGGACTCGGTGCGCTCGCCCTCGCCAGGAAAGCGCTGGACGATGTGAGCGGGGCGATCGCCGAAAGTGGCGCCAAGAGCGGCGAGCTGACGACCTGGATCCGGGCGCAGCAGGCATTGTCGAGCAAGGCCCAGAAAGAGATTCAGCAACTCAAGACCAAGCTCGCCCTTGGCGGCGGCGGTGGCGCGTCAGCCGACAGCGATCACATCCAGCTCAACGGGTCGACGCTGATCGCCCGGCGAGTGGACGACGTGGACAAAGAGTCGCTGCGGGCACTGGCCGACACGCTGAAGTCGCGCATGAAGAGCGGCGTCATCGTTCTGGCGGCGCCGATGAGCGACGGCAAGGTGGTGATCATCGCGTCGGTGACGCCAGACCTGACCAAGAAGGCGCAGGCGGGTCAACTGGTCAAGCAGCTCGCGCCCATCGTCGGCGGCGGTGGCGGCGGCCGGCCCGACTTCGCCGAAGCCGGCGGCAAGGACGCGTCCAAAATCCCGCAACTGCTGACCGAAGCGCGAAGTCTCGTGGAAAAGCTGTTGAGCTGAACAGTTTTTCACATGGAGCGAGGCCACCCTGGTGCCGATACCCCCAGTGCGTGGTGACTCTTCGCACGGTCCCGGTGGTCGCTCTACTCCTTTGTGCGATTCCGGGTCCTGCCGCTGCGCAGATTTACTCGTGGCGCGACACGAACGGAACGCTCGTCGTTTCCAACAAGCCTCGTTCGGACAACGGTGCGATGACGACGTACGAGGTGCCCGGAACGTCGGTCGTGCGGTCGTCACGTCCGGCTCCGGGGGGCGGCCGCTTCAACGACACCATCGAAGATCAAGCGGCGCGGCAGGGTGTGTCTGCAGATCTCGTCCGCGCCGTGATTCAAGCCGAGTCGGCGTTCAATCCGATTGCCGTCTCGTCGAAAGGCGCGATGGGTCTGATGCAACTCATGCCCGCCACCGCGCGCGAATACGGCGTGAGCGATCCGTTTCACCCGGAGCAGAACATCACCGCTGGGGTGCGCTACCTCAAGAGCCTGCTCGATCGGTATGACGACAACGTCGAGCTGGCGTTGGCCGCGTACAACGCTGGTCCCGGAAGTGTCGAGAAGTACGGCGACGTGCCGCCCTTCCCCGAGACGCGGCGATATGTGAGGAAGATCGCGAGCGCCACCAGCGCACAGGCTGCGCCACCGCCCCCGCCCAGAGTCATCTACACATGGGTCGATCTGGTCAATGGCCAGCCGGTTCACCGCTATTCGAACAAGCGCCCTGCTTCGGGTGCCTATACCGTCGTCGGCAGAAATTAGGCGCCAGGGGTGCCTGGTGCCAGAAGTGTCAAGGGGTTGGTGCCGGGTGCCCCGCGATCCCGGCGTCGAACGTAACTACTTTGCGACGCGGGCAGCCAGGCGCGACTTGAGGCGGGAGGCGGTGTTCTTGTGGATGATGCCCTTCGCCGCCATCTTGTCCACGAGCGACTGCATCCCCGTCATCGCTGTCTGCGCGGCGCCGGCGTCCTTGGCCGCGGCCGATTGACGCAGCGTCTTCAGTCCGGTCCGCAACTTCGACCGAAGAGCTCGATTGTGCTCGCGCCGTTTGATGTTCTGCCGGTTGGCTTTCAGTGCTGACTTGTTTCGCTTTGCCACGCTCTTGTGACCTCGATCCGAGAAAAATGCAAACTGTAAGTCTAGCACGACCGGATTCGACCCCGCTCTTTTGAGCCATACCGACCCCTCGGCGCTCGTGGTCGCACGCGGGCTGGCCGTGTCTACGGTTGGCCTCACGGCCGGTCTGGTGGGAGCGTTGGGCGGCGCGCGCCTGCTCACCCGGTTTCTGTTCAGCGTCGTGCCCACCGATCCGATCGCGATTGGCGGAGCCGCGGTGCTGATGTTCGCGATCTCGGCCGTCGCGTGCTACCTGCCCGCCCGGCGGGCGGCCAACGCAGACCCGGTCGAGATCCTCCGTACCGAGTAGCGCCGGTCTCCAGACCTGCCTAAAAGGGAATCTGATGGCCCTCGAAGGCGAGTCCAACCGGCCTCCGCCATAGGCCTACGGCGGTCCGCCGACCAGCCTCCGCCAAAGCTACGGCCGTCCGCCGAAGCATCTGCGAAGGCGGAAGCGCTCCGCGTGAAGGCGGGAAGACTCGCAGATACCACCTCTACCGCGCGCAGAGCTCGATCACCAGACGCTCGAGCAGATGCCGCGGAGTGCCGGCTGACGACTTGATTGCGAGGTCGGTCTGAAAGATCGCGGCCAATGCGGGTTTCAGTCTCGACTCGGGCCGCAGCCAGTGACTCGCCGCACGAATCTGACCGAGGACCTGCGGTGGCTGGATGCCGGCATCGAGCTGGGCGCCAACCTCCTTCAGGGCCAATCGAGCATCGGCGGCCCTGAACGCCTCGCCCATCACAAAGCCTTCGCCTGGCTCCTCCTGCGGAATGACGACGTCGCGCACGTGGTTGCTGGTAATCGAGGTCTCGCCTGACGCATAGAGAACCAGCTTCTCGACCTCCGACCGGATGCTGCCCAGATCCAGGCCAGTCGCTTCGAGCAGAAGCGACATCGCCTTCTGCTCCATCCCCATCTCATCCTTCTCGAGCCGAGCCTTGATCCACCGAGCCGCGTCAGCCGCCGAGGCCAGCGACCCGGAATCCACAACCACGCTGTGCTGCCGCAGGAGCTTCACCAGGCGGCGATTCGCATCCATTTGACCCGCCGCGAAGACAACGGTGGTCATCGGCTCAGGCGACTCGAAATAGGCTTCCAGTGCCTCCAGCGGCGTCAACGCGCGCTTCCGCTTGCCGGCGGGCGACGCGGCCACCGGCGCTTCCTCTTCGTTCTGCCCCCGCTTTGGCGAGAGCAGCCGCTCCGCATCGTGGATTAGGATGACGCGCCTTGGCGACATCATCGGCAGCGTGCGTGCCGCGGCCAGCAGCCCGTTGATCAGTTCCTCACGCGCGCTTGCACTCGATGCATCGGCGGCGTGGAGGATCTCGACGTTGAAGGCTTGCAACCCCTCCTCGACCACGGCAAGGAATTCCTGGGCGAGATCGTTGCGCGACTGCACGTCTCCGCCCTCGACGAGGTAAAGCGGCCGGGTATCGCCGGATTTGATCTGCTTGCGGACGTCGGTCGGTGTGGCCACTGAGTTCAGGAACCCGGTCGTGGGATCTGCGACATCCGCAGTCCCGTTCGGAGCGAGGCTAAGAGGGTCAAACAGGAGATTGGAAGGTCAGGAGAAAGCCAACTCTCGTGATCTCTTGACCTCCTGCTACTACTCCTGATCTCGCGCGTCAGAAGGCCTCCAGGATGGCGCTCACGACCGAGCGGGCGAAATCCTGCGACATGCGGTCGAGCGCGGCTCGCTCCTGTCCCATGAACGCCGAGGCATCACGACCGGCGCTGCCGGGAGTGGTCAACTCGTACTCATCCGAGAACGAAAGCGCCGGGTTCTCCCACAGCGTCTTTCCCTGCTTGACGTCCTCGAATTTCACCTTGACGATGACCGTGAACCGATAGCGCGAGGCCAGCTGCGCGTCGCTGAGGCCCGCCGGCGTCGCCTGGATCGAGAGAATCTCCCCGCGCACGATGCCGTCGGCGCCAACGTCCGTCGGGACGATGGTGTAGCGTCCGCTGCTCTGAAAGTGGACCCGGACCTGCTGCGTAAACAGCTGCTCGACGGCCTGATAGGGCGTCGCATTCGTGAACATCGGGATCCCAAGGATCTTGATGTACGACGGCAGGAACGATCCGCGCCCGGACAGCGCGTAGCCGCACGATCCCGCCCCGACGCCGAACGCCACCACCGGAAGCGCTCTCAACGCCTGTCGTCGTGTCAGCCCGACACTCTCCTTCTTCGCTCCCCGGTCTTCGTTCTTCATCGCCTTCTTCATCGCCCTTTGTGCTTCTTCAACCGACAACGATGCTGACCAGCCGATCCTTTGCGATCACAACCTTCCGGATCGTCTTGTCCTCAGTGTGCGCCCGCACGTTGGCGTCCGCAAGGGCCAGACGTTCGAGCTCGGCGTCCGGGGAGCCAGGCGCGGCGGAAATTCGACCGCGCAGTTTCCCGTTCACCTGCACTGGAATCACCAGAAGCTCGGCCTTGGCGACTTCTGGATCGTAGGCCGGCCACGTGGCGGCCGCCAGACCCTCCTGATGTCCGTACATCTGCCACAGCTCTTCCATGGTGTGGGGAGCAAACGGCGACAGCATGATGATGGCCGCTTCAACCGCCTCTCGCCCCACGCGCTCCGCCTGCGCCGAACGCTCGCCCTTCTCCGCGAACAAGTAGAGCTCGTTGATCAGCTCACGGACCGCCGACACTGCCGTGTTCATCTGCTGACGCACGTCGAGGTCGACGGTGACGCGGTGAATGGTCTCGTGGGTCTTGCGCCGCAGGGCGCGCTCGTCGCCGGTGAGCGTGGCCTGGTCGATCGGCCTGCTGTCACCGACTTCGCGCCAGTGCTCCGCCGCCCGCCACACGCGCGCCAGGAAGCGAAAGCTGCCCTCGAGGCCGGTGTCGGTCCACTCAACTTCCTTTTCGGGAGGCGCCACGAACATCACGTACAACCGAAGCGCATCGGCGCCGTACTTCTCGGTCATCGTGTCCGGATCGACCACGTTGCCCTTGGACTTGGACATCACCGCGCCGTCTTTGAGCACCATGCCTTGCGTCAGCACGTGGGTGAACGGCTCGGTGTGTTGAATCATGCCGAGGTCGTGGAAGACGCGGGCGAAGAACCGCGAGTAGATCAGGTGCAGGATGGCGTGCTCGACGCCGCCGCTGTAGAAATCGACCGGACACCAGTAGGCGACCTTGGCCGGATCGAACGGCAGCCGATCGTTGTGCGCATCGGCAAAGCGGTAGAAATACCAGGACGAGTCGACGAACGTGTCCATCGTGTCGGTCTCGCGGCGCGCCGTCCCGCCGCAGAGCGGGCACACCACGTTCACGAACTCGGGTACGCTCGCCAGCGGTGAATCACCTCGGCCGCTGAACTCCGCGACCTTCGGCAGGGTGACCGGTAGTTGCTCGTCGGGCACCGGCACCACCCCATCGTTCGGGCAGTGGATCATCGGGATGGGCGTCCCCCAGTACCGCTGACGCGAGATGCCCCAATCCTTGAGCCTGAACTGCACCGCCCGTTCGCCGATTCCACGACTCTCGGCCGCCGCCGTGATCTGGCGCCGGGCCTGGTCCGACTCGAGCCCGTCGAACTCACCCGAGTTCACCAGGACACCGTCGTTCGACACTGCCTGGTTGAAGTCGCGAGAGTCTGGCGTCGGACCGTCGGACGGACGAACCACGGGCACGATCGGCAGGTTGTACTTCTTCGCAAACTCGAAGTCGCGCTCGTCGTGCGCCGGCACCGCCATCACCGCGCCGGTGCCGTACTCGCCCAGGACGTAGTTGGCCACCCAAATCGGCACGCGCTGCCCGTTGAACGGATTGACCGCGTATCGGCCGGTGAAGAAGCCTTCCTTCTCGACCTCCCCGCTGACCCGGCCTGCCCGATCCTGGGTGCGGAACCGCTGCGCCTGCGTGCGAATCGTGTGGCCGTCTTCGGCTTCGTCGGCAAACTGATTCACCAGCGGGTGCTCCGGGGCCAGCATGACGAACGTGGCGCCGTAAATCGTGTCGATGCGAGTCGTGAAGACTTCGATCGTCTGCGAACTGCCGTCGAGCGGAAAGTGGACGCGCGCGCCCTCCGATCGCCCGATCCAGTTCCGCTGCATGGTCAGGACTTTTTCCGGCCACTGCGCGAGTCCGTCGATGCCCTGCAGCAGATCGTCGGCGTAGGCGGTGATGCGGAAGAACCATTGCTCGAGATCCTTCTGCTCGACCGTCGTCCCACAGCGCCAGCACGCGCCGTCGATCACTTGCTCGTTGGCCAGAACGGTCTGGTCCACCGGGCACCAGTTCACGGTCGAGCGCCGCCGGTACGCCAGCCCCCGCTCGAACATGCGGATGAACAGCCACTGATTCCATTTGTAGTAATCGGGGAGACAGGTGGCCAGCTCGCGGGCCCACGCATAGCTGATCCCGAGCCGCTGCAACTGCCCTTTCATGTGCGCGATGTTGTCGAGCGTCGAGGTCTCGGGATGAATCCCGCTCTTGATCGCCGCGTTCTCCGCCGGCAGTCCAAACGCGTCCCAGCCAAACGGATGCAGCACGTTGAAACCCTGCAGCCGCTTCAGCCGCGCGACGACGTCGCCGATGATGTAGTTGCGGACGTGCCCGACATGCGCGTGCCCGGACGGATACGCGAACATCTCGAGGCAATAGAACTTCGGCTTCGATCGGTCCTCGGTGACCTCGAACGCGCGCGTGCGCGCCCAGTGCGCCTGCCATTTCTTATCGAGTTCTTGCGGGTGATAGTCGGCCACCGTGAATTATCTAGATTAACGTACAGATGCAGAGGAACACGTACAGGCCACCGAGGCACAGAAACACAGAGATATCTAATCTAAGAGTTCACCGCGCTCGAGAGCGCGCACCGTCTAGCTCTTCGGCAGGTTTGCTCTGTGTCTCGGTGTCTCTGTGGCCCGTACGTCTGGGCCTGCGCTCAGTCGAGCCGCACGAGTCCACGTCTGGTCGCGACGCGAACGGCTTCGGTGCGGCTGGTGACGCCGAGCTTTTCGAACAGATGGCTGAGGTGAGTCTTCACGGTGCGTTCGCTGATCCCAAGCGTGTTGGCAATCTCTTTATTCGATTGACCGTCGGCCAGCAAGCGCAGCGTCGACAACTCTCGCGGTGTCAGTTGGACGCGGGCCACACCTTCCGCCAGCTTCGCCGCGGCGGCGGGGGCCAGGTACGTCTTTCCGGCGAGCACATCGTGAATGCACGCAATCAACGCGTCGGCAGCAATGTCCTTGAGGATATACGCCTTCGCGCCGGCGCGAAGGGCCCGCGTGATGTCCTCGTCAGTGTCGTAGGTCGTCAGCACGATGAGCTTCGCCTGAGGGTCGCGCTCGCGAATCTGCCGCACCGCCTCGACGCCTTCCATTTCGGGCATCCGCAGGTCGAGCAGGGTGACGTCCGGATGATGGCGCTCGTACGCCTCCACGGCTTCAATCCCGTTCGCCGCCTGCGCCACGACGAAGAGATCCTTCTCCTGATTGATGATGTTGGCCACGCCGGTGCGCAGGAGCGCATGATCGTCCACGACCAAGACGCTCGAACGAACGGAGGGAGCCATGGCTGCTGCGGAAGTCATCTGCATCAATTCGCGGGCGACTCCGGTTCCCATGCCAGCACCACTTGAGTGCCCGACCGCGGCGCGGTCACGATGGTCAGCGACGCGCCGATCCGATTGGCCCGTTCCTGCATGCTGGTCATCCCGAAGCCGGTGTCGCGACGGTCGTTCGCAATCCCCCGCCCATCGTCGGTCACGAGGAGCCGGAAGCCGTCGGCCCGCTGAGCCGATGCCTGAAGCGTGATTCGCCGAGCGCGGGAGTGGCGCGCCGCATTGCTCAGCGCCTCCTGGGCGATGCCGAGAATCTCACGCTCGACCCCGGCGTCGAAGGTCGGCAGCTCGTCGAGCATGACGTCGATCGGCACGTTCGTGGTGAGGCGCGTGGTGTCTGCCAGCCGCTTCAATCCCGCGGTGATGTCGCGGCCGCCGCCGGCGAGCGGTCGGAGCGCCGTCACCGAGCGGCGCGCGTCGACCAGATGCATCCGCGCGAGGCTCACGGCGACGTCCAGGTTGGCCGCCACATTCTCGGGCAGTGCGCCGGCTTCGCGTTGAGCCGCCTGCAGCTGCATCAGGATCGCGCCGAAGCCTTGTGCGAGCGTGTCGTGGATGTCCCGCGCCAGGCGGTTGCGCTCTTCGAGGACGGCACTCCGCCGATCTTCGATCCGGCGCTGGTCGGCCAGCCGTTCCTGATGCAGCACGAGCGTCGCCTGGCGGGCGATGGCGGCGAGCAGCGCGCGCGCCCATTGCTGCTCGCACACTGACGCGTCGTGCGTGGACAACGCGATCCAGCCCAGGGTATTGGCGCCCAGCACCAGCGGCGCCACCGCCACGGCCTCGACGCTCTCAGCAACGTTGAACTGCTTTACGGCCTCGGGAAGTCGCGCGTCCTGGCTCGTGTAGAGGATGGTCTCGGTCCAGCCGGGCTGGTAGTCGAACAGATGTTTCGACATCGCCGCTCGTGGAATCGAGATGTCGTCCCACCCTTCCTGGCCAGGTGTGAACAGGCTGTTGTGAAGGTGCGCGAGCCAGAGATCGCAAGTCGCCTGGCCCTCGTCGAGCAACCAGACTCCACACGCGTGGCTCTCGGTTTCCTCGACCAGCTTCTTGGTGAAGCCGGCAAAGAAGCCAGCAATGTCCGGCTCCTTGGCGATCAGGTCGAGCGTCAGCTGCGACGCCTGGTCCTGGATGTGGGCCTGGCACTCGGCCCGGCGGCGCTCGTTGATTTCATCGCGCAGCTTCCGCTCGAGCTCGGCAATCCGCCCCTCGACGGCCGCCTGCCGTTCGTCCGGGACTGTCCAGGAATTACAAGTCGAAGTCGTCGAGGCCACTTTCCCTCCTCCCCAATTATCCGGCGGTTCCGCCGCGCGTCACATCGGCCAAAAGTCGGAGATCCGGGTCGTCTGGAACGCTCAGGATGCGACCTCAATGACGGCTTCCAGACACTCTGCGAGGGCGCGTGCATCGTAGCCACCTTCCGTGACAAAGACGATCCGCCCGCCGCAGACGGAGTCGGCCAGTTCGACCAGCGATTGGCTCAGACGCGCGAACCCAGAGGTCGTCATCCGGAGTTGCCCGAGAGGATCGCGCTCGTGCGCATCGAATCCGGCCGAAACCAGGATCAGGCCGGGCGCGAAGCTTCGCACCTTGGGCAGCGCCTGCTCTTCGTAGACCCGCTGGATTTCCTCGTCCTTGGTGCCGATGGTGAGCGGCAGGTTGAGCGTAAAGCCGAGCCCGGATCCCCGCCCGGTTTCTCCTGCGGCTCCGGTTCCTGGGTAGAACGGGTACTGATGCGAAGAGACGAACAGCACGGTTGGATCCTCGTAAAAGATCCACTGCGTGCCGTTGCCGTGATGCACGTCATAGTCCACGATGGCGACGCGCTGGCAGCCGCGCGACCGCGCGTGTGCCGCGCCGACGGCGATGTTGTTGTAGAGGCAGAAGCCCATCGCCCGGCCAGCCTCCGCGTGATGACCCGGCGGCCGCACCATCACGAGCGCGCGGGAAGGCGGCCGGCCGTCGAGCACGTGATCGACCGCCGTCAACACGGCGCCTGCGGCCAGTCGTGCCACCTCGTCGGACTCGGGTGAGGTGTAGGTGTCCTCGTCGAGCATCGACGCGCGACCGCGACGGCTGGCGATGTCGGCAATGTGCTCACGTGTGTGCACCCGCGCGAGGTCATTGTCGGTCGCGGCCCGCGGCTCGAGGACGACGCCTCCGCTCTCCTGCCATTTCATCGTCACCGCCTGCATCACCTCGGCGCGCTCGGCGCGTTCGGGGTGACCAACCGGAGTGAGATGATCGGCAAATCGTTCCGAGGTGACGATGGAGAGTGGCATCGGAGTAGTCTCTGCGATCCTGTCGCGAGCGAGAACTTGTTTACTCCTGATCTCGAGGCCGCAGCAGCTCCATGCACCTGGTCCGGCAGGCGGTGAGCGACTGCTGCAGCTTCAGCCGCCACTCTTCGAGCTGCTGCTCGTCGGCGTCGCGAGGGACGTAAAGCGGCGTGTCGATGGCCAATGCCACGGTCGTGAACGGCTTGGGAATCTGCGTCCGATCCCAGCTGTTCAGCGTCCAGCTCTTCCCCGCCTCCAGATGAAACGGCAGCAGCGGGTTACCGGTGGCCTTCGAGAGCCAGACCGCGCCTGGCTGCGCGATCATGGCCGGGCCTCGCGGGCCGTCGAGCGTAAAGGCGACGCCACGAGAGCGCACGTCACGAACCAGCTGCAGCAGCGCCCGTGGACCGCCGCGCGAGCTCGAGCCTCGGGCCGTCCCATAGCCGAACTTGCTGATGATCCGGGCGATCCATTCGCCGTCGTAGTTCTCGCTGGTGATCACGATGATGCCGCGACGCTGGAAGTAGAGCGTCCCCGGCAGAATGCGGCCGTGCCAGAACGAGTGGATAGGGTGATGACCGGCGGCGCGGATCGCGTCGATGTGCTCGGCGCCAGACACTCGCCATCGCCACGTCGATCCCAGGGCTTTAAGGACCGGATAGCCGAGATTCGCGATCGCGGCGACCTGGAGACGCTTGCGCCTCGACAGGTGCCAATCGGGCGAGTTCGGTTCGGGCACGTCGGTATTCTGTCGCACCCCTGGCACCCTAGGCACCCTAAGCACCTTAGGCACCCTTGTCACGTCGGCACCTTGCCTTACATGCCGTCGTACTGCGGCCCTTCACCGCCCTCTGGCGGCACCCAGGTGATCACTCCGTACGGGTCCATGATGTCGCACGTCTTGCAGTGCACGCAGTTCGAGGCGTTGATCTGCAGCCGCTTCCCGCCCTGACCGTCGTCCACCATCTCGTAGACGCTGGCCGGGCAAAAACGCACGCAGGGATAGCCGAATTCGCTGCCGCAGATCGAGTGGCAGACTTCGGTGTGCACGAGCAAGTGCACCGGCTGATCTTCCTCGTGATGCGTGCCTGAGTAGTGCACGCTGGTCAGTTTGTCGAACGTGATCTGGCGATCCGCAACGACGGCGTTGGACGGCGCGAGCAGGTCACGCTTTTCCATCCCGTAGTAGTCGGCGATGGTGACCATCCGTTTGTGTCCGGGATGGCCGTGCGAGTCCTCAATCGAGCGGCCGCCGGTCAGCATGGCAATCCCTGCTGAGAAGCTCCCGGCGATCAGGCCGTTCTCGAATGCCTGGTGCACGTTGCGAACGGGATAGAGCTCGGTCTTGATGGCGCTGTCGTCGACCAGGGTCTTGTATCTGGACAAGGTCGCGGCCGACGTGTCTCCGGCGCGAAGCGCGCCAAACGCCGTCTCGGCGGCGAGCATGCCGCTTCGCATCGCGAGGTGAATGCCCTTGAGCCGCAACGAGTTCACGAAGTTCGCCGAATCGCCGACGATCAAGCCGCCGTCGACATAGAGGCGAGGCTGCGTATGCCATCCACCCTCAGGCAGCGCTTTGGCGCCGTAGCGCTGCATGTGCCCACCCTCGAGGATGCCCTTGATGAACGGATGCAGCTTGAAGCGCTGAAACGCAGCATGGGGATCGAACAAAGGATCCTGATAGTCCAGGCCGACGACGAATCCGATCGAGATGCGCTCGTCGGACATCGCGTAGAGAAAGCTGCCGCCGAACTCCTCTTGCCGCAGCGGATAGCCCAGGGTGTGAATGACGGTGCCCGGCTCGAGCCGGCCGCGCGGCACTTCCCACAACTCTTTGAGGCCGATGGCAAATTGCGGCGGCGCCGAATCCTCGTCGTAGAGACCAAGCGCGCTGATCAGTTCCTTGGTCAGGTGGCCGCGCACGCCCTCGGCAAAGATCGTGACCTTGGCCCGAATGTCCGCGCCCGGCTCGAACGTGCCCTTCGGCTTGCCGTCCTTACCGACCCCGCGGTCGCCGGTGCGGACGCCGACCACTCGCGAGCCCTCGAAGAGGACCGAACGCCCAGGGAAGCCCATGAAGAGGTCGACGCCCGCGGCCTCGACCTGTTCGGCGAGCCACTTGGTGAAGTGGCTGAGCGAAATGATGTAGTTGCCGTGGTTGCGAAACGGCGGCGGCGTGATCGGCAGCCGCAACTTGTGCTGCGGCGTCAGGAAATAGATGTTGTCCTGGCGGACCGGCGTGCCGATCGGGGCGCCCTTGCGCTCGAAATCCGGGATCAGCTCGTGAAGCGTGGAGGGATCCAGCAGCGCGCCCGAGAGCGAGTGCGCGCCGGCCTCGCGCGCCTTCTCGATCACGGCGACAGAGAGCGGCTCGCCGCCTTTTTCGCTTTGCAGCTGCGCCAGGCGCAGCGCGGTCGACAGCCCGCCGGGGCCGCCCCCGACGATCAGCACATCGACGTCTAAGATCTCTCGCTCAGCCATCGACCAGCCCACACGGCCGCATTGGGTTCGACAGACGGCCGGTCATCAGCCCTTCTGCAGTTCAGCCGTGAGGGCCGGGACGATCTCGAAGAGATCACCGGTGATGCCGTAATCGGCGATCTCGAAAATCGGCGCGTCGGCGTCTTTGTTGATCGCGACGATCGTACGCGCGCCCTTCATCCCCACCAAGTGCTGAATCGCCCCCGAAATCCCCAACGCCACATAGAGCTTCGGGGCGACGGTCTGGCCTGAGCTGCCGATCTGGCGTTCCATCGGCAACCAGCCGTTGTCGCAGATCGGGCGTGAGGCCGCCAGCTCTGCGCCAACCGCCTTGGCGAGGGTTTCGGCGACGGCGATGTTCTCCCGTGACTTGATGCCACGACCGACCGCAACGATGCGCTCGGCCTGTGACAGATCGACCGCCTGCTTGGCCTCCTGGAATGGCGCTTCCGGTTTCTGCCGAATCGCCGCCCGGTCGATCTGGATCGCGACTGCCTTCACCGGGGCCGCAGCCGAGCCCTTCTGCGCGGCATCGGCTCTGAACGCGCCGATCTGGACGCTCACGAAGTGTGGAGCAGGGCCCGACAACTCGACCTCGGCGACGAGCTTGCCTTGAAACATCGGCCGCGAGAACCTCGCGGCATCCCCTGCCCCGCGGATCGCCGTCACATCGGTCACCAGCGCGCGGTCGAGCCGCGTGGCCAGGGTCGGAGCGAAATCGCGCGTCTGGTAGGTGTGCGGAAGCAGCACGTGACGGGGGGCCACCTGTCCGATGAGCTGAGTCAGAGCCTGAACGAACGCGTCGGGGGTGTAGACCTCGAGGCTCGAATCCTCCAACGTCACGACATCCTGCACGGCCGCCTGTGAGAGCTCTCTCGCCACGTCGGCAACCGATCCTCCGGCGATCGCAACGGCGATCGGCGTCGCGCCGCCCGCGAGCTGCTGAGCCGCGGCAATCGCCTCCCAGCTGGCGCGATGAAGTTTCCCGTTGTGCTGCTCGGCGATGACGAGAATCACAGGACGCGCGCCTCTTCGCGCAGACGTCGAACCAGCTCTTTCGCCGCTTCGGCCGGCGAGCCGCCGATCATCACCGTTTGCTTCGTCTTCTGCGGCGAGGAGAGGGCAACCACACGCTGCCGCGGGGTCGGACCCGCCGGCGCGGCGACCTTGGCAATCTCCTTCTTCTTGGCCGCCATGATCCCCTTGAGCGTCGCGTAGCGCAGCTGGTTGATACCGCTCTGGATCGTGAGCAGCGCCGGCAGCGGCAGCGAGACGTACTGAAACCAGCCGCCTTCGAGCTCCCGCTTCACGCGCAACCACCCCGCCTGCCCTGAGCCAGTCGAATCGCCGGTCACCTGCACTTCCATGATGATCGTCGAGTGCGGCATGCCGAGCTTCTCGGCGAGCACGGGGCCGAACTGGGCGTGCCCTTGATCGTCGGACTGCAACCCGGTGAGGATGATGTCGAACTTCTGCTCGGCCATTGCCGGCGCGAGCGCCGTGGCGGCGGTCACGGCGTCGGCCGCGCCAAGCGCCGCGTCTTCAACGTGGACCGCCCGGTCGGCGCCGCGCGCGAGCGCCTCGCGAATCACCTGTTGCACGCGGGCCGGGCCGGCCGAACAGACCACCACCTCGCCGCCATGCTTCTCGCGCAGGCGCAAGCCCTCTTCCAACGCGTACGCGTCGGGCTCGTTCATTTCGTAGCTGACGTCCTGCTCGCGCACCCACGTCTTGTCGTCGTTCAGACGCGGCTGCCACTCGCGGGTCGGGACTTGCTTGATGCAGACCGCAATCTTCATGCGAACCCCACGTGCGTGGCCGCGGAGTCGCGGAGACGCGGAGGACTATTCGTAGGCATATCCATTACCTTCGTCGAACCCACGACGACACCACGGCCGCACGATCGGGTGACGTTGCTCTCAAAAGGGCCTGATCCAAATCTTCTCCGCGCCTCCGCGCCTCCGCGGCCAACGTCCGTTACGGTTCGAACTTTTTGAAGAGAAGAGCGCCGTTGGTGCCGCCGAAGCCGAACGAGTTCGACAGCGCGTAGCGGATCTTCATCTCCCGCGCCGTATGCGGCACGTAGTCCAGATCGCACCCTTCGTCGGGCACGTCCAGATTGATCGTCGGCGGCACGCGCTGGTCGTGGATGGCCATCACGGTGATGCCCGCCTCCAAGCCACCGGCCGCGCCCAGGAGGTGTCCGGTCATGGACTTGGTGGACGAGATCACGAGCGCGTGCGCATGCTCGCCGAACGCCGTCTTGATAGCGGTGGTCTCGATGCGGTCGTTGTGCGGAGTGGAGGTTCCGTGCGCGTTGATGTAATCGACCTCCTCCGGCCGGATGCCCGCCGACTCGATGGCATTCTGCATCGTCCGCACCGCGCCGTCGCCGTCCTCGGTCGGGGCGGTCATGTGGTACGCATCACCGGACATGCCGTACCCGGCAAACTCGGCATAGATCTTGGCGCCACGGCGCTTGGCGAACTCGAGCTCTTCGAGGATCAGGATGCCGGCGCCCTCGCCGAGCACGAAGCCATCTCGATCCTTGTCGAACGGCCGGCTGGCACGCGACGGCTCGTCGTTGCGCGTCGACAAGGCCCGCAGCGCGCCGAATCCTCCGATGCCCATGTGGCAGACGGCGGCTTCGGCGCCCCCGGCGATCATGACATCGGCGGCGCCGCGTTTGATGATTTCGTAGGAGTCGCCCAGCGCATGCGCCGAGGCCGTGCAAGCGGTGCACGTGGCCAGGTTGGGGCCCTTGGCGCCGAACCGGATGGAGACCTGTCCGGCCGCGAGATTGATGATGGCCGAGGGGATGAAGAACGGCGAGATCTTCCGCGGCCCGCCTTCGAGATACTTCTGATGTTCGACCTCGATGGTCGTGAACCCGCCGATACCCGATCCGATGAACACGCCGACGCGCGGCGCGATCTCCGGCGTGATCGCCAGTTGCGAGTCGTCCATCGCGAACTGCGAGGCCGCGACCGCGAACTGAATGAAGATGTCCATCTTCTTCAGTTCCTTCTTCTCGATGAACTGGAGCGGGTCGAAGTCTTTGACCTCGCCGGCAAAGCGGGTCGCAAACGCGTCCGCGTTGAATCGCGTGATCGGGCCGATACCGCTGGTGCCCGCGCACAGCGCGTCCCAGTTTTCCTGCGTGCCCATACCGACCGGGGACACCAGTCCGACACCGGTCACGACGACTCGCCTGCTCACGTGTCCTCCGTCCGCCGGGCCGAGCGACTACTTCTTTTTCGAGTGCGACTCGATGTAGTCGACGGCTTCCTTGACGCGCGTGATCTTCTCCGCTTCCTCGTCAGGGATCTCAATGCCGAACTCCTCTTCGAACGCCATCACGAGTTCGACAGTATCGAGTGAGTCGGCGCCCAGGTCGTCCACGAACGACGCATCCGGTGTCACTTCTTCTTCGTCGACACCGAGTTGCTCCACGATGATGCTCTTGACCTTGTCGGCAACGGCCACGTGACCTCCTACATGTAGATCCCGCCGTTGACGGCGAGAACCTGCCCAGTAATATACGACGCCTCATCCGACGCGAGGAAACTCACTGCCGCCGCAACATCGGCGGGTGTCCCCAAACGCCCGAGTGGAATCTGCGTCGTCCAGTCCACTTTTGCGTTCGCCGCGATCGCGCGGGTCATGTCGGTATCGACAAATCCCGGCGCCACCACGTTCACGGTTACCTGGCGCGACGCGATCTCACGCGCCAGCGCTTTGCAAAAACCAATCAGTCCGGCCTTCGACGCGGCGTAGTTCGCCTGTCCTGCGTTGCCCATCTGGCCGACGACCGAGCTGACCGCGACGATGCGGCCCGATCGCTGTCGAATCATCGGCTTCAGTGCGGCCTGACAGAGCACAAACGCCGCGGTGAGGTTGGTCGAGATCACCTCGTCCCAGTCCTCCTGCTTCATGCGCAGCATCAACTGGTCGCGGGTAATGCCGGCGTTGCTGACCAGGATGTCGAGCCGCCCGTGCTGCTCCACGGTCTCCTTCACCAGGCGATCGATGGCGGCGCGATCGGTCACATCCGCGCTGAACATCGACGCCTTCCCACCCGAAGCCTGAATCGCTTGCACGGTCGGCTGGGCGTTCGACTCGCGCGCGACGCACACCACGGTGGCGCCGCCGGCGGCCAGGCGTTCGGCAATCGCCCGTCCGATGCCGCGAGACGCACCGGTCACGATCGCGACCTTGTCCGGCAATGACATCTAGCGAGGCCCCGCGTGAACGAGCCGAGAGGCGCACGTGCGGCTTCGCCTCGCGAGGGCTATCTTGCCTTGCGCCGCGCCGCGGCGCGAGACATCTTGAAGGGCCACCTCAAAAAGTTGACTCATAACCAGTGGTTTTTATGGCCCTTCAAAGATGTCTGGGTACAGTGGCTGCGCGTCACGCCGGCTTGAACAACGCCTCGACCGCGGCGAGGTCGTCAGGCCCCTCGACGTTGAGGATGGTGGCCTCGCGATCGATCTTCTTGACGAGGCCGGACAGCACCCTGCCGGGACCCACCTCAACATATGCGGTGGCGCCGGCCGACGCAAGACGGCGAACCACGGCTTCCCACCGCACCGGCAGCGACACTTGTTGGACCAACGCGTCGATCGCTGCCTCTGCGGTTCGCTTGGGCTCGGCATCGACGTTGGCCACGATCGGCACGGCCGGCGTCACGGTTGGCACCGATCGCAGCTCGGGCTCGAGCCGGCGCTCGGCCGGTTTCATCAACGCGCAATGGAAGGGCGCACTCACCCGCAACGGAATGGCGCGGCGCGCACCCAGGGCCTTCGCCCGCTTGCTGGCGCGTCCCACCGCCGCCGTCGCTCCGGCAATCACGATCTGACCGGGCGCGTTCAGGTTCGCCGGACTCACGACTTCGCCCTGGGCGGCCTCTTCGCACGCCTTGCGGACACCGTCCTCGTTGAGGCCCAGAATGGCCGCCATGGCGCCCTCGCCAACCGCTACGGCTTCCTGCATGTATCGGCCCCGGTTGCGAACCAGCCGAACGGCGTCGCTGAAGGCAAAGGTCCCGGCCGCGACGTTCGCCGAGTACTCGCCGAGACTGTGCCCAGCCACGATCGACGGCTCCATCCCGTGCTGAGCCAGGAGCCGTGACACCGCAATGCTCATGGTGAGGATGGCCGGCTGCGTGTTCTCGGTCAGCGTCAGCCGGTCCGCGGGGCCGTTGAAGATCAGGTCGCTCAGAGGCTCGCCCAGCGCCGCATCGGCTTCGGCAAAGGTCGCCGCGCACACGGGAAAGCGCTCGGCGAGCGCCTGTCCCATGCCGACGGTCTGTGATCCTTGGCCTGGAAAAATGAAGGCGATCAATCTTGATCGACGGGACGGACCTGGCGGCCGCGGTAGAAGCCGCAATACGCGCACACGCGGTGCGCGGCCTTCGGCTCGCCGCACTGCGGGCAGCTGCCGGCGTTGGTCGCCTTGAGCGCGTCGTGGGTCCGGCGCTTGCGGCCACGGGTCTTGGAATGTCGGCGTTTTGGATTAGGCATCGTTCGGCTTTCGACTCGTCATCAACGTTTTGAGACCGGCCAGCCGGGGATCTTCCCACCGGCTTTCACACTGACAGCTCTCGACGTTCCGGTTGATGCCGCAGTGCGGGCAAATCCCCCGGCAATCGGGACGACAGAGCGGCTTCATCGGCAGCGCGAGATAGAACTGCTCCCGCTGCACGTCGCCGAGATCGATCGCATCGTCCCGATAGAACGTGATCGAGACGTCATCGTCTGCGATCTCGTCCTCATCGTCTTTGGCTCCCGATGCCGATTCGCCCGTCGGGAGGTACCGCAAGTCGAACGTCCGGTCGACCGGCAGTGCAAATCGCTCGAGACACCGGCTGCACTCGATCTCGAGCTGGGTTTCGACCGTGCCAACCAACCGGAAGCGATCTTTGTCCTTGTGGATCGTCATCCGGAGGATGACCGGTGCGATGACCCGGTAGTCCTCTACGGTTCCGGCAAACGCGTCCGGCTCATACCGTCGGTCGAACGGCGTCTCCGACTGCCGAATATGAGACAGGTCCAGGCGCATGATCGTACGCACTCCCGCGCCTTTTGGCGGAAGCCAAGACCTTTCAATATACCACGCTAGGCCCGACCCAAGGTTTGGGGATGAAGAGGCGTTCGAAGAGGCTGACGGCGTAGCGATCGGTCATTCCCGCGACGAAATCCTGGGCCGCGACGCCGACGCCTTCGGCGCTGACCGTCCGCAAATCGAGGAAGTCCTCCGGGCGCTCCGTCACCTTTTCCCAGAGTCCGCCGAGGATGCTCTCCGCCTTGGCGAATTCCGCCGTCGCGATCTGGTTTTCGTAGACCGCCGAAAACAGAAAGGTCCTGAGCTCGAGCGTGGCTTCCAGGACCGCGTCGCTCATCCGGATTTCGGCGAGATCGCCGGAGATGGTCTCTTGGACGACGTCGGTGACCATCCGGCCGATCCGTTCGGACGGCGAATGTCCCAGGAGCCGAACCGCGTCGCGCGGCAGGCTGGCTTCGTCGAGAATGCCGGCGCGCACCGCATCGTCGATATCGTGATTGACGTAGGCGACGATGTCGGCCACACGTGCGATCTGGCCCTCGATCGTGCTGGCGCGGTGTTCCGGCGGAGCTCCCACCGGCAACCCGCTTTTCCCCTTGGAATGCCGCGCGATGCCGTCGCGAACTTCCCACGTGAGGTTGAGCCCCTCGCGGTTGTTCTCGAGGACATCGACGATGCGAAGGCTCTGCTCGTAATGGTTGAAGCCGCCAGGCACGAGGGTGCTGAGCACGCGCTCGCCGGCATGGCCGAAGGGCGTGTGGCCGAGGTCATGCCCGAGCGCAATCGCCTCGGTCAGCTCCTCATGCAGGCGAAGCACTTTGGCGATGGTCCGCGCGATCTGCGCAACCTCGAGCGTGTGAGTAAGCCGGGTCCGGTAGTGATCGCCGGCCGGCGAAAAGAAGACTTGCGTCTTGTGCTTGAGGCGGCGAAACGCCTTGGTGTGAATGATCCGATCGCGGTCGCGCTGGAACGCCGGGCGAATCGGGTCTTCGGCCTCGGGGCGCAGCCGCCCCTTCGTGTCGGCACTCTTGGCCGCCTGCGGGGCGAGGATCTCGCGCTCGCGGGCCTCGAGCTGCTGGCGGATCCCGATCGACGAGGAGCCGCTCATTCAGTTCCCTGAATCTGCGACAAGAAACTCACGCCGTTGGCCAGAGGCGGCGTCTGGAAGAGGTCGGCCAACGTCTGGCCCAAGTCGGCGAACGTGTCCCGCGTTCCAAGATCGACGCCTGGCCGAACTCTTGGTCCTGTCACCAGGAGCGGCACATATTCCCGCGAGTGATCCGTGCTGGGCGTGCTCGGGTCGTTGCCGTGATCCGCCGTAATCACCAACAGGTCGTCGTCGTTCAGCGCTCCAAGAAGCGGCGCCAGCTCACGGTCGAAGCGTTCGAGATTGGTCGCGTACCCCTGGATATCGTTGCGATGCCCGTAGAGCGTGTCGAAATCGACGAGGTTGGCGAAGATCAGGCCGCCAATCTGGCTTCCCATCACCTGGGTCACGCGCGCCATGCCGTCCGAGTCGTTTTTGGTCGGGTATGCGTCGCCGATGCCCCGGCCGGCAAACAGGTCGCTGATCTTGCCAATCGCCGTCACCGGCTGGCCGACGACTTTCAGTCGATCGAGGAGCGTCTCGGCGGTCGGCGGCATGGCGTAGTCGTGGCGGTTGGAGGTTCGCACGAAGGCGCCTGGATGGCCGACGAACGGCCGGGCAATCACTCGTCCCAGGCCGAGCGCGCGCACCGCAAGATCATATGCGTCTTCACACCATTCGTAGAGCTGCCGGACCGCGACGATCTCCTCATGAGCGGCGATTTGAAACACGCTGTCGGCGGACGTGTAGACGATCGGCGACCCGGTCTCCATGTGGCGAGGGCCAAGCTCGTCGATGATCGCGGTGCCGGATGCGACCACGTTGCCGAGCGACGGACGTCCGATGCGCCGTTCGAACTCGGCGATCAGCGACGTGGGGAAACCGTGGGGGAACGTGGGAAACGCGCGGTCCAGGACGACGCCCATGAGCTCCCAGTGACCGGTGACCGAATCCTTGCCGGGCGATCGCTCGGCGAGTCGTCCGTACGCTGCCGCCGGCCGGCCGGCCGGTCGTGATCCGGGTAGCGCGATGACGTTGGCGAGCCCGAGCGCGTTCAGAGTTGGAAGCGCCAACGGGACGTGCTCGGCGATGTGGCCGAGCGTGTTGCTGCCTTCGTCACCGTACAGCGCGGCATCCGGCAATTCGCCGATGCCGACGCTGTCGAGCACGATCACAATGGCGCGTCGAAACACGCCGAGCGAGGCTCCGCTTCGCGGGTCAAGTGCGCTAGGGATGATGCGACGAGAAGTAGTTCGGCACGCTTCGAGGCGTGCGAATGGTCGCGATGGCGTGCTTGAAGATCAAGTGATCCATGCCGGCGTGATCCACGATCAGCGCAAAGCGATCGAAGTTCTTGATTCGCACTTCGAACTCTCGACCGTCGAGCAGATGCACCACGACTGGCAGCTTCTCGCGGCGGGCGTAATTCAGGAAGACATCCTGGATGTTTGGTGCGCCGGTTTTCGTTTCAGGTATCGGCGACATGTCGCGTGTCCTTCGACCGCGCTTGCTGATCGGCCAGCATGCGGATGATTGCGGATTGAACGGCCGGCGACGCGCCAGGCCCGTCAAGCCAAACAAGGTTAGGCTCTTTTCGGAACCAGATCAACTGCCGTCGAGCGTAGCGACGGTTCTCCTGCGTGATGAGCACGCGGGTCGCCGGCTCGTCGCGCACGCCGCGCAGGTGCTCGAGCGCCTGCCTGTAGACCAGTCCCCCGAACGGGCGTGCATCGGGGGGAATACCCGAGGCGAGCAGCCCTCGGATCTCATCCAGCAGTCCCGACTCGAACTGCGCCTCGACGCGTCGCGCCAGGCGATCGGCGAGCCATGACATCGGCGCATTCAGCGCAATAGCCGTTACCTTTACACCGGGATCGAGCGGCGACACCGTCTCCGCGAAGTGCGCGGTGAGCGGGCGGCCCGTGACGAAGTAGACCTCGAGCGCTCGGATCAGCCGTTTGCGGTCCCTCGGTTGAATCCGATCGCCGGACGGCGGATCGACGCGCGACACCATCCGGTGCAGCGCCTCAGTGCCTTTCCGAGCGGCGACGCGCTCGAGCCGGTTTCGAAGATCGGCATCCTTGCCTGGCCCCGGAAACAATCCCCGTGTCAACGCGCGGTAGTAGAGGCCGGTCCCGCCCACCACGATCGGGAGACGGCCGCGCCCATGGATTTCTCGGATCACCTGAGCCGCGTCGCGCGCGTACTGTGCCGCGGTGTACTCGTCGGTCGGATTGGCGATGTCGATCAGATGATGAGGAATCCCGCCACGCTCGCCCACCGGCACTTTGTCGGTGCCGATATCAAAGCCACGATAAACAGCCGTCGAATCGCAGTTGACGATCTCGCCGTCCAGTTGCTGCGCGATGGCGATACCGAGCGCACTCTTGCCCGTCGCGGTCGGGCCGAGGATAGCGATGAGTCGTTTCACAGGTCCACAGGTTCTGCAGGTTCTGCAGGTTCTGCAGGTTCTGCAGGTTCTGCAGGTTCTACAGGTTCTGCAGGTTCTACTGCCCCGGCGGAGACTCGTTATAGAAGAACGTCACCGTGAAGAACGCCTTGTCGTCCGGGTATTCCTTCGGGAGCGGCTCGGTTGGATTCGAGGCGAGAAGGGCGTTCACTGCCGCGGTGTTGAACGAGTCGATCTCCGAGGGCCTGACGACGGTGACATCCGTGATCGCGCCACTGCGGTGCACGTTGAAGGTGATGACCACGCGCCCGCGCATCGACATCGCGGCGTAGGGCACGAACCAGTTCCGCCGTACCTGCGACACGAATCTTCGAATCCACGGGCCGAACTCGACGCCTTTCGTGTCGAACTGGATCGCGGGGCCGAAGTCCTGCGTCTGCCCGCTGCGATTGTTGAACGATTCGTTCTGCACGTACTTCTGCAGGTTCTTGAGTGCTTCGCCGAGCGATCCTCCCGCCGGCGGCTGCATTGCCGGCTTCTGCATCAGCGCCAGTCGATCTTGCTCCGCTTGTGTGGGAACCTCGGGGCTCGGCGTGGGCGCCGGCGGCGCCGGCTCCGGGGCCGGCCCGCGGCCCCGCATGCGTTCATCAGGACTCGACTCGACTCGCTGAGGGGAATCGCCGCGCGCAAACGGCAGCGGGTTGCGGATCTCGGGAGCGCGTTCAACCGAGCGCGCTTTGCGGTCGGCGTCAGAGATGTCGGCGCGCTGCGGCGCGCGCAGCGCCGGCAGGTCCACCTTGGGTTGCACGAAGACGAATTCCGGTGGCCTATTGCGATCTGGCGGCACGAGTGGCTTCGCGGATGGCCGGTCGGGAAGGAACTGGGGCAAAAACAAAATGGCCACCAGGATTGCCGTGTGTACCCCTACAGACACGGCCACGCCGTCACGGCGATTGATCGCCCGCCCAACGGGCTCAATGTCCGTGTAGCGATCGTCGAAGTCGAAGTACATCAGCTATTTACAAAAGTATAGCAGTGGGGAGTGCGGCCAACCTTCAGGTTTGTCGTTCGACCTCAGGTTTTTCGCGCACTGTAGAGATATACGACACCGAACGTCAACGGACGCGACTCCACCTGTGAAAATCCTGCAGCACGAAGCAACCGGGCGAAATCCTCGCCCCACGGGAAGCTGCCCACCGAATCGGGAAGATAGCTGTAGGCCGACGTATGTTGGGACACGGCACGACCAATCTGAGGCAAGACATTCTTGAAGTACCAGAGGTAAAGCGGACGGACGGCAGCCGCCGTCGGCAGGCCGAACTCGAGAATCGCCAGCCGTCCACCGGGCTTCAGCACGCGAAATAACTCCGCACAAGCGGTCTCGGTGTGCTGCACGTTGCGAATCCCGAAGCCGATGGTGAGCGCGTCGACCGACGCATCGGCCACCGGCAGTTTCATCGCATCACCACGAACGAGCCGGACTCGCGGTTCGAGGGCGTTGGCGCGGACCTTCTCCAGGCCGTGAACCAGCATCGAGCCCGAGAAGTCGACGCCCACGACGTGGCGCGCCCCACTCGAACGACGAGCTGCACCAATCGCGATGTCGGCGGTTCCGGTGCAGACATCGAGGAGCGTTTCGCGCCCGGTGAGCGCCAGCGTGCCGATCGCTCGACGCCGCCAGTGACGATCGAGACCGGCCGAAAGAAAGGTGTTGAGGAAATCGTAGCGGCCGGCGATCGCGTCGAACATGCCCGCAACGCGCGCTGGCGACTTGTCCGGCGGCGCGTCAGCTGACATAGAGCGCCAATCCCACGGTGAGGAAGTACACGATCCCGACCCAGCCGTTGAGATCGAAAGCGCGCTTCACTTGCGAGAGATCGTGCGGGCTCACGAGCGACTGCTCGTAGAACAAGAGCAGCGCGACAATGGCGACGCCCGCGAGATAGACCGGCCCGAGCGGCACGAGCCACGCCAGCCCGACCATGCAGACGATGGTCAGGACGTGAACGACCCGGGACAGCCAGAGCGAGCGCGCGATCCCGAACCGAACCGGAATCGAGCGCAGCCCGTGCGAGCGATCGAAATCGACGTCCTGGCAGGCGTAGAGGATGTCGAAGCCGCCCACCCACAACCCGATCGCCAGTCCAAGCAGCCACGGCTCCCACCCGCCGCGGCCGCCGGCGGCCAGCCAGCCGCCAACCGGCGCCACCGCCATCGCCAGACCGAGAAACGCCTGCGTGTAGGTCGTGTATCGCTTGGCCAGCGAATACCAGAAGACAATCCCCAGCGCGACCGGCGACAACATCGCGCAGAGCGGGCTCAGTTGCCACGAGGCGAACACGAACAGCGCCGAGGCGACGATCACGAACCCGGCGGCCTCGGCGGTCGACATGACGCCCTTGGGTAGCTCTCGAGACGCCGTACGCGGATTGAGCGCGTCGAATCGCGCGTCCACCAGGCGGTTGAATCCCATCGCGGCGCTTCGCGCAGCGACCATCGCCACCACGATCCAGAGCACCTGCCGCCAGCCGACCGTCTGATGACGCGAGGCCAGCAGCGCTCCGGTCAAGGCGAACGGCAGCGCGAAGACCGAGTGGCTGAAGCGGACGAATGAGAGGTACGTGGAGAGCCGGGTCACGGATTCAAGGGTTCAAGGGTTCACAGGTTCACGGTTTCACGAGTTTGATCTGAACCGGCTCGATCCCGCTTACCAAGTACTCTTCGACATCATCAATGGGTGCACGTAACTCTACTGCGATCATCGCGTCGAGCTTGCCGGGCGCCAGCGTGCCCAGGTCGGCGTCAAGGCCGAGCGCTCGGGCGCCGACGAGCGTGGCGCTCTTCAACAGCTCACCCGCGGGCACCGACGGCGCCAGCCAGCGCATCGTCTTCAGCTCGCTGAAGAGATTCAGATCGTCGACGCTGGCGAGGCTGTCGGTGCCGACCGCTACCGGCACGCCAGAGTGGTAGAAGCGTTCGACGGGCGGAACGCCGACGCCCACCCATTGGTTGCTTCGCGGACAGGTGACGATGGTTGCACCGATCTCGGCCAGCCGTGCGAGCGCCGGCTGGTCGAATTGCACCCCGTGAACGACGAGCGTTCTGGCGTCGAGCACTCCAAGGCCGTCGAGGTACTCGACCGGCCCGCAGTGCGGAACTTTCCAGTCATCGCGCCAGACTCCAACCATCTTGAGCATCGCGGGCCAGGGTCCTGTCCCTCGCTCGAGCATCTCGGTTTCTTCGGGCGACTCGCCGAGGTGGACGCTGGTAATCGGCAGCTCCGAGGCGCTGACCGCCGCGCGTATGGCGCGGAAGAGCTCGGGCGACGTGGAATACGGCGCGTGCGGCGCAATCGAGACACGCGCGCCCAGCGCTGCGGCCCGCTGCCGTGCGCTCATCGACCGCTCGACCGGGCTCCCGTCGCGCTCGGCAAAGCCGAGCAGCTCGTGAAAGACCAGCCCGCCAAGCCCGGCCTCTGCCATCGGTCCCACCGAGGCGAGCGAATTGCTGATGTCGCCGACGGCGACGGTGCCCGACTCGCACGCTTCGCTGGCGGCGGCAAGGGCGGCGGCGAGCACCGTCGGGTCCGAAGGATCCTCCGGCCTCCGGCGAAGCGCAAGGAGCTGCGTGATCCACCCGATGAAGCTCGAGCTCGGAGGCACCCGCCCACGGAGCCAGGAGAGCTCGAGGTGCGTGTGAGCATTCACCAGACCCGGCAACAACGCCACGGCGCCCAGATCCCGCGTCACTGGAAGTTGGGGACGCTCTCCGGCTTCTTGTAAGGGACGGTTTGCTGAGTTTGGCGGCAGGTCGGACAGACCGCCGAGTTGGAGAATCCGGCCGTCTTCCACCGCAACCCAGCCGTCCTGGATTGGGGGCCGATCGATCGGGCAGACCCAAGCCGCCCGGTAAACGATCATGCGACCGGCGAATCGGGCTGGCGGGCCCGTTGGCGCTTGCCGGCGGCGCTGCGTGCGGGATAGTTGACGAGCTCGGCAGGAACGGAGGCATCGCCCGCCTCGCGTGCCGTCGCCAACTCCAGCGTCCGGGGCACCTCGCGCTCGCGGAAGAACGGATCGCCGAGCAGGTCGTAATGCATGTTGCGGCGCTTGGCGACGAAACCCGCGTCTTCGACATTGCGGACAATCTCGACCTCGTCCATGCAGTACGCCGCGCCGGCCGCCCGCACGACGTTCTCTTCGATCATCACGCTGCCCATGTCGTTGGCGCCAAACGCCAGGCTCAACTGACCGACCTTGCCACCCTGCGTCACCCAAGAGGCCTGCAGGTTGTCGAAATTGTCGAGCACCAGACGCGCAACCGCCAACGTCCGCAGGTAGTCGATGCCCGTCGCTTCTGAGCCGCCGCGTTCGGTGTGTTCGGGCTGATAGCTCCACGTGATGAACGCGGTGAAGCCGCCGGTCTCGTCCTGCAGCGCCCGCAGACGCAGCAAGTGCTCGAGCCGTTCTTCGTCGGTTTCGACCGTCCCGTACATCATGGTCGCGGTGGTTCGCAGGCCTGAGCGGTGCGCATGGCGCATCACGTCGAGCCATTCATCCGCGCTGGCCTTGCTGTAGCAATTCAGGAGCTTGCGGACACGATCGACGAGAATCTCGGCGCCGCCGCCTGGGATGCTGTCGAGTCCGGCGGCAATCAACCGATCGATGACCGCGGGCACCGGCAGCTTCGACGTACGCGACAGGTGAATGACTTCCGGGGGCGACAGCGCGTGCAGCTTGAAGTCCGGATATCGGGCTTTCACCGAACGGAACAAATCCTCGTACCACGCAATCGGAAGGTCGGGGTTGTGGCCACCCTGCAGCAGCAACTGGACGCCGCCGAGCGCGCGCGTCTCGTCAATCTTCCGGAAAATCTCCTCGAATCCGAGCACGTAGCCTTCGCCGTGACCGACGGGCCGATAGAAGGCGCAGAAGTTACATCGGGCGACGCAGACGTTCGTATAGTTGACGTTGCGGTCGATGATGTAGGTGACGATGCCGTCGGGATGCTTGTGGCATCGCACGTGGTCGGCCATCCGCCCGAGCCAGTAGGTCGGTGCATGGCGGTAGAGATGGAGCGCCTCGCCAGCGGTGAGACGGCCGCCGTTCTCGACGCGCTCCTGCAACGCCAGTAGTGTCGTCGTCATTCGTAGACGCGAAGCGGCTTCAGCTGCGGAGCAATCCCTAACTGGACGGCCCACAGATGAAACTGCAGGAGCCCAGCGATCTCCGCATCGCCCAAACCGTATTTGAGATTATCACGCAGGTATCGCAGGGCCCGATCGGCGGTGGCCGGATCGCCGCGCCCGTTCTCGCGCGCAATCGCCACGACATTCGCGACGCCGCGATCGCGGGCCGTCTGCAAGCCCGCGCAATGTTCCGTGGTGGCAATACCCGGCCGGCCCGCCCACACGGCAAACACAAACGGCAAGCCGGTCAGCGCATGCCACTCGGTGCCAAGATCGACCTTCGACACTCCATGGGTCTCAGGATTCAACTCCAGCGCCGGATCGCCGATGAGCAGGGCCGCGTCCGCCTTGGCAAGCATGGTGGTGATGTCGGGCCTGCACGGAACCAGCGTCGGTGCGATCTGCCATCGCTTCGCGCATAGGATCTTGGTGAGGGCTGCTGAGGTGCGCGAGCTGGTGTCGAGTGCGAGCGTGCGAATCTGGTCGATCGGGACCCGTGTGAATATCGCGACCGACGCGATCGGCCCGTTCGAGCCGATCGCAACGTCAGGGACCATGGCGTAGTCCCCGCGCAGATACTCGATCGATGGGATCAGGCCGAGGTCCACGTGGCCCTTATGCAGCAGCGCGGCGCACTGCGACGGGACGTCGTAGCGAACCGAGAAGAGTTCCCGGCTGGCGTCGAGACCGTAGACGAGCGGTTTGGTATTCAGATACGAAACGGCGCCGAGCCGTAGACGCATCATGCCGGCAGGTCTCGTTCGATCGCCACAAGTCCGGCCGCGGTGATGTTGCGCTTGACGTCTTCGGCGGCCATTCGGCGGCGGCCGACGCTTTCGTCGTCGATGGCCGACACGCGATCGAGGTCGTCGGCCCCGAACGTCAGCGCGACCTGCGCCAGCTTCGGCCCGTACTGCGACCAGTCCACCTGAATGTGCGGCACGGTCGACACCACCAGCCTTGCGAGCGCGACCATTCGGACATCGTCGTAACCGGTGGTCGGCACCATCGTCGACTGCTCCCGCGGCAATGGCGCCAACGTCTTGATCGCAGGGAATTCGGAGGCGACCGTTCGCATCCGGATCAGCAAGCCGGTTCGGTCAGACTCGATTGGCCGCTGGACAGACAAGCACCCAACCGCCAGGCCGGCTTCGAAGACCGCGCCCAGGGCAGATGATGCTTCCGCCAGCGCATCGACCGGCGCGTGGGCGATGGCTTCGAGACCGGCATCCTTCAACTGTTTCAGGACGTCGACCGGCGAGCCCCAACCCGATCCCGCGCGCTCGACCACGGCCGCGAGCGAAAAGCCGGACAGGCGCCTCTGGCCACCGGCCGCGCGGGCCGCTCGTATCCTTGCGGTCGCTGCTTCCAGCGTCCCCGGCAGCTCAGTCAGGCGCACTTCTCGCGCGGCGAGAGGCACTTCGTCCTCGCCCGGTTTCCATTCGTGCACGCGAACGAACGTGACGCGATCGCCCACCCGCGCGCGCCGCACATCGTCGGCCAGCATCCCGAGCGACAGCACATCCGCCGTCGCCAGCTCGTCGATCTCGGCCGCCGTCAAAGCCAGGCCGGCTCGCGCTCGGCCGGCGATCGCCGTGTTGATCTCCATCAGGTCGTTCACGAGAGCCCGTGCCCCATAAGGTCGACGATTCTGACCGCCAGCTGCAGCGCGGCCCGTCCTTGATCACCCGTCACTTCAGGAGCCCGCGAATCGCGGATCGCTCCCACAAAGTCCTCCAGCTCGCGCTTGAGCGGCTCTTCCCCGCTCACCTCGAGCTTGCCGCCTTCGATCTTCGGCAGCGCCCCTGGCTGGCGCACGAGACTCCATCGTTCGACTTCCCGGGCCGCGGAATCGATCGAGACGTACGAGTCGCGCTCGAAGAAGCGGATCTTTCGCACCGGCTCACGGCTGATGCGGCTGGCCGTGAGGTTCGCGATGCAGCCGTTCTTGAACTTCAGCCGCACGTTGGCGATATCGATTCGGCGCGTCAATACCGGGACGCCGACCGCTTCGGCGCTCTCGACCTCACTCTTGACGAGGCTCAAGAGCAGGTCGAGATCGTGAATCATGAGGTCCAAGACCACATCGATGTCCAGACTGCGTTCGGAGAACGTCCCCAGCCGGTGGACCTCGATGAAGCGTGGATCCTGAATGTGCGGCTTCGCGGCCGTGAAGGCGGGATTGAATCGCTCGCTGTGCCCGACCGCCAGCACGACACGACCGTCTTTGGCCGCAGCGATCAACCGATTCGCCTCCTCTACGGTCGAGGCCAGCGGCTTCTCCACCAAGGCATGGATGCCCGACTTGATGAGCGGCACGCCCACTTCCGCATGTGCTTCAGTCGGAACCGCCACGACGGCGACATCGACCTTGCCGGCAAGCTCGCGCCAATCGGAGTACGCGCGAGTGCCGTGATCGGCGGCAATTCTCTCGGCGCGCTCGGCATTGGTGTCAACCACGCCGACCAGCGTCACGCCGGGCAGGGTCGAGAGGATGCGCGCGTGATGCTTGCCGAGGTGGCCAACGCCAATGACGGCCGCCCTCATCGCGCCCCCCCATGATGAGGCCTCATCGTTCTCTCCCGACGATGGCAATGCCGGCTTCGTTGGCGGAGGCAAAGAAGTCGTCGCGATCGAAGATCAGTGTCTTGCCCGCATCCAGTGACAACGCGGTCGCCGATGCGCGACGGAGTGCCTGGATCGTCGCCAGTCCGACGACTGGCACGTCGAAGCGCATGTCCTGCTGAGGCTTCGCCACTTTCACGATCGACACGCCCGGTCCCGCCAGGAATCCTGCCCGGCTGATCACTTCGTCGGTACCCTCCATCGCTTCGACCGCGACCACCGCTTCGTGCTTGATCGCCACCGTCTGGCCGATGTCGAGCGCCGCAACGGCGTCAGCCATCCGGTAGCCAAATTCAATGTCCTTGCGCTCGGCCGAGCTCGGCGGGCGCTCGCTCATCACACCGGGTGACGCCAGGAGCGGCTGCAGAAGCTGAGTGGAGTTGATGAGCTCGATCCCGTGATCCCTCATCAGGTCGGCGACGGCCGAAATCAAGGAATCGGTGTTCCGTGAACCCAGGCGGCGCAGCAGCGAGAATGCGGTCATGTCCGGAATGATGCCGAAGATCTTCGCGTGCTTGACCTGACCCGCCATGACGGCCTCGGTCACGCCGGCTTTCTTGAGGACGTCGAGAACCGTCCCGAGATGGCCGAGCGACACCCAATGCAGCGCCGCACGAGGCGCGCGAGCCGCCGACTGTGCGAGATCGGGAAACGCCTCTTCCTTGATCGCAATGATCGTGACCTCGTAGCCCATCGCGCGGGCGGCGTCGAGCACCAGGAAGGGGAACCGGCCGTTGCCCGCGATCAGTCCGAGCTTCTGGTGCGGGCCAATCAGTCGGCCGGTCATTCGACTGTCGCCTCAGTCCGTCGATCAGTCAGTGGACACGAAGACGTTCTCACGGCTCAGTCCTCTGCACCCTCGTCCGTCCGCCGGACGGCGCGCCGCAGAATGGCGCCGCGCGTGGCGGTCCGGATGAACGTGACCAGGTACTCCACTTCTGGACACGCCAACGACGTGTCGCGTTCGATCTCGGTCAACGCCTGGCTGGTGTTGAGCTTCGATTGCAGGAGATAGCGATAGGCCCGTCGCAACTTCGCCAGGCTCTCCTCAGAAAACCCGCGCCGGCGCAGGCCGATGATATTCAAGCCGTAGACGCGCGCGGGGCGGCCGCCCACCGTCCGTCCGTACGGCAATGCGTCCTTGGTAATCACCGAGTAGCCGCCGATAAAGGCGTGCACCCCGACTCGACAGAACTGGTGCACGGCCGATCCGGCGCTGATGTTGGCGTGATCTTCGATCGACACGTGACCACCGAGCGTCGCGTGAGGACCGAAAATCGTGTGGTTGCCGACGTGGCAATCGTGGGCGACGTGCACGTAGCCCATGAAGAGGTTGTGACTGCCGATGGTGGTAACGCCTCCGCCGCCCGCGGTCCCGCGGTGGATGGTCACGCACTCACGAAAGATGTTTCGCTCACCGATCACCAGCCGGGTCGGTTCGCCTTTGTATTTGAGGTCCTGTGGCGGAAGGCCGATCGAAGCGAACGGGAAAATCTCGGTCTCGTTGCCGATCTCGGTATGGCCGTCGATCACCGCTGACGCGCCGATCCGGCAATTGCGTCCGATCTTGACGTTCGGACCCACGACGGCAAAGGGGCCGACGTGAGTGCCCTCGCCGATGACGGCGCCTGGATGGATACGAGCGAGCGGATCAACCTCGACGCAGTTGGGCGTGACGACCAGGACGAGGTCGGCCTCGGCGACCGGCTGGCCGTCAACCTCGGCCAGCGCCCGGGCACGGACCAGCGGGCCGCGCTGCGACGACAGGGTGACCTCGATCCGCAGCCGATCCCCAGGGACGACGTGCCGGCGGAACTTCGCACGGTCCACGCCGCGCAGCCGGACGTACGTAAACGGGCCCATCGAGTCGCGCTCGAGCAGGAGCAAGGTGGCCACCTGCGTGAGCGCCTCGATCATCAGTACCGCGGGCATCAGCGGCGTGCCCGGGAAATGTCCTTGAAAGAAGTCTTCCCCGACCGTGACGTTCTTGACCGCCACCATCCGCCGTCCGGGCTCGTGCTCGTCGACCGCGTCGACCAGCAGTGAGGGATACCGGGACCAGAGGCGATCGAGAACGCCGGGGATCGCGACGCTCACCGTCCGGGTGGCTTGGTGGGCGCAGCCGGCGGTTTCGCCGGGGCGGCCGGCGGCTTGGCGGCGTCAAGGCGGCGAATGACGTCGGTCGAGATGTCCAATGCGGAGTCGGCCCAAACCAGGCCCGCGTCGGGTCCGTTGAAGACGAACTGCAGGCCCTTTTCCTGAGCCACGGCTTGGAGGACCGGCTCGAGGCGCTGCTGGAATTCGGTCTGGAGCTGCTGCTGCAACTCCTGAACCTCCTGCTGCGCGTCCTGGGTGAACCGCTGAACCTCGAGGTTCAGCCGCTCGATCTGCTTCTGCAGATCGCCCTGCGCGTTGAGGCTCATCACCGAGCCTTCTTTGTCGAGCTTCTGCTGCGCCGTCGTCAGGGCCTTTTGCTTCTCGTTCAACTCAGCCGCCTTCTTCTGTTGAAGCGCCTGGATGCGGGTCGTCGCCACGCGGCCATCGGCCGACTCGTTGGCGATACGCTGAAGGACGACGTAGGCGATTTTCGCGCCAGCCGGAAATTCTCGGGGCGGACCCGGCGCCGGCGCTGCGGCTGGTGGCACCGCCGGTGCAGGCGGTGCGGGCGCCGGAGTCTGGGGTGCGGCCGGTTTGGGCGGGGTCTGTGCGGGAGCTTGCGCCGGAGCCTGCGCGAAGGTGGGAGACGCCGCCAAGAGCACGCCGAATGCGGCCGCAACAACAAGGGCTTTCATTACCGTGGGTCCTTTCATAGATAACGCCAAGTTGGTGATTCTACACCAGTTCCGAGACAGGAGCACCCTGCCGTTCGGCGATTCGCTCCCCTTCCCAATTCTGCGCGGGTGGACAGTGGCGCGCCGCTCGCGATCGACGCCACTAAGGATGTACAACCTGGACTTCGTACGAGGTCGCCTCGGTGAGACTGCCGACGTCGTACAACCTGACGCACAGGTTGCCAATCGTCGTCACGCCGCCGGTCACCGACGTGTTGAGCGCCGCCTTGTCGGCCGTGATGATCAACTGACAACTGATGCCATTCCAAGTCCCAAGCGCCATGCCCAGTACGGTATCGGGCGTCACGACCGTGAGCGTGGAGGTCACGGTGCCGAAGGAGTTCGCCACGAAACTGTGGGTGATCGCGCCGTTGATGTTGAGCGTGCCGGTGAATGTCTCGGTGACCGTCGGCTGGGTCGGGGTCGTGGGAATACTGACGGGGTTGTCGTCGCCACAGCCCATCATGATCAGGGCCAACGGAAGTACGAGCGCGATTGGGGCGATGCTGACTCGCATGAACAATGCTTTCACTTAGAAGGTCGAGCCGACGGCAAACTTGAAGGTGTATTTCTTCGCCGGCTGGAGGTTGTTGTCGTAGACGCCCACTCGCGACGGATTCATCGCGAAGATCAACCGGAAGGGCACATTCAAGACGGGCATGAAAAAGCGGATTTCGGCGCCGGTCGAGGTCTTGAAGGCGTTGGTTTGACCGGTCACGACGACTTCCGGACCGGGCGCATTGGGATCGATCAGCGTGACGGTGGCAAACGGGTCGACGAGAATCGGCGCGCTCGGGAAGACGGTCTTGGTGATGTCCTCCTTCCAGCTGAAGGGCACGCCTTGCGCTTTCACCTGGCCGGCGTCGTAGAACAGTACCAGCCGAACCGGGCCGGCTATCGAGATCAGATACTCCACGTTGAACAGGAGGCTCTTGTTGCCGCCGAGCACCAGACCGTTCTGATCGCGGGGACCGACCGAACGAATGTCGTAGCCGCGAATGGTGTACTCACCGCCCTGGAAGAGCGTCTCGGTGATCGGCAGGAAGGTCGTGCTGCCGAACGGCCGGATGTATTCAATCTGCCCGCGGTATCCGAACGACGTCCGGCGCGTGTGCTGCATGAACTGCGAGTCCTCGAGGCGCGGCTTCAGGAAGTTCGTGTTGCCGCCCAGTCCGGCGAAGTCCATCGACATGGTGACCCGCTTGCCCGTGTTCGGGAAGATCGGATTGTCGACGGTGTTGTGAACGAAGCTGGGAGTCACCTTGCTCACGGTGCGCTTGCCGCCTTCGCCGATCAGCAACGAGTCTCTGAGGTACGGATTCCGCTGCAGGATCTCAGGCGAGTAGTAGATCGGATTGAGATCGCTGACCGTCGTGCCCTCGAAGCTGTAGGTGAAGTACATCCGCGAGAAGCCGGCCAATGGGAAGCCGGTGGTGAGGTTGCCGCCGGTCGACTGCTGCGTGAACTGATCGATGAAGCGAATCGTTCGCCGATAGACGTCGGCGCCGCCGGTGATGGCGCGATCGAACAGGAACGGCTCGCTGAACGAGAGCTGGTAGTTCTCGGACCGGGACCCGGCCTGCAGCGACAGCGTGAGGGCTTCGCCACGGCCGAGGAAGTTCGACGTCGAGAACGACAACTGCCCGAAGAACCCTTCGAACTGCGACACGCCCGCGCCAAAGGTGAGCTGGTTGCGGTTCTGCTCTTCGAGCTTGAGCGTGACGTCCACCTGATTCTTCTCGTTCGGCGTCTTCTGGACGTCGATGCCCGCGCCGTTCTCGAGCGGCTTGAAGTAGCCGAGCTGGTTCAGACGCTTCACGCTGAACTTGAGCGCCTCCGTGTTGAACGGTCCGCCTTCGACCAGTCGCAGTTCGCGGCGCACGACGTTGTCACGCGTCGTCGTATTGCCGACGAAGGTGATGCGGTTGACGAAGTACATCTCGCCTTCCTGCATGCGCATCGTCACCTTGACGGTCGGCACCGCCGGGCCGGCGATCGGGCCTTCGGCCGCGGCCACTGGTTCGAGATCCGGATAGCCGGTGAACTCGAAATAGCCGCCGGAGCCATACACTTCGCGCGCCTTCTCCAGGCCCTTGCGGATGGCGCTCTCGGCGTACCAGTCGCCCGTCTTCAGCTTGAAGAGCGGACGCAGGAATTCGGACTTGACGACCTTGTTGCCGTCGAAGTTGAACTCACCGACGCGGTAGCGCGGACCTTCGTCCACCGGAATGTCGAGCTGCACCCAACGTGTTTCCTTGTCCTTGCTGTCCTCGAGCGTCTTCATTTCGGGCCGGCCGACGCGCGCCTGGATGTAGCCCTTGTTCCGGTAGTACTCGACGACCTTGTCGGCGTCTTCCTCGAACTTGGATTCCTGGTAAGTGCCCTTCCCAGTGATCCACGACAACCACCCGTGCGCCTTGGTCGACTTCATCTGTTTGCTGAGCGCGCCGTCGCTCACCGCCGTGTTGCCGACGAAGTTGAGCGCCCGCACTTTGACTTTCGGGCCTTCTTTGATGTCGAAGACCACCTTGACCAGCTTGGGTCCGCTCGGCAGCGCCTCGACCGACGAATTCACCTCGGCAAACTCGTAGCCCTTCTCGGACATCAGCGACTTGACGATGCCCTTGACGCGGCGGACCACGCCTTCGTCGAGGAACGAGTCGAGCCGCAGCGACACGCCGGCCTCTTTCATCTTCTCGTCGACCTTCGTGCGCTCGACCTTGGTCGAGCCGGTGTAGTCCACGATCTTGACGCGGGGCCGCTCTTCCATGTGGTAGATGATCCGCTTGCCCTGCACGCCATTGGGGAACGGATCGTCGACCGTCTCGATCCACAGGTTGTCGAGGAAGTTCGTCGCCCATAGACGCTTGAAGTCATCCAACAGCGATCGTTCAATCACATCCGTATACGGCACCCACACCCCCTCAGCCGGACGGCTAAGGGGCGTCTGGATGTAATACAGATAGGTCGACGCTTCGATCAGCGACTCGTTGACGGGATGGAATCGCAGCTCGGTCGTGCGAATGACCGTGGCCGAACCGGCGGGAGGCATTCGGGTCGGAGTTTGCGCCGGCGGTGCTGCCGGTTCCTGCGGCTGAGCCGGAGCCTGCGGGTTGCTGTCCGCCTGTACAGCCTGACTGGCAGCGATCAGCCCTTGAGCGAGGACCGTTGGCTCCTGTGGAGTTGCCGCTACTGCGGCCGCCGTCAACGCGAGAATCGCAAAAGTCACAAAGGTACCAACGTACAAATGCAGGCGCAGGCTCTGGAACGAACTACCTATCCTACCGTAGGTTCAGACGTTCGACGTCAGCCTGCGGCCGGCTGCAACGGCCTCTCGGGCCGGGCGATAGGCGAGTTGGCCGCCATCGAGGTAGACCTCAATTTCCCCGCCCTGCAGGTGCCCGCGGATGAGCTCCTCTGCCAGGGGGTCTTCGATGTAGCGCTGAATCGCGCGCCGAAGCGGGCGGGCTCCGTACGATCGATCCTTGCAGGTGACGTCGATGATCCAGTCGGCGACCTCAGCCGACAAGGCGACGCGCATCTGCCGATCCACCAGGTTGGCGTTCAGCTGGTCGACCAGCAGGGAGAGGATCTTGCGCAGGTCCTCATCCGAGAGCGCCTCGAACACAATCAGCTCGTCAACGCGATTGATGAACTCGGGATTGAACGTGCGCTTCACCTCGCCGAGCACCATGTCCTGCACGTTCTTCTGCGAGTCGCCGGCGTCGGCCGACTGGAAGCCGAGCGATGCGCGCTTCTGAATGAACCGCGCACCGATGTTGGAGGTCATGATCAGGATCGCGTTCTTGAAGTTGACGCGATTGCCCAGACCGTCGGTCAGATGCCCGTCTTCGAACACCTGCAACAGGATGTTGAAGATGTCGGGGTGCGCCTTCTCGATTTCGTCGAGCAACACCACCGAATACGGATTGCGCTTGACCTTCTCGGTGAGCTGACCACCCTCTTCGTGGCCGACATATCCCGGCGGCGAGCCGATCAGCTTCGACACCGAGTGCTTCTCCATGTATTCGGACATGTCGAAGCGAATCAGCGCGCTCTCGCTGCCGAAGAGGAACTGCGCCAGTGCCCGTGCGAGCTCGGTTTTGCCCACGCCGGTGGGCCCCAGGAACATGAAGCTGCCGACTGGACGATTCGGGCTCTTCAGCCCGGCGCGCGACCGGCGGATGGCCCGTGAGACGGCAGAGGTCGCGCGATCCTGACTGATGACGCGGCGATGGAGTTCCGCCTCCATGCGCAGCAGCTTGTCGCCCTCGTCCTGGTTGATCGACGACAGCGGAACGCCAGTCCACTTCGAGACGACTTCGTCGATCTCGGCACGCGACACGATGACCTTGCGCGCGCTCGACCGCACGTCGAACTTCTCGCGCACGAACTGCAGGTTCTCGCGCGCGACCTGTTCCTGCTCGCGATAGAACTGCGCCTTGTCGAAGTCCTTGGCCGAGACCGCGCTTTCCATCTGCTCGACGGCGACGCGAATGCTCTTGTTGATCTCGCCGAACTCTTCGCTGTAGCCGGCTTCGCGCAGCTTGGCGCGCGCGCCCGCTTCGTCGACCAGATCGATCGCCTTGTCGGGCAGGAATCGATCGGTGATGTAGCGGCTCGACTGGTACACCGCGGCTTCGACCGCCTCGCGCGTGTATTCGACGCGATGGAACTGCTCGTAGCGATCCTTGATCCCCATGAGAATGGAAATCGTTTCGCTTTCCGACGGCGGATCCACCTTGATCGCCTGGAAGCGGCGCTCGAGCGATCGATCCTTCTCGATGTACTTGCGGTACTCGGCCGGCGTCGTCGCGCCGATGCAGCGAATCTCACCCCGGCTCAGCGCCGGTTTCAGGATGTTCGCGGCGTCGAGTGAGCCTTCAGCGGAACCGGCGCCAACCAGCGTGTGCAGCTCGTCGATGAAGACGATCACATGCGGGTTGTCGATGAGCTCCTTCATGATCGCTTTCAGGCGCTCTTCGAACTGCCCTCGATATTTCGTGCCCGCGACAATCAACGAGATGTCCAGCGCGAGCAGCCGCTTGTCCGCGAGGAAGTGCGGCACGTCGCCGTAGACGATCTTCTGGGCGAGGCCCTCGACGATGGCGGTTTTGCCGACTCCGGGTTCACCAATCAACACGGCGTTGTTCTTGGTCCGCCGGCAGAGAACCTGTTGCACGCGCTCCAGCTCGTAGTCCCGCCCGACCAGCGGGTCAAGCTGGTTCTTCATCGCCGCCTCGGTCAGGTCGCGGCTGAACTCGGCAAGCAACGGTGTCTCTTTGACGCGCGTGAGTGACGTCTTTTCGTTGAGGAGCTGGACGATGTCCTCGCGCACCTGGTGCAGCCGCATCCCCTTCTCCATGAGGATGGTCGACGCGACCGAGCGCTCTTCGCGGAGGATGCCGAGCAGCAGGTGCTCGGTGCCGATGTAGTTGTGCAGGAGCCGGTCCGCCTCTTCGGCGGCGTACTGGAGGACGCGCTTGGTTTCAGCGCTGAAGGGAATCTCTACAGAGGTAGAGACTTTGTCGCGAAAAACAGTGCGCCCTTCGATGTCTTTCCGAATGTTTTCCAGGGAGAGATGCGACCTGGCAAAAATCCGGCTGGTGAGGCCTTTGCCTTCCCGGATGAGCCCAAGCAGAAGGTGTTCGGTCTCAATAGAAATGCTTCCTAGCTGGCTAGCCTCATAGCGGGCGAAGAACAACACTCGCCTGGCGCGCTCGGTATACCGCTCGAACATCCGCCGCTTCAGCCCCCTTTTGCGTCATTATACGGCACGAACGGCGTACTTCGGCCGCTCCAATCGTCCTAAGTCGATAAAAATGTGGGACTTCGGTGATTTGGATCAACCGAAGGCGGCTCGTCAGAACTGCTGGCGACGGCTCACGACGGCTTTGCGTCGCTCCCCGAGACCCCGCCGGGCGACCTGCGGTACCTCCCTGTGGCTCGTGTCGGTGCCCGCAGCCCAGGCGCGTTGACGGGCGGGGATTCTGAGCGTAAGGTTGCCGGAAAAAAGGAGCATCTCCATGGACGCCACTGGCGGTTTCGTCAATCGGGCCTTGCGAGTCGCTCCTCTCGTTCCCCTCGCGCTCGTGCTGTCGACGCCGGCAGCTCCGACGGCCCAATCGAGCGGCGCGGCAAGCGTCACCTTCACCAGAGACATCGCGCCCATCCTGCAGCGGAGTTGCCAGCACTGCCATCACCCCGAAGGTGTCGCCCCGATGTCGCTCGTCAGCTACGAAGAGGTTCGGCCATGGGCGCGCGCGATGAAGTTGCGAACCGGACTCGGGCCTCGCGCCGGCGTGATGCCGCCGTGGTTCGTCGAAAAGGACATCGGCATCCAGCACTTCAAGGACGACCCCTCGCTGAGCGAGGTCGAGATTGCGACGATTGCGAAATGGGCCGATAGCGGGGCGGTCCGCGGCAATCCGGCCGATGCGCCGCCAGCCAGGGACTTCGCCAAGGCCGACAAGTGGACGATCGGGGAGCCCGATCTGATCCTTCGGTCGGCCGAAGTGCTCGTGCCAGCGGCAGGCCCTGACAAGTGGGGCTCTCTTGGCCTGGTACCGACCGGTCTCACCGAAGATCGCTACGTGTCGGCCGTCGAGGTGCGAGAGGTCAACGACATTCCCAAAGGCGGTGCGACCAGCACGGTCGGCGGGCGCTACGGCTTCCATCACATGACGTATTCCAGCGTTGTTGGGAGTGAAGCGAACCCCGACGGCGGCGGCGAGGGCGGCACGAGCTGGCCCATTCACGAGGTCGGCCGCAATGCCGACATTTTCCCCGCGGCCGCCGGGAGGCTGCTTGCGGCGAATTCATCCTTATCGCTCGACGCGTATCACCTGCACTCGAACGGCCGCGACACCAGAGCGCATCTCGAATTCGCCTTCAAGTTCTTCCCGAAAGGCTACAAACCGATGTACCGGCGCTCGACGCTGCGCCTGGGCAACGGCATCGACATCGACGTGAAGCCCAACCAGGCCGGCCAGGAGTTGCATTCGTTTGCGACGCTGCAGGAGCACACGAAGATCGTCGCGTTCGAACCGCATCTTCACGCGCCCGGCGTACGGATGTGTCTCGAAGCGATCTGGGGGCACAACATCCTGACGCTCAACTGCGTCGGCTATGACCACAACTGGGTGAAACAGTACGTCTACGAAGACGATGCCGCCCCGCTTCTCCCCAAAGGCACCATCGTCCACTTGATCGGCTTCCTCGATACAACTCCGGCCAACAAGAATCCTGCGGACGCGAGGAACTGGGCGGGAGGCGGCCGCCGATCGATCGCCAACATGTTCATCGATCTTGGCTACTCGGTTTCGCTGAGCGAAGACCAGTTCCAGGCGGAGATGGCGCGGCGGCGGCAGAAGATGAAGAGTCGCAACGACTACGACATCGGGTGTCCGCTGTGCTGGGCTCCTCCGCCGGTGGTCACCGAGACAACCACGGCAAAGCCAGGACACCAGTGAAGGTCTACGTCGTTCTCGTCGCGTGGGCGGCGCTGGTCCTCTTCGGGCGCGGCGCTGATGCGCAGACGCGTTTCATGTACCTCAAGGGCCAGACCGTCTCCCCTGCCTACGAAGGGTGGTGGCCGAACGACGACGGCTCCTTCACGATGTTCTTCGGCTACATGAACTCGAACTGGGAAGAAGAGTTCGACATTCCCCTCGGCCCCGACAATCAAATCGAGCCGGGGGGGCCCGATCAAGGGCAGCCGACGCACTTCTATCCCAGGCGCAACCCATTTCTTTTCACCGTCCGCGTGCCGAAGGATTTCGGAACGAAGGAGTTGATCTGGACGCTGACCACGCATGGGAAGACCGAGCGCGCCTTTGCGTCGCTCAAGAGCGACTACCAAATCGACAAGCAGGTGATCTCGACCGAGGTCGGCGGCGATTTCGGCAGCCTGCGAGACGAGCTCCGAACCAACATTCCCCCGTCCCTCGAGCTTGAAGGTGAGCCTCGTCGCAGCATCAAGGTCGGCGAGCAGTTGACTTTGGTGGCTTTCGCCAAAGATCCGGACAACATCCCGGCGAGACGTCAGACGCGGCCGCCGGCAACCACTGTGGCGGCAACGGCGGCCCTCTATCGCCCGCCATCGTCGATTGTCGCGTCGAGCGGACCGGGCCTTCGGCTCTCGTGGGTCGTTTTTCGCGGCCCTGCCGGTCGCGTCCGATTGGATCCCGACCAGATGAAGACTTGGACGGACACGCGAGCCTACGCCAACTCCCCGTGGTCGCCGCCATGGATCATTCCCGAGACGCCGGCCAACAACACGTGGACGGTGCGCGCGACTTTTGATGAGCCAGGAGTGTACGTGCTGCGAGCCATTGCCAGCGACGGCTCGTTGTTCACGTCGCAGAACGTCACTGTCACTGTAACGAAGTAACCGGCACCCACCCCACTCGGCACCTTTGGCACCGCAGGCACCTTAGGCACCCTAGGCACCCTTGGGCACCGTAGGCACTGTTCTCAGGCACCAAGTATTATTCCCGGATGCCTGAAACGATCGGATTCATCGGTCTTGGGCTCATGGGAAAACCCATGGCCCTCAACCTCCTCAAAAAGGGTTTCTCTGTCGTCGCCCACAGCCGGAGCCGTGGGCCAGTAGACGAAATCGTTGCCGCCGGCGGACGCGCCGCCTCGTCTCCCGCAGAGGTCGCGCGGGCGGCAAAGCAGATCGTGACGATGCTGCCGGATGGCCCGGACGTGTCTCTGGTTACTCGAAGGCGAGCATGGCGTCTTCAGCGCGATGTCGCCTGGCACGGTGATCGTGGACTCCAGCACGATCGCGCCCGCCATCGCCAGGCGCCTGGCCGCGGCCGCCGCCAGCAAGGGCGCGCGCATGCTCGATGCGCCAGTGAGCGGCGGCGAGATCGGCGCAATCGCGGGAACGCTCACGTTCATGGTCGGCGGGGACGCCGACGCGCTCGAGACGGTCAGACCCGCCCTTGCCGCGATGGGAGCTCCAGAGAAGATCGTGCACGTCGGTGAATCCGGCGCTGGACAGATCTGCAAGGCGTGCAACCAGATTGTGCTCGGTGGCACCATGGCCGCCGTGGCCGAAGCCATTGCGCTTTCACGCAAGGCTGGAGTCGATCCGATGAAGGTGCGCGCCGCGCTGATGGGCGGCTTCGCTCAGAGCCGTGTGCTCGAGGTGCACGGTGAGCGGATGATCACGGCGAACTACAAGCCAGGATTCAAGGGCAAGCTCTTCAGAAAGGATTTTGGAATTGCGATGGCTACGCTCGCCGAGCTGGGTGTTCCCGCCCCGGCGTCGGCGGTCGTCTCGCAACTGGTTCAAGCGCAAGTGGCGGCTGGTCGTGGGGAGGAGGACTACTCCGCGCTCGCCGATGTGATTTTCGAGCTCGCCAATTTATGAAACGTGGCGAAGCGCGTGCCGTTGGGGGCAGGCCCCAATGGCACGGCGCATGCGCACGTGCCGGGACTCTCGTTGCGTGCCTCGTCTTGATCTCGCTGGCGTTCCACGGCCGTGTCGGCGCGCGGCAGACGACCTCTGATCGTTCTCCGTTGGCGATCGCTCGCGTGCTGGCCGCCAAATACCCGGCGCAACCCATCATGAGCTACATCCCGGCGCTGTCGTGGTCGGGATCCTTCCGCCTCGCGGCGCTGACCGGCGACCCGCAGTGGAAGGACAGGCCGCGTCAGCAGATGCAGCCGTTTCTCGCTGGCACGACGCCGGCGATCGCCGAGCCCTATCAGCTGACGAGCCTTGCGGGTCATCTCGCCTTTGCTGACGCAGGCATCATGGAGGCGAACGCCGACGCCGCGGCACTCGCCCGGAAAGCGGCAGATTTCATCCTTCCCCAAGGTCCCGGCGAGATCGTCCGCTTCCCCCGGAAATGGACGGACGACATGTTCATGGCGTCTTCGTTGCTCTCGCGCGTCGGCGGCGCGACCAAGGACGCGAGGTATGGTGCCGCGGTCGGGCAGCTTCTCATCTCGTATGCGAAATCGCTGCAGCGGCCCGACGGAATCTTCATTCACGCGCTCGATGGGCCGTACGCATGGGGCCGTGGCAATGGCTTCGCGCTTCTCGGGCTGACCGAAGCGCTGACGCATTTGCCGGCCGCCTGGCCAGAGCGCACGGCCGTTCTGGAGATCTATCGCGCGCACGTTCAGGCTCTGCTCAAGCATCAGTCAGATGACGGGAGCTGGCGCCAGGTCGTCGATGAGCCGGCGAGCTATCGAGAGCTCACGGTCACGGCGATGACGACTGCAGCCATGGCGCGCGGTATCGCCAAGGGCTGGCTCGACGCGGCGGTGTTTCGTCCGGTCGTCGATCGCGGCTGGCAGGCGGTTGTCGCTCGCGTCGATCCGGATGGCTCGGTTCACGATGTCTGCTCGGGCACAGGATCGGGCCCGACCAAGGAGTACTACTTGAATCGGCCAGTGGTGAACGGCGCCGACGACCGTGGCGGCGCGATGGCGCTGCTGGCCGCGATCGAAGTCGAAACGCTTCGCCGGGCGAAGCCGTAGGAATGCCCGCTCTCTTCGTCCTCTTCTTCGCGAGCGGTTGTGCCGCTCTCATCTACGAGCTCGTCTGGTTTCATCTCGTCCAACTCGTCGTTGGCGCCTCATCGATCTCGATGGCGGTTCTGCTGATGAGCTTCATGGGCGGCATGGCGCTTGGCAGCGCGCTGCTTCCACGGCTGGTCGGTCAACCGCGACATCCACTGCGCGTCGTGGCCGCGCTCGAGGCCGGTATCGGTGGCCTCGGGATCATGATTCCCCTAGCGCTCCCGTTGGTGCGATATGCGTACGTAGAGCTCGCCGGTTACGGCTATGCCAACGTGCTGCTTCGCGCGCTGGTTTGCGCCATCGTGCTCTTGCCGCCGACGGTGTTGATGGGTGCGACGTTGCCCGCGATCGCACGGTGGAGGGCCGGTCTGGGGGGGAAGGCCGGCGACATCGGTTTCCTCTACATGGCAAACATCGCCGGTGCTGCGTTTGGAACCGCACTGGCGGGCTTCTATATCCTTCGGGTCTACGACACGGTCATCGCCAGCGGAGTGGCCGTGACCATCAACGGGGTGGTCGCGCTGGCGGCCCTGGCCATCGCGAGGCGAGTCCCTCATCACCCTCCCGTGGAGACGCCGGCGGATCAGTCACGAGTTGAAGACGCCGCCACGCGATCGGACACGACAGCCGTCTACGTCGCGGCCGCGCTTTCAGGACTCACCGCGCTTGGCGCCGAGGTGGTGTGGACGCGTCAGCTCTCGTTGTTGTTTGGCGCCAGCGTGTATACCTTCACGCTGATTCTCGCGACGTTCCTGACTGGATTGGGCCTGGGCAGTCTGGCCGGTTCGGTGATCGCTCGTCGCACGACATCGGCGGCCATGGCGTTTGCGCGCTGCCAGATCGCGCTGGCGCTGGCCATCGCGTTTGCCGCGTGGATGATCGTCACGGTCCTGCCAACCTGGCAGCCAACCTACACCTTTCTCCCTCGCATCCGCTCATCGGCCTGGCTGACGTTCGCGTTCGACTCCGCGCGTTGCCTCGCGGCGATGCTCCCCGCGACGTTCCTGTGGGGTGCGAGCTTTCCTCTTGCCCTGGCCGCCGCGGCGAGTCCGTCGGATCCGGCTCGAAGCGTCTCACGCGTGAACGCCGTGAACACGATCGGCGCCTTGCTTGGCGCGCTGCTCTTCACGCTGTTCGGCGTCCCGTACCTCGGAAGCCAACACGCGCAGCAGGTCCTCGTCGCCCTCGCCGTCCTCACGACGATGGTCTTGTTACGAAGGGCGTCGTCGTCTTGGGTATTGCTGAGTGTGGCCGTGGCTTCGCTTCCGATCGTGCGTTTCGTTCCGCCGACACCGGGTGGGCTGATCGCATATGGCCGGTCGGTGTCGTCGTGGAGCTCGATCAAGAAGTACCTCTATCTGTCCGAAGGCGCCACGGCGTCGATCGCGGTCACGGAAGATGTCGCCGGCGCAAAACAGTTCCACATCGCCGGCAAGGTCGAAGCGTCGAACATGGACGTGGACATGCGACTCGAGCGCATGCTCGGCCATCTCCCTGCGCTGCTCCATCCCAATCCGCGGACGATCCTGATCGTCGGCGTCGGCGCCGGCGTCACCGCCGGTGCGCTCGCCGTTCATCCCGAGGTCGAGCGGCTCGTGATCTGCGAGATCGAGCCGAGAGTGCCGGAGAGTGCGCGCCTCTACTTCGGCGCCGAGAACCATCATGTCTTCGAGAGCCCGAAGGTGAAGCTCGTGTTTGACGATGCGCGACACTTCCTGCAGACGACAAGGGAAAAGTTCGACATCATCACGTCCGATCCGATTCATCCGTGGGTCCGCGGCGCCGCGACGCTCTATTCAGAGGAGTACTTGCAGCTGGTGCGGGCGCATCTCAATCCGGGCGGTGTCGTCACTCAGTGGGTGCCGCTCTACGAGACCAACGTGCCCTCGGTGAAGAGCGAGCTGGCGACGTTTATTTCGGTGTTTCCGGACACAACCCTGTGGAGTCCCGACTTTCTCGAGGAGGGGTACGACCTGGTTGCGCTGGGACGTCTGGACGGAGGACCGATCAACGAGCGTGCGATCGGGCTACGAATCACGCGAAACGCCGACGTCGCCACGTCGCTGGCCGAGGTCTCATTGGGGTCGGCCGGAGCGTTGTTGGCGACGTACGCGGGGCGAGGCCGTGACCTCGCCCCGTGGCTGGCTGATGGAATCATCAACCGCGAGCGGCATCTGCGATTGCAGTATCTGGCCGGACTCGCGGCCAACTTCGACGAGCGATTCCTGATCTTTCAAACGATTCTGCAGTTCCGGCGGTACCCGGCAGACCTCTTCCAGGCGTCTGCCGAGACCCAGGCTCAACTGCAGAAGTGGTATGTGCCGTAAGGCTATTCGCTTTTCGCTATTCGCTTTTCGCTTTTCGCTATTCGCTTTTCGCTCGATTCGCGATTCGCGATTCGCGATTCGCGTTAGCCCTTCTTTTTTCCCGTGCCGGTCGCCGAGAACTGGCCGCCGGCCATGTCCTGCTTCACAACCAGGCCGCCGTCCTTCAAGGTGAGGGTCATCACGATCGGAATCTCTCCCTGCGGACTCTGCTGACTCCACTTCAGGACAAGGTCGGAACCCGCCATTGAGATGTCGGTGATCGATACCGGCCCGCCACGGCCGCCACTCAGCTCGGCCGCGACCTTGCCGCCGACGTCAGTGAGGCTGAGCGGCCGCTCCTGCGGTCCGCGCCGGCCTTCGACGGTGAGCACCCACTCGCCCATGAACGGCTTGGCCTTGGCCGTGTCGAGCGTTGACGCCTTGCCTTGAGCTGACGAGATCGACGGCAGTGCCAGCACGCTCAGCGCGACCAGGGCCGCGCCGAAAAGCATCTTTCGAATCATCACGTTCTCCTTTGGTTTGACGTCAGGTCCCGAGTATTACGACTGCCGGGCCGGGACCGTGCCCGGTCAACTAGCAGCATACGGCGACAACGGTGTGCGCGCTTACCAGACAATGACCGGGTCGATCAGCTTCCTTTTCTCCCTGGGACGCGGGTATGCTTCACCCTTCCGGAGGCACCCATGGAACCCCGCAAAACCGCCCACGATTTCGACCAGGAACTGCTGATCCTCTTTGATGCCTACGTGCACGGCGCGCTCGACCGCCGCGGCTTCCTCGACAAGGCCGCAAAGTATGCGGTGGGTGGCGTCACCGCGGCCATGCTGCTCGATCAGCTGAGCCCGAAGTTCGCCGAGGCGCAGGTTGTCGCAACCGACGACAAGCGCATCAAGGCCGAGCACATCGAGTACGCGTCGCCGAGCGGCTACGGCAAGATGCGCGGCTATTTCGCGCGTCCGGCCAACGCCAAGGGCAAGCTGCCCGGCATTCTCGTCGTCCACGAAAACCGCGGGCTCAACCCGCACATCGAAGACATCGCGCGCCGGCTGGCGGTTGACAACTTCGTGGCCTTCGCGCCCGACGCGCTCTTCCCGCTTGGCGGATATCCGGGCGACGAAGAAAAGGCTCGCGACCTCTTCCCGAAACTCGACCAAGCCAAGACCCGCGAGGACATGGTGGCGGCCGCCGGATGGCTGAAGGCGCGACCGGAATGCACCGGCCGATACGGCGCCGTCGGCTTCTGTTATGGCGGCGGCATCGTGAACATGCTGGCGACGCGGCTGACGGACATGGCCGCCGGCGTGCCGTTCTACGGCTCCTCGCCAAGCGCAGAGGACGCCGCGAAGATCAAGGCGTCGATGATGATTCAGTCCGCTGAGGTCGACGAGCGCATCAACGCCAGCTGGCCTGCCTACGAGGCGGCGCTGAAGGCGGCGGGCGTGAAGTATCAGCGCTTCCTCTATCCGGGTACGCAACACGGCTTCAACAACGACACCACTCCGCGCTTCGACAAGGCCGCCGCGAAGCTGGCCTGGGATCGGACGATCGAGTTCTTCAACAAGACTGTGCGTACCAGCTAGCGAGGCTCCGCCCAGACTGGTGGGAAGCGAACTCCTGGCTCCGCCTCGCTAGCGACAGTGTTGGTTTTGCCCCGCCTCCGGCGGGGCGAGAAAACTTGACTCGACTGGTTGAAATTTCAGGAGTCAAGTTTTCTAGAGTGGACTGTCAACGAAAGGAACGTCATGCCGAAATACATGTTCGAGGTCGATTACTCGGTAGAGGGCACGAAGGGTCTGCTCACAGAGGGCGGAAGCAAGCGCCGGTCGGTCGTCGAGGCCACGATCACGGGCCTGGGCGGAAAGTTGGAAGCCTTCTACTTCGCCTTCGGCATTCGCGATGCCATCGTGATCTGCGAATTGCCCAACGCGGAAGCCGCGCTGTCTCTGTCGATGAACGTGAGCGCGTCAGGCTCGGTGTCCCTCAAGACCACACCGCTAATCTCGCCCGAAGAGGTGGACCGGGCGACGCAGGCAAAGGTCAGCTACAAGGCGCCAGGAGCCAAATAGCCATCGGCTATCGGCTTTCAGCTCTTGGCGGTCGGCTGTCGGCGAGAACATGCTGACAGCTGAGCGCCGATAGTTGATAGCTGATCTCAGCCGTCCACGAGCCGCCCGCCTTCCAGTCGAAGAATGCGGTCGCACTGGCTCGCCAGTCGCGGATTGTGCGTGGCGATGACGGCCGTCAGGCCGAATTCGCCATGCATCTCCCGCAACAGCGCGTGCAGCGAATCGGCAGTGGCCTCATCCAGATCCCCAGTGGGCTCATCCGCCAGCAGCAGCGATGGCTGCATGACGAGCGCGCGCGAGACGGCGACCCGCTGCTGCTCTCCTCCGGACAACATGCCGGGCCGATGATCGAGCCGCTCGCCGAGCCCAACCCGGTTCAGTAACGCGATGGCCTTGGGTTGCGCTTCGGCGACCGAAACCCGCGCGATCCGCAGGGGCATCGCCGCATTCTCGAGCGCGGTGAACTCGGGCAGCAAATGGTGGAACTGGAAGACGAAGCCGACGTGCCGGTTTCGATAGGCGACACGAGCCTCGTCCGACATCGTCGTGATGTTGTGCTCGCCGATCTGAACCTCGCCGGAGTCGATGGTATCGAGTCCGCCCAGCACGTGCAGCAGCGTGCTCTTGCCCACGCCGGACGCGCCCATGATCGCGACCATCTCCCCGCGCTCGACCGACAGCTCGAGGTCGCGCAGCACGTGAAGCCGGTGGCCGGCAACCTGGTACGACTTGTTGAGCCCGCGGACGGAGACGAACGGCTCACTCATATCGCAAGGCTTGCGCAGGATCCAGGCGGGCGGCCTGACGAGACGGATAGAGGGTCGCGAAAAAACAGACGACGATCGCTGAAATCACAATGACGGCGAGATCCCACGGCAGCAGCTTGAACGGCAGATAACTCACCTGATAGACGTCGCTCGGGATCGTGATCACCCGATAGCGATCGAGCACGAACGAGATCAGCGTGCCGGCGGTCGCGCCGACCAGCGTGCCAAGCACGCCGATGATCAGCCCCTGCAGCAGGAAGATCCGCGTGATGCTCCGGGACGAGGCTCCCATCGTCTTGAGGATGGCGATGTCCCTCGTCTTCTCCATCACCAGCAGAATCAGCGAAGCGACGATGTTCAGCGCCGCGACCATGACGATGAGGCCAATACCGATGCCCATCGCAATCTTCTCGAGCAAGAGCGCGGAATAGAGCGACCGATTCATGTCGGCCCAGTCCTGCGTCACATATTGGTTGCCCAGCTGTTCGGTAATCTGGTCGGCGATTCGTGGCGCCTCATAGATGTCGGCCACTCGCAGCTCGATGTGATCGACACGATCCGCGCCGGCCAGCCGCATACCCGTCTCGAGAGACACAAACCCCGACGACTGGTCGGCTTCGAACAGGCCCAACCGGAATGTGCCCGCGACCCTGAGCCGCCGCTGTCGCGGCATCACGCCCATGGGCGTCAAGGTGCCTTGCGGCGTCACCAACGTCACGAGGTCACCCGGCAACACGCCAAGCTGGCTGGCCAGATCCTTGCCGAGGAAGATTCCCGCAAAGTCCTCGTCGGAAGCGGGATTCAGATCCGTCAAGGCGCCAGCGGTAATCGACCGGCCGATGTCGGTGACGCCCGGCTCGAGCTCCGGATCGATGCCCTTCACTGAAATGAAGTTCTCGTCCTTGGCGCTCTGGATCAGCGCCTTGCCCATCACGGCGGGCGCGCCGCCCACCACGCCAGGCACGCTTCGTAGACGCGCGATTTCGGCGTGATAGTCCTGGATGCCGCTTGGCTTCCAGACGTAGATGTGCGCCGACGACCCGAGGATGCGGTCGCGAAGCTCGCGCTGCAGGCCGGTCATCAGCGCCAGCGCGATCACGAGCGCCATGACGCCGACCGTGACGCCGATCGTCGAGACGAGCGAGATCACGGAGATGAACACCTGCCGGCGCTTGGCCAGCAGATACCTCAGTGCGATCTGGAGTTCGAATGGCATGTCGCTATCTTTTCGCTATTCGCTATCCGCTGTTCGCTATTCGCTATTCGCTGTTCGCTGATCGCTGTTCGCAAAAACACATGAGCGCAGTCGAAGGGTCGCTCTTCGCTCTTCGCCGCCTGCACAACGCCCATGCCCGCTACTCCTCTGCTCGCGGGCGCATCAGGGGGAACAGGATCACGTCGCGAATCGACGGCGAGTTCGAGAGGATCATGGCAAAGCGGTCGATCCCGATTCCTTCGCCGCCGGCCGGAGGCATCCCGTACTCGAGCGCGCGGACGTAGTCTTCGTCCATGGCGTGCGCCTCCTGATCGCCGGCCGCGCGGTCGGCCAGTTGCGCCTCGAAGCGGCGCCGCTGCTCGACCGGATCGTTCAGCTCGCTGAACGCATTGGCGATCTCGAACCCTCCGATGTAGAGCTCGAATCGCTCCACCGTGTCGGGGTCATCGGGCCGCTGCTTGGACAGCGGCGACACCTCGGTCGGAAAGTCGTAGACGAACGTCGGTTGGATCAACTGGTCTTCCCACAGTGCTTCGAAGATCAGGCTCGCGATCTTGCCTGCGCCTGCGCCTTTGGGTACGTCGACCCGTAAGCGCGAGGCGATCGCCTGGGCGGAATCGAGGCTCCGCAATTCATCGACGCTGACCGGGACGCCTAGCCGTGTGCCCGCCTCCTCTGCCGCCGCGTGCCGCAGCGACAAGCGGCGGAACGGGGGTGCGAGGCTGATCTTGTGCTCGCCGAAGGTGAGTTGATCTCCGCCGACGACGTCGTGCGCCACCGCCGAGAGCAATTCCTCCGTGAACGTCATCAATCGCTGATAGTCCACGTATGCCCAATAGAACTCGAGCATCGTGAACTCGGGATTGTGCTGCGTCGAAATCCCCTCGTTCCGGAAGTTGCGGTTGATCTCGAACACCCGCTCGACGCCGCCAACGGTGAGCCGCTTCAAGTAGAGCTCTGGCGCGATGCGCAGATAGAGCTTCATGTCGAGCGCGTTGTGATGCGTCACAAACGGCCGCGCGAGCGCCCCGCCGGCAATCGGCTGCAGCATCGGCGTCTCGACTTCGAGGAATCCATGGCGGGTCAGGAAATCCCGCATCACCGTCACCGTGCGGCTCCGAATCTCGAACACCCTGCGGACATCGGGGCTGACGATGAGGTCGAGGTAGCGCTGGCGATAGCGCACTTCGACATCCTGCAGACCGTGCCACTTTTCGGGCAGCGGCAAGAAGCACTTGGCGAGAAACTCCAGCCGCGCCGCCCAGATCGACAGCTCGTTGGTCTTCGTCCGGAACAGGTGGCCCGCCACGCCGACGTGATCGCCGAAGTCCAACAGCTTCGACAGCTGAAATTCGCGATCGGTCAGGGCGTCCTGCCGGATGTAGACCTGGATGCGGCTGAGGCCATCGGACAGCACGAGAAAGCTGGCCTTGCCGAAGCTGCGAATGCTGACGATGCGGCCGGCGGTCGTCGTCTCGACGCGCGCCTGTTCGAGCGCGCTTCCCTCCTTGCCGCCATGCACGCGAACCAAGTGGCTCACCGTGTCGGTCGTATCGAACCGATTCGGGTAGGCGGGAAATCCCAGGCGGACGATCGCCTCGAGGTTCGCTCTGCGCTGTTCGACCTGAACGACTTCGCTACTCATGAACGACCAGGCCCTCCTCTTTGAGGCGGCGATAGACGCCGTCGAGCACGCCGTTCACGAACCGCGCCGCCTCGTCGCCGCTGTATTCACGCGCCAGCTCGATCGCCTCGCTCATCACGACGCGGGGCGGCGTGTCCCGGTGCGACATCAATTCGTGAACCGCCAGACGCAGCACCAGACGATCGAGGATCGACATGCGCTCGACCCGCCAGTTTTTCGCCGCGTCGCCGATGCGTTCGTCGAGCGACTCGCGATGCTGCATCGCCCCGGTCACCATCGCGATCACGAAGCCATGCTCCGCGCTGCCGGGATCCTCGACTTCCGGCGGACCGGCATGATGCAGGACGCCAAGCGCTTGCTGCGCCGTCAAGCCGCCGACCTCGCACTGATACAGCGCCTGCAACGCGGCCCGGCGCGCGCGGTGACGCGGCGCCCAGCGCTTCTGCGGGTCGCCCGCGTCGGCCATCACCGGCGTCCGTCGCCGATCTGCTCGAACAGTTGGGCCATCGCCACCGCCGCTTGCGCCGCTTCGCGCCCTTTGTTGGACGGCCCGGGCGCGGCCCGTTCCAACGCCTCTTCAGCCGAATTCGTCGTCAACACGCCAAACGCCATCGGCACGCCAGTCGTCGAGGCGGCCATCGTGATGCCGGTGGCGCAGGCCGAGGCGATGTATTCGAAATGTGGCGTCGCGCCCCGAATCAGACAGCCAAGACAAATCACGGCCGAGACGCGCCCGGTCTCTGCAATCCGCTGCGCCGCCATCGGCAGCTCGAAGGCCCCAGGTACGCGCAGGATCTCGAGCGCAGTGCCGTCAACACCAGCTTCGTGCAGCGCCGCCGTCGCACCTTCCAGCAGGCGGTCGGTCACGAAGTCGTTGAACTGGGATACGACAATTGCGATGCGCAGGTTGCTTTTCGCCATTCTCTCGGGCCTGGGGCGTGGGGCTTGAGGCTTGGCCTCCTGTCTACTTTCCTCGCCAAACGGGCTTGCGCTTCTCGAGAAACGCCTTCGTGCCTTCGCGCATGTCTTCGGACGAAGCGATCGTGCCAAACAGCGCCGTCTCCAGATACTCGCCTTCGGCAAACGGTGTCTCGAGCCCGTGATTGACGGCGTCGAGAATGTAGCGAATCGCGATCGGCGCCTTCGCGGCGAGCAGGTGCGCGAGCTTTTTCGCTTCAGCCATGAGCTCGGCCGCTGGTACCACGCGATTGACCAGGCCAATCTCGTACGCGCGCGCGGCGCCGATCATGTCGCCAGTCAGGAGAATCTCGAGCGCGACGCCCTTGCCCACCAGTCGAGGCAGGCGCTGGCTGCCGGCGTAACCCGGCATCAATCCGAGATTCACTTCCGGTTGGCCGAATCGGGCCGTGTCGGCGGCGATGCGAAGCGTGCACGCCATCGCCAATTCGCAACCACCACCCAACGCGAAACCGTTGATCGCGGCAATGACGGGCTTGCCGAGATGCTCGATGGCATCGAACAACAGTTGCCCGCGCCGCGCGTGCTCTTTGCCCTCGACCGGAGCCAGCACGGCCAGCTCGTTGATGTCGGCGCCGGCGACAAACGCCTTCTCTCCTGCGCCGGTGAGGATGATCGCGCGAACGCCGGCGTCAGCTTTGAATTCGGTGAAGACGGTTTCGAGCTCGCTCAGGGTCTGGCTGTTGAGCGCATTCAGGACTTTGGGACGGTTGAAAGTGACGACAGCGATGGCGTCGTCGCGCTCGAGCAGCAGATTGTCAAAGGACATGAGACTTGCGTCTCATGATACCCCACGACCCCGTGAGCCCCACGGCGCCCAAGGCACCGATCGCATCGTTGCCGAGGTCGCGCATCTCTGCTGTGCGGCCTTGCGTATACGACTGGTGCCACTCGTCGGTCGCGCCGTACGCGGTGGTGATGAACCAGGCGAGGGCGGCCGCTCTCACCGTCACGCCGGACCAGCGTCCGCCAGCGGTTGCGCGCAGCGTCGTCAGCGCCAGTCCCGCGTACCCCACGGTGTGGAGGTACGTGTCCGGGATCCCCTCGGTGCCAGGCACTTCGGATAGAGACGATTGGTAGAAGATAGCCGCCATGTAGATCACGACCGGCAGCCATAACCACGTGAGGCGTCGCCCGTTCATGCAGCCGGGGAAGGCGCATACGGCCTTTGGCGTGGCGTCTGCGTCATGTGCGTCATCTGCGGCCTACAGTGGCAGGGCGAGCATCACCCACCCGAGCACGTAACCGGCAGCGAGAAACCCGCCAAAGAGCCTGAGGCCGAGACGCAACTGTTCCTCCGGCGCGTCCTTCGCGATCACGGCAAACACCAGCGCCACGAAAAACGAGAACAGCGCGAGGAGTCCGAAGTGGCTCATGTTATTTGCGGCCGACGCGAACGTCGTAGGCGTCGAGCGCAACGAGCAGGTTCAACAGTCCCGACACGATCAGGAACGTATTGCCGTACTCGTATGAGGCCGCAGTCACGACACCGTGGCCGAGATCGAGAGCCGTGGCAATGAAGTACGGGATGCCCATGCCGAGGTTAGCGATGGCCATGAGCCCGACCAGCGGATCGGAGAAATCAAATGACGGCAGTCTGCCGTCGAGCCAGAGGCCAATGGCAAACATCAGTGGCAGCACGATCAGGAAGATCAGGCCTTTTTGTCGCCTGCCAACGACGAAGTGACCCGCTCCCGGTACCAACCATGACAGCAGAACGACGACCGGGGGCGGCACGACGGGCAGTTTAACTCAGGTCGTTTGACGCCACGGCCGCGAGCACTGCGCCCGCAGCGAGGCCCAATGGAAGCGCGAGCGCGGCACGACCGGCGTTGGGAAGATCCCAGATGCCGGCGGCCGCAGTCATCACCGTGAGCACGGTGGGCGCCGACGCGATCAACAGGATCCTGGTTGCGCGCTTCGGATCGATCGTCGACGCCGCCTCGGGTTGGAGGCGTCGCCAGATCAACCACGCCACAGCTCCGAGCGCGCCACCCACATAGAGCCCCGTGCAGCGCGCGCAGACCGGCAACTGGGCCGCCGCGATGTGGAAGGAGCGCTCGGGGCGCTGATGGCAGAGCACTGAGCCGGCGACATAAGCCAGGCCGGCGATCAGCGCGCCAGGGCGGGACGCTTGAGCGAGGCCCGGGGCGGCTCCAATGGCAGCCGCCCACCCGACTGAGATCGCGGTCAAAGTTGGGGCAAACCACCAAGATCGCTGAATCCAGCCCATATTCGAGTCCTCAGTATGCCCCTTTGTCGGACTGTCTCCCCGCTGTCTCCCAACTGTCTCCCCACTGTCTCCCCTCGCCGCCCGGCAAGAGCCCCTTGGGCGGCTTGTGAAATTCTGGAACTTGATCGCAGGGGCCGGCGTCTAACACCATTAGCCCTCCGAACACTGTTCAAACTATGGGAATCCGAGAACGCCAAGATCGCGAACGATTAGCCGTTACGACCTCTATCCTCGACGCTGCCCGAGACCTCTTCATGTCAGAGGGCTACCGCAACGTCTCCATCCGCAAGATTGCGGAACGCATCGAATACAGCCCGGCGGCGATCTACAGCTACTTCGCCAGCAAGGACGACATCTTCTACGCCCTCGCCGAGGAAGGCTTTCGCCGCCTCGACGAGAAAATCCGCGGCGCGGTCGGTGACGGCACCGACGATGCGCTGGCCGACGTTCGGACGGGCTGGTGGGCTTTCTACGAGTTCTCCAAGGAGCAACGCGAGTTCTTCGACTTGATGTTCGTGGACCGCTCGGTCCCGAAGATCAGCGAGCAGTGGGAAGGCTTCGAGATTCTGCAGGAGCTTCTGGGCCGCGCGGTTGCGGCGCTGCAGCGTGCCACCGACGCCGGCCACTTCCCCCGCGACATGAATCCTCACGTCGCGATGCACGTGTTGTGGGGCGCGCTCGTGGGGCCCTCAGTGATTGGCAATTGTCAGCGCCTCGCGCCTGGCGAAGACGGCGATGCCCTGGCCCGCGACGTGTTGGAAACGACCTTGGCGGGTTTGCAAAGCGGTGTGTCCCTGACGTTTGTGCCGTGTGAGTGTGCCGGTGATCATGCGGGCGCCGTGCCCGTCGGAGCGCGCAATCATGAGTCGTCTTAATCCCTCTTTCCGACTTCTGTCTTCGTTCGTCGTTCTTCCTCTGGCTCTGGCTGGATGTGGTTCGTCGTCGACCACCGCCGAAGCCGCGCCGGAAACGACCGTGAGTCCGTTGTCGGTGGACATCCCGGTGGTGTCGGTCGCGCCGACCACGCTCGAGTCCGCTCTCCAGATCTCGGGAGCGCTGGCGCCGCGCAGCCGGGTCGGCGTCAAGCCCAAGTTGGCAGGAACGCTGGAGCGCGTGCTGGTGGACATTGGCGATCCAGTGTCGATCGGTCAGACGATTGCGACGATCGATCGGCGCGAGATCGATGCGCAGGTTGACGCGGCCACGGCGGCGGTGGCCGTCGCCAAGGCCGGGCTTGAGAATGCCGAAGCCGGGCTCGCCAACGCCGTCCTCGAACACGACCGCGCGAAGGTGTTGTTCGAGAACGGCGCGCTGCCCCGCCAGCGCCTCGACGCCGCGCAAACCGCCCATCGTTCCGCAATCGCACAGCGCGATCTCGCCACCGCCACGCTGGCACAGGTGAACGCATCCTTGCGACGGGCGACCGAAGTGCAGCGAGACGCGACGGTCTCGTCGCCGGTCACCGGATTCGTCGTGGAGCGCAACTACGACCCCGGCTCGATGCCGGGCGACAAACCCATCGTCGTGGTCGCAGACCTTCGTCAGATGAAGCTCGAAGCTGGTGTCTCGGAGTTCGAAGCCGGACGCCTTCGGGTCGGCATGAAAGCCGTCGTCTCAGTACAAGCGAAGCCCGGCGAGACCTTCGACGGCGTGCTGGCGGCGATCGCACCGGAAGTCGACGAACGCAATCGTCACTTTATGGTCGACGTGCGCGTTGCCAACGACAAACGCGCGTTGCTCTCAGGCATGTATGCCACTGCGCGCATCGTCGAGGCGACCGTCGCCAATGCGCTCGTCGTGCCGCGCGAAGCCGTGATGACCAAAGACGGCAAGCGCGTCGCGCTGAAGATCGAGGGCGACACCTTGTCCTCCGTGGAAGTGGCCGAAGGCCTGAACGACGGGACTCGTGTGCAGATCCTCAAGGGTCTCTCAACCGGTGACAAGGTCGTCGCCGATGCTCGCCGACAAGTTCCCAATGGCGCCAAGGTGCGCGGCGTTGAGCCTCAAACGCCCCGATAGCGATCGCTGATACCTGAAAGCCGATAGCCGAGAGCTGACATGTGGATCTCTGATACTTCCATCAAACGGCCCGTCTTCGCGACGATGGTCATCGTGAGCTTCCTGGTGCTGGGCGCGGTCTCGATGACGCGACTGGGCATCGACCTCTTCCCAGAGGTGAACTTCCCGTTCGTCAACGTGATGGTCGTGTATCCAGGCGCCGGGCCAGAGGAAGTCGAGACGCTGGTCACGCGTCCCATCGAAGACGCCGTCGCCGGCATCAACGGCGTCAAGCGCGTCATCTCAACCTCAACCGAAGGCATGGCGCGCGTCGGGATTGAGCTGCGGCTCGAAGTCGACCCGCAGGCCGCGACGGCCGAGGTTCGTGAAAAGGTCGCGGCGATTCGAGAACGGCTCCCGGAGCAAATCAAGGATCCGACGATCCAGCGATTTGACGTCGCCACGCTGCCCATCGCCGTTTATGCCGTCGGTTCGACCCAGCCCTCCGACGTGACGCGCCGGAGCGTGGAAGACGATTTGAAGCCGCTTCTCGGCCAGATTGACGGCGTGGCGGCGGTCGAGGTGAACGGCGGCGAGGTGCGCGAGCTGCAAGTGAATCTCGACCCGCGGCGGCTGGAAGCGCTCAACCTGCCGATCACGGAAGTCGCCGCCAAGCTCGCTTCCGACAATCTCGACGTCCCGGGCGGCCAGATCAAACGTGATGGCAAAGCCGTCTCGCTCCGAACGAAAGGCGAATACGAATCAGCCAGCCAGATTGAGAACGTCATTCTCCGCTCCCGCGGCGGCTCGACGGTTCGTGTCCGCGACGTCGGCACAGTCGTGGATGGCTACGAGGATCGCCGATCGACCACCCGGCTGAATGGCGCCGACGCGGTTTCGTTCTCGGTCCGCAAGCAGTCGGGCGCCAACACGGTGGACGTGCAGAAGCGGCTCGACGCGGCGCTCGCCAAGGCCGCGCCAAGCTTCCCGCAGCTGCAGATCAGGCCGGTGCACACCGACGCCGAAGGCATTCGCGAGAACGTCAGCGACGTGCGCAGCAACATCATCTTCGGCGGCATCATGGCCGTGCTCGTGGTGTTCGTGTTCATGCGCGACTGGCGCTCCACGCTCATCACCTCGCTGGCGCTGCCGACCTCGGTGATCGCGACCTTCTTCTTCATGTATCTGGTCGGATTCACGATCAACATGATGACGCTGATGGCGCTGTCACTGGTCATCGGCATCCTGATCGACGACGCGGTCGTGGTTCGCGAAAGCATCTTCCGCCACATGGAGCACGGCGAAGATCCGATGACCGCGGCCCGCAAGGGGACGAGCGAGATCGGTCTAGCCGTGATGGCCACGACCTTCACGATTCTCGCGGTCTTCCTGCCGGTCGGCTTCATGACCGGCATCGTCGGGCAGTTCTTCAAGTCGTTTGCACTGACGATCGCCTTTGCGGTGTCGATCTCGCTGCTGGTCGCGTTCACGCTCGATCCGATGCTGTCGTCTCGATTCGTGCGGTTCATTCCGCCCGAAGAGCGCACGCGCACGGCCTTCGGCCGGTTGCTCGAGCGATGGGGCACGTTCTACGACGGCATCGACGCGCGCTACCACCGGCTGCTCGGCTGGGCGATCCGTCATCCGTGGAGTGTGGTCGCGACGGCCGTGGTGGTGTTCTTCGCCAGTATGTCCACCCTGAGGGTGATGGGCACCGAGTTCGTGCCGCAGGAAGACCGTGGCGAGATGATGGTCAACGTCGAGGTGCCGCCAGGAACGTCGTTCGAGCGGACGATCGAGTACGTCGCCGACGTGGAAAAAACCGTCCAGGGGCTGCCTGAAGTGCGGCAGATCTTTTCGACGGTGGGCGTCGAGGGCAACCCGCTGAAGGCGGCCCTTCGCGTGAAGATGACCAAGAAGGATCAGCGTCCACGCGATCGCCGGCTGGGTGTCCTCAAGGATGACGTGCGGACGCGGCTCAAGCAGCTGCCGCTGCTCAAGCTTACCGTCGCCGACCCGGAGTTCATGCAGGGCGCTCCGTCTGAAGCGCCGCTCAACGTTTATGTGCGCGGCGACGACATGAACGCGCTGCTGAAGTTGAACGACGAGATCGTCGACAAGATTCGGCACGTCCCGGGAGCAGTCGATGTGGACAGCTCGCTCGAATCGGGCCAGCCTGAGATGCTCGCCAGCGTCAATCGCGAGCTGGCCGCCGATTTGGGCTTCGATGTCGGCGCGGTCGCCATGCAGCTGCGCGGCATGGTCGAAGGCGTCGTGCCGACGAAGCTGCGAGAGGGCGACAAGGAGTACGACATCCGCGTTCGCCTCGCGCCCGAGTTCCGCAACGACTTCGAGACCATCGGCCGGACGCCGCTGTACTCGCCCACCGGCGCCATGGTCAGGGCCCGAGACATCGTGCGCATGGACCCGGCGGTCGGACCGGCGAATATCGACCGTGAGGCCCGCCGCCGCCAGGCCAAGATCGGCGTCGAGCTGTCGGATCGGGCGCTCGGTGATGTCACCAACGACGTCGCGGCGGTCATGGCAGGGGTCCAGATGCCGCCCAACTTCGAGTGGGGCTTCGCTGGCGACGTCGAGCTGATGCAGGAGTCAGCGGCAGCCATGGGGCTGGCTCTGCTTCTGGCGGTCGCGTTCATTTACATCGTGCTGGCGTCGCAGTTCGAGTCGTTCCTCGAACCGTTCCTCATCATGCTGTCGCTTCCCTTGGCGCTGGTCGGCGCGCTGCTGGCGATTCTGTTGACCGGCAAGAACCTGGGGATGCCAGCCATGATCGGCGTCGTCATGTTGATGGGCCTGGTGACGAAGAACGCCATCCTGCTCGTCGATCTCACGAATCAATATGTGCGTGAAGGTTTTTCGGTTCCAGACGCCATCCTCAAGGCCGGACCGATCCGTCTGCGGCCGATCATGATGACGACCGTGGCCATGATCCTCGGTATGATGCCGTCCGCGATGGGCAGCGGCGAGGGCAGCGAGTTCCGCTCGCCGATTTCGATCGCGACGATCGGCGGGTTGATGACCTCGACGCTGCTGACGCTGGTGGTGGTGCCGGTCTCTTACCTGCTCCTGGCGCGCGTCGTGGCCCGGGTGAAAGGCTGGCGCGCGAGCGCAACCACCCGCCTGCACCCCGCGGTTCGGGTGACCGCCATTCTCGTCATCATCGTGCTCGTCGGGTGGTTCATCTCAGCCGCCAGCGCGTTCGGACAGACCGCGCCGCGCCCGAGCAGTGCCGGCGCGAGCGCGAACCCGATCACGCTGACGTTCGAGCAGGCGCTGGCGCGCGCCATCAGCGCCAACGAAGGACTGAAGGTTGCGCAGGAAAAAGTGAGGGAGACGCAAGCGCAGGTCACCGAGGCCAAGACGAACTTTCTGCCGGAGGTGAACCTGAACTTCCTTTACACACCGGCGCAACGATTTCCCCTGATTCGGATTCCCGGTGGGATCTTCGGTCCGGACGAACAGACGTTCCAAGCCGCGTTCACCCGGCAGAACCTCATGGTCCTCCAGGTCAACCAGCCGATCTACACGGGGGGCCGGTTGAACAGTGCGTATGGAATTCAGACATCGTCGCTCGATGCCTCCAAGCTCGACTTCGAGCGTACTCGCCAGGAGTTGGAGTATCGGGTGGTCGAAACGTATTTTGCCGCGCTGATGAACGAGCGGGGCGTCGCCGTCGCTGACGAGCAGATTCGGCTCAACCAGAAGCAGCTCGAACTGGCGCGGGCGCGATTCGAGGCCGGCACCGTCGCGCGGCTCGACGTGCTCCAGGCAGAGGTCGAGCTGGCCAACAGCAAGGCGCGGCGCATTCAAGCTCGGGCGCAGGTCGACACGTCGCTACAAGCGCTGCGCAGCGTCTTGTCGCTGCCGCAGACTCAGCCGCTGCAGCTCATCGGATCGCTCGATGAGCCGGTGGTCGCGCGCTCGCGGCAGGAGCTCGATCAGTCGCTGCCACAACGACCCGACCTGCAGGCGTTCAACGCTCGTCGTGAGGCGGCCGAATATCAGACGCGTCTGGCCCAAAGCGAGTGGAAACCCAGCCTGGCCTTCACGGGCAACGTCCAGTATCAGGAGGACAGACTGGGGTCGCTCTGGAACGTCGACAACCAGAGCTACACCTTTGGCATCGCGCTTCAGGTCCCGCTGTTTGCTATGCCAGGGGCGGCTGCGCGCAAAGGCGCGGCTCAAGCGCGGATGCAGCAGGCCACGCATGGATTGAACTACGCCACCGACAATGCGCGGCTCGAGCTCGAGTCGGCATGGACCGCACTCGAAGCGTCGGCAGAGGTGGTTTCAACCCAGGAGAAGGCGTTGGAGCTCGCCAGAGAGAGCGTCACGATCGCGCAGGTCTCGTATGAGAACGGCGTCATCACCTCGGCCGAGCTCAACGACGCGCAGGTACGCCTGCTGCAGACGGAATGGCTGCTGATGCAAGCGAAGTACGTGCGCATCACGGCGGCGGCACGCGCCAAGGTCGCGGCCGGGGTCTCTTCTTAAACGACAAACCTGACGGTTTGTCGATCGTCCCGGGCAGGGCGGCTGTTTTATACTCCGCAACATGAAGTGGCTGATACGGGGCACCGCCGCCGTCCTCGCGGTGTACCTGCTGGCCTTTGGCGCCCTGGCCATCGCCATGACGCGGCCACCGGCGCAGTTTGGTCAGTTCATGAAACACGTGCCGATGGCGCTGGTCTGGGGTGTGCTTCCCGGACAGCGCATCTGGATGTGGGCGCGAGCGGGTTCGCTCGGCGTCGGCGAGACCGCGCCCGATTTCACCCTTGATACCTACAATCACGCTGATCGGATCACGCTCTCGTCGCATCGAGGTCACCGGCCCGTCGTCCTCGTGTTCGGCAGCTACACGTGACCGCCGTTTCGCCGGGCGGTGCCCGCGCTCAACGCTCTCTACCGTGAGTATCGCGACCGCGTCGCTTTCTATGTCGTCTACATCCAGGAAGCGCATCCAATCGACGCCTGGCAGTTGAACGACAACATCAAGGACGATGTGCTGGTCGCCAGCACGACCACGCTGGAGGATCGACTCGACGTCGCCGGCGTGTGCATGACGAAACTCGGAATTGAGTTCCCGGCTCTGGTCGATGGACCCGACGATGCCGTCGAGCACGCGTATACGGGATGGCCCGATCGTCTTTACGTGATCGACAAGGACGGCCGCGTCGCGCACAAGAGTGCAGCGGGACCGTTTGGGTTCAAACCGGCAGAGGTTGAAGCCACACTGAAGCGGCTCGGACTCTAATCGGTTAGTGCCGTAGCCACTCGCCGATGATTCCGTCGTAGAGCTCGACGCGAAGCAGCCACGCCAGAATCCCGCTAACAAAACCGACCACGCAGAATCCGGCGATGATCGCGCTGCGCCACGAGGCGCCGTCCTTGAGCCGCCAGTAGAGCGCCGTGAATAGAGGCAGTGCCACCGACAATCCCGCCACGTAGACCCCGGCGACGAGCGCGACCGTCCACAGGATCGCGGACCGCTCCAGGTCTGCGCCCGCGCCGTTGGCCGCGCCATCCTGTGCCGGCCGACGAACGTCGGCGATCAATTGCAGCAACGTCATCGAGATAGTCAGCGCGCCGGCGAAGAGCGGGAACCGGGCGGCCGAAGATGAGAAGCCAAGCGACAAGACGGAGAAGACCACTCCGAACGCCAGTAAGGCGACAGTGACCAGTATTCGCTCGCGCCGTGTCTTCATTTGCGTGAACGGTCGCCCACCGCTCGCTCCGATCGTTGCCGGAGCGATCGGACGCCGGGGAACGCAAACATCGCGACCATCGAGGCTGCCAGAATCCAGACCAGTGGCCGCGTGAAGAAGTTGATACGGCCTGCCTCGTGAAGGCTCACGGTGAGCTGGAGGTTCTGCTCGAACATCGGGCCGAGGACGAGAGCGGTGACCAGAGCAACGACTGGCCATCCGTACTTCTTCATGAAGTAACCGGCAATACCGAACGCGAGCGCGATCGTGACGTCGCTGAATCGTCCTTGATAGGCAAACGCGCCCACCACGGCCAGGACCAGGACAAACGGCGCCAGCCGGGCAGTGCGGACCACGGACAAGCGCGCCAGCGGCCCCGCCATCATCACGCCGAGAATCGAAGTCAGCCAGTTGGAATAGAACAGAGACCAGATGAGGACGAAGGCCATCGGCAGTCGATCGGTGAGCAGATCTCGACCGGGGGACAACCCATGAAGCGTGAGCACCGCCAGGAGCACCGCGGTTCCTTCGTTGCCTGGAATGCCGAATGCCAAGGTGGGCGCGAGCGACCCGCCATCCTTGGCATCGTGCGCCGCCTCCGGCGCCAGCACACCGCGCAGATCGCCGTGTCCAAAGCGGCTGCGATCCCGAGCCGACTGCACGGCATGTCCGTACGCGAGAAAGCTCGCCACCGTCCCGCCGGCCGCCGGCAGCATGCCGATGCCGGTGCCGATCAGCGAGCTGCGAAGCAGCAGGCCCGGATGGCGAAAGACCGCCTCGATGCCTTCGCGAAGGCTGCCGGACAGCTGCGCGCCCGCAGCGATCGTCTGGCGGCCGCTGGCCATCAGGCTGATGATCTGGGCCACGGCAAACAAGCCAAGGAACACCGGGATTACGCTGAGGCCTTCCTGGAGCTCGACGCTGTTGAACGTGAAGCGCAATTCGGCAGTCGATCGATGAAACCCGATCGACGCTAGCAGCAGACCGGCGCCAGCCGCCGCGAGGCCCTTGGATACGGCCTTGCCGGTGAGCACCGCAATCGTCGACAGTCCCCACGCCGCCAGGATGAGGAATTCGGCGGGACCAAAGGCCAGGATGAAACGCCGCAAAACCGGCAGGGACGCGATCAGAATGACGACGCCAATGCTCGAACCAAGCGCCGACGCGGTGGCCGAACAGGCGATCGCCGTCCGGGCTTTCCCTTGCATCGCCAACGGATGGCCATCAATCATCGTCGCCGCGCTGGGCGCTGTTCCGGGGATGTTGAAGAGAATGGCGGTAATGGAGCCCATGAACGTGGCTCCGCCCGTGAAGGCGCCGAAGATCAACAGGATGTGAAGCGGATCCCACGCGTAGGTCAACGAAACCGCCAGGGCCATCAACGTGACGCCGCTCAGTCCCGGGAGAAACGCAAACACCATCGCCAGCATGGTGGCGAGGGTCGGATAGATGATGTTCGGCCACGAAAAGACCAGGAGGAATCCCTGCCAGGCCGCTTCGTGGACGGGCATCTATTTCCGCGCTCGGTCGAAAGCGGCGCGCACGATCGGCGCGAAACGCGCCACGTGTTCTTCGGCCGCGAGCAGATCCTTCTGCGCCTGCTCGCCGGTCGCGACGTCCACCATGCGCATGGCAGCATGGGCGCCAGCCCGGAAGGCGGATGAGGACGCCGCCTCGAACAGGCGCGCACGCATGCACGCCAGCAAGTCGGCAGGCAATGCCTCCGGTGCAGCCACGACGATCCCTGCGCCAGTGAGATCGATGAGCGCCTGGGCCTGTGCAATCGCCTGTGAGGGATCCCGTGCCAGTTCCAGGGCGCGCCTCGCGGCCCATCCTTTTGGACCACCAAGCCACGGAGTGTTGCTCAGGGATGGATCATCGCTGATGGGACCGTCAGCGATCGGGAGCAGCACGCGCACGTCACCCTGGGTCACCGCCTCCTGGACCGTGTCGAAGTTGGAAGCGACAAGGTCGGTGTCACCACGCAGAAGCGCGAGAAGGCTGTCGCGACTGCCGCTCAGCCCCGATATGTAATCGAGACGCAATCCGAGCAGTGCCTCGCACACCGAGAAAACCAACAGGCTGTTGCTGCCGAGGCCGCTGAACCCGCAGACGAGCGGCCTGGTCTTCTGATACTCGATCAGATCCTCGACACTCTTGAACTGTGAGGACGCCGCGACCGAGATTGCGGGCCGGCTGCGAGCCAGCCTGCCGATCACGGCAAAGTCGCGCGCCGGATTCGGAGACCGCTCCTTGCTCGCCACGGCTGCGCCGAATAGGCCAGGCGCGTTCAGAATTCCCAGGGTACGGCCGTCCGGAGACGCGTCGCGAAGCTTGGTGGCCCCGACGATGCCGCCGTTGCCCGGCTCGATGACAATGATGATTTCGGCGCCAAGCGATCGTTCGTAGAGCGGCTCCAGCACGCGCGAATAGATTTCATGAGTGCCGCCATCACCGAACGGGACGATCCATCGAATCGTCCTTCCCGCCATCGACGCGCACCCAGTGACCGCCTGACGTGACGAGCAGCCGGTGAGAGCCGCCGTCGTCGCCAGGAGCCACTCTCGTCGGCTCCAGATCATCGCTGCGCATCCGTCGTCGCAGCGTTGGCTTGCCGTTGTGAACGGCGGACGAGGTGCAGCGGCATCAGCTTGCCACGGCCGGTCCAGATCGGCTCCATGCGCTTGACGCGCATCGTGCCGGCCTGTGCCCAAATCCCGCGCGCCGAGTCGGCCATCACGCTCGAGGCCGCTAATGCCGTCATCACGGCCTCGATCACGTCGTTGTCGTGTTGAAGCTGCACGCGCGGGCTTACGATCAGCGTCAATCGCGTGAAACCCTGCTCGTCTTCCTCTTCCATCAGCTGATAGTCCAGCGGCGAGCCGCCAAACCGCTCAGGCAGCACGCGCTCCAGGACCTCGATCATTTCGCCGCCAACCAGCGTCACGCCTTCGCCGGTGAGCTTGCGGTAGCTGTGAATGTCACGCACGTGCCGATGATACCCAAACCGCTCCAACGCGCACCCGCAGGCACGATCTTCGACGACTCCGTAATCGTCCACTTCGGCGTTGAGCAAGATTTGCGGCGTCGTCAGCAGCAACGACGTGATGTTGAGCGCGGTCACGCGCGCGTCGGTGCCCGGCACCTGCCGCTCGTACGGCATGACTTCGAAGGCATCGGTGAGAATGTGCAGATCGTTGCTCGTGGAGGGGTTGACGCAGCCGATGGCCACGCGACCGGCTTCGACGAAGCCGTAGGTCGAAAAGCAACGCGCGCCTGAAGCCTGAATGCCGGCGACCTTGGCCGGCGATGGCGGCTCGCCCGCAACGACAAAGGCGGTTCCCGTCAGGTCGATGCCCGCCTCCCGGGCCGCCACACAAATGCGAAGTGCGCGGCTCACCGGCGCGCCCACGTGACAGGCTCCATGGATCTTCACCATCTCCGCCGCCCACCGCGCCACGACGATGGCCTGATCGATCGGAACCATTTCCGGCCAGGGCAACCTCACTCCACTCACCCGGCCCACGAGCACCGTAGCGTAGGTCACCATCCGGAAACGCCACGCCGGCTTCGGCGCGCCGGGACGCGCGGGAACGAACCATTTCGCGGCCACCCGCCCGTGCCTGGCACTGCGCAGGATGTTGTTCATCCCGCTGCCATCGGGGAGGACGCCGCGCCAGATGCCGTGCGGAGCGCCGAGTACGCCGTGCGCCTGGTAGGCGAGCATCAGGTGGGCTGACTGGATGGCGAGGTGATCGAGATCCTGGCCCACACGCGTGCCGACGCCGGTCCTGCCGCCGGATTCCCCTTCGTAGGCCGGCCGCAGCAGTGGATTGCTGAAGTCGTCGGTCGTGACGGCAAACGATTCGCCATGTCGCACGATCGGTTCTCGGCCCTTCATCTCGTCGAACGTGACGTAGACGCCCGACTCGCGTAGCGCGCGCAGTGATGACTCGAGGCCTCGACGCTTCACCATGTCGCGCACGTCACCCATCTCGCACCGGGCGAGCCTCATCAGCCGCGCGTACGGACTGCCCGGCCGGGCGAAGACACCCCGCTCCAGCAGCCGCAGGAAGTTGTCCTCGCGGCGCTCCATGCCTCGGCGGACGAGCGCCTCCGCATCGGCCAGCGAGATCGGATGGCGCAGAAACGACGGCAGGCCGGCCGCAAACCTGGCATAGGCCGGCAGCTGCTTGAGCACCCGGATGGCGGCGGTCACACGATCAATGTGTCGATGAGAGAAAAATAGCGTTCCAGATGGACTTCGGGTGTCCACTGGCGCTGGAACGCCTCGAACCCCTTGCGTCCCAGATCATCTCTGGCTCCCGGCCGGGTCAAAAGATGGCGAAGCGCCGTCGCCAAGGACGAATCGTCAGTGTACGTGATCCCGCCGCCCGAGGTCTCGGCCACCTCGGTCAGGCCCCCGATGCGCGGGACGATCACAGGCGTTCGCTGCCTGAATGCCTCGAGCAGCACCAGGGGGAACACCTCGAAGCAGAGCGAGGGCACGACCAGCGCGACGGCTTGCCGATACAGTCCAGACAAGCGCGGCTCGGAGACGTGGCCAAGGAAACGCACGCGCGGGTTTCCGGCCGCGAGATGCCGCAACTCCTGGTCTTGACTGCCCGCACCCGCGATCCAGAGCTCGGCATCGATCTGTCCCTGGAATAGCGGGATCACGGTCTGCAGACCCTTCAGCTTTTCCAGCCGCCCCACGAACAGAAAGTAGGGGTGCTCGGGCGCGCTATCGGCCTCTTCCGGATCTTCGGGCAACGGCACGAATGGCGGCAGCAGCCGCATCGGCGCGTTGAATCCCCGGCGGCGATGCGCCTGAATGCTGAATTCGCTGAGCGCCAGGAAGGAGCTCACGTGCCTGACAGCCGCGGACATCTTCCTCGTGTAGCGCCAGAACTGCGGCGGCCGCTTGTGCGCGAGCGTGCAGGTCAGGCACGTGGCGTTCTCGCAGGGCTCGCGACCAAACCGGTAAAGCACGTGAGTCGGGCACACGAGCCAGTACTCGTGCATCGTGTACAGCTTCAGCGCCCGGCCATACGTCAGGATCTCGGGCCCTCCCATCAGCGACACGTTGTGGTAGTGAATCACGTCGTACGGCTGGTCGAGGATTCGCCGTACGGCGCCGGAACGAAACGACGGACCACCGGTTTGATGCATTGCCAGCGGCCACAAGAGGCCAGCGCCGCTGCGCAGGCCGTGAACCGTCAACCCGGGCGGCTCGTCAATCGCGCCCGACACCGGCGCGCCTCCGAGTGCGTCGTAAGCGTCAACGCAGTGGACGACGTCTACACTGTGCCCTCGCGAGGCCAGTTCCCGAGAGAGCCGCTGCACGAAGACCGCGTCCCCCCCGAAGCTGTACGGCGGATAGAACGTCGTGACCATGCAGAAGCGCAGAGGGCGCCGTGGTGCCGTGGCCGTCAGTATTTGTGGCTCCAGAACTCGTCGTAGGGCAGCACTTCAGTGCTGCCTTGTTTCGAAGGCACGACTAAAGTCGTGCCCTACTTTACTCGCGTTCCCTTGGCACGCTGCAGCGTGACCACGCGGCCGGCCTGAATGTCGCCGAATGCTTCCACGGTTCCATTCGGCCAGCGCACTGTCACCTTGCCGGCCTGCCTTTGTTCGCCGAGGCCCAGATGCACCCGCGGGTCATTGCTGGCCACGTAACTGTACGCCGCTCGCACGGTTCGCATTACTCGACGTTCGCCGACCATGGCGGTCACTTCCGCGCCCAGGCAATCCCGTCCGTTCGGCTCGACGATCCGAAGCGTAAGCCACTGACCGCGATTCGCGACGATGTTGCGAAGGACAAACGGCGCGTGGTCGCGATTGACCACCACGATATCGACGCCGCCATCGTTGTCGATGTCGCCGAAAGCGGCGCCGCGACTGGACGCAATCAGCGGCGCGGCCGTCCCGCCTCGCGGTCGAACCTCCGTGAATGTCCCGCCGCTGGCACCGCGGAACAACAGGCTCGGCTCGGCGTACACGTCTGCGCCGTAGCGTTCGGCCTGCTGCCCGACGCGGCCGTTGGCCTGGTATAGATCGAGCCACCCATCGTTGTCGAAGTCCAGCAACGCGGTCCCGAACCGAGTGAAGGGCCGGCTCACCGCGCGCAAACCAGCGGCAGCCGTGGCGTCGCTGAAGAACGCGCCGTCGTTTCGATACAGTGAATCGGATTCCCCGTCGAGGTTCACCACCAGCACGTCTTCATCGGCGTCATCGTCCACGTCCTTGGCGTCAACGCCCATGCCCGACTTGGCCGATCCGTCTTCGTCCACTGCCGTGCCGCGCACCAGCGCTTCATCGGCAAAGAGGAGTCCCCCGCGGTTGATCCAGAGTTGATTGGGCATGGCGTCGTTGGCAACGAACACGTCCGGCCTGCCATCTCGATTCACATCGGTGACCACGATGCCAAGACCGTTGCCAAATGCGGAGTGGAGCCCGGCGCGGTCGGACACGTCGGTAAAGGACCCGTCGCCGTTGTTGCGGTAGAGGATCGCCGAGAGCGGCGCATCGTAGTTACGCGGGCTGCAGTAGTCGGGAGCACCCGTCATGCTGAAGCACGGCAGTTCGCCGCCCGCGCTCCAGTTGATGTAGCGCAGCACGAAGAGATCGAGGTCGCCATCGGCCTCGGCATCGAAGAAGGCGGCGCTGGTGCTCCAACCGCGCCCGGCAACGCCCGCCTCGGCGGTCACGTCCGAGAATCGTCCCCCGCCGTCGTTGCGCAGGAGAGCGTTCGGGCCTGCGTTGGTCACGAACAGATCGGCGTCGCCGTCGTTGTCGTAGTCCCCGACCGCGGTGCCCATTCCGTAGCCGGCGATGTCGGCGCCAGAGCCCGCCGTCGCATCCTCGAACGTTCCATCTCCCTTGTTTCGATACAGGCGATTCGGTGGATCCTTCGCGCCTGGCTTCGCCACACTGCCGCTCTGGACCAGATAGAGATCAAGATCGCCGTCGCCGTCCATGTCGAAGAGCGCCGCGCCGCCGCCCATGATCTCGGGCAGCAGGTACTTCGACTCATGCCCCGATCGATGCGTCCACGCGATGCCGCGAGAGACGGCCACTTCTTCGAACCATGGCGGCCCTGAATCGACAGCGGCTTGCGGAGCTGCCGGGCTTTGAGGCGTGGCACTGCACGCAACGATCACTGCGATGCCAAGCACCAAGGCGACCAGGCTTCTCACTTTCGACCGCCGGCTTTCGGCTTCATCGCGTCGAGCCGAGCGCGGGCGTCGAGCAGACGGGGATTGTCCGGCTCCAGCTTCGATGCCCGATCGAACGCCTGTTCGGCCTCGTCCCACTCGTCCACGCTGAAGACTGACGATGCCCATCCCGACGAACGCGTCGGCCAGCATCGGGTTGCGCCGCGCCGCGGCCTCGAAATGCCCATCGGCCTCCTGCGGACGGCCGTCCTCCAGCAGGATCCATCCCATCCAGATGTGCGCGGACACGTTCTGCGGATCGTAGCGAAGCGCTTGCTGAAATTCTTTGAACGCATCAGCCGGGCGACCGCCGCGCCACAACGCCATTCCCTTGGTTTCGTGGGCGCGCCCGAGCTCGGGGCTCAACGCGACCGCGCGTTCGGCATGCACCAGCGCCTGCGCGTAGTCCTTCGTGTTGATGTAGGCGGAGGCCAGCCGCAAATGCGTCTCGAGATTGTCGGGATCCCGCTCGAGTGCTGTGCTTCGAGAAGCGCAAGACCATCGGCGACTTCGGCCGGCGGCGATGTAGCTCAGGCCAAGCTGCTGGGTCAACGACAGATCCTCCGGGGCGCTCGCGATTGAGGCGCTCGAGCAGCGGGATCGCAGCGGTGTAGTTGCCATTCAGCAATTGCGCGGTGGCTTCCTTGAGCGTCTGCGCAAAGCCGACGCGGAGGGCTTGCAGTTCGTCGCTCCAGGCATCCGGCCAGACCGGCTCGCCTGGCGCCGCCATCGCCAACGCGTACTCCGCCTCATCGCTCCGGCCGAGACGCTGATAGGCCGTGCCGAGCAGACGCAGCGCGTAGAGGTCGCCGGGATGTTGCGAGAGGAAGCGCTCGAGCAACTCGACCGCGTCGGCCGGTCGCTTCTGCTGAAGGGCCACGCGAGCGAGCCCGACCCAGCCGCCCGGATTCGACGAATCGAGCGTCGCAGCCTTCTCGAACGCCGCGCGCGCCTCGGCGTCCTTCGAGAGATCCAGGAGCCACAGGCCACGGCGCCAATGTGACGGTCCGTAGCTGCCATCGAGCGCGATCGAACGCTCCATCGCAGCCAACGCGTCATCGATCTGTCCGGCGCGGCCCCTGGTCACCGCGAGCCGATACCAGCCCTTCGCCTGGCGATCGTCGAGCGTCACGACCCGTTCATATGCGCGTCGCGCTTCGGCAGACAAACCATTGGCTTCGCAGACCATGCCAAGGGCCAGCCAGTGTGGCGCAGATTTCGGGTCGCCTGCGACGCGGTCGTACGCGGCCTTCACGCTTGCCGCCACCTCAGGCGCAACGCCCTCGACTTGAATGGGAAAGTCTGTAGCCGTGCCCCACCGGCACGCGGGAGCGGTTGCGAGCAGGAATGCCAATCCCAACCGGCAGAAACACAACGGCCGGGGCGAAGCGGTGGGGCTTCGTCCCGGCCGAGTATGAGAATCGACTAACCCGACCGATCACTTACCAATCGTACTTCACGCCGAATCGCATGATGCGTGGTCCGATGATCGTCGCGGGCAGCAGGAAGTTCGAGCCACTCAGCCAGGTGATGTTCGATGCGGCGTCAGAATTGCCGATGTTGTAGAGGTCGATGAACCCCGATACGTTCGTGCCCTTTCCGGCCTTGAAGCGCTTCTCGGCGCGCAGGTCGAGAATGACGATATCGTCCTGCTTCCGCTCGCCCAGCGGCTCGGCCAGGATGCGCTGCGTGTAGTTGAGGCCGTTGGCAGCGCCGGCGTTGATGACGCGTCCGTAGGGCTGACCTGACTGCACACGCAGGGCGGGCGTAACATGAATGTCCCACACCGCGTCGAACGTGCCATTCAATTTGAAGGTCCACGTCGAGAAATTGAAACGCCCATCCGTCGTGTTGTACAGCTCGTTCGGGGTTGCTGACCGCCTGCACCGTACGAATCGTGTTGCCGAAGTACCCCGTGTCGTTGTCCCGGTTCAGGCGAATCGAACCCGACGCCGCAAGCGACCAGCGACCGGTCTGACGCCGTGTCGCCGAGTATTCGATCGTGTGGAACTCGCTCAAACCCGGCAGGTTCGTGCGCGTGTTCACGATCGGCGCCGCGAGAGCCGCTGCGCTCAGGTTGAACCCCGGAATGTTCGGCCCGTCATCGCCATTGCCCAGAATTCCATCGATGCCAGGGTCGCGAATCGTCGTCGGCACGTTGTAAGCCGAGTACGGCCGGTTCGCGTTGACGGTGACGTTCAAGTTCCCGATGCGCCGGTAGACATAGCCGAAGTGAACGGCGAAGTTCGGCATCAACTCGTGCTCGAAGAACGTCGCGATTTCCCGTGTGTACTGCTGCTTGAGATTCGGATCCAACACGCCGCTGCCAAGCCCACCCTGCGATGCGAGCAGCGTTCCTTCCTCGCCAGGATCGTAGACACCGTTCGTATTGTTGTCGGTCCACGTATAGCGGCGGAACCAATCCGGAGGATTCAGGTTCACCGCTTCACCGATTGCCGTGCCGGGATTCCACCAGAACTGACCGTAGTTGAACTTCAGCACCGTCTTACCGGCACCAGTCAGGTCGTACACGATCCCAATCCGCGGCGCCGGCGAATTGAAGGTGGACAGGTCGTCTATCGCCGCGAAATGAAGCTGCGTCGCGTTGAACTTTCCGGGAGGCGGTCCCTCCTGTTCCGGCAAGAACGTCGTGTATCGGTCGAAGCGAATGCCCAGATTCAGGGTCAACCGCGTGCTGACCTGCCACGTGTCCTGGAGGAACAAGCCGGTCGTGTCGCAGGCCGTTCTCTGAGATCGACGGAGTCTGGAACAGCTCGACGTTGAACGGCACGCCGTTGTTCAGGATGTGCAGGACGTCGCCGGGAACATACCCTCTCCCCTCGGCGCCGCGAATGTAGGTGAAGGTTTCGCGGAACCATTCGCCACCGACCTTGAAGTTGTGGCTGCCCGCCCAGCCCTCCTTGAAGTAGCTCAAGGATCCGAGCACTTGATTTCGCGATGGGATATTGAACCACCCGTCACGGTTGCCGCCGCGCACGAGATTGTTCCCGGTATCCTGGAATGCGGGCTCCTCGGTGTACCGGAAATTCGGCCACTCGTACTTGAACTGGCCGCCGCGAACCTCGAAGAACATGCGGTCGTTGATCACGCTGTCCCAGCCGGCCTTGTAGGTGTGGCCCCAGTACTGCTGCCGCCAGGTGGAGGTCTCCGACTCATGGCGCGCCACCAAGGCCCCGACCCGGAGTGTATCGAGTCGATTCGGCTGCAGCTTGCGTCCGCCCTGCGCGTAACCGGTGATCTTGTTGTTCTGGTTGAGCGCGTAGGTGCCTTTGCCGGTCAGGTTGCGGAGGCTGGTTTCAAACGCCTTGACCGGGAAGTTCGGCAGCAGCGACTTGATGTCCTGATCCCGCGCCGAGAAGTACCACCACAGCTTGTCCTTTTTCACGAAGCCGCCGATGTCGGCGTTGACGTCGTGGTACGCCTCCATGCGATTGAGATCCGAGGGCTGCAGATTGCCGCACCGGCCGCCGGGGCAGATCGCGGTGAGGGTGTCGGGGATGTTGCTCGACTGGATGTCGCCGTTCTGATAGTCGAGGTAAACCTTCCCGTGGTACGAATTGCCGCCGGACTTGGCGACGAAGTTCGACCACACGCCCGGCCATGGCATTTCAGCCGTGTTTCCGCCGGCGTTGATGGCCACTTCATCCACGGCGCCGTAGTCGTAGTAGAACCCCGCAGCGTTGGTGCCTTCCGTGTTGACGATCCCCTCCACCATCGGACGATGCTGATCCGCCTTGGTGTCGTAGGCCGCGTACGCCGTTTGCGTACCAGCCGCGCTGCCAGCCACATCGATACGTGTGAGTTGTATCGCCGGCGCCGCTGCCAGAATCGTCCAGAAGTCGCGCGCGTTGGGCAGCGCCGCCAGCTTCTCCTCGGCAAACGTCGTGGCCGACGTCGTGGACGTCACGTCGACCACTGGAGATTGGCCGCTGACGGTGACCGTTTCCTGCAACGACGCGACCTTCATGTCGGCGTTGATCGTCGCGGTGAAGCCGAGGCCGACAATGACACCCTCGCGGACGATCGTGCCGAATCCGCCAAGTTCGAATGTCAGCTTGTAGGTTCCGGGGGGAACCGCTGGAATGCGATAGGTCCCGTCAGCACCGGTCACCGCATTTCGGGTGCCCTGCATCGATTCACTGGCCGCCGTGACCGTAACGCCCGGAAGCGCGGCGCCTGTCTCGTCAGAGGCTTTCCCGTTAATGGCGCCTGTTGTAGAACTGACTGTCTGAGCCCATGCGGCCGGGGCGCTCGCAAGGGTCAACAGAATCACGCCGACGACCACGACCTTCACACGACTCATGGTGCCTCCCAAGCCAATTCAACCGGTTTGAAAGTGCCGCCGAATAATGCCGTGATGCCCGAAGTTGCAGGAATGTAAAGGAATTGGGGGGAGTCTAAGCGAGAAGACCGTCGCGTTCAATCAAGAAAACGGCTGGGACCGGGACGGGTGAAGAGCCATATGGTAAAAGACTGGGCTTAATGCCTGGCAGCCATCGAACGCTGGCTGGCGGCGCGTTTCTCCTCGTCGCCTTGTTCGCCCTCTGGGCGAACAGCGCCTACCTCTGGGCATTCGCGACGCCCTCGCTGTTCTACTTTGCGAACGTCGCCGCTCATCCCGCCTTGGGCGTGATGGCGGCCGTCGTTGTCGCGCGATGGTTGGGACGAACGCAGACAAGAACGACGGCAACCTGGCTGGTCGCGCTGGCCGGCTTCGCGTCGCTGGCTTCCGGGCTCTTCGTTCTCAGCCAAGGGGCGTTTGGTGCCCACCGCGCACTCCTCCTGTGGCACGTCGGCATTTCTGTGGTCGCACTCGGGCTCGCCGTCGCGGCGATCTCGCGAGCCATGTGGTCTGACCGCTGGACGGCGAGCGGACGAGTTGTTCTGGCGGCACTCGTCCTGTTGATCGGCGTGACGGCCTGGGCCGCGCGCACCGCCTCGAATCATCAGGAGAGCCGGCGCGCCCACTACCGGATCGTGAATCCCCACGCTCCCCTGTCGATGGAGGCGGAAGGCGCTGGGCCAAGTGGGCCCTTCTTTCCCTCATCGGCAACGACCACCACCGGCTCCATCATTCCGGCCAACTTTTTTCTGACCAGCGAGTCGTGCGCGCGGTGCCACAAGGACGTCTACGACCAGTGGCAATCGTCGGCGCATCACCTCTCGTCGTTCAACAACCAGTGGTATCGCCGATCGATCGAGTACATGCAGGATGTCGTCGGGACCAGGCCGTCGAAATGGTGCGCCGGCTGCCACGACCACGCGGTCTTCTTCAACGGCCGGTTCGACAAGCCGATCAAGGAACAGATCGACACGCCGGAAGCGCAGGCGGGCCTGGGGTGCACGTCGTGCCATGCGATCACCCGCGTTGGCAGCACGATGGGGCAAGGCGATTTCACGGTGGAATATCCGCCGCTCCATGACCTGGCGGTGAGCCGCCAACCCGTGCTGCAGTACGTGCACGACAAGCTGCTCGAGCTCGATCCGCAGCCGCACAAGGAAACGTTTCTCAAGCCCTTCCATCGTGAGCAGACGCCGGAGTTCTGCTCGAGCTGTCACAAGGTGCATCTGGATGTTCCGGTGAACAGCTATCGCTGGTTCCGCGGGTTCAACGACTACGACAACTGGCAGGCGTCGGGCGTGTCGGGCGAGGGCGCGCGTTCGTTCTATTACCCGCCGGCGCCGCAACGCTGCGCCGACTGCCATATGCCTCGCGTGGCTTCGAACGATCCGGCCGCCAAGAACGGACAGATCCGATCGCACCGTTTCGCCGCCGCCAACACAGCGCTGCCGTTCGTCAATCACGATCAGACCCAGCTCAAAGCCGTGCAGGATTTCCTGAAGGACGGGCAGCTCACCGTGGACGTCTTCGGGCTGATCAGGACCACGGCGCCCGCGAGCGCAGCCGGCGCAGCGGCCGCCGGAGGCGATCAGCGACTGGCGAGCACGTTTGCGGTCGGTGAAGAAAGCGCGGGTGGTAGCGCGCCGATCACCATTCGGCCTCCCGAGCCCGTGGTCGGCCCCCTGAACCTGGTCGATGCGGTGGTCCGTCGCGGCGAGTCAGTCCGCGTGGAGGTCGTCGTCCGCACTCGGAAGATTGGCCACTTCTTTCCCGCCGGCACGGTAGACGCATTCGATGTGTGGGTCGAGCTCGAAGCCAAGGACGACCGCGGCCGCGTGCTGCTCCAGAGCGGCGCGCTCGAAGGCGGTGACCGCGGGCCGGTCGAGCCTGGCGCGCATTTCTATCGCAGCCTGCAGCTCGACGAGCACGGCGGCGTGATCAACAAGCGCAACGCGTGGATGACCAGGTCGGTGGCGTACGTGCGGCTGATTCCTCCCGGCGCCGCCGACACGATCCACTATCGCCTCGACATTCCCGAAGATGCCGGTGACCGCATTCATCTGACGGCGAAGGTGAACTACCGGAAGTTCTCGTGGTGGAACACGCAGTGGGCGTATGCCGGCGTGAGAGATCCTGGTCACCAGGACTATTCAGTGGCGGCGAACCACGACAACGGCCGGTGGCTCTTCACCGGGGACACGTCGACGGTCTCCGGCGCGATGAAGGAGATTCCGAATCTTCCCGTCACGATCATGGCCGAGGCCAGTTCCACGCTTCGAGTCGTTGGGCGCCAGGCACCCGCGCCGGCATCTGAAGCGCGATCGGATCCGGCGCTCCGAGAGCGATGGAACGATTACGGCATCGGCCTGCTGTTGCAGGGCGACCTTCGCGGCGCCGAGGCTGCGTTTCTGAAGGTCACGCAGATCGAGCCCGGGTACGCCGATGGATGGGTCAACGTCGCACGCGCCCGGCTGGAAGAGGGCCGCACGATCGAAGCCAAAGAGGTTTTGGAGAAAGCCCTCGCCATCGATCCGGCGCTGGCCAAGACGCATTTCTTTCTCGGGATGGCGCTCAAGAACCTCGGCCAGTACGACGAGGCGCTGGGGCACTTCGGCCCGGCGCGCGACAAGTATCCGCGCGACCGGGTGGTCCGCAATCAGCTCGGCCGCGTCTGGTTCTTGAAGCGTCAGTTCAAGGAGGCGATCGCTGAATTCGAAGCGGCGCTCTCGATCGATCCGGAAGATCTCCAGGCGCACTACAACCTGATGCTCTGTTACCAGGGGCTCGGCGACCGTGAGCAGGCTGCTCGCGAGGAGCAACTGTACCGCCGCTTCAAGGCGGACGAATCGGCACAGGCGATCACTGGACCATTCCGGCAGTTGAACCCGCACGACAACAACGAGCGGCAGTCGGTTCACGAGCATCGGACGCGGCCTCGGCCATGAGGTCCGCGGTCCAGAGTCCACGGCCTGCCCGGTCCCTTCGACAGGCTCAGGGTCATCCCGAGCGTAGTCGAGGGATGAGCGAGGTCAAGGCGCTTCCGTGCCGAGTCGAAGGGTCCACGGTCCGGAGACTCGCGGCCGCGCTCGCCGCTGGCACGCTCGTGATCGGCCTCGCGGCCACGAATGGAATCGGCCAAACGCCGACAGCAGCCGTTTCCCCGGTATTTGTTGACGCCACCAAGCAAGCAGGCATCACGTTCCGGCACACGAACGGCGCCTTTGGAAAGAAGTACTTGCCGGAAACGATGGGCTCCGGTGGCGCGTTCCTCGACTTCGATGAGGATGGGTGGCAGGACATCTTCCTGGTGAACTCAACCAGTTGGCCGGGGCAACCGCCTTCACGAGCGACGTCCGCTCTCTATCGCAACAACCACGACGGCACCTTTACCGACGTCACCGCGCGACTTGGACTCGGCGTTTCGTTTTATGGGATGGGCGTCGCTGCCGCCGACTTCGACAACGATGGCTGGACCGATGTTTTCGTGACCGGTCTCGGGCAGAGCCGGCTCTTCAAGAATCAGGGCGGCACCCGTTTCACGGACGTCACCGCAGCGGCCGGCCTCGGCGACCCTGGCTTCGCGACCAGCGCCATGTGGTTCGACTACGACGTCGATGGACGACTCGATCTGTTCATCGCGCACTACGTCGAGTGGTCCATCGAGAAGGATCTCTTCTGCACGCTCGACGGCCGGACCAAGTCGTACTGCACGCCGGAATCGTACAAGGGCCAGAGCGGCCGGTTGATGCGGAATCGTGGCAATGGCACGTTTGAAGACGTCACGGCCCGCGCCGGCCTCCTTGATCCGGCGGCCAAGGCGCTCGGCGTCGCCCTGCTCGACTACAACGGCGACGGACGCATGGATTTTTTTGTCGCCAACGACAAACAGCCCAACCGCCTGTACGAGAATCGCGGCAACGGCACGTTTGCCGACGCTGCGGTCCCGGCCGGCGTGGCGTTCAACGAAGCCGGCGTGGCGAGAGCCGGCATGGGCGTCGATGCCGCCGACTACGACGGCTCGGGCCGGCCGAGCCTGGTGATCGGCAACTTCTCGAACGAGATGCTGGCGCTCTATACCAACGAAGGAAGAGGCCTGTTCATCGACGAGGCTCCGGCGTCGACGCTGGGGCCGGCAACGCTGCTCAGCCTCACGTTCGGCTGCTTCTTTTTCGACTACGACCTGGATGGGCGGCTCGACATTTTTGCCGCCAACGGGCACGTCGCCGACGACATCTCTCGCATTCAGCCGAAGGTCGCGTACGCGCAGGCGCCGCACCTGTTCCGCAACCTGGGTGGGCGGAAGTTCGCGTCGGCGAACTCGCCCGCGCTTCAACAGAAGCTCGTCGGGCGCGGCGCCGCGTACGGTGACATCGACAACGATGGCGATCTGGATCTGCTGATCACCGAGAACAACGGCCCGGCGCGTCTGCTCAGGAACGATGGCGGCAACAGTGCGACGTGGATTCGCGTGAAGCTCATCGGCAGCACGAACAATCGACACGCCATTGGATCGACGGTGGTGCTGACGCTGGCGTCCGGCGAGCGTCAGACTCGATTGGTGAAGACCGGCTCGAGCTATCTCTCGCAGAGTGAGCTGCCGGTGACCTTCGGACTGGGGGCTAATGGTCGTCCGGCCGAAATCCGAGTGACCTGGGCTGGCGGGGACAGCGAGGTCGTGAAGCCAACCGGCACCAATCGTCTCTATGTCATCCAGCAAGGGAAGGGTGTTGTTCCACAATAGACACCTCCGCGCGTGCATGACTGTCGTCGCGCTGATCGCCGCGTGCAGCCGCCAGCCGCCACCACGTCCTGACAATCGAGAAGCGGCGTATCGGGAAAACAACCGCGGGGTTGCCGAGCTCGAGCAATACGCGCACGACAAGGCGGTCGAGTCGTTCCGCCGCGCGATTGCGTTGGACGATCGCGTCGCCTTGCCTCAGTTGAACCTGGCAATCGCCCTGTACTATGCGGGGGCGTTCGATGACGCGCAGAAGGCGATCGAAGGCGCTCGCGCGCGGTTTCCCAACTCGCCACACCTCGCCTTTGTCGAGGGCCTGGTCGCGCGTGCCGCCAATCGGTCCCCCGACGCCGAGTCGGCCTTCAAGCGGGTGCTCGCCCTGGATGCCGATGACGCCGCGTCGATGGTGAACCTCGGCCAGCTCTACTTGCAGGATCGCCGGGTCGAAGACGCCATCGCGATGCTGCGCGCGGCCGGCGCGCGCGAGCCGTCGAATGCGACCGCCCGGTACGTCCTCGGCCAGGCGCTGATCCGCAGCGGCGCGCGCGAAGAGGGCGCGCGCGAGACGGCGCGCTTCGAGGCGCTGCGCGACAGCGGGGCCGGCGTGATCTACACGCAGGCGTATCTCGAACAGGGTCACTACGCCGAGGCCCTCATCTCGACAGGGCTCGAAGCAGATCTGGTCGACCGCACGGCACCCCCCGTCCGCTTCTCTCTCTGGGTGGGGCCTGGCCCCATTGAAGATTCTGCGACGTCGCAAACTCCGTTGCCGGAGCGCGGGGCGCCTCGGCAGGCTGCCGGGACGCGCACTGCCGATCGCATGGCAGTCGCGTTGACGGATCTCGATCTGGATGGAGATCTGGATCTGTTGATCGGCGATGCGCAGGGCGTACGCCTGTTGCGCTGGCACGACGCTCGTTTCGAGGATGCCTCTGGGGCGTCCGGCCTCGCTGGTTCACGACCCGCAACGGCTGTCATCGGCATCGCCACCGCGGACCTCGACAATGACGAGCGTCCCGACCTCGTCCTGCTTCACCCGCGTGGCATGTCCACGTTGCGACAGACGCCGGACGGCCGGTTCGCCGCATTCCCGCGGCAACCCGCACTCACGCTCCATCCAGAGAGCGCCTCGCTGGTCGACGCCGACCACGACGGCGACCTCGACCTGATCGTCGCCGGTCAAGCCGCCTCCTCGAATCAGAACGGCCTGGTGTTGCTCAGAAACGATGGACGCGGAGTCTTCAGCGACACCACCTCGGCCGCGAAGCTTGTGGCGGCTGGCCGCTCAACCGCAGTCGTGCCGATTGATTTCGACAACCGGCGTGACGTGGACATTCTGTCGATCGTGGAGGGGAAGCCCGCGAGTCTGTTTCAGAACCAACGCGACGGATCGTTTCGCGACGTTGCGATCGAGGTTGGTCTGGGCGAATGGTCTGGAGGGCTCTCCGCAGTCACGACGTGCGATCTCAGCAAGGACGGATTTCCGGACTTCATCGGGGCCGGACGTTCCACACCTGTGCGGTTCGCGTTCAGCGATGGTCGAGGACGATTTGCGGTAAAAGCAGGGCCGGCAGACGTCCAGGGCCTCACCGCCATTCAGTGCGCCGACTACGACAACGATGGGCTGATCGACCTCATCGCCGCCGGCGCCGATGGTCTGCACATTCTTCGCAACGTCGGCGCCGAGTTCACCGATGTCACCGCCACCGCCGTCGCCGATGACGTGCGGTCGGTTCGGCCGATCGACGCGTTCTCAATTGGAGACGTGGATGGAGATGGCGACGTCGACATTGCCGTCGCGAGCTTGGGCGGAACGCGATTGTTGCGCAACGAGGGCGGTTCCTCGCATCCCAGTGTGCGCGTCGGACTCAAAGGGCGAGTGAGTAACCGGAGTGGAGTCGGAGCGCGCATCGACGTCCGGGCCGGCAGTCTGTGGCAACGGCTCGAGCGCACGGCGACCACACCGCCGCTCGGCTCCGAGACGCCATCGATTGGGCTAGGCGTGCACCCGGAGGCCGACGCCATCCGCGTATTGTGGCCAGCCGGAATCCTTCAGGCCGAAGCGCCTCCTCCCGCACCACCAATCACCATCGTCGAGCTGGATCGCAAGCCCTCATCGTGTCCCTTCCTCTACACCTGGAATGGTCAGTCGTTCGAGTTCATTACCGACTTTCTCGGCGGCGGCGAGGTCGGTTACTGGGAAACGCCGGGACTGTACAACCATCCCGACCCGGACGAGTTCGTCCGCGTGACCGGCAAACAGCTTCGGCCGCGCGACGGCAGGCTCGAGCTGCGCGTCACCAACGAACTGGAGGAGGTGCTTTACCTCGATCAGGTCAGCCTGCTCTCCGTCGACCATCCGGACGATGTGGAGGTCTACCCGCGAGAAGGTATGCGAACCGCGGCAGCGCGAGGGCTCGCGTTGATCGCGGTCCGGAATGCTCAGGCACCCTCACGCGCATGGAGCGACCAAGGTGAGGAGCTGACGGCGGTGGTTGCAACCCGCGACGGCAAGTTCAGCGATGGGCTGGTCACGCGTCCGATTCGCGGATACGCGGAGCCGCACGATCTGATCTTCGAAACCCGCGCGCCGGCGCGTCCGGGTGAGAAGCAGGCACTGCTCCTTACAGGCTGGACGGACTATGCATTCTCCAGCGACAACGTCGCCGCCTCGCAGCGCGGCTGGACGCTCGATCCGCCGCGCCTCGAGGTGCGGACGGGCATGGGCCCATGGCGAACGCTGGTAACCGACGTTGGCATTCCGGTCGGGCGTCCCCAGACGCTGGTGGTCGACATCGCTGATGCGGCGGCCAAGGGCGCTCAATTCCGCTTGCACACGAACATGCGCATCCATTGGGATGCGATCGCCATCGCCGACATTGCGAGCGAGCGACTGGTTCCGCAAACTCACTCGCTGTCGCGCGCTGAGCTTCGCTGGCGCGGCTACTCGACGATCGCTGACTCCCTCGCGCCCCATCCGGCGATTCCCAAGTACGAGCACGTGTTGCTGTCGTCGCCGTGGAAGGTCTTTGCCGGCCGCTATACGCGCGAAGGCGATGTGCGATCGCTCGTTGCGGAGTCCGACGATCTGTTTGTCATCGCCCGGACCGGTGACGAGATCTCGCTGTCGTTCGATCAGCGCGCGGAACCTGCTGGAGGGCGGCGGCGCACATACCTGCTCGGCGGCGTCGGTTTCAGCAAAGAGATGGACCTGAACTCGGCAAGTCCTGACGTCGTGTTGCCGCTGCCGGCTCGGGGATTGACACACTACCCTGCCGTCTCACCCTCGCCGGAGATTCGCGCCCGCCAGCGAGAGATGCTCGAGCGCTACAACACGCGAATCGTCGCACGCCCCTGGAGCCGTCCATGAACCCCATTCGATACTCGGCCGCAGCCTGCCAGACGGATCTCGCCAACCCAACCGACCGATCCGAAATGCGGGGCAACACCGACCGCATGCTGTCGATGATCGATTCGGCGGTCGCCGGCGCGGCGCCGTTCCTGCCGGTCAGGCTGGTCGTCTTCCCCGAGTTCGCACACGCGGCGCCAATCTTTGCCTCGCCGCGAGAGCTCTCAGAGAAGCTCGCCGTGCCGATTCCAAATGAGCACACGACGCGGCTGGCCGACAAGGCGCGCGATCACGACCTCTACATTCAGACTGGAACCATGCTCGAAGTCGATGCGCGCTGGCCCGGTGTCGTCTTCAACACGACGTGCCTGATCGGACCCACAGGGATTCTGTCGAAGTATCGTAAGGTCAACCCGTGGATTCCATACGAGGTCCACGCCAGCCCACACGATCTGCCTGGATACGACGAGCCGTTGTTTTCCGTCACCGACACGCCCATCGGCCGTCTCGGTTGCGCGATCTGCTACGACTGGCTGTTCCCGGAAGCGATGCGTCAGCTCACCGCGAACGGCGCTGAGGTGCTCATCAGGGTGTCGGCCTACATGGATCCGTGGGGCGCCACCGAGCCGATGAGCTGGTGGACGATCGTCAACCGATGCCGCGCGCTCGAGAACACCGCGTTCGTCGTCGCGGCAAATCAAGGCGCGTCGCTCCGCCACTTTCCTCCGTACTCATGGCCCGGCGGCAGTCAGATCGTCGATTTCGACGGCCGCATGCTCGCCGAAGCCTCGCCGGGTCCTGGCGAACGCATCGTGGTGGCGCCGATTGACATCACCGCGCTCCGCCACGAGCGCGCGACGCGGAGTGGCCATCACATGCTGGCGCATCTGCGAACCGAAGCCTACCCGGTCTACGCGCAGCATCAATATCCGCCGGCGCGCGTATCGGCTGCCGACCGATCCTACGAGCGCAATGTGACGCTCATTGCCGAGGCGAAGGAGCGCGCGGAAGAGCGGCGGCAGCCGTTTGTGACCGCGCGCTGACCAGGCCCGCTGCCGCGGCGGCCACGCCGATTGAGTGGGGCCTGGCCCGATCGCAGGTTTTGCAACCCTGTGGAAATCTCCGAGCACGCTGAGACCTGGATAATCCAAGCTGAACTGGCAGCGCCTTTGCGGGGCTTTCTTCTTCAGGAGAACGCCAATGCCACGACCGCTTCGAATCACGCCGCCCGATGTCCCCTTCCATGTGCTGAATCGCCGAAACGAAAAGCGGCAGCTATTCCACCGGCCGCGCGATTATGACGATTTCGTGAGGCTACTCGAGGAAAGCGCGGCGCGCTTCCTCATCCAATACCTGGCGTATTGTCTGATGCCCACCCACTGGCACCTGGTCATCGTCGGAGGCACGGACCGCGCAATTTCTGAGGCCCTCCAGTGGGTCACGTGTAGCCATGCCTGCGATCTTCGACGACGCGAGAGAACGGTCGGGCAGGGGCATGTGTATCAATCACGGTTCCACGCATTCGGGATCGGCTCGAGTTATCACCTCTTGAATGTCATCCGCTATGTGGAAGCCAACGCACGGCGCGGCAAACTCGTCGAGCGCGCGGAAGACTGGCGTTGGGGCAGCTTATGGGATCGGCCGCGGATGTCGACGAGCGTGCTGTCATTCCTACCCTGTGATCTGCCGGAGAATTGGGCGGAGATCGTCAATACTCCCCCGAGCCCACTGCTCACTCGGCGGCTGCTCGAAAGCGTTCAGCGAGAAAAGCCATACGGTCCGTCGCGCTGGGTCAAGAAACTATCGAGCCAACTTCGCCCAGAAGACGCGGTGGCAGCTGCATAAGCTTGAGTGGCCCACTTCTTGCGCGAGCGCAGAATTTGCGATCGGGCCAGGCCCTTATCAGCAGGCCAGACCCCCTTTCAGCAGGACGGAGGCGCGATGCGCGGGTTTCGATCGCTGTTCTGGCTATTAGTGGCCACTCTTCTCACGACTGCACTGCCGTCGGCCTCCTCCCAGCCCGCCGCTGTACCGGGCCCGCTGCGCATCGTCGACACTGGGGAGTTGATGCAACTCTTCATCCGCCCGGCCTACCAGGAGTTGCAGACGGCGGCGGCGAAGCCACCACAATCGCGTCAGGACTGGGCTGCGATCTATCGCGCGGCCGTGCGGCTCGCAGAAATGGAGAATCTCATCTTCTTTCGGGAACCAAACCGCTACACGACTCAGCCGGAGTTTCCTGCGCTCGCCGCGAGGGCTAGGGACACCACTGCCGAAGTGGTCCGGCTGACGCTGGCAGCGATGCCCGCGGCCAGACAGGAGGATTTCCCTGCTATTCGCCGTGCCTATGAAGCCGTCTCGACGTCGTGCACGGCCTGCCATCGCGGCCTTGGCACGATGAACGGGCCGACGGTAAGGCCTTGACCACGTCGCGCTGACCAATCGACCGTGAAGCCATGACCGCAGCTTGAACTAGACTTGCGATCCGCAGCGACCGAGGAGGTCTCGCCATGGCTCGGATCATTCTGGTTCTCACGCTCGCCACCAGCCCGCTGGTTGCATCCGGATCGGATGCGCTCGGTCGCATCGACGCGCTACTGGCGCGGTATCAGGAACTGGGCCTCTTCAACGGGTGTGCGCTGGTTGCCGATCGCGGCCAGATCGTGATCAAGAAGGGCTATGGCCTCGCCAACATGGAGTGGGGCATCGCCAACACTCCTGATACGAAGTTCCGGCTCGGCTCGATCACCAAGCAGTTCACCGCCACCCTGATCATGCAGCTCGTCGAGCAGGGGAAGATCGATCTCACGGCTCCGATCACCCGGTATCTCCCGGACTATCCCGCCCGCACCGGCGACAAGATCACGATTCACCATCTCCTGAATCACACATCGGGCATCGTCGGCTACACCGAGCTGCCGACGTTTGGCACGAGCCTCCGCAATCCGTATGCTCCGGCGAAGTTCGCCGACGAGTTCTTCGCGAAGCTCGATCTGCTGTTCGAGCCCGGCACCAAGTTCAGCTACAACAACTCCGGCTATTTCCTGCTCGGTGTCATCCTGGAGAAGGTCACCGGACAACCCTACGAGCGCCTCCTGCGCGAGCGCATCTTCACGCCTCTCGGGATGAACGATTCCGGGTACGACTCGACGCAGCCGTTGCTGGCCAAGCGGGCGGCCGGATACGACAAGCGATTCGACGGCTCTTTCGTCAACACCTCCTACATCGACATGACGCAGCCCTACGCGGCCGGATCCCTCTATTCGACAGTCGATGATTTGTTCCGCTGGGATCAGGCTCTGTATACGGAGAAGGTGCTGAGCGCCCAGAGCAAGGAGCGCATGTTCACGCCCGGCCTCTCCGACTACGGTTACGCGTGGACGATTACGAAAAGGGATGGCGTGACGACGATCGCTCATGGCGGCGGCATCAACGGATTCAACACGCTCCTGACGCGCAATCCAGACTCGAAGCGTCTCATCGTGCTCTTGAACAATACGGGTGGAGCCCCGCTGGACCAAATGGCTGAGGCGATTCGCGCCATTCTCGACGGCAAGGAGCCGGCGATGCCAAAACAGCCGGCGGCACCGATGCTGTTCAAAACCTATCAGGCGTCGGGCCTCGCAGCCGCGCTGGCCCAGGCCAAGGAGATGCAGGCCGGCGCCCAGTACGACGCCGGCAGCGGCGAGCTCTCTCGCCTCGCCGGCGAGTTACTGGCAACGGGCCGGAATGTGGACGCTCTGGAGCTTGCCAGGAAGCTGGCCGAGGAGTCTCCGCGATCGGCCGGCGCGGCAGCCTTGCTCGCGCGAGCGCATCGCGCAAACGGCCATCGGATTGAAGCCGTCCAGAACTACTCGCGAGCGATCGAGCTGAGCGACACGCCGCGCCAGTTCCCCATCTACACGGACGCCATCAGGGAGCTGTCGGCGCTCGACACCAAGCCGCCAAAGTAGTCGACTTAGAACCGCCCGAAGTGCTGCTCGTAGCGGGCCACGAACTCGTCCCAGGTGTAGTTGTGGGACATGCCGCCAAGATGCTCCAGCGCGTAGGCGGCCGCCACACTGCCGACCTGCGCACACACGCGGTGGCTCGCACCCATCGCGAGTCCTTTCATGAAGCCGCCGCGGAAAGCGTCCCCCACCCCGGTCGGATCCTCGATGCGATGCGGCTTCACCGCCGGCACGTCAGTCCGGCCGTCGCGGGTGAGAATCGAGCAGCCGTGCTCGCCCCTGGTGATCACCAGCAGTGACACGTGCGAGACCACATCATCTTCGTTCAGGCCCGTCTTCTGGCGGAGGAGCTCGAACTCGTAGTCGTTGCAGATGACCATGTAGGCGTGGTGCACGCCGCTGGCCAGCTGATCCCCGTCCATGCGCGCGCATTGCTGTCCCGGGTCCCAGATGTAGCGCACGCCCAGCGCGCCGCACTCTTCGGCGTACTGCACCATCGCGTCGGGATCGTTCGGGGAGACAATCACCAGGCTGTCGTCGAGGCCCGCGAGGGTCCGGAACGAGAGCTCTGCGGCGTTGGCCATCGCGCCGGTGTAGAACGACGCGATCTGATTGCCGTCCCGATCGGTCACTGCAGAAGAACGATGCGGTGAACCGCCCGTCCACCACTCGCACCATCGACGTGTCGATGCCTGCCGCATCGAGCCACTGGCGATAGTCGCCGAAGTCTTGGCCCGCAGTCGCCAGAATCGACGGCCGCTCACCCAGCAGCGCCAGCGTGTACGCGATGTTCGGCGCGCACCCGCCTCGCCGCTTGTCCATTGAATCCACCAGAAAGCTGAGCGAAATGCGATGCATGTGCTCGGGCAGGAAGTGTTCGGTGAACTTTCCGGGAAACGACATCAGGTAGTCGTACGCGATCGAACCAGTCACGATGAGTTTCATATTCGCCATTCGCTATTCGCTATTCGCTATTCACAGCTATTCGGTATGCGCTGGTCGCCGTTCGGAATTTCATCTTTGCAATCGGTCCGTAGGAGCCCCTCACGCGAAGAGCCAACTGCGAACCGCGAATGGCTATTTGATGTACTTGCCGATAATCGGCGCCAGCGCGCGCTTCACTTGTTCGGGAATCGCGTCGGGCCGCGTGATGATGGCGGCCGCCAGCGCGCGGTGGCAGTCGTGGAGCTGGCTGACGTCGAGCTTCTCGACCACGCGCGCGATCACTTGTTGCGCGGTCTGAGCATTCTGCGTGAGGTTGTTGATGACCATCTCGACGGTCACGGAGTCGTGCTCGGGATGCCAGCAGTCGTAGTCGGTGACCAGCGCCATCGTCGAATAGGCAATTTCCGCTTCGCGCGCCAGCTTCGCTTCCTGCAAGTTGGTCATGCCGATCACATCGGCGCCCCAGGCGCGATAGAGCTTCGATTCGGCCAAGGTCGAGAACTGCGGCCCCTCGATGCACACGTAGGTGCCACCGCGGTGGACCTGGGCGCCAGCGGCTTCGGCGCAATCCGCCGCGAGCGCGGAGAGCTCGTGACAGAGCGGGTGGGCAAAGCCGACGTGGGCGGCGATGCCACCGCCGAAAAACGTGCTCGCTCGCCCCTTGGTGCGATCGATGAACTGATCGGGGAACACCAGATCCATCGGCCGGTAGCGTTCCTGCAGGCTGCCGACCGCGCTCGCCGAGAGAATCCAGTCCACGCCGAGCCGCTTCATCCCGAAGATGTTGGCGCGGTAATTCAGCTCGGTCGGCATCAGCCGATGCCCGGCGCCGTGCCGTGACAGAAATGCCACGCGCTTGCCGCGCAGCGTGCCAATCACAAACGGCCCGGACGGATCGCCAAACGGCGTCGAGAGCAACCGCTCTTCGCGGTCGGTCAACTCCGCCATGTCATAGAGGCCACTCCCGCCAATGATTCCGATTCGGACGGACATGCTCACCCTTTGCTATTCGCCATTCGCTATTCGCTATTCGCCATTCGCTATTCGCGGTTCGCTTTCTTGCTTCTTTCTTCTGTCTTCGTTCTTGAGCCGCGTCAGAGAACCCGCTCGACCATCCGCTTGCCGTCTTGCTCCCGGAATACCCCTGCCGCAATGGACGGGTCGTGCTCGAAGAACACGAGGTACTCTCGCTCGATGGCCTCGCGGGCGAACGCTCGCTTGAAGGCCAGCGTCTCCATCGGATAAAGGTCGTAGCCCAGCACCCACGGATCGGGCACGTGGATTGAGGTCGGATACATGTCGGCGGCGAATACCGCCGTTTGCCCGCGAGACTCAATCATCACGACCTGGTGATGCTGGGTGTGACCGCCCGACCGCCGGTACGTCACGCCGGGCATGATGACCGCCTCGTCATTGACCAGCTCGAGGACGCCGGCGGTTTCGAGCGGGACGAAATTCTCCGCGAGATAGCTGGCCCGATTCCGCTCGTGCGGATGGGTGGCGTCCTGCCACTCTCCGGAGTGCGCGATATAGCGGGCATTGGGAAATCGCGGCACGGTTTCGCCGTCGTCGCGCCGGGCCGTGAACCCGCCGGCATGGTCGAAGTGAAGGTGGCTGGCCAACACGATGTCGATTTCGCCGGACGAGACGCCCGCTTCGGCGAGCGCATGGTCCAGGTGATAGCTCCGATCCAACGCGTAGATGTCGACGCTCTTCGCGTCCATCTTGTCGCCGCACCCGGCGTCGATCAGCAGCGTCTTCTCGCCGCGAACCAGCAAGGGCCTCATGCCGAGAGGAATGCGATTGCGGTCGTCAGGCGGCAGGCGCTTCTCCCACAACGGACGCGGGACGATCCCGAACATGGCGCCGCCGTCGAGACCGAAAAACCCGTCGGACAGCGCGATCAGCTCGAGGTCGCCAAGCGTGTGCCGCTTGACGTTGGTCTGCCGCAACACGGCCGGCGGCGACTGCTTGAGCTCGACCAGCACGCCGTGCGCCGCTGAGGGGTGAATGAACGCCACCATCGCGCCCTCGGCGCCCGGACGCGCGTGTTGATCGATCAACCTGATGCCACGGCTGCGGAGATGGTCGAGCGCGGCCTCGATGTCGTCCACTCGAAGCGCCACGTGATGCAGGCCAGCGCCGCGCCGTTCCAGGAACTTGCCGATGGGCGAGTCTGGCGCCGTCGATTCGAGGAACTCCAGGGAGGACCCGCCGGCCCTGAGGAAGTGGGCGGTGACCCGCTGCGACAAGACCTCTTCCGAGGACTCGACGTGCAGGCCGAGCGCATCGCGAAAGAAGACGAGCGCCGCAGCGAGGTCACTCACGGCGATGCCGACATGATCGAGAACGGCCTTCATTGCCACATCACCGTCACGCGGTGTCCTTCGGCCGCATCGCGCGATCGAGGATGTCGGCCGAAGCCGTGTAGGGATCGATCTCTCGCGCGGCAATCCGCTGCACCAGCGCCGCGAAGGCCTCACGACCCACGACGTCAGACTCGACCCGTTCCAGAAAGCGATGCGTGAGCAAGTCACGCAGGCGGAATTCGTGGCGCGCCTCGAGCCGGCGGCTGCGAGCTCCGGCTGAATGGGCGCGGAATCTCTGAGCCGCATCAAGTAGATCGGGGACGCCGCGGCCGGTCGTCGCTTCGGTCTTGATAATCGGCGGACGCCATTCCCCCGCAGCGAACGACTGAAGTGCGAGGTTCGATTCGATGGCGGTCACTGTCCGATCCGCGCCCTCTCGATCGCATTTGTTCACCACAAAAATGTCGGCGATTTCCATGATGCCCGCCTTGAGCGCCTGCACATCATCTCCGGTTCCCGGCACCAGGACCACGATCGACAGGTCGGCGGTGCGCGCGATGTCCACCTCGTCCTGGCCGACGCCGACCGTCTCGATCACCACCAGGCTCTTGCCCGCCGCGTCGAGCACCAGCGCCACATCACCCGTGGCTCGAGCCAGGCCGCCAAGATGGCCGCGCGTGGCCATGCTGCGAATGAACACGCCATCATCCTGCGCGTGCGCCTGCATGCGGACCCGGTCGCCGAGAATCGCGCCGCCGGTGAACGGACTGGTGGGATCGACCGCCACCACACCCACCGTGTCCCCGGCCTTCCGAGTTTCGACGACCATGCGATCGACGAGGGTGCTCTTGCCCGCACCGGGAGGGCCGGTGACCCCAACCAGATAGGTCCGTCCGGTGTGGGGAAAGATGTCGCGAACGAGCGCCGCCGCCGCCGGCGCCTCGTCTTCGATGAGCGACATGGCGCGAGCCATCGCCCGCGGGTCGCCGGCCAGCACTCGCTCGGCCAGGGAGGGGGACGCGGTCACGTCAGGCAGCCAGCAACTGACGCGCGATCACCAGTCGTTGCACTTCGCTTGTGCCCTCGCCAATCGTCACGAGCTTCACGTCGCGGAAGTATTTTTCCGCCGGGTAGTCTTTGACGAACCCGTATCCGCCGTGAATCTGCACGCTGTCTTCCGCCGCACGCACCGCGATCTCGCTCGCGTAGAGCTTGGCCATGGCGGAGGCGAGCGTGACGGAACGGCCGTGATCCCTGAGCCAGGCGGCGCGGTAGGTGAGCAGACGCGAGGCTGCCACTCTCGCCGCATGGTCGGCGAGGCGGCCGCGGATGGAGGGAAAGCTGCCGATCGCTCGCCCGAACTGCTTTCGCTGACTCGCGTAGCTCTCGGCGGCCTCGAACGCGCCCTGCGCCAGCCCGACGGCAAGCGCCGCAATGCCGATGCGGCCAGCGTCGAGCACCTGCAGGGTCTGGACGAAGCCCTGTCCCTCTTCGCCGATCAGTTGCGCGTCGGGAATGCGGCAGTTCTGCAGAATCACTTCGCTCGTCTCGCTGGCCCGCATCCCAAGCTTGTCTTCCTTCTTTCCCGCGACCAGACCGGGCGTGCCGCGCTCGACAATGAAAGCGGAGATGCCCTTGGCGCCTTGACTCTTGTCGGTGATGGCCATCACGACCATCGTGTCGGCCGAGGCGCCATGGGTGATGAACGCCTTGGAGCCGTTGAGCACCCAGCAGTGCCCCTCGTGTGTCGCGCTGGTTCGCATCGCCGCCGCATCGCTCCCCGACCCGGGCTCGGTCAAGCCCCAGGCTGCGAGCTTCTCGCCTCGAGCGAGCGGGGTGAGGAAGCGGTGCTTTTGATCCTCTGAGGCAAAGCGAGCGATGTGCGCGGCGCCGAGGCCGTTGTGGGCCGCCACCGACAGCGCCACGCTGGGGTCGACACGCGCCAGTTCCTCGATGCAGATGCAGTAGTCGACGGCCGACATGCCGGCGCCGCCATACTCCGGCGCGAACTGAATGCCCATCAATCCCAGCCCGGCCATGTCCGCAAGCAACGACGAGGGAAAGCCCTGCGCCTCGTCCCATTCCCTGACGTGCGGCTTGATTTCGCTCTCGGCAAACTCGCGGACGCTGCGACGCAGCAGCAACTGGTCGTCGGTCAGACGGAAATCCATCTCAGGAATTATAGGGCGAACCGGAGCGCATCCCCGCCCCGGAACCGCTCGCCGCTATTCGCCTTTCGCCATTCGCGAAAAGCGAACCGCGAAGAGCCAACCGCGACTAGGCAAGATCCCAATTCGTGTGCGGCGCGTGATTGTCGATCAACCAGCCCTTCACCAGCTGCGGATACGTCCGCCACGGAATGCGATGGCGTTCGAAGAACGGGATGAGCTCGCGCTGCAATCGCGGCAGGTGATAGAACGGCACGCCCGGGAAGTAGTGATGTTCCAGGTGATAGTTGGAGTTGAGAAACAGGAAGTCCCAGAACCAGCTGCCCTTCATCAGCGTGCTCCAGCGCGCCGGCTCGGCGGGATCGATGTCGTAATGCTGTCCCAGGCGGTTCAGCGTGAACGCGATCGGAAACACGAAGAAGACGGGCACGACATACGCGCGCAGCGCGGCCCATCCGCCCAAGCCCCACCAGATGACCCCGAGCACCAAGAGGTGAGCGCCAATCGACGCCAGCCGTTCACGCCGGATCACGTGCTGAAGCTCCGGCGGATAGGTGCCGGTTTCTCGCGCCGCGGCGCGAAAGTAGATCGGAAAGAGTGCGGGCGTCGCGTAAAGCAGCTTGAACCATCGCTCGTTTCGCTTCGGCGACAAGTGATGGCGCTTGGGATCGCCCAGCGATGAGCCCAACTCGGCGTGATGATCGAGGTGCCACTTGGTGAACTGAGAGGCCGCGATCCCGCTCGGGATGGCGTACGCCAGGCCGAGCAGCCGTTCAAGGACCGGTCGCGGCCGCTCGAAGACCAGACGGTGCAAGACCTCGTGCAACAGCACCGTGAAGTTGAACACAGTGAACCCTTGCAGCACGGCAAGAGGAATCCAGATGGCAGGGTGCTCGAAGCGAATCAAGCCCCAGGTGGCGAGTCCCAGGATGGCAAACTGGCGAATCGCCACCAGGAAGTGGCGCGCCGGCGTCTTGGCGTGCAACTGCTTGAGCAGTTCCCGCGGCAGGGCCGCGCCCAGTTCGGCTCGGAGTGCGACCGTGTGTTCACTGTAGTAAGGCATGTCGAACACTGTCGCTAATCGCTTTTAGCAATCAGCCTTTCGCAATCAAACGGGTGCCGGGTGCCGGCTGCCGGTTTCCAGTTTAGTAATACACCACGACTCTGAAATTCCCCGAGTTGTCCTGCAGGAAGTCGTCGTTCACTCCCAGGAACAGCCGGCCGCTCGAGCGGACGCGAATCGGGCCGGTGTCGCCGCCGATGTAGAACATGTCGTTCGAGCCGGCGCCGATCCGGCCAATCAGCGCCGCCGCGTTGCGGCTGGGCATCGGACGGCCCTGGTTGGGTGGCGAATTCTTTTCGCCTTCGGGCCCATCGCGGCGATCTTTGCCCCAGCGAACCTCGCCGTTGGCCGCAAAGTAAATCGTTTGCCCGGCCCGCACGTCGACGCCCGCATCGTTCCACGGCACGTCGGCAGAGACGATCACCTGGCGCTCTCGCATGCCGGACGGCCGTCCGCCACCGAGCGAGTTGTCGGTGTGGTTGCCGCGACTGTCGAACTCGATGCGGACGACCTCGTCGCGATCGAAGCGGAGCGTCCGTCCGCCGCCGAACCCTCGTCGCTCTCCGAACTCAATCGTGCCATTTCTCACCGAAATCAGTTCACCTTGCACGCGGGACCCGTCGCGCAAAAGCAATGTGTCGGCGCGCAGACTGAGGGGAAGTGCCAGCAGAATGGTCGCACACGCGACCCACCGACCGTTGACAGACATTCGTGTCCTCCAACTGGGCCACAGATGACGCAGACAGGGACGTGACCGCCGTTATGGCTCGCGTATGATGATCATAGCACCTGCCCCACCGACGAACCGATGCTTCGCTCATCACGTACTCGCCTCTTCGTTCTCTCCGTCTTGATCGTGTTCGGCACGGCACGTCCCGCGCATGCGGACCTCACGGCATTTCTCGGTCTTTCTCCGACGCCCGACAACCGGGGCGCGCGCGGCTTTTCCGGCGGCTTCTCGATGGTCGTGATCGGATTCGAGTTCGAGTACTCGAACATTCTCGAGGACGAGACCGAAGCGCTGCCTTCGCTCAAGACGTGGTCGGGCAACGTGCTGCTGCAAACACCGGTCGAGGTGCACGGCGTCCAGCTCTACGCTACTGCCGGCGGCGGCGGCTACCGTGAACGGCTGGGCGAAGGCACGGTCACGAACGCGGACGTGAACCTTGGCGGCGGCGCGAAAATCCGTATCGTCGGACCGCTTCGGGTGCGGCTGGACTATCGCGTCTTCAAGCTGAGCGGCTCACCGCTCTACACTCCATACCACCGCTTCTACGCTGGCGCGAACCTCGCCTTTTGACGGACAAGCCAAGAGCTTCGAACTGAAACACGGAACCACCAGAAGCCAGTCCGGTTTCAGTGCTTCAGTGTTCCGTGCCAGGCATTTCACCCCCCGGGTTTTTTCGGAGCAGCGGGGGGCGGCGCGGGCGGAGGTGTGACCGGCGCCACCGCCATGTTCGCAAACTCGGTCAGCGACAACTTGGTCGGTGGAACGGCGAACGCATCACGGTACTTGCTGAGCAGTTCCAACGGCGCGGCGCCGAGCAGCTCGTCGAGCAGCAGCGACGGGCGGTAGTCGAAGCCCGGCGTCGCCGGCAGCAGCGCGTGCACGTAGACGACGTTGCCCTTGTCGTCGAGCTCGGCCGCCTTGAACACGCGCCATCCCGCGGCAATCGCCCGGCGCGCCGGATCGGGATCGGCCGACAGCTTTTCCTGCAAGGTGCGAATCACGAGCTCGAAGTCAGCGACCTTGTCGGGCTTGATCGCGACCAGAATCAGCCCGGCATTGGTCGCAAACGACGACGTGGCCGGGTCGGCGGGTTTCGGAGTTTCGGGTTGTGCGGGAGGAGGCGTTGGAGCTTGCGCGAGCGCCAGAGCCGTCGCGAGCGCGACAATCACAGGCGTCAGCATACTAAGTGGACGCAGGCGTGCCCGAGGCACGCCTGCGATTCCAGACTTTACTTGACCTTGCTGAGCGGCGCGATGGCGCGACCCGCGAACGAGTCCTTGTACTTCGCGAAGACTTCCTGGACCTCGCTCGGGAACACCTCGTTGACCACCCGGGTGATGTCGTACTCCTGATCCTTCACGACCGGGTCGGCAATGATGATGTAAATCGCGTTGCCCTGAGCCTGCTGACTGGATTTGAAGAACTTCAGACCGGCGAGCTGCTGCTTACGCTCGGCCTTGTCGCTCTTCTCGAACGCTTCGCGGTACTTGGCCAGCACAGACTCGAAATCCGCTGTCTTGTCGGGCTTGATGAGGATGGTGACCATCGCCGCCTCGCCATCGAGGGTCAGTACCGGCTTGGCCGGCTCCTGCGCCGACGCACCAGCTGCGCCCACCAGCGTGAATACCGCCAGCCCAACTCCCGCAATCATGACCCTCAATCCTCGACGCATCGATCACCCTCCTTCAAGCGAAAGGTCGTTACTTTACCGTACTGGACGGCCGATGAACACCGACATTACCTCGTTGGCCAGGAGCATCCCCTGCCGGGTCAAGGCGAGACGTTGCCCTGGTTCGTGGCGGAGCAGTCCTGCTGCCACAAAACGTTCCAGCTCGGACCCGTACCGCTCCCATACATCCACTGCATATCGCTGTTGCACCCACGACAGTTCGACGCCGTCGACGAGGCGCAGCCCCATGAAGAGCGCCTCCTCGAGCCGCTCCTCCGGATCAAGCATCCGCCGATCCAGGCGGACGTCTCGGCCGGCGCTCACGCGATCGACGTACTCGCCGGTCGACGAGAGGACTCGCCAGCGCTCGCCGCCTCTGGTCGAGTGCGCACCGCACCCGAACCCGACCCATTCTCCGTCGCGCCAGTATTTGCTGTTGTGACGCGAGCGCCGACTGGCCGGCCGTGCAACATTCGAGATCTCGTATTGCTCGAAGCCGGCCCGGTCCAGCCGGCCGAAGCCCTCGAGATACATGTCGGCCGCCTCTTCGTCGGGCGCCACCGACCAGCCCGCCCGCGCCATCTCGTCCTTCAGCGGCGCGTTCGGATAGATCTCCAACAAATACAGTGAGGCGTGATCGGGCGCCGTGTCGATCAGTGTATCTACTGAGTCCAGCCACGCCACACGGCTCTGGCCGGGCAGCCACATCATCAGGTCCAGGCTGAGATTGTCGAACCCGGCGGCCCGTGCCTCGACCACGGCGTCCCGCGCTCGTTGGGCGGAATGGAGCCGGCCCAAACGGCGCAGTTCGTCGTCTTGAAAGGATTGGACACCGAAACTGAGCCGATTGACCCCTGCCGCGCGAAACCCGGCGAGCGATTGAGGCGTCACCGTCTCCGGGTTCGCTTCGAGCGTCACTTCGGGGCTGGCGGCGACAGCAAAGCTCTCACGGCAGGCGTGAACCAACCGGGCGACCTCGGACGGGCTCAGCAGTGACGGTGTGCCGCCACCGAAGTAGATCGTGTCGGCGGCCACCCCGGGCTCCGCAGCCCGGCGGATCTCGGTTTCAAGCGCGTCGACATAGCGGGCTTTGAGCGCCTCGTTCAGTAAGCCGCGGTTGAAGTTGCAGTAGTTGCAGATTGCGGCGCAGAACGGGATGTGCAGATAGAGGCCGATTGGTTCCAGGGCGCGCTCTTTCGTTCTTTTTCTTCTATTTTCTTTCTTCCGCTATTTCAAAGAGCCGGCGCGGCCGCCAGGCCATTTGAGCTCTGCGGCGGCGGGATCCTTCAGCCGGGCGCGAGCCATGCTCTTGGACTTGGGGGGAAGCCCCGCGCTGCGCTTCAGGTTTTCCGGCGACGCCGGCGAATCCTTTTGCCACCGCCCGATCTCTTCGGCCGTCGGCCGCGGTCCGACCTCACGCCAATCTGCGCCGCGCATCTCTTCCCAATCGCACATCTCGATCAGTCGCGAGCGGGTGCGCGCCCCGAGCTGGCAGATGAAGCTGCGTGGATCGGTGTTGTCGGGCGTGTCCAGCAGATTGCTCGTGAAGATGGTCGGGCGCTTGGCGTTGTAGCGGGTGTTCACGACCAGGCCGATGGTTTCCTGGACCCATTCCGACGTCCGCTCCGCGCCGAGATCGTCGAGGACGAGGAGTTCGGCGTTCAGCACCGGCTCGAGCACGCTCATCTCGGTCTCGTTGACCGAACGGTTGTAGGTGTCCCGAACCAGGCGAAGGAACTCTCGTGTCTCGTAGAAGAATCCGCGCGCGCCTTTCGATCGAATGACCTCTTTCAACACGCCGACAGCCAGGTGTGTTTTCCCAACCCCTTGTGGTCCATGGAGGAGCAGGCCCTTCTCAACCACCGGAAACGCTTCGACGAACTTCAGTGCCTTTCGGTACGCGTTGCGCCGGGAGTCGGTGTCGGGCTCGAACGTCGCGAGATCGCAGCGCTCGTAGCGCGGCTGAATCCGCGCCTCGCGCAGCAGGCCGTCGATCAACGCGCTGCGCCAGCAGTCACAGCGAACGACGCGCTCGACGCCGTCGACCTCGACGCTCTTCCAGCGGGACCCGTGACAAATCGGACACTCCACCGCTGCCATCTCGATGCTCTCAATAGTGGGAAACGTGTTGCCGTGAAAGGAGGGTGAATCTTATCACCGCGCGCGCTTACGCTCCGCGGGTTTTTGACGGCGGCTCGATCTTTTTTTCGGCGGACTCGGTTGCCGGGCGCGACGCGCGCACGAGATCCGTCGGCGACGCCTTGACGAGCGCCGTACCAAGCCGCTGCTCCCAATCGTCGATGCCGCGCGCGAGCTCCTTCTTCACGTATTCCATGAACTCGTTCACCTCGAGCTGCATCCGCTCCATCTTGCGGCGCATGTTCATGATGATCTCGACGCCGGCGAGATTGACGCCGAGATCGCGCGTGAGCGCGAGAATCGTCTCGAGCTGTTCGAGATCCTCCTCCGCATACAAGCGGGTGTTCCCTTCGGTGCGGGAGGGCTTCAGTAATCCTTCGCGCTCGTACAGACGGAGCGTCTGCGGATGGATCTTGTAGCGCTCGGCGACGGCGCTGATCATGAAAAAGGCTTTGCCCTGTCGCTTGCTCATAATTCCCTGACGCTCTCGGCGTTGATCTGGCCGAACTCCCGCAACAACGCCTTCGACCGTTCGTCGAGGATCTTGGGCAACCGCAGAAGCACCTCGACCACAAGATCGCCTCGCTGTCCGTTGCGCGAGACGGCTCCCCGGTCGCGCAACCGGAATCGCTGGCCTGACTGCGTGCCTGGCGGAATCTTCAGTTGCGTCGGACCGTCAGGCGTGGTGACGACGATCCGCGCCCCCAGCGCGGCTTCGTGCACGGCCACCGGTACCGTGATCAGCAGATCGTCGCCGTCACGGCGGTAGATCGTGTGGTCGCGCACCTGCACTTCGATGAACAGATCGCCCGGTGGACCGCCCCGGGTTCCCGCATGGCCTTTGGCAGGCACGCGCACGCGAGCGCCGTCCGAGACGCCGGCGGGAATGCGAACCGTCAGCGTTTCCACTCGAGGCTCGATCGACAGGCCGTGGCAGACATCGCACGGCGCCTGCTCGATCTGTCCGGCGCCGCCACAGTGCGAGCAATTCTTGGCGAAGACCATGTGCCCGCGAACCGAGCGCACGAGGCCCGTGCCTTCGCACACCATGCAGCGAGTCTGCATGACGCGGCGCGCACCGGTGCCCTCGCACATCCGGCACACGTCCTGACGGGTCAGCGACAGGGTGTGCGGCACACCGTGCCACGCCTCTTCGAAGCTCAGGCTCAGCGGGGCGTGAATGTCGGCGCCGCGGCCGGCCTCGGCACCGTTCCCCGGCCGGCCCTTGATCACCTCTTCGAACAGATCGCCAAACGTCGTCGATCGTTCGGCCGCCGCGTGTGCCGAAAAATCAAAGCCCGTAAAGCCAAACGACGACACCTCGTCCGCGCCCGTCGTGTCAGCTTGACCGGAGTCATACCGCCGCCGCCGATCGGGATCGCTCAGCGTCTCGTACGCCGCGAGGATCTGCCGGAACCGGTCGGCCGCCTCGCCGTCACCCGGATTGATGTCCGGATGCAGCCGCCGGGCGAGCCGGCGATACGCACGCTTGATCTCGTCCAGCTCAGCGCCGCGTTCGACGCCAAGAACGATGTAGAGATCCATGACTAGTCGCTCATGTCCTGTCGTCTGTTCGCCTCCGCAGGTGGGTTATTTCTTCTCCTCGTCCACGACCTCGGCGTCGATCACGTCGCCATCTGGCCTGGCGCCACCGCCGCTGTCTGACTGACCTCCAGAAGCCGGCTCCGAGCTGCCGGGTTCGTGCGCACCGCTGCCGGCGCTGGATTGCTGCTGCTTATAGAGCGCTTCCGACGCTTTGTGCTGCGCCGCCATCAACGTCTCCATCGCCCGCGACATGCCGGCCGTGTCGGTGCTCTCGATCGCCTTCTTGAGCTCGTCCATCGCGGATTCGATGGCGTTCTTGTCGCTGATCGGAATTTTCTCGCCCGCGTCCTTGATCATCCGCTCGGCCGTGTAGAGCGACTGGTCGGCGCGATTCTTGACCTCGATCTCCTCACGCCGCTGCTTGTCTTCGTCGGCGTGCGACTCGGCGTCCCGCATCATGCGCTGCACTTCCTCCTTGCTCAGGCCGGAGGAGGCGGTGATGGTGATCTTCTGTTCCTTCTGCGTACCCAGATCCTTGGCCGAGACGTTGACGATGCCGTTGGCGTCGATGTCGAAGGTGACCTCGATCTGCGGCACGCCGCGCGGGGCGGGCGGCAGGCCGATCAGGTGAAAGCGCCCGAGCGTCCGGTTATCGCGGGCGAGGGGTCGCTCGCCTTGCAGCACGTGCACCTCGACGCTCGTCTGGTTGTCGGCTGCAGTCGAGAAGACCTCGCTCTTTCGGGTCGGGATCGTCGTGTTCCGCTGAATGAGCGGCGTCATGATTCCGCCCATCGTCTCGATGCCCAGGGACAGCGGCGTGACGTCGAGCAGAAGCAGATCCTTCACTTCGCCGGCGAGCACTCCCGCCTGAATCCCCGCGCCCACCGCGACGACCTCGTCGGGGTTCACGCCCTTGTGTGGCTCTTTGCCGAACAGATCGCGAACGATCGACTGCACGCGCGGGATTCGAGTGGACCCGCCGACGAGGACGACTTCGTCGATCTTCGACGGCTCGAGGCCGGCGTCCTTGAGCGCGGTCTTGACCGGGCCGACCGTTCGCTGCAGCAGTTCTTCGACGAGCGACTCGAACTTCGCGCGCGTGAGCTTCATCTGCAAGTGCTTCGGGCCGCTCGCGTCGGCAGTGATGAATGGGAGATTGATCTCCGACTCCATCACCGACGACAGCTCCATCTTGGCCTTCTCCGCGGCTTCCCGCAGACGTTGGAGCGCCATGCGATCGCGCCCGAGATCGATGCCATCGCTCTTCTTGAACTCGGCGATGATCCACTCGATGATCCGCTGGTCGAGGTTGTCGCCGCCCAGGTGCGTGTCGCCGTTGGTGGACTTCACCTCGACCACCCCTTCGCCGACTTCGAGAATCGAGATGTCGAAGGTGCCGCCACCAAAGTCGTAGACCGCGATGGTTTCGTCCTTCTTCTTGTCGAGCCCGTAGGCCAGGGCCGCAGCGGTCGGCTCGTTCACGATCCGCATCACCTCGAGGCCGGCGATCTGCCCCGATTCCTTGGTCGCCTGGCGCTGCGCGTCATTGAAATACGCAGGCACGGTGATCACCGCCTTGGTGACCGGCTGACCGAGATAGTCCTCGGCGGCCTGCTTGAGCTTCTGCAGCACCATGGCCGAGATTTCCGGTGGTGCCAGCAACTGATTGTTGGCCTTGATGCGCACGTCGCCGTTGGACGCACGCTCGACTTGATAGGGCACCATCTTCATTTCTTCGCTGACCTCGTCGTAGCGCCGTCCCATGAAGCGCTTGATGGAGAAGATGGTGTTCTCGGGGTTCGTCACGGCCTGGCGCTTGGCCACTTGGCCGACGAGACGCTCGCCCGTCTTGCTGAAGGCGACCACCGACGGCGTCAGTCGGCTGCCCTCTGCGTTCTGAATCACTGTTGGTTGATCGCCCTCCATGACCGCGACTACTGAGTTGGTCGTTCCGAGGTCGATGCCGATGATTTTGCTCATGGCCTTAGTATGAAATCTGAGTCTGTTTGGGTCAATCTTTCACGCTCTCGGCCCAAGTCCCAAGTCTCAATTCCCAAGTCTGTCGGCGTCTTGGGGCTTGAGGCTTGCGGCTTGGGGCCGTTGAAGTAGTTGCTATACTGCGGGTTAGCTCTCCACCATGACCTTCGGGGTCGCTGGCTTCGCTCGTTACGCGGGTATTGCTGCTCTCTTCGTTCTGGCGGCCCTGCTTGGCACACTTAGCGGCGTCTTGTTCGCCTACTCGGGCGACCTGCCGCAAATCAGCGCGCTCGATCAATACGCGCCCAACACGATCACCCGAGTGCTGGGCAAAGACGGGCAATTGGTCGGCGACTTCGCGGTCGAGCGGCGCGTCCTGATTCGATACGACGAGATTCCGGTTGTGCTCCGCCAAGCGGTGCTCGCCGCCGAAGACTCCAGCTTCTTCCATCATCTCGGCGTCAATCCGCAGCGCGTGCTGATCGCCGGGGTCAGCAACCTGCTGAAGATGCGCAAGGCGGGCGGGGCCAGCACGCTCACGCAGCAACTCGCCCGGAAACTGTTTCTGACCGATGAGAAAACGTGGGAGCGCAAGGTCAAGGAGCTGCTGCTCACGGTGCAGATCGAGAAGCGCTACACGAAAGAAGAGATCTTCGCCTTTTACTGCAACCAGATGTATTTCGGACACGGCGCGTACGGAGTGGCGGCCGCGTCCGAGCTGTATTTCGGCAAGCCGCTCAAGGATCTGACCGTCGACGAGGCCGCGCTCATCGCCGGCATTCTGCAAGGCAATGCGCGGCAGAGTCCTTACGTGAACATGGAAGCGGCTCTGCGCCGCCGCAACTACACGCTCGACCGGATGGCCGACGAGGGCTTCATCTCACGAGCCGACGCCACTGCGGCGATCGCGCGTCCGATCGTCACGCACGGCGCTCCAGGACAAGCGTCGAACACGACCGCGCCGTACTTTCTCGAAGAGGTGCGGAAGTACATCGAGAACACCTACGGCGCCAAGGCGCTCTACGAGAATGGGTTGACGGTGCATACGGCGCTCGACCTGCGCCTGCAGCAGATCGCCAATCGCGCAGTCGATCGCGGGCTTCGCCGTCTCGACAAGCGCCGGGGCTTCCGCCGGGCCGCGAAGAACGTTCTCGCGGGCACTGTGACCGCCACGACGTACCAGAACGACCGATGGGCGCGACCCATTGTCGTCGGCGACATCGTTCCTGCTCTTGTCATGTCGGTAGGACCGGCAACGGCGCATCTTCGCATCGGCCGGCTCAACGCCGAGCTCGACAAGACCGGCTTCCAGTGGACGCGACGGACGGCCATCGCCGACGTCGTCAAAGTCGGCGATCTGATTGACGTCGAGATCACGGCCCTCGATGATGCCACCAAGGCCGCCAAGGTCACGCTCGAGCAAACGCCCATCGTCGAGGGCGCGCTCGTCGCCATCGACAATCACTCGGGCGAGATTCTGGCCATGGTCGGCGGCTACAGCTTCAACCGCAGCAAGTTCAACCGCGCCACGCAGGCCTACCGGCAGATGGGATCGACGATCAAGCCGTTCTTGTACACGGCCGCCATCGATCGGGGACTCACGCCGACCATGATCCTGGTGGATGAGCCGACGACGTTCAACGCCGGTGAGGGGCAGCCACCGTATCAGCCGGGAAACTACGACGGAAAATACGAGGGGCCGATCACGCTTCGGCGCGCGGTCGAGGATTCGCGAAACATCCCCGCGGTCAAAGTGATCCAGATGCTCGGGCCGGTTCAGGTTGCGGCCTACGCCAAGCGATTCGGGTTCTCGCTCGACTTCCGGCCATTTCTCTCGATGGCCCTCGGCGCCCAGGAGGCCACGCTGCTCGAGACCACGAGCGCCTTCTCAGCGTTTGCCAATCACGGCATCCGCATGGAGCCGTTCTACGCACATAAGATCACCGACCGCGAAGGCTCCCTGCTCGAGGAGCGGAGACCACAACCGCGGGACGCGATCCGTGCCGATACGGCGTACGTGATCAACAGCCTGCTTCAAGGCGTCATCGATCGAGGCACCGGCATGCCGGCGAAAGTGCTCAAGTGGCCGCTGGCGGGCAAAACCGGAACGGTCGACGACTTCACTGATGCCTGGTTCGTCGGATTCGATCCCAATATCACCGTCGGAGTCTGGATTGGTCACGATGAGAAGAAGCCGCTGGGACCCGGCGAGCAGGGCGCAAGAGCGGCGCTGCCGACGTGGATCGAGTTCATGAAGGGCTACATCGATCTCTACGGCGATCGGGACAATCCGCCGTCGTTCGATGCGCCCGGCAATATCGTCTTCGTGCCGGTTGACGAGAAGACCGGCGACTTCGCCAACGAAGGGACGACCCAGGTCATCAACGAAGTGTTCATCTCCGGAACCCAGCCGGTTAGACAGTAGCGAACAGGTTCTGCGGGCTCTGCGGAGAATATGGTGATGGCGGCCTAACGGCCGAGAACCTGCAGAACCTGCAGAACCCGCAGAACCCGGGTGGCATGCGTATTATTGTGCGGATCCAGAGGTTCGCACATGGTCGCAGGTCAGTGAAGGCCGTCGTCTGCCACCAGTACGGTTCAGTTGCGGTCGAGGAAGTTGACCGACCGGCCCTTCCCGACGGCGCGGTCCTCGTGCGGGTGCGGGCCGGAGCGTTGAACACCATCGATTGGTTCCTCGCGATGGGCAAGCCCTACTTCGCGCGACTGATGGCCGGGGGCGTGCGTGAGCCGCGCTCGCACGTCGTCGGCAGGGAGTTCGCCGGAACCGTCGAGGCGGTGGGCGGGAACGTGACGGAGCTCCGGCCCGGTGACGACGTATTCGGCGCGGCCAGCGGATCGCTGGCTGAGTACGTGGCGGTGGCAGTCGAGCGCGTCGCGCGGAAGCCGGCGCGGGTAACCTTCGAGCAGGCGGCGGGCGTGCCGATGGCCGGGCTGACCGCGCTGCAGGGCCTGCGCAAAGGAGGCATTGCCCGCGGCCAGAGCGTGCTGGTCAATGGAGCGTCGGGCGGCATCGGAACGTGCGCGGTACAGCTCGCAAAGCATTTCGGCGCCGAGGTGACCGGCGTGTGCAGCACGCGGAATGTGGAGCTGGTGCGATCGATTGGCGCGAGCCGGGTGATCGACTACTCGCGCGAAGATTTCGCGAGCGAGCGGCGCTACGACGTCGTGCTCGACATCATCGGGAACCGGTCGTGGCGGGACTGCAGCCGCGCATTGAAGCCTGGTGGGACGTTCGTAATGGCCGGCGGCGACTGGCACAACCGGTGGTTCGGCCCGTTGCTGCGCCTGGTGTCGCTGAAGCTCCTGTCGATGGCCGGGGGCCCACGGCTGGCGAACTACACCACGAGGCTGAATCCAGCCGACCTGTCGTTCCTCGCGGAGTTGATGGACGCCGGCGCGCTGACGCCGGTGGTTGACCGTTGTTATCCGATGGACGAAGCGATGGACGCTCTACTCCACCTCGGCACGGGGCACGCGCGCGGGAAGGTCGGGATCACGGTTTCCTGACGCCGCGGGAAAGGGAATGCAGAATCCTCGAGCGTCTACCGGCTAGACAGAATGCGCGCAAGCGCTGATCGAGCCAGGCTAGTCCAACTCATAGTTCAGCGTTAGGGGATGCTCAGTTCCGTGCCCAACTGCCGACGCGCCCTCGCCGCGCAAACTCCGAAGCTCTGCCGTGCCAGAGCCAGAGATGACGAAATAGGACTCCTTTGCAACTCCGTTCTCGAATACACCAGTGCGTTGGAGCACGAAGCTGCCCGCTTTCCCTTGAACGTGCCCGACGACCCGTTCGAGGCCGACGAAGGTGGCCGAGCCGTCGCTGCGGTACATCATCAAGTATTCGACATGCCCTTCGCCCGCGATATCGCCGGTGAACGTCTTCGTGACGGCGGCCCGAGTCAGCTTGGGCAGGTCCTGGCCCTCGCTATAGGGCTTCTCGTCCCAGCTCTTGATCGTGAATCGGGAGTTCGCAACGTACTTCATGTTTCTACCTCTGGCAGGTGAGCGGAAGCAGGACGTGCATGAGCGCCATCAGTTTCCAGGTACCAAATGCGAGCGAGGGCGCCGCCCTGACGTGCCAAACGAGCCGCGCGCCTTGGCGACATGATGGCACGAGACGATAGGCGCGTCGGTCCGTTTGAGCATCAGCCGGCATGTCGGCGAGCGTTACTCTAATCCTCGTCGTCGCCGGTGGCTCCTTGGCCAAGCGTGCCTGACGCTTTCTGCATCAGATACGTCTTGATGAACGGGTCGACATCGCCGTCCAGCACCTTTTGCACTTGCCCTTCCTGGTACTTCGTACGGTGGTCTTTGACCATCTGGTATGGCTGCAGGACGTAGCTGCGAATCTGGCTGCCGAAGGCGATGTCCTTCTTCACGCCGCCGATCTTGTCGAGCCTGCTTTCCTGCTCCTTGAGCTTCATGTCGTAGAGCCGGGCCTTCAACACCTTCATGGCGACATCGCGGTTCTTGTGTTGCGACCGCTCGTTCTGGCACGAGACGACGATGCCGGTCGGGATGTGCGTGAGGCGCACGGCCGAATCGGTGACGTTGACGTGCTGACCGCCGGCGCCGCTCGATCGAAACGTGTCGATGCGCAGATCCTTTTCGGGAATGTCGATCTCGATGCTCTCTTCCAGCTCCGGCCAGACATAGAGGGACGCAAACGACGTGTGCCGGCGCGCCGCTTGATCGAACGGCGAAATGCGGACAAGCCGATGCACGCCGGCTTCCGCTGACATCAACCCGAAGGCATACTCGCCGGTGAGCGTGAACGTCACGCTCTTGAGCCCCGCTTCTTCACCCGGCTGATAGTCGAGGAGCTCGCGCTTGAAGCCCCGCCGCTCCGACCATTTGAGGTACATGCGCAGCAGCATTTCCGCCCAGTCCTGCGACTCGGTGCCGCCGGCGCCCGGATGGATCGAGACGATCGCGTTGGCGTTGTCGTGCTCGCCGCTCAGCATCTTCTTGACCTCGGCGCCCTCGACTTGCTCGCTGAGCGCGTCGAGCGATTTGGCGAGCTCGGCGGTGACGTCTTCGCCCTGCCCGGCCCAGTCCAGGAGCACACCGATGTCGTCGATCTTGCGCGCCAGCTGATCGCGCAATTCGAGGTCGTCGGCCAGACGGCGGCGGCGCTGAAGCGTCTTCTGCGCTTCGGCCGGGTCTTTCCAGAAGTCGGGAGCGGCGACTCGCTGCTCTAGCTGCGCGAGCTCACCAGGATCGTGGGCACCGTCAAAGATAGCTCCGCATGTCGGCAGCCCGTTTAAGCAGGTCGGCAGAGCGTCGAATCAACTCGTCAATTACCAGGGCCACGACCAACCTTCCTTAAGTGGCGCGCATGCGAGCGCCGGACATGACAGCCGCCAGCACGGCCAGCACTGTCAGAGCGGCCGCCGCATAGGCAGCCGAATCTCCTATCTTTGCATACAGGCTCAGCGGCTGCACGAACCGCGCTTCGCCGACCACGGCGACGGTCTCGAAGAGCCTGGTGCGCGCCAACACCCGGCCGTACGGATCGACGATGCCGCTGATTCCCGTGTTGGCCGCGCGAACGAGGTAACGGCCCTGTTCGATCGCGCGCATGGCCGCCATTTCGAAATGCTGATAGGCGGCGGAGGATTCGCCGTACCAGGAGTCATTGGTGATCGTCGTCAGCAACTCGCTGCCTCGCAGCACGCCGGCGCGAATCAACTCCGGGTAGGTCACCTCGTAACAGATCGCCGTCGTCACCATGTGACCCCTCACCGGCAGCTGCGTGACCGCCACACCAGGCGAGAACGACGAGACCGCCTCGACGAGCGGACCGACGAAGAACAGGATCCGCTGAAACGGTACGTACTCGCCGAAGGGTACCAGGTGAATTTTGCGATACACGGCGGCGGTGGCGCCGGCTTGGTCGAGGATGAACGCGGAGTTGTAATACCGCGGATTCTGGCCGGGTTCGATCTCGTCACTGCCGAGCAGCAGCGGCGTTCCCGACTGCTGGACGAGCCGCCGGATGGCAGCGCCCTGCGGGTCCTCCTCGAATAAGAACGGCGTCGCCGACTCGGGCCACAGAATGAACTCAGCGCCGCCCTCGATTGCCTGCCGCGTGAGCTGCTCGTAGCGCTCGACGATCATGCCGGCGCGCGCGGCATTCCATTTATCGACCTGCGCGATGTTCGCCTGGATCAAACCGACGCGAACCGGCGTGCCTTCGGCGACGAGCGTGTTCGCCGCCATCCGACGGCCGCCCCAGATCGAAACCGACGCAATCAGCAACAGCGTCCCCGCCACTGCGGCGACGCGGGCGCGACCCCGTGACAGCGCGGCCATCGCGAAGCCGACATTCACGAGAGCCACCAGCAGCGAGAGTCCGTAGACTCCAGTGACGCTGGCGAGCTGCGCCAGCGGCAGCAGGGTGACCATCGTGTTGCCGAGCGGAATCCACGGAAAGCCGCCGATCAGCATGCCGCGGAGGTACTCGAACGTGACCCAGGCCGCCGGCGCGACCAACAGTCCCCAAAGACCAAAGGCGCTCACCAGGACGGCGGTAACCGCGCTCGCCCCCGCGATGTAGAGGGCCATGTAAGCGACGAGCAATCCGGCGACAAAAACCGCCACGGGCCACGGCAGGCCACCGAACGTTTGCACGGTGGCGCCCGTCCAGTAGACGGTGCCGCCGAAATGCACGAAGCCCGTCATCAGACCCAGGAACAACCCTCGACGGCCCGTGACGCCCGGATACTGGCCGGCGCGTCCGCTCCAGCCACACAGCGCGACGAACAGCGGCACGAGCGCGACGAATCCGACGGCGCCGTGACCATATCGAGGGAATGAGAGGGCGAGGAGTAAGCCAGACGTCAGCGCCGCGAGGGTCGACGGCGACGTCCGAAGGTTTCGCTTCGTGAGGGGAATGTTTCTACTTTCTCTCGGCTTTACCGTACGACCCAGGGCTTGAACTGCTCTTCCTTCTGGAGACGCATGGCAACGGCGTCTGCCTCGCGCCGCTCCTTGAATTTTCCGACACGCACTCGGAATACGTCGGGCGCGCCCTTCGCGGGGGCGACCACATAGGCCGAGTACCCTTTAGACGTCAGCCGCGACACGATGGCATCAGCTTCGGACCGCTCGCGAAGCGCCGCGACCTGAATGGCAAAACCAGCGCCCGGCGGCTCGTTGAACCCGGCAGCCTCTGGGGCTGCGGCGGGCTTTGCGTCTTTGGTCCCCGCCGGTGGCGTGGCGTTTCGGGCCGCAACGGCCGGTGGGACCGGATTCTTGACTGGAGGCGCAACGCCTTCGGCCACCGGTGGCGGCGGTGGCGTGGGACTGGTCCTCAACTGCTCGGACGACGGGTCGCTGGCGCCAAGACGCTCCGCGTAGGTCAGCTTCTCGCCGGCGGTGACCAATGAATTCGAAGCGTTTGGTGAGGACGCAGCCGCTGCTGACAGCGGTGGCTCGATGATGGCCGCCGCCGCCGGCGCTTCGGTGTCTCCCGCCCCACCGCGCACCGCGCGGACGCCTCGGCCCACCAGAACGCCGCACAGAAAAATGACGACGGAGACAACCGTCACTGCCATGAACAAGAAGACGAGTTGCTTCCCGCTCAGTTGAAGCTCGCGGAAGGCTTCATCGTGTGTGCTGGTCATGGACTCGATTGGGCGTGATATTACCACGGGCCACCGGCCAGCTTGACCTTCAGCCGCTGCGCCTCGACGGACTTCGGATCGAGTGCGAGCGCGCGATCCAGTTCCGCTCGCGCGGCCGCGGTGTCGTGACTCTGCAGATACGCTTCAGCGAGCAGGACGTGAGTCGCCGCCGTCTCATCGCTCCAGAGCGCGATCTTGAGCGCCTCGATCGCCTCGTCGACGCGACCACCTCGCAAGTAGATACGCGCCAGGAGTGTGTGCGCCTCGGCAAGGTACGGGGACAGGAACAGCGCTCGCCGTAGTTCGACAACGGCTTCGCGATCGGCCTCGCGGTCGAAGGCGCGCCGGCCGGCGTCGAGATGAAACTTCGCCAGCTCGCTCTGATCGCGCTGCCCCGCCGTCAGCACGTTGGAATCCGCGCGAGACGAAGCGTTGGCCAGCTGATCGTGCAGGCGCTCCAGACCCCGCGGTGTCGGATCGCCTGAGCCGGCTTTGGCCTCCCATGCGGCGTACTTGGATGACAGGCGCATCGCGAGCTCGCGTTCGCGCGCGGCCTCGGCGGTCGCGCCACTCAGCTGCAGCGCCGTCCCGAGGATGAAGTGCGCATCGCCATCGGCGGGATCGCGCCTGACGGCTTCCCGGAGCCAGTAGATCGCCGCTTTGGCGTCGCGCTCCAACCAATACGCGTAGCCGAGATTGAAAAACAGGTCGCCGTCGGCTTCGTCGAGCTCGGTCGCCTGGCTGAAGTAATACGTGGCCCGTCCAGGCTGCACGGCGGCCGACCGGCGAAGCTCGAGGACGCCAATAGCGTTGGCGATCGCCGCGGCCGGCGCCTCGGTCTGCAGCGTTCGAAGGGCCTGCGACGCCTCGTCGAACTTCTTCAGATGAATCTGTGAGAGGGCCGCCAGGAACCTGGATTCGCGGGTGAGGGTCCGGCCGGATGAGGTGCTCGAGATAACGGCCAGAGCACGTTGGTGATCGCCGGCATCAGTGTGGGCCTGCCAGAGTGCGAGCCTGGCCGGGTTATACGCGGGCGCGGCTTTGAGCGCCTGCTCGAATAGACTCACCTGCGCCGCCGGCGCATCGGCCACCAGGCCCTTCACGTAGAGCTCGAACGAACTCTGCGAAGGCGGGCGCCAGGAAGTCCCAACTGGCTTCGGCGGCTGGCCCGCGGTTTTGAGGGCGGCTGCCAGCCGTTCCACCACGCCGAACAGATCGGTCGCGGGCCCCTTTGCCGAGACTTCCGGCGACAAGCGTCCGCTGTCGAGCCGAATGACCCGCGCGCGGATCGTCAACTCAGTGTCTGAAGCGTCCACACTGCCGATCGCCACCGCGACGGCCCCCGCGGTCTGGCCCACTTTGATCACCGAGGCCCGGCTCAGCGAGGCGAGTGGCGGGATCTGGAGCTGCTCGAACGCGCTCAGGCGTTCCTCCCGTCCGATGGTGACCTCTCCATTGCCAGCCAGCGCGTCGCTCAGCAGAATCGCCACCCCTTCGCGCAGCCAGAGGCGCTGACTCTCGGAGCGGACGCTTTCGAACGGGACGACGAGAGTTGGCGAGGGCGGCGCACTCTGCGCCCTGCCCAAGGCCGGCAGCAGAATCGTGAGTGCGGCGGCGACCACGGCCGGTTTCACGCCACACCCCCTGCGGATACTCCGCGGGTGGGCTCGTGAATGACGATGTCGAGCCTCCAGCGCGTGCCCTCTTCGGCGCTGACCTTGACCGATGCCTGAATGCCACAGTGCTCGAATACCCGCTGCAACGCCGCAGCGTAGAACGCGCGCATCGGGCGCGTCGCCGGATCGCGCAATTGGTCGAACAGGGCCGAGCGAATCTCCACGTGTCCGGTCGTCCGGCGAACGTGAGCCTCGATGCGTGATTGACGAACCGTGGCCTTGATCAGTTTGCGGCTGATCACGATCGCCGTGCGCAGGCGCAGCCAGGCCGGCAGCCGCACGATTGCCCGCCGGCCGAGCGCCGGGAGCTCAGCGAACGTCCAATCGGCGGCATGAACGCCGGCGCGATGGGCGATGCGATCGTTGGTCGGCGGGCCCTCGCGATAGAGAAAGCTCAAGACGGCGCCAAGCGGAGCGAGACCAAGCCGGCCATCGCGCATTCCGGTCGGGCTCAACCAATTCTCGTAAAAATCGAGACGGGTCGGCGCTTCATCACCGATGCCCTGGTGCAGGCTCGAGATGAGCAACCGTCCAATCCCAGCGTCGACCATCACGGCGGGGGGATTTCTGATAACGTAGGGACCCTCAGCTCCACTGACACGATCATCGCGACTGTGGACGAGTCGCCGCTCGATCGTCTGGAAAGCGTACCGCACGCTCCGGAGCGAGTCAACGAACCCGCGTCATGATTCTGCCGCTCCAGGAACAGTTCAGAAGCCGTGTGCGCGCCGTTCTCACCGAACGCCTTGGCATCGGCGCCGACGAAACCATCACGATCCCGGTCGAGACTCCACCCAATCGATCGCTTGGCGATCTGGGGACACCTGTCGCCTTCGAGCTGGCGCGCCGGCTGCGCAAGGCGCCTCGGCTCATCGCACAGGACATCGCGGTTGGCCTGGGCGGTGTGGGAGGTGTCGCCCGAGTCGACGCGGCGCCGAACGGCTACCTCAACGTGTTTCTCGATCGCCGGAGCTTCCTGCTGGCGCGGCTGGGAATGGCGGGCGAAACACCGCGGGCGCCCGTGCATTCCGAAAAGACCATCGTCGAGCACACGGCCATCAATCCCAACAAGGCGGCGCACATCGGCCATCTTCGGAATTCTGCGCTCGGCGACACGCTCGTTCGGGTGCTGCAGTTCCGGGGCAATCCGGTCGAGGTGCAGAACTACATCGATGACACCGGAGTGCAGGTGGCCGACGTCGTGGTCGGCTTCAGGCATCTCGAAGGGATGGATCTCGCCGCGGTCGAGCGGGTCGCCGCGACGGCGCGATTCGACTATCACTGCTGGGATTTGTACGCGCGGGTCACTGAGTGGTACGGCAACGACACTGCGCGTCTGAAGCTCCGCGCCGACACGCTCCACGACATCGAACACGGCACGGAGCCGGCGGCGAGCATCGCCGCCTTCATCGCCGATCACATCGTCCGGTGTCACTTGAAGACGATGGGGCGATTGAACATCGATTATCAGCTGCTCACGTGGGAAGGCGACATCCTCCGGTTGAAGTTCTGGGCCCGAGCCTTCGAGGTGCTCAAGCAGACCGGCGCCGTGTTCCTGCAGACCGAGGGCAAGCTGACGGGCTGCTGGGTGATGACCATCGACGATCAGCCAGCCGCGGCATCCGATTCAGATGAGGACGCCGCCGAGGATCGCGAGAAAGTGATCGTGCGATCCAACGGCACGGTCACCTACGTCGGCAAGGACATGGCCTATCAGTTCTGGAAGTCGGGCCTTCTGGGGCACGACTTTCTCTATCGCCGGTTCGCCACCCGTCTGAACGGCGACACGTTATGGGCCACCACCAGCGATGCCGGCATGGCCGACGCAGAGCACCCGCGCTTTGGCGCGGCGGCGGCGACCTACAACGTAATCGACGTGCGGCAGTCATATCTGCAGAAACTGCTCAAACAAGCGCTCGCGGCGGTGGGCCATCCGGCCGAAGCCGAACGCCTCACGCATTTCTCTTACGAGATGGTCGCGCTGTCGCACGCGACGGCTAAGGAACTGGGCTTCGCTCCGCCGCCGGACTCCGAGGACGCCAAGCGGCCGTTCGTCGAGGTGTCGGGGCGAAAGGGACTGGGCGTCAAGGCCGACGACCTGATCGATCGCGTGATCGAAAAGGCGCTGTCGGAGGTCAACCGCCGTCAGGCGGAGTTGCCAGAAGCCGAACAGCGGCGGCTCGCCGAGCACATCGGCGTCGCCGCGGTGCGTTACTTCCTGATCAAGTACTCGCGCACGAAGGTGATCGCCTTTGACATCGACGAAGCGCTGAGCTTCGAAGGCGAAAGCGGCCCATATCTGCAGTATGCGGTGGTCCGGGCCAACAACATTTTTCAGAAGATGCAGGAGCGGCTGGGCGTCGACCGCGACACCGCGCTAGGCGAGCTGCCCGGCGCGGATCCGGCCGCGCTCGACGGCGCCGACGGCGACGAGCTGTGGGGCCTCGTGCTCGAGGCCGCCCGGCTGGACGAAGTCGTCGAGCAGGTGGTCCGCTCGCTCGAGTTTGCCGTGCTGGCCAAGTATGCATTTGGCCTGGCGCAGCTCTTCAACGCGTTCTACCACCGCTCGTCGATCGTCAACGAAGAGCGCGCCGATGTCCGGCGCTGGCGGGCGGCCGGCGTCGAATACTTCCGGCAGCAGCTCACGCGGGCGCTCGACCTGATGGGTGTCGCCGTTCCCGCCCGCATGTAACAATCGCTCCTATGCCCCTCATCGCGGTCGCGCAAAGCCGCCGGACGGCGGACTACCTCGAGTCGATTCGGCGCGTCGGCGGCGACCCGATCGAGATCGCCGCGGCCACCGAGAACGCCTTCGAGATTCTCGGGCGCGCCGACGGCCTGCTCCTGACCGGCGGCGGCGACGTGGACCCGGCGCTCTACAGCGAGGCGCCGCATCCGACGTTCGAGCCGGCCGAGCCCGGCCGGGACGAATTCGAGATCGCGCTCGTGCGCGCGGCGATCGAGGCCGACCTTCCCTGCCTGGCCATCTGTCGCGGCATGCAGGTGCTCAACGTCGCCCTTGGCGGCTCGTTGATTCAGGACATTCCCGATCAGATCCCCGGTGCGGTGAACCACGTGGTGCGGGAGCCTCGCTATGCGATCGCTCACGAGGTCTGGGTCTCGAGAGAATCTCTGACCTTCGAGCTGCTCCGCGAACACATCGAAGATGGCGAAGTGTGCCAGGTCAACAGCCGGCATCATCAGGCCGTCAAGCGGGCGGCAGAAGGCTTTGACGTCACGGCGACCGCTCCCGATGGCGTCATCGAGGCGATGGAGCGCTCCGGGGCCGGTTTCTGTGTCGCGGTGCAGTGGCACCCGGAGAATTTCTGGCGCACTGGGGAGTTCCGATCGCTGTTCGAAGGGTTCGTGCGGGCGGCTACCGTGAAAACTCGATGACCGTTTCGACGTGGGCGGTCTGCGGAAACAGATCGAACGCCCGCACCTCGCCCATCGCGTAGCCGCTCTCGCACAGCAGCCTGGCGTCGCGCGCGAGCGTCGCGACATCGCACGACACGTAAACCACCCGCGGCGCCTGCAAGCGCAGCACGCCTTGAATCGCCTCCTTCGAGATTCCCGATCGCGGGGGATCGACGATCACTGTGGACGGCGAGAGCTGGCCAGACGATCCCGAGAAGAACGCCTCAACGGACTCCGACCGCACCCTCACGGCTCCGGCGCACTGGGCGGCGTTGCGCCGCAGATTCGCCGCCGCAACGTCATCGCCTTCGATCGCCAGCGTGTCTCCGAGCCCGCTGATCGCGGCGCCGATCGAAAACAGACCCACGCCGGCGTAGAGGTCGAGGATGGACCCGGGCGCGATTGCGGATCGCACGTGGTCCACCAGTCGCTCGACCAGAAATCGATTGCCCTGAAAGAACGCACGCACGTGCCTGATCAGGGTCATCGTCCGCGGTCCAGCGTCGCCGGCAAGGGTCAACGTATCGGTGACCAATGGCGATCCCCAGAGCTCTCTGGTTTTCGCCTCGGTGCCTCGCGAGAAGGATCCGCCGGTGAACCCGTCGATCGCGTCGACCAGGTCGCCAAGCCGTCCACCGATCCCGCTGCGACTGACTTCCAGGTGGCAGGCTCGCTCGTTGGCTGGAATGTTCTCGTTGAGATCGACCTCACCTTCCAGACTCGGATCGACCGCCCTCAGACGCTGGGAGAGGCGGTCGATGGCGTCGACCGATTCGGGCAGCAATTGTCGGGCTCGACCCGGTTCGCAGAGCTCGTGCGACCCTTCTCGGAAGAACCCGATCCGGCCGCGACGCAAGTGCAGGCGAGCCCGCATGCGATACCCGTCGATCGGCGACGGCACCACCTCGATGACGCCAGGCGGCGTCAGGTGGCCGATGCGACGCAGCGCATCTTCGATGATCTCCCGCTTGATGGCACGCTGACGCTCGTAGCGAACGTGCGCCAGCACGCATCCGCCACAGTCGACATCGACAACCTCTGGCACTCGATCGCTCGACGCCTCGAGGACGCCGCGGGTCACCGCCCAGCCGATGCCGCGCTGCACTCGTTCCACCTCGGCCTCGACGGTCTCCCCTGGGATGGCGCCGGCAACGAAGACGATGGCGCCGTCGTGGCGCGCGATCATGCGCCCGCCCGCCGCGGGCCGTTCGATCACGAGTGTCAGGCGATCGCCTTTGTGCATCGCGTGCCGACCAGCCTTTCGGTTTGTCGCTATTGTGAGTACCGCGTGGCGACAAACCTCTAGGTTTGTCGTGATCCCGCATCACATCTCAATCTCGGGCAGCGAAAAACGATGACGCACCAATCGATCGCGCGCCGCCCGGCAGGCGCGCTCGAACGCGTCAGGCGGCATCCGCGATCGAAAGGCCGCCACATCGCCGATCGCCTCTCGCTCGATTCCCGCCAACTCTTCGGCGCTGAGCGCCTCGGTCGCCGCAGCAATCAATTGGTCGCTGATCTCGCGCAGCCTGGACAACAGATGCTCGCGCGGCTCGCCTCTGGCCTTGGCGGCATTGGGACGAAGCTCGTCGATCGCCCGCACCGCAACGTCGAGCGGTGACCCGATCAGCGCCCCTGCCTGGTCGCTGCCTCGGAGAACGGTCAGGCGCACGACGAGCGCCTCGAGATGCGCCGCCAGCGATCGTCTCCCTGCACGCGCCACGGCTGGCGGATCCTCGACATCTGGACCGCCTTCGACATCTGGCGCGACAGTGGTCACACCAACCGCCCGGCGCCACTGATCGAACGCGTCGAGCACGTCGGCATCGCAGAACTCGATGCGCACCGGACGCCGCCGTGGGCCCTTTCGGTAGTAGCGCTCGAAGTAGCGATCGACACCAGTTTCAGCCACGCGCAGCGGGATGCCTTGCCGCGCCCACCCGATCACTTGCTCGAACGCTGGACCCACGATGCGGATGAGGTGGCCATCGTTCTTGCGGCAAAGGTAGGCTTCGATCTCCCGGCAGTAGGACTCGACATCGATCACAGATTGCGTTCCCAGACGATGCGCAGCCCTTGCAGCGTGAGCTCCGCGTCCACATGCTGGATGAGGGAGGTCTCCGGCGCAACGACCGCCGCCAGTCCGCCGGTGGCAATCACGATCGCTTTGCCGCCAAGTTCGGCAGTAATGCGCCGGACGAGGCCTTCGACCATGTCCACATAACCCCAGGTACAGGCCGGCCTGCATCGACGCAACCGTGTTGGTGCCGATCACCTTTGCCGGTTTCTTGACGTCGATGCGCGGCAGTCGGGCCGCGCGCTGGAACAGCGCGTCGGCTGAGATCTGGGGACCCGGACAAATCACTCCCCCCAGATATTCGCCCTTCCCCGAGATGGCGTCGAAGGTCGTGGCGGTGCCGAAGTCCACGATGATGATCGGGAGTCCGTCCCGGCCGTACCGCTCGACCGCTGCGATGCCGTTGACGACGCGATCGGCGCCGACTTCAGACGGATTGTCGTACAGGATCGGCATCCCGGCGCTGACCCCCGGCTCGAACATCACCGGGCGCCGCCCAAAGTAGCGCTCGGCCATCGCCACCAGCGTGCCGGTCAGCGGTGGAACCACCGAGGCGATCACGATGCCTGTGATGTCGTCGCGTTCGATGCCGTGGTGATCGCACAAGTCAGTGACGAGGATGCCGAGCTCGTCGGCGGTCCGCTCGCGAATCGTGGTCAGCCGCCAGCTGTGCACGAGCTCGCGATCGCGGAACACGCCGATCACGATGTTGGTGTTGCCGACGTCAATCGCCAGGAGCATGGAGCTATTCGCCTTTCGCTCTTCGCTATTCGCTATTCGCGATCGGGCTTCGCGAACCAGCGTACCTCGCCGGCAATGACTCGTTCGACCGCATCAGACGTTTGAATCAAGAGCGCGCCGCAGTCATCAATCCCGGCCGTCGTTCCTCTCCGCGTGCCGGTTTCATCCGTCCGTTCCACGATCGCGCCGACGGAGCTTGGCGCCGCCTCGCGCCAGGCCCGCAGGATACCATCGCGGTCGCGCTCGACTGTCGTCACCGCATCAACCAGCCCACAAAGGATCTCGACCAGCACCTGACCTCGCTCCGGCGGCCGTCCGAGCGCACCTTCCAACGAGGCCGCCCGCGACGCGACGTCGGCTGGGTAAACGGCATGGCGCAGGTTGACCCCAATTCCAATGATCACCGCCTGAGCAGGACAGCCGACCGAGGAGCCTTCAGCGAGGATGCCAGCCACTTTTCGACCGTCGATCAGCACATCGTTCGGCCATTTGAGATCGGTTGAAAGACCAGTGGCCCGCTGGATGCCTCGGTGCACGCCAACCCCCGCCGCAAGGGTGATGATGGGCAGCGCTGAAGCGTCGACCGCTGGCCGGCAGAGCCACGAAAAATACAAGCCGGCTCCAGGGGGCGATTGCCAGGTGTGACCACGACGACCACGCCCGGCGGTCTGCTCATCGGCGCCGATCACGACTCCCGCCGGTGCGCCCCGGGACGCGATGCTCGCTAGTGCGTTCATCGTCGAGCTCACCGTCGACAGCCACCTGACATCGAGGTGAATGTCTGGCCGCCGGAGCGACAGGACGTCCAACGCCGAGGCGATGTCTTCCGGCAGCCCGGTCACAGTGGTTCCAGTTCGAAGCTGAGGTCGACGGCAGGAGCCGAGTGCGTCAACGCGCCGATCGACACGTACTGTGCGCCGGTCGTGGCCAGTTCTGAAATGCGCTCGACCGTGACACCCCCAGAGATCTCGACCTTGGCGCGACCGCCGATCCGTCGCATTGCCTCCCGGATGTCGGCGGTCGTGAAGTTGTCCAAGAGGATGCGCGAGACATTCAGGGCCAGCACCTGATCGAGTTCGTCGAGGGTTTCGACTTCGACTTCGAGCGACAGCGCCGATTGGTTCGACTGCGCCCGTCGCACGGCCGCCTGAACGCCGCCGGCCAGCCGCTTGTGGTTGTCTTTGATCAACAGCGCTTCGTCGAGACGCTGACGATGATTGGTCCCGCCGCCGCAACGGACGGCGTATTTCTCGAGCGCGCGCAACGTCGGCGTCGTCTTGCGCGTGTCCAGAACGGTGATGCGCCCGCCGGCCGCTTGAACACAGCGGGCGGTCAGGGTGGCGATGCCGCTCAGCCGCTGCAGGTAATTGAGAGCGGTGCGCTCGGCGGCCAGCAGCGCGCGCGCGTCGCCAGTAACGAGGGCGACGACATCGCCGGCTTGAACATGCGCCCCGTCGCCCCATCGCACTTCGACGACCGAGGCGGGGTCGGTTTGCTGGAAGACCTCGGCGGCCACGGCCAACCCGGCCACGACGAGCGGCGCCTTTGCGACGATGGTTCCTCTCGCCCGCTGCGCCTGCTCGACGGTTGCCAGGCTGGTCGCGTCCCCTCGTCCGAGATCCTCCTCGAGCGCCAGGCGAACGAGATCGCGGTACGCGTCGGGCGCCAGTGGCGCGATCACTCGTCTATCCCTCGGCCGACTTCGGCGTCATCGACGCGCCAAAGGCGCTCGTGTCGTCGGACTCGGCCAGCACGAGGACATCGGTGCGCGCTGCCGCCTTGAGGTCACGCTCGACGAGCCGAAGCGCCGCCACGGCCGGCGCCGATTCGACGAACCGGACAGAGGAGACCGGCGTTCCCACCGAGATCTGGCTCTCGGTCTTGGCTTTGCGAATCGCCCCAAGTGCCATCGACAGGTAGACGCTGGCCTTCTGGGCATCTTCGTCCTCGCCGGAGACCGCGACGACCTCCTGACGAGTGGGCCAGGGCGCACGATGGATCGAACCTGGCTGCCACCACGACCACACTTCTTCGGCGGTGAACGCGAGATAGGGCGCCAGCAATCTGAGCATCACCGACAGCGCCGTGCGCATCGCGGTCGATGCCGAGGCCGCCGCCGCCGCTCCGAAATCGCCATAGCGCCGTGACTTGGCCGCTTCCACGTAGTTGTCGCAAAAGTCCCAGAAGAACCATTCGATCTTGGCCAGCGCCTTTGCGTACTGGTACTGCTCCAACTCGGCGGTGACCTCGGCCGCGACCACCGCCAGGTTGATCAGCATCCCGCGATCGAGCGCTTCGGTCACCGGTCCTTCGATCGACTCGCCGGCGAGGATGAACTTCGCGACGTTGAGGACTTTCATCGCCAGCTTGCGGCCGATCTTCATCTGGCCGGTGTCGAACGCGGTATCGACACCGGGCCCACCCCGGGCCGCCCAGTAGCGCACGCCGTCCGATCCGTACTCCTGCAGGAGCCCAAGCGGCGTCACCACGTTGCCTTTGGACTTCGACATCTTCTTGCGGTCGGGATCGAGCACCCATCCCGAGATCGCGGCGTTGGTCCAGGGCACCGACTGATGTTCGAAGTGGGCGCGCAGCACCGAGGAGAACAACCAGGTCCGAATGATGTCGTGTGCCTGCGGACGCAGATCCATCGGGAACGTGCGCGCAAAGATGTCGGGATCCGATTCAAACTGACAGACGAGCTGAGGCGAAATCGACGAGGTCGCCCAGGTGTCCATCACGTCCGGATCCCCGACGAAGCCGCCGGGCGCGCCGCGCTGATTGGCCCTGAAGCCGGCTGGCACGTCGGTGGACGGATCGATCGGCAACTGCGAATCGTCCGGAAGAATCGGGTGACCGTAATCGGTACGGCCGTCGAGATCGATGGCGTACCACACCGGGAACGGCACACCGAAGAACCGCTGCCGGCTGATGCACCAATCCCCCGTGAGGCCGTTCACCCAGTTCTCGTATCGCGCTCGCATGTATTCGGGATGCCAGGCGATTTCGCGGCCGCGCTCGATCAGCTCATCGCGATGCTCGATCGTCTTGATGAACCATTGGCGGCTGGTCACGATCTCCAGCGGACGATCGCCCTTCTCGTAGAACTTCACGTTGTGAGTGATCGGCTTGGGGTCGCCCTTGAGGTCCCCACTGTCGCGCAGCAGCTCGACGATCTTGGCCAAGGCCTTCTTGGTCGACAGGCCAGCGAGCTGATCGTAGGCGTGCTGAGCGCGCCCGGCATCGACCGAGTCCCAGCCGGGAGATCCCCACGATACGGGCCCCAACGTGCCGTTGGGCTGGACGATCGCCCGAACCGGCAGCTTGAGCTCGCGCCACCACGTGACGTCGGTGATGTCGCCAAACGTGCAGATCATGGCAATGCCGCTGCCCTTTTCAGGTTCGGCCAGCTCGTGGGCCTTCACCGGCACACGAACGCCGAACAGCGGCGTCGTCACTTCGGTGCCGAACAGCGGGCGGTAGCGTTCATCGTCTGGATGTGCCACCAACGCCACGCACGCCGGGATGAGCTCAGGTCGGGTGGTTTCGATCAGGACCTCGCCGCCGTCTGGCTTGGCGAAGGCGACGCGATGATACGCGGCCGGTTGCTCTCGATCCTCGAGCTCGGCCTGAGCGACCGCGGTACGAAAGTCGATATCCCACAGCGTGGGCGCCTCGGTTTGATACGCCAGCCCTCGACGCAGCAGGCGGAGGAACATCAGCTGCGACAGGCGCTGGGCCGGCTTGCCGATGGTGGCATAGGTCATCGACCAGTCGACCGACAGACCGAGGTACCGCCACAGCTGCTCGAATGCCTTCTCGTCTTCGAGCGTCAGCCTGGTGCAGAGCTCGATGAAGTTTGGGCGCGACACCGAGATCGGATGCTTATCCGGCTTGTCCGGCGGCACGAACGTCGGATCGTATGGCAGCGACGGGTCGCACCGCACCCCGAAGTAGTTCTGGACGCGGCGTTCGGTCGGCAGGCCGTTGTCATCCCATCCCATCGGATAGAACACCTCTTTGCCGCGCATCCGCTGATAGCGCGCGATGAGGTCGGTGTGGGTGAAGGAAAAGACATGGCCGACGTGGAGCGATCCGCTCACGGTCGGCGGCGGCGTGTCGATCGAGTAGATCTCAGACCTCGAGCGCGTGCGATCGAACCGATAGGTCCCTTCGCGCTCCCAACGTGCGGCAAGACGATCTTCCAGACCCTCCAGGGCCGGCTTATCCGGAACAGGCATGCTTAAGATTGTCGCCTACTCGCCGTCCGCTTCGGCGCGGATGCGTGCGATTTCTTCGCGGACGAGGCGCTCTGACGTCTCGGAGACGATCCGCGCGACCGATTCGCGCAGTCGATCGCCAACCACTCCCGCCGCCAGCTTCTCGGCCACGCGCTCGGCAATGGCTTCGATCTGGGCATCGGTGATCTCGACCGGCCCGTTTGGCGCCGCGGGCGCGCCGGAACCACGCGAGGAGATGGCAAAGCTCAGGTCGACGTCTCGCGGACGGGCTGCCTCCTGGGCCAGCGTCTCCGGCAACACCAGATTCTCGACGTTCGGAGGCGGCTTCTTGGACGGAAGCCGGAGATCCGACAGGTCGGTGGAAGGCGGGGTCCCATCGGTGGGACCCCTGACGAACCGGCTCGTGTTCAGACCCGGGAACTCATCTTCTGCCTTGCCAAACAGCCGCTTGAACACGTTTCGCTCCGTCAGCCGCGCTCACGAACCCGGGTGTTGGCAGTGATGAAGTCGACAATCTGCTGCATCGGCGTGCCGGGGAGAAAGATGCCGCGGATCCCCATTGCCTGCAGCTTGGGCACGTCCACGTCAGGAATGATGCCGCCCACGACAACCTGCACATCGTCGAGGCCCTTCTCCTTCAGCAACGCCACCACTCGCGGGCAGATGTGCATGTGGGCCCCTGAGAGAATCGACAGGCCAATGATGTCGGCGTCTTCCTGCAGCGCCGCGCTGACGATTTGCTCCGGCGTCTGGCGCAAGCCTGTGTAGATCACTTCCATGCCCGCATCCCGGAGCGCCCGCGCAATCACCTTGGCGCCCCGGTCGTGACCGTCGAGCCCCGGCTTGGCGATCACCACTCGTATCTTTGAGCTCATTTCGCTATTCGCTGTTCGCTGTTCGCTATTCGCTATTCGCTGTTCGCTATTCGCTGTTCGCTGTTCGCTGTTCGCTCGCCTTTGTTCGCGTCCCACGGTGCCGAGCTTCGGCGAGGTCTCGCCGAAACGGCCCGCGGAGGCGGAAACTTTGAACTTACCTGCATCAGATGACCGGCACTTCCTCGTACTCGCCCCAGACCTCCCGGAGCGCGTCGCACATCTCGCCGACGGTCGCATAGGCGCGAACGCAATCCAAAAGAAGTGGCATGGTGTTGGCGGTGCCACGCGCAGCGGTTTGCAACGCGGCGAGCGCCCGCGCCACGCGGTCGTTGTCGCGAGTCTTCTTGAGTTCGGCCAGCCGGGCCAGTTGCGTATCGGCCGTCGACTCGTCGATATAGAGAATCTCGATCGGCTTCCCGTCCTGCTGAACAAAGTCGTTAACGCCGACGATCAGCTTGTCGCGCCGCTCAACCGCTTGCTGAAACTGATACGAGGCCTCGGCAATCTCCTTTTGCGGGTAGCCCAGCTCGATGGCCTCGACCATCCCGCCCATCCCGTCAATCGTCTTCCAGTACTCAAGCGTGCCGTCTTCCATGTCCCGCGTCAGCCGCTCGATGAAGTAGGACCCGCCAAGTGGATCGACGACGTTGGTGACGCCGCTTTCGTGGGCGATGATCTGTTGCGTCCGCAGCGCAATGGTCGCCGCTTCCTTGGTTGGCAGCGCCAGCGCTTCGTCGAGCGAGTTGGTGTGGAGCGAATTGGTGCCGCCCAGCACCGCCGCCAGCGCCTGTAGCGCGGTTCGCACCACGTTGTTGTAGGGCTGCTGCGCGGTGAGAGACACTCCTGCCGTCTGGGTGTGGAAGCGGAGCTGCCAGGACCGCGGGCTCTTGGCCCCGAACCGATCGCGCATCGCGTCCGCCCAGAGCTTCCTCGCCGCCCGGTACTTGGCGATCTCCTCGAAAAAGTCGCTATGCGAGTTGAAGAAGAACGAGATGCGCGGCACGAAGTCGTCGACGTCGAGCCCGGCGTTGACGCCGTACTGGACGTACTCCAACCCGTCGCGGAGCGTAAACGCCAGTTCCTGAAGCGCGGTCGATCCGGCCTCGCGAATGTGGTACCCGCTTACCGAAATCGTGTTCCACCGCGGCACTTCCCTGGTGCAGAAGGCGAAGATGTCGGTGATCAGCCGCATCGAGGGGCGTGGCGGGAAGATGTATTCCTTCTGGGCGATGAACTCTTTGAGGATGTCGTTCTGAATCGTGCCGGAGATCTTCTGCCAGTCGGCGCCCTGCTGCTCGGCGACGACCAGGTACATGGCCAGAATCATCGGCGCCGGCGAGTTGATGGTCATCGACGTCGTGATGTCGGCCAGAGGAATGCCGTCGAACAGCCGCTCCATGTCGGCCAGCGACATCACGCTCACCCCGCACTTGCCCACCTCGCCAAGCGAGAGCGGATGATCGGGATCGCGACCCATGAGCGTCGGCAGGTCGAAGGCCACGCTCAACCCGGTCCCGCCGGCCGCGATCAGGTCCTTGTAGCGCTGGTTGGTCACTTCGGGCGTGCCGAAGCCCGCGAACTGCCGCATCGTCCACAGCTTGCCGCGATATCCGGTGGGGTGGATGCCGCGGACGAAAGGGTACGCGCCGGGTTGGCCGATATCGCGAACGGGATCGATCGACGTCAGGTCGTCGGCGGCGTAGAGCCGATTTACAGAACGACCCGAGATCGTGGTGAATGGGCCGGGACGCTCGGGGGATTTCTGCAGCGCGGGCTCGAGCACCTCGCGCTGCCACCGCTCGGTCGGAGTTTCCTTGGCAAGTGCTTCCGCCTTCGCAGATGCTTCGGCGGACCGCCGTAGCTCTTGCGGAGGCTGGTCGGCGCGGATCGTGCTTTTCATTCCTCACCAATTATAGGGGCCGTCTCGCGCAAATCCCTGGCCGGTGATGCGTTCTGTGCATGAGAAGGATAGGAAATTGACATTCGCGGCTGAGCGACGCTACCTTGGGTCGTTTGGACTTTCCGCTCGAGAGTGTCCAGGTGCCGACGCCGGCAGCCGGACCGGCTCGAGCCAGTGAGGAACGGATGGCCGAAAAAGGCAGCGTGTTTGGCGCGATGCTCCAGGAGTTCGAGGTCGCGGCTCGGATTCTCAACCTGGACTCGGGCCTGTGGCAGATGCTCACCCACCCGAAGCGCCAGATTATCGTGTCGTGTCCGGTGCAGATGGACAACGGCGAGATCAAAGTGTTCACCGGGTTCCGCGTCCAGTACAACGTGACGCTGGGTCCGGCAAAAGGCGGCATCCGGTACCATCCCGGCGTCACGCTCGACGAAGTCACCGCGCTGGCGGCCTGGATGACGTGGAAGTGCGCAGTGGCGCAGCTGCCGTTCGGCGGCGGCAAGGGCGGGGTCACCTGCGATCCCACCAAGATGTCACCACGCGAGCTCGAAGCCCTGACGCGGCGATATTGCGCGGAGATCATCGACGCGATCGGCCCGGAGAAGGACGTTCCGGCACCGGACGTGAACACCAACGAACAGGTGATGGCCTGGTTCTCCGACACGTACTCGATGCACGTGGGCCACACGTCGACGGCCGTCGTCACGGGAAAGCCGGTCGAGATGGGTGGATCGCTCGGCCGGCGAGAGGCCACCGGCCGCGGCGTGATGATCTGCGCGCGCGAGTCGGCGACGCATCTCGGCTTCGAGCTCCGCGACTCCCGCGTCGCCATCCAGGGCTTCGGTAATGTCGGCTCGATTGCCGCTCAGCTCATGGCCGACGAGGGCGCCAAGATCGTCGGCGTCACCGACTGGAAGGGTGGCGTGTACAACGACAACGGCCTCAACATTCCGGCCTTGATCGAATACGCGAACAAGCACAAGACCGTGGCCGGATTCCCTGAAGCGGATTCGCTGGCCGGTCCCGACGTCTTCACCATCGACAGCGAGATTCTCATCCCGGCCGCGCTCGAGAACCAGATCACCATGGAGAACGTCGGCGCCATCAAGGCCAAGCTGATCGTCGAAGGCGCCAACGGGCCGACGACGCCCGAGGCCGACAACTACTTGCACGACCGCGGCGTCTTCATCGTGCCCGACATCCTCGCCAACGCCGGAGGCGTCACCGTGTCCTACTTCGAGTGGGTGCAGGACCGGCACGGCTACTTCTGGAGCGAGAAGCTGGTGAACGAGCGTCTCGAAGAGAAGATGGTGCAGGCGTTCGATGCCGTGTTCCACACCTCGCAGAAGTACAAGGTGGATATGCGGACCGCGGCTTACATCGTCGCCATCCATCGCGTAGCCACCGTCACCAAGATGCGCGGAATGTATGCCTAGAAACCCGGCAACCGGCATCCGGCATCCGGCATCCGGCATCCGGCATCCGATCCGGCAACCGGCAACCGGCAACCGGCATACGTTGGCGAGCTGTTGATTAGTTCCGCTACCGGATGCCGGATCCCGGATGCCGGATCCCGGGTCCAGGCCTAAGACCCGATCTTGAACGCGACCAGCTCCGTCGCGGGCTGGTGGCCCTCTGACGCCGCCGAGATCTCCAGCAGATACTGCCCCGGGGCAAAGTTCGCCAACGGGAGATCGATGGCGAACGGGTCGCCAGGCGACGCGGGAGTTTGGGTCGGTATGTCGGTCATCTTGACGCCCTGCTGGTTGAGCATGCGGGCGGTGACCGACACGGGGGAAGTCGCTGGCGCCAGCGCGTCGAAGCGCAGCAACAGACGATCGGTCCGGCGGAACTCGCGCGCCGCCGTCGGTTTGGCGTTCGGATCGGTCACCAGCGCCTGAAATTCCCGCGCGGTTCGTCCAAACCACACACGCGGGGTCGTCACCCTCACTTCAGGGGCCGTGAGATCGGGAACCGTGAGCTCACGATTCTCGCTATCGAGCGTGCCCGTTCCGTCGCCCTCCACGGTGATCTTGAACTCGAGTTTCCCTGGCTTGGTGTCGAAGCTCACCACCGCTCCGCTTCCGGGAGCCGCGAGCTCGGCAGGCACTCTCCCGCGGTAGACGATATCTCCCGCCGTGTTGGTGACGAGCAATGACACGCGTCTGGGTTCGTCGCGCTTCACGCCCGGCACCGCGGCACTGGGCTCCCAGAGGTAGGTCACTGTGGTGAGCCCATCGGCGCCGCGGCTGGTGCCGATCCAGTCGCGCGTCAATCGACGTCCGATCGGCGCGATCGACGCGAGAGCCTTGGTCACCGCCGGTGGCGGACCCGTCCTGGTCGTCACCGCCTTGGCCCGATCGACGTCGGCGGCCGACAGCGCCCAGTAGCCTTTCCGCGCGCGCACCTGAATGCCGGGTCGCTTCACGCGGACTTTGATCTCGTGAAACTTGCCGTCCTGCGGCGCCTGCGTCGAGTTGTAGCCGAGCAGGTAGTAGGCGCTCGAGTCGCGGATGATCTGCTTCATCCCCTCGGCCAGGTCGTTGCGATTGACGATCGCCCGGCCGTCGGTGTTGCTCGCCAGTATTCGCAACGTATCCATCGACGAGGTCAGGGCCGCCTGGCTCGTCTTCATCGAGATGTTCTCGCTGATGTCGAACTCGCCGGTGCTCAGCCCGCGCGGATCGACCGCGTAAATCGACGTGTTGTTGCGATTGGCCGCGGCGAAGACGTCCTGCATTTCCGACAACATGTCGGTCTCGGCGCCGAACTTGGCGCGATCCTCCATCATGTTGTTCTCGCCGGCAAATGGGTCTCTCCTCGCGGGATTGTTCACGACTCCCGGCATGGCGGCGATCGCTTCGCGCAGCTGCGGCGGCAGCAGCGCCGTATACCCTTCGCTGACCAGAATGATCGACTTGCGTCCTTCACGTAACGAGCCGAGTTTCTGGGAGATTCCTCGCAGCGCCGTCATCGAGACCTGTCGGCGGATGGTCTCGACGACCTGGGCCGGGTACTTATACACGTAGCCGGCTTCGAGATCGTTCTTCGGCTCGTAGTCGAACTTCCGCCCAACGAATTTCTCGATCGTGTTGATCACGCCCTGGTGATTCCGCGTGAGCACGACCGCATCGACCGGCGTGAGCGGATACATCACCGCGATCAGATCGTTCGGGCTCAGCTGGTTGGCGATGAACTCGACGAGCGGGCGTCTGACCGCCATGCTCGTGCCGAGCCGCACGTGATAGTCGTCGAGGAAGAACACGAAGATGCGGGCGTTCTCGTCCTGGGCCGCGGTTTCTTCGTCGTTCCGCGAGCGAATCGATCCGCTGCGTGTAGGCCGGCGCCACCGCGTCGATCTTGACCAGGCGGAAGGTCTCGACCGTCTGCGGTTTGTTGTCCTCGAAGACCTCGAAGTCGGTCTGCTTCAGATCGGACACCGGGATTGCCCTGCCGATCCGTGACGATCGCGTCGACCCGGACGAAGTTGATGCCGGTGCGGAAGACGGGCTGGTTGGGGTCCGCCGGTGGCAGGCTGTTCCTGAGGCGGCGTTTGCTGCGCCGGAGCCGATTGCGCAGGCGCGGGCTTTTCCTGCGCGCGGGCGGCGAACACCATGCCCATGGTGACGGCGAGAAGCGCGACCGAACGGCGGCGGAGAGCAGTCATGCCCGGTACCTCGGATGATAACATTCACTGTTCTGACGCCGGCCGAAGTCGAGTTGTCGGGTGATCGGTGAAAATCCCGAGTCCCGAGCCCCGAGTCCGAGTGCCGGTATTGATCTGATTGACCGATTCAGCTCCCGACGATGAGCCACACCGTTACCACGCCACCGGCATTGACCAGCCTGACCGAAGACGAAGTCATCTTCCGCGACAGCGTCTACGAGTTCGCGGACAAGGAAATTCGACCGCTCGTGCGGGAGATGGACGAGCACGCCAAGATGTCGCCGTCACTCATCGAGCGCGCTCTTCGCGCTCGGAGTGATGAGCATCGAGATCCCCGAGAGCTTCGGCGGCGCCGGCGCGACCTTCTTTCATTCGGTTCTCGCCGTCGAGTCAGTCTCGCGGGTCGATCCGTCCGTTGGTGTGCTGGTGGACGTCCAGAACACGCTGGTGATCAACGCCCTCCTGAAGTGGGGGTCCGATGAGATCAAGCGCAAGCTACCTGCCGAAGCTGGCCGCCGGCGTCGATCGGCGCCTATTGCCTCTCGGAAGCGGGCTCCGGCAGCGACGCGTTCGCGATGACGACGCGCGCCGAGCGAAACGCCGGCGACGGCTATGCGATCACCGGACGGAAGCTGTGGATCACCAACGGCGACGAGGCCGGACTTCTTCATCGTCTTTGCCAACGTCAATCCCGAGGCCGGGCTATCGCGGCATCACCGCGTTTCTCGTCGATCGCGGCACGCCCGGGATTTCCGTCGGCAAGAAGGAGGACAAGCTGGGCATTCGGGCCAGCAGCACCTGCGAACTGCTCTTCGAGGAGTGTGTCGTGCCGCCCTCGCAGATCCTCGGCGAGGTCGGCAAGGGCTACAAGGTGGCGATCGAAACGCTGAACGAAGGCCGCATCGGCATCGGCGCGCAGATGGTCGGCCTCGCGCAGGGCGCGCTCGATCACACCGTGCACTACATCAAGGAGCGCAAGCAGTTCGGCAAGGCGATCGCCGACTTCCAGGGCGTGCAGTTCCAGCTCGCGCGCATGGCGATCGACGTCGAGGCGACGCGCCTGCTCGTCTACAACGCCGCGCGCCTGCGCGACGCCGGCCTGCCGTTCCTCACCGAGGCCGCGATGTGCAAGATGGTCTCGTCGGAAGTGGCCGAGCGGGTGGCGTCGACTGGCGGTGAACCTGTACGGCGGGTACGGATTCGTCGAAGGACTACCCGGTCGAGAAGCTGTATCGCGACGCGAAGATCGGACAGATCTACGAGGGCACGACGCAACATGCAGCTGATGACGATCGCGAAGCAGATTACTGGGATGGCCGAAGGCAGAAGGCAAGAGGCACAAGGCAGAAACAAGCGCTGCCCTGGCGCGCGACTGCCTTCCGCCTTCGCGTTCTGCCTTCTGCCTTCTGCCTTGTGCCTCTTCCAGGACAACCTCAGCGTTCGCGCGTCGCGGGTGAGCCGTTCCAGCGCCGACCCACGACGATAGCCGCCTGGTCCCTCGATCAGGCTCGCGGCCTCGACCGCGCGCTCGGCCGCGGTCGCCGAAAGCCGCGCAGCCATCGAAACGGCGGCATCCGCCGATTCACCACGGTCGACCACCTGCGCCGCGGACAGGGTCAGCAATCGCGCCGCGTCGAGCTCGGTTGCGGCGTCGGCCAGCGCCCAATGCGGCGTCGGCTCGTCGCCGCTCGGCCGGATGCCTCGGCACTTCATCGCCGTCGACGGCGTGCGCGACCGCTGCCCGGCCCACGCCTAGTCGCCACCGCGCAGAGCACCAGCCGCGCGCGCCCCGTCCCGGCGCGCCGGCGTGAAGGGCAGGTCGAGCGCGCTTCCGCAAGCCCGGGAAGACCGTGCTTGACCGCGCTTGGCGAAGTCTCCGGCCCACTCCAGACCCATGGCTGCGGCGACGCCGGCGCTCGCCGCGGCGAGTTCCTCGACGACGAGGACGGCCGCTGACCGCGTCGGCGGCAAACGGATCGTCATCGATCGTCGCGAGCCACCGCCTTGCGCAGCGTCGGCGGGAACAGCGCCATCTCGTCGATCGCCTGCGGCCGACCCGCCACGCCACGCGCGTGCGAGAGATCGACTGCTGTTCGCGGGCGCGATCAATGTCATGGCACTGTTCGAGCGGTGAGATCGAAGCGGCACGTGGCAATAACGTTCCTAGCGCGAGGCGCGCAAAAATCGGTCGCAGCCGATCGGCGGTCGCGGCAATTCCTCCGGCAGGACGCGCACCTCGCCGACCACCGACATGAAGTTGGTGTCGCCGTTCCACCGCGGCACGAGGTGCACGTGCAGGTGATCGACGATGCCCGCGCCGGCCGGACGGCCGAGGTTCATCCCGACGTTGATCCCCTGCGGTTGAGTACGCCTCGGTCAGCACCCTGCTCGGAGTGCTGCGTCAGCACGCGCCATCTCGGTCAGCTCTTCGCGCGTGAGCAGCGCGAGCGTCGCGACGTGGCGGCGCGGCACGACCAGCAAGTGGCCGGCGTTGTACGGATAGAGATTGAGGATGACGTACGGTGAGCGGCCTTCGTGCACGATCAGCGGCGGCCGCATCGGCTCGTCTGCGCGGCGCAGAACACGCATCCCGGGCGATTCATCCGCGCGCGTCACGTAAGCGTGTCTCCACGGTGACCAGATCCGATCCATCGCAGATGCTCACAGAGCAGATCCGGAGGGCGTGCCTACCAGCGGCCGCCGTCGACGGCGGGATCGGCGGCGCCGTCGGAGCCGGTTCCCCCGTCTCGCGGTTGATCAGATCCTTCAGTTCCTTGCCGGGCTTGAAGTACGGGACGCGCTTGGGCGGCACGTCCACCTTGTCGCCGGTCTTGGGGTTGCGGCCCTTGCGGGGCTCGCGCTTGCGAAGGCGGAAGCTGCCGAAGCCGCGCAGCTCGATCTTCTCGCCGCGCTTGAGCGCATCGATGATGCTCTCGAACACGGTGTCGACGATGACCTCCGAGTGCTTCTTGGTGAGGTCCGAAACCCGCGAGACCTCTTCGACCAGTTCCGCCTTCGTCATGGCTACTTGTTGTGTTTCAGCTGTTCGCCGAGCGTCGCGCTGCCGTCGCCCTGCGTCGCCGCGTACTGTTCCCAATCGGCGCGGTAGTTCGCCGCTCTTCAGCGCGCGGATGCTGAGGCCGATCTTCCGCTCGGCCGGGCTGAGCTTGATGATCTTCATCTGGTAGCTCTTGTCCACCTCCAGACTCGATCTTCTCGCCGCCCTGCGAATCGTCGAACTCGCTGACGTGAATCAGGCCCTCGATGCCCTCGTCGAGCTCGACGAACGCGCCGAAGTTGGTCATGCGCACGACCTTGCCCTCGATCGTGTCGGCCGACCTGGTGACGCGAGAAGAAGTCTTCCCAGATGTCGGTCGCCAGCTGCTTGAGGCCGAGCGACAGGCGCTGGTTCTCGGCGTCGATGCTGAGCACCATCGCCTCGACCGTGTCGCCCTTCTTCAGCACTTCGCTCGGGTGCTTGACGCGCTTGCTCCACGACATGTCGGAGATGTGGATCAGGCCGTCGATGTCCTCTTCGACCTCGACGAACGCGCCGAACTCGGTGAGGTTGCGGACCTTGCCCTTGATCTTCGTGCCGACCGGGTACTTCTCGGCCAGCTCGTGCCACGGGTTCTGCTCGACCTGCTTGAGGCCGAGCGAGATGCGCCGCGCCGCCGGATCGACGCCGAGCACCATCGCCTCGACCGAGTCGCCGACGTTGAGGATCTTCGACGGGTGCTTGACGCGCTTGCTCCACGACATCTCGCTGACGTGGATCAGGCCTTCGACGCCGGGCTCGAGCTCGATGAACGCGCCGTAGTCGGTGAGGCTCACGACCTTGCCGCTCATGCGCGCGCCGGCCGGGATAGCGATCCATCACCGTGGTCCACGGATCGGCCATCAACTGCTTGTGGCCGAGCGAGACGCGCTCGGTGGCCTGGTCGTACTTGAGCACCACCACGTCGATCTCGTCGTTGACCTTGAAGAGCTCCGACGGGATGGCCGACGCGGCCCCACGACATGTCGGTGATGTGCAGCAGACCGTCGATGCCGCCCAGGTCGATGAACGCGCCGTAGTCGGTGATGTTCTTGACCACGCCGCGCAGCACCTTGCCCTCGGCCGAGCGTCTCGAGCGTCGACTTCTTCTTCTCGGCGTTCTCCTCTTCGAGGAGGACCTTGCGCGACAGCACGATGTTGCCGCGCTTCTTGTTGACCTTGATCACGCGCATCCGGAGCTCTTGCCCCTTGAGCGCGTCGAGGTTGCGCACCGGACGCACGTCGATCTGGCTGCCGGGCAGGAACGCGCGGACGCCGATGTCCACCGCGAGGCCGCCCTTGATCCGCTCGACGACGCGGCCGATGACGACTTTGCGTTCGGCAAAGGCGCGCTCGACCTCGTCCCAGATCTTCATCTTCTCGGCCTTCTCGCGCGACAGCACGATGTGGCCTTCGCGGTCTTCGGTGCGCTCGAGCAGCACGTCGACCACGTCTCCTTCGCGAACGATCACCTGGCCGGTTTCGTCGAGAAACTCGTCGACCGGGATGACGCCTTCGGACTTGTAGCCGACGTCGATCACGACTTCGTTGGCGGTGACTTTGAGAACCGTGCCCTTGACGACTTCACCTTCCGCGAGATTGCGGAAGCTGTTATCGTAAAGGTCCAGCAGGCGGGCATACTCCTGCGGATCGGTCTCGTCGTCATGGCCCCAGGTGGCGATCGTTTTGGCGGCCGCCTTGCCCGGTGGCCCTGGGCCGCCGGGGTGTGGGCGCCCGACGGCTCAGTGGCCGGGTTCTGTTCGTCTTGCGAAATTGCCATTGCGATGCATGTCCTCCTATTGTCAGATTTGCCGGTCGGCTGTGAGCGGGGGCCGGCACCCCGCGTAACCAACAGACGTTACGATACTTAGCTGGTCCTGTCAAGAAAGGACCACAGGGATATCCGGTTGCGGAATGGCGCCGGATCGGGTTCATACTGCGGGATCAAGAATTGCCCCCGGCAACAGGGGGACCGAAAGGACCTGTCATGGCGAAAAAGAAGGCCGGACGGCGCGCCACTCGAGCCGCCGCCAAGCCGGTTCGGAAAGCCACTCGAAAGGCCACGGGCCGCGCGCGGACCGCGAAGAAACGGGTGGCGCGACGCGCAGCCCCGGCTCGCAAGAGCGCCAAGACAGCATCGAAGAAACCGGCCAGAACGGCGGCAAGGAAGCCGGCCTCGATGAAGAAGGCGGCCCGCAAACCAGTGAAAGCCGCCAAGAAGCCAGCCACAACCACGTCGATGACGAAGTCGGCGTCGAACACGGTCGGCAAGGCCGCCAATCTCGTCAAGGCCGTCAAGACGGGGGTGACCGCCGCGGCCACGCCGCCGGCGGCGGCGCCAAAAGCGCGTAGTTCGGCGCGTCACAAGCGGCCGCCCTCGCTCGATCGCGAGCGGCGCACCGTCCAGGAAATTCACGGCGTGCCCTCGATCCTGGGCGCCACACGCTCCCGCATCGGCGGCGAAATCGGGGCGCGATGACATGAGGCACAAACTCGAACGACACACGTCGTCGAGCCCCGCGCTCACGGCGGGCGACGTCGACGCCGATTGGGAATCCGCCGACTCCTCTGGTGACGAAGCGCCGGGCGGCGACAACCCGACACCCGATCAGGATGTGGTCGACGAAATCGGCCGCGCGCTCGGCGTCGAATACGACGACGACGAAGAACTGCAGGGCGGAGACGGAGATCGCGGATCGCGATCGGCATCGCTGGGAGCTCGACCCGAACTCCGCCGAGGACAGCGACGACAGGGATTAGGGAAGAGGGCAGAAGGCAGAAGGCAGAAGGCAGAACCAGAAGCCTTCTGCCGAAATGCTCACTCCGGCAAGAGCATCGACACGTACTTCACGTCGAGATACTCATCCAGACCCCGACTGTCCGCCTTCGCGGCCGACTCCCTGAATCCTTCACGCCGCCGAACGGCGCGTGCGGCGTCGACGGGCAAGCCGTCGTTGACGCCGACGATTCCGTAGTCGAGCGCCTCGGCGACGCGGAACGCGCGGCCGAGGTCGCGGGTCCAGATGTAGGCGGCCAGGCCGAACGGTGTGGCGTTGGCCGGCGCGCACCGCCTCGGCTTCGTCGTCAAACGTAATGATCGGCGCGACCGGGCCGAAGGTTTCCTCTTCGAGGATCCGCATGCCGCGGTCGACGCCGATCAGCACCGTCGGCTCGAAGAACAGGCCCTCCCGGGCGTGACCGCCGACGAGGGCGCGCGCGCCCTTCGCCGACCGCGTCGGCAACGTGCGCCGTCGACCTTGTCGAGGCCGGCGCGATCGACGAGCGGACCGACTCTGCGTGGAGTCATCCAGCGGATCGCCGACCCGCAGCGCCTTCACACGCGCGTCGGACATCCGTTCCGCGAATTCATCGCGCGATGCGGTCGTGCACGTAGATGCGGTTGGCGCACACGCACGTCTGCCCGGCGTTCCTGAACTTCGACGCCATCACCTGCTGCACGGCGGCGGGCACGTCGGCGTCCCCGAAGATGATGAACGGCGCGTGACCGCCCAGCTCGAGCGACACGCGCTTCACCGTGCGCGCCGCCTGCGCGTAGAGGTGCTTGCCGACTTCCGTGCTGCCGGTGAAGGTCAGCTTGCGCACGCGCGCGTCGTCGAAGAACACCTCCGAGAGCGCCGCGGGATCGGACGTCGTCATCACCTGGAAGACACTCTGCCGGTCCGCCAGCCTCCTTCCACAGCTCGACGAGTCGAATCGCCGGTGAGCGGCGACTGCTCCGCCGGTTTCAGGACCACGCGTGCAGCCGGCCGCCAGCGCCGGCGCGACCTTGCGAGTCACCATCGCGGCCGGAAAATTCCACGGCGTCACGGCGTAGACCGGCCCGACCGGCTGGCGCATCGACCAGCAGCCGCTTGTTCGCCGCGTGAGCTCGGCACGATGTCGCCGTAGGCGCGCTTGGCTTCTTCCGCGTACCACTCGACGAAGCCGGCCGCGTACTTCACCTCGCCACGCGACTCGGTGATCGGCTTCCCCATTTCCTGCGATCATCAGTCTCGCGAGCGTCGGCTCGTCGCGCAGAATCGCGTCGCGCCAGCGGCGGAGCATGTCGCGATCGCTCGAAGGCGGTCTTCGCCTTCCAGACCAGCGAACGCATCGACGGCGGCATCGATCGCGGCGCGCGCCTCGTCGGGGCCCGCGTCGAAGACTTCTTGAACGATCTGACCGGTCGCCGGATTGATGACGGCGAAGGCATTGGCACTCATCAAAACCCCTTCTTCTATCTTCGTGCTTCCATCCCCTCCGCGGTCTGCTCTCGCATCAATGCCCACACCTGCTCGACGTGTTCGCGTTCGGTGAGCTCGGCGCCGATGGAGACGCGGACCATCCAACGGCCGTCGAGCATCGCCGGCGTCAGATACGCGCGGCCGGATTGATTGATGCGCGCGACCCACGCCTGGGTGTGCCGATCGAGGTCGTCGTCGGACAGGCCGTCTGGCTCATGTCGCACGCAAAGCGTCTGCAGAGCGACCGGCGCGAGGACTCGCCAGCCGGGCGCACGAGCGATCTGCCCGGCCAGCCACTGCGCGTTCGCGAGATCTCGGCGCAGTCGTGCCTGCAGGCCTTCGACGCCCTGTTCGCGAATCAGGAACCACAGCTTCAACGCGCGGAAGCGGCGGCCGAGCGGCAGTCCCCAATCTCGATAGTTCTTCACCTGACCATCGGCGGCCGTCTGCAGGTAACTCGGGTTGGTCGACATCACGCGCACCAGATGCTCAGGGTCGCGCACGAAGTAGACCGTGCAGTCGAAGACGGCGCCCAGCCACTTGTGGGCGTTGACGATCAGCGAGTCGGCCTGCTCGACGCCGTCCCACATCGCACGGCACTCCGGAAGGATCATCGCCGAGCCCGCCATCGCCGCATCGACGTGCATCCAGAGGCCGTGGCGGCGGGCAACGGGAGCGATCGCCGCCGAGCGGATCGAGCGCGGTCGACGTGGTCGTTCCGCGTCGTGGCCACGACCGCGCACGGCCGATGCGCCCTGCGCCCGGTCGGCCTCCACCATGGCCTCGAGCGCGTCGGCGCGCATCGCAAAGGCGCCGTCGTGCGGCACGACGCGAATGTGCTCGCGGCCGAAGCCGGCCAGCAGCGCCGCCTTCTCGACCGAACTGTGACTGTGGGCCGAGGTGTAGACGATGAGCGGTGCCGTTTCAGCCTGAAGGCCGCCGCGGCTGAGTCCGTAGCGCGTGGTTCGCTCGCGCGCGCACAGCAGCGCGACCAGCGTGCTGGTGGACGCGGTGTCCTGAATCACGCCGCTCCATGCGCTCGACAGGCCGAGCATCTGCCGCAGCCAATCGGTCGCCACTTCTTCGACTTCGGTCAGCGCCGGGCTGGATTGCCACGCCAGACCGATCACGCCGAGACCCGGTGCTCAGCAAAATCGCCGAGCACGCTGGCCAGCAGGCGCGTTCGACGGGAAGTAGCCGAAGAATCGCGGATGCTGCCAGATGCGTGAGGCCGGGCGTCACGACGCGTGTCGAGGTCGTGAAGAATCGCGTCGAACGTCTCGGGCTGTTCGTGGCGGCGTGCCGGGCAGCATGCGCCTTGACCTCGCCGGGCGCCGTCTGCGCCATGACCGGCCGCGACTCGACGGTCGCGCGATAGTCGGCAATCCAGTCGACGACGCGATGTCCGGCGGTGCGGAATTCCTCGGGCGTCATCGTCAGGGCTCCGGAGCTCGGGGCTCGTGACTCGCGTTCGGCGAGTTTGTTGCGAACGAGCATCAGCACGTGATTGACGACGGCCTCGATCGGCATCGTCGGTGGTGTCGATGTAGATGGCGTCCGGCCGCCAGCGTGAGCGGGGCGACCGCCCGGGTCGAATCGGTCTGATCGCGCGTCGACCAGGTCGCTGCTGCACCGCGGCGATATTGCCGCGCGAGCTGCCGGTGTGCGCAGTATCGGAGGCGCGTCGCCGCGCGCGCTCGGCGGGCGATGCGTCGAGATAGATCTTGACCGGCGGCGTCGGGAAAGACCACCGAGCCGATGTCGCGGCCTTCCATCACGACGTTGCCGTCGGCGCCGAGCCCTCGCTGACGGCGCACCAGCGCTCGCCGGACCGCGGGAAGCTTCGCGACCGCCGCCGCCGCCCGATCCATCTCCGGCGTCCGGATGGCGCGCGTCACGTCGTGGCCATCGATCGTGATCCGCCCATCCTGCTGATCGATCGCGGCGCGCACCGCCAGCGACGACACCGCCTCTTCGTCGTCGAGCGACAACGCCCTGCTGCAACGCGAGCCACGCCACCGCTCGATACATCGCGCCGGTATCGACGTGGCGATAGCCGAGCCGCTCGGCGAGCGTCCGCGCGAGCGTGCCCTTCCCCGCGCCCGATGGACCGTCAATCGCGATGATCATTCGACTCGCTCATGACAGGCCATTCGACTCGTTGTCGCCGTGCTGTCGCGCGGTGCCCAGCTCGCTCATGACCGGTCACAATAATCCGCCGCGCGGGTCGCATAGTGCACGCTGATGTCTGTGTCATCTGCGGCCCTGGTTGCTCTGCCCATCTGTGTTCAAAAAGTCAGTGTACCATCCGCTGATGTCCCCTTCGCGGCGCCGGGTCAAGGCGCTGGTCGTCGCCGGCCTGATCGCTGTCGCGGTCATCTTTTCTCTACCCTACTTCGACGCGTTGGGATTCATCATTCGCGCTGCCGATCTGCAAGGATCCGCAGCGTCCATCGCCAATTGGCGAACCACCACATTCACGCCCGAGCCGCTCATCGCCGTGCCGACGCGATTCGGGACCATCCCGGCTCGCTTCTATCGACCCGCGAATGGATTCTCCCGGACTATCGTGCTGGTCCCCGGCGTTCATCGCGACGGCATCGACGAAGCGCGGCTGGTGGCGCTGGCCGAAGACCTGGCCGCAACGGGATATGGCGTGCTCACGATCGCCGCGCCAGATCTGCAGCGCTTTCGGATCACGCCGGAAGTGACCGACGTAATCGAGGACGCCGTCAACTGGGCGGCGGCGCAACGCGGGCTCTCGCCTGACGGCAAGGTCGGCATCGTCGGCGTGAGCTTCTCGGGCGGACTTTCCATCGTCGCCGCCGGCCGGCCGTCGATTCGCAACCAGGTCGCCTTCATCCTGTCGTTCGGCGGGCACGGCGACCTCGCGCGGGTGATGCATTACCTCTGCTCGGGCCAGGTCCTCGGCGACATCGATCGGGCCAAGCGCAGCTCAGCGGTGAGCGGCGCCAGCCACGTGGAGGTGCATCCTCCCCACGACTACGGCGTGGCGATCGTGCTGCTCAGCCTGGCCGATCGCGTGGTGCCAGCCGATCAGATCGAGCCGCTGTCTCGCGGCATCGACGGGTTTCTACTCGCCTCGTCGCTCGACATGACCGACAAGCCGGCGGCGACGCGGGAATTTGCGCGCATGCGCGAGTATGCGGAGACGCTGCCCGAACCGTCCAAGACACTCATGGGCTATGTGAACGACCGCGCGGTGGACAAGTTGGGGCCGATTCTCCTGCCAGTCGCCGACGGCCTCAAGGATCACCCGGCCATGCCTGCGCTGTCCGCCGAACGTGCTGATCCGCCGACCGCGCCGATCTTCCTGCTGCATGGGGTTGACGACAACGTCATTCCCTCCATGGAGACCGTGCTGCTGGCGGAGTACCTGCGCGGCCGCGCGAACGTGCACGGACTGCTCAGCGGCCTCATCACACACGCCGAAGTGAACCGCACTGCGAGCCCGATCGAGGTCTGGCGGCTGGCGAAGTTCTGGCGGGATTTGATGGGGCTCTAGGAGGCCTCGGCCGCTTCGCGCTTCGGTGGGCGCGGCGCCATTGGCGCCGCGTGGGCTCGGCAGTCGCGCCGCCTCGTGGGCAATCAGTGACACACTTGAAGCGAGATGATTCGCTTGCAGAAAATCCTGTCCGCGGCGGGAGTGGCGTCTCGTCGCACATCGGAGCAGCTCATCCTCGATGGTCGCGTCATGGTCAATGGTGAAGTCGTGCGGACGTTGGGGTCGAAAGCCGATCCAGGCGCCGACATTCGCGTCGACGGTCGGCGGATCAAGCTCGTGGCACGGCCGAGGTACATTGCGATGTACAAGCCAAAGGGGTACGTGACGACACGTCGCGATCCTGAAGGGCGCCCGACGGTGATCGATCTGCTCGGCGATGCCGGCTATATCTATCCGGTTGGTCGCCTCGACTACGACTCCGAAGGGCTGCTCCTGCTGACCACGGATGGCGATCTCGCAGCGAAGCTGATGCATCCACGGCACGAAGTGGAGAAGGAGTACGAAGTGATCGTCGCCGGTGTCCCAGATCCACCGGCGATCGACAAGCTACGCCGCGGCGTGTACATCGACGGACGACGAACCGCTCCGGCAGAGGTCCATGCCGGACACGTCGTGAAGTCGTCGCGGCCAACCACGCAACTCACGATCACGCTACACGAAGGTCGCAACCGGCAAATCCGCAAGATGTGTTCGGCCGTCGGCCTTCCCGTCCGAGACCTCCGTCGCGTTCGGATGGGCTCGGTCTCTCTGGGGCGACTGCGTCCCGGCGAATGGCGCGACTTGACGCCCAGGGAGGTCGAAACACTCAAACGCGCCAGCGAAGCTGGCGCGCTCGCAAGCGAACGAAGTAAGCGAGCCCACGTGGCGCCAAAGGCGCCGCGCCCACGAGCGGCGAAGCGAGCCCGCGAGCGAACGCAGTGAGCCCGCCCACCGAGGCCGCAACACTGCCGAGGCCTATTTGCTGAACCTCTTGAAGAAACTGTCGCCGTTCCACGCCGGCTTGGTCGGCCGGTCGGCCACCGCCTGGACGACCTCGACGTAAATCTTGCCGAAGTCCTCGGCGGCCTTTCGATCAATCGGCTGGTCGAGATCGTCGCTCGGCGCGTGATACCGCTCGCTGCGCCACTTGAGCACCAGCTGATGCTCCGGCGATCCCTTCACGAACCCGACTTTCAGCGAGAGCGACGGCACGCCGGTCTTGATGAAGCTGTACTGATCGCTGCGCGTGAAGGCGTTTCGCTCCGGCTCAGGATCGCTCAACACCTCGATGGCATGCGGGCGCGCGACCCGTTTCAGATCGTCGGCAAGATCCGATTCCTCGAGGCCCTGAACCACCAGGCTCTTGAGCGGGAACAGCGGCAGGAACATGTCGGTATTCAGGTTGGCGACGATACCGGCGACAGGAACCGTGGGGCGATTGGCGAAGTAGCGCGAGCCGAGCAGTCCCTTCTCCTCTGCCGTGACCGCCGCAAAGACGACCGACCGTTTCAAGCCACCTTTGGCGGCCAATGCCGCGGCGGTTTCGAGCAGAGTCGCGATGCCGGAGGCGTTGTCCATCGCGCCGTTGTAGATGCGATCGCCGGTGGGCTGCTCGCCGACGCCGACGTGATCCAGGTGCGCCGAGACGACGACGTACTGACTGCTCAGGACCGGATCGGTCCCAGGAAGGATCGCGATGACGTTGTTGGATTCGATGGCCTTGGCGTCAATCGCCACCTTGACCCGCGCGGACGCCGGAATCGGAAATCTCGGCAATACCTTTCCGTCGTTCGACAGCGCAAGCACCTCCGCGAAGGTGTGGCCCGATCCGGTGAAGAACTTCTCGGCCCGCGCCGGGTTGATGGTGACAGCCACTTGCTGGCCGCGAGTCTCGTCCAAGGCCGGATCGGCAATCGCCAGGGAGGGCATGAAACGAGCCAGCTTCGAGCGATCCCACGGGATGTCCTGCCCTTTCGGGTTCTGGATGGAGAGGACGCCGATGGCGCCTGCCTTTTGGAGGTACTCCCACCGGGTGTTCTGGTAGTGCGCAAGCAGCGGACCCGGAATGGTCGAAGGCCCGCCAGTTAGGTGGAGAACGATCTTGCCCTTCAGATCGAGGCCCGCCAGGTCGTCATGTTTGGCCTCAGGGACCTGCAGCGCGTAGCCGGCAAACACAATCGGCGCCTCGACCGACGGCGCCGGTTCGATGCGCATCGAAAAGGTGGCTTCATCGCCGAGCACCACCGGCTCGACGGCGCCGTTGGCGCGAACCAGCGCGAGGCTCGATCGCTCTTCGACAATCCGGCGAGAGCGGAAGGGTACGAGTTGGAAGTAGCCCTTGGTCCCTCCTGGTTTGAGCCCGGCACGCTTGAACTCGGCGGCAATGTACTCTGCGGCCTTCTGATGCTCGGGGCTCCCGGTATCCCGGCCCTGCATCGCGTCGCTGGCCAAGTACGACACATGGGCCCACCAACGTGCGGCCGGGTCCTCGGCGGCTGTCAGCCCGGCGACAGCGACCATCAACAAACCAGCGCTCAGCGTTTTCCGCTTTTCCGCATCAGGACCTCCTGGTTTCGGCCATTATCGTTGCATTCACGTGCCGCTGACTTGGCGCGCGGATTGATCGACTGATTGAGCCGTCAGTGGCTATAATCCACCCGGTTAGTTCCCAGTAGTTCTTCGCCCAGGAGTGAACCGATGAAGCGTATTGCATTTCGAGTCGTGCCCGCCGTGGCGCTGCTCGTAGCCGGCCTCGCGTGGGTAACCCCCCGTTTGGCTGGCCAGACCACCGGGATCCCGAGCACGAAAAACGGCGAGTGGCCCATGTACACCGCCGATCTGAAGGGCAGCAAGTACTCGCCCCTGGATCAAATCAACGCCAGCAATTTCAGCAAGATGGAAGTGGCGTGGCGGTTCAAGACCGACAACCTGGGCCCACGTCCGGAGACCAAGCTCGAAGGCACACCCCTCATGGTCAAGGGCATGGTTTACGCGACTGCCGGCACGCGTCGCGCCGTTGTGGCGCTCGATCCTCGAACCGGTGAGCAAAGGTGGATGTACGCGATGGACGAGGGCGAGCGCGCTACCCGCTGGGCGCCGCGTCAGCTTTCGGGCCGCGGCCTCTCCTACTGGACCGACGGCAAGGGCGACGACCGCGTCATCTATGTGACCACGGGCTACCGCCTGGTCTCGCTCAACGCCAAAACCGGAGTGCCGATACCGTCGTTCGGCACCAATGGAGTGGTCGACCTCAAGCAAGGAATCATGATCAACGGCCGTCAGGGCGACCTCGAGAAGTCGGAAATCGGTCTCCACTCGACACCGACCGTCGTCAATGATGTCGTCATCGTCGGGTCGTCGATGTTCGAGGGCCTTGGTTACACCTACGCCACGAACGTTCAGGGCCAGGCGCGCGCGTTTGACGTCCGCACGGGCAAGCTGCTGTGGGCGTTCAAGGGCATCCCCGGACGAGGCGAGTTTGGCTTCGATACCTGGGAGAACGAATCGGCCGGCTACACCGGCAACAACGGGGTGTGGACGCAGATTACCGCCGACCCCGAGCTCGGCCTCGTCTACCTGCCGGTAGAAACGCCGACCATCGACGAGTACGGCGGCAACCGGCCCGGCAACAACCTCTTCGCCGAGAGCTTGGTCGCGGTGGATCTGAAGACCGGCGTGCGCAAGTGGCACTTCCAGTTTGTCCATCACCCGATCTGGGATCACGACATGTCGTCGGCTCCGCTCCTGATCGACACGACGATCGATGGCAAGCCGCGGAAGATCGTCGCGGTTCCGTCGAAGCAGGGCTGGCTCTACTGCTTCGACCGTGCGACGGGCGTGCCGATTTGGCCGATCGTCGAACGGCCGGTGCCGCAGTCGACGATGGCGCATGAGAAGACGTCGCCGACCCAGCCGTTCGTGACCAAGCCGCCGGCATACGCGCGCACCCATATCGCCGAGAGCGATCTCATCGACTTCACGCCCGCCCTTCGTGAGCAGGCGTTGAAGAATCTCAAGCTGTTCCGCTGGGAACAGACGCCGTACGTTCCACCGACGGGTCCGGAATCCAAGCTGCTTGGCTCGATCAACATCGCCAACACGGCCGGCGGCACCAACTGGCCCGGCGCGGGCTTCGACGTCGAAACCGGCATCTTCTACTCGCAGGCGGGAAACTCCTCGGTCACCGTCGGCCACTATGACGAAGAGGAGTTTGCCAAGGTCACGCCCGAGAACAAGGCCAACCGCACGCCGCGATGGGAAGCCGAGCCCAACTACGGGTTGCCACGCCCGGCTCCCGCCGCCGGCGCACCTGCTGCGGCTCCCGCAGCGGTGAACTTCCCGGGCGGCGCTGGCCGACGTGCCCTCGGCGACGGGTTGGATGGCCTTTCGATTGTGAAGCCGCCCTACGGTGTGCTATCAGCCATCGACCTCAAGAACCCGGACAAGTTGCTATTCCAGGTTCCACATGGCGATACACCAGATGCGGTTCGCAACCACCCGCTCCTCAAGGGATTGAACATTCCCAAGACGGGCCAGGGCGGCAGCGTCGGCGTGTTGATCACCAAGACGCTCGTCATCGTCGGCGATCCGCAGGTACACGGCGCCCCCGGGACGCGCACGCGGCGCCATGCTCCGCGCCTACAACAAGACGACCGGTGAGCAGGTCGGTGAGGTTCTGATGCCGGCTCCGATCAGCGGCAGCCCGATGACCTACCTGCACAACGGACGTCAGTACATCATCGTCGCGGTCAGCGGCGGCAACTACACGGGCGAGTACATCTCGTTCGCGCTGCCACAGAGCATGACCAGCAACACGACGGCTCCTCGCCAGTAAGGACGCGACGAGACAAGAACGAAGAAAGAAGAACGGAGAACGAAATTGCGGGGGCGGGAACTTCGGTTCCCGCCCTTTGCATTTGTGCAGGACGTAGAGGACAAGGAGGAGCCGATGCGCGCGTGGCGATTGATCGTGACGGTACTGACTCTGTCGGCCGTTGGTGTGGGCGTTCAGGCGCCCGCCTATGCTCGCACGATATTCCTCGCGAGCTTCGGCGAGGCCTCGCCGGAGCGCGTAGAGTTCACGCGCGAAGGCGGGCAAGCGCCGGCACAGGCTCCGGCGCCGCTGACGGCGATCCGCGCGGGCCGGCTGCTCGATCCGGAAGCCGGACGCATCCTCACGAATCAGATCATCGTGGTCGAGGGCACGCGGATTCGCGACGTCGGTCCGAACGTCGCGATTCCACCGGGTGCGCAGGTCATCGATCTGTCGAACATGACCGTGATGCCCGGACTGGTCGAGGCGCACAACCATCTGGCGCTGACGTACAAGCCCGAGCCCGAGAGCAACGTCTACTACTACACGTACGTGCAGGAATCGACGGCGCTGCGCGCGATTCAAGCCGCGTCCAACGGCATGCAGATGCTGGCGTCCGGCTTCACCATCGTCCGCGACATGGGGAACAACGCGCTCTACGCAGACACGGCGCTTCGCCAGTCGATCGAGCAGGGCTGGATCCCCGGACCGACGATCATCAACTCCGGAATCATCATCGGTGGCATGGGTGGACAGTTCTTCCCCACGCCGGAAATGGCCAAGGACCACAACATCGTCTATCCGGAGTACCTCGATGCCGACACGGCCGACGAGATCGTCAAGGCGGTTCGACAGAACGTGTTGTTCGGCGCGCGCGTGATCAAGATCTGCGTGGATTGCAAGCCGTACGGCTACACGGCTGACGAGATCCGGCTGTTCATAAAAGAAGCGGCCAAGGTCGGGATGAAGGTCGAGGGCCACGTGCAGACAGTGCAAGGCGCTCGCAATGCGATCGAAGCCGGCATCTGGTCGATCGCGCATTCAACCGGGCTCAACGATGAGATGCACAAGTTGATGGCGCAGAAAGGCATCTGGCGCGCGGGCACCGACACACCCGAAGGGCTCGAGGGCCACCCCGTCTCACCACAGGCCTACAAGAGGACCGTCGAGAGCTTGAAGAATGCCTACGACAACAAGGTCAACCTGACGTTCTCAACCGACGCGGATTACTGGGTCCCCGGGAAGACGCGCGGCGAGCTCTGCCTGGAGTTTCTGAAGACGTGGAAGGACGCCGGCATCCCGACGGTGGACACGATTCGGGCCTTGACGATCAACGGTTATCGAGTCAGCGAAACCGAGAAAACGCGTGGTCCGATCAAGGCCGGATTCTTCGCCGATCTGATTGCGCTACCCGGCAATCCGCTCGACGATGTCGACGCGCTCAAGAACGTCCAGTTCGTCATGAAGGACGGCATGGTGTTCAAGAAGGATGGAGTGATGACACCGGCGGCGTTCTTTCATGCAGGGCCGGTCAATGGATGGAGGATTCGATAGCCGGGAGCATCTTGTGACCTTGTGAAGTGTTGAGCTCGTGATCGAGCTGGTGATCTATCGATCTCGTGATGTGTCGATCGATCTGTTGAGCTATCCGCTGATCTGATGCGCTAGCGATCACCCGATGGATCATCAGATCGATCACCCGATCATCCGATCACTAGATCGACTGATCGATCACCCGCTCACCACCTCACAAGATCAACAGATTCTCCGATCAGCGTCCCTTCGTGAGAGCGAGCACCGCGTAAGCCGTCGCCGCGTCGCTCATGAATCGTCCGGGATCGGAATTCGGATCCCGGTTCTTGTTGAGCGACACGCCAATCCATCGCCCGGTCGCGCGATCCTGATTGCTGCGCAGCCACCCGAGCCCCTTCTCAATCCCATCCCTCGCCGAGGCCACGCCGCTCTGTTGCAGCGCCAGCACGGTGAGCGCGGTGGCAAGGCCATCGGCGCGCGTCTCGATGGCCGTGTCGTCTACTCGCTTCCACGATCCCAGGCCCTGGAGATTCCAGGCGCCGTCTGGAAGTTGCGCGGCGAGCGCGGCCTTGGCGATCGTCTCGCGCTGCGCAGGGGTGAGCACGCCGTCGAGCTTGGAGGAGGCCCACATGATCATGAGTTGGTTGAACAGGCTCTGCCCCGCCACGCCTTTGGCCAGGTATTCCTGCAGTCGCGCGACTCCATCCTTGGCGTCGGCACTTGCGGCGTAACCCGCGGGCGCGGTGCCGATCGCGATTGCCGCCAGCGACGCGCCGAAATACGGAGACGCTGGAGCTTCCCACGGCTCGTAGTGGAAGTTGAGCCAGGCCCAGCCACCTTTCAGATCGCCGGTCAGCATCTGAAGGGCCCACATGTTGGCGAACGCCAATCGCGTGTCGTCACTCAGCGAGCCGGCTTCGGCGTCGCGGGTCGAAAGAACCAGCGCATTCATTACCGATTCAGTCCCGCGGGACTCGCTCGTCTTGGGAATGCCGCGCGTTTGGTCGGGATAGTACGGCGCGACCTCCTTCCACAACATGACGCGCCGCACAACGTTCTCGTGCAGCCGTCGCTCTGGCGCCGATGGACCAGTCTCTTTCAGCAGCGATCGCAGCGCCGGGCGCCCGAGCGCATAGGGCGCAGCCGTGTGGCACGACACGCAGAACGTGTCGCGATCGCGAGCGGCGTTCGGCCAGCTCGACCACCATTGCGCCCGGCCATCGAGATAGGCGGCGGCTTGGGTGGGATTCCACGCCGGCGAGTCGTTGACCGCCGCCTGTGCGGCGGCGACCAGTGCCACCACCGAAGCGACGACGACGAGGGTCGGTCCGCGCTTCATATGCCTCGGCATGGCGCCGAGGATAGCACGCTAGCGAAGCTCCGCCCGAGCATGCGGAGGCGGCTCCGCCTCGCTAGTCGCAGCGTTCTTTTGCCCCGCCTTCGGCGGGGCGAGGTCTTGAAGGCCCATTAGAGAACTTGCGCGAATTCATGCCTTCGAGACGTCTGGCCACGTGGCACAATTTGGTGCCAGATGGCCTTCCCCATCTATCCCGCCGCTCGTAGCGTCTCGGATTCGGTGCACGGACATTTTGCCCGCCACATCGCGTCGGCGCGAAGTCGTGGACAGGAAGAGCTGGCCGAGGCCCCCGACGCCGACTCCATCGAGACGCTCATCGAGGCGGCGTTCTGGGCGAGCCTGCGTCGAGAAGAAGGAAAGACGCCGCGCATCTCGCTCGCGCTCGTGGCGCCCAACCGCGCCTTGCATCCGCTGCGATTCGAGCAGCCCATTCACCTCGATCCGGCCATGCTCGCCAAGCTGGCGCCCGCCGTAGAGCGCCCTGGCATCCATCTTGGCATCTGGAACGGCAACGGGAGCTTCCAGGTGTGGGGAACGACGCGTGACCTGCCGCCGCTCTGCCTCGTCGTCGAGGTGGTTACGTCAGGGTTGCTGGTCGTGAAGTACCGAAGCGAACCGTTTGGAAAGTTCGTCAACGTGGCCGTCCTGGAAGGCGACCAGATCAAGATCGTCGATGAGCAGGGCGGCGAGCTCGTTCCCGACTGCCCGGCGCTGGTCAATTCGCTGCTCGGCGCGGTCGAGCGGCTCACCAGCGGTCAGTTCGTCAACGTCCTCGTGCAGCTGGCCGCGTCGATGCGCGCGCACGGCCGCGGCGGCGCGCTACTCGTCGTCCCGTCCGACACCGATGTCTGGCGCGAGTCGGTCGTGGCGCCGGTCCTGTATTCGATTCGTCCGCCATTCACCGAGCTCGCTGAGTTGATGCGCGTTCAGGCTGACAATCAGGAATGGCAGGAGGATGTGCGCCGCGCCGTGGAGGCTGTGGCCGGCTTGACCGCCGTCGACGGCGCGACGGTCATCAACGATCGCTACGACGTACTGGCGTTTGGCGCGAAGATTACCCGCCGCCGCGGCAGCGCGCCCGTTGAATACGTCAACCTGACCGAACCGGTCGAAGGCAGCTCCAGGACCCTGGCGACGCCCACCCAGCTTGGCGGGACCAGACACCTGTCGGCGGCGCAGTTCGCTCACGATCAGCGCGACTCTACCGCGCTGGTGGCGTCACAAGACGGCCGCTTCACGATCTTCAAGTGGTCGCCTCGCGAGCAGTTCGTCCACGCCCACCGCGTGGATGCGCTGCTGCTTTGAACCACGCCTCGAGAGTTCACAGTTCAAGAGTTCAAAGTTCAAAGTTGCAGTTGAGAGTTGCAAGTTGAGTTCGACAGTTCAAAGTGTCGGTTCAGAGTTCAACGCCGACGTTGGGAGTGCCAGGTTCGAGCCGCTCGCCGGACGCACCGAACTTTCAACTTTCAACTGAACTGAAACTTTGAACTGCAACTTTGAACTTTTGACTCTTCAACTTTCAACTTCGTGCGATCGCTTCAGGAACATCTCGTACGCCGAATTGCCCTGTTCGCGCTGGAAACGGTAGCCAAGGGCGTGGAGGAATCCGGCGAAGCGCTCGGCATCGGCGGGCGGCACTTCGAATCCGGCCAGCACGCGGCCGAAATCCGCGCCGTGGTTGCGATAGTGGAAGAGGCTGATGTTCCAGCGCTCGCCCAGCGCTTCGAGAAACTCCATCAACGCGCCCGGCCGTTCGGGAAATTCGAATCGGTAAAGTTGCTCGTCGTTCACATCGGCGCCGGGACCGCCGACCATGTGCCTGACATGCAGCTTGGCGACCTCGTTCTCGGTCAAGTCGACGGTGTGATAGCCGCCGGCCGCCAGCGTCGCGGCCAGCGCCGCCGCGTCGGCCCGAGACTGCGTCGGACACGCCGACGAAAATCTGCGCGCGACGGCGGCCGCTCAGCCGATAGTTGAACTCGGTCACGACGCGGGGCCCCACGGCGCGGCAGAAGGCGCGAAACGCGCCGGGCCGCTCTGGGATCGTCACACCGAAGATCGCCTCACGCGCTTCCCCGAGTTCGGCGCGCTCGGCGACGAACCGCAAGCGATCGAAGTTCATGTTGGCGCCGCTCAGCACCGCAGCGAGACGAAGGCCGGAACGTCCCGCTTCGCTCGCCCACTTGTGCAGCCCGGCCACGGCGAGGGCCCCCGCCGGCTCGAGAACCGCTCGGGTGTCCTCGAAGACATCGCGAATCGCCGCGCAGATCTCGTCGTTGGTCACTCTCACGATGCCGTCGACGGTCCGCTGCGCGATCGCGAACGCGAGCGCGCCGACGCGGCGAACCGCGACGCCGTCGGCAAAGATGCCGACGCGATCGAGCTCGACCCGCCGTCCTGCCTCGAGCGATTGATGCATCGCATCGGCTTCGAAGGGTTCGACGCCGATCACGGCGATCTCGGGCCGCAGCGCCTTGATGTAGCTGGCGATGCCGGCGATCAAGCCGCCACCGCCAACCGGAACGAACACCGCCGCGAGGTCTCCCAGATCGATGGCGCAGCAACTCGAGACCGATCGTGCCCTGTCCGGCAATGACCAGTAGATCGTCGAATGGATGGACGAAGGTCATGCCGCTCGACTCGGTCAACGCGTCGCAATGGGTCTGTGCCTCCGTGTAGCTATCTCCCGCCAGCACGATCTCAGCGCCGAGATCGCGCACCGCGGCCACTTTGATCTCCGGCGTCGTCCGCGGCATCACGATTCGCGCGTGCAGCCCGAGATGACGGGCGGCGAACGCGACACCCTGGGCATGATTGCCGGCGCTCGCCGCAATCACTCCCCTGGCCCGCTCGTCCTCGGTGAAGTGGGCGATGCGGTTGTATGCGCCTCGCAGCTTGAAGCTGAAGCACGCCTGCAGGTCTTCGCGCTTGAACAGCACCTCGTTCGAGAGCCGCCTGGAGAGCCTGGCGGCCGGCTCGAGCGGTGTCTCTTGCGCCACGTCGTAAACGCGGCTGGTCAGGATCAGGCGAAGCATCTGATCCGTTCCGTTTGGCTCGGCGCGCGGCGACTCTCGTCATGCCGTCGCCACCGTTCTTGCGGCGCGCAGTACGTCGGCAAACACGCCGGCCGCCGTCACCGATGGCCCCGCGCCGGGTCCGCGAACCACCAGCGGCGTCGTGTTGTAGCGATCGGTCGAAAACGCGATCAGGTTGTCGGTGCCCGAAAGCGACGCGCAAGGGTGTCCGCCGGCCACTGCCTCTAGCGCGACGGTGGCCGTGCCTCCGGCGGCACGCGCGAGATAACAGAGCTGGCGTCCCGCTGCCGCCGCGGTCGCCTGTTGTTCCGCAAATCCGGCGTCGAGCGACGGCAACCGTGACCAGAACTCTTCCACGGTCAGCGACGACCACTCAGCCGGCAGGAGCGGCGTGACGGCGATCGCCTCCTCGTCGAGCGCAAAGCCGGCTTCGCGCGCGAGAATCAGGATCTTCCGGCCGACGTCGGCGCCCATGAGGTCGTCGCGCGGATCGGGCTCCGAGTAGCCGCGGTCGTGAGCGTCCTTGACCGCCGCGCTGAACGGCGCGCCGCTTCTGAGGGCGTCCAGCACGAAGCCGATCGTCCCTGACAACACGCCTTCGATCCGTTGCACGTGATCGCCCGTGCGCACGAGATCGGCGAGCGTCCCCAGCACCGGCAGGCCGGCGCCTACGGTCGTCTCATAGTGCACAGCGGCGCCGCGCGCGACGGCATCCTTGATTCGCCGATACGCATCCAGGCCGCCCGAGAACGGCCGCTTGTTCGCCGCGATCACCGGCACGCGCGCGTCGATCAGCCGGCCGAAACACTGTGTGGGCGCGTCGCTTGCCGTGCAGTCCACGAACACCGCAGTCGGACGGCGAGGCTCGACGATGGCCTCGACGAATCGACCGAGATCGGCAGGCTGGCCGTCGGCCGCCAATCGGCCGCGCCACGCTCCGGGCTCGATGCCGCGGGCATCGAGCAGCATGCGCGTGCTGGTCGCGAGGCCGGCCAGGCGCACGTAGGTCTGTTCCTCACGGGCCAGCACGGCCGAATGCGCGTGGAGCTGTTCCAGAAAGGCCGCGCCGACTCGGCCAGGACCGACGAGGTAGACGTCGATCGTGCGGCGTTCGGGAAACAACAACGCGCCGTGGATCGCGTTGAGCGCGCGGACCTCGTTCGCGCGGCTGGTGGCGATGGAGATGTTGCGCTCCGACGTGCCGCCGGCGAAGGTTTGCACCGGGATGCCGTGCGCGGCCAGGACGCCGAACAATCGGCCCACCGCCCCGGGCCGCACGCGAATGCCGTCGCCGACGGCGGCGATGAGCGACACATTGTCGTCAACCACCAGCTCGTCGATCAGGCCCAGCCGTCGCTCGAGCCCGAACTCCTCTTCCACACGCGCCCGCGCGCGGGTGACGGCCGCTGGCTCGACGGCAAAGGCGATGGAGTGCTCGCTCGACGCCTGCGAAATCAGGATCACGCTGATGCCCTCGCGCGCGAGCGCTCCGAACAACCGCATCGCGATTCCTGGGCACGCCGACCATCCCGTCGCCCTGCAGACGGAGCAGGGCCACACGACTGATGGAGCTGATGCCGCAGATGTCGTGACTGCTGTCGCGCCTGGCGTGCTCGACCCGCGTGCCGGCAAAGCTGGGATTGAACGTGTTGCGGACAATGAGCGGAATCGACTGTGCGCGAGCCGGGTGAACCGTTGGCGGGTAGACCACCTTGGCGCCGAAGTGCGAAAGCTCCATCAGCTCGTCGTAGCTCAGCGAAGGAATCGAAAAGGCTTCCGGCACCAGCCGTGGATCGGCGGTCATCACGCCATCGACGTCGGTCCAGATTTCTATGGCTTCGGCGTCCAGCGCCGCGCCGACGATCGAGGCCGTATAGTCCGATCCTCCACGACCGAGGGTCGTGGTCTCCCCGTTCGCGGTCGCGCCAATGAAGCCGGTGACCACCTGCAGGCCGGTCCGCTGCGAGAGATACGCGGTGAGACGAAGACGAGCTTCGTCGAGGTTGACCTGTGCAGCGCCAAACGTGGCGTCGGTGAGCAGAAACGCTCGGCTGTCACAGGCCTCGGCGTCCTCGCCCGCCCGGCGGAGGGCGGCAGCGACGACGAGCGCAGAAACCCGCTCGCCGAACCCCATGATGGCGTCGAGAGTGCGCCGGCTGCACTCTCCGACCAGCGATGCCCCGTGCAGCAGATTGCGCAACTGGGCGAGCCAGCCGTCGAGCACCTCCTGAAGGCGTGCAGCGCTCAGAATCGACCGCCAGCGCGTCGATTGCTGCGCGATGCCTCGCGCTCAGCTCAGCGTGGGTGGTCTGCCAGGATGCGTCGCCGCGAGCGGCCTCGGCGCCCGCTCGGACCAGGGCATCGGTCACCCCTCCAAACGCCGAAACCACGACCACGATCGGGCCGCGCTGTCGCGCCGCCTAGGACGATGGAAACCACGGCCTGGATGCGCTCAGGGGTGGCAATCGAGGACCCGCCGAACTTCAGTATTCGCACCGTATCTCTCCCAAAAACAAAAGCCCTCATCCGCTTTCCGGATGAGGGCTTCGTTGAAGCCGTTCTGTAGGTCAGTCGTTCATCCGGTCACGAGGATTCCTGCCGAGGGCGCGATGGTGTCGCGGCCCTGGGTAGTAGTGCGAATCGACGTGCGCGTGATGACCCCGGTCATTGGTGAGTCACGGATCTTATCGCAGGGGACGGGGGTCAGGTCACGAAAATTGAGTCCGTTGAGCTTTTTGCGACTCGGCAACGGGCGACAGGTCGCACCGATTGCGAAGTGGGCTGTGAATACCCGATTTTTCCTGGGTCTTCACCCGAGATCAGCGAGTCTTGCCGTTCGCCGCGTCGAAGCCGCCAAACTGGGCAAATCGGCTCAATTTTCGTGACCTGACCCCGCCGCCGGCCGGCGGCTTCGGGACAGTCTGGATCGTGCTATCTTTTCGCGTATCTGTCGGTTCCGGTCAAACCGGGGCCTAGATTCGTCCGGCGTCACGAACCGCAAAAGGGAGCATTGAGATGAGCTCGATCGCCAAGCCCTTCGGACTCTCGCTGGTTGTCCTCGGTTTCGTCGCGATATCCCTGCCCGCAGCCGCCCAGCCGTCAGCGGCGCCGACCTTCACCAAGGATGTCGCCCCCATCTTCCAAAACAAGTGCGAGGCCTGCCATCGGCCGGATTCGATTGCCCCGATGTCGCTCGTCTCGTTCGACGAATCAAGGCCCTGGGCTCGGTCGATCAAGGCTCGCGTGCAGGCGCGGCAGATGCCACCGTGGCACATCGACAAGACGATCGGCATTCAGGAGTTCAAGAACGATCGCTCGCTGAGCGACGCCGAGATCGAGACGATTTCGCGCTGGGTTGATGCCGGCGCGCCAAAGGGCGATCCGAAGGATATGCCGCCGGCGAAGGAATGGCCGAGCGAGCAGGGCTGGAACTTCGCGAAGCAGTTCGGTCAGTCCGAACCCGATCTGATCATCAAGTCCACGCCGTGGACGCAGAAGGCCGGCGCCAACGATGCGTGGTGGAAGCCGTCGGTTGAAACGGGGCTCACCGAAGCACGATGGGTGCGAGCCCTCGAGATCCGGCCCAGCTCGGTGAAGGGCCGCAAAATCACTCACCACGCCATCGCCCGGCTCCAGCAGCAGGAGACCGATCCGCTGGCCGTGAACCCGCCCGACGCCAACGGCAACCCGCTTCCGGGCACCTTCATGGAATGGGCCGTCGGCAAGCAGGGCGAGATGATGCGACCGGGCAGCGGCAAGCTGATGCTGCCGGGATCGAAGATCGTCTGGGACATCCACTACTCGAACGGCGGCGAGGACATCACCGATCAAGTCGAGCTGGGCATCTACTTCTATCCGAAGGGCCAGGAGCCGAAGTTCCGGCAGGTCCTGCATTTGATGGGGGGCACCAACGCAGGCGGCACCGCCGGACTCGGGTCTGCCCTCGACATTCCGCCTAACGTCGTGAAGGCCACCGAAGGCTATTTCGTCCTGCGCGAGAACGGACGCGTGGAGAGCTTCCAGCCTCACATGCACCTGCGAGGCAAGGCGATGTCGATGGAAGCGATTCTGCCCAACGGCCAGATCCAGATGCTGAGTCACGTGTCCGACTTCAACTTCAACTGGCACAACAGCTACGTGTACGCGGACAACTGCCGCGCCGTTGCTGCCCAAGGGCACGATCCTCAAGATCACGGCGTGGCACGACAACACGGCCGCGAAAAAGTCGAACCCGGACCCGAACGTGTGGGTGGGATACGGCGATCGAACGGTCGACGAAATGGCCCACGCGTGGGTCAACGTGACCTATCTGTCCGACGCTGACTATCGCGCCGAAGTCAACGCCCGCCGCGAGGCCCTGGGACTGACCACGACGCAACAGCAGCAGCAGTAGTGCCGCAGGCTCGGCTCATGCGCGATCGAGTCCTTACGACCGCGGCAGTGGTGGCCGCCATTGCCGCGTCCGCCTTTTCTCTCAGTGGATCCGCCCAGGTGCAAACGCCGCCGCAAGGTGTTCTCGTCGAGCCATTGGGCAACGCCGGCGAGGCCATCTTTCCGGCGTTTGAAGGATGGGGACCTGTCAAGGACGGGTCGAACGTTCTGCTGATCGGCTACTTCAATCGCAACAAGCAGCAGGCGCTCGACATTCCAATCGGCCCCGATAACCGCATCGAACCAGGCGGGCCGGACTTCGGGCAGCCGACGCATTTCGAGCCCGGACGTCAGTACGGCGTGTTTTCGATCGTGGTCCCGAAAGACTTCGGCACCAAACGCCTCACGTGGACGATCACCGCAAACGCGCAAACCACCACCGTGTCGTTCTGGACGAACCCGCCCTACTGGATCGACTTCTACAAGAACCACGCGAACGGCAACGAGCCACCAGTCATCAAGTTTGCCGACGCCGGGCCCGAGCTGATCGGTCCGCCCCGCGAGCGTTTTGTGCGATCGCTCACCGGTTCGGTTGGACAACCGCTGACCCTGACGATCTGGGCGCGGGATCAGCCGCCCACGACCAACGTCACCGAAGCCGCCGCCGAACCTGCCAGTGCCGGTCGCGCGGCTCGTCCGCGACCCTCCGCCGACAACGAGCCACCACCCGCCATCATCGGCGGCCGCGTGTTCTCCGGCGGCCTGACGCCGCCGCCCAACGCCGCAGCGGCCGCACGGGCGGAGCGGCGCGGCGACATCCGCGTGATCTGGAAGAAGTATCGCGGTCCGGGAGAGGTCAAGATCGCCGACGAAGCGATTGCGCTGATGAACGGTGGCGATGCCAACAAGTTTCTCGAGGCGACGACGACCGCGTCCTTCAGCGCCCCTGGAGAGTACTGGCTCAGAGCGCAGATCAACGACAACTCAGGCGACGGCGGCGGCGGCGACCAGTGCTGCTGGACGTCCGCCCACGTAGTCGTCACCGTGAAGTGAAGTAGGGCGAGTCTTTAGACTCGCCCCAGGCAGGTCTGAAGACCTGCCCTACTTACTCAGCCAATAACTCACTTTCACCAGCACCGCGTGCGTCCCCGGCGCGCGGAAGGCGTCCTTGATATCGCGGCCGACGCTGAACATCCCGGGCCGCGCGGCGTCCGACGTCGACATGTTCCACGCCACATAGAGCGTGCTGCCTCGCAGATACTCCCAGCGCAGCACGACGTTCCCGCGCAGCGACTTGTCGTTGAAATCCGGGTCCTCGGACACGGTGGCCGGTACGAACTTGTACGAGCGCGGCTCAGCGAGTTGTCGAATGTTGAAGTAATCGCCGACCGCGACAAACGGCTGTAGAAAGACTTGCAGGGTTAGATCCCGTTGAATGGCGTAGGTCGCCCGGAAGGTCATGTCCACGACGTGCCGGTTCAACGTTCCATAGACATACGTGTCGTCGTTGCCATCTCCGTCGGCGTCCTGGTTTTCAATCCACTGCGCGTCGGTGCGGCCGAGTTCGAGGTTGGTGCTGATCGAGGCTTGCAGGCGAGTCGAGGGCTGAAGAGTCACACCGGGTCCGAACGAGTAGCTGTAGCCGCCCACGTCGTTCCAGTTGATGTTGCTGCCGGCCGAAATTCGCCACGTCTTCCGGCTGTCGCTCTCGAAGAAGAAGAAGGAATTGGAACCCGCCGGGCTGAGGATCGGCGGGCCGCCTCGGGTGTCGAGGTCGTCGAGTGATTGAAATCCGTGAAACACGCCGGCGCCCCCGCTCCAGAAGTTGCGGAGCTCGAAGAATCCGCCGCCGCCGACGAATCGATTGAGCAAGAGGCGCTCGTCGTTCCAGCTCTGTCCGCCGTTGAAGAAGATGCTGATCCGCCTGAAGATCTTCCACGGGTCAGGCTGCTCCAGACCGAAGCCGGCGTCGACTTCGGTGCGATTGGCCCGCGCCCGGAAGAAGCCGAGGTCGCTGACGCGAAAGCCGCGATCGAAGTGATCGAAGTGCGTGAACACGTTGCCGTGCTTGCGCGAGAAGTTGAAGTTGGCGAGGCCGCCGTATCCCGTCTGTCATCACCTTGTCGTCGTTGGGTGCATGAGTCGCGACCCAGTGACCGTTGAGATTGGTGCGATTGCGATCCCATTTGAGGTTGTAGTCGAACCCCCCGACCAACGCGTCTTGATCCTGGTCGCGGAAGACACCGGTCCCGATCAGGCCGACGTTCGACGACTCGCGAAAATCCTTCTGCAGGCGAACCACGTTGTAGGAGGTCAGCGGCTCGACGACACGATCCTTTTTCTCTCCGTCGACCAGCACGTCGGCGGCCTCCGACGAGGTCAGGGCAGTCAGCGCGCCATAGGTGAGCTTCGACGCCTTCCCCGTCAGCTTGGCCGCGCCAAGGATCGTCGTTTGATCGGGACGGTTGATTTCCTCGTCGGTGTCGGGGACGGCAAACCGGTCGGGGCGAGCGCCGATGCGACGGGAATGAAAGACCTGAAAGATGCCGTAGGGCGGTACGAACGTCCGGCTGTCTTCGAGGAAGAACGGCCGCTTCTCCGGAAAGAAGGTTTCAAACACGGTGAGGTTGAGAACCGCAGGGTCTTGCTCGACCTGCGCGAAATCGGGATTGACCGTCGCCGAGAGCGTCGCCGAGGTTCCCAAACCGACACGCAGATCGAGGCCGGCGCCGGCATCGAGATCGTTCGCGCCATCCGGCACGCGCGTTCCACCGCCAAGGACGTAGGGTTGCCACTCGATGCGTCGCGGTGGCCGAATCGGCGCATCGAACACGAGATGTCCCCAGCGCGAGACCTCCCCCTGCTCCCCTCTTGGCTTCGCCGTCCACTCCCCGGTCTCGCTCCGGCGCCGTATTGTCCGGCGAATACTGAAGCCCCAGACCTGGCCGGTGTTAGGAGCGGCCGTGAACCGCATCTGCGAGAACGGAATGCGATACTCCGCGACCCACCCTTTATCGGTGATCGCAGACTGCACTTCCCACACGGCGTTGAAGTCGCGATCCGAGTTGTCGTCGTCGTAGAAGTAAATGTCCTGCTGAACGCCCGAAGGGTTGGTGGCGAAGACGTAGCCGGTCTGATGGTCGTGCCGGGGATCGAATCCGATGGCGACAGTATCGGTCGGCGGAAAATCGTCGCGCCGGCCGAGGCCGGCGGCAATGCGATCCGGTGTGCGATCGTCGCAGCGGATGGCGATGTACACGTATCGGTTGTCGTAAGCCACTTGCATGCTGGTGGCTTCGCTCAGCGGGTCGTTGTTGTCTGGGTCCCATTGGACGAGCGCTCCGGCACTCTCGGCGTGGCGCCAGACCTCGTCTTCGAGGACCGCATCGATGCGCGGCGGTTCGCCGGTAATGCGATAGGCGTGGAGGACCTTGCCGACCTTGACCGATGCGGCGGGCTCGCTCGCGTCCAGGACGAACGGCGCCTGTGCGAGCGAGAGGCCGGGAAACAGGGCGACGGCGCCCACGCCAAGGCAGGCGAGGACGACGCGGCTCCGCACAACGGCCTTTCGGAGGCTTACTGACCAGGCCCTGGGTTGCCGCGCCCGCGTTGCGGCGGATTCTTCAGCGTACGGTACTGCGTGATGCCAGCGTTCACCTTGAACTCGATGCCCATCTTGCCAATCTCGGACGTGCCCTTCATCGGATCTCCGGAAACGCCCGAATCCTGCGGGCCGCCCCACGGCTTGATCTGATCCTTGCGGACGCCGGTCGGTTTCACGAACAGCATTTGCGACGTGTCGCTGATGCCGGCATGGGCTCCCACCGTCGCGTCGTCGTAGCCAAAGGCGGCCTCGAGCCATGCACGGTAATTGACGCGGCCTTGCTCGTAATAGTCGGTGAGGCCAAACACCTTCACGCCGGAATCCTTCCACTCTTCGTTGAGCTTGTTGGCAACGGCGGTCATTCCCGCCTGATTGCCGCCGCTATCGCCGATGAACAGGATTTCCTTGAAGCCGTGCGCCTTTAGACTCCGGGCCGCCGCATCCAGCAGCAGGTCGTAGGCCGGCGAAGCCAGCGAGATGGCCCCGGCGTTCTGCCGGTCCGGATCGCCTTCGGGCACGTACTGGATGATCGGCGCGACCAGCGTGTTCTTGAGCTTGCGCGCCATCTGGTTGGCAGCGTAGGCGACGACGTAATTGTGCTTGCCGATGACCATGTGGTACCCATTTTTCTCGGTCCCACCGGTCGGCACGATCACGGTCACTTTTCCCGCCTTCATCAGATCCCTGGTCTCTTCCCAGGTGAGCTCGTCGATGAACACCGTGTCGGGCGGAGTGGTCGGCGTCTTTCCAGCCGGCGCCGTATCCATCGTGGGCTCCAGCGAGCGTGCCGGAGCACCGGCAGCACCACCACGCCCGCCACGTCCTCCCCGGCCGCCGCCGCCGCCTTCGGGGGCTGCGGACGCCATGGCCGGCGCGTTGCCGGCCATCACGCTCTTGATCTGAGCGAGGGCGTTGTTGATCTTGATGTCGAGAAAGATCTTGCCGAGCTCGGGCGTCGACTTCGATTGGTTGTTGCCGCTGACGCCGTTGTTCTCGTAGTCGTTGCCGGTGAGGCGATTCTTCCGAATGTGCTGCGGCTTTACGAAGAGAAGCTCGGAGGTGTCGAGGATGTTCGCGTGGTTGCCGACCTGGTTCTCAGGAACGCCGAGCACCTTGGCCGCGTAGGTGTTCTGCTCGACGTGGGACTTCGTGTAGTAGTCGTCGATCCAGAACGCGCGGGCGTCGGTTCCCTTCCAGAGCTCCGTCAGCTTTTCCGCGGCAGTCCGCATCCCGGTGCGGTTGCCGCCCGATTCGCCGATCAAGAGCACGGTCTTGAACCCGCCCGCCTTCAAGCTGCGGCCCGCCATCACGAGCAATTCGACAAAGCGATCCTCAGGCAGTGTGATCGTTCCGGGCTTCGCCATGTGGCCGCCGATGTTCTCCCAGCTGCCTTCGGGGACGTAGGTGACCGTCGGCGCGACGAGCGTCTTTCCCAAAGCCCGCGCGATTCGGTCGGCTGAATAGTCCATGACGAACTTGTGCTCGCCGTCCACCATGTGCGGTCCCTTTTGCTCAGTGCCCGCGGTACCGACGATGACGGTCGTCGTGCCCGACTTGATGAGGTCACGTACCTCCGCCCAGGTCAGCTCCTCGATGAACACAGTGTCGGGAGGCTTCCCGGAAGGGGCGCTCGCCGGCGCATTGGCCGGACGTTGAGCGGTCGTCATCGCGGCAGTCAGAAGCAGCAGGCAGAATCCGAGCAACAGACGCTGTTTCATAGGTGTCGCTTCCAAGAATGGCTCGTGACGAACAAGCCTACACCATGCCTCTGCCGTGAGCGAGATTGCGGTTCGGCCAGCGGCGAGACGCAAGCGAGTCGAACGGCTTTCTGGCGAAAACATCTTGGCAGCGGGAGGGGACTGTAGGACACTGCGCCACCAGCAACGTGTCAGCCGACGCATGCAGTGGCTTGCCATGAGCGAGACTTCGACGCGCGCGAGCGCAGCGGGGCGGAGTCGAGTCGAATGGCCGCTGGTTCTGGCGGCGGGACTCTTCATCGCCGGCCTTTCATTCGCTCTGTGGAAAATCGGCCAGCAGACCGGGGGCGCACTCGTCTACGGTCTCGACGACGCCTACATCCATATGGCGATCGCCAAGAATCTGGCGCGACATGGCTTGTGGGGCGTGACGCCGTTTCATTTCGCCTCCTCATCCTCCTCGCTGCTGTGGACTGCGCTGCTCGGCATCGCGTACTTCCTGACCGGCGTGCGTGACGCGACGCCGCTGGTGTTGAACGTGGTGCTGGCGTTCGCCACATTGGTCGTGGCCGACCGCTACCTGACTCGATGGGGCGCGTCGACTGGGCTGCGCGCGACGGCGCTTATCGGGCTGACCCTCGCATGTCCGTTGGCCGGCATGGCCGTGCTCGGAATGGAGCACATTCTTCACATCCTGCTGACGATCTGGTTTGCCGGCGCCGCCATCGATCGCCTGTCAACGGCCGCCCAAGCTCAGCGCCCATCCACCCGCGAGACTGCCACGCTCATCGTTCTCGGCATGCTCCTCGCGACATCGCGCTACGAGGGCCTGTTTCTCGTCGCGATCGTCAGCCTGGCATTCGCGATCCAGGGTCGCTGGGCGTTTGGTGTTGGGCTGGCCGCGGCCTCCGCGCTGCCTACCGTGCTCTTCGGGGCGATCTCGATGATGAACGGATGGTTGTTCTTTCCGAACTCGCTCTTGCTCAAGGCCGGTGGCGAAGACATCTCGCTCGTCACGGCCCTGTTCAAGCCGATCGGACAGGTCGACGTCGCGTTCTTCGCCGACAACGACGAGCTGTTCATCCTGCTGCTGGTCGGCCTGGCGGGAGCGGTCATGCAATGGCGGGAACGGCGGGCATTCTGGCGGCCGGCGGTCCTCGCCCCGCTGTTTCTGGCGCTGATGATCCTGCTGCATGGCCACTACACGTTTACCTCGATGTTCTGGGAGTACCGCTACGCCGCGTACCTGGCCGCGTTCGGCGTGTTTGCCGCGGCGACGCTGCTCACCGACTACTGGAATGAAAGAGGGCGTGCTGGTGACGGCCGGGTGGTAGGGATGGCGTCGTTGGCGGGCATGGCTGCACTCGTGTGGCTCGTGACCGACGTGCGGAACGGCATGTTGTCGTCGCAGGAAATCACGACTGCGGCGAGCACGTATGCGAGCCACGTGAAGGCCGCCCAGTTCCTGCAGCGGTACTACCCTGCGTCGACGATCGTCGTGAACGATCTCGGCACAGTGACGTACTTCACCGAGGCCCGAATCCTGGACATGTTCGGCCTGGGCGACATCGAGCCGGTCCGCATCCGTCGAAGCCAACACGGCGAGTACGCAGCCTCGGACATCTCCGGCTGGGTCGGTCCTTATCACCCGTCGATCGCGATTCTTCAAATCGGCTGGGGATGGGTCGTCCCTCGGATTCCCACCCAGTGGATCCGCGTGGCTGAAGTGCAGATGCCGATCGAAGGCGACTACATCGGCTTCTTCGCCGTGGATCCATCCGAAGCGCACACGCTGCGCGACAAGGTTGAACAATTCTACGGCCCGCTCACCGCGCAGGGATACAAGATGAACCTGCTTGCGATGGAGTGAGCAGCGGCCGCAGGTGACACAGATTCGACTGGGAAGACAGTCGGGTCGATGTGTCGCTCGCGCGGAACGTTGCGCCTAGCCGGGCCGGCGTGGCTTGAGCAAGCGCGCCAGCGCTGCGTGATAGTCCTGCGGCTCGGCCGGGCCCGGCTCCACCGTACAGTTCCGTGACTCTCACCACGCGCGGAGTCGTCTCGTCGCCGGTGCTCGCGGTGGGGGCCGTCGTGGTCGAAGTCGTCGCCCCCGTTGCCGCCAGCTCGAGCACGGTCGCCAGGTCCACGAGATGTCCGAAGCGCGGCGGCGTGCCGCCTGGCTTCCGCCGCACGAAAGGCACGGGCGCCTGCCGTGGACTGGACAGATCCAGCACGGCGCTCAGATCGTTCGCCTCGTTCACTCGCCGGCCGAAACTCAACACTTGGCTGTCACCCAGGCGCTCGCGGTTGTGCACGAGAATGGTCTTCAGGATCGACGTGTGGTCGAAGACAGTGCGTTCGATCTTGCCGGCACTCACGAAGGGTGAGATCACCAACGCCGGCACGCGCACCCCCAGGTGGGTCGGCCCGCCGGGGATCAACGGAGCGAATGAACCGGGCACGCCCTTCGGCGTTCCGGGGGGCGGCACGTGATCGTAGAAGCCGCCGTGCTCGTCGTAGGTGATGACGAGCAGCGTGTCGCGGAATCGTCCGGTGTCCCATAGCAGATCGCAGACCCGCGACAGAAACGCTTGGCCGTTCGCGAGATCGGCCGGTGGATGATCATCGTCGGCTGTCTTGAGCGGCGGAATGTCGGAGAAGTTCGGCTCGATGAACATGACCCGTGGCAGCGGGCCCGGCCTGCGCAGCGTCGCTTCGAGTCCGTCCGTCGCGTCGTCGATCGGCAACACGCGCCGATCGTCGAGTCGGTAACGGTCGAACATGCGCACCAGCGACAGGTCGCTCTCGAACACGCGCCATTCCACGCCCGCGGCGGTGAGCACATCCAACAGGTTGCGATCCTTGAGAAAGCCGATGCGCGGATCGTCGTTCTCGAAGTTGTCGAGCTCGGGAATGCGCCCCATGATGGTGGCGAAACGATTCGGAAAGGTCGGGCCCGGATGCGCCGCAAACCAGCGATCGCAGACGCAGAATTCGTCGGCGAGCTTGTAATGAACCGGCAGCTCCGCCTCTCCGTACACCGTCAGCGCCAGCTGTGGGGAGTCCGTCTTGCGATAGAGGTCGCGCGCAAATCCCGCCATGTCGCCGGTGCCGGCCCCTGCCTCGGTACCGTCGCCGATTTGAAACTGCACAGCTCCGACCGAGTGACGCGGCGAGACGGGAATCTGCGTGCCCAGACGGAGGTCGCGCGTGTGCACGGTCGGCACGCCGCGCAGGAATCCGGCCACTCCCGCGTTCTGAATGCCGCCCGGCGCGCCATCGTACCCATTCGACGGCCGTGGGCGCGCATTCATTAGATCGCCCAGCAGGTGATCGTACGAACGGTTCTCCATCATCACCACGACGATGGATGTGTGCTGATCGAGGCGCGCGAGCTGATCGGCCGGCGGGAGGAATCCGACGGGCAATGCCGCGGCCGGCGCGGGCGGGGCAGCAGGGTCAGCAGCCTCAGCGGCGGCCGACGGTTCGGCGTCCCCGAACACGTTGGCGCGCGCGAGAATCTCGATGACCCCGCCGTCGAGCGGCCCGCCGCCGACAGGCGGCAACGTCACATCACCAGGCCGCGGAATCACGGGATCATCCGAGTGGCGGATCTGCCAGGCGTTGCTGGCAAATTTGAACCCCTGGAACACGGAGTTCTGCCCCACGGCGCGCGCGACGAAGGCCCGCAAGTATGAATTGATGTCGCGGTACACTTCGAACGCGCCCAGATGCTGTTCGATGATCTTGTTCACGTTGCTGGGCACTTCCTTGAACAGGCCGATGATCTCGATCGCAATCGACACGATGGTCGAGAATTTCACGTCGAGAAAGCTGAACGGGCGCATCGTCGACAGCGTGTGATCGAAGGCGAGCACCAGCTCGCCAAGATCGCCGCGCAACGACGCCGCGTCGAAGCCCCACACTGACACCGATGCATCGGAAAACGCTGCCTGGATCCGAATGCAGACGTCGTCGGGCTGCACCGCCGCCAGCCGCTGCAACTCGTCTTTCATGAACAACGCGATCGCCGCATCGACGGCGGAGTTGGGAGCAGCCGACCCGTCGCTCGAGAAACGTTTCCGCCAGTGCTGGAGCGCGATGGTGTGCAGCTCGGCGCCGGAGACCGACGTGATGTCGAGCGAGCGCAGCCGCGCGTGCGACACCAAAGGGTCGATGCTGCCGCTGAGCAGCGACGGCGCACGGCCCACGAGTTCCGCGATCTCTGGTCCGATCGAAACGGAAAAGCGCGTCCCGTTGATCTCGGCCTGCGGCACCAGCGCTTCGAGCGCCACGCGGAACAGATGATTGGCCAGGCGGGCGGAAATCGGGGTGGTGCGAATCGGCACGCTGCCGATCCTCACGTATGCACCGATCGCAATTTCGACCGGATCGGGCCCGATGGGCGTCACCACCATTCGCCACCAGCCCGTACGCAGCATGGGCGAATCCGGCGTGGGAAATCCCTGGATTTCGAATGTCACCCTGCGTTCCGGAGGGCCAAGGCCTTCTTCCAGGAACCAGGTTTGAACCGGCTGGTTCGCGCCGAAGATGAAGAGCTCGATCAACACGGCTCCGTGAAGCGTGTTCGTGCCGCCGCCTCCGCCACCTCCGCCGCCACCGTCGCCGGTCGTTCCGCCGCCACCCGGACCGGTCGGAGGCGCCAGCGGCGTCACTGTTGCGCCCGTGAAGATCCCAGCATCGTCGATGCGACTGCCGAAATCCGGTTGCGTCGTGCGTGGCAGCGGCGACGCGGTGATTGCTGCGCCAGTCGCGGCAACGTCCGACCGCGCAGTCACGGCGAATCCGCGGCGTGTGTCGGCCGCCATCGCCTGGGGAGTGGCGCGCCGCGGCCGTGCCGCGACGCCGAGCTGCATGCCGGATCCCCGGCCGAAGAATTCGAGCTCGAATTTCTGCGTGCGCCGGATCGGCGCCTGGGTCTGGAAGCGCCGGTATTCGCCCTCGACGAGGGCGAGGTTGGCGTTGCTCGCGTCCTGCGTGTGGTGGGTGCGGAAAACGAATCCGCGATCCAGGACTTCCATGAGAGCCCTCCCCTTCACGACAGCGCTGATCAGCCGTCGGTCGCCAGCCGATTATGGCCCAATTGAAGCGAGCGCCGTGTAGACGACTCGCTGCGTCAGCCCGTCCCGAGTGGCCGCAGGATTTCTCGCAATCGATCCTGAAACCGCGCATATGAAAACTGCGCGCGCCAGCGAGCGTAGCCTGCCTCACCCATTCGCCGGCGGAGAGGCTCATCTTCGAGAAGCGTGACGAGACGATCGACGAGGGCGCCGCGATCGTCAGGAGCGATCAGGAAGCCGGTCTCCCCGTCCAAGACGATCTCGGGTGCGGCGTCTGCGGTTGACGCGACCACGGGCAGGCGGTGGCTCATCGCCTCGAGGTAAACAAGGCCAAATCCCTCGGCGCGCGCCGGCATCGCGTATGCGGCCGATGTTTCGTAGAGTGCGTGCAGCGTGGCTTCGCTCACGCGACCGGTAAAGAGCACATGACGATCGATTCCGAGATCGCGTGCCTTCGCGTGATAGCGGCCGACGTCATCGCCCTGACCCGCAACGACCAGCTGCGCTGAAGGGACGCGAGTGCGCACTGCGCTCCAGGCCTCGAGCAGCTCATCGTGCCCTTTGTGGCGTTCGGCGCTGGACATACGGCCGACCAGCAGCACGCTCTTGTCGCTGACCCGGCTGAGCAAGGCGCGGTCGAGGCCATCGTCAGCCGGCCCTGCCGGTTCGTCGAGCGCCAGATGGCAGACGTGAATCGCTGGCAGGTCCGGATGCATGGCCCTGGCACGGTTGGCGGTGAACAGCGAATTGGCGATCAGGAACTCGGCGTTCAGCAGCGCGCGCTTGCGATGCAGCGGCAGCGGCCGCCAGACTTCGAGGCTGTGCAGGAAAACGGTGTAGGGGGCCCTCAGGGCCGCCGGCACGAACACTTGGGGACGCGCAATGCCCAGATGGTCGAACAGGATCCAGGACGGTCGGTCCGACAGTTGCGTCGCCAGCAGCGCCCTGGAATACGCGAGCCGGGTGGCAAAGGTGAGCTCGTTGGTCTCGCTTGGAAACAACGAGAGGCGCTGGCAGGCTCCCGACGTGATCGCCGCTATCGCCCGCCACAGCAGCTCTGACGCTCGCGCGATGCCGCCGTGCGTGTCGCCTCGAGTCAGAGTGCAGACCAGCGGCCTCCGAGTCATGGCTCCTGGTCGGGCACGTCCTCTTCTGCCAGCGGCAACAACTCCTCCGGCACCGGCCGCTCGGTCAACACCGCCGGCGCTTCGAACCCGAGCTGGTGGGCCATGTCTTCGATTTTCGGAAGGTCGCTGAGATCGTTGAGCCCGAACCGGATCAGGAATTCCTTGGTCGTGCCATACAGGAACGGCCGGCCGATGACGTTCTTGCGCCCGACGATCTTGATCAGGTGGCGTTCGAGCAGCGTCGAAAGAACGCCTGAGGTGTTCACGCCGCGAATCTCGCCAACTTCGGCGGCCGTGACCGGTTGCTTGTAGGCGATCACCGAGAGTGTTTCGAGCGAGGCGACGGTCAGCTTGGACGCCGACCGTTCGTGAAAGAGCCGCCGGACCCAGTCGTGAAGCTCGGGGCGAGTGGTGATCTGAAAGCCGCCGGCCACTTCGACCAGATGAAGTCCCGGCCGCTCGGCGTAGTCGGCCTTCAGCGCGTTGAGCGCAGCCAGCACGTCTTCTTTCGGCTCGTCGCTGAGAAGCTTGTAGAGCAGCCTCGGCGTCAACGGGTCGGGCGAGGCAAATACCAACGCCTCGACGATCGCCCTGAGTTGCTCCAGCGCCATCCGCGGCGCCGGGCCCTCCGCACTCGTCCCGCCTTCCGGTTGCGGGGTAGCGTCTGCCGGCTCTTCTGCTGCGTTTGCCGGTTGCCGGTTGCCGGTTGCCGGGTCTCCCCCCTGACTCATTTCGTCTCCGTGTGCGGCGGGTGGTGCGCCTTGTATTCGTCCTCGGGGTCGCGGATCGGGTGCGGCGCATCCACCGGCCGGGCGCGCTTGTAGAGCCGAATCGGCCCGGCCGCCCCTGCCTGGTACACCCGAATCAGCTTGAGCCGGATCATCTCCAACATCGCCAGAAACGTCACGATGAGATCCGGCCGTGTGGCCGCGTCCTCGAACAGGTCGTCGAAGCCGCACGCCTCGGTCTCCGACAACCGTTCCAGCAGTTGTTCGATGCGAGCCTCGACGGAAATCTGCTCGCCCGGGATGGCCATCGGCGGCCGCTCGCGGACGCGCTCCAGCACCAGCTTGAAAGCGGACAGGAGACTGAAGAGGTCGACTTCGATCTCGGGTTCGTAGTCGTCGCCGGCAATCGCTTCGATCCGCGAATCGGGCCGCGCCCACTGCGCGCTGCGCAGCGTCTCGCGATCGTGCAACACCTCGGCGGCGGCCTTGAACGTCTGATGCTCGAGCAACCGTCGCACCAGGGCGTCGCGCGGGTCTTCTTCCTCCGCCGGATCGCCGGCCGCGGTCTCCGGCCGAGGCAGGAGCATGCGGCTCTTGATGTGGATGAGCGTCGCGGCCATGACCAGGAACTCGCTGGCCAGGTCGAGGTTCAGCTCCTGCAGCAGGTTCAGATACTCGAGGTACTGCTTGGTGATCAGCGCAATCGGGATGTCATAGACATTGATCTGGTGCTTCTTGATCAAGTGCACCAGCAGGTCCAGCGGACCCTGGAACGATTGCAGCTTGATCGTGATCGCGTCGAGCTGCGACTCGAAGGGCTCGTCCGGCGAGGCGGCGTTGGCGGGTATGTCAGGACTCATCGTCAATAACGCAACTTCACGGCATCCCGGACGCGTTCCATGGTCGCGGCGGCTTCGCGTTGTGCCTTCCGCGAGCCTTCGATCAGCACGTCGCGGATGTAACCGGGGCGGGCCAGGGCGCGCTGGCGCCGCTCCCGAATTGGCTCGAGCAGGGCGTTCAACGCCAGCGCCAGCTTCGTCTTGACCTCGACGTCGCCGACACGGCCGGCACGATAGCGGGCCTTGAGATCCTCGACCTCGGCCGTGTCCGGGTTGAACGCGTCGTGATAGAGGAACACCGGATTCCCCTCCACGGTCCCGGGAATGTCGGCACGGATCCGCTTCGGATCGGTGTACATCTGGCGCACCTTCTGCTGAACCGTCTTCTCATCGTCCGACAAGTCGATGGTGTTCTCGTAGCTCTTGCTCATCTTCCGGTTGTCGAGCCCGGGCAGCCTCGGCGTCGCCGTCAGCAGTGTCTCTGGCTCGACAAAGACGTCGCCGTAGAAGTTGTTGAAACGGCGGACGACCTCGCGGGACAGCTCGAGGTGCGCGACTTGATCCTCTCCCACCGGCACCCAGTTCGCGTTGTAGACCACGACATCGGCGGTTTGCAGGAGAGGATAGCCAAGAAAACCGATACTCGAGAGATCACGGTCGCTCAGCTGTTCCTTCTGCTCCTTGTAGGTCGGGACGCGCTCGAGCCACGGAATCGGCGTCACCATCTGCAGCAACAGGTACAGCTCCGCGTGTTCCGGGACCATGGACTGCACGAAGAACGTGCTTTGCTCGGGATCGAGGCCAACTCCAATCCAGTCGGCCACGTTGTCGAACGCGGTCGCGACGATCTCGCCGGTGTCGGCGAAGTGCGTTGTCAGGGCATGCCAGTCGACGATGCAGTAGAAGCAGTCGTACTGAGATTGAAGCTTGACCCAGTTCTGAAGAGCGCCGACGAGATGACCCAGATGCAGCTTACCGGTCGGGCGCATGCCCGACATCACGCGTTGTCGTGTCACAGCAGCCACCTCAGGATGGCGATCTGCACCGGCCTGGTGATCCACGTGAGGACGCCGGTGAGCATCAGGGCGTAGAGCAGCAGAAAGCCATACGGCCGCAGACGGGCGATCGCTGCGCCAGCCTCGTGCGGCAACACGCCGATCAGCACGTTGCCACCGTCGAGCGGTGGAATCGGCACCATGTTGAAGACCGCCAGCAGCACATTGATCCAGACGAAGAGCGTCAACGTGCCGGCGACAATGCCGCCAGGCGCGACCGCCAGAAGCCCCGCGCCGACGACCGCCAGAATCAGATTGCTGATTGGCCCGGCAGCCGCTATCAACGCGAAATCCCGCTTGGGCTCGCGCAGGTATCGCGGGTCGACCGGTACCGGTTTCGCCCAGCCAATCAACGGCGCGCCGGTCGAGATCGCCAGCAGCGGAAACAGCAGCGTGCCGATCGGATCGACGTGCGCCATCGGATTCAGCGTCAGCCGGCCGAGCGCGCGCGCCGTCGGATCGCCAAGCTTGCTGGCCGTCCAGGCATGCGCCGCTTCGTGAAACGAGAGCGACGCTATCAGTACCGCCACTTGAATGAGGATTTCGACGAGGTCTGCGGGAGTCAAAGGACCTTTCAAAATATCACGGGTTCGCGGCGAAATAGGTGATCACCGCATCCGCTGCCTTGAGGCCGACGACGGCGCTCAACTCCTCGCGGGTGGCTCTGCGCACACCCGCCAGGCTGCCAAACGCGGTGAGCAGCGTCTTGCGGCGCCGCACGCCGATGCCGGGCACGTCGTCCAGGGCCGATCGTAAATCGCGCCTGGCGCGAGACTGCCGGTGGAAGGTGATGGCGAAGCGATGCGCCTCGTCCCGAATCCGCTGCAGCAGGCGAAGCGCTGCACCGTGGGAGTCAAACGCGATGGGCTCGGATCGATCGCGTGTGAAGACGAGCTCTTCTTTCTTCGCCAGGCCGATGGCCACCAGATTCGACAGCCCGACGGTCTCGAGTGCCGCATAGGCGGCATTCAACTGCCCTTTGCCGCCATCGATGACGATGAGGTCCGGGAATGGTCCACCGGCTTCCAGGACGCGCGCGTAGCGCCGCCGGACGACCTGTTCCATCGCCGCGAAATCGTCGAGAAATCGACCGTGGTCTTGCGAGTCGCTGTTCGCCGTTCGCCATTGGCGATTCGCTGGGGTTCCAGTCCGCCTGACGTCGAGGTCAGAAGTCCGTACTTTGAATTTTCTGTAGTCACTCGGTCGCATTCGACCTTCAGAGCACACGACCATCGACGCCACCGTGTCGCTGCCCTGAATCGTCGAGATGTCGAAGCACTCGATGCGGCGCGGCAGCGCGGTCAGGCGCAACGCCGACTGGAGGTTCTCGAGCGCCTCGTAGTTGGCGGTCGCGTTGCCGTCGAACCTGGTTCGATAGGTCAGCGCCGCGTTGCGTCGAACCAGATCGATCAATCCCTTCTTGTCGCCGCGCTGCGGCACGACGAGCCGCACTTTGCGTCCCACACGATCGCTCAACCAGGATTCGATGAGCTCTTGCTCGGCCACCTGCACCGGCAGGTGGATTTCCGGAGGCGGCGTCTGCTCCTGGTAGAACTGCTGCACTGCCGCCTCGAGCACGTCGGCTTCGCTCGCCGCGTGCTCCTGCGCGTCGGAGACGAACTCGATTCGCTCGACGACGCGGCCGCCGCGAACCAGGAAGAGGTGAACCACGCTCCCCTGCGCGCCGAGCTTGACGCCGAAGACGTCGCGGTCGCCCAGCTCGTTCGACGCCATTTTCTGCTGACGCTCGCGCACCGCTTGGACCGTCCGCATCGCGTCTCGCAACTGCGCCGCCTGCTCGAACCGCTCCTGATCGGCCGCCTCGACCATGCGGCCGTGCAGCTGGTCGGCCAGCTCCTGATTGCGGCCCTCGAGGAACAGCCTGGTATCGGCCACCGCCACGGCGTATTGCTCGGGGCTGCAGATCCTGGCGACACAAGGCGCCAGACATCGCTTGATGTCGTACTCGAGACACGGCCGGGCGCGCTGGCCGGTGATCACCTCGTTGCACGACCGGATGCCGAACAGCTTATGGGTGAGGCTCATCGTCCGGCGCGCGAACTTCGCCGGCAGCAGCGGACCGGCGTAGACGTTGCCGTCACGCTCGACCGAGCGCGCGACCAGCACGCGCGGAAAGGCTTCGGTCGTGGTCAGCTGCAGATACGGATAGTTCTTGTCGTCGCGGAGCAGGATGTTGTACTTCGGCTGGCGCTGCTTGATCAGGTTGTTTTCCAGAGCCAGGGCTTCGACGACCGAATCGGTGACGATGACTTGCAGCCGGGCGATCTCGTCCAGCAGGGCGTCTCGCTTCGGATCGGATCCGTACAGGCCCAGGTAGCTGCGCACACGATCCCTGAGCGCACGCGCTTTGCCGACGTAGATGGTCTCGCCGGCGCGATTCAGATACAGGTAAACGCCCGGCTGCTCAGGCAGTCGCTGGATCTGTTCCTTGAGATCGGAGATAGGCATCAGCTACGCTTAGGCCCAACTTTCATTATGACCTTCACAGGCGCCATCGGCGCCGTCTGCATGTTCCCGCTGCGCTTGATCATCAACGCGTCAGTGGCCCTCGGGATTCATCCAAACACCCTCACACTCATCGGGGTCCTGGTCAACGTCGTCGCCGCCTGGGCGCTGGCGCAGGATCGATTCATCATGGCGGGCGTGATCATGATCGTCGCCAACATTTTCGACTTCATCGACGGCAAGGTGGCGCACCTGACGGGCACGCAGTCGTCGTTCGGCGCCTTCTGGGACTCGACGCTGGATCGCTTTTCCGATCTTGCGCTGTTCACCGGCCTCATCTGGCTCTACTCGAAGCTCGGCCGCGAGGGCTATGTCTTGATCGCGACACTCGCCCTGATCTTCTCGATCATGACCAGCTACGCGCGCGCCCGGGCCGAGTCGCTGATCGACAAGTGCAAGGTCGGCTTCATGGAACGGCCCGAACGCATCGTCCTGTTCATGATCGGGGCGTTCACCGATCGCATGGCGGGAGTGCTCTGGGTAATCCTGATTCTGTCGATCGTCACGGTCGCGAACCGGATCTACTACACGTATCTGGCGCTCAACCGCCTGCCGCTGCCCTCGACCGGTGGCATCGGCGGCGCGTTCTGGCGCTTTTTCTTCTGGCGCGACGAGCGAGCCACCATTCCCTACGATGTGTGGGTCGTCGCCATCCTGGCGTTCGTGTGGCTGACGCCGCCCGACTGGCTCGGCGATCCGACGGCACAGGGGTTGGGCCTCGTCGCCTGGATCCGCCCCTGACTTTCAGGCTCGGATCAATCCGTCAATCCGTCGAGTCGGGCGCCGCTCAGGACGCTTTCCGCTTCTTTGCCGCCGCGGTCTTCCCTGCAGTCTTAATGCTCGCGGTCTTACTGACGGCAGCGGCGTCGCCGACCTTGGCCGTCTTCTTCCGGCCCGAGCTGACCTGATCCAGGCTCTTGCGCAGGGCTTCCATCAGATCGACCACCTTGGGCGGCGCCACTTCTTCCGGCGCGACGATCTCCTCGCCGGCCACCTTCGCGTCGATGATCGCGCGCAGCCCTTCCTTGTATTCGTCCTTGTAGTCGTTCAGGTCGAGCTCGCCTTCGATGCTCTCGATGACCTGGCGCGCCAGCTTCATCTCGGCCGGGTTCACCTTGCCGCGCACCTCGCGGAGCTCGTCGATCTGATCGATCGTGCGAATCTCGGCGGCGTGATGCAGCGTGTACATCACCATTCCCTGCTTGTGCGGCTTCACCGCCACGAGGTATTCGCGGCCGTGAATGGAGCACTTGCCGATGCCCGCCTTGCCTTGCATGCCCTCACGCATCACCGAGTAGGCATCGGCTGCCATCGGCCCTTCTGGCGCCAGGTAATAGGCCTTGTCCACGTACATTGGATCGATCGCGTCCGACCTGGTGAACTGCATGAGGTTGATGACCTTGGTGGACTCGGTTCGAACCTTGGCGATGTCCTCGTCGCTCATGACGACCCACCGCCCCTTTTCGAACTCGTAGCCCTTCACGACCTCGGCCGAGGTGATTTCACGGTCGCACTTCGGACACCACTTCTTCTGCTGAATCTTGGTCTGGCATTCACCGTGGAGCTGGTTGAATGACAGCGCGGCAGCCGATTCGGTGGCCGGATAGACCCGGACCGGAATGTTGACGAGACTGACCTTGAGGTAGCCCTTCCACGTCGGCCGTGCTGCCATTGGATGCCTCCGCTATTCGCCCGCCTGCGCTCGCGTTCGATCTGGCGAGCTTCGGCGCGGCAAGCTTTGTTAAACCGATTCTCTCGCGTCTCGCCCGCCGAGGTGAAGTCCCGGACCATTCCCCACCTCGATCGCGCGGCTGCCGATCTTCTCCCGAAGGAGCCGCCGGACCTCCCCGAGATACGGCCCGGGCACCAGCAGCCGACGGGCGAGGGTCCGGGTCCTGGACGCCAGGATCAGCGTCTGGACTTCGGCCGACTTCCAGGACAACCCGCCAATATCCACGTAGCGCATGAACCCGCTATCGGTCCAGATGCCGTCCTCGTAGAGGCCCCGCCCGATCCGCGTCGACAGCGGCAGCAGGTAGCCGTAGTACGCGAACATCATCGCCACGCCAAACACCGACGAGGCCGGCCGGGGGACGACGAACACCGTGACCACCAGGAGAATCCCCAGCGCCACGCCGATCGCGAGGCTGACGGAGTAATACGGCGGCTTGGCCGACGGCCAGACCAGAAGCGCCTTCTTTCGCCACTTGAGCCACTGGATCAACTCCGAGGCGACCCGGGTATTGACGACGACAAAGAGCAGTCCAAGGCCGAGCAATGCATAGCGCAACAGCCCGGTCAACGGCTCGGCGTTCATATCGTCGGGTCAAAACAGCGGCGGCATCGCGCCTCGTAGGTCCCCTGCGCGCCCAGCAGGACGCGATCTTTGCTGTGAACCAGACGCTGCGTGTGATTCGCCGGATTGCCGCAGACCATGCAGATGGCGCGGGTCTTCGTAATGTACTCGGCAATCGCCAGAAGCTGCGGCATGGGCTCGAACGGCTTGCCCAGATAGTCCTGATCCAGTCCGGCCACCACGACCCGGACGCCGCGCGCGGCGAGCGCGGTCGCGACGGCCGGCAGCTCCGCATCGAAGAACTGGCCCTCGTCAATGCCAAGGACCTCGGTTTCCGGTCGGACCTTGGCCAGGAGCTCTTTCGCGGTGGCGGCTGTATCCGAGGGAATCCGCAGCTCGCTGTGCGAGACGATGTGGTCGCCGGGATACCGCGTGTCGACCGCGGGCTTGAAGATCTGCACGTGCTGGCGCGCGATCTGAGCGCGCCGCAACCGCCGAATCAGCTCTTCGGTCTTGCCACTGAACATGCTGCCGACGATGACCTCAATCCAGCCGGTCGCGGGGGTTCGGACGACGTCCATAAGTAGAAGTGGGGGGTTTGGGGAATCTCTTGATCTTGTGAAGTCTTGATCTCGTGATCGATCTGGTGCCTGGTGATTTGTTGATCTCGTGAGCGAGCTGATGATCTATCTGGTGATCTTGTGAGCTCGTGGTCGGGCGATCACGAGATTACGAGATAAATCAACGATCGCTCACCTGATCAACCGATCATAAGATCAACCGTTCGATCACCCGCTCAAGACCTCACAAGATCAATAGATTCCCCTAAGCCCTGGCTTGATACTCCCCGGTCACCGTATTGACGCGAATCATGTCGCCTTCGCCGATGAACGGCGGCACCTGGACGACGACCCCCGTCTCGAGCGTTGCCGGCTTCATCTGGTTGGTGGCCGTCGCGCCTTTGATGGCCGGAATGGTTTCAATGACTTTCAAATCGACGGTCTGCGGCAGCTCGATGCCAACGGGCCGCTCGCCGTAGAACTCGACCCGGATGTTCATCTCGGCTTTCAGGAAGCCGACCGACTCGCCCAGGTCGTCCGGGGAGATCTGGACCTGCTCGTAGGTCTCGGTATCCATGAAGTGATAGCCGTTCCCGTCGTTATAGAGGTATTGCATCTCCTTCTCGTCGAGCGTCGCCCGCTCGACCAGGTCTTCCGACCGGAGCTTCTGTTCGGACTGGGCCTGGGTGCGCAGGTTGCGCATCTTGACCCGCACGAAGCCGCGCAGGTTGCCCGGGGTCACATGCTGACGATCGAAGATCCGATAGAGCTCGTTGTCCATCTTGACAATCATGCCCTTCCGGAGCTGAGTTGCGAGGAGCGTATCTGCCATAAAGCCTTTGAAATCAGTTAGTAGAACCCGTCGAGTGTAGCACACGGGTTAGGGCCAAACCAGTCGTGCTACGATGCCGTTTGTGGCGTTTGCGCGCTGGGACCCATACCGCGATCTGATCCGGCTCGAGCGGCTGGCGAGCAGCGGTCCACAGGGCTGGGCACCCGCAGTCGATCTGTGCGAGACCGCCACCGCTTTCATTCTCACCGCCGAGCTTCCAGGACTGACGCGCGACCAGGTGAAGATCGAGGTCTTCGACGGCCGACTGACCTTGCACGGACGACGCGACGCCAGGATTCCCTGCGAGCGCTACCACCAGGTCGAGCGCGGACACGGCGAGTTCCATCGCAGCTTCATCCTGCCCCAGCCGGTGGAGGTCGAGGGCATCGTGGCAGACCTGTCCGATGGCGTGTTGACGATCACTGTCCCGAAGACGCCGGCTGCCGGTCCTCGCCGCGTCTCGGTGACATGAATGCGGTGATCGACAAACCAAAAGGTTGTCGCCACATTCCTAAAAGGTTTGTCGCCACGTCACTGACGGTTTGTCGCCACGTCGTGCAGCCATGATCAAACGCTTCTCGTTCATCAGCCTGCTGTTTGCGAGCGGCCTGCTCGCGGGCCTCGTGCTCTCTGGCCGCAGCGCCGATCACGACGACGTCCTCGCGCTGCGTGTGCCGCCGTCAGTCGAGCAGCCCGCGCCGCCATCCAGCCCGCTACCGGTGACTGGTGGTCCGGATTTCACGCGGGTTGCAGCGCAGACGGTCAAAGCCGTCACCAACATCTCGTCGCTGCAGCGACGGCCGCAGCAGTACTCGCCTTTCGCCAACGATCCCTTCTTTCAGTATTTCTTCGGCGATCAGGGCGACATGTTCGGGCGCAATCGCTACGAGTCGAGCCTGGGGTCCGGGGTCGTCATCTCACCGAACGGGCTGGTCGTGACCAACAACCACGTGATCGGCGAGGGCGTGGCCGAGGTCACCGTGGCGATCGATCGGCGTGAGATGCCAGCCAAGATCGTCGGCCTGGATCCGTCGACCGATCTGGCGCTGCTGAAGGTCGACGCGACCAATCTGCCGGTCATTCCGTGGGGGGATTCCTCGAAGCTCAAGGTCGCAGAGTGGGTCATGGCGGTCGGAACACCGTATTCGCTGAGCCAGACGGTCACGCTCGGTGTCGTCAGCGCGCTCGGCCGCAGCAACATGGGTATCGCGGCCTACGAAGACTTCGTGCAGACCGATGCGGCGATCAATCCCGGCAATTCAGGCGGGGCGCTGATCAACATCCGCGGCGAGCTCGTCGGCATCAACACCGCAATCTTCTCTCAGAGTGGCGGGTATCAGGGCATCGGCTTCGCCGTTCCCAGCAACCTCGTCCGCCGCGTCATCGACGATCTGACCAAGTTCGGCCAGGTCCGGCGCGGGTCGATCGGCTATGTCGAAGTGGCGCCACTCACCTCGCAGCTCGCCGACGAGCTTCGGGCGCCGAAAACCGACGGGGTCGTGGTGACGCAGATGGCGCGATCGTCCGCGGCGTACCGCTCGGGCCTGCAGCCCGGCGACGTCATCGTGCAGATCAACAGCCAGCCGATCTCCGACCCGGCCCAATTCGTTCGACTGATTTCCGACAGCACCATCGGCTCGACCATCCGCGTCGAAATTGTGAGAGACGGCGAGCGACGAACCGTTCGCGTGCCCATCGAAGCCCAAGGGCGCCCGCGCCAGCGGCGCTGACCGTCCGTCGACCACAGGCCGATGCAGAGCGCGGCGCAACCGTTCACGCTGCCACCCCTCAGCCTCGAGATCGTGCTCGCCCTCGCGCTGGTCTTCACGGCGGCGATGGCGGCCGCCCTAACCGCCGGCACAGTGACCCGGCGTCTCCTCGCGATCATTCACGGCGATCGCTTCGATCGCCAGCCATTCGTCCTGGCCACCGTCAAGGTCGTGCAACGCATGGTCTTCGCGCTGGTGGCACTGGTGCTCACGTTTCCCGCCCTCGATCTGGCCGGCGTCGGGTTCGATGTTGGACTCCAGAGTGAAGACCTGATTCGCTGGGTGACGAATGCCGGCCTCCGCATCGCGCTGATCGCGCTGTTCGCCTACGCGGCCACGCGGCTGACCACGTCGGTGGTCAGCCGGGCCGAGCGCGAAGTCGCTCAAAGCGCCGGGCCAGAAGCGTATGAGCGCCGCAAGCGCGCCCAGACTCTTGGCGGCACGTTCCGGCGCTTCTTGTCGGCCACCGTGTGGACGACGGCCGTGTTGATGATGCTGCGCGAGATGGGCGTGGACATCACGCCCGTGCTCACCGGCGCCGGCATTCTGGGGCTGGCCATCGGCTTTGGTGCACAGACGCTGGTGAAGGACATCATCTCTGGCGTCTTCATCATCGCCGAGGATCAAGTGCGAGTCGGTGACTACGCCGTCATCAACGGCGTCGAAGGGTTCGTCGAGGAGATCAATCTGCGCACGATCGTCCTGCGCGACGTGCGGGGTACGGTCTGCACCATCGCCAACGGGGACATCCGGTCGCTCGCCAACCAGTCGAAGGACTTCTCGTACTACCTGGTCGACTTGGGGGTCGCCTACGAGGAGGACACCGACGAAATCGTCCGGGCGATTCGAGAAGCCGGTGACACGCTGATGAAGGATCCCGCGTATTCGCCGAGCATCCTCCAACCCGTCGAGGTACTTGGTGTGGACAGCTTTCTGCCGTCACAGGCCACGCTGAAGTTCCGCATCAAGACCCTCCCGCTCAAGCAGTGGGAGGTCGGGCGAGAGCTGCGGCGGCTCGTGAAGAAATCGCTTCAAGCGCGCGGCATCAAGATGCCGGCACCAAAGATGGAGATCACGCTTCGTCGAGAGCCCGCGAGCGGTCGTCAGGCCGAGGAAGAGAGTAGAAAGAAGGACGAAGAACGAAGGAGCTACGTGCCTGACACCGACCGGTGACCTTCGACCGAGACTCGCCACGGGTGCTCGGTCCCGACGCGAAGGCCGATTCGCGTTCCCCACACGAGCTTTCCCGGTCTCGTGTCGCGATCCTCAATCGTGATGGGCCCCAATGAGAGATCGCAGAGGTTGTCGGCCAGCGTAATGCCCAGCGCACGTGACAGGTTCCCCGGCCCGCGGCAGAGCTCGTGATCGGGGACGCGGCCCTTGCCGCGCCGCCACGGCGCCGCGGCACGACGGCGGCGCATCGCCGCCAGCCCCTCGACTGGTTCGAGCGCGCGAATCAGCACGGCCGCCGGGAATCCGTCGGCTTCGGTGACGGCATTCATGAGGTAGTGCAAACCGTAGTTCACGTAGACGTACGCGTGCCCGGGCGGTCCGTAGAGCGGCGCGTTGCGCGTCGTGAGGCCGGCCGCTGCGTGACAGGCCGGATCGTCCTCCCCGATGTACGCCTCCACCTCGACGATGATGCCCGCCGCGGTCGAGCGTTTCGAGTGGCGAACCAGGACCTTGCCGACGAGGTCCCGCGCGACGTCGAGGGTAGGACGCGCGTAGAAATCCGATCCGAGAATCACGGAATCTGCGCGCCGAGCTCCGCGAGATACCCGCGCGCCTGCACCTGGCGGTTCTTGTCGGCCAACCCCTGCTGCAGGATCGCCGAGGAGCCATCCTTCAACATCCGCTCTCGCGCGAACGCGACGGCGAGGGCGGTGGCGTCGGTGCCCTGGCTCCACTTGTCGGTGACCAGGACCTTCACGATCTCGACGCTCGACGCGTGGCCAATTCGGGCCAGCGCCTCGAGCGCTCCGCCCGCCAGGCTTCGCTTCTTTGTGCTGCGGTAGAAGTTGTAGCGATCGGTCAGCGACGGAACCGCGCGAGGTTCACGGAGCAGTCCCAGGGCGTCCATCGCGGCCAGTTGCTCCTGGTCGTCGGAATTGTTCAGCACGGCAAACAGGCCTTCGGTCAGGCCCGCCGGGCGGGGCGCAGTCGGTGTCGACGCCGCCAGCGGCATCGCGAAGACTCGCCCCGCCACGCGAGCACCGGCGATCCGCGTCTTGCGGTTTGTGGAGCCAATCATCTGAACGAGGCTTTCGCCGGCCGCGGTGAGCTCGGCCGCGGGCACGCTGCGGCCGTACGGCCCTGCCAGGATGCCAAACGTGTAGGCCGCTCTGATCTGATCCGATCCCCTGTCGCTCAGCAGCACGGCGAGAGGCGCGGCAAACGCGCCGGCTTGAATCGGGATGGTCGGCAGCGAACCTTCGTCGAACGAGCGCTCTGGCCCTTGATCCGATGGCACACCGTGACGAACGAGGACTTCCATCAGGATGTCCTGCGCCATCGCTGAACGCGCTGCGCCTTCGACCCAGACGACCGCCAGCGCCAACGCGAGCAGGTGACGAGACGGCCAAACTGAACCGGCGATCATCGGGCTATCGTCTGCAGCAGTTTGCCTGACGAGAGAATCTCTCGAAGGTATCGGCCCGTATGAGACTCGGCCACGTAGGCCGCCTGCTCGGGAGTGCCCATCGCGAGTACGCGGCCGCCGTCTTCACCGCCCTCGGGACCAAGATCGATCACCCAGTCGGCCGTCTTGATCACGTCCAGATTGTGTTCGATGACGATCAACGTGTGGCCCGCCTCGAGCAGCTTGCGACAGGCGACGAGCAGTTTGGCGATGTCGTCGAAATGCAGACCCGTCGTCGGCTCGTCGAGGATGTACAGGAGCCGCTCACCGGTGTTGGCGGAGAGATGCGCGGCAATCTTGATGCGCTGGGCTTCGCCGCCAGACAGCGTCGTGGCTGGTTGACCGAGCCGGAGATAGCCGAGGCCGATTTCGTCCAGCACCTGGAGCCGGCGCAACACTTTCGGCGTTCCGCCGAAGAACGTGATCGCCTCACGGACGGTCATGTCCAGAACCTGCGTGATGTTCTTCCCGCGATACCGGACCTCGAGCACCTGCGACTTGAACCGCTTCCCATCGCACTGCTCGCAGGGGACGAAGACGTCGGCGAGAAACTGCATCTCGACCCGCACTTCGCCTTCGCCCTGGCACGCTTCGCATCGCCCGCCCGGCACGTTGAACGAGAAGTGACTCGGCGACAGCACGCGCGACTTCGCGTCCTTGGTCTCGGCAAAGAGCTCACGGATCGGATCGAACGCTTTGAGGTAGGTCACCGGGTTGGAGCGCGGCGTGCGGCCAATCGGCGTCTGATCGACGAGCACGACGTCGGTGACGTACTCATGGCCCTCGAGGCGCTGATGCGCCCCCACCTTGCGATCCCAATCCCCTTTCGCTCGCTTCAACGCGGCGTAGAGGACATCGTGGACGAGCGTCGACTTGCCGGACCCGCTGACCCCGGTGACGCAGGTGAGCGCGTTCAGCGGCACCTCGATGTCGATGCCCTTCAAGTTGTGTTCGCGGGCGCCGAAGAGGCGGATGCGTTGCGGGGTCCCGCGTCGCCGCGTCGCCGGCACGGGAATGCTCAACTCACCCCGCAGGTACTTCGCGGTGAGCGATCGCGGCTCCTGCAGCAGTGCCGGAAGGGTTCCGGCAAAGACCACGCGACCGCCATGCTCGCCGGCGCCCAAGCCCATGTCGACCAGATAGTCGGCGACGCCGATCATGTCGGCGTCGTGTTCGACGACGAGGACCGTGTTGCCTTGATCGCGGAGCTGACGAAGGATGCCGATGAGCCGCTGGCTGTCCCGCGTGTGCAGACCGATCGACGGCTCGTCGAGCACGTATAACGTGCCGACCAGCGAGGCGCCAAGCGACGTCGCCAGGTTGATTCGCTGGGCTTCTCCACCGGACAACGTCGATGACAAACGGTCGAGCGTCAGGTAGTAGAGGCCGACGTCTCTCAGGAACCCGAGCCGCCGGCGAATCTCGCGCAGCACCTTGTCGGCAATCGCCGTTTCTTTCTCGGTCAGCTGAAGTCCGGCGACGAATTGTTCGGCTTCGCGGACGGTCAACGCCGATGCGCGATCGATCGTCACCCCGCCCACTTGAACGTCCCTCGCCTCGCGCCGCAGCCGGGCGCCGCCGCAATCGGGACAGGTCAGATACCCGCGATAACGACTCAGGAAGACGCGAACGTGGACCTTGTATTTCTTGCGCTCGAGCCAGCGGAAGAAGCCGCGGATGCCTTCGAAGTCGTCGCCGTCGCCGTCAACGACGAAGGCCACCTCTTCCGGCGTCAAATCGCGCCACGGCACATCCAGCCTGACGCCGCGCGTCTTCGCCGCCCGTTTGAGCTCGGCGACCTGCGCCCGATAGTGCGGCTTCGTCCACGGCTCGATGGCGCCTTGATTGATCGACTTCGACGGGTCGGGCACGACGAGATCGAGATCCAGCTCGATCACGTTTCCGAAGCCATGGCAGGTCGGGCACGCGCCGAACGGATTGTTGAAGGAGAACAGCCGAGGCTGGGGATCCTCATAAGGAATCCCGCAGGTGCGGCACTCGAACCGCTCCGAAAACAGGTGCCAGACGGGGTTGGCGGCCGATTCGCTGTCGGCTGGCAACTGCACGGCCCACGCCGCCCCGCCGCCTTCGGAATAGGCGGTTTCGATCGAATCGGTCAGGCGCGTGCGCAGGTCGCCCTCGAGGCGGATGCGATCGACGATGACGCGCAGGACGCTGGACTGCAACAGCGTCGCCTCATCCACGTCGTCGAACGTCACGGCCCGATCGCCGATCAACAGGCGTCCGAAGCCTTTGCGCCGAAGCGTGTCGATGAGCGCGGCCGCTCCCGCCGGCGCGCCCAGGCCCTCCAGGCCGGGTGTCGCTTCGAGTTCAGCCGGCTCGACGGTCTCAGGACTCTGGTCGTCGGCGATGTCAGAGCGCGCATCGATCGCCATGACCGGCAGGTCGAAGCCGAGCAGCAGGCGCGTGCCCTCGGGCAGCCCCATCAGGCGCGTGGCGACGACCTCGGCCGTCTCTCTCACGACCTCCTGGCCGCACTTGCGGCAGATCGTCCGTCCCACCCGGGCGTAGAGCAGCCGCATGTAGTCGTGGATTTCGGTGACCGTGCCGACGGTCGATCGGGGATTGCGGACGCTGTTCTTCTGGCGGATGGCGATCGAGGGGCAGATGCCGTCGATGCGATCGACGTCGGGCTTCTCCATCCGCTCCAGGAACTGGCGCGCGTACGCCGACAGCGATTCGACGTAGCGCCGTTGGCCTTCGGCGTAAATCGTGTCAAAGGCGAGCGACGACTTGCCCGATCCGCTGACGCCCGTAAACACGATGAGCTGCCCGCCGGGCAGCGTCAGATCGACGTTCTTGAGATTGTGCGTGCGCGCACCGCGAATGACGAGCGTGGGAACGGCTGCGGGCGGCGGCATATGAGAGTCGGGCCTAGGCGCGCTTTTCGAGCGCGCCCGTAACCCTCGATATTACTCTCCACCGTGCCAGACGTTCAATGCTTGTCGCGCTGGGTACGCCGCCTGACTGTTACGTCGGGCACGTGCGGAAGCGGAAGAACTTCGACGGGTGCCCGCCTTGACCGGTGGTGACCGTCGCGGTGTTGCCGGCCGTGTCGGTCACCGTCAACGTGACCACCACCTCGCTCACCGCTCCTTCCGGAGACGAACCGGCCCCGCCGCAAGATTCGGTCACCACGAACGTGTCGCCGCCGCCTGATAGCGTCTTGGTGGTCCCGCCGTAGTTATACACGGCACTCCAGCTGTAGTTGGCGATCCCTTGGGGAAGGAAGGTCTGCGCCTTGAAGGTGCACGCCATTGATTGGCGCACGACGTCACACTCAGATGTTTCGCCAGTCTGCTTGTTGAAGTCGAAGAGCTGGATGCTGACCTGGCCGCTCGGTCCGCTCTGATCGACGATGACTTCGGTCGAACCGCCGTCCCACTCGACAAGTATGGTCCCGCGCCTCGACTGCCCGGTGTTCTGGTCCACGGTGAACGTGAGGGGCCCGGAGTACGTGCCCGATGTCGTGATCAGGTGGATGAACGGCGTCGTGGTGCTGGCTGTCCAGTCGCATTCGCCTTCGCGACGGAACATGATCACGGTGAACTGCCCGCCCCCTCCTGAGGGCTTGGGATGATCTGACGGCTGGTACGAACACGGCGGCTTCTTGCAGATCGGCGGCGGTCCTGTTCGGCCGGTGATCTGAATGAGGGCGTTTGCGATCGAGGTCTCGTGGTCGCATCCGTTCACGGCATAGCGCAGATACTCGAGCAGCCAGATGACGATGCCTTCCTTATCGATGGGTGAGAGCAACGCCGCCCGCCCCATTTGCTGATACTTCTGGTCGAGCATGAGCATGAACTGCAGGGTGACATCGCGTGGTGGGAACTCGACAATCGACGTGGACGGTGGCGGGTTGCAAAGAGGGCCCGCGGGCAAGCCGTCGATCTGCGCGAACACTCGCTGAGTCGCCGTGGGGACATCACACCCATTGCCGATGTAGCGCGCGAATTCCTCGATCCAGACGGCCTGCCCCTCGGTATCGACAAAGAGGGGGGCGCCCTGGCGCTGCAGGACGTCGCGATAGACTCCTGTCAGGCGGGTGTGAAAGTCGAAGACTTGCGATCGCGGAGGGAAGATGGCATCGAATTTTCCCGATGCTGGAACCGGCGCGGTCAGCAGGCTTCCCGGCACCGCCATCTTCACGCCGCCTGCGATACCGTTCATCGCTGTGGGCGTAGTGGGCGTCATTGCTCCCGCTGGTTGATCGGGTGTGCGCGAGCAGGCTGCCACACCCGCAAGGACGAACAGCAGAACTGCTCGACGAAACGACATACCGGTCTCCTTGAGAGGCAAACGCTGCCAGAGATACTAGTCGATCTGCGGCGGCCGTGACCGCCGCGCGTCACGACGTTTTGCCGCGCGCGAACACACCCGAGGACTGCCGAGTCGCCCGCCGGCCTTGATCGCCGGGTCGCGGGCGATGGCGGCGCGCATGCTGCCGGGTGTCGGCCTCGACCATCCCAGAGGGAGCCCATCTTGTCGTAGAGGGCATCCGCGAATCGGGTCGTCCCGGCTCGGGTGAAGGGACCTGGCGGGTAAAGAGCGGCACTCGTGTCTCCTCTGACTGGAAACTCTGAAAAGCGGTCAACATCGAGGGAAGTGACATCACGGTGATCGGTCAGAAAGCGCCACTACACCGTTAGGCAGACCACCGGTCTTCATGCCCGCAGTCGACGGCACCCGTGTTGCGCTCTCCCAACAGGGGGTTGAAGGCGCGGCTGATCGAGGCGATCGCCAAGTTCTGAGCGTTCAAACGCCCGATCCGGCTCCTACAACGTGTTCCTCGGCGCTGGCGTGGAGGGCACAGCCGCCGACACGAACACGATTCGCCTCGGGCTGCCCTATGACAGCGGGACCGCGAGCGGGCAGAATCAGACGTTCATCGCGGGGATCTACGGGACCGAACTCACTGGCATTGCGCACGTCGTCTTCATCGACGCCAACGGGCGGCTAGGGACCGTGACGCCAGGCGTGTCGAGTGGGACGGGGACCACCTCGGTTTCTCAACTTCAGCAGCAGTTGCAGGATCAGCAGACCACGATCGCGGATCTGCGCGCGCGGCTTACCAAGTTGGAGGCAGTCCTGGCGCGGGCACCGGCCCGACGCTAGAACGGCGCGGCGAACCTCGGCTAGACTCCGAAACGCTCACGCCATTCTGGCGCGATTCAACGGAGGCACTGATGCGAACCCCCCGCTGCTTGGTCATGCTGCTCGTTTCGGCGATGTTCGGACTAACCGAGCACGCTGCAGCCCAACCCGCCGCGACCCCAGTGATTCAGAATGTGACGCTGCGCCAGGACACCGGCGTCATCACGATCACCGGCAGCGGCCTTGATAGAGAGCTGGCGGTCACCGTGGATGGCCAAGCGGCGGAGGTGCTGCCAGGAGGAACGGACACGCAGATCGAACTGCTGGCCCCTCCTTCGGTGTTGCAGACGCCAGGCACCTATCGACTGACGGTGATCGACCGCCTGCACAAGCTCGGCGATGCGTTTGTGGTGGCGAGCCAAGCCGCGATGATCCCGGTCGGCGACCCGGCACTCACTGGATCGTCGGGTGGAACCCGCATCGTGGTGCGCGCCCCCACGCGTGAGGCGACCGAGCGTGCAACCGGGCTGGTCGTCCAGCGGCCAGTGTCTGAGGCGGTGTCGCCAGCGGTCATTGAAAACGGCTGCACCACGGCGATTGGCTTTGGTGCGCTCGCCAACACCACCACGGGGTGCCCCAACACGGCGAGCGGCTATTTGGCGCTTAATTCCAACTCCACGGGCTTCTACAACACGGCCAGCGGATACGGTGCGCTCCTTGCCAACACCACCGCGAGCTACAACACGGCCAGCGGCCATTTTGCGCTCGGATCCAACACCACGGGCGACCATAACACCGCCAACGGCTATGAGGCGCTCGATTTAAACAAGACCGGCTCTGCCAACACCGCCACAGGGGCGAGCGCGCTTCGTCGCAACACTGAGGGCAGTTACAACACGGCCAGCGGCGTCGAGGCACTGTATTCCAACACGACCGGCCTCAATAACACGGCGACCGGCGTGTTTGCCCTTCGCTCGAACACGGAAGGAAATTACAACGTCGCCACCGGTGCTCACGCCCTCTTGGGCAACACGACGGGAACCGAGAACTCCGCGTTTGGCACTGGAGCGCTGTTCGCCAATACGATCGGGGTGCAGAACACCGCCAGCGGCGCGTTTGCACTTCGTGATAACACGACGGGACTCCATAACACCGCCAGCGGCGCATATGCGCTGTTGTCCAATACCACCGGCAATTACAACGTGGCCAGCGGGACGCAGGCGTTGGCATCGAACACCACCGGGTTCAACAACACGGCGGATGGCGTCGAGTCGTTGTCAAACAACACGACGGGCTCCAAGAACACCGCCGCCGGTCTCTGGGCGTTGCTCGCGAACTCGACTGGCTCGCTGAATACGGGGATCGGGTATCGCGCCGGGGCCGCAGCCACGACGGGCTCCTCCAATATTTTCGTCGGCGCGGACGTAGCCGGGAACGCCGCCGACACCAACACGATCCGTATCGGCCTGCCGTACGGCGGCGGGCTCGGCCAGAACAAGACCTTCATCGCGGGGATTCGCGGGACTCAGCTCACGGGAAGCGCCGTGCAGGTCTTCATCGACGCCAACGGCCAGTTGGGAACCGTGACGCCCGGCGTGCAGAGCGGGACCGGTACGGTTCCGAGCGCCCAGCTCCAGCAACAAGTGGACAGTCAGCGTACGCAGTTGCGGGATCAGCAGGCCGTGGTCGTACGACTACAGCGCCAGGTGCAGGATCAGCAGACCATGAACGCCGAGCTGCGCGCGCGACTCGAGAGGTTGGAAGCACTGTTGCAGTCGGTCAGCGGCCGCAAGTAAGGAAGGTGTATGCACGGCGCGGCTGATGGAGTCGTGATGTAGCGTCTTGCTTGCGCCTGGTCGAAGAGCAGTTTCGCTGGCTGTCTGGATCAAGGGCCCAAGAGGGCGCTGGCGTGGGCCGTGTGGTCTGAGGCGGAGGACAGGCGGTCTTCGTGCGCGGAGATCGCCGAGGGACCCAACCGCCGGGGGCCATCGGCCTTGGAGCGTGTGCCTCGCCTGTGGTCGTAGATTTCCAAGCGTTGAAGGCGTGCACTTCGAGTACGACGAGATCCTCCTATTGGCGCAGCTCCGGGATGGCGATCCCGGCCTCCCCCCCACACCCCTTGTCAACACTCCTCATTTGTCGCGGAGGAAATGACTGTCTATGGCTGAGCTTGGAATCATCGAATAGTGCCGAAGGTTCAACGCTGCACACTTGTGCGCGATCTCAATCAAGTGGGCATTCGCACGGTCCAGCTATAGTCGAACCAAAGCTTGTCGGTTGATGCGTGACGCCGACGCTGTAGAGAATGGATGAGACAGTCGCTTCGCTTTCCCGTTCTGGTTCTGACCGACCCTCGCCTTCAGGTTAAGGCGCAACCGCCAGTCAGCCGCTTCACCGCAATCACGGCCGCAACGTTCGCTTCGACTTGGAATTGGCGGACGCCACAGGAGTAAGGTCCGCTAGCCCGTGCCAGACCCGAACGACCCCGTCAACTGTCCGAAGTGTGGCATCCGGCTCAAATACGAGCAGACGCTAGGCAGCGTCCATCTCTACACCTGTAGCGATCACGGGTCTGTCCTTGTCTGGCCCAGCGGGAAGGTTGAACTCCTAGTCCAGAAGCCCAATCCAAACCGCCCGCTTCGCTAACGCGCCTTCTTTCTTGCGGCCTGTTTGGGCTTCTGGTTGCGGCTTCGCTCTAACGAATCATTGGCCCGACCTCTGCTCGCCATGCTTTTCGAGCTTCCCGCCGTGGCGTGCGGCCTCGACGACCTGGCGGATGGTGTCGACGACCAGCTCGGGATTCTCGAGCGCGACATGATGCCCGCTCTTCGGGTCGATGACGACCTTGCTGTTCCGCGACAGATCTGCAAATCCCACCTTCTGTTCCCGCTTCTCTGCCGCGAGACGTTTCCAGTCATCCGCCGCGACATCGGGCGGAGCGTCCGACTCCTTTCCGCCGATCAGCACGGCAAGCGGCGTGTCGCCGAGGGGCTGTGGCCTCGTTTTCCGTGCCGTGTACATTGCCTGCAACTCATCGGCCCAGAAATCCTCACCGCGCGCCGCCAGCTTCGGGTGCGAGAGGGCCCACAGCCGTAGCTGCTGAATCCGCGGGGGCAACCTGTCGAAGGGCGGCTCGATCTTCGGCGGTCCGAACATCTTCCGGTTCATCTCGAACTGCTCCTTGTCCGCGGCGGACGGCGGGGCGGGCGGGCTGGTCTTCATGGTCTGCACAGGCGGAATGGACGCTCCACGCGCTCCCTCACGCACGCGAACGACCTTGCCATTCAGCATCAGCGTCGTGTCTTCGTGTGTGCTGTCCACCAGAACGAGACCGGCGACGCTGCCAGGATATCGATCGACATACACCCGCGCGATGAGGCCGCCGACGGAGTGACCGACCAGCACGACGGGCCCCTTGACACCGGATCGCTCGAGGAGCACGTGCAACTCATGGGCGTCCTGTCGCATGGTGCGGGGAGTCGGCCCGAATCGCTCCAGGCGAGCCCTGCCCGGTCGTAAGCGCAGGCGCGCGCGAACCGTGCCACCCCCGGTTGAACGAGACTCCAGTCGAACGAGAAGTCCCCACCCCCCGCAAGCATCACGACGGCCGGATCGCCCGTGCCTTGACAGTAGATGTGCAGCCGGTACCCGCCGATGTCCACCAGCGTGCCCGGAGGCGGCGGGGCACCGGCCGCTCCGTGCTGTGCGATCACCCGTGATGGCATTGACAGGCTGAGTCCGATCAGCACGCCTGGTGCGAACTGCCTCAGCGCCGCAGTGAATCGTTGCTTGTTCATGTTGCACCTGTGATCCCGCTCGGCGGTGACGTGAACCGCCTCCGCGGGCGACACCGGAGAAGAGTTCACCGAGATCGTCCGGAGGCAGCATAAAGGACGTTAGCGTTTCTCCCGGCACCACAAGCTGCGCCGTTCGGCAGCGCCGGGCGTCAGCCCGGCGTCAGCCGAAGCCGCTGACCGTTGATGCGGAGCGGCCTGTAAGTGATTGTGTGAAGGACGTGGAGCCGGCAGTCGGACTTGAACCGACGACCTGCTGATTACGAATCATCACCAAACCAAGCACATTCGTTAGGGAATTTGCGCGAGATGCCAAAACGCGTCTGACCCGTCATGACGTGACGCGGTAGCGAAAGTCCGACGCCGCAGACGAGTCAAGAAGGAGCGACGCCATGAACGTAGCACCACAGATGCCTCCTCACAAACGGAAGCAGCGGCGCACCGCGCGAGACACCGCTATCGAGGCGCTCACGACGCTGGGGACGACGTATCTGCGTGAGCGGGTCCACGCGGTGTTCGACCAGTTCGTCACGGCCTTGCTCGATGCGGCACTCGGCGTGCGTCACGTCTACGTGAAAGATCCCACGACCCAGATCTGGGCCCGCGTTGCCGACCCGGACACGATCACGGCGCTCCTGAACCGGCCGGCGGTGAGCACCGCGGACCCCGTCTGGATCATTCACACTCAGGATCCCGACGCGCGGCTGCTCGACGGGATTTCTGGCGTTCCAACTCGGCGCGCCATTCGATCCCGACTGCCTTCCCGGATCTGCTCCGGGCCCTGGTGCAGGATGAAGTGACGGGCTACCAGACCTCGCTCAGCCACGCCGAGCTCCTCGAGCGACTCCGACACCGATGTGAGCGTGCCGCTCGCGCGCCCCAAGGTGGGCATCCGCGACCGGCCTCGACAAATGCACGGCGCTCCATTGACAACCGCGTCGTGGTGCCCCACGATGGCCGCGCAATCTTGAATTCTTGAAATCACACTCGAAGACAACCACAGGCGGAACACGACCGGGCGCCGGGCGTCCGAAGGGGCGATGGGTGCCGGATGCGGGCCCGGCCACCACGCAACACGTTACCGCGCAACACGCGGCCGCTCAGACGTCGCGCCACCGTGCGTCACGCCATCGACCGCCCGGCGACGATGCCAAGCGGCGCGAGCGCGCCCAGCGCGCCCTCGACCTGCGGATCGTGGGGGCGACCTACCGCCGAATCGCCGTGCAACTGGGCGTCAACGAGCGCACGGCGTACTACGACATCCAGGACGCGCTCGGCTCGCTCGACACCGTCGTGAGGCAGACGGCCGAACGGCTGCGCGATCTGGAAGCGGCCCGGCTCGACCGGCTCAATGTCGCGCTCGCTCCCGGCATCAAGGCGGCGCTGCCGGGCGCCATCATGGCGGCGGTGCGCGTGATGGAGCGGCGCGCGAAGTTGTTTGGGCTGGATGCGCCGACACCCCAACAGGTGACCGTCCACGCATCACTACCCGTATGCCGCGTTGACGGACGCCGAGCTGAAACAGAAGCTGATCGAGAGCGCGGCGGCCATCGCCGTCGAGGCCACAGCATGAGTACCGGCACCATCTCCACCGGGCAGCCCTTTCGGGCTCACAGAGCCAGGAAACGCCGTGGGTGGATCCGTGAATACCAGTGAGCTCGAGGTCGTGAGCCCCTGCATCGGGCGCACTATCTAAGCCCGGCGCTCGCCGACGCGGGAATGGTCATGACCACCGAACCAGAGTCCTCTGAGCGCCCGACCGCTCCGAACGCCCCAATCAATCCCTCTGGGGCGTCTGTCGCGGCGGCCAGGGCCGCCGGCGTGCGACCAACACGACGACGGTCCGCTTTCACACGCGGGCGTGAACTCGTCGCCCGCGCGCGCTGCTCGATTCCCGGCGGGTGTGTGCCGCAGCGCGTCGCCGCGCTGCTCCACACCAGACGGATGGGTGACGCCGAATTCACGGCCGCACTCCGCGAGGCGGCCGTGGTCGCCCACGCGCGGCAGTATCTCGAACAGGGCCCCAGCCGCGGCGTCACGACCGAGGAACGCGAGGCGGCGCTGGCGTGGCTAGACGAACAGGTCGCGGGAGCGGACACCACGAGCGACGTCCCGGCCACGACCCATCCGGCCGTCACGGTGCGGACTCCGGAGAGTGTGCAACGCGGTGAACCGTCACGGCGTCAGAGCCAATCGGCACCGGTTCACCCGAGGCGACCGTCTCGCAATGGTGCCGGGAGTCGGGCGACAATCACACGCGCGAAACCGCTGGCTCCAGCCAAGACGAAGCCCCTTCCGCCTCCGCCGCACGCGGCGCCCGGGCGTCCGTCGACGCCTACACTGCTGCCGGATGTTCGTGCGGACGTCGCGCTCGACCAGGTGGACGAACTGACGCGGCAGCAACAGCGCATTCTGCGACGCAGCACGGTGCTGGAAACGCTGCTCGAGATGGAGGCACGCGTTGGGAATGGCCAGGTCACCACGGGCGACCCGCGCACGCTGGGCGAGGCCGTCGCCGAGCTCGTCCATGACATCATCGTGGCCGCCCGCACCATCGGGACGATCCTGCAGCAGGTCGGAGACCGGCGACAGGCGTAGCGACCTAGTGGATACCACCGTCTCGGCCAACACCCTATGTCGTGGTGGAGCGCACATAGCCTACGCTTTGCGTGGGCTGCCGCCGATAGCAATGCCATAGAAATTGACACGCTTGAGGCCGCTCCGGCACGATTCGGGGCCAACGTGGCCCGAGAACGACACGGCTCTGACGTTTTCCCCATGACAATCCTGGAAGTCTTTCTGCAATCTGCTCTCTCCTTTCGACCCTGAAGCAGGGTCTTGCCGAACCAGATGGAGGCATAAGTGAAGCTGTTTTTGCTCCCCGCGGTGATCGTTCTGCTAACCATTGCCAATGCAGTTGCACAGACCTCGACGGCGAGGATCCTCAGCCACGTTGACGGCACCGACGAAGGTTTCGGTTCCAACTTCACGAATGAGCGATGGAATCGCTCCGCGCAGCGCTCGGGGCGTGGAAGGGCGCATCGACGTCGTTCCTCGGCTTACGTGAATCGGAGGGAGACACAACGAAGTTGCATGTGTCGAGTGCCCGACAACTGATCGCACGCAAGGGATACGAGCTTGCTGGCGCAAATGCTACATACAACCCGCCGGCTGATGCGCGGATCGATGTCGTGAACGTGGTCTGCGGGGATAACGATCGCGCAGAACTTTTCGAGTGCACCAGTGTCAAGGTCGTGGCTGGCGGCCGACCGATCAAACCGGCGATCTACCGATCAGCGAA
>CAVYZT010000002.1:0-116602 GCA_963773045.1 uncultured Acidobacteriota bacterium | reverse complement strand
AACATCGGGGCCGCCCCTCTCCCACGCCGCCGGGGTGGGGGATGATCCCGAGGCGTAGGGGGGATGCCGCGCCACTGGGGGCCCCCCTGTGCGGTACCAGGATGCCCCACACCTGGTGGAACCAGGGGCGGGGCGGGGGACCGGGGGCGGGGGGCCACCCTTTAAACGGAGAGGCATGATGACCAAGAACGAAGAGACGTTGGCCGCCTTCGCTGACGATCACCAGCGGCACTGTGCCGAGCCGAATCTGTACATTGCTGGAAAAGACAACGTTCCCGCGATTCGGTGTGCGGTTTGTCACGTCATGCTCGAATTCCCGTGCGACAACGATGATGAACTCGGCGAATTCTTGATGACCTTGGTGCTGATCACCCAAACCCAAGACGGAACAGTGCAATGAACCGCCGGCATCGGGGGGCTGAAGAAAGTTCAGCAAGGTGATCTCTGTAACCACCTCGGGAGTCGACGCGCGAGTTTTGCAGCAAATGAGATTTTTGCGCGGCGGATCTAACCGGTACCGCTTTAGATCACTGCCGCCAACGGGGGATCAATGGCAGGACGACCAGGGCGTAGCGGCGGGCATAACAAGCGCTCACCGGAGCATCATCTGCTCCACGGGACGTGGAATGTCACCCGGCATGGTCCGCGGCCGGGGCAGCGATCGCGTCGGTCTGCGTCGCGTCGATCCGACTCCCGCCTGCGTGGCTGCATGCGGACGCCGCAAGCCGAATGGCGACGCCTGGCCCCCGTCCTCGGGCCGCTCGGCTCGCTCACCGAGACCGATGCCGACGCCCTGGCGGCGTACTGCGAAGCGTTCGTCACGTGGAAACAGGCGACGCAGAAGTTGCGGCAGTTCGGGCTCGCTCCTCAAGCGGAACGACCACGACATCGCGGTCATCTCGCCCTACGTGAAGATCGCGCACCGGCGCTGGCGCACATGCGCGCGTTCCTCGTCGAGTTTGGGATGACGCCAAGCGCGGGCGCGGCTGCCCGTCGCCCGCCCGCCAGCGCACCGCCGAAGCCGATCGAAATGGGCGGGCGTGCTCTGACCGTCCTCGCTGTGGAAAATTCCACACGGACGAAGGTTGATAGCCCTACGCCAACAATGGTCGCTCTCGAGGCTCCCAGCGTCTGATCGCCTGACTCTGGACGATCGGATTCAGCCCGCCTCGAAGCCGAACTCGACCGCAGCTCCGTCAGCAACGGCTCGAGCGGGACCACGCCGCAATCCTGCTGGCGATCCTGCACGTCACCGACACCTGGTTTCGGACGCACGAACTGCTCGACCGCCCTCGTCGTGTCGTCGGAGTTGTCGCGGTGGTTCGCCGGCAAGTCGGCGAAGTCGGTGGGCCGACTGTTGCGAGCGATTGCCAATGCCCAGGATCGGGCCGTATCTCAAACATTCTTGCAGATGCTTCAACGACACAGATCGATGTCTGCCTGCGTTGCGGCTGCTCCGACTCGAGCAATCGACCGGCGGCGCGCGTTGGAAAGTCGAAATGGCGGCATGACCTATCCGTGCGTGCACGCGCACGGTCGATGATGCCCGCGTATGGAACTATCCAGATACCCCTCGGAGCAGTATCGCAAGGTCGAAGCGGTTGCGATGCGCGTGCTCTCCGCGAAGGCGGTCGCGCACGGCGGCGCGGAGAATACTACCGCGACCGTTGGGGGAGCGGTGACAGCGCCACGATGGTGCTGAAGGCGTACGAATGGGAACGGGTGACGAAGGCAGCGGTCGCGGCCGCGACCACGACGGATGCGACCTGGGCCGCCCCGCTGGCCGCCTCGCGGTTGATGACGGGCTTCCTGGGCGTCGTCCGCCAGGCGAGCGTCTTATCGCAACTCCCGGTTGCCTCGATCCCGTTCCCAGACGACGATGCCCTACCAGGTGACCGGCTCGTCGATGAAGTGGGTGGGCGAGAACAGCCCGAAGCCGGCGACCAAGTTGGGCTTCGGCAACGTCACCTTGTCCCGGCTGAAGGCCGCCGGCATCGTCGTCGTCTCGCGCGAGCTGATGACCTTCTCGGCACCGGGCTCCGAGCAGGCGTTGCAGCAAATCCTGTTGAACGAGCTGACGGCCTTCGTCGATAGCGCCCTGCTGGGCGCGGCGGCGGCATCCGCTTCCAGATCCGGCGGGTATCCTCGCTGGTGTGACGGTGTCGGCGAGTATCGCGGCGACCATCTCGGCGTTCTTCACCGCGAGACCCAGGGCGATTAGCGCCGACCTGGATTGTGGCGCCGGCCAACGTCGGCGCGTTGAGTGCGCTCGATCCGGCGAACGTGCCGCGTGCATTCAAGGGCTACCCGCTGGTCGTCTCGCCGAGCGCGGGCGCGAACCTGATCCTGCTGGACCCGCCGGTCCTGGCCGTGGCCGATGACGGCCTCGAGCTCGACGTCAGCGATCAGGCCCTCGTCCAGATGGACGATGCGCCAGCGCCGGCGAGTGCCGCGACGATCTACGCGACGCTGTGGCAAGACAACCTGGCGGGCATCGCGTCGAGCGCTACATCAACTGGAAAGTGCTGGCCGGCAGCGTGCAGTTCACCGCGACGTTGACCTGAGACGCGCCATGCATGTCTCCCAGTACCACGCCGCGCTGGCGCGCCTCGCCGACAGTCCGCTCGAGCTGACCGAGCGCGACTTCGATGTCCTCTTGGAGTTCGGCGGGCCGCAGAAGTGGTTCGCGCCCGGCAACAGGACGACACGAGAATGCAGCAGCTCGGGTTAGCCGAGCCGGCAGTGATACGCAAGGAGCTGGCCCCCGCCTCGCCAGCGGTGACCACGACGGCGTTGTGGAAAGCCTTCGACGAGTACTCGGAACGGGATTGTCGACGTCCTCAAGAAATTGATCGAGCCGCGCGACGCCAAGATCGCCGCGCTCGAGCAGGCGAATCAGACGCAGGCCGCAGAAATCGCCGAGTTGAAGCAGGAGGTCGCCGACTTGACGAACCGCGCCCCGTCAGGCGATCCGCATGATGACCCCCGACGACCAGGCGCAGTTGATCGTGGCGCTCGAACCGATCCGCGAGCTGCTCGATCGGCTGATCGGGATCGTCGAGCGGCACACCGATCGCATCGAAGTCCTCGAGCTGGAAGAATTGCACCGCCAGACGCCCGCCCCTACCGCGGCTCCGTATTCGGTAACTCAGCGGGTGCCGGAGAAACGCGCGCCTGATCAGTTCGGGGACGCTCATCTGGTGCGCGCGGGCGACCCGATAGGCGGCATCGTAGCTCCGCGCGTCGAGCGTCACATGAATGTCGACGCTTGGGTAGCGCGGGTCCACGCGTGGCCTGCCGCCCGCGTGCTTCGGTTTCTCATCCGCCACAACGCGGAACAGTCTACCGCGTCGGGTCCGTGTCGCGCGGACGCAGCGCGTGCTGCAAGGACCGCCGCAAGAGTTCCGGCACGGTCACGCCGCGAGCCTTGGCGACCTTCCACGAAGCGTCGTAGACGGAATTGGGCAAACTGACGTGGATGCTGATACTCCGCGGTTGGGGATCACCCAGTCGCTCGTCGGAGTGTTGGGGTGTGGCTGTCTCGGACACGCGCCGAGGGCTGCCACACGAACGGGCATCGGCGCAGTTTAGGGACCCGAGTCAGTGCGTCTCGGGATCGGGCGTGCCCTTCAACAGGCGTGTGAGCCCGCGCTGGAGCAATTCCGGCAGCGTGACATCCTCCGCCCGGGCGACCTGATAGGCCGCATCGAACGTCGACCGCGGCAGCTTCACCGTCACGCTCATCGGGATGAGCGGCGAGCCCGGCCAGGACGAGCTCGGCAAGGGGCCACTATCCCGCTGGAGGAGTTGGTCCAGCGGTCGATCCAGATCTTCTTGAGGCGAATCGTGGAGTGCCCGAGTTTGATGTGCTTCAAGCCGCCACTGGCGCAGCCCTGATAAATCTTGTCGACGCCGACGCCGAGATAGGCGGCCGCTTCTTTGACCGTCACCCAAGGACTGTCGGCAGCGCGCGGGACTCTGGGGCTTCGACGGGCTGCTGTCTGGCTCGACACGGGACTGCACCTCCCTCTGGGGAGGATGATCCTGCGGCCGCGGCGTCGCTGTCGTCAATCGCAAGATGTGGCCTGCAACCGTCACCTCACGCCAACGATTGTGGTCGACGGCGGTGACTTCGAACCATCGATTACTCCGTCGATCACGCAGTGTTCCATCGCGATGAATGACACCGCGGGCACCGCATGGGCTCGTGACGCATCGCGCGCTTAGTGCCCCAACGCGAGAACCACTGATATTGGCAGGCTTCGCAACGGCGTTCGCGGCGATAGACCGTGCGTCGCCTGGTGGTCGTCGTCGCGATCCCCATCTGGAGAAAGTTCGAAATCGCCATCACCATCTCCCGCTCAGAAGCCCAAGAACCGCCGAACCGTTTTACGGTGTTAGCTATGTGTTAGCTGGCTGTTTTTCGCGATTTACAGAATCACCGTAAGTCGTTGAAAAGATTGGAGCCGGCAGTCGGACTTGAACCGACGACCTGCTGATTACGAATCAGCTGCTCTACCAACTGAGCTACGCCGGCCAGCGAGAGAAGTGAATTGTACCACGGCGCCACGGTGGGGTCGCTCGGGCCGACGATTTGGGGTGCCCTTCTGCTCCTGCACCCAGAGCGTGGCTCCACAACGTGACAGCGGGAATGTGCCGCATCGCTCTCGTCGAAGCGACCTCCAGCGTGTTGCCCGGGAAAGCCCGGAATTCTCCCCGACGCCGGTTGCTCGCAACCCACAGTGGCGACCTCGGGCTGTCCGTCACGCCCCAAGTAATACCCTTTCCGCCGATCTCTTGGGTCGCGGAACGCGTACACTCGGTGTCAGAGCTGAATACGGAGGATAGCGTGACCCGGAAGAATCAACCCACGGACGTGAAATCGACGGGGGTAAAGGCGCTGCATGTCAGCAGCGACATGAACATCACGCCGATGATCGACGTGCTGCTCGTGCTGCTCGTCATCTTCATGCAGGCCCTGCCGCTCTCGCAAAAGGGGATCGACATCAACCTGCCGGCCGAGGTGAAGGACGCGAAGCAGCAACCCGACAACGTCACCCAGATCGTCCTCAGCTATTCAGCGGAGAAGCGCATCTCCATCAACAACCAGGACGTCTCGATGCCAGAACTGGAGGCTCGCCTTCGCAGCGTCTACTCCACACGCACGGACAAGACGCTCTGGGTGATGGGCGCCGGCGCCCTGCGCTACGGCGAGGTCGTCGAGGTGATCGACGTCGCCAAAGGCGCCGGAGTCGAGCGAATCGGCATCATCACCGAGGGAATGCGACAATCGGCCCGCACCCCCTGAGTCACCCCGGACATCATTCAGTTGGAGTCGGGATGAAGGGTTGCGCCCACTACAATGCGTCGGATGGATGCGGTGTTCATCACCGGCGCGACCGGCTTCATCGGGCGCCGGGTACTCGCGGCGCTCGGACCCTCATCCAATCGGCCGATCCGCTGCCTGGTGCGGGAGGGCCGGTCGTTTGCCGAAGGACCTTCGGTCAGCGCGATTCGCGGCGATCTCGATTGGCCCGAATCCTTTGCCGCCGCCCTCGCTGGCACGCACACCGTGCTGCATCTGGCCGCGCGGACGGGCAAAGGATCGCGGCGCGATCATTTCACGGCCAATTGCGAAGGCACGGAGAAGCTCGTCCGCGCGTCTCGTGAGGCGGGCGTCAAACGCTTCGTCAACGTCAGCTCGATCGCGACCACGTTCGTCCATCGGACCGCCTATCATTACGCCGATGCCAAACGGCAGGCCGAGCAGATCGTGCGGTCGAGCGGTCTGCGGTTCGTGAACGTGCGGCCGACATTCGTCTTCGGCGCGGGCTCGCCGGTCGGCAACGGCTTGCTCAAACTTGCCACGATGCCCGTGGTTCCCCTGTTCGGCGATGGCTCCGTCCGGGTCCAGCCGATTCACGTTGACGATGTGGCCGCCTTTCTCGCCGCCGCGCTCGACGACGGGCGTCTCGACAATCACGATGTCGATCTGGGGGGAGCGGAAATCCTCTCGATGAGAGATCTGCTGACCCGCATGCGACAGGCAGCCACCGGGCGGAACGCGACCTTCGTTCGCCTTCCAGGTCTCGCCACGATGCGCGCGCTGGCTCTCGTCGAGCCGCTCGCCGCGGGCCTGCTCCCGATCGGCGCCGGACAGCTGTGCGCGTTCGTCAACGACAGCGTCGTGAAAGCGACGGTCGCCGGCGCAAGCCCGTCGCGCTTTCGCTACACGCTCGATGAGATGATCCGTGACACGGTGAGCCATGCACAGGGCTGACCCGGCTCAGCTCGCTCGTGAGTGCACGCTGTTCTGCCGGTACCTGGCCGACGTCGACGCCGCTCCAGACATCGTGCGCGCTTATCAGAGAGCGCACCAGGTCGAGACTCTGAAGCTGGACGCGATCACGCCATTGGATCGCGCGCTGCTCCAGCTCGCGAATGGCGGACCCGCGCTCGCCCGTATGGCCGATGCGTTTGCCGGTCCGGTCGCTCCGGCCAGCGCGCTGCGCAGGAAACTGGTCCTGCTGATCGCGATTCTCGAGAGCCGCGGAGCATCGTCGGCCAGCGTCGATCACGCCGTTCCCGGGTCGCCCGTGGTGTGGGCTATCGGCGCGGCGCTCCTCGGCGCCGGGTGGCTCCTCAGATTCGTCGCCGGTGCGATGTTGCTCGCGCCGCTGCGGCTCTGGCACGGCGTTTCGGAACAACGATGAAGCCCATGGTCGTGGTCGGATCGGGTGCCAGCGCGGTCCATTTCGCGCTCACGGCTCTCGAAAAGGGTCGCGAAGTGCTCATGCTCGACGTCGGACGGCAGCGGCCCGCGCCGGTCATGCCAGAGGCGAGCTGGGCCGAGCTCAAGGCGCAGCTGCCGGACCCGGCCACGTATTTTCTTGGCGATCGATTCGAATCCGTGCTCCTCCCCGGCGGTCGCGGCGAGTATTACGGATTTCCGCCCAGCAAGACTCACGTGTTCGAAGGCGTGCCGCAGTTTCGGCTGGTCAGCTCCGGCTTCGAGTCGCTCACCTCATTCGCTCAAGGGGGGTTGGCGGAAGCCTGGACTGGGGGCGTCTATCCGTTGAACCAAGCCGAGCTCGACGACTTCCCGTTCGCGGCCGCCGACCTGTTGCCGTACTACGACCGCGTCGCCGAGCGGATCGGAATCAGCGGCGAGGTCGACGATCTCGCGCGCTTCATGCCGGTGCATCAGCATCTGCTGCCGCCGCTCGACCTCGACGCGCACTCGCGCCTGCTGTTGGAGACGTATCAGCGCCAGCGCGCGCTCATCAACGGCGAACGCCGCTCTTATCTCGGACGGTCACGCATCGCCACGATCACGCGCGACCGACCGGGCCGGAGAGCGTGCGCGAAGTTGGGCCGCTGCCTCTGGGGATGCCCATCCGGCTCGCTCTACACGCCGTCGATGACGCTCGAGGAATGCCGGCGTTATCCGGACTTTCAATATGTGAACGGCGTCTTCGTTCGTCGATTCGTCACTCACGGATCGCGAGTGGCCGCCGTCCTGGTCGAACCAGCCGCGGGCGGCCCGCTCGAAGAGATTGCGGTCGACACCCTCGTGCTCGCCGCCGGAACGTTGTCGACGTCGCGGATCGTGCTGGATTCGATACGGCAGGCGACCGGGAAAGCGGTCTCGCTCGGCGGGCTGATGGACAACCGGCAAATCCTGCTGCCGTTCGTCAACCTGGGGATGCTGAAACGCCCGTACGATCCGGACACCTATCAGTACCATCAGCTCGGGTTGGGACTCGAGGCCGAGACGCCCAAGGAGTACATCCACTGCCAGATCACGACGCTCAAGACCGCGATGATTCATCCCATCGTGCAGAAGCTTCCGCTGGATCTGCGAACGGCGTTGCGCCTCTTCGGGAACGTTCACGCAGCGCTCGGGGTCGTGAACATCAATCTGCATGACACGCGGCGGGAGGCAAACACCGTGCAGTTGGACCGATCGGCGTCTGGCGATCCGACGTGCCTGGTCGTTCGCTACGAACCGCCTCCCGGTGAGGACCAGCGGATCAAGGCCATCGTCAAGCAGGTGAAGCGAGTGCTCCGCGATCTGAATTGCGTCGTGCCGCCGGGGATGATGCACGTGCGGCCGATGGGCGCCAGCGTGCACTACGCCGGCCTGATGCCCATGTCACACGCGAAGGGACCCTGGACGACGTCGGTCCATGGCCAGAGCCACGACTTCGAGAACCTGTTCCTCGCCGACGGGACGACGTTTCCGTTCCTGCCTGCCAAGAACCTCACGTTCACGCTCATGGCCAACGCGGCGCGCATTGCTGACGCCATCTGCTAGGGGACTTGGGACTTGGGACTTGGGGCTTGGGGCTTGGGGCTTGGGACTGCCCCGGCCCCAAGCCTCGAGCCCGAGGCACTCAGGCGGCGCGCTGCTGCTGGGTGTGCGAACGGATCGAACGAAGCGGTCGATGGACGGCCAAGGCGACGAGCACGAGGAACAGCGCCGTGTTGCCTGGCATCTGCAGGCTGAACTCGATCAACGATTGCGACGCGATTCCCGCCAGCGAGGCGACCGCCCCCGCCCGAAGCCACCAGGTCATCGGCGTATCCCGCTCCTCGCGAAATCGTCTTCGCACCTGGTAGGCGACCAGGGCGACGGCGATCGCCGCAGGAACGGCAAACAGCACCCCGCCTTCCGCGGCGATCTGCAGGTAATCGTTGTGCGCTTCCTTGTAGAACATCCGCCGGTCGCCGCTTTGATAAACCAGCATCGCGGTCCCGAATCCATTCAGGCCCACACCAAAGATCGGGAAGTCGCGGATGATCCGAACCGTGTCGCGCCACGCATCGATGCGGCCGCGAGCATCATCGGTGGCCGTCGAGAACCGATTCACGGCTGCTTCCAGACCGGCCCAGTAGAAAACGGCAAGCACCACGAGGCCCGCAGCGACCAGCAAGAGCAGGGCGCCGCGGGCACGCCGGACGAACGCGCGCCACGCGAACGCCGCCGCCACGGCTGCCGCCGCGACGAAACTCGTCATTCCAGATCGCGACCCGGAGGTGACGATGGACGCGCCCATGGCCAGGACCGCGAGCAGCGTCAACGCAAACTGGCTGCCGGCCGGTGATCCCAGCCAGCGGCTCCAGACCGCCCAGCCTCGACCCTTGGGCCGGGCGCGGGCCAGCAGTCCAAACGCGAAGCCGAACGCCACCGGGGCCGCCATGAGCATCCAGCCGGCAAAGTGGTTCCGGTTGATGAAGGGTCCGTAGATGTTGCCGGGCGCGTTCGGTCGCCAGAATCCGTAGACGAGTTCGGTTCCGTTCGCACCCGATGCCGCCCTCTGCACCACGGCGAAGATGGCCATCGCACCGGCGAACACGGCGAGCCGTCGAACGAGGTTGTCGAGGTTGACGTACGGCAGGCGACGGATGAGACCGAGCAGGAAGATGCTGAAGCCGACCAGCAACCCGAGACCGCGAAGCGTGTTCCGAGGCGCCACCGAGAGCGGATGGCTCGCCGGCGGCTGACTCGCGTAGCCAACGATATATTCCTGCAGGAACCGATCGGTCGACGGCCCCAGCACCAGCAGCACGCGCCGCGGCAGCGGGACGAGTTGAAAAGCGGCGACCAGGGCGATGGCTGCGAGCATGACCGCTAGCCAGCGCAGCCAGCTCGCATTCGCGCTCTCGCTCTGCAGTCCGACGAACCCCAAACCGGCACAGCCGGCGACCAGCGGCCAGTAGGCCCACGGGTAGACCGCTCCGAAGCTGAGCGCGCCCCAGACGATCGCGGCAAGCGTGAACCTGCCGTAGTGTTTCACGCGCAGAGCGCCCTGACGAGGATCTTGCGAAACGCGGCGTGCTTGAGCAGCGCGAGCGCCGCCAGCCGGTGCGAGTTGAAGGAGGCCGTTTCCTTCAGCAGCGGCACGATGCCGTCGACGCGCGCCAGCTCGATCACCGAATTGATTGCGCGATCGTCGAACCGTTCGGCCAGGCGGCGAAACGCGAGCCCGATGCGGATGTCGGCTCCCAATCGCTGACGCCAGCGGGTCTGGTAGCCCTCGAGATCGGATTCCGCGAGGCGATCGCGACGGAGGCTGGCGTCCAGAGACTCGGCCGCCAGCGCTCCGCTGATCAAGCCGTAGAAGATGCCGCCGCCGGTCGTCGGCTTCACGAGGCCGGCGGCATCGCCGACGGCCAGCACTCGACCCGCATAGGTCTTCGTGACCGGTCCGAGCGGCAGCAGTTTCCGGCGCGCGGGAGCGAGCGAGCCGGGATCGATGCCCTGCTCGGCGCAGACGGTGCGCACGAAACCTTCGAAGCGGCTGCCGCCCTCGTCGCCGCACATCAGACCGATGCGCGCGTATGACTCGCCCGCCCGCTGGAATGGGACCAGCCAGGCAAAACCTTTGGGCGCGACGTCACGGCCGAACTTCACTTCGATGTGCGCGCACGCCGGAAAGGGGGTCTCGAGCTGGGCGCTTTGCAGGTACGCGCGCGGCATTCCGAGGCCGAGCTGGCGATGAAAACGATAGTTGGCGCCACAGGCCAGCACGCAGGCGCGAGCGAGGATGGATGCACCCAATCCGGTCTTCACTTCGACGTGATCCGTCGCGGCCTGCATCTCGACCGCACGACAGCCCAGCCTGACTTCGACACCGGCCGCGATCGCGCGCCGGCTCATATCCTGATCGAACAGCGCCCGATCGATCACCGCCGCCTTCACCCGCTCGCTGGCAATCAGCACCGAGCCGCCGTCGCCGGCCCAGAATCGTGCGGCCGAGGCGACGCCGAGGATGGTTTGCCGTGGAAGATCGAACTCGTCGAACGCGTCTTCGCCGAGAAGGCCGGTGCAGTGGACGGGAACGCCGGAGGTTTCGTGTTCCTCGATCAGGACCACGTCGTGACCCCGCTCGGCCAGTCGCCGCGCCGCCATCGATCCGGCAGGTCCGCCGCCGATGACGACCGCATCACGCACGTCGGCTCTCGCCAAGGGCCGCCTTCGCATTCGTTAGGTGGACCCCGTCATTCGGCTGGAAATCGTATCACGGGCATTGCTCAAAACTTCTCCACCATCCATTGGGTAGTGGTGCTGCGTCATAGGGCTACTACCCAAAGTAGCCGATCAACTTCGTCGCGACACCTCCGGCCTGCTCGATGAATCAACGTGGGTGGGCAAAGGCGAGGTTTAGAAGTGCGCGCCCGGAGCAAACCACTTACGCGCGCCGTGCAAGACGCGCCGTGTGTACAACAAGGGGAGGGGCGCCCGGCTGGCCGGCGCGTAGACCTCTCGCATGTATCGCGGTGACGGGAACAGGTGCTCCCGAACGAGACGAATGCGTTTGGACCAGGACGGCAGCGCGCGCATGTCGGCCATCAAGTTCTCGACTGGCCGTCGTGTGCGGTGAAGATACGCGGCAGTGGCGTCCTCGCCCGCGAGATCGCCGGCGTGTTGAAGCCGGTTCAGCACGCCTTCCGGAATCGACGTGCCAAAGGTATGCGCGGTCAGCACCAGGCCCTGTCGAGAAATCCTCGAGATACCGCGCGATTGGGCGAGGCTGATAAACGCGCTCCAGCCGTCGGCGGACATCGTGGCCGCAAGGAGATGAATGTCGTAGAGCCAGATGAGGCACGGCGAGTCGTAATGGTGCGCCACGCGATGCACGCAGGCGAGCGCGAGCGCGTGGGTGTGCGAGAGGCCATCGGCGGCGGCATGCAATCGCGGCAGCGGCGTTCGAGCGAGCCACAATTCGTCGAAACCGAGCGCGTCGGCAAACAGCTGTGGATTGGCGACCTTCCAGTGAAGATCGACGGCATGAACCGCAGCACTGCCCTGCCGCTTCACGTACTGCGCCTGATGGGAAACGAGATCGCCGCCCACGTGTTGGGGCGCGTCGTATCCCAGGCGCAACAAGACCGCCTCGGCGTCGGCCCGCGCCGAAGCGGGAACGAGCACGTCGGTGTCGAGACGAGGCCGCAGATCCGAGCGGGCGTAGATGCTGCAGGCAAGGTGCGCCCCTTTGATCAGCAGATTCCGCACGCCAGCCGCGCGCCACGCCTCGAGCAGCGCGCACAGCTCGCTCTCGCGCACCAGATCCGACGCGGCCAGGCGGGTGGCCTTGGTCTGCAGACGCTGACGCAGATCGGCATCGACGTCCTGGCGATCGCGCAGCGCCTCGGCCACGAGCGGGAGCACGCCGTGATAGCTGGCCGCGTGGAGAAATGCCGACGTGTCGAATAGACGCAGGGCCTCTCCGGACACCGGCCGATTTGACAGAATGTCGGCCAGCCGATCGGTGATCGGCGACCGTTCGATCGACGCTGCAGTCGAAGAGATCGCCACTCGCTTTTCAGAGAGACGGACTCAAAACGTCACTTGCCAATACTTCAGTCCGGACGACGGGTCCGTCTGAGAGTGGATCGTCGCACCGTCGGCCAGCGACCGTTCCAGCACGCGGTCGCCCCAGTTGCCGATGAAGGCAAAGCCGGACGCGCGAGCCTTCATCGCGTCGAAGGCGAGCGCCCGGATCGGCCAGACCTGCAGTAGTCCTCGAACCGCTTCGTCCACGTTGTTGGGCCGGTCCGGAAACGCATCGTAGAGAAAGTAGCAATTCGTCAGACGCTGCTGCGTATCGCTCTGACTGAGCTCGACGAACACGCCGTCGTCGCCGATGACGACCGGCTGCCGCGCAGCGCCCTGAAAGTCTTCGAGACCCGCGGTGAAGGCGACGCGAAACTGATGGGTCCTGAGACCCGTCGCCTGCCGGACGACCGGCACGCTCATGAAGATCAGCGGCAACGCGGCCACGATCAGGCGCAGATGACTGGCCCGGCCGCGCATGCGCGACACCAGTACGACCCACAGAATCACGAGCGCGGCGCCGGTGGCTACCGTGTATCGCGGCAGGAAAGCGCCCGTACGCAGACTGGCGATGACGAACATGGCCACGGGCATGATGCTGAACCAGACGAGCGCGTGCACGGTCTCGCGCGCCATCACCAGCGGTTCAGCAGTCGCCGGCCCGTCCGCATCGGCGGGAACGAGCGCGGTCAGAAGCGCGATGGCAATCAAGCAAGGAATGGCCGGCGCCAGGAGTGAAGGATAGAAGGCCAGCGCGCTGGTGATGGTGACGGGGGTCCAGAAGCGATCGCTGAACCTGGCGGCGACCTCGACCAGCGGCCAGAGCGGAAGGCTCAGCGCGACCGCCGAAGCAATGAGCAGATACGGCTGTCTCACCAGCGACACCCGGCGTGTTGCCGCCGTCAGCGACGCGAAACCAAACGCCAGGCCATGGAGGACGCCGTAATAGTGTGAATAGAACGCGCAGAGAAGGCCGCCGGCAAACATGAGCCGCTCGCGCGGGCCGGCGCGTCCGGTTGCCACCGCCTGCCACGCCAGCATCGACAAGCCGAACGAGAACAGCAGAAGGGCATATCCGCGAGTGGCCACTGCCGCTTCGTAGCCGCCGGCGATGAGCACGAGCAGCGAGGCTCCGAACGCGTACTGTGCACCGAGGGATCGCGCCAGGAGCGTGTAGACAAACACCACCGCCAGCCAGACCGCCACGATCGACGGCAACCGAAGCGCGAAAGGGCTCGTGCCGAACAGCCCCATCGAGGCGTGGCGGAGCCAATAGTCGAGTGGCGGATGGTTGTCGGCGCCATTGGCCAGCGCCGACCAGATGGAGAAAAACGACGGCTGCTGGGCGACCCGCAGCGTGTAGATTTCGTCGTTGGTGAGCGGCTTGGCCACTGCAAACGGCAGCGTCGCCGCCAGGAAAATTATCGAAGCCGTCCACAAGCCCCAACCGTCAATCGCTCGCGTGATCCAAGTGTCCCGGCTCAGACCCGGGACACTAGAACTTCCGATCACGCGCCTCCCACGTTCCCCGGAACGAAATCCAGAACGACAGCGCGATCAGCCGGAGGTCGAGCCAGAAGGACTGCGTCCGCAGGTAGATCCGATCGTACTGGAACTTGTGCCGGCGCGTGATGTCGCGGGGCGCGTAGATCTGGGCGATGCCGGTCAAGCCGGGACGCACGCGACAACGTTCGTCGAAGCCGGGCACATCTTCCAGCCGCACGTGCTCTCCCCCGCTGCCGACTTCGATCTCGCCCGGACGCAGCGCGCGCGGGCCGACAAAGCTCATGTCGCCGCGGAAGATGTTCCACAACTGCGGCAATTCGTCGGCCGCGGTCGCCCGCATGAGATGGCCGACCCGCGTGATTCGCGGGTCGTTGGCGGACGCTTGCAGCGCGCCGACCCTGGCCTCGGCATCGGGAATCATCGATCGGAACTTCATCGCCCGGAAGGTCCGTCCGCCGCTGCCGACCCGCTCCTGCGAAAAGAAGATCGGTCCCCGATCTTCGAGCTTGATCGCAAGCGCGATCAGGCCCCAGACCGGAGCGGACAAGAGCAGGCCCGTCCCCGACAACGCCACGTCGAACGCGCGCTTCGACCACGGCTCCGGAAGCACTGACGATCGGCCCGCCGGCGTGTCTATCGTTTCGGCAACCACGGATATTTCTGTGTGTCGGTACGCGGGAGGCCCAGGACCGCACCGTGAATGCTCCGGACGGACCCGTCGGGCCAGAGCGTCGCTCGGCAGAGACCACGAAACGCCTGACCGACCACGTCGTTACCCGGCTGGCACGGGCGCGAGCGCCGGCCGCGTGGCCGTCAGCTCATGAAAAAGAGTCGCATACTTCCCGACCTGTACGGATCGATCGAACGCAGCACTGGCTTCACGGGCATTCTCCCCAAGCCGGCGTGTGAGATCGCGATCGTCATAGAGCACCATGACGGCGTCAGCCAACGCACGGGCGTTCGACGGCTCGGCCACCAGCCCACAGTGGTGCGCCTGGGTAATCGCCGCCACCTCGCACGAGGGTTCAACGGCGGCGACGTACGGCCGTCCGGCCGCAAGAATGCCATAGAGCTTGCTGGGAACGATGTACCCCGCCAGGCCCTGCTGGAGTGAGACGACGAAGACGTCGGCCGAGGCGAACGACTCGGACAGCCGCTCCTTCGGCTGAAACGGCAGGAAGGTGACATTCGGCAGCTGAAGGGCGCGGGTGCGCTCCTCGAGGTCCCGCTTGCGGACCCCTTCACCGACAAACACCACCTGGATGTCAGGAACGTGTTTCAGCAGCGCGGCCGCCTCGACAACGGTTTCGAGACTCTGGGAGAGGCCGATGTTGCCAGAATGCATCACGACGAACTTGTCGGCCAGATGATGGGCGTCGGCAAAAGCGTTGCGCTTGGGTCCTGGCACAATCGCGCGCGTGTCGGCCCAGCTGGGAATAATCACCGTGCGCTCGCTCGGCGCGCCCTTGTTCTCGATCAGCCGCTGCCGCATGGTCTCGCCGAGCGCGACGATGCGATCGGCCTTGCGGCAGAGGAAGCGATTGATCTCTTGAAGCGCGTGGTTGATCGTGTCGCTGTGAAAATCCTCGAGGAGTGCCGTGACCTCGGGGAACAGATCCTGATAAGCCATCACCAGAGGCGCGCGAGAGCGGCGTGCCGCCAGCCACCCGGCTAACCCGATGATCGGCGGGTCGGTCAACGCCACCACCACGTCCGGCCGATCGACCCGCATGCCGGCATAACACGCAGTCAGGAAGTACGAGACGTAATTCGTGGCGCGACCGACGAAGCGCCGCTTGTCGAACCGGCTGCCACGCGCGCGGAAGATCTCGACGCCGTGGTGTCGCTCTCGGCCCACGAGACCGCGGACCGACACCAGCTGATCGTGCGCTGGCAGCAGCGGCATGCCGGCAATGACGGTGACGCGGCAGCCGTGATCCCGGGCCAATCCCTCGCACAGGTCGGTCAGCAGCTGCCCAGTGGCGGCGGTATCGGGATAGTAAGAGCGGTTCAAGAACAGGATGTGCATACGCGTGGCCTACGGCCCCTTCGTCACGGTATGCGGTCCGAGCACCAGCACGTCCATCCGCGTCCTGAGAAAGCAGTCCAGCGCCTCGGCCGGCCGAAGCACGATGGGTTCGTTTTCGTTGAACGAGGTGTTGAGCACGATCGGTACGCCGGTACGTTGCCCAAACGTGTGAATCAGCGACCAATAGATCGAGTTGCCTTCGCGGCTGACCGTTTGCATGCGGCCAGACCCGTCGACGTGGGTCACTGCCGGAATCACCTGCCGCTTGTCCTCGCGCACAGGATAGACCTGCATCATGAAGGGATCCGGCACCGAGCCATCGAAGTACTCGCTGTGAGCCGACTCCATCACCGAGGGCGCGAACGGGCGGAACCGCTCGCGAAACTTGATCTTGGTGTTGATGATCTCGCGCATGTCGGATCGCCGCGGGTCGGCGAGGATGCTCCGATTGCCCAGGGCCCTGGCGCCCCACTCCATCCGTCCCTGGAACCAGCCGACGACCAACCCCTCGGCAATCCGGTCGGCGGTCCACTCGCACAGCTTCGTCTCGTCCTCAATCGTATGGATGGAGCATCTCAGCTTCTCGAGGTCTTCTCTCCGCTCGTCGAGCGCCTGGCGAGTGCTCACGGCATCAAACGACGGCCCCCAATAGCCGTGCTCCATCACGAAGCGGCGCGGCTCGCCCAGCACCTGGTTCCAGACCCAGAACGCCGCGCCCAGCGCCGTGCCGTTGTCGCCCGACGCAGGTTGGATGTAAACCTCCTCGAACGGGGTTCTCTCGCGGATCTTTCCGTTGGCCACGCTGTTCATCGCGCAGCCCCCCGCCAGGCACAGCCGAGGCAGCTCGGTGGCCGCGTGCACGCCATTGAGCACGTGAAACGCCGCTTCCTCGAACACCACCTGCAGTGACGCGGCGATGGCTTCGTGACGTTCGTCGACCGGTTCGTCGGGGCGCCGGCCAGGGCCCAGCAACTCCTCCAACCTGGTCGTGAACACCTGCCCGATCGTCGGCTCGCCATCGTCCCACGTCATCGCGGCGCCGCCGGACCAATGCTGGAAGTACGACAGATCAAGCTCGAATCGCCCGCCCGGCAGGAGGCGCACGAGCCGGCGGATGGAATCGGCAAACTCCGGCTTGCCGTACGGGGCGAGCCCCATTACTTTGAACTCGTCGCCGTATTTCATGAACCCGAGGTACTGAGTGATCGCGAGATACAACAGCCCCAGGGAATGCGGAAAGAACGTGCGATGAATCACGTCGAGATGATGGCCTCGGCCCACCGCCCACGACGTGCTGACGAAGTCGCCAAAGCCGTCGATGGCGCACACGGCGGCGTCGTCGAACGGCGACACGAAGAAGGCACTGGCGAGATGCGAGGGGTGATGCTCGACCCAGTGCATCTGGGGCCGCCGATCCGAAGAAGAAAGCCCGAGCACTTCCGCCACCATCTCGGGAATCGCGCCGACGCGACGGTAGTTCGATGCGCGATCGGAAACCATCGCCTTGCCAGGCCGATTGCGGAGTGCGAACCACGCCTTCCGCAGCAGATGCGCCCGCGGGTTGCGCGACACACCAACGTGATCGACCTCCTGTGGCCTGATGCCGCCCATCCGCAGGCAGGCGCGAATCGCCTCGGAGGGAAATCCGGCCACGTGCTTGATGCGCCGGTACCGTTCCTCTTCGACGGCGGCGACCAGGTCGCCGTCGCGGACGAGCACTGCCGAGACGTCACCGTGGTACGCGTTGATGCCGAGAATGTTCACTGGCGAATCCAGCGTCCAACCGGACCGCTATCGTCGTATCGGCCGATAGACGTGATAGCTGCCGAATTGCTCCGCGGGCGCGTAGGCGGACGCCATCGCTTGACTCACGGCATCGGAAGTCAGCCATTGGGCGTCTGAGGTGGCGACGATCAAGCCGTAGTAGCCCTCGCGAATCTCCTTGACCAATGGAGCGACGTCCCACTTCCCCGCTCGTGCCAGATCAAGCATCACCGCTGGTTCGATCGGTATGTCTTTGTCTGCGAGGACCACCACCATCAGATCCCACGAGAGCACCGGGCCTGGGGCGCTGCGGACGATATCCAGCGCCCGGCGCGCTTCGGCGCTCCGCTCGGTCGCGAGGGCACGCGCCCCGGCCGTGAGCTGGAGCGCGCCATTGGCGATGTGCGGCAGGGATCTGGCGCCGGCCCAGATCGCCAGGAGCACAATGGCGACTGTCGCCGGCGTGCGGAGCTGACGCGCCGGGTCCAGTGCCTTCGCGACAGCCAGTCCCGCAAAGGCGCAGCAAATCACGTTGAATTCCAGAAAATAGCTCGAGGCCGAGCCGTACTTGCCCGCAGTCCACGAAACCAGGAACGCGAGCACCAGGTAGATCAACAGGCAACGCATGGTGAAATTGGCGCGCTCGGCCCACCGAACGCCGATCGACGCTGCTGCCAGGCCCAAGACCGGCAGCGCCGTCCAGACGTTGTTCGACAGCATCGCGACCGCGCGACTCACCGTGTAGGCATTCTGATTGTGGAAGAAGATGTGCGTCACGAACTGGCCGTTGGTCGCATATTGCAGCGCCAGCAGCGGAATCAATCCGACGACCGCCGCGACGCCCGCCAGTCTGAGCGCCTCCTTGGGGCTGTTCATCGCGATCACGATGAGCGCGGCAGCCGGCGCCGCCAATAGCGTCTGCTTGGCAAACAGCGCCGCCACAAAACCAATGAAGGCGAAGTATCGAAGGACCGGCCGTTTCTCTCCTTCAATGAACGCCCACATGCTCAGTAAGGTCAACATCACACCGAAGACGTCCACGCGCATGTGCGGCACCCAGTCGCGCACATTGGGAAGCGCCGTCACCAGCAAAGCAGCCGCGAGGGCGCCGCTCCATCGCGCTGTCCGGTCGGCGACGCTCGACTGACCGCGAAAGACCATCGCTCCCAGCACCAACATGATGCCAAGCGCCGAGCAGAACGTGACCAGCCGGCCGGCGACCAGCAGATCGCCGGTCGCCACTCCCAGGATTCGGGACATCACGTGAAATGCCGGCGGATAATTGAACACTACATACGGGTACTGCGAGATTGGATGGTAGGCCTCGCCTGGCGACAAGACATGGGCCGCTTGCCAGAGCACGAGCCCCTCTCCATACTCGAGTCCGTACTGCGCCCCAATCAGCCCAGCGGCTCCGTACAGAAACAAGACGCTGCCCAAGCCCAACGGCATCAGCAGCGCCCAGATGAGGAAGCGCCGAGACAGTGCTTAACTCGTTCCCGGCCGCGCCCAGACCATCATCTGTTTCGCCACCAATCGAATGGGCAGTCGAAGGTCGTCGTCTCGACGGTCGGCGTCGGAGCCTCGCTCGTCATGACTGCCTCAGCTTCGCCTGATGCGCGGCGGCGATGACGTCGGCCTGTTCGCGCAACTCATCGACGTTGATGTCCACGAGCAGGCGGTACCAGAACCCCTGCAGGACGTGGAAGATGAACCCCTGTTTGCCGTCGAGGAATCCCAACCGCAAGACATAACGATAGAAGACGTAGAGGCAGGGACGCACGAAGAGCGGCAGCGCCGACCAGACCTGCTTGAGAAGACGGACCCGCGCGTCCGGATTGCCAAACAGCGCCGACACTCCCACGCGCTCCCGAGTCGGCGGCCACTTCCTGCCTGGCCTGCAGCACCGCGTAGCGATTGTGCTTTGCGGTCCAGACTGCAATCTCCGCTTCGTTGTGGTTGTCCTCGATCAGGTCTCCGGTCAGCGACACGGTCGTGCCCGAGACGGAGAAATGGTGATCGACGAGATCGCCGGCGTCCACCATGGCGAGGCTGTGCCGGAACAGTTTCAGCAGGTATTTCGGATAGTAGCCGCCGAAGCGAATCCACTTCCCTCGGAAGATCTGGCGGCGGCGCACGAAGACGCCCGCCGCGTCTGTCCCCTCTCGCAGTAGACCGGCGATCTGCTCCGCCAATTCTGGTGTGACCTGCTGATCGGCGTCGAGCCCCAGCACCCAGTCGGTCTCAATCGGCAGAGTGGCGAGCGCCCATTGCCACTGCTTGGCGTGGGTTTCGAACGGATGGCTGACCACCTCGGCGCCGCGGCCTCGTGCGATCGCGAGCGTAGCGTCGACACTACCCGAGTCGACGACGAACACGCGCGCGGCCCAGGCCTTCACGCTGTCGAGGCACGCCGCCACGTTCCGCTCCTCGTTGAAGGTGAGGACCACGACCGAAACGGGCACGCGAGCCGACGTCATACGGTCCTCACGCGCTCACGCCTGTGCTGTCGAGCCACGCACTGAGCGCGACGAGCGCCCACGGTCGCGACCAGGTCATCGTGCCATCGTTGGCGAGAAACGATCGCCAGACGGATTGCACGGCCTCAGCGTGCAGGACGGAGCGACGGCTCAAACCATCGGGCCCCAGATGCTGCTCACAGAACGGCCGGAGCTCGGATCGCATCCACATGTCGAGCGGCAATACAAACCCTCGCTTCGGCCGGCGAACCGAGGCCGGAAGATCGTCGGTGAGCGCTTCGAGGAGCAGCCGCTTCGGAACGCCGTTCGGGCCCTTCGCCGTTTCCGACAGGCCCATCACGTACTCGACCAGCCCATGATCGAGGAGCGGCACGCGCACTTCGAGGCCGTGCGCCATGCTCATCTGGTCGGTGTCCCTCAAGAGGACGTCGTGCATGTAAGTTCGTGCTTCAGCGTACGATATCAGCGACATCGAGCTCGCCTCCGCGTGCTGCGACACGGCGCGCTCGAGGAGCGTGACATAGGGATCGTCGACGTCGCGATCGTTGCGCGTGCCGTCGGTGCCGAGCAACGCCGAGCGGCGTGCCGGTGAAAACAACTGCCGCATCAATGGGTACGCGTGAGGAAGACTCGCGTCTGTCTCCAGCAGCGCTGCGACTCGCGTCGACAGCGCCGACGAACCCCCGACGCTGCGAACCGTCGCGGCGGCGACACGGCGCACGGGCGCAGGCGACCATCTCCAGAGCCTCGCATAGCCCGCAATCCGGCGGAGCCGGCCGAATGACGGATACCCGCCGAACAGCTCGTCGCCGCCGAGCCCAGAAAGGGCGACTCTGATGCCAGCGTGCCGAACGGCGCGCGACACCACGAAGGTGTTGACGCCATCACCACTCGGATGGTCGACGCTGGCCAGCGCCTCCGGCAGCTGTCTCCGGAACTCGATCTCGCTGAGCGGCAACTCGGCATGATCGGCGCCGATGGCGTTCGCCACCTCCCTCGCATGAGGGCCTTCGTCGTATGGTGTCCCCGGGAAGCTGACGCAAAACGTCCGAGGAGTCGCGCCGACGCGCTTCACGAGCGACGCGACGGCCGTCGAATCGATGCCGCCAGAGAGAAACACGCCTACCGGCACATCCGAGACCAGATGCAGGCGCGTCGACTCCTCCAGCAGATGCCTCACGTGGGCGCGGGCATCCTCGGGGCTCGCAGTTGCAGCGTCTCGATTGGCCGACGCCAACTGATCCCAGTACCTGGCGCTGAACCGTCGCTCCCGCCGCGCCGAACGACTCGGTGCAACCGGGCAGCATGGCGCGAACACCTGCGACCAGCGTCCGAGGCGGCGGCACCGTCTGATGCGCCAGATATTGACCGAGCGCCTCGCGGTCGAGTGATTTGGGAACCAGACCTGAGGCCAGCAGCGCGCGAATCTCCGAGGCAAACAACACTGCATTGTGCGTGTGATAGAGATACAGCGGCTTGATTCCCAGTCGATCGCGCGCGACGAACAAGCGCTGGTTGGACCCGTCCCAGATTGCAAAGGCGAACATGCCGCGCAGCCGCTCGACGACCGCTTCGCCCCACTGCTCGTAGCCCTGGAGGATGACCTCGGTATCCGAATCCGAGCGAAAGCGTCGCCCGAGCCCTTCGAGCTCCTCGCGCAAGCCCTTGAAGTTGTAGATCTCGCCGTTGTACGTGATCCACAGCGGCAGCCGCGCACTCGTCATCGGCTGCGCCGCGCGGTCGGTGAGATCGATGATCGCGAGCCGGCGGTGGCCGAGCACCGCAATCGGCGGCTGGCTTTCCCGCTCACGCCCACCGCAATCGACGACGCCGGCGCCATCGGGGCCGCGGTGGGCCAGCGCATCGGTCATCCGCTGGACGAGCGAGGCGGCAGCGAACCCCACCGGAGGCCGAGACCAGAACACCGCTCCGGCGATACCGCACATCGACTTACGCTCGCGCCCCCGCCAGATCGTGTGCCGTCAACTCTTCGTACAATCTCGACAGCGAGGCGGCGATAGCCGGCCAGCGAAATCGGCGCGCGTACTCCCGTGCGCGGGTGCCGCGCGCCTGCCTTTCGTGGTCGTCGGTGGTGACCGCAAGCAGGGCGTGCCGCCACACGGCGCGGTCCCTCGACACGACCCAGCCGGCCCCGGCCGCTTCGACTTCGCCGCCCAGATTCACACCAGGGGCGACCATCGCGGGAACGCCCGCGGCGAGCGCCTCGACCATCGCGATGCCGAAGTTTTCCTGATGCGACGGCAGCGCAAACAGGCTTGCGCCCCGCAGGAGTTGCACGCGATCGGCACCGGCCACCCAACCTTTGAACGTGATGCGTGACGACCCAGGTCCCATTCCCGCCAGCGACCGGAGGCTCTTCACATACGCCGGATCGCCATCACCCGCGATGACGAGCGACCATTGATTCCTGACGTCGAGTCCGGCGACGTGATGAAACGCATCGATCAACACTTCGATGCCCTTCTTCGGATCCAACCGCGACAGCGCCAGGATGTAGGGCGAATCGGCCGCCGGCACGGATTGCGGATCGGCAAACAGTTCCTCATCGACGCCCAGCGGAACAACCGCACGCCGGGGCAAACCCGGGAGCGCCGTCTCCGCCAGGCGAGCCTCTTCGTCGCTCGTGTAATGCATCGCCGCGGCGCCTGAAAGCATCGAGCGGACCGCCAATCGCAGCAGCAATCGTTTGCGCCACGCGTGCCGCTTCAGGCTCCAAGGGTCCAGGGTTCCGAGCGGTCGAACGAGATACGGCACGCCCTGGGCTCGGCAGGCCGAGCCAGCCGCAATCGACGAGTGCGAGAACACGCCGTGAACATGAACGAGATCGAAATCGCGCGCGTGCTCGCCGATCCAACGGCCGAGCGGCCGCGACCACTTGAACGACTCACTCGCCTGCCGGGCAAAGAACCGCGTCCGGATGCCGTGGAAGAGGCTCTCGCCGTCGGTGCGAACGTCAAGCCGTCCGGGCCCATCGGCATCGGTGGTCGCCACCAGGGTTTCGAGACCAGCCGACTGCAACGACTCGCACATCCCCAGGGTTGCGGCGCTCGGGCCCCCGTATCGCGGCGCCAGCGCAGGGATCACGTGGAGGACGCGCAGCCCCATTTCGTCTCGAATCACCGCAGCTCGACCTGCGCCACGTGAATCGGCTGGTCGAGATGCATGGCCGATGGCCACAAGCGCTCGGCCATCCAGTTCATCGCGTGCACCAGCAGATAGGCAGCCGCCGCTCCCGCCGTAGCTTCAGCCAGCGAGCCGCCAACCTGCAGCAGGTTGAGGGCCGGCAAGTACCAGAGCAGGAAGTGATGGCTGTCGCGCCTGTTCAAGTAGTGCGCGGCCTTTCGGTCTGCCGTCGCCAGGAACCAACCAATGAGGAAGAGACCAGCAATCGCGCCAGGCCGGCCAAAGTTGACGTACCACTCGAGGACGTGACCGACGCCGACGCTCGTGCCTTCGGCGAATTGAATTCCGGTGTACGTCGACACGAGGTCGCCGCTGCCGGCGCTGATCGGCTTGTTCGGCCAGATGGCGCGCGGGACGAGCGACAACGCCGCATCGCGAATCGTCGAACCGCTCGCATACGGCATCATCCGATCGTGCATGTACACGACCGCTGAACCGACCAGGAAGTTCTGATTCAGCCGCTTGTCGACGCGATCGAGGTGCTCGGCATTGGTGAAATCGAACCATTCGCCCGACGCCAGGGTCTCTCGCACCTGCGCAGCCCGCTCGGCGACTCGCCCTCCTGTCCAGACGACTTCACGGATCAGGCTCCGGTCCCGCATGTAGGTCGTGTAGATCGACAGCCCCAGGAACATCACCACCACGCCAAACACCACCGAGGTGATGGCCAGCCGATGAAAGCTCGATCGGAACGCGAGTACGATCATCAGCGCCGCAAAGCCGTAGCCGAGGAAGCCCTGCGCCAGGACGCTGACCAGAGGAAACGCAAAGGCGATCGCCAGCCAGAGCCGGCCGGCCGCGGTGGAGCGGGTCTGCAAGGCGTTCCACAGCTTCAAGCCGATCCCCACCGCCATCAGCGTCGAACCGCCGGAGAGAACCGCGGTGGCGCTCGGCAGGCTTCCAGCCGAGGTGAAGAGAAGCGCGTACATCACCAGCCCGCTGATGATGTAGAGGTTGATCAATCGCGGCGGCAGCGCTTTGCTGGCCTCATCGGTCTCATCCTCGCCAAGCGGCGGCATCGAGAAGCGCGCGACCTCCGCGCCCAGCCCGAATCCCACCAGCGCGTAGAAACTCTCGCGCAACCCGGAGATCGTCAGGTCTCGCGTGGGGTTGTCGTGCCACGGCAACAGATACAGCGCCGAGGCGAACCAATGGATGGCGGCGAGGCTGAGCACGTAACTCAGCACCAACCCGACGCTGCGCCGATGCTGCGTGTGGCGAATCAACACCAGGACGGCGACACCAAGCCACAACAGGGTCAGTGTGCGGAGATCGTCAATCGAATCGGTCATGATTCGGTTCAGGCGATCTGATGTCCAGATCGATCAGCGGATTCCAGGGCGCCGGCATCGAGGCAGATGCGCTCGAAGTCAGCGGCGACGGCGGTCCAGTCAGCAGCGTCTCGAGTCGACGCCGCGGACTGCACGATGTCCGCCAGCGCTTCGCGGTGGCCGTGACACCAGTTCAGCCGATCTGCAAACGCTGGCGCATCGCGAATCGGCAGAACCCATCCATCCCTGTGGTCACGCACCAGGTCCGGAGCGGCGCAATTGGTCGTCGCCACAATCGGAAGTCCCGACGCTTTGGCTTGGGTCAGCACCAGGCCAAACCCGTCCTGTAGCGTCGGAAACACGAAGACGTCACCCTGTCGATAGAACGCCGGCAGCTGCGCTTGCGGCAACGGCCCGAGCGACTCGACCCGAGAACCCAAGGCGTCGAGGAGCGACTGACACTCGGGCAACACCGTACCGGCCATCACGAAACGCAAACGTGATGGCGACGTCCTGCGGATCACCTCTGCCAGGTCCCAGAAGCCCTTCTGAAACGAGACGGTGCCGGCGTAGAGCACGGTGAGCGGACGGCCGTCGCGAATCCGCTGACAACGTGCCGCGACCGTCTCGGGGCTGGCGCGAAACGCGCCAAGGTCCACTCCGAGCGGCAGCAGGGCGAGGCGGTCGCGCGGCACGCCTTCGTCCACGAACGACTGCTCGGCAAAGCTCGACAAGACCACGATACGAGTGGCGCGCTGGTACTCGCGCAACTCGCGCGCGACCATCCAATCGCTCGGCCGATCGAGGTCGGCCGACACGCGACGCGACTCCTCGTCCAGCAGCCTGCGTTGCAACGCGATGTGCGACGAACCCCGCATCAGCAATGTTGGCGTTCGCCGGGCGACGGGCGATTGCAGAATCTCTTCGGACACGCCGCTCCAGCAGTGGATGACGTTCCAGGATTGGCCGGCCAGTTGCCGCGCCGCCCAACGGCCAAACGCCTGATGGGCGATCGGCTCCCACCCTCGCGACAACGGCGACCACGCCGCCGCACCGATGGCTCGATCGGCGACGAAATGCCCGACGTAGCTGCGAACCACGTGCGCGGGCAGACCGAAACGCGCGGTCGCCCACGGTGGATAGTTGGTCAAGACCGTGACGTCGTGCCCGCGGGCAAGCAGCGCTCGGGCCAGGTCGAACGCGTGAAAACGTCCTTGAACGACGAGCGCAATGCGCAGCTTCATGCCTCGGCGCCGACCATCGTCCGCAGTCGATCGGTATACGTGTGATGGCCGTTGGCCACCAGCGCATGCGCCGTCGTCGCCAGCCGGTAGCGCCGGGCGGGATCGGCTACGAGCGCGCGGGCTCCGGACACGCCTTCGCTCACCGATCGGAAGTACACGACCGCAGCGTCATTCTCACCAAAGATCGCCCGATGCTCCGCGGTGTCCTCGACCAGCATGCAGCCGCCCATGAACGGCACTTCAAACGTGCGCATCGTGTGGCCGTCGCGGTTGGCGTGCCTGACGAGACACAGTGACACGGCGGCCGTGCGTGTCGATTTTCGCAGCGTCGCCGGCGTCGCATAGCCACGCCAAGCCTGTCGAGTTTCTGGAAACCGATCCCATGCGTCGCCGTAGACGGCGACGTCGAGACCCGCGTCGATCATCGCGGACAGCAGCGGCACGCGCTCGTGCTCCGATCCGCCGGCAAAGCAGACGTCCGAGCGCAGCTGGTGCTCTTCATCTGCAGTGGGGACTTCCGGAAAGAAGATCTCGGGGTCAGCCGCAAACGGCAGGAACGCCACGCATTTGCAGCCGAGCCGTTCCAGATCCTCGAGGTTGCTGGTCCGCGGCGAAAACACGCGGTCGTACGCGACCAGCGCGTCGAGAAACCACCGGCTCTTGAATGCCGGGTTCCACGGATCGTCGGTCAGATAATTGATGGTGATCACGCCAAGCTCGTGGATGCGCTCCAGCGCCGACCGTTGAACCGGCGCGAGGCCAGTCGTGATCAGCCACGTCGGCGGTTCACGCCGGCATCGCTCGACCACCGCCTCGCTGAAGGAGCGCAGGCGCGTCGGGCGCCGGCCGAGGAGCCACCAATTCACCCGAGCGAGCGGCTGTGGCGCGGCGAACGCCTGACTCGCATCCTTGATCTCCGCGCGCAAGCCGATCGAACGCGCGGAACGCACCAGGCTGGCGCCCACGTTGGTTCCACCATCATTGCCGACCACGAGCAGGCGTCGATTTGAGGCCGTCGTGCTCACGACGAGCGAAACGACTGCTTGAGCAGTCCCACGTCGCTGACCATTCGAGCCAGCCGGCGAAATGGCGCAATCAACCAGTTGAAGAGCGAGACCGGCACCAGCAGCCCGACGGCGGTGGACACGATGAACAGGAGCCAGGCAAACAGACGCAGGGCCGCCGAGACGTGAACCCCCGCCAGCGACCGAGACGGGCGCATCGCGCGCGCCACTCCTGCGGCGAATCCCCAGGACTGGACTCGCCGGTACTCCACGAGCCAGTACGGATACAGCACGCCGAAACACTGCAGCAGCACGTTCACCAGCACGCGGAACCGTTGCCCCGCGGCGTAAGGACTGATCGCGTCGATGACGAGCGCGGCGTTGATGACCAACGGAATCCGCCGCTCGGGAATGCCCCAGCTGCTGCCGGAGGGCTTGCGGGCGTAGCTATCCACCGACTCGCCGGCCCTCGCGATGTCTTTGCGAACCGTCACCTGCGCGAGCTCCAGCACGCGGCCGCCGATCGTAATGAGCCGAGTGCCCACGTACATCTGGTACATCTCGCTGCCGTCCCACCGGTTCGTGCGCTCGCCCCGAGCGGGAACGGTTTTCAGCACGACGCCGCTGACAAAGCTGAACTTGCGGAAGCTCGCCGCAGCGACACGTGGACCTGAGCCAATCACCCCATCCTGGCTGACCCGTCGCGCCACCGCTGCGGTTGAGAAGTCTTCGAAGTTCGTGAAGACGACCCAGGGATCGTGGCTGGCGCGAATCGCCCGCTCGAGGTCGCCAAGCGTGTCCGGGTCTTTCAACGTGTCGTCGTTGCCCAGCAGAAACGAGTACGGCGCCGAGGCCAACGCCATCGCCGCGCGCAAGTTTCCGTCGTACCGACGGTTCACGTCGCCCCGCCGATAGACAAACGACAAGCGGGAGGCGCGAAGCGCGCGGAGCAGCTCGTCTTCGCGCCCGTCGGTCGAGCAGTCGTCCGAAATGCAGACTTCGAAGTTGCGGGTCCGCTGCTCGTCGAGGATCCGGCACGACTCGATCAGAAACGAAGTGCGGTTGTACTGCGGGATGCAGATCGAAAAGAACGGCCGCGCGACGGTCTGGCGGCGAAGTTCCATCTCACCGGATGGGATCGACACTCGGAACCGATTGGGCGACATCCACACCACCTGCGAGCACGCGCTCGAGGACAGGCTGGAACGTCTTCTCGTAATTCCAGTCGCTCAGGATCTTGTCTCGCCCTCGATCGCCCATGGCGGCGCGCTCGTCTGGGTGCTGGAGAAACCACCCAAGCGACGCGGCAATGCTCGATGGCAAGCGCGGGTCGCAGCTGCGCCCGAAGCCGGCGGCCACGTAGGTGCTGGTCCAGTCGGGAAGCTCGGTCACCAGCAACGGCAGACCGCAGGCCAGGTAGTCGAACGGCTTGTTCGACGCGCCAACCATCGTCTGCTCGTTGATGTCCGTGGAGTCCACGGGCATCAACGCGAGACCGACGTCACTCGCGGAGCAGTCGCGAAGCAGTTGCTGGCGGGTCGGGACGGTGCCGATGTAACGAACCCGATCGGCGATGCCGAGCGCAGCGGCCGTTGCGAGCAGCCGAGCGACGTAGCCAGGATGTCCAGCGGTCTCGTAACCGGCGAAGGTGAGCGATACGCCCGACGGCAACTGCGCGATGGCGGCGATGACGGTTTCGGGCAATCGGGCTGGAACAATCGAGCCGTGATAGAACACTTTCAACTCGTCAGCTTGCCTGGCACGAGGAGCGGCAATCCGCTCGTCGCTCTTCGGGCAGTTCCACACGGTGAGTACCTGGGCCGCGCCGGTGTCGTCTTTGAGCGCACGCGCGCGTTCCTCGTTGGGCAACACGCAGGCCTCGCATCGCTGCGCCAGCGCGCGCCGGGCACGCATCACCAGTCTCATGAAGGATGTCGCCGCGCCGCCGCGAGCCACCTCCCGCGATGGAGAGTCGTGCTCGTGGTAAATCACGTGGCTGCCCGGTAACCAACTCATCAACAGCGCCGGAGGGCACGACAGCGGATCCGAAGCGTAAATCCACGACGGCCGCCAGACGAGCGCCGTGACGAAGGCACGAACTGAGAACCAGATGTAGTGCACCTTCTGCAGCGCACCACGGTTCTGGGACGCGATCAGGTGCGTACGAATTCTCGGGTGCGGTCTCAGCTTGAGCAAGTCGCCCAACGTATCGGTGCCGAAGAACCGGACGTCGACCCCGGCTTCGGCCAGCAGCCAGGCGCTGTGCTCGAGCGGCGGATATCCCGCCGGGTTCGTGTACTGCACGTAGAGCGCTCGTCGCGTCATACCGCCCACTTCGCCTTGAGCGGCCGATTCGGGGCGAGCGTCGAGTACAGACTCAGCATTTCGCTGGCCACGTCGTGCATCGATTTCGGACGCGACACGCCTCGAGCCAGATGCGCAACCAGGTCTCGATCCCGGCGGCAGCGATCGAGCACGTCGCGCCAGGCCTCGACCGAGTCGTGCGGGTGCACGAGAAGCCCATTCGTTCCATCCTGAATCTTGTCGGCCAGTCCGCCCAAAGCCGATCCCAACACCGGCACACCGGCGGCGAACGCTTCGAGTGCGACCAACGGGCCCGTTTCCATCCACTGTGACGGGATCGCCACCAGATCGTAGCGTCCGAGCGTCGGGACGACCGACTCGTGGGGAATCGGCGGATGCAGGCGGATGCGTCGGTCCTCGAGCGCGGCCCGGCGAACCGCTTCGACCAGCTCCCTGGACCCTGCGTGCTGAATGACACCGTAGACGTCGACGCTGATGTCAGCGCCGGGCACGGACCGCAAGGCGTCGACCAGCAGCGCGGTCCCCTTGGTGGGATCCATCCGGGCAAGGTGCGCGACGCGCAACGTGGCCCGGCGGCCGCGACGCCTGCCGGCCGGGCTCACCGCCGACTCGATCCCGTGAGTCGACAGCGTCAACTTGTGCTCGGGCACGCCGTTCGCGCGAAGCAGCTCACCGACCCACGGAGTCAGGACGACGAACCGATCAACGAGGGAGAAGAACGCTTCCACTTCCTGGTGGCGAATCTTCAGCAGCGACGACATGCGGAGCGCAGTCCACGCGCCACCAGCAAGTCCAAGAGATCCCAGCAGCCGCCCGCCGACGCCGGGCATTCGGGCGAGCACGCGGCTGGCCGACGCTCCGGCACCCAGCCCGTGCAATGAACAGGCGGTGCAACGCGCGACGTCGAGCCGGCCATTACACTGGGTCGTCCCCCACTCCATCAGAGTGCCGCGCTGACACGTCACCGTCGGCGTGTGATACGTGAACACCACTGGCACGCCGCGCGCGTTGGCTTCGCGCGCCACCGCAGACGAGCTGGCGGAGGTCAACGCGTGTTGATGAACGACGTCAGGCCGCTCCTCGTCCAGGAGCCGCGCGAATCGACGTGTGGTCTCGGCATCCGACGCGCCGTAGAGCTGCTCCAGTTCTTGCGGCGGCGTGAGCGCATACCTTCGAATCCGAAGGCCATGCCATTCGAGCGATTCGTCCCTCTCACCAGGGGCCACCACGACACTCTCTACGCCCTGCTGGTCGAGCGAGCGGCAGAGCGCCGAGACGTAGACTTCGGTGCCGCCCGGCGGATCCGGGTGGGCCGAATAACTGCAATGGAGAACCTTCACGACGCTCGAAGGGTCTTGAGACGGGCCTTGGCAGACTCGTAGAGCGGGCGGCCCAGCATGGTGGCGCTGAAGTGCCGGGCTACGCCTTTCTGCAACAGCAATCCTGGCTGCAGTTGAATCGCGCGGCGATAGCACCGCCTGGCGTCGGCGTTCAGGCCACAGCCAAGGTACTTCTCGGCATAGGTGAGAAAGTGGCGCGCATAAACGCGATTCCGCCAGCGGCGTTTCTCGTCCTGCCGAACCGGATCCGCGAACAGCCGATCCAGGATCTCCTGGCTGGTGGACTCGCCTCGCCGATCGAGAATCATCGCGCGGTGCATGTTGGCGCCGTGCACACGATAGTCGGCGAGGATCTCGGGCACGAAACACGAGTCCCACCGCTCGGCGACGCCGGTCGTCACGTACCAATCGAGAAAGCGATAGTGGGATGGAATCGGGAGCCGCGCGCGCAGCGCCTCCCGGCGCACCATGGTCGCGGGGGCAGGAATGTAGTTGTCGAGCAGCAGTGGAAAGAATTCGTTCCCGACGGTCGGGCCGCTGCGGCGAACCACCCCTCCGGAACTGGTCACCCTTCCAGCCTCGTCGATCGTGACGACATCGCCGTAGGCCAATCCGAGCCGCGGATTCGCCAGCATCGCCGACACCGTACTTTCGACGAACCCCGGACGCAAACGATCGTCCGAATCGATGCGGGCGACGAACTCGCCACGCGCCAGCGCGTACCCTTCATTCGCCGTGGCAATGGCGCCCGTGTTCCTCTCGTGCCGGATCACGCGGACACGAGCGTCTGTGAAAGTGGCGAGGACGGTCCTCGTCTCGTCGGTCGAGGCGTCGTCGATCACCAGCACTTCCACCGTGTGCTGAGTCGCCTGCGCCAGCACGCTGGCCAGGCACTCGCCAACGTAGGTGGCCGTGTTGTACGCCTGGACGAAGAGAGTGACGCGAGGCGCGTCAGCCTGGGAGGACATCGGCGTGCACTCCGCTTCCACGTTGCTCGAGCTGGGCGGTAATGTCCGATCCGCGCTCAACAGCGAATCGCAGGAGCGCGCAGATCCGCTCGATACACTCGGGGGTCGCGGCCTCGCCGCTGGGCAGGACGAGCACGCGCGCAGACACGCGCTCGGTGGCTGGCAGATGACGTGAGGCGGGGTTCATCTGTGAGCGATAGGGTTCCATGCGATGGACGCCGGGATAGAAGTAGCGCCGCGCGCGGACGTTCTCCGCCCACAACACGTCGAGCAGCCGGTCCCTGCTGATCGGACAGACAGCGGGGTCGACTTCAGCGACCACATATTGATAGTTCAGCTGGTGCCGATCGTCGTAGGCCTTGAGCGTGAGTCCCGGCAGACCTGACAATCCAGCCCGATACAATTCGTGATTGCGCCGGTTCTGGCGGACGAAGTCGTGCATCGCATCGATCGACGTGAGCCCCATCGCGGCGTGGAACTCGGTCAGCTTGCCGTTGGTGCCGATCGACCCGACATTGTCGTAGCCCAGGAATCCGAAGTTCCGCATCAGCCGGACCTGCCGGGCGATCCCATCGTCATCGGTGACGACCGCGCCGCCCTCGAGGCTGTTGACGAACTTCGTGGCGTGAAAGCTGAACACTTCGAGCTCGCCGAAGCCGCCGACTCTTCCCTGCGGTGTGCGGCAGCCAAAGGCGTGCGCCGCATCGAACAGCAGCTTCAGGCGATGCCGATCGGCGATGGCCTGCAGGGCATCGACATCGCACACCTGACCCCACAAGTGCACGCCGATGATCGCACTGGTGCGCGGCGTGATCCGCGCCTCGACGTCGCGGGGATCGAGCAAGTGGGTGTGCGGATCCACGTCGGCGAACACCGGTGTGAGCCGATGCCATTCGAGCGCGTGCGCCGTCGCCACAAAGGTGAAGGACGGCACGATTACTTCCCCGGTCAGGCCCAGCGCCCGGATCGCAATTTCGAGCGCAATCGTCGCGTTCGAAGTCGCAACGCAGTGCCGGGTCCCGGCAATTTCGCCGACCTTGCGCTCGAACTCCTGGACATACGCACCGTCGTTGGTCAGCCAGCGGCGATCGAGAATGTCGTTGATTCGCGCGAGCAGGGCGTGGCGATCGCCAAGGTTCGGACGGCCGACGTGAATCGGCTCGGCGAACGCAGGCGTGCCGCCGAACAGGGCCAGCTCAGCGATGCGCACGGTTCCCGCCTTCAATGGATCGCACGATCCTCGCCGGAGATCCGAACGCGACGACTCCGGCCGGGACATCCTCGAGTACGACCGACCCGGCGCCGATCGTCGACCCGGCGCCGATTCGCAGTCCGTCTTTCACGATCGCGCCGATGCCGATCCACGCGCCGCGGCCCACCATGACGCCACCCGCCAGCCGGGCGCCAGGGCACAGATGAACGCCATCGTCGATCTGGCAGTCGTGGTCAACGCTCGCCGCGGTGTTGACGAGCACCTGCTCGCCCAGGCGCGCTCCGGGGTTGACGATGGCCCCGGCCACGATCAGTGAGCCGCTGCCGAGCGTGACGCCGGATGCCACGACACTCTTCGGATGCTGCAGCACCGGCAATTCGAATCCTGCCTCCCGGGCTGAGTGCGCCAATCGCAGTCTGGCCTGACAGTCTCCGACTGCGATGAACGCGTGGCGGACACCGCTGTTCAACAGGACGGCGAGCTGATCGAGCCCGCCGAGAACGCGCGCCCCTTCGAAGCTGGTTCCCCACCGGTCGGTGTTGACCTCGTCGAGAAAGCCGGCGAGGGTGTGGCCGATCAACTGCAGGATGTCGGCGACCACGCGCGCGTGGCCCCCGGCGCCGATCACCACGACCGGCGTCGTGCGCGCAGACCCGCTCATACGGCGACGCTCACGTCGGTTCTCACCAGTTCCGTCTGATGCGGAATGTTGAGGAAGCCCGCGTATTCGTCGCGGCGATGACCGAGTGGAACGGTTTCAACGCTCATCTCGGGGACGCAGTCGAGGTTGTCGATCAGCACGCCCTCACTGAACAAGCTGACGTGCCATCGATATGGGCCGGGACGAATCGGCAGCCCGCTCAGCGAGTGCGCAATCTCGAACGTTCCGGGCTCGAACTCCAGGTTGTCGACGCCAGTGCCCCAGACGACGTGGCCATCCCGGTCGTAGAGGGCGAGCCCATGATGCGCGTTGCGGATCGGTCGATCGATGCGGATCTGGAACCGCAGGTCCACCGGGCCGAAGTGATCGAGCGTGTAGTCATGCGATCCGGGCGCGCCCAGCGTCCAGCCAAGCCAGTGGGCGCCCTTCGAACTGCGCCGGACGGCTTTCGACGCGGCGTCCATGAAGCTCGCTTCGTATTGGTTGATGACGTTGGCGGTCGGACCTACTTCGACGACCTTCCCGGCATCCAGCCACAGACAACGGCCGCAGAGCCGGCGCAACTGGTTCATCTGATGCGACACGAACACGATCGTCCGGCCTTCGTGGCTGATCTCGTCCATCTTGCCGAGGCATTTCTTCTGGAACGCCACGTCGCCAACCGCCAGCACCTCGTCGACCAGCAGGATATTGGGCTGCAGGTGCGCGGCCACGGCGAAGCCGAGCCGCATGTGCATGCCGCTCGAATAGAACTTGACCGGAGTATCGACGAACTTCTCGACGTCGGCGAAGGCGACGATTTCGTCGAACTTCCGCTTCACATCGTGGCGGGTCATGCCCAGCGTGACGCCGCTGAAGTAGACGTTCTCGCGCCCGGTCAGCTCGGCATGAAAGCCGGTGCCCACCTCCAGCAGCGACCCGACGCGTCCGCGTATGGTCGCCGAACCGGACGTGGGTTCCGTAATGCGCGACAGGATCTTGAGCAGAGTGCTCTTGCCCGAACCGTTGCGGCCGATGAGGCCGATGACTTCGCCCTCGGCGATGTCGAACGACACATCGTCCAGCGCCTTGATCCATTGTCGCGGCCGCGGTTTCGACGCGCCGTTGCGGAGCCGTCTGAACGGCGCCGTGGCGACGCGGACGAGCGTGTCCCGCAGCGCGGTGTAGGCTTCGCGCTCCCCCAGCTGGTAGGTCTTGCTGAGCCGATCGGCGTGGATAGCTGTGGTCACAAGCTGGCGGCCCGGAGCCCGGGCGATATCAAACCAAGTCGGCGAACGTGCGTTCGGTCCGCCGGAAGTAAATCAATCCGGTCAGAAGGATGGTGCTGACCGCACCGAGCGACACGAGCAGTGTCACCAGTGGCGGATCGGCCGTGCCGAGCAGCGCCCATCGAAATCCGTCAATCACTCCAACCATGGGATTCAACGCGTAAAACGGGCGCCACGTGTCCGGCACCAGTGAACTGGCGTAGGCCACCGGCGACGCAAACATCCAGATCTGCGTCATGAACGGCAGCGTGTAGCGCACGTCGCGATACTTCACGTTGAGCGCCGACAGCCACAGTCCGACGCCAAGCGCCGAGCTCACTGCCAGTAGCGCCCAGAACGGGACCGTCCAGATGGCGAGCGTCGGAGCAATACCGTAGTAGGCCATGAGGCCCAGCAACACGACGAACGACACGGAGAAATCGACCAGCCCGACGCCGACCGAAGAGAGCGGGATGATCAAACGTGGGAAATAGACCTTCGAGATGAGCCGCTGATGGGAGACGAGGCTATTGCTCGATTCGCTGAGCGCAAAGGCGAAAAGCTGCCACGGCAAGAGCGCGCTATAGGTGAAGACGGGATAGGGCACGCCGTCCGAGGGCAGCCTGGCCAGGCGGCCGAAGACCACGCTGAAGGCCACCATCGTGACAAACGGCTGGAGCACCGCCCATGCGGCTCCCAGGGCGGTCTGTTTGTAGCGAATCTTCACGTCTCGCCAGACCAGGAAGAACAGGAGCTCGCGGTATTCCCAGAGCTCTCCCAGTCGAAGCGAAACCCACGAACCGGATCGACGTATCGTCGTGACGCGCAGGGATCGCGCGCTCACGATTGCTGAATCGACGACGTGTGGTACGCCGCGTACTCCTTCCGGTGGTAGGGCGCGTAGTAGTACGAGTGGCGCTGCAGATCGACACCGTTGAGCACCGCACCAATCAGCCGGCCTTGCGCGGTAAGGAGCTGCGAGATCGCCGTCGCCGCGGACGTTCTCGCCGTCATCTCCGAGCCGATCACGAACAGCACGCCACCGGCCTGATGCGCAAGCACCGCGGCATCGGTGACGGCCATGACCGGCGGCGCATCGATGATCACCCAGTCGAAGCGCTCCGCGAGTCCGGTCATGAGCGCGTCGCAGCGTTTCGATCCCAACAGCTCCGCCGGGTTGGGCGGAATGTGACCCGCGGGCATGAACGACAGGTGTGGAATGTTCGTCGGGCGAATCGCCGTGCCCAGGTCGCCGTCGCCCACCAGCACATTCGAGAGCCCGGGCTCCTGCGGGTATTCGAAGACCTCGTGCATCCGCGGGCGGCGCATGTCGCCGTCGACCACGAGCGTCCGCTGCCCCGCTTGAGCGAGGGCCACGGCGAGGTTGCTGGCCACGAGTGTCTTGCCTTCGTGTGGTGACGTGCTGGTCACGAGCACCGATCGCGACTTCTCGTCAGGCGACGAGAAAATCACGGCGGTTCGAATGGCACGGATCGCCTCGGAGAATCCAGGCGGCGTGCCCGCGCTCAACAGCTGCGTGGCGCCCTTGTCCTTGATCGATGGCACCAGGCCCAGGAACGGCACTTTCAAATACGACTTGATCTCGTCCGGCGACTTGATGCGGTTGTCGAGCCGCTCGAAGCCGAAGACCAGCGCCACGGCGGCGGCAACGCCCATCAGGAAGGCCGAGAGCAGATCGCGCGAGGTCTGCGGCAGCACCGGGCTCCGCGGCACTTCGGCCCGGTCGATCAGCTGGATGTTGGTGTTCCTGAAGCCGCCAGAGACCGTGGACTCCTTCGTCCGCTGCAGCAGATTCTCGTAGAGCTGCCGATTGCTGATGGCCTCGCGTTCGAGGACGCCGAACTCGATCCCGCGGCGATTGCTGGCCAACGCCTCCCGCTTCTGAGCCTCCAACGCCGCGGTCAAGCTCCCTTCGCGGGCCTGAGCGGTCACGAAATCGCCACGCACGGCCTCGACGATCCGGCCAATCTCGGTCTGCAGCTTGGCCTCAGCCGTACGGAGTTGCGTGGTGGCATTCACCATCTCCGGATGCCGTTCGCCGTAGCGGGCGCTGAGCAGCGACTGCTGCTTTTGCAGGTTGGCGATTTCGGTCTTCAACTGCTGCACGTACGGGTTGGCCATGATCGCCGGAAACGCGTCCAACGCCTGTTCATCTTCCTTGAGCGCCAGCAGGCGGTTGTATTCGGCTTCCCGATCGATGCGATCGGTCTTGGCTTTGGTCACCGCGGCATTCAGGTCGGCCAGGCGTTGAACGACGATGTCCTGCTTGTCTTCGGTCGCAATGGCGTTGTGCGACTCGCGATACTGCTGCAGCGCGCCCTCGGTCTGCTCGACTTTGCTCCGCTGCTCCTCGAGTTGCTTGCCGAGCCACTCATTCGCCTCTTGTGAGGCCGCCAGACGTAGCTCGATGCTCTGCTTGATGTACTCCGCGGCGAGCGTGTTCACCGCACGGGCGGCAAACTCGGGGTCGGACGATCGATACGCGACGTTCACGACGCGAGTGTTGCGCAGTGGGGTGACCGACAGGCCACCGAGGAACGCGCTGATGGCCGCAGCTTCCGTCGAGGTTTCGTTCGCCGGGGGCGGTTCGATTCGGGGCGGAGCGCCGACCACTGACTTGATCGCCTGGAACAGCGCCGCCCGTGCGCCATCGAATGCAGCCGAGATCCCGGTTGACTCCGCGGCGGGTGCCGGCGCGGCCGCCTGAATACCCAGCGCCTGAACGGTGCGCTTAGCCAAGGCACGGCTCTGAAGAATGCGCAACTCGGTGGGCAGGAAGTCGAAGTCCTGATAATCCTTCTGCGAGAGCGCCGTGTCGATCGAGGTCACCTTGCGGGCCTGCTGTTCGATCAGCATCGGCGCCGATGCCTCGTAGACCGGTGTCGTGCGCAGCGAGTTGATCGCGCCGGTCAGAAACACCACGAGGAGGGCGGCGAACGCCGTCCACCGGCGCTTATAGAAGATGCGGAGGTAGTCCGTGACGTGCGGTTCGTGGGGGGCGTGGCTCATGGTGGAGGTTCGAGTCTAGAACCGTCTCCGGCTGGTTAGAAGTACCGGTCTGGAACAACGATCGTATCGCCGGGCCTGACCAAATCGGTCAGCTTCAGCTTGAGTTCCTGTTTCTTCCCGTTCACTTCACGGATGACCTTGGTGCGCCCGGCCGCACCCTTGTCGGTGACCCCGCCGGCAAGCGACAACGCCTGGAGCAGCGTCATGCTGGCGTCGACCGGATAGGCCCCGGGAGTTCGCACCTGGCCACTGATGTAGACCAGCTGCGCCCGCGGCACGAATACCGTGTCGCCGTCGAACAACGCGATGTTGCTCCGCATCATGCCACCGGACTGGAGATCGCTGATATTGATCCGGATGACTTCGGCGTCAGCTTTGTCGGTGGGCAGAATCGGACCGGCGCTCTCCGAGTTTCGTGACGGCCGGATGATCAGCACTTGCGGGGCCGCGGTCGTCGCCGTCGAGCCGGCTCGCGCCAGGGCCTCGATGAGCGAGAGTTGACCGGCAAACTGGTACGGGCCCGGGGACCGGACTTCTCCCATCACGAACACCCGCTGGCTGGCGTCCTGCTCGATCTGCACGGTGACCTGGGGGTTCTTGAGGTAGTCGTCGGCCAGCATCTTCGTGAGCGCGATCTCGACCTCACGCGCCCTCAGCCCGCTGGCCTTGAGTCGTCCGACCAACGGGAACTCGAACGTCCCGTCGCCGGCGACCAGGTACTTGCCGGTCAGCGTCGGCTCGTTGAAGACCGTGATGGTCAGTTGATCCCGCGGTGAGACGGTGCGGTCGCCGCCTTGCTCTGCGGAGGCCAGTCCGGCAAGGCAGACCGTCGCCGCCAGTGTCCAAGCCGTGAGACGAAACCCCCTAGTTGCCATACGTAATCTTCACTCCTGCGCGCCACCCATCGTAGGCGAACGTCTCGATCGGCGAACGACGCTCGACGTGTCCGACCTCCAGGCCGACACGACCGATGTCGCCAACCTTGCGCCCGAACCCGAAGTTGAACGCGTCGATGGTATCGGTGCGGCCTTCTTCGATCGGGACCTCGACGAAATTGCGATAGGCCAGCGTGTCGGCGCTGCCGCCCACTCTCACGTCCCATCCCAGTCCGATCATCTGAGTGATCGACCCGCCCAGGCTCGTGAGGATGTAGTACGGCTGCACGCGCTCCGCCGAAAACTCGAGATTGCGTCGCGCGTTCACGCCGAACCGGGTCCGGTCGAGCAGCGTGTAGCCCACCGCCACGTCGGCGATCGGGCCGCGATTGTCGGGCACACTCTCGTCGAGCGCATTGAAATGCCGGTACCCCACCGAAGCGGATCCGGCGATCAGCGCCGACGGTTTGGTTTCCATGGCGAGCATCAGGCTCAAGCTCTCGGCGTCGCGATCGGACGAGAATTCGAACCGATCGCGCGTGTTGATCGCGCTGAGGACGAACGTCGTGATCGGCGTCGCGCCGATTCGCACCGCGCCCCGAAGACTGTCGCTCGTGCGATTCAAGGTCCGGTTCACCAGCGCGCCGCGAAATTGTTGCTCTTCGAAGTCTTGACGCAGCTTGTCGGCGTCAATCTGAAAGACCAACCGGCTTGAGATCCGGTAGTCGGCACCGGCGCCATATCCCGCAGTCAGCTGACCGACCATCGTCTCGATTTCCTGGTTGGGCCGCGTCTTCTGATCGCCATAGTTGCCGAACACGCGGGGCTCGAACCGACTGCCCATGAAAGTGATGGCCGCCGAGTTCAGCGTATCGACCGACCGTTGCTCCTCGGTCTTCTGGTAGTACTGAAAGCTGACGGCGGTGTTGCCGTGAAAGCGCAACCGGCGCATCCGGAGCAAGTACGCCGCGCCCGGCGTGGCCCGCACCGTGAAGTCCTGCACCGGATCGTCCGGCGAGAGCGTGGCGTTGCTGTCGATGCCGAGATTGTCGACTGTCAGCGTGGGCGACACGCCGACCGGACCGACCTGGAACCGATAGTCGGCGGCCGTGTCGCCGAGCGGCGGCCGCGCCTGGGCGGTCTGAGCCGCGGCTGGAAGCGGAGCTGACGCCGCAAGCAGCCACGTGAGGGCAACAAAACGTTTCACGGTGTCGAAATGCGCAGAAGGTGGAGGGGCCACGGACCCTGAATGCCGCCATTCAAAGTCCACGTCGTGCTCAGCGCGCCTCGCGCGCGGCGTTGCGCCTTATTGTCCGTTGCTCGCCTGAACCACGCCGAGCGTTGCCGCCAATGGTGCGAGCAGGGGCGTGAGCCACTGCGCGGACGGCGACTTGCCGCAATCGATGTTGATGTTGCCTTTGGCGTTCCTGAAGGGTCCTTCGGTGCACACGACGTTGCCGTCGGCGTTGTTGATGAGCTCCACCACGTAATTGCCGGGGAAGCTCAGACCGGTGATGGCAAACCGGCCATCGCCGGCAAGCGGCACAGTGTTACCGGAACCGCCCGAGGCCAGACGCGCTCGCACGGAATAATTGCTGAATGGCCTTTTCGCTTCTTCTGTGGCTTTGCCCGCGAGAGACCCAGAGTTCTGGTCCGCCTGCATGGGCACCGCGGCGATCAACACCGCTGCCACGAGGGATGGAGCCAGAAAACGACGCGCCCGAATCATAGTACCTGCTCTCAATGGCGGAATACCGACCTATTCTGGAGAACGCTCAGAATATCTGCGCCTTGTGTGCTTGTCAACTTCCGGCGCCCGAAATTGATTGCGATCTCACAGTTCCGTCAGGTTCATAAATCAGCCGGCGTTCGGGTTTTCCGCTGCCCGACAGATCCAACTCCACCGACACGAGACGGCCTGCGCGATACAGCTCCCACTTGTCGACGCGCCCATCTTCGTCGACGTCTTCATCGACGCGCGCGATCCGGCCAGCGTCGTAGTACTCCCACCGCGCAATTTTTCCCGTCGTTGCCGACGCTTCCTCAGCGCGCACGATCACGTTGGCCGTACCTGGCGCGGCAGGAGCGTAGTACTCCCACCGTTCCGGCTTGCCGTCGCCGTCCTCGTCTATCTCGATGCGCTGAATGCGGGTGCCATCCATGAATGCGCGGGCGTCCACGCGTCCGTCCTTGTCGCGATCGACATCGACCGACGTGAGCCTCCCCGTCTCGCGGTTGTACTGCGGCACGACGTTGCCGGGCGGCGCGGTCTGCGCACCGTCACAGCCGATCAAGCCCAGCGCAAGTGTGAGAAGTGTCGTGAGGCCGATGCGGATCTGCACAGTGCTTCGCCCTCTGACTTACAGATATGGTCGCAACGATCGCAGACTCATGGTTCTCGAGAGCCTCGGACACGACCAGCGGTGGCCGTCAGCCGGCCCGAAACAGTCCTTCACATTATCGGCGTACCAATGAGGACGGTTAGTGGAAAACCCCGACCCCGAGCCGACGAAGCGTCCATCTGTCTCCAAACGTCTCCAAAGCACAGTGGGAGTTGGGCTTGCGGTGTTTTCTCTCGTGCAGAAATGCCGGCATCGGGTATATAGTCAAGCCAAACTTTCTGGGTTTGGTGTGTTCGCATCAGGGCCCAGCGACGCGAGGTTGGCCAGCGTGCTACGGACTTTTGGAGTCAGCGCAGGAATCGTGATCCTAGGTCTGGGCCTCTCGGCGACGAGCGGACAGACCCAGATGCCCGCCGGACCAACCGCTAAACCGGCAGCGCCGGCCAAGCCGGCGCCGGCCTCCTCTCACACCACAACGACACCTGCCGCCGATCAGAACGCGCTGATCAAGCGCTACTGCGCCGGCTGTCACAGTGACCGCGGCAAAGCGGGCGGTCTCACGCTCGCGTCGTTTGACGTCGCCGCCGCTGTCGACCATGCGGAAGTCACCGAGAAGATGATCCGGAAACTGCAGGCCGGCTATATGCCGCCACCGGGCGCGCCGCGTCCGGAGCCCGCCGTGCTGCAGACGCTCGCTGGCACGCTCGAATCCCGAATGGACCAGGCGGCGCTCGCCAATCCGAACCCTGGCGGGCGCACGTTCCAACGGTTGAATCGCCCTGAGTACGCGCGCGCAGTGCACGAGTTGGTCGGCATCGAGGTGAACGCCGGCAACTGGTTGCCGCTCGACACGATGAGCGCGAACTTCGACAACATCGCGGACGAGCAAACCTTGTCGCCCACGCTCCTCGACGCGTATCTCAACGCCGCCGCCGACATCAGCCGCATGGCGATTGGCGATCGCAACGCGCCATCGGTGGACCACACCTACACGAACAACACCTACGCGTCGCAGCATCCATGGGATCACGTCGAGGGGACGCCCTACGGCACCCGCGGCGGCATGGTGGTCGACCATGTTTTCCCGGCCGACGGCGAGTACGTTTTCGAGCTCACCTTCACCGCCGGCGACAACGCGAGATTCGAAGATGTCGATCTCTCGATCGACGGCGAGCGCGTGGCGCTGGTCAAGTACGAGAACGGCCCGCAGATCGCCGCCGACGGCAGCGGCGCGACGCCGCTCTTCACCGAGCCCGTACTGGTCCGCGCCGGCCAGCATAAGGTGGCGGCGGCGTTCGTTCGCCGGGTGGATGGGCCCTACGAGGATCTGATCCGTCCGCACGACTGGTCGTTTGCCGGCGGCGGCTCAGGCGGCGGCGGCATCACGACGCTTCCGCACCTGCGCGACGTGATCATTCGCGGCCCCTCGAAGACCACCGGCATCTCGATGACGCCAAGCCGGCAAAAGGTCTTCAGCTGCCGCCCCACCTCATCGGCTGATGAGCTGACGTGCGCGCGTCAAATCGTGACGCGATTGGGATCCGAGGCGTACCGGCGCCCGCTGAGCGCGGTCGAAACCGATCGGCTCATGCCGTTCTACGAGAAGGAAGCGGCCAAGAACGGATTCGAAGCCGGTGTGCGCGCCGCGCTCGAAGCGATTCTCGCGAGCCCGTATTTCATCTTCCGCCTCGAGAAAGCGCCGACCGATGCGCGCAGCGGCGGCACGTATCGCGTCGCTGACATCGATCTCGCCTCGCGCTTGTCGTTCTTCATTTGGGGATTGCCGCCCGACAAGGAGCTGATCGCCGCCGCTGGCCGTCGCGAGCTGTCGATCCCCGCCGGACTCGAGAAGCATGCGCGCCGGATGTTGGCCGATCCTCGAGCTGCCGCGCTCTCGGAACGATTCGCCGCGCAGTGGCTCCGCCTGCAGGACATCGACAAGGTGCACCCGGACCCGAACTTCTTCCCCAACTTCGACGAGAACCTCGCCGAGTCGATGCGAACCGAGACCAAGCTCTTCTTCACGAGTTTGATCAAGGAAGATCGCAGCCTGCTCGACCTGTATCGCGCGGACTACACCTTCGTCAACGGCAAGCTGGCACAGCACTACGGCTTCAAGGGCATCACCGGCAACGAGTTCCAGCGCCTCACCTACCCGGACGACACGCGGCGCGGTGTGCTCGGTCACGGCAGCATGCTGGTGCAGACGTCGTTGGCCAATCGCACCTCCGCCGTATTGCGCGGCAAATGGGTGATGGAAGTGCTGATGGGAACGCCGCCTCCCCCACCGCCGCCGGATGTCCCCGCGTTTGAGGAATCCGGTGAAGCCAAGGACGGGCGCTTGCTCACGACGCGCGAGCGCATGGAGATCCATCGCAAGAACCCCACGTGCAACTCCTGCCATCGCTTCATGGATCCGATCGGGCTCGCGTTGGACAACTTCGACGTCACGGCCAAGTGGCGTGAGCGCGAAAACGGCATGCCGCTCGACACCGCCGGCGATTACTACGACGGCACCAAGATCAGCACGCCGGCGCAGCTCACGGCGGCGCTGCTCAAGCGTCCTGTGCCGCTGGTGCGCACTTTTACCGAGAACCTCATGGCATACGCGCTCGGTCGGCGCGTCGAGTACTACGATCAGCCCGCGGTGCGCGCCATCGCCAAGGCCGCGGCGGCCAACGACTACAAGATGTCATCCTTCATCATTGGCGTCGTGAAGTCCGAGGCGTTTCGCATGCGGCGCGTGGAGCCTGAGGCAGCCACGACCGAAACCACGAAGGTCAGCGGACAGTAGCCACCCACAGCTCAGTCACAGGAGACCGAGACGATGCAATTCATCACTGGTAAGCACATGCCCCGCCGGACGTTCCTCCGGGGCGCATTAGGTGCCACGGTTGCGCTGCCCTTCCTCGACGCCATGGTCGGCGCCCAGGGAGCTGGCGCCAAAGCCAAAGCGGCGGACCGGACCCGGTTGATTTGCATCGAGGAGGTGCACGGCCTCGCCGGGTGCAACAAGTGGGGCGCGAGCAAGTTGCTCTACGCGCCGGACACCACGGGCAAGGATTTCAAGATCTCGTCCGACAGTGCCCTGAGCTCGCTGACGCCGTATCAGGAATACCTGACCATCGTCAGCAACACCGACGTCCGGATGGCCGAGGCCTTCACCGCACCCGAAATCGGCGGCGATCACTTCCGCTCCAGCGCCGTGTTCCTGACCCAGTCCCATCCGAAACAGACGCAGGGCTCTGACATCTGGGCCGGTACGTCGTTCGACCAGATGTACGCGCAGCGGTTCGGTCAGAGCACGCCGATGCCGTCGATGCAGTTCTGCATCGAGAGCCTGGATCAGGCCGGCGGCTGCACCTACAACTACTCATGCGCCTATACCGACTCGATCAGCTGGGCCTCGCCGAATGAGCCGCTGCCGATGATTCGCGATCCGCGCGTCGCCTTCGACATGCTGTTTGGCAGCGGCGCCTCGGCGCAGGACCGCGCCGACCGGCGGCGCTCGCGCCGCAGCATTCTCGACTGGATCTCCAGTGAGATGGCCGATGTCCGCCGCGAGCTTGGGCCGGCCGACCGGGTGCGGTTGGATCGTTATCTGAGCCACGTGCGCGAGATCGAGCGCCGCATTCAGGCGGTCGAAGCGCGCAACAGCAGCGGCGACCCACGCGACCTGCCCGATGCGCCACGTGGCGTGCCCGACTCGTTCTCCGAGCACATGCACCTCTTGTTCGACCTGCAGGTACTGGCGCTCGAGACCGACATGACCCGCATCATCTCGTTCAAGACCGGACGCGACGCGCAGAACCGCGTCTTCCCGGAGAGCGGATCGACCCAGCCGTTCCACCCGACGTCGCACCACGGCGATCGCGAGGATCGGATTCTCGAGTTCAACAAGATCAACAAGTACCGCGTCGGCCAGGTGCCGTATCTGCTGGATCGGCTGAAGAGCACGATGGACGGCGACACGAACCTGCTCGAGAAGACGATGGTCGTGTGGGGCTCGCCGATGGCGGATCCCGAACGTCCACAACCACCGCCGCTGCCCGCTGCTCCTGCTCGGGCACGCCAACGGCGCGCTCAAGGGCAACCTGCACTTGAAGGCCGCCGACGCGACGCCGATGGCGAACGTCTTCCTCACGCTCGCGCACGAGCTCGGCATGGACGACATCAAGCAGTTCGGCGACAGCACGGGCGCGTTCTCGGTGACGCAGTCCACGACGACCACCGCAGCGGTGTAGGGAGGAGCAACGGGATGACGCGCCGGATCAGCCTCAACCTCGTAATTGCGTTCTGCCTCTCGGCATCGCTGGGCGCGAGCCAGAGCACCGCGCCCATGGCCGATGCCGCGATGCGGGGCGACAAGGACGCGCTCAAGGCGTTGCTCAAGCAAGGCGTCGACGTCGGCGCCGCGCAAGGCGACGGGATGACGGCTCTGCACTGGGCGGCGGAGCGCGGCGACGCGGAGATGGCCGAGTTGCTGGTCTATGCGGGCGGCAACGTCGCCGCCGTCACGCGCATCGGGCAGTACACGCCGCTCCACCTCGCCAGCAAGTCGGGCAGCGCCGGCGTCGTCAAGGTGCTGCTCAAGGGTGGCTCGGCGGTCGGTGCGAAGGCCGACCCGAGTGGCGCCACTCCGCTTCACTTCGCGGCTCTGTCGGGCAACAGCGAGGTCGTCGACCTGCTCGCCGGTGCCAAAGCCGACGTGAACGCGCGAGAAGCCGAATGGGGCCAGACGCCGCTGATGTTTGCCGCCTCGGCGAATCGTGTCGAGGCGATCGCGGCGCTGCTGGCGCACGGCGCCGATCCGAGCATCGTCACCAAGACGATCGACGTTGCGAAGCAGAGCCAGATGGATCGCGCCTCGGTCGAGCGTCAGCGTAAGGTCATCGAGGGCTTCATCGGCAAAGACTCCGAGGCCAGACCGACGCCGAGCCAGATGCAGGCGGCGATCGAAGCCTCACGCGAAATCTTCCGCAGCGGCAAGATTCCGCCTCCCGACAAGGACGCGCCGCCGCCTCGGGGGTTCAACCCTGAAGAGATCAATCCTCCGGTGGCAACCAAAGGCGGCATGACCGCACTGCTCCACGCGGCGCGCCAGGGGAATGTCGAGGCGGCAACGGCGCTGCTCAACGGCGGCGCCGACGTCAACGCGGTCAACGCGGGCGATGGCACGAGCCCGCTGCTCACCGCGATCATCAATGGCGAGTTCGACATGGCCATGATGCTGATCCAGCGTGGCGCCAATCCGAACCTCGCCGCCAAGAACAACGGCGTCGCGCCGCTCTGGGCCGCCGCGAATGCGCCGTGGCAGCCGCGGACGCGATTCCCGCAGCCTCAACAGATGGAACGGCAGAAGACAACCTACATGGACGTGATGCAGGCGCTGCTCGAAAAGGGCGCGGACGTGAATCACCGGATCACGTCGCATCCCTGGTATCTCGTCTACACCGGGTGCGGCAACCGGAACTGCGGCCTCGCCGACACCTCGGGCTCAACCGCGTTCTGGCGCGCCGCCTATGGCACCGACCTGATGGCCATGAAGCTCCTCGTCGCCTACGGCGCCGACCCCGACATTCCGACGATCGCACCGCAGCAACAGGTTCGACGCGGCGGGGGCGGGCCTCCGGCAGCTGGCGCGCAAGGCCAGCCGCAGGGCGCCGGCGGTGCGATCATGCCGACGGCGGAAGCCGGCATGCGCCGGTACGACGCGCCGCCTATCCCCTATGGCGGGCCTGGCGCATTCGCGATTCACGCCGCTTCCGGCGTCGAATACGGCGAAGGGTTTGCCGGCAACGCGCATCGTCACGCGCCGGAAGCGTGGCTGAGCGTCGTCAAGTATCTCGTCGAGGAGTTGCACGCCGATGTGAACGCGCGTGACAACGACGGTTACACGCCGCTCCATCACGCCGCGGCGCGTGGAGACAACGAGATGATTCTCTACCTGGTCAGCAAGGGAGCCGACGTCTCGGCCGTGGCCCGCAGCGGTCAGACGACGGCGGACATGGCGAACGGTCCAGTGCAAAGGCTTTCCGCCATTCCTGAAACCATCGCGCTGCTCGAGAAGCTCGGCTCGAAGAACAGCCACCGCTGCGTCACCTGCTAGGAAGGACCCGGGGCCTGGGACCTGCGACTTGGGACTGCCCAAGCCGCAAGCCCCAAGCCTCAAGCCACTTACGCGCGCGCAGAACTCCAGCTGGTTCCAGTTACTTCATCTGCCGCAGCACCGACACGTTGTGCGCCACGACGGTAGCCAACAGACCGTTACTGATCGCGAGCACGGCCACCGCCGCAGTCTTGTTGCGCGGCCAGAGGCGGTGGGCCGCGTAGATGGTGGCTGCCGTCATCGATGACTTCACCGCGATCAACGCTGCGGGGTTGCCAGCGGCGCCGCGCATCATCGGATTGGCTTCCTGCGCGCCGCGGTTCAGGGCGACCAGCGTCGTGTAGGCGTCTAGTCCCTGCAGAGCAGCGGCAGCAACTGATAGCGAGACCAAACCCGCCCGCCCGCTCGGACGAGGGACTTCGATCACCGGCCTGGCCAGGTCGGCTGTTATGCTCGAGACCGTAATCGCGGGTACGAGATCGGAGGCGGCGAGGTCAGCTGCGGCCAGCGCGCCAGAGAGACCTACCGTGGACGGCTGCTGGGCGGCGGCGAGGTTCGGGACGCTCGTCAGCAGAGCGCCGAGACAGAGGGTCGCGAGGGAGCGTCGCATCGAAGTTCTCCACGTGCACAGGCGCTGGATCGCGCCGGATGCGCACCGAAGAGAGAGCCATATTGATGCCACTCTGCCTGACCTTGGCTAAGGTCTTTCACTTAAATCATTTAGCAAAGATCTGTAAGACCTGTGCCGTTGTGCGTGCGCGCCCGACTGGCACACCACCGCGCAGATTCGTGGGCGCCCGCAGGCCCTCAGCGGGCCGCGCCTGGCCGTTTAGGCCTTGGATTCCTTTCTGGGAATGCAGTCGATTAAGATGCACGGGCATGCCAACCCGTCTCGTGGTGGTGGCCGTCGTCGGGTGCCTGTTCGCGGCCTGCCGCCCGGCCAGCCCTCCAGCCCCACAGTTCCGCGCCGTCGCCTCGACGAAACAGTTGATGCAGTCAATCGTCGATCCCTCGGCGGACAGCGTTTGGCAAGCCGCAGGAACAGTGATGGTGCCGGGCTCGACGATTGAGTTGGCGCCGCATACCGACGAGGAATGGACGACCGTCCAGAACGGCGCCTTGGCGCTCGCGGAGTCAGGGAATCTGCTGCTGCTGCCGACCCGTGCCGGGGGCAACGCAGAGTGGATCAAGTTGTCGCAGCAGCTGATTGATCTGGGCGAGAAGACCGCCAAGGCGGCCGAAGCCAGGAATGTGTCTGCCGTGTTCGACCTCGGCGCCGAGATTTACGATGTCTGCACGAACTGCCATCGGCAGTTCATCCAGCAAGCGAGCCAGTAGTCTTCATGTCGTTGCTGGCGTTCTGCGAGTGGCTGGCCGCAACCAGCGGCAGCATCGCGTTGCACGAGTCGCTCTACATGTACCCGCTCGTCGAGTCCGTGCACGTGCTGACGCTGTGTGTGTTCGTCGGGCTGGCGGTGATCCTCGACCTTCGGCTGCTCGGGCTCGCCTTCACCCAAACGCGCGTGTCCGAAGTCGCGAAGCTGCTGCCCTGGACCGTCGCCGGCTTTGCCGTGATGATCGTCACCGGCGCACTGCTCTTCTACGCCATTCCGGTGCGAACCTACCAGAGCGTCTTCTTCCGAGCCAAAGTCATCTTCCTGATTCTGGCGGGAGTCAATGTGTGGTTCTTCAACTCGCGCGTCTACCGGCGGCTCGCGGAATGGGATCACCTGCGCGTCACACCCCGGCCGGCGCGAATGGCGGCGGTCTTTTCGCTCGTACTGTGGGCCGCGATCATCGTCGCGGGGCGAATGATCGCCTACAACTGGTTCGACTGCGACATCCAGCCGCAGTCGAAGTTCATCAACTGGGCCGCTGGCTGCGTCATCGCATCAAGCCCGTAGGACCTGTGGAACATGTAGAACCTGCAGAACCTGCAGAACCTGCAGAACCTGTAGAACCTGTAGAACTGTTGGCACCCTGAATGTTGCTCCCATTCTTTCAATGGTGTGAAGCCACGGCGTTGGGCCAGACGATTCGTGATTCGCAGTGGTTGTTCCCGGCGATCGAGTCGGTGCATCTCATCGCGCTTGCCGCGATCGGCGGGGCGGTGCTGGTGCTCGACCTGCGGTTGCTGGGACTCGGGATTCGTCACCGCTCAGTTGCGGAAGTGGCGCGCGATGCGTATCCGTGGCTCGTCGCCAGCCTCACCGTGATGCTGGTGACCGGGATCAGTCTCTTCCTGTCCGAAGCGATCAAGTGCTATTACAGCCAGGCCTTCTGGGTGAAGATCACGACGATTCCAATGGCCATGCTCTTCGCGTTCACGGTACGGCAGCGTGTGGCAGGAGCAGACGAGGGACGGTTCTCGCCCCTCGTGCGAGGCGCCGTCGCTCTCGTCTCCTTGACGTTGTGGTTTACGGTCGGCGCCGCCGGCCGCTGGATCGGCTTTTCCTAGCGTCCTGGCGGTTTCTTGGTCGGCGGCGGCGGCGTCTCCGTCGGATCTTTGCCGTCTTTCGGCGCGCCGGTTCCCGACGAGCCCATGAACAGCTTGCGGCCGTCGGTAAACGTGACGTCGCGCCCGTTGGCCCGCTTCACCGACTTGTCCTTGGTGCGGTAGCCGTCGACGATCACCTCGGTGCCCTGCTCGATGAACTGCGTGAGCTCGGCCTTGGTGATTCCCCGTCGCGTGAGCGTGTTGGGCGTCCCACCTTCGACCATCCACACCTCGGTCGCCCCTCCCGGTTGCTTGGTTTCGATGTGAATCCACGCGTGAGGATTGACCCACTCGACCTTGACGATCTTTCCCTGGAGCCGGATGGGATCGTTGGGGTCGAACTCGGCCCCGAACGCGTGATGCGCGGCGACCCGGTGCCCCGCGATCGCGCCCAACCCGGCGACGACTAAACCGGTCACAATCCGTCTCGAAATCATGCGTTCCTCAGCTTTCCTCGCCTAGCGAGGCTTCGCCTTAGCGATCCCAGGCTCCACCTCGCTAGGGCCAGTATTATCTTGCCCGCGCTCCGCGCGGGCGAGACGTCTTGAAAGTGTGGGTCCTGGGACTTGATTCATTTTGCACGAGTCCTGGCGTGTCAAGACGTCTAATGCTGTGGTTTCGCCGCGGCCTCTCGCTCCCGCTGGCGCTCGCCTCTGAGAATGTTGCCGAGAGCGTAGTTGCCCTCGTGACACGCGTACTCGTAAATCGGCTCGTCACTTGAACGGAACGGAATCTCGCCGCCCCACGATTGAGTGAACGTCGTCGGATCTTCCACGGTGAACTTGTAGAGGATGGAATCGGGACCAACCCGCGTGAGTCGCTCGATCACGTGAAGGTTTTCGGCCGCACCGCGGAAGGGCTGTTGGAGCGGGAAATTGGTCGTGTCGATCACGAGCGTCTCGCCTTCCCAGTGCCCGATCGAATCGCCCATCCACATCCGGATGTGACCGGGCAGGTGCTTGCCGCCGATGCGGACGATGCGCGCATCGTGGACCATCTCCATCAGGATCACGACGTGATCCGGCGTTTGCACGATCTGGTAGTTGTTGTTGTAGAAGTAGTTCGGGATCATCGGCGTCGTCGGTCCGAACGACAGCAGGCAGCGTTCCGCCAGCGGACGCATCTCGGGATGATCGTAAGCGCCCCTGCCCCGAACCGCCGCAGCGCGCTCGGCAAAGCGCTGGCGCGCGGCTTCGGTGGTCGGTGGCACCTTGCCATCCGGAGGATCGGTGATGAGCGAGCTGCGACGTTCGCCATTGACGACGGCGACGTGATCACCGGCATCGATCCAGAAGTTGTTGTAGCCGCCGACGTTGCCGGCGGCGCCGGTCGAGCCATCGCCACCCTTTGGTGGCGCGGGCCGATCCGGACTGCTCGGCTGCGCCAACCGATCCTGCCTCGCTGCCACCTGCTTTTCGAGCCGCTGCGCTTCGGCTTCGGTCAACACGCCACTGGTGAAACCGTTGGGCCGCTCGAGCGGCGTGATGGTCGCGTTGGTCCAGAACCCTTGCAGATCGGGTCGACCATCGAGCATGCGCGGGACACTCCAGGGCTTCGGGGGCGCCGATCCGGACTGCCCCGAGACCGGCATCGGAGCGAGCCACAAGGCCGCGCCGGCGGCGATCGCCATCGCGCCGCCAAGCTGAATCCTGCGCTTCATCACTTGACGGGCTCCTTCCGGTACTGACCGTACATCAACTCTTCGACGAACTCCACGCACTTGAACTGATTCAAGCGGGCGTCGGCGTTGACGTGCCGGTAGAGGGGCATGCGAATCGTCCACGGTCGCGTGAACACGTCAGGGTCTTCGATCCTCGCCTCGTAAGTGAGCGTATCGGGGCCGAGCGGCGTGTAGCGCTCGACGACATGCAGCTTGTCGCTGTGAAAGTTACCGGAGCGATCGAACCACGACTGGTCGTTGAAGCCAGTCACGTCGACGACGAGTGTATCGCCCTCCCAGCGGCCAACCGATTGCCCCATCCAGGCGTCGATCGGCGCCGGACCGGGATCGGTCAGATAGACGTTTCGCACTGCTCCAGCGTACTCGTAAGCCACGAAGATGGCCTTCTCGTTCTGAAAGATCTGAAACGGAAACGGCATGTAGTTGGCTCGCGGCACGCCGGGTAGATAGCACTTGATCTCCGGATCCGAGGTCAGCCAGTTCGTTTGATTCTCCTGCTTCTTCTTGAGCAATTCGGGCTTGTACGGAATCTCGTCGCCCACTACGACACCGACACCGCCCGGAACGGCACCCACTGCGCCCAGCGCCACGACACCGGCGGCGGGAACCGGGTTCACCGGTCCAGGACGCATCGCCATCGCCGGACGCGCTTGATGGGAGAGCAAATCGTAGTTGGCCGTGTTCAGCGCCTGCCAGATGCCGTTGAGATTGGGCTTGCCGTCGGGCGTTCGCGCTGGTCGCGCGGCCTGACCGGTGGCCGGCTGCGAAGTCAGTGCCAATGCGAGGGTAAAGGCCGCGCCGGCCAAGCCAAGGACGAGGTGGTTCAGGCGGTTGGGCATCTGCGTGTGACGAGATGCTGAAGCCGAATCTTTTGGATGTCAAGAAGTGTAACCCATGACTAGCGAGGCTGCACCCCAGACCGCCGAGAAGAAGCGCATTGTCAGGCTCCGCCTCGCTAGTGGCTATATTGTCTTGCCCCGCTCCGCGGGGCGAGACATCTTGAAGGCCGCTGCAACGGTCTCATTTGTCAGTGAATCTTCGCCTTCAAGATGTCTAAGATCCGTCGCGATGCGTGAACCGAGTCTCGCCAAAGCAGTTGTTCTGGCGGCTGGCGCGGGACAGCGGATGCGTCGCGCTGATCGGTCCTCGCAGCTCACGAGCGCACAGGCCGAAGCCGCCAACGTCGGCCACAAGGCGCTGATGCCAGTGGGAGCCGGCGATTCGCGGCCGTTTCTCGACTACATCTTGAGCGCGCTCGCCGACGCCGGGTGCCACGCGATCTGCCTCGTGATCGGCCGCAGTCACGACGCGGTTCAGCGTTATTACGAACGTGAACGCCCGCCGCAGAGACTTCGCCTGGCGTTTGCCCGACAAGAGTCGCCCGAGGGGACGGCGCACGCGCTCCTCACCGCCGAGGCGTTCGCCGGCATGGACGACTTTCTCGTCCTCAACGCCGACAACCTCTACCCGGTTGCCGTCCTGCGATCGCTGGTCGCGCTGACCGGGCCGGGGCTGGCGGCGTTCGAGCGCGACGAGCTCGTCAACGACAGCGGGTTCCCGCTCGATCGAGTTGGGGCGTTTGCTCTGCTCGATGTGGATGCCGAGGGTCGCTTGAGAAGGATTATCGAGAAGCCTGGTCCGGACCGGATGCGGGCGGCAGGACCTCACGCGCTCGTGAGCATGAACCTGTGGCGTTTCGACCGGAGGATCTTTCAAGCGTGCCGCGCCGTGCCGCGCTCCACGCGCGGCGAGTTCGAGTTGCCCGAGGCGGTCGCGCTGGCACTCGCCCAAGGCATTGAGTTTCGCGCGGTCACGAGCCGAGGCCCCATCCTGGATCTTTCGAGTCGATCGGATATCGCGCATGTCACCGAGCGGCTCGCCGGTCAACACGCCGCCCCATGAGCGACCGCGAGAACGCTGCCGCGCATCGCTTCTCGGCGCTCGGGATGATCGACCATGACGCAGTCTCGCGGGCGGAGCTCATCAGGCGGGTGGCCGAGGGCTGTCGTCGAGAGTCCGGCGGCTCGGCGGAATGGCTGTGGTTCGTTCCCGGTCGAATCGAGATCTTTGGCAAGCATACGGACTACGCCGGCGGCCGGTCGTTGCTGTGCACGGTGCCTCGCGGGATCGCGGTGGCCGCGCGACCGCGGCCGGACCGAATCGTCCGCTTGGTCGACCTGCACAGCAGGGAGATCGTCTCCATCGATCTCGCTGCCGATCTGTACGATCCGTCCTGGGCTCGATAACTACGCGAGCGTCGTCGCGCGCCGCCTGGCGCTGAACTTTCCCGACGCGGCCCTTGGCGCTGAGATCGCACTCCTGAGTGATCTCCCTCGCGCGGCGGGAGTCAGCAGCTCGAGTGCGCTCGTGGTCGGCATCGCATCCGCGCTCATTCGACGTGGCGCGCTGGACTTGCGTCCTGAGTGGCTCGCCAACATCAGATCGACCGATGACAAAGCCTGGTATCTCGGTTGTGTCGAGAACGGCCTCAGCTTCCGCGACCTGCCGAGCTCGTCGGGCGTCGGCACGCTTGGCGGCAGTGAAGATCACACCGCCATCCTGGCGTGTAAGGCCGGCCTGGTCAGCCAGTATCGGTTCGTTCCGGTCACCCACATCAACGACGTGGCACTGCCAATAGAGTGGACCTTTGTCGTCGCGTCGAGCGGGGTCCACGCCGACAAGGCGGGCGGCGTACGCGAGCTCTACAACCGCGCGTCGCGAGCCACGCAGGTTCTCCTCGAGATCTGGAACGCATCGACGGCGATGCCGGCCCGTTCTCTCGGCGAAGCGATCGCTCGGGATGTGAACGCGACCGGCGCGCTTCTCGACCTGATCGGTCGCGGCGAGACCCGCGGCTTCGCAGGAGAAGCATTAAAGACGCGCCTCACGCATTTCGCGCGAGAGGATGCCCGGGTTCCAGCCGCGGCCGAGGCGTTCGCGCGCCGCGATGGCGCCGCAATCGGCGCGCTCGCCGCCGACTCCCAGCGCGATGCCGACATCATGCTGGGCAACCAGGTGCCAGAGACACGAGAGCTGGTCAGCCAGGCGTTGTCACATGGAGCCCTGGCGGCCAGCGCCTTTGGCGCAGGATTCGGCGGCAGCGTCTGGGCGCTCGTGAACGCGAACCACGCCGAGCGCTTCGCCCGCGAATGGCTGAACGCCTATTCCAGGCTGACCCGACCACACATCGCCGGGGCCGAGTGTTTTGTCTCCCGGCCCGGGCCGGCGCTCACCGAGCTCCCGGTCACCGTTTGAGCAGCTCCTCCAGCGAGTACACCTCACCGTTCTTGATGACGATGCGGACCGATCTCGCGTTCTTCACGTCGGTCAGTGGATCCGCGGTCAGGACGACGATGTCTGCCAGCTTCCCAGCCTCGATCGATCCCAGATTCGGCGCCTCGCCAAGCGCTTCAGCCGCACGCGTAGTCGCCGTCTGAAGCACTTCGAACGGTGTGAGTCCGCTTTGCGCATACAGCTCGAGCTCGGTGTGGAACGCCAGCCCGTACGGAAAGATTGGCGAGTCGGTGCCGGCGATGACGACTCCCCCACCTCGCACCACTCGTCGTACCGTCTCTCCGTACGGCTGCATCGCCATCTCGCGAGCGGGCAGTTCCTCAGGGCGAGCCGCCTTGGCGAGCCGGTCCATGTCGCGGACGACCGACGCAGGAAACAGCGTGCGGAACCGCGGATCCTCGATCCGCGAGGGATCGCGCGCCAGCACCAGCGGAAATCCCCCCTGAATCCCGAGCGTCGGCGTGATCGTCATCTTCGACGCGGTCAGCAGATCGATCACGTCTTGATAGCTGCGGTTCAACGCCGTCACTTTCGGCGAGTAGCCGCGCCGGCTCGTCCCCCGAACGTGCTCGACGCCGTCGGCGCCGGACGCGACCGCCGGATAGATCTCATGTGAGGTGACCGGCAGGCCGTTCCGGTGCGCGAACTCGATCACCTGCTTCTGAGTCGTGTCGTTCAAGCGGACGTATGTCTTGATGAAGTCGTAGTCGAGCTCTGTGGTGCGTTCGAGCTGCGAGGCGAGCTGCGTGTCGGCGTTCAGCGCCACGCCGCCCGAGTAGTAAATGCGCGACCCGTCGAACGGCGCGCCCGTCGTGAAGATGCGCGGGCCGATTCGAACGCCGGCGCCAATCGCCTCGCGATCCTCGATCCCTTCGAACGGATTCGCCGCCGGATTGCGAATCGACGTGATGCCATAGGCGAGCCAGATGCGGCCGAGCGCTTCGCCATAGTCCTTGCTGAGATGCGTGTGCATCTCGATCAGGCCCGGCATGACGACGTCCTGGCTGGCGTCGATCACGCGGCCTTGGTGAAGCTCGTTGCGATGCTCGACGACCTGCTCGATCCGGTTGTCGCGGATCACGATGTCGATTCCGGATCGAAGGGTCGAGGTCCGGCCGTCGAACAGCCGGCCGGCATGCACGACGGTGCGGCCGGAGGGGATCGAAGGCTGCCACGTCAACTCGACCGGCACGTCGGTGACCCGGCCATCGACGACATCGACCAGCTTCAGCCGATCGGACGTTTGATAGAGCAGCCGCCTGGAGTCGGCCGCCCACGAGGGCGAGTCGGCGATCTCGCTCGAGATCTGACGCGGCTGACCCGCCACTTCGCCGGTCGGCGTCACCGGCATGACGTGCAACCGGCCATCCATCACGAAGGCCATCTTCGAGCCGTCGCGCGACCAGACCGGGCCATCGTGCTCACGGGTTCCAATCGATCGATGCGCAACGGGATCGAGTCCTCGATCCGGCGCGCCGGTCAGCGACACCATCATGAGTTGATTCGTGCCCTCGCGGAAGCGGCTCGAGTAAGGGTGCAAGACCGACACCGCGAGCAGTCCTTCCGGCGCCCACGTCGGACGGCCCGGATCGCGCAGTGGGGCGTGAACCGGCGCGCTCCTGCCGGTCACGGCGATCGCGCCGTCGCGAGTCACGTAGGCGATCTCGCTGCCCCTCGGCGCCCACGAGGCCTTGGTCGCGTTGGTCGCGATCTTGCGCTCGGCCCCACTCGCCATGTCCCGGACCCAAAGGTCCATCGTGCCCTCGCGGTCAGAGGAGAAGGCGAGCGAGCGTCCGTCCGGTGACCACGTCGGATGCATCTCGACGAAGCGATCGCTGGTCACGCGCCTGGCCTCGCCGCCTATCGGCATGACCCATAGATCGCCAAGGGCTGCAAAGGCCACTTGCGTTCCATCCGGCGACAATACCGGCGCCATGATGCCGCGCACTGGACGAGCGCTCCGCGAATCGAAGTCGTGCGATTTACGCGAGTAGGCGGTTCGCGAAAACGACACCTCCGCACGAAATTCGATGGGTTGTACCTGACCAGTTTCGAGCGAGCGCTTCTTGATCTTGCCGTCGGCGGTGTAGATCACCTCCGTCGGCGACGCCCACTGCGCGCGGAAGGGAAAGACGTCTTCCTGCGACGTGACCGCGCGGCCTTCGAGCAGAAGTTGACTCTGGTTCGCGGCAATCACGTTGTAGATGAGCTTCGATCCGTCCGGCGTCCACGAGGGTGCGTTGACCGAACCGCGCGCGGACGCCACCAGTGTCTCAACGCCCGTGCTGGGCTCGACACTCCACACGCCCGGCCGGTCTTCGCGGTCGGAGACGAAGGCGATCGTCGACCCGGCCGGCGACCACTGCGGGCCGAAGTCGTTTGCGGCGTGGCGCGTGATCTGGCGCACCGCGCCGCTCGCCAGTTCCAGATCCCAGATGTCGTAGTTCCCCGAGCGGTCCGATGAAAACGCGATGCGGCGTCCATCCGGCGACCACGCCGGTTCGCGATCGTCAAAGGGACCCGACGTCACGGCACTGAGCGCGCTGCCATCCTCGTTCATCACCCAGATGTGCCAGATGCCGTCCCGGTAGCCCTGAAACGCCAGCCGCCCTCCGTCCGGAGCCCACGCGGGCTGGCGGGCATCCATGAGCTCATCGGTGACTCGATGTGCCGTCCCCCCGGTTGCCGGCAGGGTCCACAAACTCCCGAGCAGATCGATCGCGAGCGTCCGGCCATCGGGGGAAAGCGCCGCCGCCATCGACGTGCCTTCCTGGAGAACGAGCGAAATCTGACTGGACGCTCCGCCCGGTTGTACTGACTCAACGGCCAGAGTTGACGTGAGGACGAAGGCGCCGGCCAGCGCGGCCGCGCTGACGAATGAAGCACGTCGAATCATGAGAGTGGGCTCCACGGATTGTAGAGCCTGTGGGCCCGCCGCCGCTCACCGCAAACTCGGCGAGCTTTGGCGAGGTCCACCTACGCGACTGCGGCCGCGTAGCCGAGGCTCGTCAAGAGTAGTTTCCACAAGGACTGCAGAGCTTTCGCTGCGGTGCCACAATAGGTCGCGATGTTCAGAACTTCGATGGCAATCCTGTCCGCCCTTGTCGTTCTCGCCGAGGTGACAGCCGGCGCCGGCCAAACTCGAGGACGCTCGGCGCCGCCGCCACCCTCGCCGGCCTCTCCGCTCTTCGAGGTCTTCGAGCAGTCGATTCTCGATCTCCAGGAAGCTCAGGCGGCGGGGCGAGTGACGTCGAAGGGGCTGGTGGACTCGTACTTGGCGCGAATCGCCGCCTACGATCAGGCCGGGCCACAGCTCAACTCGATCGTGGTGCTGAATTCGCGTGCTCGCGAGGACGCGGAAGCGCTCGATCGCGAAAGGGCCGAAAAGGGATCCCGAGGTCCACTCCACGGAATCCCCGTGCTCGTGAAGGACAACTACGACACGGCCGACATGCCCACTACCGGGGGGACGCTCGGTCTGGCGACATTCCGCCCGACGGCCGATGCGTTTCAAGTGAAGCGACTACGCGAAGCGGGCGCGGTGATTCTCGGCAAGACCACGATGCACGAGCTGGCGGCGGGCATCACGACGATCTCGTCACTGACCGGGCAGACCCGCAATCCGTACGACCTCGCCCGAGTACCCGGTGGATCGAGCGGCGGGACTGGGGCCGCCGTCGGCGCCAGCCTGGCGGCGGCGGGGATGGGCAGCGACACATGCGGATCGATTCGCATTCCTGCCGCCAACCAGAACCTCGTGGGCTTGCGTGCGACGCGCGGCCTGTCGAGCCGAACCGGTGTCATTCCTCTGTCCACCACTCAGGATGTGGCTGGCCCACTCGCACGGACGGTAACCGACCTGGCCATCATGCTCGACGCCACGGTGGGCCCGGATCCCGCCGATGCGGTCACGGCCGGCGCCGCCGCGCACGTCCCGCCGTCGTATCGCGACTCGCTCAAGGCCGACGGTCTCAAGGGCGCCCGCATCGGGGTTTTGCGCTCGCTCTTCGGCTCGGCGCCCGAAGACGAGGAAGTTGGGGGCATCGTCCGGAAAGCCCTTGACGCCATGAAGGACCAAGGCGCCGAGGTGATCGACGTTTCCGTGCCCGGTCTCGACGATATGCTGCGCGACAGCAGCGTGATCAACGACGAGTTCAAATTCGATCTGGCCGACTACCTGTCGCGCGCCCCGAATGCGCCGGTCAAATCGCTTGGCGAGATCATCGATCGCGGGTTGCAGCACGAGGCTCTCGATCAGACGTTCCGGCTGCGCAACGCGCCGGAGAAGAAGGAGACGGAGCACTATCGGCAGGCGATGGTGAAGCGCCGAGTGTTGCGCGAGGCCGTGCTGGCCACGCTCGAGGAACAGCGCATCGAGGTGCTCGCGTATCCGACGATGCGGCGAAAACCCACACTGATCGGCGAAGCGCAACTTGGCAGCAGCTGCCAGCTCAGCGCGGCCACGGGTCTGCCGGCGATCTCCATGCCAGCCGGGTTCAGCACCGACGGCGTGCCGATCGGCGTGGAGTTGCTCGGGCCGGCGTTTGCCGAGGGGCCGCTGCTTCGGCTGGCGTATGGGTGGGAGCAGACCACGCACCCGAGGGTCGCGCCGTTCAGCACGCCGCCGCTCGTCAACGGCGCGGCCCCGTCGCCGGTGCGGATCGAAGCCGTGATCAAAGGAGCGTCACCGGCCTTCGCGCGCGTGATGTTCAACTACGACAAGACCACCGGCGCGCTGCGCTTCGACGCGTCAACCAGCGGGCTCACCGACGATCGCGTGATCGCCCTCACTCTGCAACGGACCGACGGAGAAAAACCTGGACCGATCGTTGCGCACCTGCTGATGCCGGGGCAGATGTCGGGACACGGCACGCTCACGCTGCGCGGACGGTCGCGCGAGGATTTCGTCGCCGGCAAGATGTACGTGCACTTCTACACGCAACGCGCTCCCCTTGGGATCGGACGGACTCGCGTCACGCTGCCATAGGGGCACGCCGGGAGAAAGTTGAAAGTTCAAAAGTTGACAGTTCAGAGTTTCAGTTCCAAGGTTTCAGCTCACTTCTGGAAGCACTGCCGAAGCGCGCAGAAGCCAAACTTGAAACTGAAACTTTCCAACTGAACTGGAACTCTTGAACTGAAACTTTGAACTGTCGACTCTTGAACTTTGAACTTACCTTTTGCTCTTCTAGAGGGGCCCTATGCAGCTCGGAATGATCGGCCTCGGCCGGATGGGGGCGAACATGGTTCGCCGCCTGATGCGTGCCGGCCACCCGGTGGTCGTTCACGATCGATCGGCGGCCGCCGTGGACACACTCGCGAAAGAAGGCGCCACGGGTGCGGGCGACCTCACGCACTTCGTCGCCACGCTCGAGCGCCCGCGAACGATCTGCCTGATGGTGCCGGCTGCCGTGGTGGACGGAACCATCGACGCGCTCGTCCCGCTGCTCGATCGAGACGACGCGATCATCGACGGTGGCAACACGCACTATCAGGACGATATTCGCCGGGCAAAGACGCTGTCGGCGAAGGGTCTTCACTATGTCGATATGGGCACCAGCGGCGGCGTCTGGGGCCTCGAACGTGGCTATTGCCTGATGATCGGCGGCGAAGCGGCCGTCGTGTCGCGGCTGGATCCGATTTTTGCCGCCTTGGCGCCGGGCAAAGGCCAGATTCCTCCGACCGCGGAACGAGCCGGCCGCGGCGGCACGGCCGAGCTCGGGTATCTCCACTGCGGTCCCGCCGGAGCTGGACACTTCGTGAAGATGGTCCACAACGGCATTGAATATGGGCTGATGGCGGCCTATGCCGAAGGGCTCAACATCCTGAAGCACGCCAACGTCGGCGCCCGCTCGCACGACGTCGACGCCGAGACGACGCCGCTGCGTCACCCGGAGCACTACCAGTACGACCTCGATCTCGCCGACATCACCGAAGTCTGGCGGCGCGGCAGCGTCATTGCTTCGTGGTTGCTGGATCTCACCGCGTCGGCGCTGGCGAGCGAGCCGACGCTCGAGCGCTTCGAAGGACGGGTGGCAGACTCGGGCGAGGGACGGTGGACGATTGCCGCCGCCAATGAAACGGGAGTGCCCGCTCACGTGCTGACCGCCGCGCTCTTCGAGCGGTTCGCCTCGCGCGGCGAGGCCGACTTTCAGAATCGAGTGCTGTCGGCGATGCGCTTCGCATTCGGCGGGCACGCAGAAAAGAAATAGCGCTCCAGCCCTGGACCTTTTACTGCGGCGTATTCCACCCGCCAATTGGCGTGACGAGTCGATCCGCCTGAGGCGGGCCCCAGGATCCGGGCTCATATTCGTACAGCTCGGTCTTGGCGTGCAGGAGAGGGTCGACGATTTCCCAGGCGGCCTCGACCACGTCCTCACGCGCAAACAGCGTCGCCTCACCGTTGATCGCATCGCCGAGCAGCCGCTCGTACGCGCTCATCTCGTCGACGCTCGGCTGGTGCATCACCGACAGCTCGACCGGCTCTCCGGCCATTCGCTCCCCAGGCCGCTTCACGCGCGCACCGATGGCGATCTCCATGTCCGGGCCAAGACGGAAGCGCACGTGGTTCCCCATCGATGGCATCGCCTCGCGAAAGACGACCGGAGGCGCCTGCTTCAGCTCGATGAGCACCTCGGTGCACGTGGTGTGCAGCCGCTTGCCTGCTCGAACGTAGAAGGGCACATCCTTCCAGCGCCACGAATCGATCCAGAGTCTGAGCGCCGCGTAGGTTGCCACTTGCGAGTCGGGAGCCACGTCGGGCTCGTCGCGATACGTCCGGGTACTGCCCGAGCACGAGATCGTGCGCATCCATCGGCCGGACGGTTCGAAGCACCTTGGCTTGCTCATCACGAATCGCCTCGGCGTAGGTACTCGACGGCGCCTCCATGCCGAGGAAGCCGACAATCTGCAGCAGATGGTTCTGAATCACATCGCGGATGACGCCGGTCTCTTCATAGGTCTTGCCGCGTCCCTTGATGCCGAAATCCTCGGCGAGTGTGATCTGCACGTTCTCGACGTAATGGCGATTCCAGATCGGCTCGAGAAATGCGTTCGCAAAACGAAAGTAGAGGATGTTCTGAACCGCTTCCTTGCCCAGGTAATGATCGATGCGGAAGATGTCGGGCTCGGCGATGTACTGGTGCAGGGTGGCGTTGAGCGTTCGCGCCGACGCCAGATCGCGGCCGAACGGCTTCTCGACGATGACGCGTGAGTGGTCAGTCAGGCCGGCAGCGGCGAGGTGCTTGACGACGACAGGAAACATGCTCGGCGGAATCGCGAGAAAATGGAGCGGCCGTTGTGCGTCCTTCAGATCTCTGCGAATGCGCTCGAACGTCTCCGGCAGGTTGTAGTCGCCGTCGATGTAGCACATGCGCGACGCCAGCAGGCTGAACTCCGCCTCGTTGAATTCTCCGTTCTCGCTGACGCTCGCCCTGGCTCGTTCGACGAGCTGCTCGGTGTTCCACCCGGACCGGCCGATGCCGACGATCGGGATGTTGAGCCGGCCCCGGACGGCCATCGCCTGCAGCGCCGGGAAGATCTTCTTGTAGGCCAGATCGCCCGAGGCGCCGAAAAACACGAACGCATCGGCGCGCTCCCCACTGGTCGCTCTGGGAGCGACTAACTCTGCGGTTTGATCCATCGTTGGAACCAGTCGAAATTGCGCTGCATCACGGTGCGTTCTTGTTGTGGTTCGTAGAAGACATGGCCGCCGCGCGGGTAGATGTCGAGCTCAACCGTCTTGCCGAGAGCGGTCAGTGCGCGGAAAAACTTCTGCGCCGTCACCAGAGGCACGCGCGGATCGCGATCGCCATGCTGAATGAGGAGCGGCGTCGTGACCTTGGCCGCGTGCGTGAGCGGCGAATGGGCACGGTAGCCCTCGGGATTCTCCCACGGGAGCTTGAAGTACTCGGCCATGAGGTCCCCGCCGTCCGTCAGGTAGTACAGATCGGACAGGTCGCTGATGCTGGCCCCCGCGGACGCGGCCTTGAAGCGCGACGTCTGAGTCACGATCCAGTTGGTCATGAACCCGCCGTACGACGCACCCATCACTCCCAGCCGATCCGGATCGGCGATACCGCGGGCGATGACGTGATCGACGCCGGCCATGATGTCTTTGTAGTCGGGCCCGCCCCAGTCGTTGATGATCATGCGGTGGCCGGCCTCACCGTAGCCCGAGCCGCCACGGGGCATGGGAAAGAGGACCGCATACCCCGCGCTCGCCATCGCCTCGGTTGGATACGGATCGATTTGCCCGGGGACGTGCATGAACTGCGGGAACAGCCCGAGCGTGACGCCGCCAATCGGGCCGCCATGACAGTAGACGACGAGTGGGAGGCGAGTTTTGCCGTCGTAGCCGGGTGGCGTGAGCAACAGCCCCCAGATTTCCATGCCGTCAAATGACGTCCAGCTGATCGGCTTCAGCTCGCCGAGCGCAAAGCCCTTGAGCTCGGGGTTCACGTTCGTGAGCGCCCGCTTTTTCCCGCTGGCCACGTCGAGCACGACCAGGTCGCCCATCGTCCGCGCTTCGACCGATCGATACGCGATGGTGCGCCCGTCACGGCTGAGGCTCATCGAGTAATCGACGGTCGCCTCGGGCGAGATCCGCTTGGCCTGGCCGCTGGCCAGATCAACCCGAACGATCGGCATCTCGAACATCTGCGCGCCGGTCGCAAACGTCCCCTCGTTCATCGTCACCAGCAGCGAGTGGCTGTCGGGCGTCCAGAGAATCTCGCTCATCCATGCGCCGTTCATGGGATAGGCGCGAACGTGCGCGGGATCACCGCCGGCGGCCGGCGCGACCGCCAGGCCGCGTGGCGCGATGATGCCGAGGCCCCCGTTGGTGCTCACAAACGAGATCTGCAGGCCGTCGGGCGAGAACTGCGGCATCACGTTCATCCCCGGGCGATCGACAATCGGCCGCGGCGTCCCGCCGGCGGCGGGAACGGCGAAGATTCGGGTGGAGTACGGGGCCAGGAATCCACTGAACGGCGCAAACGCGTAGGCGATTTCGCGCCCGTCAGGCGACCACGAGAAGCTGTCGACATATTGATTGGGCGGCGTCACGACGCGAGCCGTTGCGGCAGAGTCGCTCGCCTGAACCCACAATCGCGTCGCCGGCGGCGGCGCACCAAAGCGATTGGCGACCGGAGGCGGGGGGGACCCATCGCGAGTGAGAAACGCCAGCATGCGGCCATCGGCCGACCATTCATAGCCGCTCACGGCTTCTGGCGCTGCGGTCAGCGGATGGCCCGTGCCCCCGGTGGCATCGACGACAAACACTTGAGGCCGGCCGTTGGAGAGAGCGAGGAACGAAATCCGCGTTCCGTCCGGAGACCATCGCAGCCTCGGCGCCGGCAGCGCGGGAACGAAGATTCGCGTCTCGCTCGCCAGTCGCGTGGCGCTGCCGCCGCCGGCCGGGATCACAAACAGCGCCGCCTCGTGGGTGTTGCTCGACAACGACGGTGTCGAAACGACGTAGGCGATGCGATCGCCCGAAGGCGAGATCTCGACATCGTTGATGGTGCGAAGGCCCATCAAGTCGTCGACGGTGACGCGGCGTGGAGCTTGGGCACCGATGACCAGCGTGGCGCCGCAGGTCAGCGCGACCGCCCCACCAAGCCCGACTCTCGCTATCCAGCGGCGCATGAAGGCTCCTGACCGTAAGCGGCGATCCGGCTTTTGGTTCATCCGCAGACTACACAGATTACACAGATTGAAGAGCGAGAGTGCGGTTCGAATCGGCAGCTTGTCAGATCAACCGCTGCCGGATCTCTGGCGGTGGAACCTCGCAGGCGTTTGACACTCCCGCCAGGCGATGTCGAATCGCCGCCACGACGGAATAGACCGCGTCTCGAAGCGGCCGGGGAACCCACAAGAGAATGGCCGCGGCTTTCCACGGCCAGGTCAGCTTGCGCGCGATGCGGAGCGACGCCGTGGACTTGAGATAGAGCTGCCCATCCTCGATCAACACGATCGTCCCGGGCGGCCCTTCGCCGAGGCCGTTCTGGGTGAGCAACGATCGCCCAGGCTCCGACTGCGAGGCGCCAAACCGGAAGTAGCCGGTCCGGTCGCGCCGCGCGACGAACTTCACCGCGCCTTCACAGAACGCGCAGGTGCCGTCGAAGAGGATTATGCCGTTGGCCACAAATTGCAGTCACGTTCATTGTACCTATCGTCCGGACCAGGGGCGCAGATGACACAGAATCGACGGGCAGCGGTTGCGAGACCTGATGTGCAGTCGCGTTCGCAGCGGCGCCAAGCGCCGACGAACCGTGAGACAGCCGCGAGAAAATGAGTTTGCAGCTGTGGTTCAAAACCGCGTGCTAATTCTGAGCGGTTTTGCGGGGCACGCTGTTCGCTTTTCGCTCTTGGCTTTTCGGATTGCCGAGTGCAAACCGCGAATGGCGAATCGCAAATGGCGAATCGCGAATCGCGAATCGCGAATAGCGAATAGCGAATAGCGAACTTAAGGCAGGACCGCCGTCGCTTCGATCTCGACTTTGTACTCCGGGCTCGCCAACCGTGCGACGCCGACGAGGGTGCTGGCGGGTCGGTTGACCCCGAAATACTTCGCGCGGATTGCCGCGGCGTCCGGGGCGCGGAAGGCGTCGACGTCGGTCGTGTAGATCGTGATTCGCACCACGTTGGCGAAATCGGCGCCCTGTGATTTGAGCGCCGTCTGCAAGTTCTTCAACACCTGCTCGAGCTGCGCCGCCATCTCCGGGCCGACGACTTTTCCCTGCGCATCGGCGCCCACCTGACCGGCAATGTAGAGCGTGTTCCCGGCCTTCACGATGTGGGAGTACGTCGTCGGCGCACTGAGTCCCGGAGGATTGATTCGCTGAATCATTTGCGCATCCAGACTCGACACGATTAGCGCACCGAGCCCAGTGACCAAAAGCGTCCGAGCCTTCTGCGTCATCTGCGGCCCTGGCATTGTGTCCGTGTCATCCGCGGGTCCGAGTTATGCGGCTCTGAGTTATCTATCTTATTGCCACGAAACCCGCACGCCAAAGCGCACCGTGCGGGGCCACCCGACGGTGCGGATCGGCGTGCGACCGGTATCGTACACCTGGTCCAGGATGTTTTCGAGAGCGAGGAATCCGGTCAACCCTCGCGTCACGGTGCGGCTGAATTGCACGTCCCACACGCCGTAGCCGCCCAGGATGAACTCATTCAGGTCGTCGTCGTACTGTTCACCGCTGAAGCGAATCTGGGTGGACGCGGTGACCCAGCGCGGGTCGACAAAGGTGAGGCTGAACCCACCTTGAACGACCGGCACCTGCGGAACGTCCTTGCCCTCGACCGCCGGCGTCCCTTTCGATCCGCGGAAATGGCTCGACGTGAACACGATCTGCCCAGCCGCGCTCAGCCGCTGGTTCAGCCGGGCATCGACCTCGAACTCGGCGCCCTGGGCGCGAATGGAATCGGAGTTCTGCCGCTGCCGCGTAATCTGCGCGGCGGTGGACGTCAGTGTGATGTTCGCGATGGCATCCTCGAGGTTGCTGAAGAACACGGTGCCGCGAACCGACACATCGCCGTACGATCCGAGCACACCGACCTCGACGCCGGTCAGGACTTCCGGCTCGAGCAGCGGATTCGGATTGGTCACCACGTTACCGGCGCGGAAGCCGCGGTGCAGTTCGTTGAGCGTTGGCGTGCGGCTCGCGTGGTACACGGCGCCCTTGACCGTGTACCGCCCCGTCCGCCATGCCACCGAGGCGCGCGGGCTGAAGAAGTTGAGCGACTTGGTCGGCAGCGTCGCGTCAATCGGTTCGGACTTCCACCAGTCGCCACGGCCGCCCAGCTCGAACGTCAACGCATCGTTCGCCGCGATGGTCGCCCGGGCGTAAACGGCGCCGAGCCGCTCGGTGCCCCCGACGAGGAACGGTCCGGTTTCGACGTTCGTGATCGAGTATCGAAGCTCGGAGACCGTCGATTCGGTGTGGTGGAAATCGCCGCCCACCACCAACGTGGTGTTGCGGAACGGCTGGGTCCACTGCCCGTTGAACATCCGATGCTCGGTGCCGGTTGTTTGTTTGGTGGTCAGTCGCTCGGACGTGCGATCAGCAGCGACGGCGGTGAACGTCTGGTAGTAGTCCTGCGTGCTGCCGGCCCCTTGCGCTTGCCACACACCCTGGCCGGCGACGCCACCCACGTCGGCCGAGATCTGCGACCAGTCGGTCGTGTTCACTTGAACCGGGGTGCCGTTGCCTCGATCCTCGGCATACGCCGCGCCACGAACCCACAAGTGCACTTTTTCGGTTCGTCGCCCGCCGGAGAAGAGCGCGGTCTGATAGTCGCTGTCGGCTTTGGTATCCACCGGCCCGCGCGCTTCGGGCGCTACTACGTAGGCGCCATCGGTGCGAACGCCTTCGAAGCCGGCGGTGCCGGCCCAACCGTTTTTCATCGCGCCGGCGAAGACCGACCCGCGGAACGTGTCGTGGGATCCGCCGTCGATCGTCGCGCGGACGCGCGTGCGATCGGGTTGAACCGTGAGGATCTGGATGACGCCGCCGAGTGCGCCGGCGCCGTAGAGATCACCAGTGGCGCCGCGCACGACTTCGACCCGCTCAATCGCCGCTTGCGGGATGCGATTCCAGTACACCCAACTGCCGAACGGATCGTTGAGCGGCATGCCGTCGGCCAGCACGAGCGTGCGGCTCGACCCTGAGCCCGACACGCCTCGGAGCGTCACGCCCTGTGTCGTCGGATTCGCCACGCGCGAGGACGAGCGGCGGAACAGGCTGAAACCAGGCGTCTGGCGAAGCGTATCGTCGAGCGAGCCGGCGGCGGAGTTGTTGAGCTCCGCCGACGTGATCACGGTGGCGCTCGCGGCGCTCGGCAGACGCTCCTGGGTTCGCGTCGCCGTCACGACGACCGTATCGGCGAAGTTCGATGGACGCAAGACGACGGTCATGGGAATCGCGACGTCGCCAATCACCACGGTCTCAGGAGCAAATCCCGGTGACGTGACGGTCACTCTCGTCACCGCCACTTCAAAGGCGAACTTGCCGCTCGCATCGGCGACGATATCGATCGTGCGACCGTCAGCGGTCTGCCCTTTGACTTCGGCGGCTGGAATCGCGGCACCCGAGACGTCGATCACGGTGCCGCTGATCGGTGCTGGTTGGGCCATCACGCCCGTGGGAAGGAGAAAGACAAGCCCGACAAGACCACACAGTGCACGAGACAGTCGCAGTCGGAACATAAGGGTAGACTTTACACCATCCCCCTCATGGCTGAGTCTGAGCGATTCTTTCTCGAAGGCCCCCATTCACGACGTCAAGAGTTGTCTCTGCTGCTTGGCGCAGGACGCGATTTCGTCAGGGGATTCCGCAAGCTGCACTTCGTCGGTCCGTGCGTGGCCGTCTTCGGATCGGCGCGCTTCAGAGAGGACGATCCGTCCTACGCACTGGCGCGTGAGGTCGGCGCGGCGATTGCGAACATCGGTTTCACGGTGATGACGGGCGGCGGCCCCGGCGTGATGGAAGCCGCCAATCGCGGAGCGCGAGAGGCAGGAGGTCGATCGGTGGGCTGCAATATCGAGCTGCCCTCCGAGCAGTACCCGAACAGGTACCTCGACCGATGGGTGACCTGCCGGTACTTCTTCGTCAGGAAAGTGCTGATGATGAAGTACTCGTACGCCTTCGTCGTCTTGCCGGGCGGATTTGGCACGCTCGACGAGCTCACCGAGGCGCTCACGCTCATCCAGACGAAGAAGATCGAGCAGTTTCCGATCGTGCTCATGGGCCGGGACTATTGGGCGCCCTTTCTCGACATGCTGCAGGCGATGTTGCGGGCGACGACGATCTCGCCAGAAGATCTGGATCTCATGCTGGTGACCGACTCGGTGCCCGAAGCCATGCAGCACATCGAGCGCCACGCGATCGAGCAGTTCGGCCTGCAGCGGCGCAAGATGCCGCGCCCCTCCAAGCTGCTCGGCGAGCAGGCGTTGAGCTGAGGAAAGCTTGAACTCGTTGGTTTTGTGAATTCAAGTAAGCTTGACGGAATGCGGCTAGCCAAACTGGCCGTGGCGAGCGTGAGCCCCACGGTCGGTGCCGTCACCTCCAACGTCTCCCGTCTGGTTGTCCTCGCCCGTGAGATGGCCGACCAGGACGTCACGGTCGCCGCGTTTCCCGAGCAAGTGATCGGCGGCTATCCACCAGAGGATCTGGTGCAATGGCGCACCTTTCTCGACGGCCAGCGGCGCGAGCTCGAGCGCTTTGCCAGTGAGACTTCCGACGCCCCGACGGTATTCGCATTGGGCATGGCCGTCTCGGTCGGCGGCCAGCTCTTCAATGCCGCGGCACTGGTGCATCGCGGTCAGATCCTGGGCCTCGTGCCGAAAGAGAAGCTGCCCACCTACAACGTGTTCTACGAGGGCCGCACGTTCTCGCGCGGCGGGGCGGGCCTGTCACTCGTCGCACACGGTGTGCCGGTGGGCGACTTCATCTTCGAGTTCGACTTCGGGACCGTCGCCGTCGAGGTCTGCGAGGATGCGTGGTCACCCGACGGCCCGATGCGCCGCCGCTGCTATTCGGGCGCCGAGATCGTGGTCAACGTGTCGTGCTCGCCGTATCGCATGGGCATCGACGCGACGCGGCGCGAGATGCTGGCGACCCGGGCGGCGGACAACGAAGCCGCATTCATCTACGCGAATGCCGTCGGCGGGCAGGACGGGCTCATCTACGACGGCGGCAGCCTGATCTTCCAGAACGGCCGGCTCGTGCTCGGCGCGCCACGATTCCGTGAAGGCTGGTGGGCGGCGGTGGTCGATCTCGATCGGACACGGCGGCTGCGTCTCGAGAACACGACGTGGCGAACCGATTGCGAGTCATTTCGCCTGCAGGGCGCCATCGTGCCCACGATCAAGTGCCCGGGCGAGACTTCGTCTCGCGCATCGCTGCCCTACCCCCTTCCCGAGGGTGGCAGTTTCTTCTTGCCGGCCAGCGTGCGCATCGACATGGACCCGCGCGACGTCGCGCTCGACGACCTGTTCGAAGCGCTCGCGATCGGCGTGAAGAGCTATTACGAAAAGACCGGCGCCTTCCGCTCGCTTGGGATCGCGCTCTCGGGCGGTCGCGACTCGATGCTCACGCTGCTCGTGGCGTGGCGCGCGGCCAAGCTGATCGACGGCGAGACGCGCATCTCGGCGTTCTACATGCCCAGCCGCCACTCACAGGCGACGACGAAATCGGCGGCGCACGTTCTCGCCGGGGAGCTGGGAGTCTCACTGGCGACGATCCCGATAGACGAGGCCAGCGATCGCGAGATCGAGGCCACGACGGCCATGCTCGGCGGAACGCCGCCGACGGAGTCGACACGCCAGAACATCCAGGCGCGCATTCGCGGTCAGCGGATGTGGAACTGGGCCAACTCGTCGGGGGCGCTGTTCCTGCAGACCGGCGACATGAGCGAGAAGGCGGTCGGCTACACGACGATCGGCGGCGACCTCGAGGGCGCGCTGTCGGTGATCGCCAACGTGCCGAAGACGGTCGTGATCGCGCTGCTGCATCGGCTGTGGCGGCGATTCGGCTTTCAGGGCATCGCGGCCACGCTGGCGACCGAACCGGGGCCCGAGCTGGCCGAGGCGCAGGTGGCCGAGCGCGAGCTGATGCCCTTCCCGGTCCTCGACGCGTGCTTGCACTTGTACGCGACAGAAAAGATGTCGACTCCCGAAGTCGCGGCCGCGCTGGTGTCTCTCTTCCCCGATCAATCGCCGGATTGCCTCAACACCTGGGCCGCTCGATTCACCGAGCTCTTCTCACAGTCGATCTACAAGTGGGTGCAATCGCCGCTGGCCCTGCACGTCGGCTCGCTGGACCTCGATCGCGAGCGCGCGCTGCAAATGCCCGTGGTTCAGCGCAACGAGTGGTCGCAATAGCCCGCCTTCGCGCCACTTGATCGAGCGCGCTTCGGTGAGGCAGGCTTCGACACTTTTCGCGCGCGACTGGGCACTCTCAACTTTCAATTCGAACTGTCAACTTTCAATTGAACTCTCAACTTTCAATTGAACTTTCAACTTTCAATTGAACTTTCAACTTTCAACTTGAACTTTGAACTCTCAACTCTTGAACCTTGAACTTTCGATCTATGCCTCCCATACCCGAAGTAAATCACCATCCCAATCGCCATCCAGATAATCAGTCGCTCCCATGTGGCGCCCGGCAGAGCCGCCATCAAGCCCAGTGACACGAGGGCCGAGGCGATCGGCAACCAGGGCACCAACGGCGCGCGAAACGGACGTTCGAGGTCGGGACGCGTACGACGCAGGACGATCACGCCAATCGACACGATGACGAAGGCGAAGAGGGTGCCGATGCTCACGAGCTCTCCAAGGACATCGATCGGCGTGAAGCCTGATGCGAGCAGCACGATGCCTCCGGTGATCATCGTGGTGATGTGGGGCGTCTTGAAGCGCGGATGAATCGCCGCCGCCCAGGCCGGCAGCAGACCGTCGTTGGCCATCGAATAGAAGATGCGGGGCTGGGCCATCATCTGCACGATGATGGTCGACGACAGTCCCATCAGCGCCCCGAACTTCACGACCAGGGGGAGCCAGTCGACAATCGGCTGCCAGGCCGAGCCGACGGCTTTGACTCGCGCCGCATCGACCGCCAGCGCCATCGGTGCCGGCACGCCTAATTGCTGATACGGGACCAGCCCGACCATCACGCCCGAAACGAGAACGTAGAGCACGGTGCAGATGAGGAGTGACCCGATGATCCCGATCGGCATGTCGCGTTGCGGGTTGCGGGCCTCCTGAGCTGCCGTCGAAACGGCGTCAAAGCCGATGTAGGCGAAGAAGATCACGCCGGCGCCGCGCAGCACGCCACTCCATCCATACTCGCCAAACCCGCCGTCATTCGGAGGAATGAAGGGGTACCAGTGCTCGGCCGAGATGAACATGCCGCCAATCCCGATGATCAAGATGACGACCAAGACTTTGATCGCGACCACGACGGCGTTCACTCGCGCCGACTCGCGAATCCCGAGCACGAGCAGCAGCGTCGCGGCCAGCGAGATCAGCATCGCGGGAAGATTGAGGATCGCCGTCGCGGTGGACCCGTCGGCGAGGATCACCGTTGTTCCAGGAGCGGCGCTGAGGAGCACAGGGAAAGGGATTCCGAAGTCCTTGAGAATCGCGACGACGTAACCGGACCAACCCACCGCGACAGTCGCCGCGCCAAGTGCGTACTCGAGGATCAGGTCCCAGCCGATGATCCAGGCAACGAGCTCGCCTAGGGTCGCATAGCCGTAGGTGTAGGCCGAGCCAGCCACTGGGACCGACGAGGCGAACTCGGCGTAGCAGAGCGCGGCGAGGCCGCTGGCGACGCCGGCGACGATCATCGACAGGACGATCCCGGGGCCCGCGTACATCGCGGCGGCTTGGCCGGTCAGCACAAAAATGCCGGTGCCGATGATGGCGCCGATCCCGAGCGTCGTGAGATCGACGGGGCCCAATACCCGCCGCATCGGCTGATGCGCGTTGTCGGACGCCGAAACCAGCAACTCGATCGGTTTGGTGGCAAAAAGTGACATCGACGATACCTCCGTGCCATCGGGGACAGTCCCCGGGGTCTGTCCCCGGGGACTGTCCCCTGCCGGCAGGGGGCTAGAATGAGAGCGGCGCGCCTGTCGAGTCCTGAAGATGAACGGAAGAAACGCTGAAATCGTGCGGTTTGGGCCATTCCGCTTTGTCCCAAACGACGGGTTGTGGAGAGGCGAGGACGAAGTGCCTCTGCCGCCGCGCGCGCTGGGCGTCCTCGCCGCCCTCATCACCCGCCCCGGCACCGTCCGCAGCAAGCAGGAGTTGATGGACGCAGTCTGGCCGGACACCTTCGTCACCGAGTCCTCGTTGCTCGAAGCCATCGGGCTGCTTCGCGACGCGCTCGGCGACGATCGGCGACAGCCGATCTATATCCAGACGGTTCACCGGCGCGGCTACCGCTTCATCGCCCCTATCGAGTCCGTCGATCCCTTGGCACCCTTGGCACCTCTGACATCCCAGGCACCTTTCTTCTCCGGCCCCGAGTGGCGCCCGCTCGTCGCCGCCAGCATCGCGGCCGTCGCCGCAACCGTCGGCATGGCCGTTGTGTTTGCGCTGTTCGGCCAGCACCCGATCGAGCGACGGACCAGCCGCTTTTCGATCGCGCTCCCCATCGAAGCCGCCGTCGATCCTCTCCGCGGGTCGGTCGCAGTGTCGCCGGACGGCATGCGGATGATTTACGTGGCGACGATCGGCGGGCGGCAGCAACTCGCGATGCGGGCCATGGATCGCGACGAGCCCGTCCCAATGGAAGGCACCGACGGCGCCTCCGACCCGTTTTTTTCTCCCGACGGCAACTGGATCGGGTTCTTCGCGCGCGGAAGCCTGCAGAAGATCGCAGTGACCGGTGGCGTGCCAACGCTGTTGTCCGCAGCTCGAGCCGGACTGGGAGCGACGTGGAGCCCTGACGGCACGATCGTGTTCGGCGGCGGCCCCGGTGGCGGACTGGCACGCGTGCCGGCCAGCGGCGGCGAACCGGTCGTACTGGCGTCACCACTCGAGGGCTCGCGCGAGCTTCGCTACGGCTGGCCCGACCTTCTGCCCGACGGTCGCGGGATCGTCTACACCGCGGTGAGCCTGGCGGGCAGCGATGTGTTCGTCCTCGATCTGCGAAGCCATACACGTACCCGACTCGTCTCAACGGCGTCGTTTGGACGCTACTCACCCACCGGGCACTTGATTGTCGAGAGACGTGGGCGGCTGGAGGCCGCGCCGTTTTCGCTGGCGACGCTCACGACGACCGAGCCGTCCAGGCCGATCGTCAGCGGCGTGGCGACGACCGATGCGCTGGACGGCGGTCCACGCTTCGCGTTCTCGCGAACAGGATCGCTTGTGTATGTACCTGGGATTGCCGCCGGCGCCGCTGACACCTTGCACTGGCTGGACGGTCGTGGACAGCTCGAGCGCGTCCCGCTTCCGGCGGCGTCGCTTGGCGATGTCGAGCTGGCTCCGGATCAACGCCGATTGGCGCTCACCATGGATGGCGAAGCCGGCCGGGACCTGTGGCTTGGTGATATCTCGGCCGGCGCGCTCCGGCGGCTCACTAACGAAGGCCAGAGCATAAGCCCGGCGTGGCGACCCGACGGCTTGGAGATTGCGTTTGCGTACAGCAAGGCGGGCCCATTCAACATGTTCGTGAAGCCACTCGACAGCGACGCGGACCCCTCGCCGTTGCTCACGAGTCCCTGGAATCAGTTCCCCACGTCGTGGTCGCCAAATTCGCGCCAGCTCGCGTTCACGGAGTTTCAGCCGCTTACCGGCGCAGACATCTGGGTGCTCAATCTCGACACGGGCGAGCGCCGTCCATTGGTCCGCACGCTGTTCGACGAAGCGTCCGCACGGTTCTCGCCAGACGGTCGATGGATCGCGTACATGTCAACAGAAAGTGGCCGCTGGGAAATCTACGTCCGGGACGCCGCTGGAGCCGGCCCACGAGTGCAAGTCTCGGAGAACGGCGGCCGCTGGCCGTGCTGGTCGGTCGACGGCCGCACTCTGTATTTCGACGCGAGCGGCCGCACCGGCGCAGTGGCGATCCAAACCTCGCCCACCCTCAGGGCATCCGCGCCGTTCGAGATTCCCGGAGCGCTCGCCCTGGTCGTCGCCGGCAATGGTCAACCGACCGAGCGATTGCTGGTGCGTCGGAGCGCGGGAGCGGCGTCGAGCCGTGAGTTGCGCGTGGTTCTGGAATGGTTTGCCGAGTTGTCGCGCCTGGTTCGTGTCAGCTAATTGGAAACCAACCACATACGCAATGAATGCCTTACTCGGAAGCACGGAAACACCGAACCACGGACTTGGCTTTTGAAATTGCCAAGAGAGACCCCGTGATTCCGCGCTTCCGTGATTCTGTGTCTGCTTTCGAGCGAGCTCGAGCGTGTTCTCTTCAGCCATGACCGCCGTTGGGTCACTCGACGATGCGCGAGTCGCGCACTACCGTCACATCGGCGACCCCGCTTACCTGCGCGCGCACGGGTTGTTCGTCGCCGAAGGCCGGCTCGTGGTTCGACGCTTGCTGACCTCGCGGTCCTGGCAAACCGAATCCATCCTCGTCACTCCGGCGGCCTTCGAAGGCCTGGCTTCGGTCCTCGCCAACACGGAAGCCTCTCCTCCGATCTACATCGTCGATCAGGCCGAGATGAACGGCCTTGTCGGCTTCAACATCCATCGAGGCTGCCTGGCTCTGGCCGCTCGACCTGACGAGCGCGTGCTGTCCAGGACCGACTTGCAAGGCGCCTCGCGGGTCCTGATCCTCGAAGGCGTCAACAACCCCGACAACGTCGGTGGGATCTTCAGAAGCGCTGCCGCCTTTGGCGTGGATCTCGTCGTGCTCGGCCCGCGGTGCGGCGACCCGTTGTATCGAAAGGCCGTTCGAACGTCGATGGCAGCTGCGCTCGAGGTTCCCTTCGTCTTCGCTGCTGCGTGGCCCGATGCGGTTGACACACTGCGCGCGTCGGGATTCTCGATTGTCGCGTTGACACCCGACGCTCAGGCGCGACCGCTCGACGACGTTCCGCCGGCATCATCGCGCGTCGCTCTTCTTGTAGGCGCGGAGGGCGATGGGCTTACGCGCGCCGCGCTCGAAGCCGCGGACATGTGCGCGCGAATCCCCATGACGACACGCGTCGACTCGCTGAACGTCACGACGGCGGCCTCCATCGCGATGTATCACGTCTTTGGCGGGCGCCTGGCTCGCGCGCACTCGGTGTGATCGGGCAAGCGAAGGGGAAGGAAAGGGACACCGGTGGTCAAGCGGATCCTGGACTTCCTGGTCGACCGCATGCAGATCGATGCGGCGTGGAGCGTTCGCGATGACGAATCGCTCACGTGGTGGGCCTGGTCGCTGGCGCAGCGAGTCTGGGCCGCGCCGGCGCGAGACCTCCAGGGAGTCGAGGTCACCACGCTCCATCTCGAAACCGATCTGCTGACCGGCGTTCGCCTGGACGACGCGACCTGGGCGCGGCTGGCCGGCATCAACCACTTTGCGTCGATGAGCGCGTACGTGGCCGACCAGCTGACCACGTCAATCCGACTGCACGCGTCGGTGTCGCTAACCGAGGACAACTGGCTGATGGCGCGCTCGCTGGCGCTCCACGCGATGGCGTTGCAAGCGGTCGACGCACATGCCGAGGCCGAGTCGCTCGCTGCCGCATTTGGCGGAACCGTCGCCCGCTCCGCACACCCAGAGCGCGGTCCGCGCCCCGACCCTGACGAAATGCTGGGGGTCGTCGAGATCTATCAGCAGCGGGGCCAGGACGACTCGCCGTTCGACACCGATGAGCTCGCCGCGCTGGTCCATCTCGAGCCGCGCCCCTGGTTGACTGCCGCAAACGAGCTGAACCGCTTCGATGCGGACCTGCCGTTCACGAGCGACACGACCGCTCGTCTCGAGTTCGACAACTCGGCGCGCCATCCTGCGCTCGGCAGCGGCCTGCAGATGCGCCTCCTGCTTCCCGTAGAACCCGATGCGGCGATCGCGCAGAAGCTGAACGCCAACGAACGGCTCGAACCCGATGCGCATCAATTGGGGGCGTGGTGTGTCGATGAGAGCGACGGACTGCTCTTCTCCGCCTTCATCCCGTCCGCAGTGCACGTGAAGACGCTCTCGCGCGCCATGGCGTACCACATGGCCGCGCGGAACGATTGGGCGAGAGCGCTGTTGTTTCCCACGGGATAAACAACGCTGCTCGCTATTCGCCGTTCGCCGTTCGCGATTCGCGTTTCGCCGTTCGCGATTCGCCGTTCGCGATTCGCCGTTCGCGATTCGCAGTTCGCGATTCGCAGTTCGCAAAGGCAACGGTTACGTACGTTGCCACGGAGGCGCGGAGACACAGAGAGACTTGGCCGAATTGCTCCGCGGCTCCGCGTCGCCACGGCCAACGTACTTTCGTGACAAAACACTCTGTCTCTGTGGCCTGTCGTTTCAGTCTCTGTGGCCTGTACGTTTTGGGATTCCTAGTCGAGCGCCAGGACGTAGCGGCTCATCGAGCGACTCCCTCCACCGGAGGATGATGGTTGGCGACGAACGCGTCGTAGAGCCACGCGCCGAGGATCGCGCCGACGCACGGCGCGACCATGGGTACCCACCACCAGCCATGACCGGCGCTGAAGACTCCCGATCCCCAACCGGCAACGGCGGTGAACAGACGAGGCCCGAAGTCCCGCGCGGGATTGATGGCGTACCCCGCGTTGAAGCCGAACGAGACGCCGATGGCAAGGACAAGCGCCCCGACGAGGGGCCCGACCAACCAGATCGGCGGACCCGCATTGCGGTGGTCGGTGATGGCGAGGACACCGGCCATGAGCAGCGCGGTGCCGACCACCTGATCGACGAATCCGCCCGCCAGCGACAAGAACGGCTGTGGGTAGGTCGCAAAGATGCCGGCGGTGGCCGTCGCGCCCTCGACCATCCGCGTGCCGCCATCGAACGCGCCCAGCGCTTCCCGGTACGTCACGTAGACGAGCGCGGAGGCGGCAAACGCTCCCGCGATCTGCGCCACCCAGTACGGCAGGACCTTCGCCCACGAGAAGCCGCGATGCACGGCCAGCGCGACCGTCACGGCAGGGTTCAGATGCGCGCCGGACACACCAGCCGAGGCATAGATACCCAGCATCACGGCCAGGCCCCAGCCGACGTTGATCGCAAAGAAGGATCCGTTCGCGTTCTTGCTGAGCACGGTCTGCGCCACGACGCCGACGCCAAACGCGATGAGGATGAACGTGCCGAGAAACTCTGCCGCGAGTTCACGCGCTGTGCCTTTGAGCATGCGCGGGATTATATCGGTCCCGCCTTCGCTCGCGTTGGCTCACGAGCTACGGCGAGGCAGGCCGCGTTCTGCGTATCGCGGATCGCGGATCCCGGATCCCGGATGCCGGATCCCGACACTGTCAGTCTTTGAGCCTCAGCACCAGAATGTGTTGCCACGGCAACGTCTCGATGACCTTGTCCAGTACGAAGCCCTCGGCTTCGAGCTCCTGTTTGACTTCCGCGACGCTCATCTTGTGCACTTCCAGGATGGGGATCTTCGGATCTTCCTTGCGGAACTCGAGCAAGACGAGCCGGCCATCGGGTTTGAAGCACTCGCGCAGCCGCTGCAGGAACACTTGCGGCGACTGCAGCTCGTGATAGACATCCACCATGATCGCGAGATCCAACGACCGCGGTGGCAGCTTGGGATCGTCGACCCCGCCGAGCACGGTCGTGAGATTCTCGATCCGCTCGTTGGCCGCTCGGCGGTTGAGGATATCGATCATCCCCGGCTGAATGTCTGTGGCAAACACGCGCCCGGCCGGGCCGACTCGTTTGGCGAGTCGCACCGAGTAATAGCCGGAACCTGCGCCGATGTCGGCGACGACCATTCCGGGCTTCAGCTCCAGTGCGTCAAGGGCCTTGCTCGGCGCCTCTTCGTCTTCACGTTCCGGCCGTTCCAGCCACGCGGCGCCGCCCACGCCCATCACCGGGGCCAGGACGCGTCCGCTGACGGGATGGCGGCGTTGCGCGTCGACAATCGACGTGGTCAACAGCACGAAGACAACGACCCAACTGCCAATGCGCATAAAATGTCTTGTCATTGTCGATCGACTGATTGAACGTCCCGCGACTCCCAACGAATGGCATTGCTGGCTCGCCCTGCGTCCAGAGAGGACGCATCTATCGTGGCTCAAATCTACAACGAAGGCATTGAAGATCGCCTGGGCACCTTCGAGACGCGCTTGCGGACGCCTGACGACGTGCTCGGATGGTTCGATGGCGTTCACCCGATCGTCGTCGTCGAAGCCGAGGGGAGCGAGGTCATCGCGTTCGCGTCCACATCCACGTATCGCCCGCGCGAGTGTTACGTCGGGATTGCCGAGTTCTCGGTGTACGTGACGCGTGCGGCTCGGGGCCGCGGGGCCGGACGAGTGGCGATGCAGGCGCTCATCGAGTCCGCCGCCGCCGCGGGCTTCTGGAAACTCGTGTCCCGCGTCTTCGTCGAGAACACACCAAGCCGCCAGCTCATGACATCGGTTGGATTTCGCGAGGTCGGCATCTACGAACGTCACGCCAGGCTCGATGGCCGCTGGCGCGACGTCGTCATCGTCGAACGTCACCTGGAATCGCGCTAGTTCGCCTGCTGCGCATTCATGAGGCGGACGATTCCCCAACTGATTTCGGTTCTTGCCATCACCATTGGCATCACCCTCTTTGCCGCGACGCTGTTGACGCTCGATCGTCAGGAGACGCTCCAAGAGGCGCGGGCGCTCGGGATGTTTCTTCCAGTGGTGCTGATTCCAAGCCTGGGTTGGCACCTGCTGCGCGCTGCGGGTTGGTACGTGTGCTTTCCCCGCGATCATCGACCCTCCTACTGGCGCGTGTTTCAGGTGAGGCTCGCCGCCGACGGCGTCGCGTACTTCACCATTCGGGGCGTGGCCAGCGAGCCGTTGCGCGTCGTCCTTCTGCTTGGACCGGTACCGGCGGCGGTCTCGGCCGCCGCATCGGTGCTGGAACGCACGGCGATGGGGATCATGAGCGTCGTCGGTGTCGGGCTGTTCGCGGCCCTGGCAGTGACATCAGACGTGCTGCCCCCAGACTGGCAACGCGCTTTTCGATCGATCGCGATCGTCGCCGGAGTCGTTCTGACCTTGACGGCGATCTTTCTCACGCGCACCGGGCACTACTTCGGTCCGCTATTCGAGCGCATCCATCGGCGAACCGGCTGGCGCTGGACCGGAGGACGCACCGTCCACTTCATCACGGCGGTCGAGGATCTCTTTCTGACGCTGGCACGAACCGATCGCGGCCGCATCCGGACGCTGGTGCTGCTCAGCATCGCCTGTTACGCGCTGATGGCGCTCGAGGTGTGCCTGGTGTTCTGGGCGATCGGCCGGCCGGTCTCGCTGTGGACCGGTACCATCGTCGAAACGTTCACGCGGTCAATGAGCGTCCTCGGCGGGATGATCCCAGGCAACCTCGGCGCGCTCGAGGCGTCGAATGTCGCCGTGGTGAAAGCGCTCGGGCTCGCAGGAGGCGGATCCCTCGCGCTGGTTCGCAGGGTTCGGAGCTTGCTGTGGGCCACGGCAGGTCTCGCCCTCTATCCACGCGATACGATGAAAGGTCAGTAGACAGCTTCCCAAGCCAGATCATGACGTTTGACACAACTGTTTGGGGGCGGCTTGGAAGATGTCTCGCGCCGCGGAACGGCGCAAGGCAACACTGATGCCTCAAGGGTTTCTCTCGCACATCCAGGCATGGGCGGCCGGCCTTGGCGGCCTCGGCCTCTTCGTCATCGCCGCGCTCGATTCGTCGTTTCTGACCTTTCCACAAGTCAACGATGTGCTGATCATCGTGCTCAGCACGGCCTATCCCGACCGGATGCTCTACTACGCCGCGATGACCACGCTCGGTTCGCTGGTCGGCTGCCTGGCGCTCTACATCGCGGCACGACGCGGCGGCGAAGTGTTCATGCGCAAGCGCTTCAAGGCGCATCACGTGGATCGAGCGCTCGCGCTCTATCAGCGTTTTGGGCTGCTGGCAGTGATCGTCCCCGCCCTGCTGCCGCCGCCAATGCCGTTCAAGGCGTTCGTCCTGCTCGCCGGAGTGGCAGGCGTCTCGCCGCTCAAATTCTCTCTCGCCATCCTCATCGGACGGGGGATACGGTACTTCGGGCAAGGCTACCTGGCCGTGCTGTACGGCGAGCGCGCCGTCGATCTGATCCGCGCGCACGGCACCGAAGCCAGCATCGGGCTTGCGGCCGTCGCCCTGCTCATTGGCGTCGTCTACTACGTGATCCGCCGGCAGCTGCAAACGTCACCGCCTTCTTAACGAGATGGCTGCCGAGCTGCCCATCGACTGCGTAGACGTCGATCTCGTCGAAACGACAAAAGTCGATCACGCGACCCTCTCCTCGTCCTATCGTGATCTGATCACGCCCGATGAAAACGAGCGGATGGCCCGGTTCGTGTTCGAACGCGATCGCCGTCAGTTCCTGATCACTCGGGCGCTGGTTCGGACGATGCTGTCGAGCTACGCGGACGTGGCGCCGCGCGACTGGCGCTTCGTCACGAATCAGTTCGGGCGGCCCGAAGTCCTGGATCGGCCAGCGCACGTACCAGATCTGCGGTTCAACCTCTCGCACACCGATGGCTTGATCGCCTGCGCCGTGACGGTCGGACGCGAGGTTGGCGTGGACGTCGAGAACATCACCCGCCAGGTCACCCACGACATCCCTGGACGCTTCTTCGCCCCGCGGGAAGTGGCCGACCTGCGCGCGCTTCCAGAATCCGATCAGCCGCGCGTGTTCTTCGACTACTGGACGTTGAAGGAGGCGTACATCAAGGCCCGAGGCATGGGTCTCTCGCTGCCGTTGAGCGATTTCGCCTTCTGCCTCCGGCCTCCGGACCTGCCGACCATCGCCTTTGAACCGGCGTTAGAGGACGATCCGGCGAGCTGGCAGTTTTTTCAGTCCTCGCCGACGCCGGTCCACCGGCTGGGACTCGCCGTGCGTCGCAACGGCCGGGATCTGCCCATCCGCGTTCGCGAGGTCGTGCCGAGGATCGGCTAGACATCTTCCAAGGCGCCCGATACATGACTGCTGGCACAGGCTCCAACAGCGACTTGGAAGATGTCTCGCCCCGCGGAGCGGGGCAAAGAAACACTGCGGAGCTTCGCCCGTGAAGCTCTGGGCGACGAGTGACTTGCATGTCGGCTACGCGGAGAACCGGCAGGCCGTCGAGGCATTGCCGGCGCATCCCGAGGACTGGCTGATCGTCGCCGGCGATACCGGCGAAACGCCGTCGCACCTGGAGCTCGTGCTCCGCACGCTCGTTCCTCGCTTCGCGCGGATTATCTGGACTCCCGGCAACCACGATCTCTGGACCCCGTCGAACTGGCCGGCCGAACGGCGCGGGGTTGCTCATTACGAACGGCTCGTCGCGCTCTGCCGCCGCCATGGGGTAGTGACTCCGGAGGATGACTATCTGCGATGGCCGGGTGATGGCCCGCACTGTTTCATCGTCCCGACCTTCGTACTCTTCGACTATTCGTTTCGACCCGCTTCGGTCGCGCGTGAAGACGCTGTGGCGTGGGCCGCGGCCACGGGGGTGCGGTCCGCGGATGAGGATCTGCTCGCCCCCAACCCTTACACCACGCGCGATGAATGGTGCGCCGCTCGTGTGGAAGTCACCGAAGCGCGCCTCGATCGACTGCCGTCCACCTCGCGCACTATCCTGATCAATCACTTCCCCCTGCGACAAGAGCTCGCCGTCCTGCCGCGGATTCCTCGTTTTTCGATCTGGTGCGGCACAACACAGACCAACGACTGGCATCGTCGATATCGTGCCGACGCGGCGGTCTACGGACACCTGCACATGCGATCGACGCACACCATCGACGGCACTCGATTCGAGGAAGCGTCCCTTGGCTATCCGAAGCAGTGGGCGCAGAGTAGAGGATTGCAGCACTACCTGCGCCGAGTCATTTAGGCCACAGATGACTCGAGGCAACCGAGGCCGCAGATGACACTTACTGGGGTCAGACTCGCCGCAACCGTTCTGCAGCTGCGTTGAGCGTCTCGTCCTTCTTGGCGAAGCAGAACCGCAGCACGGGACCGCCGGGGTCTTTATAGAGGAAGGCCGACACGGGAATCGAGGCTACACCGTGCTCTTTGAGGATGCGCATCGCCACATCCTTGTCCGAGTCTCGCGTGATCTCCGAATAGTCCAGCAGCTGGAAATAGGTGCCGCCACACGCGAGAGGCTTGAATCGCGACGGTTCGATCAACTGCAGGAACCGATCGCGCTTGGCTTGATAGAAGGCCGGCAGATCGCGAGCCGTGGGGTCTTTGCGGACAAACTCGGCATACGCGACCTGCGATGCCGAGTGCACCGTGAACGTCATGAACTGATGAATCCGGATCACTTCCGTCATCAGCGGCTGCGGTGCAACGCAGTACCCCACCTTCCATCCCGTCGTGTGGAACGTCTTGCCAAATGAGCTGATCACGACCGTGCGCGATCGCAGATCCGGATATCGCAACAGACTCTCGTGCCTCGTGCCGTCGAAGATGATGTGCTCGTAGACCTCGTCGCCAATCACGACGATGTCGGTGCCGTCGACCAACTCGGCGAGCCGCTGCATATCGTCGGCTGACCATGTCATGCCGGTCGGGTTGTGCGGTGTGTTCACGAGAATCGCCCTGGTTCGCGTCGTGATCGCCCGACGCACGTCGTCCCAGTCAACCCTGTAGTCCGGATAGCGCAGGCTGACGAAGACCGGCGTGCCGCCGCTCAACCGAATCACCGGCACGTACGAGTCGTAGCAGGGCTCGAAGAGCACGACCTCGTCGCCGGGCTGCACCAACGCGGTCAGCGTCGCGTAGAGTCCAGCGGTCGCGCCCGAGGTGACCACCACTTCGGTCGCCGCATCGTACCGCGAGCCGTAACACTGCTCGACCTTGGCGGCGATTGCCTCGCGCAGCGTGAGGACACCCGGCATCGGCGCGTACTGATTGTGGCCGGCGCGCATCGCGGCCGCGACTGCGTCGACCAGCGCCGGGTCGCAATCGAAATCGGGAAAGCCCTGCGAGAGATTGATCGCCTCGTGCTCGTTGGCGAGCCGGGTCATCACTGCAAAGATGCTGACGCCGACATCCGGCAGCTTCGATTCGACGCGCGAAATCTGCGACGGCACCTTCGTGATCTGCGTCATCTGTGTAATCTGCGGCCCTGCCTGATCTGTGTTATCTGCGTCATCTGCGGCCCTGCCTGATCTGTGTCATCTGCGTCATCTGCGGCCCTGGCTGATCTGTGTTATCTGCGCCATCTGCGGCCCTGGCTGACCAGTGTTATCTGCGTCATCGGCGGCCCTGCCGTTTCATCGGCGTCGTCTGTGTTGAGACTATACAATCAACCCATGCTGCTCGCCCTTGTGCTCGCGCTTGCGATTGCGATCCAGGCATCCGGCGGGTACGCCCGCCCCGAGCTCCTCGTGGATACTCAGTGGCTCTCCCAACACCTCAACGATCCGAACGTTCGCGTCGTCGACATCCGCAATCGCGGCTACGCCGACGGCCACGTGCCGCAGGCGGTCTTCGTGGACAGTAACTGGATTCGCAATCCGAAGGCACCACCCACGTTTCTGCCGACGCCGCAGGAGTTCGAGGCGCTGATGGGACGGCTCGGCATTTCGAATACGACCCGGGTGGTGGCGTACGACGAGCGCGGCGGCATCTATGCGGCGCGCCTCTGGTGGATCCTCAACTACTTCGGCCACACGAACGTGGCCCTGGTCGACGGCGGCTGGGTGAAATGGACGGCCGAGCAGCGGCCGATCGACGCCGCGGTTCCCGCGGTTGCGGCGGTGACCTTCAAGGTGAAGCCCGGCACGGTGAAGGTCGCGACGGCAGCGGACGTCATCGCGGCCATCAACAAGCCGGGAGTCAAGCTGCTGGACGCGCGGACGCAGAACGAGATCGACGGCAAGGATCTGCGCGGCATCAAGCGCGGCGGCTTCATCGAGTCGTCCGTCCCCGTCTACTGGGAGGACACGCTGGACCTGGCGACGAAGACGTTCAAGCCGGCGGCAGAGATCACCAAGCTCTATCGCGACAAAGGCGTCCTGCCTTCAGACGAGGTGACGACTTACTGCCAGGTCGGGATGAGAGCGTCGCACGATCTCTTCACCCTCGCCCTCATCGGCCACGACATCTCGAAGCTCCGGAATTATTACGGGTCGTGGGAGGAGTGGGGGAACCGGGACGATACGCCCATAAAAACCAAATAGGTGCCAAGTGCCAGGGTGCCAGGTGCCAAGGGTACCAGGGTGGGTGCCTGGGTGCCAGGGTGCCAAGGGGTGGTGCCAAAGGTGCGCGGCGCTCATCAGAAACGGCGACATCGATCTCGTGTGACGAGCGCGAGAAGTGCTGCCTCACTCGTACCCCACCGGGGATTCCGATTGAAGTACAAATCATTCGGCAACTCAAGTGGGATTAGGTGGGATTAGGGATTAGGCACCCTATAATCCGGCGGAGGCTTTTTCATGATCCGTCGCGCCGTCCTTCTCTGCCTTCCAGTTCTCGCAGCACTCGCACTCGCTCCAGGTGCCCGCGCGCAGACGGCACAGCAACCGGAACTGCCATCCGGCTGGACATCAAAGCAGACGCAATACGCCGAACACGACATGGTGGCGGCCGCCAACCCTGTCGCGGTTGACGCCGGCGTCACCATCCTCGCGCAAGGTGGGTCCGCCATCGATGCGGCGATCGCCGTCCAGATGATGCTGACGCTCGTCGAGCCGCAGTCGTCCGGCATCGGCGGCGGCGCGTTCATGATGCACTACGACGGCCGCTCGAAGACGCTGCTTGGCTATGACGGGCGCGAGACGGCGCCGGCAGCAGCGACGCCAGACCTGTTCATGGACAAAGCCACCGGCAAGCCGCTGTCGTTCACGAACGCCGTCACCGGAGGTCTATCAGTCGGCACGCCAGGTGTCGTGAAGATGCTGGAGATGGCGCATGCGAAGCACGGAAAGCTTCCATGGGCTGCGCTCTTCACGCCCGCCATCACCCTCGCTGAGAAGGGCTTCCCCATTTCGCCGCGTCTCCACACGATGATCGCCGGAACGGCCGAGCGCTTGTGCACGCAGCCCGCCGCAGCGGCGTACTTCCTCAAGCCCGGAAAGTGCGAAGCCAAGGACGAGGGCTCGACGCTGCGCAATCCCGAACTCGCAGCGACGCTTCGAGCGATCGCAGACGGCGGCTCGAAGGCCTTCTATTCGGGTCCCATCGCACAAGCGGTCGTCAACGCCGTTCGCTCGCACCCGACCAATCCCGGACGCCTGACGATGGAAGATCTGGCGGCGTACGTGCCGAAGGTTCGCGAGCCGATCTGCGGACCATATCGCGGCCTGCGAATCTGCGGCATGCCGCCTCCGAATTCGGGAACGCTCGCGGTGCTGCAGACGCTCGGGATCCTGGAGCCCTTCGACGTCAGCAAGTACCCGCCCAACTCGCTCGACGCTGTGCACCTGATTTCCGAGGCGTATCGACTCGCCTACGCCGACCGCAATCTCTACGTCGGCGATAGTGACTTCGTCTCCGTCCCGGTGGCCGGGATGCTGGACCCGGCCTATCTGAAAGCTCGCTCCGGTCTCATTCGCATGGACCAGAGCCTCAAGGTCGCAGCGGCGGGCACACCACAAGGCGCGATGCCGCGCGGGATGGACGATTCGCTCTCGCTCCCGTCGACCAGTCACATGTCGGTCGTCGATCGCAACGGGAACATGATCGCGATGACGACGACGATCGAGAGCGGGTTTGGCAGCCTCCAGATGGCCAAAGGCTTCGTCCTGAACAATCAGCTGACGGATTTTTCACTGTCACCCACAGACGCGGCTGGCCGGCCGGTCGCCAATCGCGTCGAACCCGGCAAGCGCCCTCGCAGTTCGATGGCGCCGACGTTCGTTTTCAATGCCGCTAACGATGTCGAGGCCCTCGTGGGATCGCCGGGCGGCAGCAACATCATCCAATACGTCACAAAGACGCTGGTGGGCTTGATCGACTGGAAGCTCGACATTCAGCAGGCTATCGACCTGCCGAATTTCGGCGCCCAGGGCAACGCGACGACCGAGCTGGAAAAGGGCACGGTGCTGAAGGCGCTCGAAGCCGGACTGGCCGCGCGCGGCCACACGGTCTCGATCGTCGACATCAACAGCGGGCTTCAAGGGATCGTCTTCAACGGCACTCGAACGAACGGGTCAGCCGCGTTCGCACGCGCGCCGGCCAAGGGACGCTGGGCAGGCGGCGCCGACCCGCGTCGGGAGGGGACGGCCAAGGGAACACGATAGGTGCCAGGTGCTTGGTGCCAGGTGCCAAGGTGGGTGCAGGGTGCCATGGGTTGGTGCCTGAGTGCCAGGTGCCAGGGAAGGTGGCCTGGTGCCAGGTGCCAAGGGTGCCATGGTCGGTGCCGAGTGCCAGGCTGGTGCGCTTGTCGGTTACCTTCGGTGTCCTCAAGAGCTGCGCTCTTCCAGCTTCGACTTCTTGCGATATTTGGGTTCCGGTGGGTCGGGTGTGGACTCGAGCCAGATGATTAGGCCGCCTGCCGCCTTCATTGCTTTGCGGGCGAGGTGCTCTGCGTGGATCAATTCCTGTTTCGTCAACAGGAGTTGGTCGTGGGCATCGATGAAGTGGTTGAGGACTTCACTTTCCGAGCCTCTTGCGATTCGGACGAATTCGGCGAATGGCTTGTGCTTGTATCGTGCGAACCCTTCAGCAATGTTTCGTGGCCCCGATCGTGCCGAATCGTAGAGCTGATCCCGAAACTTGAACTTACGAGCGACCTCCGGTCGCGCGAGGAATTCGTCAGCGAGAAGTTTTAGCTGGTTCGCGAGCTGCCACGCTTGAATGTCACGAAAGTCCCTCCATCCAGCCATGGCTAGTGCGCGTGCAAGCGACGAACCATCAGCTGCTGGCGGAATTCAGGCCTCCTCGAAGAAGTCGCGCAAACTTCTGGCATTTCCTTCGATCGTTTCAGGTCGACGCGGTTTCAGATACTGCGCACCCGGCACCCACCCTGGCACCCTCGGCACCTGGCACCTTGGCACTGCAAGAACCCCTTGGCACCCGGCACCTCGCTTAGCACCCAGCCTGGCACCTGGCACCGACCCTGGCACCCTTGGCACCTGGCACCAGGCACCTTCCTGGCACCTGGCACCAGGCACCTGGCACGCTGATAAGCCCGCTATAATCCGCGCCTGGAGGTCCTTTTGTGAACCGTCGTGCTTTTCTTCTTCTGACAGCTGTTCTGGCGTTGTCGACTCTCTCGCTGCAAGCGGGCTCCACCCCCGCGCGGGCGAAGCTGGGGATGGTCGTCACTCAAAGCGACATCGCGTCGAAGGTCGGCTTCGAGGTGATCAAGAGCGGCGGCAACGCCATCGACGCGGCGGTTGCCACGGCGTTTGCGCTCGCGGTGACGCATCCGACCGCCGGCAACATCGGCGGCGGCGGCTTCATCGTCTATCGCCCGACCACCGGCGAACCGGTGTCCTACGATTTCCGCGAGGTCGGTCCGGCGCGATCGTCGCCGGAGATGTGGCTGAAGGACGGCAAGTACGACTTCGAGACGCATCACAACAGCCATATGTCAGTCGGCGTGCCTGGCACCGTCGCCGGACTCCACATGGCCTGGAAGGAGCAGGGGTCGAAGCCGTGGAAAGATCTCGTGCTGCCGGCCATTGCGCTCGCGCGTGATGGCTTCGAGATCTCGCACGGGCTGGCGCGCTCGCTCGAATCGATGATCCCGGAGTTCAAGAAGTATCCCGCCTCGCTGGCGCAGTTTTCCAAGAACGGGCAGCCGTATCAGGCGGGCGAACTGCTGAAGCAGCCCGACCTTGCCAAGACCCTGACGCGCATCGCCGATCAGGGGCCGGCCGGGTTCTACGAAGGCGAGACCGCGATGCTGATCGAGAAGGAGATGAAGGCCAACAACGGCCTCATCACCATGGCCGACCTCAAGGCCTACCAGGCGAAGAAACGCGGCGTCGTGAAGGGCACCTATCGCGGCTACGACATCATCGGCATGCCGCCTCCGAGCTCGGGCGGAATGGCGATCGTGCAGATGCTCAACGTGCTCGAAGGGTACGACCTGAAGTCGCTGGGCTACGGCTCGGCGCAGAGCATTCACTACATGGTCGAGTCGATGCGCCGCGCCTTTGCCGACCGCGCACGCTACATCGCCGACCCGGATTTCGTCACGGACATCCCGCTGCCGATGCTGATCTCCAAGGACTACGCCGCCAACCTGCGCAAGACGATCAATCCGAGCAAGGCGTCCAAGTCCTCAACCTCGTCGTTCACGTGGCCGACCGAGTCGCAAGAGACCACGCACCTGTCGATCGTCGACGGCAAACGCAATGCCGTGTCGATGACCTACACCCTCGAATACAGCTACGGCTCACGCATCGTCGTGCCCGGCGCCGGCTTCCTCTTGAATAACGAGATGGGCGACTTCAACGCCGCGCCCGATCTCACCGACGAGCGCGGCCTGATCGGCACGCCCGCCAATCTCGCGCGTCCGGGCAAGCGCATGCTGTCGAGCATGTCCCCCACCATCATCGCCAAGGACGGCCAGCTCTTCATGGTCACCGGCACGCCGGGCAGCCGCACGATCATCAACACCGTGCTGACGACCATTCTCAACGTGATCGATTTCGGCATGAACGCGCAGGAAGCCGTTGACGCCGGCCGCCTTCATCATCAGTGGCTGCCCGACACAGTGAGCATGGAGCGCTACGGCTTCTCCGCCGACACCATCAAGGCGCTCACGGCCATGGGCCACACGATCCGCGAAGGTGGCAGCCAGGGTGCGGAGCAGGTGATCGTCGTCAATCAAAAGGAAGGGATCTTGGAAGGCGGCGTCGATCGAAGACCTTCCGACGGCAGCGCCGCCGGGAAATAAGGTGCCAGGGTGCCAGGTGCGTCGTGCCAGGGCAGAGCACCCACCTTGGCACCCGGCACCGTGGCACTAGGCACGTCAATGCTCTGGCAGCTTCTCGTTCTTCTCGGCCTCTTATGGCCTAGTCACCTCAGCGCACGATTCGACGGGATCCCGCTCGACGATCCCGCCGAAGCGCTGCTGTTCGGCCTCGCCGTTCCCGTTCTGATCTGGCTCCATCCCCGGTTCCTGAGATCGATTGCGGCACGCGCGGCCATCCTCGCGCTGCTCCTCGTCAAGATTGTTTCGTCACTGACGCTCGCGCAGGAGGGCTTCTGCGTCAGCTTCGACCCGCCCAAGCCCATGGTCTGGGACAGCAAGGGCAAACCGCATTCGTGGGACATGCGCGCCGACTGGCGGTCGCTCGATCCCACGTGCTCGGCAGTCATGACCCGCAGCTATCCGGCGCCGCCGGCGTTTCCCGTCTGGTTCTTCAACCTGCCGCCTCCGGATGACGCGCAGAATCGCGAAGGCTACTACCCCGGCCAGATCCTGATTCGCGTGAGCATCCACGGCTACCTCGATGCCACTGACGCGGGCACGTTCCGCCTGCGGAGCGATCCGGCCATGAACGCCACTGTCGTCGTCGACGACAGCCGGGTGATTGGCGATGACTCTGGCCGGCACGAAGTCAGGGTGCCCGCCGGCGTGCACTGGATCCAGATCGAGTCGACGCTCGCCGGCAAGCGCTGGAGCCTGGTGCCGTCGTGGAATGACGCCGAGCTCGGGTCCGCCGGGTTCGCATCGGTCACGCTGGCGCCGCCGACGCGTCTCGATCGTTTCGTTCGTCCAGCGGCGAACTGGGCGATCGATCTGCTGGCGCTGCTGCTCGTTGGGCTGTGGCTGCGAGATTGCGCCCGGTATCTCCGCAATGGCCGCTTGCTGCTCACCAGCCTCGCGGCAGCCGCGTGCATCGCGGCGGTCGCGTCGCAACTTCGCGTCGACGCCGCCTTCTACACGGTCGAAGTGCTGGCGCTGCTGCTGGCGATCCCGATGCTGCCTCGCTTCAGGAACATGCGCGGCGCGTTTCTGCTGATCGCAATTCCCTGGCTCGCCTTCGTCGCCGCCGCCAACCTGCACCAGGTCGCGGAGTGGACCGGCTACGGCGTCGGCAACGACAACATGAAGTTTCAGAGGTACGCGTATCGCGTCTTCATGCAGGGCTTCTGGCTCGAGGGCGGCCAGGTGGCCTTCTGGAATCAGCCGCTCTATCGCTGGATTGCCGGCGCGCTCCACATGATCTTCGGCGACTCGAGCGTCGGCGAAGCCTTCTGGGATGGCGGCGGTGTCGCGATCGTCGCGCTCTTCGCCTACCAGGTCGTCAAGGCCTCGGCCGGATTCACGTGGGGACTCGTTGCCGCGCTGCTGCCGCTCGCGATGTTCCTCCTCGGACCGACACTGGAGTTCGTCGGCTTCGGCTTGTCCGAAATCTCATCGGCGGCGCTCATCCATCTCGCCGCATTTTTCGCGATTCGCGGGCGGCGGTGGGATCTGGTGACCGCCGGCGGCCTCGTCACGCTCGGCTTCTACACGCGGCTGAACAACCTGCCGATGGCCGCGGCCGTCGCCGTCTTCGCGCTGCCGCTGTCGCTGCCCACCCGTGCCGTCGTTCGCCCATCGGTCTGGTGGCCGTTGATCCGTTGGCGCGTTGTCGCCGCCATCGCCATCTCCCTGGCGATCGGCCTGCTGCTCTTCGCATGGCGCACGTGGTATTACACTGGCGTGTTCAGCGTGTTCTACGGCACGCAGCGCGAGTTCCTTGCCGTGTGGAAGCCGGACATGACGCTGATGCAGGCGCTGCCGGCGATGTTCAGCAGCCTGATGATGGTGCTCACAGCCGGTGATCCGCCGCAATTTGCGTGGCATGCGCTGCCGCTGATGATCGGCGCGGCCGTCGCTCTGGGCGCGGTGCTGGGCGTGCCGCTGCTCCGGGACGCGCCATTGACGGTGACGCTCTTTTTCTTGCCGCTTGCTCAGGCGCACTCGTGACGCGCGGGTGGGGGCACGAGGGCAGGTTTTCGATTCACCTTTTCGGCTCTGCGAGTGCTCTGACAATGTGGGCGATCTATCGCGCAGCGACAGGAATCAGAATGATCCCGTACGCGGCCACAGAGACACAGAGGCACAGGGAGAATTCTTTAGCCTGAGGACTGCCCCTTTCCGTAGACCGGCTGGCATCCCATGGAGCAATGAGACGTATGAAGCGAGCGATGTTGATCAAGTCCGCAATCGCGATCCTCTGTCTCGCGCCCGTGACACAGAGCGATGCAGCCTCGTGTGAAAGCGTGACGGCGATGACGCTTGCCAACGCCAAGGTGACTTCGGCGACCGAGGTCGCTTCGGGTGCGTTCGTACCTCCTGGTGCGGGGCCGCCCGAGGAGCGCGCCGGGACGTCGTTCGCGAACGTCCCAGCATTTTGCCGCGTTGCCGCGACGCTGACGCCATCGAGTGATTCAGACATCAAGATCGAAGTGTGGCTGCCGATGACGGGCTGGAACGGGAAGTTCCAGGCCGTAGGCAACGGCGCTTGGCAGGGATCTATCGGGTACGCGGCGATGTCCGAGGCTCTACGAGGCGGTTACGCGACGAGCTCGACTGACACCGGCCACGTTGGCGGCAGCGCCAGCTTCGGAATGGGCCACCCCGAGAAGGTGACCGACTTCGCGTACCGCTCCGAGCACGAGATGACCGTGGCAGCGAAAGCGATCATCACGGCCTTCTACGAGAGCGCGCCGAAGTTTTCGTACTGGAACGGCTGTTCGGCCGGCGGCCGGCAGGCCATGAAGGCCGCGCAGATGTTCCCGGCCGACTTCGACGGCATCATCGCGGGATCGCCGGGGCTGGACTGGTCGGGCCGCACCGCGCAGGCCGTTCGCATCGCCCAGGCACTGCAAAAGGAAGCGGCACGTATCACGCCGGCGAAGGCGCGAGTGCTGCATTCCGCGGTCGTCTCTGCGTGCGACCGACTCGATGGCGTCGAGGACGGACTCATCGAAAACCCTGGAGCCTGCAAGTTCGATCCGGGTGTGCTGGTCTGCAGGGGAGGCGATGCGCCGGCGTGCCTGACGCAGGCTCAGGCCGACACTGCGCGCCTGATCTACTCGCCAATCGTCGATGTCAGATCGAAGCGTGAGATTCCCGGCCTCGCGCCGGGCAGCGAGTTGGGATGGACCGACATGGGGTGGTCGCAGTCAGCTCGCGCGACCGGGCTCGATCACTTCCGCTACCTCGTGTTTGCCGATCCGCAGTGGGAGGTCGAGCAGTTCGCCGTCGCGACCGATGTGCCTCGGCTCACCGAAGGCGTGATCGCGGCTATCGATGCCCGCGACACCAACCTGAAGCCGTTCTTCGATCGTGGCGGCAAGTTGATCCAGTACCACGGTTGGAGCGATCCGCAGATCACGCCGTTTGCCAGCACGGCGTACTACGACCACGTCGCCGCCGCGAATGGCGGCGCCTCGAATATCCGGGCATCCTACCGGCTCTTCATGGCGCCAGGAATGGCGCACTGCCGAGGAGGTGAGGGACCGGACAATTTCGACAAGGTCAGAGCGCTCGAGCTGTGGGTCGAGAACGGGAAGGCGCCGGACATGATCCTCGCGTCACATGCAAAGGACGGGAAGATCGATCGCACGCGTCCGTTGTGCCCGTATCCGCAGACGGCGAGGTACAAAGGCAGTGGCAGCATCGACGAGGCCGCGAATTTCATCTGCAAGTAACGCCTTCGCGACTCCGCGGCGTCGTTCGTGCCTGCGCGGCGACGTTATTCGGAGCGAAGAGCGACAACCGGATCAATCCGCATCGCCCGGATCGCCGGCGCCGCGACCGCCACGACGGCGACGGTGAGCAGGGCCACGGCGACACCAAGAAGCGTGATCGGATCGGTCGGCTCGATCCCGAACAGAATCGCACGAATCCCTTGCATCACCGCCAGGGACGCTCCCAACCCGAGGGCCAGGCCGATGGCGGCCTGCACGAGCGCTTCACCGAGCACCTGACGCATCACGCCGAACGGGTTGGCGCCCAGTGTCAACCGCACGCCAATCTCCGGTGTGCGAAGCGATACCAGGTGCGCCATGACCCCGTAAATCCCTGCGGCCGCGAGCACGACGGCGAGTACGGCAAAGCAGGCAAGTAGCTGCATCGTCCAGCGGCGCCGCTCAACCGACCTGGCGGCGACCTCTTCCATCGTTCGCACCTGGAACAGCGGCAGATTCGCATCAAGGTCACGCACGTGACGCTGCACGATCGGAATCAAGGCCAGCGGATTGCCGTTGGTTTCCAGAACGAAGGTCATCGACTCCGAAGGAAACTGCGACACCGGCTGATAGATTTCCGGGTTGACCGGCGCATCCAAGCCCCAGTGCTTCACGTCGCCGATGATGCCGACTACTTCCCGCCATTGATCGGGCTGGTCGGTGTAGCGCACACGCCGTCCGATCGGTGACGAGTTGGGCCAATAGCGGCGGGCCATCGTTTCATTCACGATGGCGACCTTCACTGACGTCGCATCGTCGGAGGGCAGGAACCCGCGCCCTTCGCGAATCCGCGCGCCCACGGCTTGAATGTAGTTGCTCGTCACGTCTCGCGGATGCGCTCGCGTCGGGCCATCGTCTGGTCCGACAATGCGCCCCTCGATGACGACGCCGCGCCGGCCGTCGAGTCCGGTCAGAGGCGGGAGGCTGGTCGCGCCGACCTGACGGATCGATGGCTCAGCGCTCAACCGCGATTCGAGCTCGCCGAAGAATCGCGACGTGCTTGCATCGTCGGCGTATCGCTTGAACGGAAGCGCCAGACGAAATGTGAGGCGGCCAGCGGTTTGAATCCCGGCGTCCTGTGAAAGCACCGATTGAAAGCTGCGAATGGTCAATCCGGCACCAACAAGCAGAAGCGACGTGAGCGCGATCTCGGTCACGATCAATCCGAATCGCAGACCGCGGCGCAGACTGACCGGGCTGCGGCCGCCTTCTTTGAGCGGTTCCGCTGGATCTTCACGAGCCATGTGCCACGCAGGCAGAGCCCCAGCGAGCAGGCCGGTGACCGCACACGCCGCGAGCGTGAAGAGCAACACCGGTGCGCTGAAGATGATGCCCTCGCTCGGCCGAGCCACGGCCGGCAGTTGCACGGCTAGCACGCGCACTCCCCAAACCGCCAGCAAGAGGCCCAATGCGCCGCCGATCAATGCCAGCACGATGCATTCGACGAGGAGTTGCCTGATCAGCCTGGCGCGACTGGCGCCAATCGCCGCCCGCACCGCCATCTCTCGTCGCCGGCCGGCCGCCTTGGCAATCAGCAGATTGGTGACGTTGATGCAGGCAATGAGCAGGATGAACGCCACGGCAGACATGAGCACCACGAGCGTCCGCTCCACGGGCCCGGCGATTTCTTCGGTCAGCGTCGAGACGTGCGAGCCATGACCGCGGCTGAGCGCCGGGTATTGCGCTTCCAGATCCCGGCCGATGCGATCCATCTCCGATCGAGACTGCTCCAGCGACACACCCGGCTTGAGGCGTGCGAAGACGACGAACTGATGCGAGGTCCTCGAGGGTGGTTCGGCGCCGCCCTGCAGCACAAGCGGCACGATGATCTGCGCTTCGGAACTCGGCAATGCGGTTGCCGGCAGCACGCCGACGACTTGATGCGACACGCCGTTGAGCATGATCGTTCGTCCGACCACACCGGGATCCGCACCGAAACGCTGGCGCCAGATCGGATGGGCCAGCACGGCAACGTGGTTGCGTCCGATCGTGTCGTCGCCGGGCTGGAATGTGCGCCCGTATAGGGCGTGGATATCGAGAATGTCGAAGTAGGGAGCGGAGACGCCGGCAGCCGCGAACTTCTCGGGGTCGCCGTCGCCGGTCAGGTCCAGCGCGACGTCGGTAAATGCTGCCGTCGCCGTAAACGACTGATTGAGACGCGCCCAGTCGATGTAGTCCGCCGCCGACACCGAGTTCTTCATCACGCCCTCGGCAGCCCGCTTCTCCCAGACCATCACGAGATCTTCCGGATGCGTATAGGGCAGGGGGCGCAGCAAAACCGAGTGCACCGAGGAGAACACGGCGGTATTGGCGCCGATGGCCAGGCCCAGCGTCAGCAAGACGATGAACGATGTGCCGGGCTGCCGGCGGATGGTTCGGAAGGCGTGCCGAAGGTCGAATCGCAGCGTGTCCATCGCGAATCTCCCTGACTGATGCTCGACATAACTCGAGGTGTCTCGCACCCGGCGGTGGTGGTCGCGCCGCACGCCGAACCCGTGTCGCACCGCATCGGCAATCGCCCGTGACCACAACCTGACGCGACCGAGGCCGCGCGCTTCGATCAGCTCGGACAGAAACAACTGTTCCATCTCGCCGCCAAACTCCTCGCGCAGATCGGCGGGAAACGCGCGCAAGAGGAGGCGATAACACTGCAGGGCGGTGGAGGCCTTCATCGCTACCGCGCTCTCAACAATCTCCGCATGCGTGGATCGACGACGAGCGACTTGAGCCGCCTGGCTTCGGCGCGCGCGACCTGGGTGCCGAGCGTCGTGAGCTTGAAGTATTGACGGCGCTCACCCGGGTCTTCGTTGGAATCGCCCGGCGCCTCCTCGATCAATCCGTCATCCTTGAGGGCGCGCAGCGTGCGATAGAAGTTGCCCGGGAGAATGCGGGCTCCGCCCTCGCGGTCCTGTACGTCGCGCACCAGCGACCAGCCATGTCGCTTGCCGTCGGACAGTGCGACGAGGATGTCGAGGATGAGCGGCTTGAGTGGAAGGAACCTGTCGACGCGAGGGCGATCCTGAGACATGACTCGAATTTAGTGTCAATCTGACTCTAGTGTCAAATTGATACTAGCTTGGACCCGAATGCCTCCCGGTGGGTTGCCGGCCTCTCAACCTGAACACGCCCTCCCGATTTCGTGCCCCCGCGGCACCTGGCACCCTTGGCACCTGGCACCCTTGGCACCATGTGTCCCGTTAACCATTTCTCTTGCCACCCGTATCTAGAGGTATGACACGACCCAAGCTCGGCAGCGTCCTGGCGGCGATGTTCGCAATGAGCGTGGCCCTGTCGGCGCAGCAACAGCCAGCGTCCACGCCGCCGCAGGCTCCGCCGCCGGTGGTGGTGCCGATGTACCAGGCGCCGCCGGACGCCGAGGCGACCAGAGAGCTGCTCCACGCCCTTCTGCGCCAGTTCCCGCCGAATCTCGGAGAAGTGCTGCGATACGATCACAGCTTGTTGACGCGAGCGGACTATCTCGCAGCCTACCCCCAGCTGGTCCAGTTCCTTCAGCAGCACCCGGAGATTCCCCGGAATCCGGACTTCTATCTCGGCAGCTACAGCTACGATCGGCGCCGCGAGCCGTTGCCGCACGAGATCGAAGCCATTGGCGTGTTGCTGGGCGGGATGGCGGCGTTTTGCGGTGTGAGCGCCCTCCTGGGCGTCCTTACCTGGTTGGTACGGGCGGTCATTCAGCACCGGCGCTGGCTCACCATGTCCAAGGTGCAGGCCGACATCCATACGAAGCTGATGGACCGGATGACGACCAATGAAGAGCTGCTGGCTTACATTCAAAGCCCGGCCGGCCGGCGCTTCCTCGAGTCGGCGCCGATTCAGTCTGAGCCGGATTCGCCGCGCCTTGGGGCGCCGGTCGGGCCGATCATCTGGTCGATGATGGCTGGTATCGTCTTCGCGACGGTCGGCATGGGATTCAAGCTCGCCGCAGGCTCGGTCACCGATCAAGCGCAGCAGGCCTTTACCGTCGTCGGCGTCGTCATCCTCATGCTCGGCGCCGGATTCATTCTGTCGTCGATCATGGCCTACCTGGTCTCGGCGCGGCTCGGGCTCTTCCCCACCCGGGCGGCCACCGATTCGAGGCCCGGCAATGCGTGACATCACCCTGACCGACATGGAGCGTCTCGGCGCGTTCGAGGAAGCCGATCGGACGTTCCAGATGACCGAGGAGGCCTTCCGCACCTTCTACGAGCTGACGGCGCGGCCGGTGCGCGTGTATCTGGCGAGATCGACAGGCGACGAGCGACTCGCCGAGGACCTGTTGCAGGAGGCGTATTACCGGTTCCTGCGCTCGACGGTCCCGTTCGAGAGCGACGATCATCGCCGCCACTACCTCTTCCGCATCGCCACGAATCTGATTCGCGACCATCGGCGCCGGCCCGGGATCGAGGTTCCGTCCTCGGAAGGACTCGAGGCCGCCCGCACGCCGGTCGATGCGCACGTGGCCGATCGCGCGGCCAGCCGCATCGACGTGTCTCGTGCTCTGGGGCGACTCAAACCCCGCGAGCGGAGCCTGCTGTGGCTCGCGTACGCGCTGGGATGGTCGCACGAAGAGATCGCGGGCGCGCTGGGCGTCCGGACGGCGAGCCTCAAGACGATGCTGTCGCGCGCTCGCCGCTCCTTTGCTGCCTTGCTGAGGGATTCTGGAGGCCGGCCATGACCGTCAACCAATGCGCGCGCGAAGAGCATGTGGTTCAGGCTGTGCTCTCGGGCGCGTGGCCACACCGATGCGATCGCGAGTTGACGTTGCACGCGGCCAGTTGCGAGATCTGCTCAGACGTCGCGGTGGTCGCGACGCTGTTGCGCGAGGATCATGACCACGCGCGCAGCGAGGTGCAGGTGCCGGCGGCGGGACAAGTGTGGTGGCGCGCCGCCATTCGCGCGCGGCTCGAGACCTCGCACGCGGCGACGCAGCCCATGACCTGGCTCCACGGCATCACGGCGGCGATCACGATCGGCCTGATGCTCGCGGCGATCGGCGTCGTCTGGCCGTCGGTCGCGGGCGCCGCGGAATGGGCGAAAGCCATCGTCGTCGGGTCGGTCCCTCAGGGAGACGTCGCGGGTGTCGTGGTGGGCGCCCTGCGCCACAGCTTCATCGTCGCGTTGATCGCCGCCGCGTGTCTCGTGATCGCCCCACTCGCGCTCTACTTCGCGCTGTCGGACGACTGACTACTTCTGACGCGATCGGTGCCTAAGGGTGCCAGGGTGCCAGGGTGCCAAAGGGTTGGTTCCTAGGCGCTTTCCTTCAACGTAGACAAATCTCGCGTGAAATGGCGCTGCGATCCGCGGGTTCGGAATTGCAGACTCGCGAACGCATGGCTGGATGGAAGGACTTCCGAGACATCGTCGCCTGGCAGCGCGCAAACGAGCTCAAGCTGGTAGCGGACGACGTGCTCGCGAAGCCGCAAGTCCAGCGCGACCGGAAGTTCTGCGAGCAGCTGAGCGACGCCGCACGATCGGGTCCGCGGAACATCGCCGAGGGCTTCGCCCGCTTCTTCCACAAGCCGTTCGCTCAATACGTGAGAATCGCGAAAGCGTCAGAGGCGGAAGTGTTGAACCATTTCGTCGACGCTCACGATCAGCGCTGATTTCCAGGGACGAGTTCCTCCACGCGGAGCACGTCGCTAGACGAGCCCTCAAAGCAGCGAATGGTCTCATTCTGTGGTTGGAGTCGACTCCCGATCCGCCGGCGCCACGCTACAAGCCGAAGCTGAAACCGAAGGCGAAGCCGTAGCACCGCACCTTACCCACCAACTCTTTGGCATCCCAGGCACCCAGGCACTGACCCTGGCACAATAGGCACCGTCAGGCACCTTTGGCACCTTTGACGCCTGAGCTTATTCGGCGAGCGTCCGTGCGGGATCGAGGCGAGACGCTCGCCGGGCCGGCAGAAAGCTCGCGCCCAGGGCGGTGACGACGAGAAGCACAGAGGCGACGGTGATGGCGATCGGATCCCACGTCGGAACACCGTAGAGGATCGCGCCGAGCGATCGCGCCGCGGTGAGGCCAACGGCAATGCCGACAGCAAGCCCAACAAGCACCACCGGCGCGGCCTGGCGGAGGACGAGCGTCAGGATGTCGCTGCGGCTGGCCCCAAGAGCAAGCCGGGTCCCCAGCTCACGCGTCCGCCGCCGCACCGTGTATGACATGACTCCGTAGATACCAACCGCGGACAAGGCGAGCGCGAGGAGCGCGAACCCGGCCAGCACGCGCATCGCCAGGTTTGGCACCGCCGCCGATTGCGCCGCAATGTCATTTAGCGATCGCACCTCATACACAACGGCGTTCGGCTCGAGCGTCTTCAGAGTCGAGCGCAGCGATGGCACGACGGCTTCGGCGTCTGCGGTCGTGCGGACAAACAGCGTCGTCCCGGGCGGCGGCTGCTGCTCGAATGGAAAATACATGTCCGCCCGCGGGGCGTCGCTCAACGCCGCGCGACGAATGTCGCCCACGACGCCGACGATTTCTGCTGTGGTCTTCGGATCCAGCCGCACCTGGCGGCCGATCGGATTCTCGCCATTGAAGAACAGTTGCTGAATGCCTTCGCTGACGATCACGACGATGGGTGTTGTGGGCGTGTCGCGCGAATCGAACAAACGCCCCGCTTTGAGGGGAATCTTCATCGCGGTGAAGTAGCCACGCGACGCGGCCTGCCATCCGACATCGGGCGGTCGTTCACCCTTCGGTACCGGACGATCGGTGCGCTCGAACGGCACTGTCCAGTTATTGCCGGTCAGCGGAGTGACCGACGCCGAGCCGACGGCTTCCACGCCAGGCAGCGCCTCGAACGCCGCAAACAGCCGGTCGTAGGCGCCACGCCTCGCGTCGGGCTGTGTATAGCGTCCCGGTGGCAGCTGCACCTGTATCGTCATCACCCCTTCGGCGCGGAACCCCGGATCCACCGAGATCAGCTTCGCAAAGCTGCGGAGCGTGAGCCCGGCGGCGATCAACAGCACGACAGCGAGCGCGACCTCCGCGGCCACGAGCGCCGACGCCGCATGCCGCGCGGCCGGGCCGGTGGTCGTTCGCCGCTCGGCGCTCAACGCATCGCGACCGGCATTGCGGATCAGGCCCACACACGCCACGCTGCTGAACAGCAACGCCGACAGAACCGACGCCCCCAACGTAAATCCCATCACGAGCGGGTTGATGCCGACCTCGTCCAGACCCGGCAGGGGCGTCGCGCGCGGCACGAGTGCGACCAGCGCGGGGACGGTGCGCCAGGCGACGAGCAGCCCGATCGCCGCGCCGGCCATCGCCAGGACCAATCCTTCGGTCAGGATTTGCGCAACCAATCGCATCCGGCCAGCCCCAAGCGCCTGCCGCAGCGCCAGTTCGCCGTGACGCGCCAGCGATCGCGCCAGCAGCAGGTTCCCCACGTTCACACACGCGATGAGGAGCACGAAGCCGACGGCCGCAAGCAGCACAATCAGCGGGCGCTTGGTGTCGCCGACCAGTTGGTCACGAAGCGACACGGTGTAGTACCGCGTGCCTTCGTTCTGATCGCGATGTTCCTGCTCGAACTGTTGGGCGAGCGCGTCGTACTCCGCAGTGGCCGCCTCGACTGTGACACCGGGCCGCAATCGACCGACGCCGAAGATCCAGCCGTTCTTGCGTTGCGCCGGCGCGGCTGGCGGATATGTCATCGGGAGAATCACATCGGTCGGGTCATGAGGGGGGAAATGGAACCCTCTCGGCGCCACGCCGACGATCAGTCGCCGGGTCGCGTTGATCTCCACGGATCGCCCGACGATGCCGGGATCGGACGCGAACCGCGATGCCCACAACTGGTGGCTGATGATCACCACGGGTTGCGCGCCCTGGCGAACGTCGCTGGCCTCGAACATCCGGCCCATCGCCGGCTGCACGCCGAAGACATCGAAGAGATTCGGCGTCGCGCCGAGTCCCTTGAGGCTGATGGAGTCGTTGTCACCGACAAGCGTCGCATTGAACCCGCCGTATCCGGCGAATACCGCGAGACTCTTTTGCCGTGACTGCAGATCGACGAAGTCCCCTATCGCGATGAATTCCTTCGTGATCCCGGTGCGAATGTCGCGATGGCGGACGATGACGAGATCGCCGGCCTGGCTGTACGGGAGCGGCCGGAGGAGGACCGCTTCGACGATGGCGAAGAGCGCCGTGTTGGCGCCGATGCCGAGCGCGAGCGTCAGCACAACCGTCGCGGTGAATCCCGGCTCGCGAAAGAACAGACGGAGGGCGTGCATGACATCACGGCGAAACATCGTGAAGGGCTCCTTGAAACAAGACGACCTTGTCCAAACGCATTGGCGTAGACGGAATTCGCTCTCGTTTCGTTTGCCCTCCTGACGTGAATGGCGTGACGAACGGAGGTGCCGGCTGCGTTTGGCGAACTGCGGCCCGTAGCGGTCTTTAGGGAATGACTGCGAGTCTCCGCGGCTCCGCGCCTCCGCGGCTACGTACGTTGACGGGGATCGTCAGTGGGAGGGCGCGTGTCCTGGCAGCAAGACTCCCCCACCGAAGCTCATGCGGACGGGGTCGGGACCACCGGCGGTGACCTTCACCGCGCAGTACTTGAATTCCGGGATCTTCCCGAACGGATCGAGCACCGGGTTGGTCAGCATGTTGGCCGCCGCCTCGTAGAAGCAGAACGGGACGAATACTGCCCCTCTCGGCGTCCCATCGTCTGCGCGCGCATAAAGCGCGATCTTGCCCCGCCGAGATTCGATCGTCAGGATTGCGCCGGGCTCGACGTGCAGTCCCTCGAGATCGAGCGGATGCAACGACGCGACCGGCTCGGGCTCGATGTAGTCCAGCGCGGACGCCCGCCGGGTCATCGATCCGGTGTGCCAATGTTCGAGCTGGCGGCCCGTGATGAGCACCATCGGGTAGTCCGCGTCGGGCTGCTCGGCCGCGGAGATCAAGTCGGCCGGCACGAACTTGCCGCGCCCCGTCTTGGTCGGGAAGCCGTTGATGAAGACGACCGGATCGCCGGGATCCCCTTCCTTCACGCACGGATAGGTGACCGACGATTCACGCTCGAGCCGATCCCATGTGATTCCCGCGATCGAGTCCATGCACGCCCGCATCTCGTTGAACACTTCGCTCGGGTGCGAATAGTACCAGTCCACACCGACGCGCCGCGCGAGCTCGTTGAGGATCCAGAAGTCCTCCCTCGCATCGCCTGGGGTCGGGATCGCCTTTCGGCCCAGCTGCACCATCCGATCGGTGTTGGTGACCGTGCCGACCTTCTCGGGCCAGGCGCTGGCGGGCAGCACGACGTCGGCCAGGTACGCGGTCTCGGTGAGGAAGATGTCCTGCACGACGAGATGATCGAGCGCAGCGAGTGCCTGACGCGCGTGATCGACGTCCGGATCGGACATCGCGGGGTTCTCGCCCATCACGTACATGCCGCGAATCTCGTGCTTCCTGGCGGCGTTCATGATCTCGACAACGGTCAAGCCCGGATCCGGATCGAGTGCGGTGCCCCACAACTTCTCGAACCGATCCCTCGCCTCGGGCGCGTTCACTCGCTGATAGTCCGGATAGAACATCGGAATCAGTCCCGAGTCCGAGGCGCCTTGCACGTTGTTCTGTCCCCGAAGCGGATGCAACCCTGAACCCGGCTTGCCGATTTGGCCAGTGGAAAGCGCCAGGGCGATCAGGCAGCGCGCATTGTCGGTACCGTGGACGTGCTGGGAGATGCCCATCCCCCACATAATCATCGACCCGCTCGACGTCGCGTAGAGCCGGGCGACCTCGCGAATCGTCTGCGCGTCGATGCCACAGAGCGGCGCCATCAGCTCCGGCGAGTACTTCTTCACGTTCTCGGCCAGCGCCTCGTACCCGGAGGTGCGGTCGCGAATGAAGGCCTCGTCGACCAACCCTTCTTCGACGATCACGTGCAGCATCGAGTTGAGCAGCGCCACGTCGGTGTCGGGATTGAACTGTAAGTAATAGGTGGCGTGCCGGGCCAGGTCGCTGCGGCGCGGGTCGGCCACAATCAGCTTCACTCCCGACTTCGCCGCGTTCTTCATCCAGGTGGCGGCAACCGGATGATTCATGGTCGGGTTGGCGCCAATCACGAACATCACTTCGGCCCTGGCGACGTCGCGCACCTGGTTCGAGACCGCGCCCGAGTTGATGCCTTCCATCAGCGCCGCGACGCTCGACGCGTGACACAGCCGGGTGCAGTGATCGACGTTGTTCGACCCGAATCCCGTGCGCACCAGCTTCTGAAAGAGGTACGCCTCTTCGTTGGTGCCCTTGGCCGACCCAAAACCGGCAAGCGCGCGCTTGCCGTAGGTGTCCCGCGTCTCACGCAGTCCCTTGGCGGCGAGATCCAAGGCTTCTTCCCACGTCGCTTCGCGGAAAACGTCGCGCCAGTTCTCGGGATCGACGACGAAGTCTTTGTGCTTTGGGATGCCTGGCTTGCGAATCAGCGGCGCGGTCAGCCGATGCGGGTGGTGAACGTAGTCGAAACCGTAGCGGCCTTTCACGCACAAGCGGCTCGAGTTCGCCGGGCCATCCTTGCCCTGCACATAGAGGATGGCGTCGTTCTTGATGTGGTACGTGAGCTGACACCCGACGCCGCAGTACGGGCAGACCGACTCGACCTGCCGGTCAGGGACGATCTTGCCGACCGCACGCGCGGGCATCAGCGCGCCGGTCGGGCACGCCTGCACGCATTCGCCGCAGGCGACGCACGTCGATTCCCCCATCGGATCGTCGAGGTCGAAGACGATCTTCGAGTGTTCTCCGCGGAAGGCATAGCCAATAACGTCGTTGACCTGCTCTTCGCGGCATGCGCGCACGCAGCGCGTGCACTGGATGCAGGCGTCCAAATGGACCGCCATCGCGGGATGCGAAAGGTCTTCGCGCGGTTGCGGGCGTGCGCCGAAGCGCGGTTTGCCGATCGACAGCTTCTTGGCCCAGAGGTCGAGCTCGGAGTTGAGCGTGTAGGACGTCTCGGGCACGTCCGACAGCAAGAGCTCGATCGACATCTTCTGGCTGATGAGGGCCCGCTCGTTGTTGGTCGTCACCTCCATCCCGTCTTTGGGATAGCGGCAGCACGACGGCGCCAGCACACGCTCGCCTTTGATCTCGACCATGCAGGTGCGGCAGTTGCCGTCTGCCCGCATGCCTTCCATGTAGCAGAGACGCGGAATCTCGACGCCGTGACGGTCCGCGATCTGGAGGATCGTCTCGTCGGTGCTGCCGACAACCGTTGCACCGTTGAGGGTGAAGGTGATTGGCGTGGCGGCGACGACGTCGGTTCGCTGTTGATGCATCGGTAAGCGCTCGCTACTTGGTTGGCACCTTGGCCTTCAACTCCTCGAACCAGTTTTGCACAACCACGATGTCGTCAGCGGGATTTTGGGATGCGCCGACACCGAGCTTGATCATCAAGAATCGCTGGCCATCGCCCGTGACGTCGTAGGTCCGCAGCGTGCTGCCAGAAGTCAAAAGTCGCATGTCGAACAGCAACGACGGATCGGTGAACAGGGTGGCCGGTTCCTCCGCCCTGAACGTCGGTGCCAGTTGAACGCGCGTCGATAGCAGACTGGTCCCGTTCACGAAGAAGAGCTCCCGGCCGTTTCGGGCCCAGGCGGGCGTTCGGCCGCCGCCGCTGGAAATCTGGTACTGCCCGTCGTTGACGTTGGGGAATGGCCGGACGTAGATCTCGTTCCGGCCGGACGCGTTCGATTCGTACGCCAGCCACCGGCCATCAGGCGACACATCCCCGTTCCGCTCGTCGAACGGCGTTTGCAGCAGCGGCTCCAGCCGATTGCCGTCGAGTCGTAGAAGCATCAAATCGTATGCGGTCGCCGGCAGCGTATCTTCGAACACGACGAGCGTGCCATCGGGTGAGACCGACGTGGGTCGAACTTGGCGAGCGGCCTCGGTCAGTGTCTCTGGCAGTCCCGCACCATCGGCCGCGCGCCGAGTCATGAGCCGCGCCGCTCGTGGACCGGACGAAAACAGGATCGAGCGGCCGTTTGCAGTCCAAACCACGTTCCCGCTCAATGGTTCGAAGGTGAGCCGCGCCAACACCCGCCGCGCGAAATCCCACGTCCAGACCACATAGTCGTCGACGAACGCGGTAGCGACCGCCGCCCGAGTTTCGTCGGGTGACAGCCGAACCTGGCGGTAGGCATGAGGCGGTGCGGCCACTGCCTCCTGTTTACCCTCACGGTTGACCCAAACCAGCGATCGCGGCGACTCGGCAGCGCCCGTGACATATGCCAACGCACCTCCGCGAGATACGCTGAAGGTCGCGACGTTGGGGGACAGCGTCCGCTCCACCATTGGGACAGGGTCGCCGACGATCTCCAGACTCCTCAGGTCAAAACCCACGACCCACAACGTGCCGTCCCTGGCGTACGCCAGACGGCCGGTCTCGATGAACTCAGCCGGCCCACTGTTGGGGATCAGAACCTTGGTTTGGCCAGTCGTCTGATCCAGTACGGCCACTTGCCGATCCGATCCGCCTTTGAGAGCGATGGTGAAGACCACGCCACGGGCGTTCGGCAGAACCGATGGAAACAAGTGGTCGACCTCGCCCTTGGCCGGGTCAGGCTTGGTGAGGACGGTCGGATCGCCGCCGCGGGCCGATACGCGCAGCAACCCGGTGGAGAGGTCGCCAGTCGCAAAAACAATCGAATCGTCGGCGGCCCAGCTCGCGCCGCGTGACCCGCCGTTGACCTTGCAAATCACGAGCGGCTGACCGCCGGCCAGCGGCATTTTCCTCAAGAGCGTTTCTCGAGCCGTTGTGTTGGTGAGCCCTTCGTCGAAATGCTCGAAGAAACCGACCCAACGGCTGTCTGGCGACAGAAACGGCGCGCGCGCGTTGCTGACCCCGGGCAGAGACACTGAATCGAGTTGGTTGAGGTAGCGAACCGCGAGGTGACGATCCGCCCCCGCGGTGTAGACCACTGTGGTGGCATCGGGCGAGATCGCAAGATCGCGATCGTTGAGGCTGATCGCCACTGCTTCCGCGGCAGGCAGAGCGATCTTGAAGCGCGACACTCCCGAGGATGACGACGATGCAGAGCGCCTGACCAGCCAGAGCGTCAGCGCGCTCGCAAGCGTGGCGAGCAGCAACACCGCGGCGACCCATGGCAGCCGCTGACGCCATCCACGACGCGGTTGCGCCACCGTGGTGGCCACAGTATCCCTGTCGCCAGCCTGTGTCAGCGCGTCGTCGATCTCTAAACGTGCGACCATCGCGTCGCCGAGCCGCTTCTTCCGATCTCGCTCGAGGCATCGTCGCAGCAGCCGGCGGATCGGGGGTGGCGTGGTGGCGGGCAGCGCGCCCCAATCGGGATCTTTGGTCAGCACCGCGGCGAGCACGTGGGAGATCGTCTCGCCCTCGAACAGGCGGCGACCGGTCAGCATCTCGATGAGTACGACACCGAACGCCCACAGGTCGCTGCGACGATCAACGATCCGCCCCGACGCCTGCTCGGGACTCATGTAGGCGGCGGTGCCGAGGATGACGCCAGCCTGCGTGGCGTGTATAGAGAGCGTGGGAGAGTTCGCTGCGTTGCTGCCCGACACGCCGGCCGGTTCGATCGCCTTTGCCAGACCAAAGTCGAGCACCTTCACGGTGCCATCCGGCCGGACCTTGATGTTCGCGGGTTTCAGATCGCGGTGAACGATGCCCCGGTCGTGCGCGGCCTCGAGCGCTTCAGCCAACTGTCGCGCGATGGTCAGCGCTTCGGCGAGAGGAATCGGCCCGCGTTCAATCCGCTCGGCCAGCGTTGGGCCCTCGACCAGTTCCATGATCAACGCGTGCAGCGGCTGGCCATCTTCGAAGCCGTGGATGTGCGCAATATTCGGATGATTGAGTGACGCGAGCAGCTGCGCTTCGCGGGCAAAGCGTGTCAGCCGATCGGGATCCTCGGCGATAGCGGGCAGGAGGACTTTGATCGCTACCTCTCGGTTCAGCTTGAGGTCGCGAGCTCGATAGACCTCGCCCATGCCGCCGGCGCCGAGTGTGGAGAGGACTTCGTACTGGCCGACGCGCGAACCAGGCGTGAGAGGCACTTGACGACCGCGTTACTCGACTTCCTGAGGGAAGAACTTCAGCACGGTGAGCACCGGGTTGGGTGCGGCCTGCCCCAGTCCGCAGATCGATGCATCCATCATCGCCTGCGACAGCTCCTTCAGTAATGGTTCATCCCAGCGCCGCTGCTCCATCAACTGGAGGGCCTTGACCGTCCCGACACGGCACGGGGTGCACTGGCCGCACGACTCTTCGGAGAAGAACTTCATCAGGTTTCGCGCCGTGGCGGCCGCCGTGTCGTGGTTGGACAGGACCACGATCGCCGCCGACCCGATGAAACAGCCGTACTCATTCAAGGTGTCGAAGTCGAGCGGGACGTCGGCTTTCGAAGCCGGCAGAATCCCGCCCGACGCGCCGCCCGGCAGATAGCCGTAGAGCTCGTGGCCGTCGAGCATGCCGCCGCAGGTACTCGTCGATGAGCTCGAGCAGCGTGATGCCAGCGGGCGCCAGATGCACTCCGGGTTTCTTGATCCGGCCACTCACCGAGAACGAGCGCAGGCCTTTACGTCCATGGCGGCCGTGACCGGCAAACCACGCGGGGCCCTTCTCGACGATCTCGCGCACCCAGTGCAGCGTCTCCATGTTGTGCTCGAGCGTCGGGCGGCCGAACAGTCCGACCTGCGCGACATACGGCGGCCGGAGGCGCGGCTCTCCACGTTTGCCTTCGATGGATTCGATCATCGAGGACTCTTCGCCGCAGATATACGCGCCGGCGCCGCGCCGAAGATGGATCTCCGGAATCGCGCACGGCGGATCGGCCTGGAGCGCCGCGATTTCCTGCTCGAGGATCGCGCGGCACCCGTGATACTCGTCGCGTAGATAGATGTAGATGGCGTCGATGCCGACCGCCCAGCAGGCGATGATCGCGCCTTCGAGAAAGCGATGCGGATCGCGCTCGAGGTAGTAGCGGTCCTTGAACGTTCCCGGCTCGCCTTCGTCGATGTTGATGGCGAGCAACCGTGGCGCCGGCTCCGCCGAGACCAGCTTCCACTTGCGACCCGCGGGAAATCCTGCACCACCGAGTCCGCGCAGACCCGAGTCTTCCATCAACGCGATGACCTCGGTGCGGCTCTTCTCTCCCGCGATGCACGCCGCAGCGAGCGCGTAACCACCCGCGCCGCGGTACGACGCGTAATCGATGTGCCCAGGAGTGACCGACTCGTTCAGGTAGGGCGCGACTTCCGCCTTCGCGCCAAGCGCTTCGGCGGACCGCCGTGGCCTTGGCGGAGGCTGGTCACTCGCGCCCGGATGTTTGAGATCGCCCGCGCGAACCGCGGCTTGGACGGTCTGCGCCGTGGCATGTGGAATCGGGTTCTGCCCGACGACCGCAACCGGTGCCGTCTCGCACCTCCCGACACACGGCGCGTGCAACACGCGGACGCCGCTGCCAAGTAGCGCCGGCAGCGTCTCGAGCAGCGCGTGCGCGCCGGCGAGCTCGCAGGCAATCGAGTCGCAGACGCGAACCGTGATCGGCGGCGGCGGCGGGTCGCCTTCTTTGATGACGTCGAAGTGGTGATAGAAGGTCGCCACTTCGTAGACCTCTGCCATCGCCATCTTCATCTCGGCGGCCAATGCCACAAGATGGGCCGCGGAGAGACACCCATAGCGGTCCTGAATCTTGTGGAGGTGCTCGATCAGAAGGTCGCGACGCCGCGGCTGATCGCCGAGCAGAGCCAGGACTTCCGCGCGCGCCTGTGGGTCAACCGCCCTCCCTTTGGGCTTCGAGCGGACACGCCCGCGTCTTCCACGCCCTGGCGCTTCTGCCTTCTGCCTTGTGCCTTCTGCCTTTCGCGGCTCCACTACGTCGAAATGCTACCATCCCATTGATCCGGGATCCGGGATCCGGGATCCGGGATCCGGGAGGGCCGGGAGCCGGGAACCGGAATCGAGAACGACAAGCGAAACAGCACCCGACACTGATTCCCTAAATCCCGGATTCGGGATTGCCCGAGACACTTCATGCATGTTGAATTCTTCGGCGTGCCGCGCGAACGCGCCGGCCTGGCTCAGCTGGACGTGCAGGCCGACACGCTGGGCCAGTTGCTGTCCACTCTGGCCACGCGGATCCCCTCATTCGCCGAGTTCATCGTCTCCGACCGGCTGCATCCGGCGTTCAGCGCGAATCTGAACGGCGACCAGTTCGTGAGCGATCCGGCCACGCCGCTCGCTCAGGACGACTGTGTCCTGATTCTCTCCGCCGACGCGGGCGGCTGAGCGGACCCTGGGGCCGCCGCCCCCTTCAAAGGAGCCGCAGATTACGCCGATGACGCAGATTCGTGGCCTGGCGCTTCGCGCCGCGTGGGCCAGACGCGTCATTTTCTCCGCCGCCATCGGTGTCATCTGTGGCCGTGCATTCCCATTCATTTGCGTGCGTGTCGATTCCGGCAGTCCTGATTCGACGTGTCAATAGAGACCAGCAACCGGACTCATGAACCAGAACCAGTCCCAATATGAGGCCAGATCCATGAAATACATGATGTTCATCAAGCATCCCGAAGCGTTCCGCTCGGAGCCCATTCCGCGAGCACTGCTGGAGGCGATGGGCGAATACGTCCAGGAAGGCTTCAAAAGCGGGGTGCTCAAAGACACCGCCGGACTCAAAGCCACCTCTGAAGGGTCACGGATCCGCCTGAGCGGCGGCAAGCTGCGCGTGACCGACGGGCCGTTCACCGAGGCCAAGGAAGTGATTGGCGGCTACGCGGTGGTTGACGTGACGTCCAGGAAGGAAGCACTCGACCTCGCGACCCAGTTCATGGAGCTGCACCGCGTGCATTGGCCGACGTTCGAGGGTGAGTGTGAGGTTCGTCCGTTGGACGACGCTCAGCCCCAGCCGCAGTAAGCGCCCGCTTGCCCTGAGCGAGTCGATAATCCACCGTCGAAGGGTAAGCTTGGCTTATGCCCTTCGGCTACCACGGCTGCTACCTGCGCATCGACGTGTCCACCGGGCACGTCGAGCGTGTGCCGCTGGACGAGCCGGTCCTGCGCGCGTACATCGGCGGCAGCGGGCTCGGCGTCAGGATTCTGCTGGACGAAGGCACGGCGGGCGCCGATCCGCTCTCGCCCGAGTCCGCGATCGTATTTGCCTTCAGTCCGCTGGTCGGCAGCCCGCTCACCACGTCTGCGAAGTTCGCGGTGGTGAGCAAGAGTCCGCTCACCAATCGGATCAACGACTCGCTGGCCAGCAGCGGCTTTGCCATCAGCGGCAAGGGCCTTGGCTGCGACGCCCTCGTCATCGTCGGGCGCGCGCCAGAGCTCTCGGTGCTCATCATCGACGACACGTTGCAGCACGGCTTGCCTTCCGTCCGGCTCGACGCTGCGGCGGAACACCAGGGTGCCAGCTGCCAGGAGACTGAAGCCGCGCTACGCGCCCGTCTCGGTGCCCCGTTCCGCATCGCTTCAATCGGTCCTGCTGGCGAGCGGCTGGTGCGTTACGCCACGATCTCTCACGACGGCCGTCACGCCGGCCGCGGTGGCAGCGGTGCGGTGCTGGGCGCCAAGAACATCAAGGCGATCGCGGTGCGCGGCAGCCAGCGGGCCGTGTGGGCGCATCCACGCGAGCTGACGGCGATCAGCAAGGACCTGTCGAAGCGATCGTTCGGTCCGGCGACACAAAAGTACCGCGAGCTCGGCACGGCGGCCAATCTCCTGACCTTCAACCGCTTCAACGCTCTGCCGACACGCAACTTTCAGCGCGGCAGCTTCGATGGGGCTCAGAGCTTTTCCGAAGAGCTGGCGACGACGCGGTCGAAGACTCGCGGGAGCTGCGTGACCTGCACCATTGGCTGCGAACACATCTATTCGAGCGGCAAGAACGGTGTGCGAGTGGAGTACGAGAGCCTGTTCGCGCTCGGCTCGCTCTGTGGTGTCAGTGGCGCCGACGATGTGCTGCGCGCGTCGCAGCGCTGCGACGATCTGGGAATCGATACGATCAGCGCCGGCGGATCGATCGCCTTTGCAATGGAGTGCGTCGAGCGCGGCTGGCTCTCCGAGCCCTGGCTCACATTTGGCAGCGGCGAGGCGTTGCTGCATGCACTCGATCTGATTGGATCGCGCCAGGGACTCGGCAACCTGCTGGCCGAAGGCAGCCGCCGCGCCGCAGAAGTCATCGGCCATGACAGCATCGCCATTGCGCCGCAGGTGAAAGGCCTCGAGATTCCCGGCTACGAACCGCGGGCGCTGCAGACGATGGCGCTGGGATTTGCGGTGGGCGCCCGTGGCGCCGACCACAACCGCAGCGGCGCATATGAGGTCGACTTCTCGAACCAGGTGGATCGACGGCGCGTCACACTGGACGCGGTCAGCCGCGCCATCGAAACCGAGGACAAGGCCGCGCTGATGGACTCGCTGATCCTGTGCAAGTTCCTGCGCGGCGTCTTCACCGATTTCCACGCCGAGACCGCCAGCATGCTGCGCAGCGTGACCGGCTGGGATGTGAGCGCCGACGAGCTGCGGGACACCGCGCGGCGCATCGTGTCGGCGAAGCGGCAGTTCAACCTGCTGGCCGGCTGGACGCCGGCGGAGGACACGCTCCCCGAACGCTTCCTGAGCGCCCCTCTGCCTGACGATCCCGCCGCCAACCTCAGCCGAGAGCGGCTCGAAGATCTGGTTAGCGAGTATCACCGCCAGCGCGGCTGGTGATCGCTGACGGCTGCGACATCGCGTGAAGACGCAGCGTTTCGTCCGCTGGCTCCTCGACACATGGCATCGCGCCAACTTCACCGATCGCATGTACCTCGTCTACTTCGTCGGGGTCGGGATCCTCATACTGGTTTTTCGCGATCGCGTTCCCGGCTGGCCCGCATTTGTGCAGCTCCACCTGGTCTGCACCGTCGTGGTGCTTGCGCTCGTGGTCAACGGCGAACGCTTCCCCGCCGCTCATGCGTGGTATCCGCTGGCGATGCCGGTGATCACCTTTGAGGAAGTCTCGAAGCTGAACTTCATGCTCGTCGACGGCTGGCGCGATCGCTACCTGCTGGCGATCGAAGCGTGGCTGTTCGCGGAACCGCCAACAGTGTGGCTGCATCACTACTCGTCGCCGCTGGTCACCGAGATCCTGCAGGTCGGTTACCTTTCATTCTTCTTCCTGCTGATCATCGTCGGCGGCGTGCTCTACCGGTTCGTGGACAAAGCACCCTTCTTCGGGGTGATGACCGCCAGCGTCCTCAGCTATATGTTGTGCTACGTCGTCTTCGTCACCTTTCCTACCGAAGGACCCGCGCACACGCTCCGCCATCTGCACTCGGCGCCGATTCCTGGAGGGCCGCTCTACGCACTGGTCTTGTTCACGCAGAAGGCGGGCGTGCACGGCAATGCCTTCCCCAGCGCGCACGTGGCTGGTGCGGTGGCCGCGCTGATCTTCGCGTGGCGCTATGCTCCGAGGCTGGCGGCGTGGCTCACGCCGCTCGTCGGTCTGCTGTGCGTCGGCGCTGTATACGACCGCTATCACTACGCATCGGATGCCTTCGCCGGGCTTGCGGTCGGCGCCGCGGCAGCTTTCGCCGTGATGTTCGTTCAGGCGCGGCCTCGGTGGGCGCGGCGGTTGAACATTCTTCCGGCGCCGAGCTCGCCTACAATCTCCTGACATTCCTGGAAGACTGTGGCTCCCCTCTCGCTCTCCTCCGCGGTTCTCGTCGTAGCCGGTTTGCTTCTGGCGAGCTTTCCGGGCACACGGCAGCAGGAGCCGCAACCGACCTTCCGGTCGCGCGTCGAGCTGCTACGGCTGCCTGTCACGGTAGTGGACGGCAACGGCCAACCGGTTCGCGACTTGGTGCCGTCCGACTTCTCGGTGAAGGTCGATGGGCGGGAGCGCAAGCTCCTGTTTGCGAGCTTCATCGGGCCCGCGGCGGCCGGAACGGCCGCCGATCGCATGAAACCGGCCGCGCTGGCGCCGACCTACGCGCTGAACACTGCGTCCGTCGCTGGACGTGTGGTCGTGTTTGTCGTCGATCTGATCGGCATCAAGCAGGGCTACGAGAAATCGATTCTCGATAGAGCGGCAGGCCTGGTCGATGCACTGGGACCGAACGATGCGGTCGGACTGATGCCGGTTCCCGGCAAGAGCGTGGACGTGACGCGCGACCGCGCGCAGGTATCCGAAGCGTTGCGACTGCTGCGCGGCATGACCAATGTTCCATTTATCACCCACTACTTCACGGTCAGCGAGGCTGTCGCCTTCGAGCAGAGCAACAGTCGCGTCATGACGGAAGCCATCGAGCGGGAGTGCTGTCAGACCTGCAGGACCTGCCCGAGCGAGATGCGCGCCGAGACGAGCGAGCTACTGCGATTCGCTCGCTACCATGTCCAATCTGTGCTCACGAGCCTGACCAGGCTCGCGACCACGCTCCAGCGCGTGGAAGCGCCGAAGACCATCGTGCTGCTTTCGGCCGGGCTGCCATTCGAACAGGAGAGCCTGAGCCTCTTCCTCGATCTCCAGCGAGCGCTCACTCAAGCCGGCATCACGATCTACGCCGTCCAGGTATCTCAGCCGGATAGCGATGCAAGCAACCTCAGGCGTCCCGGCGTCGGCATCTATCAGGCGTCAGACATGACGACCGGCCTGGCAAACGTCGCGACGATGGCCGGTGGCGCGATGTTCATGGGCGTGGGTACGGCCAGCGGAGTCTTCGAACGCCTCCGCGCGGAGATTGTCCACGCGTACGAGCTCGGAGTTGAAGGCTCTCCGACCGACAACGATCGGAAGACGCATGACGTCGAAGTGAAAGTGAGCCGGCCGGGTGTCACGGTTCGTTCCCGGCTCAAGCTGCTCCTGCCTGACGACATCGCCGACCCCTCGAAGAGGCTGGGCAACCTGCTGGGGCAGCCGGTGGATCGCGCCGACCTGCCGGTCGCCGTCACGGCCTTCAGCGTCCGCGGCGATGAAACTGCGACGCTGAAACTCATCATTGCCGCCGAGCTTGCGCACGGCACCAGGATTTCCTCGCCTTTGCGCTACGGCCTCGCGATCCTGCAGGGGAACAAAGTGGTGTTCGAAAACGCCGGCACGGTGGCTCAAGGCACCGAGGGCGCACCCGTCGTGATCGCGACGCAGCTCGCTCCCGGTCAATATCGCCTGCGCGTGGCCGCGATTGATGGATCGGGGCGCGCGGGCACCGTAGAGTTGCCGATCTCTGTGGGTCTTGGAACCGCCGCGAGCCTGCAGTTCAGTGATGTGATCGTCGGCGTCACAGGACAGTCGTTCACTCCGGCAATTCGAGTGCGTGCCGATCAGCCGCTCGATGCACTCGTTGAGTTGTACAGCGAGGAACCTGCGCAGTTCGCGACTGCATCGGTCAGTTTTGAGTTTCGGAAGGGAGACGAGCCGGCGCGGATTGCCGACCATCCTGCTGCCCTCCGAGCAACGTCGTCCGAGCGCCGGCGGGTCGCAGAGGGCCGAGTGAGCACGACCGGATTACCTCCTGGCGACTACAGGGTCAGCGCCGTGGTTTCCGTGGGCGGAAAGGCCGTCGGCACGGTGAGCCGCACCATCTTGATCGAACCCTGAGCACCCCTGATCTGGTGCCCCGGGAACATGCTGTAGACGGCCTACGTCTTTAGGCTGTAGACGTTCTACGGCTATGACGAGGCCCCCCGACGATCGCTACCTGACACTTCGCCACGAGCACCCGAGGAGTCTGCAGGTCCAAGTGATGTCCCCTGCTGAACCCCTCCGCAACCCAACGGTGGTGTCGGCGCTGGTCGAGACATTCCTCCGCTTGGGCGTCCGGGACGCGTTTCGGCGTCTCCGGTGGCGCGATGGCGGCGCTGTGGGACGCCCTGTCGTCGAGCTCGCTCGGCGTGTACCACTTCCGTCACGAGACCGGCGCCGCGTTCGCCGCCATCGAGGCGGGCTTCGCCAGCGGACGGCCGACGGTACTGTTCACCACCACGGGCCCCGGGCTCACCAACGCGCTGACCGGAATCGTGGCCGCGCGCGAGGAGCGCGCGCGGGTCATCGTCGTCTCGGCCTACACGTCGGCGTCATCGCGGGGCCGGTTCCCGATCCAGGAGACCTCGCGCGACACGTTGCCGCCGTCACTCTACGACGTCGGGCGGCCTCTTCCACTTCGCCACCGTGGTCGACGATCCCGAGCAGCTCGGCGCGATCGAGCGCCAGCTCGCGCCGGTCTCGGGCGCCGCAGCGGGTTCGTCGCGCACCTCGCACTGGACACCGCGGTCCAGCGGGCGCCCGCGGCGCCGACCGCGAGCCGTCGGCGCCGGCTCGCGGTGCCTCGCGGACCACCACCGCTGGCCAGGTCGCCGCCTGCGTCGAGGCCCTGCGCGACGGTCCGTTCGCGATCTGGGTCGGGTTCGGCGCGCGCGATGCCGCCGCTGAGGTCGCCGACGCTCGCGCGTCGGATGCAGGCGCCGGTGATGTGCTCGCCGCGCGGCAAGGGGATCTTTCCCGAGGACGACCCGCTGTTCGTCGGCGTGACCGGTCTCGCGGGGCACGCGTCGGTGATGCGCTACCTGGAGAGCATTCCCGCCGCGACGCGTGCTCGTCCTCGGCTCGCGGCTCGGGGAATCGACCTCGTTCTGGGACCGCCGCTTCGTCGCGCCCGAAGGGTTCGTTCACGTCGACGTGGACCCCGACGTTCCGGGCGTGGCGTTCCCCGCCGCGCCGACGCTCGCCGTCGTGGCCGACGTCGGCGCGACGCTGCGGGCCGTGCTCGCCGACCTGCCGGCCTCGAGCACCGGTCCGATGCCCGAGCTGCCGCATCCGCGGATCGACCGGGTCGCAGCCCCGCCGCGACGGCCTGGTGCGTCCGGAGGCGCTGATGGACGCGCTTCAGGATCGGGTCGTCGATCGGCAGCGACGCGACGGTGCTCTCCGAGTCCGGCAACTCGTTCCTGTGGACGACGCATCGGCTGCGTTTCATCGAGCCCCACCGCTACCGCATCAGCGCGACGTTGGGGCCATGGGTCACGCCGCCGCCGGCGTCGTCGGTGCGGCGCTGGCCACCGGGCGGCGGGCGGTGGCGGTGGTCGGCGACGGCGCCATGCTCATGACCAACGAGATCAACACCGCGGTGAAGTTCGGCGCGCCCGCGGTGTGGATCGTCCTCAACGACGGCCGCTACGGCATGTGCGCCCAGGGCATGGACGCCCTCGGCCTGTCGGCCGACGCCGAGATCCCGCAGGTCGACTTCGCGGCGTTCGCGCGCGCGCAGGAGCGCGCGCGGCGCGCGTCGACCACGAGGGGCAGCTCGACGCCGCGCTGGCCGAGGCGATGGCGGCCGACGGACCGTTCGTCGTCGACGTCCGCATCGATCCGCGGTGCAAGGCGCCGGCGTCGCAGCGCAACGCGGCGCTCGCCGCCAACCTCGCCCCGAATCGCGAGCGGGTCTTCCCGATGCGCGACGAGCCCGAGTCGGCGGACGATGGAAACCAACACCTTCGCCACCACGGTCTACGCCCAGACGCCGGCGCCGCGCGCGTTCGAGTACCTCCGGCGCCTGCAGAACCTCGACGAGTGGACGCTCGGCAGCCGCATGCTCACGCGCATCGACGACGACACGTTCATGGGCACGGCGTCGGGCTACCAGACGACGCTGTGCTACCACGTGCGCACGCTCGAGCACCCGCGGTTCGCCGCGATCGAGTGGCAGTGCGGCTACCGCTATCGCGAGTACTTCAAGCAGTACCCGGTATTCGTGTTTCCGTCGCGCTACGTGGACCCCGACGGCGACGAGGACGGCAGCTACATCCACTGGGTCAGCGTGATCGATCCGGCGCGACGCACCGAGATGATCATGCAGGGGATCGCGGCGGTGCATCACTACGAGGCCCGCGGACTCAAGGCCGCGCTCGAGCGTCGGGAGGGGATCGCGCAGCCAGCCGACGGGCGATGG
>CAVYZT010000001.1:0-43415 GCA_963773045.1 uncultured Acidobacteriota bacterium | reverse complement strand
GGCTCGGGCGAGCGTATCCTCTCATCCGGTTTCCAGCAGGAGGGGCCGACCTGGGCGCCCAACGGCCGGGTGCTGATGTTCTTCCGCGACTTTGCCGGCGGCCCGAATGAGTTTTCGGTCGATCTGACCTGGTCGCAACGAACAGCAGATTCCGACAGCGAACTTCGCGTCGGATCCGGCTTGGTCGCCGCTGCTTGAATAGCCTGAGTTCTAGTTTGACCGATCTTATCTGAACCGAAGGTGAGTGTAGTAGAAAACCGGTCCCATTTTTGCTGCGCGGACCTCTGGTTCGGATTGTAGTCCGGGCCAGAACACCGCCGAAAACGGGTATCGCAGTCTCTTTTCACGTCCCGATCGCGTTTTGGCCCCATTTCCGCCTACGGTCCGCACGCATTGTGGCGTAGGCGCACCGGCTCGAAAAATCGATGACGATGCGCGGGTTCAAAATGCAGAGTGTAGTCTGTGCGTCCAGATGGACCAACGTCGCTCGAGCGAAATGGCTGCGGACGGCGGCCGAAACCAAATCTTAACCGTGTTTCTTGAATCCCGGTTAACCCAAACGTGGTTACTGGGTGATCAACGGAATTCACCGCAAAAATGCTAAGGAGAGGCGGCATGGGCCGTATTGCAGCACTTACCAGAAATCCGGTCATGATCGCGTTGGTCGCCATGCTCGCGCATCGCCGGTTGCGCCTCGAAGAAGACCCCGAACAGTGCCGCCGACCTTGGCCTCAACGGCGCAGGCGCCGCGACACCCGGACGGCGCAGGACTTCACGGTCAACATCGGCGACCGCATCTTCTTCGACACCGATTCACCTCGACCGCTCCGACGCACATCATGACGCTCGCCGCCAAGCGCAATGGCTGATCCACTACAAGCAACACGCAATCCTTATCGAAGGCCACGCCGACGAGCGCGGCACGCGTGAATACAATCTGGCGCTCGGCGCGCGCCGTGCGCTGCGACCCGCGACTATCTGGTGGCGAAGGGTGTGGCGAAACCGGCGTACGCACCACCTCCTACGGCAAGGAACGGCCGGTCGCGCGACGTGCGACGACATTTCCTGCTGGTCGCAGAATTGCCGCGCCGTCACCATGCTCGGCGGCGCCGGTTCCGCGCAACGACATGACCCCGAAAATCGGTTTCGATTTTCGAAAAGAGATCATGCGCAAACGCTAAGTGCTTCAGCGTCCTTTGCGCGTCCAGAAGGACACGCCGCGCTGAAGTCGGCAACGTAAAACAGCGTTGTGCGAAAGGCGGCCGCGAGGCCGCCTTTTTCATATACTGCCCGTTGAAACAAAATTTGGCCGAAGTCTCGCGTCCTGCTAGGACCAATTGCCTGATCGGTCCACTTTGACTGGAAAGGCGCATTAACAAGCCAATGATTTTCACGGCGAGAGGCACATGCATTTCAGATCGGTCTTGGGCGGCACGCTTGCGCTGCTGCTCCTATCAAGCGTTGTCGCTCCGGCAAGCAGTACCGGGCAACCTGCCCACAGCGGATTTTCCTGCGCAAACCCGTCGGTTTGCGGTCCGGGAGCTTGTCGAACACCGTCAGACGAGGCATCCGATATACGACGACGCCCCGACCACCTCGCGAGGGGGCTCGCCGGCCGCGCGTAGGGCAATCACGGTGACCTGGTAACCGTTGGCTACCAACGTGATGGCCTCGTTCCTGACACGGGTATCTGCAGGAAAGCAGTTCTCCACGAGCATCAGGGTTCTACCAGCAGATGCCTTCATACCTGCGCCCCTTCTTCCGGACTCGGCCTGAGACCGAACGTTAGCGAGATCGACCCGTATGCGCCGTTGCCGAGGCGCTCGATCGCCTCTTGGAACTCGGGCGAGCGCTTCGCGACAACGATGACCTCCGCGTCTTCGAGCGTGCTCTCGATCGACGGCTTCATCAGGCGGAGATGTGAGGAATCGTCTGTTCGATATACGCGCTTGTTCGAGCCGTAGAAGCGCGCGAGCGAGCACCTCGCGGTCGTAGATCGAGACCGGTAGCCCTTGCCGATCAGCATCTCCACCAGCTCCGCAATCGGACTCTCGCGCAGATCATCGGTGCCGGGCTTGAAGCTCAGTCCGAGCACCGCCACCTTCTTCCTTGCCGGTACTTCTGGACAAGGCGATACGCCTCGTTGATCTGGTCGACGTTGCTCGTCAGAATCGACCGCAGCACCGCCGGCTCGAAATCGACTTCCTTTGCCTTGTAGAGAAGCGCCCGCAGATCCTTCGGCAGGCAGGAGCCGCCAAACGCGAAGCCGGGCTGCAGATAGGCGGCCGAGACGTTCAGCTTTTCGTCACGGCAGAAGATCTCCATGACCTCTTTGCCGTCGAGACCGAGACGCTTGCAGATGTTGCCGATTTCGTTCGCGAACGTGATCTTCAACGCGTGATACGCGTTACCGGTGTACTTGACCATTTCGGCGACCGCGATCCTGGTGCGAATCAACGGCGCCGAGAGCCCCGCGTAGAGGTTGCGAGACGACGTCGCCGCTGCGAGCATCGAGCTCCCCGATGATCGTGAAGGGAGGAGCGTGAAGTCCTTGAGGGACGTTCCCTCGCGGAGGAACTCCGGATTCATGCAGACGCCGAAGTCGGTGCCGGCCTTCTTTCCGGAGTGCCGCTCGAGAATCGGGATGACGAAGCCTTCCACCGTCCCCGGCAGCACGGTGCTGCGGATGATCACCACGTGATAGGACTGCCTGGCGCGCAGGAACGCGCCGATGTCCTGCCGCTGCGACGCGACGTATCGAGGCAGAGGCTGCCGTTTTCGTTGCTCGGCGTTCCGACGCAGACCATCGAGACGTCGCGATTCGTCGATGGTGTCCGTCGTGGCGCGCAGCTTGCCCGCCGTCACGCCGGCGCGTATCAGATCGGTGAGCCCCGGTTCCACGACGGCGCTGACACCCTGATTGATGCTGTCCACCTTGACCTGGTCGACGTCGATGCCGAGGATGTCGTGCCCCGCGGCCGCGAAGCATGCTGCCGAGACAGACCCGACATAGCCAAGACCGTAAATATTGATTCTCACATCGCGTCCTTTAGGTCCAAGAAGAAGGGGTCGAAGCGACACGTAGACCTACCTGGCCGGGGCGCTCTCGACGAGCGTACGTGCTGCCTTCAGCTCAGTGGCGACGCGCCGCTGCGCGTCCGCCGAGAGTCCGGGAACATCGGCAGCGACAGGATTCCTCGGCCGCGATCGCTCCGTGACCGGAAGACTCGCCCTGCGGTACCCCAGCTTGCTGTAGCACGTGCTGCAGATGCAGCGGCACCGGGTAGTGCAAGCCCGTTGCGATGCCGTGCGCTTTCAGGTGCTCACCCAATGCGTCGCGGTCGTTGGCCCTGATCACGTAGAGATGGTAGACAGGACGTGCTCGAGCTCGGGCTCGAACGGCGTGCGAACCGCCGGCTGCACCTGCGACAACAGCTCGTCGTACACCGTCGCGCGCGGCCGCGCGCTGGTCGTTCCAGTTCTCCAGGTGTCGCAGCTTGACCCGAAGAAGCGCGGCCTGGATCGCGTCGAGGCGGCCGTTGTAGCCCTCGAGGTCATGGAAGTACTTCTGCGCCTGCCCGTGGTCGCGCAGCATCCTGATGGTCTTCGCCATCGCTCGTCGTTCGTGGTCACGGCGCCGCCTCCCCGCACGCGCCGAGGTTCTTCCCGGGGTAGAAGCTGAACGCGGCGGCCTGCCCAAATGCGCCGGCCCGGCGCCATCGCCATTTGCCGATCGGTACTCCGCACCGTGCGCCTGGCAGGCATCCTCGATGACGAGCAGGTCGTAACGTGCGGCGATTGCCAGGATCGCATCCATGTCGGCCACCTGCCCGTACAGATGCACGGGCACCACGGCCTTGATCGGCTTGCCAGTCCGTTTCCCGAGCGGCCGCCCGGTTGACGGGTCGGTTGCGCAGCTTCTCAAGTACTCGCCGAGCGATTCCGGGCTCATGCAGTACGTCCGCGGGTCGATGTCGACGAACTCCGTATCAGCGCGCGCCTGACTGATGGCCTCGACCGTCGCGATGAAGGTGTGGGACACCGTGACGACGGCGTCTCCCGCGCCCACTCCAGCCGCCATCAGCGCGAATCGGACGGCGTCGGTGCCGTTGGCGACGCCCACGCAGTGGGTCGCGCCGCAGAAGGCGGCGAACTCGCGCTCGAAAGTCTCGACCTGCGCCCCACCGATGAAAGCGGCCGAGCGGAGGGCCTGCCGAAAGGCCTCGACGAGCTCGGCCTCGAGTTCCCGATGTGGCGTCACGAGATCAAGAAAAGGAATAGGTTCGCTCGACACAACGATTGCTCCAATAGATGAACCAGATGACGACCGCAACGAAGGGGCCGGTACCTGTCGTCAAAAGGCGTGATTAGTCAACAACCCTGGCGATGTGCGCGGCCAGGGCCCCGACGTTGGTCAGCAGCGCAGGGTCGAGATCCGCAAGGTCGATCTGCCGATTCAGCCGCGACTCGATCGCGGTCACCAGCTGCAGAAACCCCAATGAGTCGATGACGCCGGCTGCGCGCAGGTCGAGGTCGTCCGATACGCTCTCGGGAGCAATCCCCCGCACCGCCAGCGACGAAGCGACACAACCCAGGATCAGCGCCCTGACCGCCGTGACGTCTGCCGTCATGCTTCCAGAAGTTTCATGAGCGCTTGCCGATCCACCTTGCCGTTCGCATTCTGCGGCAACGCGGGCAGGACGAGAATCGTCTGCGGTACGGCGTAACTCTGCAGCATTCGACCGAACGCGGGCGCGCACCGAGAACACGTCGATGTTGGTGCCGCCGAGAAACGCGGTGATCCCGGTGACGGCGGCGCCGTTCCTCGGCCATCCGATGGCGACCGCCTCGTGCACCCCGGGTTCCTGCCGCAGGATCGCTTCGACCTCCCCCAGCTCGATGCGGTGGCCGGCCAGCTTCACCTGGTGATCGGTGCGCCCGACGAATTGCAGCGGCCCGCGGGTCGCCAGTCTGCGGACGTGATCGCCGGATCGGTAATAGGTCTCGTCCTCGCCTCGGAGCCGCACGAAGGCCTCGGCGGTCGCCTCTTCGTCGCACCAGTACCCTGGCACACACTGCGGGCCTGCCATGAGCAGCTCGCCGACCTCGCCGGGCGCCACATCTTCGAGAGACTCGTTCACGATTCTGGCCCGCATCCCCGGGTGTGGCACACCGATGGGAACCAGTCCCGCGGCCGACTCCTCGCGCGCGCGCTGCGGATGCCAGCGATAGGCGGTGCAGGCGACCGTCAGCTCGGTCGGTCCGTAGAGGTTTTCAATCGCCGATCGCGGCGCCGCCGCCGCCCACGCGTCAGCCAGTTCAAGCGGCAACGGTTCGCCACAGAACAGGCTCCATCTGAGCGACGGATAGCGGCCCGGCTGCAGGCTCCCGAAGCGTTTCATCAGAAGCGCCACGGTAGGCACCGAGAACCAGATCGTCAGCTCGTGGTCGCGGATGTATCGGTCCGGGTTGAGGAGCTGCGCCCGCGGCGGGCAATACACGCAGGCACCCTGATTCCACGCGGCGAACATGTCGAAGACCGACAAATCGAACGTCGCGTCGAACATCTGCGAGAAGCGATCGTCGCATCTGATCTGATAGCGCTCCACCATCGCTCGCAGAACATGGGAGACGTTGGCATGTGTGACGGCAACGCCCTTCTGTGCACCGGTGCTGCCGGACGTGAACAGCAGGTACGCCAGGCCGCCCGCGTCCGGCGACGGTTCGAGCCATCGATCCGGCGAGCTGAGGTCGCGCGCGCCGAGAAATTCGTGCTGCAGCCAGCGATCGGCCCACGGGCGGGCGTCATCGGTGTCAGGAAGGATCACCAGCATCCCGTCGTTGAGACCGGACAGAAGGGAATCGAGCTGCGCTTCCGCACGAGCGTCGACGATGACGACGCGACACCGGGCGCAATCCAGCATTCCCCGCGTCCGCGCGATCGGATACTGAGGATTCAACGGGACATACCCGTGGCCGGCAAGGAGCGCCCCGAGAATGCCGCTGAACCCCGTTCGCGAACGATCCGCGAACACGGCGACGAACGGACCGGCGTCCGGGCCGCATCGCTCCTGCAGCGTCGCCGCCACGGCCATCGCGCTCTGCCGCAGCGTTCCGTACGACCACAGCACGCCATCGACGTGCAGCGCCGGGCGGTCCGGCATGCGCTCCGCCGAGGCCAGAAATCCCCACCCGAGCGGCTGATGGTTCATGTCGGCTCGTTCTGCCACGGCCGCAGTCCGCGCATGAACGCCATGTAGCCATGCGCCGCGGTCAGCGGAACGGAGACCACCCCGAGCGGCCCGGCCGCTGCCGCTCCCCAGAGGGTGCGCGGCGGCACGTTTCGCGTGACCACCGACCCCGCCTGGATCACCGCGCCTTCGCCAATCGTCACGTTGGGCAGGATCACTGAGTGGGGGCCGACGAACACGTCACGCTCGATGACCACCGTACCGTTACTGGCTGCCTGGCGCGGACCCCAGTAGAAGTGCGTGATGATGGAGGAGCGGATGCCGATCGTGCAGTTCTCACCGATCGACAACGCCTCTGGGTGCACATCGTCGATGTACACGTAGAGGCCGATCCAGACGTTGCCGCCGATTTTCGCGCCGCGCCATCGGTGCAGACGCGGCCGCACGCTCGCGCCGCCGGGAAGCACCATGGCCAGTCGATGCAGCGCACTGCCTAGAACCCGGTGCATCGGCGCGCGCTGTGGGGCCTTCATGTCGCAGCGAGCTCGTAGCGCACGTCCTCGCCGTCGAGAGTCGCGTAGGCAAGCCTCGCGCGATGCGCGTCGGGCCCCTCGATTCGCCAGGATGCACCGTCGGGCACCAGCGACATCTGCCGGCGACTTCGCCACCAGCGGTTCACGTCGCCGGGCAGCGCGACCCACACGTTGGACTCCTCTCGCACATCGTCGAGATGCGCGAGGAGCGATTTGTACACCTCGAGCGCGGCCGGGTCGACGAGGTAGTCGGGATGCGCCAGGAACGTGATCAGACCGTGCTGTTCCCGGATCGACGCGATCTGCTGCTGCCAGAGCGTGAGGGAATAATCGTCGAGGATATGAAACAGGGAGTAGTCCTGGAGCGTGGTGAGCGGCAGCTCCAGGATGTCTCCCACGAAGTAGGGCATCACGGTGCAACATCCGCCGCGCTGCGGCTCGAGGTGCGCGACATTGGGCACCGACATGTCGTAGGCAAACCCGAACGCTTCGTACCATCGCTGCTCGCGGTACATCGCCCCGGATCGAAATCCGTCGCACGCGTACTCACGCGCGTAGCGATTGATGGCTTTCGCCCGCTCGAGAAACTGCTGGTGGTCATTGAACAGGAACCCGTCGTGATTCAGGTCGTGCAGGTTCACCTCGAATCCGCGGCGCCGAATGCGCTCCGCCAGCGTCCGCCAGACATCCGCCTGACCTTCGGGTATGAGTTGAAACGCCGACTTGAGATCGTGTGCATCGTCCAGATCCATCAGGCGTTCGCAGAAGCGCGAGGCCAGCCGGTCCCTCGACATCGTGCGTCATCATCAGCGCGCATTCGGCACCGTCGGGCCAGAACCAGACGAACGGAAGCGGTTTGCCGCCGTTCTGTCTGATCAGGAGGCCAAGCACGACGCGCATCAGCGCGTCGACGCTCGTGTCGAGAGGCCATCGAGGGAAGGCGATGCGTTCCCAGCCGTTGAGGCGAATCTTCTGCAGGTGCCTGCGACGGCTCACAGGCAGCGCCGGACGAAGGAAGTAGTACACCTGCCGCGCAACCGCGCTGGAGGTGGCCCGCGCCAGGAAGTTGTACCCGTTCTGGTGATAACGCTCCTGCCGCAGATTGCCGACGACCTCAGCGAAGTCGAACGGCAATCGCAAGCGATCGGCGTCAATCCGGACATCCTGGAAGGCGTCGTTCAGCTGTCCCCCTGGTTCCATAGACGGCGTGCCCTTCGACAGCCGGCCGTAGCACATCGCGTCGCGAAATGTGAAGTAGCCTCCGTCCGCGGACAGGTCGCTATCGGTCTCCAGCGCCATGAGCGACGCCGGAAGTCTGAAGTAATCGCCGAGCGGATGATCAGGCAGCATCGACAGCCCGCACAATCACACCGGGACGATTCGTCCGCGACTCTTCAACGACTCGTCGGCAGCCTCGAGCAGCCGGACGACGCGCAGACCTGCCAGGCCGTCGTTGCGGGGACGCTGGTTCTGCCGGATGCAATCGCGGAAGCTGGACAGCTCCAGCCTCAACGCTTCGGTGGCATCCACTTTCGGCGCCCACACATCGCCTGACCGGTAGCTCACGAGCAGATCGTAGACACCCTGACCAGAGGTGATGTTGACACCCTTGTCGTACACCTTGATCTTCTCGTCCGGCTCGAGGTCGTTCCACACCAGCATCTTGTCCCGGCCGCCAATCAGGGTGGTGCGTACCTTGACCGGCGAGAGCCAGTTGACGTTCACGTGCGCGACGATCTTCCCGGGGAAGTAGATGGTGATGAACGCCATGTCGGCGAGGCCGTTCAAGTGATCGGCGCCGGTGGCGACGACCGCCTCCGGCTGCGCTTCGATCAGATAGTCCATTACCGACAGATCGTGCGGGGCGAGATCCCACACGACGCTCACATCGTGCTGAAACAACCCGAGGTTCACGCGCGTCGAGTCGAAGTAATACAGCGGGCCGAGCGTGCCGTTGTCGACCAGCTCTCGGATCTTGCGGACGGCGCCGCTGAACAGGAACGTGTGGTCCACCATGATCTGCACGTGACGCCGCTCGGCGAGCTCGATCAGCTGCTCGGCTTGTGCAGACGTTGCGGTGAACGGCTTCTCGACGAAGACGTGCTTTCCGTTTTCGATCGCGGCTTTCGCGAGGTCGAAATGGGTCCAGACCGGTGTAATCACCGCGATGGCATCGATGTCCGGCGAGCACAGCACCTCGGATGCATCGGTGGTGAGCTGGACGCCGGGATAGGCACGACCCGCGCGCTTGAGCGCGGCGGGGCTGCGGTCGCACACCGCGACGAGTTCATAGCCATCGAGCGCGCTCAGATTGCGCACGATGTTCGGTCCCCAGTAGCCAAACCCGATGACACCCACTCGGACGAGGTCGGCCGACTGGTCGACGCGAGTTGCCGCCTCGACGGCAGGGATCGTTCCCGTCGAACTCGAACCCGAACCGACAGCGCTACTCATTGTTCACTCCTGGGTGGTCGCTTAGGGGACGCAATATTCTGGCGGGGTTACCGGCGACGATGGTGTCGGCGGGAATATCGTGGGTCACGACGGCTCCGGCGCCGATGAGTGCGCGTTCGCCAATGGTGACGTTGGAAAGAATCGTTGCTCCGGAGCCGATCGACGCGCCCGTCTTCACCACCGTGCGCTCGACTTTCCAATCCTTCTCGGTCTGCAAGTCGCCGTCAGGAGTTGTTGCGCGCGGATAGGAATCGTTGATGAAGACGACACCGTGCCCGATGAAGACGTTGTCTTCGATCGTGACGCCTTCACAGATGAAGGTGTGGCTCGAGATCTTGCAGCGGCGGCCCACCTGCACGTTCTTCTGAACCTCGACGAACGCGCCGATCTTCGTCTCGTCGCCGATCTCGCAGCCATACAAGTTGATGAACTTCGACAGCCTGACGCCCTGTCCGAGTTTGACGTCGGCAGAAATGCAAACGTATTCGCCAGCGGGTGAGCTCATTGTGACTAGTGCGCGCCCTTTCCGGTCACCACGGCGCGGGGAGTGGCCAGGAGAATTTTGAGATCGGTCCAGACGGAGCAGTTCTTGGCGTAGCGGAGATCGAGGCGCACCATCTCGTCGAACGTCGTCCGGCTGCGGCCTGTCACCTGCCAGAGTCCGGTAATCCCGGGCTTGGCTTCGCGCAGGCGCCGCAGATGCCAACGCTTGTACCGCTCGACTTCATACGGCAACGGCGGTCGCGGTCCGACCAACGACATGTCGCCACGAAGCACGTTCCAGAACTGAGGCAGCTCGTCGAGACTGGAGCGGCGCAGGAAGTGGCCGAGCCGCGTGACCCGTGGGTCATCGACGATCTTGAACACGCGCGAAACCCCCGGATCGCCGGAGGCTCCGGCTTGAATGAACTGTGCGACGTACTGCTGGTGGATCTTCGGATCGCAATTCGCCTGCATCGTCCGGAACTTGAGCATCGTGAAGGGACGCCCGTCGTGGCCGACGCGCGTCTGACGGAACAGCACAGGACCTTTCGACGTGAGCTTGATCAGTCCCGACACGGCGAGGAAGACCGGCGAGAGTGCGCCGAGCAGCGCCACGCTTCCGGCGACGTCCAGTGCCCGCTTCGACGCGGTTCGCGCCAGCTGACTCGCCTTCTCCCACCGTGTCGCCTCAGAAAGGACCTCCGCCGGAACTCGCTGTTCGGCGAGTACACCTCGACCCGAATCGAACAGGTCCCGGCTGGATCGGCCTGCAGGCTGCGCATGAGCGCCCGCTGCACAGCGGCGGCCAGCGCGGCGGCCGCGTCCGCCGGCTCGACCTGCGCGAGAGGGCGGATGACACCGATTACAGCGTCCTGTTCCAGCCATCCGACGACGTCGGTGTCCAGCAGTGACGGCGTCAGCGCGTCAATCGCTTCATGCCAGGCGGCCTGCATGTCGGCCGTTTTGAGCGCGATCGAGAGCAGCGCAAAGGACTCGTCGAACCGATCCGCCCGTTTCAATTCGCGTGTCAGGGTGTCGGCAAAGAGATCCTGCGCAAGCACCGGTCGAATGACGCTGGCCGGCCGTCGCCCGGACGTGACCGGGCGCAGTTGCTGTGCTGTCGACCGGCCTCCGGCGGCGCGATGCCGTGCGGCTTTCAGACGACGCGGTCTGGGAGAGTGGTGACATCGCTACATCCTCCTTCTGCGGGCCAACTCGATCGACGCGGACCTGAAAGTGCGCGCTTCCGAACGCGAGTCTGTGCTGCAAGACGTCGGTGACGCGGGCGCGGACCGCCCGTCGGGTACTGTGCGATGGCGCGTCACATGAGACGAAGCAACGCGGCGGCGACCGTCCATCGCGATACCAGCCGACGAGATCCACTTCGCGAACGCAGGCGGCGAGCGCACTTAACACGGCTCGAGCCATCTCTGGCGCCAGATGCTGACGGGTTTGCAATTGCTTGCGCGCGCGGATCACGACAAGGAGCAAGGGGCGACGCGTCTGCTCGGCGCGACTTGCGTTCAACGTTCAGAAAGTAACGAAACGCCGCCTCGTTATAAGGACGATTGACCTGACTGCCGATGTCTACAAGACCCGGCTGCGAGTCGACGATGGGCCGCGTCACTGGCTCTCAGCGAGCGTCTGATATTCCGAGCAGCTTCGAGAATGAACGTCCGCGATTCGACTCGCTCTTACTCGTGGTTCCCGTACCGGTCGTAGTAGTCGGCCTCGGAGATGCGGTGCGCCTCGACGCGATTCATCACCGTGCCGATGATCCGTTCCTGTCCGATCTCGGCGACGGCACGTTCCACCGCCGCCGCGGGCGTCGAGCCGGCGCCGATCACGAGGATGACGGCGCCGACCAATCGGGCAAGGACCTGTGCGTCGGGCAGCAGGCCGATCGGCGGAGTATCCAGCAAGACCCAGTCGTATCGCTGGCTGCACTCCTCCAGGATCACACCCATCCGCGGTGAGCTGAGACCCGCGAGCGGCGTCGGGCCAGGGCGACCGGCGGTCAAGACGGCTAACCGTTCCGAGACGTTCACCAGCGGCCAATCCGGGCTGTCGTCCTCCAGGATTTCCGTCAGCCCGCGCTCGTTGGCAATGCCGAGCGGCGTATGTACCGATGGCCGCCTGAGGTCGGCGTCGATGAGCAGGACGCGCCGCGCATACGAGGCGCTCAACGTCAACGCCAGGTTGACCGATGTCAGAGTCTTCCCTTCGTTGCGGGACGGCACTCGTGAGCATCACGGTCTTGAGACCACCGTCGGCCTGGGCGTCGTGCAGCGCGGCGGCGAGGCGGCGGTACTGTTCGAGCGCGACGGGACTCACGCGACCGGTGACCAGGCGCGCTTCGACCAGCGGATCCGGCGCCGGGGCCAGGAGGCCACGTCTGACGGCGTGCACCACTCGCGGCGGGCGCTCGGCCTCTCGAGGCAACGGCGGAGGCGGCGGCGCGGGCGGCTGCTGCCGCGATGTGTGTGCTTCGCGTACGTACTCATTGAGTGTCGTTGCCGCACCGGATGGCGCGTCGTCCTGGTCGCGTCGATCGACGCCGGATGAGCCCTCCCATATGCGCAGGGCCTTGTCGATGCGGCTCATTCCGTCACAACCCCGGTGGATCCCGAGCGTGTTCGGCCGCAGAGAGACCCGGCCGACGGGGCGCGACACGTCAAGTCCGCGCGGCCCGGCCGCGGGAATGCTCTCGGGACCGACAGCTGCCGGCATGCTCACTGACTCAGGCGCGTCGGCCTGTCCACGAGAGCCATTTGGCCCAGCGACCTGCGCCAGAGGGACGCCGTTCAACCGCAAATCACGACAGACCTCCAGCACGTTGGCCTGATCGATCAGACGCCGGCCGAGTGCCATCCCACTCAGCAGCGCGTTGTCGCAGATGACGTTGATGCTCCTGGCGATGCCCGCGGAATTCTGGTGAATGAGCTTCACCGCTTCCTGCGAGAACATCGTTGCTGGTACGCCGCCGGCGGTGATGATCCGAGACGCGATGTAGCCGGCCGTCTCGAACATGTCGAACGGCATGAGCTCGCATCGAAGCGTCACGCGTTGCTTCAGTTGTCGAAGCTCGTGGCGCTCCAAGCGATCGCCCAGCTCCGGCTGACCTGCGAGGACCAGCGGCAGGAGCTTCTGTGTCGCCGTTTCGATGTTGGCGAGCAGCCGGATCTCTTCGAGAAGACCCACGCTCAGACTCTGCGCCTCATCCACAACGAGCGCGGTGATCTCACCCCGCTCGCGGCGCTCGCAGAGCACCGCGCGGAGGCGCTCCAGGAGCACCGATTTCGAGATCGACGCCTCCGATCCAAGATCGAATTTGACCGCGAGCGTCCTGACGAAGTCCTCGGGACGGAGAACGGGATTGTCGATGTAGACGCAGCGCACGTGGCGGCATCGGTCGGAATTGAGCGCCGCCTGAATCAGCGTCGTTTTGCCGGTGCCGGCCTCGCCCAGCAGGAGCGTGAGCGCCTTCGCTGAAAACAACCCGTACTGCAATGTGCTGAGCGCTTCCCGTTGCCTCGTTGTCAAGAAGAGGTATCTGGGATTTGCCGTCAGCTCGAAGGGGAGCTCGGTGAGCCCGAAGAAGGACTCGTACATCAGGGACTTGGGACTTGGGCCTTGGGACTTGGGACTGCGGATTAGGGATCGAGTCGTCTGAAGTTCTAAGAGTTCAGGCGCCAGATCACGACCACGGCGATGGCGGCCATCACGACGGTAGTACCGGCGACGTCCATCAGCCGAGTCCGCCAGCGTGCCTTGCGGTCTTCAGACTCCGAGGTCATCACCGGAATCAGGGCGAGCACCGGGAGCGACAGCACGCGCTGCACTTCGTCTGCCTGCCGGAAGCTGGGGTCCTGGTATTCTCTGAGGCCCACTACGAGCAGTCCGAGCGCGAGGCCGAGACCGGCCCCGGCCGACATGATCGTCAGGCGCTGCCGCTGATTCGACGGCTTCTCGGGACGCGAGGCGGGATCGAGAACTCTGAACTGTTCGCCGATCTGACGCCGCTCGAGATTCGCGGCAATCATGGAATCTTCCCGTTTCATCAGCAGGCTGGTGTACGCCGCCTGCAGCGTACTGTAATCGCGCGTCAGCTCGACGAGCTCGGATTCCCTGGACGGAGCCGCGTCCACCTTCGATTGGTACTCGGCGAGCGCGGCTTTGAGGCGCTGCTCCTCAGCACGGTTCGCGGCGAGTTGGTGATCCACGACTGCGAGCTCGGCCTGTAGGTCGAGGACCCTCTTTTTCTGCATCGCCTCGGTAGGCGTCAGCGGCCGTTCGGGTACGACTTCCGTGGCGCCGAGGGGCACTTCCTCAGCCAGTCGCGCGCGCAACTCCTCGACGGTCCGCCGCGCGACCACCACCTCCGGGTGATCCGGGGTATAGCGCTGGAGTTGAGCGGCGAGCCGGGCCTCGGCCACGTCCAGCTGTTGCGCCGTGGTTGGCGCTTGCGCTGGCGTGTCCGTGACCGCCGCGATGGGCACGGGCACAGGCACGGCCTGCGTGTCTGCAATCTGCCGCTCGATGAGCAAGCGCCGTTCCTGGGCCCGGTTCGTCGAATCGCTCAGCGCCTGCAGCTGCAGGCTCGCGTTCTGAATGGCCTGCAGATTCATCGGCATCTGCGTGGGCAACTGCCCGGAATGGAGTTTCCGATACTCTTCGAGCTTCTTCTCCTGCTCCACGAGGCGCCGCTTGGCCTCTTCCAACTGAGTGCTCAGAAACTGGCTGGTGCTCTCGGCCTGGTTGTTCCTGTCGATGAGATTCTGCTCGATCAGCTGAGTGGCGAGCCGCTCCGTGACCTTGCGAGCGGTCTCCGCGTTGTCGCTCATGTAGCTCACGCGGAAAGAGTCCGCATCCTTCGCCGCCTGCATCGACTTTGATGTCGTCGCGCATCCTCGCAACCACATCCTCCATGACCTGTCGTTGCCGCGCGTCGCGGTACAGGTCCAGCTCCTGGACAATGCGTTCGAGCCGGGACCTGCTGAGGATCTGATCGGTGATACCGGGCAGTCGATCGGCGACCGACTGGGTGATGGTCGGCTTCACGTAGCTGTCGGGCACGCGCTGCGGCACCACCATGATCAAGGTTTCGGACCGGTAACGCTCGGGTGCCAGGCGAGCGAGCAGCGGCGCCGCCGCGACGCCAAGGGCGAACGGCAACACGATGATCCAGCGGCGACGCGTGAGCGCGCGGACGATGTCGTTCAGCGTCAACGATCGGGACATGGCAGTTTGTTTTGCTTCAGAACACTGACGCCCACAGCGTCATACCCACTCTGACCCCGCGCTGCTCGTACGTGCGGGGGAGATCGGCAGACAGACCTTGTTGGCCACGAAGGTCGTAATAGAAATGCAGATACTCCGTGTAGAGCGCGACGGTTCGAGAGATCGCAACCCGCAGTCTGCGCTTCCGGTATAGGTCTCGAGTTCGTGGCCGGCGTTGATCGACCGATGCCCCGGTCGCGTAGCCAGCCGTCGCCAGCAGGTCGATTCGCCGCGTCAGCAACCCCTCGATTCCGAAGTGGCCGCTGTCCGCGAAGACTGGCGCGGCCAGGACCGCGATGTATTCGAGCCCCGCTCAACCTGCCCGGAGGCGCGCCATGTTCGACGGAAATAATAGTCGACCGACGCCTGGCCCTGGGTTCGAAAGACGGGACCGGCAATCTGATCGTTGACCGTGAATTCGTCAGCGTCGAACATCGAGGGTGCGATATTGACGCGAATACTCGTTCGCCGGCCACTCGAGAGCGTCCGAGAGTACTCCGCTCCGAATTCGAGACGATGCTCGTTGCTCGTTCCGCCGAGGCCGAAGGTGCCGGTGCGATACTCGTAAGCGCCCGAGAGCCGACCTTGCGCCGCACGCCTTGGGACAGCTCCGGTGCGCGCGCTGGACGTCTCCAGGGTGGGTGTGGGCTGTCGGCTGCACGTGCGAAGTCGGTGCGGTCGTAGTGACCCGATACGCTCGACCCTCGGCCCACGGGAAGTGCCCATCGCAAAGCGCCATGTCCGACCTGTAGCTGTACGACTCGGCTTGCGTCACGCGGTAATCGGGCGGCGCCGGAATCGCTTCGCCCAACGTCGGGGCCAGCAGCCGGAAAGAGCTGGTAGAGGTACGAGGGCGAGTACGCGGCGCTTTGATTCACTCGGAAGCTCGCCGTTCGCGGTAATCGAAAGTTCGCGCCAAGTCCCGCCGTGTGACTGACCGATTCGATCTCGTTCAGACCCTGGTAATACCGGAAGGCCGTCTGCGCTGTGCCGGCAAGCTGAGTACGGCGGCGTGTGCGCGCGTACTCTGCCGAGCCAGTCAGCATTGTGGAAAATCCGTCGGACAGCAGCCCCGGTTGAACAAGTGCGGACCCAGGCCCGGGCGGCACGCTGTCAAAGGCTTCCGACAAAGCGAATGCAATGTTCAATCGGTGGCGGTCTGCGGTGTCGGAGCGGGTGTCGCCGAAGAGGCCACCAGCCGGCGCGACTCTGCGCGAACGCCGGTGTCGATAACACGGAGGTCGCGGCGGCCATCAACAGGGATTGCGCAACGAAGAACCGACGAGCGGGCCACGTGGAACAAGTAATAAACAATCAGCGCACGAGAATCGTGTCGCCGGACAGCAGCTTGATGTTCTGCTGCGTGTTCTTTCCGCGCACGACTTCGTTGTAGTCGAACTTGAAGCGCTTCTCCGCGCCGTTTTCGGTTCGGACGATGACGATGTCGCCCTTCTTCGCGTCCTCCAGGAAGCCCCCGGCCTGGGCGATGGCCTGCAGGACGTTCATTTCGTTGCCCAGGACGAACGCGCCGGGTTTCGTCACTTGGCCAATCACGTACACCTTGCGGCTGCGAACCTCTTTCACGATGACGGTCGCGCCGGGATCGCGGACGTATTTGGTGGCAGCCTTCGCGACGTTCGCCGCCAACTGCTCCGGCGTGAGTCCAACGGCCGGCACGTCGTTCAACATCGGCAACGAGATCTTGCCGTCAGGTCGCACGACGACTTCCGCCGAGAGATCTTTTTCGCGCCAGAACACGACGTTGAGAACGTCTTCGACTCCGATGACATAGTCGGTCGGCAGCGTGACAGGTGCCGGTGCATTGCCGCTCGTATTTGCGGCCGTCGATTGGCTGCGGGCATCCGCCGGGATCGCAACTGATATCACAAGCAGCGATACCAATCTCAGGGTTAGGGAACGCATGACAAACCTACTCGTCGTGATTCGTCGCCGCCAATGAACTAGAACCAGAGATATTCAGCGGCTCGGGACGCTTCGGTTGATTCGACCAATGGATTCTTGGGCTTGGATGTAACAAACGAAGAGAGCACGCGTTGCGACAAGGACCGCTGATGGCCACGCAAGGCAGGCTCTCGCCCTCTCACTTACAGTCGACTTGACTCGCAAGACGCCCAAGGGCAGGCGTCAAGCGAGCCAAGACACTTCCGACCTGTAGCCTTGCTTTTACGCGGCAGAAGCGGGGGGCCGGGCCGACGCGGGGTAGATACTAGTACCGACGAAGGGCCAATCGGTAGCCCTCTGTGGGGCCATACTGATGAGCCGAAGGTGCTATCTTTGATGGGACTATTTATGACAGTAAAGACAGACTGTTAGTTCGATGACGCTCGAACTGGTACTTTAGGCGTCTGAATCCCGGAGACGGTGGTTCATGGCAAAAACGGCGAGCTCAACCCGGGAGGACGTGCCGGTCTTGTCGAACGCACCGCGGAGATGATGCTTCACCGTGTCCTCGCTGATCCGCAGTCGCTCGCCGATTTCGCGATTCGAACAGCTGGCGGCGACCAGATGCACCACTTCCAGTTCACGGCTGGTAAGGCCAAATGGCCGGCCTTTGCGTCCGGCGCGCGATTTCGCCACGGCCTCGATCAGCGAGCCCACCGTGTCACGCCCGACCCAATACTGCCCCGCCGCCACCGACCGCACACACTCGAAGAGCAACTCTTCCGCAGCCGTCTTCATCAACACGCCGACCGCGCCCAGACCAATCGCCGCCACCGCGTCTTGTGAGCTGATCGACGCCGTCAGGATCACCGTGCGCGTCGATGTGCGCCAGGGCGCGATCTCGCGCAGGACGTCCATCGCGCTGACCGTGGGCATCGCGAAATCGAGCAGCAGTACGTCGGGTATGAGCGTGCGCACAAGCTGGGCGGCAGCAACGCCGTCCTCGGCTTCGCCGACCACCGTGAAGCCAGGCTCGGCTTGCAAAAGCTTGCGCAGCCCTGCGCGGAAGAGCGCGTGGTCGTCGGCGATGGCGACGCGAACGGCCTGAGTCATAGCGATACTCGTCTCACCCTAGTATTCAAAAACAATTCAGATATCGAGCCCATTCTGAACTCCATCCTGCCGTTCGGTCTTCAGCCCTCAACCCTCGGGCACATTTTCGCTGGTTGGGCGCCCGACCCGTACGCCCCAGGCAGAGCCGAACCTCCGGCCAAATGGCCACGTGATCTCCAACCGCGACCCGCGACCCGGCTCCGAATCGATCGTCAAGGTCCCGCCAATGGCGCGCACGCGCTCCTTGATCACGACCGGCCCCCGACGCTCCCGGTCCAGCTCTTCGTGCGATCGCCGCCCGGCAAACGCGAATCCCTTTCCATCGTCATCGATCGCGAGTTCCCATCCCTCGCGACCACGACCGACCCGCACCGTCACGTGGCGGGCGTGCGCGTGCTTGCGCACGTTGATCAGCGCCTCGCGAACGATGCGCGTGATTTCAATCGAGGCCTTGGGCGCGCAGTCGATCTCGTCGATGTCGGATACCAAGTGGGCGTCGGTGCCGGAATCAGTTCGAAAACGATCGATGATCCCGGAGATCTCGGCGAGCAGCCCGTCGCGATGGATCGCCGCCGGTCGCAGCTCGGCCATCAGATCGCGCGTATCGAGAATGGCGCGATGCAATTCCTGCTGGATTTCCTGGAGGTCCGGCGTCTCTGGAGCGGATGAAGGAACGCGCCGACGCAGCGCCCCGAGCTGCAGCTCGATGCTCAGGAGCGATTGAATGAGACCGTCGTGCAGCTCTCGAGAGATACGCGCGCGCTCGACTTCGCCGATCTTGGTTCGCAACTTCGCGACCAGGAACTGGCTATGAAGGGCGGGGGTCAATTGTTCCGCAAAGCGCAGCAAGAAGCGCAACGACGCGTCGTCGGTCCACTCCGGATCGAACAGATGCAGACGCGCCCGCCAGCCGGGCACGTTTGCGCGCACGACGATGCAGCTGTCGACTCCTTCCTGGTCGAGAATCGGTCCATAAGGCGCCGCGTCGGTCCAAACCGAGGGCACCATCGCGTCGAGGGTCAGAAAACGAGCGCGCGGCGCACCGCGCTTGCGCGCGACGTACCAGACGGCAGCTTCGTCGGCGATGTGCACAAAGAAATTCTCGCTATCGGCAACGGGCCGCTCGGTGAGCGACAGGCCAGTCCGCGAGTCTGGAGTCGTCGAACGAATGTGCCAGAGATAGAGGCGGCCGGCCTCTTCGTCCTCCAGCGCGACGAGCCCGCTTGTCGCGCCGGAATAGACGCGACATTCATCCAGAACCGTGTGAAGTGTTTCGGCAAAGCGATCGGAGTGTTTGATCCGCGAGAAGAGTGACGTGATTCTGTGCGCCTCGGCCTGGAGTCTGGTCTGGCGGCCTGATAAGTACGCAAGGATGAGCGTCGCGGCAAGGAGATACGCCGCCCGCATCATGAACGGCGTCAGCGCCAACCCTGTGGTCGTGATCTGAGCGTGGAGGATGCCCTCCAGCAGATACCACACAATCGCGGCGGCCCCCGTGAGGACGGTTGGCAGAGTTCCCCATCGTAGGGCCGCGCTCAGCAGGACGAAGATCACGAACACGAAGAATGGACTGGCGGGCCCCTGCGTGAGCACGGTGACGACTGCAGCGGCGGCCACGTCGAACGCATGGACAACGCCTCGCCATCGAAGAACCGGCAGGGGTTGACCGCGGAGCAATGCGAAGACGCCGGCCGCGAAGATTAAATAGCCGGCGAGCAGCCCGTAAGCAACGCCGGCAAGCAGGGTGGGCTCATCGGGACCGAAATAGACGGCCAGCAGGGCCACGGCGGCAAGAAAGAGCCGCGCCGCGGCGAGCAAACGCTCGATTTGGAGCTGCTCCTCGCCCGAAACGACGTTGCCGCCGAGCGCCGTCCACACGGAGACCAATCGTTTGGCCATCGAATCTTAGGGGTGAAAGCGAAACGACGCGGCATTGTATCTGGGTTTAAGGCAGCCGGACCGTGGATGCCGCTGCAGGGGCAAGAGTGAGTGCGTTCGTCTGCAGGAGTGTGCAGATCGCCACAGTCTCGGCATCATTCCCCTCGCAGTGCGACGACGGGATCGACACGTGTCGCGCGCCACGCGGGACCAATCATCGCCAGTATCGCCGTCACGGCGAGAACCAACGGCGCCGACACGAAAGTGACGAGATCCAGCGGCTGTACGCCGAACAGCACGCTTGTCAGCAAACGGCCCAGCATCGCGGCCAGCAGCAGGCCGAGGATCGTCCCCGCCGCAACCACTCGAACCGCATTGCCGATCGCAAGACGCAGGACGTCGGCGCTGCTGGCGCCTAGCGCCCGCCGCACTCCGAAATCGCGGACGCGCAACTGGACCGCATAGCCGAGGATGCCGAACACGCCGACGATGGCGAGGAGCAGGGCGAGACTCGCAAAGGCGATAACCATGACGGCACGGAAGCGTTGCCGAGACGACGCGTTCCTCGCCACGTCCTCGAGCGTCATCACGTCCCTGATGCTCACTAATTGTTCCTTGTCGACCCGCCCGATCGCGGCCCGGACCGCCGGCGTCAGCGCCGCGGCGCTTCCGGTCGCCGCCTGGACGGCAACGTAGATGTCGTCGATGGGATCCTGGGCCAACGGCACGTAGATCTGCAGCAGGTCCTCGAGCTCGTCGGGCCGGGCCTTCACCTGGCGGGCGACGCCGACAATCTCCCTGATCTGCGGCTGCGCTTGCGGAGACCCTCCCGGCCGAATCGCAATCTGCGCGCCGATCGGCGATCGGCCCTGAAGATAGGTGCGGGCGAACGCTTCGTTCACGATGCAGACCGCGACGCTCTGGTGAGTGTCGCAGCTCGTTGAACGCGCGGCCGGCCGCGATCGGAAGATCGATCGTCTGGAAGTATTTCGGGCTCACGATCTGGTAGTCGGCGGTGGGACGCTGACTCTCGGCCGGCGGCGCGCCAACGATCTCGAACGACCGTCCGCCCTGATCGGACGGACCGAGCGGCAAGCCCGTCGTCCACGCCATGCTTCGCACCCCAGGCAGGGCCACGACTTCGCGCTCGACATTGTCGAAGAACTGCAGCAACGACTCGCGCGTCGGATACTGCGACCCGAGCGGATCCACCAGCATCGTCAGCACGCGATCGGCGCGATAGCCGCGATCGACGCCCTCGACGGCCAACAGCGTCCGCAGCAGCAATCCTGCGCCGACGAGCAGCAGCACGGCGGTCGCGACCTCGGCGACGACGAGCAGCGAGCGGACCATGCCATCTCCGCCGGCGACGGTTCGCGTGTCGGAAGCCGTGAGCGGCGCCGACGAGACCTCGCTGGCCTGCCATGCCGGGACGACGCCAAACAGCACGCCGACCACAATGGCAGCGATGGCACTGAACGCGACCACGCGCCCGTCGAAGGCGAGCGTCACCGCTCCAGGCAGCAGCCCTTCAGGAATCACCGACGGGGCGATGCTCAAGATCGCCGCGCCGACGCCAATTCCCAATGCGCCGCTGATCAGGGAGAGCAACAGGCTCTCGGTGACGAGCTGACGGATCACCCGCCGCCGGCTCGCGCCCAGCGCCGAGCGGACCGCGAACTCGCGCGCCCGCGCCGTCGCCCGCGTCAGCAGCAGATTGGCGACGTTGGCGCAGCAGATCGCCAGCACGAAGCCGACCACGCCGAGAAACAGGATCGAGGTAATGCGGAGGTCGCTGCCAATCAAGGCGCCATGCATCGGCTCGATCGTGACGCGTCTTCCCTTGTTGGTGTCCGGAAACTCCTGCGCCAGTCCCTCAGCGATGCCCGCCATCTCGGCGCGCGCGGCCTCGACCGCCACGCCGGGTTTCATGCGGCCGATACCGCGGAGGAAGTAGGCGCTTCGCATCGCCGGGCGGCGATCGAAGGGAATCATCCCCCACATGCTCGTGCTGCCGAGCAGCTGAAAGTTCTCTGGCACGACGCCGACGATCGTGAACGGCAGGCCGTCGAACCGGACGCTCTGGCCGACAACGGCGGGGTTGGCGTCGAAGCGCGTCCGCCACAACGATTCGCTGATGACGACGACGTTCAATCGCGCGTCGTTGTCCGCCCGCAGAAACGTGCGGCCGGCGATGGGTTTGACCCCGAGGACGTCGAAGAATCCGGCCGAGACCCACTGGCGAGTGACGGTTTCGGACGTCCCGTCTTTGCCGTTCATGACCATGCCGCCGACGTTGGGGACGAACCCGGCGATCAGCTCGAAGCTGCGGCTGCGATCGTTCCAGTCGGCCATGTTGACCGGCGACACGCCGTTGCGCGGCGAGCGATCCGTGCTCTCCCAGACCATGACCAGGCGATCGGGATCGGGGAATGGCAGCGGACGAAGCAGCGTCGCATCGACCAGCGCGAAGATGGCGCTGTTGGCGCCAATGCCGAGCGCCAGCGTCAGGACGGCCACGAGCGTGAAGCCCGGCGATCGCCTGAGCTGCCGCAGGGAAAACTTCAGGTCGTGCCACACCGCTTCGAGGCTCTGGCTGATGCGCATGTCGGGCTCGCTTTCTCGCTAGTCTTCAGGGCGTTGGACGAAAGACGCACGCCGAAGGTTGCGTCGAGATGCTACAAACGCAGCCTAATGCTTCAAACGTAGCACGTCAAGGCCACGGTGATTCCCATGGGCGAGCGCCTGGCCGGGTCGGTATACTGCTCGGAATGGGTAGGACGTGACCAATCGGCAGATATTTGTGGTCGCCGTTCTCGGCTTGCTGGTCGCTGCCTCTGAGCTGCCGCGCGCCGAGCTGCAGAATCCGCGTCCCGCGCCTGGCGCGGCATCAAAGATCGTTGGTGCGTGGCAGCTGGTGACGCGAACGGTCCGAAAAGCTGATGGAACGGTCCTGTCCGATCCAGTGCTTGGCGACAAGCCGCTCGGGCGCCTCTTCTACGACGCGAGCGGCCTCATGATGCTGCAGATGATGCGGGTCGGACGTTCCACGGCGATTGGCACACCCGCGAATCCGCGGGACGCCACCAACGCGAGAGTCGTGCTCGGCTATGACTCGTACTTTGGGCGATACACCATCGACGAGCGCGCCGGCACGATCACGCACCGGGTGGAAGGGTCGTTGTTCCCCGAAGATCTCGGGAAGGATTTCGTGCGCCGGTTCACGCTCGACGGCGATACGCTGACCTTGTCATTCACATCAACAGCTGATGGCTCGGACGTGACTCGGACGCTGCGGTTTCTGCGATCGAAATAGACGCTCTCGCGGGCTCGAGATGGACATGACGGTAGCCGTCTTGTCCTCTTCGCCGCAATCTAGACCCAAGCTCACTTGAGTAGACGTAGAGCAGGACTTTAGTCCTGCCTTGAGGCGCCACTAAAGTGGCGCCCTACGTACTCGACTCAAGTGAACTCCGGTGAACTCCGGGTCTAATAGATCTGCTGGGTCTTGGCGGTGATGGTCTTCGGTGGCGTCACTCCCGCGGCGATCATCACTTGACGAACCATCGCTTCCGTTTCAGCTGAGGGCTTGAAATTCCCGAACCGGTAGCCGACGGCGATGGCCAGCGGTGTCCATCCGAACTTGTCCTCCCGATTCCAGACGTCGATCTTGGCGCCCTTGCCGGCAAGGAATTTCACAACCTTGGGAAGATTCTTGTACGCGGCGCCGTGCATCGCCGTTTCGCCGTTCTTGTCGACGGCATTCACGTCGGCGCCAAGATCCAGCGCCACTTGGACGGCCTCCAACACTTCGCTCTCTGTTCCGCGTCCTCGCCGGGTGAACGCGTCGCAAGTCCGGCCGCGATCATCAGCGGCGTGCTGTTGTCGACATTCGGCAGCAGCGGATCGGCGCCGAGCGCGGCCAGCGTTCTCATCAACTCGGCGTCCGCAGTCTGCGCTGCCAGCAGGAACGGTGTCGCCCCGATCTCGTTCAGACGTGTATTGGTCAGGTTCGCGCGCTTCGTCATTCTCGCGTTGACATTCGCTCCCCGCGCCACCAGCTTCTTCACAAGGTCGAGGCTGCTCAGGGTTCCGGATCCCTCGGGCGCCGGATCGTTGTCGCCGACGCCTGGTTTTCGCACCGAGGCAATCGCGTGAAGGACCGTGTACCCTGGAAGGTCGGCGTTCGGATTGGCGCCGGCGTCGAGTAACTGCGAGGCCAGCTCGAAATGCGCGTTCATCACCGCCATCTGCAGCGCGCTTGCACCAGCCGGCGGCATTCGCCCACCGTAGCCGCGCCGCCGTCCCTCGAGCGGCACCGTCTCGTTCACGTCGGCGCCCGCCTTCAGCAGCGCCTGGACCACGTCGGCGTGCCCTTCTCTGACCGCAAACAACAAGGGGGTGAACCCTGAAGCTAAACGGATACGGAAGTCGGCACCGACCTCGATGAGCACCTCGACGACGTTCGCATGACCTTCCGCGGCCGCCCAGATGAGGGCGGTTTGTCCGCGCCGGTCATCCTTGCCGTCAACCGTGGCGCCATGGGCCAGCAGGGTCTTGACCGAGTTGAGTGAGCCGACGCGCGCGGCGGTCATCAACGGTGTTTCCCCGCCGGGAAGGGCCGCGTTCGAGTCCGCACCGGCTTTCAAGAGCAGCTCCACGATCGTGCCGTTGCCATTGGTGCAGGCCAGCGAGAGCGGCGTCACGCCATACCGGTTCGGGGCTTTCACATCGGCGCCGGCGCGCACCAACGCGTCCGTGGTCTCCAGATCGTCGTTGTACGTCGCCCAATGCAGCGCCGTCATCCCATCAACCTGGGGTGCATTCACATCGACGCGCTGCTGCAGGAGCGTGCGAATCCTCGCGCGATCCATCTTTTCCACCGCGTCGGCCAGCGGCGCGTCAGAGCTAGCGCCGAGCACGCCGACCGCGGACAGTAGCACCGCCAGGCTGGTCACCCCGAGCCCGCCTACGCTCGTCCGAGTGCGTGCGAGCGAGCTACGGCGCGGCAGGTCTGCGAGCCGGAGACCTCCGAGCTCACGAATCCAGGAACTAAAGAGAAAGCAATTCATCGACTTTGCCATTACTGTCGGCGAAGGCGTCGAGATGCACGCCAGCTTTTTCGAGCAACGTCAGGTGAAGATTGGCCAGCGGCGTAGGCTCCGCATACTTGATGTGACGGCCCCCCTTGAGCTTGCCGGCGCCGCCGCCGGCAACCAGAATCGGCAGGTTCACGTGTGAGTGCACGTTGGGATCGCCCATCCCGCTGCCGTACAGGTAAAGCGAATGATCCAGCAGGGACCCGTCGCCGTCCGGCGTGGACTTCAGCTTCTCGAGGAAATAGGCAAAGAGCGAGACATGGAACGCGTTGATCTTCGCCATCCTCGCGACTTTCTCCGGATTGTTCCCATGATGCGTGAGTGGGTGATGCGGATCGGGAACGCCGATCTCCGGATACGTTCGCGTGCTCGTTTCACGAGCGAGCTGGAACGTGATGACCCTGGTCACGTCCCCTTGCAGCGCCAAGACCTGCAAATCGAACATCAACTTCGCGTGATCGGCGTAGGCAGCCGGCACGCCGACCGGTCGATCCAGGTCCGGCAACTGATCGCCCGTCGTCTCCGCTTCCGCCTTCTGAATGCGCCGCTCCACTTCGCGTACCGTCTCCAGATACTGGCCGACCCTGGCGCGATCGTCGGGTCCCAGCCTCTTTTGAAGTTGAGAGATATCTTCGCGAACCCAATCGAGCAGGCTCGATCGTCTTCGCAGCGCGGCGCGCCGGTCGGCCGCGCTCCCGCCCTCGCCGAACAGGCGCTCGAAGACGATGCGCGGGTGGGCCTCAGCCGGCAGTGGCGTGGTTGGCGACGACCACGAGAGATTGTTCTGATACACGCACGCGTAACCGTTGTCGCACTGGCCTACCGTGTGGAGGAGATCCATCGCCATCTCGAGCGATGGCAGGAGCGTCTGCTGGCCGATCTCCTTCGCGGCGATCTGATCGACGGTCGTGCCCAGGTAGTAGTCGGTGCTTTCGGTCCATTTCGCCTTGGCCGCGCTCAAGAAGGCGGCGTTGGAGGTGGCATGGGTTCCGGGATAGGCGTTCTTCAACTCCAGGTTGGTCAACACCGTCAGCTGATCCACGAAGGGGGCCAGCGACTTGAGCGCAGGCGACAGCTCGCCCAGCGCGCCCTCGCCCGCCGGCGTCCAGCGAGCGATGTCGCATCCCATCGGCATGTAGACAAATCCCAGGCGACGCACTGGATCGGCCGGCGTCTTGGCCAGGGCGGTCATCGACGGAACCATCGCATCGAGCAACGGCAGCGCGATGCTCGCGCCCATCCCCTGCAGGAACGTCCGGCGCGGCAGCGCCTTCTTGGTGATCATCATCGTGACGTCCTCATCTGAAACGGTTGGCTCTTCACGATTCCCAACATGACCGACGAGATGCGGAAATTCTGGGCGCGCGCGTCGCGTACGATCGTGCGAATCGCGGGCGCATCGTAGTACTCGACGCCTCGTCCCAACGCATAGGTCAGAAGCTTTTCGGCAAGCGTGCCCACAAATAGATCCGGGCGTTTCAGCAGAGCGTGTTCGAGTCCGTCTACATCCGCGAATTGGCTGCCATCGGGAAGGCCTCCGGACGCGTCGATCGGGTCTCCTCCCTCGGCGGTTCGCCGACGACCGACCGCGTCGAACTTCTCGAGCGACAAGCCCACCGGATCCATCAGGTTGTGGCAGGCGGCGCAAGTCGGATTGCTCCGGTGCTCGGCGAGCCGCTTGCGAACCGAGAGGCTTCCGTCCACGGTGTTGTCAATCAGTGCCGGCACGTCGGGCAGCGGAGGCGGTGGAGGGACGCCAAGAAGATTATCGAGGACCCACTTGCCGCGCAGTACCGGCGACGTCCTGGTGGCATACGACGTCACCGTCAAAATGCTTCCCTGCCGAAGCAGTCCGCCTCGCCCGCTGTCTTCGTCGAGCGTGATGCGCCGGAAGCGACTGCCATAGACCTGCGGGATGCCGTAGTGCTTTGCCAGCCGCTCGTTGACAAACGTGTAGTTGGCACTCAACAGATCGAGCACGCTCCGATCCTCGCGCAGGATGCTGTCGAGAAAGAGCTCCGTTTCCTGCCGAAAGGCTTGCCGCAGATTGTCGTCAAAATCCGGGAACAGCCGCATATCCGGCGTGATCGAGGCAAGATTGCGCAGGTGCAGCCACTGCGAGGCGAAGTTGGTCACCAGGGCCTGCGAACGAGAGTCGGCAAGCATTCGGCGCACTTGTTGTTCGAGCACCGCCGGCTGGTGCAGTTTTCCGGCAACAGCCGCGTCGAGCAGTTCATCGTCCGGAATGCTGCTCCACAGGAAGAATGAGAGTCGGGATGCCAGATCCAGATCGCTGATGCGATAGGCCGTATTCGGCGGCACGCCAGCAGGGTCGAGTTCGACGCGGAACAGGAACTGCGGACTCACCAGTACCGCAGATACGGCCATTTCGATCCCCGCCTCGAAGTCTCCTTCCGATCGCGCGCTGCGATAGAGCTCGAGCGGCCCTTGAAGGTCGGCCGCGACGACGGGCCGCCGATAAGCCCGTCGCATGAGTGAGGTCAGGATGCGTTGGGCGGAGCGTTCTTCCTCGTTCGGATTCGCCGGCCTGGACACGAAGATCCGGCGGCGGCTGGGCGTTTCCCCAGGGCCTGTCGCGTCGTAGGGCCCGATGATCGAAATGGAATAGATCGCCGGCTGGATCCGCGGATGCCGGTACGAATTGAAATGCGCCTGGTACGGCTGGCGTGCGGTCTCGAGCAATGCCGAAGGATTTTTCAGAAACGCCACACCGATCGCGTGCGGGCCGGCACTCACCGGAACGCGGATCTTGAGGTGCTGGTCGATCGTGTCGTGCGAGGGCTGATAATCGTCGGAAAACCCTGGCTGTCGCTCGGGTGGTTTCACCGTGAACAACTGCACGCGCGCTCGATCCAGCAGCAACTCGAGATCGTGCGGCTCGTTCAGGCCTTCGATATGCTCGTCGCGGTTTCGCGTCAGCCGAATCCGGATCTCATACTCGCCGTCGAGCGGAAACGTATAACGGACGATCGCCCCGCCGCGTGTGCCGATCGGAAGGCCCTCCAGGTGCTCTTCTTGCGTGAGGTCCGGCGGAATCCTGATGGTATCGCCGCCCGGCGAGCGACTGGGACGTCCGACGGCGAGACGACTGACCTTCTCCGCCGCCGATACATAGCGATCAAGCAATGTCGGCGACAGATCTCCGACGGTGACATTGTCAAAGCCGTAGCTCGATTCGTCGGCGGGCAGGAGTGAAGCGACATCGACTTCCACTGCGAGCAGATCGCGGATCGCGTTCTGATACTCGGTTCGAGTGAGCCGCCGCAGCGTCGCGGTTCGGCCAGGATTCGGCTTGGCTGCCGCCGCACGGTCGAGCGACGTTTCCAGAGACAGTATCGCGGCTTCGTAAGTGGCTTCGTCCGGACGCGGCATTCCGATGGGCGGCATCTGACGGGCACGAACCTTACGGAGAACCTTCTCCCACACCTCAGGGTTGTCGCCGACCTCGTGTGCGACGACGGCGTCCAGCGCGAGGCTGCCCCTTTTCAGGCGGTCGTTGTGGCAGGAAACGCAGTACTTATTGACGACCTCGCGATGCGCGACGGTCGGTACGGAGGGGCCTGACGGCTGCTGCGCTTCGAGCGGAAAGACGAAGCCGGCGGCCACCAACGAACACGCCAAGCAACCGAAGATCGATACGCCTCGGGCGCTGACCATGTATCTATCCGTACGGATAATACGCCCTTTCACAATGGGGCGTGCCGGTATCACACTGACGCAACCTAATCGACGCCCGGCGGCGCATAATACCGAGTCCGATGCGGAGATCGACATGAGCAGAGCCGCAGCCGTCCTCCTCGTCAGCTGCGCCGTCAGCACTCTGGCGGCCAACGGGCAGCCGGGTGCCTCCGCGATCACACTCTTCGAGGGCGCCAGACTGATTGCCGGTGATGGCCGTGCACCGCTCGACAACAGCGCGTTCGTCGTCGAGAACGACCGATTCACGCGGGTCGGCAGGAAGGGCGAAGTGCCAGCGCCTCCGGGAGCCGCTCGCGTCGATCTGACTGGCAAGACCGTCATCCCCGCGCTGGTGGACGCGCACTCGCACATCGGCTACATGAGGGATCTCAGCAGCGGGCCTCAGAACTACACGCGCGACAACATCCTCGATCACCTGCATCGCTTCGCGTACTTCGGTGTGGCGGCAAGCCAGGCGATGGGATCCGACTTCGGCGAATTGCCGTTTCAGATCAGGGGCGAGGCGCACCCCGATGCCGCACGATTTCTCACCGCCGGCCGCGGCCTAGCGCCGCTCGCCGAAATCCGACCCGACAACATGCGGCATGCCGCGTATGCGGTGACGACGCCGGAGGGCGCGCGGGGGGCAGTCGAAGAGCTCGCCGCGCGCAACGTTCGCATCGTGAAGACCTGGGTGGACGACCGCGGCGGCACGATCCAGAAGCTCACCCCGGACCTCTATCGCGCGATCATCGACGAAGCGCATCGGCGGAACATGCGCGTGGCCGTGCACGCGACCGAGCTCGAAGACGCCAAGGATCTCCTGCGCAGCGGCGCCGACATCCTCGCGCACATGGTGAGCGACGTCGACGACGAGCTGGTGGCGCTGTTCAAGCAGCATCCCAACACTGCGGTCTTGACTGCACTTGGAGGACCCCGCCGTGTGATCTACGCGCCATGGCTCAATCCGCCGCACCCGCTCGTGACCGAAACGGTATCGGCGGCACAGATCGAGCGACTACAGGATCGGCTGGCGAAGACGTCGCCGGCGGAGATCGAGCGCGGGCGTCAGGCGTGGTCGCGCGTCGCCCGCGGCGTCGTGAAACTCAACGCCGCCGGCGTGCGGATCGCCGCCGGTACCGACGGCGGCGGGCAGACCGGCGATCAGTTCATCGGCTGGACGATGCACACCGAATTGGAGAACATGGTCGCGGCCGGGATGACACCGGCAGAGGTGATCGTGTCGGCAACGCGGGCCGGCGCGGAGATACTCGGACTCGACGATCTCGGCACGGTGGCGCCGGGGAAGAGCGCCGATTTCGTCGTGCTCGACGCCAATCCATTGGACGACATCACGAACACCCGAAAGATCGCCGACGTCTACCTGCGTGGCCGCAAGGTCGATCGAATGAAGCTGCGCGCCGATTTCTCGCGAGTGGTAAAGGAGAGCCGATGAATCACAAGCTACTGTGGCTCGGCGGCGCGCTCATCTGCGCGTCGATCAGCATCCAGGGTCAATCCCGCCGCAGCTCGAACGCCAGTGAGTGGCCTAACTACGGACGGGATCTCGCCAACACTCGCTACTCTCCGCTCGACCAGATCACCGCCGAGAACTTCGGCAAGCTGGAAGTCGCCTGGCGGTTCAAGACCGACAGCCTCGGACCACGTCCCGAGTTCAAGCTGGAGTCCACGCCGCTGATGGTCAATGGCCGGTTGTTTTCGACCGGCGGCACGCGGCGCGCCGTGGTCGCATTGGATGCGGCAACGGGCGAAATGCTGTGGATGCACAGCCAGCACGAAGGCGCTCGTGGTCAGGCGGCACCCCGTCAGCTGTCTGGGCGCGGCTTGTCGTATTGGACCGACGGCAAAGACGAGCGCGTGCTCTATGTGACACCCGGCTATCGCCTGGTCGCGCTCGACGCGCGCACGGGTCAGCTCGTCGCCGGCTTCGGCCAGAACGGCATCGTCGACTTGAAACAGGATTTCGATCAGGAGATCGATCTCACGAACGCGCCGGTGGGCCTGCATTCCGCACCGCTGATTGCCGGCGACGTCGTCATCGTCGGCGCCGCGTTCGAGACCGGCGCCAATCCCAAGAGCAAGGCGAACGTGAAGGGCTACATCCGCGGCTTCGATGTCCGCACCGGCAAGCGGTTGTGGATCTTCCACACGATTCCGCAGCGCGGCGAGTTCGGCAACGACACGTGGCTGGAGGAATCGTGGGCCTACACGGGCAACAACGGCGTCTGGGCTCAGATGTCGGCGGACGAAGAGCTCGGTCTCGCCTACCTGCCCGTGGAGATGCCGACGCACGATTATTACGGCGGCTTGCGTCCCGGCAACAACCTGTTCAGCGAAAGCATCGTCGCCGTCGATCTTCGGACCGGCCGGCGCAAGTGGCATTACCAGCTCGTGCATCACGGCATGTGGGACATGGACATTCCGGCCCCGCCGATTCTGACGGACATCACCGTGAATGGCCGCGCGATCAAGGCGCTGGCTCAGCCGACCAAGCAGGCGTTTCTATACGTCCTCAATCGAGAGACCGGCGAACCGGTCTGGCCGATCGAAGAGCGGCCAGTGCCGAAGGGCGACACCCCGCGCGAGTGGTACTCGCCGACGCAGCCGTTTCCCACCAAGCCGCCCGCCTACGACGGCCAGGGCCTCACGACTGACGATCTGATCGACTTCACGCCCGAGCTTCGCGCCGAAGCCGTGAAGCTCGTGTCGAAGTACCGGCTCGGCCCGATGTTCACTCCGCCGTCGGTGAGCCGCGCCGAAGGTCCGATTGCGACGTTGACGAGGGGCGCGCAGGCAGCGGCATCCAACTGGCCCGGCGGATCGTACCGACCCCGAAACGCATACGGTCTTCGTGGCGTCGCAGACATCGGTGGCCACACTCGGCCTGATGCCGCCGCCGCCCGGAAAGTCCGATCTGCCGTACTTTCAAGGAACCGTGCTGACCGGCGCGCGGCTCACGGGCGGAACCGGATCTGATAGCGGCGCCACGGCGCCAGCCGCACCGGCGGCGCCAGCCAGCGCTGCTGGTGGCGAAGGCGGTGGCGCTGCTCTTACCGTGCAGGGCCTGCCGCTGATCAAGCCGCCATACAGTCGAATCACGGCCATCGATCTCGACAAAGGCGAGTTCCGCTGGCAGGTGCCGTTTGGCGCCACGCCCGACGCCATCCGAAATCATCCAGCGCTCAAAGGGATGAGCCTTCCGCCACTCGGCCGGCAAGGCAACAACTCCGGGACGCTGGTGACGAAGACCTTGCTGATCGCGGGCGAGAGCAACTTCGGGCCGACGCCACAGAGCCAGCGAGGCGCGATGCTCCGCGCGTTCGACAAGGCGACGGGCAAGGAAGTCGGGGCCGTGTACATGCCGGCACCGCAGAGCGGCTCGCCGATGACCTACATGCTCAACGGCAAGCAGTTCGTGGTCGTGGCGATCAGCGGCGGCACGTACTCTGGCGAGCTGCTGGCGTTCAAGTTGCCGTAGGGCACGACTTTTAGTTCAAGCTGCCGTAGGGCACGACTTTTAGTTCAAGCTGCCGTAGGGCACGACTTTAGTCGTGCCCTGACGCGGCTTCGAACTACTCGAAGCGTTCGAGGCCCCTCGGCTTCCACACCTTGTTCGACTCCGGCCGCAACAGATGCCGGATCAACGCGCGCGCGTCGTCGGCATGCGTGGCTCGGGCTGAGACGGCAACGGTCGAATCGATCCACGCGCCAAGCTCGGCGGGTAGCGGGCCGACGAGCTCGATTTCCTTGTAAGGCAGGATCTGACTGATCGTCTGAATCGCCATATCACCATCGCCCGCCGCGAGCGCCTGCCCACCCTCTCCCTTCGTGCTGGGAGGAGCGTTGACTCCGGCAAACTCCGGCCGCTTGAGCAGATCGTCGATCAGGAGGGCGACCATCGTGCGCGACGCCGGGTTCGATCGCATCACCGCCTTGGCGCTCTTGAGTGCGGCAGCGAACTTTTCGACCGTCGAAATGTCCGGCTTGGGTGCGCCCGCACGCACCGCGAGCCCCATCCGCGTGCGGCCGAGGGGAGTGAACGTTCCCGGCGCGACGCCGCCGTCCAGCGAAAGCGTGGTCATCAACTGGAACGGCAGCACGATGACGTCGGGGGGCGGCGTTCTCTTCTTCATCTCGTCGACGATGGTGCCCATCCCGACGACTTGAATGCCGACCTTCTTCCCAGTGGCCTTCGTAAAATCGGCGGCGATGTCGGGTAGACCGGACGAGAACACCACGCCGGGCGTGATGACGCGGATATCCGCGGTCGCATAGTCGCCCGCGGACGGTGTTGGTGCCGCCGGCGCCGCTTGCGCCTGACCGCGAACCTCAAAGGCGACGAGTGAGCACACGACCACCGTCATCGCAACAGCGGCCAGATGAATGCGGCGCATGTGTGACTCCTTCCTCAATGAACCGGGCGTGCCTGCGCCAATCTACTTCACTGGCGTGGCCGCCTGGGGTCGAATTGAGTGAAAGACCGTTACCCCGCGAGGAGCGTTCAGGCGGACACGATCGCAACGAGCGCGCCGGCGGCGCCGGCAGGCCGATGCGTCTGACCAGGTGGAATTACAGGAACTCGCCGTGCCGCTGCCCGGGCCGTCACGTCGTTTGCGTTGAGCAAGCCTGTTGCGTAGCGCGCGTGCGACACTGAGGGCACGATGAGTCGGCGCATCACCCAACGCGAGCTTCGCAACGACAGCGGCCGGATCATGCGGGCTCTGGACAAGGGGCGGTCCTTCACCGTGACGCGAAACGGCGTGCCCGTCGGCGAGTTGACCCCGGTGCGACAGCGTCTGTTCGTCGCGACCGAAGCTGTGCTCGCGAGCTTCGCTGGCGCACCCCGGATTGCCCGCAGAAGGTTTCGGAAAGAGGTCGATGCGCTGATCGACCAGGATCCAACTCCACGTGCCTGACCAACGGCATGCTCGCGGGCTGATCGACACGTCTGTGCTGATCGATCTCGAGTTGATCGACCCAGACATGTTGCCGGCTGAACTCGCCGTATCGGCGGTCACGATGGCCGAGCTTGCGGCCGGGCCGCACGCCACCGCCGACTCGGCCGAGCGCGCCCGACGCCAGGACCGGCTGCAACGAGCCGAGGCCACCTTCGACCCCTTGCCGCTGGACGCGGATGTGGCTCGCGCCTATGGCCGCGTCTACGCCGAGGTCGGCCGCGTCGGCCGAACGGCCCGCGGCCGCCGCGCCGTCGATCTGTTCATCGCCGCCACTGCCATTGCGGCGAATCTTCCTCTTTACACACGCAATCCTGACGATTTCAGCGGGCTGTCTCAGTTGCTCGAAATCGTCCCGGTCTGATCTGGCCGGGAGGTTCGTGAGGCTCGGCTCTGACCGATCTTTGCAGCGGAAATCGGTGCGGGTGAATCTTGCGACGTGCTGAGTATTGAGCTTGTGATCGATCTCATGAACTTCGATCGTGAGATCCGTCGATCGATGTTTCGATCTATCGGATGATCGGCCAATCGACCTTGAGCGCCGTCAGCGCGCGCCCGCCGGAGCTACTCGATCGGCAGCGACTTCGAGTCTCGCCGCTGGAGGCATCACCGACAAATGTCCGGAGCTGGGGGATTGCGATGTTTGAGCGAGGGAATCGGTCGCGAGTTCGCTCGAGCGCTTGTGAAGAGCGGAGGATATTTGACCGGCGTGACTCGCAGGAGCTGACGATCGAGTAGGTCCGGCGAGGCAGCGGGATCGGCGCGGCGAAGCAGGCGCTGTCCGACAAACCTCACCAGCCTCCGCCAAGGCTACGGCGGTCCGCCGACCTTGTCCGCCGAACCTGCGCGACGGAGGAAGACCCCACTCGTAAAGTGTGGTTGGCGACCCACGCCGCCCATTACCGCGTCAGCGCTCCGGCGGGTGCAGCGATCGATCGAGCTCCTGGCTCAGGTGATCGCGGTCGGCGCGATGCACGGGGTCGGCGATCAAATTCTTCAGCTCATACGGATCGGCGGCCAGATCGTAGAGCTCGTCCATGTTCCGCAGCTCCGTGTAGCGGATGTACTTCCATCGCTCCGTGCGCAGGGCTTGATATCCCATCGTCAAGATGCGCGGAAACACCGTGTCGGAGAAGTACTCGATCACGAACGAACTGCGCCACGGCACGGCCGACTTCGAAAAGATGGGGACCAGCGAGCGGCCTTCGATGGCGGCGGGTCGAGCCACGCCTGCCAGTTCGAGCACGGTGGGTGCGACGTCCAGGTTGAGGACCAGCTGAGTGGGGACGCTTCCGGCCGGGATGATCTTCGGAAACCGCGCGACGATCGGGATGCGCGCCGATTCTTCGTAGGCCAGGCGACGTTCGTCGCTCAGGCCGTGCTCGCCATAGAAATAACCGTTGTCGCCGGCAAAGATCACGACGGTATTGTCGAGCTGCCCCTGCTGCTCGAGCGCTTTGAGAATCTCGCCGACGCCGTCGTCCACCGCGGCGAGCGCGCGCTGCCGTCCGAGCACGGTGGCATCGTCGGTAGCAGTCGACGGGCCCAGCGGCGGCAGATCGCCAATCGTGCGCATCAACGCGGGCTTGTCGAGTGGCGGCTTGCCGAAGTTCGGCCGACGCGGCACCTTCGCTCCAACCAGCAGTTGCCGATGCCTTTCCGCCGGCACGAACATCTCGCCGTCAATCGGCACGATGCTGCCGTCGTCCAACTGCCGGATATTGGGGTGCACCGCCTTGTGCGACAGATAGAGCAGGAACGGTTTCGTCCGCGGCCGCCGCACGAACTCGAGCGCTCGCGAGTTGAGAATGTCGGTGATGTAGCCGCGCACCGGCGCGGTCCGATCGCCTTCGGAGATTTCGGGATCGAGATACTGTCCCTGTCCTTTGAAACTCACCCACGTGTCGAAGCCGGGCCGGCGAGAGTCGTCGTTCCCCATGTGCCACTTGCCGATGAACGCGGTCTCGTATCCGGCGCGTTGCAGGAGTAACGGAAACGTCGTGAGGCGGTGGCTGGCCGCAGATCGATTGGTATTGTCGGTGATGCCGTGAGTGCGGGCGTACTGCCCCGTCAGAAAGCTGGCGCGAGAGGGCGAACAGAGCGGCGTGGTGACAAAGGCATTTCGGAACAGCGCGCCTTCGCGCGCGAGTCGATCGATATTCGGCGTCTTCACGACGGGATGGCCGGCGGCGCCAAGCTCGTCCCAGCGCAGATCGTCGACGAGGATGAAGACGACGTTCGGCGGCTGGGCAGACGCCGCCAGCGGGCAGCCGACAATAGCAAGAAGGACGAGAAGCGACGAGATCGCGGGGCGCATGGCTACGCAGCTTGCCCATGGGCCCTTCCCTTGTCAACGCCAGTCTGAAGGTGCTCTCACTGGTTTTTGCGACCGTCTCGACGAGACCGCACTTGCAGAGCGTGACTCGAGAGATACCCTGCAATCCGCTGTCCAAGCACGAGGCCCGCATCAGTCGCGTAGCGGAAATGCCATCCGAGCCTGACGCGTGAGTCGGCGCACTCGACAGCCGCCGCAGAGAAGCTCTCGAAGGTCCGGGTCGGCATGCCCGGCGGAGCGGTCGTCGTCTCCATCGTGAACGTCACATTGCGCCCGAACGCTTCAGTCCAGCACGCCGAACGAGGCGGCACAGGCGGCCGCGTGAGCCGACGAGTATCCGGGAAATGGCGGCGCCGGACGCAGCGATTCCCAGTTGGCGTCCGGTGTCGTTTGCGGGTTGCCGTCCGTGTCGGCAGCGCGAATGGCGGTGTAGGGACGCCAGTGATCGTACGCGTATTTCGCGTCCCACGTCGCGACATACGTGTCGTAGAGTGCCACGCCGATGTGCGCGAACATCCGGGCCGCCGGCCAGAGATGCATGTGCCGGTCGCTGGAGAGCTGCCGCGCCAGGCGATTGACCGACCCTTCTGCGAACTCCATCCACCAGACCGCATAAGCGGTCTGATCGTTCGTCCGACTCGTGCTGGCGGCGGCGCCGTATTCCTGGACTTCGCCGAGCGCGCGGGCGTAGGCCTTTGTCCGCAGGGAGGAGGAGGAGACGGCCGGAACTGATGCGGGTACTCGAGCACGAACGGCTTGGCGAACCGGAATCCCGGCCACGCGACGAAGCCGTTCCATGGCGGCGTGGTCTGATAACGACCAGGCCCTTCGCCAAACTCATATGTGACCTGGCCGTTCCACCCGTCACCGTCGCGGCGCGCGAGCACCGCGGCGGCGGTGGCCTTTCCCAACTCAATGCCGTGATCGCGGAGCACTCCGGCAGGGACCTGTGCGAGCCATCGGTTGAGCTGATCGGCGAGCGCCTGCTGTCGACCGGGATACTGAGACAAGAGCACGTCGTGTGCGGCCTGCGCTGACGCGGCAATCGGATGCGCGAGTCGCGGACCGCCGCCAAAGGCGTAGCTCTCGTAGACCGGCACGATCGCGTTGAGCGCGTCGTGCATCGCCAGGTGCATCATCGCCAACGCGCGTTGTCCCTTGAACGTCAGGAACTGATCCTCGGCAAAGGCGATGTCATGGGCCAGGCTGTTCCAGGACCCGATCACGTCCGAACGCGGCTGGCCGAGCTCGATGCCGCGTGACAGCAGCGCGGCGTCAACCAGGTCGCCTTGATCGACGTGTGTCTGCCGCGCCAACGCCGTTGGCGCCGCCAGCACGATCAGCAAGCTCACCGCTGCCGCCCTCATCGCTCCTCCTCGTCTTCGACGCTTCTGACCCGCTGTCGGCGCGTCATGCCCACGCTAAGAGTGAGTAGCGATCGACGCCAGCCCCGAGCGTCCGGCGTGTTTGCCCGATCGTCCGAGTCTCATTGTCGAGGTGTAGGATGGCCAGAATGGGCGTCGATCAGACCGCGCTGACTGAGCTCACGGAGCGATCTCCAAGCCCTCGGCTGTCACACGAGCCATCGGACACGTTGTCGGACGTGCTCGAAGTCGTGAGGCTGACGGGCGCTCTCTTCTTCCTCGTCGATGCCCGCACGCCGTGGGTCGCAGAGGCGCCGGCCTCGACGGACCTGTGCCCGTCATCCTTCCGCGCGCCCAGCACGTCGTCTCGTATCACGTCGTCAGCCAGGGAGCCTGCTGGTGTGAATCGCCGGGGCATGCCCCGTTGCGTCTCGAAACCGGCGACGTGCTCGTCGTGCCGCATGGACATGCGTACCAACTGGCGAGCGCTTGCGGCCTTCGCACTGGCTGGACGCTGGACGATGCGCTCGGGTGGTTTCGGGCGATGGCCAATGGGCAACTTGCCGTTCGTGGTGACCGAGGGTGGGGACGGATCGGAACGTCTTCAGCTCGTCTGCGGCTTTCTGGGCTGTGATGCCCTGCCGTTCAACCCGGTTCTGACGACGCTGCCCTTCGCTCGTGCGCGTGCGGCTCCACGGTGAGTCCCGATCCCGGCTGCACGCGCTGCTCGAATTCGCTGTCGCGGAATCGAACCAAGCGCGGTCCGGGCAGCCGGTCGGTGCTGCTGCGAATCGCGGAGCTCGTGTTCGTCGAAGTGCTGCGCAGTTATCTGACGACGACGTCGGAAGACCGCTGCGACTTGGCTGGGCGGTCTGCGCGACCCCATCGTGGGGCTGGCGCTCGCGCGCATGCACGCCGAGCCCGCGCGCGCCTGGACGTTGCCCGAGCTTGCGCGTGAAGTCGCGGCCTCACGATCCGTGCTGGCCGAACGCTTCACATCCTTCGTCGGCCATCCACCGATGCTCTATCTGACGCGCTGGCGCATCCAGCTGGCCGCGAGCCGGCTCGCGGCGGGAGCCGCGCCGATGAGCGCCGTGGCCAGCGAGGTCGGCTACGAGTCCGAAGCGGCGTTCTGTCGCGCGTTCAAGAAGGTGACCGGCGTGACGCCCGCCTCGTGGCGCAGCCGGCGACGGGCAGACTCTGCCGGGCCACGGGATGTCGTGGTTGGCTGAACGCCTGGCGCGCATTCGCCGTCCGCACGGCAGCGGGGCGCGATTGGCAACTCCGTTGCTGCTAGCCTGTGCGTGAACGAACGTCCAATGGCCCAACAGGTGGCCAAGGCAGGCTCGCCGGCGTTGCGTCTCGACCTGGTCGCCGGCCTTGTCGCGGCGGCCGTCGTTCTGCCCAAGGCCATGGCTTATGCGAGCGTGGCCGGTCTCCCGGTTGCGGTGGGACTCTACACCGCCTTCGTCCCGATGGTGATCTACGCGCTGCTCGGCTCGTCGCGCGTGCTCAACGTCAGTTCTACGACCACTCTGGCCATCCTCACCGCCACGCAACTCGGCCTCGTGGTCCCGGACGGCGACCCGGCGAGGCTCGCCTCCGCCACTGCGGCGCTCACGGCGCTGGTCGGCGCGATGCTGGTGCTGGGGGGCCTGCTCCGACTGGGCTTCGCCGCCAACTTCATTTCGACGCCCGTGCTGACCGGATTCAAGGCGGGCATCGGCCTCGTGATCGTGCTGGACCAGGTGCCGAAGCTTCTCGGCATCCATATCGACAAGCACGGATTCTTTCGCGACCTTCTCGCCCTCGTGTCTCACGTGCCCGACACGTCGCTCATCACCCTGACCGTGGCCGCGGCGACGTTCGCGATCTTGATCGGCATGGAACGCCTGTGGGCGCATTCTCCGGCACCGCTCGTCGCCGTTGGCGGGGCTATTGCCGCATCGTGGTTCTTCGGCCTGGAGGCACTCGGCGTCTCGACGGTCGGCCAGATTCCCCGAGGCCTTCCGGCGCTCACACTGCCGGACTTCTCGTTGCTGCAGCAACTGCTGCCGGGCGCGCTCGGCATCGCGCTGATGAGCTTCACCGAGAGCATTGCGGCCGGCCGTGCGTTTGCGAGCCCGGCAGACCCGCCGATCAACGCGAACCGTGAGCTGATCGCCACCGGCGTCGCCAATCTTGGCGGCGCACTGGTTCGGTGCGATGCCGGCCGGAGGCGGCACGTCGCAGACGGCGGTCGTGCGCTCGGCGGGTGGGCAGTCGCAGCGGGCGTCGCTGGTGACCGCCGGCGTGGCTCTGGCCACCATGCTGCTCCTCGCCCCGATCCTCAGCCTGATGCCCAACGCGACACTCGCGGCCGTGGTCATCGTCTATTCGGTCGGCCTGATTCAGCCGGCCGAGTTTCGCGCCATCCGCACCGTTCGATCGATGGAGTTTCGCTGGGCGCTGCTCGCTGCGGCCGGAGTGCTATTGTTCGGCACGCTCAAGGGCATCGTCGTCGCGATCGTCGTGTCGATGATCGGTCTGGCGAGCCAGAGCGCTCAGCCGCGAGTGCACGTCATCGGCCGGAAACGCGGAACCGACGTGCTGCGACCGTTGTCGCCCGCACACCCGGACGACGAGACCTTCGATGGCCTGCTGATTCTGCGGCCGGAAGGACGTCTGTTCTTCGTCAACGTGCAAAACGTGGCCGATCAAATCCGCGTGCTCATCGCGCAGAACCAGCCGCGCGTGGTGGCGCTGGACATGAGCCGTGTGCCTGACCTTGAATACTCCGCCTTGCAGGCGCTCATGGAGGGCGAAAAACGGGCGACCGAGAGCGGCGTCGTCGTCTGGCTGGTGGGAATGAACCCTGGAGTCCTGAAGACGGTGCGAAACGCCGGGCTGGATCAACGACTTGGCCGCGAGCGCATGCTGTTCAACACGCGCGTCGCGATCCAGCGGTACCAAGCCCTGCAGGCGGCCGGCGCGACGTCCGGCTGCCGCGTCCTGACCATCGCCCGCGCGTTCAGGGCAGGTTGTAGCGAACCTGCGCGAAGAAGCAAACATGGACGCCGACGCGGGGCCTGTCGTGTGCGACCAAGGCTCGCGTTCGAGCCAGGAGACCTGCAGATTGATCTGCGCCGAACCGCGGTCGGTCGTCTTGAACGCCAGCAGCGAGCTCGTGAACGTCAGCTCTTCGACCCGTTTGTTGTTCGAAGTTCGACGATCCGGGAAAGCCGAAGCCGATATAACGGCCGTCGGTATCGAGGTGCGCGGCGGCATCTGTGGTCACGCCGCTGTAGTAGCCGGCCAGCGACACGATGGACGACACCTGTTGCTCGACTCCGGCGACCCACGACGTCGTCCCCAGCGGCTGGATCGATGAGTCGGCGGTGAACGTGACGTCGGGCACCAGCCCACCGATGTAGCGCCCCAGCCCCGCGCCGAACGCGAACTGCCCGATGAACCTCGTCTTTTTCGCGTCGGCTCGGGCATTGATGCTGGCGCCGCCGCCCACCGTCTTGAAGTCCTCGTCATACGGTTTCACGGTGTGGCGGAAGACCCGGAACACACCACCCGCATCCAGGTGCACCGCTTCGGTCGGTTCAGCGCCACCCGCGTCACGACGTCGGGCATCAGGTTGGGCACTTTCATCTCGTCGGCGCCGGTGTTGTACTCCACGTCAAGGTCGCTCGCGCAACACTCGGGAGCGTCACAATCTCGACCAAGCTGTTGCTCGGGGTTCTCCAGCGAGAACCCCCAGTTGAACTTCCGCGACGGCCGCCACGCGAGCCGGAACTGCGGAATGCGCCCCCACAACACGCCGGCCAGGTAGTTGGTATCGACCGCCTGAGAAATCTCGACGTCGGACGGCCACATGCTCACCTGATTCTTCTGCGGGGTCATGAGGCTGAAGGCCTGGCCCACTCCCATGTAGAAGGAGTCGCTGTACTGCACCTCGGCAAAGGCGTGGCGAAGACGGAACCCGGCGCTCGTGCTGGTCACGGCGAAGGTGCCCGACACTTCACCGTTGAAGTCCATTTCGAAGTAGCCGGCAAGCTTGCGGAAGCGCGGCCGACCCTCGGGGAAGTCCGCATCGACTCGAATCGTGATTTTCGAGGCCTGGGCGGTGAGACGAGACTCCGACACGTTTCCCTGGATCACGTCTTCATATGGGATCGACGCGAAACCAGTGCCCGTCCCGCCGCCACCGTTCGTCGAGCGATAGAGGCCGGTGACGCCGAGGTAGCCGCCAATGCGCAGTTGCGCCGGCCCAACCGGTATCGAGGGCCCTTCGGCCACTTCGCCGGCGACTTCCTGTGTGGGATTGAGCGGCCGCTGGCTCGGCGGCGCGGGCTGCTGTCCCGCCGCCGATGGCGCTTGTGTCGCCGGTTCCGACGCTTGCGGCTGAGCGTCGGACGAAGCCGCGGTGGACCGAGTCTGGCCAGCGGATGCGGTCGCGATGAGTAGCCAGAATGAGGTTGCTGCAGCGAGCGGTCGTCGTCGCACGGCTTTTTTCAGCGGTCGTGGATTTGTGGCGTGGATCTTGCCAACTGGTGAGTCTACCTCGCACAACGCCAAACCCAGGACACTCCATTCGAACATGCGCCCCGTGACACCTGCGAAAGCAACCGGCTGGATGCAATGGCTCCCCGGGTTGACCACCCTCTACGGGTACGAGTGGCCCTGGCTGCGTGCCGATCTGGTCGCGGGGCTGGTGATGACCAGCATGCTCGTGCCAGTCGGCATCGCGTACGCAGAGGCGTCCGGCCTTCCAGGCATTCACGGTTTGTACGCGACCATCGTTCCGCTGCTGGCGTACGCGCTGTTCGGTCCGAGCCGGATCCTGATCATGGGACCCGACTCCTCGCTGGCGGCGGTGATCCTCGCCGTCGTCGCACCGCTATCGGCAGGCGATGCGCAGCGAGCGGTGGCGCTGGCCGGGGCGATGGCGATCGTCTCCGGGCTCATGTGTATCGCTGCGGGTGTCGCACGCCTCGGCTTCATCACGGAATTGCTGTCGAAGCCGATCCGCTATGGCTACATGAATGGCATCGCCTTGACGGTCCTGCTCAGTCAAATCCCTAAGCTCCTTGGCGTTTCCGTGTCTGCGCCCGGACCGCTTCGGCAGGCATCGGAAATTGTCCAGGAAGTGTTCGCGGGGAGCGTGAACGGAGCGGCGTTCGCGATCGGCGCGAGCGCGCTCGCCCTCATTCTGGTGCTGAAACGGTGGCCGCGAGTGCCGGGCCTGCTGATCGCCGTCGTTTGCGCCACTGTTGTGGTCGCGGCATTCGATCTATCAACCAGCGCCGGCGTGATCGTGCTCGGACCGTTGCCCCACGGGCTCCCGGCGCCGCGCCTCCCTATTGTCGGATTCGACGATCTGATGCCTGTTCTCACCGGTGGCGCCGCGGTCGCGCTGGTGGCGTTCGCGGATACGAGCGTGCTGTCACGAACCTATGCGGCGCGCCTGCGGACGCCGGTCGATCCGAACCAGGAGATGCTGGCACTGGGCTTCACCAACCTGTCGGCGGGCTTCTTTCAGGGCTTTCCGATCAGCAGCAGCAGCTCGCGAACACCGGTCGCCGAGGCGGCCGGTGCGAGAACGCAACTGACGGGGGTCGTGGGGGCACTCTGCGTCGCGTTGCTCCTGCTGCTGGCGCCCGAGCTGCTCCAGGATCTCCCGCAGACCGCCCTGGCTGCGGTCGTGATCGCCTCCGCGATCGGCTTGATCGAAATCTCCGATCTTCGACGGATCTATCGCATTCAACGCTGGGAGTTCTGGCTGTCGATCGCCTGCTTCGCCGGCGTGGCCTTGTTTGGCGCCATTCCAGGCATTGCGATTGCGATCGTGATTGCCGTGATCGAGTTCCTCTGGGACGGCTGGCGCCCGCACTCGGCATTGCTCGGCCGGGTCCAGGGCATCAAGGGTTATCACGACATCACTCGGCATCCGGGCGCCCGTTTGATTCCCGGCCTCGTGCTCTTCCGCTGGGATGCGCCGCTGTTCTTCGCCAACGCCGAGCTGTTTCACCAACGGGTGCTGGACGCGGTGGCGAGCGCGCCGCCGCCGACTCGCTGGGTCGTCGTCACCGCCGAACCGGTCACCAGCGTGGACGTCAC